>NZ_BNAU01000024.1 GCF_014653945.1 Amycolatopsis deserti | reverse complement strand
GTAGCGAAATTCCTTGTCGGGTAAGTTCCGACCTGCACGAATGGCGTAACGACTTTCCGGCTGTCTCAACCACAGGCCCGGTGAAATTGCACTACGAGTAAAGATGCTCGTTACGCGCGGCAGGACGGAAAGACCCCGGGACCTTTACTATAGCTTGGTATTGGTTTTCGGTTCGGCTTGTGTAGGATAGGTGGGAGACTGTGAAGCGGGGACGCTAGTTCTCGTGGAGTCGTTGTTGAAATACCACTCTGGTCGGATTGGGAATCTAACCTAGGGCCCTGATCGGGTTCAGGGACAGTGCCTGGTGGGTAGTTTAACTGGGGCGGTTGCCTCCTAAAAGGTAACGGAGGCGCCCAAAGGTTCCCTCAGCCTGGTTGGCAATCAGGTGTTGAGTGTAAGTGCACAAGGGAGCTTGACTGTGAGACTGACGGGTCGAGCAGGTGCGAAAGCAGGGACTAGTGATCCGGCATCTCCTGGTGGAAGGGATGTCGCTCAACGGATAAAAGGTACCCCGGGGATAACAGGCTGATCTTGCCCAAGAGTCCATATCGACGGCATGGTTTGGCACCTCGATGTCGGCTCGTCGCATCCTGGGGCCGGAGTAGGTCCCAAGGGTTGGGCTGTTCGCCCATTAAAGCGGCACGCGAGCTGGGTTTAGAACGTCGTGAGACAGTTCGGTCCCTATCCGCCGCGCGCGTAGGAGACTTGAGGAAGGCTGTCCCTAGTACGAGAGGACCGGGACGGACGAACCTCTGGTATGCCAGTTGTCACGCCAGTGGCATGGCTGGTTAGCTACGTTCGGAAGGGATAACCGCTGAAGGCATCTAAGCGGGAAGCCTGTTCCTAGATGAGGTCTCCCACCCCTTTGTGGGTTAAGGCCCCCAAGAGACGATTGGGTTGATAGGCCAGACATGGACGCACAGTAATGTGTTTTTGAGTGGAC
>NZ_BNAU01000023.1 GCF_014653945.1 Amycolatopsis deserti | reverse complement strand
GCACCCTGGACCGGAACAAGGACGAACAGCGCCGCAGAAGACACAGGCCACGGCGGGTAGCGGTCTGCGGAGGTCTGCGGGATCATGCGCGAATGAGCCCACGACGACTCCGCACCGCTGACTACTCACAGGAAGCACGGGACAACCTCGGCGAGGCTGTCACCAACGCCAGAGAGGCGGCCGGGCACAAGTTCCGCCCCAGCTTCGCTCGCGCCGCCAAAATCAGCCCCCGCAGTCTCGACGCCGTCGAGAACGGCGAGGCGGGGGTTGGAGGTGTTGTTCTGCGCGCCATCGCGCGCGCTCTTCCCAACTGGGATGAGGACACCCCGCGGGCGATCCTCGAAGGCAACCCCCCTCCTCCGACGGTTGCCGAGCGGCCGGAGCCGACGTACCCGCCCGACCTCTATGAACGCGAGCTGAAGACGGAGACGGAGCGGCAGATCATGGCTGTCAAGGGGGAGCGCGAAGAGTCCAAATGGAAGATCATCTTCGCGTTGCGCGAGCAGGCTTACGACAAGGGCGGAAGGCCGGCCTCACCGATCCGCCAATCGGGTTGATCATCACCCGTTGGGTAACAGGGCAATTACGGAAGGTTGTACAGCGTCCATGAGCGACATAGTTGGAATGGGTGCTAGACATCGCGATTGGGGTAATGCTCCTACTGCTCACCGGCGGTGTGAGCTACACCATCTACAGCATCCGGCGCCTACATCAGCGCCTCGATGCGCGGGAACAGATCCAGGCCATCCTCAGAGACGGGCCGCCGGACGACGGCGGACCGACGCCGGGCCGGCGCCTGTACCTCGTGCCGAACCCCGTGCGGGAACACCCGGTGGCCGCGAGCACGGTAGCGCTCACCGCGATCGGAATCGCGGCCGCGCTCGTCGCGTCGGCTCCCTGGTCACCCACGCCGGCGCCGCAACGCCAGCACCCGCCTGTTGCGC
>NZ_BNAU01000022.1 GCF_014653945.1 Amycolatopsis deserti | reverse complement strand
GCTCCGCGCGCACGCCGTCCCAGCCGGCGTCCTCCAGCGCGCCCCCGATGGCCGTGCAACCGCTTCCGCCCTCAGCAGCGCCCGCTACTCCGCCGGCCAGCCCTGCGCCACCGGCGCCCCCGGCCAGCCCTCCGCCGCCGCGCGGGACCGACTGTCTCCTCCATGCGGATCTCGTCTTGCTCGACGCTTGCGTTCTGCCCGCGTGACGGTGCGCCGTGGGTAGGCCGGCGACTCCTGTCGGGACGTGGGGGCGCATTCACGTCAAGAAGCTGCGCGACAAGTCCAAGGGGCGCCCGGCCGTCTACGAGGCGCACGCCCGGTTCCGGATGGCCGATGGCAGCAGCAAACAGGTGCGCCGGCGAGGCTCCAGCTCGACGAAGGCAGAGGACAACCTCAAGGAGGCCATGCGGGACCTCAGCGCCGAAGCACGCGCGGGGGAGATCAGCAAGTACACGCGGTTCGAGAAGATCTGCTGGGCGTGGTTCGAGGACTTCGAGCTGGACTACGCGAGCGCGGGCAAGGACAACCAGACCCCGCAGCTGTACAAGTCCTACCTGCGAAACTGGATCGTCCCGGCCCTGGGCCAGCTGCAGGCGCACGAGGTGCTGCCGTCGCGCTGCGACAAGCTGGTGAGGAAGGGGCAGGCGCAGTCCTACAGCACGGCGGCATCGATCCGGACCGTGCTGTCCGCCGTGTGCGCGTACGGCGTGCGGCACGGCGCCTTCGACTTCAACCCGGTGAAGTCCATCGGGCGTCTGACCCGGCCGTCACAGAAGACGGTCAAGGCGATGACCCTGGAGCAGCGGCAGGAAATGTTCGCCGCGCTCCGGGAGTACGGCGAGAAGAAGTCGCGCGACAAGAACGGGCGCAAGCTCGGTCCGCGGTCGCAGTTCTGGCGCGACCTCCCGGACATCATGGAGGCGTTCCTGGCAACCGGCGGCCGGCTGGGGGAGATCCTCGCGCTCGACGGGGACGAGATCGAGCCGACCGCGCCGACGGTGTACCTCGGACACCACCTGGTGCGGGTCACGGGGAAGGGGCTGCTCCGGGTTACCAACCGCAAGGGCGACGAGGACGCGCTACTGCTGCGCGTGCCGCAGTGGTCCGTGCCGATGTGGCGCCGGCGCA
>NZ_BNAU01000021.1 GCF_014653945.1 Amycolatopsis deserti | reverse complement strand
AGGGTGCAAGCGTTGTCCGGAATTATTGGGCGTAAAGAGCTCGTAGGCGGCTTGTCGCGTCTGCTGTGAAAATCCGGGGCTTAACTCCGGACCTGCAGTGGATACGGGCAGGCTTGAGTTCGGTAGGGGAGACTGGAATTCCTGGTGTAGCGGTGAAATGCGCAGATATCAGGAGGAACACCGGTGGCGAAGGCGGGTCTCTGGGCCGATACTGACGCTGAGGAGCGAAAGCGTGGGGAGCGAACAGGATTAGATACCCTGGTAGTCCACGCTGTAAACGTTGGGCGCTAGGTGTGGGTGACTTCCACGTTGTCCGTGCCGTAGCTAACGCATTAAGCGCCCCGCCTGGGGAGTACGGCCGCAAGGCTAAAACTCAAAGGAATTGACGGGGGCCCGCACAAGCGGCGGAGCATGTGGATTAATTCGATGCAACGCGAAGAACCTTACCTGGGCTTGACATGCACTGGAAACCGGCAGAGATGTCGGCCCCCTTGTGGCCGGTGTGCAGGTGGTGCATGGCTGTCGTCAGCTCGTGTCGTGAGATGTTGGGTTAAGTCCCGCAACGAGCGCAACCCTTGTCCTGTGTTGCCAGCGCGTAATGGCGGGGACTCGCGGGAGACTGCCGGGGTCAACTCGGAGGAAGGTGGGGATGACGTCAAGTCATCATGCCCCTTATGTCCAGGGCTTCACACATGCTACAATGGCTGGTACAGAGGGCTGCGATACCGTGAGGTGGAGCGAATCCCTTAAAGCCGGTCTCAGTTCGGATCGCAGTCTGCAACTCGACTGCGTGAAGTCGGAGTCGCTAGTAATCGCAGATCAGCAACGCTGCGGTGAATACGTTCCCGGGCCTTGTACACACCGCCCGTCACGTCATGAAAGTCGGTAACACCCGAAGCCCATGGCCCAACCCGTAAGGGAGGGAGTGGTCGAAGGTGGGACTGGCGATTGGGACGAAGTCGTAACAAGGTAGCCGTACCGGAAGGTGCGGCTGGATCACCTCCTTTCTAAGGAGCACAACACATCCACACTCTTCGGGGTGTGGAGTGGCCAGGCTCAGTACCCGAGTGTGGTGCTGTCTGGTTGCTCAAGGAATTGTGGACGACTGGCCGATGCTCATCATGACGATCGATGGTCTGTCTAGTACTGCCAGCCTTGCTGGTGTGGAACGGGGATCGGAGATCCGAGTGGTGGGTGTTCATTGGTACGCTGTTGGGTCCTGAGGCAACACGGTGTGTTGTTTCTGGGTGTGGTGTTTGAGAATTGCAGAGTGGATGCGAGCATCTTTGTGGTCAAGTTGTTAAGGGCACATGGTGGATGTCTTGGCATCAGGAGCCGATGAAGGACGTGGGAGGCTGCGATAAGCCTCGGGGAGCTGTCAACCGAGCTGTGATCCGAGGGTGTCCGAATGGGGAAACCCAGCACCTGTTATGAGGTGTTACCCATACCTGAATATATAGGGTATGTGGGGGGAACGCGGGGAAGTGAAACATCTCAGTACCCGTAGGAAGAGAAAACACTAGTGATTCCGTGAGTAGTGGCGAGCGAAAGCGGAGGAGGCTAAACCGTGCGCATGTGATACCTGTCAGGGGTTGTGTGTGCGGGGTTGTGGGACCCATCTTCCAGAATCTGACAGTTCTGGCATCGTGCTGCATGGCTAGTGGAACCGCCTGGGATGGTGGACCGGAGTGGGTGAGAGTCCCGTACGCGAAAGCTGTGTTGGTGTGGTGTGGTGGTGTTCCCGAGTAGCAGCGAGCTCGTGGAATTTGCTGTGAATCTGCCGGGACCACTCGGTAAGCCTAAATACTTCCTGGTGACCGATAGCGGACGAGTACCGTGAGGGAAAGATGAAAAGTACCCCGGGAGGGGAGTGAAAGAGTACCTGAAACCGTGTGCCTACAAGCCGTCAGAGCGAACCGTTGTGTTTGTGATGGCGTGCCTTTTGAAGAATGAGCCTGCGAGTTAGTGCTGCGTGGCGAGGTTAACCCGTGTGGGGTAGCCGTAGCGAAAGCGAGTCTGAAGAGGGCGTGTGAGTCGCGTGGTCTAGACCCGAAGCGGAGTGATCTACCCATGGCCAGGCTGAAGCGAGGGTAAGACCTCGTGGAGGGCCGAACCCACCAGGGTTGAAAACCTGGGGGATGAGTTGTGGGTAGGGGTGAAAGGCCAATCAAACTCCGTGATAGCTGGTTCTCCCCGAAATGCATTTAGGTGCAGCGTCGCATGTTTCGTGGTGGGGGTAGAGCTACTGGATGGCCTAGGGGCCTTACCGGGTTACCGAAGTCAACCAAACTCCGAATACCATCACGTGAGAGTGCGGCAGTGAGACGGCGGGGGATAAGCTTCGTCGTCGAGAGGGAAACAGCCCAGAACACCGGCTAAGGCCCCTAAGTGTGTGCTTAGTGGGAAAGGATGTGGGGTCGCCGAGACAACCAGGAGGTTGGCTTAGAAGCAGCCATCCTTGAAAGAGTGCGTAATAGCTCACTGGTCAAGTGGTCCTGCG
>NZ_BNAU01000020.1 GCF_014653945.1 Amycolatopsis deserti | reverse complement strand
CGCCGTCGAGTTGCGGCCGGTCGTCTTCACCGCGCGCGCCGAGGAACCCCCCGTGCGGGTGGCAGTCACGTCGTTGGTTAGCACCTGGTCGTCATCGGTGGGCAGCGGCAGCGTCTCCAGCTGGTTTGCGGCCGCGTCGAGCACCGCCCGCGGTCGCTGGCCCTGCATCGACGGGTGCGTTCGGTAGAACAGGTGCGACGCCGCCCGGCTGGCGAACAGCAAGCCCTGCGTCGCTCGCGCCGCCTCTTCAAGGAGGTCGACGAGCGTCTTGGTGCTCTGCGCGCCGACCCTGGGCGACCACTCGGGTGCCTCGGTGCTCCGGTAGGTGGAGATCTGGACGCCGTTTTCATCGCGGGCAAGCCGAAGCAGCCGGTTGCTGTTGAACTCGTTACGCCAGGCGTTGAGCGGCGCGCCGAGCGCGAAGAGCGACTGGAAGGCGTTCTGCACGTGCAGGTGTCCAAAGGCGACATTCTGCGCTGTCGCGTCGGGCGTGAGATAGACGTCGGTGATCGCGCCGAGGGTGCGGCCCGCCACAGTGCCGGAGATGGCGCCGCCCGCGGAGGCGCCGGGCGACACCGTGACGATCGCCCAGCTGATATCTCCCCCCGACTGCTGCAGCTCCACCGAGAGCATGCACGGTCGGTCGTCCATGCTGAACGAGACGATCCCGGAATCACCGACGTAGGCCACCGTGGTGGCGTCGAACCACGTCAGCATGAGCCCGCCGCCGGCGTGGTAGGTCAGGCGCCACCGGCCGATCGTGCCCAGCGTGTGAATCGTCGCCAGGGCCGTGCCGTCCGCGAGCCCGGAGGCCGGGCAATGCACGAGGAACCGCGTCACCTCCACGCCGACCGGATGCGGCGGCACGCTGGCCTGCAGGGTGCCGTTCTTCGGCACTGGGATCTTGTCCGAGCCCTCGAACGCGCCGTTCGACGCGAACGTGACGGCGCCCTGCGTGACCACCATCGGTGGTGTGTTCGCGGTGACGGCCGCTGCGCCGCTCGCCGCGGAGCCGTCCTCCATCGGCCAGTAGGCCACCAGGTTCGCCAGGGACGGGATCGCGCGCCGCAGCGCGGACTGGACCGGGGACGCGCCGGTCTGCAGGCGCCGCAGCATGTCGGCGGCTTCGACCTCGACCCATCGATTCTTCCCGGACTTGTCCTGTTTCTGCTGCAGGGACGACACCTCGCCGTAGAAGCGCGGCGCGGTCACTTCGATGTTGTCGTAGGTGAACGTCACGGGGGCGTTGGTGTTCCCTGCACCGATGCCGGACCGCACACCCACGCTGCCGGTGCCGTAGTTGGCGTTGGTGCGGCAGTACCACAACCAGTCGAACGGCTCGTCCTGGTTGGACTGCCAGATCTTCGCCCGGGTCGTCGAGTTCTCCACGACGGCTCGCACGGTGAACGACAGGGCCGCCGAGTGCGTGAGCCCGGTCGAGGTGGTGCCGATGAACGAACCGTCCGTGGCCGCGGACAGCTCGGTTTCGATTCCGCCCACCACGGAGACGAACTTGAGCGTGATGGCCTCGTCAGTGCCGATCTCGACGCGCACCAGGTTGTAGTTGTTCTGGTCGGTGTAGCGCAGCAGGATGTTGGCCGGCTGGATCACCCCACCGGAGACGAGGCTGAACGGCAGCGAGCACGTCACCTGAACGCTCACGTCCCGCTGGGTGAAGCCGATCAGGTAGGACTGGGCGTAGGCCGAGGCGTTCGGCACGCGGTGGGTGGCCGCGCCGGAGCCGACGGCGAAGTCGGCGGCGGCCGGGCCGCCGAATCCGACGATGGCCCACGGCCAGCCGGCGTCCGAGGTGCCCCAGCCGTTGGAGACCGTGCGGCCGAAGGTGTCCCAGGCGCGTCGCAGCGCGACCCGCACCGGGGTGCCCTTGCCGAGCACGCCGAAGTATGGCGAGGTCGGCCACCGCGGGTCATAGGTGCCTGCGCCGGCCGAGGCTTCCGCGCCGTTGCGCAGTTTGAACTTGCACGTCGTCGGCGTGGTGAGCTTGGTGCCCTCGTTCTGCCTGCCGCGCTGGACCGTGATGCCCGGGTCCTGCGCGACGTCGCCGGTGATGTCGGTCCAGCGGCCCAGGTACATCTCGACGGTGGGCTGCTCGATGCGGCTCATCCGCCCAGCACCTCCTGGACGTTGCCGCCCTGCCCGCGGATGGCCTCGGACAGCACCTCGATCAGCACAGCGGCGATCGGCGAGCCATCGCCCCTGATCACGATCGCGCCCGCCCCGCCCGAGGCATTCGCGGGGACGACGGTCTCCCCGGCCTGCAGGATCGCGAGCATCTCCGAACCGGGGGTGCCGGGCACGACACCACCGGTGTGGAACTTCGGGATCTTCGGCGCGGAGAACGAGTTGCCGCCGATCACCGGCACCCAGGACGGGATGGTGATCGAGATCCGGCCGACCGTGTTGTTCCAGATGTCGGCCACGAAGTTGAACGCGGCCTTGAAGGCGTTCTTGATCCCGTCGCCGATGCCGGAGAACACGGCACCGATCCGGCCCGGCAGCGAGCCGAACCAGTCGAACACGCCGCCCGCGGTGCTGCGCACCCAGTTGAAGGCATCAACGAAGCGATCACGGATCCAGCCTGCGATGTTGCCGACGAGGTTCCTCACCCACTCGAACCGGTCACCGATCCAGGAAATCACCGTCGTGGCGACGGCCTTGACCTGGTCGAAGTGGGTGATCAGCAGCACGATCGCCGCGATGAGCGCGACCACGCCGAGCACGATCCACGTGATCGGGTTCGCGAGCAGCGCCGTGGTGAAGGACCACACGGCCGGCACGACGGTGGTGAGCAGGGTCATCCCGAAGCCCTGGAACGCGAGCGCGATCATGCCGATGCTCGACAGCATCGTGAGCGCGGGCTGGCCGAAGGCCATCACCCCGGCCGCCAGCTCGCCGAGGGGGCCGTTGGTGGTGACCAGCGAGTTTGTCCAGTCCTGGAACCCGCGCTGCAGCGCGGTGATCTTGTTCTGCGCGGTGTCGGACAGGGTCTCGTTGACCGTGGCCGCGGCGCCGTCGACGTTGCCCAGCGCGGCCACCGCGGTCGAGGGGTCCAGGGCGTAGAGCGCGGCGCCGAGGTCCTCGGCTTGGGTGCCGAACAGCGCCACCGCGGCTTGCGACTGCAGCACCGGGTCCTTGATGTCGCGCAGCCGGTCCAGGACCACGTCCAGCCCAGCCGAGGCTGTCTGCCCGCCCTGCGCGATCTGGGCGGCCATCTGGTCGGCGTTGAGCCCCAGCATCTTGAACCCGTCGGCGGTGGTCTTGGTGCCGTCGACGGCGCGGATGGAGAACTCCTTCAGCGCGTCCGCGACCACGTCCGCGTCCCGGGCGCCGGCCTGCAGCCCCTGCGACATCAGCCCGGTGGCCGTGGTGGCGTCGAGCCCGAGCTTGCGGAACTGCGTCGAGTACTCGTTGAGCGTGTCGAGGAAGTCGCCGCCCTTGTCGACGCCCTGCTGGAACCCGCGGGTGATCACGTCCAGCGCGGCCTCGGCGCTCGGCGCGAGGCCGGTGCGCATCAGCTGCGCGACGGCGTTCATCGACGACTGCACGTCGACCCCGAACGCCTCCGACAGCGACATGGCGTTGGCGGTGATGGCCTGGATCTGGTCGTTCGAGGCGTCTTCCATCAGCGCCCCGGACTGCAGCACCGTCTTCACGGCGTCGTTGACCGTGGCGAGGCTGTCGCCGTAGGCGTCGGCGTAGAGGTTCCCGGCGATCTCGCCGGCGGCCGCGGCCAACTCGCTGCCCGCGCCCAGCTGCGCTTCGAGCTTCGCGTTCGCCGCGCCCATGTCGAGGTTCTGCTGGAACGCGTCCACCAGCCCTGTCGCTGCGATGCCACCGGCGAGCGCGAGCCCGGCACTCTTCGCGCTGAACTCCTTGACCATGCGGTCGCCGGAATCGCCGACGTCCTTCATGGTCTTGTCCAGCTGCGAGGCGTCGCCGGCGAAGACGAGCTTGACGGTGGGACCGAGCCCGGCCATCACTCCACCCCGATTCCGGCGTCCTCGATCACGCGGCGCAGCGCGGTGTCGAGGGTGTCAGCGACCTTGGTCTTCTGGTCGGCGTAGGACTTCCACAGGTAGCGGCCGGTCTTCATGAACGGCCGGCGCACGCTCTTGCTCGGCCCGACGCGGCCGCCGAAGTCCAGCCAGGGGTAGTAGGGGAACTTCGATCCGCCGCCCTGCACCCGCGCCGCGGTGCGGGTCGAGGCGGCCTTGATCGAGGAGGCGGCGTGGCCGCCCTTGCCCGGCCCGACCGGGACCTTCGGGCGGGCGTCGTTGACGACGAGCTGCGC
>NZ_BNAU01000019.1 GCF_014653945.1 Amycolatopsis deserti | reverse complement strand
GTCACGTCGTGTCGCCAGGTGTCGCTGACCTGCCAGATCAGCCGAACGGCGTGTCACCTCATGTCACCGCGTACCCCCCGAAGTCACGTCATTCTCGTGCTGTTTCCGTGCGCACGTCCGGACGCCATCGTGCACGCGGAAGGCATCGCGTCCAGCCCACCTTCACGCGCTGGCGCATCCTGTTCTTGGCCCTCGCCTTCCCGGTGGCGTTCATCGGGACCGGTCTGGTGATCCAGGCCGGCGGGAACGTGTGGACGCTCCCCGGCGCCGCCGCGCCCGACTGGGCACCGACCGGCGATAACACGTCGGTGATCCGGTGCGTCGGGGACTGCCGATGAGGCGCGCACTCGCCGCGGCTGCCGCAATCGCCGCCATCATCCTGATCACCGCCCTGTCCGCCCTCGGCCCAGACCCGGCCGCCCCGCCCTGCGAGATCCCCGGCCACCTCCGCACCACCGTCGTCGAATGCGAGCAGCCATGACCACCAGCGCCGACCACACCATCACCGTCACGGAACTCACCGAAGACGACGGCGACCTGAACCGGCCGGTCCGCGTGGAGTGCTCCTGCGGCGACCTCAGCGAGGAGGTGAAGGCTGTGCTCGCCGACGGCATCGCCAGGGTGCACGTCGAGCGGGCGACCCGGCCGAACGCAGCTCGCGCCTACGAGATCGGCAACGTGCTGATGGGAAGCGATCTCCCTCCCAAACAGGCCCTCGCCGTCTCGGTTGCGCTACTGGAAGCCGCCGACCTCGCGGACGGGATCGGGTCGTCGAACACCAGCAACTCCATCGTCAAGCACCTCCTGCGAGCAGTGCGGGGCGAGCAGTGATGCAACGTGTGCGCGCGGTCGTGGACGCCGTGCTCGACCTCGCCGTGGTGGTCGCCGCTACCCTGGCGCCCGCCCTGTTCGCGGGGCTGAACCCACGGATGGGAGATGGTGACGAGCGTGGATGACCTGATCGCGTTCCTTCGCGCCCGGCTCGACGACGACGAGCAGTTGGGTGAGATCCACACGCCCGACTGCGACGCCCGCATTCCGTACGAGTGGGAGTTCGTCTGTCGGTGCGGGTTGCCCGCTCGCCGGTCTGGCGACATCGCGGCCAAACGTGAGGTGATCAAGTTCGCTGCGTGGCTGGACCAAAACCGCGCGGGCAGCGAGTTCATGGAGGGCCGGGCTCAATCGGCGCGTCATGTCCTGCGCCTCCTCGCCCTGCCCTACGCCGACCACCCGGACTACCGCGAGGAGTGGCGGCCCGGTGATCAGTCAGCCGCCCACTCGTAGGTGAGCCGGTACCGGTCCGCCGGCAGCGTCATGTCGTTCATCTCCAGCGGGGTGCCGTCCTCGCGGTAGGCGATGCGCGTCACGGTGAGCACCGGCGTACCGGGCGGCAGCTGCAGCTGCGTGCGCTCCTCGTCGGTGGGCATGCGCGCCCCGGTGTCCTCGACGTATCGGCCGATCTCGTGCCCGGCCTCTTCCAGCCGCGCGTAGGCGCCGCCCGGGCCGGTGTTGACCTCCTCGATCGCCGTGCCGCGGGTGAACTCACGCGGCAGCCGCGACACGGCGAGCTGCACTACGAGACCGTTCGCCCGCATGACCCGGTCTCGAACGGTCACCTCCGCGCCGGGCTCGATCGCGAGGAGTTCGGCCGTGCGTTCGTCCGCGGGCTCGAACCGAACTCGCACGCTCGTGCTCGGCGTGAACCCCTGCGCCTTCGCGTCGGCCAGGAAGGCGCCTTCGTTCTTCGCCCTGGCCGCGCGGGACAACCGCGAGCGCGCCAGCCGGGTGATGGCGGCGGGCGGCCGGACGAACACGCCCTTCTCCTGCAGCACGTTGACGACGCCGTCGCTTTCGAGCAGCTGCACGGCCTTGCGCACCGTCTCGCGGGACACGCCGTAGGTCTCGATGAGCTGGGTTTCGCTGGGCAGCTTCTCGCCGGGCGCGAACTCGCCCGCGCTGATCTTGTCTCGCAGGGCGGTCGCGATCTGCCGGTGTACGGCTACGCCGCTGGATCGGTCGACCATCGTTCGATCATCCCACTCGTCTAGTCGTGTTGACTACGGCTACCCCCGGTGCCATCCTCAACTCGTACGTACGAGTAGACGAGCCCATGAGTGAACGAGGGTGGACTAGGCCGGGATGAGCCACGCCGACGACGACGACCAGCGGACGCCCGCCGATCCCCCGGCTGGCGACCAGCGAGCGGGCGCCCGTCCGGGCCTGAGATTCACCTGGACGCGCACCGGCGTCGACGAGAACGGCCGGCCCGTGGATCTCTGCTACGGCACTACGGATGACCACCGCGTGGTCGTCGAGGTCGGGGACAGGGTCGTCTACTTCGACGAGGCGGACGCGGTGGACGTCTCGGCCGGGCTCCGGCTCGCAATCGGCAAGCTCAGCCCCGAGGACAGGTGGTGGTCATGACGGTGCGGCTCCTCGGACGTCTGGCGCCCGGTACGGCCGGTGAGACTCGCCGCGAGGTGCACTTGTTCGCCGTTGCCCAGGACGACCCGGACAACCCGGTCTCGCTGTGCGGACAGCGATTTCGGGCCGAAGACCTGGAATGGCTCGCCGCGTTCGGCGGGATGCCCTGTGAGCGCTGCATGGCGCGCGCACAGCGCGAGCGCGCGCCGCTGCAGCGCGGGCGGCCGGTGATCGAGGCGTCGACGACGATCGGCTGTGCACGGTTGCCGTTGGAGCGCCGGATACCGCAGTCGGTACCTGCACCGGCGGTGCTCGGTCCGGACCTCTCGCCCGGGATGCGTGCCGAGCTGGCGAAGCGGGTGCTCGTCGGGCTGCGCCGCCTCGACCGGCCGGGCGAGGGGATCCCGGCGCCTCGGAGGCCGGCGCGGTGAACGACGACGGGCTGAGGAGCTACCGGGGCGACGACGCCGGCCAGCGGTACGACATCGAGACGGGCCAGCTGCTCGACGAGAACCTGGACCCGGTCGGCGAGCTGGCTACCGAAGAACGCCCCGACCGGCGCGGGCGCCGCGACCGCCGATGACTCCCCGGCTGGCGCGGGTGCTCCCGACCCTCGCGCCAGCCGGGGTTCCAGCTACCGCTTCGCGACGAAGGTTCCACGCTTGGGGACGACGAACAACAGCCCGCGCTCGGTCAGCACGGCGATCGCGCGCCGCACGGTGTTGCGCGCGATGCCGTACTCCTCGGCCAGCCGTGCTTCCGCGGTGATCGGGCGCTCCGGCGGCCAGTCGCCGCGCTCGATGCGCGCAGTCAGGATCTCGACCAGCTGCCGAAACGGCGGCAGCGGCGCGTACGGATCGATCCTGGCATCTGGGTCCACGATCAGTGGACGTTAGATGATCAACTAGTTCAGGTTCGTTGCGGTACGTGCAGGTAGGTGCACACACGTCCACGCTGGTTCACTCGTATAGACGATTGAACATCGTGCAGCGGAGTGTGAGGCTTCACGGGAGCCCGTCCGGAACCACTCCAGTCCCATGTCCCGGGCAGAGCACCCCGGGCGGGCTCACCCAGACTGCCGGCGCTCCCCCAGCGTCTGGCAGGGGAGCCCCGGCGGGTGCGGATGCACGTGCAACCCATCCGACAACGAACGCGACCGAGTCGCGCGCCGACCGCCGGGGCTCCACCCTTCGGCGGTCGCGCCCGATAGTCCGTGCTCGCATACTCGAACACATGAGCGAAGGATCGTCCACGCCGATCATCGGCGTGGAGCAGTGGCAATCCAGGCGCCCTCCCGCCGTCGGCCGGGTCCGACCGGTCCGGTGCCCGTTGGCCGGCCACGACCTCGCCGCGCCGGGCGCGGTCGGGCAGGGGTGGAGCCCGGACGGCGGCGGAACGGTCGAGTACACCTGCTGGGCCTGCTACCGGACGGACCCGCGGAACGCCTCGTGGCGGCTCGCGCGCGACGAGGACGCGATGTGGCGAGCGGCCGCGCTGCCCCGGCCCGGGCGCCAGCAGACCAAGTACCAGGGCACGTGAGACGGGGTCAGCTGCGTGGCTTGTTCGCCGGCGCCTGGTGCGCGCCGATCGCGGCGAGTACCGCGGCGATCGCGGTTGCGGCCTCGGGTGTGACGTGCACGCCGAGGACGTCGAGCACGGCGGCCACGCCGACGCCGGTCGCGCCGCCGGCCAGCGCGCCCAGCGCCTTCGCAACCGGCGCCACTCGGCCGCCGAGCCACCGCAGCGCAGCGAGCAGCTTGCCGACGTTCATCCCGCCGTTCCGATCTTGGCCGCGATGCGGTCGACGGCAGCCGCGAGGTTGCCCAGGGCCGATTCGACCCGGTCGAGCCGAGCGCGGTCCTCGAACTCCCACTTCGCACCGTCGAACACGAGATCGCGCAGGTTGGTCTTGTTCTGGTCGCGCTTGCCGTCCGGCCCGATGATCCGGGACTGGTCGAACCCGAACACGCCGCGGTACAGCGCGCGCAGCATGTCGACCGGGGTCAGCCGGACCTTCTGCCCGTTGCCCATGTCGATCTCCCAGCCGGGGAAGTCGTGCGCTTTGAACGAGCCGGCGAGCTGGTTGTAGATGTGGTCGAGCTTGGCGCTCTGGTCGGGGGTCAAGTCGTCCTCCTCGGTGCCGGTGGTCAGGTCTGCCAGGACGCGAGCGCAGAACGCCTCGTCCTCGACGATCTCGAAATGCATCGGGTCCTTGCGGCCCTGGTAGTCGCCGCCCCACCGCACGGCGCCGCGGGTGGCGGCGACGATCTCGCGGATGGTGCGGATCTGCGCCGCGTTGAAGTTCGCCGTCGGGTCGGTGCCGAGCGGGTGTCGGGTGGCGTTGGCGTCGGCTGCTGTGCCGCTGGCGTGGTTGGACAGGGTCGTGCTGCTGCCGCGGATGGTGCGTTCGGCGTAGCCCCAGTCGTCCAGCTGCCCGTCGTCGAGGTCCTCGACCCGGGCGTGGAACTGGGCGAGCACCCACACCAGCAGCTCACCGGCCGGCCCCTTGCGGAGCCGGATGTTCCGGGTCGTGCCGGGCACGGCGTAGATCTTGGTCAGGCTGATGTCGTTCGCGGCGTAGCCGTTCTGGGACTTGGGCATCGGTCATGCCTCCTCGGCGTAGAGCGGGGGTGGGTCGGCGATCGAGCCGCCGAGGTCGCGCAGCGCGTCGACGACCTGCCGGTCCCAGCGCAGATGTGCGGCGATCCGGCGGTCCTGTTTGGTCTGCTCGGCCCGCAGCGCTTTCACTTCCTGACGCACCTCGGCGAGGTCTTCGGCGTAGGCGGCCGCGGACGCTGCCGCGGTGGTGACGAGGATCTGCGCGGCATCCGCGTTCACCTTCTTGGACTCGCCCCTGGCCTTGATGAGGTCGTAGGCGATCTTGCCCGCGGCGCCGAGCCCGCCGGCGCCGCCAAGCCAGTTGAGCCAGTCGTTCACCGGGTCACCCGACCTTGACGAAGTCGACGGAGGTGGCGAGGCCGAACGAGCCGTTGATGGTGTAGGCGCCGCCGCTCTGCCAGCACGAGAAGCACACGATTTGCTCGCTGGCGGAGGCGTCGATGGTGACGCTGACGAACCCGTTGAGGTCGCCGTACGCGCCGACTTTCTTGATGTTGCCCGCGGCCCACGCCGTCGCGCCGATCGCGGCCGTGATCTGCCACGTGCTGTGCGGGGTCGACACGCGAATGCTGGCGTCGGCGTGCCAGATGCCCGAGCCGGCCGCGAACTTCCAGTAGTTGAACGGCTGCCCCGGGCCGAGCGTGCTGCCGGGGGTGATGAGCGGCGATCCGCCGGAGGTGAGCGTGGGGTACTGGATCTGCGTATCAGCGCTCGCAGCGACCGCCTGCGTGCCTGCGTTGCGCGCGTAGCGGGCGTATGGCGCGTCGAGTTTCGCGGCGGTGACCCGCTGACCTGCCAGCCAGGTAGGCACGGTGCCTCCTACAGTGTCGGGCCGAGCCCGGCGTAGACCGGGTCGGCGAGCTGGACGGTGGCGCCGGCGGGGTGCGCCTTGACGATGCCGTTCACCGAACGGGTCACGGTGAAGCGCTGCGGGGTGCTGACCTGCACGTCATCGACGGTGATCGTGACGGGCAGGGCGTTGGTGTTGCCGGTGTTCAAGCGGGTGCGGATGCCGAGGTCCCCGGCGGCAGCGATCGCTGTTGCGGATGCGGCGACCGTCCACTCGGTCGGTTCGCTTCCGCTCGCTCGCCACGCCTTCGCCAGCAGTGTGGTGCCGGTGATCTGGAACCGGACGCGCCACAGCTGGCCGGTGGTGTAGCTGCCCAGCGAGGCGGAGGTGAGCAGGTTGGTTTCGCTGCCCGCGACGCTCGTCCACAGGCCAAGGGTGACCGTGCCGTCGGTGTTGAAGTTCAGCCGCGCGGCGTACCAGTTGCTGATGTCGGTCCAGCGGCCGGCGAGCCACGCCACGACCGGGGCGCCGGCGGCGATCGCGCTGGTGGCGAACGACGCGGCCACGTCGATGTCGGCGACCCCCAGCAGCACGCTGGCCCAGCGGGACACGTTCACGGAGGTCAACGCCATCTGGCCGGCGGTGCCGTTGGTGGAGTAGTTCGACGCGGCCCCGCCCGTGGTGGTCCACGCCTGCCCGGTGTCCGCCGTTCCCCACCCGCCGGACACGGTGCGCGTGAACGTGTCGACCGCGGCAGGGCCGACAGCGGTCACCGTCATCTCCTCACCGCCCACGGTGATGTTGAACGGGAACTGGTCGCCGTAGCTGGCGGAGTCGATCCAGGGCACGGTGGTGCTGGCGACGGACAGCGTCGTGGCGGTGCTGGTGGCCGCGCCGGCGAGCGTGCTGCCTTCGGCGTCGGCGCGGGTGTCCGGGTCGTCGGTGACGCCGATGTTCCACGGGTCGCCGGGCTCGGCGTTGAAGGTGAACCGGTGCTCGATCGGGGTGATGGTCTCCCGGTAGCCAAGCACCATCGCTCGGTCGTCGCCGAGCGGCAGGTTCTCGATCATCAGGATGTCGCCCTGGTCCACGTCGAGCAGGGCGGCGAACAGAGCCGAGTCGTCAGCGACCGGCGCGGCGTGCCGGAACACGGGCAGCTGGGGGTA
>NZ_BNAU01000018.1 GCF_014653945.1 Amycolatopsis deserti | reverse complement strand
TTTCGCCGTTTTCATCGCCAGTTCGTTCCGCTGCGCCTTCCGGCCGAAGTAGACGGTCCACGCCACGTACTCGTCCTGAGACAGGGACTCGCGCAGCTCGGCGACCGTACGGCCTAGGCGATCGGCCAGGTAGAACTCGAACTCCAGATCGGAGTCCTCACTCTGCATCTCCAGCCAGATCGCTTTTGGCGGCCTCCTTCTTCATGCCGGACAGCTCCAGGATCGCGTCCTGCACCGCGTTGAGCTCCCCGGCCGGTGCGGCGTCCTGCCACTGCTTGACCTCGTCCTCGGTGAGCGCGGGGTTGACCATCGCCAGCGCGAGCAGGGTGCGTTCCATCTTGCCCGCGGACATCTCCTTGCCCTTGAGCGACAGCGCCTCGGCCCGGGAGAGGCTGCGGACCCGCACGGTGCCCACGCCCGGGACTTCCACGTCCCGCTCGGCCAGCCGCGGTTTGAGCAGTGCAGACTTGTCCATTGTGGAGAGTTCCTTTTCTCGGTCAGGGGGTGGTGGGCTGGGTGGTGAGGGCGAAGGTGTCCGAGAGCTGCAGCTCAGCCTTGAACGTGATCATGTCCGCGACTGGGGTCGTCTCCTCGTAGGAGGTGACCACGGCGTCGCCGGACTGCTGGGGCTTGCCCGAGCCGGTGCCCTCCGGCCGGTAGACGAAGTCCACGGTCTGGCCCAGCGCGCCCTCCAGCGCGGTCTTCGGGCCGGTGGTGCCGCTCTCGTAGAACCCCTCGATAGACACGGTGCCGTCCAGCAGCCCGCCCTGGTAGGTGTGGGCGGTCTTGCCGAACGTCGTGGTGTCGTGCGAGTCCGCGGAGCGCTTGGGCGCCACCGAGTTGCAGTACTCGCTGATGTCCGTCGTGTTGATCATCACGACGGCGTTCTTGCCGTGCACGGCCATTACGAACCTCCCGGTCCAATCACATCGGTCTGAAAGATCGCGCCCAGGTACTCGACGCCGGCCACGGTCACGGCGTCCACCCGAACCTCGGTCACACGCACCGAGTCGCACGTGGTGAAGGTGTGGCGCTCCAGGGCGGCCTTGACGCTCCCGGCCGCGGCCCCGTCGAGGTAGACGGCCAGCCGGTCCCGCGCCGAGCGGGCTTCGACCTTGCCCACCACCACGTAGAGCGGAAGGGTGAACCGGTCCTTGCCGCGCTGCAGCGTGGCGTCGTAGGTCAGCGGGTCCGGCCAGCCGACGATCACCGCGGGCGGCGTGATGCGGTTGGCGCTGAACGGAAAGACGTTCAGCCCGGCGATCGTGGCGAGCGCCGCGCCCATCTCGTCCATCACGGTCGCGATGTTCACGCGATCACCCGACCCGCTTCGGGTCACGGCGGTAGGCGGCCACCATCACCTGAACGTCGGGGTCGAGCTTGGCGAGTAACCGCAGTTCGGATCCCACGTCGGGCGAGCCCGCCACGCCGAACGGCGAGTCACGCCGAGCGAACAGACGCGACGCCTGCAGCAACGTCGCCTGCTTGATCGTGGCCGGGACCGCGGCCCACCCGAACCGAGCAGTGACACGCACGCCGTCGACGGCGATGCTGCCGATCGTGCTCGGCAATTGCAGTTCCGTCCACGGCCGGCCCTCGGCCGCCGCGTTGCGCGGCAGCATCCGCGGGTTGGCGACCGCGGTCCAGGTGTCGTCTCCGGGGTCGGTGGCGACCTCGGTCGGGACCACCATGACGTCGTCGATCCGCACCAGCCACGTGTCCCGGTACGCCGACCAGCGCGCGGTGTAGAACCGCTGCTCGGTCGTCTCGGTCTGCCCGAACTGCCGGTGGGTGAACTCGTCGATCGCGCGCGAGGCGGCGGAGACGGCCACCGCCAGCTCGTCGCCGTCCACCGTGTCGTCGCCACGCACGTACTCGGCCAGCTCCGCCGCGCTGGCGTAATCAGGCTGCCACGCCATCTCCGCTCACCTCCTCACCGCTGCCGCTGCCGTGCCCGAACCTCGACCTCGGGCACCATCCCGTCTTCCGTGGGCACCATCCACAGCGGACGGCGCGCCCCGGCCGGCCCCTCGACGACCGGGGCGACGCCGTCCTTGCGCCCGCTCTCCTCGGGCGCGCTGTGGGCGGCCGGCGCTGCACCCGCGCCCGGTCCGCCGTCCTCCGGCCCCGCCGCCACGACGCCGTCGGACTCCAGCTGCGCAATCACCTCGTCGCGCGACAGCTCCGCCCACGCCTCGACGGGCGAGCCGGTGAGCGCGGCGGCGTAGGTGCGCCACGCCGCCGCTCCCGAGCCCGGCCCGCTCGTCGGCGGCCGCTCCAGCTCCTCGCTCACCGAGATCACGCCGCGTTGTCGTAGGTGATCTTGCGGACGCCGTCCGTGCGGGTGCAGGCCAGCGCCTTGTAGCCCCACACGGCAACGTCGACGAACGCCACGCGGTACTGGAAGTCGAGCCGCTGCGGGTTCGAGGCCCAGCCGTGGACGTCCTCCCGGTTGAACAGGTAGGAGTCGTTCGCGGCGCCGTCGACGAACGGCAGCGCCCACGCCGGAACGCCGGCCAAACCGCCGATCGCCAGGGAGCCGAAGAACTGGCCCATCGTGCCGTCGGCGTTGGTCGCGCCGAGCACGGGGAACAGCGGCCGACCGTCGGCATCCTTCGCCGCGGCCAGCGCGGTGTAGAGCCCCTGCTCCAGCTTGAAATCACGGAACCGGAACCCGCCACGGCTGAAGTGCAGCGCGGCCAGCGCCTCCTTCACTTCCTGCGCCAGCGCGGTGTCGACGGCACCGGCGGTGAGCGTCACGGTGGTGACGGTCAGGCTCTCCAGCAGCGCCGCGGAAGCCTCCTCCAGCGCCTCGTTGTACTCGCGCACCATCTGCCGCCACAGGATCGTGGACAGCTGCGGGTTCCCGCCCTGGTCCCACGCCTCCCGGGTCACCTCGACCTTGCCCGACACCGCCGATGGCGTAATGGTCTGCGTGGTCGTGCTGAACGCGCCCGGCGTCGGCTCGGTGCCCTCGGTGTGGTTGTTCACCAGGTTCGAGGCGGACTGGAACTTGGGCAGCACGAACGGCGTGTTGTCGTCGATCGTGCCCTTGCGGATCGCGTCCCAGATCGGCGTCGGGTACTCCAGCTGGTCCACGTACAGATCCGGCCGGTTGATGTCCGGGTTCAGCGCCTTGACGCCAGCCTGGTTCACCGCGAAGTCGGCGCCGCCGGGGAACGCGAAGTTCTCCTGGATCCACTGCTCCGCGCGCTTCAGCGCCTCGTGGTCGCCCTTCGCGCCCGCGATGATGTCGGTGGAGAAGTCGTGCTTGCCGCGGGAGCCGTCGAACCGGTACAGCGATTCCTCGGTGACCGAGAACCGCGCCTTGGGGCGAGTCGGGTCGACGATCGCGGGTCCCTCGCTGCCGTTCTGCTGGACCTCGACCAGCGTCGAGATCGCCTCGGCGAGCGTGCCGGTGTTCTTCGTGAACGCCTCGACTGCGGCGGTGAACGCGGCGGTGGTCGCCGCGTCCGGCCCGGCGACCGCGGTTCCCTGCTGCCCCTGCGGGCCGTCGGGCTTGTCCGTCATCGTGCTGTCCTTCCGTGATGCCTTGACGCCCGACACCCGGGCGTCGTCGAATGCGGGGAACGCGGTCAGCGCCACGCCGGCCAGCCGCGCGTCGGACACCAGCCGCACCATGTCGTCGTTCGGGTCGGCGCCCCAGCTGGACCCGTCCTCGTTGAACTCGGCCTCGATGCTGAACCCGTCCAGCACCTTGTCGTCGGCCTTCATCAATGCCTTGTCGCCGTCCTCGCCGCGGGCGATCTTGAACGTGCCCTCCAGGCCCTTGTCCGTGGATTCGAGCTTCACGGCGTAGCCGATGGCCTCGGAACGGTTGTGGTCGAGGTTGAGCTTCACCCGGCTGGTGTCCGACCAGGACAGGCTGTCCTTGGAGAACCGGTACTTCGCCCAGCCCGAGCGTGCGACCTTGTTCCACGGCACGAGCAGCCCGGAGACGGTGCGCTTCTCGACGTCGACGCGGAAGTTCGCATCGGCAACGGGAATCGCGAACGCGATCACGTCGTGGTTGCTGTCCTCGGCGAACTGCGCGCTCGTCGCGGTCCGGGTCATCCCGGCCTCCTCGGTGGTCTGCGGCTGGCCCTGATCAGCCGCGGGTGTCTGTTGCTGGCGCGGAGAAACCTCGACCGGAATGGCGGGCAGCCCCTCCATCTCGCGCACCTCCGGCACGGTGAGCACGCGCGTGGTGAGCCCGGTCTGGTAGGTGTTCCACCGCTCGGTCGCGTTGGCCTTCAGGTAGTCGTCCAGGTTGAACTCGACCTTTTGACCGCGGCGGGTGACGTCGTTCATCGACAGCCGGTCGGTCACGGCCCGCATGTACATGGCCAGCACGTCGTTGATCCGGTCGCGCCGCCGGTCGGTCGCGTTCGCGTACGTGCGCGACGTCGTCGACACCTGCAGGTCTTCGGCGTCCAGACCGAGCGCGTTCGCGATCTCGATCGTCGCTTCCTTCTTCAGCTCGACCAGCTGCAGCTCGGCCGGCGTGGGCGCGTTGACGGTCTGGTACTTCAGGGCGGCCGGCACGTAGGCGGTAGCCCGCTCGCGCCGCGCGGCCTCCCAGTCGTCCAGGATCTCCTCGACCTCGTCGTCTTCGATCGGGTCCGCGTTCTCAGCCGGGGTGAAGTAGTCCTGCGGCCGCGGGTCGCTGGCGTACATCGACGACGCCCGGTCGAACAGGATCGCGCGCCGGATCGCCCGCGCCGCCGCGCCGAGGAGGGGCGGATTCGGCGAGTCGAACCGGATCATGTCCTGTCCCGGCACCGGCTGGCCGTTGACCCACACCACACCGCCGGGAAGCTGCTGCCCAGACGGCAGCGTGCGCAGCTGGCGTGCGCCCGGTGGCGGGTTCAGCGACACCGTCTTGACGTCGACGTGCACCGCCGAGCGCGGGAACCCGTCGGCGAGCCGGTCGGTGATCTGCCACCAGGAGATCGCATCGAACACGAGATCTTCGACCGTCTGCGCCAGGGTGACGACGTTCGCCACGTTCGGGTCGATCTGCTCCAGCAGCGGCGACCGGACGAGCATGCGGTCCTTGTCGCGGGTGACGAGCGGCAGCGTGGCGATCGAGCAGAGCAGGTTGCGGCCGCGCAGCACGGCCGGGACGGACAGCGCGAGCGCCCGCGTCACCGGCGTGTTCGAGAACTTCGAGGCCCCCGAGACCAGCGTGTCTACCGGGGTGGGCAGGTCGTGGGAGAACGTCACCGACGGCTCGGGCGCGCTCGGCGAGCCGGGCGCCTCGGACCATCTCAGCAGCGTGCGCAGCCATCCCACGAGCGCGACGATACATGAACACCTGCACAGATGATCAGCTGTTCATGTGTTACGCGGCGGCCTGCGTGTCGTCGCCCCGCTTCCTCCGCGGCCGAACGATCCGCGGTTTGCCGACGGGCGCCGGCAACGTCCGCGCGAGGTGCACCGCGCCCGCCGCGGCGTACACGGCATTGACGTGCACCGCCCCGCGCCGGATGAACACCCACGCGTCGCCGCGCATCTGCCGCTCCGCGGCCTCCACCTGCGCGTCTAGCAGCGGGTCGCCGGAGTGAGCGATCTGCCGCGAGGTGACCTGCTCGGCGAAGCCCATGCACACCACCGGCACGTCGCTACGGATCTCTTCCAGCTCGACCCCCGCCGGCGGCCAGCCCTTCCGCTTCACCAGCTCGGCCGCCACGGCGGCCGCCGGACCGGTCGGGAACCATCCGAGCTTGCGCGGCTTGATCTTGCGCACGAGCGCGGGCAGCTCGCGGCGGAACGCGGCGAGGTCGGTCCACGCCTGCACCGGCTCGACGCGGACCCGCCCGTCCGGGGTCCGCGCGGCGGCGACGAGCGCGGCGTGTTGCTGGTCCAGCGACACGTCGAACGTGAGCACGACGTTCGAGCGCACGTCGGCGAGGTCGCCCGGGTCCAGGCAACCGGCGGGGAACGGGGCGGACCACGCCTCGCCGTCGATTGCCGGATCCAGGTTCGGCACCCGCATGCACAGGATCTCGGTTTCGAACTGCGTCAGCTCGTCGCCGCCGTTCTCCTTGGCCCGCCGCGCGTCGGCCAGCAGCGAGTCGAGGTCGATCCGTCGGCCCAGGTTCGGGTTGCTCATCGCGAGCGCGTGCGGGTCGTCGGCCTCGGATCCGGGCGGCGCGCTCCACTCGAACAGACCTAGCTGCGGGTCGCCGTCCGGCCGGATCCGCTCGACGCCGTTCACGCGCTCGATCGCCGCCGAGCGCAGCGACTCCAGCACCACCGCGCTCGCGTCGCCCTGGTTGGTGATCGCGAACGCCTGTGCCGTCGACACGGCGTTCATCGCGTTGTAGGCGGCGTTCCACGCGTCCCAGGAGTCGTGTTCGCGCAGTTCGTCGAGGATCAGCCGGTGGATCGTCAGCGACCGGCCGCCGCGCCGGTTCGCCGCGGCGATGCGGTACCGGGCGCGCTCGGCGGTCACCAACGCCTCTTCCCCGGCGGCCTTGCGCACGGTCGCGACCAGTGGCGCCAGCTCCTCGTGGCTCTCGGCGAGGTCGACGGCCTTCTGCCAGGACTCCTTCGCGTAGCCCAGGTTCGTGCTGGTGCCGAGCACGAGCGGCACGGCCTCGACGAACAGCCAGAACAGCGACAGCACAACGAGCACGTGCGTCTTGCCGTTCTGCCGCGCGACGATCACCAGCACCTTGCGGAACCGCGGCCGCCCGTCGGGCAGTAGCTCGCCGGCGTGGATCACCAGCCACCGCTCCCACGGGTCCAACGGCATGCCCAGCACCGTGTCGGCGAACTCGACCACGTCGAACCCGTACGACGTGCGCGCGGTGAGCCGCCGCAGCGGCGGTGTCCAGAGCCTAGGTTCCGTTCTTCCGAGCACGCGTTTCGCGCTTCGCCCGGAGTTCGTCGAGCGCCGACCGCTGCTTGCCGCCGCCGTCACCACGTTGTCCACCCTTCCCGAGCACCACCGCCCGGCCCTTCGCCGTCATGCCCAGCGATTCCAGGCAGGCCAGCAGCAGCGGCCCGACCTTCACCAGCGCGTCCGGCTCGCTGTCCAGCACGTCCGCGTAGCGCCGCGCGAGCGCGGCCGCGGCCTCGTCCTCCGGCCGCAGCGTCACCGCGGCGAGCGACCTGCTCAGCACCTCCGAAAGCTTCATCCCCTCACCCCTCCGCACCATGATCGCTCGAACCGCTGACGTTCCGGCCAAACCCGCGGCCATCGGCGCGAC
>NZ_BNAU01000017.1 GCF_014653945.1 Amycolatopsis deserti | reverse complement strand
CGGTGTGGTTGTGCCCTCTGCATGGCCCGGGCCATCAGCACATCGTCGGGTGGTCGCAGTAGGACAGTCCGATCGGCGCGGATGCGGGCGGCGAACCGGGCTCGTGCTGTGGCGCCACCGCAGCAGCGGATCACCCAGGTACGGCGGGCGGGCCTGGCTCGCTCCAGCTCGGCCACGGCCCGGTTGAACGCGCGCGCACCCATCGCGTCCTGATCTAGCACGACGTCGCCCGGTGCGCGGTGCTGCTCGACGTGGTGGCTCTTCCCCGCGCAGGGCGGGCCAGCCACCAGGATCACGGTTGCCATGCTCACCACCTGGTCCTTGGTTGCGGGGCGGGATCCGGTTTCGCGCTCGGGTCGCCAGCCTTCTGATTGCACTCGGCGTGCGCAGCCTGCAGGAACCGCGGATCGTCGCCGAACCGCTTCCCCCGGGTGTGGTGGACCTGCAGGGCGCGCGGGTGCGGCTTGCGCAACGTGGGGTTGATGGGCTGGTGGCAGAGCCCGCACACCCAGCGGTCCCGGTCGGCGATCTCCAGGCGCAGCCTGCGCCACCGCCGGGTGCTGCCACCAGCCCACGAATCGCTCATCGCACGCGTTCAAAGACCAGGTACTCATGCCCGAAGTCGGTCGCCGTGCCCGTCTGCCGGTAGCGGTACTGGCCGGCGGTGTCGAGCACCAGGGTGCCGTCCTCGCGGAGGTGCTCGCGGGTGGCGGTCTTGAGTGCTTCCGGGTCCACGGCTATCACGTCGTCGGCGTGGATCACTTCCACTGTTCCGTCCTCGTACCGGCGCACGGTCGCGGTTCCAGGTTCAGGCAACGTCGCTCTCCTCGGTCAACGGATGTTCAGGCCACGCCACGCTGTCCAGCGGGTCACGGTGGCGGGCGAGCGGCACGGCCATGCCGACACGCTGCGCGGCCATCGTGGCGAGCGCCAGCGCGTCCGCGGCGTTGTCGTCGACCAGCTCGACATCCGGCCACATTCGCGCGATCGCGGCCACCACGGCGGCCTTGCTGGCGTTCCCCTTGCCCGCGGCCCAGCGGGCGCGCGCGCTCGGCGAGCACACGGCAAGCGGGACCTGGCGGGCGTGCAGGCGGTTCACGATGCGCCACCACAGCCCGGCTCGGTCCCAGGTGTGCGCGGTCGCGCCGCGGCTGAGTGCTGGCCCCTCGATCACGACGAGGTCCGCGCCCGCGGCCACGGTCTCGACGGCGTGCGTGATCAGCTCCAACCTCATGTCGCGGTCGATCAGGGTGGGGTTCGGCGTGGGCTTCGTGCCGACGACGCGCACGGCCGGGCCGCCCGTGCTGGTGATCGTGGCGAGCCCGGTTCCGGTCAGGGACGGGTCGATCCCGACGACGCGCGTCACCGACCCGCCTCCCATCGGCCACAGACGCAGCTGATCACGTGCTTGTGGACTTGACAGCTGCCGCAGATCTCCGCGCGCTTGGCCTTGATGGCAGGCTGCTGGTCCCAGGTGTGGAAGTTGTGGGCGCGGTGTCGCCCCGTGTGACCAGCGGGTTCGGTGCAGCTCCAGCCCTCGTTGTAGACGCCGCAGGGCTCCGCCGGTCCTTCCGGCTGCGGGCTGGCGGGTAGCGGGTCCCTGTGCTCCGCGGCGGCGTCGCAGCCCGGGCACGAGTCGGTCAGGTTGTAGCCGTGGCCGCAGTCGGTCCGGGACGCGATCTTGCGCCCGGCGCCGGAGATCCAGAACTCCGGGTCCGCGGACACGTCGGCGGCCGTCAGAGGCTCGCCCATCGCGAGCCGGAGCGCGGCGAGTCTGGCGCCGTCGCGCTCGGCCGCAACGTGCGCGAGCCGCTTCGCGGCCGCGGCGATGACGCGGTGGATTGTGTCGCTCACCGCGTTGGCCGGATCGTCGCCGATCGCGGCGAGCAATTCGCTGTGCAGCGCGCGGATGTGCGCGGCCTCGTCCGGCCATTCGCTCTCTGGGCGGTCGGGGAACCCGAGGTGGTCTGTCAGCACCCGCCCGATCGTTTCGGCCATCCGTGCGCTGACGGGAGCGGACATCTGGTCGATCTTGGCGTGCAGCTCGCCGAGCGAGCGTTCCAGGCCGGCCAGGCGGGCCATCTGGTGTGCCTGGAACGGGGTGGTCGGTCGGAAGTCGAGCGGGTCGTTCCCGAAGTCGTCGCGGTCGTTCTCACACACCGTGGTCCTCCGTGCCCGGGGTTTCGTCGTTCTCGCTGCGGTCGGCGTCCTCGGTCATGGGCTGGGCGGGCACCGGGTGCGTGTCCCAGAGGCTCCACCGGGCCGGCGGGATCTTCGGCTGATCAGGCATCGTGTTCTCCTCGGTCGGGATGGTGCGGGCTTCGTGGTAGCCCGTCAGGGGCTTGCGGCGGCCGCGGATCGTGGTTGTGCAGTCCTGGCCCGGGGCGGCGTGGCAGGGTGGCCAGGGGCAGGGCCGAAGGCGGGGGTTGTCGCGGGTCTCGGGCTCGTCCGTGCCGGGCCAGAACAGGGCAGCCGGGTACTGGCCGCGCTGCAGGCCGGTCATGATCCGGCGCTTCCGCCGGCCTTGGCGCCGGTACCGCCGGAGACGCCGGCCTTGACGCCGAATCCGCCGCGCTGGATCGCAGACATGGCGCCCCCGGCCTTGGGCAGCCCCTTCGCCACTGGGGTGCCGGACGGCACGCTGCGGATGCCGACGTTCGCCGGCACCCGGCCGCCGACGGGCGGGATCACCGTCGCGCCGTTGGACGTCGGCACCCACACGTAGTACGTGCCGACCGCGGTTGCGTGGCCGGCGTCGTCCCAGTCGCCGCACGCGTCGTCGTCGAGCCTGTTCCCGGTGGCCTGGTCGACGCACACGGCGCCGTACTGCGCGTCAGGGCTGTCGAGGGCGTCGCAGCCGGTCAGGAACAGCGCGGCGACGGCGGAGACGTAGCCCAGGGCCGGGCCGCGGCCCATTCGGCGCGCGGTCATGATGCCACCGCCGAGTGTGCGTCGGCGGCTTCCTCGGCGATCCAGCGGCGCCGCATCTCGTCGGTGGGGCCGTCCTCGGGCAGGCCGACGAGCGCGCGCAGGTGGCGGATCCGCTCGTTCGGGATGCGTGCCTGGCGGACGCCGAATGGGCTTCCGGTGCGGCGCCAGCGGGTGTAGTGGGTGCCGCAGTAGCCCTTGGCGACGTGGCGGCCGGTGCAGCCCTCGACGTCGCAGGTGCGGTGCTTCACGATGCCTCCCTGGTGGCTTCTCGGCGGCAGAGGGCGCAGGCCAGCGTTCCGTCTCCTCGGGTGCCGGTTCGGATTCCGTGCGGGCACTTCTCGCGCGCGGTCTGTGGTTGCGCTGGGAGGTGAGTAGGTGCTGGTCGGTTTTGTGGCTTGGTTACTTGGTTTGGTGGGGGCTCACTGGCGACCCCTGATCGCGGCTTCCTGTGAGCCCTAATCGTGGTTTCACCGCTCGCGGGTGAGCCCTGATCGCTGTCGTCTGGGGTCGTTTCCGAGCCCTGGTCCGGGTTTTCAGGGGTCGCGTCTAAGTCCTGATCGGACGGTTCAGGGGTGTTCGGTGAGCCCTGTTTCTTCGCTCGGCGGGCGGCTTCGGCCTCGGCGCGGGCGTCTGCGATCGCCTCGGCGGCCTCGTCGATCTGGCTCGGCGTGAGCGACTCGACGCGCTCCAGGACGTCCTCGGCGAGGATCAGCCGGTACTCGTCGGCCTTCCCCCGTCGGCGGTTCCCGCGCTTGTGGAGGGCGAGCAGGCCGACGTCGACGAGCTGCCGCCGGGCGCGTCGCACGGTGGCGTAGGACAGCTCGGTGAGCACGCACAGCCGCGCGATGCCGGGCCAGACGCGGGTGCCGTCCGGGTCGGCGTGGGTGCGCATGGCGAAGGCGACGAGCTTCGTGGTGGCCGGCAGCCGGGCGGCGAGGAGGATGCGTTCCCAGGCGAAAATGTCGAACTCGTCCGGGCTCGGCACGGTCATGCGGCGCTTCTTTCCGGTGGTGCTGGTGGGGTGGTGTGGTGGTCCGGCGCAGCTGCGACCTGATCCCGAAGGGAGGCGGGGTCGTGGGCCTGCTTTCGCTCCCTGGTCCGCGCTCCAAAACGCGGGCGGGGTGACGTTGACGCCGGACCGCCCGGGTGTCAGTCGGCCAGCGCGGGCGCGTACACGTCCGCGGCGGGCGCGCTGCCGCCGCCCGGGTTCTGCGTGGTCCACAGGTTGTGCGGCTGCGCGGCGCCGACGTAGCGATTGCCGATCTGCACCAGGTAGCGAGCCCGGTGGTGGTACCGGTACACCTGCAGGTCTTCCTTGCGCGCCTTCGCCACGGCGAGGAACGGCTTCAGCACGTCGGGGTAGAAGTCGCTGCGCGGCTCGGCCGGCCCCCAGTCGTCGGCGATCGGCGGCGCACTCGTGAGCGCGCGCCACAGGCCGGTCGGGTACTTGCTGATCGGCCCTTCGGAGAACCGGATGGTCAGGCCGTCGTTGAACAAATCGGGGTCCTCGCGGACCACGATCACGTCGGCTTCGCGGCCGATGACGACGGTGTGCTTCTCGGACTTGTTCCGGGTGAGCGCGGCCTTCGGCCGGTAGGCGCCGAGCACCGCGCGGACGTCGGCGAGCGGCCACAGCATCGCGTCCGGCAGCTGCCCGTAGCACTCCACGTAGGTGTGGCCGACGGTGAAGTGGTCGGTGGAGGTGCCCACGAGCAGGTCGGTGGTGCCGGGCTCGTCTTCGAGCGGGCCGCGGGCGGTGTGCAGCAGCACACCGCTGGTCGCGCCGATCCCGCCGGCGGTGTGGACGAGGTCGCCGAGCAGCTTCATCAGGTGCTCGGTCTCGATGCGGATGCTCACGGGGTGGTCCTTCCGGGCTCGTCGGCGAGCAGATCGCTCGCGGTGAAGATGGGGATCGGGTCGGCGTCGACGTCCGCCCGCCAGGTGGCGAACAGGGCGGCGAGGTGGTCGGTGTCGTTCATCGCGGCCGCCGGTGGCTGGCTGCGTTCGGGCAGGTGGCGAAGTGGGCGGTGCGCAGCTCGGCACCGGCGGCGCGGGCGGCGGCGAGCTTCGGGCCGGTGAGCACGCCGGCGACGAGCTGGCCGCGGTTGAGCTGCAGCAGCACGTTCCCCTTGGCAGGGTCGGCGTTGTAGTCGACGGGGATGTTCTCGCCGTTCGACGAGACGGCCCAGACGATCGTTGCCGGGCACGAGCGGCACACGGTGTACCGCTCAGCGAGGTCGAGGGGCATCAGACCTTCTTTCGCAGGTTGGATTGGGCGGCTTGCCGGTCGTCGGCCAGCCGCCACAGGTCGGTGACGTCGTGGTTGAGGGCGAACGGCCACACGATCGGCTCGCCGCCGTTCACCGTCCGAACGCGACCGTTCGTCGCGCGGCGGCCGTTGCGCCAGCGGGTGCGCAGTCGCAGCGGCAGCCGGAAGAGTCGCCGCACGGTCACCACCCGGCCGACAGGCCGACGGCGATCGCGAGCAGGAACCCGCACAGGAACAGCGACACGATCCCGAGCACGGTCGAGCATCCGATACCGGCGCCGCCGCCCGGCGCTGCGGGCGCGCTCATGCGGCCCTCACCGCGTCGATGCGCGCCCACGCCGCGGCCACGCGCGGATCGGTGCGGAAGTCGCCGAGGTCGTCGAGCAGCCACAGGCCGTGCCATAGCAGCACCGGCACGTCGGCGGGCTGCTCCTCGCCGCGGCGGACGAGCCACCCGCAGGTCTCGACGAACGCGCGGTTGCCGCGGGTGTCGGTGACCTCGTCGTGGCACGGGTCGCACAGGTCGAGGAGGTTCGACGGCTGGTTGATCCACGGTTCCCGGGAGCCGCCCATCTGCCGGCCGGTGCGGTGGTGGACCTCGACGGCCGGGCGGCGGCCGCACTTCTCGCACACCCCGCCCGAGCGGGTGTGCACAATGTCCCGCACGGTGCGGCTGATCTGCTGCGCCTTCACCGCTTCCCGCCGTGCTGCAGCAGGTGATCCAGGTACTCGGCCAGCTCGGCGCGGCTGGCGCGAAGGAACTGCGTGCCCTTCTTCGACCACTTCGTGAAGTCGGCCGCGGTCTGCGACGCCGAGCGGCCACGTCCCTTGGTGATGTCCCGGATTCGGCCGCGCAGATCGTTCGCGTCGCCGCGCTCGTCCCGCTCGGCCACGGCCGGGTCGGCGGTGGGCGGCGGGTCCGCGGGTGCCGGGTCGGCGGGCGGGTCGGGCTGGCCCATCCACATGTCCAGCGCCACGCCGAACCGCATGGCCGCGTTGCGGATCGCGTCGCCGATCGCCTCCTTCCGGGCGCGGCCGCCACGCTGCTGCGGTGCGTCGCCGACGCCGATGCGCGTCACGCCGCCGATGGTGAGCCGGATCCAGAGGCAACCGTCCTGGATCGCAGGCAGACCTTCGGGGGTGAGTGCCATCGGTTCCCAGTTCCACTCCGGATCGACGTCGAGCAGCCGCGCGGTCACGGCGGCGTGGCCGACGTAGTCGAGGTGCACGTGGGCGGTGGTCATCTCGCCGCCGCATTCGTCGCACCAGGCCGAGCCGTGGGAGCCGCACCCGCCGGCCCGGCAGGCCGCGCAGGTGATCTCCGGCCGGGTGCGCACCGCGTCGCCGTCGAACGGCGCGCGGAGCGCGTCGAGCATCTCCGGCGTCACGCGCCACCGCCGACCGGCAGCACGTCGAGCAGGTCCAGTTCGCCGCTCTGCAGCATCTCGACCACGACGCCCATCGCGTCGTCGGTGGGGACGCACGCCACGACCCCCTCGCGGGGCTCGACCTCCACGCCCGGGACCTCGACCTCTCCGCCCGGGCCGACGGCGCAGCCGTGCTTGACCGAGTCGTTCAGAACGGTGCGCACCAGGTCCGGGTGGACAGCGTCGGACTGCTTCAGCAGCGCCGGGGCGTGCCGCATCAGCACTTCCTTCACTTCCTCCGGCGCGCCGACGATCTCCAGCGTGGTGACGATCCGCTCGGGGTAGTGCTTCGCCACCCACGAGCGGAACGCGGGCACGTCGACGATCCGGGCCTGCGGCTTGGGGTCCTTCTTGGACACCGCGGCGATCTTCACGCCGTTGGGCGCCACCGCCATGACCCGGTCGCCGCGCTCCATGTGCGCGGCCAGCTCCGCGCGGACCTCGTTGTACTTGTCCTCGGCGTGGTCCTTCAGCACCTTGTAGGCGGTCACCTTCACGGCCAGGTCTCTGCTGCTCACCGGTTCGTCCTCACGTTCTGTTTTTGCTGGTCGGGTGCGCCCGCGGCCGGGCGCGGGGCGGTCAGGGGGTGCGCCGGTACGGCGATCTCGACGGCGATCGGCTTCGCCGAGTCGGGGTCGTGCTCGGTGACGGCCTGGTGCACCGCGCGGGGCGCGCACGCCAGGCAGGTCTCGGCCATCTCCAGCGGCGCCCAGTCATCGGTCGGCGCCGGGTCGCCGTAGACGGTGACGACCGCGGGGCGGCCGACGACCTCGCACCAGGTGCACGGCCCGTTGGGCGCGCGGTGGACGAGTGCCACCGTCACGGCGTCGATCTCGTCCAGCTCGGCCGCCAGACGCAGAATCTCCGGCACGTCGACGAGCACCGCCGTGTCCGCGTCGACATCGGCGAGCCGGTGCCGCGCCGGGTACGCGCCGCCGCGGACCGCGCGCTCGGCGACCAGGTCCGGGCCGCCGAGCTGGCGGATGACGTGCACGGCGTCCTGCGGGGACTCGCCGAGCGTTCCGGCCGTCGCGGTCACGCTGCCGCTCCCATCCGCGCCACGGCGGCGCGCTCGTCCTTGCGGTGCTTGCCCTCGTGCGGTCGGACGCCGAGCCCGGCGGGCGCCTCGGCGCCCTGGTTCGCGTGCTCGATCTGGCCGGCCGGGGTGTTGGCCCACCCGGTGCGCGGGGTCCAGCGGTGCCGCCCGGCGCGGGGCGGCGGGATACGCTGCTCGTGCTCCACCGGTCGTCCTTTCGTTCGGTGGTTGTCGCCCGTCCCGTGCGGCTTGGCGGTTGGCACGGGGCGGGCACGCTTTTTGCTGGGGTAGGCGGGGAGTTAGGCGGCCTTCGCCTGGCCGAGGAGTCGTTCCACCTCGGAGCGGGGAACGACGTAGTACCGGCCGAGCTTGATCGCGCCGATTTCTCCGCGGCTGATCGCGCGCATCACCGTCCTGTACGGAACCCCTAGCCGCTCGGCCAGTTCGTCGGTGCGGTAGCCGTCACGGGCCTCGTCCTTCATGCCGCCGCTCCGGCGACGCGCTTCGGCGCTCTCGGGTCCTTGGTGCGACGCGGCGGGGGTGCAGACGGGCGCTTTGGCTGGGCTGGCGGCTCGTCGGGAACACCGTCGTTGTTCGCGAGGATCTCTGCAGCCAGGGCGCGGTCCGCGACGATCTCGGCGGCGACGACCCGGAAGTTTTCACCCTCTCCCGTCAGCGCGCGTGCGAGCGCGTACACGCGGGCGAGGGTGATCGGGTCGCGCCCGGCCAGGGCGTTGCGGAGGGATCCCCAGGGAATGTCGGTCTCGGCGGCGAGCTGCTGCGTCGAGGTGACGGCCAGCTCGGCC
>NZ_BNAU01000016.1 GCF_014653945.1 Amycolatopsis deserti | reverse complement strand
CGGCGGCGGTCACCCACTCTACCACCATCGGTGGGAGCTTGGTTCGTGACCCCCCGCCCGGATCCCGTTCCCTTGGGGCTTTTCGTCCCCGCCGGCCCGGTCTCCCTGGCGACGAAGAGAAGATTACATGCCCCGAAATGGGGTCCGAACAGGGGGGTCCCTTAACGGTAAAAGCGCTGATCAACTGCCTACCAAGGCAGGAAACCGCCCTCGGCGTGGAACTGCGCGGTGCCACCCTCGCCGGGCGCGAGGGCGACGGCGACCCCGACCGCGGCGCCCTCGGCCGGGTCGAGCCGGCCCTGGTGGTCGTTCAGGTCCGTCGAGCAGTACCCCGGCTCGAACACGTTCACCGTGATCCCCTCCTCGCGGAGGTCGTTGGCGTAGGAGACGCTCACCGCGTTCAGCGCGGACTTGGACGAGTTGTAGCCGAGCAGGAGCACCTTCGACTGGTGCGAAGACGTGTCCTGGTGCAGCGTGAGCGACGCCAGCGAGCTGGACGTGTTCACGATCCGCGGCCGCGCGGACTTCCGCAGCAGCGGCAGGAACGCGTTGGTCACGCGGATGACCCCGAAGACGTTGGTCTCGTAGATCTCCCGCACCACGTCCGCGGACAGCTCGGACGGGCGGTGTCCCCAGTCCAGGGCGACGCCCGCGTTGTTCATCAGGATGTCCAGCCGGCCGTACCGCTGCTCCACCGTCTTGGCCGCGGCCTCCACCGACGCCTCGTCGGTGACGTCGAGGACCACCGACGTCGTGCCCAGCTCCTCGGCCGCCGCGGCGCCGCGCTCCGGGTCGCGCGCCCCGACGATCGCCGTGACCCCCGCCGCCAGCAGCTGCCGGACGATCTCCTTGCCGATTCCCTTGTTCGCCCCGGTGACCAAGGCGATCTTCGTGTCCGTCATGCCCCCACCCTCGGCGGCCGGGAGCGGTCGCGGCAGAGACCGCGCAACCAGGGATTCGCGGTCCCTGGAACCGGCGGGCGAAGATCCGGACACTGGGCACATGGACAGGCGAGAGCTGGGGACGTTCCTGCGGACCAGGCGGGAGCGGCTGCGGCCGGCCGACGTCGGGCTGCCCGCCGGGTTGCGGCGGCGCACCCCCGGGCTGCGGCGCGAGGAGGTCGCGTCCCTCGCCGCGGTCTCGACCGACTACTACACGCGCCTCGAACAGGCCCGCGGCCCACAGCCGTCGCGGCAGGTCCTGTCCGGGATCGCGCGGGCGCTGCGGCTGTCCGACGTCGAGCGCGCGCACCTGTTCCGCCTCGCCGGGGAGCAGCCCGGGCCGGCCGGCCCCTCCCCCGACGTGCCCGCCGGGATCCTGCACCTGCTGGACCGGCTCGACGACGCCGCCGCGATGGTCGTCGACGTGAAGTACGAGGTGCTGGCGTGGAACCCGCTGGCCGCCGCCTTCTTCGGCGACCTGTCCGCGCTGCCGCCGCGCGAGCGCAACCTCGCCCGAGACCGGTTCCTCCGGCCCGACATCGGCCGTTACCCGGACACCTGGGAGCAGTTCGGCGTCAACCTCGCGTCCGAACTGCGCGCGGCGGTCGCGAAGTACCCCGACGACCCGGGCATCCGGGAGCTGATCGAGGACCTGCTCGCGGGCAGCGCCGAGTTCCGCGAGCTGTGGTCCCGGCACGACGTGATCGTCTGGCGCGGCCACACCAAGGTGCTGCACCACCCGCACGTGGGCCGGTTCCAGGTCGACTGCGAGGTGCTGCAGGTGCGCGACCGCGACCAGCGGGTCATCCTCTACACCGCCGAGCCCGGCAGCCCGGGGCAGGAGGCGCTGCGGCTGCTCAAGGTGCTCGGCACGCAGGACCTCGGCACGGTCGCACCGGTGCGCTGACCACGGCACGCTCGTCGGGTGTGCCCGCCTTGCGGTCGAGGTGAGGTTTCACCGCGCTCCGCCGGTGGGGAGCGGGCGCGCGTTCCCTCGCGCGTGGTCGGTCACGGTCTCGCCGATCGCGGTCCCTTCGTCCAGGAACGCGGCCGAGTCTTCGACAAGAGCCTGGTAAAACAGGTCGTTGTCCGGTCCGCCCGGTCGATGAACGGACCGTTCATGCCTTCCCGCCACGAGTGGCCCACTCGATGGCCGACGAGAGTGCCGGTCGCGCGGCGATGAACGGACCATTCACCCCTTCCAAGGGCGGACGGCGCGCTCGACGGTCCACGAGAGTGCCAGCCGCGCGGCGATGAACGGACCGTTCATCGCTTCCGCGGGGGCGGGCGGGGCGCTCGCCGGACCACCACAGGGCCACTCGCGCGGCGTTGAACGGACCATTCACCCCTTCCAAGGGCGGACGGCGCCCTCGCGAGGTAGTTGTGGCTCGTGCGAGGCGCGCCGGCCCGCGCGACTCAGCCCCGGCGGGCGGCCGGTTCGCTCGCGGTACGGCATCCTGACCCCGTGCCCACCTTGCTGATCGTGCACCACACGCCCTCGCCGAATCTGCAGGCCATGTTCGAGGCGGTCGTCGCCGGGGCGACCACCGACGAGATCGAAGGGGTGACCGTCGTGCGGCGGGCGGCCCTCGCGGCGACCGCCACCGACGTGCTCGAAGCGGACGGCTACCTGCTCGGCACCACCGCCAACCTCGGGTACATGGCGGGCGCCCTCAAGCACTTCTTCGACCAGGTCTACTACCCGTGCCTCGACTCCACGCGCGGCCGCCCGTTCGGGTGTTACGTGCACGGCGGCAGCGACGTCTCCGGCACGATCCGCGGCATCGAGTCGATCACCACCGGCCTCGGCTGGGAGAAGGCGGCCGAGTTCGTCACCGTCACCGGCGAGCCGTCGAAGGCCGACCTCGAGAAGTGCTGGGAGCTGGGCGCCACGGTGGCTGCCGGACTCATGGAATAACGGGGTTACGTAACGCTGTTACCATCGCCGTACATCTCCTCAGAGAGGAAGTTCGCGATGGTCGTCCTGTCCGGTCCCACCCAGCTGTTCACCGTGATCGCGCTGGTCTCGCTGCCGACCGTGATGTTCGGCGGGTACTCGCTGCTCGGCCTGCTCCGCAGGCGCAAGCTCACCGAGGAGCAACGAGCCTACTTCCGCGCCGGGCACGCGCACGCCGGTGTGCTGCTCGTGCTGGCGCTGATCACCCTGCAACTCGTCGCCGCGGGCGGGCTCGGCGCCGCCGGCCAGTGGGTGGTCAGTTTCCTGCTGCTGATCGGGATCCTGGCGCAGTCCGGCGGCATGTTCCTCAACCTGCTGCCGGGGCGTAAGGCGCTCGCGCACGGGGTCACCGTCGGCGGCGCGGTGCTGCTCGCCGCGGCCATGATCACGACCGCGGTCGGGGTGGCGGTGGCCTGACCCAGGCCACCGCCCTCACTTGCCGACGTTGCGGGCCAGTGCCGCGGGGTAGCGCTCCCCCGCCACGGCGTCGGCGGGAACGGCCGCCTCGATGCTCCGGATGTCCTCTTCGGACAGTTCGAGCGTCGCGGCGGCGACGTTCTCCGCCAGGTAGGTGCGGCGCTTGGTGCCGGGGATCGGGACCACGTCCGCGCCCTGGTGCTGCACCCAGGCGAGCGCCAGCTGACCGGCGGTCACCCCCTTCTCCGCCGCCAGCTTCCGCAGCGCCTCGACGATGCGCAGGTTGCGGTCCAGGTTGCCCTCGGCGAAACGCGGCAGGTTGCGGCGCATGTCGTCGGCGGGCAGCTCCGCCGCCTTCGTGATGCTGCCGGTCAGGAACCCGCGGCCGAGCGGCGAGAACGGCACGATCCCGATGCCCAGCTCACGGCAGGTGGGTACGATCTCGTCCTCGATGCCCCGGGTCCACAAGCTCCATTCGCTCTGCAGCGCGGTGACCGGGTGGACGGCGTAGGCCCTGCGGATCGTGTCCGCGGACGCCTCGGAGATGCCCAGGTGGCGGACCTTGCCCTCGGCGACCAGCTCGGACAACGCGCCCCAGGTCTCCTCGACCGGAACATCCGGGTCGACCCGGTGCTGGTAGTAGAGGTCGATGTGGTCGACGTTCAGGCGGCGCAGCGACTCCTCGAGGCACTGGCGGACGTAGGCGGCGTCGCCGCGCACCTGCTGCCCCTCGGCGCCGAGGACGATGCCGAACTTCGTGGCCAGCACGACCTGGTCGCGCCGGCCCGCGATCGCGCGGCCGACCAGCTCCTCGTTGGCGCCGGTGCCGTAGACGTTCGCGGTGTCCAGCAGCGTCACGCCCAGTTCCAGCGCGCGGTGGATCGTCGCGATGGACTCCGCGTCGTCGTCGCGCACGCCGTACCCGTGGCTCATGCCCATGCAGCCCAGGCCCTGCGCGCCGACCTCCAGTTCGCCCAGCTTCCTGGTCGGGATCACGCGGAGATCTCCTCCCGGACCACGCCGGCGGCGCCTGGGATGCGGGCGCAGATCCGGTCGTAGTTCTCGATCTTGTAGTTGAGGACGTCCATGCAGGCCTGCAGTTCGGCGATCCGCTCGGCGACCGACCGGCGCTGCTCCACCAGGATGGCGCGGCGGCGGCCGGCGCCGGCGTCACCGGCGGAGCGCAGCTGCGCGTACTCCCGCATCATCTTGATCGGCATGCCCGTGGTGCGGAGCTTGGTGAGGAACCCCAGCCACGCGAGGTCGTCGTCGGAGTAGGCCCGCCTGCCCGCGGCGTCCCGGGCGGGCGGTTCGAGGAGTTTGATGCGCTCGTAGTAGCGGAGGGTGTCGATCGACAGCCCGCTGCGACGTGCGGCTTCCGCTATCGAGTAGCTCATGCTGCCGACACTACGACCTGGAGTGCACTCCAGGTCAAATCCTGCTTCAGCGATTGATAACAGTGTCGCGATAGCCTGGGACCATGGCACGACCGCGCACCCACGACGAGGCGCTCCGGCTGAAACTGCTCGACCGCGCCGGGGAGCTGCTGTCCACGGACGGGCCGAAGGCGCTCAGCCTGCGCAAGCTCGCTGCCGACGCGGGCACCTCGACCACCGCGGTGTACTCGCTGTTCGGCGGCAAGCCCGAGCTGGTCAACGCCGTCTTCCAGGAGGGGTTCCGGCGGTTCGGGGCGCGGTTGCGCGGGATCGAGCGGTCCGGCGACCCGGTGGAGGACTTCGTGCGGCTCGGGCTGGCCTACCGGGAGAGCGCGCTGGCCGACCCGCACCTGTACTCGATCATGTTCACCAAGGCGGTGCCGGGGTTCGAGCCGGGCGCGGAGGCGTCGCAGGTCGCCCGGGAGTCGCTCGCGCCGCTGGTCGACACCGTGCGCGCGGCGATCGCCGCGGGGGCGTTCCGGGCGGTGGCGCCGGAGGTGATCGCGGTCAGCGCGTGGGGCATCGTGCACGGGCTGGTGTCGCTGGAACTGAACGGAAACCTGCCCCCCGGCTTCGACGTGGCCGGTTCGTACGAAGCGGCGTTGCGGGCGCACGCCGCGGGGTGGCGCGCTTAGGGTTTCCGCCAGGTCAGCGAGTACCGGCGGAGCACGTGCCACCGGTAGCGCACGCCCGGGAGGAGCCGCGCGGCCGCGGCGCGAACTTCGCCGTAGCTCATCGCCGGAGCGGTCGACGGCATGCCCTCCGGGACGCTCGCCCGGCGCAGCACCTTGATGATCCGCACGATCGGGGTTGCCGCGGCCCACCGCGCCCAGTCCGCCGCGGTCGCTTCCCGGGCGAGACCGACCACGATCAGCGTGCCGCCGGGGCGCAGCAGGTCGCGCATGCGGGCCAGCGCCGGTTCGAAGTCCATGTGGTGGATCGTGGCGACCGAGCAGATGAAGTCGTAGCCCTCGGCGGGGAGATCGGCGGTCAGGAAGTCGCCCTCGACGAACTCCGGACCGCCGGCCTGTTCCCGGGCGCGGGCGATCATCTCCGGCGAGCTGTCGATCCCGGTGACCCGCTTCGCCCGCGCGGTCAGCTTCCGCGCGAGCAGCCCGTCGCCGCAGCCGACGTCCAGCGCGTCACCACAGCCGTCCGGGACGGCGCGCACAATGCCCGGGTGCCGGGCGACGTTGGTGTTCCAGTACGGGTCAGCGGGCACCGTACTGGCGGTCCCCCGCGTCGCCGAGGCCGGGGACGATGAAGCCGGAGTCGTTGAGCCGCTCGTCGACGCTCGCGGTCACCACGCGGACCGGCAGGCCGGAGTCCTCGAGGTGCTTGAGGCCCTCCGGGGCGGCCAGCGCGCAGATCGCGGTGACGTCGGTGGCGCCGCGGCCGGTGAGCAGCCGGATCGTGTACTCCATCGAGCCGCCGGTGGCGAGCATCGGATCGAGCACGAACACCGGGCGGTCGGACAGGTCGTCGGGCAGCGACTCCATGTACGGCGTCGGCTGGAGGGTCTCCTCGTCGCGCGCCAGGCCGACGAACCCCATCTGCGCCTCGGGGATCAGTTTGTGCGCCTGGTCGGCCATGCCCAGCCCGGCGCGCAGGACGGGGACCAGCAGCGGCGGGTTCGCCAGGCGGAAGGCGTCGGTGCGGGCGACCGGCGTGTGGATGCGCTCGGTGCGCACCGGCGCCTCGCGGGTGGCCTCGTAGATCAGCATGACGGTCAGCTCGTGCAGGGCCGCCCGGAAGGCCGCGCTGTCCGTGCGGGCGTCACGCATGGTCGACAGCCTGGCCTTGGCCAGCGGATGATCGACGACAAGCACGTCCATGACGCGTCACGGTAGCCGATCGACACCGGCGAAAACCCGCCCCACACCGGCCCCGGGTCGGTACGCTCGCGCGGTGGAACAGCCTGGGACTCCCGAGCGCCCGCCGATGCGGGCTTCCGACGCGGACCGGGAACGGGTCGCGCAGATCCTGCACAACGCGCTCGCCGAGGGGCGGATCACCGTGCAGGAACTGGAAGAGCGGCTCGACACCGTGTACGCCGCCAAGACGCTCGCCGAACTGGAGCCGCCGGTCGCGGACCTGCCGGGCGTGCCCTCGGCCGCCGTGCAGCCGGCCGCTCCGCGCGCCCTCTCCCCGGACCACCGGATCGGCGGCGTGCCCGGCTCGAAGGTCTCCGTCGCGGTCATGTCCGGCGTCACCCGCAAGGGCCCGTGGACCGTCCCGCCGGAGCACACCAGCGTCGCGTTCTGGGGCGGCGTCGAGATGGACCTGCGCGGCGCCCGTTTCGCCGAACGGCACACCACCATCACCGCGGTCGCGGTCATGGGTGGCATCGACATCGTGGTGCCCGACGACATCATCGTCGAGGTGACCGGCGTCGGGTTCATGGGCGCCTTCGAGAGCCAGGACCGCGAGGGCGCGTCCACGCAGCCCCCGCCGCCGGGCGCGCCGGTCGTCAAGGTCACCGGGCTCGCGTTCTGGGGCGCGGTCACTGTGATCCGCAAGCCGCGGAAGGACTAGCCGAGTGATGCGTAGGTTGGTCGGTGGTCGCAGGGGGTCAGGGACCGGGTAGCGCGTTGGCTGGGGGCATGGTTGTGTCCCTCCACAGTGTCCGCCGCCAACCAGCGCATGGCTTGCTTGACCAGCGGTAACGCGGCGCGCAGGCGACGATTGTCGCCGGACTGGCCGGGCGGTACCGGAACGCGCCGGGCACCCGGGCGGACAGGAACCGCAACCAGCGAGCCTCGGAGGTGAACCCCAGCAGCGCCTGGGCCACGGCCAGGGTGGCCAGCGCCGAGTCGGTCAGCTTCGACGGTCTGCCCACCCGGCGCCTACCGGCGAGAGGGTCGTCAGAAGGGTGTTCAGGCCGGTCGTCACAACTGATCTTGAACACCCTTCGCCCGCCTCGGGCCACCACCTCGACGAGCGCAGTACTCGTCCAGCGCGAACCGATTCGCCGCATCGGGCGAATAGAGGGTGACAACATCACCCGTCCCCACGGAGGGAGGCGCCCGATGACCTTCGCGTCAGCGCGAACCGAAAGCGACGCCGGAATCATCGAACGCTCCTGGTTCGACGCCGACGCCTTCGCGCTCATCTTCGACCGGCACGCCGCGACCGTGCACCGCTTCCTGGCCCGCCGGGTCGGCGGTGAACTCGCCGACGACCTGACCGGCCAGACCATGCTCGTGGCGTTCGACAAGCGGCGGCGTTTCGACGTCAGCCAGCACAGCGCACTGCCGTGGCTCTACGGCATCGCGACCAACCTGATCAGCAGGCACCGGCGGACCGAAGCCCGGCAGTACCGGGCACTGGCCAGGACCGGCCACCGCGCACCCGAGGAGAACCACGACGACGTGGTCTCCGCCCGGGTCAGCGCCGCGGCCCAGCCGCTCGGCCAGGCACTCGCCCGGCTGTCCGCGCCGGAGCGGGACGTCCTGCTCCTCGTCGCGTGGGAGCACCTGTCCTACGACGAGGTGGCTCTGGCGCTGGACATCCCGATCGGCACCGTCCGGTCCCGCCTGCACCGCGCCCGCACGAAGATGCGGACCGCGCTTTCCCTGGAGGACAACGATGAATGACCTCGACCTGATCACCCGCCTCCGCCCGGAGGTCGCCGAACCGGACCCCGTCGTGCTGAGCAGGCACCGGATGGCGATCCTGGAACGGGCCGCCGACCCGGTACCCGTCCGGGCCGTGCGACCCCGGTTCAGGCCGCGCCTGGTGATCTCCGGTGCCGCCGTCGCGGCGGCCGCCATCGTCGCCGTGGTGGTGGGCATCTCCGGACCGGGGGCGCCGCCCGCCTCCGCCGCGACGGTGCTCGAGCTCGCGGCGAACGCCGCCACCGCCACCCCCGCCGGGAACGGTGACTGGACCTACACCAGCTCGGTAACCGTCTCCAGCGAAGACACGCGACCCAAGCGCGTCGACACCTGGGTGAAAACGGACGGCTCCGAGGCGGAGGTCCGCGACGAGCGGGCGGCGCCCCAGCGCGGCGTGATTCCCGAAGTCGGTGAGCCGTCGCTGTACAACCAGAGCTACGACTACCTGAAGACCCTGCCGACCGATCCGGCCGCACTGCGCGCGGAGATCTACCGGCAGGTCCAGGGTGACCTGAACCGGCTGGGGCACCAGGACCTCTACACGATCGACCAGTTGGTGTTCCAGATGATCGCCCACCTCGTCGACGGCGCTGCCCCGCCCGACCTCAAGGCCGCGCTCTACCGCGTCGCCGCCACGGTGCCCGGGGTGCAACTGATCGACGACATGTGGGACGTCTCGGGCCGGCACGGGCTCGGCGTGGCGCGCACCACCACCAACGCCGGTGACATGACCACGCTGGTCTTCGACCGGGACACCTACCGGGTCCTCGGCTGGACCACGACCTCGCACGACGGACGGGCGTCGGGTGCGGCGCTGCTCGCCACCGGGCTCGTCGACGAGGCCGGACAGACGCCGTAGCTCACGGACCGGGCCGCGTCTCCGCGCGGAGGCGCGGCCCGGTACTAGCCTCTACGGGGTGAGCGCACCCACCCTGCCGGCCGCTCTCGCCGACGCCACCCGCGACGACGCGAGCCTCCGGCGCTTCCTACACGGCCTGCCCGGCGTGGACCAGGTCGGGGTCGAGGCCCGGGCCACCGCCCTGGCGACCCGCAGCATCAAGAAGTCCAGCAAGCTCTGGGCCATCGACACCGCGATCTCGATGGTCGACCTGACCACGCTCGAGGGCGCCGACACGCTCGGCAAGGTCCGCGCGCTGACCGCGAAGGCCCGGCGTCCCGACCCGGACCGCCCGGACACCCCGCAGGTCGCCGCGGTGTGCGTGTACCCGGACCTCGTCGCGACGGCCGTCGAAGGGCTCAAGGGCACGGACATCGGCATCGCGAGCGTCGCGACCGCCTTCCCGTCCGGCCGGTCCTCGCGCCAGGTGAAGCTGGCCGACGTCGCGCTGGCGGTCGAGTCCGGCGCCACGGAAGTCGACATGGTGATCGACCGCGGCGCCTTCCTCGAAGGCCGCTACGACGCGGTGTTCGAGGAGATCCAGGCGATCAAGGCCGCCTGTGGGGACGCGCACCTGAAGGTCATCCTGGAGACCGGCGAGCTGGTCACCTACGACAACGTGCGCCGCGCGTCCTGGCTGGCCCTGCTGGCCGGCGGCGACTTCATCAAGACCTCCACCGGCAAGGTGTCCCCCGCCGCGACCCTGCCTGTCACGCACGTGATGCTGCAGGCCGTCCGCGACTGGTTCACCGCGACCGGCGAGCTGCGTGGCGTCAAGCCGGCCGGCGGGATCCGCACCACCAAGGACGCGATCAAGTACCTGGTGGCCGTGCACGAGGTCGCCGGCGAGCAGTGGCTCACCCCGGAGCTGTTCCGGTTCGGCGCCTCCAGCCTGCTCAACGACCTGCTGCTGCAGCGGCGCACCCAGCACGACGGCCACTACAGCGGCCCCGACTACGTGGCGGTGGACTGATGCCTGCCTTCGAGTACGCGCCCGCGCCCGAGTCGCGCGATCTGGCGAACCTCAAGCCGAGCTACCGGCCGTTCATCGACGGCGACTTCGTCGACGGCGGCGGCGAACCGCTCAAGACCGCCAACCCGGCGACCGAGGAGGTCCTCGCCGAAGTCTCCACGGCGAGCGCCGCCGACCTGGACACCGCGGTGAAGGCCGCGCGCAAGGCGTTCGAGAAGACGTGGGGCCCGATGCCGGGCAGCGAGCGCGCGAAGTACCTGTTCCGCATCGCGCGGCTGATCCAGGAACGCTCGCGTGAGCTGGCGGTGCTGGAGACGCTGGACAACGGCAAGCCGATCAAGGAGTCCCGCGACTCGGACCTGCCGCTGGTCGCCGCGCACTTCTTCTACCACGCGGGGTGGGCCGACAAGCTCGACTACGCCGGTTTCGGGCCGGACCCGAAGCCGCTGGGTGTGGCCGGGCAGATCATCCCGTGGAACTTCCCGCTGCTGATGCTGGCGTGGAAGATCGCGCCCGCGCTGGCCACCGGCAACACCGTGGTGCTCAAGCCGGCCGAGACGACCCCGCTCACCGCGCTGGTGTTCGGCGAGATCTGCCAGCAGGCCGGGCTGCCGCCGGGAGTGGTGAACATCCTGCCGGGCGCCGGTGACGTCGGCGCGCGGCTGGTCGAGCACCCGGGCGTGGACAAGATCGCGTTCACCGGGTCGACCGAGGTCGGCAAGCTGATCCAGCGCCAGGTCGCGGGCACGCCCAAGCGGCTCACGCTGGAGCTGGGCGGCAAGGCGGCGAACGTGGTGTTCGACGACGCGCCGCTGGACCAGGCCGTCGAGGGCATCGTCAACGGCATCTTCTTCAACCAGGGCCACGTGTGCTGCGCCGGGTCGCGGCTGCTCGCGCAGGAGTCCGTGGTGGACGAGCTGCTGGACAAGCTGCGGTACCGGATCTCGACGCTGCGGCTGGGTGATCCGCTGGACAAGAACACCGACGTCGGCGCCATCAACTCGGCCGAGCAGCTGGGCAAGATCCGCGAGCTGGCCGACTCCGGCGAGGCCGAGGGCGCGCAGCGGTGGACCAGCCCGTGCCCGGTGCCCGACCGCGGGTTCTTCTTCGCGCCCACGGTGTTCTCCGGGGTGCACCAGTCGATGCGGATCGCGCGCGAGGAGATCTTCGGGCCGGTGCTGTCGGTGCTCACCTTCCGCACGCCGGACGAGGCCGTCGCGAAGGCCAACAACACGCCCTACGGCCTGTCCGCCGGGATCTGGAGCGAGAAGGGCTCCCGGATCCTGTGGATGGCGAACCGGCTGCGGGCCGGGGTGGTCTGGGCCAACACGTTCAACCGCTTCGACCCGGCGGCGCCGTTCGGCGGCTACCAGGAGTCGGGCTTCGGCCGCGAGGGTGGCCGCACGGGTCTGGAGGGATACCTCGATGTCTGAGCGGGTGACCGTCGCGAAGACGTACAAGCTGTTCATCGGCGGCAAGTTCCCGCGCTCGGAGTCCGGCCGGGTGTACCCGGTGACCGACCGCAAGGGCAACTTCCTGGCGCATGCGGCGCACGCGTCGCGCAAGGATCTCCGCGACGCGGTGGTGGCCGCGCGCAAGGCGTTCGACGGCTGGTCCGGTGCCACGGCCTACAACCGCGGGCAGGTGCTGTACCGGGTCGCGGAGATGCTGGAGGGGCGCCGCGAGCAGTTCGTCGCCGAGGTCGGGGCGGCCGAGGGACTGCCGTCCCGGAAGGCCGAGGCGGTGGTGGACTCCGCGATCGACCGCTGGGTCTGGTACGCGGGGTGGACGGACAAGGTGGCGAGCGTGCTGGGCGCGGCGAACCCGGTGGCCGGGCCGTACTTCTCGTTCACCGTGCCGGAGCCGACCGGGGTGGTCGGGATCCTCGCGCCGCAGAAGTCGTCGCTGCTCGGTTTGGTGAGCGTGCTGGCGCCGGCGCTGGCCGTGGGGTGCACGGCGGTCGTGGTGAGCAGCGCGGAGCGGCCGCTGCCGGCGATCACGTTGTCCGAGGTGCTGGCGACGTCGGACCTGCCGGGCGGGGTGGCGAACATCCTCACCGGGCGAGCCGCCGAGCTGGGCCCGTGGCTGGCCTCGCACGGCGACGTGAACGCCCTGGACCCGACGGGCGCGGAGGACCGCGCGGAGCTGGCCCGCGAGGCGGCCGGCACGGTGAAGCGCGTGCTGCCGGTGCCGGCGGAGGAGCCGGACTGGACGCAGCGGCCGGACATCACCCGGCTACGCCGCTACCTCGAGGCGAAGACGGTCTGGCACCCGATGGGGGTTTGAGGCCCAGGCCGGCGGTGGCCTCCTCGCGGCTTCGGCGCGGGGAGGCCGCGGCGACTCGCCGGAACCGGCGCGCGGTGCGGCCGCCGCGGGTCGGAGCAGGCCGCGAGCCGTGGCCGGGGCTAACGATCCCGGTGGCGGCCGCGGGCTCGCCAGTGCCGTCCGCGCACCTCGGCGGCCGGGAAGTCCGGGTGGATTTCCGCGAACTCGGTGTCCGTGATGCCCATCAGCACCAGGTACTTGACGCCGTCGCGGGACAGCTCGGTGTCGCGGAGCCGGCCCTCCTCGCGGAAGCCGAGCCTCGCGTGCAGCGACAGCGACGCCACGTTGCCGCCGTAGATGCTGACCTCGCACTTCCGGTAGCCGCGCTCGCCGAACATGAAGCGCAGCAACGTGATCACCGCGTCACCGGCGTAGCCGCAGCGCCGGTGCTGCGGGCCGATCCCGATGCCGTAGCTGAAGCGGTCCGGCGAGTCCGCCTCGGTGGCCGACAGCGAACCGACCACCAGCCCGCCGCGCAGGGTTTCGATCGCGAAATGGAAATCCGCCTCGGCGCGGTGGGCCGCCCAGTGCCGGTACTCGCCGACGCGGCGCGTGTCGGCCGCCTCCCGGTCGAACCCCGCCAGCCTGCGCTGATCGGCCGGCGTGACCACCCGCAGCCGCACCTTCCGCCCGGCCCGCGCGGGCACACCGGCCCAGACCGGGGCGCGGTAGCGCGCCAGGTCGAGGCGGGGCGGAGGCGTCACCATCGCGAGCACCATACCGGTACCCGTCAATGGATTTGGAGGTCCTCGCCGGTGATCGGCCGCCCGGGCAACGGGCTGCCGGGACGCGATCGCAGCCCGTCGAGCATGAGCACCGCCGCGCGCTCGAAAGCCAGCAACGCGGGGTCGTCCACCGCCGGCGGCTGGCGCAACACCAGCGAGAACAGGATGGCGACGTCCCCGGTGCCGACGTCGGGACGCACCGATCCCTCGGCCTGCGCCGCCTGGACGATCGTGTCCAGCTCGGCCAGCAACGCGTCGCGGAACTCCGCGGTCTGCGCGTCGCGCTTGAGGATCTCCCTGGCCCGCTCGGACACCAGCGCGAGCTGCACACTCGCCTGCAGCTGGTGCGACCGTCCGACCAGGCGCACCAGCGCGTCCCACGCCGTCGGCTCCTCGGCCGCCGCCTCCCGCGCGTCGGCGAGGACCTGCGCGAAGCTCTCCCGCGCGACGGCCCGGATCAGCGCCTCCCGGTCGGGAAACCGCCGGTAGAGGGTGCCGACGCCGACCCCGGCGGCGCGCGCGATCTCCTCCATCGGCACATCCGGTCCCGCGGCGGCGAACACCTGGCGGGCGGCGGCGACGATCTGGTCGCGGTTGCGCCGGGCGTCCGCGCGCAGCCGGGTCTCCGAAGCCGTCATGTCGTTCCTCTCCGTCACCCCCGCCAGATTCTCTCACCCGAACGTAGGTGGACGAAAAACTTCCACATCAGTACGTTGGCGGTAAGTGGACGACATCCTTCCACATTTGTCCGGATTGGGGTGCAACCGTGACCGCTCAGCTTCCCGCCACACTGCCCATCACCCGCGGCTGCCCGTACGCGCCGCCGGACGAGCACCGCAGGCTGCGGGAGGAGGCGCCGATCCAGCGCGTGACCCTGCCCAGCGGTGAGACGGCCTGGGCGCTCACGCGGCACGAGGACATCCGGAAGATGCTGACCGACCCGCGGTTCAGCTCCGACCGGCGCAACCCGAAGTTCCCGCTGCTGGTCAAGGGACAGCGCGTGAACACCGGCTTCCGCCCGTCGCTGATCGGCATGGACCCGCCGGAACACGGCCCGGCGCGGCGCAAAGTGGTCGGCGAGTTCACCGTCAAGCGGATGGCCGCGCTGCGCCCGCGCATCCAGGAGATCGTCGACGAGCACGTCGACGCCATGCTCGCCGGACCCAAGCCCGCCGATCTGGTGAAAGCGCTCTCCCTGCCGGTGCCGTCACTGGTCATCTGCGAGCAGCTCGGCGTTCCCTACGCCGACCACGAGTTCTTCCAGCTGCACTCGTCGCGCATCATCAGCCGGGTCACCGCCCCGGAGGACCGCCGGGCTTCCCTCGAGGCGCTGTCCGGCTACCTGCGCGACCTGATCGAGCAGAAGGCGAAGGCACCGGCCGACGACCTGCTCAGCCGCCAGCTGGACAAGCAGGACGACCGCGAGGAGCTGGTGAGCCTGGCGTTCCTGCTGCTCATCGCGGGCCACGAGACCACGGCCAACATGATCTCGCTGGGCACCATGGCGTTCCTGGAGCACCCGGAGGACATCCGCAAGATCCAGGAGGACCCGTCGAAGACCCTGCCCGCGGTCGAGGAACTGCTGCGGTACTTCACGATCGCCGAGTTCGCGGTCTCCCGCGTCGCGGTCGAGGACGTGGAGCTCGGCGGCGTCCTGATCAAGGCCGGCGAGGGCGTGGTGCCGCTGAGCAACCTCGCCAACCGCGACCCGGACGCGTTCGACCACCCCGAGGAGCTGGACATCGAGCGGGGCGCGCGGCACCACCTGGCGTTCGGCTTCGGCGCGCACCAGTGCCTCGGCCAGAACCTGGCGCGGATGGAGCTGCAGATCGTGTTCGACACGCTGTTCCGGAAGGTCCCCGGCCTGCGCCCGGCCGTGCCGCTGGACTCCCTGCCGTTCAAGGACGACGCGAGCGTCTACGGTATTCACGAGTTCCCGGTGACCTGGTAGGAGGAGCCATGCGCATCGTCGCGGACACCGATCTCTGCATCGGCGCGGGCCAGTGCGTCCTGACCGAGCCGGAGGTGTTCGACCAGGACGACGACGGCACGGTCGTGGTCCTGGTCGAACACCCCGAGGGCGGGCAGGTGGACAGCGCCCGCGAGGCGGTCAAGCTGTGCCCCGCCATGGCGCTGTCGCTGCGGGAGTAGCTACTTCACCGCGCCCATCGACAGGCCGCGGACCAGGTGGTTCTGCGCGATCCACCCGACGATCATCACCGGCAGCGAGGCCAGCAGCGCGGCCGCGGACAGCTGCGCCCAGTACAGGCCCTCGCTGGTGATGAACCCGACGAGGAACACCGGCACCGTGCCGGCCCGCGCCGCCGTCAGGTTGACCGCGTAGAAGAACTCGGTCCACGAGAAGATGACGCAGATCAGCGCGGTCGCCGCGATGCCGGGCGCGACCACGGGCAGGATCACCCGGTACAGCAGTGTCGGGAGGCTCGCCCCGTCGACGCGTCCGGCCTCGATCATCTCGGTGGGCACCTCGAGGAAGAACGAGCGCATCATCCAGATCGCCAGCGGCAGGTTCATCGCCGTGTAGAGGATGACCAGCGCCCACACGTTGTCCAGCAGCTGCGTGCGCTGCGAGATGACGTACAGCGGGATGATCGCGGCGACGATCGGCAGCATCTTGGTGGACAGGAAGAACCCGAGCACGTTGCTGGTCTTGGGCACCGGGGCCAGCGACAGCGCGTAGGCCGCCGGCACTCCCAGGAGCAGCACAATCAGCGTGGACAGGATCGTCACGAACGCCGAGTTGCCCAGGTAGGGCAGAAATCCGCGCTCGAAGATGCTGGCGAACTGGTCCAGCGTCGGGGTGAACGCGATCCGCGGCGGATCGGTGTAGGCGTCGGCCTCCTGCTTGAAGGCGGTCAGCACCATCCAGATCAGCGGGAACACGAACAGGATGGCGACCACCCACGTCGCGGTGGTCAGGAAGGCGGGACCGAGCCGCCTGCGCGCGGTGCTCACTTCACGACCCCCTTGCTGACGTCGAAGGCGCGGAACATCAGGCGCAGCGCGAAGGTCGCCACGATCAGCGTCAGGATCACCACGATGACGCCCATCGCCGAGGACTGGCCGATGTCGAAGCCCTGGAAGGCCCGCTGGTAGATGTAGTACGGCAGGTTCGTGCTCGCGGTGCCCGGACCGCCCTGCGTCATCAGGAAGATCGCGTCGAAACTGTTCACGATGTAGATCGCGCCCAGCAGCACCGACAGCTGCAGGTACCGGGACAGGTGCGGCAGCGTGATCGACGCGAACGTGCGCCACCGGCCGACGCCGTCGACCTGCGCGGCCTCCAGCACGTCCTTCGGCTGGCTCTGCAGGCCGGCCAGGATCAGCAGCATCATGAACGGCGTCCACTGCCACACCACCTGCGCCATGACCGAGGCCAGCGGGAACTCCGACAGCCAGTCGGTCTCGCCGCCGAAGACGAAGTTCAGCAGCCCGTAGGTCGGGTCGAACATCGTCGTCTTCCACAGCAGCGCCCCGGCCGCGGGCAGGATGAGGAACGGCGTGATCAGCAGCGTGCGCACCACGCCGCGGCCGAGGAACTTGCGGTCCAGCAGCAGCGCCAGGCCGAGCCCGAGCAGCAGCGCGACGAACACGCACACCACGGTCAGGACGACCGTGTTGAGCATCGCGCCGCGGAACTGGGAGTCGGCGAACACATCGAGGTAGTTCCGGAACCCGACGAAGTGCTGCGACCCGGGCCGCACGAGGTTCCACGACTGGAACGAGTAGACCACCGTGAGGATGAACGGGATCTGGGTCACCACGATGGTGAACAGCAGCGCCGGCAGCAGCGGCGCTCGACGAGCCCACGGGCTCGCGCCCTTGCGCTTCTCCGGTTTCGCTTCGACTCTCTGTCCACTGGCGACAGTGGGCGCAACGGCGGTCATTTCGTCTCCCGGTAGGCATCGCCGACGGTCCGCGCGTACTCCTGCGACTGCTCGATGGCCTCGTCGACGGTGATCTGCCCGGCGATCGCGGCCGAGAGCTCCTGGCTGACCCGCGTGCCCAGGTCCTGGAACTCGGGGATGCCGACGAACTGGATGCCCGGGTAGGGCACCGGCTTGGTCATCACCTTGCGCTGGTCGGCGGCGTCGATCCCGTCCAGCGTCGGCTGGGCGTAGGCCTTCGCGGCCTCGGCGTACTCCGGGATCTGGTAGGTGGAGAACCGGCAGCCCGGCGGGACGCGGTTCCAGCCGTAGGTCTTGCCGACGGTCTGCACGAACTCCTTGTTCGTCATCCACTGCAGGAACTTCCACGAGTCCTGCTTGTTCTTCGCGACCTTCGGGATCGCCAGCGCCCAGGTGTAGAGCCAGCCGCTGGCCTCGGTCTTCACCACCGGCGCGGCGACGTAACCGGACTTGCCGACGACCTTGCTCGACTCCGGGTCCTCGTTCGTACCGGCCATGACCGTGGCGTCGTACCACATCGCGGCCTGGCCCTGGCCGTAGCGCGTGCCGCACTCGGAGAACCCGGCACTGGACGCCCCGACCTCGCCGTGCTCGCGGACCAGGTCGACGTAGAAGTTCGCGGCCTCGCGGAACTCCGGCGTGTCCAGCTTCGCGTTCCAGTCCTGGTCGAACCACTGCGCGCCGAATGTGTTGACGACCGTGGTGAACGGCGCGAGGCTCTCACCCCAGCCGGGCTTGCCGCGCAGGCAGATGCCGGCCACACCGGCCTGTTTGTTGTCGAGCTTCGCGGCGAAGTCGGCGATCTGCTGCCACGTCGGGTGCTCCGGCATGGTCAGCCCGGCCTGTTCGAACAGGTCCTTGCGGTAGGCCAGGAACGACGACTCGCCGTAGAACGGCACCGCGTACATCGAGCCCTGGTAGGACAGCGAGTCGCGGATGCTCGGGATGAACTCGCCCGGGTCGTAGCCGGGGCTGGCGTCGATGTAAGGCTGCAGGTTCTCCAGCCAGCCGTTGGCCGCCCACTGCGGGGTCTCGTAGTTGCTGATCATCACCGCGTCGAACTCGCCGCCCTGGGTGGCGGTCGAGGCGGTGATCTTCGCGCGCGCCTGGTTCTCCGGCAGCGACACGAACTTGAGCTTGATGCCCGGGTTGGCCGCCTCGAACTCGTGCGAGAGCGAGATGGCGTCGTTCATCTGCGGGTTCGCCACGATGGCGATGACCAGGGTGTTGCCGCCCGCGCCCAGCGCGCCGGCACCCGCGCAGCCGGTCAGGGTCAGCAGCGCGGTGACCGCGAGGAGTGCCAGGCGCTTACGCATCCGTGGCTCCCGGCAGCACCTGCACCTTCAGACCCGCACCACTGCGCATCAGGTCCAGGGCGTCGGGGAACCGCTCCAGCGGCAACGCGTCGGTCAGCAGGGCCTTCGTGTCGACCGCGCCGGAGGACACCAGGTCCAGCGCGGCGCCGTAGGAGTGCAGAACAGCCATCGAACCCACCACCGTGATCTCGTCGTTGTAGATCCGGAACGGCGAAAGCGCGACCCGCGCCTCCGCCGGGGCGACGCCGAAGACGAGCAGACGCCCGCCGCGGCGCAGCGAATCGAACGCGGCCTCGATCGCCGGGGCCGCACCGGTGCAGTCGGCCGCCGCGTCGAACCGCTCACCGTCCAGTTCGGACATATCGGTGGCGACGGCGTGCGCACCGAGGTCCTTGGCCCGCGGCAGGCGGGACGCGTTGCGGTCGACGACCGTGACGTTGGCGCCGGCTCGCTGCAGGAGCATCTGCATGATCAGGCCCATGGTCCCGGCGCCGACGACCAGGAAGCGCTCGCCGGCCTCGACCCCGATCCGTCGGACACCGTGCACCGCGCAGGACACCGGCTCGACCAGGGCGCCCTCCTGCCAGGACAGGTGGTCGGGCAGGCGGTAGCAGGTGCTGGCGGGGACGGCGACGTACTCGGCGAAGGCGCCGTTGACGGTGTCGCCGGTGGCGCCCCAGTTCTCGCAGAGGTTGCCGTGGCCGGCGCGGCACGGGTCGCAGTAGCCGCAGAACAGGGACGGGTCGACGGCCACCCGGTCGCCGACCTGCCAGCCGCCGGGGACGTTCTTACCGATCTCGACGATCTCGCCGGCGAACTCGTGGCCGGGGACGATCGGGTAGGGCGTCGGCGGGAAGTGACCGTCGGCGATGTGCAGGTCGGTGCCGCAGATGCCGCACGCGCCGACCTTGATCACGACGTCGCGCTCCCCCGGCGTGGGATCGGGAACCTCGCCGACCCTGATGGCACCCGGCTGATCGACGATGGCGGCGCGCATGCCGTCTCACCTCTTCCTGCGCTCATCTGAGCGCCTCACGACTCTGTGGTCACATGCTCGGTCATGCATTAGAGGGGTTTTGGCGGTTTCTCGTCAACGGGATGCGAGCTATAGTGCTCAAATGAGCGAGACGGGCATGATGGACGGGCTCACCGCGACACTCGTGGCGCACCGGTTCTACGTGCTGGGGCATTCGAAGATCGAAATCGCCGCCGACTTCGGGATCAGCAGGTTCAAGGTGGCCCGGCTCATCGACTCCGCACTGGAGCGGGGACTGGTGCGGGTGGAGTTCGCGCCGCCGGCGCCGATCGACGTGCGGTTGTCCGACGAGCTGCGGTCGGCGTACGGGCTGCGGCAGGCGTTCGTGCTCAATCGAGCGGCCAGCGCCGGGCCGCGGCCGCAGGTGCGACGGCAGATCGGGGCGTTCGCGGCGCAGCTGCTGTCGGAGACGGTCACCGAGGACGACGTGCTGGGGCTGTCGTGGGCGCGGTCGGTGAACGCGATGGCGGCGGCGGTGCGGCGGCTGCCGAAGTGCCCGATCGTGCAGTTGTGCGGGGTGCAGGCCGGGATGGACATGCGGGACCGGTCGGTGGAGACGGTGCGGCAGGTGGCGGAGGTGTCCGGCGGGGACGCGTACCCGATCTACGGGCCGCTGGTGCTGCCGGACCGCCGGACGACGGAGATCCTGCGGCGGCAGCCGGGGATCGCGGAGACGTTCGCGCAGTTCCCGCGGCTGACGAAGGCGGTGGTGAGCATCGGGGCGTGGCTGCCGGGCGAGTCGACGGTGTACGACGCGGTGTCGCCGGCCGAACGCGAGGCGATCACGACGCGGGGCGCTCGCGCGGAGGTCGCGGCCCGGCTGTTCGACGGCGAAGGGAAGCCGCTGTCGACGGGCCTGGCGCACCACGTGCTGGCGATCGACACGGCGGAGCTGCTGAAGGTGCCCGAGGTGATCGCGCTGGGCTACACAGCGCCGAAAGCCGAAGCGATCGACGCCGTACTGCGGTCGGGCCTGGTGTCGACGCTGATCACGGACACCCCAGCGGCCGAGGGGGTGCTGCGGCTTCGCGGCGCTGACAAGGCCTGACCTGCTCGGTTACATTTGTGCTTTACTGCGCAACTCGGAAGGAGCCTGGCATGACCGTCGACGAAGCCGCGCTCCGCGAGATCTGCGCGCGGTACGGCATCGCCGAGCTGCTCGTGTTCGGCTCCACCGCCCGCGGTGAGGACCTGCCGTCGAGCGACATCGACATCATGTACGAACTCCGGCCCGGTGTCCGGTTGGGGTGGGAGATCGAGGACCTGAACGCGGAGCTCACCGAACTGTTCGGGCGGCCGGTCGATCTGGTCGCGAAGCGGTACCTGAACCCGCTGCTGCGTGAATCGGTGCTCGCCGAGTCGAGGCCACTCTATGCGGCGTGATCACCTGCTGATCGCGGAGATGATCGACGGCCGAACAGGCGCGGCTTCTGGCGCTCGGCGCGGACGTGGAGGATCTCGAGAGCGATCGGCAGCGGCGGGATGCGCTGCTGTGGAACTTCACGGTCCTCGGCGAAGCGGCGGCACAGGTCTCCGAGGATTTGAAGGCCCAGCACCCGGAAGTTCCCTGGCGCCGGCCGGCCGATCTCCGGAACCGGATCGTCCACGGCTACTGGTCCATCGACCTGACGATCCTGCACACCACAGCGAACGAGCAGCTCGGTGAGCTGGTGAAAGCCCTCCGCGCCGTGCTCGACGAACTCAGTTGACCCGCACCGGCAGCGTGTCCACGCCGTAGACGATCGACGTCCGGCGGTAGCTCAGCTGCTCCGGCTCGATGTCCAGCCGCAGGTTGGGGAAACGCCGCACCAGCGCCGGGTACGCGGCGCGCAGCTCCATGCGCGCCAGCTCCGCCCCGATGCAGCGGTGCGCGCCCCAGCCGAAGGCCAGGTGCTGCGTCGCCGGGCGGGTGGGGTCGAACGACTCCACCCCGGCACCCAGGGCGGCGTCCCGGTTGGCCCCGCTCAACGACACGAACACGATGTCGCCCTTGGCGATCTCCTGCCCGCCGACCGTGACGTCCTCCCGCGCGAACCGCGGGAACGCCACCTGCACCACCGTCAGGTACCGCAGCAGCTCCTCGACGAAGTCGCGCGCCGCCTCGTCGGAGTCGCGCACCAGTTCGAACGTCGCCCGGTCCCGCAGCAGCACGATCGCGCCCAGGGCCAGCATGCTCGCGGTCGTCTCCAGGCCGCCGGTCAGCACACCGTCGGCGAGGCCGGCCAGCTCCTGGTCGGAGATGTCGTCGCCGTGCTCCTTCACCAGCATGCCGAGCAGGCCGTCGCCCGGCTCGGCGCGCTGCTTCTTCACGATTTCGAGCAAATAGGACAGTGACTCGGAGATCGCGCCGAACGACGCGCCAGCCCCGGCGAACAGGTCGAACCGGACCGTGCTCAGCCGCTGGAAGTCGTCCCGGTCCTCGTAGGAAACGCCGAGCAGTTCGCAGATCGTCAGCGACGGGATCGGCAGCGCGAACGACTGCATCAGGTCGACCGTGCCGCCGTTCTTCTCCATCGCGTCGAGCTGCTCGGCGATGATCTCGTCGATGCGTGGCGTGAGCCGGTTCAGCCGGCGCATCGTGAACTCCGGGGTGAGCATCTTGCGCAGCCGCGTGTGATCCGGCGGGTCCGCGAACCCGAGCCCGCCCGGGTTCTGCTCGGCGGACAGCCCCGCCTTGCCGACGAGGTTGGTGTAGTCGTTGCTGAACTTGTCCGTGGCGGCGAGCACTTCCTTCGCTTCGCCGTAACCGGTGACCAGCCACGCGTGGATGCCGAAGGGCAGCGGCAACCGGCTGACCGGCGCCTCCCGCCTGGTCGCGCCCAGCTCGGGCACCGGGTCCAGGCCGTCGCGGCGCAGCGGCATGAGCGCGGAATCGGGCAGGACCGACAGGTCGAAGCCCTTTTTCTGCGCTCTGGCGAGGTAACGGCGGCCCACCCAGGAAACCACACGTTCGCGAAGCCCCATGGCCGCAGGTTACACGCGGACCCCGACGATTCCGGCGCCGCAAGCGGAGTCACCCGCGCAGGTGGTGCAGGTCACCCACTAGGTCGGCATCTGGTCTGGACCCCGTGGTGACGGGTACATCGTGGCGTCACCACAACCAGGGGAGTGAGCCGTAATGCCTGACAGGGCCCGCCTCGGGACGGTCGCCGCCGCGGTGTGCGTCCTCCTGCCGTCCGGTTCGGCCGTGGCGAGCGCCGCGCCGGCCGAGTCCGTTCTCGCGCAGGAACAGCTCCGGAACATACCCCCGGGGCTTTGGGGCCTGCTGGGGCTGCTGGGCCTGTTCGGGCTGGTGGGGCTGGCCCGGCGCGGGCCGAAGCGCAACGCCAAGAACCCGCTGGCCGGGTACTCCGGCGAGGACGAGATGGCCCGCGGCCAGGGGCGGCACCACGCGCCGCCGGCGCAGCGGGCTGGGTCGCCGATGGACATCCTGCCCGGGCAGAACCCGCAGGTCGAGCGCCCGGCCGCGATGGACCCGGCGGCGGCCCACGCACCGATGCCCGACCCGAGGCGCCCGGTGGCCAAGACACCGGCCGACGTGCCGATGCCGTCGTACGGCTCGGCCTACTCGGACTCCAGCACGCCGACGCCGTCCTACGGCTCCGGCGAGGTGCCGTCCGCGGCTCAGGCCGGGTACGCGTCGGGTGATGCGCCGTCCGGGACGCAGGCCGCGTCTGGGGAGACGCCCTCCGGCGCCCAGCCCACGTACGCGTCCCGGGAGGCGACGTCCGGGTCCCAGGGCACGTACGCCTCCGGGGAGATGCCCTCCGGGGCGCAGCCCATGTACGCCTCCGGGGAGATGCCCTCCGGGGCGCAGCCCATGTACGCCTCTGGGGAGATGTCCGCAGGTGCGCCGGCTGCCTACGCGTCGGGCGACGTGCCCTCCGGCGCCCAGGCCAGCTACGGCTCCGGGGAGATGCCGTCCGGGGCTCAGCCCTCGGCCTCGGGTGAGATGTCGTCCGGGGCGCAGCCCGCGTATGCCTCGAGTGAAGTGCCGTCCGGCGCCCAGCCCACCTACGGCTCCGGCGAGATGCCGTCCGGCGCGCAGCGTTCCTACGGCTCCGCGGGCGTGCCATCCGGCGCGCACGCCGCCTACGCCTCCAGCGGCCAGCCCACGTACGCGTCGAGTGAGGTGGCGTCCGGGGCGCAGCCCGCCTACGCCTCCGGGAACGTGCCGTCCGTCGGCTCGCCGATGGACATGGCGCCCACCGCTCCGACACCGGCGCTGTACCGCCGCAACCCGGAGCCCTTCCCGCAGACCGACCAGGACCCGCCGCCGCAGCAGCCGGCTGTTCCGCAGCAGCAGGGCTCGGGCACCTTCGCCGGCCTGCCGCGCTACCCAGAGACCGCCGCGCCGGACCCCGGCCCGGTCGACGCCGGGCCCCGACACCGGCGCTGACCGACGCTCCTCGCCGCGGCGTCCAGCCCCCAGGACGCCGCGGCGAGGAGACTCCCCTCGACGCCCTCGAGAGCCGGACCAGCGCCGGCACGAGGCCAACCAGAAGCCGCGCAGGACCACCACGCCGCCGGCCGAGCACCTCCCGGGACGGCCCACAGCGCGCCGGGGCCGGGAGCTGGGCCGGCCGCGCATCCCGCGTCGGCCCGACGAAGGCCAGCAATCGCGCCTGACCGCCCGCCTCAGCCGGGCAGCGGCCGGACCACGGCCGCCCGGCTCAGAGCTGGTCCACCGCCGTCACGCGGAGCACCGCTGTGCCCGCCTCGTCGGAGGCGGGGAGGTCCACCTCGGCGCTGATGCCCCAGTCGTGGTCGCCCGCGGGGTCGTCGAAGATCTGCCTCACCCGCCAGACCTCCGGCTCCTTCTCGATCATCAGCATCGCCGGGCCACGAGCATCCGCGCCGATCCCGATCGACTCGTGCTGCTCGTAGTAGGCCTCCAGCGCGGCTTCCCACTCGATGTCGTTCCAGCCGGACGCCGCGTCCAGCTCCCCCAGCTCCGCGTACGCGCGCCGGGCCGCCAGCTCGACCCGCCGGAACATCTGGTTGCGCACCAGCACCCGGAACGCCCGCTCGTTGCCCGTGACCGGCGGCGGCTTCTCCGGCAACGCCTGCGCGACGACCGGCTGCTCCCCAGGGTGCCGCAGCGCCTCCCACTCGTCCAGCAGGCTCGAGTCGACCTGGCGCACCATCTCACCGAGCCACGCGATCAGGTCCTCCAGCGGCTCGGTCTTCGCCTCGTCCGGCACCGTCCGGCGCAGCGCGTCATAGGTGTCGGCCAGGTACCGCAGCACCAGCCCCTCCGACCGCGCCAGCGAGTAGAAGTTGATGTACTCGACGAAGTTCATCGCCCGCTCGTACATGTCCCGCACGACCGACTTCGGCTTCAGCTCGTAGTCGGCGACCCACGGGTGCCCGCGCCGGTACGTCTCGTACGCCGCCTCCAGCAGCTCCTCCAGCGGCTTCGGGTAGGTCACCTCGTCGAGCAGCGCCATCCGCTCCTCGTACTCGACCCCCTCGGCCTTCAACGCCGCGACCGCCTCGCCGCGCGCCTTGAACTGCTGCTGCGACAGCACCGGACGCGGGTTCTCCACTGTGGACTCGATCACCGACACCACGTCGAGCGCGTACGTCGGCGACTCGGTGTCCAGCAGTTCGATCGCGGCCAGCGCGAACGGCGACAGCGGCTGGTTCAGCGCGAAATCCAGCTGCAGGTCCATCGTCAGCCGCACGATCCGCCCCGCGGAGTCCGGTTCGGACAGCCGCTCGACCACCCCCGCGGCCACCAGCGCGCGGTAGATCGCGATGGCCCGGCGGATGTGCTTGCGCTGCGACGGCCGGTCCTCGTGGTTGTCCTCCAGCAGGTGCCGCATGTGCTCGAACGCGTTGCCCGGCCGGGAGATGACGTTCAGCAGCATCGCGTGGCTGACCTGAAAACTGGAGGTCAGCGGCTCGGGCGGGGACGAGATCAGCCGCTCGAACGTGCTCTCCGTCCAGTTGACGAACCCCTCCGGCGCGCTCTTGCGGACGATCTTGCGCTTCTTCTTCGGGTCGTCGCCCGCCTTCTGCAGCGCCTTCGCGTTCTCGATCACGTGGTCCGGCGCCTGCACGACGACGTAGCCGTCGGTGTCGTACCCGGCCCGGCCCGCGCGCCCGGCGATCTGGTGGAACTCGCGCGCCTTGAGGTGCCGCTGGCGCACTCCGTCGTACTTGGTCAGCGCCGAGAACACCACCGTGCGGATCGGCACGTTGATGCCGACGCCGAGCGTGTCGGTCCCGCAGATCACCTTCAGCAGCCCGGCCTGCGCGAGCTGCTCGACCAGCCGCCGGTACTTGGGCAGCATGCCGGCGTGGTGCACGCCGATGCCGTGCCGCACCAGCCGCGACAGGGTCTTGCCGAAGCCCGCGGAGAACCGGAAGTCGCCGATCGCCTCGGCCAGGGCGTCCTTCTCGGCCCGGGTGGTGACGTTGATGCTCATCAGCGCCTGCGCCCGCTCGATCGCGGCGGCCTGCGAGAAGTGCACGACGTACACCGGGGCCTGGCCGCCGGCGAGCAGCTCGGTCATCGTCTCGTGCAGCGGGGTGAGCGCGTACCGGTAGGTCAGCGGCACCGGGCGCTGCGCGGACGTGACCACGGCGGTGGTGCGGCCGGTGCGGCGGGTCAGGTCCTTCTCGAAGAACGTGACGTCACCGAGGGTGGCCGACATCAGCACGAACTGTGCGTTCGGCAGCTCCAGCAGCGGCACCTGCCACGCCCAGCCGCGGTCGGGCTCGCTGTAGAAGTGGAACTCGTCGGCCACGACCTGGCCGACCGGAGCGTCGGCACCGAACCGCAACGCGATGTTCGCCAGGATTTCCGCGGTGCAGCAGATGATGGGGGCATCCGGGTTCACCGCGGAGTCGCCGGTCATCATCCCCACGTTGTCGGCGCCGAAGATCTCGATGAGCTGGAAGAACTTCTCCGAGACCAGCGCCTTGATGGGCGCGGTGTAGTAACTGCGCTTGCCGTGGGCCATCGCGGTGAAGTGCGCACCCACCGCGACCAGGCTCTTTCCCGAGCCGGTGGGGGTGGACAGGATCACGTTGGCGCCGGAGACGACCTCGATCAGCGCCTCTTCCTGCGCCGGGTACAGCTCGAGCCCGCGTTCGGCCGTCCAGGCCGAAAACGTCTCGAACAGCGTGTCGGGATCCGGATCCGCAGGTAGGAGGTCTGAAAGGTTCATCGTGGGTACCATCGTGCCACCCGCGGCCGGAGAGCAGATGGGGCCCATCGCGGCCGGTCCCGTCAAGCCGTAGGCTTCCCACACACAGGTGTAATCCGGAGGGCTGGCATGGCACAGGACATCGTCCCGATCGAACTCGGGCTGCCGCAGGGGGACCTGGTGACCCTGTGGGCCCCGCGCTGGCGGGAGGACGGTGAGGAGTGGGAGGCCTTCCTCGGCGACGAGGACGACCTGTACGCCTTCCCCGACGCCGCGCACCTGGCCGCGTTCGTCCGGACCGCCGAGCAGCACGACCTGATCGACCACCCGGCGTGGAACGCGGTCCCCGCGCTGAACGTGCCGGAGCTGATCCCCGACGACGACCACTCCTACGACCTGGTCGGCGTGCCCGAGCTGGTCGCCGAGGACCCGGACTCGTGGACGATCAGCGAGCTGGCCGAGATCGTCGGCATCGTGCGCTCGCTCGCCGACGTGTGCGAGCTGGACGAGGTCCACGAGGTGCTGGACGCCACCGAGGGCTTCTCGCTGCTGGAGCAGGGCCGTCTGCCGTTCACCGGCCGCGAGGGCGAGCGGCTGTGGAACGACCTGTCCGAGGCCGTGTCCGAGAAGTGGGACACCGTGCTGGACGCGATCGACGGCCTGGTCAAGGTGCCCGATGTGGACGCCGGCGTGCTCGAGCAGACCGCCGAGGAGCTGGCCACCTTCCTGGAGGAGTCCGCCGAGGCCGAGGTCGAGTCCGAGCAGGAGGACGAGGACCTCGACACCGTGGACAGCACCGACTCCGACGACGAGGAGGAGGACGTCCCGGTCGGCTTCTGGGGCGAGGTCGGCATCGACCCGATCAAGATCATCACCACCGGCGACGAGTACTACTCGCTGCGCTGCTACCTGGACGACGAGCCGATCTTCCTGGGCAGCGACGGCAAGATCGACGTGTTCAAGTCGGAGAAGGCGCTGGCGCGGGCACTGGCGGACGCCAACGCCTTCGCCGACTCCGACCTGGCCGAGGTGTCCACTTGGGACGAGGTACTCGCCAAGGCCACCGCCGGTGAGCTGGAGGTCGAGGTCGACCCCGAGAACACCTACGTGCTGGCCGGCCTGGACGAGGACCTGGCCGAGGGCCCGGACGCGATCGACCCGACCCAGCTGGACCTGGCCGTCGAGCTGATCACCGACGCCGCGGACTGGGCCGGGGACGACAGCGCGGCCACCGCACTGTCCACTTCGGAGAGCCTGGGCTGGCTGGTGTCGTTCGTGCTGAAGCCGGACCCCGGCCGCCTCGCGCCGAGCGCCCCGTTCGACACCGAGCAGAGCGAGTGGCGCAAGCTGGTGGAGGCGTTCGAGAACCGGCTGCGGGTGCACTGACCCGTCACAGACCGAGCAGGCGCGCCGCGTTCCCACCGAGGACCGCGGCGCGCACTGTTTCCGACGGCGTGACCCGCTCGACGAGCGCGCGAGCGAGCACCGGGTCGCCGTAGGGCGCGTCCGAGCCGAACAGCGTCCGGTCCGGCACCTCGGCGATCGCCAGCCGCACCGAGAACACCAGGCTCGCCGTGGACAGCTCCAGCCACAGGTTCGGCGTCTGCCGCACCAGCTCGATCGCGTCGATCCAGTGCGCGCCGCCGAGCTGGCTGATCACCAGCGGCGTCCGCGGGTACTTCCGCGCCAGCGCGCCGATGGTGGCCAGGTCGGCGGCGGTGGTCGGGGCCGCGCCGTGGACCACCACCGGCAGCCCGCCGGCGGCGCGGAGCACCGGTTCGAGCAGGTCGGCGCGGCCGGGCGGCGGGGTCAGCTCGCCGATGCCGTGCCACTCGCGGCCGATTTCCTCGACCGCGGCCGCCACGTCCGGCCCGGACAGGTCCACCGAACCGAAGCCGAGGAACCGGTCCGGGTGCGCAGCCACCGCGGAGTCCAGCTCCCGCAGGGCGGCGGCACGGCCCTCGCCACCGCCGGCCAGGCTCCGCGACAGCACGGCCATCTCCCCCTTCAGCTCGTCCAGCGTCGTCGCGCGTTCGGGGTGCGGACGGGTGGCGAACAAGATCGCTTTGTCGACACCGGCCTCGTCGAGGAGGGCGAGGTGCGCGCCGACGGGGTCGTGGACGTGGCTGTGGGCGTCGATGATCATGGGTTTCCTCCGGGAATCTCGCGTTCCCGGCCAGTGTTGAGCCCTGACATGGTGGGAAGGTCAAGTCGTGCTGATCGGTGAACTGGCCGCGCGCACCGGCACGAGCGAGAGGCTGCTGCGGTACTACGAGCGCGTCGGGCTGCTGTCGGCGCAGCGGCGGCACAACGGCTATCGCGAGTACGACCCCGACGCCGTCGAGCGGGTCCAGCGGATCCGCGAACTGCTCGCCGCCGGCCTGCCGACGCGGGAGATCCGGCGGATCATCGACTGCGCGCACCCGGACGGCACGCTCGACGCCTGTCCCGGCGTCCTGGACACCCTGCGCGCCCGGCTCACCGAGCTGGACGCCCGCGCGGCGGAGCTGACCGCCGCGCGGGCCGCACTCCGTCAGGCCATCACGACGACCGAGTCTCGGCTCGGACGGGTGTGAGGCCGACCGCCAGCACGGGGAACACCGCCGCCACGCAGAACGCCAGCGCGTAGCGGGAATCGCCGATCACCAGGCCCAGCAGTGGCGGCGTGAGGGACGCCGCGACGTTCTGCGCGGTGTTCTGCGCCCCCATCGCGCGTCCGGCCCAGTCGATCCCGGCCAGCTCCGCCGACGCGGTGAACCCGAGCCCGTTGTCCGCCACCGTGATCACCGCGGCCAGGACCAGCGCGAGCAACACCACCCACATCCAGCTCACGTCGCCGACCGCGACCAGCAGCATGACCGCCGCGCTGGCCACCGCCAGCTGCCGCATCGGGCGCAACCGGCTGCCCACCCGGTCCGACCAGAAGCCCGCGGCCAGGCGGCCGGCCGCGCCCAGCACCTGCACGGCCGCCAGGAACCAGCCCGCCGCCAGCGCGCTCCAGCCGTGCGCCGACACCAGGTACACCGGCGCGAACGCCGACACCGCGAACTGCGGGACCACCAGCAACGCGCTCGCCCCGTGCAGGCGCCACAGCGTCGGCGTCCGGTACGGCGACGCCGGCTTCGGCGCGCCCGGCTTCTTCTCCGGCCGCGGCGGGTCGATCACCAGCCACGCCACCAGCGCGGCGACCACCAGCCCGAACACCGCCGGGAACAGCATCGCGGCCTGGATCCCCCAGTGCTGCGCCAGCGGCGGCAACGCCAGCGCGGCGACGCCGACGCCGAGCGGCTGCGCGGTCTGCCGGACGCCCATCGCAGTGCCGCGCTCGTCCGGCCCGAACCAGCCCATGACCGCCCGGCCGCTGGCCGCGTTCACCGACGCGGTCAGCGCCCCGGCGAGCAGGAACAACGCGAACAGCACCCCGGTCGACGGCGCGACCAGCGCGGTGACCAGCAGCAGCGCCGACGACGCGCCCAGGCCCAGCGCCATCACCAGGCGCTCGCCGTAGCGGTCGGCCGCCGCGCCCCACGCGATCAGCGTGAACAGCAGCCCGATGCTGGGCGCGGCGACGACCGTGCCGGCCTCCGCGAGCGTCAGCCCGGCCGCGCGCATCTCCGGCACCAGGAACGGGATGCCGAAGAGGAACGAGCAGCTCGCGGTCTGGGCCGCGAGGCCGAGCGCGAGGATGCCCCACCGGCGCCTACTCCTCGTGTCCAGCACAGCTGCTCGGCTCATCGTGACCGTCCCAAGATATGAGAAATACTTCCTACATCTTGGACTTTACTTGGCGACGCTAACGATCACAAGGGGGTTTCACACCAACTCGGCGTAGCCCGGTTTGATCACGTTGTTGATCAGGTCGAGCCGTTGATCGAAATCGAGGAACGCCGACTTCATCGCGTTGATCGTGAACCACTGGAAGTCGGGCCAGCCGTAGCCGAACGCCTCGGCCAGTGCGGCGAACTCGCTCGACATCGAGCAGCCGCTCATGAGCCGGTTGTCGGTGTTGACCGTCACCCGGAAGCGCAGGTCCGCGAGTAACCCGATCGGATGGTCGGCGATCGACGCGGCGGCGCCCGTCTGCACGTTGGAGGACGGGCAGATCTCCAGCGGGATGCGGCGGTCGCGGACGTAGCTCGCGAGACGGCCGAGGTGGACCGTGCCGTCCGGATCGCGTTTGATGTCGTCCACGATCCGCACGCCGTGCCCGAGCCGTTCCGCGCCACAATGCTGAATCGCCTCCCAAATGGAAGCGAGTCCGAACGCCTCACCGGCGTGAATGGTGAAATGCGCGTTATTGGTTCGCAGATATTCGAATGCGTCCAGGTTGCGGGTGGGCGGGAATCCGGCTTCGGGGCCCGCGATGTCGAACCCGGCCACCCCGGAGTCCCGGTAACGCACCGCGATCTCGGCGATCTCCGCCGCCCGGGCATGCTGACGCATCGCACACAGCAAAGTACCCATTCGGATGACTTTTCCCTGCTGAGCGGCTCGACGCTCACCCTCCGCAAACCCTGCCTGGACGGCCTCCACGACCGCGTCCAGCGTCAGCCCGCGCTCGACGAACAGCTCCGGCGCGTACCGCACCTCGGCGTAGACCACGCCGTCCGCGGCGAGGTCTTCCACGCACTCCGCGGCCACCCTGACCAGCGCTTCTTCGGTCTGCATCACGCCGCAGGTGTGGGCGAAGGTCTCCAGGTAGGACTCCAGCGAGCCGGAGTCGGCGGCGTCGCGGAACCATCGGCTCAGCTCGGCCACGTCGGTGGTGGGGAGATCGCGGTACCCGAGGGCGTCGGCCAGTTCGATCACCGTCACCGGACGGAGTCCTCCGTCGAGGTGATCGTGGAGCAGGACCTTGGGCGCCCGGCGGATGTTTTCCATGGTCAGGGGCGCTGTGGTGGATGTGTCGGACATGCTCCGACGGTACCCCCGCGACAGTCACCTACATGGACGCGCGCGACGGCAACTCTCAGGCTCCAGTCGAGCTTCAGACCGCGTGCATTCGGCCAGTCGGGTCCACCACGGCGTTCCCGCCTTTACGGGGGCGATACCCAGAGCAATTCCGCAATGGTTAAGCTTCGGCCACGTCCCTCTTTCCCCGCCGACGAAGGACACCGAAGTGACCACTGATAACCACATTGGAGCTCCGTCCTTCGACCGGATGCGCAACATGCTGGTGCGCGCGGCCGAAGTCCGCGAGAGCGAGCAGCAGCAGATCTTCGACGCGCTCGATGACATCTACGCGCGGCTCGCTCCGGTCGACTCGCTGGGCGCCGTGCGCAAGCGGCTGTCGGAGCTGCCCGACCGCACTGAGGTCGGCGTGCTGGCCGAGCGTCTGGACGAGGCCATGTCCCGCCTGGAGGCGCAGGACAACGCGCTGGCGGACCTGGCGCGCGCGGTGGAGAGCATCGTCGACAAGCTGGCGAAGCCGTTCGCCCAGCTCGACGGGCGTCTGGACGGTGTGGCCGCCCGGTTCGAGGGCGTCGCCGGCCGGATGGACGGGCTCGAGGACAAGCTGGAGAACATCCACCGCCGCCTGGACGACCTGAACGGGCACCTGGACAAGCAGGACGCGAAGCTCGACGCGCTGCCGCAGGCCGTGCACGGCCCGGTGAAGGAGCGCATCGAGATGGCCGAGTCCATCCTGCGCGACCGTGTCGACTCGGGCCTGAGCGAGCTGCGCGAGCGGGTGGACAACGGCGTCGGCGAGCTGCGCGAGCGGGTCGAGGGCGGCCTCACCGAGCTGCGCGGCCGGGTGGACGAGGCGGACAACCAGAACCGCGAGCGCGTCGAGGCGGCCACGCAGGCCCTGCGCGGCGCGATCGACGAGACCGGCGAGATGCTGGACCCGACCGAGCGCCTGGAAGCGCTGTCTGCGCGCCTGGAGCAGATCACCGGGCGCCTGGACGACCTGGCCGGCCGGATCGACAAGGTCGACGAGGGGGTGGCCGCGCAGTTCGGCGACCTCGGCGGCGCGGTCAAGAGTGGCTTCTCGCGGGTCGAGGGCACGCTGTCCAGCCGCCCCGACACCGAGTCGGTGGGTTCTCTGGTGCGCCGCAGCAACGAGGAGTCGGAGCGGCGCATCGGCGGCCAGCTCGACGAGGCGATGGCGACGTTCGCGGAGCTGATGTTGGGTGGCGGCCCGTCGGTGCCGCAGATCGCCCCGCCGCCGCCCGCGCAGCGCCAGCCGCGGCGGGCGCGCAACGGCCGGGCGCCGAAGAACGCCGACGTGAAGGCCAAGCCCGAGGGCGACGACTCGGAGGCCTGAGTTCTCGCGCTTGGAAGGCCCTGGGCACGCCGTGCCCGGGGCCTTTCGCGTGTCTAGGCTCGGGTCATGCTGCGGTTGGGAATCCCGGTGCTCGGTGTGGACGACCTCGCGAGGGCCGAAACGTTCTGGACGAAGGCGCTCGGCCTGCGCGAGACGGGCGAGTGGGAGAACGCGAACTGGCGCACCCTGAGCGGCGAGGACGGGCCGGTGCTGGGGCTGATGCGCAGTGAGACCCCGGTGCAGCGGCATCCGCGGGTGCACCTGGACCTGTTCGTCGACTCGGCGGAGGAGCAGGCCGCCGAGGTGGCGCGGTTGGTGACGCTGGGGGCGGTGCAGGTGGACTGGGATCTGTATCCGGAGGATCCGGACTTCGTGGTGCTGGCCGATCCGGAGGGGAACGTGTTCTGCGTGGTGGATCTGGGACACGGGACGAGCTGAGCGGCAGCCGATCTGGCGGCCGGGAACGGAAGTGGACCCGCCCCAAACAGGGCCGCATCCCACCTGACCAACCGCAAGCCGGCAACGCAAAAAGACCGACTACCCCAACCAGACCTCCCCCGCCCCCGATCCACAGCCGATCTTTGGTCGCCGACCAGGCGTGTCAAGGTACTCTTTCCCGCCTTGACACGCCTGCTCGGCGACCGAAACACAATCAAGGAGCGGGGGCGGGGGTGGTCGTAAGGTGACCGTTCGGCGCCGTAAGGCGCTCTCCGCCCGCAGGGCGGACTCTTCGCCTGCCGAAGGCGGCGCGGCTTTAAAGATCAAAAGATGTCCTCGCCGGACGGGCAGGCTCCGGGATGACGGGGGACCGTTGTCGTCTCGCCTCG
>NZ_BNAU01000015.1 GCF_014653945.1 Amycolatopsis deserti | reverse complement strand
GGATCGAGCCGGTCTTGGACAGCGGGTCCGGCGGCGGCCCCGCGGCGGCTGCCGGTGTGGACGGCAGGACCGAGCCGATCCTGGACAGCGGAGTCGACGGCGGCGCGCCTGGGGCGGGCACTGGTGCGCAGGCGGCGACCGAGCACGTGGCGAGCACCGATCCGCAGCTCGGCGGCGCGCCAAGTCCTGACCGCGGTGCGCCATCGAATGGCCGCAACGACGGCGACTCCGCGATCCAGGCGGTCTGGCGCAAGTTCCGGACCGCGCCGGAGCAGCGCCTTCGGGAGCGCTTGGTCCTGCACTACGCGCCGCTGGTCAAGTACGTCGCCGGGCGGGTGGGTACTGGGCTACCCACGCACGTCGACGTCAGCGACCTCATCCAGTCCGGCATCTTCGGCCTGATCGACGCCATCGAGAAGTTCGAGCCCGAGCGCGGCCTGCGCTTCGAGACCTACGCGATGCAGCGCATCCGCGGCGCGATCCTCGACGACCTGCGCTCGCAGGACTGGGTGCCCCGCGTCGTGCGCAGCCGCGCCCGTGAGGTGGAGCGCGCTCTCGAGCGCCTCGGCGGCCGTCTGCGCCGCACGCCGACCGACACCGAGGTCGCCGCCGAGCTGGGCATCACCCTCGAAGAGCTGCGCGACCTCTACAGCCAGCTCCAGCTGACCAGCGTCGTCGCGCTCGAGGACCTCATGGCGGCCGGCCGGGAGAGCGGCTCGCTGGTCGACACGCTCCCCGACGACGACGCCATCGACCCCGTAGCGGTCCTCGTCGACCGGGACAACCGCCGTCAGCTCGCCGAGGCCATCGCCCAGCTGACCGAGCGCGACCGGATCGTGGTCAGCCTCTACTACTTCGAACGGCTGACACTCGCCGAGATCGGCCGCGTCCTGGGCGTCACCGAGTCGCGGGTCAGCCAGCTGCACACCCGCGCCGTCCTCCGGTTGCGTGCGCGGCTCACGGAGCAAGCCGGGGTCTAACCCGTCCAGGGCTTCAACCGGATCGCCGAGCTGGTCTGGACCAAGGGGAGCGGGCTCAGGTACTCCTCGCCCCGGCGGACGCCCCAGTGCAGGCACGCCTCAACCGGACACCTCGGATGTCCGGCCTCGACGACGCCGATCGGCTGCCCCCGCCACACCTGCGTCCCGGCCGGAACCGTCGGCGCGACCGGCTCGTAGGTGGTGCGCAACCCGCCGTCGTGGTCGATCGAGACCACCGGCCGCCCCGCGACGAGCCCCGCGAACACCACGACGCCCGGCCCCGCGGCGAGGACCTGCTGACCGGGCGCGGCGGCCAGGTCCACCCCGCGATGACCCGGCCCGTACGGACCGGAGGGCTCCTGGAACGGCCGGACAACCACCGGCCTCGGCGACAACGGCCACCCGAAGCGGGGGTCCAGCTCGCGGCGCACGGCAGCCTCCGGGACGGCCGCCGCGGAACCCCGAGGAGCCGCCCCTCCAACGACCGGCAAGCCGGCCAGCAAACCGGCGCTGACCAGCACAATCCCGAGCAATCGGCGAGTTCTCACGATCATCGATCCAGCCTGGCGCACAACCAGCCCCAGAAACGGCCGCCGGCGAAATCTGTGGACAACTCGGCCGCCTGTGGATAACTCGAACCGGCGACCAGGGGAGGCACGGGGACGGAAGCCGGAACGCCGGCCCGTTCGGAGAGTCGGGCGGGGCCAGGTGTCGCCTGAAGGTGAACGTCGGGGAACGCGAGAGGCGGAGACGTAAGCCCGAGAGGTGGGGCGGGCTGGGCGGACTGGGAGGCGGGACGGCTGCCGGAGGAGGCCCGAGAGGCGGGGCGGGCTGGGTGCACTGGGAGGCGGGACGGCTGCCGGAGGTGCGCTTGGCCTGACAAGAGGTGGGACGGCTGGGCTGGGCAGACGGGACACCCGAGCTCCTGAGAGGAGAGGAAGGCTGCGCCTCCGAGGGGAGGATGGCTGGAACCGCGAGGGCACGATGGCTGGGTAGCCGCTCCGGACACCCGGCAGCTCCGGAGACCCGGCAGCCGGGGCACGCGCAGCTCCGGAGACCCGGCAGCCGGGGCACGCGCAGCTCCGGAGACCCGGCAGCCGGGGCACGCGCAGCTCCGGACACCCGGCAGGCGGGCCACGCGCTGCTGCGAACACCCGGCAGGCCGCCCCCAGCCCCGGGAAACCCGGCTCAACCCCGGCCCCCGGGAGCACGAGGCCGCCCGTGGTGAACACCGCGCCGCCAGGGCGTACACTGTTCGCGCGGCCTGTCACGACAGGTCGACTTCGCGTGTACGTGCACGTTCCCCGCACAGAGGAACCCACGGCGCCCGGCGGTCCCCGAGGAGTGAATCCCCTGGGTCCGGGCACCGGCACTGCACCAGGGTCGCCGGCCACCCGGCCGACGGCGACAAAACCGACCAGCGCGTCCCGCGGGGCGCGCGCTACACAGAAGAGGTGCGGATCCGGCCATGGCCGTCGTCACCATGAAGCAGCTGCTCGATTCCGGCGTGCACTTCGGGCACCAGACCCGCCGCTGGAACCCGAAGATGAAGCGCTACATCCTCACCGAGCGCAACGGCATCTACATCATCGACCTGCAGCAGACGCTGAGCTACATCGACCGTGCGTACGAGTTCATCAAGGAAACCGTCGCGCACGGCGGCACCATCATGTTCGTCGGCACGAAGAAGCAGGCCCAGGAGGCGATCGCCCGCGAGGCGCAGCGCGTGGGCATGCCCTTCGTCAACCAGCGCTGGCTCGGCGGCATGCTGACCAACTTCCAGACGGTCCACAAGCGGCTGCTGCGCCTCAAGGAGCTGGAGTCGCAGGAGCAGACCGGCGGTTTCCAGGGCCTCACCAAGCGCGAGATCCTGACGCTGACCCGCGAGAAGGAGAAGCTGGAGCGCACCCTCGGCGGTATCCGCGACATGCAGAAGGTGCCCAGCGCCGTCTGGATCGTGGACACCAAGAAGGAGCACATCGCCGTCGGCGAGGCGCGCAAGCTGAACATCCCGGTCGTCGCGGTCCTGGACACCAACTGCGACCCGGACGAGGTCGACTACCCGATCCCGGGCAACGACGACGCGATCCGCTCGGCCGCGCTGCTCACCAAGGTGGTGGCCGAGGCCGCCGCCGCCGGCCTGATGGCCCGCTCCAGCCGCAACGGCTCCGCGCCGGCCGCCGAGGGCCAGGACAAGCCCGAGCCGGGCGTGTCCGACGAGCCGCTGGCCGAATGGGAGCAGGACCTGCTCAAGGGCGGCGAAGCCCCGGCCGAGCAGACCACCGCCTCCTGAACCTTTCCGGCAGGCCGCGCCGCACAGGCGCGGCCCCCACAACTTTCCGAGAGGAACGGACACCGCACGATGGCGAACTACACCGCGGCGGACGTCAAGCGTCTCCGCGAGCTCACCGGCTCCGGCATGATGGACTGCAAGAAGGCGCTCGAGGAGAGCGGCGGCGACTTCGACAAGGCCGTTGAGTTCCTGCGCATCAAGGGCGCCAAGGACGTCGGCAAGCGCGCCGAGCGCGCCACCGCCGAGGGCCTCGTCGCCGGCGACGGCGGCGTGCTGGTCGAGATCAACTCCGAGACCGACTTCGTCGCCAAGAACGAGCAGTTCCAGGAGCTCGCCAACAAGATCGTCAAGGTCGCCCAGACCCTGAAGACCGATGACGTCGAGAAGCTGGCCGCGGCCGAGCTCGAGGGCGGCAAGTCGGTCGGCGACGCCGTCCAGGAGCTGGCCGCCAAGATCGGCGAGAAGCTGGTCCTGCGTCGCGTCGTGGCCTTCGACGGCCAGGTCGCGACCTACCTGCACCGCCGTGGCACCGACCTGCCCCCGGCGGTCGGCGTGCTGGTCGAGTACAACGGCGAGGGCGACGGCGCCGCCGAGGCGGCCCGCAACGCGGCGCTGCAGATCGCGGCCCTCAAGCCGAAGTACCTGACCCGCGACGAGGTGCCGGCCGACCTGGTCGACAACGAGCGCCGCATCGCCGAGGAGACCGCCCGGGCCGAGGGCAAGCCCGAGCAGGCCCTGCCCAAGATCATCGAGGGCAAGGTCAACGCGTTCTACAAGGACACCGTGCTGCTGGAGCAGCCGTCGGTCCTCGACAACAAGAAGACCGTCAAGGCGCTGCTCGACGCGGCCGGCGTGACCGTCACCCGGTTCGCCCGGTTCGAGGTCGGCCAGCCGTAACACGACGGCAGTGACGTGAGGGTGCCCCGTCTCCGTGATCACGGGGACGGGGCACACTCGCGAAGGCAGGCTCCACGAGAGCACCCGAGCGGGCGGAGGCGGACATGGGCGAGGCGAAACGAGCCGACGGCGGTTACCGGCGGGTGCTGCTGAAACTGGGTGGCGAGATGTTCGGCGGGGGAGCGCTCGGTCTCGACCCCGACGTCGTCCACTCCGTGGCCGCGCAGATCGCGGACGTCGTCCGTACCGGCGTGCAGATGGCCGTCGTGATCGGCGGCGGCAACTACTTCCGCGGCGCCGAGCTGTCCCAGCGCGGCATGGACCGCGACCGGGCCGACTACATGGCCATGCTCGGCACCGTCATGAACTCCCTGGCGCTGCAGGACTTCCTGGAGAAGGAAGGCGTCCCCACGCGCGTGCAGACCGCCATCACCATGGGCCAGGTCGCCGAGCCCTACATCCCGCGGCGCGCCGAGCGGCACCTCGAGAAGGGCCGCGTCGTGATCTTCGGCGCCGGCACCGGGATGCCCTACTTCTCCACCGACACCGCCGCCGCCCAGCGCTCGCTGGAGATCGGCTGTGAAGCGGTGCTCATGGCCAAGGCCGTGGACGGGGTCTTCACCGCGGACCCGAAGAGCGACCCGAGCGCCAAGATGTTCGACGAGATCAGCCACCGCGAGGTGCTCGAACGCGGGCTCAAGGTCGCCGACGCCACCGCCTTCAGCCTCTGCATGGACAACAACATGCCCATCATCGTGTTCAACCTTCTCACCGAGGGGAACATCGCCAGGGCGGTGCGTGGTGAGAGGATCGGCACGTTGGTGAGCACCCCCGCGGCCGGGCCGAGCGCCTGACCGCCGGGGGACCGGGAACAACAGCACAGACAACGGGAGTAGCCGTGATCGACGAGACCCTCCTCGACGCCGAGGAGAAGATGGAAAAAGCGGTGTCCTTCGCCAAGGAGGATCTGTCGTCGGTGCGGACCGGCCGGGCGAACCCGGGCATGTTCGCCCGGATCATGGTCGAGGCGTACGGGTCGACGATGCCGCTGAACCAGGTGGCCGGGGTCAACATCCCCGAGGCCCGCATGGTGATCGTCAAGCCCTACGACCAGGGGCAGCTCGGCGCGATCGAGAAGGCCATCCGCGAGTCCGACCTGGGCGTCAACCCGTCCAACGACGGGCAGATCATCCGCATCACCATCCCGCAGCTCACCGAGGAGCGGCGCAAGGAGATGGTGAAGATGGTCAAGTCCAAGGGCGAGGACGCCAAGGTCCACATCCGCGGGGTGCGCCGCAAGGCCAAGGAAGAGCTGGACCGCATCGCCAAGGACGGCGAGGCCGGTGAGGACGAGGTCGCGCGCGCGGAGAAGGAACTGCAGCACCTGACCGACAACTACGTGGCGAAGGTCGACGAGCTCGTCAAACACAAGGAAACCGAGCTGCTCGAGGTCTGATGCCCCCGGTGAGCGAAGAACGCGAGAAGGCCCCCGTGGCTTCTGCGGAGCCGGCCGAACCGGCCAAGAAAGCGTCGCGGGCGGGACGCAACCTTCCCGCGGCGATCGGTGTCGGGCTGCTGCTGGGCGCGGCGATCCTCGTGTCGCTGCTCACCGTGCGGTACCTGTTCATCGGGATCATCGCGGCGGCGATCGCCGTCGGCACGTACGAGTTCGCGCAGGCGCTCCGCCGTGCCGCCGGGATCCGCCTCGCGCTGGTCCCGCTGCTGGCCGGCGGTCAGGCGATGATCTGGCTGGCCTGGCCGTTCGGGTACGAGGGCGCGCTGATCGCGTTCGCGGTCACCGTTCTGGCCTGCCTGCTGTGGCGCCTGCCCGGCGGGGCCGAGAGCTACCTGCGGGACATCAGCGCGTCCGTCTTCACCGCCGCGTACCTGCCGCTGTTCGGCGCGTTCGCGGCGATGCTGGTCCCGCCCGCCGACGGGGTGGGCCGGGTGCTGGCGTTCCTGATCGGCGTCGTCGCGTCGGACACCGGCGGCTACATCGCCGGTGTCCTCAAGGGCAAGCACCCGATGGCGCCGTCGATCAGTCCGAAGAAGACCTGGGAGGGCTTCAGCGGCTCGCTGGTCGCGGGGGTCATCGCGGGTTCGCTGACGCTGACGCTGCTGCTCGACGGGCAGGTGTGGCAGGGCGTGGTGTTCGGCGTGGCGATCGTGCTGACCGCGACGCTGGGCGACCTGGTCGAGTCGCTGATGAAGCGGGACCTGGGCATCAAGGACATGGGGACGCTGCTGCCCGGGCACGGCGGCCTGATGGACCGGCTCGACTCACTGCTGCCGTCGGCCGTGGTGTCGTTCCTGCTGCTGTCCGCGTTCCTGAACTAGCTCGACCACACGCCGAACCACTGCTCGGCGCCGTACTCCTCGAACCGCGCCACCTCGGTGAAGCCCAGCTTCGCCGCGAGCCGCATCGCGCGGTCGTTGGCGGTCTGGGTGCACAGCACCACCGGTTCGCCGGGAACCGCGCCGGCGAACCAGCCGAGCACCGCGGCGCAGGCCTCGGCGGCGTACCCGCGTCCCCACGCCTGGGGCAAGAACAGGTAGCCGAGTTCGGCCTCCCCCGCCTCCGGGCGGACGTGACCCGGGCGCTCCGCGTCGCGGCGGTCGAGCGTGACCATGCCGATCATCGCGCCGTCGAGATCGGCCACGAACAGACCGGGGCGCCGCCCGGGCACCTCCGGCACCGTGCGCTCCAGCTCGTCCCGCGCTCGCGCGCCACCGAGGTAGGTGCCCACCTCCGGTGAGGCGAACAGCTCGACGAACGCCGCCCGGTCCCGCGCCTCGGATTCGCGGAGCACGAGCCGCTCGGTCTTGATCGGAGCAGGTGGCCAGGCGTCGAACACGGCGGCGAACCTATCGCACGCCCGGGAGAGCGGGGACTCAGTCGTCGTAGGGGTCGTCCACCTCGGCGCGCCCCCAGCCCTCGCTCACGCGCGAGTGGTCGATGACCGAGAACACCGCACCGGCCGGGTCGGCGAGGATCGCGATCCGGCCCCACGGCGTGTCGTAGGGCTCCACCAGCACGGTGCCACCCAGCATCAGCGCGTGGCCCGCCGTCGCGTCCGTCCCGCGGGCGGGGTCGACTCCGAAGTACACCATCCAGTGCGGCGGCGCCTGCGGCGGGTACTCGGGCCCCATCACGTACCGGTACAGCACCGGTTCCTGGTCCAGCCGCCATTCCACGTAGTCGATGCCGCGGTGGTCGCCCACCTGCAGGCTGGTGTACGAGAAGAGCCGGGTGAAGAAGCCGTCCGCGGCCTCGCCGTCGCGGGTGTTGAGGTCGGCGCCGGAGAAGGTGTTCGGATAGCCGGCCGCGAACGCCCAATCCGGCGGCGGCTGCCACAGCACGAACGGCGCGCCGGAGGGCTCGACGCCGTGCAGGATGCACCCGCGGTGCGGCAGCACTGTCGGTTCGAGCGTGACGACGCCGCCGAGCCGCTGCACCCAGTTCGCCGCCGCGTGCGCGTTGTGCACCGAGATGTTGACCATCCACGCGCTCGCCTGCCCGGGCGCCGCCTGGTAGAGACCACCCACCGGCACGCCCTCCAGCGTGCCGATCAGGTACCGGCCGGTGCGGGTGGCGGGATCTCGGCTGAGCACGTACGTCCAGCCGAAGAGGCCCTCGTAGAACCGGTGGGACGCCGCCTCGTCCACGGTGGCGAGCTCGACCCAGCACGGGACCCCGGACGGCAGAACGGACGGGGCCGAAGATCCGACGGACATACCGCCTCCGATCGGTGGGGAGGGCAGCAAGTCTAAGCCGAACGCGAAGCGCTTTCCGGGCAACCTTTCATTTATCCTTGCGGTGTGTGGAAGATCGCCCGGCGTGGGCAGCGGACCACGTCCCGGGCGGACGTCCTGCCCAGCCCCAACATCTGGTACTACCCGGACACCTATGAGCTGGAGAACCGCGCGCAGGACGTCGACGGCGACATCTGGCGGGTGCTGGCCGAGGAATGCCCGTGGCAGGGCAAGGACGTTCTGGACGTCGGCTGCGGGGACGGTTTTCACCTGCCCCGCTTCGCCGAGGCGGCGCGGTCGGTGATCGGCGTCGAGCCGCACGAACCGCTGGTGCGCCGGGCGGAACGCCGGGTCGCCGGGCTGTCCTCGGTGCGGGTGCTGCGGGGTTCCGCGCAGCTGATCCCGGTCCCGGACGCGAGTGCCGACGTCGTGCACGCGCGCACCGCGTACTTCTTCGGCCCGGGCTGCGAACCCGGTCTGCGCGAGGCGGACCGCGTGCTGCGGCCCGGGGGAGTGCTGGCGATCGTCGATCTTGATGTGTCCAGTGAGCCGTACGGTCGCTGGATGCGGGCCGATCTGCCCGACTACGACCCGGCCGCGGTCGACGCGTTCTTCGCGGGCCAGGGTTTCCGCTGCCGTCGCCTGACGGCGAAGTGGCGGTTCGACGACTCCGAGAGCCTCGCCGCGGTGCTGCGCATCGAGTTCAGCCCGGAGGTGGCCGACCGCGCGATCGAAGAGGTCCTACGGGACAACGGATCGCGCGGCCGGCACGGGGCGGGCTTCACGGTGCCGGTGGGCTATCGCGTTCTGGTCCGCGACAAGCCCGCCGGCCTCGTGCTGCCCGGTCACTCCTCGTCGTCCTCGTCGTCGGTGTCGATCTCGCCGAGCACGGCGTAGATCGAGCGACGGGCCTCGTTGAGGATCTCCGCGGCGCGCCGCTTCTGACCCGGCGTCCCCGCCTGGGACACCTGGACCGCGGCGGCGGCCAGCATGGCGCCCGCCTTGCGCAGGTCGACCTCGTTCGGGTCGACGTCGGAGGCGATCTGCTCCCACGGCGGCTTCCCGTCCTGGTTCGCGGCCGCCTCACGGCCGGCGTCGGTCAGCTCGAACAGGCGCTTGCCGCCGTCCTCGCGGGCCACGACCAGGCCTTCGTCGGCCATCAGCTGCAGGGTCGGGTAGACCGAGCCGGGGCTCGGCCGCCAGAAGCCGCCGCTGCGCTCGGCGATCTCGCTGATGATCTCGTAACCGTGCCGGGGCTGCTCGGCCAGCAGGGCGAGGATGGCGGCGCGCACGTCGCCCCGCCGTCCTCGCCGCCCGCGGTGCGGGCCACGGGGACCGCGTCCCCGGAACTCGCCGCGCGGACCGCCCGGGCCCCAGCCCGGGGGGAACTCTCCGAAACCACCGCGGGCGAACGGGCCGAAGGCGGGCCGCCCGTGCGGCGGGGGGAAATGTCCGTGTCTCATGTCGGTTCTCCTTCCGTACTGTTCCGACATGTTCACGATATATCGGAAACAGTCGGAAAGCAAGGCCGCAGGTCGTGGAACAATGGAAGGGCTATGACTGCCCTCCCCTTGGTTTTCGACGCGCCTCGTCGCGGGCTTCCGCCTCGCCACCTCGCCGACCTGACCGCCGCCGAACGCGCGGCGGCCGTCAGCGACCTCGGCGAGAAGCCGTTCCGCGCCAAGCAGCTGTCGAACCACTACTTCGCCCGCCTGACCGCCGACCCGGCCGCGATGACCGACATCCCGGCCGCGTCGCGCGAGCGGCTGGTGTCCGAGCTGATGCCGCCCCTGCTCACCGAGGTGCGCGCGCTCGCCTGCGACGACGGCACGACGCGCAAGACGCTGTGGCGCGCGCACGACGGCACGCTGCTGGAGAGCGTCCTGATGCGGTACCCGGACCGCGCGACGCTGTGCATCTCCAGCCAGGCCGGCTGCGGCATGGCGTGCCCGTTCTGCGCCACCGGCCAGGCGGGGCTGACCCGGAACCTGTCCACCGCGGAGATCGTCGATCAGGTCCGGTCGGCCGCCGCGGTCATGCGGGACGGGTTGATGCCCGGCGGCCCGGGGCGGCTGTCGAACATCGTGTTCATGGGCATGGGCGAGCCGCTGGCGAACTACAAGCGGGTGGTGGCCGCGGTGCGGCGCATCACCGACCCGGCGCCGAACGGGCTGGGCATCTCGCAGCGGTCGGTCACGGTGTCCACGGTCGGGCTCGCCCCGGCGATCCGGCGCCTGGCGGACGAGAAGATGCAGGTCCGGCTCGCGGTGTCGCTGCACACGCCGGACGACGAGCTGCGGGACACGCTGGTGCCGGTCAACAACCGGTGGCCGGTGGACGAGGTCCTGGAGGCGGCGCGGTACTACGCCGACTCGACCGGCCGCCGCGTGTCGATCGAATACGCGCTGATCCGGGACGTGAACGACCAGCCCTGGCGGGCGGACCTGCTGGCGAAGCGGCTGCGCAAGCACCTGGGCCAGCTGGTGCACGTGAACCTGATCCCGCTGAACCCGACGCCCGGCTCGAAGTGGGACGCGTCCCCGAAGCCGGTGGAACGGGAGTTCGTGCGGCGCGTCAACGAGGGCGGAGTCACCTGCACGGTGCGCGACACGCGGGGCCAGGAGATCGCGGCGGCGTGCGGGCAGCTCGCCGCGGAGGGCTGATCGAAGGGTGCTGCATACGCAGCTCATTGAAGCGACGTCGTTTTCTCACGTACGGTCAGGTCATGTTGTGCGCCAGGTTGCGCAATGCCGGTGGTGCTCGAGGTACGTCCCGGCGTTTACAAGAAGAACTCTCAAGTCGCGCACATTTTTGGTGTCAAGCCGGGCGCCGCTCGGTACCGGCCCGGCCTGCGCCCGGCGGAGCGGGACTCCTTCGCCAACCTCCTTCTGCTGTGTCTGGCCCATCATGCCGAAGTTGATGAGGATGAGAAACGACACCCACCTGAAGAGCTGAAGAGATGGAAGACGGTGCACGAGGGTGCGCAGAACTCGGTCCTGAATCGGTTGACTGTGCTGAACATGGACGAGTTGATGCGGCTGCTGACCGAGATCGCCGAGCCACCTCTCAATCGCTTCGAAGCAATCACGAAGCGCCTCGAACAGACGGGCGAGGTCACTGCCGAGACAGTGACCGAGTTGAAGCAAGTCATCGCGACGATGGCTGATACCAGTGTTGGTGTCGATGCACATTCGGCGCGAATTCTGTCGTTCGCGGCGGAAGTCTTCGGCAACGGCAGCTTCAACACGAGCGTCAGCAGGCTTGCGATGCGGCTGAGGTTCTGCCGGGTGTGGTGAACGATTTGAACCAAGCAGCCGCGAGGATGGAGGACTTCCGCTAGCCGACCGCCGTCGGCTGTGCCGTTCGAGGGCTGACCGCGCGCACAAAAAGGGGCCCCTCGCCAGGGGCCCCTTCGTCAGGTTCTCAGCGGCGCCAGGCCGTGCGCTTCTTCTTGATCTCCCACAGCAGCCCGATCACGATGGCGATCGCGATACCGACCAGCCACACGTTCTCGGTGTTGTTCTCGTGGTTGTTGTAGATCATCGCCAGCAGCACGACCACCGTGACCCAGCCCGCGATGCGCCCGCCCTTCGGGAACCCGCCGTGCCAGCCCCACTCGGCCGACGGCTCGTCCCGCGGGTCCACCTTCGCCGGCGCGGCCTGCCGCCGCTTCTCGACCGCCTTGCTCGCCACGATCACTCCTCCAGGCCCTGCTGAACGTCCAACCGGATGATTCCACACCGCGACCGGCCCCGCGCCGATGACCCGCTCGGACGGGTTCGCGACAATGACCCCGATGAACGCACCCCGCACCGTCCTCGTGCTCGGCTCGACCGGCTCGATCGGCACGCAGGCCCTCGACGTCGCCGTCCGCAACCAGCACCTCTTCCGCGTCGCGGGCCTCGCCGCCGGCGGCTCCGATCCGGCGCTGCTCGCGGCCCAGGCGCTGGCCCACGAAGTGGACGCCGTGGCAGTGACGAGACCCACGGTCGTCGAGGACCTGCAGCTCGCGCTGTACGCCGAGGCCCAGAAGCGCGGCTACTCGCGGGGCGAGTTCAAACTGCCGCGCATCTTCGCCGGCCGCGACGCCGTCCTCGAGCTGATCAACACGGTCGGTGTCGACGTCGTCCTCAACGGCCTGCCCGGCTCCCAGGGCCTGGAACCGACGCTCAAGGCCCTGGAAACCGGCGCGACGCTGGCCCTGGCGAACAAGGAGTCGCTGATCGCCGGCGGGCCGCTCGTGCTCAGGCAGGCCAAGCCCGGCCAGCTCGTCCCGGTCGACTCCGAGCACTCGGCGATGGCCCAGGCCCTGCGCGGCGGCCGCGCCGAGGAGGTCGACCGCTTCGTGCTGACCGCCTCGGGCGGGCCGTTCCGCGGCCGCAAGCGCGCCGACCTGGCGAACGTCACGGTCGCCGACGCCCTGGCCCACCCGACCTGGTCGATGGGCCGCCTCATCACGATCAACTCCGCAACCCTGGTCAACAAGGGCCTGGAGCTGATCGAGGCGAGCCTGCTGTTCGGCGTCGCGTGCGAGAAGATCGACGTGGTCGTCCACCCGCAGTCGATCGTGCACTCGATGATCACCTTCACCGACGGCTCCACGCTGGCCCAGGCCAGCCCGCCGGACATGCGCCTGCCGATCGCGCTGGCCCTGAACTGGCCGGACCGGGTACCCGGCGCGGCCCCGGCCTGCCGCTGGGACCAGGCCACCCAGTGGACGTTCGAACCGCTGGACAACGAGGCCTTCCCGGCGGTCGAGCTGGCCCGGCACGCCGGTACCGTGGGCGGCTGCCTGCCCGCGGTCTACAACGCGGCCAACGAGGTGTGCGTCGAGGCGTTCCTGACGCAGAACGCCGGCTTCACGGCGATTGTGGACACTGTTACCCAGGTGGTGGAGGCCGCCGACGAGTGGCGTCGCGAGCCGGGTGACGTCGCGGAGGTACTGGCGGCCGAGGAGTGGGCACGAGCCCGGGCCGCGGAGATCTTGACCGGAGGGAAGTAGCGGGTGGCCTACGTGTTCGGAGTCGTGCTGTTCGCGCTGGGCATCTGCGTGTCCGTCGCACTGCACGAGGCGGGGCACATGCTGACCGCCAAGGCGTTCGGCATGAAGGTCCGCCGCTACTTCGTCGGGTTCGGCCCGAAGGTGTTCTCCTTCCGCCGCGGCGAGACGGAGTACGGCCTGAAGTGGATCCCGCTCGGCGGGTTCTGCGACATCGCCGGCATGACCGCGCTGGACGAGGTGACGCCGGACGAGGCGCCGCGCGCGATGTGGCGCTTCAAGACCTGGAAGCGCACCGTCGTGATGGCCGCCGGATCGGCCACGCACTTCATCCTGGGCTTCGTCGTGCTCTACCTGATGGCCGCCACGATGGGCCTGCCCAACGCGGTCGTCGGCAAGCCGGCGATCTCCGCGGTGGCCGACTGCGTGCGCAGCGCGACCACCGACGAGGAGTTCGCCAACCCGGTGTGCCGGCCCGGCGACGCGGCCCCGGCCAAGACCGGTGGCATCCAGCCCGGTGACGAGATCGTGTCGGTCAACGGCACCCGCACCGAGACCTACTCCGACGTCACCGCCCTGATCCAGAAGCTGTCCGGCCCGACCCGGTTCGAGGTCGAGCGCGACGGGCGGATCGTGCCGCTGACCGTGGACGTGGTGCGGGTCGACCGCCCGGTGCCCGACCCGGCCAACCCGAGCGGGCCGGACAAGATCGTCTCCGTCGGCTCGATCGGCGTGACCTTCCCCAACACGCTCAAGTACAACGCCGTCACCGCGATCGGCGGCGCGGCCACCTTCACCGGCGACATGTTCGTCCAGACCTGGCAGCGCCTGCTGGAGTTCCCGGAGCGCATCCCGGCCGTGGTGTCGTCCATCTTCGGTGGCGAGCGCGACCCGAACACGCCGGTCAGCGTGGTCGGTGCGAGCCGGATCGGCGGGGAGGCCGTCGAGCAGGGGTTGTGGTCGCTGTTCCTGCTCCTGCTGGCGAGCCTGAACTTCTTCGTCGGCGTGTTCAACCTGCTGCCGCTGCTGCCGCTGGACGGCGGGCACATCGCCATCGTCTGGTACGAGCGGGTGCGCGACTGGATCCGCAAGCTGCGCGGCAAGGCCGCGGGCGGCCCGGTGGACTACTCGAAGCTGTCCGCGGTCACCGTCGTGCTGGTGCTGATCGGCGGGGCCGTAACCCTGCTCACCGTCACCGCCGACATCGTCAACCCGATCAGGCTGCGGTAGCAACGCGTTTTCCCAGGTCAGACCTCCGTGCGGGGTAACTCGGTCCGGCTGGTCGCCACCGTGCCGGGCCAGGCCTGTGAGTAAGCTGGACAACGTCAGCAGCCCGTCTCACGCCGTAGAGGATTCGATGAGCGTCGAGCTTGGTATGCCCGCCCTGCCCGCCCCCGTGCTGTCCGAGCGCCGCAAGACGCGCCAGCTCATGGTGGGCAACGTCGGCGTCGGCAGTGAACACCCGATCTCGGTGCAGTCCATGACGACCACCCTGACCGCGGACGTGAACGCGACGCTGCAGCAGATCGCGCAGCTCACCGCGGCCGGCTGCGACATCGTGCGCGTGGCCTGCCCGTCCGCGGACGACGCCGAGGCGTTGCCGGCGATCGCGAAGAAGTCGCAGATCCCGGTCATCGCGGACATCCACTTCCAGCCCAAGTACGTGTTCGCCGCGATCGAGGCCGGCTGCGCCGCGGTGCGGGTGAACCCGGGCAACATCAAGAAGTTCGACGACAAGGTTGCCGAGATCGCCCAGGCGGCGAAGGACCACGGCACGCCCATCCGGATCGGCGTCAACGCCGGTTCGCTGGACCCGCGGCTGCTGAAGAAGTACGGCAAGGCCACCCCGGAGGCGCTGGCCGAGTCGGCGCTGTGGGAGGCGTCGCTGTTCGCCGAGCACGACTTCCACGACATCAAGATCTCGGTCAAGCACAACGACCCGGTGATCATGATCCGGGCGTACGAGATCCTGGCCGAGCAGTGCGACTACCCGCTGCACCTGGGTGTGACCGAGGCGGGCCCGGCGTTCCAGGGCACGATCAAGTCGGCGGTGGCGTTCGGCGCGCTGCTGCGGCAGGGCATCGGCGACACCATCCGCGTGTCGCTGTCCGCGCCGCCGGTCGAGGAGGTCAAGGTCGGCATCCAGATCCTGCAGTCGCTGAACCTGCGGCCGCGGAAGCTGGAGATCGTGTCGTGCCCGTCGTGCGGCCGGGCGCAGGTGGACGTCTACAAGCTGGCCGACGAGGTCACCGCGGGCCTGGAGGGCATGGAGGTCCCGCTGCGCGTCGCGGTGATGGGCTGTGTGGTGAACGGCCCCGGCGAGGCGCGCGAGGCCGACCTCGGTGTGGCGAGCGGCAACGGCAAGGGCCAGATCTTCGTCAAGGGCGAGGTCATCAAGACCGTGCCGGAGCACCAGATCGTCGAAACGCTGATCGAAGAGGCGATGCGGATCGCCGAAGAGGCGGGGGACGCGGAAGGAAGCGGTTCTCCCGTCGTCACGGTGAGCTAGCCTCCTGGCAGAGGGCCACGGCAGAACGGGAGTGGGTCGATGAGCACCGCATTCGCACGTCCCGAGACGGCCTGGAACCGAGCGCTGGATATCTTCCACACGCTGGGTGTCGGTATCCGCGCAACCGGGGTTCAGGGCGTCTACAGCCGGACGGTGCGGGTCCCCTTCGGACAGCCGGTCGAGGTCGGCGATCCGTTCGCGATCCGGTTGGAGACCGCCGAGTTCTGAGCCCATGCCCGCCGACTGGGAGATTCGCGCACCGCATCCGTCGTTGCGGCCCGCGATCGCGCGGTACATCGGCTACGCCCAGCGTGGCGTGACCCTGGAAACCCACCGCGGGCTGCCCTCGCGGCACGTCACGCTCGTCATCAGCCTCGCCGAGCCGATCCGCTTCACCGGCATGCCCCGCCCGGACCAGTCGCCGGGCCGCTACACCGCCGCGCTCGGCGGGATGCACACCGCGCCCGCCCTGATCGCCCAGGACGCGGTCCAGGCCGGCGTGCACATCGAGATCGACCCGCTCGCCGTGCCCGCCCTGTTCCGGGTCTCCGCGGCCGACCTCGCCGGCTGCGTCGTCGACCTCGGTGAGCTGGGGCCGAAGCACCTCGCCGAACGGCTCGCCGACGCCCCCACCTGGGCCCACCGCTTCGCCATCCTCGACGACGTCTTCCGCCGCGCCCGCTCCGACCGCGAACCCGCCCGGGAGGTCGCCTGGGCCTGGCGCCGCCTCACCGCGGCCGGCGGGCTGATCCGCGTCGAGGACCTCGCCGCCGAGGTCGGCTGGAGCCGCCGCCACTTCGCCGAACGCTTCCGCCGCGAGCTGGGCCTGCCGCCCAAACAAGCCGCCCGCGTCCTCCGCTTCGAGCGCGCTATCGCCAGGCTCCGCCAAGCCCCCACCGACCTGGCGACCCTCGCCGTCGACTGCGGCTTCTACGACCAGGCCCACCTGTCCAACGAGTGGCGCGCTCTCGCCGGGTGCTCGCCGCGCACCTGGATCGCCGAGGAACTCCCATTCCTCCAAGACCAGGACATTTCAGCGGGCCCAGACTCGGGGGCATGACCGAGAACCCACCCACCGTCTGGCCCGCCTTCCGCTACGACGACGCGCACGCCGCGCTGAAGTTCCTCACCGGGGTGTTCGGCTTCCGCGAGACGCTCGTCGTGCCCGGCGAGGACGGGCAGATCGCACACGCCGAGCTGCGCTGGCCCGAGGGCGGCGGCGTCATGTTCGGCAGCGCCAGCCACACCGACGGCGTCCACGGCGACGTGAAGGACGCCGGCGCCGCGTACGTGGTCACCGACCACGTCGACGAGATCCACGAGCGGGTGCGCCAAGCCGGCGCGGAGATCGTCGAGCCCCTCCACGCCACCGACTACGGCTCGCACACCTTCACCACCCGCGATCCCGAGGGCAACCTGTGGACCTTCGGCACCTACCGCGGCGCCCCGTGATCCCCCACGATTTCCCGATCCACCACTCCATCTGGCAATCTGGTGGATGTGTTGCGGCTTGCCGGTGCACGGCTGCTCAGTGATCGGGATCATCCCGTGGTCCGCGCCGTGCTCGCGGCGGACCCGGTGGCCAGTTGCATGGTCAGCGCGCGCGTCGAGGTGGCCGGTCTGGACCCCTGGCGCCTCGGCGGCGAGCTGTGGGCCGCCGACTACCGGGGCGCCCGCGGCGGCCGCCTGCCCGGCCTCTGCTTCTCCGGCCCCAACCTGATCCCGTTGCGCGGCAACGCGGCGGCCCTGCGGTCCTTCGCCGACCGGGCCCTGCGCAAGCAACGCGTGTGCTCGTCGCTGGTCGGCCCGGCCGAGCAGGTTCTCGGCCTGTGGGACGAGCTGGCGGGGGAGTGGGGCCCGGCGCGCGAGGTGCGCGACGACCAGCCGCTGATGGCGATGGACACCCAGCCCGCGGTGAAGCCGGACCCGCTGGTGCGCCCGGTGCGGCCGGACGAGCTGGAGCGGTACCTGCCGGCGGCGATCGCGATGTTCATCGAGGAGGTCGGCGTCGACCCGCGCGCCGGTGACGGTGGCGTGAGCTACCGCGCCCGCGTCGCGGAACTGATCTCCAGCGGACGCGCGTTCGCCCGGTTCGAGAACGGCGAGGTCGTGTTCAAGGCCGAGATCGGGGCGATGTCCCGCAGCGTGGGCCAGATCCAGGGCGTCTGGGTGCGCCCGGACCGGCGCGGGCACGGCCTGGGCGCGTCCGGGACGGCGGCGGTGGTGAGCCGGCTCGTCAACGGGCTCGGCCGCACCGCGAGCCTGTACGTGAACAGCTTCAACAGCCCGGCGCTGGCCGCCTACCGCCGCATCGGGTTCAGCCAGGTCGGCCGGTACGCGACCGTGCTGTTCTGACCGGGCTCACGGCCGCCGCGCCCGCGGGGGTCGTAGGGTGGAGCCATGTCCCAGCGTGCTCCGTTGACCCCTGGCGTCCAGACGCCGCGCCGCCCCGTGCCCGCCAGCATTCCGCGCCCCGAATACGTGGACAAGCCGGCGCCGAAGCGGGACACCGGCAACGGCGTGCGCACGCCCGAGGTCATCGAGGCCATGCGGGTGGCGAGCAAGATCGCCGCGCAGGCGCTGGAGGAGGGCGGCAAGGCCGTCAAGCCGGGCAACACCACCGACGACGTCGACAAGGTGGTGCACGAGTTCCTGCTCGACCACAACGCCTACCCGTCGACCCTGGGCTACCGCGGCTTCCCGAAGTCCTGCTGCACCTCGCTGAACGAGGTCATCTGCCACGGCATCCCGGACTCGACGGTGATCCAGGACGGCGACATCTGCAACATCGACGTCACCGCCTACATCGGCGGCGTGCACGGCGACACGAACGCGACGTTCTGCGCCGGGGACGTCTCGGAGGAGGTGCGGCTGCTGGTCGAGCGCACCCACGAGGCGACGATGCGCGCGATCAAGGCCGTGCGCCCTGGCCGCCAGCTGAACGTGATCGGCCGCGTGATCGAGTCGTACGCGAAGCGGTTCGGCTACGGGGTGGTGCGTGACTTCACCGGCCACGGCGTCGGCCCGGCGTTCCACACCGCGCCGACCGTGCTGCACTACGAGGACCCGTCGGTGACCACGGTCATCGAGGAGGGCATGACGTTCACGATCGAGCCGATGATCACGCTCGGCTCGATCGACTACGACATCTGGGACGACGACTGGACGGTCACCACGAAGGACAAGAGCTGGACGGCCCAGTTCGAGCACACCCTCGTGGTGACCGCCGACGGCGCGGAAATCCTCACGCTGCCCTGACTTCGCCGCGCCGGCCGCGTGACGCCCTCCCGCGGGCTCGGCGGAGGCGACCGGGCGCGGCCACGTCCGCCGGCCCGCGCACCGCACCCGCCGGCCGCCACAGATCCCAGATCCCCGCGGCAGTCCAGCCACCCGCCCGCCTGACCGGAGGTCTCGCCGGCCGCCGAGTCACTGTCCGGCGTCGCGGCGCCGGCGCTGTCTCGGGCGTGGTGAGACACGCCTCGTGCCCTTTGGGCTGGGCGTCCTCCGTTGCCGCAGGCATGGCCGGGCGGCCGGTCGCTCCGCGAGCGCCGGTTGGCTGCCACGTGGGCTCCGGCACGCCGGCGTCGGTCAGGCCTCGGCGATCAGGTTGTCCAGGAAGCCGGCCGCCTCGGCCATCGCGCGCTCGCTGTCCCGCGCCGCGATGGCCTCCAGCAGGCCGCGGTGGCCGATCGCCTCGGTGTCCGGCAGGTGGGGGTCCGTCGTGGCCGCGACGCTCGCCGTCACCGCCTCCAGGATTCCGCGGTACAGCTCGGTGAGCAGTGCGTTGTGGCCGGCCCGCACGACCGCGAGGTGGAACTCGGTGTCCGCCCGCACGTAGGTCTCGATGTCCTCCACCCGGTAGGCGTCGTCGCGCTGGTTGAGCAGCTCGGTGATGGTCGCCAGCTCCTCGTCGGTCCGAACCATCGCGGCCAGGCGCGCGGCCTCCACCTCGAGCGCCCGCCGGACGCCGAGCACCTCGCGCAGCTCGGAGCCGCAGAGCCGGCGGATCGCGCCGGAGACCTCACTCGTCGCGCGGACGTAGGTGCCGTCGCCCTGACGCACCTCCAGCAGCCCGCTGTGCGCGAGCGCGCGCACAGCCTCCCGGACCGTGTTGCGTCCCACCCCGAGGCTCTCGGCGAGCGCCGCCTCGGTGGGTATCCGCTGGCCGATGGCCCATTCGCCCTGCGCGATGGCGTCCCTGAGCTGCCCGATCACCTGGTCCACGAGACCGGTCCGGCGGGTAGTGGCGAGTGGCACGGGGATATCCCTTCACCCGATCATCCTATGTTTGTCATACTAGCCCCTGTGACCGTCAATGATGAGGCATCGGTGCAGGAGAAGACGCGCGTCCCCGCGCCCCGCGTGCTCATCGGCAGCGGGCTGCTCGCGGTGGCGGTGCTGCTGGCGGCGATGAACCTGCGGCCCGCGGTGACCAGCGTCGGCGCGGTGCTCGACGAGATGCAGGACACGCTGGGCGCGTCCGCCACCTGGGCGGGGGCGCTGACGACCATGCCCGGGCTGTGCTTCGCGCTCGCCGGCCTGACCGCGCCGGTGGTCGCCCGGCGCCTGGGCATCGCGACGGCCGTGACGCTCGCGCTCGTGCTGCTGGCCGGTGGCCTGGTGCTGAGGGTGCTGGACGGGCCGCTGGTCGTGCTCGGCGGCACGCTGATCGGGACCGCGGGGATCGCGCTGGCGAACGTGCTGATCCCGGTCGTGGTCAAGGAGTCCTTCGCGACGCGGATCGGCCTGATGACCGGGCTCTACACCGGCGCGCTGCAGGCCGGTGGCGCCCTCGGCTCGGCGCTGACCCCGCCGCTGGACAGCGCGTTCGGCGGCTGGCGCCCCGGGCTCGCCAGCTGGGCGGCGCTGGCCGTGGCGGCGCTCGTGCTGTGGCTGGCGGCCGCGCGGACCCGGCCCGGCGGGACCAACTCGGGCGAGAACGCGACCGCCGCGCGATCGCTGTTCCGCAGCCCGCTGGCCTGGATCGTGACGGTCTTCTTCGGCATGCAGGCATGCCTGGCCTACATCGTGATGGGCTGGCTGCCGCAGGTGCTGATGGACGCGGGCGTGACCCGCGCCGACGCGGGCCTGATGATGGCCCTGGTGTCGATCCTCGGTCTGCCGGTCAGCCTGATCGTGCCCCCGCTGGCCGCGAAGCAGGGCAGCCAGAGCGGGTGGATCCTGCTGCTGGGGGTGTTCGGCATCGCGGGCGTGACCGGCCTGATGGTCGCCCCCGCCGCGGCGCCGCTGCTGTGGTCGATCTTCATGGGCATCGGGATGGCGGTGTTCTCGCTGGCGCTGACCACCATCGCGCTGCGGGCCCGCACGGGCGCCGAGACGGCCAAGCTGTCCGCGATGGCGCAGGGGATCGGCTACCTGCTGGCCGCGGTGGGCCCGTTCCTGTTCGGCCTGCTGCACGACGTGACGCACGGGTGGACCGTGCCGTTCGCGATGCTGCTGGCCGTGGTGGCGGGGCAGATGGTGTTCGGCTTCTTCGCGGGACGGCCGCGCTACGTCTGACCGCCCGTCCGGCGCGGGGAAGGGTGGCGGCGGAACGATCGCGTCGAGCTCGTCGCGCAGCTCTGGCGCCGTGGCCGCCTCGTAGGACCGCCGCCTCCGCCGGGCGCCACGTCGTGGTGTGCAGGGAACCGCGCCGCCGCATCCGTCGCCCGCGCACCGGGACGCGCCCGGCGGCGCACCGTGGCGGCGAGCGGGACGGCCGCGTTACGTCTGATTCCCGCCAGGCTCCGGCCGCGACGTGATCCACAGTGGTGCTCATGGAAACCGCTGAACTTTCCGTGCTCCGGAGCATGTACGCGGCGGAGGCCGCCTACCTCGCCGCCGGTGGCCCTGGTCGCGCCTCGTTCGGCCCGCTCGCCCCGTTCTTCGCCCCGGACGTGGTCCTCCACCAAGCCGAAGCGTTGCCCTACGGCGGGGTGTGGCGCGGACACCAGGGGCTGGAGCGGTTCTTCCTCGCGATGAGCGGCGCGTGGGAGACCTTCGAGATGGTGGACCAGGAGTTCCTCCGCACCACCAGCCCGCTCGTCGTGCTCACCCACGTGCGCGCTCGCGCCCGCGCGACCGGCCGCGAACTGCGTTTTCCGATCCTGCAGACCATCGCGGTCGGGCACGGCCGGATCACCGAGGTCCGCCCGTTCTACTGGGACACCGCCACGATCGCCGACGCCTGCTCGGCTCGCTGAGCGCTCACAGCGGCAGGTTCAGCAGCGCGTTCTCGATCAGCTCGGGCATCGCCGGGTGGATCCAGTACTGGCCGCGCGCCATGGACTTCGCGTCGAGGCCGAAACTCATCGCCTGGATCAGCGGCTGGATCACCGTCGAGGCCTGCGGGCCGATGATGTGCGCGCCGAGCAGCTGCCCGGTCGACGGGTCGGCCAGCAGCTTCGCGAACCCGCTGGTGTCCTCCATCGCCCAGCCGTAGGCGATGCCGGCGTAGTCCTGTGTGGACGTCACGTACTCCACGCCGCGCGCCCGCGCCTCCTGCTCGGTCAGACCCACCGAGGCGATCTGCGGCGAGGTGAACACCGCATGCGGCACGAACCGGTGGTCGGCCGTCATCGGCGCGTCCGGGTTCAGCAGGTTGTGCTGCACGACCCGCGCCTCGTGGTTGGCGACGTGCTTCAGCTCGTACGGCGAGGAGATGTCGCCCAGCGCGTAGATCCCCTCGACCACCGTCTCCTGGTGGTCGTCGACCACCACGTGCCCGCTCTCGGTCGTCGTCACGCCCGTCGCGGCCACGTCCAGCAGGTCGGTGTTCGGCCGGCGCCCGACCGCGATCAGCAGCTCGTCCGCCTCGACGGTCTCGGCGCCCTCCGGTCCCTCCAGCTCCAGCGCGACCCCGGTCCCGGACGGCCGCACCCGCACGGTCTTGCGGTTGAGCCGCACGTCGAACCGCTGCTCGGCCAGCTCCGTGAACCGCTTGCTGAGGTCGAAGTCCTCGCTGCGCAACAACGCGCCGGAGCGGGCCACCAGCGTGACCTCGACCCCGAACGAGCGGAACACGTGCGCGAACTCCGCCGCGATGAACCCGCTTCCGACGATGACCATCCGCGAGGGCAGCACGTCGAGCCGCATCACGGTGTCCGAGGTGTGGTAGCGCACGTCCGCCAGGCCCGGCAGGTCCGGCACCACCGGTCGCCCGCCGGCGGCGAGCACGAACTTGTCCGCGGTGACGACCTCGTCCGGCCGCCCGTCCGCGAACGACACCGTCAGCTCCTTGTGCCCGGTGAACCGCCCCTGGCCCTCGTACACGGTGACACCGGCGTTGTCCTCGTGGCTCTTGCGGTACTCGCGCCCGCCCTCGGCGATCGGGTCGATGCGGCCGAAGATCCGGTCGCGCACGTCGGTCCAGCGCACCTTGTCCAGCGTCTCGTCCACGCCGAACCGGCTGGACACCGACGGCGTCGCGGCCACGTCCGCGGCGTGCACGAACATCTTGGTCGGGATGCACCCGACGTTCAGGCACGTGCCGCCGAACACGCCCTTCTCCACGATCGCCGTCTTCCAGCCCGCGAACCGGGGGTCGAGGATCGAGTTCCCCGAGCCGGTTCCGACGATCACCAGGTCGTAGTGGGGCACGTGCGTTACCTCCCAAGCAGTCCGATCCGGTACAACCGGCCCGGACCCGGAATCTGTTCCCGTCACTACCCGCCGGTCGCGGTGAAATGCATCCGGTCGACCGGCTCCCGCCAGGCCCCGCCCCAGCTCCAGCCGGCCGCGGCGAACGCCCGCACGGTCGCGTCACCCGCCTCCACCATGCCCGGCCGCACCCACGACCGGTCCAGGTACGCCGAGGACAGTTCCGGCAGCACCAGGTCGTCCTTGGTGTAGGGGTTGCAGAACGGGTTCAGGTCGATCGCCAGGCCGTACGCGTGCGCCGACCAGTTCGTCTGCCCGCGCACCGGGCGGCAGACGAACGCGCTGGTGTTGTTGCCGTCCCCGGTCGGCGGCGCGTCGAGTTCGGCCGGCGAGGTGACCCGCATCTCCTCGATCGGGAACCGCGCCGCGAACAGCTGCCCGAACACGCGCGTCACGTCCTGCGCGACCGAGGCGCCGACGAGCATCTCGCCGGTGTGCGGCTTCCCGTCGAAGCCCCAGAACGACATCGTCAGGTAGCGCAGCCCGGACGCGGCCACCGGGCACGCGGGCTGCCAGGTGCTGCGCGCCAGAACGTCCGCCGGGACCGCGCTGACCGTCGAGGCGTAGTGGCCGTCCGCGGGCGGCGGCAGCAGGTCCTTCGTCGGCAGGCGGCGGTCGCGCAGCACGGCCGGGGTCGGCTGGATCTGCCCGAAGCCGTCCGGGCGTCGGGGCAATGGGGTGGCGCCGACGGTCCAGGCCGGCGCGGTGGTCGTCGTGGTCGACGGCGCGGTGGTCGTGGTCGCCGGAACCGTGGGCGAGGGCACGGGCGGGGGCGGCGGCTCGGGTGGGGCGCCGCACGCCACGAGCCCGAGCGCCAGCAGCAGCGCCACGATTCCTCGCACGTCTCCAGCTTCGCAGAACGGGAGACCACCCGATTCAGTGACACCGGTTCCGGGCCCTTGTCGATTACTGTATGTGCGGCAATCTCACGCCCCGAAGTCGATTTTCGACCATCGGGTGTGACACCGGGGGATGATCCAGCTTTTCCGAAGGGAGCGCGCGCATGGCGAAGCACCGTCGACGCGACCGCAAGTTCCGCCTGGCGCTGACGGCGGTCGTCGCCGCCGCCGCGTTCCTGCCGGTGGTGGCCGCGGCCGTGCCGAGCAGCGGCGCCCGCCCGAACATCGTCGGCGGCACCGAGGCGTCCACCAGCAGCTACCCGTACGCGGTGTACCTGACCGACAAGAACGGCAACCAGTTCTGCGGCGGGGTCATCGTCAGCTCGACCGCGGTGGCCACCGCGGCGCACTGCGCCAGCGCTGTGAAGCGGGCCGACCTGCGGGTCGTGGCGGGCCGCACGGACAAGCGCACCAACGAGGGCAAGACCGTGTCCGTGCGCGAGGTGTGGGTGCCGGACTCGTTCTCCGACCCGGGCAAGGGTGACGACGTCGCGGTGCTCAAGCTCGCCCAGAGCCTGCCGTACCAGCCGGTGAACCTGCCCGGCGACGACTCGCTCTACGCCGAGGGCACCCGGGCGACGGTGCTGGGCTGGGGCCGCACCTCGGAGGGCGGGGCGCGCTCGGACGTCCTGCGCAAGGCCGAGGTACCGGTCATCAGCGACTCCGGCTGCCGGGCCAGCTACTCCAACTACGACTCCCGGTCGATGGTCTGCGCCGGCTACCCCGAGGGCCAGGTCGACGCCTGCCAGGGCGACTCGGGCGGGCCGCTGGTCGTGGGTGGCACGCTCATCGGGCTGGTGTCGTGGGGCGACGGCTGCGCGCAACCCGGCAAGCCCGGCGTCTACACCCGCGTGATCACCTACGTGAACGAGATTCGCAGCGAAGCCGAGTCGTCGCGGCTCGTGTTCTGGTAGTCAGGAGTCCGTGAACCCCGACAGAGGCGTCCGCGGACCGGACCTGACCACGCAGCAGCTGTACGACATCCTCCGGCTCCGGGTGGAGGTGTTCGTCGTGGAGCAGAACTGCCCGTACCCCGAGCTGGACGGGCGGGACCTGCACCCGACGACCCGCCACTTCTGGATCGACGGGCCGGACGGCATCGAGTCCTACCTCCGGGTCCTCGACGAGGGGGACGGCGTCCAGCGCATCGGCCGGGTGGTCACCGCGAAGCACGCCCGCGGCCGGGGCCTCGCCGCGCGCCTGATGACCGCGGCGCTGATCTCGGTCGGCGACGCGGACAGCGTGCTCGACGCGCAGACCTACGCCCGCGGCTTCTACGAGAAGTTCGGCTACGTCGCCGAGGGCGACGAGTTCGACGAGGACGGCATCCCGCACATCACGATGCGGCGCCGGCTGGCGCCGACTCGCTGATCACCTTCACCGCGGTGTCCACATCGGACTCCGTGAGGTCGGCCCGGACGGTCAGGCGCAGCCGCGAGATGCCGTCCGGGACCGACGGCGGCCGGAAGCAGCCGACCCGCACCCCCTGCTCGGCGCAGCGGCCCGCCCATTCCGCGGCGGACTCGGCCGAGGGTGCCTGAAGCGAGATCACGGCCGCCTCCGGGTTGCTCACCCGGAACCCGGCGGCGCGCAGCTGGCTCGACAGCGTCACCGCGTTGGTGAGGACCTTCTCCGGCAGGCCGGGCTCGGACTTGAGCACTCCGAGCGCGGCCAGCGCCGCGGCCGCGCTGGCCGGCGCGAGACCGGTGTCGAAGATGAAGCTGCGCGCCGTGTCGACGAGGTGCCGGATCACCCGGCGCGGCCCGAGGACGGCGCCGCCCTGCGCGCCGAGCGCCGCGGACAGCGAGATCGTGGTGACCACGTCCGGCTCACCGGCCAGCCCGGCCGCGTGCACCGCGCCCCGGCCGCCGTCGCCGAGCACGCCGAACCCGTGCGCGTCGTCGACCAGCAGCGCCGCGCCGTGCTCGCGGCAGACCTGGGCCAGCTCACCCAGCGGGGCGAGGTCGCCGTCCACGGAGAACACCGAGTCGGTGACCACCAGCGCCCGCGGCTTGCGGCGGGTCGCGAGCGCGTGCTTGATCGCCGCCGGATCGCAGTGGTTGATCGCCGCGATGTCGGTGCGGGACAGGCGGCAGCCCTCGATCAGCGACGTGTGGATGTGCTTGTCGCTGACGATCGCGGACTCGGCCCCGGACAGGGCCGTGACGGCGCCGAGGTTGGCCGTGAAGCCCGAGGAGAACACCAGCGCGGCCTGCGCGCCGCAGAAGCGGGCCAGTTCGTACTCCAGCTCGGTGTGCAGCTCGGTGGAACCGGTGCCCAGGCGGGAACCGGTCGCCCCGGCGCCCCAGCGGAGGGCGGCGGCCGCGGCGGCGCCGGCGACGCGCTTGTCGCGGGCCAGGCCGAGGTAGTCGTTGCCGGCGAGGTCCAGCTCCGTCGAGGAGGCTCCCCGCGGCCGCAGCCGGCGGGTCAGCCCGGCCGCCGCGCGCTTCTCGGCCGCGGTGTCGAGCCAGTCGAAAACCTGCTCTGGAGAGGAGGAAGCCGGTAGGTTCACGTCACGCAGTGTCGCACCGAGCCCGCGCTGGGCAGTGGAGGGGCCATGACCGACACGAGACCGGCCGCGATGCCGGAGGACTGGAACCGGGCGCTCGCGGTGGTCGCGCACCCGGACGATCTGGAGTACGGCGCGGCCGGGGCGATCGCCCGCTGGACGGGCCAGGGGAAGTCGGTGGTCTACGTGCTCGCCTCGCGGGGCGAGGCCGGGATCGACAGCCTGCCGCCCGAGGAGGCCGGCCCGCTGCGGACGCGGGAGCAGCTGGCCGCGGCCCGGGTCGTCGGGGTCGAGGAGGTGGAGTTCCTGGACCACCCGGACGGCCTGATCGAGAACGGGGTCCCGTTGCGGCGGGACATCGCGGCGGCGATCCGGCGGCACCGCCCGGAGCTGGTGGTGACGCTCAACCACCGCGAGTCCTTCCCCGGCGGCGGGTACAACATGGCCGACCACCGCAACGTCGGCGTGGCGACGCTGGACGCGGTCCGGGACGCCGCGAACCGGTGGCTGTTCCGCGACCTCGGGCTGGAGCCGTGGAGCGGCGTGCGGTGGGTGGCCGTGTGCGGCTCGCCGGTGCAGACCCACGCCGTGGACATCACGGACACCTTCGACGCGGCGGTCGCGTCGCTGCGGGAGCACAAGGCGTACCTGGCCGCACTGGGCGGCGAAATGGCCGAGCCGGAGCCGTTCCTGCGCCAGTTCGCCACCCTGGCCGGCGAGTCGTTCGGGGTGCCGCTGGCCTGCACGTTCGAGCTGTTCCCGATCTAGCTCCGGACGCGGTAGGTCAGGTGGGTGGCCAGTGACGTGGTGCGGGACGACACCGGCTCCAGGTCCAAGGTCGTCACGCCCGCGAAGAGCCGCGCGCCGTCGCCCAGCACCGTCGGCGCGATGGTCAGCCTCAGCTCGTCGATCAGGCCGGCCTGGAGGTACTGGTCGATCGTCGACGCGCCGCCCATGACCGCCACCGTGCGCTCGCCGGCCGCGGCGCGGGCCTGTTCGAGCGCCGATTCGATGCCGTCGGTGACGAAGTGGAAGGTCGTGCCGCCCGCCATCTCGATCGGCTCGCGCGGGTAGTGGGTCAGCACGAAGACCGGCGCGTGGTACGGCGGCTCGTCGCCCCACCAGCCGCGCCAGTCGGGGTCGTCCCACTCGCCGCGGATGGGGCCGAACATGTTGCGCCCCATGATGTAGGCGCCGTGGCCGAGGATCGCTTCGCGCTCGGCGCGGTTCTCCTCCGCGGCTTCGAACATCCACCGGTGCAACCGCTCGCCCCCGTCGCCGAGCCCGTGCTCGCGGCTCTGGCGCGGGCCGGCCATGTAGCCGTCGACCGAGATGGTGGGGGTGCTGATCACCGTGCTCATCGGAGTTCTCCTGACTGGTTGTGAGTTGCAATCGGTTTTGAGGAACTGTACTGCTTCCGGAACCGGTTGTAAACTGCAATCGGAAGGAGGGTGGGATGACGGACGAACGCCGGTCGGGCTGCCCGATCAACCTGTCGGTCGAGGTGCTGGGCGACAAGTGGTCGCTGGTGGTGATCCGGGACATGATGTTCGGCAACCTGCGGCACTTCCGGGAGCTGCTGCAGAACTCGCAGGAGGGGATCGCGTCGAACATCCTCGCGTCCCGCCTGCAGCGGCTGACCGAGCTGGGGCTGGTGTCCCGCGCCCCGGATCCCACGCACAAGCAGAAGGTGATCTACAGCCTGACCGAACCGGCGATCCAGCTCGTGCCGGTCATGGCGCACCTGGGCGCGTGGGGCCGACGGCACCTGCCGGTCACGCGGGAGCTGGCCGTGCGAGCCGAGCTGCTGGAGCGCGGCGGGCCGCAGCTGTGGGACGAGTTCATGGACGAGCTGCGCGAACAGCACCTCGGCATCCCGCGCCCGGCGGGGCGGGAGTCGGTGTTCGTGAAGCTGCGCAGCGCCTACGAAGCCGCCCTGGCTGAACAGAGCGCATGAAAAAACCGCCGCGACCCCGGGCTGGGATCGCGGCGGTTCGTTCGTTCAGCGCGTCAGCTGGCCGACGGCGTGCTGCTGCGGCGCGGGCCGCGGCCGGGACGCCCCTGCCGGTAGCCGCCACCGTGCCCGCGGTCGCGGTCACCGTAGCCGTAACCGCCGCCCCGGCGCGGCCGCTGCGGCCCGCCGAAGCCACGCGAGCCGCCACCCCGGCGCGGGGCGGTGTCACGCGGACGGTCGACCACCGGGACCCCGCTCGGCTCACGAGCGCCGGTGATGTCGGTCAGCTTCGCGTCGCCGGGCCGCACGACCAGCTGGTCGGCGCGCACGCCGGCCTTGTCGGTCATCCGGCGCACGGTGCGCCGCTGGTCCGGCGTGATCAGCGTGACCACGGTGCCCGACGCACCGGCGCGCGCGGTGCGGCCGGCGCGGTGCAGGTAGTCCTTGTGGTCGGCCGCCGGGTCGACGTGCAGCACCAGGCTGACGTCGTCGACATGGATGCCGCGCGCGGCGACGTCCGTGGCGACCAGCACCGTGGTGTGGCCGTCGCGGAAGTCCTGCAGGACCCGGTTGCGCTGGCCCTGCGACTTGCCGCCGTGCAGCGCGCCCGCCCGCACACCGCGCTCACGCAGCCGGTCGGTGAGCCGGTCGACGTGGTGCTTGGTGCGCACGAACATGATCGTGCGGCCCTCGCGGGCGCCGATCTCGGTGACCACCGTCTGCTTCTCCTGGCGCGAGACCTGGAACACGTAGTGGTCCATGGTGTCGACGCTGGCGGTGGCCGGCGCGACCGAGTGCTCGACCGGGTCGTGCATGTACCGGTTGACCAGCTGCCCGACGTCGCCGTCGAGCGTCGCGGAGAACAGCAGCCGCTGCCCGTCGCGCGGGGTCAGGTCGAGGATCTCCCGGACCTGGGGCAGGAAGCCCATGTCCGCCATCTGGTCGGCCTCGTCGATGGCGATGAACTGGACCTCGCTGAGGTCCGCGGTGCCCTGCCGGACGTGGTCGGACAAACGGCCCGGCGTGGCGATCAGCAGGTCGACGCCGCGGTGCAGCGCCTCGGCCTGCCGGGGGAAGGCCATCCCGCCGACGGCGGTCCGGCACCACAGGCCCAGGGCGCGGGCCAGCGGGGTGAGCGCGTCGCTGACCTGGAGGGCCAGCTCGCGGGTGGGGACGAGGACCAGGCTGCGGGGCTTCCGCGACCGGGCCCGGCCGCCCTCGAGGCGGGCCAGCAGGGCCAGCCCGAAGGCGAGGGTCTTCCCGGATCCGGTCTGCGCCCGGCCGAGCACGTCGCGCCCGGCGAGCGCGTCCGGCAGGGTCGCCGACTGGATCGGGAAGGGTGCGTCGATGCCGGCCTTGGCCAGAGCCCCGAGCAGGGGCTCGGGCAGGTTCAGGTCAGCGAACGACTGCACGGTGGAAGTGGACTCAAGGGTGATGCTCACGCATTGCCTCTCGGACGTGGTGGTACGTCGCAAGGGAGGCCCGGTTTGCCTGCGCGCAGGCAGGCGGAAGACAAGTTCGGCGGGCTTTCACAAGGACGAACCCGGCGCGGCTGCGCCATCGGTGGTGTGTCCGCGTCCCATGAAGGGGGTGACCCGAATTCACGTCACCCGGTTGCGGACTGTGATCAGACTACCTGAAGACCGCGGGGGACCTCACGTCAGCCCCGCCCGCTCCCGCAGGTCGAAAGCCAGGTCATCGGCCTCCACCTGCAGTCCTCGCGCGGCAAACCACGCGGAGATGTTGTGGACGTCACGGGTGAGGTACTCCGCTCCTCTCGGATTGGCCACCACATCCACGACCTGTGGCAGATCGATGAGCACGATCCGGCCGTCGTGGACGAGGATGTTGTAGGCGGACAGGTCTCCGTGCGCGAGCCCCTCCGACGCCAGGACGTCGAGCGCCCCGACCGTCTGGAACCACAGGTCGCGTAGTTCGTCCGGGTCGGGCCGCAGCTGCGCCAGGCGTGGCGCAGCCGTGCCGTCGGGTTCTCCGATGAACTCCAGCAGGAGTTCCGTGCCGTCCCGCTGCACCGGGTACGGCACCGGCACGCCGATCGTCCACAAGCGACTGAGCGCGGCGAACTCGGCGACCGCCCACTGCTCGGCGATGAGGTTGCGGCCGAACGAGGTCCGTTGCGCCATCGCCCGGTTCTCCCGGGACCGGCGCATGCGCCTGCCCTCGAGGTAACCGGAGTCGCGGTGGAACTGGCGGTGCTCGCTTGATCGGTAACGCTTCGCGGCGAGCAGGCATTCCCGGCTGCCGTCCGGCAGGCCGCGGCGCAGCAGGTGCACCTCGGCCTCCTTGCCGGTCTTGAGGACGCCCAGTTCGGTGTCGACGGCGGCCAGTTCGGTGATCACCCACACCGGGTGCGGGCGGGGGCCGTGCTCGGCGCTGTCCCAGGTCGAGTAGCGATCGGCGCCGCCGGGGACCTCGGGTTCGGCGTAGTTGTCCTCGCGCAGGCGGGCCAGCCGCTGCCGTTCCAGCTCGGTCAGGCGGCCGCTGCGGACGGGGTTGATCTCGTCGTCGAACCGCGGGCGACGACGACGGGAGCGCGGGGTGGGGTCTTCTTCGAAATCGTGCTGGCGCACTGGTGGGTCTCCATGGCTGAGGTGCCCCACCGGCGCCGTGGATCAGGCGGGTGGGGCGGGTGGATGGGCGAGGAAGGCACGGCCCAGGACAACGACGGACACAACGCACCTCCTTCACTCACCACCGGGGCCCAGTGCACCGGCGTGCGGGTGATCATGCCCGCAGCGGCGCTGCGGCCGCAACCGAATTACCGGCAGACTGGCGGCATGCGCGTGATCGTGATCGGCTCCGGCATCGCCGGGGCGAGTACCGCCCACCAGCTCGCCCGCCGCGGCGCCGAAGTCGTCGTGGTCGACGCGGGCCGCCCCGGAGTGGCGACGGCCGCGGGCGCGGGGATCGTGTGCCCGTGGACCAGCCGCCGCGGCGACGACGAGTACCGCTTCGCCGCCGCGGCGGCCGCGTACTACCCGGAGCTGATCGCGCAGCTGGCCGAGGACGGCGCGGGGGAGACGTCGTTCGAGGTGGTCGGCGGGATGGTGGTGTCGGCGGACCCGGCCGAACTCGACGAGGCCTATCAGCGCGTGAGTGAGCGCGCGGCGGGGGAACCGGCGGCCGGCGAGGTCTCCCGGCTCGACCCGGCGCAGGCCCGTGAGCTGTTCCCCGCGCTGGCGCCCGACCTGGCGGCGGTGCACGTCAGTGGCGGCGGCCGCGTGGACGGGCGGCGGATGCGGCAGGCGCTGCTCGACGCCGCGGTGGCGCGCGGCGCCCGGATCGCCGAGGGCGCGGCGGAGCTGGCCGGGCGCGGGGTGCGCGTCGCGGGGGAGGAGCTGGCGGCGGACAAGGTCGTCGTGGCGGCCGGGGCGTGGAGCAGCGAGCTGGTGCCGTCGGTGGCCGTGGCGCCGCAACGCGGCCAGATCAGCCACTTCGAGCTGCCCGGGGTGGACACCGCGCGCTGGCCGGTCGTGCTGCCGGTGTCCAGCCACTACCTGCTGGCCTTCCCCGGCTCGCGGGTCGTCGCGGGCGCCACGCGGGAGACCGGTTCCGGGTTCGACCACCGGATCACCGCGGCCGGTCAGCGGGAGGTGCTGGACCACGCTCTGACGGTCGCGCCGGGCCTGGCCGACGCGACGCTGCTGGAAACTCGCATCGGCTTCCGCCCCGCCTCACCCGACGGCCTGCCGCTGCTCGGCCCGCTGGCGGAGCGTCCGGACGTGCTGATCGCCACCGGCTTCGGCCCCGGTGGGCTCACGGTCGCACCGTTCGCCGGTCGGCTCGTGGCGGGCCTCGCGCTCGGCGAGGAGGTGCCGGTGGATCTGGCGCCCTACCGGCCGGAGCGGTTCACCGGTCGGTGATCAGCTCCAGCTCCTGCTCACCCACCCGGTCTAGCGTGATGCCCGCACGCTCGGCCGCGCCGATCAGGCCTTCCACTGTGGAGGGTTCGCGGGAGGCGGTCGCCAGCGCGGCGGCGAGCTTTCCCTTGTACGCCTTGTTGAAGTGGCTCACCGTCCGCCCGCTCGCGGTGACCACGCGCACCGTGATGGCGCGCGGGACGCGGGCCAGCGCGGCGTAGGCGCCCGAGCGCAGGTCGACGATCAGACCGTCCACTTCGGCCAGCGCGGGTTCCAGGACCGGGCGCCACAGCGAGCGCAGCGTGCCGAGCGCGGGCAGCGTCGTGCCGCCGGAGAGGCGGTAGGCCGGGATGCGGTCGTCCCCGCGCGCGATGCCGAACAGCGCGGACGCGACGGCCAGCCGGCGGTCCGCTTTGGCCCGCGCGGCCGGGCGCAGGCCGCCGTAGTCGAGGGCGTCGTAGAGCACGCCGGTGTAGCGCTCCAGCGCGGGCAGGGTGGGGGCGTTCCAGAGCGCGGCGTTGCGCGCGACCTCGTCCTCCTGCCGCCCCGACAGGCCCAGCACGTTCAGGCTCTCCGGCACGTCCCCGGCCAGCTCGACCAGGGCGTCGGCGAGCTTGCGCCGCAGAGGGTTCAGCTCGGGGAACGACAGCGCGTCCAGATCCAGCGGAGGGCCGTCCCCACCGGCGGCTTTGGTTTCCGAAGGAGGCAGCAGCACCAGCACGGCCAGCAGGGTAACCCGCGGCCGGGCAATCCCCGGGGACGGGCCGGGCGTGACGCGGATGCCGGTCAGCGAACGGTAAGCCGGCGGTCAGCGGTCCTCGCGAAGCTCGGGGCAACCGAGTCGAGGAGTTGCGATGAGCAAGACAGTGCTGATCTCCGGGGCGAGCATCGCCGGTCCGTCCACCGCGTTCTGGCTGAACCGCCTGGGGTATTCGACGACGGTGGTCGAGCGGGCGCCCGCCCTGCGGGAGGGCGGGCAGGCGGTCGACTTCCGCGGCGAGCAGATGGCGGTGCTGCGGCGGATGGGGTTGCTGGAGGAGATCCGCGCGCACCAGACGTCGATGGGGGAGCAGCACATCCTGGACGCGTCCGGCAAGCGTGTGGCGAGCCTGCCGGCGTCGATGATCAGCGGTGAGGTGGAGATCCAGCGCGGCGACCTGAGCCGCGTGCTGTACGAGGCGACGAAGGACCGGACGGAGTACGTGTTCGGCGACTGGATCACGTCCCTGACCGAGACCGGTTCGGGGGTCGAGGTGACGTTCGCCCACGGCGCCCCGCGGACCGTGGACCTGGTGATCGGCGCCGACGGACTGCATTCGGGCGTGCGGGCGCTGGCGTTCGGGCCGGAGTCGCGGTTCCGGACCGAGATGGGGTACGCGTGTGCGGGTTTCAGCGCCCCGAACCACCTGCGGCTGGACCACACCGGGTTGATCTACAACGTGCTCGGCCGGGGCGTGACGTACGCCGCGCAGGACCCGGAAGGCCCGGCGAGCGTCGGTTTCGTCTTCGCCGCGGACGGCTTGAGCTACGACCGCAAGGACGAGGACCAGGTGAAGAAGGTGATCGCGGAGGTCTACGCCGGCGTCGGCTGGGAGGTGCCGCGCCTGCTGGAGGCGATGCACGCCGCCAGCGATTTGTATTTCGACGAGCTGGCGCACGTGTACCTGCCGCGATACACGAGCGGCCGGGTGGCACTGGTCGGGGACGCGGGATGGGGCGTGGGCCCGGGCGGCGGCGGAACGGGCCTGGCGATGATGGCGGCGTACGTGCTGGCGGGCGAGCTGTCCGCGGCGGCGGGCGACCACCGGGCGGCGTTCCCACGGTACGAGGCGGCGGTGCGCCCCGCCGCCGAGGCGGGTGCCAAGCAGGCCAAGGGAACCGGCCCGTTCCTGGCCCCGCGCACGGCGCGAGGGCTGTGGCTGCGGAACCAGTCGCACCGCATGCTGACGACCCGGATGTTCTCGGGGGTGTTCGACAAGATGACCCTGAAGGCGGCGAACACGCTGAAGCTGAAGGACTACGGCATCTGACCCACTGGCCGGCGTGCGCTGGGTCTTCCGCGCCGGTGCCGCTGACGCCTCCGGCGAGGTCCTGGCTGACCCGCGCCGCAGACGCCTTCGCCCCGGCGAGCCCGTGGCCGGCCGCGCCGCAGGCGCGCCCCGTACTGGGGAGCTGTGGCCGGCCGCGCGCAGGCGCCCCCTGTCCCGGGGAGCCGTGGCCGACCGCGCCACAGGCGCAGAAGTGGGCGCTGGCGCCCAGTCGATGGCACCCGCCATCACACGGATCCTGATCGCCGGCCCGGCTGGGCCTCCACGGCGTCTTTGGTGCACACCGGGCTCTGCCCCCCGCGCACTCTTGCTGCCGAGGCTGTGCCCGCCTGGCTATGCCCTTGCTTGCCGGTGGCCACCCCCGCCAGGCATCCGTGCCCGCGCAGCCCGTCCGGCAATTTCCCTGCTGAGCTAGGCTTCCGCAGCGCCCTTGCTGCCCGCGCGGCGTGCCGCCGCACGCCCTTGCTGCCGCTGGGCCGGAGGCATCGTTGCTGCCCACGGGGCCCGTCGGGCAACTTCCCTCCCGGCCGCTGAGCTTGCTCGCTGGCTGCGCGGCCATGGCCCCGCGCTGTTGCTGCCGGGGGCTGCGCCCGCCGGGCGGGGCGTCGTCGCTGCGTCGAGCCGCCGTCGCCGGCCGCGCGGCCTGTCCCGTTGCTGCTGGCTGGGCCCGTCCGGCAACTCCCCGCCGGGCTGCGCTTCCGCCCTGTCCTT
>NZ_BNAU01000014.1 GCF_014653945.1 Amycolatopsis deserti | reverse complement strand
CACACCGGCATCGGCGGCAACACCCCAGCCAGCCGCGGCACCAACCTCACCGAACAACACACCTAGGTCTCGTCCGGCGCACCGACTGTCCAGAGGCCCTCGAAAGGTCCACCCCGCCCGCGGATTCGAGCAGTTCGATCCGGCCCTAGCGCCGGGCCAGGGCCGCGTTCGCCATCACGTGCTGCATCAGGATCACCAGCACCTGCTTGGTCGACTCGCGGTCCCGCGCGTCGCACAGCAGGATCGGGACCGTGTCGTCCAGTTCGAGCGCCGCGCGCACCTCCTCGGTGCCGTAGCGGTAGGCGTTGTCGAAGCAGTTGACGCCGACCACGAACGGCAGCCCGCGCCGCTCGAAGAAGTCCACCGCCGGGAAGCAACTTTCCAACCTGCGCGTGTCGGCGAGCACGACCGCGCCCAGCGCGCCCTGCGCGAGCTCGTCCCACATGAACCAGAACCGGTCCTGCCCCGGCGTGCCGAACAGGTACAGGATCAGCTCGGGGTTGATCGTGATGCGGCCGAAGTCCAGCGCCACGGTCGTGGTGGTCTTGCTCTCCACCCCGGTGAGGTCGTCGATCCCGGCCGAGGCCTGCGTGATCGACTCCTCCGTCCGCAGCGGGGAGATCTCGCTCACCGAGCCGACCATGGTGGTCTTGCCGACCCCGAAGCCGCCTGCGATCAGCAGCTTCACCACGGTGGCGGAGACGTTCCGCCGGGGCTCAGAGCCTGCGAATGCCATCGAGAACCGCCTGGAGTACGTGTTGTTCGGGGGTGTCGGAGATGGGCTGGGACGTCCGGTAGATCACGTGGCCGCGCTCGATGAGGTCGGCCAGCAGCACCTTCACGATCGGCACCGGCAGGTCCAGGTGCGCGGCGACCTCGGCGACCGACAGCGGCCGCTGGCACAGCCGCACGATCCGGGCGTACTCCGGCGCCATGGTGGCCGCTTCGGCCAGGCCGGGCAGGGCGACCACGAGGGACAGCAGCTGCAGGTCGATGTCACCGGCGTGGGTGCGGCCGCCGGTGATCGTGTACGGCCGGGCGATCGGTCCGGCCGCGTCATCGAACCAGGTGTCGTCGTCCCGCCTGATCATCATGGCGTGCTTTGCTGCTCAACTCGTGGCGCGGCGCTCAGTGCGGCACCGACCCGCTTGACCATCATGTTCATCGCGTACGCGACGAGGCCCATGTCGACGTCCGCGGCGGTCAGCAGCGCGAGGCACGCGCCGTGGCCGGCCGTGGTGACGAACAGGAACGCGTGGTCCATCTCCACGACGGTCTGGCGCACCGCGCCGCCGCCGAAGTGGCGCCCGGTGCCCTTGGCGAGGCTCTGGAACGCCGACGCCACCGCCGACAGGTGCTCACCGTCCTCTTCGGACAGGTTGGTGGACCGGCCGATCAGCAGGCCGTCGGCCGACAGCACAACCGCCCGGTCCGCTCCCACGACCTGCTGCAGGAGGTCGTCGAGGAGCCAGTCCAGCTCGTTGATTCCCGCGTTCGTCACGTGTGCTCTCCCAGAATGTCGGTGGTGCTCGGATCCTGTTCACGAGCGCGGCGAGTGCCCTGCTGGAACGCCGAGAGCCGGCTGCGGGCCTGCTCCGGGCTGTCGTCGGGCACGGGGCTGTGGTCGGTGGCGGCGCTGAAGGTCGCGGTCTCCTCGTCCTTCCTCAACTGCGGGGCCAGGTTCTGCTGCCGGCGGCGCCGCGGCAGCGGCGGGCGGTCCGGCGAGATCGGTCCGGCGTGCTGCGGCGGCCGGGCCTGGGGCGGGCGCGTGTCGATCGGCACGCGGGTGTCCAGCGGCGGCCGGGAGTCCAGCGGCGCGCGCACCGGGATCTGCGGCGTGTGCTGCTGTCGCGGGGCGGGCGGCGGTTCCGGCGGAGCGGCCGGGACGTTGGGGCGGAACAGGTCCACCCGCGCCGGCGGCTCTTCCCGGTGCCCGTTGGCGGCCGGCTCCGGCGGGGTGTCGGCCTCATCGGGCCACCGGTGCGCCGGCGCGCTCTGCGCCGGCACCAGCGCCTCCTCGGGCTGCGGCGCGTCGTCGGACTGCGGCACCGGAGCCAGCAGCTCGGACCGGACGAGCACGATCGCCCGCGTGCCGCCGTAAGCGGAGTCGCGCAGGGTGACCGAGATGCCGTGCCGGGACGCCAGGCGCGCGACCACGAACAGGCCCAGGCGCGGTTCCGCGGACAACGCCATGACGCTGAAGTCCGGCGGTTCCCGCAGCATCGCGTTCAGCTCTTCGGCCTGCTCCGGCTCGATGCCCAGGCCCTGGTCCTCGATCTCGATGACCACGCCCTTGCCGACGACGTCGCCGAACACCTCGACGCGCGAGTTCGGCGGCGAGAACGACGTGGCGTTGTCCAGCAGCTCGGCGAGCAGGTGCACCAGGTCGGCGACGACCGGGCCGGCGACCGCGACGTTCGGCAGCTTGCCGACGGTGACGCGGGCGTAGTCCTCGGTCTCCCCGGTGGCGCCGCGGATCAGGTCGGCCAGCGCGACCGGGTTGCGCCACTGCCGTCCCGGCCGCTCGCCGCCGAGGATGATCAGGTTCTCCGCGTTGCGGCGAGCGCGGGTGGACAGGTGGTCCAGGCGGAACAGCATGTCCAGCTGGTCCGGGTCCTCCTGCTTGCGCTCGGCCTCGTCGAGGGCCTTGAGCTGCCGGTGCACCAGCACCTGGCTGCGGTGGGCGATGTTGAGGAAGACCTTCTTGGTGCCCTCGCGGGTCTTGGCCTCGTCCACCGCGGCCGCGATGGCGGTCTGCTGCGCCTTGTTGAACGCGTCGGCGACCTGGCCGATCTCGTCGTCACCGTGGTCCAGCAGCGCGACCTCGCGGTCGAGGTCGACGGCCTCACCGGTGCGGACCCGCTCGACCAGCTGCGGCAGCTGCGTCTCGGCGGCCTCCAGGGTCTCCTCGCGGAGCCGGCCCAGCCGCTGGATCAGGCGGTTGGACAGGCGCCAGGCGAAGAAGAACACCGCCAGCGAAACGATCAGCGCGGCGGCGCCGGCGATGATCGAGGTGACCAGCGTCCGGTCACCGCTTTCCAGGCCGACGTTCGTGGCGTTGGAGCTCTGCTCGATGTAGAGGCCCATCAGCGCGTTCCCGACCTGGGTCGCGGCGTCGCGCCACTGCGCCTCCGGCACCGGCAGCGAATCCTGGTTGCCGCGCAGGAAAGCGTTTTCAACGATGCTCAGCGTGTCCCACGCCGGGCTCGCCAGCAGCGCGTCGTACTTGGCGCGCACCGACGGGATCATCTGCGGCGCGGCGACCTCCAGCTCGGCGTGGTAGGCGCCGACCTGGCTGATGTAGGTGCGGAACTCCTCCTCGGACAGGCCGCGACCGGCGATGCCGGCGGCGGCCAGCGCGTCACCGCGGGACATCGCGTCGGCCGCCGTGAACAGCGGCATCGCGGTGACGCGGAGGAACGCGGTCTGCGCGTCCGGCGCGCCCTCGGCCACGCCGTTCAGGCCGTTGGCGAACTCGTCGATGATGCGGTTGTAGAAGGTGTAGGCCTCGAGCGGGGACGCCTGCCTGCTGTCCACGCGCTGCCGCAGCCCGGGCAGCTGGGCGAAGTTCGCGCTGGTCTTGGCGATGCTCTGGCGCACCGACTCCGGGGCGTCGTCGACCATGTCCTGCAGGACGGTCGCCATGCGCGCGGCCGTGGTGTCCGTCTTTGCCCGCGCCTGGATCAGATCCGCGCCCGGCGAGCCGTTGCCGGCCAGCGTGCGCAAGGTCAGCACGCGCTCAGCGCGCACCGCGCCGAAGAAGAGGGCGCCCGGCTCGGCCGAGTCGTGGACCTTCGTCGCGAACTCGCGGGCGTTGACCGCCTGCACGACCAGGTAGCCAGCGAGCGCCACGCCGGCGAGCAGCAGGGCGACACTGGGCACGATCGCGATCGCGAGCACCCTCGACCGGATCGAAGCACGCCGCCTACGTGTTCCGAATACCTTTTTCAACGCTCTGAGGAGCCTTCCCGCAACTCGATGTGATGGCCTCGGCCCCCGGACCCGAGTTGACGCTTCGCACAGGAACCGCAGTGGGTTGTACGACCGGGAGAGTGAACCAGCCCGGACAAGTATGAGTCAACTTCACGTTCTGTCCGCACCGGACGCCTCTCCGTCGAGGTGCCAGGGACTTTGTCAGCCGCGCGGATATTGTCGTCCGGCTATATGATCGCGTTACGCCCGCACCAACGGGGTCGCGCAGATCATCACCGAGGCTGTGGAATGCCGAGGCGTTCCGCGGGTGCTATTCCGCCGGATGGTCTTGGTGTCTACTCCGATTGGCTGTCGCGCTCGGTGCTGCGTTCGTTTCTCCTGTGATCTCGCACACGTTTATCGATAGGGTACCGCGGTTTCCGAACCGGATTCTAGCTGCGGCGCAAGGGGTCCCGGGCGAGCCGGCGACCGGGAGTCCACTTCGGAGGATCGCGCTGAGCAGGTCGTCTCACGGTGGGTGTACGGATTGATCACGTTTCGTGCGCCGAGAACCGTGACGAATCCGACACCGGCCGGGTCGCTGTGTGATCGGCCGGTCACGCGAGCGGCTATTGCGTCGCGGATTCTTCTATAGGGTTCGCACATGATGGTGACGGCGACGGCGCTGGCAGCGGCGGTGCGGGCCGGGGAGGCCGACCCGGTCCGGGAGACCGAACGGGTGATCGCGGGCATCGAGGCGGCGGACCGGGTCGTGGGGGCCTTCCGCCGGGTGCGCGCGGAGGAGGCGGTGGCCGAGGCGCGGCTCCTGCGGACGCGTGCGGACCTGGCGGAGCTTCCGCTGGCCGGGGTGCCGGTGGCGGTCAAGGACGTGGCCGGGGTCGCGGGCGAGACCGTGACGTGCGGGACCGCCACGGCTGTTCCGGCTGGTTCGGACCACTTCGTGGTGCGGCGGTTGCGTGCGGCGGGGGCGGTGATCGTCGGGATCACGCGCGTGCCGGAGCTGTGCATCTGGCCGATGACCGACTCGCCGGAGGGCGTGGCGCGCAACCCGTGGGCGCCCGAGTACACCGCGGGCGGTTCGTCGGGCGGGAGCGCGGCGGCGGTGGCGGCCGGGCTGGTGCCGGTCGCGCACGGCACGGACGGGCTCGGATCGATCCGGCTCCCGGCGGCGATGTGCGGGCTGGTCGGGATCAAGGCGGGGGCGGACCTGCTGGCCGAGGAGGGCTGGTTCGGGATGTCCGCGCACGGCAGCCTGGCCACGACGGTCGCCGACGCGGCGTTGCTGCTGTCGGTGCTGGCGGACCGGCCGGGGCTGGCGGAGGTCGGCGAGCCGGGGCGGCTGCGGATCGCGGTGTCGACGGACGTGCCGCTGACGCACGCACCGGTGCCGCGCCCGCTGACGGCGGCGGTGGAGCGGGTCGCGGAGCTGCTGGCGGAGTCGGGGCACGGGGTGGAGCGGGCGCGGCCGCGGTACGGGGTGGAGCCGGTGGCCGGGATCCTGTCGCGGTGGTTCGCCGGGCCGGCCGAGGAGGCGGCGGGGTTGCCGTTGGACACGCTGCAGCCGCGGACGCAGCGGCACGTGCGGATCGGGCAGGCCGTGCGGCGGCTGGTGACGCCCGGGACCGCCCGCCGGTGGACGGCGCGGGCCGAGGAGTTCTTCGCCCGGCACGACGTCCTGATCACGCCAACGCTGGCGACGCTGCCCCCGAAGGCGAGGGCGTGGCACGAGCGGTCCTGCCTGGCGAACGCGCTGCCGTCGGTGGCGTTGGCGGGCTTCACGGGGCTGTGGAACCTGTCGGGCTACCCGGCGATGTCCGTGCCGGCCGGCCGCCACCCGAACGGCCTGCCGATCGGCGTGCAGCTGGTGGCGCCCCCTGGAGGTGAGGGAAGGCTGCTGGCGCTGGCCGCACAGCTGGAGAAGCTGAACCCCTGGCAGCGGCTGCCTTAGCGACGGCCAACCGGCCCTCGTCGCCTGAGCGGGGCTGGATGAAGCCCCGCAGGGGGCGCGGCCGATGGCCGGGAGTGCTGCCCCACGGGAAGGGGGACGAGGCGGCGCTTTGGGCTGCCCCTGCGGGTTGCGCCGCGGAGGCTGCCCAGGGGGCTGCGCTGCCGAGGCGGCCCTTCGGGTTGCGCCGCGGAGGCTGCCCAGGGGGCTGCGCTGCCGAGGCGGCCCTTCGGGTTGCGCCGCGGAGGGTGCCCAGGGGGTCGCGCCGCCGAGGCTGCCCTCCCGGTCGTCGGGCCCCTTGGCGGCCCTGACCGCCGCGGCGGACCTGGATTGGCCCCGCAGGGCCCTACTTCTTGGTCGACTGGGGCCGCTTGGCGAGCGGCTTCGGCGGCTGCTGGCCCTCCGGCATCGCGGCGGGGCCGGCCAGCGCGGCCGGGGGCTTGCCGGTCACGGGGCGAGCACCACCGCCGGGCTTGGGCGTCGGCTTGGCGGGGGCAGGCTTCCCGGCCGCCGGGCCGGTCTTGCCGCCTTGACCACTCGTGACGGAGCCATCTTGGCCGCCCAACGGCGGTCCACCCTGGCCGCCCGCACCCGGCGCTTGCGGTCCCGAAGCCGGACCTGTCGCCACGCGGCCCGCCGGAGCGCCCGACCCAGCGGGCGTCGCCGCTGGAGCCCCAGCCGTCGTGCCGCCACCAGCGCCGGGCCCGACCGCCGGTCCACCAGCTCCGCCGGGCTTCGCCACCGGGGCGGGCTTCACCGCGGGCACCGTCTTCATCCCGTCGCCAGCGGTTTCCGTCGGGCGGCTCATGTCCACCACCGACTCCTCCCGCAGCGGCTCCAGCGCCGACTGGCTGCGCGCCAGCACCTCGTCCGTCTTGCGGAGCCGCCCGGCCACCTCGGTGCTGATCCGCGTCAGGTGCTCGACCAGCTCCCGCGCCTCGCGTTCGCGCTTCTCGGCCCGCGCGGTCGCTTCCTCGACCAGCTGGCGGGCCCTCGTGGTGGCCTCGTCGACCAGGCGCTTCGCCTCGGCCGTCGCCTCCGCGATGCGCCGCTCGGCCTGCTGCTTGCTCGCCGTCTGCTGGTCGGCGATGTGCTTCTCCAGCGCGGCCCGCTGCGAGGCCATCGACTGCTCGAAGTCGTGCTGCACGGTGCGGCGCTTGCGCTCGGCCTCGATGTCCAGCTGCGTCCGCCGCCGCGTCGCCTCCGCGGTCAGCCGCTCGACCTCGGCCTTCGTCGCCTCCAGCGCGCGCTTGTGCTCGGCCTGCAGCGCCTGCCCGTGCGTGTCCAGCTCGGCCAGCAGGCTCTGGTACCGCTCCCGCAGCTTCCCGGACAGCTCGGTCGTCGCGCTCCAGTGCTCCTCCGCGGCGACCTGCGCGCGCGAGGTGATCTCCTCGGCGCGCATCTCCGCCAGCTCCACCGTGCGCTGCATGCGCTCGTCGAGGTCCTCGATCCGCTCCGGCGGCCGCTTCAGCTCCTCGACCCGGTTCCGCAGCCGCGCGATCTCCCCGCGGGCGCCCTCCAGCTCGCGCGACAGGTTGCTCACCTGGCTCATCGCGTTGTCGCGATCGGCCATCACCCGGCGCAGGTTCGCCTCGACGTGATCCAGGTACTGCAGCACCTGCCCGCGGTCGAAGCCGTGCCACACCTGGTTGTACTCACGCCGCAACGGGAGCAGGCTGTCGCGCTCAGAGACCATGCGAAAACCGTACCCGCGCACAGCGGGTTAACACCGTCAGGCCACGCCCGGTGTGTCACTCACCAGTGGAAACCCCTGGTCAGCTTGACGAGCGCGTTCGCCGCGCGGGACAGGTGCCGCTCGCCCTTTCCGATGCGTAGCTCACCACTGCCGCCGGCCGCGGTCGAGTCGGGGAAGACGCGGTACCCCTCGTAGGCTATGGCGTCGACCAGCCCCGGCAGCAGCGTGTACGCCGCCTGGATCAGGTACCCCTCCGGGGTGCCGACGTGCTTGGGCCGGTTCTTCAGCGCCCGCACCACCATGTCCGCGGCCTGGTCCGGCGACTTCGTCGGGAACGCGTCGTAGATCTTCGTCGGCCGGATCATCGGCGTGCGGACCAGTGGCATGTGGATGGTGGTGAACGTGATGCCGTCGCCGTGGGTCTCGGTCGCCGCGATCTTGCTGAAGTAGTCCAGCGCGGCCTTCGAGGCGACGTAGGCGGAAAACCGCGGCGCGATGCCCTGCACGCCGATCGAGGACACGTTGACGACGTGCCCGAACTTCCGCTCGGCCATGTGCGGCAGCACCGCGAGGATCAGCCGGACCGCGCCGAAGTAGTTGATCGCCATCGCCCGCTCGTAGTCGTGGAAGCGGTCGTAGGACAGCTTTATCGAGCGGCGGATCGACCGGCCGGCGTTGTTGACCAGCATGTCGATGCGGCCGTGCTCGCTCAGCATCTGGTCGACGATCTTGCGCACGGCCTCCTCGTCGGTCAGGTCGGCCGGGTAGATCGAGGCGTAGCCACCCGCGGCGATGATCTCGTCGCGGACCTCCGCCAGCTCCGGCTCCCGCCGCGCGACCAGCAGCGGGACACCGCCCTCGGCCGCCACCTTGAGCGCGGTCGCCCGCCCGATGCCCGACGACGCGCCGGTGATGATCACGCGACGCCCGTCCAGCTCGCCGCGCGGCCCGTGCTTGCGGGCGCGGAACGGGTCCAGGTGCTCGCGCCAGTACCGCCACAGCGCGGGCGCGTAGTCCTCGATCCGCGGCACGTCGACGCCGCTGGCCGCCAGCTCCTTGCGCGTCGCGGCGGAGGCGAACACCGACGGGAACGACAGCGTGTCCAGCAGGACGGCCGGGATGCCCAGGCGCTCCAGGAACGCGTCGCGGGTGATCGTGAACCCGGGCACGTGCTCGCTCAGCCGCGCCAGCTTCAGCAGGCCCCGGGACAGCCGCCGGTCCAGCTCGACGTTGATCGTCGGCGCACCGGCTGCGCGGGCGAAGGCGTTGTAGACGCACACCACCGACTGCGGTTCCGGGCTGACCAGGTGGAACGCGCGCCCGTCCAGCCCGGGCTTGACGACCAGCTCGAGCAGCGCCCTGGCCACGTAGTCGACCGGCACGACGTTCGTGTCGCCCAGGTCCGGGCCCACCAGCGGCACGTTCGGCAGCGCGGCGAGCCTGCTGATCGCGGGGAACAGGTAGTAGGGGCCGTCGATCTTGTCCATCTCGCCGGTCTGCGAGTGACCCACCACGACGGCAGGCCGGTACACCCGCCACGGCACCTCGGACTGCTGCCGCACCAGCCGCTCGGCCTCGAACTTCGTCCGGTGGTAGGGCGTGGGCAGGCGCTGGCCGGTGTCGAACATGTCCTCGGTGAACACGCCCTCGTGGTCGCCGGCCACGGCCACCGACGACACGTGGTGCAGGCAGCCCGCGTCGATCTCGGCGGCCAGTTCCAGCACGTGGCGGGTGCCGTCGACGTTGGCCTTGACGCTCGTCGCGTCGTCGGCGGTGAGGTCGTAGAGCGCGGCCAGGTGGACCAGACCGTCGACCTTCCCGCGCAGTTCGGCGCGCACGTCCTCGCCGACGCCGAGGCCCTCGCGGCCGATGTCGCCCTCGACCAGCGTCACCTTCTCCGGGTGCGGCCAGCCGTTGACCAGGTCGGACAGCCGCTCCCGCGACTTCTCGCGGACCAGGAGGAACACCTGGTCCACGTCGTCCCTGGCGAGCAGCAGCGGGGTGAACTGACGTCCGATCAACCCGGTCGCACCCGTCACGAGATACCCGGTCATGTGCCTGCCCTCCGCGTCGTCGCCCGGCTGCATTGTGCGCCGGCCGGGCCGCCGTGACCACAGTCATAGTGCACGGGGTCCCCGAAACGATCACCGGGCGCGAGTAAAGTCGTCTTTACTTGACGGGAACCGGCAGGGCGCTGCCGACGTTGAACCTGATGCAGGTGCCAGTAGATCCAGGAGGATCAGGTGCGTTCCACGAGCAACCCAGCGTTCCGCAACTTGCCCACCGGCGGCGCGGGATACGGCTCCTACGGGCCGAACGTAGGCTTCAACCAGCCCCAGGGCATGCCCGGTTACGGGATGCCGTCGGGCTACGGCGCGCAGCAGGCGCCGGCCACCGAACGCCCGATGACGGTCGATGACGTTGTCATCAAGACCGGGATGAGCCTCGGCGTCGCCCTGATCACCGGTGTCCTCGCCGCGATCTGGGCCCAGTCCCAGGCCGACGCGAACGCGCTCGGCCCGGTGCTCGGGCTGATGCTCGGCGGCATGATCGTCGGCCTGGTGCTGTCGCTGATCATGATCTTCCGGCAGAAGCCGAGCGGCCCGATGACGCTGCTGTACTCGGCGGCCGAGGGTGTGTTCCTCGGTGCCATCACCGGGCTCTTCGAGTTCATCTACCCGGGCATCGCGTTGCAGGCGATCCTGGGCACGGCGGGTGTCTTCGTCGCGATGCTGGTGGTCTACAAGACCGGCGCCGTGAAGGTCACGCCGAAGCTCACGAAGTGGATCATCGGCGCGACGGCCGGTGTCGCGATCCTGATGATCGCCAACCTGGTCCTGGGACTGTTCGGCGTCAACATGGGCCTGCGGGACGGCGGCGCGCTCGCGATCATCTTCAGCCTGGTCGTGATCGGCGTCGCGGCGTTCAACTTCCTGCTCGACTTCGACATGGCGGACCAGATGATCCGGGCGGGCATGCCGGCCAAGTGGGCGTGGTTCGCCGCGTTCGGCCTGATGACCACCCTGGTCTGGCTCTACCTGGAGATCCTGCGCCTGCTGTCGTACCTGCAGAACGACTAGCGCCTCGAAGTTCCCTCGCAAAAGGACACCCGGTCACTGGCCGGGTGTCCTTTTGTCATGTCGTCACCCTTTCGGTGGGGCGGTGATCGTCATCTTGACTACGCAGTGTTGGATACGGGCACTACTGTCTCGTTTACATCTGTGAGGTTCGTGTGAGCGTCCCCCCACCGCCGGCTGCGCCTGGAGGGCAGCCGGCGCCGTTCGGCAACCAGCCGCCCGCCGGCAACCAGGGCGCTCCCGGCGCGTTCGGCCCGCCTCCCGGGCAGGCCGGTCAGCCCGGCCAGTTCGGGCCGCCGCCCGGACAGCCCGCGGGCGCCCCGCCGGCCTTCCCGCCGCCGGGACAGCCCGGCCAGCCGGGCGCGTTCGGCCCGCCGCCGGGGCAGCCGTTCGGCCCGCCGCCCGGCCAGCCCGCCCAGAAGCGGCGCTTCCCGGTGTGGCTGATGATCGTGATCCCGATCGTCGTGATCGGGGTCGTGATCGGCGCCGTCGTCGGGTTCATGAAGTCCCCGGCGTCCGCTTCGGTCGGCGACTGCCTGCAGGTCACCGAGTTCACCACCAACGGCGACGAGCCGACGAAGATCGACTGCGGCGACCAGAACGCGAACGTCAAGATCGCGGTCAAGCTGGACAACGCGTCCGACAACTGCCCCACCGGCGACTACGACGAGTACAGCGTCAGCGGGCGCGGCGACTACAAGCTCTGCCTGATGATCAACGCGCACGACGGCGACTGCTTCGCCAACGTGACCTCCTCGACCGACGGCTACAAGCGGGTCCCGTGCACCGACCCGACGGCCGAGATCGAGTTCCTCAAGATCGTCGCCGGCCAGGCCGACCAGGCCGCCTGCGAAGGCCTCGAAATCGACGGCGCGGTCACCTACTCCGAGCCCGCCACGACCATGTGCGCGGTCGCGAAGAACGGCGCCAGCGCCTGATCCACGCCACGAGAAGGGGCCCGGCCGCATCGCGACCGGGCCCCTTCTCCGTGTCCAGGGTCAGCTGAGCCGCTCGATGACCATCGCCATGCCCTGGCCGCCGCCGACGCACATCGTCTCCAGGCCGAACTGCTTGTCGTGGTGCTGGAGCGAGTTGATGAGCGTCGAGGTGATGCGGGCGCCGGTCATGCCGAACGGGTGACCCACGGCGATCGCGCCGCCGTTGACGTTCAGCCGCTCGATGTCGATGCCCAGGTCCTTGTAGGACGGGATGACCTGCGCGGCGAACGCCTCGTTGATCTCGACCAGGTCGATGTCGCCGATCGACATCCCGGCGCGGGCCAGCGCGCGCTGCGACGCCTCGACCGGGCCGTAACCCATGATCTCCGGCGACAGGCCGGACACGCCGGTCGACACGACCCGCGCCAGCGGCGTGATGCCGAGCTGCTTCGCCTTCGTGTCGGACATGATCACCAGCGCGGCGGCGCCGTCGTTGAGCGGGCAGCAGTTGCCGGCGGTGACCCGGCCGTCGGGGCGGAACACCGGCTTCAGGCCGGACACGCCCTCGATCGTCACGCCCGCGCGCGGGCCGTCGTCCTTCGACACGACCGTGCCGTCGGGCAGGGTGACCGGCGTGATGTCCTTGGCCCAGAACCCGTCGGCGATGGCCTTCTCGGCCAGGTTCTGCGACCGCACGCCGAACTCGTCCATCTCCTCGCGGGAGACGTTCTTCAGCCGGGCGAGGTTCTCCGCGGTCTGGCCCATCGCGATGTAGACGTCGGGCAGCTCGCCGTTCTCCCGCGGGTCCACCCAGGTGTCGCTGCCCTCGGCCGCGGTCTTCGCGGTGCGCGCCTCGGCGTCGGCGAAGATCGGGTTGTGCGTGTCGGGCCAGGAGTCCGAGCTGCCCTTGGCGAACCGCGACACCGTCTCCACCCCGGCGGAGATGAAGACGTCACCCTCGCCGGCCTTGATCGCGTGCAGCGCCATCCGGGTGGTCTGCAGGCTGGACGAGCAGTAGCGGGTGATGGTGCAGCCGGGCAGGTGGTCGTAGCCGAGCTGGACCGCGACGGCGCGGCCCATGTTGAAGCCCGACTCACCGCCGGGCAGGCCGCAGCCGAGCATGAGGTCGTCGATGTCCTTCGGGTCCAGCTGCGGCACCTTGTCCAGGGCGGCGCGGACCATCTGGACGGCCAGGTCGTCCGGCCGCATGCTCACCAGCGAACCCTTCCCGGCACGGCCGATCGGGGAACGCGCGGCTGAGACGATCACGGCTTCAGGCATGGCGGGACACTCCTTCGGGTCGGGCTAAGCGCGTGCTTACCCACATCCTGCACCCTGGGAGCGCGCGGTCAAACCCCTGAGCGACGACTGCCACGTCCAGACGAGTTGTGCGTAGCTCGGTCAGTGGTCGTAGGCGGTCAGGGAGCGGGTGATGGGTTGGCCGGTGGCGTCGGCGATGATCAGCAGGCCGGGTCGTTCGGTGAGCAGGCGGGGTTCGTGGTCGCAGATGGCCATCAGCTTGACCAGCGGCAACGCGGTTGTAGGCGGATTGGCCGGGCAGCCCCTGGAACGCGCCGGGCATCCGGGCGGGCAGGAGCCGCAGCCAGCGGGCCTCGGAGGTCAACCCCAACTTGGGCATTACTCGTCGAGGTCCCGCCCGCCAGCCCACCACCACCCTCAACGGACGCGCTCCGCGCGACTAGCCTCATCGGTGTGGACTACGTCGAGCACATCGTCGACCTCGTGGGCGACACCCCGCTGGTCAAGCTGAACTCCCTCACCGAGGGCCTGGCGCCGCTCGTGCTGGCGAAGGTGGAGTACTTCAACCCGGGCGGCAGCGTGAAGGACCGCATCGCGCTGCGGATGGTCGAAGCCGCCGAGGCGTCGGGCGAGCTCAAGCCCGGCGGCACGATCGTCGAGCCGACCTCCGGCAACACCGGCGTCGGCCTGGCGATGGTCGCCCAGCGCAAGGGCTACAAGTGCGTCTTCGTCTGCCCGGACAAGGTGAGCGAGGACAAGCGCAACGTGCTCAAGGCCTACGGCGCCCGCGTCGTGGTGTGCCCGACGGCCGTCCCGCCCGAGCACCCGGACTCCTACTACTCGGTCTCCGACCGGCTGGTCGCCGAGATCGAGGGCGCCTGGAAGCCCAACCAGTACGCCAACAAGGAGAACCCGGCCAGCCACTACCACTCGACCGGCCCCGAGATCTGGCGGCAGACCGAGGGCAAGATCACGCACTTCGTCGCGGGCGTGGGCACCGGCGGCACGATCTCCGGCACCGGCCGCTACCTCAAGGAAGCGTCGGAGGGCAAGGTCAAGGTCATCGGCGCCGACCCCGAGGGCTCGGTCTACTCCGGCGGCACCGGCCGCCCCTATCTGGTCGAAGGCGTCGGCGAGGACTTCTGGCCGGACACCTACGACCGGGGCATCGCCGACGAGATCATCGCCGTCTCCGACGCCGAGTCCTTCGCCACCACCCGCCGCCTCGCGCTCGAAGAGGGCCTGCTGGTCGGCGGCTCGTGCGGCATGGCGGTCGCGGCCGCGCTCAAGCTCGCCGAGCGGCTCGGCCCGGACGACGTCATCGTGGTGCTGCTGCCCGACGGCGGCCGCGGCTACCTGGGCAAGGTCTTCAACGACCAGTGGATGGCCGGCTACGGCTTCCTGCCGCCGGACTCCTCCGGCGCCACCGTCGGCGACGTGCTGCGCGCCAAGACCGGCTCGCTGCCCGACCTGGTCCACACCCACCCGAACGAGACGGTCGCCGAGGCCGTCGCGATCCTGTCCGAGTTCGACGTCAGCCAGATGCCGGTGGTCAGCGCCGAGCCGCCGGTGATGGCCGCCGAGGTGGTCGGCGCCGTCAACGAGCGGGAGCTGCTGGAGGCCCTGTTCACCGGGAAGGCCCAGCTCGCCGACCGCCTGGACAAGCACATGTCGCCGCCGCTGCCGACCATCGGCGCGAGCGAGGGCGTCGGGGCGGCGATGAAGGCGCTGTCCAACGCCGACGGGGCGCTCGTCCTGGTCGACGGCAAGCCGGCCGGCGTGCTGACCAGGCACGACCTGCTGGGCTACCTCGCCGGACGCTGAACCGGGTTTCATCGCGCGGAACCGTCGGGGCGTTACGAGCGTCTATGACCGGTATCCGATAGCGTGTGGCCCACCCAGATCAACGTGAATTCGCACTGTCAGTCCTCTCGAGGGGGTTCAAGACCCACATGAGCGCTCCGCAGCCGCCGAACCAGCCGTGGGGTGGCGGTCAGCCGCCTCAGGGCCCGCCGAGCGGTCCCCAGCAGCAGCCAGACAACCCGTTCGGCTCCTCGGAGCCGACCCAGGTCGTGCAGCCCGGCCAGTCGCAGCAGCCGTCCGAGGGCGGTTCGTTCGGCGAGACCGCGGAGCCGACCCAGGTGGTCCAGCCCGGTGGCGACCCCAACGCCACGCAGAAGGTCGGCCCGGGTGATCAGCCGGGCGCGGAGTCGACGCAGCTGGTGCCCCCGGGCTCCCAGCCGCCGGCCATCCCGTACTCGCCGCCGCCGAGCGCCGCGGACAACCCCAGTGCGGTCAACCCCCAGCAGGGCTACGGACAGCAGGGCTACGGACAGCAGGGATTCGGCCAGCAGCAGCCCGGGTTCGGGCAGCAGCAGCCGGGCCCCTACGGCCAGCCGCCGCAGGGCTACGGCCCGCCGTCGGGTGGTTTCGGCCAGCCGCAGGGCTTCGGCGCGCCGGGCTACCCCCAGCAGGGCGGTGGCGCCGGCGGCAACAACCAGCTCTTCGGCTGGATCGCCGGTGGTCTCGCCGCGCTGCTCGGCCTGCTCGGCCTGATCTTCGCGCTGATCGACTTCGGTGACGTCGCCGACTACTCCGACGCCTACGACTCGATCAAGGACCAGGCGGAGGATTTCGGGCTGCCCAGCCCGGGCCTGCTCTGGTTCTACATGATCATGCTTGCGGTCGGCGGCCTCGCGGCGCTGGCCGGTGGCGTCCTGATCGCGCTGGCGAACAAGCTGAGCCCGGCGCTGAAGAAGATCGCCCCGATCGTGACGGCCGTCGGCGGCTTCCTGATGCTGCTGTTCGGCATCCTGATCATGGCCTCGATGCCGGAGGGCGCCTCCGACATCCCGGGCATCCCGGTCGCGCAGCTGATCTTCGGCATCGTGGTGCTGGCGATCGGCGTGCTCGGCGTGGTCCCGGCGACGAAGCAGTTCGTCGGCCTCGGCGATGGTGCCGGCCAGCAGGGTGGCCAGGGTGGCTTCGGCGGCCCCGGTGGTTCCGGTGGCCCCCAGAGCGGTGGTTTCCCGCAGCCGGGGCAGCCCGGTCAGTTCGGTCAGCCGCAGCACGGCCAGCCCCACGGCCAGCCGCAGTACGGGCAGCCGGGCGGGCCGAACCCGCAGAGCGGTGGCTTCCCGCAGCCCGGCCAGTACGGCCAGCCCGGCCAGCAGCCCGGCTACGGCCAGCCCGGCCAGTACGGCCAGCAGCCCGGCTACGGGCAGCCCGGTCAGTACGGGCAGCAGCCGGGTCAGTACGGCCAGCCGCCGCAGCAGCCCGGCCAGTACGGCCAGCCCGGTCAGCCGCCGCAGCAGTGGTGACCGGCTGAACTCGACGAGACGATGCCCCCGGCCCCGCGCCGGGGGCATCGTCTTTTTCCCAGTTGATGTCCGCGCGCTGGGAACGCCGCTAGGGTGAGCGCCGAAAACGTCCGATTTCCCCGGGAGCGCTGTGACGAGTCGAAACGGCCACGAGCCGCGCCCCAACGGGACCACCGCGATCCTCGCCGGCGTGGTCGGCCTGGTGCTGGCCGGGCTGCTCGGCTACCTGCCGTTGAAGTTCTTCGTCGACTACGGCTTCGCGGGCATGGACGGCAAGGTGCGCGGCGTCCTGGGCATCTACTCGGCGGCCGCGCTGGTCCTGCTGGCCGGTGCGCTGACCACGTTCTTCCGCGCGGTCGCCGGCGCGGTGTTGCTGCTGGTCGGCGGGCTGCTCGCGGTCGCCGCGGTGATCTGCGAGCCGGTCCTGCTCTACCCCGGCTACTTCGGGGACTTCTTCGCGGCCATGTTCCGCTTCGCGCCCGACGACGCGTTCGTGCGGGTCGGCGCGGCGGTCGGCGGGCCGCTCGTGTTCGTGCTCGCGGTGCTTCCGTGGACCTTCCGGTACCTGCGGCACCGCCCGGCTGGTAGTTGGTAGTGGTGACCTTTCCGTCCCAATCCGAAGCCGCGACGTCCTCCCGCGGCGGCGGCACCGGCATCACCGCGGCCGTCCTGGCCCTGCTCGGCGGCCTGTTCCACCTGGTCGGCGTGGCCGGTGGCGCGGTGCTGCTCGCCGGCGACAACGACCTCGGGCGCAGCCTGCTGACGTTCGCCACGCACCTGCTGCTCGCCGTCGCCCTCATCACCGGCGGGGTCGGGCTCGTGCTGGCCAAGGAGTTCGGCCGCGTCGCCACGATCATCGGCGCGGCAGCGGCGCTCGTGGTGTACCTGCTGGTGCTGGTGCTCGGCGCGTTCGGGGTGTACTTCCTCGGCCTCCTCGACGGCGACGTGCCGCTCGTCTACATCGGCGTGCTGTGCGTGCCGGCCATCGGCACCCTGGTGCTGGCGTGCCTGCCGCCCACCGGGCGATGGGTGACCCAGGGCTGGTCGTAGGCTGGGGAAATGACGCACGACCTTTCCCGCTCCGGCTTCGAGACGCGCGCCATCCACGCAGGTCAGGAGCCTGACCCGCGGACAGGTGCGGTCATCGTGCCGATCTACCAGACCTCCACCTACGCCCAGGACGGCGTCGGGGCCACCCGTGAGGGTGACTACGAGTACTCGCGCACCGCGAACCCGACGCGCACCGCCCTGGAGCAGGCGCTCGCCTCGCTCGAGGGCGCGCGGCACGGCCTGGCCTTCGCCTCCGGCATGGCCGCCACCGACGCGGTGCTGCGGACCGTGCTGCGGCCCGGCGACCACCTGGTCCTGGGCAACGACGCCTACGGCGGCACCTTCCGCCTGATCGACAAGGTGCTGAAGCTGTGGGGCGTGTCCTACGGCGTCGCGGACCTGTCCAACGTGGACGAGGTGCGCGCCGCGATCCGCCCGGAGACCAAGCTGATCTGGTGCGAGACGCCGTCCAACCCGCTGCTCGGCATCGCCGACCTCGCGGTGCTGGCGGAGATCGCCCACGGGGCCGGCGCCCGTCTCGTCGTCGACAACACCTTCGCCACGCCGTACCTGCAGACGCCGCTGGCGCTGGGTGCCGACATCGTCGTGCACTCGACCACCAAGTACCTGGGCGGCCACTCGGACGTCGTCGGCGGCGCGGTGCTGACCAACGAGGACGAGCTGCGGGAGCAGCTGTTCTTCCTGCGCAACGCGGCGGGCGCGGTGCCCGGCCCGTTCGACGCGTGGCTGACCCTGCGCGGCCTCAAGACCCTCGCCGTGCGCATGGACCGGCACTGCGACAACGCGGAGAAGATCGCCGAGATGCTCACGGCGCACCCGAAGGTCGCCGAGGTCTACTACCCGGGCCTGCCCGATCACGCCGGGCACGACGTCGCGGCCAAGCAGATGCGCCGCTTCGGCGGCATGATCTCCTTCCGCCACACCGGCGGCAAGCAGGCCGCGCTGGACACCGCGGCCCGCACGGAGTTCTTCATCCTGGCCGAGTCGCTGGGCGGCATCGAGTCGCTGATCGAGCACCCGGGCCAGATGACCCACGCGAGCGTGGCCGGTTCGATGCTCCAGGTGCCCGACGACCTGCTGCGGCTGTCCGTCGGCATCGAGGACGTCCGCGACCTGAGCGACGACCTGCGCTCGGCGCTGGGTTGATGGCGCTGGGTCGATGAGGCGGGGGAGCGCTCCGGCGCTCCCCACCCGCACTCAGGGCCGGTAGTTGTTCAGCTCGGCCGTCTTGGCGTCCGCGGGCGTGGTGCCGGTGCGGATCCCCTCCAGGTCGGAGCCGTCCACGCACCCGCCGACCAGCTCGACGTAGTTGTCGTGCCGGACGTACTGGGCCGGGTCGCCGCAGCCGGCCCTGTCGACCGTGTAGACCGCCGCGCCGGTGAGGGCCAGGGCGGACGTGACCCCCGCGACCAGCGGCAGCAGACCGGCCGCGCGCGTGGCACGACGGACCCGTCCGCCCGTTTCGCTGCGCGCTGGCATGGCTACTCCCGATTCGCCGTACTGACCGGATCCCAGGGTACCGAAACCCGTGAGGTGGGAGTGGCATGATCCGGGACATGGATCTGGTGGACGTCGAACGCATCCGCGAGGCGCGGAAGCTCCTCGAGGGCATCACCCGGGTCACGCCGATGGAGCACGCGCGTGACCTGGAGAAAGCACACGGCGGCGCGGTCCACCTCAAGTGCGAGAACCTGCAACGCACCGGCTCGTTCAAGATCCGCGGCGCCTACACGCGGCTGCACGGGCTGTCCGCGGAGGAACGCGCGCGCGGTGTCGTGGCCGCCAGCGCGGGCAACCACGCGCAGGGTGTCGCGCTCGCGGCGTCGCTGCTGGGCATCTCCTCGACCGTCTTCATGCCCACCCGCGCGCCGCTGCCCAAGCTGGCTGCCACCCGTGGTTACGGCGCCGAGGTGCACCTGCACGGCGACGTCCTGGAGGAGTCCCTCGCGGAGGCGATCGCGTTCGCCGAGCGGACTGGGGCGGTGTTCATCCACCCGTTCGACCACGCGGACATCATCGCCGGGCAGGGCACCGTCGGGCTGGAAATCCTGGAGCAGGTGCCCGAGGCGGCCACGGTTCTGGTGCCGACCGGCGGCGGCGGGCTCGTCGCGGGGGTGGCGTGCGCGGTGAAGGCGTCCCGGCCGGACGTGCGGATCGTCGCGGTGCAGGCCGAGGACGCGGCGGCGTTCCCGCCGTCGCTCGCGGCCGGCGGACCGGTGCGGCTGCGGGCGATGCAGACGATGGCCGACGGGATCGCGGTCGGCCAGCCGGGCCCGGTGAGCTACGCGCACGTGGCCGCGAAGGTCGACGACGTCCTCACGGTGTCGGAGGAGTCGCTGTCCCGCGCGGTGCTGCTGTGCCTGGAGCGCCGCAAGCTGGTGGTGGAGCCGGCGGGCGCGGCGGCGGTGGCGGCGCTGCTGCAGTACCCCGGCGAGTTCGCGGCGCCGGTGGTGGCCGTGGTGTCCGGCGGCAACGTGGATCCGTTGCTGCTGCTGCAGATCATCCAGCACGGTATGACGGCCGGCGGCCGCTACCTCGCGCTGCGGTTGCGCGTGCCGGACCGGCCGGGGTCGCTGGTGTCGGTGCTGTCGCGGGTGCGGGACCTGGGCGCGAACGTCCTGGACGTCGAGCACTCGCGGATCTCCGGCGCGCTGGCACTGGGCGAGGTGGAGATCGCGCTGAAGCTGGAAACCCGCGGCCCCGCCCACTGTGAGCAGGTGCACGCCGAACTCCAGCGCGCCGGGTTCACCGTCGTCGGCTAGAGGTTACCGCGGCGCTCCTGCTCGCGCTCGATGGCCTCGAACAGGGCTTTGAAGTTGCCCTTGCCGAAGCCGAGCGAGCCGTGCCGCTCGATCAGCTCGTAGAACACCGTGGGCCGGTCGCCGACGGGCTTGGTGAAGATCTGCAGCAGGTAGCCGTCCTCGTCGCGGTCGACCAGGATCCGGTGCTCCTTGAGCGTCTCGATCGGCACCCGCACCTCGCCGATCCGCGCGCGCAGCTCCGGGTCGTCGTAGTAGGAGTCCGGGGTGTCCAGGAACTCCACGCCGGCCGCGCGCATCGCGGTGACGGTGCCGACGATGTCGTTGGTGGCCAGCGCGATGTGCTGGCACCCGGCGCCGCCGTAGAACTCCAGGTACTCGTCGATCTGCGACTTCTTCTTCGCGATCGCCGGCTCGTTGAGCGGGAACTTCACGCGGTGGTTGCCGTTGGCGACGACCTTGCTCATCAGCGCCGAGTACTCGGTGGCGATGTCGTCGCCGACGAACTCCGCCATGTTGGTGAAGCCCATGACGCGGTGGTACCAGTCCACCCAGTGGTCCATCTTGCCCAGTTCGACGTTGCCGACGCAGTGGTCGACGGCCTGGAACAGCCGCGTGCGCTGCGGCGTCTCCCTGGCCTGGAAGCCGGGCAGGTACGGGCCGGTGTAGCGGGAGCGGTCGACGAGGCTGTGCCGGGTCTCGCCGTAGGTCGCGATCGCCGCTCGCCGCACGGTGCCGTGCTCGTCGGAGACGTCGTGCGGCTCCTCCAGGATCGTGGCGCCCTGGGCGCGCGCGTGCGCGACGCACTTGTCCACATCGGACACCTCGAGGGCGAGGTCGACGACGCCGTCGCCGTGGCGGCGGTGGTGGTCCAGCAGCGGCGAATCGGGCCGCACGCCGCCGGTGATGACGAACCGCGCGGAGCCCGACTTCAGCACGAACGCCTTGTGGTCCGGCTGCCCGGTCTCCGGGCCGGCGTAGGCGACGAGCCGCATGCCGAACGCGTGCTGGTAGTACCACGCGGTCTGGGTCGCGTTGCCGGCGATGAACACGACGGCATCGAGCGACTTCACGGGGAACGGGTCGGCGGTCTCATCGTGCTCGACCAAACCGACGAGCTGGCGCAACTGGTCGTAGTCGACATCGTCGAGAGCGTTCGTCATGTCTGGCAGAATGCGTAGTTCGTCGCATCCTGGGCAACAGTCGCGGTTCTGGCTGGACAAATTGCCCAGTTAACGTCGAGGATGATCTATCAAATCGGGCAATGTGACCAGGAGGACCCGGTGGACTCGCTCGACGCCCGGCTGTTGCTGCTGCTCACCGACTCACCACGGCTGAACGTGCTGGAGTGCGCGCGCCGGCTGGGAGTCGCGCGGGGCACCGTGCAGGCGCGCTTGGACCGGCTCACCGAGCAGGGGATCCTCGGCGGGTTCCCGCCGGAGCTGAACCTCGCGGCGATGGGGTACGGGCTCACCGCGTTCGCGGTGCTGGAGATCGCGCAGGGCCAGCGCACCTCGGTCTCGGAGGCGCTGGACGCGATCGAGCAGGTCTGCGAGGTGCACGCCACCACCGGGCAGGGCGACCTGTTCGTCCGGATGGTGGCGCGCGACCACGACGACCTGCAGCGGGTCATCGACGCCGTGGTCAGCGTGCCGGGCGTGCGCCGGACGTCGACGTCGCTGGCCCTGTCGACGCCGGTGCCGCCGCGCGTCCGGCCGCTGCTGGAACGGCTCGCCTACGAGACGAACTCGAGGTAGCGCTTGGCCGAGCGCTGCACGACGTCGTAGCCGTCCTCGCGCACGACGGCGTCCCACCAAGCGCCGTAGATCGCCTCGAACCGGTACCCGGCGAGGATCTCCGCGGCGTGGCGCACGACCGGCGGCCGCTCCGGGATCAGGTTCGGGTAGCTGTACATGAAGGCGACGAACTTGCGGTCCGGGATCACCTGGACGATGTCGCCGGACAGCAGCGCGCCCCGGCCCCGCTCGCCGCCGGACCAGTGCAGGACGGTGCCGCCGGTGAAGTGCACGCCGAGGTTGACCAGCGTGAGGCCGTCGCCGACCTGCTTGGTCTGGCCGCTCCACAGTTCGATGCGGTCGTCCGGGCGGCCGATCCACTGCCGGTCGCCTTCGTGCAGGTAGACGGGCACGTCGAAGGTGCGGGCCCATTCCACGCAGGTGGTGTAGTAGTGCGGGTGGCTGATCGCGATGCCGGTGATGCCGCCGCGAGCCGTGATGTGGTCGGCGATCGTGTCGTCGAGGTAGGCGGAGAGGTCCCAGAGGAAGTTGCCGCTGTCGGTCTCGACGAACAGCGCCCGCTGGCCGATGCCGAACTTCGGGGTGCAGGCGATGCCGGTGATGCGGTCGCCCTCGGGCTTGATCAGGGCCTCGTGCTCGCGCTGGAGCGTGGCGAAGTCGGTCCACTGCTGGCCCGACGGGGGGACGTACTGGCGCTCGTCCTCGCAGATGGGGCAGTCCGAGCGCGGGGCGGCGTACTGCATGCCGCAGGTCACGCAGATGGGGTTGTCCATGGTGGTGCAGGCTACGCGGGTGGTGACGGCGCTACGCGGGTTTTGACGGGCCTGGACCGGCCGATGTCGAAGCTGTCCACACACGGCGGAGCGGCTGCTCCGGGCGATGCTCCCGCCCGGAGCAGCCGCTCCGAAGAAAGTGTGGGGCTCAGCCGGTGTAGGGCACGGCCTTGATCAGCGTCACCTTCTGCGTGCTGCCGTTGGGCAGCTCGTACTCGCGCGACTCGCCTTCCTTGGCGCCCAGCAGGGCCTTGCCCAGGGGCGACTCGGGGGAGTACACGTCGAGTTCGCCTTCGGCGCCCTCTTCGCGCGTGGCGAGCAGGAACTTCTCCTCGTCGTCGTCACCTTCGTAACGCACGGTGAGGACCTTGCCCGGCTCGGCGACCCCGTCGTTCTTGGGCGCCTCGCCGACCTTCGCCGAACGCAGGAGTTCCTGCAGGTGGCGGATGCGGGCTTCCTGCTGACCCTGCTCCTCACGGGCGGCGTGGTAGCCACCGTTCTCCCGGAGGTCGCCTTCCTCGCGGCTGGCGTTGATCTTCGCAGCGATGACCGGACGATTCTCGATCAGCTCGTCGAGCTCGTGCTTGAGCCTGTCGTAGGCTTCCTGGGTCAGCCAGGTCACCTGGGTGTCGCTCACGGCCACCATCTCCTCGTCGTGCCTGCCGGACATGGGTGTTCATGCCGGCAGCCGCACTCGATCGAGTGCGGCTGGATAAAGGAAAAACACGGCCCGTTCGGGCCGTGCCGGTAGATCAGGGTACCACGGCAGGGCAGGTCAGCGCCGGTCCCCGTCGCAGAAACCGGGCATTCAGCGCGTCATTCACCCCGTTGGCCGCTAACTCCTTGACATGTACTCCGGTATGTCGTAGGAGCAGCCGTACACGTCCGCGGTGACCGGGCGGTCGATGCTCTTGACCACCACGTCGACCCGGCTGTCCCTGGGCGGGATGTAGACCTCCCGCCGCCCGCTCTCCGCGCCGCTGATGTCCCGCGTCCGCACGATGCACACACCCGGCCGGTCCGGCTCGTCGCGCGTCACGTTGAGCGAGATCGTCATCGCGTTCCCCGGCAGCTCCTCGAACGTGACCCGTTCCGCGCTGATGGGTGCGGCACCCAGGTTGACGTAGCCGATCCACGCGACGGCGCAGCCCACGACCAGCGCGATCCCGGTGAAGAGCCACACCCGCCACCGGCGGGCCGGCCTGCGGGGCCGCCCGTAGCGGCCTTCCGGCAGCGACGGCGGGGCGCTGGCGGTGCTCAAGCCGGGCCTCCGATCGAACTTGTCGTACCCCCGGGGACAATGGAGGCAACCGCAGTATCTCTCCGGAGCGGAATAGGGATTCAGAAGGGGTCGTTGGACGCATGGTGGGTTCTGACGAGCTGGTGTCCGGAACGGGATCGCGCCTGCGTCTCATGGCGGTGCACGCCCATCCCGACGACGAGTCGAGCAAGGGCGCGGCCACGATGGCCCGCTACGTCGCCGAGGGTGCCGAGGTCATGGTCGTGACCTGCACCGGAGGCGAGGCCGGGAGCATCCTGAACCCGGCCATGGACCGCCCCGAGGTGCTGGCCAACATGGCCACGATCCGCCGCGAGGAGATGGCCAAGGCCGCCAAGATCCTCGGGGTCCAGCACCGCTGGCTGGGCTTCGTCGACTCCGGCCTGCCCGAGGGCGACCCGCTGCCCCCGCTGCCGGAGGGCTGCTTCGCGCTCACCCCGCTCGAGGAGCCGGTGCGCGAGCTGGTCAAGGTCATCCGCGAGTTCCGCCCGCACGTCGTGCTGACCTACGACGAGAACGGCGGCTACCCGCACCCCGACCACATCCGCACCCACGAGGTGTCCATGGCGGCCTTCGACGCGGCCGCCGAGCCGGACAAGTTCCCCGAGGCGGGCGAGCCGTGGCAGGCGCTGAAGCTGTACTACATGCACGGCTTCTCCCGCGCCCGCATGCAGGCCTTCCACGACGCCCTCGTCGAGGCCGGCCTGGAATCGCCGTACGCGGAGTGGCTGGGCAAGTGGGACCCGCACCGCCCGGACGTCATGGAGCGGGTCACCACGCGCATCGAGTGCGCCGACTACTTCGAGGTCCGCGACGAGGCGCTGAAGGCGCACGCCACGCAGATCGACCCGAACAGCCGCTGGTTCTTCGTGCCGCTGGAGATGCAGCGCCGGGTGTGGCCGACCGAGGAGTACGAGCTGGTCCGCTCGCTGGTGGACAGCACGCTGCCCGAGGACGACCTGTTCGCGGGCGTCCGTGAGAAGGTGAACACATGAGTTTCTTGTTGCCGGTGACGGCGCCGGTCGCCACGACCGCCCTCGTCCTCGCGCAGCAGCCGGGCAACGGCGACAACGGCGGCCAGGGCGAGGACTTCGGCAAGTCCTCGCCGCTGGGGTTCCTGATCCTCCTGCTGTTCCTCATCGCCGTCGCCCTGCTGGTGCGCTCGATGACCAAGCACCTCAAGCGCGTGCCGGCCAGCTTCGACCCGGAGGAGAAGGCCGAAGCCGAGGCCGCCGACGCCGCGGAGACGGAGGAGAAGGCCGCGAAGCCGGCCGAAGAGCCCGTCAAGCAGCCGCAGAAGAGCGAAAGCAGCTAGCCGCCCGGCTCTGATCCCTCCAGGTCGTCGGTGAGCCGGCTGACGAGGAAGTCGAGCCGCTCCTCCTGGATGTCCGTCGGGATGCGCCCGCTGTCCGACAGGACCACGATGCCGTGCAGCGCGCTCCAGACGACCTCGGCGAACAGTTCGCGCCGCGGGTTGTCCGGGCGGAAGCAGTTGACGAATTCGTCGAAGCCGGCGCGCAGCTGGGGCGGCGTCTCGGCGTGCGCGAACTTCACATCCGTCGGCATGACGAACATGGCCTGGTAGAGAGCGGGCCGCTCGGTCGCGAACTCCAGGTAGGCGCGGCACACCGCCCGCAGTGGCTCGGGGCCGGCCAGCCGGGCGCGGCGCAGGTGGGCGGCCAGTTCGGCGAAGCCGTCGATCGCGACGGCGCGCACGATGGCGTCCTTGCCGCTGAAGTGGCTGTAGAGCACGGGCTGGCTGTATTCGACGCGCTCGGCGAGCCGCCGCGTCGTCACCGCCTCCCAGCCTTCGGTCTCCGCGAGTTCGCGGGCGGCCGTGATGATCAGCTGATGGCGTTGGGCGCGCTCCCGTTCACGGCGCTCCTTGATGGCGGACACAACCAGATCCTAGCAACGCTAGAGAACTAGCGCCGCTAGGAACTGTGGTGCCGCGGACGCCGTGACACCCTGGTGTCATGGCCAACCGACTCGCCGCCGCGACGAGCCCCTACCTGCTGCAGCACGCCGAGAACCCGGTCGACTGGTGGCCCTGGAGTGCCGAGGCGCTCGCCGAGGCCCGGCGCCGGGACGTGCCGATCCTGCTCTCCATCGGCTACGCGGCGTGCCACTGGTGTCACGTCATGGCCCACGAGTCCTTCGAGGACGCCGAGACCGCGCGCCTGATGAACGAGCACTTCGTCAACATCAAGGTCGACCGCGAGGAGCGCCCGGACATCGACGCGGTCTACATGACCGCGACCCAGGCGATGACCGGCCAGGGCGGCTGGCCGATGACCTGCTTCCTCACCCCGGACGGCGAACCGTTCCACTGCGGCACCTACTACCCGCCGCAGCCGCGCCCGGGCATGCCGTCGTTCCAGCACCTGCTGGTCGCCGTCGCGCAGGCCTGGCAGGATCGCCGCGACGAGCTGCGCGAGGGCGCCGGGAAGATCGTCGAGCACCTGGCCGGTCAACTCGGGCCGCTGCCGCCCGCCCCGGTCGACGAGGGCGTGCTGGACGCCGCGCTGCGGAAGCTGGCCGGGGAGGCCGACCGCGAGCGCGGCGGTTTCGGTGGCGCGCCCAAGTTCCCGCCGTCGATGGTGCTGGAGTTCCTGCTTCGCCACCACGAACGCACCGGGTCCACCCAGGCGCTGTCCTTGGTGGAGTCCTGCGCCGAGGCGATGGCGCGTGGCGGCATCCACGACCAGCTGGCCGGCGGCTTCGCCCGCTACTCCGTCGACGCGTCCTGGGTCGTGCCGCACTTCGAAAAGATGTTGTACGACAACGCCTTGCTGCTGCGCGTGTACGCGCACCTGGCCCGGCGCACGGGTTCGGCGTACGCGGCGGAGGTCGCGCGGATGACCGGCGAATTCCTGCTCGGCCGGCTGAGCACGGCCGAGGGCGGGTTCGCCGCCTCGCTCGACGCGGACACCCTCGGCGAGGAGGGCCTGACCTACGTCTGGACGCCCGCGCAGCTGCGTGAGGTGCTCGGCGACGACAACGGCGCGTGGGCCGCGGAACTGTTCTCCGTCACCGAATCGGGCACGTTCGAGCACGGCACCTCGGTCCTGCAGCTGCTGCGCGAGCCGGACGACCGGGAGCGCTTCGAGCGCGTCCGCGCCGCGCTGCTTGCCGCGCGTGACGTGCGGCCGCAGCCGGGCCGCGACGACAAGGTCATCGCCGCCTGGAACGGCCTGGCGATCACCGCGCTGTGCGAGGCGGGCGTGGCCCTCGACGAACCGCACTGGGTGTCCGCGGCGCAGCAGGCGGCGTCCGCGGTGCTCGGCATCCACCTGCGCGACAACCGCCTGCGCCGCAGCTCCCGCGACGGCACCGCCGGTGACGCGGCCGGTGTGCTGGAGGACTACAGCTGCCTGGCGGAGGGCCTGCTCGCCCTGCACCAGGCGGCCGGGGACCCGCGGTGGCTCGCCGAGGCGACGAACCTGCTGGACATCGCGCTGGACAACTTCGCCGTCGCGGACACCCCGGGCGCCTACCACGACACGGCCGACGACGCCGAGGTCCTCGTGCACCGCCCCGCGGACCCGACGGACAACGCGAGCCCGTCCGGCGCCTCTGCCCTGGCGAACGCGCTGGTCACCGCTTCGGTGCTGGTCGGAACGGACGGCGCCGCCCGCTACCGGACCGCCGCCGAGGAGGCGATCCACCGGGCCGGGCAGCTCATCGCCAAGGCGCCCCGCTTCGCCGGGCACTGGCTCACCGCGGCCGAGGCGCTGCTGGCCGGGCCGGTCCAGATCGCGATCGCCGGGCCGGACTCGACCGAGCGCGACCTGCTGCGCGCGGTGGCCGCCCGGCGCGCCCACGGCGGCGCGGTCGTGCTGGCCGGCGAACCGGACGCGGAGGGCGTGCCGCTGCTCGCGGACCGGCCGCTGGTCGAGGGCAAGGCGGCCGCCTACGTCTGCCGCGGATACGTCTGCGACCGGCCGGTGACCAGCCCCGACGACCTGGTCTCGGCGTTGTCCGCCGGGAGTGAACAAGGGGTCTGACCCGCTCGTTCCGGCGTAGCGTGTGTTGCAGCGTAATCATGTAATCAGCCGTGGAGGCGAGGACCATGCGCACACACGCACAGTGGGGACGGGGCTGGAAGGGCCGCGGGCAGGCCGAGGTGCCACCGGCCGACGACGCGGCGGGCTGGTTCGCCGGGCGGCTGCCGGACGGCTGGTTCACCGGAACCCCGGACATCACGGTCGACCGCGAGGAGATCCTGATCGTCGGCGAACTGCCGGCGCTGACCGACGAGTTCGCCGACGACGCCGCCCGCGCCGCCGCGGAGTCCGGCCGCATCAGCCGGTTCCGCGAGGAGACCCGCGACGAGCGGATCGAGATCGCGCGGCAGGCCGAGCACCGGTACCAGCGCAAGGTGTCCTGGGGCGCGCGCCTGGGCGGCACCGAGGAGTTGTTCACCACACAGTCGGTGCCGGTGATGACCCGCCTGCGCCAGCCCGAGCGGCTGGTGCTCGACACGCTCGTCGACGCGGGGGTCGCGCGGTCCCGCTCGGACGCTCTGGCCTGGGCCGTTCGGCTCGTCGGGCAGCACGCCGAGGAGTGGCTCGGCGAGCTGCGCGAAGCCATGTCGAAGGTCGACGAACTGCGTCGCGAGGGGCCCGATCTCGGCTGAGCTCGCCATGCGGAGCCGCGGAAGTTACGCCAGAGTAGGAACATGAACCCCGAAGCGTTGACCGCGGTACTGGATGGGCAGTGGGCCCAGCTGCGCCGGGAGATTCGCGCGCAGTTCGCCGGGTACGACTCCGACGAGCCCTACGACCTGAGCACCGAGGAGTACCGGGCGTGGGTGCTGGAGCGCCTGCGCGAGCTGGCCAAGAGCGGCTGGCACCGGCTCGGCTTCTCCCGCGAGTACGGCGGCGGGGGCGACATCGGCGGTTCGGTCGTGTCGTTCGAGATGCTCGGCTACGGCGACCTGTCGCTGATGGTGAAGTCCGGCGTGCAGTGGGGCCTGTTCGGGGGCGCGATCCAGCTGCTCGGCACGGCGCCGCACCACGAGCGGTACCTGGCCCGGATCATGGACCTGGACCTGCTGGGCTGCTTCGCGATGACCGAGACCGGGCACGGCTCGGACGTGCAGCACCTGCGCACCACGGCCACCTACGACCCGGCCACGCGTGAGTTCGTCATCGACACCCCGGACGAACAGGCGCGCAAGGACTACATCGGCAACGCCGCGCGGCACGGCCAGATGGCGGTGGTGTTCGCGCAGCTGGTCACCGGCGGGGAGAGCCGTGGCGTGCACGCCTTCGTGGTGCCGATCCGGGACGAGTCGGGGTCGCCGATGCCGGGCGTGGAGATCGGGGACGACGGCCGCAAGGCGGGGCTGAACGGCGTCGACAACGGACGCCTGACGTTCCACTCCGTGCGCGTGCCGCGCGACGCGCTGCTCAACCGCTACGGCGATGTCACCGAGGACGGCACGTACACGAGCCCGATCGAAAGCGACAACCGCCGGTTCTTCACCATGCTGGGCACGTTGATCCGCGGCCGGGTCAGCGTGGCGGGCGGCGCGATCCACGCCACCGAGCGGGCACTGGCGATCGCCACCCGCTACGCGGAGAAGCGCCGCCAGTTCGGCCGTCCCGGCGAGTCCGGCGAGACCCTGCTGCTGGATTACCGCGCGCACCAACGGAAACTGCTGCCGGCGGTCGCGCGCACCTACGCGCTGCACTTCGCGCACGAGGAGCTGACCCGGGCGCTGCACGACATCCAGAGCACGGCCGACGCCGAGGAGCGGGCGCAGCGCGAGCTGGAGTCACGTGCCGCCGGGATCAAGGCGATCGCGACCTGGCACGCGACCCGCAGCATCCAGATGGCGCGGGAAGCCTGTGGTGGCGCGGGATACCTGTCGGAGAACCTGCTGCCCGCGCTGAAGGCCGACACCGACGTGTTCACCACGTTCGAGGGCGACAACACGGTGCTGCTGCAGCTGGTCGCGAAGGGCCTGCTGACCAGCTACCGCGACCACTTCGCCGACCTGAGCCCGCTGGCGACGGCCCGGTTCGTGGCCGAGCAGTTCGTCGGCGCGGTGATCGAGCGGACCGCGGCGCGCAAGGTGATCGAGCGGCTGGTCGACGCCGCACCCGGCCGGGACGACGACGATGTGCTGTTCGACCGCGGCTGGCAGGTGAAGCTGTTCGAGGACCGCGAGCAGCACGTGCTGGAGGGCTGCGCGCGGCGGCTGCGCCGGGCCGCGGAGGCCGACCCGTTCGAGGTCTTCAACGACGCGCAGGACCACGTGCTGCGGGCGGCGCGGGTGCACGTCGAGCGGATCGTGCTGGAGGCGTTCGTCGCGGCCATCGACCGGTGCGCGGACGAACAGGCGCGGGCCCTGCTGGAGCGGGTGTGCGACCTGTACGTGCTGTCGAACGTCGAAGAGGACCGCGCGTGGTTCCTCGAGCACGGCCGGCTGACCTCCGCGCGGGCGAAAGCGGTGGTCGCCGCGGTGAACGACCTGTGCGCCGAGCTGCGCCCCCACGCGCGGCTGCTGGTGGACGGCTTCGCGGTGCCGGAACCGTTCCTCCGCCCCGCGATGCTGCGTTGAGCCGCTTCTTCTTGGCGGTGCCGAGCGCCACGTGCCCAGGCTGACAAATGTCATGCCCAGGACCGGATGTTCGGCATGATCACCGGCCCGGCGCGGCGGCCACGATCGAGGGCATGAGGAATGGTCAACGTGACCGTCCTGGCGCTGAGATCGCGGTGAGATCGATGGAGCGCCGGATGGCGGTGGTGAGGTGATGCGTCGCCGCGGCATCAACTACGACATCGGGGTCAGCCCGCTCGGCACCACCTCCCGCCGGGACTGGGACCTCACAGAAGTGCGCCGCGAGATGCGGATGATCGCCGAGGACTTGCATTGTTCGGCGGTTCGCGTGACCGGCGACATCCCCGGGCGGATCGAGGAAGCCGCCGCCATTGCCGCCGATTCCGGCCTCGAGGTCTGGTTCTCGCCCTTCCCCTGCGAACTGCCCCGCCCGCAGCTGCTCACGATGCTCGCCGACGCTGCAGTGCGCGCCGAGCGGCTGCGCGGCACGGGGGCGGAGGTGGTGTTCGTCGCCGGGGGCGAGATCAGCCTGTTCAACCGGGGCTTCTTCGCCGGCGACGACTTGCGGACGCGGATGTCCTCGCTCGTCCCGGCGGCCGGACCGGCGGAGTTCGCCGACTTCCTCGGGCAGGCCGCCGCGGCGGTCCGGGCGCGGTTCGGCGGTCCGGTCACCTACGCCGCCGGGTCGTGGGAACCGGTCGACTGGGCGCACTTCGACATCGTTTCCGTGGACGCGTACCGCTCGGCAGACAACGCCCGCACCTTCCGCGAGGAGCTGCGGACCTACACCGCGCACGGCAAACCGGTCGTCGCGACCGAGTTCGGGTGCTGCACCTTCCGCGGCGCGGCCGACCGGGGCGCCACCGGCTGGACGATCGCCGACCGCGCCACCGGGCGGCTCGCCCCCGGCTACGAGCGCGACGAGGACGAACAGGCCCGCTACTTCACAGAACTGCTGGCCGATTTCGAAGCCGAGGGCCTGGACGGCGCATTCTGGTTCACGTTCGCCGGCTACGGCCTGCCCCACCGGGCGGATCCCGCGCGGGACCTCGACCTGGCCTCCTACGGGGTGGTGAAGCTGACCGACGCCGGCCTCCGCCCGAAGGCGGTCTTCCACGCCATGGCTCAGGCGTACAGCGCCAGCCACACCGCGATGTAGTGCGAAACCGCGGCCAGCACCGTGCACGCGTGGAAGAACTCGTGGTAGCCGAAGGTCTCGGGCCAGTAGTTCGGCCACTTCACCGCGTAGAACACCGCGCCGACCGTGTAGAACAGGCCGCCGACCAGCAGCAGCACCAGCGCGGCCACCCCGGCGTGCGTGGCCAGCTCGGGCAACACGAAGATCGCCACCCAGCCGAGCGCCACGTAGATCGGCACGCCGAGCCAGCGCGGCGCGCCCGGCCACAGCATCTTCAGCGCCACCCCGGCCAGCGCGCCGCCCCACACCACGCCCAGCACGACGTACCCGGTGGGCTTCGACATCGCCAGCAGCGTGAACGGGGTGTAGGTGCCCGCGATGAACAGGAAGATCATCGAGTGGTCCGCGCGCTTCATCCACTGGTAGGCGCGCGGGCTCCACAGCCGGCGGTGGTACAGCGCGCTGACGCCGAACACACCGAGCACGGTCAGCCCGTACACCGACGTGGCCAGCGCGGCCAGGCCGGACACCGTCGCGCCGGCGAACGCGACCAGCGTCGCCACGCAGGCGAGCGCGCTGAAGAACGTCCAGAAGTGGATATGGCCGCGGAGCCGGGGGCGCGTGTCGACGAAGGACGGTGGGTCGGTCTCAACGGTCACACCACCAAGGTTACGGCGACGTAGGTCCCGCGCCAGCCAACCGTGGCCCGGCCCACGTCGCTTCCGAACCCTGCGTACATTGGTTGGACGTGAGTCTTCGCTCCTTCGGGTCCAAGCTTGTCTACGGCGTCTACAGCCGCCGTCTGATCCAGCAGGCGGCCGGCAAGCATCCGCGGCACATCGCGATCATGCTGGACGGCAACCGCAGGTGGGCGCGGGAAGCCGGCTTCACCGACGTCTCCGACGGGCACCGCGCGGGAGCACGCAAGATCGCCGACTTCCTCGGCTGGTGCCGCGAGGCCGACGTCGAGGTCGTGACGATGTGGCTGCTGTCCACGGACAACCTCAGCCGCGCCACCGAGGAGCTCGAACCGCTGCTGGAGATCATCGCCGACGTCGTCGACGAGCTGGCCCACCCCGGCAACCCGTGGCGCATCCGGGTCGTCGGCGCGCTGGAGCTGCTGCCCGAGCCGATCGCCAAGCGCCTGCAGTCGGCCGCGGCCAGCACCGAGAAGCGCACCGGCATGGAGGTCAACGTCGCCGTCGGCTACGGCGGGCGGCAGGAGATCGCGGACGCGGTCAAGAAGCTGCTGCTCCAGCACGCCGACGAGGGCACGTCGATCCGCGAGCTGGCGAAGATACTCGACGTCGACCACATCTCCGAGCACCTCTACACCTCGGGCCAGCCCGACCCGGACCTGATCATCCGCACCTCCGGTGAGCAGCGGCTGTCCGGTTTCCTGCTGTGGCAGTCCGCGCACTCCGAGTTCTGGTTCACGGAGGCCTACTGGCCCGCCTTCCGCCGGGTCGACTTCCTGCGCGCCCTCCGCGACTACGCGTGGCGGCACCGCCGATTCGGTACTTGACAACACGTTCCGTGTCGATTCGCTGATTTCTTCTCTACCGACGGTGAGATGACAAGCTGGTGAATCACCTGCCTGGCTGCCTGCACGAAGCGGCGAACGCAGGTAACTTCCGAAGTGATGGCTCGTGACCTTGCGAACCATCACGGGAGGCCCTGGTAGTGGCGGTTGTAGAGCAGACGGCGCGTGAGCCGTTCGCGATACCCACGAGGGGGCCGGCACCCGGCCCTCGTGGCCCTGCGCGCTGACGCGTAAGCGGAAGCGAAGAGCGGACCAGCCAGGGTGGTGCCCGGCCCAGCGAGTGTGGGCGTGGTGCCACGTCCACGAGGGAGATGCCGTCGTGACTACGCAGCGTTCGCCCCGTAAGGCCTCCGGCCGCTCATCGAATTCCGCGGAGGGCACCGCAGAACCCCCGAGTCCCGTTCCCGGGCAGCACACCTACGTCCTGGACACCTCGGTTCTGCTGGCCGACCCGTGGGCCATCACGAGATTCGCCGAGCACGCCGTGGTCCTGCCGTTGGTCGTGATCAGTGAACTGGAGGCGAAACGGCATCACCCCGAACTGGGCTGGTTCGCGCGGGAATCCCTGCGCCAGCTCGACGACCTGCGGCTCAAGCACGGCCGCCTGGACGCCCCGATCCCGATCGGCGACTCCGGCGGCACCCTGCACGTCGAGCTGAACCACTCGGACCCGACGGTCCTGCCGCCCGGGTTCCGCACCGACTCCAACGACCACCGGATCCTGGCCTGCGCGCTCAACCTCAAGGTCGAGCGCGACGCGGTCACCCTGGTCACCAAGGACATCCCGCTGCGCGTCAAGGCCGGCGCCGTCGGCCTGCCCGCCGACGAGTACCGCGCGCTCGAGGTCACGCCGTCGGGCTGGACCGGGATGCTCGACGTGGAGGTCCCGCAGGAGGCGGTCGACGCGTTGTTCCGCGACGGCGTCGTGGACCTGGCCGAGTACGGCCTGCCCGAGGTGGGCGAGTCGCCGTGCCACACCGGTCTGCGGCTGGTCGCCGGTTCCGGCAGCTCCAGCGCGCTGGGCCGTCTGACCCCGGCCAAGAAGGTGAAGCTGGTCCGGGGCGACCGCGAGGCGTTCGGCCTGCACGGGCGCTCCGCCGAGCAGCGGATCGCGCTGGACCTGCTGCTCGACCCGGACATCGGCATCGTCTCGCTCGGCGGGCGCGCCGGCACCGGCAAGTCCGCGCTCGCGCTGTGCGCCGGGCTGGAGTCGGTGATGGAGCGCCGCGAGCACCGCAAGGTGGTCGTGTTCCGGCCGGTGTACGCCGTCGGTGGCCAGGACCTGGGCTACCTGCCGGGGTCGGAGTCGGAGAAGATGCAGCCGTGGGCGCAGGCGGTGTTCGACACCCTCGGCGCCCTGGTCAGCCAGGACGTGCTGGACGAGGTGTTCGACCGCGGCATGCTCGAGGTATTGCCGCTGACGCACATCCGCGGCCGGTCGCTGCACGACTCGTTCGTGATCGTGGACGAGGCGCAGTCGCTGGAGCGCAACGTGCTGCTGACCGTGTTGTCACGGCTGGGCACGGCGTCCCGCGTGGTGCTCACGCACGACGTGGCGCAGCGCGACAACCTGCGCGTCGGACGCCACGACGGCGTGTCCGCGGTGATCGAGAAGCTGAAGGGCCACCCGCTCTTCGCGCACGTCACGCTGACCCGCTCGGAGCGGTCGCCGATCGCCGCGCTGGTCACCGAGATGCTGGAGGACCACGGATAGCCGTGGCCGGGGCCGCCTCCGACGGGGAGGCGGCCCCGCTTTTCACCAGCCCGCGGGCAGCGGCCGGCCTTCGGCGAACCCGGCGGCCGACTGGATGCCCAGCACCGCGCGGCGGTGGAAGTCCTCGATGTCCCGCGCGCCGGCGTAGGTGAACGCGGACCGCACACCCGAGCAGATCTCGTCGATCAGGTCCTCGACCCCGGGGCGCTGCGGGTCCAGCAGCATCCGCGACGACGAGATGCCCTCCTCGAACAGGGCCTTGCGTGCCCGCTCGAAGACGTTGTCGGTGCGCGTGCGGGCGCCGACGGCGCGCTTGCTCGCCATGCCGAACGACTCCTTGTACGGCCGGCCGTGCTCGTCGTAGCGCAGGTCGCCGGGGGATTCGTGGGTGCCGGCGAACCACGAGCCGACCATCGCCGCGGACGCGCCCGCGGCCAGCGCCAGCGCCACGTCACGCGGGTGGCGCACGCCGCCGTCGGCCCACACGTGCTTGCCCAGCTCACGGGCGGCCTTCGCGCACTCCAGCACGGCGGAGAACTGCGGGCGGCCGACGCCGGTCATCATCCGCGTGGTGCACATCGCGCCCGGGCCGACGCCGACCTTGACCACGTCGGCACCGGCCTCGATGAGGTCCCGGGTGCCCTCGGCGGTGACGACGTTGCCCGCCACGACCGGCACCGCGGGCGAGACCGAGCGGACGGCCTTCAGCGCGGCGAGCATCTTCTCCTGGTGGCCGTGCGCGGTGTCGACCACGAGCGTGTCGATGCCCGCGGCCAGCAGCGACTCGGCCTTCGCCGCGACGTCGCCGTTGATGCCGACGGCCGCGGCGACCCGCAGTTTCTGGTTGGCGTCCACGGCCGGCGTGTAGATGTCGGCGCGCAGCGCCGCGGTCTGGGTGAGGATCCCGGCGAGCTTGCCGTCGGCGTCCACACCCAGCGCGATCCGCGCGCCCGCGGCGTGCAGGCGCTCGAAGACCTCGCGGGACGGGGTGTCGAGCGGGCAGGTCACGGCCGGTTCGTAGGCGACCTCGGCGACGCGCGCGAAGCGGTCGACGCCCGTGCAGGCGGCCTCGTCGACGATGCCGTGCGGGCGGCCGTGCTCGTCGACCACGACGACGGCGCCGTGCGCGCGCTTGCCGATCAGGTTGAGGGCGTCGGCGACAGCGTCACCGCCGGTGAGGACGAGCGGGGTGTCCCAGGTGGTGTGGCGGCTCTTGATCCAGCCGACGATGTCGGCGACCGCGGCCGGGTCGACGTCCTGGGGCAGGACGACGAGCCCACCGCGCCGGGCGACGGTCTCGGCCATCCGCCGCCCCGCGACGGCGGTCATGTTGGCGACGACGATCGGGATCGTCGCGCCGGTGCCGTCGACGGTGGACAGGTCGACGTCGAAGCGCGATTCCACGGCCGAGCGGTTGGGCACGAGGAAGACGTCGTCGTAAGTGAGGTCGTGAGCGGGCCCGTGGCCATCGAGAAAACGCACGAGTCCCCAGACTACGGCACAATCGGGCGCATGGCCGATCGGGACCGGGACGCCGAGGGCAAGCCGCGGAACGCCCGCCCACGCGACGGGCTGGGGCGGCCGCTGCCGTACGGGTCGCCGGGCGTGGAGCGCCAGCCGGAAGGCGTGGCGCGCACCCCGGGGCAAACGCTTGCGGAGGCGCAGAGCCTGCTGGACGCCGGACGGCCCTTCCACGCGCACGAGGTGTTCGAGGACGCGTGGAAGTCCTCGGACGGCCCGGACCGCGCGTTGTGGAAGGGGCTGGCGCAGCTGGCGGTCGGGATGACGCACGCCGCGCGGGGCAACCGGAAGGGGGCGGCGTCGTTGCTGACGCGCGGCGCCACGGCGATCGAGCCGTACGCGGAGGAGCCCCCGCACGGGATCGACGTGGCGGGGCTGGTGGCGTGGGCCCGAGCGGGCGCGGAGGCCCCGGAAGGCTTGAGCAGCCCGCGGTTGCGGTAGCGCGCCGCTGCCGCGGGTGCCGCCGGCCGGCACGCCGCCGCGGTCGGCGAACACGGCGCCGCGGTCGGTGAACACGGCGCGCCGCGGTCGGCGAACACGCCGTCGCGGTCGGCGAACACGCCGCCGCTGCCAGCAAACACGCCGCCCCGCCGGGCAAACACGGCGCCACTGCCGGCCAACCCCTCCGCCGCGGCCGGCAATCACGCCGCCACTGGCGGCCACCACGCCGCATGCGCTGCCACCGCGGCGACCACCCTGCCATCGGGGCCTGCCGGCTGCCACTGGCCGTGACCACGCCGCCATCGGGCCTGCCCCGCTGCCATCGGGGGCCACCCCGCCGCCATCGGGGGCCACCCCGCGCATCCGCCGTGTTCGCCCTTCCGGGCGCCGTGTTCGCCGTTCCGGCTGGCGTGTCCCGGCGTCAGACGACCTTGCGCGACGCCTCGAGGTTCGCGGCCAGGTTGTTCAGCGTGCGGGCCTGCGCCACGTAGTCCATGGACGAGAACTCCCACGGGAACACCTGCCCGGCCGCGGCCGCGGGCATCCGCGCGAAGGTGGCCTGCTGCAGGAGCGTGTCCTTGTCCATGGCGCGCAGCGAGTACAGCACGACGTCCGTCGGGTACTTGCCGATGTTCTCCCAGCTCACCTGCTCCCAGTAGTACTTCGAGCCGCCCGGGTCGGGGTAGGTCAGGCCCAGCTCGGTGTAGCTGCGCAGCGCCGGGTCGTCGACGGCCTTGCAGATGTAGACGCCATCGCCCGGGTAGGCGGCGATCGCCATCACCGTGAGGCCCTTGGCGGTGGCGGCCTGGAACCGGGTGCGCGCGGTCTCGTAGGCCTGCTTGGCGTCGGCGGGCGGCTCGGTGCCCAGCGCCTTGGCCAGGTCGACGGTCCGGCCGACCACGTTGGTCGCCGAGCCGGCCATCTTCAGCGCGATGATCGGCGCGATCTCGGCGACCGCCTTCTGCTGGGTGACGTCCTTGAACCCGTACAGCGGCTGGGCGGTGTCGATCGTGCCCGCGCTGTCCACCGGGTAGGCGTGGGTGAGGATCAGGTCCGGCTTGGCGGCGGCGAGCGCCTCGATGTCGATCTCGCCGTAGGTGCGGCCGACCTCCTTGACCTGGCTGAGGTCGCGGCCGCGGAAGTTCACGTCGTCGGCCAGGCCGGTGTAGCCGAACGACGCGACAGGGGTGACGCCGTAGTTCCACAGGGACGCGATGGCGTCGTTGAGGCCGGCGATGCGCGTCGGCCGCGCGTCGAGGTCGACCTTCGCGCCCAGGTCGTCGGTGAACGACCAGGCACCGCCGCTCGTCGCCGAGTCCGATCCGCTCGAACCGCACGCGGCGAGGACGCCGGTCGTGGCCACGGCCAGGCTGCCGGTGAGGAAGGTCCGGCGGGTGGTCGTCATGGGGTCACCTTTCTTCGGGGTCAACGTCGTCGGAGGAGGAGCCAGATGAGGTAGGGGGCGCCGATCGCGGCCGTGATCAGGCCGACCGGGACCTCCCAGCCGAACGCGGTGCGGCCGAGCAGGTCGGCGGTCTGGACGAGCAGGGCGCCGCCGAGCGCGGACGCGACCAGCGGCGGGCGGGACCCGCCGGTGAGGCGCAGCATGATCTGCGGGGTCACCATGGCGACGAAGCCGACCGGCCCCGCGGCGGCGACGGCGGCCGCGGTCAGCCCGACGGCCACGCCGATCGTGCCCAGGCGCGCCGCCTGGGTCCGCACGCCCAGCCCGGCGGCCGCGTCGTCGCCGAGCTGGGTCACGGCGAGCGTGCGGGGCAAGGTGAGCGCGGCGGGGATGAGGAGCGCGGCGAGGATCATCAGCGGGACGGCCTGGTCCCAGCTGACGGCGCTGATCGAGCCGACGAGCCAGACCGTGGCCTGGGCGGCGCTGTTGATGCTGGCGAGGATGAGGAGCCAGCTGGTGAGTGCGGTGAGGACGGCGCCGCACCCGATGCCGACGAGGATCAGCCGGAAGCCGTCCACCCCGTGGCGCCAGGAGAAGCCGTAGACCGCTGCGGCGGCGACGAGACCCCCGACGAGCGCGGCCGCGGGCACGCCGATCGTGGTGACGCCGCTGGCCAGGCTGTAGACGCCACCCCCGAAGACGATCACGGCCACCGCGGCGGCGGAGGCGCCGCCGGTGACGCCGAGGATGTCCGGGGTGGCGAGCGGATTGCGGGAGATGGTCTGCGTGAGGGCCCCGGCCATCGCGAGGGACGCGCCGGCCAGGCACCCGGTGACGGCCCGCGGAACGCGCAGGTCGAACAGGATGTGCCGGTCGATCCGGTGCCCGCCGCCAGTGAGCAGCTCGGGAAGCTGCCCGAGCGCGATGGGGTACTCGCCGATGGTCACGCCCACCGCGGTGACCAGCAGAAGCGCCCCTAGTGCGAGGAGGCAGACGGTGAGGGCGCGGGTGTTCCACCGCACGCCGAGGGTGGCGGTCATGCGCGCCCGCCTTCCCGGGAACACCCGGAGGCCCTCGCCGCGAGTGAGGCGCCGATGACTCCGGGACGGTCCTGGACAACCACAACCTGGACTGGGGCAGCCGTCCTACCGGGTGCCGCATTGGCCTGGGTAGCGGTGCGGCCCCGGCGAGTTGTGTCACCAGGCGATGCAGCCAAGGAGCGGGTGCGCGCCATCAAAGCCTCACGAGCCGGGTGCGGCGGGCGATCAGCACGAACGCGCCGCCGCCGAGGATGGCCAGCGTGATGCCCGCCGGGATTTCCGCCGGGCCCGCGATCAGGCGGCCCACGACGTCGGCGAGGAGCAGCAGGACCGCGCCGGCCAGGGCGGAGCACGGGACCAGCCACCGGTGATCGGGGCCGGTCACGGCCCGCACCACGTGCGGGACGATCAGCCCGAGCGCGGCGATCGGCCCGGCGGCGGCCGTCGCGGCGCCGGCCAGCAGCGTCACCGCCGCCAGGCCGACCAACCGGCTCGCCACGACCGACTGACCCAGCCCGCGCGCCGCGTCCTCGCCGAGGGACACCGCGTTCAGCGCCCGCGTGTTGAGCATCGCCAGCACCAGCCCGGCCACCACGAACGGCAGGATCCCGAGGCTGATACTCGCGTCCCGGCCGCTGATCGAGCCCACCACCCACCGGCGGTACACGTCCAGCGTCGGGTTGTCGCTGAGGATCACCAGCGACGTGAACGTCGACAGCAGCGCCATCACGGCCGCGCCGGCGAGCGCCATCGGCACCGGGCTCAGCTGCCGCCCGCTGGACCCGATCGCGAACACCGCCGCCGTCGCGATCAGCGCCCCGGCGAAACCGAACCACACCTGGCCCCCGGGATCGACGATCCCGAACAGTTGCGCGGCCAGTGCCACCGCGAGCGCGGCGCCCGCGTTGATGCCGAGCAGGCCCGGATCGGCCAGCGGGTTGCGCGTGTGCCCCTGCATGAGGACCCCGGCGGCGCCGAGTGCGAGACCGGCGAGCACGCCGAGTGCCGTGCGAGGCAAGCGCACGTCGCGGACGATCGTCGCCGCTTCGCTGCCGTCGTCGTGCAGCAGCACCCGGACGGCGGTGCCCAGGCCCAGGTCGTTGCTGCCCAGCACCAGGCTCAACGCGACCGCGACGGCCAGAGCCACCAGCAGGGACACCAGGAGCAACAGCCGACGAGGCGTCGTCCTGGTCACTGATGGTGACATGAGCGCGTTCACGCTGTGCAACTTAGCTTAGCCGTACCTAACCTCGGAAGTGTGACGTTCGTTCAGGTTCTGGACACGCGGTGTACCGGCACGTGGCTCACGGCGGTCACCCGCCGCTGATGACATGGCCGCATGTGCATGGGTTGCGGAGTTTCCCGACGCGGTTTCCTGCAGGCGGCGTCGGTGGCCGGCGCGGTGACGCTCGCTCCGGTGGCGTTCGCCGAGGCGGCCGAGGGGCAGACCGAGACCAAGGTGCTGACCGGGCGGTTCGAGCCGGGCACGGCGGACTTCGTGTACCTGCCGGTGGAGGTCCCGGCCGGGGTGAGTCAGCTGTCGGTGGTCTACAGCTACGACAAGCCGGCCGTGCCCAGCGGGACGCCCGGCAACTCGTGCGACATCGGCATCTTCGACAACCGCGGCACCGCGCTCGGCGGCGACGGCTTCCGCGGCTGGTCCGGCGGCTTCCGCGACCGCTTCTCGATCAGCCGCACCGAGGCCACCCCCGGCTACCTACCCGGCGACATCACCCCGGGCACGTGGCACGTCGTGCTCGGCCCGTACACCATCGCGCCGCAGGGCCTGAACTACCGCGTCGAGGTGACCCTCGCGCACGGCCCAGCGGGCGCGCCGTACCGCCCGAACTACCCGTCCGAGCGCACCCGCACGCGTGGCCGCCGCTGGTACCGCGGCGACTGCCACCTGCACACGGTCCACTCCGACGGCAGGCGACTGCCGGCCGAGGTGGCCGCGGGTGCGCGTGAGGCCGGGCTCGACTTCATCACCTCGACCGACCACAACACGTCGTCGTCGCACGGCGTGTGGGGCGAGTTCGCCGGGGACGACCTGCTGATCATGCTCGGTGAGGAGGTGACCACCCGCAACGGACACTGGCTCGCGCTCGGCGTGCGGCCCGGCCAGTTCGTCGACTGGCGGTACCGGTCCCGCGACGGCGAGCTGCCCGAGTACCAGCGTGCGGTACACCGTTCCGGTGGCCTCTGCGTCGCCGCGCACCCGTACTGCCCGTGGGTCGGGTGCAACTTCAAGTTCGGCTACGCCGGCTTCGACGCCGTCGAGGTGTGGAACGGCCCATGGACGTGGGACGACGACGCCGCTGTGTCCGAATGGGACAACACCCTGGTGGAATCCGTGCGCAGCAAGGGAAGCTGGCTGCCCGCCATGGGCAACAGCGACGCGCACAACCCCGGCCAGACGATCGGCCTGCCACAGACCGTCGTCCTCGCCGACGCGCTCACCCGGGACGCGATCCTCGATGGGATCAGGGCCGGGCGGAGCTGGATCGCCGAGTCGGCCGGTGTTGACCTGTCACTCGTCGCGACCGGACCGCGCGGTCAGGTCGCCGGCATCGGCGACCGTCTGGCCGTCGCCGCCGGGGACAAGGTGGCGGTGCGGCTGGACGTTTCGGGCGTGCCGAACGGGACCGTGCGCCTGATCACGGACGAGGGTCAGGTGTTCCAGCAGAGTCTCCCCGCTTCGGGGAACGGCAGCGTGACGTGGCTGACCACGCCCGCGGTGTCGGCTTATGTGCGTGCTGAGGTGCGTCACCCCCTTGCTGATGGTTCGGCGGGTTCTCCCGCGTTGTCGGCTGGTCTCAACTTCGGTGCCATGGCCGCGATGACGAACCCGATCTTCCTCGGGTGACCCACCGAGGGTCCGGAACCGCTGCGGCGGCTGCGATCACTCTGGCGGCGAGCCTCCCTTCAACGTCGCGCGGACGGCGTCGATGGTGTCGGCGTCGGCGGGGTCCTTGTCCGGGCGGTAACGCACCACGCGGGCGAAACGCAGTGCCACGCCGCCCGGGTAGCGGGTGCTGACCTGGGCGCCGTCCAGTTCGATCTCGACCACGAGTTCCGGCCGGACGTAGACCGCCCACTTGTCGCGGTGGGACTCGATCTCCTGGAACGTCTTGGTCTGCCACGCGAGCAGCTCGTCGGTGAGTCCCTTGAACGTCTTGCCCACCATGATCGGTGGGCCGCCGTCCGGGTCGCGCGCGCCGAGGTGAAGGTTCGACAGGTACCCCGTGCGACGGCCGTGGCCCCACTCCGCGGCGAGGACGACGAGGTCGAGCGTGTGCACCGGCTTCACCTTCAGCCACGCCCGGCCCCGCCGCCCCGCCGCGTACGGCGAGTCGAGCGCTTTCACCATGACGCCCTCGTGCCCTGCGTCGAGAGCCGCCGCGAGGATCGCGCCCGGATCGGATGGTTCGCTCCGGCCCGGGATGAGGTGCTCGCCGGCCACCCGGCGCAGCGCCTCGTTGCGCTCCCGCAACGGCTTGTCCAGCAGGTCCGTGCCGTCCAGGTGCAGGCAGTCGAAGAAGTACGGTCGCAGCAGCAACGCGCGCACCTGCTCCTCGCGCGTGCTGCCGAACCGGCTCATCGTCTCCTGGAACGGCCGTGGCCTGCCGTCGTCGGTCAGCGCGAGCGTCTCGCCGTCGAGCACCACCGACCGGCACGGCAGTGCTCGCACCAGAGACACCAGCTCGCCCACGTGCTGGGTGATCTCGCGCAGCGTTCGCGTGTAGACGTGCACCTCGTCGCCGTCGCGGTGCACCTGTATCCGCGCTCCGTCCATTTTGTACTCGACGATGGCGGACGGGTGCTCGCGCACCGCCTCGTCGAGCGATTCCGCCGGGGACGCCAGCATCGGCCGCAGCGGACGCCCCAGCTCGAGCCCGAAACCGCCGAGCGCGGCCTCGCCGCCGGTGACCGCGGCCAGCGCGGTGACCGGCAGCCGCCCGGACAGCATGAACGCGCGCCGGACCGCTTCGGCGGGCACGTTCGCCGCCGCCGCGATCGCGTCGAGCATCACACCTTCCAGCGCCCCCTGCCGCAGCTCGCCGGTGAGCAGGCGGAAGAGGAACTGCTGTTCGGCTTCGGTGGCCCGGGTGAACAGCTCGGTCAGCAGGCCGGACCGGCGCCTGGCCGACCCGCTGCCCGAAGCGGCACCCACCTCGCCGAGGGCGGCGTCGACCTCGGCCACTGTCAGATTCGGTTCGTCAGCCGGGCTCGCGCCCAGCTCGGCCAGCGTGCGCCACCCCGTCCCGATCCGGCCCTGGGTGGGCTGACCGGTCAGGAAGGCCACGACGGCGGGCAGTTCCCGCTCGTCCGCGCGGTTGAGCAGGTCTGCCAGCGTCGCGATCTTCGCCTTGCGCGAGCGGGTGGCCGCTAGCGAGGCGGAGGCTGTGACGACGTCGGCGAGGAACATGCGGCCATCATCTCTCGACCCACCGACAATTTCCGGGGACGGCGCAGTACCAGCACCACCGCGACCGAGCAGACCACCAGGCCGAGCAGGCCACGCAGCGTGATCGTGTCACCGAACATGATCCAGGCGAGCACCATCGTCGTCGGCGGTGTGAGGTACAGCAGGGTGGACACGGTCGTCACTGAGCTACGCCGGAGCACCAGCCAGTAGCAGCCGTATCCCCCGAACGTGGAAAACACCACGACCCACCCGATCGCGAACCAGAACTCCGGAACCAGAGGCGGGGTCAGCTGGCCGGTCGCGGCCGCGATGCCGGTGAACAGCACGGTGCTCGTGACGCTCTGCACGGCGAGACCGTCCATCAGGGGCACGTCCGGCGCTGTGCGGCGTTCGAGGAACGTGGCGGCCACCAGGGCCAGCATCGCCAGGAACGGCAACCCGTAGGCCAGTGCCGGCGTGCCCGGGTGCCCCGACAGGTCGCCGCCCACCACCAGCGCGACCCCGGCGAGCCCCGCCACCAGGCCGACCCATCGCCGCACCCCGGCTCGTTCGCCGAGCACGATCTGCCCGAGCACCACCGCGGCGACCGGCTGCAACGCGGCGATCAACGCCGTCGTGCCGGGTGGCACACCGAGATCCGCCGCCGCGTACGTGAAGTAGAGGTACCCGCCCTGGGAGAGCACGCCGAGGCCGGCGTGGACCGCGACGTCGCGCGGCCGCATCGAGCGTCGCCGGACCAGCCACCACGCCCCGAGCAGCAGGCCCACCACGATGAACCGCCAGGCGAGCAGGGTCACCGCGCCGCTGGACCGGGCACCCAGTGTCGCGCCGACGAACCCCGAGCTCCAGAACAGGACGAACCCGGCCCCGGGGATGGCTTTCCGGCCCATGCGGTCTCCTTCGAAGTATACAGATCGGTATAGTCACCGTAGCTATACCGGTCGGTGTACTGTCAAGTCGTGGAGACGGAGAAGCCGCTGACCCCGGCCGCCGAACGGATCCTCGCGGTCGCCGGAAAACTGTTCTACGACAACGGGATCCACGCGGTGGGCGTGGACACGATCGCCGCCGAGGCCGGGGTCACCAAGAAGACCCTGTACGACCGGTTCGGGTCGAAGGCCGAGCTGGTCGCGCTCTACCTGAGCCGCCGGGATGAGCGATGGCGGGAATGGGTGCGCGGGTACGCGGACCCGCGATCGACACCGCAGCGCCGCCTCCTGCGCGTGTTCGACGCCCTCGCCGACTGGATGCGCGTCGAGAACACGCGGGGTTGCGCGTTCGTGAACGCGCACGCCGAGCTGCCCGGGGCCGATCACCCGGCGCTGCAGCCGATCGCGGCGTCCAAGGAGTGGCTGCTGGACTACCTGCGACAGCTCGCGGCCGACGCGGGGGCGCGCAACCCGGCACGGCTGGCGGAGGCGTTGTTGATCCTGATCGAAGGGGCCACGGTGGTGGCTTCGCTGGACGTGGTGCCGACGGCGGTGGCCGCGGCGAAGCGCGTGGCGAAGTTGCTGATCGAGGAGGCGGCCGGGGGCTGAGGCCGCGCGGGGGCGCGGTCGATGGCGGCGGGCTCGGGAGACCGGGGGACGGTGACGCGAGGTGTGGTGCTCGGCGATGCCGAGGGGTGCCGTGCCGGTTGCGTTGCGGGGACTGGCGCGCCGGGGTGCTCGGGTGGGGTGGTGACGTGGGGGTTGGGGGTGGGTGGCCCCGTGCTGGGGCGCTGGTCCGGTGGGGCGTGTGATGCGGAGGGGTGCCGTGCCGGTTGCGTTGCGGGGGTTGGCGCGCCGGAGGGTGCGTTGCGGGGGCTGGCGCGCCGGAGGGGTACGAGACGGGCGTTGCCGGCAGGAGTGCTCGGGTGCGGTGGTGACGTGGGGGTTGCGGATCGGGTCGGTGGCCCCGCGTCGCGGGGCGTCGGCGCCCGCGGGAACCCAGCACATTCTCCGGCCCCAGCGGTAGGGCCCCGGTCACTGGGATGGCTCTTGCCCCGCCGCGCGGGCGAAACGTACCGTGATCGGGCCGTGGTGCTCGGGAAGTCCGGTGTGAAACCGGCGCGGCCCTCGCCACTGTGAACGGGAAGTCCCGGCCCGGGACAGCCACTGGACGCCAGTCCGGGAAGGCGGGCCGCGGATGTCGATCCGAAGCCAGGAGACCGGCCACGGCACCGATGGACCATCCACGAGGTGCTGGAAGGCGGTCTCCATGGGGACTTCACCCACCCTGTCCTGGCGCAGGCAGGACACCTACCGCACGGGCCTGTTGCTGCTGGCGATCGTCGCGTTGCACGCGGTCGCCTTCGGGATCCTCGCGTTGCTCGTCGTGCCCGGGCACTACGCCGTCGGCACGCAGGTGTTCGGCTTCGGGCTCGGGCTCACGGCCTACACGCTCGGCATGCGGCACGCGTTCGACGCCGACCACATCGCCGCGATCGACAACACCACCCGCAAGCTCATGGCCGAGGGCCAGCGACCGGTCTCCGTCGGGTTCTGGTTCGCCCTCGGGCACTCCACCGTGGTCGTCGTGCTGGCGGTGCTCGTCGCGGTCGGCGCGAAAGGCATCCTGAGCTGGACCGAGGACGGTTCGTCCGCGCACCAGGTGCTCGGCGTCATCTCCACCAGCGCGTCGGGCGGGTTCCTGTACCTGATCGGCATCCTCAACCTGGTCGCCCTGATCGGGATCTGGAAGGTGTGGCGCGAGCTGCGCCGCGGCCGCTTCGACGAGGCCGAGCTGGAGGCCCGGCTCGACTCACGCGGGTTCGTCAACCGCTTCCTCGGCCGGCTCACCCGCTCGATCCGCCGCCCCGGCCAGATGTACCTGGTCGGGCTGCTGTTCGGAGTCGGGTTCGACACCGCCACCGAGGTGCTCCTGCTGGCGCTCGCCGGGTCCGGCGCCGCCGCCGGAATGCCCTGGTACGCGATCCTGTGCCTGCCGCTGCTGTTCGCCGCCGGCATGAGCCTGTTCGACACACTCGACGGCACGTTCATGAACTTCGCCTACGACTGGGCCTTCGCCAACCCGGTCCGTAAGATCTACTACAACCTCACGATCACCGGCCTGTCCGTCGCGGTGGCGCTGGTGATCGGCACGATCGAGCTGGTCGGCGTGGCCCGGGACGACCTGGGCTGGTCGGGCACGCTGATCGACTGGATCGCCGACATCGACCTGGACGGCGTCGGCTACATCGTCGTCGGGTTGTTCGTCGTGGTGTGGGCGGCCGCGGTCGCGTACTGGCGGCTCGCCCGCGTCGAGCACCGCTGGGGCTCAGCCGAGTGAGGCCGCCCGCCCGTTCGAGCTGAGCGCGCTGGTCAGGTCCTCGCGGGCGCGGAACACCCGGGACCGGATGGTGCCCACCGCGCAGTCGCACACCTCCGCCGCGTCCGCGTAGGACAGTCCGAGAACCTGCGTGAGCACGAACGCCTCCCGGCGCTCCGGCTCCAGCTCGGCGATCAGCGCGCGCAGCACGACGAGCCGGCCGTGGTCGGGTGTCTGGGCGCCGCCGGCCTCGGCCGCGGCCACCCAGTCCTCGACCTGGCCGGCCTGCGGGCGGCGGCGGTTGGTGCGCAGGTGGTCGGCCGCGACGCGCTTGGCGATCGACAGCAGCCACATCCGGGCGGGCGAGCGGCCGGCGAACGACGGCAGCGCGGCGAAGGCCCGCAGGTAGGTCTCCTGCACCAGGTCCTCGGCCACCCCGGGGTTGGACAGGTAGGTCAGCAGCCGGTACAGCTGTCGCTGGGTCGCGGACACGAAACGCTCGGCGGCCGCCCGATCGCCGCGCGCCGCCAGGAAGGCGTGCCGGGTGATCTCGTCGTCGTCCACTTCGCGTTCCTCCCAGTGCGGGTCCTGACCGATGACCTTATGGCCTCTGCGACATCCGGCGTCAAGGAAACATCACAGTTATGTGAAATCCCAACCGGTCCCAGCATCCGGAGCAGTGCGGGGAACTATCCGGCGCCGCCGGACGACAATGCAGGTATGGACTGTGCGACCGCGCGCGAGGCGATCTCGGCCACCCTCGACGGTGAGGACCCGGGGGTCGATCCGGCGGCGCTGGACGAGCACGTCGCGCACTGCGCGGCCTGTCTGACCTGGCAGGACGAGGCGGCGGCGGTGACCCGGCTGGTGCGTCTGGAGCCGGCCGCGGCCGCGCCGGACGTGGCCGGGCGCGTGCTCGACCACGCGCCCGCGCCGTCCACGCGGCTGGACTGGCCGCGGCTGGTGCTGGTGATCACCGCGATCGCCCAGCTGTCCATTGTGGTGTCGCTGCTGTTCATGCCCCAGCCGATGGCTGACGGGATGTCCGTCCAGCCCGGTTCGCACCTCGAGCACGAGGCCGCGGCGTTCAACTTCGCCATCGCGATCGCCCTGCTGTGGGCGGCCGCCAAGCCGCGTCAGGCGCGCAGCCAGCTGCCGGTCCTGCTCAGCTTCGCCGCCGTGCTGGTCGGGTTGTCCCTGTTCGACGCGCTGGGCGGCCGGGTCGGCTGGGAACGGCTGGCCAGCCACCTGCCGCTGCTGTTCGGCGTGGTCTGTGCGGTGCTGATCGCGCGTCGCGACGGCCGGTGGCCGTGGCCGGGCGACCGAGCGGGAGCCGAACCGGCGAACCGGACCAGCCTGGACGAAACCGCCGGGGAACTCGCCGAGCCCGCCGAGGGGTCGCGCAAGTATCAGCCGCCGGCGGCGCGGCGCAACGTCGCCTGATCGATGTCCTCGGTGGCGACCCAGCTGGCCAGCAGGCTCAGCGCCCGCTCGGACTCCGAGCCGGGCTCGGCCGTGTAGGTGACGATCGCCTGGTCCGGTTCGTCGGGCAGGCGCAGCGTCTCGTACCGCAGGTGCAGCTCACCGACCAGCGGGTTGTGGATGAGCTTGTGGCCGTGTGCCTTCTCCCGCACGTGGTGGCCGGCCCACAGGCGGCGGAACAGGTCGCTGCCCAGCGACAGCTCGCCGATCAGCTGCGCCAGCCGGGGATCGCCGGGGCAGCGGCCCGCCTCGGCTCGCAGGTTCGCCACTACCTCCTCGCAGACCTGGTCGAACTCCGGGTGCAGGGCACGGGACTCGGCCTCGTTGAGGAAGAACAGCTTCGGGATGTTGCGGTCCTCGGGCGGCAACAGGCCGAAGTCGAAGGCGATCGCCGCGCCGAGCGGGTTCCAGGCCAGCACGTCGAGGTAGCGGCCGAACACGAACGCGGGCACGGTCATCGCGTCCAGCAGCTGCTGCAGGGCAGGCCGGACCTGCTGCACCGGGCAGCGGCCCGTGTGCTTGCGCCGCGACGACGCGAGGTTGTGCAGGTAGGCGCACTCGTCCGGGTTGAGCCGCAGCGCCCTGGCGAGCGAATCGAGCACCTCGTCCGACACGTTCCGCGCCCGGCCCTGCTCCAGACGGGTCAGGTAGTCGACGCTGATCCCGGCCAGCTGGGACAGTTCCTCGCGGCGCAGCCCGGCGACCCGCCGCCGCGTGACCCCCTGCGGAAGGCCGACGGCGCGCGGGTCCAGCGCCGCGCGTCGCGCCTTGAGGAACGCCCCCAGATCAGTTCCGTCCATGGTCCCAGTATCCCTTGTCGCCGGCCGGTTGCCTGGTACTGCCAGACCCAGGGTCACACGTTGCCTGGTCCGCTCCTCCCGCCGGCGGGAACGTGGTCGGCACAGGCACCACGAGGGAGGAACTCGAAATGCGACGACGGATTCTGGGCGGCACCGGCATCGAGGTCAGCGAGTACACGCTGGGCGCGATGATGTTCGGCGCGTGGGGCAACCAGGATCACGACGAGTCGGTCCGGATGATCCACACCGCGCTCGACGCGGGCATCAACTTCGTCGACACCGCCGACATGTACTCCGACGGCGAGAGCGAGGTCATCGTCGGCAAGGCGCTCAAGGGGCGCCGCGACGACGTCGTCCTGGCGACCAAGGGTCACTTCGAGAAGCTCGGCGGCAAGGGCAGCAACTCCCGCCGCTGGCTCACCAAGGCGCTGGACAACAGCCTGCGGCGGCTCGGCGTCGACCACGTGGACCTCTACCAGGTCCACCGCCCCGACCACCTGACCGACATCGACGAGACCCTGTCCGCGCTGTCGGACTTCGTGCGGGCGGGCAAGGTGCGCGCGATCGGCTCGTCGGTCTTCCCGGCCGAGCAGATCGTCGAGGCGCAGTGGGTGGCCGAGCGGCGCGGGCACGTGCGGTTCCGCACCGAGCAGCCGCCCTACTCGATCCTCAACCGGGGCATCGAGGGGCACGTCCTGCCGACCGCCCAGCGCTACGGCATGGGGGTGCTGACCTGGGGGCCGCTGTCGTCGGGCTGGCTGTCCGGCCGGTACTCGACGGCGTCCGATGTGGACCTGCAGGCCGGCCGGGTCGCGTTGCAGAACCACAAGTTCGACCCGGCCCTGCCCGGGAACGCGGCGAAGCTGGAGGCGACCAACGAGCTGAAGAAGGTCGCCGCCGAGCTGGGCCGTCCGCTGACGCACCTGGCGCTCGCGTTCGTGCGGTCGCACCCGGCGGTCACGTCGGCGATCATCGGGCCGCGCACGCCGGAGCAGCTCGCCGACCTGCTGGCGAGCGCGGACCTGGTGCTCGACGACGACGTGCTGGACCGGATCGACGAGATCGTCCCGCCGGGCGTGGACCTCAACGCGATCGACCCCGACTACACACCGCCGGCGCTGGCGGACAAGTCCCTGCGCCGCCGCCACTGAGCGGTGTGGAGGCCACCCGCGCCCGGGTGGCCTCCACCGTTCACTTGCCGCCGCGCGCCATGCGGAGCACGTCGAGGGCCTCGTCGAGCTGGGCCTCGGTGAGCTTGCCCTGCTCGATGTAGCCGCGCTCGATGACGACCTCGCGGATCGTCTTCAGCTCCTTGAGCGCCTGCTTCGCGACCGCGGCCGCCTCCTCGTAGCCGATGTAGGCGTTCAGCGGCGTCACGATCGACGGCGAGCCCTCGGCGTAGGCCGTGGTGCGCTCCTCGTTGACGGTGATCCCGGCGATCACCTTGTCGGCCAGCAGGCGCGACACCGCGGCCAGCAGCCGCGCCGATTCCAGCACGTTGCGCGCGATGACCGGCAGGTTCACGTTGAGCTGGAAGTTGCCCTGCGAACCGGCGTAGGCCACCGCCGCGTCGTTGCCGATCACCTGGGCGACCACCTGCAGCGTCGCCTCCGGGATGACCGGGTTGACCTTGCCCGGCATGATCGACGACCCCGGCTGCAGGTCCGGCAGCTGCAGCTCGGCCAGGCCGGTGCGCGGACCCGAGCCGAGCCACCGCAGGTCGTTGGCGATCTTGGCCAGCGACACCGCGACCGTGCGCAGGTGGCCCGAGGTCTCGACCACGCTGTCCTGGCTGGCCTGTGCCTCGAAGTGGTTGCGCGCCTCGGTCAGCGGCAGCCCCGTCACCTTCGCCAGCTCCTCGGACACCGCGGCGCCGAAGCCCTCCGGTGCGTTCAGGCCGGACCCGACCGCGGTGCCGCCGATCGGCAGCTCACCCAGCCGGCCCAGTCCGGACTCCAGCCGCTCGATGCCGAAGCGGACCTGCGCCGCCCACGCCCCCGCCTCCTGGCCGAGCGTGATCGGCACGGCGTCCATCAGGTGGGTGCGGCCGGACTTGACGATGTCCTGCCACTCGTCCGCGCGCGACTCGATCGTCTCGGCGAGGTGCGTCAAAGCCGGGATCACGTCGGTCAGCACGGCCTCGGTGGCGGCGATGTGGATCGTCGTCGGGAACGTGTCGTTCGACGACTGCGAGGCGTTGACGTGGTCGTTCGGGTGCACGTCCCGGCCCAGCGCGCGGCTCGCCAGCGTCGCGATGACCTCGTTGGCGTTCATGTTCGACGACGTTCCGGACCCGGTCTGGAACACGTCGATGGGGAAGTGCGCGTCGTGCTTGCCCTCGGCCACCTCGTCGGCGGCTTCGGCGATCGCGTTCGCCAGGTCGGCCTTCAGCACGCCGAACCGGGCGTTGACCCGCGCCGCGGCGGCTTTGAGCAGGCCGAGCGCGCGGATCTGGGCGCGCTCGAGGCCGCGGCCGGAAATCGGGAAGTTCTCGACGGCGCGCTGGGTCTGGGCCCGGTACAGCGCGTCGACGGGCACCTTCACCTCGCCCATCGTGTCGTGTTCGATCCGGTATTCCTGTTCAGCCATAACCCGAGTCTGGCCCTTCCGCCGGGCGCTCGCTCCGTGTGTTTGCGCACCCGGAATGGTTAGATCGAAGGTGAGGTGGATCACGGCGAAAGGGCGGTCGATCCATGGATCTGTCAGTGGACGTGCTGATCGTGGGGGCCGGCCCGACCGGTCTGTTCGCCGCGTACTACGCCGGGTTCCGCGGGCTGTCGATGGCGGTCGTCGACTCGCTGCCCGAAGCCGGCGGTCAGGTCACCGCGATGTACCCGGAGAAGCTGATCTACGACGTCGGCGGGTTCCCCGCGGTGCGCGGCCGGGACCTGGTCAAGGGGCTGGTCGAGCAGGCCGCGCCGTGGAACCCGGCCTACCTGCTCGGGCGCAAGGCCGAGGAGCTGCGCCGCGGTGACGACGGGCTGGACGTGGTGCTCGACGGCGGCGAGATCGTGCACGCCCGCGCGGTGCTGATCACCGCGGGGATCGGGGAGTTCACCCCGCGGCCGCTGCCCGCCGGGGACGGCTGGCTCGGCCGCGGCATGGTCCACTTCGTGCCGTCGCTGGACGCGCACGCGGGCCAGGACGTCGTGGTCGTCGGCGGCGGGGACTCGGCGTTCGACTGGGTGCTGGCGCTGCAGCCGCTGGCCGCCAGCGTGACGCTGGTGCACCGGCGGGCGAAGTTCCGCGCCGCGGAGTCGATCGTCACGCAGGCCCGCGAGCTGGGGGTGCGGATCATCACCGACGCCGAGGTCACGGCCCTGCGGGAGGGGCCGGACGGCGCGCTCGCCGAGGTCGAGGTGCGGGTCAGGGACGAGGAGCCGGTCGCGCTGCCGGCCCAGGCGGTGGTCGCCGCGCTCGGGTTCACCGCCGACCTCGGGCCGATCGAGAACTGGGGACTGGACATCCACCAGCGCGCCATCCGGGTCGACTCGACGATGGCGACCGGGGTGGAACGGGTCTTCGCGGCCGGGGACGTCGCCGCGTACCCGGGCAAGGTGAAGCTCATCGCGACCGGGTTCGGCGAGGCCGCGACCGCGATCAACAACATCGCCGTCACGCTCGACCCCGAGGCGCACCTGTTCCCCGGGCACTCCAGCAACCTGTGAGTCAGGCTGGCGGCGGCGGGGTCGTGGTCGTCGTCGGCGCGGGGCTCGGTGTGGGTGCCGGTGCCGGTGTGGGTGCCGGTGCCGGAGTGGGCGTCGGCGCGGGTGTCGGCGCGGGTGTCGGGGTGGCCGGCGGTGGTGGCGCGGTCTGCTCGGTGATCCACTGCGTGTACGCCAGTGCCGAGGTGTAGATCGACGGCGCCGTCGTGCACGCCGGATCGTTGTTGCCGGAGCGGCTGGTCAGGCCCAGCAGCAACCATCGGTCACCGGCGCGGACCAGCTCCGGCCCGCCCGAATCGCCGTAGCAGGCGCCCGCCTTGCCGCCGGGCGAGTCGGTGCACAGCTCGGTGAGCGGGTCGATGGCCGCGCAGCGGACGGCGTCGACCAGGGTCGTGTCCAGTTGCTGCAGGTCGACGGGCGAGGAGCCGCAACCCGGTGTCGGGCAGAGCTGGCCCCAGCCCAGCAGCCGCACCGACGTGCCGACCGCGGTGGACGTGCCGAGCCCGACCGGTGCGGCCTGCACCGGGCTCGCGAGGTGGACGAGGGCGATGTCGCCGCCCGGCCCGTTCGGGTTGTAGTTCGGGTGGGTGATCACCCGGTCCGGGCGCGCGACCTCACCGCCCTGGGTGCGGTCGTTGCTGCCGATCCGGGCGGTGAAGGTGTTGGCGGGCTGGTCCTGGACGCAGTGCGCCGCGGTCAGCAGCCACTGCGGCGCGATCAGCGACGCGCCGCAGAAGTGCCGGCCCGCGGTCGTCTGCAGCGACGCGACGAACGAGTAGGTCTGGTCGGCGGACACGCCGCCGACCAGGTCCGGCCGGGCCGCCGCCGAGCCCGCGAGCCCGCCGAGGGCGAGCAGGCAGGCGGCGGCGATCAGCAGGAGTCGTTTCACGGCAGCGGTGGCACCACATCGTCGTCGGGGGCGTCGGTCAGGATCCCGTCGAAGTCGACGGAGGAGTACGCGCGGAGTTTGGTCAGGCGGTGGTAGCCGTCGATCATCCGCACCGTGCCGGACTTGGAGCGCATCACGATCGACTGGGTCGTCGCGCCGCCGGAGCGGTAGTGCACGCCACGCAGCAGGTCACCGTCGGTGACGCCGGTCGCGCAGAAGAACACGTTGTCGCCGCGCACCAGGTCGTCGGTGGTGAGCACGCGGTCGAGGTCGTGCCCGGCGCCGATGGCCTTCTCGCGCTCGGCGTCGTCCTTCGGCCACAACCGGCCCTGCAGCTCGCCGCCCAGGCACTTCATCGCGCAGGCGGTGATGATGCCCTCCGGCGTGCCGCCGATGCCGAGCAGCATGTCGACGCCGGTGGTCGGGCGGGCCGCGGCGATCGCGCCGGCCACGTCACCGTCGGAGATGAACCGGATCCGGGCGCCCGCCTCGCGGACCTCCTTGACCAGCTTCTCGTGGCGCGGGCGGTCCAGGATGCACACGGTCACGTCCGAGACCTCGGTGTGCTTGGCCTTCGCGACCCGGCGGATGTTCTCCGCGACCGGCGCGGACAGGTCCACCACGCCCGCGGCCTCGGGGCCCACGGCCAGCTTCTCCATGTAGAAGACCGCCGACGGGTCGAACATCGCGCCGCGCTCGGCGACCGCGAGGACCGCCAGCGCGTTCGGCATGCCCTTGGACATCAGGGTCGTGCCGTCGATCGGGTCCACGGCGACGTCGCAGGCCGGACCGTCCCCGTTGCCCACCTCTTCGCCGTTGTAGAGCATCGGGGCTTCGTCCTTCTCGCCCTCGCCGATGACGACGACACCGCGCATCGACACGGTCGAGATCAGCTGCCGCATCGCGTCGACGGCCGCACCGTCGCCGGAATTCTTGTCGCCCTTGCCGACCCAGCGGCCGGCCGCCATCGCGGCGGCCTCGGTGACGCGCACCAGCTCCATCGCGAGGTTGCGATCCGGCGCTTCTTTGCGTCTGGTCGTGCTCGGGGACGGGGTGCCGCTGGTCATTGCTGCCCTCCAGGGTCGTGCTGGCGCGGGTAACGATTCTCTCAGACTCGCGCGCGCTCGCAGGGCAGCGTCGTGATGGCGAATGTCACCCTTCGTCGCCGTCGGTCTCCTCGACGGACTTCAACGCGTCCTCGATGCGCTCGCGGGCCCCGTCCAGGTGACGTTCGCAGAGCTTGGCGAGGTGCTCGCCCTTCTCCCACAGCGCCAGCGACTGCTCCAGCGACAGGCCGCCCGCCTCCAGCTCGCGGACGACCTCGATGAGCTGGTCGCGGGCCTGTTCATAGCCGAGTTCTTCGGTCACCGGGTTGTGCTCCTCGCGGGTCGACGAGCGCACACTACCGCGCTCGCCATCGCGTGGTCGTAACCGGCGAAGGCGGTGGCGAACTCCTGGCCGTCACCCTCGGTGATCGCCAGCTCGATGGAACCCTGCGCCTGCGCGACCCGCCTGCGGTGCGGCGCGCCCTCGTTGAACCACCACCGCACGCCCACGTACGCCGAGGTCGCTTCCGACAGCTGACGCAGGCGCGCGTCCAGGTCCCAGCGGCCGGGCACGGCGCACCCGGCCAGCAGCGACGCCCAGCAGGCGCCGGCCGCGGCCTCGGCGGCGCCGGCCCGGTCGAGGACGGTCTGTGCGCCGGCTCGCGCCGCGGCGTCGGTGGTGAGCGGGAGGAACGTCGCTCGAGCGGAACGCAGCACTTCCTACTCTCCTGGTTCGGTGGATCGCACGACCGCGTGCACCGCGCCGTCGACGATGCGCACGCGTAGCGGAGTTCCCTCCGCTACTTCAGAGATGTGCCGGAGCACCTGGAGGTTGCCCGCGTCGTCGCGGTATTGCACGACCGCGTACCCGCGTTCCAGCGTCGCCGCAGGTCCGAGCGCGGTCAGCTTGCCGCGCGCACCCGCGACGGCGGCCTGCTCGTGCGAGACCAGGTTGAGCACCGCGCGCCGGCCGCGTTCCCGGTGCAGCTCGATCTCGTCGGCGCGGCGGTTGATCGGGCCCAGCGGGTCGGCCAGCACCGGGCGGCTGCGCAGCTGGTCGAGCAGGCGGCACTGGGTGTCCACCCAGCCGTGCAGCGCGCGGCGGGCCCGGTCCCGCATCTGCCGGACCCGCTCGGTCTCCTCCTTGACGTCCGGCACGACGCGCTTGCCGGCGTCGGTCGGGGTCGAGCAGCGCACGTCGGCGACGTGATCGAGCAGCGGCGTGTCCGGTTCGTGGCCGATCGCGCTGACCACCGGGGTCCGGGCGGCGGCGACCGCGCGGCACAGGGTCTCGTCGGAGAACGGCAGCAGGTCCTCGACGCTGCCGCCGCCGCGGGCGATGACGATGACCTCCACGGACGGGTCGGCGTCGAGCAACTGCAGCGCCTTGACTATCTGCGGCACCGCCTGCACGCCCTGCACCGCGGTGTTGACCACCTGGAACGGCGCGGCGGGCCAGCGGGCGTGCGCGTTGACCAGCACGTCCCGTTCGGCGGCTGACGCGCGGCCGGTGATCAGGCCGATGCCCTTGGGCAGGAACGGCAGGCGGCGCTTGCGTTCCTTGGCGAACAGGCCCTCGGCGGCGAGCAGGCGGCGCAGCCGTTCGATGCGGGCGAGCAGCTCACCGATGCCGACGGCGCGGATCTCGGTGGCGCGCAGCGAGATGGTGCCGCGGCCCAGGTAGAACGTCGGTTTGGCGTAGACGACCACGCTCGCGCCGTCCCGCAGCGGCGGTTCGATGCCGCGCAGCAGGCCGGTCGGGCAGGTGACGGTCATGGACACGTCGGCGGCCGGGTCGCGCAGCGTGAGGAACGCGGTCTGCGTGCCGGGGCGGGCGTTGATCTGGGTGACCTGGCCCTCGACCCAGACCGAGCCGAGCCGGTTGATCCACTCGGCGATCTTGCGCGCGACCGTGCGCACCGGCCACGGGTTCTCCGCGGTGGTGGGTTCGGCGCTCACTCCGCCTCGGCGTCCCCGGCGGCGTTGGCGCGCTGCACGTTGGTGATGCGGCGGGCCAGCATGCCGACGAACTGCGCCCGGTTGGCGTGGGCGCGCTCGTACTCCAGCAGCTCCTCGAGCTGTTCGAGGGAGAAGCGGCGCAGGCGGGCGCGCAGCTGCGGCAGGGTGAGCTCGTCGTAGTTGGCCAGGCCGAGCGGGCCTTCGGCGGTGCCGGCCGGGCTGTCGAACTCGCCCTCGGCGTGTTCCTCGCCCAGGGCGCGCTCCTCCTGTTCCCAGGGGCTGTCGCCGACGTCGGCGAGCACCGCGTCCGCGCGGTGGCCGTTGAGGTCGGTGCGGGGCTGGTCGGCCTGGTCGGCCTGGCCCGTCTGGTCGGTGGGGAGGTCCTCGTCGAAGGTGGCCCAGCTCGGGGTGTCTTCGACGGGGCGGAGCGAGGCGAGGGCGTCGTCACCGCGGATGGCCAGCTCGGTGATCTGCTGCTGCATGCGCATGGAGAACTGGAGCACGCCGGAGATCACCGTGACCGGCAACCCGAGCAGGGTTTTCGGCAGGTCGCGGGCGCGTTCGGCGGCGGTGACGGCCAGGCCCGCCGCGACGCGGAGGGGAAGCGGGAGTGGCTTCATGGGTACAGCGTGCCGCACCTTGACGGTTCAGCCCAACCGGCGCGGCGTGGCGACGTGACGGGATGCACACAAATCGGGTGAGCGGTGCCCGGTGGGGGCGGGGGCCGGGTGCCGGGCGGCCCGTACCCTGGACGTATGACTGCTGTCTCCGAGCCCGTCAAGCGTGTGTTGCTGGCCAAGCCGCGTGGCTACTGCGCCGGCGTCGACCGCGCCGTGGTCGCCGTGGAGAAGGCCCTGGAGCTGTACGGGCCGCCGGTGTACGTGCGCAAGGAGATCGTGCACAACCGGCACGTGGTCGAGTCGCTGCGCGAGCGCGGGGTCATCTTCGTCGAGGAAACGTCCGAGGTGCCCGAGGGCGAGCTGGTCGTGTTCTCGGCGCACGGTGTGTCCCCGGCCGTGCGCGCGGAGGCGCAGGAGCGCAACCTGCGCACCATCGACGCGACGTGCCCCCTGGTGACGAAGGTGCACAAGGAGGTCAACCGGTTCGCGCGTGAGGACTACGACATCCTGCTGATCGGGCACGAGGGGCACGAGGAGGTCGAGGGCACCGCCGGTGAGGCGCCGACGCACGTCCAGCTGGTGGACACGGCCGAGGACGCGGCGAAGGTCGAGGTGCGGGACCCGTCGAAGGTGGTGTGGCTGTCGCAGACCACGCTGAGCGTGGACGAGACGATGGAGCGCGTCGACCAGCTGAAGGACCGCTTCCCGAACCTGGCGGACCCGCCCAGCGACGACATTTGCTACGCGACGTCCAACCGGCAGACGGCGGTGAAGGCGATGGCGCCGGAGTGCGATCTGGTGCTGGTGGTCGGGTCGAAGAACTCGTCGAACTCCCAGCGCCTGGTGGAGGTCGCCAAGCAGGCCGGCGCCCGGGACGCGCACCTGATCGACTTCGCCCACGAGGTCGACGAGGAGTGGCTGAAGGGCGTGACGACGGTCGGCGTGACGAGCGGCGCGTCGGTGCCGGACGTGCTGGTGATGGAGCTGCTGAGCTGGCTGGAAACCCGCGGCTGGGGCGAGGTCCAGGAAGTGACGACCGCCAACGAGAAGATCGCGTTCGCCCTCCCGCGCGAGCTGCGCAGCGTCTGACCTCGCGTCCGCGGCGACCTCGGCGGTGGACCGCACCTGGGCGCGCCGGCCATCGCCGCCGCCCTCAGCAGTCCTGCCGTGTCGGCCTCCGCCAGGCGCGCGTTTCGGAGGGATGCGCAGCGCCTGATCGTCGGCAGGGATGCGCGGGGTCTGATCGTTCGGAGGGGTGCGCAGGGTCTGATCGTTCGGAGGGATGCGCAGCCGCTGATCGTTGGCGGGATGCGCGGGGTCTGATCGTTGGCAGGGATGCGCAGCGCCTGATTGTCGGCAGGGAGCTGACCGCCCGCGAGCGCCAGCGAGCGAGTCGCGCGTCCGCCGCGCCACTGCGCGCTCGACACGGCGCCCAGCGCGGTGCGCGGTTCGGCGCCTGAGTGATCTGTTCCGGCCGAGGCGCGCTGCCTGCTTGAGCCGCTTCCGCAGCTTTGCCTTTCAAGTGCCCCGGGACAGTTCGGTCCCGGGGCACTGTCGCGTTTGCCCTGCGCGTGGGTAGTAGTCGCCCCGCGACGTCTGTCCCCACGAGGGCGTGAGGTCCAGCGCTCAGGCTTCGCCCCTCGCACGGGCGTCGGTCCGGTGGCCAGGCGGCGCCGCAGGTCCGTGAGGCCCGGCGCCCAGGTTCGCCCCAGGGCGCATGGTTCGGTACTCAGGCGACGCCCCTGGGTGTGTGGTGTCCGGCGGTCAGGCGTCGCCCCAGGCTCGTGAACGCTGGGACCCGGCGTCGCCGACAGGCCCGTGAGGTCCGGCGCTCACGGGGTGTGTGGTGTCCGGCGGTCAGGCGTCGCCCCCAGGCTCGTGAACGCTGGGACCCGGCGTCGCCGACAGGCCCGTGAGGTCCGGCGCTCA
>NZ_BNAU01000013.1:168766-200256 GCF_014653945.1 Amycolatopsis deserti | reverse complement strand
GCCTGATCGCCCGGTTCGGCTCCAAGAACCTGATCGTGGCCGGGCTGTGGGCACTGGCCGCCGGCCTGGTGTGGCTGTCCTTCGCCCGCCCCACCGGAACCTTCGCGATCGACGTGCTACCCGCCTCGCTGGTGGCCGCCCTCGGGCAGGCGCTGGCGTTCATCCCCTCCCTGGGCATGGCCCTCTCCAGCGCCAAACCCGAGGAAGGCGGACTCGCCTCCGGCATCGTCAACACCGCCTACCAAATCGGCTCCGCCCTCGGCCTGGCCGCGATGACCGCACTCGCCCTGTCCTCCGGCGCCGGCGAACTCGGCAACACCATCGCCCTCACCAACGGCTTCTCCGCCGCCTTCCTCGGCGCCGCCGCCCTCGCCGTCCTCGGCAGCTTCCTCGCACTGGCCACGATCCGCACGGAAGCACCCAAGCAGGAGGTGAGCAGCCTCTGACCCCCACCGCCTGCTCCCTCGCGAGACAGGAACGGCCGGTGAGCGGCGAACCGCTCGCCGGCCGTTCCCGCGCCGCGGGCCTCTACCGGGACTGTTCCAGCGGGTTCCGGGCGATCCGGGTGGCGAGGTCGTTGCCGATGGCGGCCGCCGCGGAGCTGTCCGGCTTGCGCTCGGCCTGGTCCCGGAAGCACCGGACGAACTCCTCGGCCAGGGTCAGCCGCGGATACCGGTCCAGCACCTCGGCCTGGAACCCGGCGGGGAAATCGCCGAGGTGGCGGCCCGTGATGTCGACCCGGTGGAGCGGGCCAGGAGGAAGCCCTCCGGGTCCTCGTCCGGGTCCACCTCGTTCGACATGTGCCGGACGATCACCTCCGACAGGCGCTCGCGCCGCTGCCGCGGCCACCCGGCCCCCGCGGCGAACACCCACGCCACATGGCCCCCGGCGACTTCGAAGGGCACCGTGTGGTTGTCGAACTCCTCGACCAGCCCGACGTCGTGCAGCAACGCCGCGACGAACAGCAACTCGCCGTCGAAGGCGACGTCGTGCACGGCCCCGTAGGCCGCCGCCCACACGTATGCGCGGAACGAGTGGTTCAGCAGAGCGGGCGAGGTGTAGGTCTTCGCCACGTCGATCGCGTTGAGACAGACGGGACTGTCCGGAAGGGGGACATCGCTGAGCCGCATGCGCTGATTGTCCCCGGAACCGGGTATCCACGGCAGGGACAGGCACGCGGCCGCCGGGGCGGCGGACACTGCGGCCATGAGTTCATCGGAATCAGCGGCCACCCAGGCCCCGGGCTTCGCACGCACCCGCGTCGGGGCCGTCACCGTGACCACCGTCTACGACGGCGCGCTGCCCATCCACGCGGCCGACATGCACGGCGAGTCCGCCCAGCGGATCACCGAGCTGCTGGCCGACGGTTTCCTCCCGCCCGAGGGAGACCCCCTGACGGCCGTGAACACCTTCCTGTTCGCATCCGGCGGACGGACGGTGCTGGTCGACGCGGGCGCCGGCACGTCCCTCGGCCCGGGCACCGGCCACCTGACGGCGAACCTGCGCGCCGCGGGAACCCCGGCCGGCCAGGTTGACGACATCCTCATCACGCACCTGCACCCTGATCACGCCTTCGGCCTGCTCACCCCGGACGGGGACGCCGCATTCCCCGCCGCGACCGTGCACGTGGCGGCCGCCGACGCCGAGCACTGGCTGGACGAGGCCGCCGCCGCTCGGGCCGAGGGCGTGCAGGCGCAGATCCACCGGTGGGCGGAACAGGCTCTGGCGCCGTACCGCGCCGAAGGCCGGTTGTCCACTTTCGACTACGGCGACTCCCCCGTGCCCGGGGTGACGGCCGTCGACCTGCACGGCCACACCCCTGGTCACAGCGGCTACCTCGTCGGCGACGCCGGCGCGGAGCTGCTGTTGTGGGGCGACACGATGCACTGCCACACCGTGCAGCTGCCGGCCCCGCACGTGGTGATGGCCATCGACAGCGATCCGGCGGGCGCCCGGGCCGCTCGCCTGCGGGTGCTCGAGGAGATCCGGACGCGCGGGTGGGCGGTCGGCGGCGCGCACCTGCCGTTCCCGGGCATCGGGCGGATCCGGTTCCGCGACGGTGAGGCCCGGTGGGTGCCCGTGCCGTTCCGGCCGTTGACCTTGGTCTGAACACGCCGGTGGCCGCCCCGCGAGGGGGCGGCCACCTGGCTCGGGACCTCAGCGCAGAATGCGGGCGAGGAACTCGTCGAAGGTCGTGGACGTCGCGGTTTCGGCGTCCCGCGGCCGGGTCATGGCGATGCGGCGTTCGGCGACGTCGCTGGTCATGGCCGTGGTGCCGTCGGCCATGTGTGCGGAGAAACCGCCGGCGAGGAGGGTGTCGCGCAAGGTGGCGGCATCGATCTGTTCGTAACGGGCGTCGCGGCGTCCGAGCGCCTCGCCGATGGCCGCGGTGATCTCGGCGAGGGTGATGTCGCGGGGTCCCTGCAGCTCGAGGGTGCGGGTGCGCGCGGCGCGCTGTCCGGTGAGGAGGCCGGCGGCGACCTGGCCGATGTCGGCCGTGTCGATGGCGGGGAGGGGGAGGCCGGCGGGGATGAGCCCGCGGGCGACGCCGGTGGCGCGGATCTCCTCGATCATCGGCAGGGTGTTCTCCATGAACCACCCGGGCCGCAGGTGGGTCGGTTCCACGCCGGGCAGCGTGTCGAGCGCTTCCTCCAGCCGGCGCAGACCCCACACCGGGCCACGGGCGCCGTCGTAGTTGGCGGCCCAGCCGCTGAGGCTCACGATCCGGGTGAGACCGGGGACGGCGGCGAGCGCCTCGCGGTGGGCGCTGATGACGCGTCGTTGGTACGCCGGGTAGTCGGTGCTGCCGGGGATGAGGCCGGGCGCGATCATGACGAACGCCGCGTGGGCGCCGTCGAACGCGCCGCGGAGGCTGTCCGGGTCGTCGTTGCGGGCTTCCACCGCTTCGGCTCCGCGGTCGGCGAACCGCTGGAGGCGGTTGCGGTCGCGGCCGAGCACCCGGACCTTCTCCCCGGCGGCCAGAAGCGCCTCGGCGACGGCGGATCCGGTGTTGCTGGTGGCGGACGAGACGACGATCATGCGTGTTCCTCTGGGTCGATCGGTGAATCAACGGCGGTGAGGGAGCCGAGCAGGGCGAGCCGCTCCGCCGACGGTGTGCCGGCCTCGGCCGCGCTGATGATCAGCCGCTGCCCGGGGTCGTCGGGCAGGCGGAGGATCTCCTCGTTCAGCTCGAGCTCGCCGACCACGGGGTGCCGGTAGCGGCGGACTGTGTGCAGGCAGTCCCGCACCGGGTGGTCCCGCCACAGGCGGGCGAAGTCGTCGCTGCCGGTGGCGAGCCCGGACACGAGCTGGTGGAGGGCGAGGTCGTCCGGCCGTTCCGCCGTGGCCAGCCGCAGGTAGGCGACGAGGTCTTCGGCCTGGCGTTCCCAGTCGGCGAACAGCGCGCGGACGGCCGGGTCGAGGAAGACGCGGCGGGCCTGGTTCGGTGCCTGCGGCGAGCCGATGGCAGCGATCTCCGCGGGAGTGAGCCCCCACAGCGCGTATCCGAGCGGGTTGCCGGCGAGGATGTCGGTGCGCCGCCCGACGAGCACGGCGGCCCCGCGGCTGCCCTCGACGAGGTCGCGAACGGGAGCGCGGACCTGGTCCTCGTGGCCGGCGCCACGCACCGGCGGGAGGGCTCGCGCCAGCCGGTGCAGGTGGGCGCGCTCGTCGGGCGACAGCTTCAGCACCCTGGCGATGGCGTCGAGGATCGCGTCGGAAACCTGGTGGCTCTCACCCTGCTCGAGGCGGGTGTAGTAGGTCGCGCTGACCCCCGCCAGCTCGGCGAGTTCCTCACGCCGCAGCCCCGGCACGCGCCGCCGGTCGCCGTAGGACGGGGCGATCCCGAGCTGCTCGGGGGTGACGGCCGCGCGGCGGGACCGCAGGAACTCGCCCAGCTCACCGGCGGAGGACTTGCCGGCCCTCGACTGACTCATGAAGTCAGTCTCCCTCGCGATCGCCTCCGGTTGCCTGTCCACGCGGTGGATAGGCAACCGGAGGCGTTGTTGCGGAGCGCGCGGCGCCCGGGTCAGCGGTCGACGGCGAGCCGGACGCCGAGGCCGGTGAAGAGTCCGCCGGTGGCGACCTCGATGCGCCGGCGGGCGGCGCGGCGGTACCGCAGCCAGGCGCCGATGCGCCCGGCGAGCACCCTGACCGTGCCGTCGACCAGGAACTCCATCGCCATGAGGATCACGCCGAGGATCGCGAACTGCAGCCACACCCGGCCCAGCGACGGGTCCACGAACTGCGGCAGCAGCGCGATCGTGTAGGTGACCATCTTCGGGTTGAGCAGGTTGGTCAGCAGCCCGGTCGCGAAGGCGCGGCGACCGGTCAGCCCACCGGCGGGCACCTCGCCGGGCACGCCCTTGCGGTGCCGGATCATCTGGATCCCCTGGTACACCAGGTAGATCGCCCCGGTGGCTGACCTCCGAGGGCCACCGGCGCAACATCCTCGACCGCGCCGGTTCTGGACGCAGGACTTCGGGTTCTAGGCGTCCCGGCGCGACCACAGCAGCCCGCCGCCCACCAACGCCGCCGCTGCCCACGCGGCCAGCACACCCAGCCCGGCCCACGGCGCGATCGGCAGGGCGTCCAGCCCGGTCGTCGCCTGGACGGACAACCCCGCGGTCATCGGGCCGAGGCGCTCCAACTGCCGCTGCCACTCCGGGTCGGGCACCACCGCCACCAGGATCGGCACCAGGTACAGCACGCCGAGCACCAGCCCGATCGCCGTCGCGGAGTCGCGGACCGCCGTGGCCGTGCCGAGGCTCAGCAGCGCGATCAGCGCCAGGTACAACACCGACCCGGCCGCCGCGCGCAACATCGGCCCGCCCGCACCCAGCCCCGGCAGCAGCGCCGCCCCGGCCAGCAACGACCCCACCACCGCGACCACGCCCGCCGCGGCCACGACCCCGGCGACCACGAGAACCTTGGCCCCCAGGGCGACCGGCCGCCGCGGGATCGCGGTGAGCGTCGTGCGCACCATGCCGCTGCTGTACTCGCCACTGATCACGAGCACCGCCAGGATCACGACCACCGCCTGTCCCAAGTAGACACCGGTGAGGCTGGTCTTCACCGGATCGCACCCGTCGCACCCGCTTCCTGCCGCCAAACCGCCGAGCCCGGCGGTGACCACGACGATCGCCACCAGCAGCCAGCCGGTGCCCGGCACCGTGCGCAGTTTCGTCCACTCGGCGTGCAGCGCGGTCTTCACGCGTCCCTCCGCCGCAGCGCGTACATCGCCAGCCCGAGCGCCGCGGCCGCGTACGCGCACAGCACCGCGAAGCCGCCCCACGGCGGCAACGGGTAGTAGCCCTGCGCGGGCGTGTACGTCGCCAGCACCTGCGGGTACTCGGGAATGCTCTGCTGCACCGCGAACGCCGCGGCCGGGGTGACCCGCAGCAGCCACTGCGCCACGCCGGAGGGCAGGACCGACGAGGTCGCCAGCAGGTAGGGCAGCACGAGCGTGGCGATGCCGATCGCCACCGCACCAGCGCTGCGCCGCAGCAGCGACCCCACCGCGAGGGCGAACACGGCGGCGACCGCGATCAACGCCGCGGTGCCCACGATCACCCGGAGCTCCGTCGCCGTCGGCACGGGGATGAGGATGTTGCCGTTGCCGCGCAGGATCGCCCGCCCGAGCGGCACCGCGATCAGCGCCCCGGCCAGCGCGGCGACGAAGGTGACCGTCCCCAGCACCAGTGCCTTCGCCGCGAGCACGCGTTCCCGCCGCGGGCTGGCGAGCAGCGTCGTGCGGATGAGCCCGCGCCGGTACTCCGAGGTGGCGAACAGCGTGCCGACCACGACCGCGGCGATCAGCCCGGCGAAGGCGCCCACCAGGCTCTGCTCGATCGTCTCGCCGTCGCCGGTCACGGCGGGCGCGATGTCCCCGGAGCCGCGCACGGTGATCGCGCCGCCGGACTCGGTGAACCCGCCGCCCAGCGAGGGGTAGGACATCGAGTCGGCGCCCAGGTCGTCGCCGCGCCAGCCCTCGGTGAACGCGCCGTCCCGGGTGATCCCGTTGAAGGTCGCGCTGACCTGCGTCGGGCCGCCGGTGATCTTGGTGCCGCCCAGGCGGCCGTCGGCGATGACGTTGTGGCTGGGCGAGGTCGCGAACAGCCCGGCCTCGATCGTCTCCGGCAACCCGGGCAGGTCGACCGCGCCGGCGTCAGCCCACGTGATGCCGTCCGCGGACACCGAGCCGCGGATGGTGTCGCCGGTGCGCGTCAGCCTCAGCCAGGCCCCAGCAGGCGCGGCGATGTCCTCGGTGAAGTTGTGCTGCATCCGCACGCCGCGCGCGCCGGTCTGCATCAGGGCGGCGTAGGCCGAGCCGCGCGTGGTGCCGTCCTTGACGATGATCCCGGCCTTCGCCCACGGCTCGACACCGCGCGTGCCGGTCAGCGGCGAGACACGGGCGGTGAGGGTGCCGTCTCCGGTGAGTGTGGAGTGGACGAAGAAGAACGAGTCGGTGACCGCCTGCCCGCCCGGCCCGGCCGGAACCGTGGGGTCGCACTTGTCGTCACCACAGGCGGTGTGGCTGCCCAGCGCGGAGAACAGTCCGATGAGGACGGTTACCAGCGCGGTGACGGCCAGGCCCGCGACCCAGCCGCGGACGGTGCGCAACTTGGTCCACTCGGCGTGCAGCAGCTGGGGAAAGCCGTCGCGCTGCGCGGTGGTCATCGCGGATCCTCCGAGCGGAACTCGACCGCGTCGCGGGTCAGCTCCATGTAGGCCTCCTCGAGCGAGGCGCGGTGGGCCGACACCTCGGAGAACGGCACCGCGTGCTCGGACAGCGACGCGACGATCCGCTCGGCGGGCAGACCCGAGACGGTGAGCACGTCCCGGTCGGTGGCGGCCACCGTGGCGCCCGCGCGGGCCAGCACCGTCATCGCGTCCGCGCGGGCGCTGGTGCGCAGCGTGACCCGGCCGGCCGCGGCGGTGGCGAGCAGGTCGGCGACGGCGGTGTCGGCGACGACCCGGCCGCGGCCGACGACGACGAGGTGGTCGGCGGTGTCCTGCAGCTCGCTCATCAGGTGGCTGGACACCAGCACCGCCCGCCCCTCCCGCGCCAGCGAGCGCAGAAACCCGCGGATCCACACGATGCCCTCGGGGTCGAGGCCGTTGAACGGCTCGTCGAGCATCAGCACCGGCGGATCGCCGAGCAGGGCGGCGGCGATGCCGAGCCGCTGCCGCATGCCCAGTGAGAACCCGCCGGCGCGGCGCCGCGCGACCTCCTCCAGGCCGACCTGGCGCAGCACTTCGTCGGCGCGGCGGCCGCCCAGTCCCTGCGAGTGCGCGAGCCAGAGCAGGTGGTTGCGGGCGGTGCGGCCGGGCTGCAGCGCGGAGGCGTCCAGCAGCGCGCCGACGTGGCTGAGCGGGTTGCGCAGGCCGCGGTAGGGCGTTCCGCTGATCAGGGCGTGGCCGGAGTCGGCGCGGTCCAGGCCTAGGACCACGCGCATGGTGGTGGACTTGCCGGCGCCGTTGGGGCCGACGAACCCGGTGACCTGCCCGGGCCGGACGGTGAACGTCATCCCGTCCAGGGCCTGGGCCGCGCCGAACCGCTTGCGCAGCCCGGCGACTTCGATGGTGGCTTCCATGCCGGGAACGCTAGGGCGGCGCGAGCGCGGGGTCGTCACGCCGCAGAGGGATTCCCGGTGGCGGCCCGAGGTCCCTCCCGGGAGGGACGACCCCGGCGGCGCGGGCCGGGATACTGATCACGTGAGTGGACGAGTCGTCGCGGCGGCGGTTCTCGCGGTGGCCGCGACGGCGGAGGCGCTGGGGCGGGCCCTCGCCGCGGACGTGAGCCTGCAGTTCGGGTTGCTGGTGGTGGTGTTCGCGCTGGCGACCACGGTGCCGCCCGCGGTGCTGCGCCCGGTGCCGGCGGCGGTGGCGGTCACCGCGGGGACCGCGCTGTCGCTCGCGTTCGGACACTGCATGACCGCGGCGGGGGCCGTGAGCCAGGTGCTCGTGCTGTACGCCGCGGGGGCGCCGGGCGTCGCGCTGGCCGTGCCGCTGGTGGTGTTCGCGCTCGTGCGCCCCGGTACCGCTTACGACGGCGTCCTGGCGGTGCTGCTCGGCTCGTTCGGGCCGGCGGCGGTGTGGGCGGGGATCGCGCGGCGGGCCCGCGCGGAGGCGAACGTGCACCGCGCGGCGCGCGAGGCGATCGCGGACAGCCTGGTCGAGCACACCGTGCGCGGTGAGCGGGCCCGCATCGCGCGGGAGCTGCACGACGTGGTCGCGCACCACATCTCGATGATCGCGGTGCAGGCCGAGACGGCACGGCTGACCACGCCCGGAATGCCCGAGGCGGGTGCGCGGCGGCTGAGCGAGATCGGCGACACCGCCCGCGCCGGGCTCACCGAGATGCGGCGGCTGCTCGGGGTGCTGCGGGAGGACGTTCCCGCGGACCGGCATCCGCAGCCGGGCCTGGCGCAGCTGGCCGAGCTGCTCGACGAGGCACGGGACGCGGCCGGGGTGGGCGCGCGGCTCATCGTGTCCGGCGCCCCGGCCGAGGTCGATCCCGGCGTCGGGCTGGCCGCGTACCGGATCGTGCAGGAGGCGCTGACGAACGCGCGGCGGCACGCGCCCGGCGCGGCGGTGGACGTCGAGCTGCACTACACGGGCGAGGTGCTGCGCTTGCGGATCCGGGACAACGGGCCGGGCGCGGTGCGGGAGGGCGGGCACGGGTTGTCCGGGATGCGGGAGCGGGCGCTGGCCGTGGGCGGGGAGTTGCGGGCCGGTCCGGCGACGGTGGGCGGGTTCGTCGTGGTGGCCGAGCTGCCCCTGGAGGCGGCGTGACGGTCCGGATCGTGGTGGCCGACGACCACCAGGTGGTGCGCACCGGGTTCGCCGCGCTGCTGGACACCCAGCCGGACTTCGCCGTGGTCGGCACGGCGTCCGACGGCGCCGGGGCGGTCCGGGTGTGCCGCGAGCTGTCGCCCGACGTGGTGCTGATGGACGTGCGGATGCCCGGGGTCGACGGGATCGAGGCGACCCGTCAGCTGGCCGGGCACGGGCCGCGGGTGCTGATCCTGACCACGTTCGACCTCGATTCCTACGTCTACGACGCGTTGCGGGCCGGGGCGAGCGGGTTCCTGCTCAAGGACGTGACGGCGGAACGGCTCTTCGACGCGGTGCGGGTGGTGGCCGAGGGGCAGGCGCTGCTGGCGCCGACGGTGACGCGGCGGCTGATCAGCGAGTTCGCCCGGCAACGGCCGCGGGTCGCGGCCCCGGTGCTGCCCGCGTTGACCCCGCGTGAGACCGAGGTGCTGCGGCTGGTCGCCGAGGGCCTGTCCAACACCGAGATCGCCGGACGGCTCGTGGTCACCGAGGAGACGGTGAAAACGCACGTCAGCCGGATCCTGGCGAAGCTCGGGGTGCGCGACCGGACGCAGGCCGTGGTGGCCGCCTACGAGAGCGGGCTGGTGGTGCCCGGCGGGGCGTGAGCTGGATCGCAGTCGAACAGTAGGACTTCCTACTAATCTGCGGGGCATGGACATCTCGAAGGTCGGTGTGGTCGGCGGCGGGCTGATGGGCTCGGGCATCGCCGAGGTGTGTGCCCGGGCGGGCCTGGACGTGGTGGTCGCCGAGGTCGGCGAGGCGGCCCTGGCCGCGGCGCGGGAGCGGATCGGCAAGTCGCTGGAGCGCGCGGTGAAGGCCGGGAAGCTCTCCGCCGAGGACTCCGCCGCGGCGGCCGGGCGGCTGTCCTACACGGTGGACTTCGACGCCTTCGCCGACCGGTACCTGGTGGTCGAGGCCGTCGCCGAGGACGAGCGGATCAAGACCGACGTGTTCGAGCGGCTGGACAAGGTCGTCGAGCGGCCGGACGCGATCCTGGCGTCGAACACCTCGTCCATCCCGATCATGAAGCTGGCGATGGCGACCGGGCGTGCGGAGCAGGTCGTGGGCATCCACTTCTTCAACCCGGTGCCGGTGCTGCCGCTGGTCGAGCTGATCCCGTCGCTGCTGACGTCGGACCAGACGCGCGAGCGGGCGGCGGGCTTCGCCACGGAGACGCTCGGCAAGACGGTGGTGCACGCGCAGGACCGGGCCGGGTTCGTGGTCAACGCGCTGCTGATCCCGTACCTGCTGTCGGCGATCCGCATGCTGGAGTCCGGGTTCGCCAAGGCCGAGGACATCGACAACGGCATGGTGCACGGCTGCGCCCACCCGATGGGGCCGCTGCGGCTGGCCGACCTGATCGGCCTGGACACCACGAAGGCCGTGGCCGAGTCGATGTACGCGGAGTTCAAGGAACCGCTCTACGCTCCCCCGCCGCTGCTGCTGCGCATGGTCGACGCGGGCCTGCTGGGCCGCAAGTCCGGCCGCGGTTTCTACGACTACCGCTGACCCGCCTCGCCGAACGTGGTCAGCAGCAGGTCCACGAGTACCTCCGCCCGCGCCTGGAACGCCACCTGCGCGTTGGGCTCGCCGGTCGCGTTCGGACGGACGTCCATCACGGTCCGGCCGACGGTCAGGGCGCCGGCGGTTTCGACCTCGACGCGCACCGGGCGGGTGGTGATCACCTCGGGCCGCACCAGGTAGGCCACGCACACCGCGTCGTGCACGGGCGCCGAATCGGCCGCGTGCACGCCGTGGCCGGCGGAGTAGGCGTCGATGCGGCGGGTGATCAGGTCGGCGGCGGCGCGGCCGGCGGCGGTGCCGAGCTCGGCCAGTTTCGCGCAGTCGGCGCGGGTGACGAGCGCCTGGTGCGTCGCGTCCAGCGGGACGAGCGTCAGGCGCGGGAATCCGGCCGAGAAGACCATCGCGGCGGCCTCCGGGTCGGCCCAGATGTTGAACTCGGCCGAGGGCGTCACGTTGCCGTAAGCGTGCGCCCCACCCATGATCACGATCTCGTCGACGGCGTCGCGCACGGACGGATCCGCGGCGAGCACGGTGGCGATGGTGCTCAGCGGCCCGACCGGCACCAGCGTCACCGGTTCGGTGGTGTCGCGCAGGGTGTGCAGGAGGAACTCCACCGCGGAGGTGTCCCGCGCGGCGGTCACCGGCGCGGGCAGCGGCAGGGAGGTGCCGTGCATGTCCCGGTCGGAGTCGCGCTTGAAGTGCGTCTGTCCGGGAAATCCGCGCCGCGCGATGGGGTGCGCGACGCCCGGGTGCACCGGGACGTCGGGGCGGCCGATGGCGTCCAGCACGCGCAACGTGTTGTCGGTGGTGGCCGGTAGCGGCACGTTGCCGTTGACGGTGGTCACGGCGGCCAGGTCGAGACCGGGGTGCAGGGCGGCCAGCATGATCGCGACCGCGTCGTCGGTACCGGTGTCGACGTCGAGGATCACCTTGCGTGTCACCCCGGCAGCGTCCCACACCACGCGGTCGCGATCACCCGGATTCCGCCGCGCGCCGGAGGCCGTCGGCCTCCAGGGTCGTCACCGCACTGTCCCCGTCGGCGGCCAGACGGTGCCAGCCGACCGACGTGACCCCGCGGGACCGCGCCTGCCAGGTGAAACTCCGCCGGCCGGTCAGCTCGGTGACCCGCCACACCAGTGGTGCCGGTCCGGGCTGCTTCGCCGTCGCTTCGCTCCCGGCCCGCAGCGGGCCGGCGAGGCGTCGATCCGCCTGGTGGCCTCGAACTCCATGGCCGGACCATAGCGGCGGCGGCGAAGACCGGGTACCGCCGGACGCCGGGTTCCGCGCTGTGGCGTGGAAACCGCGCCCGGCGGTCGCGATCACCGGGATTCAGCTGTCGAGCTTCCCGAGCTGGGTCAGCAGCTCCAGCTGGTCGAAGTAGAGGTGGCTGTCGGTCATCTGCCCGGCCCGCACCCGGTGGACCTCGCAGAACGGGATGTCCACCGTCCGCTGCGTGGGCGCGATCTCCCCGGCTGGGGAGACCAGCGGGCCGGTGTGGGTGCCCTGGAAGCGGCCCTCCAGCACGCCCCCGTTCTCGTCGCCGTGGATGCTCACGACGGCGATCTGGTTGTCCGGGAACGCGTCGTGCCAGGTGGACCACTCCGCGTCGAGCGCCTCACGCCCGGCGAGCCGGAACCCGCCGGGTGCGCGGAGTTCGAAGGCGGTCTGGTTGGTCATGCCCTGCCAGCCTTCGCGGTCACCGGCGTTCCACAGGTCGGTCCAGCGCTGGGTGAGGCTGTTGGTGCCGCCCTCCCGGACGGTGGTGAACAGCAGCTGGTACTCGCCCACCGACCGCACCTGCGCGTGGATCCGCGTCAGGGTGTCGGCGCGCAGGCGGGCCACCGCGGCACGGCTGCCCGCCAGGTAATCCATGTTCTCGTAGGCGGCGATCACCAGACAGCGGCCCAGCTCGCGGTCGACGAGCATCTGCGCGCTGCACAGGCCCTCCATCTTCATCAGGCCGGGCACCGCGTTCTCGCGGAACGCCTGGATCGCGGCGCCGACCTCGCCGGGCGGGCAGTCGATGGTGGTCATCCGGACGCCGGCGCCGGGACCGGGGCGGCTGCGGCGGACGAACACCGGGACCTCGAAGTGGTCCACGGTGACCATGCCCTCGGCCAGCTCGGCGGCCTCCTTGCGGGAGGCCTCCACGGCGTGCTCGGACAGCGTCATCGACTCCGCGGAGTCCCAGTAGGTCCCGGCGACGGCGATGCCGAGCTCGCTGTTGGTGAGGACGGCCAGCCCGCGGTTGCCGGCCTGCGCCTCCACGAAGGGGCGCACGGTGGTTTCCAGGTAGTGCGTGACCTCGTCGATCCGGGCGGGGTCGCCGATGAGCGTGTTCATTCGTGCGTACACGAGACCCTCCCTCGCAGTGCTGGTGGTGGTGCCCGGAACCTTCCAGCGTCGTCCTCGGCCGGGGCGTTTCGCTAGGGCCGAAAGACCGGGGCTCAGGTGCCCGGCTGCCCGCCGTCGAGTGCCGGTGGTGACGAGCTCACCGAACAGACGCCACATGGCGCGCTCCTGTCGAGCGTCCGGGGGAAGCGTGAGCGCGAACGCGGTGGCCAGGGGATGCCGGCCGAGGTCGACCATCGCCCGGACCGCGCCGGCCCATTCGTCGGTGGCCACGACGGCCAGGCGGTACTCGATGGCGGCCGCCCCGGCGACGACCAGGTGGCCGTAGAGCAGGCAGACGAAGGAGTCGACGCTCCTCTGGGCCTCATCGGTCTGCTTGCGCACCGGTTCGAGTACGGCGGCGTTGAGTTCGTGCCACAGCACCTGGGAGTCGAGCCGGTACCGGTCGTGCCCGTACTCCTCGAAGCGTCGGATCGCGTTGCCGAGCCGGGTCGGCGCGACCTGCCCGTCGTCCAGCGGGTACCGGTGCAACCGCTCGTCCAGCAGGATCCAGCCGACCAGCAACGCGCGCCCGCCGCCCAGGGCACTCTGGAATATCCCGGTCACCGCCTACCCGCGTGGCCGCCGCGCGAACATCCGGCGGGTCCAGGGTTCGCGCACGTCGTCGGTAGGGCCCGGGGACAGCCGGCTCCGAGCCCGACGCGGGTGCCGGGGCAGCGGACTGTGCCGCGACGGCCTCGGCCAACGGCAGTGCCCGCTCGTACAGTCCGTCCCACGGAGACGTCAAGCTGCTTCTTGGCCAGGGGCAGCAGCACCTCGACTCCCCTGGCGGTGTGGGTGGTGAACGAAGCGTTCGCCACCTTGGAGTTCTCGAGGAACGCCGCGAACGCGACCCGCCCCTTCGGGATCGAAGGCGCCCGGCGCCGTTCTCGATCCGTGACGCAGCTGGTCCAGGGCGCGGCCGACGGCTCAGATGCCGCGGCCGGCGGCTTTGAGCTGGTCGATGGCGGCGAGGTCGCCCTCGAAGGTCACGCGGACGGCGTCGCGGCCGAAGACGAACAGCAGCAGTTCGACGGGGTCGCCGGTGACGGTGACCTGCTCGGTGTTGGTCTTGACGGTGGCTTCGCGGCCGTCGGTGGTGCGCAGCGTGACGCCGACGGGGACGCGGCGGAGGTTGACCTTGGCCGCGGTGCGGGCGGCGCGCCAGGCGGCGGCGTCGCGGGTGGCCTCGGCCGGGCGGGGTTGCCAGCCGGGGCGGCCGCGGCGCACGTCTTCGTGGTGGACGAGGAACTCGGCGGTGTTGGCGAGTTCGTCGAGCCGGCCGATCGAGGTGGGCCAGTACCAGGCGGGGCCGCGGCGGACCCGGTCGACCAGCTCGGGCCACGGCCGCGCGGCGATCGCGTCCTGGACGCGCTGGGTGTGCCCGGCCAGCGGCGGCAGGAGGATGCCCACGGCGGCGTCCGGACGGCTCTCCCGCAGGACGAGGTGCGCGGCGAGATCGCGGGTGAGCCACCCCTCGCACAGGGTGGGCGCGTCGGGCCCGGTCTCGTCCAGCAGAAGGCTCAACAGACGACGTTCCTCAGCGGCGACACCCATGAGGCCACCCTACCGGGCGGTAGGGGGATGGCTGGTAACGCGACGCGTGCCACCGCCACTCCGCCGCACCACGGGTGCCGTGCCCGCGACACCAGGGGTGCGCCCGGGGCACACCCCGCCGCCTCACGACCGACTGCGCCACCGGAATCGCCCGTCGCGCCAAGGCGCCGCACACCCAATTTGGGCGCGTTACCGCCAGCCCAAGCGCACGGCCGCGCCGCCCACCACCCGCCGCCGGTCGCGTCAAGGCACGGTAGTCACCGGAGTCCGCCGGCGCCCCCGGGACTGCCGTTCCCTAAGCGCTCACCGCCTCCTCGTCCGCGCCCACGATGTGGTCCACGAACCCGTACGCGAGCGCCTCCTCGGCGTCGAACCAGCGGTCGCGGTCCGCGTCGGCCGTGATGCGCTCCACCGGCTGGCCCGTCTGGCGCGCCGTGATCTCCGCGAGGCGGCGCTTCATCCGTCCGAACACCTCCGCCTGGATCGCGATGTCCGTGGCGGCGCCGCCGATCCCGGCCGACGGCTGGTGCATCACCACCCGCGTGTTCGGCAGCAGATAGCGCTTTCCGGGCGTCCCGGAGGACAGCAGGAACTGGCCCATCGACGCCACGAAACCCAGTCCCCACGTGGAAACGTCCGGTTTGATCAGTCGCATCGTGTCGTAGATCGCCATGCCGGCGGTGACCGAACCGCCGGGCGAGTTGATGTAGAAGGTGATGTCCTTGTGCGGATCCTCGGCCGCCAGCAGCAACAGCTGCGCGGTGATCCGGTTGGCGACCGCGTCGGTCACCTCCGTGCCGAGGAACACGATTCGGTCGCGCAACAGTTGTTCGTACACCGAATCGTCCAAAGAGGCCGACGCGTTCGCCGACGGGAGCACTCGCAGAGTCATGTCCCCGAACGTAGGCGCCACAACCCGAACAGAACACCCGTGTTCGCCGTGAGCATGACGGTTTCGCCACGAGCGATCAACTCCGGAAGGATTCGCAGGGGGAAAGCCTGCCGCGGTCGGTCTCGCGGCGGGGTGGCCCGCGCGGGTGAGGGCGGAATCCTCTGGTGCGAGGCCGTCCCGCGGGTTACACCGGCTGTGTGCACTTCCGGCCGCTGACGGAGCCCGCGCAGCACTGGCTGCGGGGCACGGCCGAGCCCGGCCACACGACCGTGGCGGTCGACAGGGGCGAGATCGTCGGCGGCGTGACCGTCGCGTCGCGGGAGCTGACCGTGCCCGGGGCGGTGGTGCCGGTCGCCGAGGTGGCGGCGGTCTCCCCCGCACCCCGGTGGCTGCAGGAGGCGCTGATGTCGCGGCAGCTGACCGAGTTGTACGAGTCGGGTGAGACGGTCGCGGCCGGCACCGCGGTCTGCGGCCGGTTCGGGTTCGGACCGGCCGCTCGGGCGGTGCGCCTGCAGGCGGCCGGCGGTATCGGGCTCGACGCCTCCACGAGCCGGATCCGGCTGGTGGAGGCGGCGGCGGCGGGGCCGTTGCTGGAGCCGCTGTACGACGCGGTGCGGCCGAGGTCGGTGGGGTTCGTTTCGCGGCCTCCCCGGTTCTGGGACGCGCTGCCGGGTTCGGCCGCGGTCCACAGCTCGCCGGAGGGCGAGGTGACCGGCTACGCGCTTTACCGAACTGGCGATCGGGGCGAAGCTCAGGTCGCCGAGGTGGTCGCTTCGACGCCGCAGGCGGCCGCCATCCTGTGGCGATTCCTGCTGGCGGAGCTCGGCCGGTTGTCGGCACTGGTGCCGGTGGACTCACCGCTGCTGCGCATGGTGACCGCCCCGCGGCTCACACCGGTGGACAACCTGTGGGTGCGGCTGGTCGACGTGGAGCGCGCCCTGGCCGTGCGCCGCTACGCCACACCGCTGGACGTGGTGCTGTCCGTGTGCGACTCGTTCTGTCCCTGGAACACGGGCCGTTTCCGGTTGCGCGCCGAGGGCGGCCGGGTGACGTGCTCGCGAACCTCCGCCCCGGCCGAGTTGTGCGTGAGCGCGGCCGACCTGGGAGCCGCCTACCTGGGCGGCCCGCCGCTAGCGGAGGCGGGCCGGGTGGTGGAACTCCGGCCCGGCGCACTGTCCCGGACTTCCCTCGCCTTCCGCGGCCAACACGAGCCGTTCCACCCCGCGGAGGCTTGGTGAGCGGCGCGGATTCCACCATCGAGCACGGTGCCGCCGGTCAGGTCCCCCGGTGGTCGCAGCGGGCGGTGATTCCCTCCAGGATCAGGTCCAGGGCCGAGCTCACCTGCGCCGGCTGACCGCGCCCTGCGACGTCCACGGTTTCCGCCGTGGACGTCGCGGGGCCCGGGTCACTGCTGGAGGTGTTCGTAGAAGGCGCGCACCCGGGCGGCGTGGCCGTCCTGGTCCAGCTCGACGACGTCGAGCACGCGATTGCCGTTCTCGCGGCGGTAGAGCAGTGCGTAACCGCCGGGGCTGGTCAGCAGTGCCTCCTCGGTGAAGGTCAGTTCGGGGGCGAGCTCCAGGCCGAGTTCGAAGTGCCTGCGCAGTTCGGACTTGCCGCGCAGGCGGCCATCGGGCCGGCCCCACCGGCGGGTCACCGTGGAGGCGGCGAAGTCCACGTCGTCGGCGTAGCAGGCCATGATGGCATCGAGGTCGCGTGCCTGCCACGCGGCCAGCCAGGCGTCGGCATGGGCTCGAACGTTCATCCCCGCAGTCTTCCCACCCGAGTCGATCACCGGCAACCGCGTTTTCGGCTTCTGGAACGGAGGACTACAGCTCCTCGAGGTCGACCGCGAACCCCGCACCTTCATCGTGGGGCTCGACCACCGGCGACCAGGAACTGACCTGCACATGGCAACCGCTCGTTCCCGGCTCGTTCCCGACCCGGTCGAGCTGCGCTGCCTCCCAACAACCACCGGAAGTGCGAGCGGTCACCAGCAACCGGAGGCCATCGGCCTCGGTGCGCGACACCAGGGCGCCGAAGGCCTGCGCAGCGTCGATTTCACCGAACCGGCTGTAGAGGTGGACCTGGTATGCCAAGCGCCGTCTCCTGACCAGGCTCTTCGTCCGGCGAGCCGGCGCTCAGAGGTCGTCCACCGGGATCGTGTGCATCGCCGCCTCTTCGGCTGACGCGGCGGCTCCGTCGACGCCGATGTCGCGTGCGTAGAGGTCCACCTCGGCCTCTCCGTCCGCCAGGGCGACCAGGCGGCCGGTCCGCGCATCGCCGACCTCGTCGTCCAGCAGTTCGCCGTCGGTGTCGAGCGTGTCGCCCAGGCCGTCGCCCTCGGCGAGAGAATCCTCGCCCACCTCGCGCGCCAGTCGTGCGTCCAGGCTCTCCCCCGCGGCCTCTTCGCGCGCCGTCGTGCCCCAGCTCCGCACCGCCCAGGGGCGTTCGGCCGGCGAGTAGCCCTCGTCCAGCGGGTCGGCCGGCCCCCGGGTGTCCAACGTGTCCGACGCGTCCAGCTGCTCGTAGACGTCGTCGTCGATCTCGTCGCGGTCCATGGCGCGCTCCCGTTCGTGCAAGCCTGTGCCCAGCATCGCACGAACGGGAGCCAGCGCGTCAGGGCGTGAGGATGGCGCGCCCCCGGATCCGGCCGGCGCCGAGGTCGTCGAGCGCGTCCTGGAACCGCTCCAGCGGGTACTTCGTGGTGTGCAGCCGCACCTTGCCCTGCGCCGCGAGCACCATCAGCTCGCACAGGTCGGTGTAGGAACCCACCAGGTTGCCGATGAAGTTGATCTCGGTGGAGATGATGTCGATCGTGGGCACGTCGATGTTCTCGCCGTACCCGACCACGTGGTAGTCCCCGGCTCGGCGCAGCATGCCGACGCCGTCGCGGGTGGCGCCGCCCTCGCCGACGAAGTCCAGCACCACCTCGGCCCCGGCGCCGCCGGTCAGGTCCAGCACCTCCTCGACCTGCCGCCCCTCGGCGACCACCCCGTGGTCGGCGCCGATCGACACGGCCAGCTTCACCGCGTCCGGGTTGCGGTCGACGACGATCAGCTCGGCCGCGGTCAGCGCCTTGAGCACCTGGATGCCGATGTGCCCGAGCCCGCCCGCGCCGATCACCACGCACCGGTCGCCGGGCCGCAGCCGCCGGGCCGCCTTCGCCGCCGCGTGGTAGGCGGTGAGCCCGGCGTCGGCCAGGGCGGCGACGTCGGCCGGTTCCAGCGAGTCGTCGATCCGCACCACGCTGCGCGCCGACGTCTTCAGGTACTCCGCGTACCCGCCGTGCGTGTCGATGCCCGGGAAAGCACTCGCCGCGCAATGCACGTCGTCGCCCGCCCGGCACGCGGCGCACAGCCCGCACGTGATCAGCGGGTGCACGATCACCTTGTCGCCCTCGGCCACGTTGGTGACGGCGCTGCCGACGGCGTGCACCCATCCGGCGTTCTCGTGCCCGATCGTGTAAGGCAGCGTGACGCCGGACTTCTCCGCCCACTGCCCTTCCAGGATGTGGATGTCGGTGCGGCACACCCCGGCGCCGCCGATCCGCACGATGACGTCCCACGGCCCGGTGACCTCCGGCTCGGGCAACTCGGTCATGCGGAGGTTCTCGTGGTAGCCCACGACCTGTACTGCCTTCACGACACCTTCTCCTTCACGGGTGACTGGTCCGCCGCCGACTCCGGGTAGCGCGTCCGGAGCAGGCCGCGGCAGAAATGGGAATTGCCCTCGATCGAGATGCGCACCGATCGCGCGAGCCGCAACCGCAGCGGCACTTCCGCGCGCGGGTAGCGGTTGCCGTCGTCGTCGACGAGCACGAACGCCGACGGCCCGGTGCTCAGGCCGAGCGCCTCCCGGCGGCGCAGCAACGCGGCCGTCGCCGCACCGGGCGGCAGGTCGGCGAGGACGACGTCGTGCAGTTCGTCCTCGGGCAGACCGGCGCGCAGCATCGCGGTGAGCACGCGTTCCATCGCCGCGGTGTGCGCCTTGCGGCGGAAGGTCGCGCGCAACTGCTCCAGGCTGTCTTCGGCCTCGTGCCCGAACGTGCCGCGGTACCCGGCGTCGGCGGCCAGCCCGCGGTTGATCAGGTCCGAGTCGTGGTGGTCGTCGAGGAACACCGCGACTTCGTGCGCGCCGGGCAGTGCCGACAGCGCGTCTTTGGCGTCGGAGGCCATCAGGTAGGCGAAGTTCGGCGAGCAGAACGACGTGGGCAGCCGCAGGTGCACGGTCACGGCGGTCCCGGAAACCTCCAGCGACCGCACGAACCCGAGGTCGGTGATCGGCTCGTCCAGCTCGGGGTCGATCACGGTGTGCAGCGCGGCGCGGGCCTGTGTTTCGGTGATCATCACGCCACCGCCACGGCCTGCGGCTCCTCGCGCGGGAGCTGCAGCTCGGCGGGCACCGGGATGTCGTACATCGCGGCCGCGTTCAGCCCGAGGATTTTCTTCTTCTGCGCGGTGGTCAGCGGCGCGTACTCGGTCATGTCCTCCGGGATCTGGAAGTCGACGAACCGTTCGATCAGCCAGCGCGGGGTCCAGAGCGCGTAGTCGCTGGAGAACTGGATGCGGTTCTCGTCCAGCCAGTACAGCAGCTCGCCGATGATCTGCGCGAAGTACCGCGGCCGGGTGTGGATGAACGGGATGGCGACGGCGAGTCCGGCGTGGACGTTGGGCTCCTGGGTGGCGATCCAGCAGAAGTCCTCCAGCCGGGGCAGGCCGCAGTGCTCGACGACGAAGTTCAGGTCCGGGAAGTCGGTGGCGACCTTGTCGATGTCGGCGACGTCGAAGGCGTCCCGGTCCAGCGGCCGGATCGTTGGTCCCTTGTGGACGTGGATGTTGCGGATGCCCAGTTCCTGCGCGGCTTCCAGGTACCTGTAGGACCACGGGTCGTCCAGTTTGTACCCGCGCGAGTCGCCGTGCCATTCCGCGGTGTAGAGCTTGACGCCCTTGAGGCCGAAGTGTTCCGCGTCGCGGCGCAGCTGGTCCAGCCCGGCCTGCTCGAAGCGCGGATCCCAGAAGTGGTTGTAGGTCAGCTTGTCCGGGTGGGCCTGCGCGAGCGCGAACGCCTCCTCGGTCTGGCCGAAGCCGCGGTGGTAGAAGGCACCCAGGTGCGCGGGCTGGAAGATGGCGTGGTCGACGTAGCCGTCCTCGAACAGGTCCTTCATCAGGCGCGCGCCGCCCTGGTAGAGGTAGTCCTCGTACGGCCACACCTCGGAGTCCGGGCTGAGGTTGCGGTGGTAGTCGTAGAAGCAGTCGATGAACTGCTTGCCGTGGATGTTGCGCTGGTTGTCCGGGCGCGCGTCCCACAGGGCGATGTGGGCGTCGACGATGAAGTAGCGTTCGCCGTCCTTGGTGTACATCAGTTCGGGTCCTTCCGACGTGGCGACCGTGGCACGTGCACCGGTGACGGTAGGTAGCCGCACGCCGTGGCGGGCCCGTGTGGCGTCTCAATATGAGACAGCCGGACGACCTGCTCGCGGCGCCCCGCGGGGTAGCCTCGCCGGGAGACGCAACGATGCGGACGGGAGGTCGCCATGGTGGATCAGCGGGCGGTCCTGCCGCCCCGGCTGGCCGCGTCCTGGCAGCGCAGCAGGCAGTACGGGGTGTCGCCGGAGACGGTGCGGCCGGCGTTTTCCGGCACCGTCGACCACGATTCGCTGTTCTTCGAGTGCGGCCAGGAGGTGCTGAGCGGACTGCATTCGACCCTGGCCAACGAACCGGTGAGCCTGATGCTCACCGACAGTGCGGGCCTGGTGCTCAGCCGGCTGTGCAAGGACACCACCATCATCCGTTCGCTGGACCGCGTCCACCTGGCGCCGGGCTTTTCCTACGCGGAGCGTGACGCCGGCACCAACGGCCTCGGGCTCGCGCTGGCCGACCGCGCCCCGTCGCTGGTGTCCGCCGAGGAGCACTACTGCACCGGGCTGTGGGGCTACACGTGCGCTGCCGCGCCGGTGCTCGAACCGGGGACGAACCGGCTGCTCGGCAGCGTCAACCTGACCACCTGGTCGAAGTCGTCGAAGGAACTGTTGCTGGCGCTCGCGCAGGCCGCGGCGGGCAACACGGCCGCGTTGATGCTCGCGCGGTCGCACGGGCACCTCGCACCGCCGGGCCCGCGTGGCGAGGTGTTCCACGTCTACGCCGACCGGCTGCCCGCGGTCGCGGCGAACCTGTCCGCCGCCTGGACCGACGCACTGGCCGAGGCTCGCGCGGCGATGGAGCACGGGCGCGTGGTGTGCGTGACCGGCGAACCCGGCAGCGGGAAAGCGGCGCTGGCGTCGACGGCCCGCCGGTCGGTGCGGCCGCGGGAACGCATCCTCAACGCGCGGCCGCCCGCGCCGCAGGACGCGGCGTCGTGGCTCGCGCTGTGGACGCCCGAGGTCGGCAAGGCGGACACGTGCGTGATCGTGTCCGGCGCCGACGCGCTGCCCGCCTACGCCGCCGAGGAGCTGGCCGGGCTGCTCGCCGCGGCGCGCGGCGCGTTCGTGATCACGGCCGAGGACCACGCGGGGGTTCCGGACGCGTTGCGGGCCCTGATCGACACGGTCGTCGACGTGCCCGCGCTGCGGTACCGGCCGGACGACGTCCTCCCGCTGGCCGGGCACTTCGCGCGGGAGAGCCGGGGCCGCCCGGTCACCTTCACCCCGGCCGCGTCGCGCGCACTCACGGCCTATCCGTGGCCGGGCAACGTCCGGCAGCTGCGGCAGGTCGTGCGCGAGGCGGTGTCGCGGGCGGATGTGGTCGACATCCGGCACCTGCCGCCCGAGGTGTTCACCAGCCCCGGCCGCCGGCTGACCCGGATGGAGGCGGTGGAACGTGACGAGATCGTGCGCTGCCTGACCAAACCGGGCACGACGGCGGCGCAGGCGGCGTCGATGCTCGGCATGAGCCGGGCGACGGTGTACCGCAAGATCGCGCAGTACGGGATCAAGGTGCCGCGCCGGTAGGTACGCTTTCCCACCATGCCCGTGGAACGTCCCGAGATCCCGACTGTCGCCGGTGAGCGCGAAATGCTGCGCGCCCACCTCGAGTACCACCGCGCCACACTGGCCTGGAAGTGCGACGGACTGTCCGATGTGGACCTGCGCGCGCAGTCCATGCCGCCGTCGACGCTGTCGCTGCTCGGCCTGGTGCGGCACATGGCCGAGGTCGAGCGCGCGTGGTTCCGGCGCACCATCAACGGGGAGGCGGAGCTGCCGCTGGTGTGGTCGGACGAGGGTGATTTCCAGGTGGCCTACGACGCGCGGGAGTCGACGCGGGCGGAGGCGTTCGCGGCGTGGCAGGCCGAGGTCGAGCACGCGCGGCGCATCGAGCGGGCGGCCGAATCGCTGGACTTCACGGTGCACTCGCCGCGCTGGGGTGTCGACGTGTCGCTGCGGGCGGTGATGCTGCACATGATCCACGAGTACGCCCGGCACAACGGGCACGCCGACTTCCTGCGCGAGGGCGTGGACGGGCTCACCGGCGCCTGACGGCGTGCGAAGTCGGCCGCGGCGCGGTAGGTGTGGTGTCGTGGACCCGGCACAGGCGTTGCGGCAGATCGCGTTCGAGCTGGAGCGCGCCGGCGCGCCCACCTACCGGGTGCGGGCGTTCCGGCGGGCCGCGGCCGTGGTGGCGGAGTTGCCCGCGGACGAGCTGGCCGAGCGCGTCCGGCACGGGACCCTGAAGGCGCTGCCGGGCATCGGGCCGGCGACGGCGCAGGTGGTGGAGCAGGCGTGCGCCGGTCAGCAGCCGGACTACCTGGCGAAACTGCTCGCGGAGGCCCCGGAGCCGGACCGGTCCGGGTTGCGGGGCGCGCTGAAGGGCGACTGCCACACGCATTCGGACTGGTCGGACGGCGGGAGCCCGCCGGAGGAGATGGCCGAGGCGGCGCGGGCGCTGGGGCACGAGTGGATCGCGCTGACCGATCATTCGCCGCGGCTGACGGTGGCGAACGGGTTGTCGGCCGAGCGCCTGCTGCGGCAGCTCGATCTGATCGCGGAGCTCAACGAGAAGCTGGCGCCGTTCCGGATCCTGACCGGCATCGAGGTGGACATCCTCGAGGACGGGTCGCTGGACCAGCGGGACGACCTGCTGGAGCGGCTGGACGTGGTGGTGGCGAGCGTGCACTCGAAGCTGCGGATGCCGTCGGAGCCGATGACCGAGCGGATGCTGGCGGCGGTGCGGAACCCGCTGGTGGACGTGCTCGGGCACTGCACCGGGCGGATGGTGATGGGCCGCGGGCGCCCGCAGTCGCAGTTCGACGCCGAGGCGGTGTTCACCGCGTGCCGCGAGAGCGGGACCGCGGTGGAGATCAACTGCCGCCCGGAACGCATGGACCCACCCGACGACCTGCTGGCGATGGCCGCCGAGATCGGCTGCGTGTTCGCCATCGACACGGACGCGCACGCGCCCGGGCAGCTGGATTGGCTCGGCAACGGGACGGTGCGCGCCGAGGCGGTGGGCATCGGCCCGGAGCGCGTGCTGAACACGCTGGGAGCGGCCCAGCTGGGCGGCTGATTCACCGGGGTGCTGGGCGTTGCGGCCCTGCCGCCGCAGCTGAGGCCAGTGGCGGGCGGCTCCCGCAGCCGATGCCGGGGCGGCCATCGCCGCCCGGTGGTCTCGCACCGCGGCTCAAGCCCGCCAGCGGCGGGCCGGCCCGCGAGGCGCCCCACCGCCGCTCAGACACCCGAGAGGCACGCCGCTCCCGCAAGGGCGCAGACCAGCCATCCTCGCCCAGTGGCCTCGCACCGCGGCTCAAGCCCGCCAGCGGCGGGCCGCCCCGCGAGGCGCCCCACCGCCGCTCAGACACCCCAGAGGCACGCCGCTCCCGCAAGGGCGCAGACCGGTCCTCCTCGCCCGAAGGGAGGCTCGCCCTTCTTTCGGCGTCGGCCCGAGCCGCAGTCCCCGGCACGATCGGCCTGAACACTCATCGCAGCTGGTCGCGCCGCCGGGTCAGGTACGCGGTCTCCGCGGTGTTGCCCGCCAGCTCGATCGCCCGGTCGTACGCGGCGCGGGACTCCTCGCTCCGGCCCAGCCGGCGCAGCAGGTCGGCCCGCGTCGCGTGGAAGGCGTGGTATCCGGCCAGCCTTCCCGCCAGCTCGTCGACCGCTGCCAGCGCCACCTCCGGGCCGTCGAGTTCGGCCACCGCGATCGCCCGGTTCAGGGCCACGATCGGCGAGGGGTCGAGGCGCGCGAGCTGGTCGTAGAGGGCGAGGATCTGCGACCAGTCGGTGTCCCGCATGTCGCGGGCGGAGGTGTGCACCGCGTTGATCGCCGCGAGGATCTGGTAGCGCCCCGGAGCCACCCCCGCCGCCAGGCGCTCCCGCACCAGCCGGTGCCCCTCGGCGATCAGCTCCGCGTCCCACGCGCCCCGGTCCTGCTCATCCAGAGCGACCAGTTCACCGGCCGCGACCCGGGCCGGGCGGCGGGCCTCGATGAGCAGCATCAGCGCCAGTAGCCCGGCCACCTCACCGTCGCCCGGCAGGAGCGCCCGGACCAGGCGGGTGAGCCGGATCGCCTCGGCGGTCAGGTCGCCGCGCACCGGATCGGTGCCGGGCCCGGTCGCCAGGTAGCCCTCGTTGAACACCAGGAACAGCACGGCCAGGACACCGGAGACCCGCTCAGGCAGATCCTCCGCCGACGGGACCCGATAGGGGATGCGCGCCGCTTTGATCTTGGCCTTCGCGCGGGTGATCCGCCGTCCCATGGCGTCGTCGGTCGCCAGGAACGCGCGGGCGATCTCGGGCACGGTCAGGCCGCCGACCATCCGCAAGGTCAGGGCCACCCGGCTCTCCATCGCCAGCGCCGGGTGGCAGCAGGTGAAGATCAGCCGGAGCCGGTCGTCGTCGATGGCGCCGGGAGGCTCCGCGGAGACATCCCACAAGGTCCGGGCCTCCTCGTGCTTGCCGTCGCGCTTGTTCTCGCGCCGGATCCGGTCGATGGCCTTGCGGGTGGCGGTGGTGGTCAGCCAGGCGCCCGGGTTGGGCGGCACGCCGTCGGCCGGCCACCGTTCGACGGCGGTCGCGAACGCCTCGGCCGCCGCTTCCTCGGCGATGTCGAGGTCACCGAACCGCCTGGTCAGGGCGGCGACCACCCGGGCCCACTCGGCGCGGTGGGCCCGGGTGACCGCCTCGCGGACGTCGCTCACCGGATCGGCCGCACCTCGACCTTCCGGTTGCACGCCTTCGACCCCTCGGCGGCCAGCCGGAGCGCCACGTCGAGGTCGGGGGCCTCGATGATCCAGAACCCGGCGAGGTACTCCTTGGACTCCACGAAGGGCCCGTCGGTGACCATCGGCTCCTCGCCCCGGTTGTCGATGACCGTGGCCGTCTCGGGCGCGGCCAGGCCGGCGGCGAAGACCCAGTGGCCCCCGGCCTGGAGCCGGTCGTTGAACACGTCGATCGCGGCGTCCTCCTCCGGCGTGGCGAGGCTGGGCTGGTCGTGGATCACGGAAAACAGGTACTGCATCCGAGGATCATCTCCTGTGGTGTCGGGGAATCAGATGGCCGGCGCGTACCGCGGCCGCCCGGCGGGCCGGTAGACCTGGATCGTCACGCCCTTCGAGTCGACGCGCGAGCCGGCCAGGTCGAGCGCGAGGTCCGGCCCGGTCTCCGGGAACAGGCGCGCGCCCTGGCCGAGGATCACCGGGATCACGATCAGGGTCATCTCGTCGACAAGGTCGTTCGCCAGCAGCCACCGGGTCAGCGCGCCGCTGCCGTGCACCTGCAGCTCACCGCCCGGCTGGGCCTTCAGGTCGGTGATGGCGGCCTTCAGGTCACCCGACAGGACGGTGGTGCCCGACCAGGCCGGATCGGTGAGCGTGGTCGAGGCGACGTACTTGGGCCGCGTGTTCAGCGCCCGCATGACCGGCTCCCAGCCCGGGACGTCCTCGGCCGCCAGCGACCCCCAGGAGGCGGCGAACAGCTCGTAGGTGCGCCGCCCGAGCAGGAACGCGTCGGCGCGCTGGTAGGTCTCCTTGATGAGCGTGTGGGTGTCGTCGTCGCCCTTGCCCAGGGCCCATCCCCCGCGCGAGAACCCGTTCCGGCGGTCCTCGTCCGATGCGCCGCCGTTTCCCTGCATCACGCCGTCGAGGGTGAGCTGGGTCATGGTCGTGAGCTTCATGATCTCGGTTCCTCTGCCTCGGCGCCGCCCCTCCGCGGGCGGCCTCACCCCTGCTACGAACACCACCACCCGGATCCGACACCGCCGCCGGATTTTTCTTCGCCAGTTTTTCCGAGACGAGCGGATCCCGCGCACCCGTGTCACCGTGAGTACATGCTGACCGTGCTCCTGGCGGTGGCCGCCGCCTTCGCGAACGCGGCGGGCTCGGTCCTGCAGCGGGCCGGGGCGCGGAAGCAGCGGCAGGGCAGCGACCTGGACGTGGGCGCGCTGAAGGGGCTCGTCAAGACCCCGGTGTGGGTCGCCGGGGTGGTCGTGATGCTCACCGGGCTGGTGTTGCAGGCGGCGGCGCTGGCGACCGGGCCGATCGTCCTCATCCAGCCGATCATGGTGTCCGAGCTGGCGTTCACGCTCGTGCTGTCCGGGCTGGCCTTCCGGACGCGGCTGCGTGCCCGGGACTGGGTCGCGGCGGTGGGGATGGCCGCCGCGGTCGGGCTGCTGCTGTTCGCGCTCGCCCCGGGCGGAGGGGACGCCCGAAGCGTCTCGGCGCTGGAGTGGCTGCTCGGCTGCGCGGTGACGGTCGCCTGCGTCGGGATGCTCTTCGTGGCCGGGCGGCGGGACGAGACCACGCACAGCGCGGCCCTCCTCGGCACCGCGGCCGGGTTGTGGTTCGGGTTCACCGCGGTGCTCATGGCCGGGGTGACCGCCGCGCTCACCGCCGACGGCGTGCACGGGTTGTTCACGGCGTGGCAGACCTACGCGATGCTCGTCGCCGGGCCGGCCGGGTTCTTCCTGCTGCAGACGGCACTGCGGGCCGGGCGGCTCGTCGCCGCCCAGCCCGGGCTCGTCCTGGCCAACCCGCTCGTCGCGCTGGGCTGGGGTCTGGTGGTGTTCGGGGAGCACGTCCGCGGCGGGCCGTGGATCGCGCTGGAACTGGTCGCGGCCGGGGCGCTGGCCGGCTGCACCGTGCTGCTGGCCGGGTCGCCGCTGCTGCGTGACGAGGACCCGGCCCGGCAGCCCGCCTGACTCACACCCCGGCCGGGACGCGCTCCACCCGCTCGGCCGCCGCCCGCCGCCGCAGCACGCTGCTCAGCGCGAACCGGCCGGGGCCGGTGACGGCGATCAGCAGGAACACCCAGCTGTACAGGGCGGCGGTCTCGCCCATGTTCTGCAGCGGCAACAGGGCCAGCGGCTGGTGCACGGTGAAGTAGGCGTAGGCCATCGCGCCCGAGCAGATCAGCGCCGCGGCCCTGGTGCCGAGCCCGAGCAGCACCAGGACCCCGCCGATCAGCTCGATGACGCTGGCCCACCAGCCCGGCCACACTCCGAACGGCACGCCGCCGCCCTGGCCGTCGATGCCACCGAAGGCGCCGAAGCCCTGCAGGCCGTGGAAGGCGAACAACAGTCCGACCACGATGCGGACGACGCCCAGGACGACGGGGGTGAGCTGGGTCTGGGAAACCGGAATGCGAGCCATGATCGATCCTTCCTCCGAAGTTGCTGTCATGAACACGTCGAAGGAACCCGGGCCGGATCGACAACCCCCGCGAACTATTTTTCCGGGGCCGTCACCACTGCTGCTGCGGCGGCGGACCCTGGTAGGGGCCCGGCTGCTGCGGCGGGCGCTTGCCCCACGCGCACCAGCGGCCGGTGAGCGGCACGAGCACCAGCACCAGCGTGGCGATCGCCGGGGACAGCACGACCAGCAGACCGCCGACCCCGCCGCCGATGCCGGCCGCGGTGTCGAGGTTGCGGTTGAACCGGTCGTCCGAGGCCAGCACGATCAGCGCGACGATGCCCTGCAGGATGTGCAGCACGCTGCCGAGGGCGATCAGCCAGCGGCCCACGGGCTTGCGCAGGAACAGCAGGATGGCGCCGGGCAGGAGCGTGGCGAACTCGACGAGGTAGACCGTGCCCTGCAGGATCACGATCCACTTCAGGTCGTCGACCACCTCGTCGACGACGCCGAGGTTGAGGATGCCGCTGAAGACGCCCCACAGGGCGCCGAGAACGGCGAGCACGCCCGCGGTGATCGCGGTGCCGCCGCTGGGCGGCTGCTGGACGGAGTACTGGTCGCCGGGGTAGGGCGGCGGCGCGGGCGGGTACTGGCCCGGCTGGGGCGGGTACGTCATGGGAACCTTCCGATCGTCGTGGAACCGGCGTGATCCAAACAGACCGGCCGCCCGCGTGTGGCCGAAGTGACCTATTCGCGACCTGGGAGCACCGGCGCGCGCACGTCTAAGATCACCCGGTGGCCCAGACCGAACAGCAGCAGGCGTTCTTCACCGCCGACGGCGACGAGCTGGTGCCGGATCCGGTGGCCCGGAGCTGGTGGAACCCGGAGATGATCCACGGCCGCCTGCTCGGCGGGCTGGCCGCGCGGGCGCTGGAACGCGACCACGCCGCGCCGGGCCTGCACTTCACCCGGCTGACCGTCGACCTGTTCCGGAACGCGCCGCTCGCCCCGGTCCGCGTCGAGACCGACCTCGTGCGGGACGGGCGCCGCATCCGGGTCGCCGACGCGCTGGTGCACGGCGCGAACGGGCTCGTCGCCCGCGCGACCGCCGTGCTGCTGCGCAGCGGCGAGCAGCCCGCCGCGCCCGTCCCGGCCACCCCGGCCTGGGACGCGCCACCGCCCGAGGAGCTGTGGGAGCCGCGCGAACAGGGCTGGGCGATCTGGCGGTTCGACGAGCACAACCAGCCGCTGCGTAGCGGCCGCGGCGCCGGGCGGCGGAGGGCCTGGCTGCGCGAGTCGCGGGAGCTGGTGGCCGGGGAGGCGCTGTCGCCGTTCGTGCGGGCCGCGCTGGCGGCCGACACCGCGAGCCCGCTGGCCCACGCGAGCGCCGAGAGCCTGGACTTCATCAACGCCGACTACACGTTGTCGCTGAGCCGGTTGCCGCTGTCCGACGCGATCGGACTGGAGTCGTCGGGACACCTCAGCGAGGACGGGGTCGCCGTCGGGCACTGCACCCTGCACGACACGGCCGGGCCGATCGGGTTCTGCCTCACCACGGCGATCGCCAACCACCGGGGCTGACTGTCCCGTTTGGGCAGCCGTGCGCCGGGAATCCGACGCGCAAGGAGGCACCCATGAACGGCAACCCGAACCACCAGCCGGAGTCGGCGCCGGGGATCCCGGAGTCCGATCCACCGCAGGGCGGGCCGAACGCCGACAACGACACCCCAAACCCGGCCGACCTCGCGCCCGGTTTCGGCGGCACGTCCCGCACCCGACCGGTCAGCACCGAGGAGGAGGACGAGACGGGCAACGGATCGTGACCGGATCCGTCCGCATCCCGGCCTGATCGAGCCTGCCCGGCGGGCGCTCGAGCCGCCAGACTCGGCGGCATGAGCGAAGCACTCGTCGTCATCGACGTCCAGGAATCGTTCCGGCAGCGGCCGATCTGGCGGCTCACCGCCAACCCGGACGTGGCGGAGCGGGCGGCCCTGCTCGCCGGGCACACGCGCGCCCGCGGCGGGCTCGTCTGCTGGGTCCTGCACAGCGAACCCGGCAGCGGCACGGTGTTCGACCCCGCGCTGGGGCACGTCCGGCTGATGGAGGGCCTGACCCCCGCCGACGGTGAGCCGGTGCTCACCAAGACCGCGCACAACGCCTTCACCACCACGAATCTGCAGCAGATCCTGGTGTCGCGCGGGATCCGGCGGCTGACCGTGTGCGGGATCCGCACCGAGCAGTGTTGCGAGACGACCGCGCGGCTGGCGTCCGACCTGGGTTACGACGTCACCTTCGTGACCGACGCGACCACCACCGATCCGATCCCCCACCGGGACGCCCCCGCCGGGCTGACGCCGGAGGAGATCCTCGCCGATCCACACACCCTGGGCACGGACGAAATCATCGCCCGCACCGAGTACGCGCTGGCCGGCCGGTTCGCCACGATCCGGAGCGTCGCCGAGCTGACCGGGGTCGGCGTAGGCTGACCGGATCGTGACCCGTGTGGCCTTCGTGCTCCTCCCCCGCCTGCACCTGCTCGACCTCGCCGGACCCGCGCAGGTGTTCTCGACGGCGCGCGATCTGGGGCTGGACTACGAGCTGGCGTACCTGGGCGAGCAGGGCACGGTGGAGAGCGCGCAGGGCGTGCCGCTGACGGCGGAGCGGGATTGGCCGGAGCTGTCGGCGGACGATCTGGTGGTCGTGCCCGGGTGGCGGTCGCCGCGGCTGACGGCGGCTCCGCTGAGCGCCGCCGGGCTGGCGTGGTTGCGGGCGCACCACGAGCGGGGCGGCACGGTGGCGAGTGTGTGTTCGGGGGCCGACGCGCTCGGCCGGGCGGGGCTGCTGGACGGCCGCCGCTGCACGACGCACCACGAGCTGCAGGATGCGCTGGCGGCGCGCTATCCGGCGGCGACGGTGGTGCGGGACGTGTTGTTCGTCGTGGACCAGCGGGTGGTGACGTCGGCGGGCATCGCGAGCGGGATCGACCTGGCGCTGCACCTGGTGGCGGCGCGGCACGGGCCGGCGGTGGCGGCGCGGGTGGCGCGGTCGATGGTGGTGTACGCGCGGCGGAACGGTGACGAGCAGCAGGCCAGCGCGATGCTGCGGCACCGTGCGCACGTCAACGACACCGTGCACCGCCTCCAGGACCTGATCGACGCGCGGTTCGCCGACCCGCTGAAGCTGGTTGACCTGGCGGACGCGGTGGGATGCAGCGAGCGCACGGTGACGCGGCTGTTCACCCGCGCGACGGGGCTGACGCCGTTGCGGTACCAGCAGATGCTGCGCCTGGAGCGGGCCGAGCACCTGATCGCCCACGGCGCCACGGTGGAGGCCGCCGCGCGCACGGTGGGCTTCGAAGACGCCCGCATGCTCCGGCGGCTGCGGGCACGCACCTGATCGGGGCGGCTGCTCGCTCTTGTGGCCTTGGTGAGGGCGCGTACCCCAGCTGCCCGGGGCGCTCATCGGGGCGGTCACCCCCGTCCCCACCACGGCCCCGGCGGAGCGTCGCCCCTTGCCCCCCACGGTCCGGCCTTGACGCGGGCCGCCGTCCCCCACCGCCCGGCACTCATCGAACAGCCCCACCACAGCCCCGGCGGGGCGCCGCCACCTGCCCCCACGGACCGGCCTTGGCGCGGGCCACCGGCGCCCACCACCCGGCACTCATCGAACAACCGCCCCACCACGGCCCCGACGAAGCGCCACCACCTGCCCCCACGATCCGGCCTTGGCGCGG
>NZ_BNAU01000013.1:0-168729 GCF_014653945.1 Amycolatopsis deserti | reverse complement strand
CCCGGCACTCATCGAACAACCGCCCCACCACGGCCCCGACGAAGCGCCACCACCTGCCCCCACGATCCGGCCTTGGCGCGGGCCGCCGGCCCCCACCGCCCGGCACGCATCGAACAACCGCCCCACCTCGCCCCGACGGAGCATCGCCACTTGCCCCCACGGTCCGGCCTTGACGCGGGCCGCCGGCCCCCACCGCCCGGCACACATCGAACAATCGCCTCACCTCGCCCCGGCGGAGCGCCGCCACTTGCCCCCGTCTCTCTGGTGGGGTGCCCAGCCCCACCACCCGGCCCGCATCCGGCAGCCACCCCGACTCGCCGGGCGCCGCACCTGCCGGCGCCGCCCGCGGCACCACTCCACCGTCCGGGCCGCCCCTGAAGCCCCCGGGCCCGGCACCACCTCATCCTCCGCCCGTCACTGGACCGGGGGACCTCCCTCCGCGCCCGTGCGCGCCGGTGCCAAGATGGCGATCTTGGGGGACGCGGCAGGGGGCCGCGCCGTGACTGGGGGACATGAATGGCCGCTCACCTGCGCGCGCACGGGAACCCGCTACGAGCCGACACCCGCCTGCGGTGGATCACCCGCGCCGCCGCCGCGCTGCTCCTCCTCACCGTGGTCGGCTGGGTGCTCCTCTTCCAGGGCTTTCTCGACCTGCACGTCTACCGCACCGGCGGCCTCGCCTGGCGCACCGGCGTCGGGCTGTACACGCCGGCCTTCGCGGCCATGGTGCCGGGCATGCCGCTGCCCTTCACCTATCCTCCGTTCGCCGCGATCCTGTTCGCACCCGTCGAACTCCTGCCCTGGCACGTGGCGAAGTTCGCGGTCAGCCTCGCCTCCGCGGCCGCCCTCGCCTTCACCACCACGCTCACCGCCCGCCGCCTCCTCGGCGACCGCGCGACCGCGAACGCCCTCGGCATGAGCGTCGCCGCCCTGTGGGCCCTCTTCGAACCCGCCCGGCAGACCATCGGCTTCGGCCAGATCAACCTGATCCTGATGGCCCTGGTCACCGCGGATTGCCTGCTCCCCCGCACCCGCTGGCCCCGCGGCCTGCTGGTCGGCGTTGCGGCGGCGATCAAGCTCACCCCGGCCGTTTTCGTGCTGTTGTTCCTCCTCCGCCGCCAATACCGGGCCGCTGCCACCGCCGTGGCCTCCTTCGCCGCCTGCGGGCTCGCCGGCCTGTTCCTCGCGCCCGACGACACCGCGCAGTACTGGCTGCACACCCTCTTCGACCCGGGACGCATCGGCGGCCTCGCCTACGCGTTCAACCAGAACATCCAGGCGATCCTCGTGCGCCTGCTGCCGGAGAACACGCTGCTCTGGGCCGTTCTCGCCGCCGCGGTCATGGCACTGGCCGCCGTCGCCGCGCGCCGGGCTCGCGACGACGTCACCGCCCTGCTCGCCATCGCCGCCGGCGGGCTGCTCGCCTCACCGGTGAGCTGGTCGCACCACTGGGTCTGGGTGCTGCCCGCCGCGGTCGCGGTGCTGGTCCGCGCCCCGCGTTGGAGCCCGGTGCTGCTCGTCTTCGCCGTCGGGCCGCACTCGTGGCTGCCGCAGACCCACGACCTGGAGATGCGCTGGACCTGGTGGCAGCACCTGCTCGGGTCCTCCTACGTGCTCGTTTCGGTGGCCGCCCTGGTGATCTTGGCCGGGAATTCCCGGTCCCTGCCGATCGTTGAACAACACGGCCGCCGGTTTCGCCCGTCCCGATCTGGCGACACCGGCGGCCCTGGTACCGGCACCGCCCGCCCGGTAGCGTCCGGGGAGACCGAGGACGTGATCGACACGGTGAGGTGAGACGGTGCCGTCCCTGCTCGTCGCGAACCGGGGCGAGATCGCCGTCCGGATCCTCGACACCGCCGCGGGGCTGGGCTTCCGCACCGTCGCCGTGTATCCCGTTGACGACGCCGACTGCGCTCACGTCACCCGCGCCGACCAAGCCGAACGCCTCGACGGCACCTACCTCGACGCCGCCGCGATCGTCGCCGCCGCGCAGCGCACCGGATGCGAGTTCCTGCACCCCGGCTACGGGTTCCTGTCCGAGAGCCCCGACCTCGCCCGCCGCTGCGCCGACGCCGGCATCCGCTTCGCCGGGCCCTCCCCGGAGGCCCTGGAACTGTTCGGCGACAAGACCCGGGCCCGTGCACGCGCCCGCGAGCTGGGCATTCCGGTGCTCGCGGGCACCGACGGCCCCACCGACCAGGCCACCGCCGAGGCGTTCTTCGCCGAGCACGGCGCCGTGATGGTCAAGGCGCTGGCCGGGGGCGGCGGACGCGGCATGCGCCCGGTGACCGACGCGGCCGACCTGCCCGCCGCGCTGCGCCGCTGCGCCTCCGAAGCCCAGGCCGCGTTCGGCGACGGCTCGGTCTACCTGGAACGGCTCCTCCCCCACGCCCGCCACATCGAGGTCCAGATCGCCGCCGACGGCGAAACCACGCTCGCGCTCGGCGACCGGGACTGCAGCCTCCAGCGCCGCCGCCAGAAGCTCATCGAAATCGCGCCCGCGGCACTGTCCGAAGTGCTCCGAAAGCGCTTGCACGAAGCCGCCACCCGGCTGATCGGGTCCACTGTGTACCGTGGGCTGGCCACTGTGGAATTCCTGGTCGACGGCGGCGAATTCGTGTTCCTGGAGGTGAATCCGCGGCTGCAGGTCGAGCACACCGTGACCGAGGAGGTCACCGGGCTCGACCTGGTCGAGATCGGACTCCGGCTCGCCGCGGGCGAGCCGCTGGACCTCGCCGTTCCCGAGCCGCGCGGCGTGGCGATCCAGGCCAGGGTCAACACCGAAACGGTCCGCCCGGACGGCACCGTGCTGCCCGGCGGCGGCACGCTCACCGCGTTCCAGCCGCCCACCGGCCGCGGCGTCCGCGTGGACACCCACGGCTACCCGGGCTACCCCGGCAACCCGCGCTACGACTCGCTGCTGGCCAAGGTGGTCGTGACCGGCCACGACCTCGCCGCGGCCGCCGCCCGGGCGCGCCGCGCCTTGAGGGAGTTCACCATCACCGGGCCGCCGACGAACCTCGCCCTGCTCCGCGCACTCCTGGCCGAGCCGCTCGGCGCGGTCGACACCACGTTCGTCGACCGCCGACTGCCGGACCTGGTGGACGAGATCACGGAACCGGCCGCCGCGCCGGGCACGGTCACCGCGCCACAGCAGGGCGTGGTCGTGCAGGTGTGCGTGGCCGAGGGCGAGACGGTGCCGGCCGGCGCGGAACTCGTCGTGCTCGAGGCGATGAAGATGGAACACGTGATCACCGCCGAGCGGGGCGGCGCGGTGCTCGGGGTCGCGGTCAAGCCCGGCGACACCGTCGCGGCCGGGGCGGTCCTGGTCACCCTGCGGGAGGACGGCGAGGTGACCGGCGCCGCCGAGGTGACGGAGGCCGACCTCGACCACATCCGGCCCGACCTCGCGGAAACCGTGGCCCGGCACGAGATCGGCCTGGACGCCGCGCGCCCGGACGCGGTGCGCAAGCGGCACTCCGCGGGGCAGCGGACCGCCCGCGAGAACGTCGAGGACCTGTGCGATCCCGGCAGCTTCACCGAGTACGGCGCGCTCGCGATCGCCGCGCAGCGCCGCCGCCGGGACCTCGGCGACCTGATCCGCCGCACGCCCGCCGACGGCCTGGTCACCGGCACCGCGACCGTCGGTGGGCGGCCGGTCGTGGTGCTCGCCTACGACTACACCGTCCTGGCCGGGACGCAGGGCGTGCACAACCACCGCAAGACCGACCGGATGCTGCGGCTCGCCCGGAACCGCGGCCTGCCCGTGGTGCTGTTCGCCGAGGGCGGCGGCGGTCGGCCGGGCGACACCGACACCTCCGCGGTCGCCCAGCTGGACGTGCCGACGTTCCGCATGGCCGCCCAGCTGGCCGGCGAGGTGCCCACGGTGGCGATCGTGTCCGGCTACTGCTTCGCCGGCAACGCGGCGCTGGCCGGGGTGTGTGACGTGGTCATCGCGACCGAGGGCAGTTCACTGGGCATGGGCGGGCCGGCGATGATCGAGGGCGGCGGGCTGGGTGTGGTCGCGCCCGGCGACGTCGGGCCGATGCCGGTGCAGTACGCCAACGGGGTGGTGGACGTGCTGGTGGCCGACGAGGCCGAGGCGGTCGACGTGGCCCGGCGTTACCTGTCCTACTTCGCCGGTCCGTCCGAGGTCGGGGAGCCGCACGACCAGCGCCGGCTGCGGAACCTGGTGCCGGAGAGCCGGGTCCGCGTCTACGACGTGCGGCCGGTGCTGTCCACAGTGGCCGATCCGGGCAGTCTGCTCGAGCTGCGCGCCGGGTTCGGGACCGGTGTGATCACCGCGCTGGCCCGGATCGGCGGGATCGGAGTGGGTGTGCTGGCGAACAACCCGGCCCACCTCGGCGGCGCGATCGACGGTGACGCCTCCGACAAGGCGGCGCGGTTTCTGAACCTGTGCCGCGCGCACGGTCTGCCGGTGGTGTCGTTTGTGGACACGCCGGGGTTCATGGTGGGACCGGAAGCGGAGAAGACGGCGACGGTGCGGCGGTTCGGCGACCTGTTCGTCGCCGGGGCGCGGCTGACTTCGCCGCTGGTCGCGGTGGTGCTGCGCAAGGCCTACGGCCTGGGCGCGATGGCGATGACCGGCGGCTCGCTGCACGCGCCCGCGCTGACCGTGGCGTGGCCGACCGGCGAGTTCGGCGGCATGGGCCTGGAGGGCGCGGTGCGGCTGGGGTTCCGCAAGGAGCTGGCGGCGATCGCCGACCCGGAGGCCCGCCACGCCCGCTACCTCGAGCTGGTCGCCGAGTACTACGAGCGCGGCAAGGCCCTGAGCACGGCGACGGTCTTCGAGATCGACGACGTGATCGACCCGGCCGCGACGCGGGACCTCGTCATCCGCACGCTCACCGCGGCCGGCTGACTCGCCCGGCGCGGGGTCAGGACGAAGCTTCAGCCTCCAGCAGGAAGAGCGGGATGTGGCGGTCGGTCTTGTTCTGCCACTGGACATACGTCGGCCAGATCGCGACGGCGTACTCCCACCACTCGCGACGCTCTTGGCCGTCGAGCTCGCGGGCGACGTAGGTCTTCTTGACCGCGCCGTCCTGCAGCTCGACCGTCGGGTGGGCGCGGATGTTGGCGACCCAGCCCGGATTCGCGCGGCGGCCGCCGTTGGACGCCACCGCGAGGTACTTCCCGCCCTGCTCGATCCGCATGAGCGGCGACTTGCGGATCTTGCCGGTCTTGGCGCCGACGGTGGTGACCACGACGATCGGGGCCCCGCCGGGCTCGTTGAGGTTGGCCTCGCCGCCGGAGGCCTCGAAGGTCTCGACCGCCTCGCGGACCCAGTCCGTCGGACTCGGCGCGTACTCCCGTTCGAAGTGATCACTCACGCCCGGCACAAGGCACCCAGCGAGGGCGATATTCCCGGGACGGCGACCGCACGCCGCGCCGCGAGCAGCGGTGCGGCGCCGAAGCGGCCGGCGGGGTGATCGGAGCGGCGGCGAAGCGGCCGGCGCCCAGCCGGCGCCCGCATCGATGCGGCGCTGATCCAGCCCGCGAGGGCGGTGCAGCGGCGAAGCGGCCCGCGAGCGCGGTACGGCGACGAACCGGCCCGCGAGCGCGGTGCGGCGGCGAAGCGGCCGACGCCCGGCCGGCGCGCATCGATGCGGCGCTGATCCGGCCCGCTAGGGCGGTGCAGCGGCGAAGCGGCCCGCGAGGGCGGTGCACGCATCGATGCGGCGGTGATGGCGCCTCTGCCCAACCAGCGCGACCGCTACGGCCGGTCGGCGAGACCACTGCTGCCGGGCGGCGGGACCACCGCGGCAGCTGCGGATCGCCACCACCAGCCCACGACGCCCTACCAGCGGTGGTGCGCCTGCGCCCGGATCCGCCGGTCGTACAGCTCCCGCACCGCCGCCAGCGTGGACTCCGGCAGCGCCTCCAACGCGGCCGCCGCCGCGTTCGCTCGCACCCGCTCCGGTGAGCGGGCCGCCGACAGGCGCCGGGCGCTGGTGCGGGGCCTGTCGGCGCGCCGGGCCATCGGACAGCGGTAATCGCGCACGCCCTTGGCCGACGCGACCCCGCCTGGCTAGACACCGCAGCCCTACCAGCGATCGTGCACCTGCGCCCGGATCCGCCGGTCGTACAGCTCCCGCACCGCCGCCAGCGTGGACTCCGGCAGCGCCTCCAACGCGGCCGCCGCCGCGTTCGCTCGTGCCTGCTCCGCCGAGCGCGCTCCCGGGATGACCGACGTGACGCCCGGCTGCTGGATGATCCACCGCAACGCCGTCTGCGCGGGCGTCGCCCCGGCGGGGGCCAGCGCGGAGAACTCCGCCGCCGCCTCCACGCCCGTCGCGAAGTCCACCCCGCTGAACGTCTCCCCCTGGTCGAACGCCTCGCCGTGCCGGTTGAACGTGCGGTGGTCGTCGGCAGCGAACACCGTCTCCTTCGTGTAGCGGCCGGACAGCAGGCCGGACGCGAGCGGCACCCGCGCGATGATCCCCACCCCAGCCTCCGCCGCCGCAGGCAGCACCCGTTCGAGTGGCTTGAGCCGGAAGGGGTTGAGGATGATCTGCACGCTCGCCGTGCCCGGGCGGGCGATCGCGGTCAGCGCCTCCGCGCACGTCTCGACGCTCACCCCGTACGCCGCGATCCGCTCCTCCGCCACCAGCGTGTCCAGCGCGTCGAACACCGCGTCGCTGGAGTACACCGCCGTCGGCGGGCAGTGCAGCTGCACCAGGTCCAGCACGTCGACCCCCAGGTTGGCCCGCGACCGGTCGGTCCAGGCCCGGAAGTTGTCCAGCGTGTACTCACCCGGGTCCAGCGGCGCGCGGCGGCCCATCTTGGTCGCCACGAACACGTCCGGGTGGTCCTTCAGGAACCGCCCGATGATCTGCTCGCTACGGCCGTCGCCGTAGACGTCGGCGGTGTCGAAGAACGTGACACCAGCCGACACCGCGGCGTCCAGCACCGACAGCGCCTCCGCTTCGTCGACCTCGCCCCAGTCCGCGCCCAGCTGCCACGTGCCGAGCCCGACCACCGACACCGCACGGCCGGTCCGGCCGAGAACCCGTTGTTCCATGCCGCCGATCCTAGGCGGACCCACCGACAATCCCGGGCACCCGCCGGAACCGCCCAGGAGATCACAAAACCCCCACACGCCCGCCCATAAACTGGACCGGGTGACCGCCTCCACCCCGGCCCCCACGCGCATCCCGCGGATCCTGGCACTGGTCTGCCTCATCGCGATCGCCGGCGGCGCCGCGCTCGTGCTGCTGCTGCAGTTCCTCCCGCCCACCGACCAGATCAGCCCGGTGCGCCGCACGATCAGCGAGTACGCCCTGAGCACCAACAAGTGGATCTTCGACATCGCGGTGCTGCTGATCGCCGTCGGCTCCGCGGTGCTGTTCGCCGCGCACGTGCTGATGCGGGCGCTGCCGGTCCGCTCGGCCGCGGTGCTACTCGGTGCACTGTGGACGGTCAGCCTGCTCGTGGTGGTCGCCTTCCCCAAGACCGACTGGTCCGTCGGGCCGAGCCTGGGCGGCGTCGTGCACCGCTACGCGAGCGTCGTCGGGTTCGTGTGCCTGCCGGTCGGGCTGCTGTTCGCCGCGCGCCGCATCTTCCCGGACTCGCCGGGCTGGCGCTGGGCGGCCCGCGCACTGGCGATCGTCTCGCTCGCCTGGTTCGGGCTCATCCTGGGCGCGGTCGGTTACATGCTGGCCGGCGGCGGCCCGTGGTGGCACACCATCCCGCTTGGCCTGGTCGAGCGGCTGCTCGCGGCCACCGAACTGCTCGCGCTCGCCACGCTGGCCGTCCCGTTACTACGATCGAACCGAGCCGGGGTGACCCAGGTCACTTAGGCGCTCCGGGTCGGAGGCGAGTAACTTTCTAAGCGCTCGCTTACCGACGTGCTCAACGACGAGGAGGAGTTCCCGTGACCGAGTCCCACTCCCGGGTCGCCATCGTGACCGGCGCCGGCCGAGGCATCGGCGCCGCTGTCGCGCGCAAGCTGGCCTCGGACGGTTTCGCCGTCGCACTGCTGGACCTCAACGAGGAATCCGTGAAGCAGGGCGCCGAGGACATCGCCGCCGCCGGCGGCAAGGCCATCGGGGTCGCGCTCGACGTCAGCAACACCGAGCAGGTCGAGGCCGCCGTCGCCCGGGTCGCCGAGGAGCTGGGCCCGCCGACCGTGCTGGTCAACAACGCCGGCATCACCCGGGACAACCTGATCTTCAAGATGACCGACGAGGACTGGGACTCGGTCATGAACGTGCACCTCAAGGGCTCGTTCCTGATGACCCGGGCGGTCCAGAAGCACATGACCGAGCAGCGCTGGGGCCGGATCGTGAACCTGTCCAGCACCTCGGCGCTGGGCAACCGCGGCCAGGTCAACTACTCCGCGGCCAAGGCCGGCATGCAGGGCTTCACCAAGACCCTGGCCATCGAGCTGGGCAAGTTCGGCGTCACCGCCAACGCGATCGCGCCGGGCTTCATCGAGACCGACATGACCGCCGCCACCGCGGAGCGCCTGGGCGTGCCGTTCGAGGACTTCAAGGCGTTCGCGGCCAAGGAGATCCCGGTGCAGCGCGTCGGCAAGCCCGAGGACATCGCCAACACCGTCTCGTTCCTGGTCAGCGAGGGCGCCGGGTTCGTCTCCGGCCAGGTCATCTACGTCGCCGGCGGACCGAAGGACTGACATCATGCGCATCTTCAACGGGCTGGACGAGTTCACCGCCGCCGTCGGGCAGCAGCTAGGCACCAGCGACTGGCACACCGTCACACAGGAGCAGGTCAACACCTTCGCCGACGCCACCGGCGACCACCAGTGGATCCACGTGGACGTCGAGAAGGCCAAGCAGGGCCCGTTCGGCGGCCCGATCGCGCACGGCTTTCTGACGCTGTCGGTGCTGCCGCTGCTGTCGGCGGCCACCTACCGCGTGGACGGGCTGAAGATGGGGATCAACTACGGCCTGAACAAGGTCCGGTTCCCGCAGCCGGTCAAGGTCGGCTCGAAGATCCGCGGTGTCGCCGAGCTGGCCGAGGTCACCGACGTGCCGGGCGGCAAGCAGGTGGTGACGCGGTGGACCATCGAGATCGACGGCGAGGCCAAGCCGGCGTGCGTCGCCGAGTGGGTGACGCGCCTGATCGCCTGAGACGCGAGCCCGCCTCCGGGCGGGCTTCCGCTACGGTGGGGACATACCGACTGGTCGGTATAGCTATCTGGACAAGGAGGCCCAGTGACCCAGCAGGACCTGCCCGGACTCGACCTCGCGCGGCTGCGGGACTACCTGGACGAGCACTCCCCCGGGCTCGTCCAGGGCCCGCTCACCGGTGACGTGGTGCAGGGCGGCCGGTCGAACCTGACCTACATCGTCGGCGACGGCACGAGCCGCTGGGTGGTGCGCCGGCCCCCGCTCGGGCACGTCCTGCCCACCGCGCACGACATGGCCCGCGAGCACCGCGTGATCAGCGCGCTCGCGGACACGCCCGTGCCGGTGCCGCGGACGATCACGCTGTGCCAGGACACCGAGGTGCTCGGCGCGCCGTTCTACGTGATGGAGTTCGTGCCGGGCACCCCCTACCGCGCGGCCGAGGAGCTGGAGGCGCTCGGCGAGCAGCGCACCCGGGCGATCGCCGAATCGCTGATGGACACCCTGGTCGACCTGCACGCGGTGGACCCGGCCGCGGTCGGGCTCGCCGACTTCGGCCGCCCGGAGGGGTTCCTGGAACGGCAGGTGCGCCGCTGGAAGAAGCAGCTGGACGCCTCGCGCAGCCGGGACCTGCCCGGCGTGGACGACCTGCACGACCAGCTGGCCCGCGCCATCCCGGCGTCCGGGCCGGCGGCCATCGTGCACGGCGACTACCGGCTGGACAACGTCCTGGTCGACGAGACCGACCGCATCACCGCGGTGCTGGACTGGGAGATGTCCACCCTCGGCGACCCGCTGACCGACCTGGCCCTGCTGGTGGCCTACGCCGAGCGCGGCAAGGTCAACCTGGAGATCGTCTCCAACGTCAGCACCGCGCCGGGCTACCCGGGCACCGACGAGATGATCGCGCGTTACGCGGCCCGCTCCGGCCGGGACGTCTCCGCGCTGGACTGGTACGTCGGGTTCGCGTTCTTCAAGCTCGCGGTGATCCTGGAAGGCATCTACTACCGGTTCAGCCAGGGCCAGACCGTCGGCGCCGGCTTCGACCAGATCGGCGCCGCGGTGGTCCCGCTCGTCACCCTCGGACTCGACACCCTCAAGGACTGAACATGCATTTCGCGTTCGACGCCAAGACCGAGGAGCTGCGGGAACGGCTCCTCGAGTTCATGGACTCCCACATCTACCCCGCCGAGCCGGTCTACGAGGAGCAGCTGGCCGAGCGGGACAACGAATGGACCTTCCCGCCGGTCGTGGAAGACCTCAAGGCCGAGGCGCGCAAGCGCGGCCTGTGGAACTTCTTCCTCCCCGGCGAGCACGGCGCGGGACTGACGAACCTGCAGTACGCGCCGCTGGCCGAGATCACCGGCCGCAGCCCGCACCTGGCGCCGGTCGCGTTGAACTGCTCGGCGCCGGACACAGGCAACATGGAAGTGCTCGCGATGTTCGGCACCGAGCAGCAGCGCAAGCAGTGGCTGCAGCCGCTGCTGGACGGCGAGATCCGCTCGGCGTTCGCGATGACCGAGCCGGACGTGGCCTCCTCCGACGCCCGCAACATCGCCACCAGCATCCGCCGGGACGGCGACTCGTACGTGATCACCGGGCGCAAGTGGTACATCACCGGCGCGATGAACCCGAACTGCAAGATCTTCATCGTCATGGGCAAGACCGACCCGGACGCCGAGCCGCACTGCCAGCAGAGCCAGATCCTGGTGCCGCGGGACACTCCGGGTGTGCACGTCACACGCGGCATGCACGTCTTCGGCTACACCGACGGCTCGCACGGCGGGCACGCCGAGGTGGTCTTCGACGAGGCCCGGGTGCCCGCCGACAACCTGATCGGCGAGGAGGGCGACGGGTTCGCCATCGCCCAGGCGCGGCTGGGGCCGGGCCGGATCCACCACTGCATGCGCTCGATCGGCATCGCCGAGCGCGCCATCGAGATGATGTGCCGCCGCACGCTGAGCCGCTCGACCTTCGGCAAGCCGATCGCCGAGCAGGGCGTGGTGCAGGACTGGATCGCCGAGGCGCGGGTCAAGGTCGAGCAGCTGCGGCTGCTGGTGCTCAAGACCGCGTGGCTGATGGACACCGTCGGCAACCGCGGCGCGCACACCGAGATCCAGGCGATCAAGATCGCCACCCCGAAGACCGTCGAGTGGATCCTGGACAAGGCGATCCAGGCGCACGGTGCGGGCGGGCTGTCCCAAGACTTCCCGCTGGCGCAGATGTGGGCCGGGATCCGCACGCTCCGGTTCGCCGACGGACCGGACGAGGTCCACAAGCGCTCGCTCGCCCACCGCGAGCTGAAGAAGTACCGATCGGAGGCCCGATGAGCACGCTGACCGCCGACGACCTGCGCGCGCGGGTGGGCGAGTTGCTCGCCGCCCACCCGCCGGCGAGCACGGAGAGGCTGGAGTTCCTGCGAGCCCGGTTCGACGCCGGCCTGGCCTGGGTGCACTACCCGGAGGGCCTGGGCGGGCTGGGCGCGCCGCGCGAGCTGCAGAACGTCGTCGAAGCCGAGCTGGCCAAGGCCGGCGCGCCGGACAACAACCCGCGCCGGATCGGCATCGGGCTGGGCATGGCGGCGCCGACGATCCTGCGGTTCGGCACGGAGGAGCAGAAGAAGCGCTATCTGCGTCCACTGTGGACCGGCGAGGAGGTGTGGTGCCAGCTGTTCAGCGAGCCGGGCGCCGGATCGGACCTCGCCGCGCTGGGCACCCGCGCGGTGCGCGACGGGGACGAGTGGGTGGTCAACGGGCAGAAGGTGTGGACCTCGGTCGCGCACATCGCCCGGTTCGCGATCCTGGTCACCCGCACCGACCCGGACGTGCCCAAGCACCAGGGCATGACGTACTTCATCTGCGACATGACCGATCCCGGCGTCGAGGTGCGGCCGCTGCGGCAGCTGACCGGTGAGGCCGAGTTCAACGAGGTGTTCCTGTCCGGGGTGCGGATCCCGGACGCGAACCGGCTCGGCGCGGTTGGCGAGGGCTGGAAGGTCGCGCAGACCACGCTGATGAACGAGCGGGTGGCGATCGGCGGCAACGCGATCCCGCGCGAGGGCGGCCTGATCGGGATGGTGTCGCGCACCTGGCGGGAGCGGCCGGAGCTGCGCACGCCGGAGCTGCACGACCGGTTGCTTCGCCTCTGGGTCGAGGCGGAAGCGGCGCGTCTGGCGGGGACGCGGTTGCGTCAGCAGCTGGCCGTAGGTGCGCCGGGGCCGGAGGGTTCGGCGATGAAGCTGGCGTTCGCGAAGCTGCAGCAAGCGCTTACCGGGCTGGAGATCGAACTGTCCGGTGAGGACGGTCTGCGTTACGACGACTGGACGTTGCGCCGGCCGGAGAAGGTCGACATGCTCGGCCGCGGCCCCGGGTACCGCTACCTGCGGGCGAAGGGCAATTCGATCGAGGGCGGCACCTCCGAGGTGCTGCGCAACATCATCTCCGAACGCGTGCTCGGGCTGCCGTCCGAGCCGCGGGTGGACAAGGACGTCGCGTGGAAGGACCTGCCGCGGTGAGCGATCTGCTGTACTCCGAGGTCGAGGAGGACCTCCGGGCGAGTGTCCGCGACCTGCTGAGCGACCAGGCCGGGTTCACCTCGGTGCTGGCGCGGACCGAGAGCGCCGAGCCCTACGACCTGAAGTTGTGGCGGACGCTGGCGGTGGATCTGGGCCTGGCCGGGCTGGCGGTGCCGGAGTCGCTGGGCGGGCAGGGCGCGTCGTACCGCGAGGTGGCGGTCGTGCTGGAGGAGCTGGGCCGGTCGGTGGCGCCGGTGCCGTTCCTCGGCAGTGCCGTGCTGGCGACGGCCGCTTTGCAGGCCGCGGGTGACGCGGAGTTGTTGCCGCGCCTGGCGGCCGGTGAGGTGATCGGGGCGCTGGCGGTGCCGCTGACGTCCGCGCCGGACGCCGGGTTCCCGGGTGGTGTCTCGGCGAACACGGAGGGCGCGCTGAGCGGTGCGGTGCGGACGGTGGCCGATGCGTCGGTGGCGGACGTGCTGATCGTGCCGGCGGTGGGCCCGGACGGCCCGGGGCTGTACGCGGTGGAGAAGACCGCGGCGACGGTGACCGAGGTGGTGTCGCTCGACCTGACGCGCCGGCTGGCGGACGTGTCGTTCGACAACGCGTCGTCGCGGTTGCTGGCGTCGGGTTCGGACGCGGAGGCGGCGCTGCGGCAGGCGTTGCTGGCCGGGGCCGGGTTGCTGGCGTCGGAGCAGGTCGGGGTCGCGCAGTGGTGTCTGGATGAGACGGTGGCGTACCTGAAGCAGCGCTACCAGTTCGGGCGGCCGGTGGGTTCGTTCCAGGCGCTGAAGCACCGCTTGGCGGACCTGTACCTGGAGATCGTGTCGGCCCGCGCGACGGCTCGGTATGCCGCGGACACGCTGGCTACCGGTGATGCCGATGTGCCGGTCGCGGTGGCGGTCGCGCAGTCGACGTGCTCGGCGGTGGCGCTGCACGCCGCGGAGGAGGCGGTGCAGTTGCACGGTGGGATCGGGATGACGTGGGAGCACCCGGCGCACCTGTACCTGAAGCGCGCCAAGAGTGACGAGCTGGCGCTCGGCACGCCCGGGCGACACCGCGCCGCGCTGGCGGGGTTGGTGAACCTGCCACCGGCGTGAGGCGGGTTGCTGCTGCGGGTTTGCGGGAGGCCGGCGCGTGGGTGCGCCGGCCTCTCTTCTTTTGGCGTCGCGCAGGGACGGCGCGGCACGAGTGGACACCTGGCAGGCGCACGAGTGGACACCTCGCACGCGCGTGGGTGGGCACCTCGTGCCCGCACGACTGGACACCTCGCACCCACACGACTGGACACGTCACGCTGACACGGGCGCGCACCTCGCACGCACACCACTGGACCAACCGCGCCACCCCGCACCACAGGGACACCTCGCGCGACCACGAACGGTCATCTCATCGCCCCGCGAACGGGCGTCTCACCCCGCGCGTGCACGAGCGGTCATCTCATCGGCCCATGATCGGACATCTCGCCCCCGCGCGAAGGGACATCTCGTGGCCTCGCGTGCCGCGCATCTCAGCGCCGCGCGAATGGTCACCTCACACCCGCACGACCGGTCACCTCATGGCCGCGCGAAGCGTCACCTCGCACCCCACGACCGGTCACCTCGCACCCGCACGACCGGTCATCTCGTGCCAGCACCACTGGACCAACCACGCCCCACCAGCAGAAAACCAGCGCCACAACCCGTCAAGGCCGCAGCGAAGACACCAGCAGATCGGCGTAGTGCCGCCCGACTTCCTGCGCGCTCAGCCGCCCATCGCTGCGGTACCAGACCGCCAGGTGGTGCACCGAGCCGAAGAAGTAGTCCACCACGATGTCCGCGGGCTTGTCGGCGCGGAACACGCCCTCCCGCTGCCCTTCCTCGATCAGCGACCGGAACAGCACGTGGTACCGGCGCCGCTCGGCGCGCACCGCCTTGCGGTTCTCCGGGCTGAGCTGGTGCATGGACTGGAAGAAGATCGTGGTGTCGTCGAGGTTTTCGATGCTGCTCACCACGACGTCGGAAGCGGCGGCGTGCAGCCGCGCGGCCACCGGCTCGCCGCCCGCCACCACCTTCTCCAGCTGCTCGGTCTGCAGCCGCAGCACCCGGCCGTAGATCTCGTGCAGCAGGTCGTCCTTCGAGCCGAAGTAGTGGTACATCGCGCCCTTGGTGACCCCGGCCGCGGCCACGATCTCCTGCACCGAGGTCCGGTCGAACCCCCGCTCGGCGAACAACCGCGTCGCCGCCGAAAGCAGCCTCGCCGGCACCGGCTCCTCGGTCATCCGCACGTCCTCCCTCGACCGCCACAGCATACCCGCGCGCGGCGCATCACCCCTGGTCACACAGGCACATCCGGCACACCTCGGCGAACACGCGCACCGCTTCCCGGTCGTCGCCGGCCCGCCACACCACCGCCAGTTCACTCGGCGGCAACCCCGACACCGGGCGGCACACCACGTCCTCGCGCCGGTAGATCTCCGCGTTGCCCGCCGCCACGAGCACGATCCCGAGCCCGGCGGCCACCCCCTCGAACGCCTCCTCCGCCGTCGTCGCCTCCGTGGCGACCACCGCGGGCCGCGACCGCTGCGCCGCCCCCAGCCAGAAGTCCCGCGCCGGCCCGGCCGAAGCCGGCAGCGCGATCACCGGTTCGTCCACAAGCGACTCGAACGGCACCGTGTCCAGCCCGGCGAGCCGGTGCCCCGGAGGCATCGCCACCCAGCGCTCCTCGCTGCTGACGACCTTCCACTCGAGCACGTCCGGCACCGGCAGCCAGGCGACCGCGACATCGACCTCACCGCTGGCCAGCCCGACCGCCGGGTCGTCCCAGGGGATCTGCCGGAACAGCAGCCGCCACTCCGCCAGCACCTCCCGCAGGCGCGCCGTCGTGGCGGGGATGAGACCGCGGCCGATCTGCGTCTGGAACCCGACGCGGAGGGTGGTCCCGCCGGCCGCGACGGCGGCGCGGGCGTCCTCCCACATCGCGATGATGTCGCGCGCCCTGGGCAGCAGCGCCTGGCCGGCCGCGGTCAGGCGGACGGACCGGCGATCGCGCTCGAACAGCGTGACGCGCAGGGCCCGTTCGAGCTGCCGCACCTGCTTGCTCAACGCGGGCTGCGACACGAACAGCCGGTCGGCGGCGCGGGTGAAGCTGAGCTCCTCCGCGACCGCGACGAAGTACCGCAGGTCCTGGACCCGAGCGTCCATAACCCGAGGTTATTACAGGAGGTCTTGGACACCGGGACCGGCACCGGGCCAGGCTGGCCGCATGGAACTGGGAGTCTTCGGGCTGAGCGCCAAATCGACACTGGGCCCGGCCGAGACCGCGAAGCTGGCGGCACTGGCCGAGGAGCTGGGGTACACGTCGTGGTGGGCGGGCGAGCACGTGGTGCTGCCCAGCCCGCGCACGCCGGACAGCCCGATGGACGCCACCGACCCGATCCTCGACCCGCTGGTGCACCTGGCCTACGTGGCGGCGCTGACCGAGCGGCTCGAGCTGGGCACCGGGATCGTGATCCTGCCGCAGCGCAACCCGCTCGTGCTGGCGAAGCAGGTGGCGAGCCTGGACGTGCTCAGCGGCGGGCGCGTGGTGCTCGGGGTGGGCGCGGGTTACCTGGAGCCGGAGATGCGCGCGATCGGGGTGCCGATGGCCGGGCGCGGGCGCCGCACGGACGAGTACCTGGACGCGATGACCGCGCTGTGGACCTCGCCCGAGCCCGCCTTCGAGGGTGAGTTCGTGTCGTTCCGCGGGGTGGACGCGCATCCGCGGCCGGTGCGGCCGGGCGGGCCGCGGATCGTGGTGGGCGGGCACAGCCCGGCGGCGTACCGGCGGGCGGTGGCGCGGGGGCACGGCTGGTTCGGCAACGCCGCTTCGCCCGCCGATCTCGAGCCGCACCTGGCGGGTCTGCGCCGGGCCGCGCGGGAGGTGGAGCGCCCGGAGCGGCTGGGCGAGCTGGAGATCACGGTGATGCAGCTGCCGGGCCGCACGACGAAGGACGACGCGAAGCGGTACGCCGACCTTGGCGTGGACCGGCTGCTGATCTACCCGCTGCCGCTGGAGGACCCCGGCGAGGTGGCCGCGAGCCTGGAGGCGCACACCGACCTGGTCGACTGAGCGACGGCCGAGCCGCGGTGGCCGCTCGAAGCGGCGGGGGCCGGCCGGCGCGGCAGCGGCCCGGCGGTGCGACGGCGACCGGCGGGGGCGGGCCGAGCACCAGCGGCCAGCCGGAGCGCCAGCGGCCGGGCCGAGCGGAAGCGGCCGGGCCGAGCGGAAGCGGCCGGGCCGAGCGGAAGCGGCCGGGCCGAGCGGAAGCGGCCGGGCCGAGCGGAAGCGGCCAGCCGGAACGGCAGTGGCCGGGCCGAGCGGCAGTGGCCGGGCCGAGCGGAAGCGGCCAGGCAGAGCGGAAGCGACAACCAAGCGGCGGTGACCGGGCGTAGCGGCGGCAGCCAACCGGAGCGGATGTGAGCAGCCGCCCGGCAGCCGCCAGCCGGCGCGGCAGCGGCCCGGCGGTGCGACGGCGACCGGATGAGCGGCGGTGGCCCCCGCGGTGCGGCGGCCAGCCGGAGCGGCGGTGCCGGGCCGAGCGCCAGTGGCCGGGCCGAGCGCCCAGCAGCCAGCCGAGCGGCAGCGGCCAACCGAGCAGCAGCCAACCCAACAGCCGTGGCCGGGCGCACCGCCAGTGGCCCGGCCCAGCTGTGGTGGCCGCCCCAGGGTCGGCGCCTGCCCCGGGCCGTCGCCACCGAAGCGCGCCCCCGCTAACGGCGGCGTGGGCACCGCAGCCGCGCAACGAACCGCACCGGCGCGGGTGCCCGCCCGGCGGGCACCCGCGCCCCGGCCCCTCGGGCGGCGCTAGGTCCCCCGCCTACTCTGCCTGTGCCGCCTCCACCTTGCGCTGCAGCTTGTTCATCCCGCCCAGCCAGCGGTCCGTCTGCGTCGCGCGCGTCGCGTAGTACTCCGCTACCTCCGGGTGCGGCAGGATCAGGAACCGGTCGTCCGCGAAGGACTCCATCACCGCGTCCGCCACCTGCGCCGGTTCGATCGCCGACGCGCCCATGATCAGCTGCCCGCCGACGCCCGTCGCGGCGAGCATGTTCGTTCGGACTCCCTGCGGGCAGATCGCCTGGACCGTGATGCCCCGGTGCCGGTACGTCGCCGACAACCACTCCGCGAACGCCAGCGCCCCGTGCTTGGTCACCGAGTACGGCGCCGACCCGAGGCTGGTCAGCAGCCCCGCCGCGGAGACCGTCGCCAGGAACCGGCCCCGCCCGCGCTCCAGCCACCCGGGCAACAGCGCGTCAGCCGCCCGGACGTGGGCCATCACGTTGACGTCCCACGCCCGCGCCCACACCTCCTCGGGCGCCTCCGGCCCGCCGTGCGGCGCGATCCCCGCGTTGGCGCAGAACAGGTCGATCGCGCCCAGCTCCTCAGTCGCCCGCGCGATCAGCGCCGCGACCCCCTCGACCCCGGCCGCGTCACCGGCGACCGCGACCCCGCCGACCTCCGCGGCCACCGCCTCCGCGGCCGGCCCGTCCAGGTCCGCCACCACGATCCGCGCCCCCTCGGCCGCGAACCGCCGGGCCAGCGCCGCCCCGATCCCGCCGCCACCGCCGGTGATGACAACGCGAGCTCCGTTCAGCTCGAAGCTCACAGCCCGCCTCCCAGCGTCACGCCGCCGTCGAGCACCACGGTCTGCCCGGTGATCCACCCGGCCTCGTCGGAGAGCAGGAACGCGACCGCGCCCGCGATGTCCTCCGGCACGCCGAGCCGCTTCATCGGGTACGCGGCGGACACCTCCTCCTCGCGCCCCTCGTACAGCGCGGTGGCGAACTTGGTCTTCACCACGGCCGGCGCCACCGCGTTGACCCGGATCTTCGGGCCCAGCTCGACCGCCAGCTCCTGCGTCATCCGGATCACCGCGGCCTTGCTCACGCCGTACATGCCGATCCCGGGCGAGGCGCGCAGGCCGGCGATCGAGGCGACGTTCACAACCGAGCCGCCGTGCTCGCCCATCCACGCGTCACGCGCCTGACGCAGCCAGGCCAGCGGCGCCAGCACGTTCACGGCGAGGATCTTCGCCGCGGCGTCGCGGTCGATGTCGATCATCGGGCCGTACACCGGGTTGATGCCGGTGTTGTTGACCAGCATGTCCAGCCGCCCGAACGTCTCCACCGCCTTGGCGACGGCCTCCTCCTGGTGCGCCGGGTCGTCGGCCTTGCCGGGCACCGCGATCGCGACCCCCGGCCCGCCCAGCTCGTTCACCGCGTCGGCCAGCGGCTCCGGCTTGCGGGCGGTGATGCACACCCGCGCGCCGCGCTGCACCAGCTCACGGGCGATGCCGAGGCCGATGCCCCGGCTCGCCCCGGTGACGATCGCGACGCGGTCCTTGAACGAGTTCACCATCGGGCTCCTGTCTCCTGTCCACCATGACTAAGCGCTCGCTTACAATGAGAACGGCCGGACCGCCGTGTCAAGTCTCCCGCCAGGCGGTTCCCGACTGGGAGGATTCCGCCATGACCATCTCGCTGTCCGCCGAACTGTGGCCGGACGTGCAGCCGGACGCGGCGCGGCGGCTGATGCTGGCCGGAGTCGAGTCCTTCGCCCGCCGCGGCTACCACGCGACCACGACCCGCGACATCGCCGGCGCGGCCGGGATGAGCCCCGCGGCGCTGTACGTGCACTTCCCGTCCAAGGCCGCGCTGCTGTTCGCCATCAGCAAGAGCGGGCACCAGCAGACGCTCGACCTGGTCGAGGACGTCGCCAAGCGCGCCGACGACCCGAAGGAGCGGATGCGCAGCATCGTCGCCGATTTCGTCGCCTGGCACGCCCGCCGGCACACCGTGGCGCGCGTCGTGCAGTACGAGCTGCAGGCGCTGCCCGAGCAGGAGTACCAGGTGGTGGCCGACCTGCGGCGCCGCATCGAGCACCTGGTCCGGGGCGTCATCGAGGAGGGCGTGACGCAGGGCCAGTTCGTGGTCGCCGACGTCAAGACCGCCGCGCGAGCGGTCCTGTCGCTCGGCGTCGACGTGGCGCGCTGGTACACCGAGCGCACCGGCAAGACACCCAAGGCGCTCGGCCGCGAGTACGCGGATCTCGCGCTGCGCATGCTCGGCGCGCAGCCCTGACAGCGACGGTGCCACGACGCTCACCGTACCTCACATACTAAGCGGTCGGTAACCTCGCGACGGCGTGATCGACGCTACCGTCACGGCATGAGCGAAATCCGCCCGTTCTCCCTCGCGATCCCGCAGTCCCAGCTCGACGACCTGCACGCCCGCATCGACCTGACCCGCTGGCCGGACGAGCTGCCGGGGGTCGGCTGGAGCTACGGCATCCCGCTCGGCTACGTCCAGGAGCTGACCCGGTACTGGCGCACGAGCTACGACTGGCGCGTGCACGAGCGGCGGCTCAACGAGCTGGGCCAGTTCACCACCGAGATCGACGGGCAGCGCATCTACTTCCTGCACGTCCGCGCGGCGGAGGAGGACGCGCTGCCGCTGATCCTCACGCACGGCTGGCCCGGCTCGGTGGTGGAGTTCCTGCCGGTGATCGAGGCGCTGTCGGCGCGGCACCACCTGGTCATCCCGGCCATCCCCGGCTACGGCTTCTCCGGCCCGACCACCGGCACCGGCTGGGACGTGCCGCGCATCGCCCGCGCGTTCGCCGAGCTGATGCGCCGCCTCGGCTACGACCGCTACGGCGCGCAGGGCGGCGACTGGGGTTCGGCGATCTCCCGGCAGCTCGGGCTCGACGACGCCGCGCACGTCGCCGGGGTGCACGTCAACATGCTCGGCACCGCCCCGTCCGGGAACCCGGCCGAGCTGGACGAGCTGTCCCTGGCGGACAAGGAGCGGCTCGGCCGGATCGAGCGGTACCAGCGCGAGCTGTCCGGCTACATGAAACAGCAGTCCACGCGCCCGCAGACCCTGGCCTACGCGTTGACCGACTCCCCCGTCGGCCAGCTCGCCTGGATCGTGGAGAAGTTCCAGGAGTGGACCGATTCCGGCGACACCCCGGAGGACGCCGTCGACCGGGACCTGATGCTCACCAACGTGATGATCTACTGGCTGACCGGCACCGCGGGCTCGTCGGCGCGGCTGTACTACGAATCGGCCCGCAGCTGGGGCAGGCAGCCCGGGCTGGACGTGCCGATGGGGGTGGCGGTGTTCCCGCACGACATCGTGCTGCCGGTGCGCCGCCTGGCCGAGCGGGACAACAACATCGTGCACTGGTCGGAGTTCGACCGGGGCGGGCACTTCGCCGCGATGGAGGAGCCGGATCTGTTCGCCGCGGACGTCCTGGAGTTCTTCGGATCGCTCTAGAGTGGGGCGCATGCTTAAACCCGATCCCGGCCGGCTGCTCGCCGTCGCCCGTGAAGAGGCCCTGCTCGGCAAGTCCGAGGGCGGCGTGCCGATCGGCGCCGCGCTGTTCACTGTGGACGGTGAGCTGCTCGGCCGGGGTCACAACCGGCGGGTGCAGGACGGCGACCCGTCGATGCACGCCGAGACGGCGGCCTTCCGCAACGCGGGCAGGCGGCCGCACTACCGCGACACCGTGATGGTCACCACACTGTCCCCCTGCTGGTATTGCAGCGGTCTGGTGCGGCAGTTCAGCATCTCCCACGTGGTGATCGGCGAGGCCCGCACGTTCTCCGGTGGCCACGACTGGCTTGCCGGGCTGGGCGTCGGCATCACCATCCTCGACGACCCCGCGTGTGTCGCGCTGATGACGGAGTTCATCGAAGAGCGCCCGGATCTGTGGTTCGAGGACATCGGGGTCGAAACTTCCTGAGGAGCTGCCATGTCACCGTCCGTTCCGCTGATCGACCTGACGACTTGGTTCGACGGCACCGGCCGTGAACGGGTGGCCGCCGAGGTGGACCGCGCGCTGCGGGAGTCCGGTTTCCTGCTGATCACCGGGCACGGCGTACCGGACGAGCTGCGCGCGCGGGTGCGCTCGCGGGCGCGGGAGTTCTTCGCGCTGCCCGCCGAGGTGAAGCGGCGGTACGCGGTGACGGTCGGCGGGCGCGGCTGGCTGCCGCCGGGGGTGGAGGCCAACGGCTACGCCGAGGGCACCGAGACCCCGCCGGACCTCAAGGAGTCCTACTCGGTCGGCGCGGACGCCGCGGTCGGTGTGCCGGAGGTCGACGAGTTCTGGTTCCAGCCCAACGTGTGGCCGTCGGAGGTCCCGGAGTTCGCGGCCGCGTCACGCGAGTACATGGCGCGGATGCGGGAGCTCTCGGACGAGCTGCTGACGGTGTTCGCGGCGGCGCTCGGCCTGGCGCCGGACCACTTCACCCGGCACACCGGGCATCCGACGTACACGTTCAACATCAACTGGTACCCGGCGCTGAACCGGGTCGGCGCGCCGGAGCCGGGGCAGTTCCGGATCGGGCCGCACACCGACTTCGGCACGGTGACGGTGCTGGACCGGCAGGCCGGGGTGGGCGGGCTGCAGGTCTGCACCAGCGACGGCGAGTGGCTGGACGCGCCGTATGAGCCGGCGGCGTTCACGGTGAACATCGGGGACCTGATGGCGCGCTGGACGGGCGACCGCTGGCGCTCGACGCGGCACCGGGTGCTGCCGCCCTCGGCCGAGGCGCCGGAGGAGGACCTGGTGTCGCTCATCTTCTTCTACGAGACCGACCACGACGCGCGGATCACCTCGCTGGCGCCGCCGCTGGGCCGCACCGCGTATCCGGAGGTCGTGGCGTCGGAGTACCTGCGCGGGAAACTCGACGCGATCACCGTGGCCCCCTGACCCCGGCGGCGCTGACCGCACCGGGGCCAGGGGGCACGACGGCGTCAGTTGCGGCCGTACTCCCCGCCGCAGTCACAGCAGTTGCCGCAGTTGCAGTTGCCCGGTGTCTCCATGGTGTTCCTTTCCTCGGATGGGGGTTCGCCCTCCGGGTCGCCGACCGGCCCGGGGAAGTTCCGCGGTTCACCCGATGGTGCAACATCAACGCAACATCGGGTGCCTACGGTGCAGCCATGGTGACCAGGGCAGGGCGGAAAACAGGCGAATACGGCGAAAAAGTCGTCGCGGTCGAACCGGGCGGTGTCGAGCCGGTGGCGGCGGCCGACCGGCACGGCAGGCCGCGGCAGCTGTTCTGGACGTGGGCCTCGCCGAACCTGGAGTTCGCCACGATCTTCGTCGGCGTGCTGGCGGTGTCGGCGTTCGGGCTGAGCTTTTCGCAGGCGGTGATCGCAGTGGCGATCGGCAACGGGCTGGGCGCGGTGTCGCACGGCGTGCTGTCCGCGCGCGGGCCGCGGTTCGGGGTGCCGCAGATGGTGGTGAGCCGCCTGGCGTTCGGCTACCGCGGCAACGCGGTGCCGGCGGCGCTGATGTCGGTGACGGCGGGGATCGGCTGGTTCGCGGTCAACAGCGTCAGCGGGGCGTTCGCGCTCGGCACGCTGACCGGGATGCCGGCGCTGCTGTGCCTGGTGATCGTGGTGGTGGCGCAGATCGGGCTGGCGTTCTTCGGGCACAACCTGGTGCAGGCCTACGAGCGCTGGATCTTCGGGGTGCTGGCGGTGGTGTTCGCGATCGGGGCGGTGGTCACGTTCGCGCAGGCGTCGCCGGGTGCGGTCGCCGGAACCGGTGGGGTGGGCGGGTTCCTGCTGACCGTCGGCGCGGCGTTCGGGTACACGGCGGGCTGGAACCCCTACGCCGCGGACTACACGCGCTACCTGCCGGAGTCGGTGAGCGGCCGCGCGGTCGGCTGGGCCGCCGGCGGGGGCCTGTTCGTGGCGACGACGGTGCTGATGGCGACGGGCGCCGCGTCGGCGACCCTGGGCGGCGGGGACGGCAGTCCGACGGCGGCGTTCACCGGGCACATGCCGGGCTGGTTGTCCGCGCTGACGCTGCTGGCGATCGCGCTCGGGGCGGTGGCCGCGAACGCGCTGAACGTCTACTCCGGAGCGCTCGCGTTCCTCACCCTCGGCGTGGACTTGCCGCTCGCGTGGCGGCGGGCGCTGGTGGCGCTCGCGTTCGGCGCCGTCGGGTTCGTGCTGGCGTGGCTCGGGCTCGCCGACGCGGGGACGGCGTACGAGCACTTCCTGCTGGTGATCGCGTACTGGGTGAGCCCGTGGCTGGGGGTGGTGTTCGCCGACCAGCTGATGCGGCGCGGGCAGGCCGGGCTGGACCGCCTGCTGTCCGACACCGGGCGGTGGGGGCGGCCGGGACTGGTGGCGTTCCTGGTCGCGGCGGTGGCGTCGATCGCGTTGTTCGCGAACCAGACGCTGTACGCGGGGCCGGTGCCGCGGGCGGTGCCGGAGGTGGGCGATGTGACGTGTTTCGTCGGGTTCGGCCTGGCCGCGGGACTGTACGCGGTAGTAGGCCGCCGCTGGGTACGTCGCTGATTCTCACCAGCGGTCCCAGTGCAGCACCTCGCCGCGGTCGATGCGGGGCGCGGGGCGGAAGTCGGTGCCGAGCGTGAAGGCCAGCGGGATCAGCGCGGCGAGCATGACCTCGTCGTGAGGCACGCCGAGGGTGGCGGCGAGCTCCTTCTCCAGCGGCGCGTGCGCGGTGGTCCAGACCGTGCCGAGGCCGCGGTTGCGTGCCGCGAGCATGAAACTCCACACGGCAGGCAGGATCGAACCCCACGTCATCGCCTGGTCCAGCACCGGCGCGTGGTCGGTGCGGCCCTCGACGGCGGGGATCACGAACGCCGGCACGCGGTGGATGTTGTCGTAGAGGTACTGGGCGCCCTCGCCGATGCGCCGCATCGAGCCGGGGTGGGCCGCCATGCGGCGCAGGTCCTTCTCGGTCAGCGGGCGGCCGCTCGCCAGCTGCACGGCGCGCCGGAAGATCCCGGCGACCGCGGCGCGCTGGGTTTTGCCGGTGACGACCAGGAAGTGCCAGCGCTGGCGGTTGCGCCCGGTCGGGGCCTGGGTGGCGAGGTCGACGCACTCCTCGATGAGGCGCCGCGGGACGGGCCGGGCGAAGTCGAGGCGCTTGCGCACGGCGCGGGTGGTGGACAGGACCTCGTCGGCGGTCAGGTCGAGCGTCATGATGTCTCCGCAAATCGTCTGTGGACAGATCATTTGCGACCATACGGTTTCGATTGATCTGCTGTCAAACAATTGGCGAACAGACGATTCGTGGTAGGGTCCACGGTATGGCGGCCAGGTCAGAAGAGTCCTACTTCCCGCGGCTCGCGGCGGAACGGCTGGACATCGCACTGTGCCGGGCGAGCACGTCGGTGGCCCGGGCGGCGGAGAAGGCCGCGGGTGAGCAGGGGCTGGGAGTCGGGCAGCACCTGGTGCTGAAGATGCTCGCGGCGGTGGGGCCGTGTTCGCAGCAGGTGCTCAGCGAGGAGCTGCGGATCGACCGCAGCGTGATGGTCGGCATCGCGGACGACCTGGAGAAGGCGGGCTACGTCCGCCGGGAACGGGACCCGCGGGACCGGCGGGCGTACGCGGTCACGATCAGCGCCGCCGGCCGGAAGGCGCTGGAGAAGGCCGAGGCGGCGACGCCGGATTTCCTGGACCGCACGTTCGCAGCGCTTTCCGCCGCGGAGCGTGATCAGCTCGCGACGCTGCTCGGGAAGCTGCTGACCGCGGAGTGAGGCCCGCGCCGATCAGGCGACCGGCGCGGGCTCGAGCTGGTGGATCAGGCCACGTGGCCGACGGCCGGCGCGAGGACGGCCTGCCCGGCCTCGGTCAGGACGGCGGGCACCAGGCGCTCCCCGCTCTCGCCGTCCGGGCGGATGTAGCCGCCGTGGGCGAGGGCGTGCGCGGCCATCTGGTCGCAGCAGGCGACTCCGTCGATGAAAAGGTCCGGCTCGACGCTCGACGACATCACGGCGCGGCCCTGGGCCACCGCTCGCAACATCGCCATCGCACGATGGGACAGCTCTTCACCTGTACCGGACACCGGGATCTACCCCCTTGCCTCATCACCTGCTGTTGCCTCTGTTATCGCACACTGGTCCATTAGTGTTAACGACCGGTCCCCCGACACGCCGTCAGCCACCCACCGAGGTGACCTCCGGCTCGGGCAGGGCGGGGCCCAGCACCCGGGCCCACTGGCGGATGATCCGGCGCCGCCGGGTGGTGTCGTCGGCGAGCAGGTTCGCCAGGCCGAGCCCGCGAGCCAGGTCGAGGGTCGACTGGACCAGCTCCCGCACCCCGGGCTGAGCCTCGTCGACCCCGAGCAGGTCGACGGCCAGCCGGTGCGCCTCCCGCCCGACCTTCGCCTGCAGCGGGACCAGCACGGTGCGCAACGACTCGTCACTGGAGGCCGCCACCCACAGGTGCAGCGCGGCGCGGAACATGGGGCCGGTGTAGAGGTTGAGCAGCATGTCGACGACCGGCTCGATGCGGGACCGGCCGGCGGGCAGCCCCTCGGCGCCGCGGCGCATCTCGGCGATCTGCACTTCGCCGACGTACTCGACCGCGGCCGTGACCAGGTCCTCCCGGGTCGGGAAGTGGTGCTGGGCGGCCCCGCGCGAGACCCCGGCGCGCTGCGCGATCAACGCGACCGTGGTGCCGGCCCACCCGACCTCGCCGATGCAGTCCACGGCTGCCTCGATGAGCTTGCGGCGGGTGGTCCGGCTGCGCTCCTGGCGGGGCTCCGGCACGGGTCTTCCTCCTAGTAGGACTTCGGCAGGCCCAGGGAGTGCTGGGCGACGAAGTTGAGCACCATCTCGCGGCTGACCGGGGCGATCCGGCCCACCCGGACGGCCGCGAGCAGCGTGCCCAGCCCGTACTCCGACGCCATGCCGTTGCCGCCGTGGGTCTGGATCGCCTGGTCGACCGCCTTGATGGCGACCTCCGCGCCAGCGTACTTGGCCATGTTCGCGGCCTCGCCCGCCCCGAAGTCGTCGCCCGAGTCGTACAGCGCGGCGGCCTTCTGGGTCATCAGCTTGGCCAGCTCCAGCTCGATCTTGACCTGCGCCAGCGGGTGCGCGATGCCCTGGTGGGTGCCGATCGGCGCGCCCCACACGCTGCGCTCCTTCGCGTACGCCACGCCCTTGTCCAGCGCGTACCGGGCGATGCCGATGGAGAACGACGCGCCCATGATCCGCTCCGGGTTGAGCCCGGCGAACAGCTGCGCCAGCGCCGCGTCCTCGGACCCGACGAGCGCCTCGGCCGGCAGCCGGACGTCGTCGAGGAACAGGCCGAACTGCTTGTCGGCCGAGACCAGGTCCATCTCGATCTGCCGGTACTCGAACCCGGGCGTGTTCGTGGGCACGATGAACAGCGCGGGCTTGAGCTTGCCGGTCTTCGCGTCCTCGGTGCGGCCGACCACCAGCACCGCGTCGGCCTCGTCCACGCCGGAGATGAACACCTTGCGCCCGTTGAGGATCCAGTCGGCACCGTCGCGTTTGGCCGTCGTGGTGAGACGGTGCGAATTGGACCCCGCGTCCGGCTCGGTGATGGCGAAGGACATCCGCACCTCGCCGGTGGCGAACCGCGGCAGCCACGAGCGCTTCTGCTCCTCGGTGCCGTAGCGCGCGATGACCGTGGCGCAGATCGCCGGGGACACCACCATCAGCAGCATCGGCGTGCCGGCCGCGCAGAACTCCTCGCACACCGCGGCCAGGTCGCCGATCCCGGCGCCGCCCCCGCCGTACTCCTCGGGCACCGACACGCCGAGGTAGCCCAGCCGCCCGGCCTCGTTCCACAGGTCGCTGGTGTGGCCGCCGCTGCGCGCGACCTTGACGTAGTACTCGTGCCCGTAGCCGCGTGCCAGGTCGCCGACCGCCTTGCGCAGCGCGATCCGCTCTTCGGATTCGACGAAGTTCATGCTTGCTCCTTGGGGGTGACGACGGCGAGGACGGCGCCCGGTTCGACCTGCCGGCCCACCGACACGGGCAGTTCGGTGACCTCACCGTCGGCGGGCGCGGTGATCCGGTGTTCCATCTTCATGGCTTCCAGCCACAGCAGCGGGTCACCGGCGGACACGGTGTCCCCGACCGCGACGGCGATCCGCAGCACGGTGCCGGGCATCGGCGCGACCAGCGAGCCCGCGGCGAGCGCGGCCTCCGGGTCGGTGAACCGCGGCACCGGAACCAGGTCGACGGCCCCGAGCGCGGAGTCCACGCACACCAGCCCCGGGTACCGGCCGACGGTGAACACGCGCCGGACCCCGTCGACGTCCAGCACCACGCGTTCCGGCGTGGCCTCGGCGACCTCCGCGCCGTCGACCCGCAGGCCCGGCCGGTACTCGACCTCCACCTCGGTGCCCCCGGCGAGGTAACGCTTGCGCAGCGGCGCGGAGGTCACGTTGCGCCATCCAGCGGGCAGCCGGCCCAGCGTTCGCGCCGACGCCCGGTTGGCCGCGGCTTCGGCGAGCGCCGCCGCCGTGGCCGACAGCCGCACCGCGGCGGCGTCCGCGAGGGGGCGAGACAGGACGTCCAGCCCGTGCCGGTCCAGGAACGCGGTGTCGGTGCGCCCGGCCAGGAACTCCTCGTGCCGCAGCACGTTGACCAGCAGGTCGCGGTTGGTGCGCAGGCCGTGGATCCGGGCCCCGGCCAGGGCGCGGGCGAGCCGCCAGGCCGCCTCCGCCCGGGTCGGCGCCCACGCGATCACCTTGGCGAGCATCGGGTCGTAGTGCACGCCGACCACCGAGCCGTCCACCACGCCCGCGTCCAGCCGCAGACCGGCCTCACCACCCAGGGCGAACTCCCTGTCCACGCCCGGGATCTCGAACCGGTGCAGCGTCCCGCTCTGCGGCTGCCACCCGGCGGCCGGATCCTCGGCATACAGTCGTACCTCGATGGCGTGCCCGCGCGACTGGGGCGGCTCGGCCGGCAGCCGCTCCCCCTCGGCGATCCGGATCTGCAGCGCGACCAGGTCCAGGCCGGTGACGCATTCGGTGACCGGGTGCTCGACCTGCAGGCGCGTGTTCATCTCCAGGAAGTAGAAGCGCCCGTCCTCGGTGGCGAGGAACTCGACCGTGCCCGCGCCGACGTAGTCGATCGCCTTCGCGGCCTTGCGCGCCGCGTCGAACAGTTCGGCGCGCATCGCGTCGTCGACCAGTGGTGAGGGCGCTTCCTCGACGACCTTCTGGTGCCGCCGCTGGATCGAACACTCCCGCTCCCCCAGCGCCCACACCGTGCCGTGGGTGTCGGCGAGCACCTGGACCTCGATGTGCCGCCCGGTCTCCAGGTACCGCTCACAGAAGACGGTCGGATCGCCGAACGCCGAGGCCGCCTCCGCGCTCGCGCTCTCCACGGCTTCGGCCAGCTCGTCCAGGGACCGCACGATCCGCATGCCGCGGCCGCCACCACCGGCGGAAGCCTTGACCAGCACCGGTAGATCGGCCTCGGTCACCGCCGTCGGGTCCAGTTCGGACAGCACCGGCACCCCGGCGGCGTCCATCAGCCGCTTGGACTCCACTTTGGAGCCCATGGTCTCGATCGCGGACGGGGGCGGGCCGATCCAGGTGAGCCCGGCGTCGAGCACCGCCCGGGCGAACCCGGCGTTCTCGGACAGGAACCCGTAGCCGGGGTGGACGGCGTCCGCACCGGCCGAGCGTGCGGCCTCGACCAGCAGGTCGGCGCGCAGGTAGGTCTCGGACGGGGTGTTGCCGGGCAGCCGGACCGCCGCGTCCGCCTCCGCGACGTGCGGGGCCCCGGCGTCAGCGTCGGAGAACACGGCCGTGCGGGCGATGCCCAGGGCCGAGCAGGTGCGGAACACGCGGCGGGCGATCTCACCGCGGTTGGCGACCAGAACGTTGTCGATCACGTCACTCACATCCGGAAGACGCCGAAGCCCTCGGCGCCCCTGATCGGTCCATTGTGGATGGCGGACAGGCACAGCCCGAGCACCGTGCGGGTGTCGCGCGGGTCGATGATGCCGTCGTCGTAGAGCATGCCGGACAGGAACATCGGCAGCGATTCGGCCTCGATCTGCTGCTCGACCATGGCGCGCATCGCGGCGTCGGCGTCCTCGTCGTAGGGCTGACCGCGCCCGGCGGCGGCCTGGCGGGCGACGATCGACAGCACACCGGCCAGCTGCGCCGGCCCCATCACCGCGGACTTGGCGCTGGGCCAGGCGAACAGGAACCGCGGCCCGTACGCCCGCCCGCACATGCCGTAGTGCCCGGCGCCGTAGGAGGCGCCCATCAGCACCGACAGGTGCGGGACCTTCGAGTTGGACACCGCGTTGATCATCATCGCGCCGTGCTTGATGATGCCGCCCTGCTCGTACTCCTTGCCGACCATGTAGCCGGTGGTGTTGTGCAGGAACAGCAGCGGCGTGTCGGTCTGGTTCGCCAGCTGGATGAACTGGGTGGCCTTCTGCGACTCCTCGCTGAACAGCACGCCCTGGGCGTTGGCGAGGATCCCGATCGGGTAGCCGTGCAGGTTCGCCCAGCCGGTCACCAGACTGGTGCCGTAGAGCGGTTTGAACTCGTCGAAGTCGGAGCCGTCGACGATCCGGCCGATCACCTCGCGCGGGTCGAATGGGATCTTCAGGTCGGTCGGCACGATGCCGAGCAGGTCCTGGGCGTCCAGCACCGGCTCGGCGTAGTCCGGTTTCGGGGACGGCCCCTGCTTGTGCCAGTTCAGCCGCTTGACGATGCTGCGGCCGATGCGGATGGCGTCCTGCTCGTCGTGCGCGAGGTAATCGGCCAGGCCCGAGGTGCGCGCGTGCATCTCCGCGCCGCCCAGCGACTCGTCGTCGGACTCCTCGCCGGTCGCCATCTTGACCAGCGGCGGGCCGCCCAGGAACACCTTCGCGCGTTCCTTCACCATCACCACGTAGTCGGACATGCCGGGCAGGTAGGCGCCGCCGGCGGTGGAGTTGCCGAACACCAGCGCGATGGTCGGGATCCGCGCGGCCGAGGAGGTGGTCAGGTTGCGGAACGTCCGCCCGCCCGGGATGAAGATCTCCTTCTGGGTGGGCAGGTCCGCACCGCCGGACTCGACCAGGTTGATCGTGGGCAGCCGGTTCTCCGCCGCGATCTCCGCCGCCCGCAGGCCCTTCTTCAGGCTGGACGGGTTGCTCGCGCCGCCCTTCACCGTCGGGTCGTTGGCGACGATCATGCACTCGACGCCCTCGACCACGCCGATGCCGGTGACCACGCTGCCACCGACGTGGTAGTCGGTGCCCCACGCGGCCAGCGGCGACAGCTCCAGGAACGGCGAGTCCTCGTCGATGAGCAGCTCGATCCGCTCCCGGGCGAGCAGCTTGCCGCGTTTGCGGTGGCGTTCGACGTACTTCTCGCCGCCGCCCGCGATCGCCTTCGCGTGCTCGGCCGCCAGCTCGGCGAGTTTGGCCTCCATCGCCTCCCGGTTGGCCGCGAACTCCGCGCTCCCTGTGTCCACTCCGGACCGGATCACGCTCAAGCCGTGTACCCCAATCTCTTCGCCGCGAGACCCGCCAGGATCTCGTTGGTGCCGCCGCCGATGCCGAGGATGCGGACATCGCGGTAGTGCCGTTCCACTTCGGACTCGCGCAGGTAGCCGAGGCCGCCGTGCAGCTGGACCGCTTCGTTGACCACCCACTCGGCCGTCTCGACCGCGGTGTTCTTCGCGAAGCACGCCTCGGCGATGACTTCTTCCCCGGCCACGAACCGCTGCGCGACGTGTCGCGTGTAGACGCGAGCGAGGTCGATCCGCCGGGCCATCTCCACCAGCTTGTGCTGCACCAGCTGGCGGGAGATCAGCGGGCGGCCGAACGTCTCACGCAGCCGGCACCACTGCAGGGTGAGGTCCAGCGCGCGCTGGGCGGTCGCGTAGCCCTGCACCGCGAGGGAGAGCCGTTCGGTGACGAAGTGGGTGGCGATCTGGATGAACCCGGTGTTCTCCTCGCCCACCAGGTTCTTCGCCGGCACCCTGGCGTCGGCGAAGGACAGCTCGGCGGTGTCCGAGCAGTGCCAGCCCATCTTCTCCAGCTTGCGGCTGACCGTGAACCCGGGCGTGCCCTTCTCGATCACCAGCAGGGACACGCCGTGGGCGCCCGGGCCGCCGGTGCGCACGGCCGTCGTGACGAAGTCGGCACGCGTGCCCGAGGTGATGTAGGTCTTGGCGCCGTTGACGACGTAGTGGTCGCCCTCCCGCCGGGCCGTGGTGCGGATCCCGGCGACGTCGGAGCCGCCGTCCGGCTCGGTGATCGCCAGCGACCCGATCAGCCGGCCCTCGATGGTCGGCCGCACCCAGCGTTCGATCTGCCCGGGATCACCCGCGGTCACGATGTGCGGCACCGCGATGCCGTTGGTGAACAGCGACGCGATCAGCCCGCCCGAGCCGCCCGCGTACAGGATTTCCTCGGTGACGGTCATCGCGTCCAGGAAGTCGCCGCCCCCGCCGCCGGCGCTCTCCGGGAACGACACCCCGAGCAGGCCGATCTCCCCGGCCTTGCGGTGCAGCTCGCGCGGCAGCTCACCGGCGCGCTCCCAGTCGTCCAGGTGCGGCAGCACCTCGGCCTCGACGAACCGGCGCACGGTCTTGCGCAGCGCGGTCCGCTCGGGCGTGGCGAACGGGTCGGTCACAGCAGCACCTCCGGGATGTCGGCGTGACGGGCACGCAGCCACTCGCCGAACGCCTTGGCCTGCGGGTCGAACCGGGCCTGCGACGCGACACCCTGCCCGAGCAGGCCCTCCACGACGAAGTTCAGCGCACGCAGGTTGGGCAGCGCGTACCGGCGGACGGTGAGGCTCGCGGTCTCCGGCAGCAGCCGCTGGAACTCCTCGACGGTGAGGTAGTGCGCGAGCCAGCGCCACGCTTCGTCTGACCGGGCCCACACGCCGAGGTTGGCGTCGCCGCCCTTGTCGCCGCTGCGAGCGCCGAGGATGGTGCCCAGCGGCACGCGCCGCGTCGGACCGTCCGGCAACGGTTGCGGCAGCTCCGGCTCGTCCACTTCGGACAAGGGCAGGGTGTCGATCGCGGGCGCGATGTCCACCCGGGACCCGTCCGGCAGCACGGCCACGTGCGGGACTTCGGCAGCGTCCACAAAGGCCGCGGTGTAGACGCCGTACGGCGAGGCGTCCGAGGGTGGCGCGGTGACGTGGAAACCGGGGTAGCTCGCCAGGGCCAGTTCGATCGCCGCGCCGCTGAACGCGCGCCCGGCGACCTTCGGGTCGGGGTCCTTGACCGCGCAGTGCAGCAGGGCGCTGGCGCGCTGCTCGGTGTCGGCGTCTTCATGGTCGGTGCGGGCCAGGATCCAGCGGATCTCGGCCGGGGGCCGGTCCTTGAGCGCGCCCTCCAGCTGGTCGCGGACCAGGGTCGCCTTGGCATCGATGTCCAGTCCGGTCAGCACGAACGTGGTCTCGTTGCGGAAGCCGCCGAGGGTGTTCAGGCACACCTTGAGCGTCGGGGGTGGCGGCTCGCCGCGGGTGCCGGAGATCCGCACCCGGTCGGGGCCGTCCTCGGTGAGCGTCATCGTGTCGAACCGGGCGGTGACGTCCGGCCCGGCGTAACGCGCACCGGCGATCTCGTACAGCAGCTGGGCGGTGACGGTGCCGGCGGTCACCGCTCCCCCGGTGCCCGGGTGCTTGGTGATCACGCTGGTGCCGTCGGCGGCGATCTCCGCGATCGGGAAGCCCGGGGTGCCGGTGTCGTGCTCGGTGAAGAACGCGTAGTTCCCGCCGGTGGCCTGGGCGCCGCATTCGATGACGTGCCCGGCGGCCACCGCGCCGGCGAGGGCGTCGTAGTCGTCGCGGGCCCACCCGAAGTGCGCGGCGGCCGGGCCGACGACCAGCGAGGCGTCGGTGACGCGCCCGGTGACGACCACGTCCGCACCGCGTTCCAGGCACGCGGCGATGCCCCAGGCGCCGAGGTAGGCGTTGGCGGTCAACGGTTTCCCGAGTCCCAGTTCGTCCACCCGGGACAGCAGGTCGTCACCTTCGACGTGGGCGACGGCGATGTCCACGCCCAACCGTTGGGCGATCTCGCGGATCGCCGCGGCCAGCCCGGCCGGGTTGAGCCCGCCCGCGTTGGTGACGATCTTCACCCCGTTTTCCTTCGCCAGCGCGAGGTTCTCCTCCATCTGGCGCAGGAAGGTCTTGGCGTAGCCGCGGGTGGCGTCCTTGAGCCGGTCGCGGCCGAGGATCAGCATGGTCAGCTCGGCGAGGTAGTCGCCGGTCAGCACGTCCAGCGGGCCGCCGGTGAGCATCTCGCGCACGGCGGAGAACCGGTCGCCGTAGAAGCCGGAGGCGTTGCCGATGCGCAGCACGTCGGTCATGCGAACTGCCCCGCCTTCCGGCCGGAACCAGGCGGGCCGGCGAACGCCTGCGCGATCTCCAGCCACTTCTCGGCGTCCGGACCGGCGGCCACGACGTCGGTGTCGGCCGGGTGCCGCCGCTGCGTGACGATCAAGCAGAACCCGAGCGCGGACCCGGTGACCCGCTGGGCGGCGTCCTCGGGACCGAACGTCCACTCTGTGCCGTCCACTCCGGACAGTTCGACGCGGAATTCCTCAGCGGGCGGGGCGAGTCCGTGCACCGAGAACGCGAAGTTGCGGGTGCGCACTCCGAACCGCGCGATCTGCCAGAGCCGGCGCGTCGGCTCGCGCCGCAGCCCGAGCGCGTCGTAGACGTCCTGCGCGTGCGCCCACGTTTCCATCAGCCGCGCGGTCGCCATCGACGCGGCGCTCATCGGCGGCCCGTACCACGGCAGCTTCTGACCGTCCGGCACCCGCGCCAGCTCGGTCGCCAGCTCCTCCCGCCCGGACCGCCACAGCGCGAGCAGTTCGTCGCGCGGCTTTCCCGCCAGCTCCCGCGCACCCTGGTCGACGAAGTCCTCTCCGGCGGCCAAGGCCCGCTGGACTTCGGCCGGGAACTCGTCGGGGGTGCGCACCGCGATCAGCGCCTTGGCGTCGGTCCACGCCAGGTGCGCGATCTGGTGCGCGATCGTCCAGCCCTCCGCCGGGGTCGGGGCCGACCACTCGGCCTCGTTCACCAGGTCGTCCAGTTCCCGGCTCTCGTCGGCCAGGTCCCGCAGGATCGGTTCGGGGTCCGCCACGCCATCCGCCTCCTCGCGCACGCTTGCTGCCGAGCGTGGCACCCCGGAGCAGAAAAATCAAGCACGCTTGATTGTTTTACCTAGCACGCCACGCCGACACGCCCGCATCTTGGGGTCACTGGACAGATCGACCCCAAGATGTAGTCTTCGATCACCGGCAGGGCCCGACGCCAGGGGAAGCGAGCGCGGGCCCGTCCGGTACGAGTCGTGCCCACCCCAGCACGCCGGCACTCAAGGCCGGTGTGCCGATGAAACGCGCCCGAAAACGGAGTGATGCATGTCTGTGGAAACCTCCCCGGCGCCGGCAGCCACGCTGCGGGTGATCCGCCGGGACGGCGAGGCCTCGCCGTTCGACGCGAACCGGATCTCCGTCGCGCTGACGAAGGCCTTCCTCGCCGCCGAGGGCGACGGGGCCGCCGCGTCGTCGCGGATCCACCACGTCGTCGGCGAGCTGACCGCGCAGGTCGAGTCGTCCCTGCGCCGCCACGCCACCGGGGACGCCGTGCACCTGGAGCAGATCCAGGACCTGGTGGAGCTGGCGCTGATGCGCGGCGGCCACCACAAGGTCGCGCGCGCGTACGTGCTCTACCGCGAGGAGCACGCCAAGGCCCGCGAGACCGCCCCGCCCCCGGCGGCGATCCGCGTCAAGCACCCGGACGGCGAGCTGCGCCCGCTGGACCGCGAGCGCATCGCCCGCGTCGTCGGGGAGGCCGTCGCCGGGATCGACGACGTCTCGGCGGAGCCGGTGCTGGCCGAGACCGAGCGCAACCTCTACGACGGGATCGGCGCCGACGAGCTGGCCCTGGCCCTGATCATGGCCGCCCGCACGCTGGTCGAGCGCGAGCCCAACTACTCGGCCGTCACCGCGCGCCTGCTGCTGGACAAGCTGCGTGGTGAAGCTCTGAGCCACCTCGCCGGCGAGCCGCGCCAGGCGTCGCACGCCGAGCTGGACTACCCCGGCTACTTCCGCGACTACCTGCGCCACGCGATCGAGCTGGAGCTGGTGGATCCGGAGCTGGCCCGCTTCGACCTGGACCGGGTCACCGCCGCGATCCGGCCCGAGCGCGACCTGGACTTCGGCTTCCTCGGCCTGCAGACCCTCTACGACCGGTACTTCCTGCACTCCGACGGCACCCGGTTCGAGCTGCCGCAGGCGTTCTTCCTGCGCGTGGCGATGGGTCTGGCCCTGCGCGAGGACGACCGCGAGGCCCGTGCCGTGGAGTTCTACGACCTGCTGTCCAGCTTCGACTTCATGGCCTCCACGCCGACGCTGTTCAACTCCGGCACCACCCGGGCGCAGCTGTCGTCGTGCTTCCTGACCACGGTCGAGGACAGCCTGGACGCGATCTTCCAGTCGTACAAGAACAACGCGCTGCTGGCGAAGTACTCCGGCGGGCTGGGCAACGACTGGACCCCGGTGCGCGGGCTGGGCGCCCACATCAAGGGCACCAACGGCACCTCCCAGGGCGTGGTGCCGTTCCTGAAGATCGCCAACGACACGGCGGTGGCGGTCAACCAGGGCGGCAAGCGCAAGGGCGCGGCGTGCGCGTACCTGGAGACCTGGCACATCGACGTCGAGGAGTTCCTCGACCTGCGCAAGAACACCGGCGACGACCGGCGCCGCACCCACGACATGAACACCGCCAACTGGGTGCCCGACGAGTTCCTGCGCCGCGTCGAGGCCGACGCGCAGTGGACCCTGTTCTCCCCCGACGAGACCCCGGACCTGCACGACCTCTACGGCAACGCGTTCGCGCAGCGCTACCGCGAGTACGAGGCCGCGGCCGACCGCGGCGAGATCCGGGTGTTCCGCCGGGTGCGGGCGGTGGAGCTGTGGCGGCGGATGCTGACCATGCTGTTCGAGACCGGGCACCCGTGGATCACCTTCAAGGACCCGTGCAACCTGCGCTCGCCGCAGCAGCACGCCGGCGTGGTGCACTCGTCCAACCTGTGCACCGAGATCACGCTGAACACCAGCCCCGACGAGGTCGCGGTGTGCAACCTCGGCTCGGTCAACCTGGCCCGGCACGTCACCGCCGACGGCCTGGACACCGCGAAGCTGGAGCGCACGGTGCGCACCGCGGTGCGGATGCTGGACAACGTCGTGGACATCAACTTCTACACCATCCCGGAGGCGCGCCGGTCCAACCTGCGGCACCGCCCGGTGGGCTTGGGGCTGATGGGCTACCAGGACGCGTTGTTCACGCTCGGCCTGCCGGTGGACAGCCCGGAGGCGGTGGAGTTCGCCGACCGCAGCATGGAGCACCTGAGCTACCACGCGATCGCCGCGTCGGCGCAGCTGGCGCAGGAGCGGGGCGCCTACGAGACGTTCTCCGGCTCGCTGTGGAGCCAGGGCGTGCTGCCGCTGGACTCGCTGCGGCTGCTGGCGCAGGCCCGGGTGGGTGACGCGCTGGAGGTCGACTCCTCGTCCACTCTGGACTGGGACGCGCTGCGTGAGCGGGTGCGCGGCGGGATGCGCAACTCCAACGTCATGGCGATCGCGCCGACCGCGACGATCTCCAACATCTGCGGGGTCGGGCAGTCGATCGAGCCGCTGTTCCAGAACCTCTACGTCAAGTCGAACATGTCCGGCGACTTCACCGTGGTCAACCCGCACCTGGTCGCGGCGCTGAAGGAGCGCGGCCTGTGGGACGAGGCGATGGTGGCCGACCTGAAGTACTTCGACGGCAGCCTGGCGCGGATCGACCGGGTGCCCGCCGACCTGAAGCGGCTCTACGCGACCGCGTTCGAGATCGACAGCCGGTGGCTGGTGGACGCCGCCTCGCGCCGGCAGAAGTGGATCGACCAGGCCCAGTCGCTCAACCTCTACATCGCCGCGCCGAGCGGCCGCAAGCTGGACGAGCTGTACCGGTACGCGTGGCACAAGGGCCTGAAGACGACCTACTACCTGCGGGCGAAGGCCGCCACGAGCGTGGAGAAGAGCACGCTGCGCGGCACGGACGGCAAGCTCAACGCGGTGCCCGCCGCGGTCCCGGCTGCCGTGCCCACTGCTGTGCCGGAGCCCGAGTTCGCCGCCTGCCGGATCGACGACCCCGACTGCGAGGCCTGCCAGTGACCACCACCGAAACCGACCAGACCGGCCTGGGCGCGATCAGCCGCGGCGCCGACCGGGTCAGCGTCGACGACAAGGCGATGATCAACGCCCGCGCCGACGTCAACCAGCTGCTGCCGCTGAAGTACCACTGGGCGTGGGAGAAGTACCTGGCCGGCTGCACCAACCACTGGATGCCGACCGAGGTGGCGATGCAGGCCGACATCGCGCTGTGGAAGTCGCCGGACGGGCTGACCGAGGACGAGCGCCGCATGGTCAAGCGCAACCTCGGCTTCTTCGCCACCGCCGAGTCGCTGGTGGCGAACAACCTGGTGCTGGCGGTGTACCGGCAGATCACCAACCCGGAGTGCCGCCAGTACCTGCTGCGGCAGGCGTTCGAGGAGGCCGTGCACACGCACACCTTCCAGTACATCTGCGAAAGCCTGGGCCTGGACGAGGGCGAGCTGTTCAACGCCTACCGCGAGGTCCCGTCGATCACCGACAAGGACGCGTGGGCGCTGCGGTACACGCGCAACCTGGAGAACCCGGACTTCGCGACCGGCACCGCGGCCGCGGACCAGGACTTCCTGCGTGACCTGGTGGCCTTTTACGTGGTGTTCGAGGGCATGTGGTTCTACACCGGGTTCGCGCAGATCCTGTCGCTGGGGCGGCGCAACAAGATGGTGGGGATCGCCGAGCAGTTCCAGTACATCCTGCGCGACGAGTCGATCCACCTGAACTTCGGCATCGACTGCATCAACCAGATCAAGATCGAGAACCCGCACCTGTGGTCGCCGGAGTTCCAGGCCGAGGTGCGCGCGATGCTCGCCGAGGCGTGCGAGCTGGAGGTCGCCTACGCGCGGGACACGATGCCGCGCGGGATGCTCGGGCTGTCGGCGGCGCTGTGCGAGCAGTACCTGCACTTCATCACCGACCGGCGCGCCCAGCAGCTCGGGCTGGCCCCGATCTTCGGCGAGAACGAGAACCCGTTCCCGTGGATGTCGGAGGCGATGGACCTGCGCAAGGAGAAGAACTTCTTCGAGACGCGGGTGACCGAGTACCAGACGGGTGGATCGCTCGCCTGGGACTGATCACCGGGTGAAGTTCACCCTTGCCGGGGGCGGGGGGTGTGCGGGACGGTGGTGATCACACGTGTTGTCGCAAGGAGGCGCGATCGTGACCAGTGCCGTCGTCCGGGCGTTCCGGGAACGCGTTCCACCCCTGACCGCCATCCCCCTCCCCCGGGCCGTCGACCGCAGGCTGCTGGACCAGCGGTGGCCGGTGCGGGAGCTGGCGACCCCGCCGGCGGGCAGCGGTCTGGAGCCGATCATCGGCGACGCGGGGGCGCCGATCGTCGGGCACGCCATCGAGTCGATGCGGTTCGGGCTGGACTTCGCGCTGCACCGGTTCGACAAGTACGGGCCGGTGTCGTGGATGGGGGCGTTCGGGCAGCGGATCGTCGTGCTGGCCGGCCCGGACGCCACCCAGGCCGCGCTGGTGAACAAGGACAAGGCGTTCTCGCAGGAGGGCTGGCAGTTCTTCATCGAGCGGTTCTTCCACCGCGGGCTGATGCTGCTGGACTTCGAGGAGCACCACCTGCACCGGCGGATCATGCAGGAGGCGTTCACGCGCGACAAGCTGGCCGGCTACATGCGGCAGGCGGCGCCGGTGCTGCGCGAGGGTGTGGCGGCCTGGGCCGGCGCCGAGCGGCCGCGGCTGTACTGGCTGCTGAAGCGGCTCACGCTGGACGTGGCGTCGCGGGTGTTCATGGACATGCCGCCGGGCGCGGACGCCGACGCGATCAACCGGGCGTTCGTCGGGACGGTCCGGGCGGCGACGGCGCTGGTTCGGGTGCCGGTACCGGGCGGCCGGTGGGCGGCGGGCCTGCACGGGCGGCGCGTGCTGGAGCGGTACTTCGCGGAGAAGCTGCCGTCGAAGCGGCGCAGCGAGGGCGCGGGCCTGTTCTCGGCGCTGTGCCACGCGCGCGGCGACGACGGAGCCGAGTTCACCGACGACGACGTGGTGAACCACATGATCTTCCTGATGATGGCGGCCCACGACACGGCGACGATCACCAGTTCCGCGGTCGCCTATCACCTGGCGAAGCACCCTTCGTGGCAGGAACGGGCGCGCGAGGAGTCGCTGGCACTGGGTGACGAGCTGCCGGATCTCGAGGCGCTGGAGTCGTTGAAGACGCTGGACCTGGTGATCAAGGAGGCGCTGCGGCTGACGGCGCCGGTGCCGTCGCTGCCGCGCAAGACGGTGAAGGACACGTCGGTGCTGGGGCACTACATCCCGGCCGGGACGATGTGCAGCGTTTCGCCCAACACCAACCACTATTCGCCGGAGCACTGGACGAACCCGCGCGCGTTCGACCCGGAGCGGTTCGCGGAGGGTCGGCGGGAGGACAAGTCGCACCGGTTCGCGTGGATGCCCTTCGGCGGCGGGGCGCACAAGTGCATCGGGATGCACTTCGGGAACAACGAGGTGAAGCTCCTGATGCACGAGATGCTGCGCACGTACCGCTGGTCGGTGCCCGAGGACTACCGCATCAAGTGGGACTACGTGTCGCTGCCGGTCCCGGTGGACGGCCTGACGGTGCGGTTGCGGCGCCTGCGCTGAGGCGGACGGCTACCGGCTGCGCGCCCGCAACACATCCAGCGCCTTGTCCGCGTGCACGGCCATCCGCAACTCGCTCTTGATCACTTCCAGCAGGTGGCCGTCGGGGGCGATGACGAACGTCTGGCGCTTCGTCAGCAGCGGGCCGAACGAGCGCCGCACGCCGAAGGTTCGCGCTACCTCGCCCTCGGGGTCGGACAGCAGCGGGTAGTCGAACCCGTGCCGCGCCGAGAACTCCTGCTGCCGCGCCACCGGGTCCGGGCTGATCCCCACCCGCTGGGCGCCGACCTCCGCGAACTCCTTCGCCAGGTCCCGGAAGTGGCAGCTCTCCGCGGTGCACCCCGGAGTCATCGCCGCCGGGTAGAAGAACAGCACCACCGGCCCCGACGCCAGGAAACCGCTCAGCGAGCGCGGCTCACCCCGCTCGTCCGGCAGCGTGAAGTCCGGGACGATCTCCCCCGGCTTCACCCGGTCACCGTCGCGTCGGTGTGCTGCTCGATGAGCTGGTCCACCTCGTCGCCGGTCGCCGTCTCGGCCACGAACGCGCCACGCGCGGCGATCACGCCGTGCCGCCGCAGCCGTTCGGCCTGCTCGTGGCTGCGCACACCCTCGGCGCCGATCCGCAGCTTCAGCTCCCGCGCCCGCGTGATCAGCTGGTCCAGGTGCCGCGCCGCGATCTCCGGCTCACCGTCGGCGAGCGCGTCGACGACCGGGCCGGACAGGATCACGTGCTGCACCGACAGCCGGTGCTGCGGGATCAGCTCCAGATCCGCCGACCCCTGCACCGTGAGCACCAGCTTCGCGCCGAGATCGGCCAGCACGGTGAGCGAGTCGAGCACCTCGCCGCGCGGGTCGAGGATCGAGTCGCTGTCCGTGCACAGCCGCAGCGCCTTGGCCGGCAGCTCGTTGCGGTCCAGCTCCTCCTTGACCATCGCCACCAGGTCCGGCTCGATCGCGAGCCGGTTGGGCAGCCGGATGCACACGTCCGGCGCGGCGTCGCCGTAGCGCTCGCGCCAGCGCGCGGTCGCCCGCAACGACTCGGTCAGCAGCCACTTGCCGAGCGGGATCGTCATACCGGTGGTGTCGGCCAGCGGGAAGAACTCCTCGGCGGGCAGCTCGCCCAGCTCCGGGTGGTGCCAGCGCAGTCCCGCGTTCACCGCGGCGATCTCGTCGGGGTTGGCCAGCTTCACGGTCGGCTGGTAGATCAGCTCGAACTGCCCGTTCTCCAGGGCGCCGGCGATCTCCGCGCCGAGCCGGTAGCGGGCCCGATCGCGGGCGTCGAGCTCCGGGTCGAACAGCATCCACTGCGCCTTGCCGGCCTCCTTGGCGCGGTGCAGTGCGATCTCCGCGGCGCGCTCGATGTCCTCGACACCGCCGTCACGCACGTCCCGCACCACGATCCCGGCGCTGGCGCTCACCCCGACGCCGTGCTCGCCGATGTAGATCGGCTCGGCCAGGTCCTCCAACGCGGTCTCGACGAGGGCGATGACCTGCGGCGGGGTCAGCTCGCCGCGCAGCAGCACGGCGAACCCGTCACCGGACAGCCGCGCCACCAGGGCGTCGTGCTCGGCGAAGGCTTCCTTCAGCTTCTTGGCGACCCCGCGCAGAACCGCGTCGCCGACCCCGGCGCCGAGGCCGTCGTTGATCACCTTGAACCCGTCGAGGTCGAGGTAGACCAGCGCGATCTGGCCGCGTGCCGACGGGCTGAGCGCGGACTCCAGCAGGGTCCGGAAGCGGGAGGCGTTGGACAGGCCGGTGAGCGAGTCGTGGATGCTCTGGTGCCGCAGGGTTTCCTGCAGCGTGTGGACCTCGTTCGCGTCGGCGGCCATCAGTACCGGGTAGAGGGTGCCGGGCCGGTCGCCGGGCAGGCGGGTCAGGACGATGTCGGCCCACACGCCCGCGTCGTCGGCGTGGGCGAGGCGGACCCGGTCGGCGAACTCCTCGAGGTCGGTCTCGGCCAGTTCGGCCAGGCCGGTGGCCAGCTTTTCGCAGTCGCGGTCGTCGAAGCCGAGTTCGGTGAGCCGGCGGCCGCGCAGGCGGTCGGGCCTGTGCCCGAGGAACTTGCCGAGCTCCTTGTTGACCTCGACGATCGTGCCGTCCGGATCGGCCATCGCGATGCCGATGGGCGCGGTGCTGTAGAGCGTGGTGAACCGGCGCAGGGCGGCGTCGCGGGCCGCTTCGGCCTCGGCGACGGCGTTGCGCGCGAAGTCGTGCAGGAGCTGCTCGAGCTCTTCCGGGGGAAGTGATACTCCGTCCGTGTCAGCCAACCGCGCGGCCCAGCGACGGGCCACGTCCGCCAACCCTGGTGCGGCACCAGGTTCCGACACGCTCCACCTCTTCCGGAGAACGACAACGGCCAGGTCAGCCCCGGTCCGGGCGCTGACGGGCCCACCCCGGGCCGGATCCGTCCCGGAGTCATGCCACGCCATCACGCCCGGACAGACTTGTCTACCGGCCGAACGTGTGATGATCAGTGTAGATGCCGTCACGGTTGGTGATCTTTTCGGCTACCGCGTCCGGGCGCGGTCAACAGATCAGCCGTGCCCTCGCGGGTGTCCGGACGCAGGGAAAGCAACTGGGAGTGGCGACCCGTCGGGCGCGGTCAGCCGCCACACCGCGACCCGTCCGGTGGCCGCCGTGCCGCCGGGGAGCCGGGTCGGGCGCTCGTCGATCCGGGTGAAGCCGAGCCGCGCGGGGACGGCTCCACTGCGGTGGTTGGCCACGTCGTGGACGATCTCCACCCGGTTGGCGCCGACGCGGAACGCCTCGGTGGTCAGCAGCCGCGCCGCGCGGGTGGCCCATCCGCGGCCGGTGTAGGCCTTCGCCAGCCAGTAGCCGATCTCCAGCCCGCCCCGGCCGATGCGCGCCATCAGCCCGCAGCTGCCGGCGACCGCCCCGTCCGGCCCGACGATCGCGTAGTCGAACGTCTCGGCCGCGAGCCAGCTCTCCCGCGTCAGCGTCAGGAAGTCCCGCGCGTCGCGCTCGGTGTAGCCGTCCACCGCCCACGGCATCCACGGCGCGAGGTGGTCCAGGGACTCGTTCACGAGGCGGTGCAGGAGCTCGGCGTCGCCGGCCCACCACCGGCGCAGCAGGATCACCCCGTCCGAGAGGGTCTCCGCAGGGATCTGCATCCCTCGATCATCCACGCCGCGGCCGTGCCCCGCACGGGACTTTCCGCCGGGACTCCTCAGCCGATCCCGGCCTCGATGTGGGCGAGGTGCGCGGCGAGGATGTCCTCGAACGCGGCGCCGCGGTCCGCGCCGAGTGGCCGGACCTCGCGGGCGAAGTGCGCCAGGGCGGGGAAGCGGTCGGGGTCGGCGCCCAGTACCGCGACGCGGAACAGCTCCACGCCCTGTTCGTACTCCTCGGGTGTGAGGGTGCCGATCCCGGCGTCGGCGGAGATCAGCGCGGCGAGCAGGACCACGACCCGGTGGTAGCGGGCCGGGATCTCCTCGTCGGGCAGGCCCGACGCCCGCAGCGCCTGCAGCACCTCCTCCATGACCAGCCGCGAACCGGTGCCGCTGGAGGCGTACCGCCCCCAGATCGTGGCGAGCTGCGGGTGCCGGCCGAAGGCCTCCCGCAGCCGCAGCGCCAGCGCGGTGATGCGCTGCTTCCAGTCACCCTCCGGGCGGTGACCCTCCACGGCGGCCAGCAGGATCCGGTCGGCGACCGCCCGCAGCAGTTCGGTCTTGTTGCGGAAGTGCCGGTAGAGGCTGGAGGAATCGGTCCCCAGCGCCGCGGCGAGCTTGCGCACGCTGAACGACTCGGCGTCGCTCGTGCGCAGCAGCTCCGCCGCCACGTCCAGGATCTCCTCGGTCGACCAACGCCTTCGGCCCGTCATCTCGCCCCTCTCGTCCGGACCCGAGTCTACCTGTGCACTTGCTGTTGCACGCACTGCGTGCATAATGGGGACAGTTGCCTCTGGAGAAGGAGAAGCAGGCATGAGCGAAACCGTCACGCGGCCCCCGGCACCGGACTTCGCGGCGATCACGCCGGAGGAACTGCGTGCCTACCGTGACGCGGAGAACCGTTTCCGCGCGTCCGAAGGGGCGCGGGAGATGCTCGGGCACCCGGACCCCGGCGCCACGATCGACTGGCAGCAGGTGCCGCTGCCCGGCCGCGAGCTGCCGGTCCGGGTGTACCGGCCGGTCGGGGCCAGAGCCGGGCACAGAGCCGGGCTGCCACTCGTGGTCCACGTGCACGGCAGCGGCTTCGTGGGCACGGCCACGCAGTGCGACTGGACCAACAGCCACCTCGCCGTGCGGCTGCCCGCGGTCGTCGTCTCGGTCGAGCACCGCCTCCTGGACTTCGACACGCCGCTGTCCGCGGCCGCCGACGACGGCTGGGACGTGCTCGAACACGTGGTGCGGCACGCCTCGCGGTGGGGCGTCGACGCCGGGCGCGCGGCCGTGTTCGGCGAGAGCTGCGGCGCGCTGATCAGCGCCCTGACGGCGATCCGGGCCAGGGACGCCGGCCTGCGCCTGGAAGCGCAGGTGCTGGTCAACCCGGTCGCCGACACGACCGCCACGATGCTCGACTACCCCTCGGTCACCGAGTACGCCCACACCCCGACGCTCTCGGTGCCGCAGCTCGAGCTCGTCCGGCGGCTCGGCGTGCCAACGGGAGCCGACGACCGTGCGGTCTCGCCGCTGCACGCCGGCGACCTGAGCGGGCTGGCCCCGGCGCTCGTGGTGGTGCCCACCCGCGACCCGGTGGCCGATCACGGCCGCCGCTACGCCGAGCGGCTGCGCGCGGCCGGGACACCGGCGCGGTTGGCCGAGTACCACGGAGCGGGGCACGCGTTCCTCACCCTGCCCGGCGTGGAACCCCAGGCCCGGGCCGCGCAGGCGGAGATCCTCGAGTTCCTCCGGGCCGCCCTCGTCCCGGGCGGGGAGGCGTTCTGATGACGAAGACACGATCAGCGCTCGCCGCGATGTACACGGGGCTGGGGCTCACCGTCGCCGCGACGGTCTTGCCGTACCTCGACAGCGATGCCCTGGCCGGTCACGTCCGGGCCGGCTATCCCGCCTACACCGAAGCGCAGATCGACTCGGCCGTCACCGCCTACCTCGTCCTGTTGTCCGTTCTGGGTGCGCTCGGCGCCGGCGCCTGGCTCTGGACGACCTGGGCGGTCCGGGCGGGCAAGCGGTGGGCCCGCCCCGCCGCGACCGTGCTGCTGGTGCTCGGCACCGGCGCCGGGCTGGCTGGACTGCTCACCAGGGACGTCTCGGGCGAGACCGGGCTGCCGCCCGAGCTGGGCTGGGCCGGGATGGCTCCCTGCCTGGCGGGCGTCGTGGCGGTCGCACTGTTGTGGCAGCAGCGCGGAAGGGAGACGCGGTGAACAGCGTCGGGATCATCGGGGTCGGCGAGATCGGCCGGGCCATCGTGGACGGCCTGCACCACGGAGGCGGCGAGGCGCCGGAGGTGTTCCTCTCGCCGCGGGGAGCCCGCACGGCCGCGGAGCTGTCCGAGCGCTACGCGGGCGTCCAGGTGTGTCCCGGCAACCAGGCGGTGGCCGACCGCGCGGACATCGTCGTCATCGCAGTGCGCCGTCAGGACCGGCACGAGGCACTTGACGGCGTGACGGTGGCGAGCGGCAAGATCGTGATCAACGTGATGGCCGGCGTCGCCAACGACGACCTGCGCGCGACGCTGGGCACCGAGGCCCCGATCGTCCGGGCCATCCCGCTGCCGGCCATCCGCGAACGCCGCTCCCTCACCGCGACCTACCCGGCCCATCCGGTGGCGGAGGCCTTCTTCGAGCCGCTGGGCGGGGTGCTCCCGGTCGCCGACGAGCGGGCCTTCGATGTGCTCTCCGCGGTGACGGGGACGCTGACCAGCCACTACTGGTACCTCGCCACGCTCACCTCGTGGGCCGCCGGTCACGGCATCGCCGCACCGGACGCGGACCGCTACGTGCGCAGCCTGTTCCAGGAGGTCGGCCGCGCCCTGGGCGACCGGACCCGCACGCTGGAGCAGCTGGCGGCCGACCACGAGACGCCGAAGGGGAACAACGAGCGCATCCGCACGACGTGGTTCACGCCCGCCAACGCGGCAGGGCTCACCCAGGCCCTCGACGGCCTGCTCGCCGACCTCGGCCGCTCCTAGGTGCTGGTCCCGCTTGGGTTGCGGTGCCAGTAGCCGGTGTGCTGCGCGGTGATTCCTGGGACGCGAAGAACGCCTGCGCCCGACTTCAGAACGCGACCGCGCTGGTCTGGGTCTAGTCGGGGCAGGACCGCGGCATCGGCCAGCTGGGATGGTGCTGGCCGTGTCGCGGTTTGAGTTGTTGTCGGTTGAGCAGTGGGCGTTGATCGAGGACTTGTCGCCGGCGCGACCGGGTAGGCCTTTTCGGATGCGCGGGCGATGGTGGACGGGATCATCTACCGGTACCGGTGCGGGATCGCGTGGCGGGATGTGCCGCGGCATCGCCACCCGCTACGCAACCTCGCCACCGTCCACCGCGCAGCCATCCCCATCCACGACGCCATCACCTGGACAAAGGCTTGTCAGACACGCCCTGGCTGCGCTCCTAGTTCATGATGGCGCTTTCGGGCACCACCGTGTCGTTGCGCAGCGCGTCGAACAGCTGCTTCGACTTCGTCTTGTCCCAGTGTTCGGCCGAGGCGGAGGTGACCGGCACCGTCGTGGACAGCACGCCGTCCGAGGAGATCCCGCGCATCGCCCAGGCCAGGCCGACCAGGTTGTGCAGGTGGTCGCCCTCGTCGATGGTCAGCGCGTCCGGGGCGGCGCTCAGCAGCGGGAACACGTCGAACGGGTTGAGCAGGGTGCCAGGGCTGGAGATCTCGCTGACCAGCGCGCCGATGAACTTGCGCTGGTTCTCCACCCGGTCCAGGTCCGACCGCGGCGTCGCGTCGCTGTGGCGCATCCGGACGAACCCGAGCGCCTGCGCGCCGTCGAGGTCCCCGCACCCGGCGGGGATCGTGATGCCGGTGACGGTGTCGTGCATCTCCTTGTCGACGCACATGGGCACGCCGCCGATCGCGTCGACGATGGTGGCGAACCCGCCGAACCCGATCTCGGCGTAGTGGTCGATGCGCAGCCCGGTGGCCTGCTCGACGGTCTTCACCAGCAGCGGCGCGCCGCCGATCGAGAACGCCGCGTTGATCTTGCTGGTGCCGTGGCCGGGGATGGCGACCTGCGAGTCGCGCGGCAGGCTGACCAGCGTCGGCTTGGTGTCGTTGTCCGGCAGGTGCGCGATCATCATCGTGTCGGTGCGCTGCCCGCCGCCCGCGGCCGCCACGTCACCGGTGACCAGGCGCTGCTCGTCCTCGGCGGTGAGCCCCTCACGGCTGTCCGAGCCGACGATGAGCCAGTTCGTGCCCGCCCCGGCGGCGGGGCGGCCCTCGTAGTCCTCCAGCGCGGCGATCCGGTTGATCGAGAACTCCAGGTACACCCACACGCCGGCGAGGAACAGCACGAACACCGACAGCAGGGTGAGCAGGACCTTGCCGGGGCCGAACCGGCGGCGCGGACGGCGCGCGACCGGCGGCGGGGGCGGCGGGACGTCGCCGCGGGAGGGCATCGCGCGGGTGGGCGGCGGTCCGGGACGGCGGGGCGGCGGCTGCCGGTAGCCGCCTTCGCGGCCGGGCAGCGGCATCATCTGCGCGGGCTGGTGCTGTCGCGGGCCGCGCGGCGGCACGCGCGGTGGGTAGCCGCCCTGGTTCGTCACGCCATCACCGTTCCCCGATCGACCGGCCCTAGGACGCACCTAGTGAACCGCAAACCTCTCGATCAAGGACGTCCAGCACCCCGAAAGGGTTGCTCACCTCTACCCGGGCAGGCGAAGCCGCTGGTCGGGACGCACCGACCAGGCCGTGAGCGGCGCCACACCCGCCGCGTCCAGGGCGAACTCGCGCGCCAGCCGGTTCCACACGCCGGGCCGGTACAGCATGGCGTGCCCCTCGGACATGACCTCGATGCGCACCACCCGCTCGGCGACCGCCTGGGCGCGCTCGGCGTAGGCGAAGGACTCGGCGGGACGGGTGATGCGGTCACGCGTGCCGTGGGCGATGACGACCGTCTTGCCCGTGACCGGTTCGACCGGCTCGCCGATCGGCGTCCACGGGGCCAGCGCCAGCACCGACCGGACCTGCGGATCGTCGGCCACCCGCAGCGCGACGCGGCCGCCCATCGAGTGCCCGGCGAGGAACACCGGCACGCCCGGCCGCTCGGCGCGGATCCGCTCCAGCGCCCACCGCGCGTCGGCCACCGGGTGCAGGTCGGGGTCGTTCCAGCCGCGGACCCGGTTGCGCAGCAGCCGAACCTCGACGCCGTGCGGGCCGCCGGCGCGGAGGATCTGCCGCGCCAGCGGCACCATGCGCAGGTAGGCCAGGCCCCACGGGCGGACCACGTTCAGGCCGTTCTCGGCGCCGCCGTGCAGGACCAGCACCACGGCGCGCACCGGCCCGCGGGCGCGCCAGGTGGTCAGCACGGGATCACTCGTCACACCCCGGGCAACACCACGGACGGCGGGATTCTTCCGCCGCCGGCAGAGCCGCTTTGGGTGAGCCCTCGACCGCCACCGCCGCGGGGTTGATCGGGCGGCGGCGCGTGGACGGGCGGGACGGCGGGCAAGGAACCTGCCGCCGACCCCCCGGCGGGGTGACTGCTTCCTCAGCGGCCGCGGGTGGGCCGCCAACCGGTGCCGTTGGGTTGACCGGGCGGCGGCGCGCGGAGCGCATCCGCCGAACGTGGGCCGGCGGGCGGGAAACTTCCGCTGGCCACTCGGACGGGATGTCTGCTTCCTCAGCGGCAGGGCCGCTCGGGGTGAGCCCTCAACGGCCACCGCCGCGGGGTTGATCGGGCGCGGAGCGCGGCCGGACGGCGGGAATCATCCGCCGACCACCCAGGCCCGGTGGTCCGGCGCCTAGGGTCGGGCGCATGATCCACGATCTGGTCGCCGGGGCCCTCGCGCGGGCCGGCGAACGCAACGCCCGGGAGATCGAGCGGGCGGCGGGGCTCGTGCTGGCCGCGGTGCGGGCGGACGCCCTCGTCTTCACCGGTGGCGCCGGGCATTCGCTGGCCTCGGTCGCCGAAACCTTCTACCGCGCGGGCGGCCTGGCCTGCGTCTACCCGCTGTACCACCCGGACCTGCTGCCGCTGCACAGCGCCGCGGGCAGCACGACGGCGGAGCGGCGGTCCGGCCTGGCCGCCGAGGTGCTGGCCGGGCGCGCGCCGGGCCCGGAGGACGTGGTGTTCGTGTTCTCCAACTCCGGCGTCAACCCCTACCCGGTGGAACTGGCCGAAGCCGCCCGGGCCGCGGGGGCGCCGGTGGTCGCGGTGACGTCGCGGGCCTCGGTCGAGGCGGCGCCCCGCCGCTCGCACAGCACGCTGCCGGAGCAGGCCGACGTGGTGCTCGACACCGGCGTCCGGCCCGGCGACGCCGCCTTCCCCGAGGACGCCCCCCGCACGGTGGCGCTGTCCTCGCTGCTCAACGTCTACCTCTGGAACGAGGTGCTGGCGCACGTCGTCACCACCGCCGCGCAGGAGGGTGTCGAGGTGCCGCTGTGGCGCAGCTCGAACGTCGAGGGCGGCGACGCGGCCAACGCCGCGCTGCTCGAGCACTACCGCCCCCGCGTCCCCGCCCTCCGCTAAACCGCGGCCGGCTCCTCGCTGAACTGCGTGTGGTAGAGGTCGGCGTAGCGGCCGTTCGCGGCGAGCAGTTCCTCGTGCGTGCCGCGTTCGACGATGCGCCCGGCCTCGACCACCAGGATCTGGTCGGCCGCCCGCACGGTGGACAGCCGGTGCGCGATGACCAGCGCGGTCCGCCCCTCCAAGGCGTGCGACAGGGCTTCGCTGACCGCCACCTCGGATTCGGAGTCCAGGTGCGCGGTCGCCTCGTCCAGCACGATCACCCGCGGCTGGGCCAGCAGCAGCCGCGCGATCGTCAGCCGCTGCCGTTCGCCGCCGGAGAGCCGGTAGCCGCGCTCCCCCACCACCGTGTCCAGTCCGTCGGGCAGGCCGCGCACCAGCTCGGCCAGCCGCGCGCGCTCCAGCGCGTCCCAGATCTCCTCCTCGGTCACGCCCGGCCGCGCGTACTCCAGGTTGGCGCGGATGGTGTCGTGGAACAGGTGCCCGTCCTGGGTCACCACGCCCACGGTGTCCCGGATCGAGGCGAACCCCAGGTCACGCACGTCCACATCGGACAGCCGGATGGCGCCGGAGTCGACGTCGTAGAGGCGCGGCAGCAGCGACGCGATCGTCGACTTGCCCGCCCCGGACGACCCGACCAGGGCGACCATCTGCCCGGCCTCGGCGCGGAAGCTGATCCCGTGCAGCACCTCCTCGCCACCACGGGTGTCCAGTGTGGACACCTCCTCCAGCGAGGCCAGGGAGTACTTGTCGGCCGCCGGGTAGGCGAAGCGCACGTCGTCGAACTCGACCGACACCCCGCCGGCCGGCACGGTGCGGGCGTCCGGCTTCTCGGTGATCATCGGGTCGAGGTCGAGCACCTCGAAGACCCGCTCGAACGACACCAGCGCGGTCATCACGTCCACCCGGACGTTGGCCAGCGCGGTCAGCGGGCTGTAGAGCCTGGTCAGCAGCAGCGCGAGGGCGACCACGGTGCCCGGGGCGAGCTGCCCGCGGATCGCCAGCCAGCCGCCCAGGCCGTAGACCAGGGCCTGCGCGAGCGCCGACACCAGGGTCAGGCTGGTCATGAACCACCGGGTGAGCATCGCGGTCCGCACCCCGATGTCACGCACCCGCCCGGCGCGGGCGCCGAAGTCCTCGGCCTCCCGCCGCGGCCGTCCGAACAGCTTGACCAGCGTCGCGCCGGGCGCGGAGAACCGCTCGGTCATCTGCGTGGTCATCCCGGCGTTGAGCTGCGCGGACTCGCGCTGCAGATCGGCCATCCGGCGCCCGATGCGCTGCGCCGGGAGCACGAACACCGGCAGCAGCACCAGCGCCAGCAGGGTGACCTGCCAGGACAACGTCACCATCACCGCGAGCGAGAGCACCAGCTGGATCACGTTGGTGACCAGGCCGGACAGGGTCGCGGTGAAGGTCCGCTGCGCGCCGATCACGTCGTTGTTCAGGCGGCTGACCAGCGCGCCGGTGCGGGTGCGGGTGAAGAACGCGATCGGCATCCGCTGCACGTGCTCGAACACCGCGCGGCGCAGGTCGTAGATCAGCCCCTCGCCGATGCGGGCCGACAGCCACCGCTCGACCAGCCCGAACCCGGCGTCGGCGATCGCCAGCCCGGCCACCACGACCGCCAGCAGCACGACCAGCCCGGCCTCCTTGCCGCCGACGATGGTGTCGACGACCTTGCCGGCCAGCACCGGGGTGCTCACCGCGATCACCGCCGACACCACGGTCAGCGCCAGGAAGACCAGCAGGCTGCGCCAGTACGGCCGGGCGAACCGCGCCACCCGCCGGATCGTGCCGGGCGCGAGGCCCTTCGGCGCGTTCGCGGCACGCATCGCCGAACTCATCAAAGACCAGGTGTTGTCCACGCCGCCCACCCTAAAACTTCGACAATGCTTGAGGTCCACTCCGAAGACCTCCAGGCCAACGCGGGCGGACACCAAAAGCTTCCCGGACGTCGCCGCCGATTCCCTCCTCGGTAACCTTTGCGCATGGGGAGGGACGAAACCGGTGCCAGACCATCCGGCGGCCCGCGATGACCACTGAGCGCACCGCGGTGCGCCCGCCGGCCCCCGCCACCGCCCTCGACCGCTGGCGCGCGCTGCTCGCCGCGCACCCGCTGACCGTCGACCTGGTCTTCTACCTCGGCTGTACCGTCTACGCCATCGCACTGGCGGTCACCAACGAGTTCTACGGCTTCCGCATCTGGGGTTCGTGCGCGGCGTTCGGCTACGGCTTCGCCGCCGCCCACACCGGCTGGCTGATCGCCGCCCGCCGCCAGGGCGGGCAGCTGCGCTCCCGCTGGGTGGGGCTGGCCGGGATCGCCGTGCTGTCGATGCTGCTGCCCCTGACCGTCCTGGTGATCCGGCGGCTCACCGGCACGGACTGGCTGAACACGCCGTTCTCCTGGAGCGCGCAGCCCGAGGTGTGGGTGATCGAGCGCTCGGCGAGCCTGCTGCTGGACCACGGCACGCCCTATGTGGATGTCGCGGCCCTCGCGCGGGCGCCGGAGGTCAACGACTACACGCCCTACGGCCCGGTCATGGCCGTGTTCGGGCTGCCCCGCGCCCTGTTCGGCGGCAGCCCGGTGGCCGACGCCCTCACCGACGCGCGGCTGATGTTCGTCCTCACCGCGTGCGTGTGCGCGTGGCTGACGATCCGGCTGTCCCGCACCCCGCGGGTCCCGGTGCGCGCGGCGCAGTTCGCGATGGCCTGCCCGCTGACCGCGCTGACCTGGGCGGTCGCCGGGCCGGACCTGGCGATCGTCGGTCTGATGCTGGTCGCCGCTGCGCTCGCGGCCCGGGACCGCCCGGTGGCGAGCGCGATCGTGCTCGCGCTGGTGATCAGCGCGAAGCTCATCGTGGCACCGGCCGCCGTGGTGCTGGCCGTGCTCGTCTTCGCCCGCCTGGGCGGCAGGGCCCTGGCGCGCTTCCTCACCACGACGGTGCTCGCGTGCGCCGTGCTCAACGTCCCGGTGTTCCTGGTGAACCCGCGGGCGTTCGTGGAGCACGTGATCCGGTTCCCGGCCGGCCTGGGCCAGGTGACGTCACCGGCGGCGAGCCCGTTGCCGGGCTACCTCATCGCCAGTACCGGACCGGCCGGGAAGGTGGCCGCGTTCGTCCTGCTCGCCGGCGCCGCTGCCGCGATCCTCGTCTGGTTGCTGCGGCGTCCGCCCGTGGCCGGATCGGACGCGTTGTGGCGCATCGCCGTGGGCCTGGGGGCCTTCACCCTCCTGACGCCCGCGACGCGCTTCGGGTACCTGGTGTACCCGTGCGTGCTCCTCGGTGCGATGTTGTGCTTCCGCCGTGCCGAGGCCGGGGACGCCCGGCCTACTTCTTCTTAGCGCGCGTCGCCCCGCCGCGCCCGCGCAACTGCACCCCGGATTCGGAAAGCACGCGGTGCACAAAACCGTACGAGCGTCCGGTCGACTCGGCCAGGGCCCGAATACTCGCACCCTTCTCGTATTTCTTCTTCAGGTCAGCGGCAAGCTTGTCACGCGTGCTGCCGGTGATCCGCGCGCCCTTCTTCAGGTCAGCCACGTCGTTCCGCCTTCCACCAGATCGCGTTGGCAGGCCACGGTGGGCCTCGTCACGCAATGATCGAACACGAACCGCGAATTTGCCAGACGAGCGGCGAAAAACCTGCCCAATGGCGGAAAAATTGCGCCGTTCCAGGTGGTTGCCTAGTCCAACTAAGCAATCAGCCCTTTGTTTACATCAGGCCAACTGGACGAGTTCCAAGTAATCATCCGACCAGTGATCCTCCGTGCCGTCGGGCAACAGGATCACCCGCTCGGGCTCCAGCGCCTCGACGGCGCCCGGGTCGTGGGTCACCAGGACGACCGCGCCGGTGTAGCTGCGCAACGCGTTCAGCACCTGTTCGCGGCTGGCCGGGTCCAGGTTGTTGGTGGGCTCGTCGAGCAGCAGGACGTTGGCGGCGCTGGACACCAGGCCGGCGAGCGCGAGCCGGGTCTTCTCGCCGCCGGAGAGCGTGCCGGCCGGCTGGTCCAGCTGCTCGCCGGTGAACAGGAACGAGCCCAGCAGGTTCCGCAGCTCTTGCGCGCCGGTGTCCGGGGCGAGGTGGCGGATGTTCTCCCACACGCTGGCGTCGTGGTCGAGCGTCTCGTGTTCCTGCGCGTAGTAGCCCAGGCGCAGGCCGTGGCCCGCGACGACGCTTCCGGTGTCCGGCTTTTCCATGCCGCCCAGCAGGCGCAGCAGCGTCGTCTTGCCCGCGCCGTTGAGGCCGAGCACGACGACCTTGGTGCCGCGGTCGATCGCGAGGTCGACGCCGGTGAAGATCTCCAGCGAACCGTACGATTTGGACAGTCCCTCGGCGGTGAGCGGGGTGCGCCCGCACGGGGCCGGGGCCGGGAACTTGATGTGCGCGACCTTGTCCGCCTGGCGCTGGTCGTCCAGGCTCGCGAGCATCTGCTCGGCGCGGCGAGCCATGTTCTTCGCCGCGACGGCCTTGGTGGCCTTCGCGCCGAGCTTGGCGGCCTGGGCCTGCAGGGCGGCGGCCTTTTTTTCGGCGTTGGCCCGCTCGCGGCGGCGGCGCTTCTCGTCGGTGGCGCGCGCCTCGAGGTAGCGGTTCCAGGTCATGTTGTAGGTGTCCAGCTCGGCGCGGGTGGCGTCGAGGAACCAGACCTTGTTCACGACCTCGGCCAGCAGGTCGACGTCGTGGCTGATCACCACGAGGCCGCCCTCGTGGCCCTTGAGGAAGCCGCGCAGCCAGTTGATCGAGTCGGCGTCGAGGTGGTTGGTGGGCTCGTCGAGCAGCAGGATCGTGTCCGAACGGCCGGAGGCGCCCACGTCGGAGGCGGCGAACAGGATGCGGGCCAGCTCGACGCGGCGGCGCTGACCACCGGAGAGGGTGCGCAACGGCTGGGTGAGGACGCGGTCGGCCAGGCCGAGGTTGGCGCAGATGCGGGCGGCCTCGCTCTCCGCGGCGTAGCCGCCGAGGGAGGCGAAGCGCTCCTCGAGGCGGCCGTAGCGGCGGATCGCCTTGTCCCGCTCGGCGTCGTCGACCAGCTCGGACATGGCGGTCTGGGCCTTCTCCATGTCGCGCAGGAGGGTGTCCAGGCCGCGGGCGGACAGGACGCGGTCCTTGGCCGTGACGGACAGGTCGCCCTCGCGGGGGTCCTGCGGCAGGTAGCCGAGCTCGCTGCCGTGGCGGACCTCGCCCGCGTAGGGCTCACCCTCGCGGGCGAGGACCTTCAGGGTGGTGGTCTTGCCGGCGCCGTTGCGCCCCACCAGGCCGATGCGATCGCCCGGCTGGATGCGCAGGGTGGTGTCGGACAGCAGAATGCGCGACCCGGCGCGCAGTTCGAGGCCGGTGGCCGTGATCAAGGAAACTCCCGGTATCGGGGGTGGACAGGTGGCATCGACGGGCCTGCTGCACAGGCGGCCCGGAGCTACTCCAACTGGACGTCCACGAGACCCAGTGTACGGATCACCGTCCAGCGATTTTCCCCACGGTGGCGGGCCTCACCCGACACCCCAGGTAGCTGGGTGGTCATCCCGTCGCCTGACACGCAACGATCACCTTGAGCCAGGGCCGCAACCCAGGCTCTCTCCGGCGGCCGACCATGCCAACCTTGCGGCCCTGGCTCAAGGTGATATGCACAAACCGCTGTTGCGTTGCCGGCCGGCGGTTGTGGGTGGTGCGCTGGTCAGAGCACGAAGCTGTCCGACCAGGGCTGCCCGGACCGGCCCGACAGCGCGTCCAGCAGGCTGACCGCCTGCTTGTCCGTCAGCGACGACACGAAGTCGATCACCGCGCGGCCCCTCGCCAGGCCCCGGACGGCGTCCGCTCCGGCCACCGGCTCGCCGGTGGCTCCGACCAGCAGCTCGGGCGCTGTCCGCACCAGCTCATCGAACTCCGACTGCGCCAGCTCCACCAGGTCGTGCAGGCGCCGCGGCAGGCGGGACACCTCGTCCCGGTCGGCGAGCCACGCGTCGAGCGCGTCGACCAGCGTCGTCAGCAGCGACGCCTGCCCCCGCTGGTGCAGGGCCAGCTCCGGGCGCAGCAGCACGAACCGCCGGTGCACGAACTTCAGCACCTGCACCTCGTGCCATTGCGCGGTCCGCAGCGACACGTGCCCGGCCCGCGTGGACGGCGACGGCAGCACGATCACCCCGTCCACCAGGCGATGCGTCCACCGCGCGGAGAACGCCGCCGTCGCCTGCTCCGCCTCGATCGATCCGTCGAACGGCTCGGCCAGCAAGCCGTCGACCAGCTCGGTCCGGATCCGGGACACAGCTTGGGCGAACGCGTCGTCGTCGACGATCCACGCGTCCTTGGCGTGCATGCGGCGCCGCAGCTGCTCCAGCGACCGGCCGGGGCGGCGGATCCGCGCGGCGAGGGTGGCGTTGTCCAGCCCGGCCAGCTCCACCGCGTGGTCGAGCCACTCCCCCAGCTCGGCCGCCACCGGCGCGTGCTGCAGCACCCCGATGCGGTGGAAGTCCTGGATGTCGTGGATCGCGTAGGCCAGGTCGTCCGCGGTGTCCATCACCGACGCCTCGACCGTCTGCTGCCACGGCTCGATCCGCCCGGCGAACGACCGGCGTGCCGCGACCACGTCGTCCAGCTCGGTGCAGTAGGCGGAGAACTTGCTCGACCCGGTGCCCGGAGCCTCGTCGGGCTCGGCCGCGCCCCGCGGCGGGATGCGCATCGCGGCCGGGTGCGGGTCCGGCCAGTGCAGGCGCGCCCACGGGTACTTCAGCACCGCCGCCCGCACGGCCGCGGTGAGGTCCAGCCCGACCGCGGCCGGCCCGCGCACGTCGGTCGTGGTGATGATCCGGAAGGTCTGCGCGTTGCCCTCGAACCCGTCCGGCAGCGAGAACCGGTGCCGCGCGATGCGGTCCAGCACCTGCTCCCCCAGGTGCCCGAACGGCGGGTGCCCGAGGTCGTGGGCCAGCGCGGCGGCCTCGGCGACGTCCGGGTCGAGCCCGCCCAGCTTGCCGATCAGCTCCGCCGAGTCCACCGAGGACAGCAGCCGCTGCGAGATGGCGCGCGCGACCTGGGCGACCTTGAGGCTGTGGGTGAGCCGGTTGTGCAGCAGACCGGACCCGGCCGCGCTGACCACCTGGGTCACGCCGCCGAGCCGGGCGAAGAACGGCGACACCACGATGCGGTCCCGGTCGGCCCGGAAGGGGTTGTCGGCCAGATCGGACCAGGCCGGTTCCCGGGCGTTCTCCCGGCGTAGCGTCCGCGGATCGGGTTCCATGCGCATCACCGTATCTGCCCCGCCCGTACCCGCGCGGGAGTACGCTACCCGCCCCCGAGGTGAACATCAGTCGACATCTCTTTCAATTCACCCACCTCACCAGCGAAGATCGGTCCGTGCGCCCAGTCCGGTTCGCCTTCCAGCCGCTCTACAGCCTCAACACCGGCGGTATGGTCGCGCTCGAAGCGCTGGCCCGCCCCGCCGAGGGGTCCGTGCACGACCTGCTCGACACCGCCCGCCGTGAACGGCGCCTGGTCGAGACCGACATCGCGCTGGCCTGCGACGCCGTCCGCGCGGAGGCCGACCAGCAGACCCTGCTGCCGCTGCACCTCAACATCACCGCGGCCACCGCGTCCGCGGCCGGTGGATCCGCTGCTCGACACCCTCGCCCGCGCCGGCAAACGGCCGCGCGAGGTGGTGCTGGAGGTCGGGCCGCCGTTCTGCTCGGTGTGGCCCGAGCAGCTGCTCGCCGGTCTGAACCGGCTCGGCGAGCTGGGGTTCCGGCTGGCGCTGGACGGCCTCGGCCGCGGCGACCTGCCGTTCGCGATGCTCGCGGCGGCGCCGGTGGACGTGCTCAAACTCGACCGCAGCGTGCTGCGCGGGCTGCCCGGTGACGCCGGCTCGGTCGCGGTCGTGGAATCCCTGCTGCACTTCACGGCCCGGACCGGCGCGCGGCTGGTCGCCACCGGGATCGAGACCGAAGCGCAGCTGGCAGCGGTGCGCCGCCTGGGGGTGCGCATCGCTCAGGGCAACCTGTTCGCCCCCGCCCGGGACGGGGTGAACCTGGGGCACCTGCTGACCCCGGCGATCCCGGATCCCGACGAGCGCCTCACGCCGGGCCCGCTCACCACGCCGCGGGTGCGGGACTTCCTGCGCCCGGCGAGCACCCTGCCGCACGACGCGACCTGCGACGACGTGCGTACCGCGCTGGCGGCCGGCGACGCGCCGAGCGGCATCGTCGGCATCGACGACGAGGGCCGCCCGCGGTGGTCGATCGACCGCACCCGGTTCCTGGTTTCGGTCACCGGGCCGTACGGGCACGCGCTGCACGCGAAGCGCAGCGCGGAGCGGCTGGCCGACACCCCGCACACGATCCACGCCGACGCCGGGGCGCTGGAGCTGCTGGAGCTGGTGACCGACGCGGACTGGGGCCGCACCGGCGACGACGTCGTGGTGGTCGACGACGCGGGCCGGTGCCTGGGCGTGGTGCTGGTGACCGAGGTGGTGCGCGGCGTGGCCGAGGCGAAGGTCGAGGAGGCGGCGGCGCTCAACCCGCTGACCCGGCTGCCCGGCAGCGACACGGTGGCGCGGGACGTGGACCGGCGGATCGGCAGCCGGGAGGCGTTCGTCGCGGCGTGGCTGGACGTCGACTCGTTCAAGGCGGTGAACGACAACGCGGGCTTCGCCGCCGGGGACGATCTGATCCGCGCGATCGGCCGGACGCTGACGGATCTGGCGTCGCGGCTGCCGCGGATGGTGGTGAGCCACGTCGGCGGCGACGACTTCCTGATCGCCTGCGACGTGGACGAGATCGGCACGATCGCGGGCGCGCTGCTGGACACGCCGTGGTCGGCGGAGGGCATGCCGGTGACCGTGTCGCTGGCGACGCTGGTCTGCGCCACAGCGACGATCGAGTCCTACCGCGAGGCGTCGCGGCTGCTGGCGCCGCTGAAGAAGCAGGCCAAGGCGGTGCCGGGGTCGAGCTGGGTGCTGGGGCGCCCGGGCTCCGAGCGGGTGGAGGTGCTGCGCGGCCGGTCGCGGCACGCGCTGCCGGAGCAGCGGCCGGCGGGACCGGTCGGCTTGAGCCGCGCCGTGTAGGTCGTTATACATGCAACCGGGGGGCGGCTTGGGTTCGTCTGTCCGGTATGCGGATGGTGCCGGTGGCCGTTTTGGGAGTGGCTGTGCTGACGGCCTGCGGCGCGTCCTCGGGCGCCGCGGGTGACCGTGCCTGCACGATGATCGGCGCGATGCCGGGGATCAGCCTGGACGTCGCGCCGCGCGTGGGACAGGCAATAGCCGCGGCAGCGGTGACCGTCTGCCGCGACGCTGCCTGCCGGACCGGGGAAACGCCACTCTTCCCCGCGACCACCGCCGGCCCGCAGACGTGCACCGGCACCGGGCCAGAGGACTCCTGTTCGGTGCAGCTGCACGAAACGGGCGGCTGGCACGGCTTCGTCCCGGTCGACGATCTGCGCGAGGGCCCCTACGACGTCACGGTCGTCCTGACGGACGCGGGCAGCCGCGAAGTGGGCCGCACAACGCAGAACACCGCCGCGCGGCTCGTGTTCCCGAACGGGCCCGAGTGCGGCGGCGGTGTTCCGCAGGTACAGCTACAGATCTAGACCGTGAAACCCTAGACCGTGAAGCCCAGCGCCCGGAGCTGCTCCCGGCCGTCGTCGGTGATCTTTTCCGGGCCCCACGGCGGCATCCAGACCCAGTTGATCCGGAAGTCCTTCACCACGCCGGCCTGGCCGACCAGCACGGACGCCGTCTGGTCCTCGATCACGTCGGTCAGCGGGCAGGCCGCCGACGTCAGCGTCATGTCGATCGTCGCGGTGTTGTCGGGCTCCACGCGGATGTCGTAGACCAGTCCGAGGTCGACCACGTTGATGCCGAGCTCGGGGTCGACGACGTCCCGCATGGCCTCCTCGATGTCCTCGATCTTGGCCAGGTCCGCCGCAGGCGGCTGCGCCTGCTCGGGCAGGTCCTCCGCGGTGCGGCCCTCGCGCGTCTGCTCCTCGGTCACTTCCCAGCTCCGTTCGTGCGGGTCAGCGCATCCTTGAACGCCATCCAGCCCAGCAGGGCGCACTTCACCCGCGCCGGGTACTTCGACACCCCGGCGAAGGCGACCGCGTCCTCCAGCACATCCTCGTCCGGCTCGATCTGGCCGCGGCTCTGCATCATCTCCACGAAGGTGTCCATCGTGGACAGCGCCTCCGACACGGTGTGACCGGTCACCAGATCGGTCAGCACCGACGCGGACGCCTGGCTGATCGAGCAGCCCTGCCCCTCGTAGGAGACGTCGGCGACCTTGTCGCCCTCCACCTTCAGGCGCAGGGTGATCTCGTCGCCGCAGGTCGGGTTGACCTGGAACGACTCCGCGTCGAAGGGCTCCCGCAGGCCGTGGCCGTGCGGGTTCTTGTAGTGGTCCAGGATGATCTCCTGGTACATGCTCTCCAGGTTCACCTACGCCACCCCGAAGAACTTCTGCGCCTCGCGGATCCCGCCCAGCAGGGCGTCCACTTCGGACAGATCGTTGTACAGGTAGAAGGTCGCCCGCACGGTGGCGGGCACCTGGCAGACCCGGTGCAGCGGCCACGCGCAGTGGTGTCCCACGCGCACCGCGATGCCCAGGCTGTCCAGCACCTGACCGGCGTCGTGCGGGTGCACGCCGTCGACGACGAACGCCACCGTCGCGCCGCGGTCGGCGGAATCGCCCGGCCCGATCAGCCGGACGCCGGGGATCTCGGCGATCCCGGCCAGCGCGGCCTCGACGAGCGCGTGCTCGTGCGCGGCGACCCGCTCCATGCCGATCGCGGTCAGGTAGTCCACCGCCGCACCCAGCCCGACGGCCTGCGAGGTCATCGGCACGCCGGCCTCGAACTTCTGCGGCGGCGGCGCGAACGTGGTGCGCTCCAGGGTGACCAGCTCGATCATCGACCCGCCGGTGAGGAACGGCGGCATCGCCTCGAGCAGCTCACGGCGCCCGTAGAGCACGCCGATGCCGGACGGCGCCAGCATCTTGTGCCCGGAGAACACCGCGAAGTCCACGCCGAGGGCGTGGAAGTCGACCGGGAAGTGCGGCACCGACTGGCACGCGTCGAGCAGCGTCAGCGCGCCCACCTCGCGGGCCCGCCGCACGATCGGCTCGACCGGGTTGATCGTGCCGAGCACGTTGGACTGGTGCGCGAACGCGACGATCTTGGTGCGCTCGTTGACCAGTTCGTCCAGGTTGGACAGGTCCAGCCGGAACGTATCGGTCAGGTCGAACCACCGCAGCGTCGCGCCGGTGCGCTGGCACAGCTGCTGCCAGGGCACCAGGTTCGCGTGGTGCTCCATCGCGGTGATCACGATCTCGTCACCGGGGCCGACGCGGAACCGTTCGGCCCCGGGGCCGGCGGTGGCCGCGTTGCTCATCGCGTACGCGACGAGGTTGATGCCCTCGGTGGCGTTCTTGGTGAACACCAGCTCGCCCGGGTCCGCGCCGACGAACTCGCCGGTGCGGGCGCGGGCGTACTCGTAGGCGTCCGTGGCTTCCTCGGCGAGCTGGTGCGCGCCGCGGTGCACCGCCGCGTTCGAGGTCTCCAGGAACCGGCGCTCGGCGTCGAGCACCTGCGTCGGCCGCTGCGAGGTGGCGCCGGAGTCCAGGTACACCAAGGGTTTCCCGTCACGCACCGTGCGCGACAGGATGGGGAAGTCGGCGCGCACCGCGGCGACATCCAGCGAGGTGGCTGTCGTGTTGGCGTTTGTTCGCGTGGTCATGCGCGCCAACTCCTCTCTCGGTGTGTCAGTTCGGGAGGTACAACAACGTCAGACCGCCGCGGCTTCCTTCTTGCCGGTGTACTTGACGTAGCCGTTCTCCTCCAGCGCGTCCGCCAGCTCCTTGCCACCGGACTCGACGACGCGGCCGTCGGCGAAGACGTGCACGAAGTCGGGGGTGATGTGGCGCAGGATCCGGGTGTAGTGCGTGATCAGCATGACGCCGACCTCGTTGTTCGCCTTGTACTCGTTGACGCCCTCGGAAACGATCCGCAGCGCGTCGACGTCCAGGCCCGAGTCGGTCTCGTCGAGGATCGCGATCTTCGGCTTGAGCAGCGCCAGCTGCAGGATCTCGTGGCGCTTCTTCTCACCGCCGGAGAAGCCCTCGTTGACGCTGCGCTCGGCGAACTCGGGCGAGATCTCCAGCTTGGCCATCTCGTCCTTGACTTCCTTGACCCAGTGGCGCAGCTTGGGCGCCTCGCCGCGCACGGCGGTGGCCGCGGTGCGGAGGAAGTTCGACATGGACACGCCGGGCACCTCGACCGGGTACTGCATCGCCAGGAACAGCCCGGCGCGCGCCCGCTCGTCGACACTCATCTCGAGGACGTTCTCGCCGTCCAGCAGCACCTCGCCGGAGGTCACCTCGTACTTGGGGTGGCCGGCGATGGCGTAGGACAGGGTGGACTTGCCCGAGCCGTTGGGGCCCATGATCGCGTGGGTCTCACCGGACTTGATCGTCAGGTTGACGCCCTTGAGGATCTCCTTGGCGCCCTCGTCGGTGGTGACGCTCGCGTGCAGGTCCTTGATTTCCAGTGTGGCCATGGCCTTGTTTCGTCTCTGTCTCTCGTGGTGGAAGGAGGGGGCTCAGCTGCCGACGGCTTCGAGTTCGGCCTCGATCGCCTCGGCCAGGCGCTCGCGGACCTCGGGAACGTCGATCTTCATCAGGATCTCGTGGAAGAAGCCGCGGACGACCAGCCGCCGCGCCTGCTCCTCTTCGATCCCGCGCGACTGCAGGTAGAACAACTGCTCGTCGTCGAACCTTCCCGTGGCGCTCGCGTGCCCGGCGCCGGCGATCTCACCGGTCTCGATCTCCAGGTTCGGCACCGAGTCGGCGCGCGCGCCCGTGGTGAGCACGAGGTTGCGGTTGAGCTCGTAGGTCTCGGTGCCCTCGGCCGCGGCCCGGATCAGCACGTCGCCGATCCACACCGCGTGCGCGTCGTCGCCCTGCAGCGCGCCCTTGTACATCACGTTCGACTTGCAGTTCGGGACCGCGTGGTCGACGAAGAGGCGGTGCTCCTGGTGCTGCCCGGCGTCGGCGAAGTACAGGCCCAGCATCTCCACGTCGCCGCCGCGGTCGGCGAACGTCGCGGTGGGCGACACGCGCACCAGGTCGCCGCCCAGGGTGACCACGATGTGCTTGACCGTGGCGTCCTTGCCGAGCTTGAGGTGCTGCTCGGAGACGTGCACCGCGTCGTCGGCCCAGTCCTGGACGCTGACCACGGTGAGCTTGGCGCCCTCGCCGACGACGAACTCGACGTTGTCGGCGTAGGTGCCGGAGCCGAGGTGGTCGAGCACGACCACGCCCTCGGCGTAGGCCTCGGCGCGCACCTGCACGTGCCCGTAGGCGGTGTTGCCCTCGCCGGGGCCGGTCAGCCGCAGCACGGTCGGCTTCGACGCCTTGGTCTCCTTGGGCAGGGTCACCAGGGTCGCCGCGGGGAACGAGCTGTACGCCTGCGCCGCGATGCGGTCGCTCGGCACGCCGGCCTGGCCGAGGCGCTCGTCCTCGCGGCCGACCGTTTCGACGCGCACCTCGGGGGCGGCGTCGACGTCGACCTTGACCTCGCCGGAGGCGGCCGCGGTGCCGTCGTGCAGGCCGCGCAGGCGCTTCATCGGGGTGAAGCGCCAGTTCTCCTCGCGGCCGCTGGGGACCTCGAAGGCCTCGACGTCGTACCCGGTGAAGCGCTCCGCGCGGGAGGCCGCCGGGACGACGGCCTCCGCGGCGGCGGCGGTGTTCTCAGCAGACACCGTCATGTCAGCCGACGGCTCCTTCCATCTGCAGTTCGATCAGGCGGTTCAGCTCGAGCGCGTACTCCATGGGCAGCTCGCGCGCGATGGGCTCGACGAACCCGCGCACGACCATCGCCATGGCCTCGTCCTCGGTGAGACCGCGCGACATCAGGTAGAACAGCTGGTCCTCGGAGACCTTGGACACCGTGGCCTCGTGGCCCATCGACACCTCGTCGTTGCGGATGTCGACGTAGGGGTAGGTGTCCGAGCGGGAGATGGTGTCGACCAGCAGCGCGTCGCACTTCACCGTGGAGGCGGAGTGGTGCGCCCGCTTGGCGACCTTGACCAGGCCGCGGTAGGAGGTGCGGCCGCCGCCGCGCGCCACCGACTTCGACACGATGGTCGAGGAGGTGTGCGGCGCCAGGTGCTCCATCTTCGCGCCCGCGTCCTGGTGCTGGCCCTCGCCCGCGAAGGCGATCGAGAGGACCTCGCCCTTGGCGTGCTCGCCCATCAGGAAGACCGACGGGTACTTCATGGTCACCTTGGAGCCGATGTTGCCGTCGATCCACTCCATGGTCGCGCCCTCTTCGCACTTGGCGCGCTTGGTGACCAGGTTGTAGACGTTGTTCGACCAGTTCTGGATCGTCGTGTAGCGGCAGCGGCCGCCCTTCTTCACGATGATCTCGACCACGGCCGAGTGCAGCGAGTCGGACTTGTAGATCGGGGCGGTGCAGCCCTCGACGTAGTGCACGTAGGCACCCTCGTCGACGATGATCAGGGTCCGCTCGAACTGGCCCATGTTCTCGGTGTTGATCCGGAAGTAGGCCTGCAGCGGGATGTCCACGTGCACGCCCGGCGGCACGTAGATGAACGACCCGCCGGACCACACCGCGGTGTTCAGGGCGGAGAACTTGTTGTCACCGGCCGGGATGACCGAGCCGAAGTACTCCTGGAACAGCTCCGGGTGCTCCTTGAGGCCGGTGTCGGTGTCCAGGAAGATGACGCCCTGGGCCTCGAGGTCCTCGCGGATCTTGTGGTAGACGACCTCCGACTCGTACTGGGCCGCGACGCCGGCGATCAGGCGCTGCTTCTCCGCCTCCGGGATGCCCAGCTTGTCGTAGGTGTTCTTGATGTCCTCGGGCAGCTCGTCCCAGCTGGTGGCCTGCTGCTCGGTGGAGCGGACGAAGTACTTGATGTTGTCGAAGTCGATGCCCGACAGGTCGGCGCCCCAGTTCGGCATCGGCTTGCGCTCGAAGAGCTTCAGCGCCTTCTGGCGCGCCTCGAGCATCCACTCCGGCTCGTTCTTCTTCGCGGAGATGTCGGCCACGACGTCGGCGTTGAGCCCGCGGCGGGCGCTGGCCCCCGCGGCATCCGGGTCGGCCCACCCGAACGCGTAGTTGCCCAGGGACTCGATGGTCTCTTCCTGGGACAGCGGCGTCGTGGTGGGATTGCGCTGCTCGGCAGCGGCAGTCATTCGCGTTCCCCTCCGTCCGGAGCTTTCGCTTGCAGACCCGGCGGATTTTCCGCAGGGACGTGTGTCGTGCACGCGGCGTCACCGCGTGCGATGGTCGCCAGCCGCTGGACGTGGGTGCCCAGCAGCTTGGCGAACGCCTCGGTCTCCGCCTCGCACAGCTGCGGGAACTCAGCGGCGACGTGGGCGACCGGGCAGTGGTGCTGGCACAGTTGCGCGCCGGCACCGGTGGCCGATGCGCCCACCTGGCGGGTGGACGCAGCGTAGCCTTCCCTGGTCAGGGCGGCGGCCAGGGCCTCCGCCCGGTGGGCCGGGCTGTCGGCCGCGTTGACCGCGGCCCGGTGCGGCTCGACCAGGGCCGCCACCCGCCGCTCCGCGAACGCCCGCACCGCGTCCTCGCCAGCGTGCTCGGCGAGGAACCGGATGGCGGCGACCGCGAGGTCGTCGTAGGCGTGCCCGAACCGCGCCCGTCCCGTTTCGGTGAGCAGGAAGAGCTTGGCCGGGCGGCCCCGGCCGCGCGGGCCGCGCCGGGGCGCGTCCCGGGTCTCGGCCTCCCCGTCGGCGACCAGGGCGTCGAGGTGGCGGCGCACGGCGGCCGGGGTGAGACCCAACCGCTCGGCGACGACACCCGCCGTCATGGGGCCGTCCTCCAACAGGAGGCGGGCGACCTCGTGGCGGGTGCGCCCTTCGGGGGTCGCCTGCGGCGGCACGGGGTGGTGCGCCTCGGCGGCATGCATCTGGGTGGCGTGCGCCTCGGCGGGGTGCGCCGGGGCGGTCTGGCCCGGGTGGCCGGGGGTGGCCTGAGCGGACACCACGGCCCCGGGACGGCTCGCGCCGGCCTGGTGCTGGATGGGTCCGCTGTTTTTCACAACATAAGTGTGTCGTATTTCGGGGCGGGAGGCAAAGATCGGTCAACTCCCGGTGACCGGGCTCACGTGTCCGCGCTGGTCGGTGGCGGGTTCGCGGCGTGTCGGCGGTCGCTCGGGTGGGTGGTGGCGTGCGGGTGGGCCAGTCGTGAGCGCGCGAGTGGTCCGTTCGTCGCCGTACGAGATGACCAACCGCGCCGGTGCGCGCGAGAGGGCCATTCAGAGCGACACGAAAGGGCCAACCGTCGCCGCACGAGATGCCCAGTCATCGCCCCAGCCGCGAGGGCCAGCCGTCGCCTCTCGAGAGGGCCAGTCGCCACCGTGCGAGAGGGCCAACCGCCGCCGTCTGAGAGGACCACTCGTCGCCCCACGGAAGGGCCAGTCGCGACCCCGCGAGAAGGCCAACCGCCGCGGCGCCAGAGGGCCCGTCGCCGCCCCACGAGAGAGCAAGTCGCGGCCCCGCGAGAGGGCCAGTCACCGCGGCGCGAGAGCGCCAACCATCGCCCCGCGAGAAGGCCAGTCGCCGCGGCGCGAGAGGGCCAACCATCGCCCCACGAGAAGGCCAACCGCGGCCCCGCGAGAGCACCAACCGTCGCCGCGGCGAGCCTGCCCTTCCCGCTACGGGCGGCGCCGGCAGCGCCGAGGCCCCACCGCGCGACAACAACCCGTCCCCACACCACTACCCACCGTCATGATCAACCCCGGCCACCGCCCTTCACCGGCGCCCTTCACGGCGTCGATACCCTCTCTGTGTGGCATTGGGCGAGCAGAGCACCGGTGGCGGTGCGGTGGCGGTACCGCTGTCCCCGGTGCGGCCCCCCGAGGCCGCACCGCTGGAACAGCGCGAACTGCGCGCGCTCGACATCATCCGCCGCCTCGGGACGGTCGGTGCGCTGCTACTCGCGCTGGGCTCGCTGGGCGCCGGGGCCGCTCCGGTGCTCAACCCGGTCCAGGACCTGCCCGTCCTGCGCCTCTTCTCGCGCATCCCCACCGTCTCGCTCGCCATCTGCTTCGCCGGCATGGGCATGCTCGTCCTCGGCTGGTTGCTGCTCGGGCGGTTCGCGCGACCGGGACGCACCCGCCTCGCCAGCCGCGCGCAGCTAACCCGCACCCTCGTCATGTGGCTGACGCCGCTGATGTTCATCCCGCCACTGTTCTCCCGCGACGTCTACAGCTACCTGGCCCAGAGCGAGATCGTCCACCGCGGCATGGACCCCTACTCGCTCGGCCCCGCGCAGGCCCTCGGCGTCGCCGACCCGCTCACCAGCGGCGTCTCCAACATGTGGCGCGAGACCCCGGCCCCCTACGGCCCGCTGTTCCTCAAGCTGGGCAGCTGGATCTCCGCGATCGTCGGCGACAACATCGTCGCCGGGGTGCTGTTGCAGCGCGCGCTCGCCCTGGCCGGCGTCGCCCTCATCATCTGGGCCCTGCCGCGCCTGGCGCAGCGCTTCGGCGTCGAACCGGCCACCGCGCTGTGGCTGGGCGCCGCCAACCCGCTCGTCCTGTTCCACCTGGTCGCCGGCGCGCACAACGAAGCGCTCGGCATCGGCCTCATGGTCGCCGGCCTGGAGCTGGGCCTGCGGCGCCTGCCGGTGCGCGTGACGGGCGACACGCCGCCGCCGCTGGCCCGCGGCGAGGTCCTGTTCATCGTGCTCGGCGCGGCCGTCATCACGCTCGGCGCGGCGGTCAAAGTCAACGCGATCATCGCGCTGGGCTTCTTCGGCGTGATGATCGCCCGCCGCTGGCACGGCCGCACCACCGACCTGCTGCGCGCCGCGGCCCTGGTCTCCGGCGTGTTCGCGGTCGTCATGGCCGCCGTGTGCCTGGGCACCGGCCTCGGCTTCGGCTGGGTCGGCACGCTCGGCACGCCGGGACTGGTGCGCAGCTGGATCTCCCCCACCGCGGAGCTGGCCAACCTCGGCGGTGTCCTGGGCATCGCACTGGGCCTGGGCAACCACACCAACGCGCTCGTCTCGATCCTGCAGCTGGCCGGCACCGCGCTGGCCGGGCTCATCACGGCCAAGTTCCTCTGGGACAGCTTCCGCTGGCGCTACCGGCCCATCATCGGCCTCGGCGTCTCCCTCGGCGCGTTCATGATGCTGCACGTCGCGATGCAGCCGTGGTGGCTGCTCTGGGCGGTCATCCCGCTCGCCGCCGCCGCGGGCACCTCCCGGTTCCGCGTCGCGGCCAGCGTGGCCAGCGTCGCGCTCGCGTTCCTCGCCGCGCCGCCGGGCAGCACGTTCGACGGCCGCTCGTTCGTCGTGCCGCAGGCCTACCTGGCCGCGGCTCTCGTGGTCGCCGTCGCGATGCTCGTCGTGTGGCGCAGGGCACCTCTTCTGCTGAAGAGGGATCCGCAGCCGGTGGCCTGAGCCGGGGTCGTACGCTTGACAGTCGTGAGCACACCTGCCGTCGAGATCACCGGGCTGGTGAAGCGGTACGGCTCGAAGACCGCGGTCGACGGCCTGGACCTCAAGATGGACCGCGGGCGCCTGCTCGCGCTGCTCGGCCCCAACGGCGCCGGCAAGACCACCACCGTCGAGATCTGCGAAGGCTTCCGCCGCGCCGACTCCGGCTCGGTGCGCGTGCTGGGCCTGGACCCGGTCCGCGACGGCGCCGCGCTGCGCCCGCGCATCGGCGTCATGCCGCAGGGCGGCGGCGCCTACCCCGGCGTCCGCGCCGGCGAGATGCTGGGCCTGGTCGCCTCGTGCGCCGCCAACCCGCTCGACCCGGCGTGGCTGCTCGACGTCCTCGGCCTCGCCCCCGCGCGCCGCACCCCGTTCAAGCGCCTCTCCGGCGGCCAGCAGCAGCGCCTGTCGCTGGCCTGCGCCCTGGTCGGGCGGCCGGAGCTGGTGTTCCTCGACGAGCCGACCGCGGGCATGGACCCGCAGGCCCGCCGCCTGGTGTGGGAGCTGCTGGGCGCGCTGCGGGCCGACGGCGTCAGCGTCCTGCTCACCACGCACCTGATGGAGGAGGCCGAGGCGCTGGCCGACGACGTGGTGATCGTCGACCACGGCAAGGTCATCGCCGAGGGCACCCCCAGCGCCCTGACCGCCGACGACGCCGACACCGCGCAGCTGCGGTTCAAGGCCCGCGCCGGGCTGGACACCGAGCTGCTGTCCGCCGCGCTGCCCGAGGGCTACCACGTCAAGGAGTCCGCGCCGGGCAGCTACCAGGTGTCCGGGAAGGTGAACCCGCAGGTGGTGTCCACGGTGACCGCGTGGTGCGCGCAGCAGGGCGTGCTGGCCGAGGAGCTGCACGTCGGCAAACGCGACCTGGAAGAGGTCTTCCTCGAGCTGACCGGACGGGAGCTGCGCTCGTGACCGCACCGGCCCGGTTCCCCGCCGGAACCTTCACCCCCGCGCCCGGCGCCGGGAGCCGCGCGCGCATGCTGCTCACCCACGCCAAGCTGGAGACCAGCCTCACGCTGCGGCACGGCGAGCAGATCCTGCTCACCCTGCTCATCCCGCTGGCCCTGCTGATCGGCCTGACGCTGCTGGACATCCTGCCCGCGGGCGACCTCGCCGGGGTGTCCAAGGTGGACTGGGTGACGCCGCGGATCTTCGCGCTGGCGGTCATGTCCTCGGCGTTCACCGGCCAGGCGATCGCGCTCGGTTTCGACCGCCGCTACGGCGTGCTCAAGCGGCTGTCGGCGACCGCGATCCCGCGCTGGCTGCTGGTCGCGGGCCGGATCGTGGCGGCCCTGGTCGTGGTTCTGCTGCAGGTCGTGGTGCTCGGCGTGGTCGCGGCGTTCCTCGGCTGGACGCCGTCGGCGGGGGGCATCGCCGAGGCGGTGGTCCTGCTGGTGCTCGGCACGCTGAGCTTCGGCGCGCTGGGCGTGCTGCTCGGCGGTTCGCTGCGCGCGGAGGCGGTGCTGGCGCTGGCGAACATCGTGTGGTTCGTGCTGCTGCTCGCGGGCGGCATCCTGCTCGCGCCCTCGGCGCTGCCGTCGGCGGCCGCGACCGTGATCGAACTGCTGCCCTCGGGGGCGCTGGCCGAGGGACTGCGGGCCGCGCTCGTCGACGGGCGGTTCGCCGTCGGCCCGGTCCTCGTGCTCGCCGTGTGGGGCGCGCTGGCGGCAGCCGTGGCCGCGAAAACGACGAAACTGACATAACTCTAGGATGTTGCCGTGGCCCTGAAGTCCCTGATCGCCCGCCTGCCCTACCCGTCGCGCCCGGTGCAGCGCGCGATCGCCGTCGCCGCGATCGTGGCCCAGGCCGGCATCGGGGTCACCGGTTCGGTCGTCCGGGTCACCGGATCGGGTCTGGGCTGCCCGACCTGGCCGCAGTGCTTCCCGGGCAGCATGGTGCCGGTCGCGCACCCCGAATTCGACACGCTCAACCAGTGGATCGAGTTCGGCAACCGGATGCTCACCGTCGTGGTCGTGCTGGTCTCCGCGCTGGCGGTGCTCGCCGCGTGGCGCGTGCAGATCGCCCACCCCGAGCGCAAGCGGCTGGTCCGGCTCGCCTGGACGATGCCCGGCGGGGTCGTGCTGCAGGCCGTGGTCGGCGGCATCACGGTGCTCGCGAAGCTGGAATGGTGGACGGTCGCGATCCACTTCCTCGCCTCCACCCCGCTGGTGTGGCTCGCGGTGCTGCTGCTGCGCGCGTTCAACGAGGGCGACCGGCCGGCCCGCTGGCTCGTCCCGCCGCTGGCGAAGAAGCTGCTGGTCACGCTCGTGGTCGCGCTGTGGGCGATCCTGATCGCCGGCACCACCGTCACCGGCGCGGGCCCGCACGGCGGCGACCCGGAGACCCACCGTCTGGACGCGCCGATCGAGGTGCTCGCCCAGGTCCACGGCGGACTGCTCGTCCTCTACCTGCTGGTGCTCGCGGTCTTCGGCCTGGTGCTGATGCGCGGCGGCACCCCGGCGGTGGTGTGGCGGCGGTACTCGATCGTGTGGCTGGTGGCGCTCGCGCAGGGTGTGCTGGGTTCGGTGCAGTACGCGCTGGGCATCCCGGAGGCACTGGTGTCGCTGCACGTGCTGGGCTCGGCGCTGGTGATCGTGGCGACCGCGGCGCTGTGGTGCGGCTGCCGCGACCGCGGGCCGGTCACCTCGGACGGGCCGGCGCCCCGGGAGCCGGAGCTGACCGCGGCGCGCGGCTGACCGCGGCTGGGGCGTGATTTCGCCGCCCGTCATGCGGTAGTAACGCCTGAGGGGGGTATTCGCCAAGACGGCTCCGTACGGTGGGGCCGGAGAGAGAGGTTACTGCCACCCATGACGAAACCGCTGATCTCGCATCGCCGGTCCTCCGGTCAGATGATCGTGCTCAAAGCCTTCCTGCTGATCCCGTTCCTCGCCCTGATCACCGCCGTTCCGCTGGCGTGGGGCTGGGGCCTGACCTGGCTCGACCTGGGCTTGGCGGTGTTCTTCTACGTCGTCGCCACCCTCGGGGTGACGGTCGGCTACCACCGGTACTTCACGCACGGGGCGTTCAAGACCGGCCGTCCGCTGCGCGTCGCCATGGCGATCGCGGGCAGCATGGCCGTGCAGGGGTCGGTCATCTTCTGGGTGGCCAGCCACCGCCGTCACCACGCGTTCGCCGACCGCGAGGGCGACCCGCACTCCCCCTGGCTGTTCGGCACGAGCCCGGCGGCGCTGCTGCGCGGCTTCTGGCACGCGCACATGGGGTGGATGTTCCAGCGTGAGGTGACCAACTACGAGCGGTTCGCGCCGGACCTGCTGGCCGACGACGACCTGCGCGTGGTGAACCGGCTGTTCTGGCTGTGGATCGTGCTGAGCCTGGGCCTGCCGACGCTGCTCGGCGGTCTGCTGAGCTGGTCGTGGTGGGGCGCGGTGACCGCGTTCTTCTGGGCCGGGCTGGTGCGCATCGCGTTCCTGCACCACGTGACGTGGTCGGTGAACTCGATCTGCCACATGATCGGCGACCGGCCGTTCGCCAGCCGGGACAAGGCGGCGAACTTCTGGCCACTGGCGATCCTGTCGATGGGCGAGTCGTGGCACAACTCGCACCACGCGGACCCGACCTGCGCCCGGCACGGCGTGCTGCGCGGGCAGCTGGACGTGTCGGCGCGGGTGATCTGGATCTTCGAGAAGCTGGGCTGGGCGCGCGACGTGCGGTGGCCGCGCGCCGAGCGCCTCGCCGCGAAGCGGCTCGAGCCCGCTTCCTAGTTCCTACAGGGCGTGCCCGGCCATCCGGCGGCGGTGGCCGGGCCCGATCTTGGTCGAGTTGGTGGTCTCGGCGTCCCACTCGGCCGGTTCCAGGTCCTCCACGGCCTCGACGAGCTTCTGCCCGGTTTCCACGGCCGGCACGACGATGTCGCCCAGCGCGCCGTCGTGGCCGACGAGCACCACGCGGGCGCCGGCGCGGCCGATGTTCTCCACGACGGCCTTCGCCGGCTTGCCGTGCTCGGCGACGAAGCGGCGGGCGGTCGTAAGCTGCTTGGCGGTGGGCGCCGGTGCCTCGGTCTCTTCAGCCATGTCGGCATCTTAGGGAAGATCCGCCCGGCCCACCCGGTTGTGCGAGGTGAACCCGACCACGTCAGGAGGACACAGGCGATGCCCACGGCAGTGCAGATTCGGCGGACCGGCGGACCCGAGGTGCTGGAGGCCGGTGACGTCGAGATCGGCGATCCCGGGCCGGGTGAGCTGCTGGTCGACGTCGCCGCCGCGGGCGTGAACTACATCGACACCTACCAACGCGGCGGGATCTACAAGATCGACCTGCCCGCGACGCTGGGCATGGAGGGCGCGGGCACGGTCGCCGCCGTCGGCGAGGGCGTGTCGGGCTTCGCGGTCGGCGACCGGGTGGCGTGGCAGGGCGTGCTCGGCGGTTACGCGCAGCGGGCCCTGATCCCGGCGAGCGCCGCGGTGCCGGTGCCCGAGGGTGTCTCGGCGGAGACGGCCGCCGCGACCATGCTGCAGGGCATCACCGCGCACTACCTGGTGCGGTCGACCTACGAGGTCCAGGACGGCGACACGATCCTGTTGCACGCGGCCGCGGGTGGCGTCGGGCTGTTGCTGACGCAGCTGGCGAAGGCGCGGGGCGCGCGGGTGATCGGCACGGTGTCGACCGAGGAGAAGGCGGCGCTGGCCCGGGAGGCCGGTGTGGACGAGGTGATCCGGTACGACCAGGTCGACTTCGCCGAGGAGGTCCGGAGGCTGACCGGCGGCGAGGGTGTGGCCGCGGTGTACGACGGGGTCGGCAAGTCCACTTTCGACGGAAGCCTGGCGAGCGTGCGGGTGCGGGGCTTCCTGGTGCTGTTCGGCGCGGCCAGCGGACCGGTGCCGCCGTTCGACCCGCAGCGGCTGAACGCGGCCGGCTCGGTGTACCTGACGCGCCCGACCTCGGCCCACTACGTGCGCACCCGCGAGGAGCTGGAGTGGCGCACGGGCGAACTGTTCGAGGCGGTCGCCTCCGGCGCGCTGAAGGTCCGGGTCGGGGCGAAGTACCCGCTGGCCGAGGCCGCGAAGGCGCACGAGGACCTGCAGGGCCGCCGCACGACCGGCAAGGTGCTGCTGATCCCGTGAGTCAGCTCCGGCGGAGCGTTTCCGGCAGGCGGATCGCGACCGCGATCCCGGAGGCGGCGGTGAGCGCGGCGACGACCGCCACCGCCGCCCGCAGCCCCCACAGGTCGGCGGCGAGCCCGGACACCACCGCCCCGGCCGCGAAGCCGCTGTCCCGCCAGAGCCGGTAGACGCCGACCGCGCGGGCCCGCCACGCCGGGTGCGCCACGTCGCCGACCACCGCGAGCAGCGTCGGGTAGACCATCGCGGTGCCGGCACCGAGCAGCACCATCGCCACCGCCCACACCGCGAACCCGGTGCCGAGCGCGGTCAGGCCGAGCGCGGCGGCCTGCACCAGCATGCCCGCGGTGATCAGGTGTTTGCGGCCCCACCGGTCGGACAGCGGGCCGGTGACGAGCTGCCCGGCGCCCCACACCGCGGGGTAGAGCGCGGCGAGCACGCCCGCGCCGGCGACGGACAGCCCGGTGGTGACGAACAGGACGGGGAACAGGCCCATGGCGAGGCCGTCGTTGAGGTTGTTGACCAGCCCGGCCTGGCTGGCGGCGGACATCGCGCGGTCCCGCACGCTGGTCCGGGCGAACACGGCCCAGCCGCTCAGGACGGCGGTGGCGGGGTGGGACTCGGACCGGGCGTGGTCGCGGGTTTCGCGCACGAACGCCGCGGTCAGGCCCAGGCCGAGGGCGACGTAGGCCGCGCCGAGGAGGAACGGCGCCGGGCGCAGGCCGAAGTGCGCGGCGAGGTAGCCGGTGGCGGCGGCGGTGAGTGCCAGGGCGCCGTACCCGGCGGCCTCGTTGAGCCCCATCGCGAGGCCGCGCCGCCGGGGCCCGGCGAGGTCGATCTTCATGATGACGGTGGTGGACCAGGTCAGGCCCTGGCTCAGGCCGAGCAGCACGTTGGCGGCGACGATCCAGCCCCAGTCCGGGGCCAGCGCGAGCGTCGCGGGCACCGGCACGGCGATCAGCCAGCCGGCCAGCAGCACGGGTTTGCGGCCGTGGCGGTCGGACAGGGTGCCGGCGAGGTAGTTGGCGGCGGCCTTGGTGAGGCCGAAGGCGAGCACGTAGGTGAGCAGGACGGTGTAGCCGCTTAGGCCGAACACCGGTCCGGCGAGCAGCGGCAGGACGGTCCGTTCCTGGCCCAGCACGCCGCCGACCAGGGCGTTGACGGCGACCAGCAGGGTGAACTGGGCCAGGTTGGCGCGCAGGCCCAGCCGGACCGTCACGCTCCGGTCACCAGCGCGTTCCCGGTCGCGCGGGCCCAGTCCGCGGGGCCGCTCGCCAGCAGCACCGCGACCTCGTGGTGACCGGCCTGTTCGAGGAGGCTGGCCGCGCTCATCGCCCGTTCGCCGTGCCCGCACATCACGACCAGCGGTTCGCGCGGCAGCTCGCGCGGGTCGAGGCGGCCCAGCTCGCGGTGGCGGGCGCCAGGCAGGTGACCGGCGGCGAACTCCCCGTCCTGGCGCACGTCGAGCACCGGCCGCCGGCCGATCCCGGCGGGGGTCACGACCGGGGTGCGGCGCACCGGCTGCCCGGCGGCGGTCCACGCGTCCAGCCCGCCGGCCAGTTCGCCGGCCAGGTCGGTGCGGCCGATCTTGACCGCCTGCCAGGCGATCTCGGCCGGGTCCTGGTCCGCCCCGCGCACGACGACGATCGGGCGGCCGGCGGGCACCAGCCAGCCGAGCCAGGACGCGAACGCCGGGCGCAGCGGGTTCGACAGCGCACCCGGCAGGTGACCGGCGGCGAAGTCGGCGGCGGGGCGGGCGTCGACCACCACGGCGCCATCGCCGCACAACCCGCGCACCCGGTCCACGTCGAGCCCGGGCAAGGTGGGGTCACCGGGGAGGACCACGCCGCGGCGGTTGGTGTCGGCCAGTTCGCGGAAGTAGGACGGGAAGCTGCCCAGGGAATCGAGCAGCGCCGTGACGAAGGCGTCCTCGTTTTCCGCGCGCAGCAACGTGTTCGTCGCCTTCTCGGTGCCGATCGTGCTGGTGCGCCGTGCTCCCGGTGGGGCGGAGCAGAACGAGCCGGCGCCGTGGGTGGGCCACACCGCGACCTCGTCGGGCAGGGTCGCCAGCCGGCGCAGGGAGGCGTACTGGCGGCGGGCCAGCTCGTCGGTCCGGTCCGGGTCGACGAGGTCGGTGCGGGCGGCGGCCCCCACGATCAGGGAGCCGCCGGTGAACACGCCGACCGGGGTGTCGCCGTCGAGCAGGAGGAACGACAGGTGCTCGTGCGTGTGCCCGGGGGTGAACAGGGCGCGCAGGCGCAGGCCGCCCAGGTCGGTCTCGTCCCCGTCGCGCAGCCCGTCGTGGGTGAACTCGCGCTGCCCGGCCGCGGAGGCCAGCACGCGGGCGCCGTCGGTGACCGCGAGCTGCCGGGCGCCGGAGACGAAGTCGGCGTGCAGGTGGGTGTCGGCGGCGAAGGCCAGGCGCAGACCCCGGCGGCGGGCGGCGCGCCGGGCGGCCCGCAGGTCCAGGCTCACGTCGACGACCAGGGCCCGGCCGTCGCCGAGGTCGACCAGGTAGGCCGAGTTGCCGAGCCCCTCGTCCACGAGCGGCAGGACGTCCACAGTCGACACGGCACTCACCCTCCCGCGCTTGTGGCGAGGACGGACACGCTGTGCACGCCGGCGTCCCGTGCCCGGCCGGGGATGCGCGCGTGGCCGTCGGCGCCGGCGCCCGCCTCAGCGGCTAGGCGGGCGCGAGTTTCCACTTCGAGCTGGGGCTCGGGGTCGCGAGCCGGGCTGGCTGCGCCGCCGGGACGGTCGACGCGATCCCGGCGTCCGCGCTCGGATCCTGCACCGAGGGTGTCCACGGTCGCGGTCATCGCGCACCTCCGCGCTTGTTCAAGTGACTTCTTGAATAAGAGCCCCGCGCCGGGTTGCTTGTCAAGAGTTCTCTTGAATATCCTGCTCCGCATGGGTGACCGGGCCGCGAAGACCGAGCTGTACGACGCGCTGGCCGAGACCGCGAAGGCGCTCGCCAGCGGACGGCGTGCGGAGCTGGTCGACGTGCTCGTCCAGGGCGAGCGGCCGGTCGACGAGCTCGCCGCCGAGATCGGCCAGTCGGTGGCCAACACCTCCCAGCACCTGCGGCGGCTGTTGCGGTCCGGCCTGGTGCGGACCCGCCGGGAGGGAACGCGGGTGTTCTACTCGCTGGCCGGCGCCGCCGTGGCGCGGTTGTGGCTGGCGATGCGCGCCGCGGCCGAGGAGCACGTCGAGGGCCTGACCCGGCTCGCCGAGGACTACGTCGGCGACCGCTCCGGCCTGGACACCATCACGCGCGACGAGCTGGACCGGCGGCTGCGCGACGGCGACGTGGTGGTGCTCGACGTCCGCCCGGCCCCGGAGTACGCGGCCGGCCACATCCCGGGCGCCGTGTCGATCCCGATCACCGAGCTGCGGGCGCGGCTGACCGAGGTGCCGGACGGCGCCCAGGTCGTCGCCTACTGCCGCGGCCCGTACTGCGTCTACGCCGACGACGCGGTCCGGCTGCTGACCGCGGCCGGCCACCGGGCAGCCCGCCTGGAGGACGGCTACCCGGAGTGGGCCGCGGCCCGGGCCTGATACCCGGGCGGGAATTGCCGGTCTGCCCCGGCTCCGGCGAGGCTACCGCCATGGATCTGGTGGAACGCTACGTCGCGCTGTGGAAGGAAACCGGCGCGGATGCCCGCCGGAAGGCGATCGAGCTGCTGTGGCACGAGGACGGCGTGCACCTGCTGCAACCGCCCCGGGAGATGCGGGACCGGGCGATCGCCCTCGGCTTCGGCGACGCGGTCCTGGCCGCACGCGGCTACGCCGCCATCGAGGAGCGGGTGCGCCGCGGGTACGAGGACTTCCTGGCGCCCGCGGGGGTCACGCTCAGAGCCGGCGGCAACACCGACCGGCTCGGCGACACCGTCAAGTTCAACTGGGAACTCGTCGACGGCAGCGGGCAGTTGCGCAGCACCGGGCTGGAGGTCCTGACCCTGGCCGCCGACGGGCGCATCGCCGTGGACCACCAGTTCTTCGAGAGCTGACCCCGCCTCCGGACGGGGAGGCGGGGCCGGCACGCTCACACGCTCACGGCGGCGCGGATCGTCTCCTTCAGGCTGCTCGTCGTCGCGATCACGGCCGTCGGCTCGTAGCCGCAGTGCGCCATGCAGTTGGCGCACCGCGGGTCCTTCCCGCGGCCGAACTTGTCCCACTCCGTCTCCTCGATCAGCTCCCGCCAGGTCTTGGCGTAGCCGTCGTCGAGCAGGTAGCACGGCCGCTGCCAGCCCAGCAGCGAGTAGGACGGGATCCCCCACGGCGTGCACTCCAGGTCCCGCTTGCCCTCGATGAAGTCGAGGAACACCGGCGAGTGGTTGAGCCGCCACTTCTTGCGGCGCCCGTCGGCGAAGGCCTTGGCGAACAGCTCCCGGGTCTGCTGCACCCCGAGGAAGTGCTCCTGGTCCGGGGCCTTCTCGTAGGCGTACCCCGGGGACAACTGCATGTTGTCGACCTTGACCACGTCGTTGAGGTAGTCCAGCACGTCGATGACGTCCTGCGGGGTGTCGGTGTTGAAGAACGTCGTGTTCGTCATCACCTTGAAGCCCTGGGACTTCGCCAGCTGGATCGCCTCGACCGCGGCCTGGAAGCCGCCCTCCTTGCGCACCGACGCGTCGTGCTTCTCCTCGAGCCCGTCGATGTGGACCATCCAGGTGAAGTTGCGGTGCGGCTTGAACTTGTGGATGTGCTTGGGCAGCAGCAGCGCGTTCGTGCACAGGAACACGATCTTGTTGCGCTCCAGCAGGATCCGGGTGATCTCGTGGATCTGCGGGTGCATCAGCGGCTCGCCACCGGCGATGGACACCATCGGCGCGCCGCTCTCCTCCACCGCGCCCACGGCCTGCTGCACCGGCATCCGCTGCTTCAGCAGATGCGCCGGCTGCTGGATCTTGCCGCAGCCACCGCACTTGAGGTTGCACGCGAACAACGGTTCCAGCTCGACCAGGATCGCGTACTTCTCCTTGCGCAGCAGCTTCTGCTTGGCCAGGAACGCGCCCAGCCGGATCGACTGGCGTAACGGCATCGCCATGGTCTAGCTCACCTCCCGGGGTAATGTGAAAACCACGTCTTCATCGGCCCGCACGGTCTCGGTCACGCGGGTGCGGCCGAGTCCCTGCAAGCACCGCACCAGCTCGGCCACCAGGTCCGGTGGGGCCGAGGCGCCCGCGGTGATCCCGATCCGCGTCGCACCGGCCAGCCAGCGCAGGTCCACTTCGGACACGTCGTCGACGAGCCGGGCGCGTGTCCCCCGCCGCCGCGCCACCTCGACCAGGCGCAGCGAGTTGGACGAGTTCGCCGAGCCGACCACGAGGACGAGGTCCGCCTCCTCCGCCACCGTCGTCACCGCGCGCTGGCGGTTGGTGGTGGCGTAACAGATGTCGTCGCGCCGCGGCCCCTCGATCGACGGGAACCGCTTGCGCAGCACCGAGGCGATCTCCTCGGCTTCGTCGACGGCCAGGGTGGTCTGCATCGCGTAGGCCACCCGGCCGCCGTCGGGCGCGCGCACGTGCGCGGCCGCCTCGGCGTCCTCGACCACCACGATCCGCTCCGGCGCCTCCCCGACCGTGCCCTCGACCTCTTCGTGGTCGGCGTGCCCGATCAGGAACACCGTGTCCCCGCGCCCGGTGTAGCGCTTGACCTCGCTGTGCACCTTCATCACCAGCGGGCAGGTCGCGTCGATCACCCGCAGGTCCCGCGCCTGCGCCGCCGCCCGCACGGCCGGGGCGACACCGTGTGCGGCCAGGACCGTCGTCGCGCCGCGCGGCACCTCCTCGACCTCCTGCACGAACACCGCGCCCAGCGCCTCCAACCGCCGCACCACGTGCGCGTTGTGCACGACCTGACGGCGCACGTAGACCGGCGCGCCGTACCGCTCCAGCGCCCGCTCGACGATCTCGATCGCGCGTTCCACCCCGGCGCAGAATGACCGTGGGCTGGCGAGCAGCAGTTCTCCCTCCCCCGCGGCCTCGCACCACTCGCGCAGCGCAGGGACCGCCGCCCGCAACGACCGAAGGCCGCTGAGGCCGCGCAACACCGTGCCCGGACGCCACAACGGCTGGTCCGGCGTGTCCACAATGGCCCGGACGACGGCTACCGGGCCGGGCAGCCCGGCGAACTCCGCAGACTCCATGTCGACCGCGAGCGCGCCGCTGCGCGCGTACCGGGCTCGTTCCGCACCGTCCACGACGGACGGTGACGACGCGATCGGTCCGAGGTGGACGGTCAGGCCGAGCCGTCGCAGCGCCGCGGCGAGCATCGGCGCCGACGGCAGCGGCACCCGCCCGTCCGGGCCGTCGATCTCGGTCGCCACCACGAGGTCGCCCGGCCGGACGTCGGGCACGAGCGCCCCGCCGACCCCGGCTACCAGGACCGGCCGCCCGGCCGCGGCCAGCCGCTGCGCCGATTCCGCCGCGCGGCGCGGGCCCATCCCGCCGCGCAGCACCACCAGGCCCGGCATCCGCAGTGCCGAGGCCTCGACGCGCATCGGCGCGACCACGACGCCGGTCATGACCGTTCCAGGTACCGGCCGAGCGCGGTCACCGGGAACACCAGCCGGTACAGGTGGTAGTTGATGTAGAAGTCGCCGGGGAAGCCGGTGCCGGTGAACTGCGGCTCGTCCCACGTGCCGTCCGGCCGTTGGGTTTCGGCCAGCCACCGCACGCCGCGCGCGGTGACCTCGGAGTCCCGCTCACCCGCCGCGAGCAGCGCCAGCAGCGCCCACGCGGTCTGCGACGCGGTCGACTCGCCACGCCCGGCCCACGACGGGTCCCGGTAGGACCGCAGGTCCTCGCCCCAACCGCCGTCGGCGTTCTGGTGCTCGGCCAGCCACGTGACCGCCCGCCGGATGGCGGTGGCCGAGGACGGCACCCCGGCCTCGACCAGCGCGGGCACGACGGCTCCGGTGCCGTAGACGTAGTTCGCGCCCCAGCGGCCGAACCACGACCCGTCGGCCTCCTGGTGGTCCAGCAGCCACTTCACCCCGCGGCGGCATTCGCGGCTGCCCGCCTTGCCCTCCTTGGCGAGCATCTCGACCACGTGCGCGGTGACGTCGGCCGACGGCGGGTCGATCACGGCGCCGAAGTCGCAGAACGGCAGCTTGGTGGTCAGCTCCTGGGTGTTGTCGGCGTCGAACGCGCCCCAGCCGCCGTCGCGCGACTGCATGCCGGTCACCCACTTCACGGCCCGGTCCAGCGCGCGGTCCAGGCGTTCGGAGTCCGGGTGCGAGACGCGGCGCAGGCCGAGCACGACCTCGGCGGTGTCGTCGGTGTCCGGGTAGAGGTCGTTGGCGAACTCGAACGCCCACCCGCCCGGGTCGAGGTCCGGCCGCCGCACGGCCCAGTCGCCGCGCACGGTGATCTCCTCGCCGAGCATCCAGTCGACGGCCTTGAGCACGTGCGGGTCGTCGCCCGGCGCGCCCGCGTCGAGCAGCGCGGTGATCGCCAGCGCGGTGTCCCACACCGGGGACTGGCACGCCTCCAGCCGCCGCACGGTGCCCTCGGGGGTCTCCTCGCGGATCAGGAACCCCTCCAGGCCGGCCAGGCCCGCGCGCATCGCCGGGTGGTCCAGCGAGTAGCCGAGCAGGTGCAGCGCGAGCAGCGAGTACACCCACGGCGGCTGGATGCCGCCCCATCCGCCGTCGGCCTCCTGGCGGGCCAGGATCCACTCCGCGGCCTGCCGCATCGCGAACTCCCGCACCGGTTTGACCGCGACCTTCGCGTAGGCGTGCAGCGCCTTGTCCAGGTAGTGGAAGGCGCCCGACCAGGTCCACGGCGCGACCAGCCCGCCGCGCTTGACCCCGGTGCGCAGCTCGTCGATGCCGAACGGCAGCGGGCGGACCGGCCGCAGCGTGCTGACCACGGTCAGCGGCACCACGGTCTGGCGCGCCCAGCACCCCCAGTCGTAGACGTTCAGCGGCACCCAGGACGGCAGCAGCACCAGCTCGGGCGGCATGTTCGGCAGGTCGTCCCACGACCACAGCCCGAACAGCGCCAGCCAGATCCGGGTGAACACGCGGCTGGCTTCGACCCCGCCGCCGGCGCGGACGAACTCGGCTGCCTTGCGCATGTGCGGCTCGTCCGGCGAGTCCCCGGCCAGCCGCAGCGCGACCCACGCCTCCAGGGTGGTGGACAGGTCCCCGGGGCCGCCGTAGAAGGTGGCCCAGGTGCCGTCCGCGCGCTGCTGTGAACGGATCCAGCGCGCGGCCTCCTCGGTTTCGCGTGCGGTGCGGATGCCGAGGAACTCCCGCATCAGCAGGTCCTCGGCGTCCATGGTGACGTTGGTCTGCAGCTCGCCCTTCCACCAGCCGCCGTCGCGCTGCAGGCCCTTGAGGTGGGCCACGGCGCGGTCCAGCGCCTCGGCGGCACCGGCGCCGGATCTGGTCGCCGGATCAGCGGTCTGCGTCATTCAGGCCTCCCTGGTCACGATGAACCGCGCGAGGGCCAGCAGCTCCTCGCGCACCCGTCCCGGGACCTCGGCGTCCTCGAGCTTGCGCTGTCCCGCCGCCATCCGGCGGTGGGCTTCCTCCAGCGCCCACGCGCGCCCGCCGGCCAGGTCGACCAGGTCGGCCGCGCGGCGCACCGCGTCGTCGTCGGCGACGTCGCCGTCGGTCAGCCACGCGGCCAGCTCCCGGCCGGGCGCGCCGCCGTGGGTGATCGCGTAGGTGACCGGCAGGCTCTTCTTGCGGGCCCGCAGGTCGGAGTGCACCGGTTTGCCGGTGACCGACGGCTCGCCCCAGATCCCGAGCACGTCGTCGACCAGCTGGAACGCCAGGCCCAGGTCGGCGCCGAACTCGGCGAGCGCGCTGACCGTGCGGGCCGGCGCGCAGGCGAGCACGGCGCCGATCGCGGCGCTGGCGGACAGCAGCGCGCCGGTCTTGCCGCCGGCCATGTCCAGGCACTCGTCGAGGGTGACGTCGTCGCGTTGCTCGAAGGCGACGTCGAGGACCTGGCCGCGGATCAGCTCGCCGACCGCCTCGGACAGCAGCCGGGCCGCCGCGACCGCGCCCGGACCGTCGGAGTCCAGCAGGACCTCGTTGGCCAGGGCGAGCATCGCGTCGCCGGTGAGGATCGCGCTGGCCGCGCCGCGCACCGCCCACACGGTCGGCCGGTGCCGCCGCTCGGTGTCGCCGTCCATCAGGTCGTCGTGCAGCAGCGAGAAGTTGTGCACCAGCTCCACCGCGACCGCGCCGGGCAGCCCGGTGGCCGGGGGCGCGCCGGCGGCCTCGGCCGACAGCAGCGCCAGCGCCGGGCGCACGGCCTTGCCGCCGCCGGAGGTCGGGTTGCCGTCCAGGTCGGTCCAGCCGAGGTGGTAGTAGGCGATGGCGCGGCTGGCCGGGTCGAGCCGGTCGATCGCGGCCCGCATCGCGGGCAGGACGGCCTGCCTGCCCTGCTGCAGGGAATCGAGTACAGCGGTCATGCGGGTATCCCTTCCGATCGGCCCGGCACCTCCGCGGAGGTGCCGAGTACGGCTTGGGCGGCCGCCTCACCGCTGCGCACGGCGCCCTCCATGGTCGCCGGCCAGCCGGTGGCGGTCCACGCTCCGGCCAGGACCAGCCCCGGGGCGCGGGTGCGGGCGGGTGGGCGCAGTCCCGCGCTGCCCGGCGCGGGAGCGAACGTGGCGTGCCGCTCACGGGTCACGAAGAAATCCAGGACCTCGGCCTGGCGCGCGGCGGGCAGCACCTCGCGCAGCGCGGGCAGCAGGCGGTCCCGCAGCACCCGCACCGGCAGGTCGATCTCCTCCACGGCCGCGGACAACGAGATCGCCAGGTACTGCCCACGGGACAGGCCGGACGAGGCGGTGCGGTCGAACACCCACTGCAGCGGCGAGTCGACGACGGCGAAGAAGGCCTGGTCGGTGACGGGACGGTCGAACACGACGTGGGCGTTGACGATCGGCGAGCTGCCCAGGCCGTCCGCGAAGTCCGGCGGCAGGGCGGCCGCGCCTTCGGGCAGCAATTTCGCGGCGGCCGGCGGCGGCACGGCCAGCACGACCTGGTCGGCCTCGACCGGCTCCCCGGCCTCGACGCGCCAGACGCCGTCCGCGCGGGACAGTCCGGTCACCTTCGTGTTGAGCCGGACGGTCACTCCGGCCTCGGTCAGCCGGGCCAGCGCGGGTTCGCCGTGCAGTTTGCGCAGCGGGACCGTGGCCCAGCCGATGTCCGCGGCGTCCGCGTCGGTCAGCAGGCCCACCTGGAACACGGTCGCGGCCAGGCCCAGCGACGCCTGCTCGGCGGGGGCGTTCAGCGTCGCGATGCCGACCAGGTCCCACAGCTTCCTGATCGCGTCGCGGCTCTGCCCGTGCGCGGCCAGCCATTCGCCGAAGGTGCGCCGGTCCGAGCTGGGCGCGGCGGGGTCGACCGACTTCAGCGCGAGCGCGGCACCGGCGAAGCGCATCCGGTCCCCGAGACCGAGCGGGGTGTAGCGCAGCACCGAGTCGGCCAGGTGCAGCGGCGCGGGCAGCGGGTTGCGGCGCAGCCACACCGGACGGCGCAGCCGCGGCGAGTGCACCGGGATCTCCAGCCGCGGCTGGAGGTGCACGCGGTCGGTCACGCCGAGCCGCCGCAGGAACCCGAGGTAGGCGGTGCAGCAGCGGAGGAACACGTGCTGCCCGTTGTCGACATGCAGGCCGTCCCGGGTGAACGAGTGGGTCAGGCCGCCCAGCAGGCCGCGCGACTCCAGCAGCGTCACCTCGTGCCCGGCGTCGGCGCAGCGCAGAGCCGCGGTGATCCCGGCGAGACCGCCACCGACGACCGCGACCCGCTGCCTCATGCCGCCCGCCCGCCCAGGGCGCGGACCGCCACGCCCAGCTTCTCCCGCCCGGACAGCGACAGCCGCTGGTCGTAGACCGCGGACGGCTGGTCGGCTATGCGTTCCAGCAGCTGCCGGTAGATGCCCGCCATCGCCAGGCAGCAGGCCCCGCTGCGGCGGTCCAGCAGCGGGCCCAGGCGCAGGCCGTCGGCGTACCACTCGCGGGCGCGGGCCGCGCTGTGCCGGATGAGGTTCGCCAGACCGCCGTCCGGGTCGGCCAGGGCGCCGTTGTCGATCCGCAGCTCGACCCCGAACGCGTCCAGGTCCTCCTGCGGCAGGTAGACCCGGCCGTTGAGGAGGTCTTCGCGGATGTCGCGCAGGATGTTGGTCTGCTGCAGGGCGATGCCGAGCGCGTCGGCGTAGTGGGTGGCCCGCGGGTGCGGCTTGTGGCCGAACACGCCCAGGCACAGCCGTCCGATCGACCCGGCCACGCACCGGCAGTACTCGGTCAGCTCGTCGAACGTGCCGTAGCGGCGGCCCTCGATGTCCATCCAGACGCCGTCGAGCAGTTCCTCGAACGCCTCCAGCGGCACCGGGTAGCGGCGGGCGGCGTCGGCGACCGCGACCATCACCGGGTCGGTGCTGCGGTCCAGCGCGGCCAGCTCCTTGCGCACCGTCTCCAGCCGCGCGGCCTTCTCCTCCACCGGCAGGTCGCCGTCGCCGATGTCGTCGACGCGCCGCGCCAGCGCGTACACCGCGCACAGCGCCGAGCGGCGCTGCCGGGTGAGCAGCCGGATGCCCCAGTAGAAGTTGCGGGCCTCCGTCCTGGTGATGTCCTCGCAGGTGGCGTAGGCCTGCTCGATCGTGGGTGCCGTCATGAGAGCCGACCACCTTCCCGGATCCGGCGGACATGGGCGGCCGGGCGCACCAGCAGGGCGATCAGGTGCGCCAGGACGTCGGTCTTGCGGGGGCGCGGGGTACCGGCCAGGACGTCCCAGCGGGCCCGGCGCAGCGCGTCGAGGGTGGCCAGTCCCCCAGCGATGTACCCGGCGACGGCCAGGCGCGCCCAGCCGTGCAGGCGGTCCAGCAGGGCCGCACCCTCGGTGAGCAGGTCCAGCGCGCGGGCGGTCTGCGCGGCCACGGTCAGGCGCACCGGGCGGCTCGTGGTCGGCGCGTCCAGGTCCGCCTCGGTGGCCCCGAACGCGGCGAGGTCGGCCTGCGGCAGGTAGACCCGCCCGTTGCGGCGGTCCTCGGCGACGTCCTGGCAGTGCTCGATCAGCTGCAGCGCGGTGCACACCCGGTCCGAGAGCCGCTCCGCGACGGGGTCGCGCACCCCGAAGACGCGGAGCACGATCCGGCCGACCGGATCGGCGGAGAGCACGCAGTAGTCCTCCAGCTCGGCCTGGGTGGCGTACGCGGCGACACGCTGGTCCTGGAGGTTCGCCCGCACCAGGCGATTGAACGGGTCGAGTTCCAGTTCCCGGCGCCGAATCGCGGGAAGAAGATCACGTAATACCCGTTCGTGTGGTTGCTCCCCCCGAAAGGTGCGTTCCAGATCGCGCTGGAATCGCAATAACCCGGGTGTGCGATCTTGGACTGCTGACTCGTCACCCAGATCGTCGATGACGCGCGCGACGTCGTACACCGCGACCAGGTCCGCCCGCAGGTCACGGGGAAGTATCCGCAGCGCTACGGGAAAGTTCTCGGCGTGTTCCTTTTCGCGCAGCGCGCGGTCGCCGACCGTGCCGGGACCTGGGGGTGCGGGAGCCATCGCCTCATAATCACTCCGTGGCCGCGGCGAATTCTTCGCACCGGAAACAAAAATGAAGAAGCCACGGTTGTCACGAGCTGACAGTATTGACCCGGACGATGGACGGCACGCGGGCAGCGAGTGGGGGTCCACGACATGGCGGGCAGACGAACGGAGACCAGCGAGGGCACGCTGGCCGAACTCGCGGCGGCGACCTCGAAGCGGTTGCCGCGCATGCTGGACGACGTGGCGCGGCTGCTGAACGAGCACTGGCCCGACTACGCCGAGTTCATCGTCACTGAGCGGGACGAGGTCCTGGTCTCCGCCACCATGTTCCTGCAGCGGCTGCTGCGGATGGCCAAATGGGACATCGCGGAACTGTCCGGCATCGCCGACCAGGCCGGTGACCGGTTCGGCGAGCAGCCGCTGTTCGAGGAGATCGGGCGCGCGCAGTGGCAGCAGGGCCGCGACCTGACGAGCCTGCTGTCGGCTTACCAGATCGGCGCGCGGGTGGCGTGGCACCACGTCGCCGAGGTCGCGCTCGAGGTCGGTGTCCCCTCCGACATGTTCGCCTCGCTGGCCGAAGCGGTGTTCATCTTCGTGGACCAGCTGTCCTCGGCGTCGGCCCGCGGCTACGTGCTGGAGCAGTCCGAGTCGGCGGCCATGCGGGAACGGCTGCGCGACGAGCTCGCCGACATGCTGCTGTCCGACCGGTCCGATTCCGCCGCGATCCGCGCCGCGGCGGCCCGGGTGGACTGGCCGCTGCCCCGGCAGGCGGCGGTGGTTCTGGTGGAGCCGGACAACCCGGTCGGCAGCGCGCTGCTGGGGCGGCTGGGGAACTCGTCCCTGCACGTCCGGCGGCAGCGGCTGGTCTGCGCCATCGTGCCCGATCCGGACGGGCCGCAGCGGCGCCAGCGGCTGGCGTCGGCGTTGCGCGGGGCGGGCGCGGTGGTCGGGCACGCCGTGCCGCTGGAGCACCTGCCGGCCAGCATGCACGTTGCCGAGCTGGCCGCGCAGCTGCGCCGCACGCACGTGCTGGAGGACGATCCGGTGTTCGTGGACGAGCACCTGGACTCGATCATCGTGCACCGCGACGCGAAGCTGTTCGACGCGATGCGGCACCAGTGCCTGGCCCCGCTGGCGCACCTCGGGCCGGTGACGCGCAAGCGGTTGTGCGAGACGCTCGCGTGCTGGCTGCGGCACCTGGGCGACCGCCGGGCGATGGCGGAGGAGCTGCACATCCACCCGCAGACGGTGCGCTACCGGATGACCCAGCTGCGTGAGCTGTTCGGCGAGAGCCTGGACGATCCGGACAACCGCCGCCGCCTCACGCTCGCCCTCGCCTGGGGCGGCCCGGAATCCGGCGACCTCTGAGGCCGGGTCAGTCCAGTTCCGCCAGCACCGCGCGGAACTCGGCGAGGAAACCGTCCACGCTGTCCACCAGCGCCGCGTCCACGGTGGCGCTCATCGAGAACGACCCGTACCACCCCAGCACGCCGACGGTGAACGGTGTTCCCGGCGCGAGCGGGATGATGGCGAACGCGGTGCGCAGCGGGAAGTCCCGGAAGCTCACCTGCCAGGCCGCACCGGGCATGTTGGACACGGTGCCGTTGAAGAACCGTTCATTGTAGACAGTCCGGGCGAACCAGGAGTGGAAGAACGGTGGCATCAGGCCGGCCAGGGTGTGCTGCACGAACCGGGACGCGACGACCCGCGTGCCGGTGCGCAACCGCTTGGTGGCCCGCGCGATCCGCTTCAGGCGTTCGGCTTCGGGCATGTCCCCCAGCGGGATGTCGACCATCACCGCGGCGGTGACGTTGCCCTCCGCGCCGGGCCGCGGTTCGGCGGCCATCAGCGTGACCGAGGTGAGCATCGACTCCGGCAACGGCGCGACCGCGACCCGCCGCAGCGCCCCGGCGACCCCGCCCAGGAGCAGGTCGGTCACCCGGACGCCGTGCTTGCGCGCCAGCTCGCGGACGTCGTCGAGCGGGATCTGCAGGGTCGCGTAGCGGCGATCCGGCGGGTCGCCGGACGGCAGTTGCGCCTTGGGCCGCCCGTCGGTGGCCAGCTGCGCCAGGCCGACGGCCCCCGCGGCGGCCTTCTGCAGGGCGTTGGGCTGCCTGGTCTCGTTGATCCCCTCGAGCAGGCTGGGCGAGTCGAACAGCTCGAGCATCAGGCTGATCGTGCCGATGCCGTCCGCGACCGCGTGGTGCACCAGCGAGATCACGGCCGCGGTGTTCTCCTCGACGCCGCGCACCACGGCGAACCGCCACAGCGGGCGGTCCCGGGGCAGCGGCTCGCTCTGGAACCGGGCGACCAGCCGGTGCAGCTCCCCCATCCCGCCGGGCGTGCCGTCCGGGCGGGTCAGGTCGAAATCGGGGACGTGCCAGTCCCAGTCGATGTCCGGGTGCGGCACCCAGTGCTGGCGCCGCCAGGGCGAGTAGTCCGACAGGCGCTGCGCGTAGCGGGGCATCGCGGGCAGCTTGTCGCGGATGGCGTTCTGCACCCACTCGCGGGTCGGACCGGACGGGTTCGCCGACGTGTCGAGCATGATCAGCCCGCCGACGTGCTGCGGGTAGGCCGGGGTCTCGACGTGCAGGAAGAACGTGTCGGACGCGGACACCCGGTCGACCGGCCGCGCGAGGCGCGCGATCCAGGTCGCCGCGGCGATGAACACCACGGCGGCGGCCGCGTCGATCCAGTAGTGGTTGCCGGTGGCGATGATCACCGCGAACGTGATGGCGACGTGGACGGCGCTGACGATCTGCACGAGCCAGCCGCCGCGGATGCGCGCGAGGACGACGGACACCCACAGCGCCCACCCGACGTGCAACGACGGCATGGCGGCGAGCTGGTTGGCACCCTGCAACGCCGGTGAGCCCCAGGACAGGAACGTGTGCCCGAGCCGGACGGTGTCGATGAACCCGGCGCCCTCGAGCATCCGCGGCGGCGCGACCGGGAAGAGCCAGAAGCAGGCCAGGGCGAACAGGTTGAGCCAGACGAAGCTGTTGCGCACCGACCGGTAGTAGACCGGGTGGCGGGCGTGCACCCAGATCAGCAGGATGATCGCGCTGGCGATGTAGGTGATCGCGTACTCATAGTTGGCGAAGACGCGGATCCAGCCCTGCTCGGCGAGCCACAGGTTGACCGGCAGCTCGAAGTCCAGGTGCATCCAGCGTTCGAACGCCAGCAGCGCCTCACCGTTGGCGTGCGCCCGGGGCTCGCGGCCGGGCAGCGGGAACGCCTCGACCAGCAGGTACACCCCGAACAGGGCGAGCCCGAGCAGCAGTTCACCCCACCAGCTGGGACGCGGGACGGCCGCCGCGCGGGCGTCCGCGACCACCGGGGACCGTGAGGTGGAACCTACGGTGAGCACACCGTCATATACCACGCTTCGTGGCGGGTGCGCTCGCTCGAATCACCGCTCGACCGCGTAGTGGAGGTGGGTGACGCCCGGCGCTGGAACGGCTTCGACGAGGCGGAGCCGCACGTGCGCGGGCAGTTCCCGGAAGTAGGGCCGTCCGGCGCCGAGCAGGACCGGGACCTGGTGCAGGACGATCTCGTCGACCAGGCCGGCCGCCAGCGCCGCGGTGACGACGCCGCCACCCATGAGGCCGACGTCCAGGTCGCCGGCGGCTTCCCGCGCGCGGGCGATCGCGTCCTCGATGCCGGCGGCGAGGATCTGCCGGTCGCTGGTCTGCGCGGGCCGGTGGCTCAGGACGACCAACCGGGCCTTCGGGTGCGGGCTGCCGCCGCCGAAGCGCTCGGAGTCCTCGTAGGTGGTGCGCCCGGCGACGATGGCGCCCACCCGGCCGGCGAGGGCGTCGAACACGCGGGCGCTGGGCTCGCTCAGCCAGAAGCCGTCGAACACGCCGCTCGGGGTGTCGCCGCCGAAGTACCAGTCGAACAGCATTCCGCCGTCGCCGAGGCCGTGGCCCGGTTGGGGGTCGCGGCCGGTGATGAAGCCGTCGACGGAGACCGCGTGCGCGGCGATGACCTTGCTCATCTCGGGTTCCCTTCGGAGTTCCTTCAAGAGACTCCGACCGTAGCAGTGTGAGTTCCTTCAGGGAACCCCGATTGCTAGACTCGGGTCCATGCAGCGGACGAACTTCGGGGGGATGGCGTGCTCGATCGCGCGCACGCTGGACGTCATCGGGGAGCCGTGGTCGCCCCTGGTGCTGCGGGACGTGTGGGCCGGGCTGAGCCGGTTCGAGCAGATCCAGGCCGATCTGGGGATATCCCGGAAGGTGCTGACCGAGCGGCTGAACCACCTGGTGGAGCGCGGGGTGCTGGAGCGGCGGCCCTACGACCGGCGGCCGCGCTACGAGTACGTGCTGACGCAGAAGGGCGCCGAGCTGGTCGAGGTGCTGATGGTGATGGCCAACTGGGGCGACCGGTGGCTGGCGGGCGAGGCGGGGCCGCCGGTGGTGTACCGGCACCACGCGTGCGGGGAGGTCAGCGGGGCCGGCCTGAGGTGCGACCACTGCGGCGAGGCCCTGCACGCCGGGAACGTGGACCTGCTGCCCGGCCCGGGCGCGGCGGCGTGAGCGGACCCCGGTGAGCGCGCGGAGTTCGCGCGCGGCGCGGGTCAGGCGGCGGCGGGTGCCGGGGTGTGGCGGCCGGCCAGGCGGAGCGTCACGCCGTCGCGGCGGAGTTTGCGCCAGCCGTGGCCCACGCAGGCCGCGACGGTCAGCGCGGTCAGCAGCCCGCTGAGGATGCCGCGCGACATCAGGCCGGCCCCGACCCCCCAGTGCAGGAACCCGATGGTCATCGCGGCGTCGATGAGCCGCGAGCCGCCCCACAGCAGGGCCACCTCGATGAACACGCGGTTCACCGTGCGGTGCTTGAACAGCTCCGCGGGCAGCCGCACGAAGTCCTTGGCCAGGCGCGCCGTGATGGGGCGCCCGATCATCGCGCTGCCGACGAAGATCAGGAACATCAGCACCGAGCCCACGGCCGGTTGCAGCACGTACACGACCGCGCTCGACGTCACCAGCGCGACCGCCGCCCGTCCGACCAGCATCGCCGTGCACAGCAGCAGCGTGCGGGGCATGTCGCGCTTCATCAGGCGCCGGGCGCCGATGACGACGGCCGCCCAGCCGAGCACCGCGCACAACGCGGGTACCAGACCGACGAAATTCAGCAGCAAAGCCAGGAGCACCGACGGGATGACGACGGTTTCCAGCAGCAGAATCGCCGCATCCTTGATCGTTTTCCGCAAATGCGGTATTTCGATCACCAAATGGCGCTCGCCGGAGGACGCTCGGTGGTGCACGGGTTCCAGCCTCCAAGGGTCTGCCTGGGTGCGCGGGGGCAGCGCACTCACTGACAGGCTCTGTAGGTTCCACCGCCCGCCGGGCCCGAAACCTACGCCGGATACCTGAATTATTCCTGAGCGAAGGAGTCCGAAGATCGGGCGGGGACGGTTCCGGAGAATTTACCACTTCCGGGATAAACCCCGCGTTGGGCGGATCGGCTGGTCTCCGCCTGGACGCTCGGCGAGTGCGCCAGCCCGAACACGCCGACGATCAGCAGCACGGCCGCGCCCGCCGTCGCCGCGAGCGGTCCCGGCTCGGTGACCAGGGTCGCGTTGAACGCCAGTAGCCCCAGGAAGTAGCTGGCCGCGGGGTTGACGATGGACATCACGGCGATCGCCGCGGACAGCGAACCCGACCCGTACGCCTGCTGCCCGAGAAGCAGCCCGGACAAGGTGGACAGGGCCAGGACGTACCCCGGCCAGGTGAGCGCGGTGTGAGCGACACCCTCGTTCAACAGCAGGTCGGTGGTCACCTTCATCATGGCCGCGCTGATCGCGTAGCAGATGCCCGCGGCGGTGGCGATGAGCGCGCTGTGCAGGAGCGGGCCGCGCTTCTGGGCGACCTGCACGAGGGTGACGACGGTGGCCGCGGCGATGAGCACGGCGATCAGCAGGCGGCCCTGGTCCGGCGACCCGCCCAGCGGCGCGGTGCCCTCGACCGTCAGGAACACCACCACGCCCCCGGTGATGGCGAGCCCGGCCAGCCAGTCCCGCAGCGGCGGCCAGCGCTTGATCGCGGCCGAGGCCATCGGCAGCGCGAAGAGCAGTTCGGTGACCAGCAGCGGCTGGACGAGCGCGATCGACCCGAAGTGCAGCGCGGCGGCCTGGCTGAAAAAGCCCAACAGGTTCGTGGCCCATCCCGCGAGCCACACCCTCTTGCGCAACAGCTTGCGGATCAGCCACAGTACGGGGACGCGGTGCCGCGCGGCGCGCCCGCCGGCCTCGGTGTCGGCAACCTCGATCACCGCGCGTCGCTGCAGCGCGGCTGACGCCGCGAACAGGAACGCCGCGGCGAATCCGAGGAATACCGGGACTAACACGTCACTTTTCAGCGCTTCCAGTGGCGGAAAGATTCCGGGAACTCAGCTCGAACCCCCGAACCGGGCAGATAGTGCACGGTACACCGAGGGAGCGGTCGCGCGCACCGCAATTGGCAGTCTGAGCCAGCGGGGGACGTACTGCTCGGCCCGTTCGGCCGTGATCGCCTCGAGCACCGCGTCGGCGACCTTGCCCGCGGGCACCGGCCGGGGGCTGCGCCGCTGGTAGGGACGGCCGCGGCGGGCGAAGAACTCGGTGTCCACCACACCGGGGACGACGACCCCGACCCGCACCCCGGTACCGGCCAGTTCCAGCCGCAGGCTCTCGGCGAACACGTCCACGCCCGCCTTGGTCGCGGAGTAGACCGACTCCCCCGCGACGCCCGCCCGGCCGGCGATGGATGTGACGAAGACCACGGCCGCTCGGGGCCGGTCGAGGAGGTCGGGCAGCAGGGCGCGGGTCAGTTCGACGGGTGCGGCGAGGTTCACGGACAGCAATCGCCGGACGTCGGCGCCGGACATGCCGGACACCGGTCCGGCGTAGCCGAGGCCGGCGTTGTTGACGAGCACGTCGATGCGGCCGGCCCGGGTGATCTCCGCGGCCGCGGCCTCGACGGCGCCGGGCTCGGCGAAGTCGGCACGGACGGCGACCCCGCCGGTGCGCTCGGCGAGCGCCGCCAGCCGGTCGCCGTCCCGCCCATGCAGCACGAGGCGAGCACCAGCCTCGTGCAGCCGGAGCGCCGTGGCCGCCCCGATGCCCGACGAGGCACCGGTGACCACCGCGACCGCACCACGGACGTCCATGGTCAGCCTCCGATCCGGGCGACGTACGGGCGGCGCCCACCCTCCAGCCGGGCCGCGGCCAACTGCGCGGGCCGCGAGGAGCGAAGCCGGCTGCTACCGGCCCCCACGCGGGCTTCCCGAGCGAGCCTGGCGGACGGCCACCTTCCTGCGGCCCCCGCCCGCGCTGGGCCGCGGGAGCGAGGCCCCGGCAACCCGGCCACCACTGGCCCGCCCCGTGGGCCGTGCGGCCAAGGCCGGCTTCCGCCGGCCGAGCCCGCGGGCCGCGAGGAGCGAGGCCGGCTGCCGCCGGCCCAGCTTCCCGCGGCCGTCACCGCGACGTCAGCCCGTGACCTGCACCGCGTCGACCACGAAGACGAGCGTCTCGTTCGGCTTGATCGGGCCGTTGCCGCGCGCGCCGTAGCCCAGGTCCGGCGGGATGACCAGCAGACGGCGGCCACCCTGCTTGATGCCCTCCAGGCCCTGGTCCCAGCCCGGGATGGCGGTGCCCTCGCCGAGCGCGAACGAGAACGGCGCCGCCCCGAAGGAGTTCTGCTGGTCCACCTTGTCCGACCAGGTGACCAGGTCGTAGTCCATCTGCAGCGTGCTGCCGGCGTGCGCGGTGGCGCCGGTGCCCGGCTTCAGGTCCTTGGTCAGCAGCTTCGTCGGCGCACCGCAGTCGTCCGGGATGGTGATCGTGGGCTTGGCGCCGAAGTCGCCGGTCACGGTGATGTCGTCCGCGGTGCACTCGTGCGCGGCGCTGCCCGTCCCGTGCCCCGCCGAGGCGCTGGCGGACGCCCCCGCCGGCTCCGGCGCCGGGTAGGTCGGGCCGCCACCGGGCGGGAAGGACGACGGGTCCTGGTCGGGCGCGCAGGCCCCGAGAGCGAGGGCGGCTGCCGCCGCGAGCACGATCTTGCCAGCGTTACGCATGGCGACACCTTAACCGGGCGCTGACCAGTCGGTTTGCCCGGGTTAGCGCTCCGTGTAAAGAATCCCGAGGCGCTGGGTGGCCCGCGTGTACGCCACGTACAGGTCGTTCCACCCGCGCGGCGACTCCGCCACGATCTCCTCCGGCGCCAGCACCACGACCCCGTCGAATTCCAATCCCTTGGCCTCGGCCACGGTCAGCACCGACACCGCCTCCGCGTGACCGTCCAGTTCGGACCGGACCGCGCCGAGCCGGGACGCGGGGACCAGCACCGCCACGGTGCCGCCGTCCGCGGCCGCCACCTCCTCGTCCACAATGGACGTCAGGGGCCGCGAGCCGAGCGGCGCGCGCCACGGCCGCACCCCGGTCTCCCGCACCGACGCCGGCACCCGCAGGTCCGGGTCGACCTCGCGCAGTGCCTCCGCGGCGAGGTCCATGATCTCCACCGGCGTGCGGTAGTTGACCGTCAGCTCGCGCAGGCGCCACCGGTCGCCGACGTAGCGTTCGAGCATGTCCCGCCAGGACGACGCGCCGCCGGGCGCGCCGGTCTGCGCGACGTCGCCGACCACGGTCATCGACCGGCTCGGGCAGCGCCGCATGAGCAGCCGCCAGTCCATCGCCGACAGCTCCTGCGCCTCGTCGACGATGACGTGCCCGAACGTCCAGGTGCGGTCGCGGGCGGCGCGCTGCGCGGCGGTCAGGTGGCTGCTGCGCTCCTGCCGCTCGGCGAACAGCTCGGCGTCCAGGATGTCGGCGATGTTGATCTGGTCCTCGTCCAGGAGCTCCTCGTCCTGGTCCATGATGTCGAGCACACCCTCGGCGTAGGCGCGCTCCTCGCGCTCCCGCCGCTCGCGGGCCTCCCGCTCGGCCGCGTCGTCCTCGCCGAGCAGCTCGGCCAGCTCGTCGAGCAGCGGCACGTCGCCGGGCGTCCACGGCGACCGCGCCGGGCGCTTGAGCGCCGCGCGGTCATCGTCGGACAGCAGCCCCTCGGACGCGCTGAGCAGCCGGTCGGCGTCGGCGAACAGGTCACGCAACAGCCGCTGGGGGGTGAGCTTCGGCCACAGTTCGTCCAGCGCGGCCGCGACGGTGTCGGACTCGGACAGTTCCTTGCGGATCTCCACCCGGTCGCCCGCGTCCAGCACCGGCGCGTCGGCGTCCTCGCCCGCGGCGAGCGGGATGTCCGGCACGCCGGCGAACAGGTCGACCTCCATGCGGACCGTGGCCCGCTCGGTCAGCGCGTCGAGCATCGCGTCGACGAACACCCGCCGCGCGAGGTTGTGCGGGCGGCGGGTGCGCCGGGCCTTGTCGCGGGCTCGTTCCACCACGTCCCGGTCCAGCACCAGCACGTCGTCGTCGAAGGCGACCTCGAACTTCTCCTCCGGCACCCGCTGGCGGTCGGCGACGGCCCGGGTGAGCACGTCGACCATGACCGGGCGGCCCTTGACCTCGGCGGCCTCCCGGCTGTCCGCGCCACGGGCCCGGATACCGGGGAACAGCTGCCCGATCGTGGACAGCAGCACGCCGGTCTCGCCGAGCGAGGGCAGGACCTGGCCGATGTAGCGCAGGAACGTGCTGTTCGGGCCGACCACGAGCACACCGCGCGAGGCGAGCTGCTGGCGGTAGGTGTAGAGGAGGTAGGCGGCCCGGTGCAGGGCCACGGCGGTCTTGCCGGTGCCCGGCCCGCCCTGCACGACGACCACGCCGCCCAGCTCGTCGCGGATGATGTCGTCCTGCTCGGCCTGGATGGTGGCGACGATGTCGCCCATCTCACCCGTGCGCTTGCGCTCCAGCGCGGCCAGCAGGGCGGCCTCCCCGGCCAGTCCCAGGTCGGCCTGCTGCCCGTCGACCGCGCGGAGGTCCAGGATCTCGTCGTCGAGGCCGACGACCTTGCGGCTGAGCGTGCGGATGTGCCTGCGCCGCCGCACGCCCTCCGGCGAGGCGGCGGTGGCCAGGTAGAACGGCCGCGCCGCGGGCGCGCGCCAGTCCAGCAGCAGCGGCTCGTAGTCGCCGTCGGAGTCGAACAGCCCGAGCCGCCCGATGTAGGCGGGCGCTTGCTGGTCGTGGAAGTCGAGCCGGCCGAAGCACAGGCCCTGCTCGACCGAGCCGAGCTGCGCCAGCCGCTCGTGGTGGAGGCTGCTGGCGGCGTCCCGCTCGGCGCTTTCCTGCGGGGTCTCCCCGTGTGAGCGCAGCGCCCGCTCCAGGCGGCGCTCGGTGGTTTCGCGCTCGGCGTCGAGCTTGCGGTAGAGCATGGACACGTAGTCCTGCTCGTGCTGAAGGTCGGTCGTGTTCTGCGGTTCCCGGTCCCCAGCCACGGACAAGTGCAACCTGCTTTCGGCGTTCGGGTGAGTGGTCGGCCTGGGATCAACGAAGGCCGGCGCCGGGGAATTCCCGGCCCGCGTCAGAACGGCAGGCCGAGGGTGGGCAGGCCGATCGCCGAGTCGACCGCCAGCGCGCAGAACAGGATCATCAGGTACGTGTTCGACCGGTGGAACAGCGCCATCGGCTTGGTCTCCACGCCGCGCTTGACACCGGAGTACAGGCGGTGCGCGTAGAAGAGGAACCAGGACCCGGCCAGCACCGCGAAGCTCGCGTACAGCCAGCTGGTCGCGGGCAGCAGGAGCAGCGTCCAGCCGACCATGACCCACGAGTAGATCAGGATCTGGCGGGCCACGTGCTCGGCCGTGGCGACCACCGGCAGCATCGGCACGCCGGCGCGCTCGTAGTCGTCCTTGTACTTCATCGCCAGCGCCCAGGTGTGCGGCGGCGTCCAGAAGAAGATGACGGCGAACATCACGAACGCCGGCCACTGCACGGTGCCGGTGACCGCGGCCCAGCCAATCACCACCGGCATGCAGCCGGCGGCCCCGCCCCACACCACGTTCTGCGCCGTGCGCCGCTTGAGCACCAGCGTGTAGACGAAGATGTAGAACAGGATCGTCGCGATCGCCAGCACGGCGGCCAGCAGGTTCACCGTGAAGTACAGCATCGCGAACGAACCGGCGCCCAGCGCCAGCGCGAACACCAGGGCGTTGCGCCGGGGCACCGAGTCCCGCACCAGCGGGCGGCGCTTGGTCCGGTTCATCACCTTGTCGATGTCGGCGTCGATCACGCAGTTGAGCGCGTTCGCGCTGCCCGCGGCCATGGTGCCGCCGACCAGCGTCGCCAGGATCAGCCACGGCGACGGGATCGTGCGCGCGGCGAGGAACATCGCCGGGATGGTGGTGACCAGCAGCAGCTCGATGACCTGAGGCTTGGTCAGGGCGACGTAGGCGCCGACGATCCGGCTCACGCGCCGCAGACCACGCGGGCGCTCGCCTCCGGGGTCGACAGCGCTGGTGCTGTCACTGCGCCCGTGCGCAGCGTTCACCAACGACAATTCCGCTCCCTGAGTCAGATTCGGTGGCACCGAGGGCGGCCCGGCACCGCCACCGATCGTAATCGCCGGGTTCGCACCCCGCGTGCACCGGGGTGCGCCAGCCGCGTGTGTCGGCCCCGGAGGCGCCGGGTACCCGACCTACTAGGCTGGCGCCCGGGGTTGCGCTTGTGGTCGTGCGCACGCCCGCTAGCAGGAATATCGTCTCTTCGGGATCGATTGAGATGAGTGGAGCCTGCGCGCGCGAAGACCCCCACGAACAGAAGAGTTGCCACCGAGAAGGACGGGGAGTTCGAGTTCAGTGTCCGATATCGCCTCCATCAGCGAGAACAACCCATTGCTGCGGCGGAACCTGCCCGCCGACTGGACCGACCTCGACACCCGTGCGGTCGACACCGTCCGGGTGCTGGCCGCCGACGCGGTCGAGAACTGCGGCAGCGGTCACCCCGGCACCGCGATGAGCCTGGCGCCGGTGGCGTACTCGCTCTTCCAGCGGATCATGCGCCACGACCCGAGCGACCCGGAGTGGCCTGCGCGTGACCGGTTCGTCCTCTCCGCCGGGCACTCCAGCCTGACCCTCTACATCCAGCTGTTCCTCGCCGGCTACGGCCTGGAGCTGGAGGACCTCAAGCAGCTGCGCAAGTGGGGTTCGAAGACCCCGGGCCACCCGGAGTACCAGCACACCAAGGGCGTGGAGACCACCACCGGCCCGCTGGGCCAGGGCCTGGCCAACGCGGTCGGCATGGCGATGGCCGCCCGCCGCGAGCGCGGCCTGCTCGACCCGGACGCCGCGCCCGGCGAGAGCATCTTCGACCACCACATCTTCGTGATCGCCTCCGACGGCGACATCGAGGAGGGTGTGACCTCCGAGGCCTCGTCCATCGCGGGCCGCCAGGAGCTGGGCAACCTGGTCGTCATCTACGACGACAACAAGATCTCGATCGAGGACGACACCAACATCGCGCTGTCCGAGGACACCGCGAAGCGGTACGAGGCCTACGGCTGGCACGTCCAGGTCGTCGAGGGCGGCGAGGACGTCGTGGCGATCGAGGAGGCCATCGCGGCCGCCAAGGCGGAGACCACCCGCCCGTCGTTCATCCTGCTGCGCACCGTGATCGGCTACCCGGCGCCGAACAAGATGAACACCGGCAAGGCGCACGGCGCCGCGCTGGGCGCCGACGAGGTCGCCGCGGTCAAGGAGATCCTCGGCTTCGACCCGCAGCGCAGCTTCCAGGTCGACGACGAGGTGCTCGAGCACACCCGCAAGGCGCTCGAGCGCGGCAAGCAGGAGCGCGCCGCCTGGCAGGAGCGCTTCGACGCGTGGGCCGCGGCGAACCCGGAGCGCAAGAAGCTGGCCGACCGGCTGGCCACCCGCGACCTGCCCGAGGGCTGGGCCGACAAGCTGCCCAGCTGGGAGCCCGACGCCAAGGGCATCGCCACCCGCAAGGCCTCCGGTGAGGTGCTCAACGCGCTGGCCGACGTGCTGCCGGAGCTGTGGGGCGGCTCGGCCGACCTGGCCGAGAGCAACAACACCACGATGAAGGGCGCCGACTCGTTCGGCCCGGAGAAGGCCTCCACGGGCATGTGGCAGGCCAACCCCTACGGCCGCACGCTGCACTTCGGTGTCCGCGAGCACGCCATGGGCTCGATCCTCAACGGCATCGCGCTGCACGGCGGCACCCGCCCGTACGGCGCGACCTTCCTGGTGTTCAGCGACTACATGCGCCCGCCGGTGCGGCTGGCCGCGCTGATGCACGCGCCGGTCATCTACGTGTGGACGCACGACTCGATCGGCCTGGGCGAGGACGGCCCGACGCACCAGCCGATCGAGCACCTGGCGTCGCTGCGCGCCATCCCGGGCCTGAACGTGGTCCGGCCCGCCGACGCCAACGAGACCGCCGGTGCCTGGAAGGCCGCACTGGAGGACAAGCGCCACCCGTCGGGCCTGGCGCTGACCCGCCAGAACGTCCCGGTGCTCGAGGGCACCTCGGCGGACAAGGTCGCCAAGGGCGCCTACGTGCTCGCCGACGCCTCCTCCGGCGCCCCGGAGGTCGTGCTGATGGCGACCGGCTCCGAGGTCCAGCTGGCCGTCGAGGCGCGCAAGACGCTCGAGGCCGACGGCGTGCCCACCCGGGTGGTGTCGGTGCCGTGCGTCGAGTGGTTCGAGGCGCAGGACGAGTCCTACCGCGAGTCGGTCCTGCCCAGCGGTGTGAAGGCCCGCGTGTCGGTCGAGGCCGGCATCGCGCAGCCGTGGTACCGCTGGGTCGGCGACGCCGGTGAGATCGTCTCGATCGAGCACTTCGGGGCCTCGGCCGACTACCAGACCCTGTTCCGCGAGTTCGGGTTCACCGCCGACGCCGTGGTCGACGCCGCGCGCCGCTCGCTCGCCAAGACCAAGAACTCCTGATCACCGAAAAGGGGATGAAGTCATGAGCGACAACCTTGCTCAGCTGACGCAGGCCGGCGTGTCCATCTGGCTCGACGACCTGTCCCGCGAACGGCTGAACTCCGGCAACCTGGCCGGGCTCATCCGCGACCGGCACGTGACCGGCGTGACGACCAACCCGACGATCTTCGCCAACGCCCTGTCCAAGGGCGAGGCCTACGACGACCAGGTGCGTGAGCTGGCCGCCCGCGGCGCCGACGTCCACGCGGTCGTGCGCGAGCTGACCACCACCGACGTGCGCAACGCCGCGGACCTGTTCCGCGACGTCTACACCCGCACGAACGGCGTGGACGGCCGCGTGTCGATCGAGGTCGACCCGAGCCTGGCCCGCGACGCGGACAAGACCGTGGCCGAGGCGCAGGACCTGTGGAAGACCGTCGACCGGCCGAACATCTTCGTCAAGATCCCGGCCACCGAGGAGGGTCTGCCGGCGATCACCAAGACCCTGGCCGAGGGCATCAGCGTCAACGTCACGCTGATCTTCTCGGTCGAGCGCTACCGCAAGGTGATCGACGCCTTCTTCGCCGGCCTGGAGCAGGCCAAGGCCAACGGCCACGACCTCGCCACCATCGAGTCGGTCGCGTCGTTCTTCGTGTCCCGGGTGGACACCGAGGTCGACAAGCGCCTGGACGCGATCGGCACCGACGAGGCCAAGGCGCTGCGCGGCGAGGCCGCCATCGCCAACGCCCGGCTGGCCTTCGCCGCCTACGAGGAGCTGTTCGCCACCGACCGCTGGCAGGCCCTGGCCGCCGCGGGCGCGCGGCCGCAGCGCCCGCTGTGGGCCTCCACCGGCGTGAAGGACCCGTCCTACTCCGACACCCGCTACGTCGACCAGCTCGTCGTGGCCGGCACGGTCAACACGATGCCGGAGAAGACCCTGGACGCGGTCGCCGACCACGCCCGGATCGAGGGCGACCAGGTCACCGGCACCGGCGCGCAGGCCCAGGAGGTGTTCGACAAGCTCGCCGCGGTGGGCATCGACATCCCGGACGTCTTCCGCACGCTGGAGGACGAGGGCGTGGAGAAGTTCGACAAGTCCTGGACCGAGCTGCTCGAGACCGTCACCGGCCAGCTCGAGAAGGCGAAGGGCTGACGCCGTGGTGGGGGAAGAGCTGACCGTCACGATCAGCGACGAGGAGCTGGCCGCGCAGGCGGCTCCGCTGGTCGACGAGCTCGTCGCCGACCAGGTCGCCTCCAAGGTCGCGGCGCAGGACCCCACCCTGTGGGGTCCGGACGCCGAGTCCGAGGCCTCGATCCGGCTGTCCTGGACCACGCTGCACAAGTCGTCGCGGCCGCTGATCGGCGAGATCGAGGCGCTGCGCGAGGAGCTGCGGAGCGAGGGCGTCGACCGGGTCGTCCTGGCCGGCATGGGCGGCTCCTCGCTCGCGCCGGAGGTCATCGCGGCGACCGAGAACGTGGCGCTGACCGTGCTGGACACCACCGACCCGGGCCAGGTCGCCGACGCGCTCGCCGGTGACCTCCAGCGCACGGTGCTGGTGGTGTCGTCGAAGTCCGGCGGCACGGTGGAGACCGACAGCCACCGCCGGATCTTCGCGAAGGCGTTCGCCGACAACGGGATCGAGGCCGCGCGCCGCATCGTCGTGGTCACCGACCCGGGCTCGCCGCTGTCGGAGCTGGCCGAGAAGGAGGGGTACCGCAAGGTGTTCCTCGCCGACCCGCACGTGGGCGGGCGCTATTCGGCGCTCACCGCGTTCGGGCTGGTGCCCGCCGGGCTGGCCGGGGCGGACATCGCCCGGCTGCTCGACCAGGCCGCGGCGGCCGCGCAGGTGCTCGGCGCCGACAGCGCCGACAACCCGGCGGTCAAGCTGGCCGCCGCGTGGGGCGCCGCGCACAACGCGGGCGCGGAGAAGGTCGTGCTGGCCGACACCGGGTCCGGCATCACCGGGTTCGCCGACTGGGCCGAGCAGCTGATCGCAGAGTCCACCGGCAAGCTCGGCACCGGCCTGCTGCCGGTCGCCGTGGACGGCCCGGCCGCGCCCGGGTTCGCCGACGCGGGCGCGGACGCGACCCCGGTCGCGATCGGCCCGGTCACCGGCGCTGCCAAGATCGCCACCACCGGCTCCCTCGGCGCGCAGTTCCTGCTGTGGGAGTTCGCCACCGCGATCGCCGGGCGGCTGCTGAAGATCAACCCGTTCGACCAGCCGGACGTGGAGGCCGCGAAGAAGGCCGCCCGCTCGCTGCTGGACGACCCGTCGAAGCTGTCCGGCGGCGAGACGCCGAGCGCGGTGGACGACGCGGTGGAGATCTTCGCCCCCGCCGGGGTGAGCGGGAACGGCTCGCTGTCCGACGTGCTGCGGGAGTTCCTGGCCACCGCGCCGGAGGGCGGCTACCTGGCGGTGCAGGCGTACCTGGACCGGCTCGACGACGCCTCGGCGGCGCTGCTGCGCCCCGAGCTGGCGAAGCGGACCGGGCTGCAGACCACCTTCGGGTGGGGGCCGCGGTTCCTGCACTCGACCGGCCAGTACCACAAGGGCGGTCACCAGAACGGCATCTTCCTGCAGATCACCGGCGCGAACGAGCACGACCTCGACGTGCCGGACCGGCCCTACACCCTGGGCCAGCTGCAGCACGCGCAAGCGCTCGGCGACGGCCAGGTGCTGACCGAGCGCGGCCGTCCGGTGCTGCGGCTGCACCTGACCGACCGGGCCGCGGGCCTGGCCGAGCTGATGCGCGCCGTACAGGAGGCCGAGTGACAACGAAGGGGTGGAACAACCCGCTGCGGGATCCCCGCGACAAGCGGCTGCCGCGGATCGCCGGGCCGTCCAGCCTGGTGATCTTCGGCGTCACCGGTGACCTCTCCCGCAAGAAGCTGATGCCGGCCATCTACGACCTGGCCAACCGCGGTCTGCTGCCCGCCGGGTTCTCGCTGGTCGGTTTCGCGCGGCGGGACTGGGAGAACGAGGACTTCGGGCAGCTCGTGCACGACGCGGTCGCCGAGCACGCCCGGACCCCGTTCCGCGAGTCGGTGTGGAACCGGCTCGCCGAGGGCATCCGCTTCGTGCAGGGCACGTTCGACGACGACGACGCGTTCGACCGGCTCGCGCAGACCGTGCGCGAGCTGGACGCCGAGCGCGGCACCGGTGGCAACACCGCGTTCTACCTGTCGATCCCGCCCAGCGCGTTCCCGGTGGTGACCAAGCAGCTGGCCCGCTCGGGCCTGGCGACCTCCGACGACGAGTCGTGGCGCCGCGTGGTGATCGAGAAGCCGTTCGGCCACGACCTGGCCAGCGCCAAGGAGCTCAACGCGATCGTCAACGACGTCTTCCCCGAGGAGTCGGTGTTCCGCATCGACCACTACCTCGGCAAGGAGACCGTCCAGAACATCCTCGCGCTGCGCTTCGCCAACCAGCTGTTCGAGCCGATCTGGAACGCCAACTACGTCGACCACGTGCAGATCACCATGGCCGAGGACATCGGCCTGGGCGGTCGCGCCGGGTACTACGACGGCATCGGCGCGGCGCGGGACGTGATCCAGAACCACCTCCTCCAGCTGCTCGCGTTCACCGCGATGGAGGAGCCGCTGTCGTTCGAGCCGCGCGCGCTGCGGGCGGAGAAGATCAAGGTTCTGCGCGCCACCAAGCCGATGCAGCCGTTCGCCGAGACCACCGCGCGCGGCCAGTACACCGGCGGCTGGCAGGGCGGCAAGAAGGTGCCGGGCCTGCTGCAGGAGGCCGGGTTCGCGAAGGACTCGACCACCGAGACCTACGCCGCGGTGTCGCTGGAGGTGCAGAACCGCCGCTGGGCCGGGGTGCCGTTCTACCTGCGCACCGGCAAGCGGCTGGGCCGCCGGGTCACCGAGATCGCGGTCGTGTTCAAGCGGGCGCCGCACCTGCCGTTCGACTACACCTCGACCGAGGAGCTGGGGCAGAACGCCCTGGTGATCCGGGTGCAGCCGGACGAGGGCGTGACGCTGCGGTTCGGCTCGAAGGTGCCGGGCACCACGATGGAGGTCCGCGACGTCACGATGGACTTCGGCTACGGGCACGCCTTCACCGAGTCCTCGCCGGAGGCCTACGAGCGGCTGATCCTGGACGTGCTGCTCGGCGAGCCGTCGCTGTTCCCGGTCAACGAAGAGGTCGAGCTGTCCTGGGAGATCCTCGACCCGATCCTGGAGTTCTGGGCCAAGAACGGCACGCCCGAGCCCTATCCCCCGGGCACCTGGGGTCCGCCGTCGGCGGACGAGGTCCTGGAGCGCAGCGGCCGGAACTGGAGGCGCCCGTGATCATCGACCTGCCTTCGACCACGACCTCGCAGGTCAACCGCAAGATGGTCGAGCTGCGTGAGCGCGGTGGCGCGGTCGCGCTGGGCCGGGTGCTGACGCTGGTGATCGTCGACGACGACGGCGAGCACCTGGAGGAGCACATCGACGCGGCCAACGAGGCCAGCCGCGAGCACCCGTGCCGGGTGATCGTGCTGGCCCGCGGGTCGCGCACGGCCGCGGCCCGGATCGACGCGCAGATCCGCGTCGGCGGGGACGCCGGCGCGAGCGAGGTCATCATCCTGCGGCTGTACGGGCCGCTGGCGTCGCAGGGGCAGAGCGCGGTGATCCCGCTGCTCCTGCCCGACGCGCCGATCGTGGCGTGGTGGCCCAGCTCCGGCCCGAAGGTGCCGGCGCAGGACCCGATCGGGGAGCTGGCGCAGCGCCGGATCACCGACTCGGCGGCGGAGCGCAACCCGATAAGAGCGCTGTCGGCGCGGCGGAAGGCGTACGTGCCGGGTGACACGGACCTGGCGTGGACGCGGCTGACCAACTGGCGTGCCCAGCTGGTCGCGGCGCTGGACTTGCCGCCGTACGAGAAGGTCACCGGCGCGACGGTGACCGGTGAGGCCGACTCGCCGTCGACCGAGCTGCTGGCTGGCTGGCTCGCCGAGTACCTGAAGGTGCCGGTGCGCCGGGTGAAGACCACGACGGCGCAGGGCATCGTGTCGGTGGAGCTGGAGCGCCGCTCGGGTGCGATCGCGCTGCACCGGCCGGACGGCAAGGTGGGCACGCTCATGCAGCCGGGCCAGCCGACGCGGCGGATCGCGCTGCACCGGCGCAACACCAAGGACTGCCTGATCGAGGAGCTGCGGCGGCTCGATCCGGACGAGGTGTTCGAGGCGTCGCTGCAGGGCCTGGACAAGCTGGCCTCGGGTTCGGTGGGCGCCGCCAAGAAGAAGGCGCCCGCGAAGAAGCCGGCCAAGTCGGCGAAGGCGAGCGCGTGATGGCTTCTTCGGAAGTGGTGGTCTACGCCAACGGTGAGCTGCTGGCGGCGGCCGCGGCGGCCCGGCTGGTGACGCGCCTGGTGGATCTGCAGGCCGCGAAGGGGTCGGCGTCGGTGGTGCTCACCGGCGGCGGCACCGGGATCGCGGTGCTGGAGCAGTTGCGCCGCTCCCCCGCGCGGGACGCGGTGGACTGGTCGCGGCTGGACATCTACTGGGGCGACGAGCGGTTCGTGCCCGCGGACGACGACGAGCGCAACGAGAAGCAGGCCCGCGAGGCGCTGCTGGACCACGTGCCCGTCGACCCGAAGCGGGTGCACGCGATGGCGGCCTCAGACGGCGAGTTCGGCGACGACGTGGACGCGGCCGCGGCGGCGTACGCGCAGGTGCTGGCGGACAACGCGAAGCCGGAGGACCACGGCGACGTGCCGCAGTTCGACATCTGCCTGCTCGGTCTCGGCGGCGAGGGCCACACGGCGTCGGTGTTCCCGGAGTCTCCGGCGGTGTACGAGACCGAGCGGTCGGTGGTGGCGGTGCGCAACTGCCCGAAGCCCCCGCCGACGCGCGTGTCGCTGACGCTGCCCGCGATCCGGCGCTCGCACGACGTCTGGCTGATGACGACGGGTGAGGCGAAGGCCGACGCGGTCGCGCTGGCCCTGTCCGGTGCCGGCGAGGTGCAGGTGCCCGTGGCGGGCGCCCGGGGCCAGCGGAGGACGCTGTGGCTGCTCGACCGCGCGGCGGCGGGCAAGCTGTCGAACGTGTACCTGCCGCCCACAGCGTGACTTGAGTGGGGTCGTTGCAACACAACTGATCAACTGGCTTGGGTCAGGAGTTTCGCGAAGCGCTCGGCTGGGTGTCCCAGCCGAGCGTTTTGCGTGGGCGGTCGTTCGACCAGGGTGCCGATCGCGGAAGCACCGTCCTTGCCGATGATCAGGTCGCCTTCCCAGTGTCCTGGGATCGCCGTCGGCCCGGCGGAACCCGGCAGCCGGGGTGAGCGCAGCCGAGCCGCCGCCCGTCGGCGGCCTCGCCGATCAACGCCAGGCCACCGCGCTGGCGGCCCGCGTCCCCTCGCCCATGAGCATTCCCCTCCCCCGCACGCCTCCGGTGTTTCCCGCACCCGTGTGAGGTTCCCGTTAGCATCCGCACATTGTTGCGGCCACTCGCGTCCCGATCGGGTGACTTCGGACTCTCATAGGCAGTCCACAAGACGAGTGAGGTCCAAACCATGAGCACCGAGGGACTCTCCATCGGGATTTCGGTCGGCGGCCCAGGCGCGGGGGCCGCCGACCGGGCGCACGGCGGCACCCGCTCCCGCCGGGCGGCGCTCGCGCGGCGGGCGGTGTGGCTGCCGCTCGCGATCGACGCCACCGCCATCCTCATCGCCGTGCTCGACGTCTGGCTCGTCATCCCCGAGAAGGCGCCGCCGTACTCGATCTACCTGTCCGGGCTCGCCTGCCTGGCGCTGGCCGGCCGTCGCTGGATGCCGTTCGGCGTGGTGCTGCTGACCGTGCCCGGCTTCCTCACCGGCTGGTCGCAGCTGGCCGCGATGATCGCGCTGGGCATGCTCGCCACCCGCAAACAGACCCACTGGCAGGTGTGGGTCGGGGCGGCGCTGGTGTGGATGTGCCGGTTCGTGCAGTGGCCGCCGAGCGACTTCGCGCAGCTGAGCTGGCGCGAACACGTCCTGGACGGCATCTACGGCGTCCTGGTGGCCGGCATGCCGATCGCGATCGGGCTGCTCATCGGCGCCCGCGCGCAGCTGTCCCAGAAGCTGGGCGAGCTGGCCGCCAGCCGGGACCGGGAACGCAAGCTCACCGCGGACGCCGTGCGCGCCGAGGAGCGGGCGCGGCTGGCGCGCGAGATGCACGACGTGGTCTCCCACGACATCACCCTGATCGCGATGCAGGCGGGGGTGCTCACCGCGCAGGACTCGCCGTCGGCGCGGCAGACCGCCGAGGTCATCCGGCAGCTGTCCACCCGCACGCTGGAGGAGCTGCGCTCGCTGGTGGGTGTGCTGCGGTCCGGCCTGGAGGACGACGGCCCGCAACCCGGGATCGCCGAGCTCGGCAGGCTGGTGCACGACAGCGCGGTCGCGGTGCGGCTGACGATGGACGAGGTGCCCGAGGACGTGCCCCCGAAGGTGTCGGCGGCGGCGTACCGCACGGTGCAGGAGGCGCTGACCAACGTGCGCAAACACGCGCCCGGCGCCACCGCGACGGTCCTCGTGCGTGGTGAGGACGGCGCGCTGAGCGTGGAGGTGCGCAACGAGCGCCCCTGCCACGAGGCGACGGAACTCCCCTCGGGCGGCTACGGGCTCACCGGCCTCGCCGAACGGGCTCGCCTGCTGGGCGGGAGCCTGGAAACGTGCCCCACCGAGGACGGCGGCTTCCGCGTGCGGGCCCGTTACCCGCTGGGCGTCTGAGACAGGGGCGTCGCGGGCTCGGCGTGCTGCCCTCCGGCGGCTTGAAGCCCGCGTCAGGGCCGGGCGAGGTCCGGAACGCAGAACGGACCCGCTCCGCCGGTGCGCGCCGGCGAGGCGGGTCCGTGTCCGGGAAAGCGCTTCCTCAGATCTGACGGCGCTGACGCAGCCGCTCGAGCGCCTCGGCGAGGATGGCCTCGCCGTCGGCGTCGCTGCGCCGTTCCTTCACGTACGCCAGGTGGGTCTTGTACGGCTCGGTCCGCGGCGCGGCCGGCGGGTTCTTCTCGTCCTGGCCGGCGGGTAGCCCGCAGCGCGGGCAGTCCCACTCGTCCGGCACCTCCGCGTCCATGGCGAACGACGGCTTGGACTCGTGCCCGTTGGCACACCAGTACGACACCCGGCGGCGGGGAGCGGCCTCACCGCGCTCCGACTCACCGGACGGACCGGCACCGACCCTGGTGCCTCTGATTGCGTTACCGCCAACCATGAATCCTCACAGTGTGGATAGGCGGCGCACCCCCCATAGGCACGCCCGTGCGTTCAGGCCGTCACACCTTCAGCAGCAGGCCCAGGCCCACGATGCTGATCAGCCAGACGGCGCCCAGCAGCAGGGTGATGCGGTCGAGGTTCTTCTCGGCCACGCTCGACCCCGCGAGGCTGGACTGCATGCCACCCCCGAACAGCGAGGACAACCCGCCACCGCGGCCGCGGTGCAGCAGCACGGCGATCACGAGCAGCACGCTGGACGCGATCAGCAGGATTTGCAGGAACAGCTTCATCTCATCCTCTGGTCTTCGGGAGTTGCCTGATCGTGTGACGGTCTGAGGTTGCCAGACTACTCGCCGACCCCCCGGTTACGGCAGCGGCCCACCCGCAGCCAGCGCGCAGAGCTTGGTGAACTCCTCGGCCTGCAGGCTCGCCCCGCCGACCAGCGCCCCGTCGATGTTGTCGCACGCGACCAGCTCGGCGATGTTGCCCGACTTGACCGACCCGCCGTAGAGCACGCGGACCTCGTCGGCCACCTCGGAGCCGTACTTGTCGGCCAGGGCGCCGCGCAGCGCCTTGCAGACCTCCTCGGCGTCGGTCGAGGTCGCGACCTTGCCGGTGCCGATGGCCCACACCGGCTCGTACGCCACCACGACCTCGCGGACCTGCTCGGCCTTGAGACCCTTGAGCGCCGCGAGCAGCTGCGAGTGGCAGTGGTCGACGTGGCCGCCGGCCTCCCGCACCTCGAGCTTCTCGCCGACGCACAGGATCGGCTTGATGCCGTGCTTGATCGCGGCGCGGACCTTCTTGCCGACCAGCTCGTCGTCCTCGTGGTGGTACTCGCGCCGCTCGGAGTGCCCGACCGTCACGTAGGAGCAGCCGAGCTTGGCGAGCATCGGACCGGACACGTCACCGGTGTAGGCACCGGAGTCGTGCGGCGAGAGGTCCTGGGCGCCGTAGGTCAGCAGCAGCTTGTCGCCGTCGACCAGGGTCTGGATGCTCCGGATGTCGGTGAACGGCGGCAGCACCGCGACATCGACCTTCGCGTAGTACTTCTCCGGCAGCGAGAAGGCGATCTTCTGCACCAGGGCGATGGCCTCGAGGTGGTTGAGGTTCATCTTCCAGTTGCCGGCGATGAACGGCTTGCGCGCCATCAGGCACCACCCTCCAGCACCGCGACGCCCGGCAGCTCCTTGCCCTCGAGGTACTCCAGGGAGGCGCCGCCACCGGTGGAGATGTGCGAGAACTTCTCCTCCGGCAGGCCCAGCACGCGCACCGCGGCCGCGGAGTCGCCACCACCGACCACGCTGAACGCCTCCGAGTCGGCGATCGCCTGCGCGACACCCTTGGTGCCGGCCGCGAACGGGGCCATCTCGAACACGCCGGCCGGGCCGTTCCAGAACACCGTCTTCGCCGCGGCCACCTCGGCCGCGAAGTGCTCGGTGGTGCGCGGGCCGATGTCCAGGCCCATCCAGCCGTCCGGGATCTTCTCGGCGGCGACCGTGTCAGTGGCCGCGTCGGCCGCGAACTTGTCCGCCACCACGACGTCGGAGGGCACGACGATCTTGTCGGCGTGCTCGGCCAGCAGCTTGCGCGCGGTCTCCACGTAGTCCTGCTCGAGCAGGGAGGAGCCGACGCTGTGGCCCTGGGCGGCCAGGAACGTGAAGGCCATGCCGCCGCCGATGAGCAGGCGGTCCACCTTCGGCAGCAGCGCCTCGATCACCGCGAGCTTGTCCGACACCTTCGACCCGCCGAGCACGACCACGTACGGCCGCTGCGGGGCGCCGGTGAGCTTGCTCAGCACCTCCAGCTCGGCGAGCACCAGGCCGCCGGCGTAGGCGGGCAGCGCGCGGGCCACGTCGTAGACCGAGGCCTGCTTGCGGTGCACCACGCCGAAACCGTCGGAGACGAACGCGCCGCCTTCTCCGGTCAGGGCCGCGAGGTCGCGGGCCAGCTCGGCCCGCTCGTCCTCGACCTTGCTGGTCTCGCGCGGGTCGAACCGCACGTTCTCCAGCAGGGCGACGTCGCCGTCGGCCAGGCCGGCGACGACCGCGCGGGCCTGCTCGCCGACCACGTCACCGGCCAGGCGGACCTCCTTGCCGAGCAGCTCGCCGAGCCGGTCGGCGACCGGGCGCAGCGAGTACTTGGCCTCGGGGGTGCCCTTGGGACGGCCGAGGTGGGCCGCGACGATCACCCTCGCGCCGGCCTCGGCCAGGCTCCGGATGGTCGGCAGCGCGGCGCGCACCCGGCCGTCATCGGTGATGGTCGAGCCGTCGAGCGGCACGTTCAGGTCCGACCGGACCAGAACGCGCCGCCCGGAGACACCCTCGGCCAGCAGGTCTTCGAGAGTCTTGACAGCCATGGCCTCAGGAGAGCTTCGAGCCGACGAGCTTGACCAGGTCCGCGAGGCGGTTGGAGTAGCCCCACTCGTTGTCGTACCAGCCGAACACCTTGACCTGGTTGTCGATGACCTTGGTCAGCGGCGCGTCGAAGATGCACGAGGCCGGGTCGTTGACGATGTCGCTGGAGACGATCGGGTCCTCGCTGTAGCGCAGGATGCCGGCCAGCGGGCCCTCGGCGGCGGCCTTGTACGCGGCGTTGATCTCCTCGACGGAAGCCTTCTTGGCCAGGTCGACGGTGAGGTCGGTGATCGAGCCGGTGGGCACCGGGACGCGCAGCGAGTAGCCGTCCAGCTTGCCGTTGAGCTCAGGCAGGACCAGGCCGATGGCCTTGGCGGCGCCGGTGGAGGTCGGCACGACGTTCAGCGCGGCGGCCCGGGCGCGGCGCGGGTCCTTGTGCGGGCCGTCCTGCAGGTTCTGGTCCTGCGTGTAGGCGTGGATGGTGGTCATCAGGCCCTTTTCGATGCCGAAGGCCTCGTGCAGGACCTTGGCGAGCGGGCCGAGGCAGTTGGTGGTGCAGGACGCGTTGGAGATGATCGTCTGCGAGCCGTCGTAGAGGTCGTCGTTGACGCCCAGCACGACGGTCAGGTCCTCGCCCTTGGCGGGCGCGGAGATGATGACCTTCTTGGCGCCGCCCGCGATGTGGGCCTTCGCCGCGTCGGCGTTGGTGAAGAAGCCGGTGGACTCGACGACGACGTCCACGCCCAGGTCGCCCCAGGGCAGGTTGGCCGGGTCGCGCTCGGCGAGCGCCTTGATGGTCTTGCCGCCCACGACGATGCCGTCGTCGCCGACGGTCACCTCCTCGGGGTAGCGACCCAGGACGCTGTCGTACTTGAGCAGCTGCGCCATGGTGGCGACGTCGCCGAGGTCGTTGAACGCGACCACCTCGATGTCGTGACCCGCGGCCTGCACGGCGCGGAAGAAGTTGCGGCCGATCCGACCGAAGCCGTTCACACCTACGCGAACCGTCACTGCTGCTCTCTCCTCGGGTTCGTCCCGGTCCCCGCGAGAACCGGGCACACATCTTCGGGCTCGAGGCCAACCCTAGCGGTGCTGGCCTGCGTGTACTCGCACACCCTAACGAGATGTGCACCACCGTGGGGAATCGATCAAGACGACGATCAAGATGACAGATCTCGCTCGACGGGCGTCCGGAATTTCGGTATGACGGTGACCCCGCCCAGGCGGCCGTGCAACCGTTCGGCGGCGGCGTCGACGGCCGTCGTTCCGTCGGCGCCGATGTCCTCCAGCAGACGGATCGCGATGTCCCCGTCCGGCCGCTGGGCCCACCCGCCGACGATGCGGCCGTCCCACCAGACGGTCGGGCCGATGTTGCCGGTGCGGTCGAACAGCCGCGCCTGGTGCGCGCCGAGGAACCAGCTCCGGTCCTGCCAGCCCATCGGGGTCGGGTCCAGGGCGGGCAGCAGCGCGGCGACGGGACCGGGCTCGGGGACCGGCTCGTCGTCGCCGGGCAGCGCGATGCCCGGGCCGTCGTCGAGATCGACCTCCACCGGGCCGATCGCGGTGAGCGTCTTCTTGACCTGCCCGGCGGTCCAGCCGGTCCACCACTTCAGGTCGGCGACCGGAGCCGGGCCGAAGGCGCGCAGCCAGCGGCGGGCCAGCTCCACCCGGGCGGTCTCGGCGTCCACCGGTTCGAGCCCGGGCAGCCAGGTTTCCGTGGTGGACCACGCGTACTGGGTGGACAGCCAGGTGCCGCGGGGACGTCCGCGCACGATCCGGCCCCGGGCGGCGAGCAGGAACAGCACGCGGTTGGTGATGTAGCCGCGTGCTTCGTACGGTTTGCCCGCGGCCATGACGATCTCGGTGCGCAGGCGGGGCTCGCCGTCCGCGACCTGCTGGGCGAACGCCGGTTCCCGCGCCCGGAGTGCGGCGTGGGCGCCCTCCTCGACCTCGGCGAGCCAGGCGTCGAGGTCGCCCTCGAGGTCGGCGGTGGCCAGGTGCTTGATCAGCTGCTTGCGCTCGCGGATGGCGATGTCGTCGGCGCAGGCGGCCTGGACGACCGGCACGAGCCCCCGCGGGACGACGAACATCGTGCGCCGCATGCCGAGCATCCGCACCAGGGTGCGGTCGTCGTAGAGCGCGCGTTCGACGTCGGTGGTGCTCGCCGCCGAGCGGGCCAGCACCGAGAGGTGGACGGTGGCCGGATCGGTCGCGTGCAGCGCGACCAGGCTCTCGGCGACCTGTTCCGGCCCGTCGGCGGGCGCCGCGAGGTGGTGCCGGACAACCAGCCGGGCGCGGCGCTGGTGGTTCCCCAGTTTCCTGTTCACCCGGCGGTTCTACCACCGGGCACCGACAGTTTTCAGGAGTAGTAGTGCGGGCCCTGGTCCCACTTCAGGGTGGCCGTGTGCGCTTCGCGGTCCCGGCGGCGGCGGCGCGCGGTGGCGGCCACCGTGCTCACCAGCATCGCGATGACCGCGCCGATCGCGAGGTTGATCAGCGCCGTGGCGATCTTGGCGTCCACCTTCACGGCCAGCGTCAGCGGCAGCACGATCGCGATCGCGGTGATCAGCACCATGATCCAGCCGAAGAACTGGCCGGGCGCCGAGGTGCCGAGGCTGAGCACGTGCATCAGCCCGGTCGCGAGCAGCGCCGCGGCGGCCGCGCACAGCGCGTAGGTGACGGTGTTGGCGTTGCCCCAGATGCCGTTGCCCTTGGGGGCCAGGACGGCGACGTCGAACAGGCCGCGGGCGATCAGCAGGCCGACGACGGCCACCAGCGCGGCGACGACCGCGGTCGCCACCCCGCCGGCCCACAGCCGGCCGTAGTCGGGCTCGGTCGGGTCACTGGGCGGGTATCCGGTCACCGTCCCGGGGTTGGCGGGGTGATCGGCGGATAAACATTCGTCACCCGGGTGGCGGCGCCGATACGCTCGGCCGATGGTCTCCCCCAGCCACTTCGCGGCCTTCGCCGCGCTGGTGTTCGTGATGGTGGTCGTCCCCGGTCCGAGCGTGCTGTTCACCGTGAGCCGCGCGCTGACCGTGGGCCGGCGGGACGCGTTGCTCACGGTGGTCGGCAACGCGGGAGGTGTGTACGCGCAGGTCGTGGCGATCGCGTTCGGGATGGGCGCGATCGTGCAGACCTCGGCGGCGGTGTTCACCGTGATCAAACTGGCCGGCGCGGGGTACCTGGTCTACCTGGGCGTGCAGGCGATCCGGCACCGGCGCAAGCTGTCGGAGGCGCTGGCGGACGCGGTGCCCGCCACGCGCGGCCGGACGCTCACCGTGCTGCGCGACGGGTTCGTCGTCGGGTTCGCCAACCCGAAGTCGATCGTGTTCCTGGCCGCGGTGCTGCCGCAGTTCGTCGAGCAGGCGGCCGGTGGCGTGGTGGCGCAGATCCTGGTGCTGGGCATCGCGCTGCCGGTGATCGCGCTGGTGTCGGACAGCGCGTGGGCGCTGGTGGCGGGCGCGGCTCGGACGTGGTTCGCCCGCTCCCCGAAGCGGCTCGAACTGGTCGGCGGCACCGGTGGGCTGGTGATGATCGGGCTGGGCGCCGGGCTGGCGCTCAACGGTCGGAAGGACTAGTCAGCACCAGGTCCAGCAGCCCGGGGAAGGCCTCGTCGAACTCGGGGCGGCGCAGCCGGTTCAGCCGTCGCGGGCCCTCGTCCCGTTGTTCGATCAGGCCGGCCGCGCGCAGGACCGCGAAGTGGTGGCTGCGGGTGGCCTTCGTGACCGGCAGGTCGAACGTGCCGCACGCCTTGGTCCAGTCGGGCAGCCCGGCCAGCTCGCGCAGGATCGCGCGGCGCACCGGGTCGGCGACCGCGGTCAGCGCGTCCTGCAGCGGCACGTCCTTCGGGTGGACGTGGGTCAGCCCGCGCGCTCGCGCACTGTTCGATTGCTGTCGTACACTCATGTGGTCGACCTCCATCGAACACTGTAGACGGCAGGAGCGCACATGACCCGACGCCTCGCGGCCACCTTCGGCCCGGACTCCCGCAACCGCCTGGACGCGGCCACCGCGCCGGGCATCGAGGGCGCGCTGGCCGCGCTGGAGACGTTCTACTTCGCCTTCAACCAGCGGGACTCCGAGGTGTTCGCCCGCGTCTGGACCGACGACGCGCTGGCGCAGCTGAACAACCCGCTCGGCGGGATCCTGCGCGGCGGCACGGACATCGCCGCGTTGTACGACAAAGTGTTCCACGGCCCGGCGCGGGTCACGGTCACCTTCGGCGACATCGTGGAGTACACCGGGGACGGGCACGCGTTGTTCGCCGGGCGCGAGACGGGCTCGTACGTGGTGGATGGCCGCGAGGTGCCGCTGCGCATCCGCACCAGCCGGTACTTCCGCTACTCCGGCGGGCGCTGGGCGCAGTTCCACCACCACGGCAGCATCGACGACGCCGCCGAGCTGGCTGCCTACCAGGCGGCTGTCCGCGGCTGACCACCTTCTCACCAGGGTCGGCCGCCCCACCACGTCGCAAAACGAGCAATCCCTGTTGGCGGATTCCACAGGCCAGGAACCTCGAGTACGCCTGATAACCGAGGGGTTGACAGCTTGCGCGGTAGAGGCGGCGACGGTTGTGATGGCGGCAGCGTGCCCATTCGCGATACGGACACGAAGTGGCCAAGATCGCGTCCGGCCGGAGCGACCTTGCTCAACGAACGGGGCTACGCCCGGCCTCCGATGGGCGGGCTCCAGCAACGGACTGATTTCGTGCTGGCGTGGGCCGCTACCAGTTCGGGCGTACGCGCGCGAGGCGAATTGGCTCAGGGGAGCCTGCCTCGGAAGCGCGAGTGGTGGTCGTTCATCGTTGTGCCGGTCGCCGTGATCAATCTGTGGTTCACGGCAGCGAACAAGGCACCACTCTAAGGCCTTCCGGTCATCTCCCCTGCTCCGGCCGCCTGCTCCCCCGGCTTCGTGAACAGCCGCGTCGCGGAGATCCGCGCCGTTCCGTCCGGTTCGCCGAGGTCGTCGAGGTGGTTGCGGATCGTCGCGTCGACGGAGAGGTACTTGCGGCCCGCCCGCAGGTCCGCGTCGTTGCGCAGGCGCACGATCAGCGGGAACTCCGAGAGCGCCCCGGCGTCGAACAGGCCCGTCGTGTAGATCAGCTGCACCCCGAGCGCCTCCGCGACCACCCGCTGCAGCTCCAGCAGGTACCCGGCGGACGCGCGGCCGATCGGGTTGTCCAGGAACAGCACCCCGGAGTGCCGGTTGCGCACCATGCCGCGGTTGTTCGCCCGCAGCGCCGCCAGCGTGCAGTACAGGATGATCGCCGCGGTCAGCTGCTGGCCGCCGGAGAACACGTCCCGGATCTCCGACACCCGCTGGCGTTCCGTGCGCAGCACCGAGTCCGGTTTGAGGATGTCCACCCGGAACCCCTTGGGCACCGCCGCCCGCACGCCGCGCAGCACCAGCGACATCCCGTCCCGCTTGACGTCGCGGCCGTCGCTGGTCTTGCCGAGCGCCGCCTCGTCGACGACCTGCCCGAGCGCCTCGGACAGCTGCGGCTCCTCCGGATCGCCGAACCGGATCCGCAGGAACTCCTGCCCCGACCAGCCGCCGAGCCCCTCCGGCAGCCGCGACAGCCGCTGCGCCGACCGCAGCATCCGCAGCGCGCCCTCGACCATGCCCTGCAACCGGGCCACGATCCCGGACCGGTGCCGGTCGATCTGCGCCAGGTCGTCGGTCAGCGTGCGCAGCCGCGGCTTCAGCGCGGCCGACCACTCCCGCGCGTGCGAGGGCAGGCTGTCCCGCCGCACCGACACGATCTGCTGCCGCACCGGGCTGGTCAGCTTCTCGAACCGCTTGTCGGTGGCGTACTGGGCCAGCGCGTCCGCCGCCGCCCGCACCCGCTTCTCCGCGCCGTCGACCGCGGCCTCGGCGTCGGTCAGCGTCGTGTTCAGCTTGCGGTAACGGGCCTGCGCGGCCTCCACGTCGCCGTCGAACACGCTCTCCGGCTCGCCCTCGGGGGCCAGGTGCGCCATCGACTCGGCGAGCATCCGGAACCCGGCCGCCGACGCGGTGGCCGCCTCCAGGGTGCGCTCGGCCTCCGCGCGCCGCGCCTGCGCCTCCTCCAGGGCGCGGGCCGCCACCGAGGCTTCCTCGATGGCTTCGTCGATCAGCTCCCGGCCGTGCTCGACGTCGCGCGGCCGGACCTCCAGCGACGCGTTCTGCTTCGGCAGCTGGTCCAGCTCGGCCTTGCAGGTCGCGACCAGGCCGATCGCCTCGCTGTGCTCGGCCTCCAGCGCGGACACCGTGCGCCCGGCACGCGCCAGCGCGGCGGCACGGGTGGCCGCGTCGGAGCCGTCCGGTGTCTCCAGCAGGCGCGCGGCCTGTTCCCGGACCGCCGGCTCCAGCGCCTCGAGCGCCGCCCGCGCCGCGGACTCCGCGTTCTCCGCCTGGTCCAGCTCGGCCCGCAGGTCGCTGCCCACCTCGACGCGGGCGTAGGCGTCGCTGGCCGCGGCGAACGCCCGGCGCAGCGCGTCGACCGGTTCGGCGGGCACCGGCTCGTTCTCGGACACCGATCCCCCGCCGGGCACCTCGGCCAGCTCGGCGCGCGCGTGGGTGACCGTGCGGCGGTGGCCGTCGGCGGTGCGCTGCTCCTCGGCGGCCTCCTCCCGCAGCCGGGCCGCGCGCGAAGCCGCCTGCTCCGCCTCGGCTTCGGCGCGGGTGACGATCTCCTGCGCGTGCTCGACGGTCTCAGTCCACTGTGGAATCAACGCGACCCGTTCGGCCAGCTCGGCCAGTTTGCGGGCGCGTTCCTCGCTCTCGCGCGCCTCGGCTCGCAACGCCGGGATCGCCTCGCGCAGCCGGGCCCGGCGCGCGGCCAGGTCGGCCACCGCGCGTTCCTGCGCGGCCACGGCGGCGTCCGCCTCGGTCTGCTCGCCGGCCGCGGCCTCGGCCTCCTCGGCGAGGGTCGCCAGCGCGCCGGGCGGGTAGTCCTCGCGCCAGGTGGTGAGCTTCCACTCCAGCGCCGCGTCGTCGCCGATCGCGCCGGCCAGCGCCTCGAGCTGCTTCTGGCGGCGGGCGTGCCGGGCGGCGATGGCCTGGCGCTCGGTGTCGGCCGCTTCCTCGTCGTACATCGCCGGGTTCGGCGGGACCAGGAAGTCCACGCCCGGCGCCGCACCGTCGGCCCGCACCGCCTGGGTGGTGCCGACCGGCAGCACCACGCTCGGCAGGAGCTTGGCGTCGGCGAGCACCTGGCGGGCCCGGTCCAGCTGGGCCGGGTCGTTGATCAGCACGCCGCCGAGCAGGTGCGGCAGGTCCCGCAGCACCCGCTCCCGGCCCGGCGCGTCCATCGTGGACAGATAACGCCAGCCCGACCACGCGGTGATCCCGGCCGCCTCGAGAACGTCCAACGCGGACTGGACCTCCGGCGGCGCGGGCAGCAGGCCACCGGATCCGAGCGCGGCCAGCGCCCGCTCGTCGACCGACTCCTCCATGCGCAGCGCGGTCTGCTCGCGCTCGGCGGCCGCGCGGGCCTCGCGCAGCCGCGTCAGCAGCGCGGGCGTGTCGGTCTCCAGCTGGACGTTGTCGCCCCCGAGCAGCTCCAGCAGCCGCGGGTGCGCGGCGAGGCTGTCCGACCGCCGGTGCGCCTTCGCCAGCTCCTCCGCCGCGTGCGCGGCCCGGGACTGCGCGGTGGCGGCCCGCTGCTGCGCGGCGTGCAGGGCGGCCTGGGCCTGGGCGTGGTCCTCGGCGACCCCCTCCAGTTCGCTCTCCCGCGCGGCGAGCTCGGTGGTCGCGTTTTCGCCCCGGGTGCGCGCCTCCTGCGCGGCCGCGGCGACCTGTGTGCCGTCGGTGAGCAGCCCGTCGCGGACGGCCTGCTGCACCTGCGTGCGCACCTCCTCGATGCGGCGGGTCAGCTGGCCCAGCTCGGCGCGGTGCCCGGCGGCGGTCGCGGTGGCCGCGTCCCTTTGGTCCTGCGCGGCCGCGGCGGCGGTGCGGGCGGTTTCGGCGCGGGCCTCGGCGGCCTGCGCCTGCTCCTCGGCTTCCCGCGCCAGCGCCAGCAGCCCGCGGGCGAGCGCGGTGGCGGCCGCGTTCTTGGCCTCCAGGGCCGGTTTCGCGCTCTGCTCGCGGTCGCCGACCAGCTTGCGGATATCGGTCGCCTTGCGCGCGGCGTTGACGTGGGCGAGCACGGTGCCGGTCTCGCGCCACGCGGCCGCGGTCTCGCGAGCCTTCTTCAGCTCGTCGTCGATCCGCGTCTTCTCCGCGGTCGCGTCGGCCAGCCGCATCTCGCCGACCACGCGGCGCAGCTCGGTGACGACCGCGTTGCGGCGCCGGTGATCCCCTTCGGCCAGCTTCTCCGCGTCCCGGGTTTCGTCCACATAGGACTTCAACCCGTCGAGGCGCTCGGCCTCCAGCTCGTGCCGGGCGATGACCGACCCGGCCAGCGCGCGGGCCTCCTCGCGGGCGACCGCGGCGAGCTTGCGGGACGCGGCGGCGAGCGACTCCTCCTCGGTGAGCGGCGTCAGCAGGTCCAGCGCCCCGGCCACGAAGTCGCGTTCGGACATCAGCTCGCCGCGCTGCCCCAGGTTGTGCGCGTAGGTCTGCACGACCTCGGCCAGGTCCTTCGGGTCGTCCTCGGGGATCACCGCGCGCAGCAGGAACTCCACGAACGCCTCGTCGGAGGTGAAGGCGAACGCGTCGGCCGCCTCACCCTCGCCGGCGTTCATCGCGCGCTGGTAGCGGAACAGCTCGGTGTCCAGGCCGAGGGTGTCCAGCCGCTCGGTCCACTCGTGGTGGCGGCGGGTGGTGAACAGCTCCAGCTCCGGCTCGGCCTTGTGCGCGCGCTCCAGCTGCTCGGCGAACCCGGACATGGTCAGCAGTCGGCCGTCCTCGGTGAACGGCAGCGACTCCAGGCCCAGCGCGGCGGTGGGCCGGAAGCAGTACCACGAGTCGACCAGGTTCGCCGGGTCGTTGGAGACCACGTGCCCGCGCCACTCCGACACCTTGCCGGTGATCACCCGCTGCCCGGTCTCGGTGTGCTGCCACTCCAGGACGACGTGCGCGACGTCCTTGGCCATCACGAACTTCTCCAGCACGCGCGTGCTGGTCGTGCCCACCACCTGGCGGCGGCCGGGCAGCATGACCGAGAAGATCAGCTTGATCAGCACGGACTTGCCGCCGCCGTTCTCCAGGAACAGCACGCTGGCCGGGGACGGCCGCCGCGGCAGGCTGCCGTCCGCGGAGTGGATCCCGGCGGTGAACAGCGCGTCCTGCGCCGGCGCCTTCACCAGCGGGCCGACGCCGCTGAAGTCCAGCAGCACGTTCTGGTAGCGCGCGCCCGCCGGCCCGACGGAGTGCAGGCGCACCCGCGAAAGCTCGTACACCGATCTCCCCCTACAGAGTGTCCGAAATGGACGGGCGCAGCGTGCCCTCGCCGTCGGAGACCGCGACCACGCCGAGGGCCAGCAGCTCCTCGAACGCGCTGTCGGCGGCCAGTTCCCGCACCTGCACCTGGTAGCGCGGCGTGGTCCGGTAGGTGCCGCCCTGCTCGCCGCTGACCTGCACCAGGAACCCCTGGTCGGCCAGGAACCGCAGGGCCCGCGACACCATGCCGCGCGTGGTGTCCGAGGCCAGCCGTCCGTCCTTGGTGGCCGCCGCCTCCGGGCGGCGGGCGTAGGCGCGCCAGGCCTGTTCCAGCTCCGGCGAGTCGGACAGCGGGTCGTTGTTGGCCTCGGCCTTGGCGGCGCGCTCGTCGAGGATCCGGCACGCCTCGCGCACCACGCCGTCGACCTGGTCGACGCTGACGCGGCCGATGTAGGTGTCGTTGGCCAGATCGTCCGGGCGCGGGTAGCCCAGGGCGGCGGTGGCGAGGTGGACGAGGCCGTGCAGCACCTTCTCGGTGTCGCGGCGCTCGCGGATCTTGCTCTGCCGCGCGTAGCTGTCCATCTTGACCTCGAACACCGACTCGTCGGTGGCGGCCAGCACCGCGCCGGCCTGGTGGCTCACGTCGAGCACCATCAGTCCGAGGCCGGCGGCGACCGAGTTGGTCAGCTGCTTGAACGCGCTGTCCTCGCCGTAGCGGCGGACCAGGTCGGCGTAGACGACGTCGCGCGAGGGCAGGTGCTTGGGCCGCATGCCGAACGAGATCAGCCGTGCCGCGTTCTCGGCGTCGCCGGTCGTGACCGGACGCGTCATGCCGCCCCCTCTTCGTCTTCCTCGTCGCGTTCCAGCCGCGCCGTGCTGAGCAACAGGTCGGCTCCCCCGAACTCGGCGTCCTCCAGCAGCGTGCCGTCGTCGACGGCGAGCAGCGCGCGGTCGTCCCCCTGCCGGACGGCGGCGCCCACCTCGGGACTGTAGGAGTGCAGCGCCCGCAGCGCCACCAGACGCGGCAGCTCCGGGTCCAGCTCGCGGGCCTCGGCCAGCACGCCGGACAGCCGCCGCGGCACCTCCGGCAGGTCCAGCAGCTCGTCGGCCCGCCGCCACTGCTCGTCACTGTAGTGGTCCAGGCTCTCCGGCGGGACGAGCTCCGGCTCGGGCACCTCGCCGACCACCTTGTCGCGCTCGGGCGCGGGCCGCAGCAGCAGCGAGACCAGCGACGGCAGCGCGGGCACGGTCGGCACGATCAAGCCCGCGGAGGCGTGGAAGTACGACTCCAGCGGCGACACGGCGTCGGCGATCGGCAGCTCCAGCGCGGGCATCAGGATCTGGCCGAACAGGTCGACGGTCGCGCGCTGCGGCGGGCCGGAGAACTGCTGCCGGTCCTGCTCGGCGCGGAACACCGCACCGGCGGCCTGCAGCCGGGCCTGCAGCTGGGTGTGGCGGCTGATGCAGTCGCTGACGATGTCGACCAGCTCGGCGGCGCGGCGCTTGTGGTCGACGTCCTCGGCCTCGTCGCGGGCGGCGGTGATGTTGCGCAGGATCGCGTTCTCCGCGCGGAAGCGGGCCTCGATGTGGGTCAGCGCGGAGTCCAGCAGCTCGGGCATCTCGCGGTCCCAGTCCACCGCGCGCACGTCGCGGCGGGTCGCGTCCAGCTTGGCGCGCAGCGTCTCGCCGTACTGGACGGTGCGGTAGCGGGCCTGCTCGGCGGCGAGCTTGGCGTCGGCGAGGCGGCCGCGGCTGATCAGGTTCTCCAGCTTCACCTCGGCCGCGATCTGCGCGGACTCCACGTCCGTGTCCAGCGCGCCGACCAGCACGTTGATCGCCTCGTCGCTGGCCCGCAGGTACACCTCGCCGTCCGGGGCGGCCAGCTCGACGAGCAGCTTGAAGTCGAACGCGCGGCGCCGGTAGGTGCCGTTGGAGTCCAGGCTGCCGTAGACGCGCCGGAAGCCGCGGTCGGTGGTGCCGACGTTGATCAGGTTGTCCAGCACCCAGCGCGCGACGCGCAGGTGCTCCTCGGCCGGGCGGCGCGGGGCCTGCGCGGCGATGAACGGCTGCAGGCGCCGGACGACGTCGTCGTGGTTGGCGCCGGTGTCGAAGTCCATCGCGATGGTGACCAGGTCGATCGTGTGCAGCGCGATCTCGGCCATCTGGTAGACGGTCGCGTCGGCCCAGTCGAGCTTGGACTTGCGCGCGTCCAGGTCGTGCAGGGGCGCGGTGCAGGCGAGCGCCTTGAGCCGCCGGGCCAGGCCCTCGTCCACCAGCCCCCCGCTGATCAGGTCCGAGTCACGCACAGCGCTCGAGACTAGGACAGTCGCGCGAAGCGCGTCGGTTGAGGGCGGCGGCGGGAGACGGGCGGGCTACCGTTACCCTCGTTCTCGCTCGACTTCACGCTCATAGGTGCGCAGCGTGTCGATGACCAGGCGGCGCTGCTCAGGGGTGAGCGGGTCCAGGGCGGTGCGCCAGGCGCGGGCGCCGGCGGCGAGCCAGCCCTCGACCTCGGCGCGGTAGGTCCCGGCGATGCTCACGATCGTGCGGCGCCGGTCGTTGTCGTCCTCGGTGCGGTCGAGGATCCCGCGGCGGCTGAGGTCGCCGACCATCAGGCTGACAGTGGTGGGCGCGACCTCGAGCCGCGCGGCCAGCTCGTTGACCGTCATCGGGCCGTCGAACAGCAGGTAGGACAGCAGCGACAGGTGCCGCGGGGCGAGGTTGAAGTCGCGCAGCCGCTCCGGGACCGGCAGCTTCTTGGCGCGGCCGACCAGGCGCGGCAGGAGCAGCAGCATGGTGCGGACGGCCTCGTCGGCGGTCGGTGCGTCGCTCGCCATGAGCGTCATGATCCCATGTCGCTAGGGTCGCCCCATGCACGCACTGAACAGGGACGAGTGGCTGGAGTTCGCCTCCGCGGGCACGCGCACCGGGAAGCTGGGCGTCACCCGCGCCGATGGCAGCTCGCACGTGACGCCGATCTGGTTCGTCGTCAACACCGACGACGGCGCCGACGAGCTGATCTTCAACACCGGCGCGGAGTCGGTGAAGGGGCGGGCGCTGCGCCGGGACCCGCGGTTGTCGCTGTGCGTGGACGATCAGGAGCCGCCGTTCGCGTTCGTCCAGTTCACCGCCGAGGCGACGCTGCACGAGGACCTGGACGAGATGCTGCACTGGTCCACCCGCATCGGCGCGCGGTACATGGGCGAGGACCGGGCGGACGAGTTCGGCAAGCGCAACGCCGTGCCCGGCGAGCTGCTGGTCCGGGCACGCGTCACCAAGGTGATCGCGTACGGCGGTCTCGCCGACTGATTCCCGCCAGCCACCGCCCGGCCGGGCGCGCAGACTTGGCAGGGTGATCGCGGATGTCGCGGCCCTGGACTGGCCGGCCCTCACCGAAGAACTGAACGACACCGGCTGCGCCCTCACGCCGCCGATCCTGAGCGCGCGCGAGTGCGGTGAGCTGTCCGCGCTGTACGACGACGTGAGCCGGTTCCGGTCCACCATCGACATGGCGCGCTTCCGGTTCGGGTCCGGGCAGTACCGCTACTTCGGCTACCCGCTGCCCGAGCCGGTCGCCCGCCTGCGCGCGGCGTTCTACCCGCACCTGCTGCCGATCGCCCGCGACTGGGCCGCCAAGCTCGGCTGGGACGCGCCCTGGCCGGACGACCTGGAGACCTGGCTCGACCGGTGCCACCGCGCCGGCCAGACCCGGTCGACGCCGATCCTGCTGCGCTACCGGGCCGGCGACTGGAACGCGCTGCACCGCGACCTCTACGGCGAGCTGGTGTTCCCGCTGCAGGTCGTGATCGGGCTCGACGTGCCCGACGCCGACCACACCGGCGGCGAGTTCCTGCTGGTCGAGCAGCGGCCGCGGGCCCAGTCCCGCGGCACGGTCACCCAGCTGCCGCAGGGTCACGCGCTGATCTTCACCACGCGGGACCGCCCGGTGCGCTCGACCCGCGGCTGGTCGGCGGCGCCGGTGCGGCACGGCGTGAGCACCGTGCGCACCGGCATCCGCCACACCCTGGGCCTGGTGTTCCACGACGCCACCTGAGGCGTCAGGCGATTTCGCGCAAGCCCGAGCCGTCGGCCGCGCGCAGCGTCGCCAGCGGCGGGCGCTGCTCGCACGCCAGGTCGGTGACCACCAGCTCGCGGTCGACGCCGTGCCCGGACTCGCCGCGGCGGAACTGCGCGAGCAGCGTCGCCGGCGGCTCGGCCGACACCAGGCGCCCGTAGCGCTCCAGGCGGTCGAACACGGTGAGCATGATCTGGCCCGACATCCGGCCCAGCGCCTGGGTGTTCTGGTGCCGGTGGGTGCGCTTGCCGAGGTCGACCTGCGCGAGCGCGTCCAGCCCGTGGGCCTCCAGGATGTCGATCAGGTGCCCGACCTCGACCCCGTAGTTCGCCACGAACGGCACCCGCTCCAGCACCTCGCGCCGCCCGGCGTACTCGCCGGCCAGCGGCTGCACGAACCCGGCCAGCTCGGGCCAGTACAGGTTCAGCAGCGGGCGCGCCACCAGCTCGGTGACCCGGCCGCCGCCGTCGGCGTCGGTGCTCACCGGCCCGACCAACGGCCGGTGGTAGAAGCCCTTGACGTAGGCGATCGAGTCGTCGGTGAGCAGCGGGCCGAGCAGACCGGTCACGTAGTCGCTGGTGAAGTCGTACAGGTCGCCGTCGACGTACACGACGATGTCGCCGCGGGAGGCGGCCAGTCCCTTCCACAGCGCCTCCCCCTTGCCCTGCAGCCCGGGCAGGGCCGGCAGCACCGAATCCTGCGCCACCACGGTCGCCCCGGCTTCCACGGCCACGCGCGCGGTCGCGTCCTGCGAGCGCGAGTCGACGACCATCACCTCGTCGACCAGCTGGTGACGTTCGACCAGATCCCGGCGGATCGTGCGCACGATGTCGCCGACCGTGGCCTCCTCGTCCCTGGCCGGGATCACCACGCTGACGGTCGTGTCCCCCTTGGCGGCGACCAGGTCGGCCACCGGCCAGTCACCCGCCTGGCTGCTGCGCCGGGGCAGCCAGGAGCCGACGTCGGCGGACACCTGCGGCGCCGCCACCTTCCTCGCCCTGAAGCCACGCATGCGCATCCCCTTCCCCGAACCGGACATCGGCGAGATCGATGCTTCGGCAGACGGGTTTCGCCAGCCGCTCCGGGATGAAACCGGCAGGTTACGAGTTCGTACCCGGCAGCGGGCCGTCGTAACACACCTTGCACATCGGTCGCGGTCGAAGGTCAGCGCACGAGGGGGCAGGACCGGCCCCGCTCGGAGTCCGTCCCGTCCGGCCGCGCCTTGGTGGTGGTGTACTCGTCCGCCTGCGTGATGCCGGGCGCCCCCACCAACCGCACGAGCACGTTGGCGGCGTCGGCGCCTGTCTGGGCCTGCACCGCGATCACGGTGCAGACGATCTGGTCCTTCGCCAGTTCGGGCAGGAAGCCCAGGGGCGCGGTGAGGTTCACGGTCACGATGCCCTGGTCCAGTGCGCCCACGGACGCGCCGACGGCGCCCGGAGGCAGCCCGGACGACAAGCCCGCGGCGTCTTCCTGCGGGGTCGGGCCGGCCAGGAGCAGGGCGACCGCCTCCGCGGGCGTGCCGAGGCGGCCCGTCTCGCGGACGACCGGTTGCAGTTTGCCCGCCTGCAGGAAGACCAGGATCGGCCCGGGTGCCGCCCCGACCGGCGGCTCACCCGCCGATACCGGATCGGTCGGGCGCACGCCGCACCCGGCGAGCACCAGTACGAGCAGCAGCCCGATCCACCTCATCGCCGCACCTCCGCCCGCGGCAGCCGCAGCACGAACCGGGCGCCGCCGCCCGGGTGGTTGCCCGCCTCGATCGTGCCGCCGTGCAGGCCGGCGTTCTTCTCCGCGATGGACAAGCCGAGACCGCTCCCCTCCGACCGCGACCGCGCGGTGTCGGCCTTGTAGAACCGGGCGAACACGTGCGGCAGCACATCGCCGGCCAGTCCCGGCCCGTGGTCGGTGACCTCGACGACGGCGTCCGCACCGGCCGCGGACAGCCGCACCCGCACCGGCGGGGCGCCGTGCCGCAGCGCGTTGCCGACCAGGTTCGCCACGATGACGTCGAAACGGCGGGCGTCCACCGCGGCGACGATCCCGCGCGGCAGCTCGGCCTCGACGCGGTCGCTCCACTGCCGGGTGCGCAGGGTCGCGGCGATCAGCTCGCCGAGGTCGGCCTCGCGCCGGTCCATGCGGGCGCGGCCGTTGTCGAAGCGGGAGATCTCGATGAGGTCGTCGACGAGCCGGGTGAGCTTGCGGGTTTCCTCGCTCACCAGGCGGGTGGCCGTGGCCGCGTCGCCTTGCAGGCGCGCCGCCTCCTCGTCGAGCACCTCCGTCACGGCGGTCATCGCGGCGAGCGGGGTGCGCAGCTCATGGGAGACGTCGGCGACGAACCGGCGCGCGTCGGCTTCCATGCGGCGCAGCTCCCCCACCGACTTCTCCAGGCTGGCGGCGGATTCGTTGAACGTGCGCGCCAGCTCGGCCAGTTCGTCGCCGCCACGCTCGGGCAGGCGGGTCGCCAGCTCACCGCGCGCGAGGTCGCGCGCCCCGTCGCGCAGGCGCCGCACCGGCCGCAGCACCGCGCCCGCGGCCAGCCACGCGAGGAGCACCGCCAGCGGCACCGCGACGGCCGCGGTGCGCCAGCCGTTGAGCGCGAACTCGGTGATCTGGTGCTGTTCGGCGCTCAGCGAGTACCACCCGTACACCTCCAGCCCGGACGGGACGCGGCGGAAGCTGGTGTCGACGGTCATGACGGGCATGCCGACCACGAGTTCGGGCGTACCGGAGTCGATGCGCTGGAACACCAGCCGCTCTTCGGCGCGCACCCGGGCCACCAGCTCGGGCGGCACGAACCGCATCGAACCGCGGATGTCCGAGGACAGCTCGCCGTAACGGGCGACGGCGGCCGCCGGGACGGACCGCACGAGCTGGTTGAGGGTCGCCACGTCGGGCGGCATCCGCAGGGTGGGGGCGATGGCGTCCACGTCGTCGCGCAGCTTGGTCATCACCTGGTCCTGGGTCGCGGCGAGGACGGTGCGGCGCGCGGTGACGTAGTTGACGCCGGTCGCGCCGACGATCGCGGTCACCGCGACGAGACTGATGATCAGCACCAGCCGCGCCCGGATTCCCCGCAGCCGCGCCACGATTCGTCTGATCACAGTGGACCGAACCGGTAGCCGAAGCCGCGCACGGTCCGCACGTACACCGGCGCCGCCGGCTGGTCCTCGAGTTTCGCGCGCAACCGTTGCACGCACGCGTCGACGAGCCGCGAGTCGCCGAGGTAGTCGTGGTCCCACACCAGTTCCAGCAGCTGCTGGCGGCTGAGCACGCGGCCGGGGACGCGGGACAGCTCGAGCAGCAGCCGCAGCTCGGTGGGGGTCAGCCGGACCGGCTCGCCGTTCTTGGTGACCTCGCAGGCGGCGCGGTCGATCGTCAGCGCGCCGTGCCGTTCGCGGTCGTGGCCCGTCGTGGCGCCGCGGCGCAGGACGGCCTTGATGCGGGCGTCCAGGACGCGGGGCTGCACGGGTTTGACCACGTAGTCGTCGGCACCGGCTTCGAGGCCGCCGACGACGTCGATGTCGTCGCCGCGAGCGGTGAGCATGATGATCGGGATCGGGCCGGTGGCGCGGATGCGGCGGCACACCTCGAACCCGTCGATGCCGGGCAGCATCAGGTCGAGCAGCACGAGGTCCGGGCGGCGCGCGGCGAGCAGGCGCAGGCCGCGTTCACCGTCGGCGGCCGGTTCCACGTCGTGACCGTGCCGGCGCAGGCCCAGGCACAGTCCTTCCCGGACCGCCGGGTCGTCCTCGATCAACAGCACAGTCGGCACGCGGCCGATTATGGCGGGGTTTCACCAACTGCCGCGACTCTGTTGCAAAACCATGACACGACGACGACGGGACGCGGACATCGGCGGCCGACGCTGATCACCATGTCCGTGCAGACCAGGTCACTCCGCCGTGGCCCGATCGTCGTCCTCGTCATCGCGGTCGTCGTGATCGCCCTCTCCCTGGGTGCGGCGCTCGCGCTCCGCGGCAGCAGCTCCGGCACGTCGGCGCCGGCCGGCTCCTCGGCGACGAGCGTGCTCGTCTACGACCGCGCGCAGGACCGTGTCCTGCGCGGCGAGGGAACCGGCACGCGGTACCGGTCGGCATCGCTGGTGAAGCTGCTGATCGCGATCGACCTCGTGCAGCGCGGCCACGTGACACCGCAGCGGCCGAGCCCGCGCATGACGAGGATGCTGTCCTACAGCGACGACGCGATCGCCAGCAGCCTGTGGGAGTCCGGCGGCGGGCCGGAGATCGTCCGCCGCACGGTCTCGACCCTGGGGCTCACGGCCACCGAGCCGCCATCGGACCCGGGCCGCTGGGGCGACACGCTCCTGTCGGCCGAGGACGTGCTGACGGTGTACCGGGCGGTGCTGGCCATGCCGTCCGGTGAGCGGCGCCTGATCCTGGACCCGCTGCGGGACGCACACCGCGTGGCGGCCGACGGGGTCGACCAGTACTTCGGGATCCCGGACGCGTTGCCGGGCCGGGCGTGGGCGATCAAGCAGGGGTGGGCGGCCGGCCGCGGTGGGGTGGACGCGCACACGAGCGGGCTGGTCGGGGCTGGGGATCGGTACGTGGTGGTGGTGCTGAGCCACCGGCCGAGCGGAACAGCGATGGAGACCGCGATGCGAGAGGTGACCCAGACGACCGCGGCGGTGGAGGGGTTGCTGGGGTAGGTGGGGTAGAAATCTTGCTTTTCCAGCACCACCAACAACCCGCAAGCCGGCAACGCAAGAAGACCGACTACCCCAACCAGACCTCCCCCGCCCCCGATCCACAGCCTGCTTTTGGTCGCCGATCAGGCGTGTCAAGGTACTCTTTCCCGCCTTGACACGCCTGCTCGGCGACTGAAACACAATCAAGGAGCGGGGGCGGGGGTGGTCGTAAGGTGACCTTTCGGCGCCGTGAGGCGCTTTCCGCCCGTAGGGCGGACTCTTCGCCTGCCTCGAGTCACCTCTAAAGATCAAAAGATGTCCTCGCCGGACGGGCAGGCTCCGGGATGACGGGGACCGTTGTCGGCTCACCTCGGGTGGGTGGGAGCTGGGTGGTCATCCCGTCGCCTGCGGTTTGTGCATATCACCTTGAGCCAGGGCCGCAAGGTTGGCATGTCAACTCACCACCCAGCGAGGGTTGCGGCCCTGGCTCAAGGTGATCGTTCCGGTGTCAGGCGACGGGATGACCACCCAGCTCCGCTTTGGTTCACTGCACGGCGCGTCTTTAGACGCTTTCTTCGAGCATTTCCGGGGTGACGGCGCTTTCGGTGTCCGGGATGTTCAGTTCCTTCGCCCGCTTGTCGGCCATCGCCAGGAGCCTTCGGATCCTTCCGGCCACCGCGTCCTTCGTCATCGGCGGGTCGGCCAGCTGGCCCAGCTCCTCCAGGGACGCCTGACGGTTCTCCAGCCTCAACCGTCCGGCGGCGAGCAGGTGCTCGGGTGCGGTGTCGGCCAGGATGTCCAGCGCTCGTTCCACCCTGGCGGCCGCCGCGACCGCTGCCCGGGCGCTCCGGCGCAGGTTCGCGTCGTCGAAGTTGGCCAGGCGGTTCGCCGTCGCGCGGACCTCGCGCCGCATCCGGCGCTCCTCCCACTGCAGGACGCTCGCGTGCGCGCCCAGGCGGGTCAGCAGCGCACCGATGGCGTCGCCGTCGCGGACCACCACCCGGTCGGCCCCGCGCACCTCACGCGACTTCGCCTGGATGCCCATCCGCCGGGCCGCCCCCACCAGCGCCAGCGCGGCCTCCGGCCCGGGGCAGGTGACCTCCAGCGAAGACGACCGGCCGGGCTCGGTCAGCGAACCGTGCGCCAGGAACGCACCCCGCCACGCGGCCTCGGCGTCGGCGATCCCGCCGGACACCACCGCGGCCGGCAGACCCCGCACCGGACGGCCCCGCTGGTCGATCAGGCCCGTCTGCCGGGCCAGGCTCTCCCCGTCCTGAACCACCCGGACGATGTACCTCGTCGTCTTGCGCAGCCCGCCCGCGGACAGCACGTGCACGTCCGAATGGTGGCCGTACAGCTCGTGGATCTCCTTGCGCAGGCGCCGCGCGACCGAACCCGTGTCGAGTTCGGCCTCCACCACCACCCGTCCCCCCACGATGTGCAGGCCACCGGCGAAGCGCAGCATCGACGCGACTTCGGACCGGCGCGGCCCGATCTTCGTGATCTGCAGCCTGCTGAGCTCGTCCTTCACGGCGGCGGTCATCGCCATGGCCCCTCCCTACCCTTTCCGGCCCTCGGTCCCGCTGAGACCGAGAGCTTCCCGCACACAGCTCGCCAGCGCATCCGGATCGTGCACACCCTCGCGACCAGGGTCCGCCACATCCGCCAGAAGCGCCTTGGCCCCCAGTCCCGCCGCCGCGTCCCGCAGGCGGCCCGGTGCCGGCACCGAGTCCCGGTCGGCGATCACCGCGTCCACCCGCAGCCCGGGCGCGTGCTGGAAGAGTACGTCCAAGTGCCGTTCGGGTGAGAACCCCGCCGTCTCACCCGGCTGAGGGACGAGGTTCAGGACCACGATCTTCGTCGCCGCCGTGCGCATCAGCGCGTCGTGCAACCCGGGCACCATCAGGTGCGGGATGACGCTGGTGAACCACGAACCCGGCCCCAGGAACACCGCCTCGGCGTCCAGCACGGCCCGCACCGCCTCGTCGCACGCCGCCGGCACCCCACCCGGCCGCCGCGGCGTGCGCAGCGTGATCCGCTCGACCCGCCCCGGTGTGCTGGCGACCGCGACCTGCCCGCGGATGCGGCGCAACGACCCGTCGTCGTCGAGGCCGGACACCTCCGCCTCGATCTCCAGCGGCTCCGGCGACATCGGCAGCACCCGCCCGGACACGCCCAGCAGCCGGCGCGCCTCGTCCAGCGCGGCCACCGGATCGCCCAGCACCTCGAACAACCCGGCCAGCACCAGGTTGCCCACCGCGTGCCCGGTGAGGGCGCCGCTGCCGCCGAACCGGTGCTGGAACACCTCCGCCCACAACGACTCGCCCGTCTCGGCGACCGCCAGCGCGGACAGCGCCTGCCGCAGGTCCCCCGGCGGCAGCAGGCCCAGCTCCCGCCGCAGCCGCCCGGACGAGCCGCCGTCGTCGGCGACCGTGACCACCGCGGTCACGTCCGGGGTCAGCCGCCGCAGCGCGGTCAGCGTCGCGTGCAGCCCGTGCCCGCCGCCCAGCGCGACGGCTCGCAACGGCCCGGTCACTCGCGTCCCAGGTCCCGGTGGATCACCTTCACCGCCATACCGTCCTCATTGGACAGCAGCCGGGACAGCTCCTCGGAGATCGCCACACTCCGGTGCTTCCCGCCGGTGCAGCCCACCGCCAACGTCAGGTACCGCTTGCCCTCGCGCCGGTAGCCGGCGCCGATCAGGCGCAGCAGCTGGTGGTAGCGGTCGAGGAACTCCTCGGCGCCCTCCTGGGACAGCACGTAGTTGCGCACCTCGGCGTCCAGGCCGGTGTGGTCGCGCAGCTCGGGGATCCAGAACGGGTTGGGCAGGAACCGCACGTCCATCACCAGGTCGGCGTCCATCGGCAGGCCGTACTTGTAGCCGAACGACAGCACGGTGACCCGGGTCTGCGTCGCCGACTCCGTGCCGAACGCGTCCTCGATCTTCGCGCGCAGGTCGTGCACCGACAGCGCGGAGGTTTCCAGCACCAGGTCGGCCTCCTCGCGCAGCGGCGCGAGCATCTGGCGCTCGGCGGTGATGCCGTCGATCAGCCGGCCGTCGCCCTGCAGCGGGTGGCCGCGGCGCACCTGCTCGAACCGGCGCACCAGCACCGCGTCGGTGGCCTCCAGGAACAGCACCCGCGGCTTGTAGCCGCGCGCGTCGAGGTCCTTGATGATCGACGACAGGTCGTCGGTGAACGCGCGCGAGCGCACGTCCATCACCACGGCCACCTTCGTGATCGCGCCGCGGGCCTGCGCCCCCAGCTCGACCATCGTCGCGATCAGCTCCGGCGGCAGGTTGTCCACCACGAACCAGCCCAGATCCTCCAGGCACTTCGCGGCCGTGCTGCGGCCGGCGCCGGACAGGCCGGTCACCACCGCCACCTCCATGCCGGTGCCGCGGTCCTCGGCCATCGTCTCTCCCGTCACTTCTGCTCCGACTCCCCACCTGAGGCCAACGCGGCGAAGATCGCTTCGGCGGTGCGCTTCCCCACGCCCGGCACCTCCGCGATCTCGTCCACCCCTGCTTCCTTCAGCCGCTTCACCGACCCGAAGTGCTTGATCAACGCGGCCCGCCGCGCCTGCCCCAGCCCCGGCACACCGTCCAAAGCGGACACCTGCACGCGCTTGGCGCGCTTCTGCCGGTGGTAGGCGATGGCGAACCGGTGCGCCTCGTCCCGCACCCGCTGCAGCAGGTACAGCGCCTCGGAGGTGCGCGGCAGGATCACCGGGTCCGGGTCACCGGGCAGCCACACCTCCTCCAGCCGCTTGGCCAGGCCCACCACGGCGATGTCGGTGATGCCCATCTCCGCCAGCACGTCCGCCGCCGCCGTCGCCTGCGGGCCCGCGCCGTCCACCACGAGCAGGTTCGGCGGGTAGGCGAACTTGCGCGGCCGTCCGGTCTCCGGGTCGATGCCCGGCTTCTCGCCGGCCAGGCCCTCCTGCGTTTCGGTCTGGTAGCGAGCGAACCGCCGCCGCACGACCTCGGCAATGGAGGCGACATCCCCCTCCGTGGCCGCCTCCCGCAACGCGAACCGGCGGTACTCCGACTTGCGTGCCACGCCGTCTTCGAACACCACCAGCGAGGCGACCACGTCGGTGCCCTGGGTGTGGCTGATGTCGACGCACTCGATGCGCAGCGGCGCGCTGTCCAGCCCGAGGTGCTCCTGCAGCTCCGCCAGCGCCGCCGACCGGGCCGTCAGGTCACCGGCGCGGCGCAGCTTGTGCTGCTGGAACGCCTCCTCGGCGTTGCGCTGCACCGTCTCGGCCAGGGCGCGCTTGTCCCCGCGCTGCGGCACCCGCAGCTGCACCCGGGAGCCGCGCAGCCCGGACAGCCACTCGGTCATCGCCTCGGCGTCGTCGGGCAGTTCCGGCACCAGCACCTCGCGCGGCACGGGCGTGCCCAGGTCGGTGCCCTGCTCGGCCAGCTCGACCTGCTCGCCGTAGAACTGGGTGAGGAACTGCTCGACCAGGTCGGCCACGCCCATCTCGTCGGCCTTGTCGATCACCCAGCCGCGCTGGCCGCGCACCCGGCCGCCGCGGACGTGGAAGACCTGGACGGCGGCCTCCAGCTCGTCGTGGGCGAACGCGACCAGGTCGGCGTCCGTGCCGTCGCCGAGCACCACGGCCTGCTTCTCCATGGCCCGCCGCAGCGCGCCGATGTCGTCGCGCAGCCGGGCGGCCTTCTCGAACTCCAGGTTCTCGGCGGCCTCGGCCATGTCCTTTTCGAGCTTGCGCACCATCGCGTCGGTGCGGCCGGAGAGGAAGTCGCAGAAGTCCTCGACGATCCGCCGGTGCTCCTCGGCGCTGACCTTGCCCACGCACGGCGCGGAGCACTTGTCGATGTAGCCGAGCAGGCACGGCCGGCCGATCTGGCCGTGCCGGCGGAACACGCCGTTTGAGCAGGTGCGCGCCGGGAACACGCGCAGCAGCAGGTCGAGCGTCTCGCGGATCGCCCACGCGTGGGCGTACGGGCCGAAGTAGCGCACGCCCTTCTTGCGCGGGCCGCGGTAGACGTGCAGCCGCGGGAACTCCTCGTGCAGCGTCACCGCCAGCACAGGGTAGGACTTGTCGTCGCGGTAGCGGACGTTGAACCGCGGGTCGAACTCCTTGATCCAGTTGTACTCCAGCTGGAGCGCCTCGACCTCGGTGGACACCACGGTCCACTCGACGCTGGCCGCGGTGGTCACCATCTGCCGGGTGCGCGGGTGCAGCCCGGACAGGTCGGCGAAGTAGGAGTTCAGCCTGCTGCGCAGGCTCTTGGCCTTGCCGACGTAGATGACCCGCTTGGTCGCGTCGCGGAACTTGTAGACGCCGGGCTCGTCCGGGATGCTCCCCGGCGAGGGACGGTAGGTGGACGGGTCAGCCACGCCCTCCAGCCTATGGCTCGGGTGTGACAGTCCGACGCACCCCTCCCGCCGCGTGCGTCCGGGCCGGGCGGGTATGCGATTCTCGGGATCATGCGCATCGCCACCTGGAACGTCAACTCCGTCACCGCGCGGCTCCCGAAGCTGCTGTCCTGGCTGGAATCCGCCGAGCCGGACGTGGTGTGCCTGCAGGAGCTGAAGTGCGCGACGGAGGCGTTCCCCGCCGAGGTCGCGCAGGCCGGCTACGAGGTGGCGGCCTACGGGACCGGCCGGTGGAACGGCGTGGCGATCCTGTCGCGCGTCGGGCTGGAGGACGTGCGGCGCGGGCTGGACGGCGAGCCGACGTTCGACGACGCCTCCGAGCCGCGCGCGATCGGCGCGACCTGCGGCGGGGTGCGGCTGTGGTCGGTGTACGTGCCCAACGGGCGCGAACCGTCGCACCCGCACTACGCGTACAAGCTGCGGTGGCTGGAGGCGCTGCGCGCGACCGTGGCGGCCGAGGCCGTTCAGGACCGGCCGTTCGCCGTGCTGGGTGACTTCAACATCGCGCCCACCGACGACGACGTCTGGGACATCACGCTGTTCGACGGCATGACACACGTGACCGAGGCCGAGCGGGCCGCGTTGGCGGCGCTGCGCGAGGCGGGCCTGACCGACGTGATGCCGCGCGCGCTGAAGTACGACACGCCCTACACCTACTGGGACTACCGGCAGCTGGCGTTCCCGAAGAACAACGGGATGCGCATCGACCTGGTCTACGCGTCGGCGAAGTTCGCCGGCTCGGTGAGCGACGCGTACGTGGACCGGGAGGCCCGCAAGGGCAAGGGCACCTCCGACCACGCGCCGGTGGTGGTGGACCTGACGCTCTGAGCCGGGGCGGGCCGCTCAGTCCTGGGCGGCCCAGGCCTCCTTGTGCAGGCGGCGCAGCGTGCGCACGGCCTCCACCGCGCGGTCGCGGTCCACGGCCTGGATCGCGAGCATCGCGTAGTACTCGTCCTCGGGCAGCTCCAGCCGGGCGAACGAGGCGCCGTCGGGGAAGCTCACCGACAGCACCTCCAGCCAGCTGAACCGCCGCCCCACCAGGACGTTGCGCACCTGCACCCCGGAGGCGTCCGCGCGCACCCGGGGCGTCGCGAACAGCATCGTCGCCCCGGCCAGGAGCAGGCCGATGAACACCATCGCCACCTGGTCGGAGCGCTGGAAGATCACGCCGGTGTCGGAGCCGCGCAACAGGATCGCCACCACCACGAACACCGCGAGCAGCACGACCGCCAGGATCGCCGACATCCACGTCGCCCGGTGCGGCCGGAACACCACGGCCTCCGACTTCTCCGACTTCTCCGTCACGGCAGCGCTCACACGAACTTCCGATCGGTCCACGGCTGCCGCAGCGTCCGCAGCACGTGCGCCGCGTCCAGCGCCGCCTGCGTGGCCTCGCGGCCCTTGTCCTCCTTCGACCCGGGCAGGCCGGACCGGTCCAGCGCCTGCTGCTCGGTGTCGCAGGTGAGCACCCCGTTGCCGACCGGGGTGCCCTCGTCCAGCGCGACTCGCGTCAGGCCGGCCGTCACGGCGTCGCACACGTACTCGAAGTGCGGGGTGCCGCCGCGGATGACCACGCCGAGCGCGACCACCGCGTCGTGCGTGCGGGCCAGCGCCTGCGCCACGACCGGCAGCTCGACGGCGCCGGCGACGCGCACCACGGTCGGCTCCTCGGACAACTTCGCCTCCCGCGCCGCCTTCAGCGCGTTGTCCAGCAGCGCGTCGGTGATCTTCGCGTGCCACCGCGTCGCCACGATCGCCAGCCGGAGGTTCTCGCACTCGCTCAGGTCGAGCTCGACGTCCGGCCTGCCTTCACCACTCACTGGGATGCACCGTTCCCGTTCCGTGCCTCCAGGTCCGCGCCGACCTGGTCGAACTCCTCCAGGTTGGACAGGTCGTGGCCCATCCGGTCCCGCTTGGTGCGCAGGTAACGCAGGTTCTCCGGGTTCGGCGAGATCGGCAGCGGCACCCGGCCGGTGACCTTCAGGCCGTAGCCCTCCAGGCCGATCCGCTTCGCCGGGTTGTTGGTCAGCAGCCGCATCGACCGAACGCCCAGGTCGCACAGGATCTGCGCGCCCGTGCCGTAGTCGCGGGCGTCCGCCGGCACGCCGAGGGCCAGGTTCGCGTCCACCGTGTCCGCGCCCAGGTCCTGCAGCTGGTAGGCCTGCAGCTTGTGCAGCAGCCCGATGCCGCGGCCCTCGTGACCGCGGATGTAGAGCACCACGCCGCGGCCCTCGTCGGCGACGATCCGCAGCGCGGCCTCCAGCTGCGGGCCGCAGTCGCAGCGCAGCGAGCCGAACACGTCACCGGTGAGGCACTCCGAGTGCACCCGGACCAGGATGTCCTCGCCGTCGCCGATCTCGCCGTAGACGAACGCGACGTGCTCGATGCCGTCCAGCAGGCTGTCGTAGCCGACCGCGCGGAACACGCCGGCCTCGAGCGGGATGCGGGCCTCGGCGACGCGCTCGACCTGCTTCTCGTGCCGGCGCCGGTAGGCGATCAGGTCGGCGATCGTGATGATCTGCAGGTCGTGGTCGGAGGCGAACACCTCCAGCTCGTCCCGGCGCGCCATGTCCCCCTCGTCCTTCTGGGAGACGATCTCGCACAGCACACCGGCCGGGTGCAGACCGGCCATGCGGGCCAGGTCGACCGAGGCCTCGGTGTGCCCGGGGCGGCGCAGCACGCCGCCCTCCTTGGCGCGCAGCGGGACCACGTGCCCCGGCCGTCGGAAGTCACCGGCCTGCGACTTCGGGTCGGCCAGCAGCCGGATCGTGTGCGCCCGGTCGGCGGCGGAGATGCCGGTGGTGATGCCCTCGGCCGCGTCCACCGTGACCGTGTACGCGGTGCCGCGCTGGTCCTGGTTCGTGTGGTACATCGGCGGCAGGTCCAGCCGGTCGCAGTCCTGCTCGGTGAGCGCCACGCAGACGTACCCCGAGGTGTAGCGCACCATGAAGGCGAGCAGCTCCGGCGTCGCCTTCTCGGCGGCGAAGATCAGGTCGCCCTCGTTCTCGCGGTCCTCGTCGTCGACGACGACCACCGGCCGCCCGGCGGCGATGTCCGCGATCGCCTTCTCGATGCCGGCGATGTCGACCGGCACCCCCGTCCCGCACGGTGTCCCTGCGCTGCTCACGCGTCCTCCTTCGAGCCTGCCCCGGCTCCAGTGTGCTCCGTGCGGCCGGGCAGATGGGGCGTCGCGAGCTTCTCCACGTACTTGGCGAGCACGTCGACCTCGAGGTTCACCAGATCACCCGGCTCGGCACGGCCGAGGGTGGTCAGTTCCAGTGTCGTCGGAATCAGCGCCACGGAGAACTCGTCGTTCGTCACACTCGTCACGGTCAGCGAGATGCCGTCGACCGCGATCGAGCCCTTCTCCACGATGTAGCGGGACAACCCCTCCGGCAGCGCGAACCGGGTGAGCCCGGCCGCGTCGCGGGACAGGAACACCCCGGTGCCGTCGACGTGGCCCTGCATGATGTGCCCGCCGAGCCGGTCCCCCACCGCGGTCGCCCGCTCCAGGTTCACCCGGTCCCCCACGGCGATCTTGGCCAGCCGGGAGCGCTGCAGCGTCTCGGGCACCACGTCGACGGTGAACTCGGAGCCGAACACGTCGACGACGGTCAGGCACACCCCGCTGACGGCGATCGAGTCGCCGTGCTTGGCGTCGGAGGTCACCACGGGCCCGCGCACGGTGAGCCGCGCGGCGCCCGGAACCTGCTCGACGGCGGTGATCTCGCCGAGCTCCTCCACGATGCCGGTGAACACTGGCGGCCTCCTTGTCGGTGTCAGTGTGCCGCGCCGACGCGGGCGGCACGTTCGCGCAGGGCCGCGACGGCCTTGCCGGGGTCTTCCGCGCCGTAGACGGCCGAGCCGGCGACGAAGCAGTCCACCCCGGCTTCGGCGGCCTGCTCGATCGTGTCGGCGTTGATGCCGCCGTCGATCTCGACGACGAGCTTGAGGTGGCCGGTGTCGACCAGGCGGCGGGCGGTGCGGACCTTCTCCAGCACGTCCGGGATGAACGACTGGCCGCCGAAGCCCGGCTCGACCGACATCACCAGCAGGGTGTCGTAGTGCTTGAGCGTCTCGACGTGGTCTTCCAGCGGCGTGCCCGGTTTGATGGACAGACCGGCCTTGGCGCCCGCGGCGCGCAGGTTCTTCGCCAGCATCACCGGGTCGGCGGCGGCCTCCACGTGCACGGTGACGTTGTAGGCGCCGGCCTCGGCGTAGCCGATGGCCCAGCGGTCCGGGTCCTCGATCATCAGGTGGCAGTCCAGCGGGATGTCCGTGGTCTTGAGCAGCGACTGCACGACCGGCAGGCCCAGCGTCAGGTTGGGCACGAAGTGGTTGTCCATGACGTCCACGTGGACCCAGTCGGCGCGGGCGGGGCCGTCGCCGGCGATGGCGTGGATCTCCTCGCCCAGACGGGCGAAGTCGGCGGACAGGATGCTCGGCGCGATGAGAGGTCGGTGGGCCACGGTTACGGAGTGTAGATCGTGGGTCCGGGCAGCCGTGGCCCCACTCATCCTGTGGGCGCCGGCAGCAGGTCCAGGATCTCCGACCAGGGCTTGCCGTACTCCAGCCGCCGCACCCGCACCCCGGCCTCGGCGAGGGTGTCCAGGTGCCGCCGCCAGGCCGGGTGCCGGAACCGGGCGTCGGTGACCTGGTAGCCGAGGATGACCGTGACGGCCGGGTCGCCGAGCACGTCACCCAGGACGGTGAGGGCCTGGTTGTCGGCGATGCCGAGCGCGAGCTTGGCGACCGAGTTGGCCGAGGCCGGTGCGAACAGGAAGACCGGCGGGTCCGGGTGCGGCCGCGGCTCGCCGGGCAGGCGCGAGGCGGAGCGGACCGGCAGGTCGGTCAGGGCGGCCAGCCCGTCCAGCTCCCCGGCGGCGTCCAGCCACCGGTGGGCGGTCGGGGTGAGCGTGACGGCGAGCCGGTGGCCGCGGGCGGCGGCCGGCGCGGCCAGCTCGGCGCGGAACCGGGTGTCCAGTCCCCCACACGAGCTGCCGACCAGGCCCAGGACGCTCACGGCTTGCGCAGCACGGCGCAGAACATCGCGTCCGTGCCGTGCCGGTGCGGCCACAGCTGCACGTACGGTCCCTCGCCCAGGTGGGGCACGCCGGGGAAGAACTCGCGCGTGTCCAGCACCTCGGCCTTGGTGCGGCGGGCGATCTCGCCGACCACGCCCTCGGTCTCAGCCAGGTGCGGCGAGCACACGACGTAGGCCACCACCCCACCGGGGCGGGTCAGCTCCAGCGCCGCGGTGAGCAGCTCGCCCTGCAGCCGGGTCAGGTCCGGCACGTCGGAGGGCTGGCGCCGCCAGCGCGCCTCCGGGCGGCGCCGCAGCGCGCCCAGCCCGGTGCACGGCGCGTCGACCAGGACGCGGTCGTAGCCGGGTTCGAGGCCGGGGTCGCGGCCGTCGGCGACGTGCACGGTCACCGGGAGGCCCTCGGTGGCCTGCTCGACGAGCTTCGCGCGGTGCGGGGCCTGCTCGACGGCGTCGACGTGCGCGCCCTGCGTCGCGGCCAGGGCGCCGAGCATCCCGGCCTTGCCGCCGGGGCCCGCACACAGGTCGAGCCAGCGCTCGTCGGAGCCCTCCAGCGGCACCCGGGTGAGCGCGACGGCGCACAGCTGGCTGCCCTCGTCCTGCACCACGGCCAGGCGCTCGCGGATGGGCTCGGAGTCGCCCGGGTCGCCGGAGCCGGCGGGCAGGTGCACGCCGTAGGGCGAGTACGGGGCGACGTCGCCGCCGGTGATGGCGGCGAGTTCGTCGGCGCTGATCTCACCCGGGCGGGCGGCCAGGTGGACGGCCGGGCGGGCGTCGTCGGCTTCCAGCGCCGCCCGCAGGTCGTCGCCCTTGTCGCCGAGGGCCTCGGCGAACGCGCGCGCCACCCAGCGCGGGTGGGCGGTGCGCATCGCGAGGTGCCCGATCGGGTCGGACTCGCGGTCCGGGGTCAGCTGCGCCATCCAGGCGTCCTCGTCCTGCTCGGAGATCTTGCGCAGGACGGCGTTGACGAACCCGGCGACGTGCGAACCGGCGTCGGCGCGGGCCAGGTCGACGGTCGAGGTGACCGCGGCGTGCTCCGGGATGCGGGTGCGCAGCAGCTGGTAGGCGCCCAGCCGGAGGCAGTCCAGGACCGGGCCGTCGACCTTGTCGAGCGGGCGGTCCAGGCACGCGGCGATGATGGCGTCGAGCATGCCCTGAGCGCGGGAGGCGCCGTAGGCGAGCTCGGTGGCCAGCGCGGCGTCGCGACCGGACAGGCGGTTGCGGCGGAGCATGTCGGGCAGCACGAGGTTGGCGTAGGCGTCGCGCTGGCGGACGGCGCGCAGCACGTCCAGCGCGACCCGGCGCGCCGGGTCCTCGGCCGGCGGGCGGCGGGGGCCCTGTTTGCGGGGCGCCGGGCGGCCGCGCTGGGGCCGGGAGGGCCTGCGCTCGTTCATGACAGCCGTTCTCCTTGCTCGATGCGGGTGCCGCGGGCCCAGTCGGTGGCCGCCATGCGTTTCTTGCCCTGTGCCTGGACCTCGCCCAGCCGCACCGGTTTCGTCGCGGTGCCGGCCAGGACGCGCTTGCGCTCGACGCGCAGCTCGCCCGGCTCCAGCGCGGGCTCGTCGACGATCGTGACCGGGCCGAGCTTGAGGCGTTCGCCGCGGAACTCCGTCCACGCGCCGGGTTCCGGGGTGACCGCGCGGATCAGGCGGTCGACCGCGGCCGCCGGGGCGGTGAAGGTGACGCGCGCGTCGTCGACGGCGACCTTGGGGGCGTAGGTGATGCCGTCGGCGGGCTGGGGCACCGCCTGGACCTCGCCGTCCTCGATGCCATCCAATGTGGACACCAGGAGGCGGGCGCCGGAGACCGCCAGGCGGTCCAGGAGCGCGCCGGCGGTGTCGTCGTCGGCGATCTTCTCGGTGACGACGCCGAAGACCGGGCCGGCGTCGAGTTCCTTGACGATGCGGAAGGTGGAGGCGCCGGTGATCTCGTCGCCGGCGCGGATCGCGGCCTGCACGGGGGCGGCGCCGCGCCACGCGGGCAGCAGCGAGAAGTGCAGGTTGATCCAGCCGTGCCGCGGGATGTCCAGGGCACGCTGCGGCAGGAGCGCCCCGTAGGCGACGACCGGGCAGGCGTCCGGGGCGAGCTCGGTCAGGCGCGCGAGGAACTCGGGGTCGCCGGCCTTGGCCGGGGTGAGGACCTCGATGCCGTGTTCGTCGGCCAGCGCGCCGACGGGTGAGCGCAGGAGCTTGCGGCCCCGGCCGGCGGGCGCGTCGGGCCGCGTGACGACGGCGACGACCTCGTGCCGCGGCGAGTCGAGCAGCGCCCGCAGCGACGGCACGGCGGGTTCGGGGGTACCGGCGAAGACGAGGCGCATCAACGCACCTCGGCGGCGGGTGTGGAGGAGGTGGGCATCGGAGCCAGTCTAGTGACCGGCCCCGGCGGCCCGCCCGGCCGGATCAGGGCGCGGGGTGCACCACCTGCGCCGCTCCTCCGCCGCGGCGTACCGGTTCCGCCGCGGCGAGCCACCGGCCGTCCGGCAGGCGCTCCACGCCCGTGGCGGCGCCGATCTCGGCCGGGGTCGACGAGAACAGCTGGCCCCGCGCGCGCAGGTCCGAGGACTCCCGCAGCGCGAGGAACGCCGGTTCGACCTGGGCGGGCCCGGAGTTGCGCTGCGAGGCCCGCGGCGCGGCGATCGCCTCCTCCAGCGTCAGCCCGCGGTCCAGGCGGCCGAGCAGCACCTGCAGCACCGTGGTGATGATCGAGGCACCGCCGGGCGACCCGGCGGCCAGCAGCGGCTTGCCGTGCTCGAGCACGATCGTCGGCGCCATCGACGACCGCGGGCGCTTGCCGGGGCCGGGCAGGTTCGGGTCGGGCACGCCCGGGGTGACCGGGGTGAAGGAGAAGTCGGTCAGCTCGTTGTTCAGCAGGAACCCGCGGCCGGGCACGACGATGCCGCTGCCGCCCTCCTGCTCGATGGTCAGCGTGTAGGCGACCACGTTGCCCCACCGGTCGGCGACGGTCAGGTGCGTGGTGTTCTCGCCCTCGTACGGGGTCGGCGCCGCGGCCCCGGCCGCGCACGGCTGCGGGTGGCGCGGGTCGCCAGCGGCGACGGTTCCGGTGGCGGCGCGGTCCGGGTCGATCAGGCATGCGCGGCTGTCCGCGAACCGCTGGCTGAGCAGCTGGCGCGCGGGCACGTCGACGAACGCCGGGTCGCCGATCCACCGGTTGCGGTCGGCGAACGCCAGCCGGCTGGCCTCCAGGAAGTGGTGCAGGTAGTCGGCCTCGCCGAAGCGCGCGACGTCGAAGTTCTCCAGGATGTTCAGCGCCTCGCCGACGGTGAGCCCGCCCGAGGACGGCGCCGGCATGCCGTAGACGTCGAGGCCGCGGTAGCGCGTGTGGGTGGGTTCCCGCTCGATGGTGCGGTACGCGGCGATGTCGTCGGTGGTGAGCTTGCCGGGCCGGACGTTGAGGCCGGCGGCCGGATCGACCGGCGGCTGCTGCACGGTCGCGGCGATCTCCTCGGCGATCGGGCCGCGGTAGAGGGCGCGGGCGCCCTGGCGGGCGAGCGTTTCGTAGGTGGCGGCCAGGTCCGGGTTGGTGAACGTGCTGCCCACCGCGGGCGGCGCGCCGCCGGGCAGGTACAGCTCGCGCGTGCTCGGGAACGCCGAGAAGCGCTGCGCGTTGTTGGCGATCTGGGTGTGGAAGGTCTGGTCGACGGTGAAGCCGTCGCGGGCCAGGCGCGCGGCGGGGCGCAGCATCTGGTTCAGCGGCCGGGTGCCCCACTTGCGCAGCGCGTCCTGCCAGGTGGCGGGCGTGCCCGGGACGCCGACGGACAGGCCGCTGGTGACGGCCTCGGCGAACGAGATCGGCGCGCCGTTCTCGACGAAGAGGTTCTCGTCGGCGGACGCGGGCGCGGTTTCCCGGCCGTCGAGGGTGTGCACCTGGTGGGTGCGGGCGTCGTAGTAGACGAAGAACCCGCCGCCGCCGATGCCGGCCGAGAACGGGTCGGTGACGCCGAGGGCCGCGGCGGTGGCGACGGCCGCGTCGACCGCGTTGCCGCCCTCGGCCAGGACCCGGGTGCCGATGGCGGTGGCGTCGGCGTCGATGCTGGCGACCGCCCCCCCGAACCCGACGGCGACCGGCTGTTTCGGCGGGGCTTGCTCGGCGTACGCGACGCCCGGGGCGAGCAGGACCGCACTGACGAGAACCGCGACACCACGCAGAGTCCGCATTTCGGGCAGTCTGCCTGGTTCCGGCCCGGCGCTCAACCCGAAGCGGATGATCGCCGGGGTCAGGATCAGCGCCGGGCGCTTGCCCCGCCCGTGGCGGGGGGCGCGGTGGCGCTGCACCGGGGGGCGGCGCCGCCACGCGACCTGCGCTAAATCAGCTCCAGCGGGTCCAGCTGGATGCGGACCGTCGCGGGATCTTTGCGTGCGGCGCGGGCCGCTTGCGCCGCGGCGAGGCGGGACGCCAGCGCCCGGCCGTCGCCGCGGGGGACGCGGATCAGGGCGCGCTCCCGTTCGGAGCGGCCCTCCTCGTCGGGCTCGGTCAGCGGCACCGGGCCCAGGATCTCCGCGGACGGCGGCAGGTCCGTCTCCTCCAGCAGTGCGGCCACCGCCTCGGGGGAGCCCTCCACGCTCGCCATCCGGACCACCGGCGGGAAGCCCAGTTCGCGCCGCTCCGCCAGTTCCCGCTCGGCGTGCCAGGCCGGATCCCAGCGGACCAGGGCCTGCACCGGCGCCAGCGGGGCCTCCGCGCCGACGACCACCCGGCCACCCGCCGACGACGGCCGCACCAGGGCCGCCGCCGCCATCCACCGCCGCAGCGTTTCCTCGGCGGCGCGCAGGTCCTGCCGCCCCAGCAACGCCCAGCCGTCCAGCAGCAGCGCCGCGCCGTAACTGCCCTCGGCCACCGGCTCGGCCCCGGGTGTGCAGACCACGAGCGCGGGCCGCCCGGGCACGGAAGCCAGCACCTCCCGCGCCCCCGACGTCCGCACCGGCACCCCCGGGAACGCCCGGCCCAGCTCCTCCGCGGTCCGCTTCGCACCGACGACCACCGCCCGCAGCCGTGCCGAACCGCAGGCCGGGCACCGGAAATGCGCCTCCGGCGTGCCACACCACCGGCAGCTCGGCGGGTGCGCCACGTCCGCCCCCGCCCCGCCCGGCAACCCGAGCGGCCCGGCGCACCGGCGGCAGTGGGCGGGCGTCCGGCACTGCGCGCACGCGAGCGCGGGCACGTAACCCCGCCGCGGAACCTGCACCAGCACCGGCGCCCCGGCGGACAACGACTGCCGCGCGGCCTCGAACGCCACCGACGGCAGCCGGGCCACGCGCGCCGCCTCGTCGCGCGCCACGTCGAAGTCCTCGCCCACCGGCGTGACCCGCGGCGCCGCCTTCCGCAGCTCGTCCCGCGATCCGATGATCGGATGGGCCCACCGCGTCTCGACCAGCAGCTGGGCCTCCGCGGTCCGGGCGAACCCGCCGGCGACGAACGACGCGCCCTGGGCGTGGGCCCGCAACGCCAGCACGTCCCGCACCTGCGGATATGGCATGTGCGGGTCGACGTGCAGGTCGTCGCCGTCGTCCCACACCACGAACAGCCCGGGGTCGGCGACCGGCGCGAACATCGCCGCGCGGGTGCCGACCACGATCGGCACCGAACCCCGGGACACCGCGAGCCACCGCCGGTACCGTTCGGCCGGCCCGGTGTCCGCGGACAACGCCACCACCGCGTCGGCCCCGGCCACCCGCACGCACGCGTCGTGCACCCGCGTCAGGTCGCGGTGGTCCGGCACCACCAGCAACGCCCCCCGGCCGGAAGCGGCTGCGAGAGCCGCCAGTTCGGCCAGCCGCGCCGGCCAGTCCTCCCCCGGCAGCGCCTGCCACACGGCGTGCGCCTGCCGCGCGGCGCGCAACGCGTCGGTGAACGACGTCCCGAACTGGTACCGCTGCCACGCCTGCACCGACGGCGCCTCGGTCACCCGCACCGGGTCGCGCGGTGGCTCGGACTCGGCCTTGGCGTGCCGGGGCGGGATCGCCAGGCGCAGCACGTCCATCAGCGTGCCGCCGTAGTGGTCGGCGACGCGCCGGGCCAGCGCGAACAGCGTCGGCGACAGCACCGGTTCGGGCGAGGTGACCCGCTCCAGGAACGCCAGCCGCCCCTTGTGCTCGGTGGTCGCGGCCCGCTCGACGAGGAACCCGTCGACCAGCTGCCCGGCGAACCGCACCCGCACCCGGCAGCCGGGCACCGCGTCGGCGTCCAGCTTGTCCGGCACCTGGTAGTCGAACGTGCGGTCCAGGTGCGCCAGCGGCACGTCCACGACGATGCGCGCGATGGGGTCGCGCTCCGCCGGCTTCTGCTGCCCCTTCCGGGACGCGGGACGCTTCCCGGCCGCGGCCCGCTTGGGGGGCGCGGGCAGGTCCCAGAGCGCGTCGGAAGAGGTCACGCTTCGTTCTCTACCAGACGCGCCCGGGTCCTTGAGAAGCGGCAGTAGCCGCTCCTCACCACCTACGCAGCCGGCACCGCCGCGGGTTCTCAGACGTTCCCTCGCGAGGACAGCGCCGACGTGGTGAATTGGCATTCATGAGGAGGCGATCCCACAGCGAGGGGACGTCTGAGGTTCCGCCACCCGCACCGCTTCGCAGGCCAGTCGCGGCATCTCCTTACGCCCCGGCGAGCGAGCGCAGCGCGTCTGCGCGGTCGGTGTTCTCCCACGGCAGCTTGACGTCGGTGCGGCCGAAGTGGCCGTAGGCGGCCGTCGCGGCGTAGATCGGGTGCAGCAGGTCCAGGTCGCGGATGATCGCGGCCGGGCGCAGGTCGAACACCTCGGTGATGGCGGCCTGGATCTTGGCCGGGTCGACGGTCTCGGTGCCGAAGGTCTCCACGAACAGGCCGACCGGCGAGGCCTTGCCGATCGCGTAGGCGACCTGCACCTCGACCCGCCCGGCCAGGCCCGCGGCGACGACGTTCTTGGCGACCCAGCGCATCGCGTAGGCCGCCGAGCGGTCCACCTTCGACGGGTCCTTGCCGGAGAACGCGCCACCACCGTGGCGGGCCATGCCGCCGTAGGTGTCCACGATGATCTTGCGGCCGGTCAGCCCGGCGTCACCCATCGGGCCGCCGATGACGAACCGGCCGGTGGGGTTGACCAGCAGCTTCACGTCGCTGTGGTCGAGCGGGACCTCGTTCAGCTCGGGCATCACGACCTGCTCGCGCACGTCGACGCCGAGCATGGTGTCCAGGTCGATGCCGTCGGCGTGCTGGGTGGACACCACGACGGTGTCCAGCCGCACCGGCTGGTCGCCGGCGTACTCGATGGTGACCTGGGTCTTGCCGTCCGGGCGCAGGTAGGGCAGCACGCCGTCCTTGCGCACGCGGGCCAGCCGGCGGGACAGGCGGTGGGCCAGCGCGATCGGCAGCGGCATCAGCTCGGGCGTGTCCGAGCAGGCGTAGCCGAACATCAGGCCCTGGTCGCCGGCGCCCTGCCGGTCGATCTCGTCGATCGCGTTCTCCACGCGCGACTCGTAGGCGGTGTCCACGCCTTGCGCGATGTCCGGGGACTGCGCGCCGATGGCGACGTTCACGCCGCAGGAGTTGCCGTCGAAGCCCTTGGCGGAGGAGTCGTAGCCGATGTCGAGGATCCGCTCGCGCACGATCGTCGGGATGTCGGCGTAGGCCTCGGTGGTCACCTCGCCGGCGACGTGCACCTGCCCCGTGGTGATCAGCGTCTCCACCGCGACGCGGGAGCGCGGGTCCTTGGCCAGGAGGGCGTCCAGGATCGAGTCGCTGATGGCGTCACAGATCTTGTCCGGGTGCCCCTCGGTCACCGACTCCGAAGTGAACAACCTGCGGTTAGACGCGGTCACCACGCTCACATCCCATCAACTCTTCTGTCCCTCCGGCGTCCAGACTAGGCGCGCCGGTCAGTGCCTGAGAAATTCCCCGACGGCGTCCCACACCGCGGCCGCCAGTTGCGCTTTGGAGCCCAGCGGGATAGGCCGCTCGGTGCCGTCGGCGGCCAGCAGCCAGCCCGCGTTCTCCTCGACCTCGAACGCCCGACCATCCCCGACGGCGTTGAGAACCAGCAGGTCACAGCCCTTGCGCCGCAGTTTGGCACGGCCGTGGTCGAGTACGCTACCGCGCTCGTCGCCCGTTTCCGCGGCGAAACCGACAATGACCTGTCCCGGCAATCGATTCGTTACCAGCTCCGCGAGAATGTCCGGATTTCGGGAAAGCGTGATGACCGGATCCGGCTGGTCGTCCGTTTTCTTGATTTTGTGGCCGGATCGGCTCGCGGGACGAAAATCGGCGACGGCGGCGGCCATCACCACGACGTCCGCCTCCTTGGCGGCCTCGGCGACGGCCTCGCGCATCTGCTCGGCCGTGGACACGCGCCGCAGCACGGCGCCGGCCGGCTCGGGCAGCTCGACGGTGTGCCCGGCCACCAGCGTGACCTCGGCGCCCCGCTGCGCGGCGACGCGGGCCAGCGCGTAGCCCTGCTTGCCCGACGAGCGGTTGCCCAGGTAGCGGACCGGGTCCAGCGGCTCCCGGGTGCCGCCGGCGGAGACGACGACGCGCAGGCCCTCCAGGTCGCGCGGCAGCGCGTTCGGCGCGGCCAGCAGCAGCCGGGCGAGGTCGACGATCTCGGCCGGGTCGGCCAGCCGTCCCTTGCCGGTGTCGGCGCCGGTGAGCCGTCCCGCGGCGGGCTCGGTGACCACGGCGCCCCGGGACCGCAGCAAAGCCACGTTGTCCCGGGTGGCCGGGTGCTCCCACATCTCGGTGTGCATGGCCGGGAAGAAGGCGACCGGGCAGCGCGCGGTGAGCAGCGTGCCGGTGAGCAGGTCGTCGGCCCGGCCCTGGGCCGCACGGGCCAGCAGGTCCGCGGTCGCCGGGACGACCAGCACCAGGTCCGCTTCCTTGCCGATGCGGACGTGCTGCACCTGGTCCACCTCGGTGAACACGCCGGTGTGCACCGGGTGGCCGGACAGCGCCTCGAAGGTGGCCGCGCCGACGAACTTCAGCGCGGCCTCGGTGGGCACCACGCGGACGTCGTGACCGGACTCGGTCAGCCCGCGCAGCACCTCACAGGCCTTGTAGGCGGCGATCCCGCCGCCCACCCCGAGCACGACGCGAGGTTTACTCACCCTCGGTGTGCTCGAGCAGGCCGGCGTGGATCTCGCGCAGCGCGATCGACAGCGGCTTCTCGCGCGGGCCCGGCTCCACGAGCGGGCCGACGTACTCGAGCAGGCCCTCGCCGAGCTGGGCGTAGTAGTCGTTGATCTGACGGGCGCGCTTCGCGGCGTAGATCACCAGCGCGTACTTCGAGCTGACCTTGGCCAGGAGGTCGTCGATCGGCGGGTTGGTGATGCCCTCGAGTTCCTCGCCGTAAATGCCGAGCGATGCGGTCACGCGCTTATGCTCCTGAGTTCTGTTCGTGAAGTCGGTGGTCTCCCCGCAGCAAGTCTAACAACTGCCGCGCGGCTTCCCCGACGTCGGCGTTCACCAGCCGCACGTCGAACTCCCCCGCCGCGGCGAGCTCGCGCTCGGCTTCGGCGAGACGGGCGCTGACGGCGGCCTCCTCCTCGGTGCCGCGGCCCTTGAGCCGGCCGACCAGCTCGTCCCAGGACGGCGGCATGAGCATGACCAGCCGGGCGTCCGGCATGGCCGCGCGCACCTGCCGCGCGCCCTGCAGCTCGATCTCCAGGACGGCCGGCCTGCCCTGGGCCAGCGCCCGCTCGACCGGTTCCCGGGGCGTGCCGTAGCAGTTGCCGGTGAACTCGGCGTGTTCGAGCAGCTCGCCCGCGGCGACCATCTTGTCGAAGGTGGCGCGGTCGATGAAGTGGTAGTGGACCCCGTCGACCTCGCCGGGGCGGGGGGCCCGCGTGGTCACCGAAACACTGAAGTAGATGTCCGGGTCCAGCCGGCGCAGCGCGCCGACCACGCTGGACTTCCCGACCCCGGACGGGCCGGAGACGACCGTGAGCCGGCTCCGGGACCCACGTCGCGCCTGGTCCGGAACCGGCTCACGGTGCGTCGCCGGGCCGGCATGCCCGCCGGCCACGGTGACGCGGTCGCTGCCGGTGTCGCTCACTCGCCGCTGAACTCGGCCAGCAGCGCCTTGCGCTGCCGGTCACCAAGGCCGCGCAGCCGCCGGCTCGGTGCGATCTCCAGGCGCTCCATGGTCTGCTGAGCGCGCACCTTGCCGACGCCGGGGAGGGCTTCGAGCAGGGCGGAGACCTTCATCTTGCCGAGAACCTCGTCCTCGTCGGCCTGCTTCAGCACGTCGGTGAGCGTGGTGCCACCTCGCTTGAGGCGCTCCTTCAGCTCAGCGCGGGCACGACGAGCGGCAGCGGCCTTCTCCAGCGCCGCCTTGCGCTGTTCCTCGGTCAGCTGGGGAAGTGCCACGTTTTCCTCCGTAGTACTCAAAATTCTGGGTGGGTGACGCGACGGTACCCACCCCGCGCCACCGGCCACAATGCGGGGGGTGGTCGCTCGGTTCCAGGACAGGGACCTGATATTGGCGCTATCCGGTCAGGCTGGCCTGGGTGCGGCGCACCGCGTCGCGCAGCGCCACGGGGTCCGGACCGTGCCTGAGAACGTCCCTGGACGACGCGGGCAGCACCCCGGGCAGGTCCGCACCGAAGAGGCGGCGAAGATCGTCCACGGTGGCTCCCTGGGCCCCGAAACCGGGCGCCAGGATCGGCCCGTTCAACCCGGTCAGGTCGAGCTCCCCGGCGCCGATCGTGGCCCCCACGACGACGCCGACGTCGCCGAGGGAGGCGGCGCCGGCGTTGCACCGGGCCGCCTCGTCCACAATCGACTGGGCGACGGTCTTCCCGTTGTCCAGCTTGGCGTTCTGCAGCGCGCCCGCCTCCGGGTTGGAGGTGCGGGCGAGGATGAACAGGCCCTCGCCGCCGCCCAGCGCGGGCGCCAGCGAACCGAACCCGAGGTAGGGCGAGACGGTGATCGCGTCGGCCCGGACCGGCGCGTCCGGGCCCAGGTAGGCCGCCGTGTAGGCGGCCATCGTCGACCCGATGTCGCCGCGTTTGACGTCCAGCAGGACGAGCGCGCCGCGGTCGCGGGCGTGCTCGACCACGCGGGCCAGGACGGCCACCCCGGGCGGTCCGAAGGCCTCGAAGAAGGCCGCCTGGGGCTTGACGACGGAGACCTCCTCGGCGAGGACGTCAACCGCCGTCAGGGCGAACTTCTCCAGCCCGCCCGGATCCCGGTCCAGGCCCCACGCGTCGAGCAGACCGGGGTGGGGGTCGATCCCCGCGCACAGGTTCCCGCGCGCGGCGACCGCCTCCACCAGCCGGGCGCCGAAGCCCGTCACGCCGTCGCCCCGGTCACGACTTGGCCCGCAGCGCGGCCTGCAGGTCCTGCAGGGACCGGACCCCGATGTCGCCCCGGATGAGCGCCTCGACGCCGTGCACGGCCGCCGCCGCGCCCTGCACCGTGGTGATGCACGGGATGTCCCGCGACACCGCCGCCGTGCGGATCTCGTAGCCGTCGATCCGCGGGCCGCTGTTGCCGTACGGGGTGTTGATCACCATGTCCACCTCGCCGGCGGTGATGACCTCGACCACGTTGGGCTCGCCGGGCGCGCTGCCCTCGGAGTACTTGCGGACCACCGTGCAGGGCACCCCGTTGCGCCGCAGCACCTCGGCGGTGCCGGAGGTCGCGAGGATCTCGAAGCCGAGGTCGGCCAGGCGCTTGATCGGGAACACCAGGGCCCGCTTGTCGCGGTTGGCGACCGAGACGAACACCTTGCCCGAGGTCGGCAGCGACCCGTAGGCCCCGGCCTGGGACTTGGCGAACGCCTCGCCGAAGGAGGTGTCCACGCCCATGACCTCGCCGGTGGACTTCATCTCCGGCCCGAGCAGCGAGTCCACCCCCTTGCCCTCCGGCGTGCGGAAGCGGTGGAAGGGCAGGACCGCCTCCTTGACCGCGACCGGCGCGTCGATCGGCAGGTGCCCGCCGTCGCCCTCGGCCGGCAGGACGCCGCGGGTGCGCAGGTCCTTGATCGAGGAGCCGGTCATGATCAGCGACGCCGCCTTGGCCAGCTGCACGCCGGTCGCCTTGGACACGAACGGCACGGTGCGGCTGGCGCGCGGGTTGGCCTCCAGGACGTAGAGCACGTCGTCCTTGAGCGCGTACTGCACGTTGAGCAGGCCGCGCACGCCGACGCCGCGGGCGATCGCCTCGGTGGAGGCGCGCACCGCCTCGACGTCCTGGCGGCCCAGCGTGATCGGCGGCAGCGCGCACGAGGAGTCACCGGAGTGGATGCCGGCCTCCTCGATGTGCTCCATGACGCCGCCCAGGTACAGCTCCTCGCCGTCGAACAGGGCGTCCACGTCGATCTCGATGGCGTCGTCGAGGAACCGGTCGACCAGCACCGGGTGCTCCGGCGTGACCTCGGTGGCGCGCTGGATGTAGCCGGCCAGGGAGGCCTCGTCGTAGACGATCTCCATGCCGCGGCCGCCGAGCACGTAGGAGGGCCGCACCAGGACCGGGTAGCCGATCTCGTCGGCGATCCGCTTGGCGCCCTCGAACGAGGTCGCGGTGCCGTACTTCGGGGCGGGCAGGCCCGCGCCGAGCAGGACGTCGCCGAACGCGCCGCGGTCCTCGGCCAGGTTGATCGCCTCCGGCGAGGTGCCCACGATCGGCACCCCGGCGTCGGCCAGGCGCTGCGCCAGCTTCAGCGGGGTCTGGCCGCCGAGCTGCACGATCACGCCGGCCACGGTGCCCGAGCGCTGCTCGGCGTAGACGACCTCGAGCACGTCCTCGAAGGTCAGCGGCTCGAAGTAGAGGCGGTCGGAGGTGTCGTAGTCGGTGGACACCGTCTCCGGGTTGCAGTTGACCATGACGGCCTCGAACCCGGCCTCGCGCAGCGCCAGCGCGGCGTGCACGCACGAGTAGTCGAACTCGATGCCCTGGCCGATGCGGTTGGGCCCGGAGCCCAGGATCAGCACCTTCGGCTTGTCGGGCTGGGCGGTGACCTCGGATTCGGCCGCGGGGTCGGACTCGTAGGCCGAGTAGTGGTACGGCGTCTTGGCGGCGAACTCGGCCGCGCAGGTGTCCACCGTCTTGTACACCGGCCGCACGCCGAGGCGGTGGCGCAGCGCGCGGACGCCGTCCTCACCGGCCAGCTCCGGCCGCAGCGCGGCGATCTGCTGATCGGACAGGCCGACGCGCTTGGCCTCGCGCAGCAGCGGCGCGTCCAGCACCGGGGCGTCGCGCACCTCGGCGCCGACCTCGCCGATCAGCGCGATCTGGTCGATGAACCACGGGTCGATGCCGCTGGCCTCGTGCACCTGCTGCACGGTGGCGCCCAGGCGCAGGGCCCGCTCGACCGCGTAGAGGCGGCCGTCGTGCGGCGTGCGCAGGGCTTCCAGGGTGTTCTCCAGCGTGGCGCCCTCGGGGTCGGGGGTGGTCCAGAACCCGGCCGCCTTGGTGTCGATCGAGCGCAGCGCCTTGCCCAGGGCCTCCGGGAAGCTGCGGCCCAAGGCCATCGCTTCGCCGACGCTCTTCATCGTGGTGGTCAGCTGCGGGTCGGCACCCGGGAACTTCTCGAACGCGAACCGCGGCACCTTGACCACGACGTAGTCCAGGGTCGGCTCGAACGAGGCCGGGGTCTCGCCGGTGATGTCGTTGCGGATCTCGTCCAGGCTGTAGCCGATGGCGAGCTTCGCGGCGATCTTGGCGATCGGGAAGCCGGTGGCCTTCGACGCCAGCGCGCTGGAGCGGGACACGCGCGGGTTCATCTCGATGACGACCATGCGGCCGTCGCGCGGGTTGATCGCGAACTGGATGTTGCAGCCGCCGGTGTCGACGCCGACCTCGCGCAGCACGGCGATGCCGACGTCGCGCATGTGCTGGTACTCGCGGTCGGTCAGGGTCATCGCGGGGGCGACGGTCACCGAGTCGCCGGTGTGCACGCCCATCGCGTCGATGTTCTCGATCGAGCAGATCACCACCACGTTGTCGTGGCGGTCGCGCATCAGCTCGAGCTCGTACTCCTTCCAGCCGAGCACGCTCTCCTCGATGAGCACCTCGGTGACCGGCGACTCGGCCAGGCCGATGGAGGCCAGGCGCTCCAGCTCCTCGTCGGTGTGCGCCATGCCCGAGCCCAGCCCGCCCATGGTGAACGAGGGCCGGATGACGACCGGCAGACCCAGCTCGGCGACGGTCTCGCGGACCTCCTCCATCGAGTGGCACACGCGGCTGCGCGGGACGTCGCCGCCGATGGCGCGGACGATGTCCTTGAACTTCTGCCGGTCCTCACCGCGCTGGATCGCGTCGATGTCGGCGCCGATCAGCTCGACGCCGTACTTCTCCAGCACGCCGCGCTCGTGCAGGGCGACGGCGGTGTTCAGCGCCGTCTGCCCGCCCAGGGTGGCCAGCAGCGCGTCCGGGCGCTCGGCCGCGATGACCTTCTCCACGAAGTCCGGGGTGACCGGCTCGATGTAGGTCGAGTCGGCGAACTCCGGGTCGGTCATGATCGTGGCCGGATTGGAGTTCACGAGGCTGACCCGCAGGCCCTCCTCGCGCAGCACCCGGCAGGCCTGCGTGCCCGAGTAGTCGAACTCGGCCGCCTGGCCGATGACGATCGGGCCGGATCCGATGACGAGCACGTGCTCGATGTCTGTACGTTTCGGCATCAGCGGCTCTTCTTCTCCATCAGGGTCACGAACTCGTCGAACAGCGGCGCGGCGTCGTGCGGGCCGGCGGCCGCCTCGGGGTGGTACTGCACCGAGAAGGCCGGCACGTCCGCGCAGCGCACGCCCTCGACCGTGTCGTCGTTGGGGCAGTAGTGGCTGACCCGCGCGGCGCCGAACGGCGAGTCGAACCGCTGCCCGGGCTCGCCCTCCAGGGCGAAGCCGTGGTTCTGCGCGGTGATCGCCACCCGCCCGGTCTCCACGTCGATCACCGGGATGTTGATGCCCCGGTGGCCGTAGCGCATCTTGTAGGTGCCCAGCCCCAGCGCGCGGCCGAGGATCTGGTTGCCGAAGCAGATGCCGAACAGCGGGATCTCGCGGCGCAGGACCTCCTCGGTCAGCGCGACCGCGTGGTCCTGGGTGGCCGGGTCGCCAGGGCCGTTGGACAGGAACACCCCGTCCGGCTCGATCGCCAGCAGCTCCTCCAGCGAGCTGGTCGAGGGCAGCACGTGCAGCTCGATGCCGCGGCGGCTCATCTGGCGCGGGGTGTTGGACTTGATGCCCAGGTCCAGCGCGGCGACGCGGAAGCGGCGCTCGCCCTCCGGCGTGACGACGTAGGGCTCCTTGGTGGTGACCTCGCCGGCCAGGTCGGCGCCCTTCATCTGTGGGCTCGCCAGCACCTGGGCGGTCATCGCCTCCTCGGTGTCCAGCGCGTCGCCGGAGAACACCCCGGCCCGCATCGCGCCGCGCTCACGCAGGTGGCGGGTCAGGGTGCGGGTGTCGACGCCGCTGATGCCGACCACGCCCTGACGCGCCAGCTCCTCGTCGAGGGTGCGGCGGGACCGCCAGTTCGACGGGGTCCGGGCCGGGTCGCGCACGACGTAGCCGGACACCCAGATGCGGGCGGACTCGTCGTCCTCGTCGTTCCAGCCGGTGTTGCCGATCTGCGGCGCGGTCTGCACCACGATCTGGCGGTGGTAGGACGGATCGGTCAGCGTCTCCTGGTACCCGGTCATGCCGGTGCAGAACACGGCCTCGCCCAGCGTGCGACCCTGGGCGCCGTAGGCCGATCCGCGGAACACCCGCCCGTCCTCCAGCACCAATGCGGCCGGTGTCCTGGTGCCCACGGTCACTGGGCCCCTCCCTTGATCTCTCGTTCGGACAAGCTTTCGATCCACTGTGGATAGACGTCGAGGTCGTCACCGCGGAAGCCGGTGTCCAGCTCCTTGCCGCCCAGGCGCCAGGTGATGACGATCAGGCTGTTCGTGCCCATCACCTTCCCGGCGATCCCGCTCGCGCGCTTGACCTCCACAATGGATTCGCTCGGGATGAAGAACCCGGGCGCGCCGGCCCGGTCGATCTCCACACCGTCGCGGTAGAGCCGCAGGACCGCGCGCCCGCGCAGGCCGACCCCGCGCGTGACGATCCGGTCCTGCCAGTCGCCCGCCGTGGTGGTGCTCACGTAGAGCCCCTTGGCCGGCGGCAGCAGCTCCTCCCCCGGCTCGGCGGGGGTCTGCGGGAACGGCGGCAGCTGCGCGCTCTGCGAGCGCGCGCGGCGCCGCCAGCTTCGTCGCATGGCCCAGAGACCGAGCAGGAAGCAGGCGAACACCAGCAGGGTGAGCAGCAACCGTTCCATCAGCAGATCTTCCCTTCGCGGGCCGTCACGCGCCCGCGCAGCAGCGTCGCGGTCACCACGGCGGGCAACCGCATTCCCTCGTACGGGGTGTTGGCGGCGAGGCTGGCCAGCTCCGCCCCCCGCACGGTCCATTGTGCGCCCGGGTCCACCAGCGCGAGGTTCGCCGGTTCCCCGACGGCGATCGGACGGCCCTGGTCGGGCAGGCCGGCGATCTCCGCGGGGCGCTCGCTCATGACCTTCGCCACGCCGCGCCAGTCCAGCAGGCCGGTCTCGACCATGGTGGCGGCGACCACGGACAGCGCGGTCTGCAGGCCGAGCATGCCGGGCCGGGCGGCCGACCACTCGCAGTCCTTGTCCTGCGGGGCGTGCGGCGCGTGGTCGGTCGCCACGCAGTCGATGACGCCCTCGGCCAGGGCGGCGCGCAGCTTCTCGACGTCGGCGTTGGTGCGCAGCGGCGGGTTGACCTTGTTCACCGGGTCGTAGGTGGCCAGGCGCTCGTCGGTCAGCAGCAGGTGGTGCGGCGTGACCTCGGCGGAGACCCGCGTGCCGCGATCCTTCGCCCAGCGCAGCACGTCGGCGGTGCCACTGGTGGACACGTGGCAGACGTGCAGGCGGGCGCCGGCGTGCTCGGCGAGCAGGCAGTCCCGCGCGACGATCGACTCCTCGGCCGAGGCCGGCCAGCCCGCGTAGCCCAGGCGCGAGGCCTGCTCGCCCTCGTGGGCCTGCGCGCCGACGGTCAGCCGCGGCTCCTCGGCGTGCTGCGCGATGACCACGTCCAGCGCGGTGGAGTACTCCAGGGCGCGGCGCATGATCAGCGGGTCGTGCACGCAGTGGCCGTCGTCGGAGAACACCCGCACCCCGGCGGCCGACTTCGCCATCGTGCCCAGCTCGGCCAGCCGCTCCCCCTTCAGGCCGACGGTCACCGCGCCGACCGGATGCACGTCGACCAGGCCGACCTCGCGGCCGCGGCGCCACACGTGCTCGACGATCACCGCGTTGTCGGCGACCGGGTCGGTGTTGGCCATCGCGAAAACCGCGGTGTAGCCGCCGAGCGCGGCCGCGGCCGAGCCGGTCTCGATGGTCTCGGTGTCCTCGCGGCCGGGTTCGCGCAGGTGGGTGTGCAGATCGACGAAGCCGGGCAGCAGGACCTGGCCGTCCGCGTCGATCACCTCGGCGTCCTCGGGCGCCTGGACGGAGCCGATTTCGGCGATGGTCCCGCCGTTGACCAGGACGTCCACCGGATCGCCCTCGCCGTAGAGCCGGGCGCCCTTGATCAGAACCTGGTTCACTTCGCGTCTTCCTCTCCGGCCAGCAGGTGGTAGAGCACGGCCATCCGCACGTGCACCCCGTTGCGGACCTGTTCGGTGATCGCCGCGGACGGCGCGTCGGCGACCGCGGAGGCGATCTCCATGCCGCGCAGCATCGGGCCGGGGTGCAGCACGACCGCGTGCTCGGGCAGCAGCCGCAGCCGCGCCTCGTTCAGGCCGTAGGCGATCGAGTACTCGCGCGCCGACGGGAAGAACCCGCCGTGCATGCGCTCGGCCTGCACCCGCAGCATCATCACCGCGTCCAGGGCGGGCAGCTCGGCGTCCAGGTCGTGCGACACGGTCACCGGCAGCGCGCCGACCCCGGCGGGCAGCAGCGTGGGCGGGGCGACGAGCACCACCTCGGCGCCGAGCGCGGACAGCAGGTGGATGTTGGAGCGGGCGACCCGGCTGTGCAGCACGTCGCCGACGATGGCGATCCGCCGGTCCTTGATACCGCCGAGCCGTTCCCGCAGGGTGGCCGCGTCGAGCAGCGCCTGGGTGGGGTGCTCGTGCATGCCGTCACCGGCGTTGACGACCGAGGTGCCGGTGCCCTCCAGCCAGCCGGCCAGGCGCTGGGCGGCGCCGGAGGCGGGGTGGCGGACGATGACGCAGTCGGCGCCGGCGGCGGACAGGGTCAGCGCGGTGTCCCGCAGCGACTCGCCCTTGCCGACCGAGGAGCCGCCCGCCGAGACGTTCACCACGTCGGCGCTCATCCACTTGCCGGCGATCTCGAACGAGACCCGGGTGCGCGTGGAGTTCTCGTAGAACATGGTGATGACCGTGCGGCCGCGCAGCGTCGGCAGCTTGCGGACCTCGCGCCCGAGCAGGGTGCGCTTGAGGCCGTCGGCGGTGTCCAGCACCGCGGTCGCCAGGTCGGGGTCGAGGCCTTCGGTGGCCAGCAGGTGCTTCATGCCTTCGCTTCCCCCTCGCGCAGCAGCACCGCGTCGCGCCCATCCACTTCGGACAGCAGGACGGCGACGTCTTCGGCACGCGCGGTCGGGATGTTCTTGCCCACGTAGTCGGCCCGGATCGGGAACTCGCGGTGCCCGCGGTCGACCAGGACGGCCAGCTGCACGGCCCGGGGGCGGCCGTGGTCGCGCAGGGCGTCCAGCGCGGCGCGCACGGTCCGGCCGGAGAACAGCACGTCGTCGACCAGGATCACCACGCGGTCGTCGATGCCGGCTTCGGGCAGGGTGGTGTCCGCGAGCGGCCGCGTCGGGCGGCGGCGCAGGTCGTCGCGGTAAAGGGTGATGTCCAGGGCGCCGGTGGGCACCTCGACGCCGGAGAACTCGGCGATCCGCTCGGCCAGCCGGGCCGCGAGCGAGGTGCCCCGGGTCGGGATGCCCAGGAGAACGGGAGGTGCGCCCGTACCGCCGTCGAGGGCGGTCTTCTCGATGACCTGATGGGCCATCCGGGCGATGGTGCGCGCGACATCACCGGCGGAGAGCAGCTCGCGCTCGCCACCTGGTGCTGCCGCGTCACGAGGGCGTGACGCCACAGCGGACTCCTTCCCCGCCTCACCGGACGGGTCCTTAAAGGACGTCGACTTCCTGCTTGCCGAGGAAATCCACTCGATGTTAACAGGCAGCACCGTTCAGCCGTCCGGGTGGTGCCGGGGGCATCATGTTCTTGACCTGGTGACGACAATGCGTAACCATTACTCTGAGTGTTCAACTCGGCAGTCCCCCGGCGGCCCACGAGACCGACTGGGCGAGGAAACGGAGAACCACCAGATGGGCGATTACGCCAAGGCGCTCGGGGCGAAGCTCCGCGGGATCCGCCAGCAGCAGGGGCTGTCCCTGCACGGGGTCGAGCAGAAGTCCGGCGGTCGGTGGAAGGCTGTCGTGGTCGGTTCCTACGAGCGCGGCGACCGGGCGGTGACCGTGCAGAAGCTGGCCGAGCTGGCCGACTTCTACGGCGTGCCGGTGGTCGAGCTGCTGCCCGAGGGCCGGGTACCGTCCGGGGCCGAACCCGCCACCAAGATCGTCATCAACCTGGAGCGGCTGCAGCAGCTGCCGGCCGAGAAGGTCGGCCCGCTCGCCCGCTACGCCGCCACCATCCAGAGCCAGCGCGGCGACTACAACGGCAAGGTGCTGTCCATCCGCACCGAGGACCTGCGGTCGCTGGCCATCATCTACGACATGACCCCCGGCGAGCTGACCGAACAGCTCATCGACTGGGGCGTCCTCCCGCCGGAAGCCCGCCCGGCGAAGGAGGACTGAGAACGACGCTGACCAGCGAAAAGCCCGGCGCGATCTCCGCGCGCCGGGCTCTTCTCGTGTCTTCTCCCAGGTCCTACAGGACGGCGCGGATGCGGTCGGCGATCGTGCCGATCCGGCCCAGCACGCCGTTGACGAACCGGGGCGAGTCGTCCGTGGACAGCTCCCGGGCCAGGCCCACCGCCTCGTCGATCGCCACCGGGTCCGGCACGTCCGCGGCCCACAGCAGCTCGTAGATGCCCACCCGCAGCACGGCCAGGTCGACCGGCGGCATGCGCTCCAGGCTCCAGCCGTGCGCGTGCTCGGCGAGCAGCTCGTCGATGCGCTCGCGGTTCGCGGTGACGCCCTCGACGAGCGAGATCGTGTAGTCGCCGACCGGGTCGGCGTCGGTGGAACCCACCCGGTCCGCGAGCAGCGTCACCGGATCGAGCGAACGCTGGGCGGCCTCGTACAGGATCTCGACGGCGCGCCTGCGGAGTGCGCGGCGGCCGGGCTGACCGCCGCGCCGGGGCGCCGAGGTGGAGTCGGACAACCTACGCCCTGCCCAGGTAACGGCCGTCGCGGGTGTCGACCTTGACCTTCTCGCCGGTGCTCAGGAACAGCGGGACCTGGATCTCGGCGCCGGTCTCCAGCGTGGCCGGCTTGGTGCCGCCGGTGGAGCGGTCGCCCTGCAGGCCCGGGTCGGTGTGCTGGATGACCAGCTCGACCGAGGTGGGCAGCTCGACGTAGAGCGGCACGCCCTCGTGCATGGCGACCTGGACCTCGGTGTTCTCCAGCAGGTAGTTCGCGCCGTCGCCGACGGTCTCCCGCGGCACGGTGATCTGGTCGAAGGTCTCGCCGTCCATGAAGACGAAGTCCGACCCGTCGTTGTACAGGTAGGTCATGTTGCGCCGGTCCACGGTCGCGGTGTCGACCTTGGTGCCCGCGTTGAACGTCTTGTCCACCACCTTGCCGGACAGGACGTGCTTGAGCGTGGTGCGCACGAAGGCGCCGCCCTTGCCCGGTTTGACGTGCTGGAAGTTCACGACGGACCACAGCTGTCCGTCGAGGTTCAGCACCAGGCCGTTCTTCAGGTCGTTGGTGGTGGCCACGGGTTGTCCAGTTCTCCTGTTTCCGATCGGGCCGCGTCAGACGACCACGAGTTCCTTGCTGCTCAGGGTGAGGAGTTCGGGATCGGCGTCCCGCACGACCAGCGTGTCCTCGATGCGCACGCCACCGCGGCCGGCGAGGTAGACGCCTGGCTCCACGGTGACCGTCATGCCGACGGCCAGTGTACCGGCGACGTTCTTCGCGAGCCTCGGTGCCTCGTGCACCTCCAGCCCGACGCCGTGGCCGAGCCCGTGGGAGAACTCCTCGCCGTGCCCGCCCTGCTCGATGACGCGGCGCGCGGCCAGGTCGACGTCGGCGACCTCCTGCCCGGCCAGCGCCGCCTCCAGGCCGGTCTCCTGGGCCCGGCGGACCAGCTCGTAGAGGTCTTCCTGCCAGTCCGCGGGGCGCCCGAGCACGACCGTGCGGGTCATGTCCGAGTGGTACCCGTCGACGGTGGCGCCGAAATCCAGTTTGACGAAGTCGCCGGTGCGCAGCGGGCGGCCGGTGGGCCGGTGGTGCGGGATCGCCGAGTTCGGCCCGGCGGCGACGATCGAGGCGAAGGACGGCCCGGACGAACCGTGGTCGAGCATGCGGTTCTCCAGGTCGCGCGCCACCTCCAGCTCGGTGCGGCCGGGCCGGATGCCGCCGTGCTCCAGCAGCCCGGCCAGCGCCCGGTCGGCGGCGGCGCAGGCCATCCGCAGGGCCTCGATCTCGGTCTCGTCCTTGATCAGCCGCAGCTGCTCGACCAGGCCGGGCGCGCGGGTCAGCTCGATGCCCTCGGCGAGGCGGGCGAACGCGTCGTGGGCCTCGACGCTGACGTGCTGGCTCTCGAAACCGGTGCGCCGGTGGGCGGCGGCGTCCCCGGCGGCGCGCGTCAGCAGGGCCGCCGCGCTCTCCCGTTCGATGACCCGCGGCAGGTCGGGCACCTCGTGCTCGGCCTGGGTGGTGTAGCGGCCGTCGGTGCAGAACACCGTGCGGTCCTCGCCCGCGCAGTGGACCAGCAGCGCGGCGTTGGAGCCGGTGAAGCCGGTCAGGTAGCGGACGTTGAGCAGGTCGGTGACGAGCAACGCGTCGACGCCGGACTCGTTGAGCACCGTGCGCAGGGCGTCGCGCCGCGAGGCGTGGAGGTCGGGCACAGGAGCAGCTTAGTGCGGTGCGACGATGGGTGGATGGGTATGCGGTCCTGGCTGGTTCGAGGTCTCGGCATGGCGGTGCTGCACGCGATCGCCGAAGTCGCCCTCGCCAAGGCGACGATCTACGACCCGACGGGCTTGACGACGGCCCGGATCGCCGTGATCGCGCTGCTGGTGGGCGCCGCGGCGCTGTGGAGCGCGCTGGACGCGTGGCTGCGCCGGGCGGACGCCGGGCGCACCTGGTTCATCGCGTCGCTGGTGGCCGGGCCGGTGTCCGGGGTCCTGTACGTGATCGGCCGCGCGGTGTTCGTCGACCGGACCGGCGCGGAGGAGCTGTGGCCGGCGATCTCCGGTGGCGCGGCGTTCACCGCGCTGCTGGTGCTGGTACCCGCCGGACTGGGGTTGTTCGTCGGCGGGCGGCTCAAGCGCCCGGCCGAGCCGGCGAAGCGGCCGCGGCCCACACCCCGCCCGCGCGCGGCCGAGGACTGAGTCAGCCCAGTACTGGACCGGCCGGGTAGGTGCGCCACTGGGCGGGTGTCACGTCCTCGATCGACGAGCCGTTCGCGGTGACCGCGTCCGCGCGGCGCACCGGGTAGAGGCGGCCGTCGTCGAGGAGGAAGCCCACACCCAGGCCGGTCGCCTTGAGGGCCCGCGTACCGGACTCCAACCGCGCCGCGACCGGGAACTGGTTCAGCACGTCGAGCCGGGTGTCCAGCACGTGACCAGCCAGTTCCTGCGCCACCGAGCGGCGGTCGATGCGCACCACCTGCCCCGACACGACCAGGTCCATGGTCCGCACAGGCGAGGGCATCGCGAAGCCGTCCAGCACGGTCAGCGCCAGCTGCGGGTCGGCGCAGGCGTTGACGCCGATGATGTCGAGCCCGAAGCGCCGCAGGTCGGTCGGCGCGCCGGCCTCGCCGGTCACGGTCGCACGGACGACGTCCACCGGCACCCGCCCGCACGGGTCCTTCGCCGACACCGGCGCGTGCCCGTCCGGCCGCCGCACCAGGCCCGGCCCCTCCCGCCACACGCCGGGGATGAGCAGCGGCTGGTACGGGCTGCGGACGAAGTCGCGGTCCCAGAACGTGATCGTGGTGCCGTCGGCGGTCTCGTGCGCGATCGCCCACGCGTTCAGCGCGTCGATCCACATCAGGTCCGCGCTGAACGCGTCGACCAGCGATTTGGTGCGCGGCGCGGCGGTGCTCGCCACCGCGGCGAACCCGGCCTCGCCCAGGGCCTCGACGCCACTGGCGAACGCGGGGTCCTTGGAGCGCAGCACGAACTGGCCCGCGCCGTTCCAGCCCGCGGCCAGGCCGGTGGTGTCGGTGAACATCAGGTAGAACCAGCCGTCGAGGTAGACCGCGGCCGGCTGGCCGGCGCCGTAGAGGTTCTCGCGGTGGGTGTCGTGGGCCGGGTCGACGATCGGCCTGCCGCCGCCTGTGCGCTGCCAGGTGATCCCGTCGGTGCTGGTCGCGAGGCCGATCGAGTTGCCGAGCGCGTGGTCGCCCGCGGCGCCGGTGTAGTACTGGTAGTACGTCCCGTTCACGCGGATCACCGACGGGTCGCACGCGTGCACGCCGTCGAACTGGCCCGGGTTGCCGGACAGCACCGCGGGCGGGACCGCGCCGCCGGGGCCGGTGAACGGCCCGTCCAGGGAAGCGGATTCGGCGTAGAGGATGTCGTCGCCGGGCGGCGGTGAGCCGGGGTACTGGCTGCACCACCACATGCGGTTCGTGGCGCCGTCGGCCATCACCGTCGGGCCGTAGTTGTAGGGCGCGCCGGGGCCGCCCGCGGCGACGACAGCGGCGCTCTCGCGCGGCGAGTCGGTCTTGAGCTGGACGTCGTCGGGCGTGACCGGGGTGGGTTCCGGCTGGGCGCCACCGATGACGCCGCGCCCGGCGCCCTCGGCCTGGGGCGGCACGCTGCCGGTGCACCCGGCCAGCGCGGAGACGGCCAGCACCGCGGCCAGCACCCCGCCGAGCACCCTGCGTCCGCCCACCCGTCGTCCTTCCGTTTCCGCCGCCAGCTCAGTGTAGAGAGTGATTAACCCGGTCGAGTGACGCGCGGGGCGTCGGCGACCAGTTCGACCTCGAAGCCGTCGGCGTTCTCCAGATACGCGGCGTGATGATCAGGGCCGCCGGCGTGCGGGTAGCGGTCGGCGAAGAGCGCCCGCCAGCCGTGCTCGAGCGCGGCCGCGGCGAGCTCGTCGACCCGTTCGGGTGATCCGGCGTGCAGCGCCAGGTGGTTGAGACCCGGCGCGCGCCGGTCGTGGACGGTGCTCGTGAGCGCCGGGGACTGCTCGACCACCAGGTAGCCGGGGCCGAGTTTCCAGCTCACGCCGTCGCGCCAGCGCTGGTGTTCCCGCCAGCCGAGTTCGGTGAGCAGCCAGCCGAAGCTCTGCTCGGCCCGCGCGAGGTCGGGCACCCACAGCTCGACGTGGTGCCAGTGCCCCGCCGCGCCGGGCAGCGCGACGAACACCCGGTGTGGCGCGCCGTAGTGATCGCCGCCGCCGACGTCGGTGAACCCCAGGCGCCGCACCAGGTTCTGACTGGCCACATTGGACTCGTGGACGAGCGCCCAGACCGCGGGCAGGCCGAGGGTGGCGAAGGCGTGGCGCAGCAGCGCGGCCGCGGCTTCGGTCGCCAGGCCCTGGCCGCCGTGGGCGGGGTCCAGGAAGTACCCGATCTCGGTGAGGCCGCCGGACAGCTCGGTGGACGGGCGCAGGTGCGCCAGGCCGATGACCGCGCCGTCGCGCTCGACGACCCAGTGTCCGGTGCCGTCCGGCCCGGTGTAGGCCAGGCGGCGTGCGACCGAGGCGCGGCACTGGTCCGGATCGCTGAGGTCGGCGGCGAGGAAGCGGCTCGTCTCCGGGTCGGCGAAGATCCGGACGATCGCCTCGGTGTCGGTGGTGTCGAGTGCTCGCAGGCGCAGCCGGGCGGTTCGCAGGTCCGGGACGGTCATCCGGCGTTGGCGGCGAGCCAGCGCAGGGCCAGCGGGTAGCCGTCGACGCCGAGCCCGGCCATCACCGCGGTGGCGATGTCGGAGAGCACGCTGTGGTGGCGGAACGCCTCGCGCTTGTGCACGTTGGAGATGTGCAGCTCGATCAGCGGAGCGGTGAGCTGCGCGGCGGCGTCCCGCACGGCGATCGAGTAGTGGGTCCAGGCGCCGGCGTTGAGCACGACGGGGTGGCCACCGTCGGCGGCCTCGTGCAGCCAGCCGACCATCTCGCCCTCGTGGTCGGTCTGCCGCACCTCGACGTCGATGCCCAGTTCACCGCCGGTCTTGACGCACAGCTCCGCGAGGTCGGCGTGGGTGGTGGAGCCGTAGACCGACGGCTCCCGCTTCCCGAGGCGGCCGAGGTTGGGGCCGTTGAGCACGAAGACCTTCACAGCAGCACGCTCCCACCCTCGGACTGCCGCGGGCCGGCGACCGCCGAGTACGCCGCGGCCAGCAGAGCCGGGTCCGGTCCCTCCAGGCGCCCGGGCTTGGCCAGCCCGTCCAGCACCACGAACCGCAGCACGCCGGATCGGGTCTTCTTGTCCTTGCGCATGGACTCCAGCAGCTGCGGCAGCGCGTCCGGGTCGTACTTGGTCGGCAGGCCGAGCCGCTCCAGGATGGCGGCGTGCCGGTCGGCGGTGGCGTCGTCGAGGCGGCCGGCGAGGCGGGCCAGCTCGGCGGCGAACACCAGGCCCACGCTGACCGCCGCGCCGTGGCGCCACCGGTAGCGCTCGCGGCGCTCGATGGCGTGGCCGAGGGTGTGGCCGTAGTTGAGGATCTCGCGCAGGTCGGACTCGCGCAGGTCGGCGGCCACGACGTCGGCCTTGACCTGGATCGAGCGGCGCACCAGCTCGCCGAGGACCTCACCGGCCGGGTCGGTGGCGGCCTCGGGGTCGGCCTCGATGAGTTCGAGGATGCGCGGGTCGGCGATGAACCCGGCCTTGACCACCTCGGCCATGCCGGCGATCAGTTCGTTGCGCGGCAGGGTTTCCAGGGTCGCGAGGTCGACCAGGACGGCGCTGGGCTCGTGGAAGACGCCGACGAGGTTCTTGCCGGCGTCGGTGTTGATGCCGGTTTTGCCGCCGACCGCTGCGTCGACCATGCCGAGCAGCGTGCTGGGCACGTTGACCAAGCGGACGCCGCGCATCCAGGTGGCGGCGACGAACCCGGCGAGGTCGGTGACCGCTCCCCCGCCGAGGGCGACGACGACGCCCTGGCGGTCCAGGCCGATGCGGCCCAGCACCTCCCAGCAGAAGCCGGCGACGGACAGCGCCTTGCCGTCCTCGGCGTCGGGGATCTCGACGCGGTGCGCGTCCAGGCCGGCGGCGTTGAGCTCGTCGCGCACGGCTTCGGCGGTGGTGGTGAGCGTGGGCTGGTGGATGATCGCCACGCTGGAGGCGTCCTTGACGGCCTCGGTCAGTTCGCCGAGCAGGCCGCGGCCGACGACGACCGGGTACGGCCGGGCGGTGCGGACCTCGATCCGGACCGGGTCGGTCACTGCGTTCCCTCCAGGGCTAGTTCGCGGGCGATGGCGTCGACGATCTCGGCCGGGGTGCGGTCGTCGGTGGCGACCTCGATGGTGGCGACCGCGCGGTAGACGGGCAGCCGCGCTTCGAGCAGCGAGCGGTAGGTGGCGCGCGGGTTGACCCCGGCGAGCAGCGGGCGCGCGGTGGACAGGCCGACGCGCTGCACGCCCGCGGCGAAGCCGACGTTGAGGAAGACGACCGGGTGGCCCACCAGGCGCTTCTGGGTGCCCTCGGCGAGGACCGCGCCGCCGCCGACGGAGAGCACCCCGTCGTGCTCGGCGAGCGCCTCGGCGATGACTTCTTCCTCGAGCGCGCGGAAGGCCGGTTCGCCGTCGTCGGCGAAGATCTCCGCGATGGGGCGCCCGGCGCGGGCGACGATGTCGTCGTCGCTGTCGCGGAACGGCACGCCCAGGCGCTTCGCGAGCAGCGGTCCTACCGTGCTCTTGCCGGACCCGGGCGGGCCCGCGATCACGATGCAGGGAGGTTTGCCCACCGTTCCTCCAGTGCCGCGAGGTAGGACTCGGCGTTGCGCTTGGTCTCGGCCAGCGAGTCGCCGCCGAACTTCTCCAGTGCCGCGTCGGCGAGCACGAGCGCCACGACGGACTCCAGGACGACCCCGGCGCGCGGCACCGCGCACACGTCGGAGCGCTGGTGGATCGCGACGGCCGGCTCGCCGGTTTTCACGTCCACAGTGGACAGAGCACGCGGGACCGTGGAGATCGGCTTCATCGCCACGCGCACCCGGACCGGCTCGCCGTTGGTGATGCCGCCCTCGAGACCGCCCGCGCGGTTGCTGCGGCGGCTGACGCCGGCCGGGCCGGTTCCGCGGTCGATTTCGTCGTGGGCCTGGCTGCCCCACCGGCGGGCGGTGGTGAAGCCGTCGCCGACCTCGACGCCCTTCATGGCCTGGACGCCCATCAGGGCGCCGGCGAGGCGCGCGTCGAGGCGGCGGTCCCAGTGGACGTGGGAGCCGAGGCCGGGCGGCAGCCCGTAGGCGATGACCTCGATGACGCCGCCGACCGTGTCACCGGCGTGGCGGACGGCGTCGACCTCGGCGACCATCGCGTCGGTGGCCTCCTGGCCGAACGCGCGGACCGGGCTCTCGTCCACGGCCGCGAGGTCCTCGGGCCCGGGCAGCGGGCCCTCGGGGGCGACGGCGCCGCCGATCGACACGACGTGGCTCACGATCTCCGCACCGAGCAGCTGGCGGAGGAAGTTCCGGGCGACGGTGCCCAGGGCCGTGCGGGAGGCCGTCTCGCGGGCGCTGGCGCGCTCCAGCACTGGTCGCGCCTCGTCGAAGCCGTACTTCTGCATGCCGGGCAGGTCGGCGTGGCCGGGGCGCGGGCGGGTGAGCGGCTCGTTGCGGGCCAGGCCCTCGAGTTCGGCCGGGTCCACCGGGTCGGCCGACATGACCTTCTCCCACCTGGGCCACTCGGCGTTCTCGATGTGCACCGCGACCGGTCCGCCCTGGGTGACGCCGTGCCGGACGCCGCCGAGGAACTCGATGTGGTCGGTCTCGAAGCCCATGCGGGGGCTGCGGCCGAACCCGAGCCGCCGGCGGGCGAGCTGCTCGCTCACGTCGGCGGTGGTGACCTCGACCCCGGCCACCATCCCTTCGAGCACGGCCGCGAGGGCCGGACCGTGCGATTCACCAGCGGTTATCCAGCGCAGTACCACCAGACGATCCTGTCATGTCGGCTACGACCGGCTTCAGGCGGCTCCAACGGGTGTGGGCTGAGCCGCCACGCGGGTGCCGGCCGGCCGGATTTACGTGGTTTGTTCGATGGTGTCTGCCGCACCGTCGCGCTTGCCTCGGGAGCGTTGGGGCAGTCCGGGCAGACCCGAGACGCGCCTTCCGTGGGCGGTCAGCCCAGGCTGGGTGGTCTCCCACCGCCGCGGCCACCGCCGGCCGCACGGGCGCCCGCGCCCCCACCGGCCCGGCCACCCAGGCTGCGCCCACGGCCACGACCGTCCCCGGCTGCACGTCGCCCCGCACCTACCGCCCGGCCACCGGGCGCCGGGCGGTCACCCGACCCCAGGGCTGCGCTCACCCAGGCTGCCCCACGGCCGCGACCAGCCCCGTCTGCGCGCCACCCCGCGCCCACCGCCGCGGCCACCGTCGGCCGCACGGGCGCCCGCGCCCCCACCGGCCCGGCCACCCAGGCTGCGCCCGCGGACGCGACCATCCCCGGCTCAGCGTCGACCCGCACCGGCCCGGCCGCCGGGGGCTGGACGGTCACCCGCCCCCACGGCTGCGGTCACCCGGGCTCGACGGTCATCCCGGGCGGATCAGCACCAACGTGGTCGCCGCTGCCAGCAGGCCCGGGCCGTGGGGCACCCCGTCCGGCCAGCGGCGCGTCGCGGCCAGGACGGTCGTGACGACCGCGGCCAGCACGGCGGCCGCCGGCAACGCGAGCCACCCCGCCGAGCCGAGTGCCGCGCCGAGGGCGCCCGCCAGCTTGACGTCGCCTGCGCCCATCGCGCGCGGCGCCAGTAGATGGACCGCCAGGTGCGCGCCCGCGAAGACCGCGGCCGCCGCGAGCGCCTTGGCCGGATCCGGCGCCACCGCGACGAAGAGCGGATACGCGGGCAACGTGAGCACATCGGGCAGCCGCCGATGGCGTAGGTCGGCCGCGACCAACGGCACGGCGAGCGCGGCCAGCACGAAGGCCGTCCAGGCCGGCCCCACAGTCGCGAGTCCCGCCCAGGCCGCTCCGGTGCCGAGCACCACCACGGCGGCAGGCACCGGGGCGTCGGCCCTCCGGAGGAGGCTCGCCGTCCCGGCACCCGCTGTTGCTCCAACGGCGCCGAGCGCCGCCACGATTCCCCAGTTCACGAATCCCAGCCTGCGTGGTCGGCCGGGCAACGCCAAATGCGGACGCGCACGAGATTCCCACTCGCACGGCACCCCTCGCGCGAAAGGACATTTCGTGGTCACACGAAAGTTCCAGTCGCGACCGCACGAAAGTCCCAACCACCGCGCTGACGCGATGACTGGACCGCACATCGGCTCACGAACTTCCCACTCGTGCGGCGCATTCCGCGGATGGCACCATTCGCCGCCACGCGAGGTGACCAGTCGTCGACGCGCGAGATGCCCAGCCGTACAAGGGCGAACTGCGCCACAAGCGACACCGCTTGCCGGAGGGGGCAGCACGACGGGGTCGTAATGCCAAGGGGCCCAGCACGACCGGGATGCAAGGCAAGGGACACAGCGCGCCCAGGACACTGCACTGGGCAGGCACGCAGCACCAGAAGCGGAGCGCCGCAGCGGTGGCGAGGGAAGGGCACAGCACCAGAACCGGAGCGCCGCAGACGCGGCACGCCGGAAGGGCACACACCACCACAAGCGGAGCACCACAGAGGTCGCGCGGGAAGGGCACAGCACCAGAACCGGAGCGCCGCAGACGCGGCACGCCCGACGGGCACACCACCACAAGCGGAGCACCACAGAGGTCGCGCGGGAAGGGCATAGCACCAGAAGCGAAGCTCCGCAGACGCGGCACGCGGAAAGGCCGCAGCACCACAAGCGAAA
>NZ_BNAU01000012.1 GCF_014653945.1 Amycolatopsis deserti | reverse complement strand
GCGCTCACGGGGTGTGTGGTGTCCGGCGGTCAGGCGTCGCCCCAGGCTCGTGAACGCTGGGCCCCAGCGTCGCAGACAGGCCCCGTGAGGTCCGGCGCTCAGGCTTCGTCGTCCCAGGGGCGGCGGCGTGGCGTGCCTCCGCGGCGGCCTTCGGGCGCTCGGCGCGGGTCCAGGCGTGGGTCGCCGGCTCGTGGGGGGACCCGGCGAGGTCGGTCGGCCGCCGGGCCGCCCGTGCGCGGCTCCCCGGCGCGGCGGTCCGCGTCCTCTGGCGGCACGCCGCGCTGCCGCGGCCGGCGTCCCGGAGGCGGGGTCTTCGCGCCCCGGGCACCGGCGTCACGGCGCGGGTCGTCCTCCGCCGGGCGGCGTGCGCCGCCGTCCGCGCCCCGACGCCCTCGCCGAGGCGCCTCGTCCGCGGCGCGGCGCGGATCGTCCTCGGGCGGGCGGCGGCCGGGACGCCGGCCGGCCACACCGCGCGCGGCAGCGACCGCACCCGCGGCACGGCCCTCGCCAGCCGGGCGGCCCGCACCGGAGTCAGGACCGGAGCTCGACCTCCCGCCGGAGCCAGACCCCGCACCAGAGCCGGAACGCCCCTCGGCCGGGCGACGACCCCGCGGCGCGTCACCCCGCGCCGCACCGCCACGTCCCGCGCCGTCCGGACGCTTCGGATCCGTGGGCCGCTTGTCGCCCGCCTTCGGCGCCGCGTCCGGGTTGCGTTCGCGGTAGATCCGCACGATGCCCAGCACCAGCGTGCAGCCAGTCGTGATCGCCATGGTCGGGAACCCGTTGATCAGCGGCGTGCCGACGGCCAGCGCGCGCGTCAGCATGTCGCTGTTGTCCGGCAGCCCGGAGACCAGCAGCACCACGCCGGGCACGGTGACTCCCAGGATCAGCGGAGGCTGCACCATCGGCCCGAACAGGCTGCGCCGCTGCACCCCGGCCACCGCGCCCACCGCGCCGACGAAGTACGCGCCCTTGAACAGCCAGCCGAGCGTGTTCTGCGTCTGCATGTCGATGACCGCACCGATCACCGCCAGCCCGAACGCGAGGAGCACGGCACCCCACCACGGCAAGCCGCGGCGTTCCCCGACGATGGGACGCTGATCCCACGGCACCGGGATGTCGTCGGCGTCGGAATCGCTCCGGCGATCGGGAATGGCGGTCACGAGGCAACACCGTAACCTGTAGCCGGCCCAACCGGCTCCCCATCCCGCGGAGGATGCGGTTCAGACCACTGGATCGGCCCACCGGGCACCCGTCTTGATCAGCGGTTTCGGCCGGCCCGGCCGTGTTGGCAACGCGCCGGTAACGTGAAGTTTTCCCTAGCTCGCGGCCATCTCGTCCCCCCTCCGGATGGTGGCGACCTCGGTCGGGCTCGCCGCCGCGTCCGACAGCGGCGCCACGGCCGCCCGGAATCCCTCGAGCGCATCCAGCTCTCGCCGCCGCGCCGACAGGAACCGCTGCAGGTGGGTACTGCTGAGGTTGAGCGCCTCGACGGCGTTGCCCGCCGCCCGGTGCGCCGCCGCCGCGCCGGCCCGCACGCGCTCGATGTCCTCCACCACCGCCCGGTCGCTCGCGGCGAACAGCGCGGCCGACGCCACCACCGCGAAACCGGTCGGTCCGCACAGGAACACCCGCCGGTCGAGCATCCAGCGCAACAGTTCGGGATCGGTGTCCAGCGCCGCCACCACGGCGGCGTCGGACGGCACGAACATCACCGTGCCGTAGATCGCGTCGGCCCAGCGCTGGTACCCCTTGCCCGCCAGTTCCGCCGCTCGGGACCGGAGATTGCGGACGTGCACCCGCAACGCGTCCATCCGCTCGTCCGGATCGTCGGTCTCGACCGCTTCCGCCCAGCACGCCAGGCTCGCCTTCGCGTCGACCGGCACGCTCCGGTCGCCGCCCACCCGCAGCACCATGTCCGGTTTGGCCGACCCACCCCCGCCCAGATCTGTCTGCAGTGTGTAGTGCAGCCCTTCGCGCAATCCAAGCGCCCGCGCGGTCTCCGCGAGGACCTGCTCGCCCAGCTCCCCACGGCCGCTGATCGAGGCGAAGGCCACTTCGTACCGCCGCAACGCCGCCTGCTGCTGATCCACGCGTGACCGCTCGGCCTCTACCTGGCGCGCCGCCGCGTCCGCGCGGCGCATGCTGTCGCTATAGAGCCGCCACAGCAGGACGACCGCCACGACCAGGACCAAAGCGATCGCGACGGCTGCCGTGCTGATCACGGTGGAGGCCACTGCCGCCCTCCTTTCTTGATCGTCGAAAACGTGACCGCATCATGACGGAGGGCACCGACAAAAACGGGACCCGCCCGCTCCGATCCACTCCGAACACACGTTCGGGTGAAGCATCGCGGGGTGTCTGCGGGATTCTGTCGGACCCCCCTCGTAACTTGGGCGGCGTGAGACTCCTGCACACCTCCGACTGGCACGTCGGACGCACCTTCCACGGCTTGGACCTGCTCGCCGAGCAGGACGCCGTGCTCGCGCACCTCGCGGACCTGGTGGCTGCCGAGGGGGTGGACGTCGTCCTCGTGTCGGGCGACATCTACGACCGCGCCGTGCCGTCCGCCGAGGCGGTGCAGGTCGCCAACCGCGCCCTGAGCCGCCTGCGGCACGCCGGGGCGCACATCGTCCTCACGTCCGGCAACCACGACTCCGCGCCGCGGCTGGGCGCCTTCGGCGAGTTCGCCGCCGCCGGCGGTCTGCACCTGCGCACGACGATCGACCGGATCGCCGACCCGGTCCTGCTCGACGACGACCACGGGCCGGTCGCGATCTACGGAATCCCTTACCTGGAGCCGGAACCGGCGCGGCACGCGCTCGGCGTGACGGGGGCGCGGGGCCACACCGGCGTGCTCACCGAGGCGATGCGGCGCATCCGGGCCGACCTGGCGGAGCGTGCGCCGGGAACCCGCTCGGTCGTGCTCGCGCACGCGTTCGTCACCGGTGGCGCCCCGACCGAATCGGAGCGGTCCATCGCGGTCGGTGGCGTGGAACAGGTTCCCGGTGCGGTGTTCGACGGCGCCGACTACGTCGCGTTGGGACACTTGCACGGGCCGCAGACTCTCGCCGAGCACCTGCGGTACTCGGGCAGCCCGGTCGCCTATTCGTTCTCCGAGGCGCACCAACGGAAATCGGTGTGGCTGGTCGACCTCGACGCGTCCGGCCTGGCCGAGGTGCGGCGCCACGAGCTGCCGGTTCCGCGCCGGCTCGCGAAGCTCACCGGCCGCCTCGCGGACCTGCTGGCGGATCCGGCCCACGACGAGCTGGCCGAGTGTTATCTGTCGGTCACGCTCACCGACGACATCCGGCCGATCGACGCGATGCGGTCGCTACGTGAGCGTTTCCCGCACGCGGTGCACCTGGAATGGCAGCCGGAGAACGGAAAGACGTCCTCGGCGTTGCGCTACGCCGCGGCGGTGCGGGGAAGGTCGGACGAGGAGATCGCCCGTGGTTTCCTCGACGACTGCCGTGGTGCTCCGCCGAACGAGCGTGAGGCCGCGCTGCTGCGGACGGCCCTGGAGAAGGCGGACAGGGAGGACGCGGCATGAGGCTGCACAGGCTGGAGGTGGCGGCCTTCGGGCCGTACCGGACCAGGGAGGTCGTCGACTTCGACGCGCTTGGCGCCGACGGTCTCTTCCTCCTGCACGGCGACACCGGCGCGGGCAAGACGACGCTGCTGGACGCGGTGGCGTTCGCGCTCTTCGGCACCGTGCCCGGGGCGCGCGGGCAGGTCAAGCGGCTGCGCTGCGATCTGGCGGATCCGGAGGACCCGACCGAGGTCGTGCTCGAACTGACCGTCCAGGGCCAGCGGCTGCGGTTGTCGCGCAGCCCGGAATACCAGCGTCCGAAGCGGCGTGGTGAGGGGACGACCACGCAGCAGGCGAAGGCGGTGCTCAGGTGGGTCGGTCCGCCGCCCGCGGGCCAGCCCCCCGAGGGTCTGACCCGGATCGACGAGGTCGGCCGCACGGTCCAGCGTCTGCTGGGGATGAGCGCGGAGCAGTTCTTCCAGGTCGTGTTGCTGCCGCAGGGCGAGTTCGCCCGGTTCCTGCGCGCTGACACCGACGAGCGCGAGAAGCTGCTGGAGAGGCTCTTCGGCACCAAGCGGTTCGCCGACGTCGAGGCGTGGTTCCGGGAACGACGCGCGGACCGTCGGCGCGAACTCGACGAGCAGCGCCTCGAACTGCGCGAGTGGACGGCGCGGTTCGCTCAGGTGGCCGGGGAGGACGTGCCCGAGGAGGACATCGCCGACTGGGTCGCGCGCACCGGCGAGCGCATCCGGTCCACCGTGGAGCAGGCCCGGGAGGACGAGAAGCGGGCCCGAGCGGCGCGTGAATCCGCTGACGAGCTGCTGGCCGAGCGGCTCGCGGCGGCCGAACGCGTGCGCCGGGTGCGGGACGCGCACCAGCGGCTCGCGGCACTGGCCGAGCAGGAGGAGGAACGGAACCGCTGGGCCCGCGAACTCGAGGCGGCCAGGCGGGCGGCGACCGTGACCGGTGTCGCGGCTCAGGCGGACCGGTGCGCGTCGCAGCTGGACGAAGCCCGTGTGACCGAGGAGCGCCGGGCGCAGGCGCTCGAGGCGACGGGTTTCGCGGACGCGCGGATGGGCACGGCGGAGCTGCGCAAGCTGTCCGGGAAGCTGCGTGAGGAGGCCGGCGCGCTCGCCGGGCTGGTGGACGAGGCCGAGCAGCAGGTCCGTGATCAGCGGGACATCGAGCGGTTCGCCGAGGCCGCGGCCGAAGCGCGCGCCCGGGTCGAGGTGCTCGGCGAGAAGCTGGCCGGCATTCCGGAGCGGGCACGGGACCTGCGGGAGCGGCTGGACGCCGCGATCGACGCCGAGGCGAAGCTCGGCGAGGTCCGCAAGCGCGAGTCCGAGCTGGTCGCCGCGGTGCGGGACGCGGAGCGCCTGCCCGCGGCCGAGCGCGCCCTGACGGAGGCTGAAGAGCTGGCGCGGCAGGCCATCGACCAGCACCAGGAGGCGCGTGAACGGTTCCTCGAGCTGCGCCGGTGGCGGCTGGACGGGATGGCGGCCGAGCTGGCCGCCCGCCTGACGTCCGGATCGCCGTGCCCGGTCTGCGGTTCGTCCGACCACCCGGCGCCGGCCATGGCCGCACCCGAAGCGGTCTCGCCCGAGCAGGAGCAGGCGGCCGAGGAGGCGGAGAGCCGGGCCGAGCGTCGCCGCAAGGCCGCGGAGGCGGCCAAGTACGACGCCGAAACCAAGCTCGCGGCGCTGCGTGAACGTCTGCGGGGGCGGGACGGCGCGCAGCTGAACGAGGAACTCTCGGTGCTGCGCAAGGAGATCGCGGGTCTGGACGCGTTGGCGAAGCAGCGGATGCCGCTCGCGAAACAGGTGCAGGCGACCGAGACCGAGCAGCGGGAACTGGAGGAGAAGCGCTCGGCCGAGCTGCAGGCGGCGACGGCCGCCGAGACCCAGCGGAAGGCGTTGTCCGAACGGGTCGCCGAGCGCGCACGGCGGCTGGAAGAGGCGCGGGGCGAACACGCGGACGTCGCCGCCCGCCGCGCGCACCTGACGGGAATCGTGCGCGCCCTGGATGCTCTGGCCGAGGCGCGGTCCGCGGCCGCGAGTGCCGCCGAGCAGCTCGAACGTCAGCGCGCGGAAGTGCGCGACGCCCTTTGGCGCGCCGGTTTCGAGACCGTGGACGAGATGCGGGCCGCCGCCAGGGACGAGGCGACGGTCCGGGAGCTGGAGAAGCGGCTGGCCGATGCCGGTGCGGCCGAAGCGGCAGCACGGGCGACGCTGAACGAACCCGAGCTGTTCGGGGTCGGGCCGGACGATGAGGTGGACGTCGACTCGGCGAGGGCGAAGGCCCAGTCGGCGCGGGAACGGGCCGAGGCGGCGGTTGCCGTTCTCCGGTCGGCGACCGCGCAAGCGGACGCTCTGGGCACGTTGGCGGAGCGGCTGGCGACCGCGACGGAGCGGTTGCGGCCGCTGGAGGAGGAGTTCGCGGAGCTCGACGCGCTGACCGACGTGGTCAACGGGCGCGGGCAGAACGCGCGGAAGATGTCGCTGAGGTCGTACGTGCTGGCGGCCCGGCTGGAAGAGGTGGCCATCGCCGCGACAGCGCGGTTGCAGACGATGAGCCAGGGCCGCTACTCGTTCGTGCACTCCGATGCGGCCGGATCGCACGGCACGAGGGGCGGCCTGGGACTGGACGTGCTGGACGACTTCTCCGGCACGGTCCGGCCGGCGAAGACCCTGTCCGGTGGGGAGTCGTTCCTCGCGTCACTCGCGCTGGCCCTCGGGCTGGCCGATGTGGTCGCCGCGGAGACCGGTGGCTCGCTACTGGACACGCTGTTCGTCGACGAGGGTTTCGGCACGCTCGATGCCGAAACCCTCGACGTGGTGATGAACATCCTCGACGACCTGCGGGCCGGAGGCCGGGTGGTCGGCCTGGTGTCCCATGTGGAGGAGCTGCGGCAGCGGATCCCGACCCGGTTGCGGGTGCGCAAGTCCCGCACCGGGTCGAGTCTGGAGCTGCAGATGGCGTGAACTCTCAGGAGCGGTACGGGGTTTCGTGGTCGAGCAGCCAGCGCTTGATGTCGACGCCCCAGCGGAAGCCGCCCAGCGCGCCGCCGATGCGGAGCACCCGGTGGCAGGGCACGAACAACGCCGCCGCGTTGCGGGCACACGCCGAGGCCGCGGCGCGGATGGCGGCGGGACGGCCGGCGAGAGCGGCGTACTCACTGTAGGTGACCGGTTTGCCGGCGGGCACCGTGCGCAGCACGTCCCACGCGTGCTGCAGGAACTCGCCGGAGCGCTGACGCACGGGAATGTCGTCGATCGCGTCCAGCTCGCCCTCGTGGTAGCGGCGGACCGCGGTGCTGACCGCGCCGAGGTCGCGCTTCTCACGGAGGTCGGACGGGCGCAGTGAGGGGGAGATCTGGGGAGTCAGTTCGTCCAGCTCGGCAGTCCAGCCGGAGGCCAGGACGGCGCCGTCGCTCGCGACGATGGCGGTGAACGGGCCGGCCGGGGTGTCGGTCGTGGACCAGTGGGCGATGCTCATGTCGGTTCTCCTTACGGGGTTCAGGCCTGGCTCGAGCGCCACAGGTACATGCCGGCGTAGGACCGCCAAGGTCGCCAGGCCTGCGCGCGTTCGGTGAGGGCGGGAATGTCGTCGGCGATGCCGAGGGCGGCGGCGCCCTTGCGGAGCACGAGGTCGCCGGTGAGGAGCACGTCGGGTGCGCCGAGGACGCGCATCAGCACGTAGTCGGCGGTCCACGGTCCGATGCCGGTGAGTGCGAGCAGTTCGTCCCGCAGCTCGCCGGGGTCGCGTCCGACGTGCACGTCGACGTCGCCGGAGGCGAGTGCGGCGGCGGCGCCGAGGATGGCGTCGACGCGGCGCTGTGGCCCGCGGAGCACCTCGTGGCCCCGCTCGGCGACGGCTGCGGCGGTGGGGAACAGCAGGAGGTCGTCCTGCCACGGGACCGGATCACCGAGCGCGGCGGTGAGCCGGGCCGCGGCGGTGCGCGCGGCGGCGACCGAGACCTGCTGCCCCAGCATGGCGCGGAGCACCAGCTCGGCACCGTCGGCGGCGCCGGGGACGCGGATGCCCGGGGTCGCGGCGACCGCTGGGGCCAGCGCCGGGTCGGCGCCGAGCACGCGAGCGACGGCATCAGGGTCGGCGTCCAGGTCCAGCAGGCGCCGGGCGCGGGTGACCGCGGCGCCGAGGTCGCGGACGTCGGCCAGCTGCAGGTCGCAGCGCACGTGCCCGTCCTGCGGCGTCAGGGTCACCGACGCGGCGCCGTGCGGGAGCCGCAGCGTGCGGGTGTAGCTGTGCTCGTCGGCCGACTCGACCCCGGGCACCGCGCGGGCGGCGAAGAAGCCGAGGATCCCGGCGGCGTCGAACGGCGGGCGGAAGGGCAGCCGCAGGGACAGCCGTGTTCCGGCGGTGCCCGCTTCGGGTTCAGCCGCGCCGGCGCGTCGGCGTGCCGCGGCGGCGGCCGTGCGCAGCTGGGACGGCGTGCGGGCGAAGACCTCGCGGATGGTGTCGTTGAACTGCCGGACGCTGGCGAAACCGGCCGCGAACGCGACGTCGGCCAGCGGCAGCTCGGACAGCTCGATGAGCAGCCGCGCCGAGTGCGCCCGGTGCGCGCGGGCCAGGGCCAGCGGTCCGGCGCCGAGTTCGGTGGTCAGGACCCGGCCGAGCTGCCGTTCCGAGTAGCCGAGGCGGCGGGCCAGGCCGGGCACGCCTTCGCGCTCGACGACGCCGTCCGCGATCAGCCGCATGGCCCGGGCGGCCAGGTCGGCGCGCACGTTCCACTCGGGCGAGCCGGGCACGGCGTCGGGCAGGCAGCGGCGGCAGGCGCGGAACCCGGCGGCCTGGGCGGCGGCCGCGGTCGGGTAGAACCGCACGTTCTCCTGCCGCGGGGTGAGCGCCGGGCAGGACGGGCGGCAATAGATGCCGGTCGTGCGCACGGCCGTGATGAACTGGCCGTCGAAGCGGGCGTCGCGGGAGGCGACGGCGCGGTAGCAGCGCTCTGGGTCGCGCCAGAGCGCCTGCTCGGCCGGTGCGGCGATGGCTGTCATGGGTTCGATCCTGCCAGCAGGTCAGGCACTCGACTGGCGGAAATCCGACATGGCCGTGAACGGGTGGCCGGCCGGGTCGTGGATGGGTGCCGGGGCCGGGTGCGTGAACGGCTGCCGGGCGGGTGGCGATGGCGCTGCCGGGCCGGGTGCGTGAACGGCTGCCGGGCGGGTGGCGATGGCGCTGCCGGGCCGGGTGCGTGAACGGCTGCCGGGTCCGGTGGCGAGGCCGACCCGTAGACTTCGGAGCCGTGAGTCTGACCCTCGGTATCGTCGGCCTGCCCAACGTCGGCAAGTCGACCCTGTTCAACGCGCTGACCCGCAACGACGTGCTCGCCGCGAACTACCCGTTCGCCACGATCGAGCCGAACGTCGGCGTCGTGCCGCTGCCCGACGAGCGGCTGGACAAGCTCGCCGAGATGTTCGGCTCCGCCCGTACCGTGCCGGCCACGGTGTCCTTTGTGGACATCGCGGGCATCGTCAAGGGTGCCTCCGAGGGGGCCGGCCTGGGCAACAAGTTCCTCGCGAACATCCGCGAGGCCAACGCGATCTGCCAGGTCATCCGCGTGTTCGACGACCCGGACGTGGTGCACGTCGACGGCCGCGTCGACCCGTCGTCGGACATCGAGACGATCAACACCGAGCTGATCCTCGCCGACCTGCAGACGCTGGAGAAGGCGCTGCCGCGGCTGGAGAAGGAAGCCCGGACGAAGAAGGAGAACCGGCCCGCGCTGGAGGCCGCGCAGAAGGCGAAGGACATCCTCGACAGCGGGCGGACGTTGTTCTCCGCGCAGCAGGAGGTCGACACCACGCTGCTGCGTGAGCTGAGCCTGCTCACCCTGAAGCCGTTCCTGTACGTCTTCAACGCTGACGAGGGCGTGCTCACCGACCAGGCGAAGCGCGAGGAGCTGACGAAGCTGGTCGCGCCCGCGGACGCCGTGTTCCTCGACGCGAAGGTCGAGGCCGAGCTGCTCGAACTCGACGACGAGGAGTCGGTGCGCGAGCTGCTGGAGTCGGTCGGCCAGACCGAGCCCGGCCTGCACGCGCTGGCCCGCGCCGGGTTCCACACGCTGGGCCTGCAGACCTACCTGACGGCGGGCCCGAAGGAGTCGCGGGCGTGGACGATCCCGCAGGGCGCGACCGCGCCCCAGGCGGCGGGCGTCATCCACACCGACTTCGAGCGCGGGTTCATCAAGGCCGAGGTCGTGTCCTACGAGGACCTGATGGAGGCCGGCTCGATGGCCGCCGCGCGCTCCGCGGGCAAGGTCCGGATGGAAGGCAAGGACTACATCATGGCCGACGGCGACGTGGTGGAGTTCCGCTTCAACGTCTGACGCGGCCCTGTTCGCCCCCGAAGCCGGCTAAGCGCGGCGAACAACCGGGCGGACGCCAGCCGGATCCGATCTTCCGCACGCAGACCGGAGGTGGGTGCGGATGTGGGCGTGACAGTGGCGCTGGATCTCCCGCCGGACTGCGACGATCTCGCCCGCCGCTTCGAATCTCGAGGCGAAGAGGTGCCCGAAAAGGAAACGCCCAGGCCGGGGGATGCCTGGGCGCTTCCGGGGAACACCGCGATCAGCAGGTCACGTTCACCGAGCCGCTCGGCTCGAAGGAGACGTGCACGTGGTCGTAGTGGTTGGCCGTGGCGCCGCCGCGGTCTTCCATCGTCGACCAGCCGCTGCCGTCGTTGTAGCGCTGCCGCCAGATCACGTACTTGACGTTGAACTCGGACTGGTGGGCCAGCACGTAGTCGGCGATGGCGTTGCCCGTCGCCGTGTCCACCATGAAGTCCAGCGCCAGGCCGCTCGGGTGGTCGCTGGTTCCGGACCGGCTCGCGCGGCCTCCGATCTCGTCCACGCCGAACTTCGCCGCGATGTGGTTGCCCACCTTGGCCACGTGGGGCAGCGTCCCCTCGAGCACCGACGAGCAGGCGTTCGCCGCCTTGGTCGTCGTCTTCGGGGTCGTCTTCGTGGACTTCGGCGTCGACTTCGAAGTCGTCGTCGACGGCGGGGGCGGGGGCGTCGTCGTGACCGGTGGCGGGGGCGGCGGCGGGGTGGTCGTGCTGCTCGACGTGCTCGTCGGGGCCGAGGTCGTCGGCAGCGGCTTCATCTGCGCCGCCATGCTCGCCGTGTCCTGCCGGCTGAAGTTGCCGGTCAGCCACACCGCGAAGCCCAGCACGAACGCCGCGGCCAGGCCGATCACCAGGGAAACTGTCAGCGATTTCGCTTTGGATCTATGTCGACCCACCATTTCGGAAGATCACCATTTTCGGGGAGGGGACTGTTTTCAGCCGTTCGGGGGATGGCCGTCCGTGAGATTACGAATAGGACACGGAAAAGTCACCAACGAGTGGTCATCCACACAGATCAACAGCGCATGAAAACGGCCCGCCGGTGCACCGGCGGGCCGTGGACCAGCTGGGATCAGCCCAGCGTGGCGAGCACGAGAACGGCGATCAGGGTGATGGCGGTGGCCAGGCCGGTGATCCAGGCGCGCTGGACCGGCGACAGTGCGGGCGTGGTGTTCATGGCGAACCTCGCGGTGAGCAGGGACTTTCCGCGCGTGACAGCGCCCGCGAAGCCTCCGTCGTTACAGCCCGGAACCCGGCGTGACCGAATTCACTCCTGCGGTCCCCGATGACGCGCGGTATACCAGAACACCGCGCCCGCCGCGGCGATCATCAACCCGAACGCCAGCGTCCCGACGACCACCGCACGCGTCTCGCTCGGCGGTTCGACGGCGACCCCGGCGGACGAGACCGCCGACGCGGTTCCGGCCAGCACTCCCAGCAACAAAGCGACGGCGGCCCCCACGGCGGCCAGTCGCGCGACAACCTTCCTCATGTGCGTTCCCTCCACCCGGGGAACGCACGAGACCGGCCCTGATGTTGCCGCTCGGACCTAGATCACAGCGCGGCGATCGTGCCGTCGATCTGCTCGGCGAGCGACACGTCCTTCGCCGTGATCCCGCCCGCGGAGTGGGTGCTGCACCGGAACGTCACGGTGCGCCACCGGATGTCCATGTCCGGGTGGTGGTCCACGCTCTCGGCGATCTCCGCGACCCGGTTGACCACGGCGATGGCCTGCGGGAAGTCGGCGAGTTCGGCCGTGCGCTCCAGCGCGTCGCCCGCGCGCTGCCAGTACGGCAGCTTGTTCAGGGCCTCGGAGATCTCGGTTTCGCTCAGTAGTTCCGCCATGTGCTCCATGGTGGTACGGGGGCGGGTACGCTGCACGGTTGCCACGGGAGTCCGGGTCCACCGGGCTGAGAGGCGGGTTCGCCCGCGACCGTTCGCACCTGATCCGGATCATGCCGGCGCAGGGAGGGCCCCGACCTTTCTCGCCGGATCGAGCGAGGAGTGGTCATGAAATTCCGCACGGGCGTCCTGGTCGGCCTGGTCGCCGCCCTGACCGCGGGCTGCACGCTGGCCGGCAACGACGCGGAAGACGGCCCGGCCACGGTCACGCTGGTCACCCACGACTCCTTCGCCGCGCCGCAGCAGGTCCTGGACGCCTTCAAGCAGCAGACCGGCATCACGATCAACGTCGTGAAGAAGGGTGACGCGGGCGCGCTCACCAACACCCTGGTGCTCACGAAGGCCAACCCGATCGGCGACGCCGCCTTCGGCGTCGACTCGACCTTCGCCTCGCGCGCGCTCGCCGAGGGCGTCTTCGCGCCCTACACCAGCCCCGAGGCCGACCGCGGCCCGCAGCGCTACGCCGTGGACTCCGAGCACCGCCTGTCCGCCGTGGACCTGGGCGACGTCTGCGTGAACATCGACACCACGTGGTTCGCCGAGCGCGGAATCCCGGAGCCGGCGACCTACGACGACCTGGTCAAGCCCGAGTACAAGGACCTGCTGGTGGTGGAGAACCCGGCCACCAGCTCGCCCGGCCTGGCGTTCCTGCTCGGCACCATCGCCCGCTACGGCGAGCAGAACTGGCAGAACTACTGGACCCAGCTGAAGAACAACGGCGTGCGCGCCGTCGCCGGCTGGGAGGAGGCCTACGGCCAGGACTTCTCCGGCTCGTCCGGCAAGGGCCCGCGGCCGATCGTGGTCTCCTACGCGTCCTCGCCGGCCGCCGAGATCGGCGACGACGGCAAGCCGCGCACGAAGGCGCTGCTGGACACCTGCTTCCGCCAGGTCGAGTACGCCGGTGTGCTGGCCGGCTCGCCCAACGCGGCCAACGCCCAGAAGGTGATCGACTTCCTGCTGTCCCAGCAGTTCCAGGCCACGGTGGCGGAGAACATGTACGTCTACCCGGCGCGCGAGGGCGTCGCGTTGCCCGCGTCCTGGACGACGGCCGCCCCGCTGCCGCAGAACCCGGCGAGCCTGCCCGCCGAGGCCGTGCAGGCCGGGCGTGAGCGGTGGATCGAGCAGTGGCGCTCCTTGCTCGGCCAGTGAGCCGCACCGGACTCGGGCTGGCGGCACTGGCCGTGCTGCCGCTCGGGTTCCTGGTGGTCTTCTTCGCCTGGCCGGTCGGGGCGATCCTGCGGCTGGGCTTCGTCGACGGCGAGGTGCTCGCGGCGCTGGCCGAGGGCGAGACGTGGCGGCTGGCCTGGTTCACCGTCGCGCAGGCCGCCGGGTCGACCCTGATCGCGGTGGTCGCCGGGCTGCCGGTCGCGTTCCTGCTGGCGCGCGTGCGGCTGCCCGGGGTCGCGGTGGTCCGGACGCTGGTGCTCGTCCCGTTCGTGCTGCCCACCGTGGTGGTGGGCCTGGCGTTCCGGGCACTGTGGACGGACGGCGGCTGGATCTCGATCGTGCTGGCCAACGCCTTCTTCAACGTCGCCGTCGTCGGCCGCACGGTCGCCGGGCTGTGGGCGGTGCTCGACACGCGGGCCGAGGACGCCGCCCGCGCCCTGGGCGCTTCCCGCTGGCGCGCGTTCCGCTCGGTGACGCTGCCCGCGCTGATGCCGGCCATCACGTCCGCGGCCGCGGTGGTGTTCCTGTTCTGCGCCACCAGCTTCGGCGTGGTGCTGATCCTCGGCGGCGCGCGGTACCGGACGCTGGAGACCGAGATCTACCTGCGCACCGAGAACCTGCTCGACCTGACCGGTGCGGCCGCGTTGTCGCTGGTGCAGATCGCCGCCGTCCTGGCCGCGCTGCTGCTCGGCGCGGCGGCCCGCAAGCGCCGGGAGAGCGCGCTGCGGCTGCGATCGCGACGCGAGACGGCCCGGCGCCCCGTCGGCGGGGAGTGGGCCGTGGTCGCCGCCGCGGTCGTCGTGCTCGGCCTGCTGCTGACCCCGATCATCGCGTTGCTGGTGCGCTCGGTGTCCACCGCGGACGGCTGGAGCCTGGCCGGCTACCGCGCGCTCTCCAGCACCGGCAATGACGGCACGCTGCAGGTCTCTGGCTGGCAGGCCGCGATGAACTCGCTGCGCACCGCCACCGACGCGACGGTGCTGGCGATGATCATCGGGGTGTCGGCGTCGGTGCTTCTGGTTGCGCTGCGCCGCGCCCCGGGACGGCTCGCGCGCGGGGTCGGCGAATCGATGGACGCCGCCCTGATGCTGCCGCTCGGCGTGTCCGCGGTGACCGTCGGGTTCGGCTACCTCATCACGCTCGACGCGCTGCCCGGCGACCTCCGAAGGTCCCCGCTGCTGGTGCCGCTCGCGCAGGCGCTGGTGGTGATCCCGCTGGTGATCCGCACGGTGCTGCCGGTGGTCCGCTCGATCGACGACCGCCTGCGCCAGGCCGCGGCCACCCTCGGCGCGAGCCCGGCCCGCGTGTGGCGCGAGATCGACGTGCCGCTGACCTTCCGCGCGGTGGTGGCCGCGGCCGGGTTCGGGTACGTGGTCGCGCTCGGCGAGTTCGGCGCGACGAGCTTCCTGGCGCGCCCGCAGACGCCGACGCTGCCGGTCGCGATCGCGGCGCTGATCGCGCGGCCCGGCCAGCTCAACAACCAGATGGCGTACGCGGCGTGCGCCCTGCTCATGCTGGTCACCGCGGGCGCGGTGATCGTGATCGACCGGCTCGCGTCCGGCCGGGTTGGGGAGTTCTGAGATGGCGTTGACCGTGTCCGGCCTGACCGTGCGGTACGGCACGTTCACCGCCGTGTCGGGCGTGGACCTGGAGATCGCCGACGGCGAGGTGCTCGCGCTGCTGGGCCCGTCCGGCTCCGGGAAGTCGACGCTGCTGCGCGCGATCACCGGCCTGGAGCCGATCACCGCGGGCAGCGTGCGCTGGGACGGCGCCGACCTGGCCCGGGTGCCGGTGCACAAGCGCGGGTTCGGCCTGGTGTTCCAGGACGGCCAGCTGTTCCCGCACCGGGATGTGGCAGGCAACATCGCGTTCGGGCCGCGGATGCACGGGATGCCGGCGAGCGAGCGTGCGCAGCGGGTGAGGCGTCTGCTCGACCTCGTCGGCCTGACCGGTTACCAGAAGCGGCGCGTGACCGAGCTGTCCGGCGGCGAGGCGCAACGGGTCGCGCTGGCCCGCGCGCTCGCGCCGGAACCCCGCCTGCTGCTGCTCGACGAGCCACTGTCCGGGTTGGACGCCGGGTTGCGGGAACAGCTGGCCGTGGACCTGGCCGAAATGCTGCGCAGCGCGAAGATCACCGCCCTGCTCGTCACGCACGACCAGGAGGAGGCGTTCACGCTCGCCGACCGCGTCGCCGTGCTGCAGGCGGGGGAGATCCGCCAGGCCGGGGCCGTGCGCGAGGTGTGGCGCCGGCCGGCCGACGAGAACGTGGCGCGCTTCTTGGGCGTCACCACGGTCGTCGACGGCCAGGCGGCGGACGGCCTCGTGCGCTGCCCGTTCGGCGAGGTCGCCGTGCCCGAGGCGCCCGACGGGCCGGTCCGGCTGGGCCTGCGCCCCACCGGACTACGGCTCGCGAAGACCGGCATCGCTGGTGAGGTGCTGAGCAAGGTGCACCGCCGCGACAACGTCCGCCTCTCCGTCCGCACGAGCGCCGGCACGGTGGACGCGGTCGCGGCGGTGTCCGCCGACGTCAACCCGGGCGACGAGATCCACCTAGCCCTCGACCCGGACGGGGTGGCCCTGGTCGGCTAACCGTCCTTCGTGGACAGCCGCGCGTAGGCCAGGGACAGGCCGATCACGACGTAGCACGCGGCGCGGATGGCGCCCTCGCCCAGCTGGTCGGCCGGGATCGGGTCGCGCAGGATGTCCGCGATCGCCGTCCAGGACTGGGGCAGCAGGAACGGGTGCAGCCAGTCCACCGCCGACAGCAGGAGCAGCACCGACGACACGACGACGCCGGCCAGTATCGACACCACCACGAGCATCGGGTGCTCGGTGCACGCCGAGATCGCCAGCGCGATCGCCCCGACCGCCCACAGCTGCAGCGTCACCCACGCCGCCGCCAGCGCGACCCGGCCCAGTGCGTCCACAACGGACAACGTGTTGCCGGAGAGCGTGAACAGCGAACCGGTCCCGTTGATCACCAGCCCGGTCGCCATCGCGACCACGGCCATCAGCAGCGCCGCGGCCAGCGTGAACGTCGCCACCCCGAGCGCCTTCATCAGCAGCAGCCTGCCCCGGCTCACCGGCGCGAGCAGCAGCCCGCGCAGCGTGCCCACCGACGATTCACCGGCGAGCGCGTCCCCGGCCGACATCGCCGTGATCAGCGGCAGCATCAGGTTCAGCGTCACCCCGAGCGTGGCCAGCGGCAGGACCAGCGCGTTCCCGGCCGCGGCGGTCAGCAGCGAGTCCCCACCGCCGCCCCCGCCGCCGGCCTGGGCGTCGTTGTTCGCCGCGATCGTCAGCCCGATCCCGATGATCACCGGGATCAGCGCGAGCAGGCCCAGCACGATCAGCGTGCGCGGGCGGCGGAAGATCCACCGCAGCTCGGCGCGGAAGAGCCGGTGGAACGGCACACTCCACCGTTCCACCGGCGCCGCGTCCAGTGTCGCCGTCATGCCGCTCCCTCGTCCACATCCGGCAGGCCGTCGGTGCCGGAGTCCCGTTGCGTCAGCCGCGCGAACAGGTCCTCCAGCCCGGTGCGGGCCCGCTTCGCCTCGTGCACGGCCACTCCGGCCCGCACCAGCGTCTCGATCACCTGCGGCGCTGTCGCCGCGGACAGGTCCGCCCGCACACCCTCCGGCGTGAGGCGGCCCGGGATGCGGTTGTCCCGCAGCGCGGTGAGCGCCTGGTCACCGTCCGGAGTGGACACCACCAGCGACGGCGTGCCGGACTCCAGCAGCTCGTCCAGCTCGCCCTGCGCCACCACCGTGCCGTCGTGGAGGACGGCCACGTGCGTGCAGGTCGCCTCGACCTCGGCGAGCAGGTGCGAGGACACCAGCACGGTGACGCCCTCGGCGTGCAGCTCGCCGATGATGCGGCGGATCTCCCGCGTGCCGGCCGGGTCCAGCCCGTTGGTCGGCTCGTCCAGCACGACCATCCGCCGCGGCACGAGCAGCGCCGAGGCGAGCCCCAGCCGCTGCTTCATGCCCAGCGAGTACCCCCGGTAGCGCCGGTGCGCCGCGTGCCCCAGCCCGACCCGCTCCAGCGCGTCCTCGACCGCGCGGGGGATCGCCGCAGAGGACAGCCGCGGCTCGGCGGCGGCCACGCGGCGCAGGTTTTCCCGCCCGGACAGGAACGGGTGGAAGCCCGGCCCCTCGACCAGCGCGCCGACGTCCGGCAGAGCGCGTGCCGCGCCCTCGGGCATCCGCCTGCCGAGCAGCTCCACCTCGCCCTCGGTCGGGCGGACCAGGCCGAGCAGCATCCGGATCGTGGTGGTCTTGCCCGAGCCGTTCGGCCCGAGCATGCCCAGCACCGCGCCCTCCGGCACGTCCAGATCGACCTGGTCCACCGCGACCGCGGTCCGGTACACCTTGCGCAACCCCCTGGTCCGCGCGGCGAGTGCCGGACCCGCGGTGGGCGCTTCGACCGAAGCGCCCACCGGCAGTGTCTCCGTCATTTCGCTCCCAGAGCCTCGACCAGCACCTGCTCCGGCACGGCGCCGGCGGCGAAGCGGCCGTCGTCGGTGATCAGGGCGGTACCGACCTTCGTGGTGATCACGTAGCCGGTGCCGAACGCGCCGCTGACCGGCTTGCCGAACTGCGCCAGCAGCGCCTTCGGGTCGACGCTCTCCCCGCGCTCACCCCGCTGCGGAGCGAGCGTCTCGGCCGGGAAGGTGCCGGTGACGACGCTGTCCCAGCCGTCGCCCACGACCTGGACCGCGTTCTCCAGGTCCCGCTGCTCCGGGTGCCCGGCGGGCGCCTGCTCCTCGGTCACCTTCGCGCCCTGCGGCGGGGTGAACTGGAACTCGCTCGCCGGCTGCGGCGCGAACGCGATGTCGCTGAACGCGACCTGGAACGCCGGGTCCGAGGTGCCGTAGGTCATCACGGCCAGCCGCAGCGGCACCCGCTTCTCGGCGTCGACCGCGACGCGCACCTCGCGCAGCAGCGTGCGCTCGGTCGGCTTCGGCGTCAGCACCAGCTCGTAGACCGCCCGGCCGGCCACCCGGGCCGTCCCCTCGACGGTGACAGTGCTGCTCTCCCGGACCTTCGCGAGCAGCTGCGCCGCCGCCGTCGCCGGGTCGCTCAGCTCGTACTCCCCGGGCTTCTGCAGCGCCTCGGGCGGCACGGTGATCTTCGTCGCCGCGTTGTCCGCCGAGTCGTACGTCCACACGGTCGCGCCATTGCGCACCACGGTGTGCTCGCTCGCGCCCTGCTCGATGGCGAGCTTGCTGTTGCCGGCCCCGTCGTTGTAGACGCGGGCCGCGTCGATGTCCAGGCTCGTGCCACCCGGCAGGGTCGAGACCGGCAGGCCCAGGTTGTTGTCCACCTCGACGGTCCCGGCCAGCGCCGGGGTCCTGGTGGTGACCACCGACTGCACCAGCTCCTCCGCGCTGATCGCCGGCAGCTCCGGGGCCTCACCCGCGGTGGCCGGCATCGCGATCCACGCGAGCCCGGCGGCGCCGAGCGCGGACCCCGTGACCGCCGCGGTGATGGCCTTCGTCTTCGGCTGCATTTCGCTCTCCCTGTGTCGACGAGCACCAGTGTGCTCTTTCCCCGCCGCTGACACTCCTCCGTCGGCCCTGAGATGGACCTGAGATGCTGAGAGACCGCTGAGAGCGCGCGCCCGAGCTGGAAAAACCGGGCATGCTTGTCAACCGTGAACCCTCGGATTCTCGTGGTGGACGACGAGCCCGGCGTGCGCAAGGCGCTGCACCGCGGGCTGCGGGCGGAGGGCATGGACGTGGTCACCGCCCCCGACGGCCCGAGCGGCCTGCGCCTGGCGCAGACCGGGTCGTTCGACGTGCTGCTGCTGGACATCATGCTGCCCGGCCTGTCCGGGTACCGGGTGCTGCAGGCGTTGCGCGCACAGGGCATCACCACGCCGGTCCTGATGGTCTCGGCCAAGGACGGCGAGGTCGACCAGGCCGACGGGCTCGACCTCGGGGCCGACGGCTACCTGGTCAAGCCGTTCTCGTTCGTCGTGCTGGTCGCGCAGATCCGCGCCGTCCTGCGCCGCGCGGCCACCGAGGGGACGCGCGGCCCGCTGCGCATCGGGGGCCTCGTCGTCGACCGCGCCACCCGCGAGGTGCGCTGGCACGACGACCCGGTCGCGCTGAGCCCGCGCGAGTTCAGCCTGCTCGAGGTGCTGGTCGGGCGCGCCGGGACGGTCGTCACCAAGGACGAGCTGCTGCGCGCGGTGTGGGGTGACGAGCAGGCCGCGACCCGCAACGTCGTCGAGGTCTACGTCGGGTACGTGCGCCGCAAGCTCGACGCGGTCGGGGCGGGCGCGCTGGTGCGCACCGTGCGCGGCCACGGCTACCTGGCCTCGGACGCGGCGCTGGACGAGGTCCTGCCCGGGTGAGCTCGCTGCGCCGGTGGTGGGAACGCCGGTCCATGCAGTTCCGGATCACGGCGCCGGCCGCCGCGGTCACGCTGGCGTTCCTGCTCGGCCTCGCCGTCGTCGCCGGGCGCGGGCTCGGGCCCCTGCGGGACTCCTCCGTCGACACCGAACTGTCCGAGGCGCTCGCTCCGGCGGCCGCGACCGTGTCCGTCGGACAGCTGCCCGTCCCACCGGACGGCGTGGTCCTGCGCGTGCTCGACACCGCGGGTGCGCCGGTCGACGGCGGCCCGGCGACCCCGCTCGGGCCGGGTGACGTGCGGGCGCTCAAGGCCGGGCAGCCGGTGACCGTGGAGCGGATGCGGTGGCTGGGCTCGGTGGTGACCGCGCCGGACGGGCAGCTGCGGCTGGTCGCCGCCGGCACCGGGCTGGTGGGCCAGCGGGCGGCCGTGCACAAGGCTGCGACCTGGCTGCTGTGGGCCGCCGGGATCGGCGCGGTGCTCGCCGCGATCGCGACCTGGCTGGTGGTGCGTTTCGCGCTGCGGCGCGTGAGCCGGCTGCGCCGGACGGTCCGCGCGCTGCCGCCGGGGCAGCGGGTGCCGTTGCCCGAGGCCGACGACGAGCTGCGGGCGCTGGCGGCGGACTTCAACGCGCTGCTGGCGCGGCAGGAGGAGGCCGCTCAGCGGCTGCGGCGGTTCACCGGGGACGCCGCGCACGAGCTGCGCTCGCCGGTCGCGTCGATCCGCGTGCAGGCCGAGGTCGCCGTCGCCAACCCCGATCCGGAGCTGGCGCAGGAGACGCTGGCCGACGTCCTCGCCGAGGCCGAGCGGTTGTCCGCACTGCTGGACGGGCTGCTGACCCTGGCCCGGTCGGACGCCGGGGAGCTGCCGCCGGCCGAGGCCGTCGAACTGCTCACCGAGGCGCGCGCGGCGGCGGACCGGTTGCCGCCCGGCTCGCCTGCGGTGCGCGTCACGGGCGTGGTCGGGCAGGCGTGGGCGCACGCGGCGCACTCCGAGGTCGAGCTGGTGCTGAACAACCTGCTGCGCAACGCCTGCCGGTACGCCTCGTCGCAGATCGTGGTGTCGGTGCTGCCCGGGCACTCCACCGTGCGGCTGGTGGTGGACGACGACGGGCCGGGCATCCCGCCCGAGCACCGGGACCGCGTGTTCGACCGGTTCTACCGCGTCGGCGACGACCGGGCCCGCACCTCCGGCGGCACCGGGCTGGGGCTGGCGATGGTCGCCGAAACCGTGCGGCGGCGCGGCGGGCGGGTGTCGGTGGGCGAGTCGCCCGAGGGCGGTGCCCGCTTCCAGATCGTGTGGCGGTCGGCCGGTAACGTCTCCACCTCGTGAAGGTGATCGTGGGAGCGGCCATCGTGCGGGGCCGGTCCCTGCTCGCCCAGCAGCGCGCGTACCCGCGCGAGGTGGCGGGCCTGTGGGAGCTGCCCGGCGGACGGGTCGAGCCGGGTGAGTCCGAAGTGGACGCCCTGCGCCGGGAGTGCCGCGAGGAACTCGGCGTGGACGTCGCGATCGGTGCGCGGGTCGGCCCGGACGTGCCGTTGCGGGCGGGGCTGGTGCTGCGCGTGTTCGCCGCCTCACTGACCGACGAGCGCGCCCGCCCGGAGGCGCTGGACCACAAGGCGCTGCGCTGGCTCGACGAGGCCGGCCTGGACAGCGTCCAGTGGCTGCCCGCGGACCTGGAACTGCTCCCCGACCTGCGGCTGCTGCTGCGCTGAGTCAGCGCCCGGTGGCGCCGTCGATCAGTCCACGCGCCTACCGGGACACCACCGCCCGCGCCAATGGCGTGATCGCCGCCGCGGGCACGGAGATTCGCCGGATCAGCAACTCCGGGTCACATCCCCGCGCCGATCAGCCGCATCGCCGAGGTCAGGCGGTGCTCGCCGCGTTCGGCGGCTCGGCTGGCGCCCTCCTTGCGGATCCGCGCCAGTTCCGCCGGGTCCGCCAGCAGCTCCTGCGTCCGCTCCCGGATCGGGCGCAGCGTCTCGATCACCGCCTCCGCCACGGCCTCCTTCAGCTCGCCGTACGACGAGAACTCGACCGCCACGTCCGCGGGCCGCGCGCCCCTGCAACCGGCCAGGATCTCCAGCAGGTTGGCGACCCCCGGACGCTCCTCCGGCGCGTACGCGACCCCGCTGAACCCGTCCGTCACCGCGCGGCGCACCTTGCGGCGGATCAGGTCCGGCTCGTCCAGCACGAACACCACCCCGGCCGCGTCGCGCGCGGACTTCGACATCTTCCGCGCCGGGTCGGACAGGTCCCGCACCCGCGCGCCCGTCGGCGGCAGCACCGATCGGGGCACCGTGAACACCTCGCCGTAGGTGCTGTTGAACCGCCGGGCCAGGGCGCGGGCCAGTTCGACGTGCTGGTTCTGGTCCTCGCCCACCGGGACCTCCGCGGCACCCTGCAGCAGGATGTCGGCGGCCATCAGCACCGGGTAGGTCAGCAGGCTCAGCCGCACGCCCGGCTGGCCGCTGCCCTTCTCCTTGAACTGGATCATCCGCGCGGCCTCGCCGTAGCTGCAGGTGCACTCCAGGATCCAGGTCAGCGCGCCCAGCTCGCGGGACAGGTCCGACTGCACGAACACGCGCTCGGCGGGGATCCCCGCCGCCACCAGCACGGCCAGCATCTCGCTGGTCCGCCCGCGCAGCTTGCCCGGGTTGTGGGTGGTCGTCATGGCGTGCAGGTCGGACACGAAGTACAGGTCGTCCGGGCCGCCGTCGGCCACCCAGCGCTGGATCGCGCCCAGGTGGTTGCCGAGGTGGGTGTGGCCGGACGGGGTGATCCCGGAAATTCGCATCGGTGGTGTCCTCGGGTCGGTGGCCACCCCCGCCACGGCCCCGGGAACGACGAAGGCCGCCTGCGCGGGCGGCCTTGTCGTGGGTGCTGGGTGTCAGCGCACGTCGGAGGGACCGCCTGCCGGCGGCCACCAGAAGTTCCCGATCGTGCGCACGCCAGCAGCGTAGCAGCGGCCGAAAGTAATATCCACATTGCCTTCCGGAAAGCAATTCTTTGGAATGTCGAACCGCTGTTGCACAGATTACTGGCAATCGGCTGAGAATCATTTCCCGGGGGCCGTTCCAGGGCTACCGTGAAGGTATGTACATCGTGCTGATCGACTACACGGCCCCGGTGGAGGAAGTCGACTACTACCTGGCCGACCACGCGAAATGGCTGGACCGGCACTTCAAGTCGGGCGAGTTCCTGGCCGCCGGGCGGCGCACGCCGCATTCCGGTTGCGTGATCGTGACCCGCCCGATGCCCCAGGTGAAACTGGAAGCGGTACTCGCGTCCGACCCGATCGTCGAACGGCGTCTGGCGCAGTTCCGGATCATCGAATTCGGCGCCACCCGCACGGCGCCGGAACTCCGCCTGCTGAACGAGGCGCTCGCCGTCTAGGGCGAGTGTGTCAAGGCCTCGGCGGCCAAACCTCTAGGTGTCGTGCCCAGTGAGGTTGTCGACGCGGGTGATGGTGGTTGGTCGTTGAGTGCGGTGTGGGCTCGGTGATGGTTGTCGCGGCGGAGGAAGCCGGCGCAGGTGACGGCGGTTTTTCGTCGGGGTGGATCTCGGCGTAGGCGAGCCGGGAGTGATCGTCGATGGCGCAGTGCACGTACTCATAACCCACTCGGGGCGCGCGGCGGGCGGCCTTGTGCTGGTCGCTGCCGTCCTCGCGCGGCCGCCCGAATTTCTCCACGACCATGGGCACTACCCCTAGGCGGCCTTCTTCAGGTCCGCCTTCGCGCGCTGGAGGGCGAGCACCGGGCACTTCTTGCAGCGCGGCTTCGAGCGGCAGCACTTCTTCTTGACCTTGCCGGCCTTCATGAGCTTGCGGACCACCTTGCGGGGGTCCGCCTCCTTCTTGCCCAAACCACCACTCCACAGCTCCGGGGACGACCTTAGGTTAGGTGAACCTAAGTGATCATCCACCGTGGCCCTGGTCACAATGTGGTACCGGGTATCCTGAATGGGATCGCGTATGCCAAAGCGGGCCCGCGATTCATCCCTTCGAAATGTTCAGGAGCCCTCGCGTGCCCACAGCAACCGCCGAGAAGGTCCGCACCGACCTCCGCAACGTCGCCATCGTCGCGCACGTCGACCACGGCAAGACCACCCTGGTCGACGCCATGCTGCGGCAGTCCGGTGCCTTCGGCGAACGTGCCGAGCTCGTCGACCGCGTCATGGACTCGGGCGAGCTGGAACGTGAGAAGGGCATCACGATCCTCGCCAAGAACACCGCCATCCGCCGCCAGACCGCCGAGGGGCCGGTCACCATCAACGTGATCGACACCCCCGGCCACGCCGACTTCGGCGGCGAGGTCGAGCGCGGCCTGGCCATGGTCGACGGCGTCCTGCTGCTGGTCGACGCCAGCGAGGGTCCGCTGCCGCAGACCCGGTTCGTGCTGCGCAAGACCCTGCAGGCTGGCCTGCCGGTCGTGCTGGTGGTCAACAAGGTCGACCGCCCGGACGCCCGCATCGCCGAGGTCGTCGAGGAGACCCACGACCTGCTGCTCGACCTCGCGGGCGACATCGAGGACGCCGACCTCGACGCGGTCCTCGACCTGCCCGTCATCTACGCCTCCGCGCGCGCCGGCCGGGCGAGCCTGGAGCAGCCCGCCGACGGTGAGCTGCCTGACAGCGACAACCTCGACCCGCTGTTCGACACCCTGCTGCGTCACGTGCCGCCGCCCCAGGCCGACCCGGACAGCCCGCTGCAGGCCCTGGTCACCAACCTCGACGCGTCCAACTTCCTCGGCCGCATCGCGCTCATCCGCATCCACTCCGGCAAGCTGCGCAAGGGCCAGACCGTCGCGTGGCTGCGCGAGGACGGCTCGGTGCAGAACGTCCGGATCTCCGAGCTGCTGGTCACCGAGGCCCTGGAGCGGGTGCCCGCGCAGGAGGCCTCGGCCGGTGACCTGGTCGCCATCGCCGGCATCCCGGACATCACGATCGGCGACACGCTGGCCGACGTGGAGAACCCGGTGGCGCTGCCCCGGATCACCGTCGACGAGCCGGCCATCTCGATGACCATCGGCGTGAACACCTCGCCGCTGGCCGGCCGCAACGGCGGCGACAAGGTCACCGCGCGCCTGGTGAAGGCCCGGCTGGACCAGGAGCTGATCGGCAACGTGTCGATCCGCGTCCTGCCCACCGAGCGCCCGGACACCTGGGAGGTCCAGGGCCGTGGCGAGCTGGCGCTGGCGATCCTGGTCGAGCAGATGCGCCGCGAGGGCTTCGAGCTGACCGTCGGCAAGCCGCAGGTGGTCACCAAGACCATCGACGGCAAGCTGCACGAGCCGTTCGAGCGGCTCACGCTGGACATCCCCGAGGAGCACCTCGGCGCGGTCACCCAGCTGCTCGCGGCGCGCAAGGGCCGCATGGAGGACATGGGCGGGCACGGCACCGGCCGGATCAAGCTCGAGTTCGTCCTCCCGGCGCGCGGCCTGATCGGGTTCCGCACCGACTTCCTGACCGAGACCCGCGGCACCGGCATCGCGAACCACGTGTTCGAGGGCTACCACCCGTGGGCGGGCGAGATCCGCACCCGGCACAGCGGTTCGCTGGTCGCCGACCGGTCCGGGCCGGTCACCTCCTACGCGATGATCCAGCTCGCCGACCGCGGCACGTTCTTCGTCGAGCCGGGCGCCGAGGTGTACGAGGGCATGGTCGTGGGCGAGAACCCGCGCGCCGAGGACCTCGACATCAACATCACCAAGGAGAAGAAGCTCACCAACATGCGCTCCTCCACCGGAGACGAGCTGGAGCGCCTGGCGCGCCCGCGCAAGCTCGGCCTGGAGGAGGCGCTGGAGTTCTGCGCCGCCGACGAGTGCGTCGAGGTCGCGCCGAACGCGGTGCGCGTGCGGAAGGTGACGCTGGAGATCACCCAGCGGGCCAAGGAGCGTTCGCGCGCCAAGTCGCGCGGCTGAGGTCGCTGAGCGGGGGACGTCCATCGCGGTGGAGTCCCCCGTGTCGTTTCCGGGGGGAACCGCGACACGCTCAGCAACGTCAACCTTTCGGCGGTACCTGATCCGGTGACAGGTAGGCCCGGCCGGTCTGGCAATCTCGGTACCGCGGCTACAGGCCTTGTGACACCATCATGGGCTCATCAGGGGAGGCAGCGTGCGGGGAAGCGGTAAAGCGGCGGCACTGGTCACGGTGCTGCTGACCGCACTGGCCGCCTGCACCAGCACTCCGCCGCCGCCGGTCGTGACCTCACCGGTGGCCCAGTCGTCGACCCCCGCGGTGCCGACGGCGTCGCAGATCGTGATCGGTGTCGACGACATCGCGGGCGGTTACAACCCGCACAACCTGGCCGACCAGTCCACGATCACCACGGCGTTGTCGCAGATGCTGCTGCCGTCGGTGTTCCGGCCCGACGCCCAGGGCGAGTACCAGCTGGACACCACGCTGATGCGCTCGGCCGAGGTCACCTCGACCGACCCGTTCACGGTCACCTACCTGATCCGGCAGGACGCCTCGTGGTCCGACGGCGCGCCGATCGCGGTGGAGGACTTCGTCTACCTCGCCGAGGCGATGCGCGACCAGCCCGGGGTGGTGCAGCCCGCCGGGTACCGGCTGATCAGCGGCATCCAGCCCAGCGAGGGCGGCAAGGGCGTCCAGGTGACGTTCGCCGAGCCGTACCCGGGCTGGCGGACGCTGTTTTCGAACCTGCTGCCGCAGCACCTGCTCAAGGACGCCCCGGGCGGCTGGCAGGGCGCGCTGCAGGACAGCTTCCCGGCCTACGGTGGCCCGTTCTCGATCAAGACGCGGGACAACGCGCGCGGCGAGATCATCCTGGAGCGCAACGAGCGGTACTGGGACAAGCCGGCCGCGGTGGACCAGATCGTGCTGCGCCGCTCGGACGCCACCGGCCTGGCCGGGGCGCTGCGCAGCGGCAACGACCAGTTCGTGATGTCCCGCACCGACAGCGCCGGGCTGAACCAGTTCCAGGCGCTCGGGCCGGCGGTCCAGCTGACCACGGTGGCCGCTCCGCGGGTGGCCGAGGTGCTGCTGCGCCCGGCGAACGGCCCGCTCGTCAACGACCAGGTCCGCGAGGCGGTGTCGGCGTTCATCGACCGGAACAAGCTGATCGACGAAGGCGCCGCGGGCGGCCCGTCGGCCGGGTTGCGGGCCGAGGCGCAGGTGCGGTGGCCGTCGCAGGCCGGGTACGCGCCGACGATCCCCGCCGGTTACGGCGTGCCGGACCCGGTGAAGGCGGAGTCGCTGCTGACCGCGGCGGGTTACGTCAAGGAAGCCGGGGTCTGGCGCAAGGACGGCCGGGCGCTCACGCTGGTCGTCGCGTCACCCGGGCAGCAGGAGCCGTACGCGAGCATGGCCAAGGAGCTGAGCAACCAGCTGATCGCGGCCGGCATCCAGGTGAACACGCTGAACGCCCAGCCGCGGGACCTGTTCGCCAACCTGCTGGCGTTGCCGGTCAGCCAGGGCTCGACCGCCCCGACGGGCAACTCGGGCGCCGTCGGTGTCGACATAGCGGTGGTGCCACTCCCGGCAAGCGGTGACGCGGCGACGGTGCTCGCGTCGACCTTCGGGTGCCGGCCCGGGCAGTCCACGCCGTCGGCGAACGTGGCGGTGATCCCGGCCAACCCGGCCGCCGTCTGCGACGAGAACCTCCAGACGACGATCGAAGAGGCGCTGACCGGGGAGAAGCCCCTGGCCGACGCGCTGGCCGAGCTGGAGCCGAAGCTGTGGGCCCAGCACACGGTGATGCCGCTGTTCCAGCTGGCCGACACCCTGGCGACAGGGCAGGGGATCTCCGGGATGACGGTGGGGCCGCCGCTGCTGGGCCCGTTCGGTGAAGCCGTGAACTGGACCCGCAGCCCCCGCTGACCACCCTGGCGGGCGTGGTGCAGCCGCCCCGCTCGCGGCGGCGTGTTCGCCGGTCCGGGACGCACGGACATGAAAGGGCCCCCGGACGAGCCGGGGGCCCTTCCTCACGCCAGCACGGCCGACATCAACCGCCGGCCCTCAAATCAACTGCCGCGCCTGCGCGTAGTGACAAGCCGCCGGATGCCCCTGCCCCCGATCGACGAGCAACGGCTCCTCATCAATGCACTTCGTCCGCTCCGCATCGCTCAGCTCGTTCGCGAACTTCGGGCACCGGGTGCGGAACCGGCAGCCACTGGGCGGGTTGGCCGGGCTGGGCACGTCTCCGGTGATCACGATGCGTTCCCGCGAGCGCTCCTTGCGCGGGTCGGGCACCGGGATCGCCGAGATCAGCGCCTGCGTGTACGGGTGCGCCGGATTCTCGAACAGCTCCTCCGACGGTGCCGTCTCCACGATCTTGCCCAGGTACATCACCGCGATGCGGTTGGAGATGTGCCGGACCACCGACAGGTCGTGCGAGACGAACAGGTACGACAGGCCGAACTCCGACTGCAGGTCCTGCAGCAGGTTCAGCACACCGGCCTGGATCGACACGTCCAGCGCGGACACCGGCTCGTCCAGCACCAGCAGCTTCGGCTGCAGCGCGAGCGCCCTGGCGATGCCGATGCGCTGCCGCTGACCGCCGGAGAACTCGTGCGGGTACCGGTTGCCGTGTTCGGGCCGCAGGCCGACCGTGGCGAGCAGCTCGCGCACCCGCTGCCGGCCACCCTTCTCGTACAGGTTGTGGATCCGCAGCGGCTCCGCGATGATCTCGTTGACCGGCATGCGCGGGTCGACCGAGGCGTACGGGTCCTGGAACACGATCTGCATCTCGCGGCGCAGCGTCTGCATCTGCTTGCGGTGCAGCTTGTGCAGCTCGGTGCCCTCGAAGAACACCTCGCCGCTCGTGGCCGGCTGGAGGTTGAGCACCACCCGCGCGGTGGTCGACTTGCCGCACCCCGACTCGCCGACCAGGGCGAGCGTCTCCCGCTCGTAGATGTCGAACGACACCCCGGACACGGCCTGTACCTCGCCGATCTGGCGCCGGATCAGCCCGCCGCTGCGCACCGGGAAGTGCTTGACGACGTTGCGGGCCGACAGCACGGGGGTCCGCTGGTCCTGCTCGGGCAGCACGCCGGCTGCGCTCTCGCTCATTCGGTCTTCTCCCCGGGGGTCACCGCGGCCACCGCGTCGACGTCGTCGACCGAGGTCGGGTTGAACAGATCAGTGGCTTCGCGGCCGGCCAGCTGGTCGCTGAAGTGGCAGGCCGCCTTGTGCAGACCGTCGGTGGTCGGCTCGAGCGCCGGCTCCTCGGCGTCGCAGATGTCCTGCGCCATCGGGCAGCGCGGGCTGAACGGGCAGCCCGGCGGCATGTTGACCACCGAGGGCGGGGCGCCGGCGATCGGGGTGAGCCGGTCGGTCTTGATGTCCAGCCGCGGCAGGCTGCCGAGCAGGCCCAGCGTGTAGGGCATGCGCGGGGTGTAGAAGATGTCGTCGACCGTGCCGGCCTCGACCACCTTGCCCGCGTACATGACCTGCACCCGGTCGGCCTGGCCGGCGATGACGCCCAGGTCGTGGGTGATCAGCACCATCGCGGCGCCGGTCTCCTGCTTCGCGGCCTGCAGCGCGTCCAGCACCTGCGCCTGCACGGTCACGTCCAGCGCGGTCGTCGGCTCGTCGGCGATGATCACCTCGGGCCGGTTGGCGATGGCGATCGCGATCACCACGCGCTGCCGCATCCCGCCGGAGAGCTGGTGCGGGTACTCCGTCGCCCGCTGCTGCGGGTTCGGGATGCGCACCAGGTCCAGCAGCTCCACGGCCTGCTTGCGGGCCACGTCCTTGCGCACGTCGTGGTGCGCGGTGATGGCCTCGGCGATCTGGTCGCCCACCGGGTAGACCGGGTTCAGGGACGTCATCGGGTCCTGGAAGACCATCGCGATTCCGCTGCCGCGGACCCGGGTCATCTCCTTCTCGGACAGCTCGAGCAGGTTCTGGCCCTTGAAGTTGATCGTGCCCTTGACGCGCGCCGAGCGGGGCAGCAGGCCCATGATCGCCAGCGAGGTCACCGACTTGCCGGAGCCGGATTCCCCGACCACGCCCAGCACCTCACCGCGGCCGAGCTGGTAGGTCACGCCGCGCACGGCCTGCACGAGGCCGTCGTCGCTGGGGAACTGGACGGTCAGGTCCTCCACCGAGAGGACGGGGTCGGCCGTCGTCTGGGAGTCGAACGAGGTCATGCGCGCACCTTCGTCTGCTGGGGGTCGAACGCGTCGCGGAGCCCGTCCCCGATGAAGTTGATCGTCAGCGCGATCAGGATGATGAACAGGCCCGGGAAGTAGAACAGCCACGGGCGGGTGTCGACCGCCGTCTGCGCGTTGCTCACCAGCAGGCCGAGCGAGGTGTCCGGGGGCCGCACGCCGAAGCCGAGGAACGACAGCGCGGTCTCCAGCAGGATGCCGATGGACACCAGGATCGTCGCGTTCACGATCACCGAGCCGAGCGCGTTGGGCACCAGGTGCCGGAAGATGATCCGCCCGTCACCCGCGCCGAGCGCGCGGGCCGCCTCGATGAACTCCTTCTCCCGCAACGACAGCACCACACCGCGCGCGACACGCGACACGTAGGCCCAGTACAGGCCGGCGATGACGACGGCGATCAGCCACCAGCTGCCGCCCACGTTGTGGGCGAGCACGGCGGCGACGGCGAGCAGCGGCAGCGTGAGCACCAGGTCGGCGATGCGCATCAGCACGGTGTCGATCCAGCCGCGGTAGTACCCGGCGACCGCGCCCCAGATCGTGCCGACGACCGTGGAGAAGATCGCGACCAGCACCGAGATCTGCAGCGAGATCTGGGTGCCGCGGAGGACGTTCGCGAGCATGTCCTTGCCCACCGCGTCGGTGCCGAACGGGTGCTCCAGCGACGGCGACTGGGAGTTGTCCGGCGTGATGTCCTCCGGCCCGTACTTCCAGAGCCAGCCGCCGACGTAGGCGAGCAGCACGATCACGATCAGCAGGACCAGGCTCACCACGGCCAGCCGGTGCTGCATGAACCGGCGCAGGACCAGCTGGAACTGGCTGCGCTCCTGGACGGTGAACTCCCGCTCGACGGTGCCGTTGGGGCTGTCCTGCAGCTGGGCCGTCGCGGCGGTTTCGGTGGTCGAAGGCTCAGGCATGGCGGATCCTCGGGTCGAGCACGCCGTACAGCAGGTCGGCGACAAGGTTGAACAGGATGACGAAGGTCGCCGAAATCAGCAGCCACGCCTCGACGGCGTACACGTCGCTCTGGGCGATGGCGTCCAGCAGGAACGTCCCCGCGCCCTGCCACTGGAACACCTTCTCGGTCACGACGGCGCCGGAGATGATCGAGGCGAGGTCCAGCGCGGTGACGGTGGTCAGCGGGATGAGCGCGTTGCGCAGTGCGTGCTTGCGCATCACGACGCCGCGGGACAGGCCCTTGGCGCGGGCGAGCCGCACGTAGTCGCTGTTGAGCACCTCGAGCATCGATCCGCGCTGGAAGCGGCTCCACGACGCGTAGGAGATCAGCGCCAGCGAGATGGTCGGCAGGATCATGTGCCCCAGCACGTCCGTGAAGTGGGCCCAGAACCCGCCCTTCACGTAGATCGAGCTCGCGCCGATCGTGTAGAAGACCTGGTCGCCGACCGTGTTGTTGATGTTGATGCCGGCCTGCTTCAGGAGCACCGCGAGCCAGAACGCGGGCATCGACAGGAAGAGGAAGCCGAAGAAGGTGGCCGTGTAGTCCAGCTTGGAGTACTGCTTCACGGCGCTGACGGCGCCCACGACGATCGCCAGGATCAGCGCGATGACCATCGCGAGGAAGATCAGGCGGAACGTGACGCCGAAGCGGGAGATGACCTCCGACCCGATGTCCATCGTCGAGTTGACGGACGGGCCGAAGTCGCCGCGGAAGATGCCGGTGATCCAGTTCCAGTACCGCTCCATCAGCGGCTGGTCCAGGTGCAGCCGGTGCGCCTCGGCGGCGATGGTCTGCGGGGGTGGGGGCGGATTTCGGGTGATGAGGTAGCTGAGCGGGTTGGCCGACAGCGACACCATCAAGAAGACGACGAACGTCGACAAGATGAGGATCGGCACCGACACGAGCAGCCGGCGCAATGCGAAGGCGAGCATGGAGGTCTTCCTGCTGAAGTTCGACCAGCACGCCGCTCGTGACGGCGGAACCGGGCGGCGCGACCTGTCTAGTTGTGGTGGTTTCGTGCGGTTTAGGGGGTGGGGGAGACCGGCGATGCCGGCCTCCCCCACCGAATTACTTCTCAGTAATGTACTCCGGCGGGGCGATCAGCCCTTCCGGATGCCCCATTCCTGCATGTTGTAGACCGGCCCGTCGAGGGTCGAGTTGTTGCGGATGTTGGCGATGTTGTCGTAGGCAGCGATGAAGGTCGGCTTCTGGTACAGCGGAAGCACGTACGCGTCACCGGCCATGATCTGGTTCGCCTGGTTGAGCAGGTCGGCGGCCTTGGCCTGGTCGGTCTCGGCGTTGGCCTGCGCGATCAGGTTGTCGACCTCGGGGTTGCTGTACTTGCCGTAGTTGCTGGCCGAACCGGTGGTCCAGTTCTGCTGGGCACCCGAGAACGGGAACGGCGAGGCGACCCAAGCGAACACGATCACGTCGAAGTCACCGTTGCTCGTGGTGTCACCGAGGTCGTCGGTCGGGATGATGTCGACCTTGACGCCCAGCTGGCTGGCGGCCTGCTGGAACAGCTCGCACTCGTTCTGGCGGATCTGGTTGCCCACGGTGTAGCGCATCCGCAGAGCCGGCACCGGCGCGCCGCTCGGGTCGATCAGCTGGCTGCCCTGCAGCTTGTAACCGGCGTCGGTGAGGATCTGCTTCGCCTTGTTGATGTCACCCGTGCCCTGGCCGGTGGACGAGATGACGTCCTTGTAGCCCTCCTGGCCCGGCATGAAGTTGTGGTTCTGCAGCGGCTTCACCTTGTTGGTGAACTGGCCGACCGTCTTGTCGATGACGCCCTGGACGTCAACGGCGGTGTAGAGGGCCTGCCGCAGGGCCTTGTTGGCCAGCGCGGGGTTCTTCAGGTTGAAGTCGAAGTGCTCCCAGGTCAGGCCGAGGCCGATGTAGGAGGACACGTTCGGGATGTTGCGCACCTGGTTGACCAGGTCGACCTGCGGCTGCGGGTAGATGACCTGGACCTCGCGGTTCTGCAGGGCCGTCGGCTCCTGCGAGGCGTCGGTGATGATCCGGAAGATCACCCGGGACAGGTGCGGCTTGGCGCCCCACCACGCGGGGTTCGGCACCATCGTGACCGACACGTTGTTCTGGAAGTTGTCCAGCTTCCAGGGGCCGCCGGACCAGGTCGGCACGGTCTCGCCGAACCACTTGTACGACGCGGCCAGGCCGGCCGGGGTGTTCAGGTCACCGTGCTGCGCCGCCAGGTGGGCGGGGTACATGGCGCCCGAGGAGCTCCACATGTTCTTCCAGTCGGTGTACGGCTTGGCGAAGGTCGCGGTGACCGTCTTGCCGTTGTCCGAACCGACGACCGAGGCGATCTGGTCGTAACCGGAGGTGCTGGCCGCCGCGCAGTCCGGGCAGTCCTTGCCGTTCTGGACCTTCCAGTTGTAGACGAAGTCGTCGGCCGTGATCGGCGTGCCGTCGGACCACACGGCCTTCGGGTTGATCTTGTAGACCACCGTCTGCGGATTCGTGCTGGTGACGTCGGCCGAGGTCACGAAGTCCGTGTTCAGCGTCGGCTTGAGGTCCGGAGTCGTGTAGAAGGTGTAGGGCAGGATGCCCTTGGTCACCATGCCGGTCTCGAAGACGTTGCCTTCGGCCGAGGTCACGTTCCAGTTCGGGATGTTCTTCTCGATCGCGAAGGTGACCTCACCGCCGTCCTGCAGCTGGTCAGCGGCGGCCGAGTTGCACGCGTTCGCGTTGGCGTCGCACTCGGCGAACGCTTGCCCGGTCTGGACGCCACTGTTGTCACCGCCGCCGCCGCCACACGCGGCGAGGACCAGCGCGGCGGTCGCGGCGAGCGCGCCGATTCCGGCGGCGCGTGACTTGGTCTTCCCTAACATTCATTCTCCTTGCTCGACGCCGTCGTGGGTAGCGAGGCGGCCTCGTCCTGTGGCGGCGAACTGTCGAGGTGATCGAGTTTGCTCACCGTAGTCGTGCAACCTAGGCAGAGGAACAGCCGAGACGGCCACTGAGCGTGAGATTGTGATGGAACAGTGACGCGCCGTCCCTCACTCCAACGGGTGACGAGCGTCGCCGTTCGTGGCCGTCTGACCTTCCCCCCGGAACTCGGTGCACGGGCACCCCTTCTTGGATATCCCCTGCTACGGCGCGGTGCGTAGCTCGGGGGAGAATAACCGACGCGTCCCACTTTGTGGACCCCACGAAAGGACTAGTCATACGCCTGTGACAGGAACGCCACACAATCTTCTAATTAACCTGAACTCGTGACCGCTACCTCCGCACGCCGTCTCCTGCTCGTGCACGCCCATCCCGACGACGAGAGCATCACCACCGGCGGGACCATCGCCCGCTACGCCGCCGAAGGGGTCGACACAACCCTGGTGACCTGCACACTCGGCGAGGAGGGGGAGATCATCCCCAAGGGTCTGGACCAGCTCGGGGCGTGGGCCGGGGACCAGCTCGGCGGGTACCGCGCGGGGGAACTGGCTTCGGCCGTCCGGGCGCTGGGGTTGACCCGCCAGTGTTATCTGGGCGGAATCGGGCGCTGGCGTGATTCCGGCATGGCGGGCACGCCGTCGGCCGACCACCCGCGCGCGTTTTCCGGAGGAGATCCACATGAGCAGGCCGCCCAGTTGCGGGCCGTTCTGGACGACGTGCGCCCGCATGTGGTCGTGACCTACAACGCGTTCGGGGGGTATGGGCACCCGGACCACATCCGGGCACACGCAGTAACCATGATCGCCGTCCAGGACGCCCCCTACGTGCGACGGGTCTTCCACATCGCCGCCTCCCGCGACGCCCTCGCCCGCGGGGTGGCCCGCCTGCGCGCGGAGCCCGGCCTGCCGTGGCGGTTGCCCGCCGACGGCGAGCTGCCCACCACGCCGGACGAGGAGATCACCACCGCGATCGACGTGCGGGACCACCTGGACGCCAAGATCGCGGCGCTGGCCGCGCACGAGACGCAGATCAGCGTCCGGCCGCCGGCGTTCGCGTTGTCCAACGGCATCGCGCAGCCCATCGACGAGGTCGAGCACTATGTACTCGTGCGCGGCCCGGCCGAGGGCGCGGAGCGGGACCTGTTCGGAGGGCTGTAGGTGTCCAGGCTGCTGCTGCTGGTGCTGCTGGTGCTCGACGCGGCGTTGCTGGCCGTGCTCGAGCTGTTCTTCCTGCCGCTCTACGTCGGCGGGACGATCCCGTTCCCGGTCACCGTGCTCGTCGCGGCGCTGACCACCCCGCTGCTCGTTCGGCTGGCCGGGCGGCTGGTCGCGCCGCGGGCCGCGTTTGTCCCGCTCGTGGCGTGGGTACTGGTGGTGGTGATCGTCGGGTTGTTCGGGCCCGGCGGGGACCTCGTGCTGCTGCAGGACTGGCGAGCGTTGCTGCTCATCGCCGGCGGTGCGCTGCCGGCCGCGATGAGCCTCGGTGGCGTGCTCGCCGTGCCGCCGAAGGGGAGTGCAACGAGCCGTGGGTGAAGCGATTTCCGACCGCCAGGTCGTCGCCGTGCTGCGTCCGATCGTGCGCGCGTCCGGCCCGGTGCTGCACGCGCTGCGCACGCCCGGCCGCCTGGAAGGGCTGGCGTCGGTGCGCGTGCCGGGTTCGGCCGCGTGGGAGGCGATGGACCGGGACGGCCGCATCGACTGGTGGGTCAACCGGCTGGGCCGGCTCACGTCGCTGGTCACGTCGATCCCCGGACTGGGCGGCGCGCTCGCCGACCGGCTGCCGGTGCAGGACGCGCTGGGCACGGCCGCGCAGGCGCTGCTGCTGACCGCCATCGCCGGGGAACACGGCATCTCCGACATCGGCGAGAAGGTCCGGCTGGTCGCGTGGGTGCTGTTCCAGCGCGACATCGACGCCTCGCTCGCCGCGGGCAAGCACGAGGACTACTCGACGGCCGACGAGGACGCCGAGACCGCGAAGCTAGCCGGCGAGTTCTCCCAGGTGGAGCACCGGCCCCGGCGCATCACGCTGAAGTCGGCGGGCAAGACGCTGTGGCGGATGGGCCGCTCGCTCATGGCCATCACCGACGAGCTGGAGAAGCGGCCGCACGGCCGGTTCTACCACCGGGCCGTCGGGATGCTGCCGGTGGTCGGCCTGGTCGGCGACTACCTCGGCGAGCGCAGCGGGCTCAAGCGGGTGGTGCGCCGCGCGGACGAGTGGCTCACCCGCGCGGCGTGACACCTAGTGCCGCCAGAACAAGAACGTGTACTGGCCGACCGCGGCCGCGATGTCGTTGCCGCCCACCGCGCCGTAGATGAACGAGACCAGGTCCCAGAAGGCGCTGCCGACCGCGGGCACCGCGAACAGCAGGGCGAACAGCACGAGCGGCGCCCACGGCCGAGCCTTGGCCCCGAACTCACGCGCCTCCGGTGACAGGTACGGCTCGATCGCGCCGTAACCGTCCAGGCCGGGCACCGGCAGGATGTTCAACACGAACGTGGCGATCTGCAGCAGCGCCAGGAACGACAGCCCGGCCAGCAGGCCGACCGGCATCGGCACCAGCATCACGACCACGGTCAGCACGATGCCGATCAGCAGGTTGGACAGCGGCCCGGCCAGCGACACCCAGGACGCGACGGTGCGGGTGCGCAGCGCCCAGCGGTTGATCCACACCGCGCCACCGGGCAGCGGGATGCCGCCGATGAGCAGGAAGACGAGCGGCAGCACGATCGACAACACCGGATCGGTGTAGTGCCGGACGTCCATCGACAGGTAGCCCTTGGAGGCCACCTCGTAGTCGCCGCCCTTGAAGGCGACGAAGGCGTGCCCGAACTCGTGCAGCGTGAGTGAGAGCACCCAGCCGGCGATCACGAGGATGAAGACACCGGCTACCACCATCGGGTCTTGGTCGGAGGTCAGCAGTGTGCTCGCGTCACCGAACGCGGCCAGTAGGCCACCCACTACGGTGAGTGCGAGAATGCCGAAGAAGACAGGACTGGGTCGGACCGCGGATCGTTGCACGGGGTCCAGTCTGTCGCATCCTGGCGAGTTGATGTTCGGCGTGTCCGCTTGCGCGGCGGGGCGGAAGCATCCCCCAACCTCGCTACTCCGCTTGACCTAGCCTCATTACACGGGTGTAATCACAGTGCTGTTATTCGTTGCTGCAAGGGGGCGACGGGTACGGCGATGCAAGACCGCCAGCCTGGGGAGTGCGTGGAAGCAGAGGAGGCGGACGTGCGGTTGGAATCCGACGGAAGGGATTGGGGGAACGTCGTGGAGTGGCGAGAAGGCCCGGAGGTGGAGCTGGGCGAGCTCGTCGACCTCTTCGACAACGACGAGCCCCCCGAGTGGCAGGACCGCGCACTGTGCGCGCAGACCGATCCCGAGGCGTTCTTCCCGGAGAAGGGCGGCTCGACCCGTGAGGCGAAGCGGATCTGTCAGGGCTGCGAAGTGAAGGGCGAATGCCTGGAGTACGCGCTGGCCCACGACGAGCGCTTCGGCATCTGGGGCGGTCTGTCCGAACGGGAGCGTCGGAAGCTCAAAAAGCGGGCTGTGTAAGGAAATTTAACACCTGCTTCACAACGAGGTGGCAGGTCTTTCGCGTGCTCGTGCGGGTGCGTGGAGTCACGGCCGGCTCGGCTAGGCTGGCGCGGCAGAAGATCCTCACCGATCGCCGCCGCCCAGTGGAGAAGCCTTGCCCGACAACGTGAACGTCCCGGACAAGACCTCGACGGTGGCCAGGATCGCCCCGGTGGCGGGCGTTTTCGTGGTGCTCGCCGTGCTGGGGCTGTCGGTGAACGCGGGACGACTGGGGTTCGACCTCGCCGGCGGACGGCTCCTCGAAGCCGGTTCGCTGAGCGAGGTCTGGTCGGCTTACCTGGCCGGCTGGCACGCCGTGGACGGCGGCACCGCGAGTGCGGCGCCGGCCGCGCTGGCCGTGCTCGGGATCTTCGGTGCGGTGTTCACCCCGCACGGGTTCGTGTCGTTGCTGTTGATCGCCGACGCTCCGCTCGCCGGGGTGTCGGCCTTCTTCGCCACGCGACGGCTTCCGGTGCAGCCGTGGGTGCGTGCGGTGGTCGCCGCCGCCTACGGGTTGCTGCCCGCCGCGACCGCCGGGGTGGCGCAGGGCCGGCTCGACGTCGTGGCCGTCCACATCCTCCTGCCGCCGGTGGCCGCCGGGATCGCCGGCGTGCTCGCCGATCCGGGGCAGCGGTGGCTGCACTCCTCGTCGTTGTGCGCGCTGGGCCTGGCGCTGCTGGGCGCGTTCTCGCCGCTGGCGCACCTGCTCGCGCTGGCCGGGCTGGTCGCCGGGTTCGTCGTGCTGCCCTCGCCCGCCCCGCTGGTCAAGCGTGCCGCGTCGGTGGTCATCGTCGTGCTGGTGCCGCTGGCGTTGCTGATGCCGTGGCCGACCGTGCTGGTCAACCACCCGGCGCTGGTGCTGCACGGGCTGAGCGGCCCTGGCGATCCGGTGACCGCGGTCGACCTGGCCGGGCTGGATCCGGGTGGGGCCGGGTCGTGGCCGGTCGGGCTCGCGGTGTTGCTGGCCGCCGTGATCGCGTTCGCGGTGCGGCCGAATCGTGCGGCCGGGGCCGGGCTCGCCGTGGTGGTACTCGGGGTGGCCGGGTTGCTGGTCGTGCGGCTGGTGGCGGTGGAGCCGCTGCAGGGCGGGCCGGTGTCGCCGGGATTCGCCGGGGTGCCGCTGCTGGTCGTCGGGGCGGGGTTGCTGTGGATCGTGCTGTCGGTGTGCCGTGGCGCGGTCGGAAAGCCCTTTCTCGCCGGTGGGGCGGCACTGGTGGTGGCCCTGGCCGTCGGGGTCGTGGTGGCGGGCAGCGGTGGGCCGTTGCACTCCGGTGGCGGGCCGGCGCTGGCGCGGGACCAGGCCGACGAGCTGTCCCGCACCGGCCGGTCGGTGCTGGTGCTGGACACCGGGCACGCGCCCGCGCTGCAGACGGGCGGCCGGATGCCGCGGTTCGGGGACGAGCAGCTGGCGGTGAGCGCGGCGACGCCCGCGCGGCTGGCCGGGTGGCAGGACGCGCTGACCGACCCGGAGACGCAGCGGACGCGGGCGGCGCTGTCCGGCGCGGCGGCGTCCGGGGCGTTGTTCGTGGTGCTCCCGGCTGGCGCGGATCCGCGGCCGATCGTCACGATGGCCGGTGATCTGGCGTCGTCGGTCGCGCCGACGTCCGACGGGCGGCCGGTGCTGCGGCTGCTGGAGCCCGGCGGGCAGGTCGTGCTTATCCCGCCCGGGGTGGCGCGCCAGGCGGTGACGTCGCAGGCGCCGGCGAGCACGCTCGGGGTGACGCCGGTGGACGCGCAGCTGCCGGACGTGCGGGTGCGGGTGTCCGAGGGCGTGCCCGGGCGGCTGCTGGTGCTGGCCGCCGAGCACGAGGACGGGTGGCGCGCGCAGGTGGACGGCAAGCCGGTGCCGATCGTGCCGGCGTGGGGGCACCAGGTGGCGGTCGCGGTGCCGACCACGCAGGCCGAGGTGCGGCTGGAGCACCCCTCCACCCTGCGGGACGTGCTGTTGCTGGTCCAGATCGCGGCGGCGCTGTTCACGCTGCTGACGGCGGTGCCCACCCGCCTGCGCGAGCCGCACCCGACGGAGCCGGCGGAGGCGGTGCGCTCCTAGGCGCCGGCGCCCCCGTGGGCGGGGTTGCTGCTGGCGCGGCGACTGGGGAGCCGGTGCGCCCTGAGCCACGGTTCGGCGCTGCCGGCGGCGGGCCGCCCCGCGGGGCGGCTGGTGCCTGCGCTGGTGACTTGGCGGCGGGCCGCACACGTGTTGGTGCGTGTCCGTTGGAGCTGGGCGGCTGGTGCCGGGCCTGCCCGGCGGGGCGGCTGGTGCCTGCGCTGGTGACTTGGCGGCGGGTCGCACCTGTTGGCGCGTGTCCGTTGGAGCTGGGCGGCTGGTGCCGGGCCTGCCCGGCGGGGCGGGCTGCTGCCCGCGCTGGCGACTTCGGCCCCGGAGCCGCCGCATCCGTCGGCGCCGCGCTTGCGGAAGCAGTCCCCCCGGCGCCACGGCCCTCAGCCCCGGCGCCAGGCCGCGCAGCAGGCCACCGCCCGCGGTGGGGCCGGTCCCGAGCGCTACTCGCCCTCGATGATGTCCGGTTCGACGCCCAGGTAGCCCGCCACCTGCTCCACCAGCACGTCGTGCACGAGTTCGGCCAGTTCGCCGGGGTCCTTGGCCCGCGCCTCGAGCGGCCGCCGGTACAGCACGATCCGCGCGCGCGTCGGCAGGCCGGCCCGGTCCACGCCCGCCGGCACCAGCCTGGACAGCGGCACCGCCCCGTCGTGGAGCACCCCGTCGTCCGCCGGGCCGCCCGCGGCGCGGATCTCGGGCACGTCGTCGACCGCCACGTCGAGCTTCGTCAGCTGGTCCCGCCACCGGGCCTCGATCGGCTCGAGCGCGTCGAGCACGAGCTGGTCGAACTTCTCCGCGCGGCTGGCCGCGGCGGGCAGGGTCGCCGGGTACAGCGGCCCACGCAGCCCGCGGCCATGCCGGTCCCGGCGGACACGCCGCCGATGCCGGGAACTTCGAGCCATAGACACATCCGGAAGGTTACGCGTTGGCCTCGGTCGGTGGCCCCCACCGGTGCGCCTGCGCGCACTTGCCCGGGGGAAGCGCTATCGTCTGCGATCGTGTCGAGCGTACGAAAGTGTTCGCGAACGGGGTGCCTGAACCCGGCCGTCGCCACGCTTACCTACGCCTACAGCGATTCGACCGCGGTGGTCGGTCCCCTCGCGACGGCGTCCGAGCCGCATTCCTACGACCTGTGCGAGGCGCACGCGCTGCGGCTCACCGCACCCCGGGGCTGGGAGGTCGTCCGGCACGAGGGCGAGTTCGCCGCCCCCGACCGGTCCGACGACGAGCTCACGGCGCTCGCCGAGGCCGTCCGCGAAGCCGGCCGGTCCGACCGGCCCGCCCCGCCGCCGGAACCGGAGGGCCCGTCCGGGCGCCGCGGCCACCTGCGCGTGCTGCCCGACCCGATCTCGTAGGTCACGCCACATCCACCGAGCGTTCCCCCGGTAGGCTCTCGGGTATCCGCAGCCCATGGACAACTCTCGGGGAGAGCGCGTGTCAGACCTGTCGGCCATCGTCAAGGCCTACGACATCCGGGGTGTCGTCGGCGAGCAGCTGGACGCCGGCCTCGTCCGGGACTTCGGCGCCGCCTTCGCGCTGCTGATCAAGCCGGAGTCGCCGTCGGTGGTGATCGGCCACGACATGCGCGAGTCGTCGCCGGGACTGGCCGCCGCGTTCGCCGAGGGTGTCACCTCGCAGGGCCTGGACGTCGTGTCGATCGGCCTGTGCAGCACCGACCAGCTCTACTTCGCCTCCGGTTCGCTCAACCTGCCCGGGGCGATGTTCACCGCGAGCCACAACCCGGCCAAGTACAACGGCATCAAGCTCTGCCGCGCGGGCGCCGCCCCGGTGGGGCAGGAGTCCGGGCTCGCCGAGATCCGCGACACCGTCGAGCAGGGCGTTCCGGAGTTCGCCGGCCAGCCGGGCAGCGTCACCGAGCGGGACGTCCTCCGCGACTACGCCGGCTACCTGCGCGAGCTGGTCGACCTGTCCGGCAGCCGGCCGCTGAAGATCGCCGTCGACGCCGGCAACGGAATGGGCGGCCACACCGTCCCGACCGTCTTCGAGGGCCTGCCGATCGAGATCGTGCCGATGTACTTCGAGCTGGACGGCAGCTTCCCCAACCACGAGGCCAACCCGCTGGACCCGAAGAACCTGGTCGACCTGCAGGCCAAGGTCCGCGAGGTCGGCGCCGACGCGGGCCTGGCCTTCGACGGCGACGCCGACCGCTGCTTCGTGGTCGACGAAAACGGCGACCCGGTGTCGCCGAGCGCGATCACCGCGCTGGTCGCCGTGCGCGAGCTGGCCAAGGACCCGGGCGGCACGATCATCCACAACCTGATCACCTCCCAGGCCGTACCGGAGATCGTCGCCGAGAACGGCGGCAAGCCGGTGCGCACCCGCGTCGGGCACTCGTTCATCAAGCAGGAGATGGCCGCCACCGGCGCGATCTTCGGCGGCGAGCACTCCGCGCACTACTACTTCCGCGACTTCTGGCGGGCCGACACCGGCATGCTGGCCGCGCTGCACGTGCTGGCCGCGCTCGGCGAGCAGGAGCGGCCGCTGTCGGAGCTGACCGCGGAGTACTCGCGCTACGCGGCCTCGGGCGAGATCAACTCGACGGTCGACGACCAGGTAGCCAAGCAGCTCGCGGTCAAGGACGCGTTCGCGAGCCGTCCCGGCGTGGAGATCGACGAGATGGACGGCCTGACCGTGAAACTGCCGGGCAAGGCGTGGTTCAATCTGCGCCCGTCCAACACCGAACCGCTGCTCCGGCTCAACGTCGAGGCTGCCGATTCCGACGCGGTCCGCGCGCTGACCGACGAAGTCCTCGCGATCGTTCGCAGCTAGGGAGGTTCCACATGGCAGTCGCGCTCGATGCCCAGTTGCTGGAGATCCTGGCGTGCCCGTCCGACGACCACGCGCCGCTGCGCCCGGGAACGGCGAGCGACCCGGAGGCCGACGCGCTGACGTGCACCTCCTGCGGCCGCGAGTTCCCGGTGCGGGACGGCATCCCCGTGCTGTTGCTCGACGAGGCCACGATTCCGGGTGAGTCCCGTGCCGACGGTGCTTGACGACACCCTCCTGGACGACCCCGCGCGCCTGGCGGAGGCCGACACGGCAGGACTGCTGAGGGCGGCGGCGATGGCCGGCGCCCAGGTGCGGTCCACCGCCGAGGTCGCCGCGGACGCCGAGCTGGCCGACCGGCTCGACCTGGGCCGTCCGCGGGCGCTCGTGCTGGTCGTCCGTCCCGGGGTGAGCCGCAGCGTGGCCCGTCTGCTGTACGCGCTGCTGGCGCCGGCCTGCCCGGCGCCGGTGCTGGTCTCCGAGGCGGTGCCGCCGTGGATCGGGGCGCTGGACGTCGTCTTCGCGCACACCGACGACCCGTTCGACCGCGAGCTGGCCGCCGGCATCGAACGCGCCGCGCGGTTCGGCGCGACGGTGGTGCTGTCCGCGCCGAACGAGGGCCCGGTCGCGGCGTCGGTCGCCGGGAAGGGCGTCCAGCTCGTGCCGCGGGTCCCGGTACCGCCCGAGCTGACCTTCGCCCGCGGCCTGGCCGCCGGGCTGCTCACGGCGAACGCCCTCGGCCTGCTGGTCGCCGACGTGCAGTTGCTGGCCGACCAGCTCGACTCCGAGGCCGAGCGCGGCCACCTCGGCCGAGACTCCTTCGCCAACCCCGCCAAGGCGCTCGCCCTGCGCCTGGCCGACCGGATCCCGTTGCTGTGGGGGCTGGACCCGATCGCGGTCGCGGTCGCCCAGCACGCCGGCTACGCGCTGGGTTCGTTCGCCGGCGTCGTCGCCGACATCGCCGACTACCGTCAGGCGCTGACCCGTCGCGCTCTGCGGCAGGCGGCGGCGAGCAGCTCCGGCGAGCGGGACATCTTCGCCGACCCCGATTTCGACACCGACCTGCCGAACTACCGGGTGCTGCTGCTCGCGGTGCACAGCGGCCCGGCGGCCGACGCGGCGCGCCACGACGCTTCGCATACGCTTCCCGGGGCCGGAGTGGTGGCCCCCGCGGACGAGATCGTCGGTGACGAGCCTGTGCGCGCCGGGGTGCTCGCGCTACGGTTCGAGCTGGCCGCGGTCTACCTCGGGCTGGCCACGGGCGCCACCGGGGGTGGCGGGCACTACGAGCCCGCGTCCGCCTGACGCCGGTTCGGGCCCGATCCCGCGGGAATCGGGCGAGGGGTTGGAAGAACCAAGGAGTTGAGAAGACAGTGGAGCTGCTGCGCAATGCGGTGCGGCCCTACGCCTGGGGGTCCCGGACGACCATCCCCGAGCTGCTGGGTCGTGAGGTGCCCGCGCCGCATCCCGAGGCGGAGCTGTGGATGGGCGCCCACCCGGGCGACCCGTCGCGCATCGTGGGTCCGGACGGCGCCGAGCGCAGCCTGCTGGAACTCGTCGAGGCCGACCCGCTCGGCCAGCTCGGCCGGGAGTGCGCCGAGCACTGGGGCAACCGGCTGCCGTTCCTGCTGAAGATCCTCGCCGTCGAGGAGCCGCTGTCGATGCAGGCGCACCCCTCGGCCGAGCAGTCCGCCGAGGGCTACGCGCGCGAGGAGGCCGCCGGCATCCCGCGGGACGCGCCGAACCGGAACTACCCGGACCCGACCGCGAAGCCCGAGCTGGTGTGCGCGCTCACCGAGTTCCACGCGCTGGCCGGGTTCCGCGAGCCGGAGCGCACGGTCGAGCTGCTGCGCGCCATCGAAACCCCGGGCCTGGCGAAGTACACCGAGCTGCTGGCCGCCCAGCCGGACTCCGACGGCTTGCGCGCGCTGTTCACCACGTGGATCACGCTGCCGCAGCCGGTGCTGGACGAGCTGCTGCCCGAGGTGCTCGACGCGTGCGTGCTGCACGTGAAGGACCACGGCGAGTTCGACGTCGAGTGCCGGACGATCCTCGAACTGGGCGAGGCGCACCCGCGCGACGCCGGGGTGCTGGCCGCGCTGCTGCTCAACCGGCTGACGCTGAGCGCCGGTGAGGCGATCTACCTGCCGGCCGGGAACCTGCACCTGTACCTGCACGGCACCGCGGTGGAGATCCTGGCGAACTCGGACAACATCCTGCGCTGCGGCCTGACGCCGAAGCACGTGGACGTGCCCGAGTTGCTCCGCGTCGTCGACTTCACGTGCGCGGACATGCCGATCCTGCGTGGCGAGCCGTCCGACTGCGGCGAGGTGTACACGACGGACGCGCCGGAGTTCGAGCTTTCCCGGTGCGAGTGGGCGGCCGGGGAGAGCGGTTCGCTGCGCGTCGACAACGGCAAGCCGCAGATCCTGCTGTGCACCCAGGGCTCGGTGCGGATCAAGGCGGAGAGCGGCCAGGAGATCGAGCTGCGGCGCGGCCAGTCGGTGTGGGTGCCGGCCTCGGACCCGGCGGTCGCCGTGCACCCCGCGGAGAGCGGGCGGACGCAGCTGTTCCGCGCCACGTCGGGCTGCCTGTAGCGATTCCAGCGCGCCGGGTGATTCCGGCAGGACCGGAAACCGGTGGCGGTGCGGATCGCCGCCACCGACGGCCCGTTCGCGACCGCTAGGCCGGCTCGATCACGCGGCTGCGGATGTGCTCGTAGATCACGTTCGTGCGCACGTCGGCGACCTCCTGGCGCTGGGTGAGCCGGTCGATGACGAACGCGTACAGGCTGTCGTTGTCCGGCACCGCCACGTGCACGAGGAAGTCCTCGCCGCCGGTCACCACGAACACGCCCAGCGTCTCGGGCAGCAGCGTCACCCATTCCCGGAAGGCATCGATGACCGGCCGGGACGGCGGGCGCACCCGCACCGCGATGAGCGCCTGGACCGGGCGGCCGATCTTCGCCAGGTCCAGGTCCACGTTGTACCCGCGGATCACCCCGCGCTCGCGCAGCGCCCGGACGCGCTCCAGCGACGTCGACGGCGAGACGCCCGTCGCGGCGGCCAGTTCCCGGTTGGTCCGCCGTCCGTCGCGCTGCAGTTCCCGCAGCAATGCCTGATCAAGTTCGTCCAAACCGGCCAAAACGGGTCTCCTGTCGAATTAAGTTCGGCTCTGCTGGCTTCGACACACATCTTTGCCTAGCTTGTGCGCTCGTGACCACAGATCATCAGGTTGATGTCCAGCTCGACGCCACCACCCGAACCGCGAAGGTGAAGTGGGTGATCGTCGCCGACCCCTCGCTCGGGCCGGGTCTCGTCGCCAACGCCACCGCGTGCCTGGGCGCCGCGGTCGGCAAGGTCCTGCCGTCGCTGCTCGGCCCCGAGGTCGCGGACGCCTCCGGCCGCCCGCACGCCGGGTTGCCGTGGACCGGCTGCTCGATCCTGGCCGCGGACGCCGCCAAGCTGCTGCAGATCCGCACGAAGGCCGCGAACCGGGAGGGGATCTTCGTCGCCGACATGTCCAAGCACGCGCAGGCCAGCCGATCCTACGTGGAGTACACCGAGGCGATGGCGGGTACCGAGGAGTTGGCCTTCGCGTACTACGCCGTGAGCCTGGTGGGCCCGCGGAACAAGATCGACAAACTGGTCGGCGGACTCCCTCTGCTGCGGTGAACCCGTTGGCCTTAGGCTCATCGCGACAAAACGGGTAGGACTCCAGGGGGTCAGCGTGTCGGCAAGTGGCGGAACGAAGGCGATCGTCGCGGCTTTGATCGCCAACGCCGGGATCGCCGCGGCGAAGTTCGTCGGGTTCCTGATCACCGGGTCCTCGTCGATGCTCGCCGAGTCGGTGCACTCGGTCGCCGACACGTCCAACCAGGGCCTGCTCCTGCTGGGCCAGCGCCAGGCTCGGCGGCGCGCCACGCGCGAGCACCCGTTCGGATTCGGGCGGGAGCGGTACTTCTGGTCGTTCGTCGTCGCGCTGATGCTGTTCACGCTCGGTTCGGTGTTCGCGCTCTACGAGGGCATCCACAAGATCGAGCACCCGGAACCGCTGACCAGCCCGCTGGTCGCGGTCGGCATCCTGGTCGTCGCGATCGGGCTGGAGAGCTACTCGTTCGTCACCGCGATCGGGGAGTCGCGCAAGATCAAGGGTGACGCGACCTGGTGGCAGTTCATCCGCCAGTCGCGCACGCCGGAGCTGCCGGTTGTGCTGCTGGAGGACACCGGCGCGCTGCTCGGTCTGGTCTTCGCGCTGATCGGCGTCGGGCTGTCCGAGCTGACCGGCAACCCGGTGTGGGACGGCGTCGGCACCGTGATGATCGGTGTCCTGCTCGGGATCATCGCGATCATCCTGATCGTCGAGATGAAGAGCCTGCTGATCGGCGAGGGCGCGACCGACCGCGAGCTGGACAGCATCTGCGAGGCGCTGGCCGGCGGCCGGGTCGACCGCGTGATCCACATCCGCACCCAGTACCTGGGCCCGGACGAGCTGCTGGTGGCCGCGAAGCTCGCGCTCGCGCCGCGTCTGGAGCTGTCGGAGGTGGCCGGTGAGATCGACGCGGCCGAGGCCCGGGTGCGTGAGCGGGTGCCGTCCGCGCGGCTGATCTACCTGGAACCGGACCTGGATCGTCAGCTCGTCTGACCTCCGATTCGCTCGCTTCACCCGTTCGCGTTAGGGTGACCAACCGGACCTGAGACCCAGGACACCGGGAGGAGACACCCTTGCCAGGTAACGGGCTGTGGCGCACGAAGTCCATCGAGCAGTCCATTAAGGACACCGACGAGCCGGATACCAGGTTGCGGCGCAATCTGTCGGCGTGGGACCTGACGGTGTTCGGGGTCGCGGTCGTCATCGGCGCCGGCATCTTCACGCTGACCGCGCGCACCGCGGGCGACTACGCCGGACCGTCGGTGTCGCTGGCGTTCGTGTTCGCCGCGATCGCGTGCGGCCTCGCCGCGCTGTGCTACGCCGAGTTCGCCTCGACCGTGCCGGTCGCGGGCAGCGCCTACACGTTCTCGTACGCGACGTTCGGCGAGTTCATGGCCTGGATCATCGGCTGGGACCTGGTGCTGGAACTGGCCGTCGGCGCGGCCGCGGTGTCCAAGGGCTGGTCGGTGTACCTGGAGACGGTGCTCGGCTACATCTTCGGCGACGGCGCGAAGACGACGTTCGACCTCGGCGGCCTCACGGTGGACTGGGGCGCGTTGATCCTGGTGGTCGCGCTGGCCGTGGTGCTGACGCTCGGCACGAAGCTGTCGTCCCGGGTCTCCATGGTGATCACCGCGATCAAGGTCGGCATCGTGCTGTTCGTGATCGTGCTCGGCCTGTTCTACGTCAAGGGCGCCAACTACACGCCCTACATCCCGCCGGGCGCGGAGGCGGGCAGCGGCCAGTCGGGCGTGGACCAGTCGCTGTTCTCGCTGATCGCGGGCGGGGCGAGCAGCTCGTTCGGCCTGTTCGGGCTGCTCGCCGGCGCCTCGCTGGTGTTCTTCGCGTTCATCGGGTTCGACATCGTGGCGACCACGGCGGAGGAGACGAAGAACCCGCAGCGCTCGGTGCCGCGCGGCATCTTCGGCTCGCTGGCGATCGTCACCGTGCTGTACGTGGCGGTGTCGCTGGTGGTCGTCGGCATGGTGCCCTACACCGACCTGGCGACCGACGCCGGCGACGGCAGCCACAAGACGCTGGCCACCGCGTTCGCCGCGAACGGCGTCAACTGGGCGGCGAACGTCATCTCGGTCGGCGCGCTGGCCGGTCTGACCACCGTGGTGATGGTGCTGATGCTGGGCCAGGTCCGGGTGCTGTACGCGATGTCGCGGGACGGCCTGCTGCCGCGCTCGCTGGCGCGCACGAGCGAACGCGGCACCCCGGGCCGCGCGACCATGCTGGTCGGCCTCCTGGTCGCGGTGGCGGCGACGTTCTTCCCGGCGGACAAGCTGGAGGAAATGGTCAACGTCGGCACGCTGTTCGCGTTCGTGCTGGTCTCCGCGGGTGTGCTGGTGCTGCGCCGGACGCGGCCGGACCTGCCGCGCGCGTTCCGGGTGCCGTGGGTGCCGGTGGTGCCGATCCTCGCGATCCTGGCGTGCCTGTGGCTGATGCTGAACCTGACGGTGCTGACCTGGCTGCGGTTCCTGGCGTGGATGGTGCTCGGCGTGGTCATCTACTTCGCCTACAGCCGCCGGCACTCGCTGCTGGGCAAGCGCCACGCGGCGACGGAGACGCCGATGCCGGTGGACGGCGCCGACCCGACCAAGCCCTAGCCAGGGGAAATCCCGGATGTCACCGGTCCGGCGCGCCTCTAGCGTCGGACCGGTGATCCGCAGGATGTTGCTGGTGTTCCTCGGCGCCGCGGCGGTTTGCCTCGTGCCGTGGATCGTCTACCTCGCGCACACGCTGCCCGACCACTTCGACACCGGTCAGTGGCGGACCGCGTGGGTCGGGTTCGACGTGGGGCTGGTGTGCTGCTTCGCGGCTGCGGCGTGGCTCGGTCTGCGCCGCCGCCGCTCCGCCGTGCCGTTGCTGGCGGCCACGGCGGCACTGCTGGTGTGCGACGGGTGGTTCGACGTCGTGCTCGACTGGTCCTCGCCCGACCGGTGGACCAGCCTCGCCCTCGCCGTGTTCGCCGAGGTGCCGATCGCCGTGTTCCTGCTCATGGCCGCGCGGCGACTGCTGACCGGCGACCTGCGGATGCGCGCCCTCACGCTGCGGGACATCGAGATCCACAGCGACCCGCGCCACCACCAGGTGCTCCGCGAACTGCCCGCCACGGACGCGGAGCTGACCGGCCGGTTCGGCGCCGGAGCCGTCACGCTCCTCGGCACCCTGGCGGAGGCGGGCTACGTGCGACGCCACCGGGACGGTCGTTGGCGCACCGTCCCGCAGTCGGTGCGCGAGCCGCGGCCGGAGGACTTCGACGAGGCCGACCAGCGGCGCGTCGCCGATTACCTCGACGCGAAGTACGGTCGCGAGATCGAGTTGCTCACCTGGGCCGCGCGGCACCGGGACGAGTTCGGGCCGTGGGGCAAGGCCCACCGGGGCCTGGCGTGGCTGACCGAGCCGGAGCTGCGTCACCTGGAGGCGGAGTACCAGGATCTGGTGGCCCGGTACTGCCGGTTGCGCCGGGACCCGGTGCCGGAGGCGCGGGAGGTCACCGTGCGGCTCTACGCGTTCCCCGTGCCCGGCGCTTGACGGCTCAGCGGGCCAGGTTCAGGTGGAACCGGGGGAGGTCGGGGAACAGGGGCACCTGCTCGGCCGCCCCGCGGGCCGGCTTTCCCGGCGTCTCCAGGCCGGCCGCGATCGCCACCGCCTGGTCCCATTCCGGGTCCACCAGGTAGTCCGCGTGCCCGAGCACCCCGGCCGCCCACCGGCGCGCGCCGGATGGCGGGTGCACCGGGTCGGGCAGCCAGTGGTCGCCGCCCAGGACGAGGGCCCCGGTCGCGCCCGTGGCGGCCGGCGTGAGCGCGCCCCAGCTGCCGTCGGGCAGGTAGCCCTCGCCGGTGAGCTTGTCGCCGTCGACCTGGTGCCGCCAGGTCGTCACACCGCCGCCGAAGATGTCCGTCCCGCGCGCCAGCCCGCGCCACCGCCCGTCCAGCGACCCGTACAGCGCGGCGAGCGCGGCGTGCGGCAGCACCGCGGGGAACGCCCGCTGGTACCCCCACTGCAGCGGCGACCCCGCGCTGAGCAGGCCGACCCGTTCCCGGTCGGCTGGCGAGACGCTGTGCACCAGCCGCGCGGCCGCGATCACCGCCAGCACACTGCCCAGCTTCTCGCCGCCCAGCACGACGCGGGTGTTCGGCTCGGCCAGGTGTTCCTTCGCGCGAGCCGCGAGGTCCGGCACCACCTTCAGCGCGTAACACGGCGGGATCGCCGGGTGCGCCGCCCGCGGCCAGAAGCACACGAGATCGGCCAGTGCCCCGAGGTGCCGGTTGCGCCCGGGCTTCGTCGCCGCGGTGTAGACGACCCGCAGCAACCCGACGGCCAGCGCGCCGAGCCCGAACACCCCGGCCGCGGACAGCGGGTCGAGCCAGCCGGGCAGCGTGCCGAAGCCGTACCAGGCCACCAGCAGCGCGGCCGCGCCGAGCGACAGTCCGGCGATCACGCCGAGCGCGAGGTGGTGCAGGTGCCGCCGTTCCCACGCCGACCGCGCCCACGCGGCAGCCGCGGCCTGCTCGTCCGCCGGGGACTGGAGCATCCGCACGATCTCTGGTACCCCGCGCGAGCGCCGCCGCAGCGGCACGCCCACGGCGAACCCGAGCACGCCCAGCACGATCGCCAGCACCAGGCCGCCACCCCACAACGCGGTCACCAGCCGGTAGCTGTCCGGCAGGCGGAGGTCACCAGCGCCGGACAACCGCCGCAGCCCGGTCGCCAGGCCCGCGCCGAACCCGGCGCCGAGCAGCGCCGCGAGCGCCAGCGCGGGCGCCGCCGCCCAGCCGCCGGCCCACGGGCGCAGCCGCTTCGGCAGCTCGCGCCAGGTCCGGCGGGCCAGCAGCGCCGCGGGGATCAGCAGCACCGCGAACACCAGCCACGCGCCGATCAGCGCCGCGCCGACCCCGGCGACGGTCGCGTCCGAACCGGTGGGCACCGCGCCGCGCACGCCGACCGCGACCAGCAACGCGACCGCCACCCAGAGCAACCCGCCGCGCGCCCACCGCGGCAGCTCCCGCGCTCCGGACGCCGACGTGACCAGCGCGACCCCGGTCAGCACGAGCGAGGGGGCCCACAGCAGCCGCCCGAACACGTCGCCGGGCACGTCGAGCGGCCCGCCGACGGCGAGCAGCGCGACGGTGCTCAGCGCGGCCACGGTGTGCACGCAGCGCAGCACGGGCGAATCCGTGTCGCCGCGCAGCACGTCACCGGGCAGCGTGTCGCCGGGCGGCGGGGGCGTGTGGGCGCGGACCGTCCAGTTCGTCCCGGACACCCGGTACAGCACGAGGACCACCAGCGCGACCGGCAGCAGCCCCGCGGCCAGGCGGACCTGTTCGACGTCGCGCATCCAGCCCGGCAGGCCGGTCAGGCACCGGCGGCCGGGCGCCAGGCACTGCGCGGCGAACAGGTCGAGCGTGATGACCGCGACCTGCGCGACGAGCAGCATCGTCAGCAGCAGCGCGGCGATCCGCAGCACGCCCCGGCACAGGCCGCCGAGCGCGGCCGCCGCGCGACTGCCCTGCGGCACCGGCGGCAGCATCCAGTGCGCCACGTTGGCCAGCGAGAACGGGAACAGCAGCGCCCACGCCGCCTTCGCCGCGCCGCCGGAGGTCATGCCGCTCCACAGGTACCCCTCGAGCGTGCGCGGCACCGACCGGCCGAGCGCCTGCAGCACCGGACCGGGCGCCGGGCGCCGCAGCCGGTCCGACGGGCGGATGACCCGGCCCACACCGTCCCCGGCGACCTCCACCGTGCCGGCCGCGTCCAGCAGCTCCTCACCGGTGGTGCCGGACAGGCCCGGCACGCGTAGTTCGACCACTCGGGTGTCGGGGCCAGGAAGCGGCACGTCGGCTGTCTCCTTTTCCGGGTGTCCTGCGATGAACGGACAACGGTACTGTTCAGGTGGAGTCGATCGTTGGAGGAAATGCCGCTATGACCCCCGAAAGCGTTGCGAAGTGGCACGACACCCGCAACGGGGTGGAATTCGCCGTCGCGGATCTGGAGCTGGCCGAGTTCGGCCGCAAGGAGATCCGGCTGGCCGAGCACGAGATGCCGGGGCTGATGGCGCTGCGCCGTGAGTACGCGGAGGTGAACCCCCTGCGCGGTGCGCGGGTGTCGGGTTCGCTGCACATGACGGTGCAGACCGCGGTGCTGATCGAGACGCTGGTCTCGCTCGGTGCTGAAGTTCGGTGGGCGTCCTGCAACATCTTCTCCACGCAGGACCACGCCGCCGCCGCCGTGGTGGTGGGCCCGCACGGGACTCCGGAGGCGCCGCGGGGGGTGCCGGTGTTCGCCTGGAAGGGCGAGTCGCTGGAGGAGTACTGGTGGTGCACCGAGCGGATGCTGACCTGGGACGACGGCGAGGGTCCGAACATGATCCTCGACGACGGCGGGGACGCGACCCTGCTGGTGCACAAGGGCACCCAGTACGAGGCGGCCGGGGTGGTGCCGCAGCCCGACGACAACGACTCCGAGGAGTGGAAGGTCGTGCTGGAGCTGCTGCGGGCCTCGCTGGCGGCGGACGGGCAGAAGTGGACCCGGATCGGCCAGGGCGTGCGCGGCGTGACCGAGGAGACCACCACCGGCGTGCTGCGGCTGTACCAGCTGGCGGCCGCGGGTGAGCTGCTGTTCCCGGCGATCAACGTCAACGACTCGGTGACCAAGTCGAAGTTCGACAACCGCTACGGCATCCGGCACTCGCTGATCGACGGCATCAACCGCGGCACCGACGTGCTGATCGGCGGCAAGGTCGCGGTGGTGTGCGGCTACGGCGACGTGGGCAAGGGCGCGGCGGAGTCGCTGTCCGGCCAGGGCGCGCGGGTGATCGTCACCGAGATCGACCCGATCTGCGCGCTGCAGGCCGCGATGGACGGCTACCAGGTCAAGACGCTGGAGTCGGCGCTGCCGGAGGCCGACATCGTGATCACCACGACCGGGAACAAGGACGTGGTGATGGCCGAGCACATGGCCCGGATGAAGCACCAGACGATCGTGGGCAACATCGGCCACTTCGACAACGAGATCGACATGGCCGGCCTCGCCCGGTACCCCGGGATCCGGCGCATCAACATCAAGCCGCAGGTCGACGAGTGGGTCTTCCCGGACGGGCACAGCGTGCTGGTGCTGTCCGAGGGCCGGCTGCTGAACCTGGGCAACGCGACCGGGCACCCGTCGTTCGTGATGTCGAACTCCTTCTCCAACCAGGTGATCGCGCAGGTCGAGCTGTTCACCAAGCACGAGGAGTACGACAAGGAGGTCTACCGCCTGCCGAAGAAGCTGGACGAGAAGGTGGCGCGCATCCACCTCCAGGCACTGGGCGGCGAGCTGACCAAGCTGACGAAGGAACAGGCGGAGTACATCGACGTCGACGTCGAGGGCCCGTTCAAGTCGGAGCACTACCGCTACTGACCGCGACCTGCCGCTTCGAGGTGCTATCATGGGTGCCTGCCTGTGATAGCATCTCGGTATGCGGCAGATGATCACCCGTCTCGACGACGAGCTGCACGCCCGGGTGAAGGCGAAAGCCGAGGCCGAGGGGCGCAGCGTCAACGAGTTCGTGACCGAGACCCTGAAAGCGGCGGTCGACCGGCCGGAGTCCCGCGAGGAACGCAAGCGGCGCCTGCTCGCCGACGGGAAGCTCGTCGCGTTCGCGCCTGAGGGGCCGGTTCCGACGCGCGAGCAACTCGACGAGGTCCTGCGGGGCAGCGGCACCTCCGTCAGTGAGGCCCTGGACTGGTCGCGAGGCGAGTGGTGACGGTCTTCTACGCCGACACCAGCGCGGTCGTCCGGGCGTTCCTCCCCGACGAGCCCGAGCACGAGCAGATGATCGAGCTGCTCCTCGACAACGAAAACCTGGTGCTGACGAGCGAGCTGACGAGGGTCGAGTTCGCGAGCGCGATGGCGACCGCGTGGAACAACGGCCGGATCCGCGAAGCCAAGCTCGCTCTCGCGCGCTTCGACGCCGAAACCGGTGGTGGGAGCGCGCTGAGCCTCGTGCCGCTCGTACCCCAGGTGATCATGCCGGCGGCGTACCGGCTGGTGTCCGACCACCACGCGCTCCGGACGCTCGACGCCATCCACCTCGCGGTCGCCCTCAACGACACCGCGGCGCTCACCGGCGGTGAGCCCGTCGTGATGGTCACCCGCGACCAGCGCCAGGCCGACGCGGCGAAGGCGCACGGCCTCGAAGTGCGCTGAGAGCCGCCGGATAACCTGAGCGCGTGGGACGGCTGGTGGTCATCGAGGGGCTCGACGGTGCGGGCAAGCGCACGCTGACCGACGGCCTCACCAAGGCCCTGCACGACCAGGGCCACACGGTCACCACCCAGGCCTTCCCCCGGTACGGCCGCAGCGTGCACGCCGACCTCATCCACGAGGGCCTGCACCGCCGCCACGGCGACCTCACCGATTCCGTCTACGGCATGGGCCTGCTCTACGCCCTCGACCGCCGGGACGCCGCCGCCGAGATCCGCGCCGGGCTCGACACCCACGACGTCGTCTTGCTCGACCGGTACGTCGCCTCCAACGCCGCCTACGGCGCGGCCCGGCTGCGGCAGCACGCGGACGGCGAGTTCGTGCGGTGGGTCCGCGAGATCGAGATCGACCGCTTCGGCCTGCCGCTGCCCGACGCGCAGATCCTGCTTCGCGTGCCGCCCGCCGTGGCCGCCGAGCGGGCCGAGCGCCGGGCCTCGGCCGACGCCGGGCGGGCCAAGGACGCCTTCGAGTCCGACGACGACCTCCAGTCCCGCTGCGCCGCGGTCTACGACGAGCTGGCCGCGGCGTCCTGGTTGTCCGGTTGGCACGTGGTGGACGGCGCGGCGGGCGTCGACCACGCCCGGCTCGCCGCCGCGCTCGTCCATCCGGGGTAACGGGCGTGCGGATCCGTGAGCCGTTCGCAGGGTCGGCCGTCACGAACGGTCTCCGTAGTGCGAATATGTGGTCATGAAGGCACGTGTGTTGGTCGTCGACGACGACCCCGCTCTCGCGGAGATGCTCACCATCGTGCTGCGCGGCGAGGGGTTCGACACCGCGGTGGTGGCGGACGGCTCCCGGGCGCTGCCCGCCCTGCGGGAGCTGAAGCCCGATCTCGTGCTGCTCGACCTGATGCTGCCCGGCATGAACGGCATCGACGTCTGCAAGGCGATCCGAGCCGAGTCGGGCGTGCCGATCGTCATGCTCACCGCGAAGAGCGACACGGTCGACATCGTGCTGGGCCTGGAGTCCGGCGCCGACGACTACGTGGTCAAGCCGTTCAAGCCGAAGGAGCTGGTCGCCCGCGTGCGCGCCCGGCTGCGGCGCACCGAGGCCGAGCCGGCCGAGACGCTGACCATCGGTGACCTGACCATCGACGTGCCGGGCCACGAGGTGACCCGGGAGGGCAAGTCCATCCCGCTCACCCCGCTGGAGTTCGACCTGCTGGTCGCGCTGGCCCGCAAGCCGCGCCAGGTGTTCACCCGCGAGGTCCTGCTCGAGCAGGTCTGGGGCTACCGGCACGCGGCCGACACCCGCCTGGTCAACGTGCACGTCCAGCGGTTGCGCTCGAAGGTCGAGAAGGACCCCGAGCACCCCGAGGTCGTCCTGACCGTGCGCGGCGTCGGGTACAAGGCGGGCCCGCCGTAACAGCGAAATGAAGCGAAGAGTCCTGGCCTTCGTCCGCGCGGTGCTGCGGCTGGCCCCCCGCGCGGGCGCCTACGCCCGCGGTCGCGCCATCGCGTTCGGCGTGCTGTGGCGGCGGTCGCTGCAGTTCAAGGTGACCGTCTCGACGCTCGCGCTGTCCTCGGCGGTGGGGCTCGTGCTGGGCATGGTGCTGCAGAACCAGATCACCCAGCGCCTGACCGACACCAAGCGGCAGGCCGCGGTCGCGCAGACCCTGCAGGTCGTGCGCACCGCGGAGAACGAGCTGGTCGGGATCAGCGACCAGGACGCGCTGGCCGACCGGCTGCAGAACGCGCTGAAGAAGATCACCAGCAGCTCGTCGGAGGACCAGGGCACCGCGGCGTCGGCGGCCGGCGCGTTCGAGCCGGTGCTGACCGCGGGCGGGGTGGACTCGACCGACTCCGCCGGGCCGATCACGAAGGTGCCGGACGGCCTGCAGCGGTTCGTGGAGAACAACCAGGTCGCCTGGCAGATCAACACCGACACGGACGCGGACGGCACCCGCACCACGCACCTGATCGTCGGCGCGCCGGTCACCAGCACCGGCCGCCCGATCCAGCTGTACCTGCTGTTCCCGATGACCGCAGAGCAGAGCACGGTCCAGACGGTGCAGAACACGCTGCTGGTCGGCGGCCTGGTGCTGCTCGCGCTGCTGGCCGGCATCGCGAACCTGGTCACCCGCCAGGTCGTGCGCCCGGTGCGGCAGGCCGCCGCGGCCGCCGCCCGGTTCGCGGGCGGTGAGCTGGACGAACGGCTGCCGGTGACCGGTGAGGACGACCTGTCGAAGCTCGCCGTGTCCTACAACGAGATGGCCGCGAGCATCCAGCACCAGATCCGCCAGCTGGAGGAGTTCGGCACGCTGCAGCGCCGGTTCACCTCGGACGTCTCGCACGAGCTGCGCACCCCGCTGACCACCGTGCGGATGGCGGCCGACGTGCTGCACGCCTCGCGCGAGCAGTTCCCCGCCGGCCTGGCCCGGTCCACCGAGCTGCTGGTCGACGAGCTGGACCGGTTCGAGGCGCTGCTCGGCGACCTGCTGGAGATCAGCAGGCTAGACGCCGGTGTCGAAGAACTGGCGGCCGAGTTCATCGACGTGTCGTCCATCGCGCGGCGGGCCGTCGAGCAGGTGCGGGTGATCGCGGGCAACGCGGAGACCGAGATCGAGCTGGAGCTGCCCGAGGAGGAGACCCTCGCCGAGATCGACGCCCGCCGCGTCGAGCGGATCCTGCGCAACCTGCTGGCCAACGCGGTCGACCACAGCGAGGGCAACCCGGTGCGGCTCACGCTGGCCGCGAACGAGCACGCGGTCGCGATCACGGTTCGCGACCACGGTGTCGGCCTGCGGCCCGGTGAGGCCGACCTGGTGTTCAACCGGTTCTGGCGCGCAGACCCGTCCCGCAACCGCCGCACCGGCGGCACCGGCCTGGGGCTGGCGATCAGCCACGAGGACGCGCGCCTGCACGGCGGACAGCTGGAGGCGTGGGGCGCGCCGGGGCACGGGGCGTGCTTCCGGCTGACGCTGCCGCGCAAGCAGGGCGAGCCGTTCGAGGAGAGCCCGTTGCCGCTGGTGCCGGACGACGCGCCGGCGACCAACGGCCACCTGCAGATCGGGCTGCCCACCGAGTACACGATCACGATCGGCGAGATGCGCAAGGAGGACGCGTGAAGCCCCTGGCGCGGCTGTTCGCCCTGTTCGCGTGCCTCGTGCTGGCCGCGGGCTGCGCGAACGTCCCCGAGGAGTCCCAGCCCGTCGCCGTTCCGCAGCAGGAGCTGGGGCAGCCGGTCAACCCGGACGTGCCGCAGCCGGCGAAGGACCTCGACGCGCTGACCGTCGTTCGCGACTTCGTCCGCGCGAGCGCCCAGCCGATCAGCAACAACGCCGCCGCGCGCATGTACCTCGACGAGGCCGCCGGGAAGACGTGGACGCCCGGCAAGGTCATCACGATCATCGACGACGTGTTCGCGACCGTCCCGGCGGCCGGCGTGGACACCACGGCGAACCCGAACGAGGTCAACGTCGTGCTGCGCGGCACCGGCCTGGGCACGCTGCGCGAGGACGGGGCGTTCATCTCGCTGCGCACGCCGGTCGAGCTGAAGCTGCTGGTGCGGCGGCAGTCGGACGGGCAGTGGCGGATCACCAACCCGCCGCCCAACCTGGTCATGCCCTACAGCGACTTCACCGCGAACTACGTGCGGGTGCAGGCGTTCTTCTTCGCGCAGGATTCGAACACCGTGGTGCCGGACCTGCGGTACGTGGCGGGCAAACCGCAGACCGGCCTGGCCGGGCGCGTGGTCGGGCTGCTGCTGGCCGGGCCGTCGACGAGCCTGGTGGGCGCGGTGCGGAACCTGCTGCCGGAGGACGCGAACACCGAGGGCAACGTGACGACCGCGCCGGACGGCGCGCTCGTGGTGCCGCTGACCGGGGTGGCCGATCAGACGGCGGACGTGCGGCGGCTGATCGCCGCGCAGATCGTGCTGTCGCTGCAGTCGGTGACGACGAACCGGGTGCGGCTGTTGTCCGATGGTGCGCCGTTGGTGGACGGGCACGAGGACTGGGTGCCGAGCGATCTGCCGTCCTACACGGCGCTGGCGTCGCCGAGCGCGGACCAGCCCGGGCTGGTCACGGTGAACGGGCGGGTGCGGTCGCTGGGTGACGGTTCGCTGATCTCCGGTCCGGCCGGGCAGGGCAGCGGGTACCAGGTGGCGAGCGCGGCGCAGTCGATCGACGGGCGTCAGCTGGCGATCGTGGAGTACGCCGACGGGCGGCAGCGGTTGCGGGTCGGCCAGTTCGGCAAGGACGCGGCCGCGGTCGACCTGGCGGGCGCGACGATGACCCGGCCCACCTGGCGGCCCACGGCCACGGCGGACGGTTCCGGCGAGGTGTGGACCGTCGTGGACGGGCAGACGGTGGTCCGCGCGCTGCGCACGCCGGACGGCAGCTGGGTGCCGCAGGTGGTGAACGCGGACGAGATCCTCCAGGTGGGGCCGATCAGCGTGCTGCGGCTGTCCCGGGACGGCGCGCGGGCCGCGGTGGTCGCCGGCGGGCAGCTGCTCGTGGCGTCCGTGGTGCGCACCCAGGACTCGGTGACGCTACGCGCGCCGCGGATCCTGCAGGGCGGCACGCTGGGCGGGGTCGTGGACGTCGACTGGCTCAGCCAGGACACCCTGGTCGCCGCGACGACCATGCCGTCGCAACCGGTGGTCAAGATCCCGATCGACGGCCTGCGGCTGGACCCGTTCAACATCTCGAACCTGACGCTCCCGGTCCACGCGATCACCGCCGCGCCGGGCCGGTCGATAGTCGTGGCGGACGACGGAGGCCTCTGGACAGCCTCCGACGTGGGCGAAGTGTGGCGCCCGCACCCCCACAGCTTCGGCGGCAACGCGTCGCCGTTCTACCCGGGCTGAGGGCGCCCAGGCAGAACGGCTGGTGACGTCGGCACGGGGCGATCTCGCCGTTCTGGATCACGTGCCGGGGGTGCTTGGGCCCGGCGAGTGCGCCGCCGTCTGCCCGGGCTGCGCCATCCCGGGCAGAACAGCCGGTGGCGTCACCCCGGGATGAACTCGCCGTTCTGGATACCGTGCCGGAGGTGCTTGGGCTCGGCGAGTGCGCCGGCGTCTGCCCGGGCTGCGCCATCCCGGGCAGAACGGCTGGTCGCGTCACCCCGAGACGATCTCGCCGCTCTGGATCACGTGCCGGAAGTGCTTCGGCTCGGCGAGCGTGCCGATGTCGGCCAGTGGGTCGCCGTCCACCACCAGCAGGTCGGCGCACGAACCCGGCCGCAGCGTGCCGATCTCGCCCGCCATGTTCACCAGCTCCGCGGCCACCGTCGTGGCGGAACGGATGATCTCCAGCGGCGACTGCACCTCCGCCCGCAGGCGGAACTCGTGGTTCTGGTGGCGGTGCATCCCGCCCAGCAGGTCCGTCCCGTAGACGATCCGCACCCCACCCCGCGCGGCCCGCTCCAGCGCGGCCAGCCCGGCGTCCAGCACCTCGTCCACCTTGCGCCAGCTCGTCTCGGGCAGCCCGAACTCGCGGCCCTCCTGCTTGAGCGCCCAGTACGTGACCAGCGTCGGAACGAGGAACGCGTCGTGCTCGCGGAACAGCTCCACGCTGCGGTCGTCGATCAGATTGCCGTGCTCGATCGACCGCACGCCCAGCTCCAGCGCCCGGTTCACGGCCCGCGCGGTGTAGGCGTGGGCGGCGACGTAGCGGTTGGCCGCCTCCGCCTCCTCCACGATCGCGCGCAGCTCGTCAGCCGAGTACTGGGTCGAGTCGATGCGGTCGGTGGGCGAGGCGACCCCGCCGGAGGCCATCACCTTGATGTGGTGGGCGCCCTTGCGTAGCTCGTCGCGCGCCGCTTCGCGGACCGCGTCCACCCCGTCCGCGATCCGGCCCAGGCCGGCGCAGCACGGGTGGTCGTCGTGCACGCGGGTGCCGCGGTTGCGGTTGTCGCCGTGCCCGCCGGTCTGGCTCAGCGCCCGCCCGCAGAACAACAGCCGCGGCCCGCGGAACAAGCCCTCGGCCTGCGCGTCGGCCAGGCCGTAGTCGGCGCCGGACGCGTCCCGGACCGTGGTGAACCCGCGGTCGAGCATCCGGCCCATGGTGCGGGCGCTCTGCAGGGCCACGTAGGACGGCGCGGTGGACGGCAGCGAGCCCAGGTCCGCGGTCGAGGCCGTGACGTGCACGTGCGCGTCGATCAGCCCCGGCAGCACCACAGCGCCGCGCACGTCCTCCATCCGCGCGTCCCCCGCGTTCAGGCCGCGGCCGGTCTCGACGATCCGGCCCTCCGCGCACCGCAGGTCGCCCTCGGTGTACTCGCCCGTCTCCGGATCCAGCAGGGTCGCGTTGCGCAGCAACAGGTTCCCGCTCATCGTGCGTCCACCACCTTCCGCAGGGCCGGGACGGCCAGCGGCGCCAGCTCCACCGCCGCGGCCACCGACGCCTCGTCGTACTCGCCTTCCGCGTCGAGGATGTTCAGGGCGCCCAGCGTCCGGCCGCCGTCGACCACCGGCACGTTGATCACCGCGCCGCAGCCGAGCGATTCGATCAGCTCGGCGTCGGCGAACACCGCCCGCACCGCCTCGCGGTCGGCACCCAGGTAGGGCTGCTGCTCCTCGACGCATTGCCGGAGCCAGCCCGCGGAGATCTCCACGGTCTTCTCACCGCCGACCGGGTACTGCTCGGGACGGTTGCTGTAGACGCGGCGCATCGCGCGGCGCTCGGGGAACCAGGCGAGCACGGTGAACAGCCGCACCCCGACGGCCTCCGCCACTCGTGCTTCCACTGTGGACAGATCGGTCACTTGGTCATCTCCTTCGTGGCGGCGACGGGCGCGCCCTCCTCGGTCAGTTCCTCCAGCGAGCGCCCGGCCGTGGACAGGCCGAACACCATCACGCACAGCACGCCGATCGCGAGCACCGCTGTGGTCAGGCCGAACACCCCGCCGAACCCGAGGCTCGCCGCGAAGACGCCGATGATCGAGGGCGCGAGGATGCTGCCGACGCGGCCGAACGCGCTGGACAGGCCGGTTCCGGTGGCGCGGATCCAGGTCGGGAACACCTCGGGCGTGTAGGAGTAGACGCCGGCGTAGGTGCCGTTGAGGAAGAACGACAGGACGGCGCCGGCCAGCGTGATCGACCACGGCGCGTTCATCTGGCTGAGCCAGAACGCGCTCACCGCGGAGCCGGTCAGGTACAGCGCGATGGTGTGCTTGCGGTCGAGGCGTTCGGACAGCCAGGCGGCGGAGAAGTATCCGGGCACCTGGGCGAGGTAGATGATGATCGAGAACTCGAAGCTCTTCGTCACCGTGATGCCGCGTTCGATCAGCAGCGTCGGGATCCAGGAGAAGAAGCCGTAGTACGAGAACGTGATCACGAACCACACCGCCCAGATGACCGCGGTGCGGCGAGCCATCTTGCGGCCCCACAGGAACTTCAGCGCGGTCAGCAGGCCGACCTTCGGTGTCTTCGTCAACGGTTCGGTGACCGATTCCGGCACCGGCGGCAGGGGCTTGCCGGTGGCCTTCTCGACGTCCCGCTCGATCTTCGCGACCACCCGTTCGGCCTCGTCGGCGCGGCCCTGGGTGAGCAGGAACCGCGGCGACTCCGGCAGCGAACGACGCCACCACAGCAGCAGCACGATGGGCAGCGCGGTGATCACCTGGGCGATGCGCCAGCCGTCGGGCAGCGGGGACACCACGAACCGGCCGAGCAGCGCGGCCGCGACGAACCCGAACGAGAAGAACCCGGCGAGCGCGCCGACGAACCAGCCGCGCCGCTTGGCGGGTACGAACTCGGACAGGAACGGGGCGATGATCGCGCTCTCCGCCCCAGCCCCGGCGCCGGCCAGCACGCGCGCCGCCAGGAAGACCTCGTAGTTCGGCGCGAACGCGGCGACCACGGAAAACGCGGCGTAGAACGCGAGCGCGTACATCATGACCTTCTTGCGGCCGATGCGGTCGCCGAGCAGACCGGCCGCTATCGCGCCGAAGAGGAACCCGAACGGCGTGGCCGAGCCGATGAGGCCGAGCTCGCCGTTGCTCAGGCCCCAGACCTCCTTCGCGCTGGGCAGGAGGAACGCGACGACGGCCGAGTCCATGCCGTCGAAGGTGTAGCCGAGCCCGCCGATCAGCAGGAGGAGGTAGTGCGGCCGGCTCAGCGGGAGCCGGTCGAGTCGTGCCAGCAGGGTCATGACACGCCTTCCGTAGAGGTGGGGGAGGGATGGTCGGGTCAACATAAACTGCAAATCGGAGAAACTGCAATACGCTTTGCATGGCTGTAACAGTGGGGCGCTGGGATACGGTGTGCCCGGCAGGAGGGCTTGGCGGTGGCGGACGAGGGTCTCGAGGAGTGGCTGCGCGAGCGGATTCCGCCGCACGGGTTGCGGCCGAAGTCCGCGGCGGTGGTCGACGTGCTGGTCTCGCAGCCCAGGCAGGCTTCGTTCGGCTCGACGGGTGACCTGGCCCGGCTGGCCGGGGTCAACGTCGCGACGGTGACCCGGACGGCGCAGGCGCTCGGCTTCGCCGGGTGGCCCGCGTTGCAACAGGAGTTGCGCGCGCGGTACCTGTCGTCGTTGAGCGCGCCCCAGGTCGCCGAGGAGCACCACAGCGCCGGGTCGCCCGCGTCCGCGTCGTTGCGGCGCGACCTCGACAGCCTGGCCTTGGTCAACCGGCGGTTCGACGAGGACGGGATCCGCGCGGTCGCCGAAGCGGTGGCCTCGGCCCGGCGGACGACGGTCATCGCCGACGGCAGCTACGCGGCCGTCGGCATCGCCTTCGCGCACAACGCGCGCCTGGCCGGGTACGACGTGCACGCGGTGACAGCCGGCGACGCCGAACTGGCCAACGCCACGGCGAAGCTCACCGCCGACGACGTCCTGGTGGCGATCAGCTTCTGGCGGCTGTACGAGAGCACCGTGCGCGCGGCGAACGAGGCCCACGACCGCGGCGCGCGGGTGTTCGCGATCAGCGATGCCGCGAGCCCGGCGCTGGCGGGCGCCGCCGAGCGGGTGTTGGTGGTTCCGGCCGAGGGGGTCACCTTCTTTCCGTCGTTGACCACGGGGATGGCCATGGTGCAGGCGATCGTGGCCCAGCTGGCCGCGGTCGATCCCCAGCGCACGAACAGGTCCATCGAGGCGGCCGAGGCGATGTGGTCGCGTTTCGAGCTGCTACACCGCCGCCCCACGAGCCGACGAGCCCAGGACGATTGAGCCTGCCTTGGGGCAAGGCTGCCGCCGACGGCGTAGGGCAGGGCTGCTTCCTGCTTGGGAGTAGCTGTCGCCCTCCGGGCGGTGGGTGACCCTTTTCGGGGTGGGCGAGCGGCCGTCGCCGTCCGGGCGGGGAAGCCTGCTGCCCCCGGGTGGTCAACCACCGCCGTCAGGGCGGCTGACCCTTCGCCGCCTGGAGGTGCTGACCGCGGCGGCACTGGCCGCACCACCTTGTGCTGTCACGGTCGGCGGCGGGCGTCGCCCTCCCGCTGGTGGCGGGACAGTCAGCTCGCGCTCGTCAGTACCAGTGCTGCGCTCACCTCCCAACCGGCGGAGGCGAGGGTCCGGGTGCAGGCGGCGATCGTCGCGCCCGTGGTGATCACGTCGTCGAGCAGGACGACCGGGGTGCCGGGCGGTGGGTGGCCCCGTGGATCGAGCCGGAGGCGTCCCGCGAGGTTCTGGGCCCGTTGGTCGCGGTCGAGCCCCACCGCGTCCCGGGCGCGCGACGACAAGCCCAGCGCCGGAGCGACGGCGGCCGCGTGTCCCGCCTCGGCCAGGTGCGCGGCGCACCGGCGGGCCAGGCGGTGCAGGTGCGCGCCACCTCGCCGCCGGGATGCCGAGCGGCGGGACGGTGCCGGGACCAGCCACCACGTGCCGTCCGGGGCCGCTCGGGCCTCGGGGAGGTGGGGTAGCGCGTCGGCCAGGGCGCGGCCCAGTGGATCGGCCAGGTCGCGCCGACCGCGCTCCTTGTAGGCCAGCACCAGGCGGCGCGCGGTGCCGCCGTAGGGAGCCAGCGCGTAGACCGGCACCGCGGCCGAGCCGCGCGGCGCCGGGTGTGGGCGCGCGAGTTCGAGCAGGCAGGCCGCACAGCAGGCGGCGCCGGCCACGCCGCAGCCGGCGCACAGTGCGGGGAGGAGCAGGTCCAGGGCGAGGGATCCAAAGTTCATGCGGAGAGTGTGCGGACGGGGACCGACAGTTCTGGGCGCTCGGACGACCGGCGGCGGTGGATTAGATCAAATGGAGCAATGGGAGGGCCGCGCCAGAGGTGCGGAGGCGGATCGGCGACCGCCTGGGGCGGGGTGCGGGGCTGCTGTGGGCGCCGCCCGTGGTGCGGGGCTGGACGGTCAGCGTGCTGCTCGGGGTGGGGCGGTGGAGTGGTCAGCGTGCTGCTTGGGGTGGGGCGGTGGAGTGGTCAGCGTGCTGCTTGGGGTCGGGGGGTGGAGTGGAGTGTGCCGCTCGGGGGTGGGGAGGAGGTGACGGGACGGTGCGGTCCGGGTCCGGAGATGGAGAGGTGACGGTGCCGGCCGGGGATGCGGAGATCGAGGGGTGATGGTGCCGCACGGGGGCGGGGGCGATGCGGTGGCCGTGCGGTTCGGGATGCGGGGGTGGTGGGGTGATCGTGCCGCCCGGAGTGCGGAGGCGGCGTGGTGGCCGCGCCATCCGGGGTGCGCGTGGCCGTGCCCCCGGAGGGCGTGGCACCGCGACCGCACCGCCCAGGACCGGCGATCCCTTGGGACACCGACGACTCCTTGAACGACGATCGGCGACCAGCCCGATCCACCAGTGTTCACCCACCCGGGCGGACGCCGCCGGGAACGCGGGGCTCCCGTCGGCCGTTGTCCGGACATGAGGCCCTGGAACGCGGAAGCGGCTCACCCGCAAGCGTCCAGGGGAGTGCTGCGGCCGGAACGCGGTCTCGTCACCCAAGGGTCGGGACGCCGGAAAACGGCGCAATGTCAAGGTGAAAACCGGCCGCGCGGCCTGCTCCGAACGGAGCAGCAGGTCAACGCGCCTGGACGGGTTCAGACGCGCACCGTCACCGGTTCCCGATCCGTGACATCCCCCGGCTCGGGGGGTTTTGTGATCCGCGTTACCGCGCTAGCGTGCTGCGCTATAGCAAGTCCCGCCGGCAGGGAGGTGAACAGCCGATGACCCTGGCGCCGACGGAAGATTGACCCCCGGTTCTGCCATCAGACCGGTCGGGCGGGAGCGGCGTCGGCGCCGATCCATCGAAAGAGCTCTCGAACTCATTCCGCAATGAGGGAGGTCGTGTATGGAAATCGTCGTCAAAGGCCGTAACGTCGAGGTGCCGGATCACTACCGCACACACGTCGGTGACAAGCTCGAGCGCCTGGAGCGCTACGACAAGAAGGTCTACCGCTACGAGGTCGAGCTCTTCCACGAGCCCAACCGCAGGCAGCTGAAGAACTGCCAGCGCGTGGAGATCACCGGCCGGGGCAAGGGCCCGGTCGTGCGAGCCGAGGCCACCGCGGGTGACTTCTACGCCGCCCTCGACACCGCCCTGAACAAGCTCGAGAACCGACTCCGCAAGATGCACGACCGCCGGCGCGTCCACTACGGCCGCCGTTGCCCGGAATCCGTCGCCGAAGCGACGTCGAGCGCCGTCGCGGCGGGAGCGATGCCGGCCACCGGCCGCGCGTCCACCGCAGTGCTCGAGGCGCCCGCTCCCGCGGCCGAAGAGGTCAGCACCGCCCTCCCGGAGGACATCGAGCTGCCCACCCAGCAGCGATGGGACGACGAGGCCGAACACCTCCCCGGCCGGATCGTCCGGGAGAAGCACCACTCCGCCAAACCCATGACCATCGACCAGGCCCTCTCCGAGATGGAGCTGGTCGGACACGACTTCTACCTCTTCAACGACGTCGAAGCCGGCGTCCCCAGCGTCGTCTACCGGCGCAAGGGCTTCGCCTACGGCGTGATCCGCCTCGACCACTAGCGGCGTCCGAAACGGCCCGCGCGCCAGGAGCGCGCGGGCCGTTTCGCGCGTGTTCGCACGTTGCGTGCGCCGACGCGCGCTCCTTCCCTACGATGGAGGGTGCGCACGACCCGTACCACGGGTCGGACAGGGTTCGGACACGGCGCGGTCCAGGGACAGAGCCTGGGTGCGTCCCAACAGCTAGTGAGGTCGACCGGATGGTTCTCAACCGCCTGCTGCGTGCGGGCGAGGGCAAGATGATCAAGCGGCTGCGCAACATCGCCGATCACATCAACACCCTCGAAGACGAGGTGAAGGACCTCACCGACGACGAGCTGCGCGGCAAGACCGCCGAGTTCCGCCAGCGGCACGACGGCGGGGACGGCGAGTCGCTGGACGACCTGCTGCCCGAGGCGTTCGCGGTCGCCCGCGAGGCCGCCCTGCGGGTGCTCGGCCAGCGCCCCTACGACGTCCAGCTGATGGGTGGCGCGGCACTGCACCTCGGCCAGGTCGCCGAGATGAAGACCGGTGAGGGAAAGACCCTGACCTCGGTCATGCCGGTGTACCTGAACGCGATCTCCGGCAAGGGCGTCCACGTCGTCACCACCAACGACTACCTCGCCAAGCGCGACTCGGAGTGGATGGGCCGCGTCCACCGGTTCCTCGGTCTCGAGGTCGGCGCGATCTTGTCCGAGATGACGCCGGCGGAGCGCCGCACGGCCTACCACGCCGACATCACCTACGGCACGAACAACGAGTTCGGCTTCGACTACCTGCGCGACAACATGGCGTGGAGCCTGGACGACTGCGTCCAGCGCGGCCACAACTTCGCCATCGTCGACGAGGTCGACTCGATCCTGATCGACGAGGCGCGGACGCCGCTGATCATCTCCGGTCCGGCCGAGCAGTCCGCCCGCTGGTACGTCGAGTTCGCCCGCATGGCGCCGCTGATGAAGCGCGACACCCACTACGAGGTCGACGAGCGCAAGCGGACCGTCGGTGTCACCGAAAAGGGTGTCGCCTTCATCGAGGACCAGCTCGGCATCGACAACCTGTACGAGTCGGCGAACACCCCGCTGGTCGGTTACCTGAACAACGCGCTCAAGGCCAAGGAGCTGTACAAGCGCGACAAGGACTACATCGTCCGCAACGGCGAGGTCCTCATCGTCGACGAGTTCACCGGCCGCATCCTGGCCGGCCGTCGCTACAACGAGGGCATGCACCAGGCGATCGAGGCCAAGGAAGGCGTCGAGATCAAGGCCGAGAACCAGACTCTCGCCACGATCACGCTGCAGAACTACTTCCGCCTCTACGACCGCCTCTCCGGCATGACCGGTACCGCCGAGACCGAGGCCGCGGAGTTCCACCAGACCTACAAGCTGGGTGTGGTGCCGATCCCGACCAACCGGCCGATGGTCCGCAAGGACCAGCCGGACCTGATCTACAAGACCGAGCAGGCGAAGTTCGAAGCGGTCGCCGAGGACATCGCCGAGCGGCACGCCAAGGGCCAGCCGGTGCTGGTCGGCACCACCAGCGTCGAGAAGTCCGAGTACCTGTCGAAGCTGCTGGTCAAGCTGAACGTGCCGCACGAGGTGCTGAACGCGAAGTACCACGACCGCGAGGCGCTGATCATCGCCCGCGCCGGCCGCAAGGGCGCCGTCACGGTCGCCACCAACATGGCCGGCCGCGGTACCGACATCGTGCTGGGCGGCAACCCGGACATCATCGCCGACGAGCGGCTGCGCGAGCGCGGCCTGGACCCGGTCGAGAACTCCGCCGAGTACGAGTCGCTGTGGCCGAAGGTGCTCGAGGAGGTCAAGGCCGAGGTCAAGGCCGAGGCCGAGGAGGTCCGCGAGGCCGGCGGCCTGTACGTGCTGGGCACCGAGCGGCACGAGTCCCGCCGCATCGACAACCAGCTGCGCGGCCGCTCCGGCCGTCAGGGCGACCCCGGTGAGTCGCGGTTCTACCTGTCGCTCGGCGACGAGCTGATGCGCCGGTTCAACGCGGTGATGGTCGAGCGGGTCATGACGACCATGCGGCTGCCCGACGACATGCCGATCGAGCACAAGATGGTCTCGCGGGCCATCAAGAGCGCTCAGACGCAGGTCGAGCAGCAGAACATGGAGATCCGCAAGAACGTCCTCAAGTACGACGAGGTCATGAACCAGCAGCGCAAGGTGATCTACGCCGAGCGCCGCCGCGTGCTGGAGGGCGAGGACCTCTCCGAGCAGATGCAGCACATGCTTGTCGACGTGCTCACCGCCTACGTCGAGGGCGCCACGTCCGAGGGTTACGCCGAGGACTGGGACCACGAGAAGCTGTGGACCGCGCTCAAGCAGCTCTACCCGGTGTCGGTGAGCTGGGAAGAGCTGATGGAGGAGCACGAGGACCTCAGCGCCGAGGTGCTCCGGGACGCGCTGGTCGAGGACGCGAAGGCGGCGTACGCCCGGCGTGAGGCCGACATCGACGCCCGCGTCGGCGAGGGTGCGATGCGCCAGCTGGAGCGGCAGGTGCTGCTGTCGGTGCTGGACCGCAAGTGGCGCGAGCACCTCTACGAGATGGACTACCTCAAGGAGGGCATCGGCCTGCGGGCCATGGCGCAGCGCGACCCGCTGATCGAGTACCAGCGCGAGGGCTTCGACATGTTCAACGCGATGCTGGACTCGCTGAAGGAGGAGGCCGTCGGCTTCCTGTTCAACCTGCAGGTCGAGGCGGCGCAGCCGCAGGAGGCGGCGGCTCCGGCCGCGCCTGCCGCGGTGGCTCCCGCGGCCGCGGGGCGGCACGCGCAGCCGGTGCCGCCGCAGCAGACCGAGCCGGCGCGCCCCGCGGTGCCGAACGCGCTGCGCGGCAAGGGGCTCGGCAACGAGAACCCGCAGCAGGGCCTGACGTTCTCCGGCCCGGCCGAGCAGGGCGGCGTGCAGTCCCGCGGGACGGCGACGGCGGATTCGGACGGCCAGGGCGCGGCGGGCACGCGGCGGGAACGCCGCGCGGCGGCTCGGACGCAGGCGAAGAAGACGAAGAAGCGTCGCTGAGCTGGTGGTTTGTCGCGGGGGCCGGTGCCGGGTGGTGCCGGCCGCCGTGTTTTGTGGGGGCTTCGCTCGGCGCGGGCGGCCGGCCAGGTGAAGAAGAGTAAGAAGCGCCGCTGAGCTGGGGTTTCGCGGGGGCCGGTGCCGGCTTCGTGGTTGCGCGTGGCGAGGCTCGCCTTCGGCGAGCAGGGGCGGGGTTCGCGGGCCGGCCGCCCGCGAACCCCGCCCGCGGGTGCGCTTGACATCTTGAGCACACGGCGCCAGCCCGGCGGCCCCACGGCAGTCGGGCTGGCGCGCGCGCCGAGCCTGGCGGAGGTCCGCGGCCACGCCGGTCTGCCCGCGAGGCGGACAGACCGGCGCGCGAGGCGGGCGTCGCCGCGCTAGACCCGTTTGCCCAGTTCAGCGGCTGCACCAGCGTGCCGAAGCCGCACCGCCGCCGGGGTTCACCCAGCGGCAGCGGCGTCTCTGCGGCATCAGCGTGAGGCGGCCGCGCCCCAGGTCAGCGGCGTCTCTGCGGTTGCACCACCGTGAAGAAGCCGCATCGCCAGCCGGCTTCGGAGTGTTCGAACCTCGCCATCACCGCGGTGGCCCGCTGGTCCGCGTGCGCCGTGCCGCAGATCTCGATCGTGCCCGGTGCGCTCTGGCTCGCCCGCACGGACCTGACCGTGTAGCGCGGGCCCGGCGACGGGGGCGCCACCCGCAGGTGCTGGTACATCCTCGGCGTCACCACCGTCCGCAGCTGGCCCGGGGCCCGGCGCCCGGCACGGACCTCCAGGATCGCCGTCAGAACGGTCCGTGCGTGGCGCAGCTCCAGCGGTTCCCCGGGCCGGCCGCGTGTCCCGATCCGTGACGCTCCCGCCTGTTCCGGAATCACGACGGGCGGAGCCGTGCCCCGGTTCGGCTCGTACGGTTGCAGCGTCCGCATCTCGCTCATCAGTCCCCCTCGGTCGAGTCATACCGCTCCCTAGAGCGGCACTCCCGCGAGAACCGGACAGCCGTGGCCCGATGGTGTGATCCGGGCCGATAGGGTCGTACGCGTGCTGCGCGGCCTGGTGCTCGACTACGCCGGTGTCCTGACCGATCCGGACGCCGCGGAACTGCTCGCCGCCGTCGATGTGCTGCGGGGGCGCGGAATCCGGACCGCCGTGCTGTCCAATGCGGACGGCGGCGCCGGTCGGGGCAACCTCGCCCGGCACTTCGACGCGTTCGTCTTCTCCGGCGAGGTCGGCATCGCCAAACCGGATCCGCGCGTCTTCCGCCTCACCGCCGAACGCCTCGGCCTCCCCGCGACCGGATGTGTCATGGTCGACGACTCCCGCGCCAACGTCGACGGCGCCACCGCCGCCGGCATGGTCGGCGTCCACCACACGTCGGTGGCGGACACCCTCGCCGAACTCAGCGTGTTGTTCCCCGCCTGACCAGCTCGAAGCACAGCACGGCCGCGGCCGCGGACACGTTCAGCGACTCGACCTCGCCCGGCATCGGGATCGACAGCCACCCGGTCACCAGCTCGGCGACCTCGTCGCTCACCCCCGCCGTCTCCCCGCCCAGCACGAACGCCGCCCGCTCCGGCAACGACGCCTCGAACAGCGACGGACCGCCCTGTGCACCAAGTGCATACAATCCGTATCCGGCCTCGACCAGCATCGACGCGGCCTCGGCAGCGGTCGCGCAGCGGAGGACCGGCGCCCGGAAGGCGACCCCCGCCGACGCCTTCACGACCAGCGGATCCAGGGCCGCCACCCCTCGCCGAGGCACGACGATCCCGCCCAGCCCGGCCGCCGTCGCGGTGCGCAGGATCATCCCGACGTTCGCCGGGGTGGTGATGCCGTCCAGCAGCAGCACCCGGGCCGGCGCGTCGGCCAGCGCGGCGCTCAGCGGCCGCATCCGGGGCGCGACCACGTCCGCCAGGACGCCCTGGTCCTGCTTGCCGTTGCCGGCCAGCACCTTGACCCGGTGCGCGCTCGCCCGCTGCACCGGCACGCCGGCCGCCTTCGCCGCGCGCTGGATCTCCGCCGCGGCCGGACCGCGGGCGGTGTCGGCGAGGATGACCTTGTCCACCCGCAGCTCCGGGTCGTCCAGGGCTTCCAGCACCGGTTTGCGCCCGTAGACGGTCAGGAATCGGTCTTTCGGGGAGACGGTCGTTTCAGCCACGCCCCCAGTGAACCAGGATGTGTCAGGATCGCTTCATGCCCGACCGCCTTTCCGCACTCGACGCGTCGTTCCTCTACCTGGAGGATGCGACGACGCCGATGCACGTGGGCGGGGTGGCCGTGTTCGAGCGCCCCCGGGACGGGTTCGACCACGAGCAGGTGCTGTGCCTGATCCAGCAGCGCCTCGCCTACCTGCCGCGCTACCGGCAGCGCGTGGTCAACGTGCCCGGTCACCTGGCGCGCCCGGTCTGGGTGGACGACGTCGACTTCGACCTCAACTACCACGTCCGCCGCTCCGCGCTGCCCGCGCCGGGCACCGACGACCAGCTGTACGACCTGGTCGCCCGGCTGATGGCGCGCACGATGGACCACGAGCGCCCGCTGTGGGAGGCCTACTTCGTGGAGGGCCTCGCGGGCGACCGGATCGCGCTGGTCACCAAGACCCACCAGTCCGTCGTGGACGGCAGCGGCACCGTCGAGCTGGGACAGCTGATCCTCGACACCATGCCGCAGGCGTGCGAGCCGTTCGAGGACACCTGGGTGCCCCGGCGCCCGCCCAGCGCCACCCAGCTGGTGCTCGACGCGGTCGGCGAGACGGTCCGCCGGCCAGGTGAGATCGTCGAGAACGTGCGCGACGTGATGAGCGACCTGTCCGCCACGGCCGACAAGGTCACCGACGCCGTGGGCGGGGTCGCCGCCGCGCTGCACCGCGTCCTGCAGCCGGCGCCGTCCGGGCCGCTCAACCGGCACGTCTCCGGCGGCCGGGTGTTCGCCGTGGTCCGCACGCGCCTGGAGGACTACCGCAAGGTCCGCGCCGAGCACGGCGTCACGGTCAACGACATCGTCCTGGCCGCGATCACCGGCGCCCTGCGCGAGTGGCTGCTCTCCCGCGGCGAGGGCGTGTCGGAGGCCACCACCGTGCGCGCGCTGGTGCCGCTGGCCGTGCTGGAACCGGACACCGTCGAGTTCTCCCCGGCCGGCCTGGTCAACAACCGGGTCGAGCCGTACCTGGTGGACCTGCCGGTCGGCGAGCCCAACCCGGTGCTGCGCCTGCAGCACATCAGCCACACGCTGCGCGCGCACGCCGACTCCGGCCGCTCGGTCGCGGCGCGGGCGATGCTCAAGGTGGGCGGGTTCGCCCCGGCGACCATGCACGCGCTGGCCGCCCGCGCTGCCGGGTCGTTCTCCGGGCGGATCTTCAACCTGCTGGTCATCAACTCGCCGGGGCCGCAGGTACCGTTGTACGCCGGGCAGGCGAGGATGACCGAGATGTTCCCGGTGATCCCGCTGGCGCGCAACCAGGCGCTGGCCATCGGGGTCACGTCCTACCACGGCGGCGTCTACTTCGGACTCAACGGTGACCGCAAGGCGCTGTCCGATGTGGACGTCCTCGCGGGCATGATCGAGGATTCGCTGGAAGAGCTGAAGGGTGCGAGCTGGTGAGGGTCTACCTTCCGGGCACGATCGGAATGCTGCGCAGGCTGGTGGCGGACGGCAGGCTGCAGCCGCCCGGCGGGACGGGGTTCGCCCTCACCCCGGCGCTGCGCGAGTCCTACCTCAGCGGGGACACCGAGGAGCTGGAGTACGTCGCCCTGCTGGACGCGGCCCGCGCGTCGCTGCGGCTGATCGGCGCCGCGGAGGACGACGCCAAGGAGCTGCCGCGCCGCGTGGTGATCTCGGTCGACGTCGACAACGCGACCCCGCGCCCGGACCTGGACGCGCCGGTGGTGAAGCTGTCCGGGCCGATCAGCTACGAGGACGTGGCCGCCGTGCACGTCGACGCCGAAGAGGCCGAGGAGGCGGTGCGCGCGGCCGCCCGGGTCATCGACGCCGCGGACCTCGGCGACCCGGACGCGGAGTTCGTCCTGGGCGAGGCCGAGGACCACGAACTGGCCTGGTACGCGCCTCAGGAGCTGCCGTTCCTCCTCGACCTGCTCTAGCGTTGGGGGCAGGCCACAAGCCCGCCCGTCGCCCACCACCACCCTCAACGGTGGCGCGAGCGCCGCAGAGCCGATTTCAGGAGGTAGGCATGGACGCCATCACGAACGTGCCCGATCCGGTCAACGAGCCCGTCCGGACCTACGCGCCGGGCAGCCCCGAGCGGGAATCCCTGCAACGCCGGATCGCCGAGCTGGAGGGTGACAAGCACGAGCTGCCGCAGACGATCGGCGGCAGGCGGCGGATGGCCGGCGGGGACACCTTCGACGTCGTCCAGCCGCACGACCACGCGCACGTGCTGGGCACGTCGGCGCAGGCCACCCCCGAGGACGTCGCGGACGCGGTGGCCGCCGCGAAGGCCGCCGCCCCGGCCTGGCGGGAGATGCCGTTCGACGAGCGCGCCGCGGTGTTCCTGCGCGCCGCGGACCTGATGGCGGGCCGCCACCGCGACACCCTCAACGCCGCGACCATCCTCGGCCAGTCGAAGTCGGTGCAGCAGGCCGAGATCGACGCCGCCTGCGAGCTGATCGACTTCCTGCGGTTCAACGTGCACTACGCGCGGCGGATCCTCGCCGAGCAGCCCAACTCGGTGCCCGGCGCCTGGAACCGGATGGACTACCGGCCGCTGGACGGGTTCGTCGTCGCGATCACCCCGTTCAACTTCACCGCGATCGCCGGGAACCTGCCCAGCGCGCCCGCGCTGATGGGCAACACGGTGGTGTGGAAGCCGACGCCGACCCAGCAGCTGGCCGCGCACTACACGATGCAGGTGTTCGAGGAGGCCGGCCTGCCGCCGGGTGTGATCAACCTGGTCACCGGCGACGGGCACGCGGTCAGCGAGGTGGCGCTGGCCGATCCCGGGTTCGCGGGCCTGCACTTCACCGGTTCGACGGCGACGTTCAAGTTCCTGTGGCGGCGGATCGCGGAGAACCTCGACCGGTATGCGAGCTACCCGCGGATCGTCGGCGAGACCGGCGGCAAGGACTTCGTCGTCGCACACGCCTCGGCCAACCGGGAGAAGCTGCTGGCCGGGCTCGTGCGGGGCGCGTTCGAGTACCAGGGGCAGAAGTGCTCGGCCGCCTCGCGCGCCTATCTCCCGCGGTCGCTGTGGGAGAGCGGGCTGCGCGACGAGCTGGCCGATCTGACGCGGACGGTGAAGTACGGCGACGTCGCGGACCTGTCGGTGTTCGGCGGGGCGGTGATCGACGCGCGGGCGTTCGCGAAGCACCGGAAGCTGCTGGACAGCGTGGACGGGGACAACGACCTCGACGTGCTGGTCGGCGGCCACTGCGATGACTCGATCGGGTACTTCGTCGAGCCGACCGTGCTGGTGTCCGCCGATCCGGCGCACACCGCGTTCGCGACGGAGTACTTCGGGCCGATCCTGGCGGTGCACGTCTACGACGACGCCTCGTACGGCGAGATCCTCGAGCTGGTCGACCGGACCTCGCCGTACGCCCTGACCGGCGCGGTGTTCGCCGACGACCGGGCCGCGGTGCAGCAGGCGCACCAGACGCTGCGGTTCGCGGCGGGCAACTTCTACGTCAACGACAAGCCGACCGGGTCGATCGTGAGCCAGCAGCCCTTCGGCGGCTCGCGCGGCTCGGGCACGAACGACAAGGCGGGGTCGATGTTCAACCTGCTGCGCTGGACGAGCCCGCGGTCGATCAAGGAAACGTTCGACGCCCCCACGGCGATCGGCTACCCGCACATGGGTTAGCCGGCAGGCAGCTCGGCGACCTGGTCGGCGGGCGGGGCGGTGATGTCGACCGGCTCGCCCCAGCCGGTGTAACGCATGGTCATCGGGCCCACCTCGGGCTCGCCCGCGGACGCGAGCCCGCTGAAGTCGAACAGCATCTGGGCGGGCAGCTGGCCGGCGTCGAGCCACAACTCCATCGGCGCCGTCCGGCCGGCCATCTCCGCCAGCCCGGAGGTCTTCGCCAGGTCGATCGTGATCCAGTAGTGGCTCACCGGCCGCCCGTCGAGCGTGGTCTGCTCGCTGCGGTCGATGGTGCCGCCCTCGCGGACGTCGTCGAGCACCTGCGCGGGATCGCTCTGGCCGGACTCGCGCGTCATGGCACCGAGTTCCTTGCCCTTCGCGCTGTCCGCCGGGTAGCGGCCCCATGGCTTGCCCCCGGTGAGCCCGCGTGCCCTTTCCGAGATCGACACGTACTGCACGCCGTCCACGACGCGCATCTCGGACATGACGCCGTCGGCCGTGTGCGTGACCTTCATGGCCCACCCGGGCTCGGTGAAGCGCATCTCGCCGGTGGCGGTGGTCTCGCGGTCCGCCACGGTCATCGCGACGGAGAACCGCACCGTCTGGGCCTTGCCCGTCTGCTCGGTCGCGGCGCGCACCAGCGTCTGCGCGTCGCCGAAGAGGGGCGGCCCGGCCGCGGGCTTCGCGCCGCAGGCGCTGACCAGCAGCGCGAGTGCGATGACCAGAGCTGACTTCTTCACGCGGGTTCCCCCCGGTCGGATCACCTCTGCCGGGTGAACTACCGGTCATATGTCGCGAAGGGACACCCGCGTTACGGAAAACGGCGCGGCCCCGGCGAACCGAGACCGCGCCGCAACACCCTGCGTCAGCCGCCGATCTTGAACTCGCCGACCTGGTCGGCGGGCGGGGCGGTGACGGTGACCGGGGCGCCCCAGTCGCTGTACTTCATCGTGATCGACGCCTGCTGCGCCTCCGCCGGCGCGCCGACGGCCTTCATCACGGGGCCGAGGTCCTGCGTGATCTGCACCGGCAGCTGGTCGCTGTTGAGCCACAGCTCCATCGGGTAGGTGACGTTCATCGACTTCAGCTGCTCCAGCGTCTCCGCGGGCAGGCCGGACGCGGCCAGCTCGTCGGAGGCCTTCGTGACGTCGATCGTCACCCAGTAGTGGCTGACCTGCTGCCCGTCGAGCGTGGTCTGCTCGCTGCGGGTGATCGTGCCGGCCTTCTGGATCTGCTCCAGCGTCTTCGTCGGGTCGTTCGACTCGGCCTGCTCGAGGCTCGCGCCGAGCGCCTTCGCGGCCTCGCTGCCCTCCGGGAACGTGGCCCACGGCTTGCCGCCGGTCGCGGACTGCGCCTCCGCCGGCAGCTTGATGTACATCACCTTGTCGACGATGCGCATCTCCTGGCTCTGCCCGGCGACGTTCATCGTCATGGCGATAGCGCTGTCCGCGCCGTTGAAGCGGCCCTCACCGGAGCCGGTCATCTGCTGCCCGGCGACCGAGCCGGAGATGCTGAACTTCGCCGACTGCGCCTGACCGGTCTTCGCCGACGCCGCCCGGACCAGCTCCTGCGCGTCCCCGAACAGCGCCGGGCCGGCGTTCCCGCCGCCGGAGCCGGACTGCCCGCCACACGCGGTCAGCCCGAGCACCAGCGCCAGGATGCCGGACACCAGAGCGGTTTTCTTCATGCGAGAATCCCCTTGATCGGTTCACCCACCCTCGGGTGACTACCCCGAATATGTCCGAAGAGGACTCCCGCGTTACGCCTTTCAGCCGATTGTCTTCAGATCGCCGACCTGGTCCGCGGGCGGGGCCGCGACGTCCACCGGCGCGCCCCAGTCGCGGTACTTCATCGTCATCGTGGCGTTCTGCGCCTCGGCCGGCGCGCCCGCCGCCCGCATCAGCGGCGTCAAGTCCTGCGTCACCTGCACCGGCAGCTGGTCGGCGTCGAGCCAGACCTCCATCGGGATGACGGTGCCGGAGTTCTTCAGCTTGTCCAGCACCTCCGGCGGCAGCTCACCGGTGTTCAGCGTGTCGGTGGCCTTCGCGACGTCGATGTTCACCCAGTAGTGGCTGACCTGCTGCCCGTCGAGCGTGGTCTGCTCGCTGCGGGTGATCGTGCCGGCCTGCTGGATCTGCTCCAGGACCTGCGTCGGATCACCCTGGGCGGCCTGGTCCATGCTCGCGCCGATCGCCTTGCCCGCCTCGCTGTCCTCCGGGACCTTCGCCCACGGCTTGCCGCCCTCGACCGCCTGCGCCGCCTGCTCCGGCGGCAGCTTCAGGTAGAGGACCTTGTCCACGACCCGCATTTCCTGGCTCTGCCCGGCGACGTTCATCGTCATGGTCATCGCGGGCGAGGGCCCGGTGAACCGGCCTTCCCCGCCGGCGTCCAGAGTTTGACCGGCCACCGATCCGGTGAGCGTGAACTTCGCCGTCTGCGCCTGGTCGGCCTTGCCGGAGGAGGCCAGCACCAGTTCCTGGGCGTTGCCGAACAGCTTGGGCGGCTCGCTCGCCTGCCCGGAATCGGTGGTGGAACCGCAGGCGGTGGTGCCGGCGACCAGCGCCAGCGCACCCGCGAGTAGAGCGATTTTGCGCATGACAAGAATCCCTCAGTCGAATGTCCCCCAAGTGGGTTGTCACCGACCGGAGTGCGCAGAACGGGCGAAGATCAAACCTCCATGCCGGCCCGCGAGGCCAGCAGGCGGCGTAGCGATGGCAGGCGGCGCTTGTCGGCGACCTCGTCGAGCATGCAGTCCGGGTCCTCCGGCGGGCCGAGGTGCCCGCAGCCCGGCGGGCACTCCTCGGCCGCCTCGGCGAACTCGTCGAACGAGGCCACGATGTCGTTCGCGGTGACGTGGGCCAGGCCGAACGACCGCACGCCCGGCGTGTCGATCACCCAGCCGCCGTCGGGCAACGGCAGCGCGACCGCCGCCACCGAGGTGTGCCGTCCCTTGCCGATCGCGCTGACCTCGCCGGTGGCCAGCTCGGCGTCCGGCACCAGACGGTTCACCAGCGTCGACTTGCCGACCCCGGAGTGGCCGACGAGCGCGGACACCCGGCCGCGCACGGTGTCGGCCAGCGGCAGCGAATCCTCGTCGAAGCGGGTCACCACCGAGGGCACGTCCAGCTCGGCGTAGCGCGACAGCAGCTCGTCCGGGCTCGCCAGGTCGGCCTTGGTCAGGCACAGCACCGGTTGGAGGCCCCCGGCGTAGGAGGCCACCAGGCAGCGGTCGATGAACCCGGGCCGCGGCGGTGGATCGGCCAGCGCGGTGACGATGAGCAGCTGCTCGGCGTTGGCGACGACGACGCGTTCGAACGGGTCGGTGTCGTCGGCGGTGCGGCGCAGCAGGCTGGTGCGCTCGTCGACCCGGACGATGCGGGCCAGCGTGCCCGGCTCGCCGCTGGTGTCGCCGACCAGGCCGACCTGGTCACCCACGACGACCGGGGTCCGGCCCAGCTCGCGGGCGCGCATGGCGGTGACGAGGCGGCCGGGGTCGCTGTCGATCGCGCACGTCCACCGGCCGCGGTCCACCGCGATCACCATCGCCTGGGTGGCGTCGGCGTGGGTCGGGCGGCGTTTGCTGCGCGGGCGCGAACCCTTTCCCGGGCGCACGCGGACGTCGCTTTCGTCCAGATCGCGCCAGTCCCTGCGTGCCAAGCCCCGTGCCCTCCTTCCGAGCACAGATGATCCCCCATCCCGCTCGCCAGTGGCGCGCCACCCGTGTCACGATGGGTTTTCAGCAGCCGGTTCGAAGGAGTTGGGCGACATGTGCGGCCGCTACGCGGCGAAGAAGAACCCGGCCGACCTGGCCCAGGAATTCGACGCCGTGGACGAGACCGACGGCAAGGCCCGCGAGGCCGACTACAACGTCGCGCCGACCAAGAACGTGGTCACCGTGGTGCAGCGGCACCCGCGCGACGCCGAGGGCCAGGTCCTGGAGGACGAGCCCGCCGTGCGCAGCCTGCGCGTCATGCGGTGGGGGCTGGTGCCGTTCTGGGCCAAGGACGTCTCCGTCGGCAACCGGATGATCAACACCCGCGCCGAGACGGCCGCCGAGAAGCCGGCCTTCAAGAAGTCGCTCGCGCGGCGGCGTTGCCTGGTCCCGGCCGACGGCTGGTACGAGTGGCGGCGCACGGGCAAGCAGAAGGAACCGTTCTTCATGACCCGGCCGGACGGCCACTCGCTGTCCTTCGCCGGGATCTGGGACACCTGGCGCGACCCGAAGGATCCCGATGCCCCGCAGCTGATCACGTTCTCGATCATCACGACCGACGCGGCGGGCCGGCTGACCGAGGTGCACGACCGGATGCCGCTGGTGATCCACGAGCGGAACTGGGCGGACTGGCTCGACCCGGACCGCACCGAGGTCGAGGAGCTGCTGGCCCCGCCGATGGACCTGATGGAGACCATCGAGCTGCGGCCGGTGTCCGACCGCGTCAACAACGTGCGCAACAACGGCCCCGAGCTCATCGAGCGGGTCGACCCGGCGACCGACCTGGACGCCACCGAAGCCCTGTTCGACCTGCCGAAGCCATGACCAGGATCGAGATCCCGACACCGCACGGCCCGGCCAGGGCGGAGCTGCACTGCGCGCCGGACGGGGAGGCGGTGCTGATGCTCGGCCACGGCGCCGGGGGCGGGATCGAGGCGAAGGACCTGGTGGCGGCCACGCGCGCGGGGCAGGCGGCCGGGGTGCACGTCGCGCTGGTCGAGCAGCCCTACCGGGTGGCCGGCCGCCGGGCGCCTGCGCCGGCGAAGCAGCTGGACGCGGCGTGGCTCGCGGTGGCCGAGGACTTGTGCGACCAGTTCGACAACCTGCCGATGGTGTTCGGGGGCCGCTCGTCGGGAGCGCGGGTGGCGTGCCGGACGGCCGCGGCCGGGCAGGCGGTGGCGGTGCTGTGCCTGGCGTTCCCGGAGCATCCGCCGGGCAAGCCGGAGAAGAGCAGGCAGGCCGAGCTGGACGCCGTGGAGGTGCCGACGCTGGTCGTCCAGGGCGAGACCGACGCGTTCGGCTGCCCGAAGCCGGGGCCGCACCACGAGGTGGTCGTGGTGCGCGGGACGCATTCCTTGGACGCCGACCTCGAGTCGGTGTACCGCACGGTGCACGAGTGGCTGGCGAAGGTGCTGCGGCCGCTGACCTGAGCGGCCAGTGCGGATCGCGCGGGTAGTCGGTGGGGCATTGTGGCCGCTGTCGCTGTCGCTGTCGCTGTCGCTGTCGCGGGCGGATGGGCAAGCCGCCGCCACAGCGGGCGGGTCAGGCGCGGATCGGGGCCACCGTCGCCGAGGTCAGGCGCACCAGGTCGGCCGGCGCGAGCTCCACTTCCAGTCCGCGCCGCCCCGCCGAGCAGTAGATCGTCTCGAACTTCTCCGCCGAGGAGTCGATCACCACCGGCAGCCGCGAGCGCTGGCCCAGCGGGGAAATCCCACCCAGGACGTAACCGGTCGCGCGCTGGGCGGCCGCCGCCTCGGCCATCTTCGCCCGCTTGCCGCCCACCGCCGCGGCCAGCGCCTTCAGGTCCAGCTGCCCGGTGACCGGCACCACGCCCACCGTCAGCTTTCCGTCCACATCGGCCACGAGCGTCTTGAACACGCGGTCCGGTTCCAGGCCGAGCGCCTCGGCCGCTTCCAGACCGTAGGACTCGTGCTTCGGATCGTGGTCGTAGGCGTGCAGCTGGTGCGCGACTTTCTGCTTCGCGAGCAGGGCGGTCGCCGGCGTTCCCTTCCCGGCCATGGGTGCACGGTATCGGGAAGCCGCAAGTCCTTTTCCCGCGGCGGGGAATGTGCCCGGATCGTGCGGTGTTGTGAGGGACGTGCCGTCAAAGCTTGCTGATCGACGAGCCCGTGTGCAGGCCGTCACCCGGCCGGCCGGTGTACCCGGCCCGGCGAAGCCCGTCCGCGTATCCTCGAAGCTGTCGTATGCGTACCCGGCCACGGGTGCGGACCGCTTCGACGCGGATGGGAAAGGGAACGGTTTGCCGAGCACGCAGAACTCCGCGGTGCCCGAATCCGGCTCCGAGCAGGAGCCGGCCGAAGAGCGCGCCGAGCGCTTCGAGCGTGACGCGATGCCGCTGCTGGATCAGCTGTACTCGGCCGCTCTGCGCATGACGAGGAACCCGGCGGACGCCGAGGACCTCGTGCAGGAGACCTACCTCAAGGCCTACGGCGCGTTCGCCTCGTTCAAGGAGGGCACGAACCTCAAGGCCTGGATGTACCGGATCCTCACCAACACCTACATCAACGGGTACCGGAAGCGTCAGCGTCAGCCGGTGCAGCAGCCCACCGAGGAGATCACCGACTGGCAGATCGCCCAGGCGGAGAGCCACACCTCGAGCGGCCTGCGGTCGGCCGAGGTCGAGGCGATGGACCGGCTGCCCGACAGCGACGTCAAGGACGCGCTGCAGCAGCTGCCGGAGGAGTTCCGGCTCGCCGTGTACCTCGCCGACGTCGAGGGCTTCGCCTACAAGGAAATCGCCGAGATCATGGACACGCCGATCGGGACCGTGATGTCCCGCCTGCACCGTGGCCGCGCCCAGCTGCGCAACCTGCTCGCCGACGTCGCGCGCGAGCGCGGCTTCATCCGGGGCGCGAAGCAGGAGGTAGCGCGATGACCACCGGTCGTGAGCCGCACAAGGACGACGTCCGCTGTTCCGAGGCGCTCGCCGAGATCTTCCTGTTGCTGGATCGCGAGTGCAGCCCGGAGCGGGACGCGCAGCTGCGCAAGCACATCGAGGACTGCCCGCCGTGCCTCGAGGAGTACGGCATCGACGAGCAGCTCAAGCAGCTGTTGCACCGCAAGTGCGGCGGCGACACCGCCCCCGACGAGTTCAAGCAGAAGCTGCGGGCGTCGATCTACCAGACGGTCCGGCGGCACGGTGACGTGACGGTCGAGCGCACCGAGGTGCGGCTGGAGCAGAACGCGGAGTAGCTCCCCGGACACGACGAAGGCCCCGGCGCCGCGCGCCGGGGCCTTTTTCGCGCCTGAACAGCGCAGTTCGTGCCCGAACTCAGCTGTTGGGCTTCTTGCCGTGGTTGGCGCCGTTCTTCCGGCGGTCGCGGCGCTTGCGGGCTCGCTTCGACATGCCTGCTCCTTCCCTGGTCGCGATCTGCCCACCAGTGTCTCAGGCTCGCCCCGGCGGGTGCCGGGAAGGTCCCGCTCTGGTTCACTTGAGCTGCCCCGAGGAGGAGTACCAGCGTGACGACACTTTCCGACCTGCTGGCCGAGAACACCGGCCTGTCCGGCGAAGCCGCCGACCACCTGCAGGCCGTGGTGGCCGAGTGGCAGCTGCTCGCCGACCTGTCCTTCGCCGACTTCCTGCTCTGGGTGCCGGTCTCGCCGGAGCACAACGAGCAGGGCGGCGACTTCGTGTGCGTCGCGCAGGCCCGTCCCACGACGGCGCCCACCGCGCACCCCGAGGACGTGGTCGGGACGCGGTTCACGGTCGAGGACCACCCGCAGCTCGCGCGGGCCATCCGGGAGGTGCGGATCTGCCGCGAAGAGGACCCGCACTGGTACCGGGACCTCCCGATGCGCCGCGAGGCGATTCCCGTCACGTTCGGGTCGAACGTGATCGCGGTGCTGTCGCGGGAGACGAACCTGGCCGCGCCGCGCGTGCCGAGCCCGCTCGAGGTCGCCTACCTGGGCAGCGCGGGCGACCTGTGCCAGATGATCGTCGACGGCACGTTCCCGCACGTGGACAGCCAGACCGACGTGCACACGAGCCCGCGGGTGGGGGACGGGCTGATCCGGCTGGACGCGGCGGGGAACGTGGTGTTCGCGAGCCCCAACGGGCTGTCGGCGTACCACCGGATGGGGCACGAGTCGGACCTGGTGGGGACACGGCTGGCGCCGTTGACGCGGTCGCTCATCCGGGACCCGTTCGACGCGACGGAGGTGGCGCACCGGATCCTGGACGCGCTGGACGGGAAGCCGGGCAGCCGCACGGAGGCGGAGTCGCGGCGGGGTGCGGTCGTGTTGTTCCGGGCGTTGCCGCTGCGGCCGCACGGCCAGCCGGCGGGGGCGCTGGTGTTGTGCCGGGACGTGACCGAGGTCAAGCGGCGGGACCGGGCGCTGCTGTCGAAGGACGCGACCATCCGCGAGATCCACCACCGGGTCAAGAACAACCTGCAGACGGTGGCGGCGTTGTTGCGGCTGCAGTCGCGGCGGACGTCGAACGCGGAGGCGCGGCAGGCGCTGACGGAGTCGGTGCGGCGGGTCGCGTCGATCGCGATGGTGCACGAGGCGCTGTCGGTGTCGGTCGATGAGCGGGTCGATCTGGACAAGCTGCTGGACAACGTGCTGCCGATGGTGGGCGAGGTCGCGACGGCCGAGTCGCGGGTGAGCATCAGCCGGTCCGGGTCGTTCGGGATCGTGGTGGCGGAGATCGCGACGCCGCTGGTGATGGTGCTGGCGGAGCTGGTGCAGAACGCGGTGGAGCACGCCTTTCCGGATGGGCGGCCGGGCAAGGTGGAGATCGTGGTGAGCCGCTCGGCGCGGTGGCTGGACGTGCTGATCCGGGACAACGGGCGCGGGCTGCCGTCGGGTTTCTCGCTGGAGCGGGCCGACGGGCTGGGCCTGCAGATCGTGCGAACCCTGGTCGAGTCCGAGCTGCGGGGCTCGCTGTCACTGAGAAAGCTGAAGGACGGCGCGACGCGCGGCACGGAGGCGGCGTTGAGGTTGCCGCTGGGGCGTCGGCCTTAGGGGTTCTTCGGCGGGTGGCTCGCTGGGGTGTGCGGGTGGGCGCGTCGTATCCGCGCGAGAGGGCCAGTGGTGCCCGCGTGAGTGGGGCGGTGGTCGCTGCGCGAGTGGACCGTTGGTGCCTGAGTGAGTGGACTGTTGGTGGCTGCGCGAGTGGACCGTTGGTGGCTGCGCGAGTGGACCGTTGGTGGTTGTGCTGTGCGAGTGGGCCAGCCGCTCCCGACCGGGAGGGCCAGTGGTGCCCGCGCGAGTGGGCCAGTCGTGCAGCTACGACATCGCCAGTCATGCTTGCGTGAGTGGGCCGGTCGTGCGCGCGTGAGGGGGCCGGTGGTGCCGGCGCGAGTGGGAGAGTCGTGCCAGCGTGAGGGGACCAGCGATGGCGGCATGAATGGGCCCGTGGTGGCCGTGCGAGTGGGCCACCGGTAAGCCTCGCCGTGCGAGAGGGCCAGTCGTGGCCGCATGAGTGGGCCAGCGGTGGCCGCGCGAGAGGGTGCTTCGTGCGGCCGCCGCAAGACGCTGCGGTGGATGCCGCTCCCGGTCGGCCGAACGCGACCACGCAACTGCCACCCGAAGCAAGAAAACCCCTGCTCAGGACGTTCGAAGGCCCGGCACCCGCGGGAGGTGGGTGCCGGGCCTAGGAACGTTAAGTGGGGGCGTGTAAACCCCTGCGTCAGGTCCCGCGTACTCTCGTAAGAGACGCGTTAAGCGACGCCGCAGCGCGTGGAGAGGTCAGGCGGTGCGCATGCCGATGTGAGCACGACGGCGCTTCAGGGCGCGGCGCTCGTCTTCGCTCATCCCGCCCCAGACACCGGCGTCCTGGCCGCTGGCCAAAGCCCAGGCCAGGCACTCGGACGCCACGGTGCAGCGGTGGCATACGGCTTTCGCCTCGGCGATCTGCAGCACGGCGGGACCGCTGTTCCCGACAGGGAAGAACAGCTCGGGGTCCTCGTCGCGGCAGGCAGCGTCGTGGCGCCAGTCCATTTCTGTGAGCTCCTTCTCGGGGCGCAGAGCGTGCTGCGCCACAGGTCGTCATGGCGGATCGTTTCTTGGGGTGCTTGTGAATGCTTTCACGAAGCACCGCTTTCGACAAGTGTTTTCGCAACATCGGTGAGTCAGCTCACCTGGTCAGGCGACCCCGCTGACCTGCGGTTTCTCTCCGAAACGGCCTCCGCGGGGGAAGGACGATGCGGTGAGTGGGCCGTGTGCGTCGACGAACGGCAAGTTGCAGATCGCCGGACCGATCACTCACGCCAGCACGCTCAGGACGCCGGGCACGCTCGTGAAGTCGACCCGCGTCCGGCGGCCGATCAGGTCGCCATCCACCTGGAAGTTTACCGGCTCCTCGGCCGTCACGCTGAGTTTCGCCAGGTCGTCGTGGCTCACCAGCGCCTTGCCCCGGTGCCTGGCCTCCGTCCGCAGCGCCTGGCGCACGTGCCGGAACACCAGCGGCAACGACAGCTTGCGCAACGCGAACAACCCCAGCCCCCGGTCGAACGAGCTGCCGGTGTTGAGGTGAACGGGCCGCTCACCGAGGTAGCTCCACGGATCGGTGTTCGACACGAACGCCATCCGCACCTCGGCCGGCTCCTCGCCGGGCACGTGCACGGTGAGCGGCAGCCGGGGCGAGCGCGGCCGGAAGTAGCAGGCCACCGCGGCCCGCATGTACAGCAGCGCGTTCGTCTGCTTCCCGCGCCGGTCGGCGACCGTGGCGACCACGTCGGCGTCCCAGCCCAGGCCCGCGTTGAACGTGAACCACTGCCCGTCCGCCAACCCCAGCCCGACGCGCCGGCTGCGGCCCGACTCGATGGCCGACAGCAGCTGGTGCGTGGCCTCCACCGGGTCCCGTGAAATGCCGAGAGCGCGCGCGAACACGTTGGCCGAGCCGCCCGGGACGACGCCCAGCGCGGGCAGCTCCGCATCGGGCCCGTCGGCCAGCAGGCCGTTGACGACCTCGTTGACCGTCCCGTCCCCGCCGTGGGCGACCACCAGGTCGACCCCGTCCCGGGACGCGTCCCGCGCCACCGCGAGCGCGTGGCCGCGGTAGTCGGTCTCCACGACCTCCAGCTTCACCTGGCTGGCCAGTGCGTGCGCGAGCACGTCCCGCCCGCCGGCCGTGGTGGACGTGGCCTGCGGGTTGACCACCAGAATCGCGCGCATACCCGCAGGGTAGGCCAATCGGGCACATCCCAAGCGCGAGCGCGAACCTCATCACTGCGAAAAGACTGCCGGTTGACCTCCCGTCGTTCGGCACGGTCCGTTCGTCGTGACAAGTGCACCCCGGGCGTCCGCCGGCTCATCGACGACACCCAGATCTTGACGCGGATGGCCGCGGTTCGAAAACGGCCGACCGGGTGGCTTAGTATCGGGGGTGTTCACGCACGGTCACCCGTGCCGCGTATCCGCTGGTGGAAGGCCCTTCGCGATGGCGCTCGCCGACAAGATTTCACCCGCTCCGCGCGAGGTCAGGGCGGCCGGCGCGCTGACCGTCCTGCCGGGGATCGGCCTGCTGGTCTTCGGCGTCCTGCTGTTCGCCTCGCCCGGGGACAGCATGCCGCTGACCAGCGTGCTCGCCGAGGGCGCCTTCTACGTGCTGTTCGCGCTCGCCGTGATCGGTTGCGCGATCGGGCTGCTGTTCGGCCACACCTGGGCCCGCTCGCCGGGCCTCGTCATGGCGCTCATCACCGCCGGCGTCGGCTGGTACATGGCGGGGCCGTCCGGACGGCCGGCGTTCGGGGTACCCATCATCGCCCTCGGCGTCGCGATCATCGTGCTGCTGTTCCGCCAGCCCGCGCGGGCGTGGGCGCTCGGGCAGCACGAGGACGAGACCGAGGAGGAGGCCGCCGAGCGCGGTGGGATGGCCGGCCGCCGCCGCGAGCGCGGTGAGGACGACTAGGCGAGCTCGGCGAGCTTGTCCAGCGCGGTGTCGGTCAGCCGGTAGACGGTCCACTCGTCCATCGGGATCGCGCCGAGCGACTTGTAGAAGCCGGTCGCCGGGTTCCAGTCCAGCACCGACCACTCCAGCCGCGCGAAGCCGCGGTCCACGCACTCCTTCGCCAGCGTCGCGAGCAGCGCCTTGCCCAGCCCGGACCCGCGCAGCTCGGCCTTGACGAACAGGTCCTCCAGGTAGATGCCGTGCACGCCGCGCCAGGTGGAGAAGTTCAGGAACCACAGCGCGAACCCGACGACCTCGCCGTCCTGCTCCGCGACGTGCCCGAACACCGCCGGATCGTCGCCGAACAGCGCCGCGCGCAGCCGGTCGGCCGTCAGGTGGCAGTCCTGCGGCGCCTTCTCGTAGGCGGCCAGGTCGTGCACCAGCTGCGCGACTTCGTCCACATCGGACTCGCGGATACGGCGGATGCGGCTGTCGGGCATGGCGGTCCCCAGGCGTTCGGAGCGGGTGCTGTCGGCGTCGATACTGCCAGACTCAGACCCCGCCCCAGACCCGTTGTGCCACCGAAACCGTCAGGTCCAGTTTCCGGCGCTGGTCGTCCCAGGTCAGCGGATTCCCCCGCACCTCGGAGGCGAAGCCGCACTGGGGGCTGACGGCCAGGTCCGCCAGCGGCACGATCCGCGCCGCCTCGTCCACCCGGCGCGCGAGGTCGTCGGGGTTCTCCAGCTCACCGGTCTTCGTCGTGATCAGGCCCAGCACGACCCGCACGCCGTCGGGCACGTGGTGCAGCGGCTCGAAGGTGCCGGCCCGTTCGGTGTCGTACTCCAGCAGCCAGTGGTCCACCGGGATGCCGCCGAACACATCCGCCGCGATGTCGTCGTAGAAGCCTTCGTTGAACCACTGGCCGCGGTAGTTGCCGCGGCAGATGTGCATGCCGACCGTGACGCCGCGGTCGCGCAGCAGCCGCACGACGGCCGCGTCGGCTTCGATGCAGCGCCGCAGCAGGGCACGCGCGTCGATGCCCTCCGAGTCCAGGAGCGCGAGGATGCGCGGGTTGGCGAAGGCGATGAAGCACGGCGCGTCGATCTGGACGTGCCGGACGCCGTCCTCGGCGAGCGCCGCGGCCTCCTGCAGCAGGACGGCCGTCAGGTCGTCGACGATGTCGGCCCGGGTGGGGTAGTGCGGGCCGCTGACCCGCGGGTCCCAGTTGGCGACCACGAAGTTCGTGACCTCGGGGATGGAGATCTTGAACGGGCCGGGCGCGTGCGCGGCGAGGAAGGCGGCCTCGCGGTCGGTGAACCGTTCGCGGTAGGCCAGCTTGCCCCCGATCAGCCGGAGGATGCTGCTGTCCTCCTCGGCGTGGTCGCCGGACTGCCATTCCAGCGACGGCGCCTGCGCGGCGAAACCGGCCACGTGCTCGGTGAGCCTGCTCATGAAATCCGTGCGCAGGTACTCGCCGTCGGTGTATCCGCCGATGCCGCTGTCCTGCTGCACCGACAGCGCCACCAGGATCGATTCCTGCTCGACGCGCCGCAGTCCGGCGTCGTCGAGCCGGCCCGCCGCGTGGTCGGTCCGCGCCTTCAGCAGCGGCGGCGGACGGAGGAGGCTGCCGACGTGGGTGGCCCGCGCGAAGGAGTTCATGCCGATGCACGCTAAGCGGGACGGATGACGCCGGGCTGTCCTCGTTGACCTCGTGTCGAGCGAGCTGGCCCCGTGGGCGGTACGGGATCGCTACGGTCAGGACGGCGGGATGTTCAGGTGCTCGATCTTCGGCTCGCCGCGCTCGTCACCCAGAACGGTGACCCCGGCCGGGTCCAGTCCGAAGTGGACGCCGGCGGTGGCGGGCAGCCCGATCCAGCGGGCGATCAGCACCCGGCTGAAGTGGCCGTGGCCCACCAGGATCACTTCGGTGTCGGCCAGTGCCCTGCGCACCCGCTCCAGCAGCGCGTCCGCGCGGGCGGTCACCTGCTCGACGGTCTCGCCGCCGGGCATCTCGTGCGTCCACACCGTCCAGCCCGGCACGGTCTTGCGGATCTCCGGCGTGGTCACGCCCTCGTAGTCGCCGTAGTCCCACTCGGCCAGGTCCTCGGTCCGCTCGTCGATCCGCAGCCCGGCCAGCTCGGCCGTGCGCACCGCGCGCTGTCGCGGGCTGGTCAGCACCAGCGCGGGGCCCTTGCGCAGCGTCTGCAAGGTCAGTCCGGCGGCGCGCGCCTGGTTCTCCCCGGCCGGCGTGAGCGGGATGTCGGTGCGGCCGGTGTGCCTGCCGTTCACCGACCACTCGGTCTGCCCGTGGCGGAAGAGGAAGAGCTCGTGGTCCACGTTTGCGAATATAGCCACCGGTCTGCTTTGCTACTCGTCGGTAACATTGGAGGTGCCGGTGGCTTCGACCTATTCGCTGTGGCAGCGCCTGAGCGCGCTGCCCGGCGGCAAACGACTGTTCTCGACCGCGATCTGCCTGCGTGTGCCCTATTTCGGCTCGGTGCTGCCGACCGTGGAGGAGCTGCGCCCGGGCTACTGCGCGGTGCGCGCGCCGAAGTGGTGGGGTGTTCACAACCACATCCGCACGTTTCACGCGATCGCGGCGTGCAACCTCGCGGAGATAGCGATGGGCATGCTCGCCGAGTCGACCCTGCCCGCGACGCACCGGTGGCTGCCCAAGGGCATGACCGTGCGGTACGTCGCCAAGGCGGAGACGAGCCTGCGGGCGGTCGCCGAGCTGCCGGAGATCCCGGAGTTCGGCGACGAGGGCCTCGAGCTGCCGGTGCCGGTCGTGATCTCGGACCGGAGCGGGAAGACCGTCGTCACCGCCACCATCACGATCTGGGTCACGCCCAAGCGTCAGTAGTCGCGCAGGCGGACCGTGGTCGTCTGCGTGTAGGAGTTCGTGCCGGACGCGGCGGGCAGGCCCAGCCGGCGGTTCACGACCCGGCTCAGCGGGCCGCAGTTCTCCGTCGCGGGCACCGCCATGGTGCGGTCGTGGCTGGCGAACTCCAGCGTCAGCGGATCGGTGGAGACGACCTTCGTCGGCCCGTCGGCCTGCAGCACCGAGTGGATGACGCCGGTCGCGCAGTCGCGCGGCAGGTAGGGCGCGTCGAACTCGGCGACGAGGTCGATCTCGCCCTTGCGCTGGTCGTTGGACTGGAAGTCGGAGTGGCCGCCGTAGCCGAACCGCACGGTGGCGCGCGGGAGCCCGGGCAATGCGACCGGCTCGGATCTCAGCGCGCCGAACACCTGCGCGTACTCACCGTCCAGCTGGCCCTCGGCGAAGGTGAGGCGCATCGGGCCGAGCGGGAGGTCGCGCACGGTGCCGAACGACATCGTCGCGGTCGAGTCGAGCACCTCGCAGCGCCACTGACCGGGGTCGGCGCCGGCCGGCAGGGCCGGGCAGTCGGCGAAGGTGTTCTCCGCGGCGCGGGCCGGGATGGCGGCGGTGACGGTGAGGGCGAGGGCGGCGACGGCGGCCGCGGCGAGTGCGATCTTCATGATCGAAATCCTGTCCGACCAGGTGGTCGGGCACTATCCGGAACATCCCGGACCGGACCCTGACATTGGTCCACTAGGGTGAACTTAACACCGTTTACCGCTAATCCGAATATGGTTCGCGTATGTCTCTGTCTCGACGCCGGTTCCTCGGCCTGACCGCGCTCAGCTCCGCCGCCACGCTCGGGCTGACCACGATCTCGACCCGGACCTCCGCCTCGGCGGCCCCCGACTACTCGCCGGCCGTCGTCGTCGGCACCGGCTACGGCGCCGCCGTCACGGCGCTGCGCCTCGGGGCGGCCGGCATCCCGACCCTCATGCTGGAAATGGGCCAGCTGTGGAACACGCCGGGCGAGGACGGCAAGATCTTCTCGGACATGCTCAGCCCGGACCGCCGGTCGTCGTGGTTCAAGAGCCGCACGGAGGCGCCGCTGGCCTCGTTCCTGTGGCTCGACCTGGCCAACCGGAACATCGACCCGTACGCGGGTGTGCTGGACCGTGTGCACTTCGGCGACATGTCGGTCTACGTCGGCCGCGGCGTCGGCGGCGGCTCGCTGGTCAACGGCGCGATGGCGGTGACGCCGAAGCGCTGGTACTTCGAGGAGATCCTGCCCGAGGTCGACGCCGACGAGATGTACGGCAGGTACTACCCGCTCGCGAACTCCATGCTCGGCGTCAACGACATCGACCCGGACTGGTTAGAGACCTGCGCCTCCTACCAGTTCGCGCGCGTGTCCCGTAAGCACGCGCAGAAGACCGGGCTGAAGACGACGTTCGTGCCCAGCGTCTACGACTTCGACTACATGCGCCGCGAGGAGGCCGGCGAGGTGCCGCGCTCGGCGCTGGCCTCGGAGGTCATCTACGGCAACAACCACGGCAAGCGCTCGCTGGACAAGACCTACCTGGCCGCCGCGCTGGGCACCGGCAACGTGACCATCCAGACGCTGACCGAGGTCCGCGACATCGCCCAGCAGCAGGACGGCACCTACACGCTGACCGTGCGGCAGATCGACGCCGAGGGCAACGTGCTCGGCGTGCGCCAGCTCGGCGCCAAGTACCTGTTCCTCGGCGCGGGCAGCCTCGGGTCGACCGAGCTGCTGGTGCGGGCGCGCGACACCGGCAAGCTGCCGGACCTCGGCGAGGACGTCGGCCAGGGCTGGGGCACCAACGGCAACGTGATGCTGGGCCGGGCCAACCACGTGTGGGACCCGGTGGGCGCCCTCGAGTCGGGCATGCCGGCGCTGGGCATCGACGCCTGGGACGACCCGGTGCACCCGGTGTTCGCCGAGATCGCGCCGGTGCCGGCCGGGCTGGAGACCTGGGCGAGCCTGTACCTGGCGATCACGAAGAACCCCGAGCGCGGGTGGTTCAAATACGACCCGGGGGCGGACAAGGCCGTGCTGCAGTGGGACGTCGCGCAGGGCCAGCCGTCGATCGACGCCGCGAAGAGCCTGTTCGACCGGATCAACTCGGCGAACGGGACGATCTACCGGTACGACCTGTTCGGCGACACGCGGGCGTTCGAGAACCGGTTCACCTACCACCCGCTGGGCGGGCTGGTGCTGGGCAAGGCGACCGACCTGTACGGGCGCGTGAAGGGCTACCGCAACCTCTACGTCACGGACGGCTCGCTGATCCCCGGCAGCACGGGAGTGAACCCGTTCGTCACGATCACCGCGCTGGCCGAGCGCAACATCGCCCGCGTGCTGGCCGAGGACTTCTAGCCGGCGCGGAGCTTCTCGTAGTGGGCGACGCAGTCGGCGTAGGCCGGCAGCAGCCCGGAGGCGGCGGCCTCGGCGAGTGCCGGGGCCGTTTCGTCCTTTTCGGACAGGATCGGGGTGAGGTCCGACGGCCAGGGGAGCTTCAGCTCGGGGTCCAGCGGCGTGATCCCGTGCTCGCCGGACGGGTTGTACCCGGTCGAGCAGAGGTAAGCCATCACCGTGTCGTCCTCGAGCGCGACGAACGCGTGCCCGAGGCCCTCGGCGATGTAGACCGCGCGGTAGTCCACCGAATCGAGCCGCACCGCGTCCCAGGTGCCGAAGGTTGGCGAGCCGACTCGCACGTCCACCACGACGTCGAGCAGCGCGCCGCGCGGGCAGTAGACGTACTTCGCCTGCCCGGGCGGGGTGTCGGCGAAATGCACTCCCCGGATCGTTCCCCGCCGGGACACGCTGTGGTTCGTCTGCGCCACGTGCAGCGGGTGCCCGATCGCCTCGACGAGCGCCGCCTCCTGGAACGGCGCGACGAACAACCCGCGGTGGTCCGGGAAAGAGCGTGGGGTGAACTCGTAGGCGTCGGGAACGGCGAGCGGGCGGACCTCCATACCCAGAACATAGAGCAGCGCGAAGCGCTTCCGTTGAGGGTGGTGGTGGGCGAGGGGCCGGCCTCTAGCCGGGCACTCCCAAGCCGGACGGACGTCTTGCTATCACCCGTGTGACCTCCGCTTTTTGTGACATCAGCCGCACCTCGGGAACACAACCGGTGGGCGGCCTGCAACACTGGGGGGACCGCCGCGTCCGCGGCCGTCGCCTCACCAAGGGCTCCGCACGGCCGAGACGGACGCCGAGCCGGCTGCCGGCGCCACCGCGCCCGGGCTACCGAGCTGCGAGATCAACGACGCCACTGGGGGATGGGGCAGTGTCCCCGCACACGGTCCCGGGAGGGATTCTTTTCCATGACCTACGCTCAGACCTCTGATACGAGGACAGGGACATCGATGGACGACGAGGTCAGCAAGAGCACGGCGGCCGAGGCAGTGCCGCCGACGGGTACCGACGATTCGCCGGTGACCGACGACGAGATCTTCCGCGGGCACGAGGGCGGCAAGTTGTCGGTGGCGGCGACGCGACCCATCTCGCAGCCGCGTGACCTCTCCATCGCCTACACGCCGGGGGTGGCCAAGGCCAGCCGCGCCATCGCCGAGAACGCCGAGCTGGCCCAGCGCTACACGTGGGCGCACCGGCTCGTGGTCGTCGTCAGCGATGGCACCGCGGTGCTGGGGCTGGGCGACATCGGCGCGAGCGCGTCGCTGCCGGTCATGGAGGGCAAGTCGGTGCTCTTCAAGACCTTCGGCGGGCTGGACTCGATCCCGCTGGTGCTGGACACCAAGGACGTCGACGAGATCGTCGAGACGCTGGTGCGGCTGCGCCCGTCCTACGGCGCCGTCAACCTCGAGGACATCTCCGCGCCGCGCTGCTTCGAGCTGGAGGACAAGCTCAAGGAGGCGCTGGACTGCCCGGTCATGCACGACGACCAGCACGGCACGGCGATCGTGACGCTGGCCGCGCTGCGTGGCGCGAACCTGGTGCTCGACCGGGACATCGCCCAGCAGCGGGTGGTCATCTCCGGCGCCGGCGCCGCGGGTGTGGCGTGCGCGAAGATCCTGCAGGAGGCCGGCGTCGCCGACGTCACGGTGCTGGACTCGCGCGGCATCATCCACTCCGGCCGGGACGGGCTGAACCCGGTCAAGGAGAAGCTGGCCGAGACCACCAACAAGGCCGGTCTGCGCGGTGGCCTGGCCGAGGCGCTGCGCGGCGCGGACGTCTACCTCGGGCTGTCCGGGTCGACGATCGAGCCGGAGCTGCTGGCCGGCATGGCCGATGACCCGATCGTGTTCGCGCTGTCCAACCCGGACCCGGAGGTCCACCCGCGGGAGGCCGCCAAGTACGCGGCGATCGTGGCGACCGGGCGCAGCGACTTCCCCAACCAGATCAACAACGTGCTCGCCTTCCCCGGCGTGTTCCGGGGCGCGCTGGACGCCGGCGCGCGGGCGATCACCGAGAACATGAAGCTGGCCGCCGCCGAGGCGATCGTCGCCGTCGCGCAGGACGACCTGGGGCCGGACCGCATCGTGCCCAGCCCGCTCGACCCGCGGGTCGCCCCCGAGGTGGCCGCCGCCGTGGCGAAGGCGGCGATCGAGGACGGCGTCACCGGCTAAGCTGGCCTTCCCGGGGGCGTTCCAGCGCGTCTCCGGGAAGGCTTCGCGGGGAGGGCGTGTTGATCGAGTTCGACGGCGTGACCAAGCGCTACCCGGACGGCACGCTCGCCGTCGACGACCTGAGCCTCACGGTCGAGGACGGCACCATCACGGTGTTCGTCGGGCCGTCCGGCTGCGGGAAGACGACCTCGCTGCGGATGATCAACCGGATGGTCGAGCCGACCGCGGGCCGGGTCCTGCTGGACGGCAAGGACATCCGCGAGTCGGATCCGCCGGTGCTGCGGCGCGGCATCGGGTACGTGATCCAGAACGCCGGGCTGTTTCCGCACCGGACGGTGCTGGACAACGTCGCGACCGTGCCCGTGTTGTCCGGGTGGGGCAAGCGGAAGGCCCGCGACCGGGCGGCCGAGCTGCTGGAGATCGTCGGTCTGCCCGCCGAGCTGGGCAAGCGCTATCCGGCGCAGCTTTCGGGTGGTCAGCGTCAGCGGGTCGGGGTCGCGCGGGCGCTGGCCGCGGACGCGCCGGTGCTGCTGATGGACGAGCCGTTCTCGGCCGTGGACCCGATCGTGCGGGAGGGCCTGCAGGACGAGCTGTTGCGGCTGCAGTCCCAGCTGGGCAAGACGATCGTGTTCGTCACCCACGACATCGACGAGGCCGTTCGGCTGGGTGACAAGGTGGCCGTGATGCGCGTCGGCGGGCGGCTCGCGCAGTACGGCACCCCGGCCGACGTGCTGCGGCACCCGGTGGACGACTTCGTGGCGTCCTTCGTGGGGCGGGATCGCGGCTATCGTGGACTGTCTTTTGTGGACGCTTCCGGAGTCGAAGTGCGCGACGTGGCAACGGTCGCGCTGGGCGACGAGGTCGCCGGCCCGGCCGGCGAGTGGCTGCTCGCGGTGAACGACTCGGGCCAGCCGCGCGGGTGGCTCTCGCCGGGTTCTACTGTGGACGGTGCGCTGGCCGAGTCGGACCTGGTCGCCGGCGGTTCGCTCTACCGGCGCGGCACCTCGGTGCGGGGCGCGCTGGACGCGGCGCTGTCGTCCCCGGCCGGGCTGGGCGTCGTGGTGGACGAGACGGGCAAGGCGGTCGGCGCGGTCACGGCGCGGCAGGTGCTGGACGTGATCGAGGCGGCTCCCGCCACACCGGCTGCCGGAGGGTGATCTCCTCGCGCGCGAGCCGCCGCAGCTCGTAACCGGCGACGAGGGTCGCCGCGACCGGCGTCGAGTAGGCGATCACCGCCAGGCGCCAGCCGGACAGCCCGTCGAACCCGGGGAAGTCCCAGGCGAACTTGCAGATGAGCGTCGTCCACACCACGACGACCGACACCAGCGGGGCGAGCACGGCCAGGCGGCGCCGCTGCCGGAACCCCCGGCGCGCCAGCCCGTTGCGGTGCGCGAGGTAGGCGGCGGCGACGACGAACAGCAGGAGCCAGACGAGCGCCCCCGCGGCGAGCGGGGTCAGCTTCTCGACCTCCAGGTCGATCAGCGGCATGGGGAAGCTGTCGAACGTCACGAAGCGGATCACCGCGCGCACCGCGTCCCGCACCGGCGGCACCGGCACCTCGAAGAACGCGCACAGCAGCGCGAATCCGAAGACACCCACGCCGATCGGCCAGAGGCCGGCCCGAGCGGTTTCGGCGCGGTCGCGGGAAATCGCGATGAGCACGGGCACCAGCAGCACGACCGCGATCGGGGCGATGATCAGGACGAAGAACCCGTCGGTGAGCGCGTCGTTGAACGCCTCGTCCACGTGCTCGACGGCGCCGCGCGGGTCGACCGCGAAGCGCAGCACCAGGGTGAGCAAGCCGGCGGCGACGAGCGCCCGGCTCGTGAGGACCCGCTCCAGCGTCACGTCCACGGCCTCGCCGATGGTGTCGTCGGGCCGGAGCGGGGAGGGCAGGGCTTTCGTGGAGAACTTGAACAGGTTCAGCAACTGGTACGGGCCGAAGAGCTGGCGGGCCAGCCAGAACGGGCCGTACAGGTAGGCCACGAACGGCGTCAGGAACAACCATCCGACCTTGCGCATGTCGTCACCCCCAGGTGAGCAGTTTCCCACACCGGGTTACTGGTCCCCCTACTTTCGCCGGGAGCCACCCGGGTGCCAGTCCTTCCGCGGGGCGCAGACGCGGTCCTAGCGTGAAAAAGTCTCACCCCTTGCGGTGCGGTGGGCGAATCCCCAGCTCAGCGCACCGGCCCTGCCAAGGAGGATCCATGTCCAAGTCCCTGCTCGCCAAGGCCAGATCGCTCGGTGTGGCGGTCGCGGCCGCGGCGGTCGCGACCGTCGGGTTCGCCGCTCCCGCTTCCGCCCAGGAGGGGTCGATCGTCGGCGCGGACGCGGCCGGCGCGATCTCCGACAGCTACATCGTCGTGTTCAAGGAATCCGCGTCGCCCGTGTCGTCGCTGGTCAGCGAGGTGACCGGCAAGCTCGGCGGCCGGGTGAACCACACGTTCTCCCGGACCCTGCACGGCTACTCGGCGACGATGAGCGAGTCGCAGGCCAAGCGGGTCGCGGCGGATCCGTCGGTGGCGTTCGTGGAGCAGAACCGGCGCGTCACGATCGCCGCCACGCAGACGAACCCGCCGTCCTGGGGCCTGGACCGCGTGGACCAGCGGAGCCTGCCGCTGAACAAGGCGTACAACTACTCCACCACCGCGTCGAACGTGCACGCCTACATCATCGACACCGGCATCAACCTGACCCACAGCGATTTCGGCGGCCGCGCGAAGTCCGGGTACGACTTCGTCGACAACGACTCCACCGCCAGTGACTGCAACGGCCACGGCACGCACGTCGCCGGAACTGTCGGTGGTGCGGCGTACGGTGTGGCGAAGGGGGTGCAGCTGACCGCCGTGCGGGTGCTCGACTGCGAGGGTTCGGGCACCTACGACCAGGTGATCGCCGGCATCGAGTGGGTCACGCAGAACGCGGTGAAGCCGGCGGTGGCGAACATGAGCCTGGGCGGCGGCGTCTCGACCGCGGTGGACAACGCGGTGAAGGCGTCCATCGCGGCGGGCGTGACGTACGCGGTCGCGGCGGGCAACAGCAACACGAACGCCTGCACGTCGTCCCCGTCGCGGGTGGCCGCAGCGATCACGGTAGGCGCCACGACGAGCACCGACGCCCGGGCGAGCTACTCGAACTACGGCAGCTGCCTGGACATCTTCGCGCCCGGCAGCAGCATCACCTCGGACTGGATCGGCAGCACGAGCGCCACGAACACGATCAGCGGCACGTCGATGGCAACCCCGCACGTGGCGGGCGCCGCAGCGCTCTACCTGGCAACCCACACAGCCGCCACGCCGCAGCAAGTGCGCGACGCACTGGTATCCGCCGGCACGACGGGCAAGGTGACGAGCCCAGGCACCAACAGCCCGAACGTCCTGCTCTACACCGGCGCATAAGCAAAAGGCGGCGCGCCAGCGCCGTGCAGTGAACCAAACCCGGAGCTGGGTGGTCATCCCGTCGCCTGACACCGCAACAATCACCTTGAGCCAGGGCCGCAACCCAGGCCGCCAACCGGCGGCCGACCATGCCAACCTTGCGGCCCTGGCTCAAGGTGATATGCACAAACCGGAAGGCGACGGGATGACCACCCAGCTCCCACCTCGACAAGGTGAGGCGACAACGGTCCCCGTCATCCCGGAGCCTGCCCGTCCGGCGAGGACATCTCTTGATCTTTAGACGTGACTTGGGGCAGGCGAAGAGCCCGCCCTGCGGGCGGGCAAAAAAGACGCCTCACGGCGCTGATCGGCGACCAAAGATCGGCTGTGGATCGGGGGCGGGGGAGGTCTGGTTGGGGTAGTCGCTTGCTCTTCGTTGCCGGCTTGCGGTTTGTTGCAAAGAAAAAGGCGCCCTCCTCGGGGCTGAGGAGGGGCGCCTTCTTCTGTTGCTAGATCAGCTGAACGCCTTCGCGATCAGGGCCTTCTGCTCCACCTCGTGCACCTTGGACGAACCGGCCGACGGGGCAGCCATCGGGCGCCGCGAGACCACGTCCAGCTTGCCGAGCACGTCCGGGAACATGCGCGGCAGGTGGAGGCCGAAGAACGGCCACGCGCCCTGGTTCTCGGGCTCTTCCTGGACCCACACGACCTCGGCGCCGGTGTAGCGCTCCAGCGCCGCCAGCAGCTTCTTCTTCGGCAGCGGGTAGTACTGCTCGATCCGCACGATCGCCACGTCGTCGGCCTCGCGCTTGGTTCGCTCGGCCACCAGCTCCCAGTAGAGCTTGCCCGAGGTCAGCAGCACCTTCCGCACGTTGCCGGGCTCGACGTGCGCGTCGTCGATGACCGACATGAACTTAGAGTCGCCGGTGAAGTCCTCCAGGCCCGACGTCGCCGCCTTGTTCCGCAGCATCGACTTCGGCGTGAAGACGATCAGCGGACGCTGGATGCCGTCCAGCGCGTGGCGGCGCAGCAGGTGGAAGTAGTTCGCCGGGGTGGAGGGCACCGCGACGGTCATCGAGCCCTCGGCGCACAGCGACAGGAACCGCTCGATGCGGCCCGACGTGTGGTCCGGGCCCTGGCCCTCGTGGCCGTGCGGCAGCAGCAGCACGACGTCCGACCGCTGGCCCCACTTGGCCTCACCGGACGAGATGTACTCGTCGATCACCGTCTGGGCGCCGTTGACGAAGTCACCGAACTGCGCTTCCCACAGCACGAGCGCTTCGCTGTTGGCGACCGAGTAGCCGTACTCGAAGCCGACGGCCGCGTACTCCGACAGCGCCGAGTCGTAGATCATCACGCGGCCCTGCTCGTCGGCCAGGTTCTGCAGCGGCGCGTACTCCCGGCCGGTCTTGCGGTCGATCAGCACCGAGTGGCGCTGGGTGAACGTGCCGCGGCGGGAGTCCTGACCGGACAGCCGCACCAGGCGGCCCTCCATCGCCAGCGAACCGAACGCCAGCAGCTCGCCGAAGGCCCAGTCGACGCCGCCCTCGCGGGACATCTTGTGCCGCCGCTCCATGACCGGCTTGACGCGCGGGTGCGGGGTGAAGCCCTCGGGCACGTTGACGAACGCGTCGCCGATCCGCTCGATGACCTCGGCGGGCACCGCGGTCGGCACCTTCGCCGGCACCTGCTGCTCCTCCTCGACCGAGGGGCTCGGCGCGATCGGGTGCTTCTCCAGCTCGCGGACCTCGTTGAAGACGTGCTCCAGCTGGCTCGAGAAGTCCCGCAGCGCAGCCTCGGCCTCCTCGACGGAGATGTCACCGCGCCCGATCAGCGACTCGGTGTAGGTCTTCCGCACCGAGCGCTTGGTGTCGATGATGTCGTACATCGCCGGCTGCGTCATCGACGGGTCGTCGCCCTCGTTGTGGCCGCGGCGGCGGTAGCAGATCATGTCGATGACGACGTCCTTGTTGAACGCCTGGCGGTAGTCCACGGCCAGCTTCGCCACCCAGTGCGCCGCCTCCGGGTCGTCCCCGTTCACGTGGAAGATCGGGGCGCCGATCATCTTCGCCACGTCGGTCGCGTACTGCGAGGAGCGGGCGTGCTCCGGCGCGGTGGTGAAGCCGACCTGGTTGTTGATGATGATGTGCACGGTGCCACCGGTGCGGTAGCCGCGCAGCAGCGCCAGGTTCAGCGTCTCCGCCACGACACCCTGGCCGGCGAAGGCCGCGTCACCGTGCAGCAGCACGGGCAGCACCGAGAAGCCGCCGGTGTCGCTGTCGCCCTTGTCGAGGATGTCCTGCTTGGCGCGGACGATACCCTCGAGCACCGGGTCGACGGTCTCCAGGTGGGACGGGTTGGACGCCAGCGACACCTTGGTCTCGCCGTCGCCGAACATGCGGAAGTACTTGCCCTCCGCGCCCAGGTGGTACTTCACGTCACCGGAGCCGTGCGCCTGGCCCGGGTCGAGGTTGCCCTCGAACTCCTGGAAGATCTGCGAGATCGGCTTGCCGACGATGTTGGCCAGCACGTTCAGGCGGCCGCGGTGCGGCATGCCGATGACGACCTCGTCCAGCTCGTGCTCGGCGGCCTTGTCCAGGACGGTGTCCAGCAGCGGGATCACCGTCTCGCCGCCCTCCAGCGAGAACCGCTTCTGGCCGACGTACTTCGTCTGCAGGAACGTCTCGAACGCCTCGGCCGCGTTCAGCTTCGACAGGATGTACTTCTGGACGTTGGGGTCCGGCTTGGCGTGCGGGACCTCCACGCGGTCCTGGATCCAGCGGCGCTCCTCCGGGTCCAGGATGTGGGTGTACTCGACGCCGACGGTCCGGCAGTAGGAGTCGCGCAGCACGCCCAGGACGTCGCGCAGCTTCATCTTCTGCTGGCCGGCGAACCCGCCCACCGCGAACTCGCGGTCGAGGTCCCACAGCGTCAGGCCGTGCGAGAGGATGTCCAGGTCCTCGTGGCGGCGCTGGCGGTAGTTCAGCGGGTCGGTGTCGGCCATCAGGTGGCCGCGCATCCGGTAGGCGTCGATCAGCTCCAGCACCCGGGCGGTCTTGTCGATCTCGCCCTCGGGGATGTCGGAGACCCAGCGGACCGGCTCGTAGGGCAGCCGCAGCGACGTGAAGATGTCGTCGTAGAAGCCGTCCCCGCCGAGCAGCAGCTCGTGGATGCGCTTGAGGTACTCGCCCGACTCGGCGCCCTGGATGATGCGGTGGTCGTAGGTCGAGGTCAGCGTCATGATCTTGCTGACGCCAAGGTCGACCAGGGTCTTCTCGCTGGTGCCCTCGAAGTGCGCCGGGTACTGCATCGCGCCGACGCCGATGATCGCGCCCTGGCCGGCCTGCAGCCGCGGCACCGAGTGGTTGGTGCCGATGCCGCCCGGGTTGGTCAGCGAGATGGTGGTGCCGGCGAAGTCGTCCGCGGTCAGCTTGTTGTTGCGGGCCTTCTTGACGATGTCCTCGTAGGCCTGCCAGAACTGGCGGAACGTCATGTTCTCGCAGTTCTTGATCGAGGCGACGACCAGCGTGCGGCCGCCGTCCTTGCCCTTCATGTCGATGGCGAGGCCGAGGTTGACGTGCTCCGGCGTGACGGCGTGCGGCTTGCCGTCGATCAGCGCGTAGTGCCGGTTCATGTTCGGGAAGTCCTGCAGCGCCCGCACCATCGCGTAGCCGATGAGGTGCGTGAACGAGATCTTCCCGCCGCGGGTGCGCTTGAGGTGGTTGTTGATGACGATGCGGTTGTCGGCCATCAGCTTGGCCGGCACCGCGCGCACGCTGGTGGCGGTCGGCACGGCCAGCGAAGCGTCCATGTTCTTGGCGATCGCGGCGGCGGCGCCCCGCAGCTGCTTGCTCTCCGGCTCGGTCGCCTCCGGCTTCGACGCCGCGGCGGCCGGCTTGGCGGCGGCGGGCTTCGCGGGCTGGGCGGCCGGCTTCGCGGCGGGCTTCGGCTGGGCGGGCGCGGCCGGGGCAGTCGCAGCCTGGTTGACCTGGCCGTTGCCCGGCTTGGCGGGCTGCTCACGGACGGGCGCGGGGGCGGCGTCCGGCTTCGACTCGGTGGTCTGCGTCGGCTTGAAGTCCGAAAAGAACTCGTGCCATGCGGCGTCTACTGAAGAGGGGTCGGCGAGGAACTGGTCGTACATCTCCTCGACGAGCCATTCGTTGGGGCCGAACTGTGACGCAGGGCTGCTGCTGGACACGGCAGGGACTCGCCTCTATCCATATCTCGATCTTGTTGTCCGCTTGATGCGCCTACCAGGCTAACCCCCTCGCGTTCGCCGTTGTGACCGAAGTGGCCCAAGTCCCGGGACTGGGGTTTGGGATTCCTCACTTGATCGGTCCAGCGCGCATCCGGTCGGGTACGGGACCTGCCGATATCGAGTACGGGACCGGTGTGGAACCGGTACGGTCGCCGGGCCGTCTCTAGGAGGAGCGGAAGGGGTCTTCGGTGGCGGATCTGTCGGACATCGAGCGCATGGTCGACGACTGGGAGCGCGACGCGGTCGAGCGGTCGCAGCGCTTCCAGGCGATGCAGCACGAGGTCGAGCAGATCTCGATCACCGAATCGGTGGCGAACGGGGCGGTCAGCGTGACCGTCGGCAACAACGGCATCCCCACCGGCGTGCGGATGACCGACGCGGTCCGGTCGATGAGCCCGGACGAGATCGCGGCCAACGTGCTCAAGGCGATGCGGAAGGCCCAGTCGAAGTATCCGCAGGTCATCCAGGAGATCGTGGCCGGAACCGTGGGCGAGTCGGACAGCGCGGCGCAGCACATCGTGCGGACCGCGGCCGAAAACTTCCCGGAGCCTCCGGCGGAGGACCCCGAGCCGCCCGCGCCGGGCCGTCAGCTGCGGATCGAGACCGAGGCCGACGACGAGCCGCCGCGGCAGCCACGCCGGCCGGCGCCGCCCCGGCGCGATGACGACGACGACTTCGGGGACCAGTCCTTCCTGCGACGCGACTAGGGGGAGCGATGACCAGCAGCTTCGCGCGGGGTGCCGCGGCGAGGGCGGGCGGTTCGGCGTCCCGCGGGGCCGCCGCCGGCTACGAGGTGCTCACCGACGAGCTCGGCACGCACGCCGGCAAGGTCGACGGGCTGGCACAACGCCTGCGGACCGCTGTCGACGCGGCCCGCCAGGTGAGCATGAACAACAGCGCGTTCGGCGTGATCTGCCAGCCGTTCGCGATGATGCTCGACCCGTTCGAGCAGATGGGCATCCGGGCGCTGGAGACGGCGACGGAGTCGGTCACCGGCACGGCTGGCAACGTCCGCACGACGGTCACCAGCTACGACGGCCAGGACGAGGGCACCCGGCAGGCGGTCAAGCAGCTGGGTGAGCCCCTGACATGAGCAACCCGCTGGTCGCGCAGGCGCAGTCCCAGACGACCGCGGTCACCGGCATCGGGATCCTGGAGTCGGCGCAGGACCTGTCCAACGGCATCAAGGACGGGTCGTGGGTCGAGGGCGGGCTGGGTGCGCTCGGCACCGGGCTCGAGGTCCTGTCGATGGTCATCGACCCGCTGGGCACGCTGGCGCAGTACGGGGTCGCGTGGCTGATCGAGCACGTGCGGCCGTTGAAGGAGGCGCTGGACTGGCTGGCCGGGGATCCGCCGGTGATCCAGTCGTTCTCCGACACCTGGGCGAACGTGGCCAAGGAGGTCGGCGCGATCGCGGTCGACCTGAAGAACGAGGTCGACGGCGGCACGGCGGGCTGGACCGGCCAGGGCGCGGACACCTACCGCGAGTCGGGCGCGGAGCAGGCCGAGGCGATCGCTGGGGCGGCGTCGCTGGCCGACGGGATCTCGACCGGCGTGATGATCATGGGGATGGTCGTCGGGTTCGTGCGCGAGATGGTGCGCGACATCGTCGCCGAGCTGGTCGGCAAGCTCATCACCTGGGCGCTGGAGGCAGCGTGCACGCTGGGGTTCGCCACGCCGTTGATCGCGGCTCAAGCCACGGCGGCTATCTCCAGCGCGGTCACCCGCATCTCGGATTTCATCCGCAAGCTGGTCAAGACGATCGGCAACGTGTCGCCGCGGATCAGCCGGATCATCGGCAAGCTGGACGAGATCATCCAGAAGCTGAGCGGGATCGGCCGCAAACTCGGCGGCGCCGATGGCCCGTCCCCGTCCACGCCGTCCGCGGGCGCCCGCAACATCGACGCCCCGCACCTGGACGGCCCCCGATCGCCGGACACCTCGCCGGCCGGCACGGCCGCCCGCGCCACCGACGCGCCGTCGTCGCCGGACGGGCCGGGCAGCCCGGCGGGGACATCGCCCACCACCAGCACGCCGGGCTCGAGGCCGGACGCACCGACTGGGCCGGACGCACCCAGCGGCCCGCGCTCGCCCTTGCGGAACACCGACGACGCTCCGGACGCGCCCAGCGGCCCACGGTCGCCGGTGCGGGCCGCCGACGAGGCCCCGGACGCGCCCAGTTCGCCGCGGTCGCCGTCGCGGGCCGCCGACGACACCCCGCGCACCGGGGACGCCGATGCCCCCGGGCGGCCGCCGGAGACCAGCAGCTCACCGCGGACCCCCGCGCACTCGCCGGACGTGCCGGCGCACTCACCGGATACGCCGGCGCACTCACCGGACGCGCCAGCGCATTCGCCGGACGCGCCCGCGCGCTCACCGGGGACGCCGGCGCACTCACAGGGCACCCCGGCGCACTCGCCCGACACGCCCGCGAGCCGGCCGTCCGCCGACCCCACGTCCGGGTCGAGCACACCGCACAGCTCCGGCCACACCTCGGCGAGTTCCGTAGCGCCCCCGGCCACCCCGCGCGCACCGGCCGAGCCAGGCCCGGTGCCCGCGTCCCGCCCGGCGGACGCGCCCCAGACTCCGCAGAGCCCGGTCGCCGGACCCACCTCGCCGAACGCGCCGGGCGCCCCGGCCTCGCCCGCCGCCCGGCCCGGCGGCGGCTGGACCGGCACGCCGGGCGCCCGCGCCCCCGACGCCCCCGTCTCCCGCACGCCGGAGGTCGCCGCCCGGGGTGACGCACCGGCGCGGCCCGCCGACCACGCACCGGACCCGCACCGCGGCGACCCGGACACCCCGGGCCAGGACAGCCCGGAGACCGGTCACGGCGACCAGGACCCGCTGACCCCGGACGAGGTCAACCAGCGGCACGCCGAGCCCACCCCGGCCGGCACCTCCTACCACGCGGGTGACCCGGACATGGGCGACCTGCCGCAGCGCGTGCGGCCCGACCCGGACGGGCGGCACACCGTCGACGTGCACGTGACCCCGGACGGCCGCGCGCGCATCGGCGACCGCTACTACACGCCGGAGGAGTTCGCCGACATCCTGCGGCGCAACCCCGGCTACGACGGCGGCCCGATCCGCCTGCTCGGCTGCGACAGCAGCGCCAACGGCTTCGCGCACCGCCTGTCCCGCGAGCTGGACACCGAGGTGATGGCGCCGACCAAGCCGGGCTGGAGCGACTCGCAGGGCCGGGTCTACTCCTCCGACTACGAGATCGGCCCGGACGGCCGCCCGCGCCCGAAGATCCCGCCGAACGGTGAGTGGGAGATCCACCGGCCCGACGGCACGACCTCCCGCGCCGGCGACGACGGCTTCACCCCGGGCACCCGGGACGCCGACAAGCAGGACGTGGACCCCGCGGACGCCCGCGACCGCGGGGACGAGCCGGCCGACTGGCGCGACCGCCCCGGCCCGGACGGTCGCACGCCGCGGGAGAACATCGCCGACCCGAAGTACATCGAGGAGCACTACTACCGGCGCACCCGCGCCGACGGGGTGGAGGAGCTGGTCGTCAACCCGAACCGGGTCGACCCGCGGAACCCGCCGCCGCCGCTCGACCTCGTCGACGGCAAACCGGCCTTCAAGTCGGACCGGCCACCGGTGGAACGGGCCGAGTTCGACGGGGACCGCTCGCGCGTCTACCCGCCCACCCGGCAGGCCGACGACCCCGGCACCCCGCCGGACTCGTCCACTCCGGACACGCCCGCCGAGACCCGTCCCGGCGCGCCGGAAACCGGCGGCGACCAGCCGGACTTTCCCGACCACAGCCAGGACTGGCGCGACGACGACTACGACGCCATCGACGACCGGATCGCCGACCGTGAGGAAAAGATCGAGCGGTACCGGGAAACCCCGGAGGACTCCGACGACTGGGCCGACGCGCACAACCAGCGGAACGACGCTTCGGAAGCGCTCGGCGAGCGGGCGGCCGAACACGCGATCCGCGACCGCGTGCACCGCGATTTCAGCGAGGCGTTCCCCGACCGCGAAATCACCCTGCGCGAATCCCCGGACCACGGGCCGGGGAGCCAGCGGTACCAGGTGGTCGACGCCGGCACCGGCGAGGTCATGGGCGAGATCGTCCCGCGCCACTCGACCGACGGCGGCAAACCCGGATCCGGCAATTTCGACCAGATCTGGGAGGTGCACTACAAACCGGGCGAACCACCGCACTACATCGTGCACGAGGCCAAGGGGCCGGGCGGCCAGCCCAGTTCCCGGTATCTGCCCGGCGAAAACCGCGTCGTGGGGCAGGGGCACCCGGACTACTTCACCGATGTGGCGAGCCGGATCCCGGACCGCGACCTGGCCGCGGACCTGGAGCTGGCGAAGCTCGACGGCCGCCTGGACTACGTCGAAGTGCGCGCGCTCGTCGACGAAACCGATTCCCCGCACGTGAACCTCGGATACGAATACAAGCCTTATCTGGGCTACGATTACCGCCCGCCGTTCGGCGAATAGACGACGTGAGGACAGCGACTTCATGACGACCGTTCCCCGGCACCCCGTCGACCGCGAGGCCGCGAGCCGTGAGGTGGAAGCCGCCGAGCCCAGGCTGGGGCAGTTCCTCGGTTACGTCGAGAAGAAGGCCGACGCGGTCGACACGGTCTTCCGGTGGGCCACGCTGGTCGCGCGGAACCGGACGATCCTCGATCCGGGCGCCGCGGACCCGGCCACCTGGCGAGCGTTCGATCTGGCCGGCCAGGCGGCCGCGGCGACCTTCGCCATGGCCGGGGCGTCCGCGGGCACGGTCGGATACCAGTTGGGGGACAACCGGTTCGAGCTGCCGGCGACCGGTCCGGGCCGGCACGCCAACGCGGGCAGGTGGCTGACCGCGGTGTGGCACGCGGTGGTTCTCCGCGACGAGGCGAGGGTGCGGGAGCTGGCCGCCGTGCCGCTGGACCTGCTCCGCGCCTCCGGGGTCGACCACGATCCCTACGTGTACCCGTGGATCGAGTCGGTGCAGGCGTTCCTGCGCCGCGAGCGGGTGCCACCGTCGATGTTCACGCCCGCGATGGACGGCACCGACCCGGACTCGGCGCGCGTCACGCCGCGGGGTGCGATGCTGCAGCTGGTCTACCCGCCGATCAAGATGTTCTACTACATCCTGCGGCGGGACGCGGCGCGCTTCAACGAAGCCCTGGTGCAGGCTCTGGAGTTGCACCGGGAGTACTGGACGGCGCGCGACCGGGCCACCGACGCGGAAGGGTTCGTCGCGCTCGCCCCGCTCGCCGTCGCCGTGCTGGGGCAGGCTGTCGGGTTCACCCTCGACGTCGAATCGGACTACCTGCCCGCCCGTTTGCTGTCCGGCTCGCGGCCGTGAACCAGCCGGTCACGCCGCCGCAGTGGCAGATCCTCGGCCAGGTCGGGCAGCTGCTCGCGGGCGCCGTTCCGCCGGGCTGGCGCCAGATGCGGGTCGAGTACCGCGCCGCTGGGCGGCACGTCGAGGTCGACGTCGCGGTGGTCACCCCGGACGGGGTCGCGCGTCCGGCGCCGCCGCCTCCGCCGGTGGTCCAGCTGCTCGGGCGGCTGCGGGCCGGCATGTACCAGCCGGGGCGGGGGACCTGGCTGGCGGCGGTGGTGGTGTTCGATCCGGGCCGTCCGCCGCAGGCGGACTACGTCATCGACCACGAGCCGCGCTGGCGTCAGGTGCCGCCGCCGATCGGGTTCGCCGACGAGCTCCGGTTCTTCCCCCGCGCCGAGGAGCACGTGCCGAGGTGGTTGCGGGAGCGGGCCCAGCCACGGTCCGAAGTGGACGTCCAGGTGCGCACGCCGCGCGTCTACGACGGGCTCGACGCGGACGGGCGGCCGGTGGTCCGGCGGGAGCCGCTGGCGCCGGCCGAACGCGACCGCGTCCTCGAGTACCTCGAATCGGCGCCGGTCGTGCTGGCCGCGCGCGGTTTCGCCGTCGACGAGTTCGACCCGGGGAAGCCGGCCTCGGTGCCGCTGAACTTCCGGACGGACGGCCAGTGGGTGTGGCCGGGCGCGGTGACCCATTACCTGCGTGAACACGGGGTCGCGCCGGATCCGGAGCTGGTCGCGCACATCCGGGCACGCGGCTTCGTCGTGCCCGAGGTCGACGAGCAGGCCCGGGACCGCGCGGTCGCCGCGGTGACCTGAGCTGTAGCGGGAGTCTCACCTGTGGCTCAGCGGCTCCGGGGGCCGTCGTCGCAGCGGTAGCCTCCCTGGTGGAGGTTGTGATGGATTCCCCGACATTGGTGGCCGCCCTGCGGCGGGTCGTGCCGGCCGAGCACGTGGTCGACGACCCGGTCGTGGTCGAGTCCTACCTGCAGGACCACGCGGAGTGGGCCGAATACGGGCAGGCCGCCGCGGTGGTGCGGCCCCGCTCGACCGGTGAGGTGCGCGACGTCGTGCGGTTCGCGGGCGAGCACGGGGTCCCGGTGGTGCCCCGCGGGGCCGGGACGGGCTTGTCGGGCGGGGCGAACGCCGTCGACGGCTGCATCATGATCTCGTTCGAGGCGATGGATTCGGTCCTGGAGATCGACCCCGCCGAGCGGCTCGCGGTCGTGCAGCCGGGCGTCGTGAACGACGACCTGCGGGCGATCTGCGCCGAGCAGGGGCTGTGGTACCCGCCGGACCCGGCGAGCGCGCCGTGGTCGACGATCGGCGGGAACGTGGCGACCAACGCCGGTGGGCTGTGCTGCGTGAAGTACGGGGTGACCCGGGACTACGTGCTCGCGCTGGAGGTCGTCACCGGGCGCGGCGAGGTCGTGCGGCTGGGCCGGCGCACCGCGAAGGGCGTCGCCGGGTACGACCTGTGCGGGCTGATGGTCGGCTCCGAGGGCACGCTCGGCGTGATCACCGAGGTGACCGTGCGGTTGCGGCCGCAGCGCGAGCCCGAGCGCACGATCGCCGGTTACTTCGACTCGGTGATCGCCGCGGGTGAGGCGGTCAGCGCGGTGTCCGCGTCCGGGGTGATCCCGTCCGCGCTGGAGCTGGTCGACCGGCACTGCCTCGAGGCGGTCGACGCGTGGAAGAACATGGGCCTGTCCACCGAGGCGAACGTGGTACTGCTGGGCCGCGTGGACACTCCGGGGCATGCCGGTGAGGAGGAGGCCCGCACGATCCTGCGGTGCTTCGAGCGGGCCGGGGCGACGTGGGCGGCGGTGTCCACGGACGAGCACGAAGCTGAGGCGCTGTTCGACGCCCGGCGCCTGGCGTACCCGGCGCTGGAGCGGCTCGGCCCGGTGCTCACCGAGGACGTCTGCGTGCCGCGAGCGCTGGTGCCGGAAATGCTGGCGCGGATCGAAAAGGCGGCCGCCGAGCACGACACGCTGATCGCGAACATCGCCCACGCCGGCGACGGAAACCTGCACCCGCTGCTGATAACCCCCATCGGCGACGACGCGGCAAGGCGACGTGCGCAGGCCGCGTTCGAGGACATCATCGCGGACGCGGTCGAGCTGGGCGGCACGGTGACCGGGGAGCACGGAATCGGGTTGCTGAAGCGCGGCGGCCTGCGGCGCGAGGTGAGCCCGGAGGTGCTGGAGATGCACCGCGCGGTGAAGGGGGCGCTGGACCCACTGGGGATCCTGAACCCGGGGAAGGTTTTTATCTAGCACCAGACAGGCGCCGCCCGGCAACGGCGGTCGAGCGGCAGTTCTGCGATTCGGCGATTCGGCGGTCGGCGACGGCAGTGGGGACGGTGGTCGAGCGGCCGCGCGGCAGCCCAGCGATCCGCCGGTCGGCGGCGGCAGTGAGGTCGGCGGTCGAGTGGCCGTGCGGCAGTTGTGCGTTCCGGCGGTCGGCGACGGCAGTGGGGACGGTGGTCGAGCGGCCGCGCGGCAGCCCAGCGATCCGGCGGCCGGCAACGCAAAAAGACCGACTACCCCAACCAGACCTCCCCCGCCCCCGATCCACAGCCTGCTTTTGGTCGCCGATCAGGCGTGTCAAGGTACTCTTTCCCGCCTTGACACGCCTGCTCGGCGACTGAAACACAATCAAGGAGCGGGGGCGGGGGTGGTCGTAAGGTGACCTTTGGCGCCGTGAGGCGCTTTTTTATCCGCCCGCAGGGCGGGCTCTTCGCCTGCCCAAGGGCAAGACTAAAGATCAAGAGATGTCCTCGCCGGACGGGCAGGCTCCGGGATGACGGAAAAGCACGCCCGTCACCTTGGCGAGGTGGTCGCTGGGTGGTCATCCCGTCGCCTGCGGTTTGTGCATATCACCTTGAGCCAGGGCCGCAAGGTTGGCATGTCAACTCGCGACCCAGCGAGGGTTGCGGCCCTGGCTCAAGGTGATCGTCACGTGTCAGGCGACGGGATGACCACCCAGCTCCGCTTGTGTTCACCGATCAAAAGCGCGGCGCTACGCGCCTGTTTGCCATAGGCGTGCGTAGTGGCCGTTGGCCGCCAGGAGTTCCTCGTGTGTGCCCTGTTCCACGATGCGCCCGTGGTCGAGCACCACGATCCGGTCCGATCTGGCCGCCGTCGCCAGGCGGTGGGCCACCACGAAAGTCGTGCGGCGCTTGACGACCGTTTCCGTTGCCGCGAGGACCGTGGCTTCCGTTGATGGGTCCAACGCTGCCGTCGCCTCGTCGAGGAGCAGTACGTCCGGGTCCACCAGTTCCGCCCGGGCCAGCGCGACCAGCTGCCGTTGCCCCGCCGACAACGACCGGCCCCGTTCGCCCACCGGCTGGTGGAAGCCCTGCGGCATCGCGGCGATCGCGTCGACGGCGCCGACCGCTCGCACCGCGGCTTCGACCTCCGCGTCCGAGGCCGACGGGTTGCCGTACCTGACGTTGTCCGCCACCGTGCCGGAGAACAGGTGCGCCTCCTGCGGCACCACGCCCATCCGCCGGTGCAGGCCGGCCAGGTCGTAGTCCCGCACGTCGACCCCGTCGATGCTCACCTTGCCGCTCGTCGCGTCGTAGAACCGCGCCGCCAGTTTGACCACTGTGGACTTCCCGGCGCCGGTCGAGCCGACCAGGGCGACCGTCTCGCCCGGCGACACCTTCAGCGAAACATCCGTCAGCGCCAGGCTTTCCGTGCCGGTGTACGAAAAGTCCACCGCGTCGAACGTGACCTCGCCGCGCAGCCGCTCGGGCACCGGCACCGGGTCCGCGGGCGGCGGCACCGACGTCGGCGTCCGCAGCAGGTCGCCGATCCGGTGCAGGCCGACCTTCGCCTGCTGGTAGCCGTCGAACACCGACGACAACTGCTGGATCGGTGAGAAGAACAGGTTCAGGTACAGCAGGAACGCCAGCAGCACACCGACCGCCAGCGTGCCGTCCGCGACCCGGTTCGCCCCCGCCACCAGCACGACCGCCTCCGCCACCCCGGACAGCAGCGTCACGAACGGGAAGTACGTCGCCACGTACCGCTGGGCCCGCAGCCGCGACCGGCGGTAGGCGTCGCTGCGAGACGCGAAGTCCTCGGCCGACCGCTCCTCCCGGCTGTACGCCTGCGCGACCCGCAGACCGCTCACGTTCTCCTGCATGTCGGCGTTCACGGCGCTGACCTTCTCGCGCGCCTCGGTGTACGCCGCGCTGGACAGCCGCCGGAAGATCACCGTCGCGATCACCAGCACCGGCACCACGGACAACGCGTACAGCGCCAGCGACACGTCGGTGATCAGCAGCGCCCCGGTGATCCCGACCAGCGTCAACGCGCTGATCACCGCCTGCGCGACACCGGTCTGCAGGAACGTCGACAACGCGTCCACGTCCGTCGTCATGCGGGTCATGATCTTGCCGGACAGCTCGCGCTCGTAGTAGTCGAGCCCGAGCCGCTGCAGGTGCGCGTAGCTGCGGACGCGCAGCGAGTACAGCACCGTCTCACCGGCCCGCGCGGTGAGCCGTGTCTGCGCCGCGATCACGAACCAGTCCATCGCGATGATCGCCGCGCCGATCCCGGCGCACAGCCACACCACCCACGCCAGGCCCGGCCGCACCCCGTGGTCGACGCCCTGCTGGTACAGCGCGGGCAACGCGATCGACGCCGCCGCGTCCAGCCCGACCAGCAGCACCGCGACGATCAGCAGGCCGCGCACCGGACGCAACGCCGAGCCCAGGCGGAACTTCGGATCCGGCTGGGTGACCGAGTCCGGGTCCAGCGCCGGTTCGTCCGTCGCGGGCGGCAGCTTGCGCACGCCCTCCAGCAGTTCGGCGGTCGGGGGCGCGTTCAGCGCGCTGCTGGCGCCCATCCCGCCGCCAGGCATCGGCGCCGGCGCGTTCCGCTGCTGCGCCGACTCGGCCATCTCGTCGACCGCGTCCCGCTCGCCGGTCTCCGGCCACAGCGCGGGCGTGGTCCCGGTCTCCGGGCTCGCCACGCAGTCGCGCTTGTGCACCTGCTCCACGCCCTCGCCGGGCCCCGCGATGAGTTCGCGGAACAGCTCGCAGCGCTGCGCCAGCTCGTCGTAGGTGCCGACGTCGACCACGCGGCCCGCGTCGAGCACCGCGATCCGGTCGGCCAGCGACAGCGTGGACTTGCGGTGCGCGATCAGCAGCGTCGTGCGGGTGGCGGTGACCGACCGCAGCGTCTCGTAGATGGCCGCCTCGGTGACCGTGTCGACCGCGGAGGTTGCGTCGTCCAGGATCAGCACCCGCGGATCGGTCAGCAGCGCCCGCGCCAGGCCCAGCCGCTGCCGCTGGCCACCCGACAGCGTCAGGCCGCGTTCACCGACCTGGGTGGCGTAGCCGTCGGGCAGCTCGGAGATGAAGTCGTGCGCCTCGGCCGCCTTCGCCGCGGCGATCACCTCCTCGTCGCTGGCGTCCGGGCGGCCGTAGGCGATGTTGTCGCGGATGGACGTGGAGAACAGGAACGCCTCCTCGAACACCACGCCGATCGCCTGGCGCAAGTCGGTCAGCTTCACGTCCCGCACGTCGCAGTCACCGAGCCGGACGCTGCCCGAGTGCGCGTCGTAGAACCGGGGCAGCAGCAACGAGATCGTCGACTTGCCGGAGCCCGCGGTGCCGACCAGCGCCAGCGTCTCGCCGGGCTCCGCGCGCAGGCTCAGCCCGTCCAGCACCGGTTCCGAGCGCGTGTAGCCGAACCGCACGTCGTCCAGCTCGATGCCCAGCGGCCCCTCCGGCAGCGGCTTCGGGTCCACCGGGTCGGTGACCTCGGGCTGGGCGTCCACCAGCTCGTACACGCGTTCCGCGCCCGCGCGCGTCAGCTGGGCCTGCACCACCAACGCCGACATCATGCGGGCCGGCCCGATCAGGCCCGACACGTAGCTGGCGAACGCGAGGAACGTGCCGAGCGTGACCTGCCCGTTGAGCGCCAGGATGCCGCCGAAGGCCAGCACGGCGACCTGCCCGGCCGCCGGCAGCGCGGACGTCGTCGCCGTGGGCACCGCCGCCAGCCGGGCGGCGCGCAGCCGTTCGGCGAACAGCCGCCGCGCGGTCTTCTCCAGCCGCGCGACCTCCCGGGCCTCCTGCCCGAAGCCCTTCACGACGCGGACGCCGGTGACGGTCTCCTCGACGTGCTGCGCCACGTCCGCCGCCCGCTGCTGCGCCGACCAGGTGGCCGGGAACAGGCGCTTGCGGGCCGCGCCCGCGACGATCGCCACCGCGGGCACCACGATCAGCGCGATCACCGTCAGTCCGGGTGACATCCACAGCATCGCGGCGACGGAGAACACCGCGAACACGACCGAGCCCGCCGACAGCGGCACCACGAACAGCAGCGACACGACCAGCTGCAGGTCGGTGATCGCGCGCGACACCACCTGGCCGGTGCGCAGCGAGTCCTGCTTGCCACCGTCCAGCCGCGACACCGCGTCGAACACCCGCTGGCGCAGGTCGTGCTGCACGTCCAGCGCGAGCCGCCCGCCCAGGTAACGCCGGACGAACGCGGTGCCGAACATCAGCAGCTGGACCCCGATCAGCCCGGCGACGAGCAGGCCCAGCCGCCCGGTCTGCGACGCGACCGCGTCGTCCACGGCGAGCTTCACCAGCAGCGGGCTCGCGGCCTGCAGGCCGACGCTGAACACCGCCGCGGCCAGCGACGAGACGACCAGGACCGGATGGCGCCAGCAGGCCGCGGCCAGCCGGCGAATCCATCCGGTCCCGGGGTTCTCGTCAGTTCGTGGAGGTCGTGCAGTCACCACGCCAGGTTATGCGCGTGCACCGACAGTTTCCCGACGGCCGGCTACGTGATGTCGCGGCGCTGGTTGGAGGCCCAGCCGCCCATGAAGAACACCATGGTCCAGGCGAGGAACACCAGCGCGGCGGCCCACCAGGAGATGACGCCCGGCGCGCCGGCGGCCAGCTGCAGGCCGAGCTTGTCCCAGTGCTCGACGCCGCCCGGCAGGTTGATCGAGCTGATCCCGAACGCCTCCGCCGCGATGCCGCCGACGATGCCGTTCGCGGTGCTGTTCGGCAGGAGCGCGCCGAAGATGTCGCTGGTGTTCCACAGCGCGATGACCAGCACGTTCTCCACGATCAGGAACCACCCGATCAGCAGGATGACGGCCAGCACGACCTTGTTCAGCACCGCGCCGAAGCCGATGCCGAACAGCGTCACCAGCGCGTAGGCCAGCACGGTCCCGCCGAACGCGGCGAGCCATTCGCCGCCGCTGGGCAGCCGGTCGCTGTCCACGGTGACGACGGTCGCCAGCGCCGCGACCGCGAAGCTGAGCAGCCCGTACAGCGCGCCCCACAGGACGTAGGTGATCATCTTCGCGGTCAGCGCGGACACCCGGTTCGGCGCCGTCAGGAACGTCGTCGTGATCGTCTTGCTGCTGTACTCACCGGCCAGCGCGAACACGCCGAAGATCGCCGGGATCAGCTGCGCGATGTTCACGCCGTGGGCGATGCTGAGCAGCCCGACCGGCAACGCGTCGGCGGGCAGCCCGGCCTGCTCGGCGATGATCCGCGCGGTGCCGCTGCCGATGTAGTCGGCGAAGTCGTTGGTGATCTTGCCCCAGACGAACGACATCCAGAACGCGACCAGCACCAGCGGGATGATCAGGATCCACCAGGTGTTGAGGCTGAGCGTCTTGCGGAACTCCGCCTTGATCAACCGGCCCATCAGCCCTGTCCTCCCCAGCCGCCGTGACCCTGCTGTGGCGGTGCTTGCTGGTACTGCTGCTGCGGTGGGTATCCCGGCGGCGGGCCACCCCAGCCGCCCTGCTGCGGCATTCCGGCGTACTGCGTTCCGGGGTACTGCGTTCCCGGGTATTGGGGGCTGGTCAGCTGGAAGAACAGCTTCTCCAGATCGGCCCGCTCCTCCTCGATCCCGTAGACCGCGATCCCGGACTTCGCCACCAGGTCACCGATCTGCTGGCGGGTCGCGCCGACCACCGCAACGCGGCCGTCCGGCGTCGGCTCCACCTGCGTGAACCCGGCCTCCTGAAGCGCTTTCACGAGCGCGTTGGCGTCCGCGGCCTGCACGAGCACCCGCGACTGCTGGCTGCTGCGCAACTGGTCCAGCGGGCCGTAGTAGCGCGTGACGCCGTGGCTGATGATGACGACCTGGTCGATCGTCTGCTCGACCTCCGACAGCAGGTGGCTGGACACCAGCACCGTGCGGCCTTCTCGGGCGTAGGCGCGCAGGAAGTTGCGCAGCCACACGATGCCCTCCGGGTCGAGGCCGTTCGCCGGCTCGTCCAGCACGAGCACCTGCGGGTTGCCGAGCAGCGCGGTCGCCAGCGCGAGCCGCTGCCGCATGCCCAGCGAGAACCCGCCCGCGCGGCGGTCCGCGGCGCCGGTGAGCCCGACCAGGCCCAGCACCTCCTCGACGCGCTGGTCCGGCGCGCCGATCGCGGCGGCGTACACCTTCAGGTGGTTGCGGGCGGTGCGCTTGGGGTGGAAGCCCTCGTTCTCCAGGACCGCGCCCACGACCTGCGCCGGGTTGCCCAGTTGGTGGTAGGGGCGGCCGTTGATGGTGGCGACGCCCGCGGACGGCGTGACCAGGCCCAGCAACATGCGCAGCGTGGTCGTCTTGCCGGCGCCGTTGGGGCCGAGGAAGCCGGTGACCGAGCCGGGGCGGACCTCGAAGCTCAGGTTCTGCACCGCGGCGACCGGCCCGAAGTGTTTGCTCAGGTTCTGCACGAATATCCGGCCGCTGCCGTCGTGTTGCATGCGCGCCCCTCCCGGCCCGGTGAACTTGATCGCGGGGCACATAGTGCCCTACCCGTGACCGGTTGAACCCGTCCGGGGGCCGCGTGTCGGGGAGGGTGCGCACAAAGGGGCGGCCCGCTCAACCAGCCTGGGGGTCACTGGGAGCGGGCCGCCACGTACAAGCTTAGGTGGTATCTCCGGACTTCGCTTACGCGGGGGCCCATGTCGGTGTGAAAACTTCTTCACGTGTTGGGCCCTGGGGCGGGCGGACCCTGACGACGGGCCCGCCCGCCGGGTCAGGCGAGGACCTCGGCCAGCGGCGTGTGCGGCAGGTCGTGGGCCTGCGCGACGGGGGCGTTGGTCAGGGCGCCCGCGTGCGCGTTGAGGCCCAGCGACAGCGGCCCGTTCGCGCGCAGCGCGGCCTGCCAGCCCTGGTCGGCCAGCTGGACGGCGTAGGGCAGCGTGACGTTGGTCAGGGCGTAGGTGCTCGTGCGCGGGACCGCGCCGGGCATGTTCGCCACGCAGTAGAAGACCGAGTCGTGCACGGTGTAGGTCGGGTCGTCGTGCGTCGTCGGGTGCGAGTCGGCGAAGCAGCCGCCCTGGTCGATCGCGATGTCCACGAGCACGCTGCCCGGCCGCATGCGCGCGACCAGTTCGGTGGAGACGAGTTTCGGCGCCCGCGCGCCGGGCACCAGCACCGCGCCGATCACCAGGTCGGCCTCCAGCACGGCCTGCTCGACGGCGAAGGCGTTCGAGGTGACGGTGCGGATGCGGCCGGCGAAGTCGTGGTCGATCTGACGCAGGCGGTCCACATTGGTGTCCAGGATTTCCACGTCGGAGCCAAGGCCCAGCGCGATGCGGGCGGCGTTCAGGCCGGCGACACCGCCGCCGATGACGACCACCCGGGCCGGGTGCACGCCGGGCACGCCGCCGGGCAGCACGCCGCGGCCGCCGCTGGGCTTCATCAGCGAGTGGGCGCCGACCTGCGGCGCGAGCCGTCCGGCGACCTCGGACATCGGCGCCAGCAACGGCAGCGCGCCGCTGGGCTGCTGCACGGTCTCGTAGGCGATCGCGGTGGTGCCCGCGTCCAGCAGGGCCTGCGTCAGCGGGCGGTCCGCGGCCAGGTGCAGGTAGGTGAACAGCACCTGGTCGCGGCGCAGCCGGGGGTACTCCTCGGCGATCGGCTCCTTGACCTTGAGGACCATCTCGCCCTCGGCCCAGACGTCGTCGGCGGTGGCGAGGATCTTCGCGCCGGCGGAGACGTACTCGTCGTCGCTGATGGCGGACCCGGTGCCGGCGCCGGTCTCGATGAAGACCTCGTGGCCCCGCGCCGTCAGCTCGTGCACCCCGGCCGGGGTCACGGCGACGCGGTATTCGTGCTTCTTGACCTCGCGGGGGACGGCGATGCGCACTGCTTCCTCCTGCATCTGGCGGACGTGGTGCTGACCACGGTGAACCACCCGGATAGCGGTGTCATCGTGCCTCGCCGACAATTCTCCGCCGCGCGGCTGGTGCTCGCAGAACAAGGTGTTGACCTCGACCTTGGTGGAGCTCGCAGGATGATCGTCATGAGAGCGGTGTGGTTGAGGGAGTTCGGCGGGCCCGAGGTGCTGGTCGCGGGGGAGGCGCCGGATCCGGTGCCCGGGACGGGGCAGGTGCTCGTCGGTGTGGCGTTCGCCAACACGACGTTCGTGGAGACGCAGTTCCGGGCGGGCCTGCCCGGGCCGTTCCGCGCGGAGCTGCCGGTGATCCCGGGCAACGGCGTCGGTGGGGTGGTGCTGTCCGGGCCGTCCGAGCTGGTGGGAGCGCCGGTGGTGACGAGCCTGAACGGGTCGGGCGGCTACGCCGAGCGGGTGGTGGTGGACGCGGCGGCGCCGTTCCGCGTGCCGGACGGCCTGGCGCTGGACGACGCGGTGGCGTTGTTGGCCGACGGCCGCACCGCGACGGCGCTGGTCCGCGCGGCAGGGGTGTCGGCCGGGGAGCGGGTGCTGGTGGAAGCCGCCGCGGGCGGCGTGGGGAGCCTGCTGGTGCAGCTGGCGCGCAACGCGGGCGCGACGGTGATCGCGGCGGCCGGGGGCGCGCGCAAGACGGCGGTGGCCCGCGATCTCGGGGCGGACGAGGTGGTCGACTACACGGAGCCGGACTGGACCGCGCGGGTGGATGGCCCGGTGGACGTCGTGTTCGACGGCGTGGGCGGTGCTCTTGGGGCGGCCGCGTTCGGGCTGCTGCGCCGCGGCGGACGGCACTTCAGCTACGGCCTGGCGAGCGGCTCGTGGACGGAGGTGCCGGAGGAGGAGGCCGCCGCGCGGGGTGTCACGCTGCACCGGGGCCCGCTGGGCAGCCCGGCCGACCTGCGCGCCGCCACGGAGTGGGTACTGGCCGAGGCAGCGGAGGGCCGGGTGAAACCCCTTGTGGGGCAACGCTTCCCGCTCGCCCAGGCCGCCGAGGCACACCGAGCGATCGAATCCCGAGCGACGATCGGCAAGACACTGCTGGAGATCTGACGCGGACTCCACGTCCCCGGGCGCGAGAACCACGTTCCGGGGCGTGGGCTCCGCGGTCGTCAGGCGGGGCGGGCCGAGGCGGTGTCGCCCGTGTTGATCACCCCGGCGCGGGTCACGCGCATGATCACGCCGAACTTGTTGGCGTGCCGGTCGATCAGGTGCGTCTGCAGCTCCGGCCACCGCTCCCGGCCCGAGGGGTCCCAGCTCGGCACCGCGCAGCGGATGCACGGGCCCGCGTGGTCGCCGGTCACCTCCAGCGACACGTCGCCGACCTCCAGCGTGGTGCCGGCGGCCCAGTCCTCCTCGGCGAAGGCGGGGGCGTCCGTCGTCAGGTGGATGTTCGGGCGGAAGCGGTGCAGTTCGACCGGCTGGCCGAGTTCCGCCGCGAGCGCCGTCAGCGACGCCTCGAACGTCACCAGCACGGTGGGGCCGCGGTCCTGCTGCCCGTCGGCCGCGCGCAGGTCCACCGGCATGCCGAACGACGACGCGAGCGCCTCCGCCAGTCCCGGCTCGTCCCAGGACCACGACCGGCCCTCCGGCGAGTGCAGCAGCGGCGGCTTCGGCGGGTCGATCACGTCGGCGCCGTACTCCGCGCCCCAGGTGAGCATCGCCGGGTTCTGGCGCACCGTCAGCAGCTTCCCGCGGCGCTTCTCCCGCCCGTCGACCAGCGCGTGCGCGCGGTCGCCCGCCATGCCCCGCTCGTCGAAGCGCGCGGCGCGAACCTCCTCGCCCCGCAACGACTTCACCGGCCAGCGGTGCAGCGCGGCAACCGATCCCTCGAACACGAACCCCTCCTACGACCAGCGCACGGCGACCAGCTGGACCAGCAATGCTAACCGGACGTCCGGGTCGTCCAGGTCGAGCGGGACGAGTTCGAGCACGCGCCGCATCCGGTACCGGAACGTGTTGGGGTGGATGCGCAACGCCTGCGCCGCCGACCGCGGATCGCCGGGGTAGCGCAGCCACTCGTAGAGCGTCTCGACGTAGTCCGTGCGGTTGATCCGGTCGTACTCGCGCAGCTGCTCCAGCGGCCCGAGCCCGGCGACGCCTGCCGCCGAGGCCGCAGTGGCCGTTCGGTGCAGCGCGAGCGCCGTCCAGAGCCCGTCGAAGCTGCCGGACGGTCCCTCGATCACCCCGGCGCGCAGCAGGCTCAGGGTCTCCTCCGCCTCGGCGCGCGACCGCGGCAGTTCGCCGATCTTCACCGCGCTCCCGGCCGCCACGCGCGGCGCGCCGCGGGACGGGTCGGCCAGCGACGGCCAGTCCGCGCCGTCGGGCACGACCGTGTACAGCAGCCCGCCGAGCTCTGTCGCGATTGGACGGCGGCCGATGCCGAGCGACATGCGTTCCATCAGGGCCAGTCGCAGGCCTTCGTCGTCGCCGGGGGTGTCGACGACGACCACGCGGTGCGGTTCGTCGGTCAGCTCCAGTTCGGCGATCGCCGCCCGCGGTCCGGCTTTCCCTTCGAGGACGGCGCGGAGCAGTTCGGCCGAGGCGCGTCGCTGGGCGTCCGCGTGGGCGCGGCGGCGCAGCAGGTGGAGCGCGACGACCGGTGCGGTGTCGGCGAAGGCGGCGGCGCGTTCGTCGGACACCGGGCCGCGGACGACCGCCCACATCGAGCCGAGCAGTTCGCCGCCCATCCGGATGGGCACGATGAGTCGTGGCAGGGTGCCATCGCGTTGCGCGGGAACGAAAATCGTCTGGCGGCCGCGGGAGAGTTCGCGGAAGACGCCGCGGGAGCGGAACTTGGCGAGCACGTCGTCGGGGATCCGGCGGCCCATGATGGTGGACACGCGGGCCGGGTCGGTGATGTCCTGGCGCGCCGAGTAGGCCAGGACGCGCGAGTTGGTGTCCTCGATGGTCACCGGGGCGTCGACGACCGCGGCGACGGCGTCCGCGAGGCGGAACAGGTCGCCCGAGCCGGGGTCGCCTTCGAGGGATTCGGGTTCCTCGGCCGCCGCGTCGAGGACGGTGCGCAGCAGCCAGACCAGCTGTGCCCAGGCGGTGGCCGCGCGAACCTCGATGAGGGCGATGTGCGCCGCCTTCGCCGCCCGCCGGACCTGGGTCTTGCGGGCGACCGGCGGTTTGAGCAGCACCGCGGCGGCGCTGGCGGAGGCGCTGTGTTCGATGAGCTCGACCGCTGAGGCGGCATCGCTCGTGGCGACGCCCAGGACCAAGTCGCCGGCCGCGAGCTGGGCGGAGGCGCCCGGCTCGGCGATGACCACGTCCGCGACGGCGGGGCAGGGGTCGGGCAGCTGGACCGCGTGCAGCAACGTCGGCCCGACCCGGTCGACCACACTGCGGACGGAGACCATTTGCGCAGGATACGGCTCGCTGGGGGGAGGGGCTATCGCCGGCGGAGCGGTCGGGTTTGGGGGTGGTGGGGCTTGGGGGCGTCTGGGGCGTGGGGTGCGTGGGCCGGGTGGTGGGACTTGAGGTGCCCGTGGGGCTCGTCGGGCGCGGGTGGCCGGGGCGTGGGGCCCGTTGGGGCGCGGATTCGGGGGCGCGGTTGCCGGGGCTTGGATCCATCAGGTGCTTAGTCGGGTTGGTGCCAGATGCCAGGTGCCCAGCCGCGGGCGCGCGAGGTGCCCACTCGCCGGCGGGCGAGGTGTCGATCCGCGGGCGGGCGAGGTGCCGACTCGCCGGCGGGCGAGGTGTCGATCCGCGGGCGGGCGAGGTGCCGACTCGCCGGCGGGCGAGGTGTCCATTCGCGGGCGGGCGAGGTGCCGACTCGCCGGCGGGCGAGGTGTCCATTCGCGGGCGGGCGAGATGCCCAGTCGCGGGAGCGTGACGGGGCCAGTCGTGGCGTGCGAGGTGGCCAGTCGCGCGGGCGGGCGCGAGGTACCCAGTCGTGGGTGCGCGAGGTGTCCGGTCGCGCTGGTGCGAGATGCCCACGCGCCGAGGCGCGAAGTTCCCAGTCGCGGACGTGCGAGATGCCCAGTCGTGGGAGTGCGAGCGGACCAGTCGTGGCGTGCGAGGTGGCCAGTCGCGCGGGTGCGAGGTGCCCGGTCGCCGGGGTGCGAAGTGTCCAGTCGTGGGTGCGCGTGCGTGGTGTCCACTCGTGGGCGTGCGAGGTGCACCGCCGCCGGGGTGCGAGGGGGCCAATCGTGGGCGTGCGAAAAACCCAGTCGCGGCGGGGCGAGTTGTTCGCCGCCGCGACTGGGTTTCGCGAGTCGTGGGGTGGGAGCCGGCGGGGGCCGCGCGAATCGCTAGCGGCTCAGTACCCGGGCCAGGACGGTCCGCAGGGTGGCGGCCGGGTCGGCGACGCCCTCGGGGGAGCGCCACGCCACGATGCCGTCCGGGCGGACCAGGCTGGCCCCTCCCTGCTGCAGGCCGAACCGGCTGCGGAACACCGGCTCGTCGAGTTCCCGGTACTCCAGGGCGATTCCCGTCTCCGCGCGCACCTCCTCCACCGCCGAGCCCCAGCCGCCGGGGCTGAACAGCACCCAGGCGTGGCCGAGGAAGTCCCATGTGGAACCCGCCCCGACCGGGACATGCGGCGCGCGGAAGCCGGGTCGTCCGGACGGCTCCACCGGGTTCTCCACGAGGTCGCCGTAACCGGGCAGCACCGCGCCGGGGCGGGAGCCATCGGGGAGCGGTTCGGGCGAACCAGGCGACTCCTCCAGCACCGCGCCCGAGCGGTAGCGGAAACCGAGCGTCAGTGCGATCTGGTCGACTGGCTCAGCCACTCCCGTCAGGTCGAGGTCCGGCACCATCCGCTCCTTCGCGTTGTGCAGCGACGTCGTCACCACCATCTCCGCGATCGGCTTGCGTTCGGCCTCGTAGCTGTCCAGCAGCCCCGGCCCGGCGTCCCCGCGGAGGACCGCCGCCAGCTTCCACGCGATGTCGTGCCCGTCGCCCACCGCGGTGTTCCCACCCATCCCTCCGGTGGGCGGCGTGACCTTCGCGGCGTCGCCGACGAGGAACACCCGCCCCGCGGAGAACCGGTCCGCGACCCGCGCCGCCATCTCCCAAGCGCCGATCCACTGGATCTTCGGTTCGAGATCCGGCAGGTCGGTCGCGATCCGGATCAGCCGGACCAGCCGCTCCTCCGGGAAGTCGTCGACGGTCTCGCCCCGCTCGGGGTGCAGATCGACCGCACACACGTACCGCCCCGGGACGTCGGTGTTGGTCAGCGCGCCGGTGAACTCGGAGTTCTGCAGGTAGTACAGGTCGGTGACGTTCGGCTCCAGCCGGTCGCCGAGGTCGGCGTCGAACACCACCCCGACCGAGTGGGCGATCGCGCCGACGCCGGAAGTCCCGATCCCGAGCGCCTCCCGGATCCGCCCCCGCCCGCCGTCCGCGGCCACCAGGTACGCCGCCCGCACACTGGTCTCCTCGCCGCTGTCCCGCGAGCGCAGCACCGCCGTCACCCCGTCGTCGTCCTGCGTGAACGACACCAGTTCCGTCGAAAACCGCACGTCCGCGCCCGCCTCGCGAGCCCGCTCCAGCAGGATCGGTTCGACCACGTCCTGCCCCGCCATGCCCCACGGCGCCGCGGTCGCCGCGCTCAGGTCGTACTCGTCGAGGTCTTCGACGATCTGGTGGAACACCGTCCCGTTCAGGCTCGACGCCACCGTGATCCGCAGCCCCCGCGAAGCCCGCTCGCTGACCCCGAGCACCTTCCGGTCGATCCCGGCGAACCGGTACAGCTCCATCGTCCGCGGCGTCTGCCCGGACGCGCGCGGGTGCAGCGCCGTGCCCGGATGCCGCTCCACCGTCAGCACGTTCACGCCCTCGAGCGCCAGGAACATGCTCGCGGACAGGCCACCCAGCCCGGCCCCCACGACCAGGACGTCGACTCGTTCCATGATTCCTCCTTGTTGTGGATATCCCGTGACCAAAGTATCTCATCAACTAAGAGACTCGTCAAGCAAGAGGAATCCACACCGTGGAACCGGTTGGGCGCCCCGCTCCGGTCTGGCTAGCTTCGACCGCGGCGCCCCTGATCAGCCCACGCACCAAGGAGAACGACGATGAGCGAGTCGCAGGCCTGGTCCTTCGAGACCAAGCAGATCCACGCCGGCGCGAGCCCCGATCCGGCCACCGGCGCGCGAGCGACCCCGATCTACCAGACCACGTCGTACGTCTTCCGCGACAGCCAGCACGGCGCCGACCTGTTCAGCCTCGCCGAGCCCGGCAACATCTACACCCGGATCATGAACCCGACCCAGGACGTGCTCGAGCAGCGCGTCGCGGCGCTCGAGGGCGGGGTGGCGGCGCTGGCGTTCGCCTCCGGCACGGCGGCGACCAACGCGGCGATCCTGAACGTCGCCAACGCCGGCGACCACATCGTGTCCAGCCCGAAGCTCTACGGCGGCACCTACAACCTGTTCCACTACACGCTGCCCAAGCTGGGCGTGCAGGTGTCGTTCGTCGAGGACCAGAACGACCTGGACCAGTGGCGCGCCGCGATCCGCCCGAACACCAAGGCCTTCTTCGGCGAGACCCTGGCCAACCCGGGCAGCGACGTGCTCGACATCCGGGCCGTCGCCGACGTCGCGCACGAGGCCGGCCTGCCGCTGATCGTCGACAACACCATCCCGACGCCGTACCTGCTGCGCCCGATCGAGCACGGCGCCGACGTCGTCGTCCACTCCGCGACCAAGTACCTCGGCGGCCACGGCACCACCATCGCCGGCCTGCTGGTCGACGGCGGCACCTTCGACTTCGGCGCGTACCCGGAGCGCTTCCCCGGCTTCACCGAGCCGGACCCCAGCTACCACGGTCTCAAGTACTGGGAGGCCCTCGGCCCGGGCGCGTACGCGGCCAAGGCCCGCGTCCAGCTGCTGCGCGACACCGGCGCGGCCATCGCGCCGCTCAACAGCTTCCTGATCCTGCAGGGCATCGAGACGCTGTCGCTGCGCGTGGAGCGGCACGTCAGCAACGCCAAGGCCCTGGCCGAGTGGCTGGAGCAGCGCGACGAGGTCGAGCGCGTCTACTACGCGAGCCTGCCGTCGAGCCCGCACCACGAGCTGGCCCGGAAGTACCTGCCGCAGGGCGCCGGCGCGGTCCTGTCGTTCGACCTGCGCGGCGGCGTCGAGGCCGGCCGGAAGTTCGTCGACGGCACCGAGCTGCACAGCCAGCTGGTTAACATCGGTGACGTGCGCAGCCTCATCGTCCACCCCGCCAGCACCACCCACAGCCAGCTCACCCCCGAGGAGCAGCTCGCCAGCGGCGTCACGCCGGGCCTGGTGCGGCTGGCCGTCGGGCTGGAAGGCCTGGAGGACCTCAAGGCCGACCTGGAGGCCGGGTTCCGGGCGGCCAAGGCGGCCCTGTGACGGATCCGTCCACTGTGGATCTCCCGCCGGCGACGGGTGCGTGGCGGGAGGGGGATCCACCGGGACGGCGGCAGTGGGCCGCCGGTGGACAGCTGCGGCTGGACGCCGGCGGCACGCTGCCGGAGTACCGGATCGCGTACGAGACGTGGGGGCGGCTGAACTCCGACGGCTCCAACGCGGTCCTGATCGCGCACGCCCTCACCGGGGACAGCCACGCCGCCGGTGAGGCGGAGCCGGGCCATCCGACGCCGGGCTGGTGGGACGGCCTGATCGGGCCCGGTCGCGCGCTGGACACCGACGAGCTGTTCGTCGTCGTGCCCAACGTCCTCGGCGGCTGCCAGGGTTCGACCGGGCCGTCGTCGCCCGATCCGGACGGGCGCACGTGGGGCAGCCGGTTCCCGCGGATCACCATCCGCGACCAGGTCCGGGCCGAGGCCGTGGTGGCCGACCAGCTCGGCATCGAGCGGTGGGCCGCGGTGCTCGGCGGGTCGATGGGCGGGATGCGGGCGCTGGAGTGGGCGGCGACGTTCCCCGCGCGGGTCGCGGCGCTGCTGGTGCTGGCCGCGCCGGCCGCGTCCTCGGCCGACCAGATCGCCTGGGCGGCGCCGCAGCTGCACGCGATCACGTCGGACCCGGGCTGGCGCGGCGGCGACTACCACGACGCGCCGCCCGGCGAGGGGCCGCACCGCGGGCTGGGCGTGGCGCGGCGGATCGCGCACGTGACCTACCGCAGCTCGCTCGAACTGGACCAGCGGTTCGGCCGGCTGCCGCAGGGCGCCGAGGACCCGCTCGGCGACGGCCGGTACGCGGTCGAGTCCTACCTGGACCACCACGCGGACAAGCTGGTGCGCCGCTTCGACGCCGCGTCCTACGTGCTGCTCACGCGATCGATGAACACGCACGACGTGGGCCGGGACCGCGGTGGGGTCGGCGCCGCGCTGTCCGGGGTGACCGCGCGCAGCGTGATCGCGGGCGTCGACAGCGACCGCCTCTACCCGATGCGGCAGGCGCACGAGCTGGCGGCGGGCATCCCGGGGGCGGGGGAGGCGGCCGAGATCACCTCGCCGTACGGGCACGACTCGTTCCTGATCGAGACCGCCCAGGTGGCGGCGCTGGTGAAGGCGCTGCTGCACTGACCGTGGTCACGCGGCGCCGGAACTCGCTCGGGTTGACGCCGCGGACCCGTTTGAACGCCGCGCTGAACCCGAACGGGTCCGAGTAACCGACGGTGCGGGCGATCTGCGCGATCGTCGCGGACTGCCGCTCGACGAGGAGGTCCGCGGCGAGCGTCATGCGCCAGCGGGTGAGGTAGGTCAGCGGCGGTTCGCCCACCAGGTCGGTGAACCGCTTGGCCAGGGTCGACCGCGACACGCCGGTGCGCTGCGCCAGCGCGGCGACCGTCCACGGCGCCGCCGGTTCGGCGTGCAGCAGACGCAGCGCGTGGCCGGCGATCGGGTCGCGCTGGGCTGCCCACCAGGCCGGAGGCTCGCCGCCGGGCCGGTCGAACCACTCGCGCAACGTGCAGACCAGCAGCCAGTCCAGCAGCCGGTCGAGCACGACCTGCTGCCCCGGCGCGTCGACGGCGACCTCGGCGGCGAGGTGGTCCAGCACGGGGTCGGAGGTGTCCCCGGCATCGCCCACCCGCAGCACGACGGGCAGCGCGTCCAGCAACCTGCGGCTGATCTCGCCGCGCACCGGGTAGGCGCCGACGATCAGCGTCGTCGCGCCGTCGCCGTGGTCGTGCCAGCCGCGCCGGTACCGCGTCCCGCCCTGCTCGGGCGTCGCGCAGAACTCACCGCACGCGACCGGCTCGGCCCGAGTACCCGGCTCGTCGACGAAGGTGAAGGTCGCGGGGCCGCGCACGATGACCGTCTCGCGGGCGCGCAGCCGCTCGGGCTCGTGGTGTTCCGGCACGATCCAGCCCTCGCCGGTGAGCACGGTGCACAGGGTCAGCGGCGCGCCGTCCACGAAGTGCAGGTTCCAGGGCGGGGAGAGGGTCGTGCTGCCGAACAGCGAGCCGTGGGCGCGCACCCCGCGGATCAGATCGCTGAACACGTCCACGTCGACGAGGTTAGACGATCACACAGGTGATCCGGCCTCTGAGCCATGTGCTCGTCCGGTTCCGCGGTGTTCAATCGGGATCATGAGCGACACTCCGCTGACCGCCGACGACCGCGAGTTCCTCCGCCGTCCGCTGCACGGGTTCCTGACCGCGGCCGCGGGAGCTGTCCCGGCGCAGCCGCGGCCGGTGTGGTTCGAGGCCACCGACGACGGCGCGATCCAGCTGTTCACCATGCCGGACTCGCCCAAGTTGCGGCAGCTGCGCCGCGATCCGCGTGCCTCGATCGTGGTCGCCGCGCCGGTCGGTGAACGCGAGCGCTGGGTGTCGGTCACCGGCCGGGTCACGGTGGAACCGGATGGCGCACGGGAGCTGAGCGCCCGCCTGGCCGCCCGCTACTGGGACCTCGACGACCCGGCGCGCGCCGCGGACCTCGCCGGGATCACGGCCGAGGAATTGGTCCGCGTCGTCATCCACCCGGAGACCGTGCGCCGCTACCGCTATTGACCCGCTCAGGTCAGGGCTTCGGAGATCCAGTCGGTGACCGGGAGGTCGCGTTCCAGGCACTCGGCCGACAGGCGCACCGTCCAGCGCAGTGCCTGCAGCGTCAGGCTGTCCACCTCCGCGCGGTTGGCGCTGGCCAGCGCGATCTCCACCTGCTCCGCGGCCGCTTCGGCGTTGCCGTGCACCTCCGCCAGCAGCGTGCGGACCGCGGTGCGCACCGGCGGGTCGGCCTGGTCGATCGAGACCTCTTCGCCGCTCTCGTCGAACACCTGGACCTTCACCGGGGCGCTGCCGCCGTCGCCGAGCGTGGTCACCATCGTGCTGCACTCCTCGAACAGGAGCAGCATCAGCTCGCGCGTCTCGTCCCGGCTCGACGGGGCCACCTCGTCGAGCGCGTCGTCGTCACGGCCGAGCTGCATCGCGACGAGGGCGCGCTGCGCCCGCGAGATCAGCTGCTGCCGGTCGGAGGTCACGGGATCTATCAAAGCCGGGGAAAGGCGTTCAACGGTAGTGGGAAAAACGAGTGACGTGATGATCACGCCGCCGCTTGCAGCGCGCCGAGGGCGAGGCGCCGCAGCAGGACGGCCAGTTCGTCGTCGTCCAGATGGCGGTTGTACGGCGTCGAGTTGATCAACCCGAACACGGCGTGTGCTGCCGAGCGCGCCTGACGTTCCCCCACTCCGGGGACGGCGTCGCGAATGACCTTCACCCATATCTCTACGTAACGACGCTGCAAGGCCCGCACCTGCTTGCGGTCGGCGTCGGTGAGGTTGGCGAGGTTGCGTTCCTGGACCGTGATCAGCGACGGGTGCGTGAGCGCGAAGTCGACGTGGAACTCGACCAGCTCGGCCAGCGCCTGCTCCGGATCCGCGGTCGCGTCCACCCGCGCGGTGCCGCCGTCGAGGAGGTAGTGGCTGATCGAGTTCAGCATCTCCCCGAGCATCGCGTCCTTGCTGCGGAAGTGCCGGTACAGCGCGGGGCCGGAGATGCCGACGGCCGCGCCGATGTCGTCGATGCCGACGCCGTGGAAGCCGTGCCGGGCGAACAGTTCCGCGGCCGCGCTCAGGATCTCCTCGCGGCGGGTGGCCTTCTCGCCGGTGACCAGCGGCGTGGGACTCGTCGACACGTGAACATCTTATCGAGTCAGGTTAGCGAGCGCTAACGTCCGCCGCCCGTCACCTGTTGGTAGCCGAAATGCCTACTAAAAGGGGCTCCCTTGTGAGCAATGCACCTGGTAATCGTTCATTGAGTTGATTGCTCACGGAAGGTGGTCCCCGCTGTGCTGAGAACGCTTGCAACCACCGTCGTCGCGGCCCTCGCCTCGATCGGCCTGACCTCAGGGGTGGCCAACGCGGCCACTCTCGACTACGTCGCGCTCGGCGACTCCTACTCCTCCGGGGTGGGCGCCGGCAACTACCTCGACTCCTCCAGTTGCAAGCGCAGCTCGAACGCCTACCCCGCGCTGTACGCCGGGCAGACGTCGGCGTCGCTGGACTTCCAGGCCTGTTCCGGCGCGAAGACCTCGGACGTGCTGAACAACCAGGTCAGCGCGCTGTCCGAGTCGACCGACCTGGTCACGATCAGCGTCGGCGGCAACGACGCCGGGTTCGCGGGCGTCATGCAGGACTGCATCCTCGGCGGGGACTCGGGCTGCAAGACCGCGATCGACAACGCCAAGGCGTTCGTCAACGGGACCCTGCCCGGGCTGCTGGAGAAGACCTACGGGGAGATCCGCTCGCGCGCCCCCGAGGCAACGGTGGTCGTGCTCGGGTACCCGCACTTCTACAAGATCGGCGGGTCGTGCTCGGTCGGCCTGTCCGACACTTCGCGCGGGTACATCAACAGCGGGGCGGACGCGCTGGACTCGGTGATCCAGAAGGAGGCGTCGGAGGCCGGTTTCGCCTTCGCCGACGTGCGCCCGGCGTTCACCGGGCACGAGATCTGCTCCGGCGCGGCGTGGTTGCACAGCGTGACGTATCCGATCGACGAGTCCTACCACCCGACGGCGACCGGTCAGGCGCAGGGCTACTACCCGTCACTGGTGGCGGCGCTGGGCTGAGGTCCGGAGGGGCGGCCGCGCCGCCCCTCCGGACTTCAGGCGTGCAGCGTCGGCCGGTAGATCAGCTCCTGGATGTGGCCGTCGAGCGTCCGGTGCTCGAGCAGCTCCAGGTCGAAGTCGGCCCCGCCCGCGAAGATCGGGTCCAGCCCGGTCTTCGCGGTGATCACCGGGAAGAGCGTCACGTGGACGCGGTCGACCAGGCCGGCGGCCATCAACGCGCGGTTCAGCGACAGGCTGCCGTGCGAGCGCAACGGCACGTCGGACTCTTCCTTGAGCCGGGTGACGACGTCGACGGCGTCCCCGCTCGCGACGGTCGCGTCCGGCCAGTCGAGTGGTTCCCGCAGCGTGGACGACACGATGGTGGCCGGCAGTGTCCGCATCCGGGTCACCCAGGGGTCGCGGACGTCGGAGTCCTCGCTGCTCTCGGCCAGCATCTGCGTGAACGCCCGGTACGTGTTCGCCCCGAAGACGATCCGCGGCTCCTCGTCGTACAGGGCGAGGCGGCGGTCGAGCAGCTCGGGGCCTTGTTTGCCCCAGTAGCCGGTCCAGTCGCCGCCGGCGGCGCCGAAGCCGTCGAGGCTGGTGAAGACGTCGAACGTGTAGGTCGCGGTCATGGTGTCCTCCTCGTCTCTCACTCCCACGTCGGACGAGCCCACCACGATTTCGACACCTCGGGTGCGCGAATCTGGACATCGCACGTTAGTAGTGGTTAACATCGAGCCGAACGTTAACGACTACTAACCAGGTTCGGCGTCGATGAGGAGGGTCATGGACTTCCCGGTGCTCGGCACCTCCGCGGACCCGCGAAGTGAGCAGTACGCCCGTAACGCGACCGCACACGCGGAGCTCGTCGAGGATCTGCGCAAGCGCTTGGCGACCGCTCGAACGGGTGGCCCCGAGAAGGCTCGTGCCCGGCATGTGGAACGCGGCAAGCTGCTGCCGCGCGACCGCGTCGACGCCCTCCTCGACCCGGGCTCGCCGTTCCTCGAGCTGTCGCCGCTGGCCGGGAACGGGCTCTACGACGACGAGGCGCCCGCCGCCGGCATCATCACCGGCATCGGGCGGGTCTCCGGCCGCGAGTGCGTCATCGTCGCCAACGACGCGACCGTCAAGGGCGGCACCTACTACCCGATGACGGTCAAGAAGCACCTCCGGGCGCAGGAGGTCGCCCTGCACAACAACCTGCCGTGCATCTACCTGGTCGACTCGGGCGGCGCCTTCCTGCCCAAGCAGGACGACGTGTTCCCGGACCGCGAGCACTTCGGCCGCATCTTCTACAACCAGGCCACGATGTCGGCGCGCGGCATCCCGCAGATCGCGGCCGTCCTCGGCTCGTGCACGGCGGGTGGCGCGTACGTGCCGGCGATGAGCGACGAGGCCGTGATCGTCCGCAACCAGGGCACGATCTTCCTCGGCGGTCCGCCGCTGGTGAAGGCCGCGACCGGCGAGGTCGTCACGGCCGAGGAACTGGGCGGCGGCGACGTGCACGCCCGGCAGTCGGGCGTCACCGACCACCTGGCCAACGACGACGCGCACGCCCTGTCGATCGTCCGGAACATCGTCGCCACGCTCGGCCCGCGCAGCCCGCGCCCGTGGGAGACCCGCCAGGTGGAGGCCCCCGCGGTCGACCCCGAGCAGCTCTACGGCGTGGTGCCCACCGACTCGCGCACCCCCTACGACGTGCGGGAAGTCATCGCGCGCATCGTCGACGGCAGCCGCTTCGCCGAGTTCAAGAAGGAGTACGGCGCCACCCTGGTCACCGGCTTCGCGCACATCCACGGCCACCCGGTCGGCATCATCGCCAACAACGGCGTGCTGTTCGCCGAGTCGGCCATGAAGGGCGCGCACTTCATCGAGCTGTGCGACAAGCGCTCGATCCCGCTGGTCTTCCTGCAGAACATCAGCGGGTTCATGGTCGGCCGCGACTACGAGGCGGGCGGTATCGCCAAGCACGGCGCCAAGATGGTGACCGCCGTGGCCTGCGCCCGCGTGCCCAAGTTCACGGTGATCATCGGCGGCTCGTTCGGCGCGGGCAACTACTCGATGTGCGGCCGGGCGTACTCGCCCCGCTTCCTGTGGATGTGGCCCAACGCGCGGATTTCCGTGATGGGCGGCGAGCAGGCCGCGTCGGTGCTGGCGACCGTCCGCCGCGACTCGATCGAGAGCCGCGGCGGCGAGTGGCCCACCGAGGAGGAAGAGGCGTTCAAGGAACCCATCCGCCGCCAGTACGAGGAGCAGGGCAGCCCCTACTACTCGACCGCGCGGCTGTGGGACGACGGCGTGATCGACCCGGCGGACACCCGCATGGTGCTCGGGCTCGCGTTGTCGGTGGCGGCGAACGCGCCGCTGGAACCGGTCAGCTACGGCGTCTTCCGGATGTGAGGGGCATGTTCGACACAGTCCTCATCGCCAACCGCGGCGAGATCGCGGTTCGCGTCATCAGCACCCTGCGGCGCCTGGGCATCCGCTCGGTCGCGGTCTACAGCGATGCCGACGCCGACGCGCGGCACGTGCACGAGGCCGACACCGCGATCCGCATCGGCCCGGCCGAGGCGACCCGCAGTTACCTGTCCATCCCGGACATCGTCCGGGCCGCGGTGGACTCCGGCGCGCAGGCCGTCCACCCGGGGTACGGCTTCCTGGCGGAGAACGCCGAGTTCGCCGCCGCGTGCGAGAAGGCCGGGCTGGTCTTCATCGGACCGCCGGTGAGCGCGATCGACGCCATGGGCGACAAGATCCGGGCCAAGGCCACGGTGTCCGCCGCCGGCGTCCCCGTCGTCCCCGGCCTGTCCGATGTGGACGACTTCGCCAAGGCCGCCGACGAGGTCGGGTACCCGCTGCTGCTCAAGCCGTCCGCCGGCGGTGGCGGCAAGGGCATGCGGCTGGTCACCGAGCCCGGTGAGCTCGAAGCGGCGGTCGAGTCCGCCCAGCGCGAGGCCCGCGCCGCCTTCGGGGACGACCGCCTGCTGCTGGAGCGGTTCGTCACCACACCCCGGCACATCGAGATCCAGGTGCTGGCCGACACCCACGGCACGGTCCTGCACCTCGGTGAGCGCGAGTGCAGCCTGCAGCGGCGGCACCAGAAGATCGTCGAGGAGGCGCCGTCGGTGCTGCTCGACGAGGAGACCCGGGCCCGGATGGGCGCCGCCGCCGTCGAAGCGGCCCGCTCGGTCGGGTACGTCGGCGCGGGCACCGTCGAGTTCATCGTCTCCGCCCGCAAGCCGGACGAGTTCTTCTTCATGGAGATGAACACCCGGCTGCAGGTCGAGCACCCGGTGACGGAGATGGTCACCGGTCTCGACCTCGTCGAACTGCAGGTGCGCGTCGCCGCGGGCGAGCCGCTTTCCCTGACCCAGGACGACCTCCGGCTCAACGGGCACGCCGTCGAGGCCCGCGTCTACGCCGAGGACCCGGCGCGCGGGTTCGTCCCGACCGGCGGCACCGTGCTGGCGCTGGACGAGCCCCGCGGGCAGGGCGTGCGGGTCGACTCCTCGCTGGCCGAGGGCTCGGTGGTCGGCTCGAACTACGACCCGATGCTGGCCAAGGTCATCGCGTGGGGTCCGGACCGGGCGTCGGCGCTACACCGGCTCGACCGCGCACTGGCCGGGACGTCCGTGCTGGGCGTGCCGACCAACGTGACGTTCCTGCGCGCGCTGCTCGCCGACCCCGACGTGCAGGCCGGGCGGCTGGACACCGGTCTGGTCGAGCGGCGGCTGGACGAGCTGGTCGAGTCGGTGGTGCCGGAGGAGTTCTTCGTCGCCGCCGCGATGGACCGGCTGCTCGGACTGGTGCCCGCGGACACCTCCGACCCGTGGTCGGTGCCCAGCGGGTGGCGGCTCGGCGGCCCGGGCGGCGTCACGTTCCGGCTGCGTGCCGGGGACGCCGAGGCGCTCGTCACGATCGAAGGCTCGCCCGGCGCCGCACAGGTCACTGTGGACGGTGGCGAGCCGGTCGCGGTGTCCGCGCAGCGCAAAGGCAACTGGCTGGAAGTGCACTACAACGGCGAGTTCCGCCGGTACCTGCGTGCCGACGCGCCGCAGGACCGGGTGTGGCTCGGCCGCGACGGGCACGGCGTGGTCGTCGGCGAGCGGCCCAACCTGCTCGCCACGCACGGCGACGCGAGCGAGGCCGGCCCGGTGGTCAGCCCGATGCCGGGCACGGTGCTGGTGGTCAAGGTCGCGCAGGGCGACGTGGTGAGCGCCGGTGCGCCGCTGCTGGTCGTCGAGGCGATGAAGATGGAACACACGCTGGTCGCCCCGGTCGACGGCGTGGTCGAGGAACTCCGCGTCCAGGTGGGCCAGCAGGTGGCCCTCGACGAGACGCTCGCGGTGGTCAAGGAGCAGAAATGATCGACTTCCGGCTCGGCGAAGAGTACGAGGCGCTGCGCAAGACCGTGCAGGACTTCGCGCAGTCCGAGGTCGCCCCCGTGATCGGCGGCTTCTACGAGCGCGAGGAGTTCCCGTACGAGATCGTGCGGGGCATGGCTCGGATGGGCCTGTTCGGGCTGCCGTTCCCGGAGGAGTACGGCGGCATGGGCGGCGACTACTTCGCGCTGTGCCTGGCGCTGGAGGAGCTGGCCCGGGTGGACTCGTCGGTGGCGATCACGCTCGAGGCGGGCGTGTCGCTGGGCGCGATGCCGCTGTTCCGGTTCGGCTCCGCCGAGCAGAAGGAGAAGTGGCTGCCGTCACTGTGTTCCGGCGAGGCGCTGGGCGCGTTCGGTCTGACCGAGCCGGGCGGCGGTTCCGACGCGGGTGCCACGCGCACGACGGCGAAGCTGGACGGCGACGAGTGGGTGATCAACGGCAGCAAGTCGTTCATCACCAACTCCGGCACCGACATCACCCGGCTGGTCACCGTCACCGCGGTGACCGGCGAGAAGCCCGGGGGCGGCAAGGAGATCTCGGCGATCATCGTGCCGTCCGGCACGCCCGGGTTCACGGTGGCGCCGAAGTACTCGAAGGTGGGCTGGAACGCCTCGGATACCCACGAGCTGTCCTTCGCCGACTGCCGGGTGCCCGCGGAGAACCTGCTCGGCGAGCGCGGCCGCGGGTACGCCCAGTTCCTGTCCATCCTGGACGAGGGCCGGGTGGCGATCGCCGCGCTGAGCGTCGGGCTCGCGCAGGGGTGTGTCGACGAGTGCCTGCGTTACGCCGGGGAGCGGGAGGCGTTCGGGCACCGCATCGGCGAGTACCAGGCGATCCAGTTCAAGATCGCCGACATGGAGGTCCGCGCGCACACGGCCCGGCTGGCCTACTACGCGGCCGCGTCGAAGATGCTGCGGGGCGAGCCGTTCAAGAAGGAGGCCTCGATCGCGAAGCTGGTCGCCTCGAACGCGGCGATGGACAACGCCCGCGACGCGACGCAGATCTTCGGCGGCTACGGGTTCATGAACGAGTTCCCCGTCGGCCGGTTCTACCGGGACGCGAAGATCCTCGAGGTGGGGGAGGGCACCAGCGAGGTGCAGCGCATGCTCATCGCCCGTGAGCTGGGGCTTCGCTGAATCCGGTGAACTGAGGCAACCTGCCGCGCCCCCTGCGCGTGTATCCCCCGGATGAGCCGGGACGGCTTGGGTGCAGGGGGGCGCGGTGGACGAGGATTTCGCGGAGTTCGTGCGGGTGGCGTTGCCCGGGCTGCTCCGCTACGGGCACTTGCTCACCGGCAACCCCCACGACGCCGCCGACCTGGTGCAGATCGTCCTGGAGAAGATCGGCGTCCGGTGGGGGACGTTGCGCGGTGCGGAGAGCCCGCTGCCGTACGTGAAGCGCGCCATGGCGAACACGCACGTCAGCCGGTGGCGCAGCAGGCGGCGGGAAAGCCTGGTGGCCGACATCCCGGAACCGCCCCCCTACACCCCGCCCGACCGGCTCGAGAACGAGCCGTTGTGGCAGGCGCTCGCGGCCTTGCCGCCGCGGCAGCGGACCGTCGTGGTGCTCCGGTACTACGAGGGGTTGTCCGAAGCCGAGATCGCGGACGCGATGCGCATCAGCCCCGGGACGGTGAAGAGCCAGGCCAGCAAGGCGCTGGCCAGCCTGCGGGGAAAGTTGGGGACCCTGGTGGGGGCGGGTGACGAGTGGTGAACCTCGAGGACGAACTGAGCCGGCTGTTCGACGACGAGCGCCTCGACGTGCCCGTCCGGCCCGGCGCGGAGCTGCTGGTGGTGGCGGGTGCCCGGCGTAGGCGGTACCGGCGCAACGCGGCGGTGGCGACGGGTGGGGCGCTGACGATGGTCGCGCTGACCGCGGTGAGCATCGCGCTGTCCGGTGTCGGCGGGGGCACGACGGACACGCTGCCCGCGACGAACCTGCCGGTGACGACGATCGCGTCGACGGCCGGTTCGGAGTCCGGCGCGCCCCCGGTGCCTCCCAGCTCCAGCGCGCCGCCGTCGTCGTCGTCGGGGGTGACGAGCGTGCCCAGCGTGACGGGTTCGCAGAGCGCCCCCCGCAGCACGCCGCGGACTTCGAGCGCGCCGGCGGGCCCGGCACAACGTCCGGGTTCCACCGACCCGACGATCGGGCCGAGGGGCTGGGGCCGTCTGGCGCTGGGCATGAGCGAGGCGGACGCCGTGGCGTCGGACGAGTTCGACATGACGGAGGGTTACTCGGGCAGCCCGTGCCACCGGTACTGGCTGAAGGGCGGCGGCTCCCCGGTCGACATATCGCCCACGTACGGGGTGGCCCGCATCTCGGCGAAGCCCGGGGTGACGACACCGGAGGGAATCGGAGTCGGCTCGACGGACGCCGAGGTGATGGCGGCGTACCCCAACGCCACGACGGCCAACTACGTCATCACGGCGCCGGTGCCGGGGAACCCGGAGGCGGTGTACGTGTTCAACACGGACCCGTCGCAGAAGATCTTCAGCCTGCGCCTAGAACTGACAACCAACAACTGCTGACAGCACAAACAACTCGCAAGCCGGCAACGAAGAGCAAGCGACTACCCCAACCAGACCTCCCCCGCCCCCGATCCACAGCCGATCTTTGGTCGCCGATCAGCGGGGTCAAGGTACTCTTTCCCGCCTTGACGCCGCTGCTCGGCGACTGAAACACAATCAGGCATCGGGGGCGGGGGTGGTCGTGAGGTGACCTTTTGGCGCCGTGAGGCGCTGTTTTGCCCGCCCGCAGGGCGGACTCCCCGCCTGCCGAAGGCGGCGCGGGTTTAAAGATCAAAAGATGTCCTCGCCGGACGGGCAGGCTCCGGGATGACGGGGGACCGTTGTCGTCTCACCTCGGGTGGGGGGTCGCTGGGTTGGTGCTGCTGCGGCTCGCTCGTTCTTACGATGTCGTGGTGGAGATCCGCGAGTCCGGCGAGCACGACCTCACCGCCGTCCTGGCGTTGTTCGACGCGGCCGTCGAATGGCTCGTCGCCCGGGGGAGTGCCGAGCAGTGGGGCACCGAACCGTGGTCGGCGGATCCGGCGAAGGTCGAGCGCGTCCGCACGATGCTGCGCGAGGGCCGCCCGTTCCTGGCCACTTCGGACGGTGCCCCGGTCGGCGCCCTGATCCTCGACCACCCCCTGCCGTACACGCCGCCGGTCGACGAGCCCGAGGTGTACGTGACGCTGCTGCTGGCCTCCCGCGAGCACCGCGGCGTCGGCGGCCGGCTGCTGGAGTTCGCCCGCCAGGACGCCCGCGCCCGCGGCATCGGCCTGCTGCGCGTGGACTGCTGGGCCGGGGGCGACGGCAAGCTCGTCCGCTACTACGAGAGCCAGGGGTTCACGCCGACCGAGCGGGTGCGGGTGCGGGACGACGTGTGGGTCCAGATCTTCGAACAGCGAGTGTGACACCTCTGGCGCGAATGTCAGTTACCGGGCAGTATGTCCGCCATGGCAACGTTGCACGGCAAGGTCATCGTGATCACCGGGGGCGCGCAGGGGATCGGCGCCACCACGGCCGCCGCCCTGGTGCGGCTGGGCGCGAGGGTCGCGATCGGCGATCTCGACCCGGTCCTCGCCGAGAAGACCGCGGGTGAGCTGGGCGGCGACACGATCGCCCTGCCGCTGGACGTCACCGACCACCGCGGGTTCACCGAGTTCCTGGACGAGGTCGAGCGCCGCCTCGGGCCGATCGACGTGCTGATCAACAACGCCGGCGTCATGCTGCTGTCGCCGCTGGCCGACGAGGACGACGCCGCGACGGCGAAGCAGCTCGACGTCAACCTGCACGCGGTCATCCACGGCACCCGCGAGGCGATCCGCCGCATGCGCCCGCGCGGCCGCGGCCACATCGTCAACGTCGCCTCCATGGCGGGCAAGGCCGGGTTCCCGGGCGCCGCGACCTACTGCGCCACCAAGCACGCCGTCGTCGGGCTGTCCGAGGCGGTGCGGCAGGAGCTGCGCGGGTCCGGGGTGGACATCTCGTGCGTCATGCCCGCGGTCGTGCGCACCCACCTGGCCGACGGGTTGCCGGAGACGAAGCTCTTCCCGTCGCTGCGGCCGGACGACGTCGCGAAGGCCATCGTCGCCACGCTCCAAAAGCCGCGGTTCGACGTGTTCGTCCCGAAATCGCTGGACGTCACCGGCCGGGTCAGCCGGCTGCTGCCGCGCGCGGCGGCGGAGTGGTTCATGCGCGCGATCGGCGCGGACAAGGTCTTCACGCAGGCGCACGCGGGCGCGCGGGCGGAGTACGAGGCGAGGGTGAGACGACCTTGAAGTACCGTCGGTCCGGCAGGAGGATCCGCGGTGTGAACGGAGTTTCGAGGTAGATGGTGGTACCCGCAGTGACCGCGATGGCGGCCAACGCGCTCGGCGTCCTGCGCGGCGGCCTGGCCGATCTGCGGCCGGTGCCGCGCGTGCTGGTCGACCAGGGCCCGAACCGGTCGGTGTACCGGATGACGCCGTCGCCGGAGGGTGATCCGGTGCTGCTCGTGCCGCCGCTGGCCGCCCCGGCGCTGTGCTTCGACCTGCGGCGCGGCTGCAGCGTGGCCGAGCACCTCGTGGAGCGCGGCCGCCGCACCTACCTCGTGGACTACGGCACGGTCGCGTTCTCCGACCGGCGGCTGGGCATCGAGCACTGGATCGACGAGGTGCTGCCGCGCGCCATCCGCAAGGTCAGCGAGGACTCCGGCGGGCGCGGCGTGCACCTGGTCGCGTGGTGCCTCGGCGGGCTGTTCTCCCTGCTGACCACGGCGGACCGGCCCGATCTGCCGGTGCGGTCGATCACCACCGTGGCCTCGCCGGTCGACTTCACCGCCATCCCGCTGGTCGCACCGTTCCGGCCGCTGGTGGACCTCACCGGCGGCTACCTGCTCACCCCGCTGTACCGGATGCTCGGCGGCGCACCGTCCTATGTGGTCGAGCGCGTGTTCTGGGCGACGGGCATCAACAAGCAGCTGACCAAGCCGCTGGCGATCCTGCAGAACCTCGGCGACCGGGACTACCTGGCCCAGATCGAGGCGGTCGACCACTTCATGGACAACATGATCGCCTACCCCGGTCGCACGTTCGGGCAGATGTACCACCGGTTCTTCCGCGCCAACGACCTCGTCGAGGGCGGACTGGACCTGAACGGGCGGATCATCTCGCTGTCCGGCGTGAAGGTGCCGACGCTGGTGATCGCCGGGCAGGCCGACACGATCGCCCCGAGGCGCGCCGTGGAGCGGCTGGTGCCGCTGCTGGAGAACGCGCCGGAGGTGCGCTTCGAGACGGCCCCGGGCGGGCACCTCGGTGTCCTGACCGGCCGCCGCGCCCGGGACACGACGTGGCGCCACATCGACGACTTCCTCGGCGAGCAGCTGTCCGGTTAGGACTTCATCTGCCCGATCTGGATCAGGTTGCCGCAGGTGTCGTCGAACACCGCGGTGATCACCGTGCCCATGTCGGTCGGCTCCTGCGTGAACCGCACGCCCAGGCCGCGCATCCGCTCGTACTCGGCGTGCACGTCGGCCACCGCGAACATCGTCCACGGGATGCCGTCGGCGACGAGCGCGTCCTTGAACGGCTTCGCGGCCGGGTGCCCGCTGGGTTCCAGCAGCAGCTCGGTGCCCTCCGGTTCCTCCGGCGACACCACCGTCAGCCACCGGGCATCACCCATGGGGATGTCGTGCTTCTTCACGAAACCCAGCACGTCGGTGTAGAACCGCAGCGCCTTCTCCTGGTCGTCGACGAGCACGCTCGCCAGGTTGATCCTCACGTCTGTCCCCGCTTCCCGAGCCACCGCTCGACGATCGGTTCGAGCGGTTTCGTGTTGATGTAGTGGAACTTGTACCGGCCCTCGCGCCGGGTCTCGACCAGTCCGGCGGACTCGAGCACGTCCAAGTGCTGCGACACCGCCTGCCGTGACGAAGCGAGCCCGTGGATCGACACCAGCCGCGCGCACAGCTCGAACAGCGTCTGCCCGTCGCGGTTGGTCAGTTCGTCGAGGATCGTCCGGCGCGTGGGATCGGCCAGGGCTTTGAAGACGTCACCCACGCCCGCAACGATAGGCAAGCGAATACTTGCCTGTCAAACCCGAGTCTCCTGTGTATGTTAGGACCTGTCCTAGGGAGGTTAGGAAAATGCCGCGTGGGAGGATCACCCCGGACGCCCTGGTGTCCGCCGCCGCCGACCTCGCCGACGAGATCGGCTTCGAGAACGTGACGCTGGCGGCGCTCGCCAAGCGCTTCGGCGTTCGCGACGCCAGCCTCTACACCCACATCCGGGGCCTGGCCGACCTGCAGGAACGCGTGGCGCTGCTGGCGCTCACCGAGTGGGCCGACGCACTGAGCGCGGCCGTGGCGGGACGCTCCCGCCGGGACGCGCTGGTCGCGTTCGCCGACACCTACCGCGCTCTGGCGACGGGGCACCCCGGCCGCTACGCCGCGACCCGGCACCCCGTGTCGCCCGAGCGGGCCGCGGCGACGCCGGGGGTCGCCCGCATCATCGAGGTCTGCTACGCGCTGCTGCGCGGCTACGACCTGTCCGAACCCGACGCCACCGACGCGGTCCGGTTGCTGCGCAGCACGTTCCACGGCTTCAGCGACCTGGAAGCCACCGGCGGGTTCACCGCCGACCACAGCCTCGACGTCTCGTGGCGCCGCGCGGTCGACACGCTCCACCACACCCTCGCCAACTGGACGAAGATCCCGTGACCCGACAGGAGAACTCGATGCGCATCACCCTCGGCGACATCCCCATCGACTACCGCGAGCGCGGCGACGGCCCACCACTGCTGCTCCTGCCGGGCGGCGCCGGCCACGCCGGCGTCCTCGACGAGCTCACCGCGCACCTGGCCGCCCACTACCGCGTCGTCGCGATGTCCAGCCGCCTGGTCTCGGCGCGCCCGGACGGCGACCAGCACCCGAAGGTCTACGCCGAGGACGTCCTCGGCCTGATCGAGGCGCTCTTCGACGAGCCGCCGGTCGTGTTCGCCTTCAGCGCCGGCGCGATCACCACCCTCGAACTGCTGACCCGCCACCCCGACCGTCTCCGCCTCGCGGTCGTCCACGAGCCCCCGGTGCTGAACCTGCTGCCGGACGCCGGACGCCACCCCGACGCGCTAGAAGCGGTCCGGGCGGCCGCGCGCGCCGGGGACCTCGACGAAGCGGGCCGGCTCATGACCGAAGCGATGACCGCGCCGGGGCCTGGCGGAGACTCCCCGGACCTGCGCCACGACGGCGACTGGCTCGACAGCTACGCCGAGACCAGCCCCGAACCGCCGACGCCGGAGCTGCTGGAGCTGTTCGCCCACCTCCGCGAACTCCAGCCGCTGTTCCTGGAGCACGTCCTGGTCCCGTTCACCAGCACGGAGGTCGACCTGGACGCGCTCGCCGCGGTGGGCTCGCGACTGGCGCCCGCCGCCGGAATCGACTCGCGGGGCCAGCTGCCCTACCGGGCCGCGGCCGCGCTGGCGACCGGGCTCGGTCTGCCGCTGACCGAGTTCCCCGGCGGCCACCTCGGGCCCGTGGAGCGCCCCGCGCAGTTCGCCAGGGCGCTCACCGCGCTCGTCGAAGCCAGGCGGGCTTGACGACCGGACATCGGCATTGTCAGCCGTGGTCTAGGTCCTGTCCTGTGTTTGATCTAGCTGGTAATGGCTGGTTTGATCTTGGGTTGTGGTGGGTCGGGGTGAGGTGACGGATCGGGCGTGGGCGTGCACTGAGGCCGTTGCTGCCGGTGTCGGGGGCGGCGGTGTCGGGATCACCGGCAGGTGATCAACGCGATTCTGTGGAAGCTGCACACGGGTGCGCCGTGGCGTGACCTGCCCGAGCGGTATGGGCCGTGGAAGACCGCGCATGAACGGTTGTGGACTGCGGATGGCACCTGGCAGAAGATCCTGGACGGGGTGATCGTCAAGGACGACTCGATTGGGGAGGTCGAGTGGATCATTTCGATCGATTCGAGCGTGGTGCAGATCCCTCGCCGCGCCGCCAGAGGTTCGCGCGGCGGGCGCCCACCCGCCTTCGAGTCTGAGGCCTACCAGTGGCGCAACGTGATCGAACGCTACTTCAACCGGCCCACACAGTTCCGCAACCTGGCTACCCACTACGCCAAACGCGCCACCTACTACCAAGCCGAACTCGCCATCGCCGCCATCATCCTCTGGCTCCGATGACTTACAGAACACTTCCTAGGCGGGCTTGATGTTGTGCCAGCGGTTGAAGACGTTGTCCGGGTCGTACTCGGCCTTGATCCGTTGCAGCCGCCGGTAGTTGTCCAGCCCGTAGCCGGCCACGACGCGGTCGGCGCCCTCGTCGCCGATGAAGTTGAGGTAGACGTCGCCGGACGACCACGGCCGCATGTCGGCGCGCAGGTTGCGGGCCCACGCGATGGCGCGGTCGTCGTCGGCCGGGTCGGCCCACAGGCCCAGCGGGTGCACGGCCCACCTGGTGTCGCGGTCGAACCCCGGCCACTCCTTGCCGTGGGCGACCGCGCCGCCCCAGGGCAGCAGCGCGTGCTGCGACGGTGACGGCACGACCATGTCCTCGGCGCGCTCGCAGAACCGGTCCAGCGCCTCGTCGGGCAGTTCGCGCAGGTTCTCGTCGGACCAGTAGTTCCGGAACCCGGGCGGGTCGTCGAGCATGCACTGCAGGTCGGCGTAGGGGATGTCGGTGATGACCTGCCCCTGCGGCGCCGTGGACAGGAGCGGGCCGATGAGTTCGCGCAGCCGGGTTTCCGGGCCGACGCAGGTCACCAGCACGCCGCAGCAGAGCTTGCCGACGAGGTGTGCGGGCACGAACTCCTCGGGCGGGCCGGTGAGGAAGAGCAGGCCGCCGCCGACCTCGTCCGGCGCGGTGTGCATGAGTTCGCGGTAGACACCGGCGACCGCGCGTCCCTGGTCGCCGGGCCACAGCATCAGGGCGATCGAGAACTCGGGGAGCTCGTGCAGGCGGAAGGTGAGCCGGGTGGCGACGCCGAAGTTGCCGCCGCCGCCGTGCAGGGCCCAGAAGAGGTCCGGGTTCTCGTGCTCGCTGGCGGTGACCTCGCGCCCGTCGGCGGTGACGAGGTCGACGGCGAGCAGGTTGTCGCAGGCGAGGCCGAACTTGCGCTCGATCCAGCCGGACCCGCCGCCGAGCGTCAGGCCGGCCACGCCGGTGGTCGAGACGCGGCCGCCGGTGGTCGCCAGGCCGTGCGGCTGGCAGGCTCTGTCGAAGTCGCCCCAGGTGGCGCCACCGCCGGCCGTCGCGGTTTTCGCGCCGGGGTCGACGGTGACGGCGTTGAGGCGCCGCAGGTCGATGACGAGGCCGCCGTCGGCCAGACACGCCCCGGCGACGCTGTGCCCGCCACCCCGCACGGCGACCGGCAGACCGCTGTCCCGCGCGAACTCCAGTGCCGACTTGATGTCCCGCACGGTGCCGCACTGCGCGATGACCTGCGGGCGGGCGGTGATCATGGCGTTGAAGACGCCGCGGACGCTTTCGAAGTCGTGGTCTTCCGGGGTGACGATCCGCCCGTCGAAGCGGGAGCGCAAATCCTCCACCGAGGCCGGCTCGACCAGGTACCCAGTCATCTTCAACTGCCTCCCTCCGGGATAACAGGGAGAGTCGCACCCGGGCGGAGGGCGTTACGGCGAGCGGGAAGATCTTTTGTGGACGGTCAGAGGAGGTCCGTGACCGGGGTGCGCCAGTGGACGCGGAGAGCGGAGCCGTCGCCGCGCAGGTTCTCGCCGCGGTAATGGAGGGTGCGCAACCGCTCGCGCAGGGCGTCGACCTGGTCGGGTGGGTAGGGGTCGCCGATGAGGGCGTGCCGAAGGCTGGGCGCCGCGACGAGGAAGTCGAGCCGCCGGTCGGCCGGGCGCGAGTCGAAGAGGGCGAGCTGTTCGAGGCGTTCGCACGTCGCGAGCGGGGCGAGGGTGTCCAGGCCGCGGAGGAGTTCGAGGATCAGGAACCGCAGGGCGGGATGCCCGGCGAGTGGCTGGAGGCCGGGGACGTGCTTGAGCGCCCCGAGGGAGACGGCTTCGAGGTTGACGCAGTCGGCCAGAGCGCCGAGGTTTTCTAGTCCGCGGATCTGGAACAGGGCGAGCCCCCGCAGCGTCGGAATGCCGGCGAGTGGGGTCAGGTCCCGGATGCCGCCGAAGTCCATGGCGAAGGTCTCGAGCGCGGGGTGGCCGCGCAGGGGCTCGAGGGTCTTCATGCGCGGGGAGCGCAGTGCGAGGTGGCGCAGGGAGGAGGCCCCGGCGATGGCCTCGAAGTCCCTGCCGTGCCCGTCGAGGGAGAGCGTGCGCAGGTTCGTCAGGCCGCCGAGGAAGGCGAGGGACGGTTTGGTGGAGTCGGTGCGGCCGAGCCGGAGGTCGCGGAGTTCGGTGAACTCGGCGAGCACGTCGAAGGCGGTGGCGTGCGGCAGGTCGAGGGCGAGTTCGCGCACGTGGCGGAAATGGCGCAGCTGCGCGGGATCGGCCTCGCCCAGCAGGTGGAGCGCGACGCCCGGATGCGCGGCGATCGCCTCCGCCGCGGCGGCGAGGACGGGTGCGGGCAAGGGCGCGTCGATGAGGAGCCGCTCGGCCCCCGACCCGGCGAGGCGCGGTTCGATGGTGGCGGGATCGGTGTCCGGCCGGAGCTTCACCGTCGCTGGTCGCACGCGGAAAGCCTAACCGCTCCTGACGGGAGCAGATCGCCCGCCGCGGCGCGGAATCCCGGTTGCGCGATCTCAACCTCGCGCAACCGGGAGCCGGGCGGGTTCACCTCACCGGTCTACTCCAGCTCCGCCGACGTCTTCCCCAGCAGCCGCCGCGCGACGATGAGCTGCTGGATCTGCTGCGTGCGTTCAAAAATGTCCAGGATCCTGCGGTGGGTTCCGGTCCACCTGCGACTGATCGTCGGTAAGAGCGCTTGACCTGCGCTGATGACTCTCGACGTTTCTCGGGCTTTCTCACCCCTGCCCGGCGTCGGACGGCCTGGAGACGACGTGACGCTCGGTTCTCAGCTTGGGAACCGTAGCCGGAGACCAGGAAAAGGGCTCTGACCTGCGGCTCTTGCTGCGCGCGGCCCTCGCAGACGGCTCCGCTGAGGTGATCTCCTCGCGGCGCGGGTCCACCCCGCCAGGCTGGGCGGTGCCGGTCATGGGTCTGCCGGATCAAGTATTGTCCTGCTGGTGGCTGAACATGCTGTTTTGGTGCGCATCCCGTCCGCGGCCGGGCTCTCAGTGGACTGGGATTCGATTGAAGCGCCGCTCTTCAAAGCGATCAATGCCGCTGGCGTAGGCGAGCTCGATGGCCACGAGGTGAATCTCCAGGACGGCAGCGTCACGTTCTACATGTACGGGCCTGATGCTGACCGCTTGCACGAGATCGTCCGGCCGGTCCTGCGCGATGCCGAGTTGCCAGCGGGGACCACGGTGGTGCGGCGTTACGGTGGACCAGGGGCTGAACAGGTAGCGACCGAACTGTGATGAGGGCCAACTGCGGCGCCTCGGGCATATCACGTCGAGCCGCTCATGGATGGTGTCGCATGTCCGAGCCCTGGCCGCCGGCCGAAGCGGAGCGGCAGGGGGTGTCGATCAAGGAGCTGGCGGACTACCTCGGCCGCGCCGATCCGGGCTTCACGCTCCGGACGTACACCCCCCGGATGACGGCCTGCAGGCGGCCTGATCTTGAAAACCGCCCGTCCCGTCATCCGGGCAAATGAGAACCGCCCGGCTCGCAGCACCACACGAGCCGGGCGGTTTCCCTTGTCTCACAAGCTACTTCAGCTCCGCCGACGTCTTCCCCAGCAGCCGCCGCGCCACGATCAGCTGCTGGATCTGCTGCGTGCCTTCAAAAATGTCCAGGATCTTCGAATCCCGGGCCCACTTCTCGAGCAGCATTTCCTCCGTGTAGCCGAGCGTGCCGATCAGCTCGACGCACTTCAGCGTGATGTCCACGACGGACCGGCCGGCCTTCGCCTTCGCCATGGAGGCCTGCAGCGAGTTCGGCTTGCGGTTGTCGGCCATCCACGCCGACTCCAGCGTCAGCAGGTACGCCGCCTCGTAGTCGGCTTCCAGTTCCAGGTACGCGGCCGCCGCGGCGTGCTGGTGGTGCGCGGGGCGATCGTAGTCCACCACGACACCCGCCTCGGCCAGGATCTTCGCCGTCTCCTCCAGCGCGGCCCGCGCCAGGCCGACCGCCATCGCCGCGACCAGGGGGCGCGTGTTGTCGAAGGTCTGCATGACCCCCGCGAACCCCTTGGACGTGTTGATCTCCGGCGAACCGAGCAGGTTCTCCTTCGGCACGCGGCAGTTGTCGAACCGCAGCACCGCCGTGTCGGAGGCACGGATCCCGAGCTTGTGCTCCAGCCGCACGACCTCGAAGCCCGGCGTGCCCTTCTCCACCACGAACGACTTGATCGCCGCGCGGCCGAGCGACTTGTCCAAAGTGGCCCACACGACCACGGCGTCCGCGCGGTCGCCCGACGTCACGAAGATCTTCTCGCCGTTGAGGATGTAGCTGTCGCCGTCCTCGGTGGCGGTCGTGGTGATGTTCGCCGAGTCCGAACCGGTGCCCGGTTCGGTGATCGCCATCGCGGCCCACGTCTTCGCGAACCGCTTCAGCTGTTCGTCGTTCGCCACCGACGCGATCGCGGCGTTGCCCAGGCCCTGCCGCGGCATCGACAGCAGCAGACCGACGTCGCCCCAGCACATCTCGATCGTGCCGAGCACCGTCGCCAGGTTGCCGCCGTTGCGGTTCCCGGTCGCCTTCTCCTTCTCGTCGCGCCGCACGCCCGCCGCGCCCGCGCCACCCTCACCGGAGGAGTTCAGCCCGTCCAGCACCGCAGCGAACATGTCCAGCTCGACCGGGTACTCGTGCTCGGCGCGGTCGTACTTGCGCGAGATCGGCCGCAGCACTTCCGACGCCGCCTGGTACGCCTGGTTGATCAGCGCCCGGGCCTTCTTCGGGGTTTCCAGATTGATCATGATGACCTTCCCAGGCTTGTCAGAGGAGGACGACGCCCTCGAGCACACCGATCGCACGCAGGTCGCGGTACCACCGCTCGACCGGGTGCTCCTTCACGAACCCGTGCCCGCCCAGCAGCTGCACACCGGCGCTGCCGATGCGCATGCCCTTGTCCGCGGCGAGCTTGCGGGCCAGCGCGACCTCGCGGGCGAACGGCTTGCCCTGCTCGGCCCGCGCCGCGGCACGCAGCATGACCAGGCGCATACCCTCCAGTTCGATCGCGATGTCCGCGACCGAGAACGCGACCGCCTGGCGGTGGCTGATCGGCTCGCCGAACGCCGTGCGCTCGTTCACGTACGGGATCACGTAGTCCAGGACGGCCTTCGCGGTGCCGGTCGCCAGCGCGGCCCAGCCCAGGCGGGACAGCCGCACGGCTTCGGTGAACACCTCCGGCGAGCCGCCGCCGAGCAGCGCGCCCGCGGGCAGCGACACCTTCTCCAGGTGCAGCTTCCCGGTCGCCGCGCCGCGCAGGCCCATCGCCGGCTCGGCCTCGATCGACACGCCCGCGGTCGACGACTCGACGAGGAACAGCGCTGGTCCGCGCCCCTCGAGGTCGGCGGACACGATGAACAGCTCGGCCTGCGCCGCGCGCGGGACCAGGGACTTCACGCCGTCCAGCTGGTAGCCGCCGGGGGTGCGGCGGGCCTTGGTGGCGGGCTTGAACGGGTCGAACAGCGGCTTGGCCTCCAGCAGGGCCAGCGCCGCGGCCGGCACGTTCTCGCCGACGAACTCCGGCAGGTAGTCGGCCTGCTGCTGTGCGTCGCCCCACAGGACGAGCGCGTTGCTGACCGCGGACGGCGCGAGCACCGCGACGGCCAGGCCGAGGTCGCCGTGGGCGAGTGCCTCGGCGACCAGCGCGTTGGTGACGACCGAGCGTTCCGCGCCGGCGCCGCCCAGCTCCTCGGGGATGCCGATGAGCGTCACGCCCAGCTCGGCCGCCCTGGTCAGCAGGCCGTCCGGCGGGCTGAGCTTCTCGTCCGCCTCGGCGGCCGCGGGGCGCAGCTGCTCGGCCGCGAACTCGCTCACCGTCTCGACGATCATCTGCTGGTCTTCGGACGGCGTGAGGTCGAACAGGCCCTTGTCCTCGGCCGGCGCCGGGCGGGTCGCGTCACCGCCCCGCTTGCGCGACGAGGAGAACGTCCGGCTGGCCGCGCCGGCGACCTTGAAACCGCTCCTCGTCGCCGCCGAAACCAGGTTCTGAACCGGTTCGCGCAGCCCGCTGCGTTCCAGCGTCCTGCTGCCCGCGAGCCGGGAGAGGGCGGCCAGGCCGAGGCCCATCACGTCCCGCTTCCGGCCGCTGTTCTCCCTGAGCGCTGCCACGTCGCACTCCCATCGCCGTTACCTACTCGCGAGTAGGTTAGCGCACCGGGGTCGGTGAACGCCAGCCGCCCGGTGTTAGGGCCTGGGCGCGGTGGGCGCCTTCGCGGGATCCGGGCGGCGGCGGGCGGCCCTCGAGACGTCGCGTGTCAGGGGTGCCAGGTCGGGATGACGGGCATCGGGGGCATCGGCGGCCGGAGCGAGCTGGGCGGCGGACCGACGGCACCGGAGACGAGCCGGAGCACAGCGGTGCCGTCCCGCACGTCGACGACCTGCATCGCGAGAACCCCGTCGACCGGCTTCGGTTTCTCCGGTTCGCCGCTGCTGCACCTCGAGCCGCTGCCGTTCTCGTAGATGGTGGAGACGCAGCCGGGGGTGAGGCTGCCGCTGCCGTCGCCGGTGGAGAACTCGATGCCCTCGGCGGTGACGGCGCGGACGGAGATCCGGTCGACTCCGCCCTGCCCGGTGAGCGCGATGTCGACGGGATCGCTCACCAGGACCTCGCAGTTGCCGTCCAGGCAGGCGCCGTAGTCACGCCCATCGGCGGCGGTGAGCGCCGGCGGTTGCGCGGAGGTGGTGGCCGGTGCCGGGATTTCGGGGGGCTTGCCGTCGCCGTCGCCGCTGCACGCGGCCAGCGGAAGGAGGAGGAACAGGAGGGCGCGCTTCACGTGGATCACGGTAGCGGCGTAACCCGCGCGAGCAGGGCGAAATGGCAGGATTCGGCCAATGCCGACCTAGCCCAGGTCCAGCACCGCCGCCATCAGGACTCGCAGCTCGGCCGCCAGGCCCGGGCGCTGGTTGATCCGCCGGGTGCGGGACAGGTCGTTCGCGATCGTCAGGGCCGCGTGCACCGTGATCTTCGCTTCGCGCGGGTTCAGCGACGGCTGCGCGGCGCCCAGCAGGCTGACCCACTGCGCCACGTAGTCCCGCTGGATGCGCAGCAGTTCGGGGCCCTCGTCCTCCGCGTAGTTCACCGCGTCGGCCGAGAACGACACCGCCAGCTCCGCCGAACCGGTCAGCACCCGCACGTACGACTCGATCAGCCCGCGCAGCGCCTCCGTCTCGTCCGCACTGCTCAAGCGAACCCGCTCGGCGTCCAGCAGCAACCGGTCCGCCGCCCGGCGCGCGATCGCCCCCAGCAGTGCCGCCTTGCTCGAAAAGTGCCGGTACACGCTCGGGCCCGCGATGCCGGCCGCCGCGCCGATGTCCTCCATGCTCACCGCGTGGAAGCCCCGCCGCTGGAACAACTCCGCCGCCGCCGACAGGATCTGCTCCCGCCGGGACGGCACCCCGACGCCCACCGGCGCCGGCTCGTCCTCGGCGACGTCCGACGGCAGCCGCACGTGCAGCACCCGCCGCGCCAGCTCCGCCAGCAGCTCGGCGAACCGCTTCCGCGCCACCGACGTCCGGTGCACCGAAACGCTGCCGAACACGCTCAGCGCCGCCCAGCACAGCAGCTCCGCGTCCTCCGGCCCCAGGTCGGAGCGCAGGTTCATGAGCTCCTTCGCCCACGACGTGAGCAACGCCGCCGACCGGCGGCCGATCTCGCGCTGGTCCTCCGGCGAGAGGTGCCGACCCTCCCAGCGCCACAGCGCCGCCACGTCCCGCCGCTCCACCGACGACTCCGCGATGCCCCGCAGCAGCCGCTCCACCTGCGCACCGTCCGGCCGGCGCAGGCTCGACAACGCGGCCGCGGTCGCGTCCTCCATCTCCCGCACCCCGTCGAGCAGCACGTACGCCAGGATCGCTTGCTTGTCCGCGAAGTGCCGGTACACGGCCGGGCCGGTGATACCGGCCGCCGCCGCGATGTCGTTGATGCCCACGCCGTGGTAGCCGCGGGCGCGGAACAGCTCGGCGGCCAGGCCGGCCAGCTGGGCCTTGCGGTCGGGGCGACGGGACGTACTCGACATGGTGATCCCACTCTAGCCGGAGTGAGACCCCCTGCAAATGGTTGACACCAGGGGATTCAGCCGGAGTATGTTAGTGGCAATTAGCGTCAGACCCAGACGGATGCAGTAAGCAGGAAGGACCGTCGGTGTGAGCAACGAGGCATACATCTACGAGGCGATCCGGACGCCCCGTGGCAAGAACAAGGGTGGATCCCTGCACGGGGTGAAGCCGATCGACCTCGTGACCGGACTGATTCACGAACTCCAGGCGCGGCACCCGGGCCTGGACCCGGCCGCGATCAACGACATCATCCTCGGCGTCGTCTCGCCGGTCGGCGACCAGGGCGCCGACATCGCGCGCGCCGCGGCGATGGCCGCCGGCCTGCCCGACACCGTCGCCGGTGTCCAGCTCAACCGCTTCTGCTCCTCGGGTCTGGAGGCCGTCAACCAGGCCGCCGCCCGGGTGCGCTCCGGCTGGGAGAACTTGATCATCGCCGGCGGCGTCGAGTCGATGTCGCGCGTGCCGATGGGCTCCGACGGCGGCCCGATGTTCACCGACCCGGCCACGAACTACGACACGTACTTCGTACCGCAGGGCATCGGAGCGGACCTGATCGCCACCATCGAGGGCTTCAGCCGCGAGGACGTCGACGCCTTCGCGGTGCGCTCGCAGGAGAAGGCCGAGGCGGCCTGGTCCGGCGGCTACTTCGCCAAGTCGGTGGTGCCGGTCAAGGACATCAACGGCGTCACGATCCTCGACTACGACGAGCACCGCCGCCCCGGCACCACGCTGGAGAGCCTGGCCAAGCTCAAGCCGGCGTTCGAGACGATCGGCGAGTTCGGCGGCTTCGACGCGGTGGCGCTGCAGAAGTACCACTCGGTCGAGAAGATCAACCACGTCCACACCGGCGGCAACTCCTCGGGCATCGTCGACGGCGCCGCGCTGGTGCTGATCGGCAACGAGCAGGTCGGCAAGGACCTGGGCCTGACCCCGCGCGCCCGCATCGTGGCGGCCGCGATCACCGGGTCCGACCCGACGATCATGCTGACCGGCCCGACGCCGGCCACCAAGAAGGTCCTCGACATCGCCGGGATGACCACCGACGACATCGACCTGTTCGAGCTGAACGAGGCGTTCGCCTCCGTCGTGCTCAAGTGGATGAAGGACCTGAAGCTGCCGGACGAGAAGGTCAACGTCAACGGCGGGGCGATCGCGATGGGCCACCCGCTCGGCGCGACCGGTGCGATGATCCTCGGCACCATGGTCGACGAGCTGGAGCGGCGCCAGGCGCGGCGCGCGCTGCTGTCGCTGTGCATCGGCGGCGGAATGGGTATCGCGACGATCATCGAGCGGGTGTGATCATGACCAACACTATTCGCTGGGACCAGGATTCCGACGGCATCGTCGTGCTCACCCTGGACGACCCCAACCAGTCGGCCAACACGATGAACGCCGACTTCCGCGAGTCCTTCAAGAACACGGTCGAGCGACTGGAGTCCGAAAAGGACTCGATCACCGGTGTGGTGATCACCTCGGCCAAGAAGACCTTCTTCGCGGGCGGTGACCTGCGTGACCTGATCCAGGCCACGCCGGAGCACGCGGCCGAGATCACCGAGAGCACCAACGCCATGAAGGCCCAGCTGCGCAAGCTGGAGACCCTCGGCAAGCCGGTCGTGGCCGCCATCAACGGCGCCGCGCTCGGCGGTGGCCTCGAGATCGCGCTGGCCACGCACCACCGGATCGTCGCGGACGTGCCGGGCACGGTCGTCGGCCTGCCCGAGGTCACCCTGGGCCTGCTGCCCGGCGGTGGCGGCATCGTGCGCACCGTGCGGCTGCTCGGCATCCAGAGCGCCGTGCTGAACGTGCTGGTGCAGGGCCAGCGGCACAAGCCGGCCAAGGCGCTGGAACTCGGTCTCGTGCACGAGGTCGTGTCCAGTGTGGACGAGCTGCTGCCCAAGGCCAAGGAGTGGATCAAGGCCAACCCCGAGGCGCAGCAGCCGTGGGACGTCAAGGGCTACAAGATGCCCGGCGGCTCCCCGTCGAACCCGAAGTTCGCGGCGAACCTGCCCGCGTTCCCGGCCAACCTGCGCAAGCAGCTCAAGGGCGCCCCGATGCCCGCCCCGCGCGCCATCCTGGCCGCCGCGGTCGAGGGTGCGCAGGTCGACGTCGAGACCGCGACGCAGATCGAGACCCGCTACTTCGTCAGCCTGGTCACCGGCCAGGTCGCGAAGAACATGACGAAGGCGTTCTTCTTCGACCTGCAGCACATCAACTCCGGCGGCTCGCGGCCGGACGGGTACGAGAAGTACCAGGCGCGCAAGGTCGGCGTGCTCGGCGCGGGCATGATGGGCGCGGCGATCGCCTACGTGTCTGCGAAGGCCGGCATCGAGGTCGTGCTCAAGGACGTCTCGCTGGAGGCGGCCGAGAAGGGCAAGGGCTACGCGGTCAAGCTCGAAGAGAAGGCGCTGTCCCGCGGCAAGACCACGAAGGAGAAGTCGGACGCGCTGCTGGCGCGCATCAAGCCGACGGCCGACCCGGCGGACTTCGCCGGGGTGGACTTCGTGATCGAGGCCGTGTTCGAGAGCCAGGAGCTCAAGCACAAGGTCTTCGGTGAGATCGAGAACATCGTCAACCCGGACGCCGTGCTCGGCTCGAACACCTCCACGCTGCCCATCACCGGCCTCGCGCAGGGCGTGCGGCGGCAGGAGGACTTCATCGGCATCCACTTCTTCTCGCCGGTGGACAAGATGCCGCTGGTGGAGATCATCCGCGGGGAGAAGACCTCGGACGCCACGCTGGCGAAGGTCTTCGACTACACGTTGCAGATCAAGAAGACGCCGATCGTGGTCAACGACAGCCGCGGCTTCTTCACCAGCCGGGTGATCGGCACGTTCATCAACGAGGCGGTCGCCGCGCTCGGCGAGGGTGTCGAGCCCGCGTCGATCGAGCAGGCCGGTGCGCAGGCCGGCTACCCGGCGCCGCCGCTGCAGCTGATGGACGAGCTGACGCTGACCCTGCCTCGGAAGATCCGCGAGGAGACGAAGGCCGCGATCGAGGCGGCCGGCGGCACCTGGCAGGGCCACGCCTCGGAAGCGGTCATCGACCGGATGATCGACGAGTTCGACCGCAAGGGCCGGTCCAGCGGCGCGGGCTTCTACGACTACGACGAGAACGGCAAGCGCGTCGGCTTGTGGCCCGGCCTGCGGGAGGCGTTCAAGTCCGGCAGCGGCAACGTGCCGTTCAAGGACCTGCAGGAGCGCATGCTGTTCGCCGAGGCGCTGGAAACGGTCCGCTGCTTCGACGAGGGCGTGCTGCTGTCGGTGCAGGACGCCAACATCGGTTCCATCTTCGGCATCGGGTTCCCGGCGTGGACCGGTGGTGTCATCCAGTACATCAACCAGTACGAGGGTGGCCTGCCCGGTTTCGTGGCGCGTGCGCGCGAGCTGGCGGAGAAGTACGGTGAGCACTTCCAGCCGCCGGAGTCGCTGGTGAAGAAGGCCGAAGCGGGCGAGAAGTTCGAATAACAAGAACAGAAAAGGCGCCCTTCCCGACAGCTCGGGAAGGGCGCCTTCTTCTTTGCAACAAACCGCAAGCCGGCAACGAAAAGCAAGCGACTACCCCAACCAGACCTCCCCCGCCCCCGATCCACAGCCTGCTTTTGGTCGCCGATCAGGCGTGTCAAGGTACTCTTTCCCGCCTTGACACGCCTGCTCGGCGACTGAAACACAATCAGGCATCGGGGGCGGGGGTGGTCGTAAGGTGACCATTCGGCGCCGTGAGGCGCTCTTTGGAACCCGCCCGCAGGGCGGGCTCTTCGCTTGCCCAAGGGCAAGACTAAAGATCAAAAGATGTCCTCGCCGGACAGGCAGGCTCCGGGATGACGGGGACCGTTGTCGTCTCACCTTGTCGAGGTGGGAGCTGGGTGGTCATCCCGTCGCCTGCGGTTTGTGCATATCACCTTGAGCCAGGGCCGCAAGGTTGGCATCTCAACTCGCGCGAGCACGGATGTTGCGGCCCTCGCTCAAGGTGATCGTCACGTGTCAGGCGACGGGATGACCACCCAGCTCACCTGTGCGTGGTGCGCGTCAGAGGAGTGGGGGTACTGCCGCGTCGATGAGGTGTGGTCCTGGCTCGGCGAGGGCGTTGCGGAATTGGTCGGCCAGTTCCTCTGCCGTCGTCGCCCTTGTTGCTGCGACGCCCATGCCTTCGGCGATCTTCACGAAGTCGATGTCGGGGCGGGCCAGGTCCAGCAGGTCCTTCGCCTTCGGGCCGGCCGCCTCCGCACCCACCCGCTGCAGTTCCATGCGCAGGATGGCGTAGGCGTGGTTGTTCAGGATCACCGTCGTCACGTTCAGGTTTTCCCGCGCCATCGTCCACAGCGCCGAGATCGTGTACAGCGCGCTGCCGTCCGCCTGCAGTGCGATCACCGGGCGGTCCGGGGCGGCGACAGCGGCGCCCACCGCGACCGGGAGTCCCTGGCCGATCGCGCCGCCGGTCAGCGTGAGCACGTCGTGGCGCGGGGCGCCCGCTGTCGCGCCCGGCAACAACAGTCCTGAGGTGTTGGCCTCGTCGGAGATGATCGCGCCCTCCGGCAACAGAGCGCCGATCACCTCGACCCAGTTCTGCACCGTCAGCGGGCCGCTCGGCAGGGCCGGGCGAGCCGGTTCCTGCAGCACCGGGTCCACATCGGACGCGACCTCGTCGGCCAGGGCTTCCAGCGCGGCGACCACGTCCTGGTCCAGCTCCGCCAGCGTGTGCACCTGGGCGCCCTCCGGCACCAGATCACTGGGCTTGCCGGGGTAGGCGAAGAACGACACCGGCGACTTGGTCCCGGCCACGATGACGTGCTTGATGCCCTCCAGCTGCCACTGCACCTGCTCGGCCAGGTAAGCCAGGCGCTCGATCGTGGGCAGTCCGGCGCCGCGCTCCAGCCTTGCCGGGAAGGTTTCCACGAACGGCTTCGCGCCGGTCGCGGTCGCGATCCGGCTCACCGCGCGCAGACCGGCTTCGCGGCAGGCGAGACCGCCCACCAGCAACGCGACCGGCTCACCGGTGCGCAACACCTCCGCCACGGCCTTCACCGTGGTTTCGGCGACGGTCTGCGGTGAGCGCGGCGGCACCGGCTTGACCGCGACACCACCGTCGCCCCACGACACGTCCGCCGGCAGGATCAACGTCGCCACCTTGCCGGGCGCCTCCTGCGCCGCGGCGACGGCGAACGCGGCGTCCGCGCCGACGTCCGCGCTGTTCGCCGACCGGCGCACCCAGCCGTTCAGTGAACCGGCGATTGCCTCGATGTCCGACTCCAGCGGCGCGTCGTACTTCTTGTGGTACGTCGCGTGGTCGCCGATCACGTTCACCACCGGCACGTGCCCGCGGCGGGCGTTGTGCAGGTTCGCCAGGCCGTTGCCCAGCCCCGGCCCCAGGTGCAGGAGCGTCGCGGCCGGCTTGTCCGCGATCCGCGCGTAACCGTCCGCCGCGCCGGTGACCACGCCCTCGAACAGGGCCAACACACCGCGCATCTCGGGCACCGAATCGAGCGCCGCGACGAAGTGCATCTCCGACGTGCCCGGGTTGGAGAAGCACACGTCGACACCCGCGTCGACGAGCGTGCGGATCAGGGACTGCGCGCCGTTCATCTCACTCCTCAGTCGAACAGGACATCCGGGTTCAGGATGCCCTTCGGGTCGAAGGCCTGCTTGATCCGGCGCAGCAACGCGACCTTGGCCGGGTCCTCGAGCGCGAGGAAGTGGTCCTTCTTCGCCTGCCCGATGCCGTGCTCACCGGAGATGGCCCCGCCCGCCGCTATCCCCGCGGCGAAGATGTCGTGCAGGAGCCGGTGCCGCTTCTCCGGGTCCTTGCAGAAGACTCCCAAGTGGACGTTGCCGTCCCCGGCGTGACCGCAACCGATGGCACCCGCCTCCGCGGCGGCCGCGAGTTCCCGGACCTTCGCCAGGAAACCGGGCATCTCCGAGCGCGGCACCACGACGTCGATCACGTCGTCCGCGCCCGCGGCCTTCGCGGTCCAGAACGCCTTTTCCCGCGCCTCGATGAGCTTGCGGGCCGAACCGCCGTCCAGCACGTACACGTCGGACGCGCCCAGCTCGCCGAGCAGCTCGCCGGCGCGCTCGACATCGCCGTCCAGCCGGTCGCCGTCGCGGTTTTCCAGCCCCACCACCAGATACGCCTGCGTGGCGTTGCGGACCTCCTCGGGGACGCCCAGCTCCAGCTTCTCGTTGTAGGTGATCGCCGCCATCGTGAGGTTGTCGATGTACTCGAGGATGTTCGGCGTCAGACCGCTGGCGATGATCTCCGGAACGGCGCGCATCACCTGGTCGAGGTCGCCGAACGGGGCGAGCAGCGTCGCGGCGTGGGGCAGGCGCGGGTGGAGCTTGACGATCACTTCGGTGACCAGCGCGAGTGTGCCCTCCGAGCCGATGATCAGCTGGGTCAGGTCGTAGCCGCTGGAGATCTTGGACGTCTTGCCGCCGGTGCGGATGATCTCGCCGGTGGGCAGGACCGCCTGCAGGCCCACGATGTTGTGCCGGGCGACGCCGTACTTGACCGCGCGCATGCCGCCGGCGTTGGTGCCGACGTTGCCGCCGACGCTCGCGCTCAGTTCGCCCGGGTAGACCGTGTAGGCGAGGCCGGATTCCTTGGTCGCCTCGTCCAGTTCGCTGAGCGTGACGCCCGGCTGGACGACTGCGACCTGGTTGGCGGTGTCGATCTCCAGGACCGCGGTCATCCGCTCGAACGAGACGAGCAGGCCGTCCTCCCGCGGGCGGGCCGCGCCGGACAACCCGCTGCCCGAGCCGCGTGCGGTGACTGGCAGGTCGTTCTCGGCGGCGAGGGCCAGCAGCGCGGCGACCTCCTCGGCGGTGCCGGGTTTGGCGACGTAGGCCGGTTTGGCGGCGGCGACTGTCAGGGACTCGTCCTTCGCGTAGTCGTCGGGGATGTCGTCCCCGGTGAGGAGGTTGCGCTCGCCGACGATCTCGGCGATCCGCGCGGCGACGTCGCCCATGACGTACCCCTGCCTTTCCTGCGCCTGCCCGTTGATGGAAGCGTAGTACGGGAGGGCTCAGGACCGGAAGTGAAGGTCATTCATGTCTGGTCGGTGCTTGACCTGGAGTTCGCTCCAGCTCCTAGCGTCGTCGACATGACTAGGGAAGAGCGGTTCCAGGCGGGGTACGAGGTGCTGTCGGCCGTCGACGGCGAAGCGGGTAAGCGGGTGATCGATTCGCTCGCGGACGTGAGCCCGGAACTGGGGCACCAGGTGGTGTCGTGGGCGTTCGGCGAGATGTACGCGCGGCCGGAGCTGCCGCCGCGGGATCGGCAGCTCGTGACGCTCGGGATGCTGACCGCGCTCGGTGGGTGCGAACCGCAACTGGAGGTGCACGTCAACGCTGCGCTGAACGTCGGGTTGTCGCCGGGGGAGATCGTGGAGGCGCTGCTGCATTCGGCCGTCTACTGCGGAATTCCGAAGGCGCTCAACGCGACCTTGGTCGCGAAGAAGGTGTTCGGCGAGCGGGATCTGCTGCCGGTCGGCTGAAAAATGCGAGGTGCGGGGCCGGTCCGCGCCAACGTACCGGCCCCGCGTTCTCAGCTCAGCGGGTCAGACCAGCCAGCCGAGGACGTGCGCGAGCCCGGCCAGGATGTGGGAAACGATGTCGTGGCCGTGGTGAAAGTGCGCAGCGAACATGGGAGAGGGGCTCCTTACGGAATCAATCTTTGCTATTCCCTGACTGCTTTCGAAAGCACGGGAAGATTTTCAGTTCCGCGAGGAGGTGTCAAACCGCTCCGAAAAGCCTCGGACCCCGTGAACAGCGAGGTGGGAAATCCGCCCAGCCTAAACACGTAACACTTTCGGGTTCTGCGGCGGGGGTCTCACGACGCCGCTCGTAGCCCCGCCGGGCGGGCTCACCTGGCGCGATGCCGATCTTGATCCGGCACACCGGGTGATGCCCGCCCGAACGGGTGAACACATTGCCACGTAAGGTGATCCCCCTATGATCACGCTAACGAGTGACGGGGGACCCGGGTTCTGCCCCTAACGACCGCTGGTCGAGGGTCACTCGGCACGAGCGAACGAGAGCGTTTCCCCCTCGACGCCGCGCAGCCACAGGTCCTGGGCGGCCGCCGCCATTTCCGGCAGCCCTTCCACGATCGTGGCGAACACGTTGCCCGGAACCCAGCCGGCGTCGCCGTTGATGAGCAGGTTGTTCCGGCCGTAGAAGATGGCCAGATCGGTCGCGCCCTGATCGCTGTGCGCCTCGCTGCTGTCCTCGTACCCGTACGCGGGATTGCCGATTTCCCACGCCTCGAATCCGAAATAGACGACATCCCCGGGAATGGGCGTCACCGTCGGGTTCTCCCGGCCCGGCTTCGGGTCGGCGAACGGCGGCACCAGCGTGTAGACCTCGTTGCGGGCGTACTTCGCGTGGTAGGCCGAACCGCTCTGCGGCAGCGCGTTCCACACCGCCTGGCAGGTCCGCGGCGCCTCCGCGTCCAGCAGCACGGCGCGGCAGGACACGCCGCGCTTGTCGAGCGAAATGGTGATGTAGCGGGCCAACGTGCCTTCTCCCTACTTGGAACCGGTGACGGCGGCGACGGTCTCGGCCCAGATCGCGAGCGCGTCGTCGATCTGCTCGGCGGTGACCACGAGCGGCGGGATCATCCGCACGACGTTGGAGTACGCGCCGCAGGTGAGCAGCAGCAGCCCGCGCCGCGCGGCCTCCTGCTGCGCCGCCGCCGCGGTCGCGGTGTCCGGGGTGCCGTCGGCCTTGGTGAACTCCGACCCGACCAGCAGGCCCAGCCCGCGCACCTCGCCGATCTCCGGTGTCTTGTCGCCGATCAGCCGCGCGCCCTCGAGCAGCTGCTTGCCGCGCGCCGCCGCGTTTTCGACCAGGTTCTCCTCCTCGATCACGTCGAGGGTGGCCAGCGCCGCCGCGCACGACACCGCGTTGCCGCCGTAGGTGCCGCCCTGCGAACCGGGGAACGCCTTGGCCATCAGCTCCTGCGACGCCGCGATGCCGGACAGCGGGAAACCGCTCGCCAGGCCCTTCGCGATCAGCACCACGTCCGGCCGCACGCCGAAGTGGTCGTGGCCCCAGAACCGGCCGGTCCGCCCGAACCCGGTCTGGATCTCGTCGATCACCAGCAGAATCCCGTGCTGGTCGGCGCGCTCGCGCAGCCCGGCCATGAACTCCGGGTTCGCCGGCACGTACCCGCCCTCGCCGAGCATCGGCTCGATGAAGAACGCGGCCGTCTCGTGCGGGGCGCTGATCGTCTGGAAGAGGTAGTCCAGTTCGCGCAGCGCGAACTTCGTCGCGGTCTGCTCGTCCCAGCCGTAGTGGTAGGCGTAGGGGAAGGGGGCGACGTGCACGCCGCCCATCAGCGGCGAGATGCCCGCGCTGAACCGGGTGCCGGAGGTGGTCATGGAGGCGGCGGCGACCGTGCGGCCGTGGAACCCGCCCTGGAAGACGATGACGTTCGGCCGCTTCGTGGCCTGCCGCGACAACCGCAGCGCGGCCTCGACGGCCTCGCTGCCCGAGTTGGCGAAGAACAGCGAGTCCAGCCCGGTGGGCAGCACGTCGCCGAGCCGCTCGACCAGCTTGAGCAGCGGCTGGTGCATCACGGTCGTGTACTGGCCGTGGATCAGCTTGCCGACCTGCTCCTGCGCCGCCTTGACCACCTTCGGGTGGCAGTGGCCGGTGCTGGTCACGCCGATGCCGGCGGTGAAGTCGAGGTGGCGGTTGCCGTCGGTGTCGTAGAGGTAGGCGCCTTCGCCGTGCTCGACGACGACCGGAGTGGCCTGCTTGAGCAGGGGGGAGAGCTGGGCCATGACGGCGGAACTCCTAACCGGAGTGAGCTTGTAGATTGTTGACAATCTGTCTAGCATGGCCCGTGGACAGGCGCAAGGTTGATCAGGAGGACTGATGGGCGAGCTGACCGAATCGGGTGTCGTGGACGCCGTCGGCAAGGAGCTGTTCATCGGCGGGAAGTGGGTCCCGTCGAGCAGCGGACGGACCTTCGCCGTCGAGGATCCCGCGACCGGCCGGGTCCTCTGCGAGGTCGCCGACGCCTCGCCCGAGGACGGGAAGGCCGCCCTCGACGCCGCGGTCGCCGCCCAGGCCGACTGGGCGAAGACGGCCCCGCGTGAGCGCAGCGAGATCCTGCGTCGCGCCTACGAACTGCTCAACTCGCGGGTCGACGAGCTGGCGTTGTTGATGACCCTGGAGATGGGCAAGCCGCTGGCCGAGGCGAAGGGCGAGGTCGCCTACGCCGCGGAGTTCTTCCGCTGGTTCTCCGAGGAGGCCGTGCGCATCGACGGCGGCTACCAGGTCGCGCCCAACGGCGCCGGCCGGTTCCTGGTCACCAAGCAGCCGGTCGGGCCGTGCCTGCTGATCACGCCGTGGAACTTCCCGATGGCGATGGGCGGCCGCAAGATCGGTCCGGCGATCGCGGCCGGCTGCACGATGGTGATCAAGCCGGCCGAGCAGACGCCGCTGTCGATGCTCGCGCTGGCCGCGATCCTGACCGAGGCCGGGCTGCCCGCGGGCGTGCTCAACGTCGTCACCACCAGCGACCCCGGCGGCGTGATGGAGCCGATGATCAAGGACGGCCGGGCGCGCAAGCTGTCGTTCACCGGGTCCACCGCGGTCGGCCGCAAGCTGCTCGAACAGTGCGCGGACAAGGTGCTGCGCACGTCCATGGAGCTGGGCGGCAACGCGCCCTTCCTGGTCTTCGACGACGCCGACCTGGACGCGGCGGTCGAGGGCGCGATGCAGGCCAAGATGCGCAACATCGGCGAGGCGTGCACCGCGGCCAACCGGTTCTACGTGCAGCGCGGGGTCGCCGACGAGTTCGCCCGCCGGCTGACCGAGCGGATGTCCGCGCTGCCGCTGGGCCGCGGCACCGAACCCGGCGTGGTGGTCGGGCCGCTGATCGACGCCGACGCGGTGGCCAAGGTGACCGAGCTGGTCGCCGACGCCACCTCCCGGGGCGCGAAGGTGCTCACCGGTGGGGCCACTGTGGACGGTCCGGGGAACTTCTACCAGGCCACGGTGCTCACCGAAGTGCCGCGGGACGCGCGGATGGCGAGCGAGGAGATCTTCGGCCCGGTCGCGCCGATCAGTGTGTTCGACGATGAGGACGAGGCCGTCGCCGCCGCGAACGACACCGAGTACGGCCTGGTCAGCTACGTCTACACCAACGACCTGAAGCGGGCGCTGCGCGTGTCGGAGGCGCTGGAGGCCGGCATGATCGGGCTCAACCAGGGCATCGTGTCCAACCCGGCGGCGCCGTTCGGCGGGGTCAAGCAGTCCGGGCTCGGCCGCGAGGGCGGCACCGTCGGCATCGACGAGTTCCTGGAGACCAAGTACATCGCGGTGAGCCTGTGAACGACTACCGGATCGCCAGCATCCCCGGTGACGGCATCGGGGTCGACGTCACCGCCGAGGCGCGCCAGGTCCTGGACCGCGCGGGCGAGCTGCACGGGTTCCGTCTGCAGTGGACGGAGTTCGACTGGAGCTGCGAGCGGTACGCCAAGACCGGCCGGATGATGCCGGAGGACGGCATCGAGCAGCTGCGGCCGTTCGACGGGATCCTGCTCGGCGCGGTCGGGTTTCCCGGGGTGCCGGACCACGTGTCGCTGTGGGGGTTGCTGATCCCCATCCGGCGGGCGTTCGCGCAGTACGTGAACCTGCGGCCGGTGCGGCTGCTGCCCGGGACGACGTCGGTGCTCGCCGGGCGCGAGGCCGACGAGCTGGAGATGGTGATCGTCCGGGAGAACACCGAGGGCGAGTACTCGCAGATCGGCGGGCGGCACAACCCGGGGCAGCCGGGGGAGTTCGTCGTGCAGGAGTCGATCTTCACGCGCGTCGGCGTTTCGCGGATCATCCGGTTCGCGTTCGAGCTGGCCCGGACCCGCAGCGGGCGGGTGTGCTCGGCGACCAAGTCGAACGGGATCATCCACACGATGCCGTTCTGGGACGAGATCTTCGCCGAGATCGCCGCCGAGTACCCGGACGTCCACAGTGAACAGACGCACATCGACGCGCTGGCGGCGCGCATGGTGCAGCACCCGGACCGGCTGGACGTGGTCGTCGGGTCGAACCTGTTCGGCGACATCCTGAGCGACCTGGCGGCGGCGGTGACGGGCGGACTGGGCATGGCGCCGTCCGGCAACGTCAACCCGGAGGGCGAGTTCCCGTCGATGTTCGAGGCGGTGCACGGCAGTGCGCCGGACATCGCCGGCCAGGGCATCGCGAACCCGGTGGCGCAGATCCTGGCGGGCGCGATGATGCTGGAACACCTCGGGGAGAAGAAGGCCGCCGCGGCCGTCAACACGGCGGTCGAGCAGGTGCTCGCCGCCGGCGAGGTGGCCACACCCGATCTCGGCGGCAAGTCCACGACCACCGAGCTGGGCGCCGCCGTCACCGCGGCTCTCGGCTGACCCCGCCCGCGGTCGCACCCCGGTGCGACCGCGGGACGGAAACTCCGGCCGACCTGCGGGCACACGCATACCTTCACCCGGAATGGGCAACCCAGGCACCGGAGAAGTCGAGGTGTGGGAGTGGTTCATGGAGTTGCTGGGTGTCCGGGTGCCCGGTCCGGTGTCGGCGGTGAAGGGGCTCGCCGGGGTGGTGTTGTCCCCGCTGAGCAGGCCCCGTCGCCGGGTGTGGTCCTGTCCGGGGCGGCTGCACATCGAGGCCCACGGGGTGCACGGGCCGGGCGGTGAAGCCGTCGCGCAGCGCATCGAGCAGGCCGTGCAACGTCACCCGGGCGTCGCGTGGGCTCGGGTCAACGCGCCCTCCTCCCGGGTGATCATCGGCGTCCACGACCCCGCCCCGGACAGCGCCGAGCTGATCCGCGTCGTCGAGGAGGCCGAGGGCGCTCCCGACGGCGTCGGCGAAGAGATCAAAGAGGACGAACTCCACCACCCGGCCGACGGCCTGCGCGGAACCCGCCTCCTGCCGACCCTGGCCGCCGACACCCTCGGCCTTGGCCTGTCCCTCATCACCCGCCTCGCGCCGTGGGCCCCGATCCCGACCGAGATCGCCGCGCTGCCCAGCGTCGTCGACCTGCACCCGCGCCTGCGCGAGATCGCCGCCGAGCGGGCCGGCAGCCGCGAGAAGGCCGACACCGCGACGTCGGCGTTCGGCGCGTTCGCACAGGGCCTGGCCTCCGGTGGCGAGGGCACGATCGTCGACATCATCCAGCGCGCCGAGCAGTGGCGCGAGGCCCGCGCGCACGAACGGCTGTGGTGCCAGGCCGAGAACCGCCTGATCCACGGCCCGGAGGACGCCGCCGCCGGGCCGGTCGTCGTTGAGCGCCCGCGGGAGATCCCGGACGGCCCGGTCGAACAGTACGAGCAGCGCATCCTCAACCTCGGCGCCGCCGCGGCCGCCGTGTCGATCCCCTTCGCGCGCCCGCGCCGGGCGATGGGCATCGGCCTGGCCGCGCTCCCCAAGGCCGCCGAGGCCGGGCGCACCGCGTTCGGCGCCCGCCTTGGCCGCGTGCTGGCCACCGAGGGCGTCCTGGTCATGGACCGCGGCGTGCTGCGCCACCTGGACGCCATCGACACCCTGGTCCTCGACGAGCAGGCCTTCGACACCGGCCGGATGGTCCTCAACGACCTCGTCCCGCTCGGCGACGGCGACCCCCGCGAGCTGGTCGAACGCGCCTGGCAGCTGTTCGACGCGCACACCCCGGGCAAGGTCCACGACGACGACGGCTGGCGCCTCGGCCCGCTTGACGAGCTGGGCGTCGACCAGGGCGCCCACGAGCGCGAGCAGCTGGAGAAGCGTGGCGCGGCCGCGGTCCTCGGCCTGGTGCGCGACCAGCAGCTCGCGGCCGTGATCGGTCTCGGCAGGCAGGTGCCGCCGGGCGTGGCCGCGGTGATCGCCGCCGCCCGCCGCTCGAACATCGAGGTGATCAGCGCCAACGGCGGCCACGCCGCGTTCGAGGCCGACCGGCTGATGCCCGGCGGCGACCGTCTCGTCTCCACCGTGCGCGAGCTGCAGGGCGAGGACCACGTGGTGATGCTGGTGTCCGACGACCGCCGCGCGCTCGGCGCCGCCGACTGCGGCATCGGCACCCAGCGCCCGGGCGACCCGCCGCCGTGGGGCGCGCACCTGCTGATCGGCGAGGACATCGGCGTGGCGGCGCTGGTCGTCGACGCGATCGCCGCCGCCCGCGAGGTCAACCGCGACAGCATCTGGCTCTCCCAGGGCGCGACGGGCGTGGGCGCGGTCGCCGCGCTGCAGCCCGGACGCCGCAGCCCGGCCAACCGGGCGATGCGGGCGGTGAACCTGGGCGCGGCCGTCGCCCTGACCAACGCGCACCGCCGCGCGAAGCGGCTCGCCGACCGCGACACGAGCCTCGCCGGGGACGCCGCGCCCTGGCACCTGATGCCGGTCGACGTGGTCCTGGACCGGCTCGACACCGACCCGGACGGCCTGAGCGACGACGACGCCCAGAAGCGCGCCCGGACCCGCGGCACCGGCAGCGGCGGCCGGACCAGCCTGATGCAGGCGTTCATCAACGAGCTGTCCAACCCGCTCACCCCGGTCCTGATCGGCGGTGCCGCGCTGTCCGCGTCGGTCGGGTCGCCGGTGGACGCCGCGCTCGTCGCCGGGATCACCGGCGTGTCCGCGCTGGTCGGCAGCGTCCAGCAGGTCCACACCGAGAAGCAGCTGGCCGAGCTGCTGAGCCGGTCCGCGATCAGCACGACCGTGATCCGCGGCGGCCGGGAGCGCGTGGTCAGCGCCGACGACCTGGTGCCCGGCGACGTCATCAAGCTGACTTCCGGCGACGTCGTGCCCGCCGACTGCCGGCTGCTCGAAGCCGACGGTGTCGAGGCGGACGAGTCGTCGCTGACCGGCGAGTCGCTGCCGGTGTCCAAGGACCCGGCGCCGGTGATCGCCGGGGATGTCGCCGAGCGCGCGTCGATGCTCTACGAGGGCACGACGATCGCGGCCGGCGAGGCCGTCGGCGTCGTGGTCGCGACCGGCGCGGACACCGAGGCCGGCCGCAGCATGGCGATGGCGCGCGAGAACGCGCCGGTCACCGGTGTGGAGACCCGCCTGGCCGAGCTGACGTCGAAGTCGATGCCGCTGGCGATCGGGTCGGCGGTCGCGGTCGCCGGCGCCGGGCTGCTGCGGCGGGTGCCGCTGCGGCAAAGCCTGTCGGCGGCGGTGAACCTGGCCGTCGCGTCGGTGCCGGAGGGGCTGCCGTTCCTGGTCAGCGCCGCGCAGCTGGCCGCCGCGCGCCGGCTCGCCGAGCACAACGCGCTGGTCCGCAACCCGCGCAGCATCGAAGCGCTGGGCCGCGTCGACGTGCTGTGCTTCGACAAGACCGGGACGCTGACCGAGGGCACGCTGACCGTCCACGAGGTCGACGACGGCCGCCAGCGCCGCAAGATCGAGGACCTCGACGAGACGACCGAGTCGGTGCTGCTGACCGCCTTGCGGGCGACGCCGCACGCCGACGACCCGTCCGACCTGCCACACGCGACGGACCGGGCGATCGTCGAAGGCGCGCAACGGGTTTCCGTGCACACGAACGGCTGGGAGCTGGTCGACGCGGTGCCGTTCGAGCCGTCGCGCGGTTACCACGCCTCACTGATGCGGGGCGACGGCGGGCTGGTGCTGAGCGTCAAGGGCGCGCCGGAGTCGGTGCTCCCGCGCTGCGACCTGGACGAGGGAAAGCGGAAGAAGCTCGCCGGGCGGATGAAGAAGCTCGCCAAGGCGGGGCAGCGGGTGCTCGCGGTCGCCGAGTCCACTCCGGACAGTGCGAGCCTAGACGAGGATGCGGTCGAGGGCCTGCGGTTCAAGGGTTTCGTGGCGATCGCCGACCCGGTGCGGGGGAGCGCGGCGGCCGCGGCGGCGGACCTGCGTGCCGCGGGCGTGCAGATCGTGATGATCACCGGCGACCACCCGGACACCGGCGAGGCGATCGCGGACAAGGTCACCGAGGACGGCGCCGACCTGCACGTGGTGACCGGCGCCGAGCTGGACGCGATGGACGACGAGCAGCTGGCGTCCACTTTGGAAACCGTGGACGTGGTGGCGCGGTGCAGCCCGGCGCAGAAGGTGCGGATCATCAAGGCGTACCAGAAGCACGGCCACACCGTCGCGATGACCGGCGACGGCGCGAACGACGCGCCCGCGATCCGGCTCGCCGACGTCGGCATCGCCCTCGGCGGGCACGGCGCCCCGGCGGCGCGGGCCGCGGCCGACCTGGTGGTGACCGACGACCGGCTGGAAACCATCATCGCGGCGCTGGTCGAGGGCCGGGCGATGTGGGCGTCGGTGCGGGAGGCGCTGGCGATCCTGCTCGGCGGGAACCTGGGCGAGATCGGGTTCAGCGTGCTCGGCGCGACCCTGACCGGCCGGTCCCCGTTGGGGGCGCGGCAGTTCCTGCTGGTCAACCTGCTGACCGACCTGGCGCCGGCGCTGGCGATCGCGTTGCGGCGGCCCGAGGACGGCGCCGACCTGTTGCGGGAGGGCCCGGAGAGTTCGCTCGGGAAGCGCTTGCAGAAGGACATCGGCGTGCGGGCGGGAGTGACGACCCTCGGCGCGACGACCGCGTGGATGCTGGCGCGCGCAACGGGCCGCGGCCGCCGGGCGAGCACGGTCGCGCTGGCCGGGCTGGTCGGCACGCAGCTCGGGCAGACCCTGCTGACGGGCGGCTGGAACCGTTCGGTGCTGGCGACGTCGCTCGGTTCGGTGGCGCTGCTCGCGGCGGTCATCCAGACGCCCGGGGTGAGCCAGTTCTTCGGCTGCACCCCGCTCGGCCCGATCGGCTGGGGGATGGCGCTGGGCAGCGCGGGCGCGGCGACGGCACTGGGAGCGGTGGTCGGCCGGACGATCGAGGAGTGAGTCAGGCGCGGGTGAGCGCGGTGGCGAGCAACTGCGCGACGCGCGGCAGGTCGGTTTCCATCTGGGTGGGCGGGATGGCCCGGTTCTTGTCGCTGACGCTGTAGGCGGCGACCGTCGCCGCGTTCTGCCTGCCCAGTAGCAGCACGCAGACCCGGTGGAAGCCGGAGAAGCCCACGTCGTCCCCGCAGAACGCTGCCTGCTCATCGGCGCCGTTCAGCGGCGGAAGCGTGACTTTGGTGGCCCCGGGCAGCCCGATGCAGCCGCTGAGCGCGCGGCCTTGCGCGACCGCGGTGGGGCCGCTGGGGCCGCGGTAGGACGCGGTCATCACGTACAGGTAGGTGCCGTGATCGAAGTTCCCCGAAGTCGCGGTGGCGTACTCCGCCGCCTGGATCGCGACGTCCGAGGGCAAGTGGCTCGGGCAGTCGTAGATGAACTTGTAGCGCGAGTTCTGCGACTCGATGAACGGCAGGGGCTCCTGGAGCCAGTGCAGACCCGCCTGCGTGAGTTCCGGCTCGGTGAGCATGGCACCGACGAGCCGCTGCTGGAGGTCGTACTTGGACACGACCGGCCCGACCGCCGGCCCCGGCATACCCGCGGTGCCGGCGATTTCGGTACTGCACCCGGTGAGAAGGACCACCCCGGCGAGCAGCGCCACGAGGCGTCTCACGCCACATGTCCCAGGCCCTGCCCGAGGGCGATGGCGACCCGGCGCAGGAGAGCGGTGGTGGCTTCGCGGTTCGCGGGACCGTCAATGCCGTAGTACCTCAGCTCGCCCGCCGCGGCGAACTCCCCACGCGCCACGACGACGACGCACCGGTCGGTGCCGTATTCGCTGATGGTGCAGAACGCCTTCGCCGCGTCGGCGCCGGGCACCGACGGCAAGGAGATCTCGTCGATCCGCCCACCCGAGCCGACGTTCGCCCGGCACCCTTTCGTCCGCGCGACCTCGCCCACCGCGTCTGCGGCCGGGATCCCGGAATACTGCGCGGTGAGTTCCTCCAGGTTGTAGTCGTCGTTCCTCCAGGTGGCCTGCTCGGCCCGCACGATTCGTGAGTCGCTCGGCAGCCGCCCTGGGCACGCCGCGACGAGCGCGAACTTCTGGTTCTGCGACTCGATGAACGGCGTGGGCTCGCTCTGGTAGGTGAACCCGAGCGCGGTCCCCTCGCTGTCGGTGAGCATGGTCGCGGCGAGCCGCTCGTGCTCGTTGACCTTGGGCACGGCGGGCGCGCTCGGCCGCGATGCGCTCGACGACGGCGCGACCACCGGCTCCGCCGCGGAACAGCCGCTCACCAGCGCCAGGGCGAGCAAGATCCATCCGCGCACGCGGTCCTCCCGGTTCCCCCCGCGTCGCGCGCGGACGAACCCAAGATCGCGGACCCGCAACCTTCCGTTACAGCGGATCAGGCGTGCAGGCTGGTCCCCGGGGCGAGGCGGCGCACCGCGTCCTCCATGTGCGCCTCCAGCAGCGACACCGCCAGCTCCTCGTCGCCGGCGCCGATCGCCTCCGCGATGCGCTTGTGCTCGGTCACCCGCTCCTCGTTCGTCGCGTAGGTGCGGTGCAGCGCGGACAGGCACATGCGCGTCTCGATCAGCAGCGTCCGCGCCATCCGGCCGAGCCGCTTGGACCCCGAAGCCCCCACCAGCTCCTCGTGGAACCGGACGTCCGCCGCCGACACCTCGTCCCCGTCGGTGGCCGACGCCATGTCCTCGACGGCGTCCATCAGCCGGACGGCCAGCTCCTCGCGGTCACCGTGCCGCAGCACCCGGATCAGCGCCGCCCGCTCGATCGCGAACCGCGCCGAGTAGATGTCGTGCACGTCCTCCGGTTCGAGGTCGATCACGAACAGCCCGCGGTGCCGCTCGCTGCGCAGCAGGCCCTCCGACACCAGCCGCTGCATCGCCTCGCGCAGCGGGCCGCGGGACACCTGGAACCGGCCGGCCAGCTCGGTCTCCCCGAGCTGCGTGCCCGGCGCGAACGTGCCGTTCATGATCGCCTCGCGGAGCTGCCGCGCGATGATCGCCGCGGTCGACTCCCGGCTCACCGGTTCGATGTCGGTCAGGGCCATCGTTCACCTGCCTTCTGCGAACAGTCTGCCCAGCTGCTCGCACCGGGGCACCTGGCCGGTCAGCCGGAGCCCTTCCCAGATCGTCACCTGGTTCGCGGTGAGCACCGGCTTGCCCAGCCGTTCCTCGATCGCGCCCAGCACACCGAGCGTGCGCATCGCCGTGTCCGGGACCAGGACGGCGTCCGCCGCGGGGTGATCATGCGCCACCGCCAGTTCGACGACGGCCTCGGGGCTCAGCCGGCCCACCTCGGCGGCCGTGTCGATGTCCTCGCTCGACATCGCGACGACCTCGATCCCGCCCGCGCCGAGGAACTCGACGAACAGCTTCGCCACGTCGTCCGGGTAGCTCGCGGCCACCGACACCCGATTCAGCCCGAGCGCCTGCGCGGCCCGCACGAACGCGAAGGACGTGCTCGACGCCGGCTTGCCCGCGGCCGCCGACAGCTTCTCCACCTGCTCGTGCGCCCCCTGCCAGCGGTAGACGAAGCTGCCGCTGGTGCAGGCCCACACCACCGCGTCCGGCTCGTGCTTGGCGAGCAGCGCGGCGCCCTCGGCCAGCCGCTTCTCGCTGCCCAGGTCGAGCAGCTCGGGCACGGCGTGCAGGTCGGTGCCGTAGATGTGCTCGACCGGCAGCGAGATCCGGTACCCGAGCAGCCGCTCGGCGAACGGGTAGTCGTCCTCCGCGGCGTGGTCCGGGTAGATGAAGCCGACGGTCGCCATGCACAAACCTCCAAGATTGTCGACAATCCTACGTTAGCGGTTTCAGGACACTTCGCGCAGCCACTTGCCCGGGCCGACGATCGGCAGTTCCATGCGTCTCAGGCAAGCCCACATCGTCAGCTGGTTCGCGGTCAGCACGGGCTTGCCCAGGGCCACCTCCAGCGGTTCGATCACGTCGTACGTCGGGAGGTTCGTGCAGCTCACGAAGATCGCCTCGGCGTCGGGGTGGTCGGCGCCGAGGATCCGCTCGGCGATCGTGCGGTAGCTGACCTTCCAGATCCCGCCGCCGAGGCCGAGGTGGTCGCTGGAGACGGTGTCCACGTTCAGCTCGGCGAGGAAGTCGTGCAGGCTCTGCGTCAGGTCCGCGTCGTACGGGGTGATCACCGCGACCTTGTGGACGTCCAGCAGGTGCAGCACCTCGGCCAGCGCGCCCGACGTGGTCACCGCGTCCGGGGCGCCGGCGTCGCAGATCGCCTTGCACAGCGACCGCTCGTAGTCGAGGCCGTTGACGAAGCTGCCGGACGTGCACAGGTAGGCGACCACCTCCGGCTCGACGTGCAGGACGTCGCGGGTGGCGGCGGCCAGGTGCTGGTGGTTGCTGACGAGCTGGGCCATCTCCATGCTCACCGGCACCGGCTCGTACGGGGTGCGGGCGAGGTGCAGGGACACCTCCATCGGGATCCAGCGCCACAGCTCGCGCTCGAGAGCCAGGTCGAAGGGTGCGATGACTCCGATGCCTCGCTGCGCCAGTGGCCCGTCGAAGACAGGGAAGTCGAAATCCAAGGCTCAGCCTCCGGGGACGTTCTGAAGGAAGCCTCCGGGGTGGCTCCTCGGATTGTTGACAATCATACGACCGGCTCCTACCGTGTCAACGGTGATCGGCATGGAGAAACCGGTGCTGGCGGTGCTGTGCGGTGACGACCAGGCCCGGGACCTCACCGAATCGCCCGCCATGCAGCCCATCGAATCGGCGGCCGTGGTGCGTTACACCGGCGAGGCCGGTCTGGCCGACGCGCTGCGGGACGCCGATGTCCTTTTTGTCTACGACTTCCTGTCCCGTGCGGTGCCTGATGCGTGGCACGCCGTGAACCGGCTGCGGTGGCTGCACATCGCCAGCGCCGGGGTGGACCCGGTGATGTTCCCGGGGATGCGGGACAGCGACGTCGTGCTCACCAACTCGCGGGGCGTGTTCGACGATTCGATCGCGGAGTACGTGCTGGGGGTGGTCCTCACCTTCGCCAAGGACCTGCACGGATCACTCGACCTGCAGCGCGAGAGCCGCTGGCAGCACCGGGAGACCGAGCGCATCGCCGGGCGGTCGGTGCTGGTCGTGGGCACCGGGCCGATCGGCCGGGCGATCGCGCGGATGCTGCGCGCGGTCGGGATGCGCGTCGCGGGCGCCGGCCGCCGGGCGCGCTCGGGCGACCCCGACTTCGGGGAGGTGCACGCCTCCGACCGGCTGGTGGACCACCTACCGGCCTATGACTACGTCGTCGCGGTGGCGCCGCTGACCGAGCAGACGAAGGGCCTGTTCGACGCGGCCGCGTTCGCGGCGATGAAGCCGTCCGCGCGGTTCGTCAACGTCGGCCGGGGGGAGCTGGTGGTCACCGGTGACCTGGTGCAGGCGCTGCGGACCGGTGGCATCGCCGGTGCCGCGCTGGACGTGTTCGACACCGAGCCGCTGCCGATGGACAGTCCCTTGTGGACCATGAAGAACGTGCTGGTCTCGCCGCACATGTCCGGTGACTTCATCGGGTGGCGGGACACGCTGGTCGAGGTGTTCGCGGACAACTTCCACCGCTGGCAGACTGGCGCCCCGCTTCGTAATGTCGTGGACAAGCAGCTGGGGTACGTGCCGTCCGATCGGTGAGGAGTTCCGATGAGCACCCTGTTGACGGCGAGTGAGCTGGTCGCCGCGTATTCGACCGGCGAGATCAGCCCGGTCGAGGCGACCGAGGCCGCGCTGCGCTCGATCGAGGAGCGGGACAGGGAGTGCAACGCGTTCTGCCTGGTCGACCCCGAGGTGGCCCGCGAGGGCGCCAAGGCGTCGGAGGTGCGGTGGCGCGAGGGCAACCCGATCGGCTCGCTGGACGGGGTGCCGACCTCGATCAAGGACATGTTCCTGACCCAGGGCTGGCCCACGCTGCGTGGATCGACCTGCATCGACCCCGATCAGCCGTGGGAGGTGGACAGCCCGGTCACCGCGCGGCTGCGGGAGAACGGGCTGGTCCTGCTCGGCAAGACGACCACGCCGGAGCTGGCGTGGAAGGGCGTGACGGACAACCCGCTGACCGGCGTGACCCGCAACCCGTGGAACCCGGCGAAGACGCCCGGTGGGTCGAGCGGGGGTAGCGCGGCGGCGGTGGCGGCCGGGATGGGCGAGCTGTCGGTGGGGACCGACGGTGGCGGGTCGGTGCGGATCCCGGCGTCGTTCTGCGGGATCGTCGGGCTGAAGCCGACATACGGTCGTATCCCGTTGTGGCCGGCGAGCCCGTTCGGGGCGTTGTCGCACGCCGGGCCGATGGCGCGGTCGGTGTCGGACGTGGCGTTGTTGCTGGACGTGCTCGCGCTGCCGGACCACCGGGACCCGAACGCGCTGGAGCCGCCGGCGGGCGCGTACCGCGAGGCGGTGCGGCGGGACGTGCGGGGGTTGTTCGCGGCCTTCTCTCCGACGTTGGGGTGGGCTTCGGTGGACCCGGAGGTGCGCCGGATCGTCACGTCGGCGGTCGCGGCGCTGGACGAGGCCGGGTTGCGGGTCGAGGAGACGGACCCGGGTTTCGCCGACCCGCGGGAGGCGTTCGACGTGCTCTGGTCGACCGGTGCCGCGCAGTGGCTGGACACGTTCCCGCCCGGTTCGGAGGCGAAGGTGGACCCGGGCCTGCGGCGGGTGTGGGAGAAGGGGAAGACGTACTCGGCGGCGGACTACCTGGCGGCCAACGCGGAGCGGGCGTCGCTGGGAATCCTCATGGGCGAGTTCCACACCCGGTTCGACGTGCTGATCACCCCGACGGTCGCGGTGGCGCCGTTCGAGGCGGGTTTCGAGGTGCCCCCGGGGAGCGGGATGAGCGGCTGGCCGGACTGGACGCCGTTCACGTACCCGTTCAACATGACCCAACAACCGGCGATCAGCGTCCCGGCGGGGATGACGGCGGACGGGTTGCCGGTGGGGTTGCAGATCGTGGGGCCGCGGCACTCGGACGATCTGGTGCTGGCGGTGGCGAGGCTGGTCGAGGAGGTCCGCCCGTGGCCGACAGACCGACCGGCTGGGCGGTGAGTTGCTTCGTGCGCGGCTGTCGGCCGGCTGGGCGGTGAGGTGCTTTGTGCGCGGCTGATCGGCTGGCTGTTCGGCCGCCGGGGCGGGCTGTTCGGCCGGCTGGGCGGTGAGGCACTCGTGGGTGGCTGATCGGCCCGCTGGGCGGTGAGGTGTTCGGCGGTTGCCGCGTTCGCGGCGGGTGTGTCGGCCCTGCCGCGACTCGCGGTCGAGTGAGTTGCCGGGCCTGAGCGATGAACGGTCCATTCATCGTTGCGCGAGATGCGCCAGTCGTGGCTGCGGGAGCTGCGTTGGGGTGGTTGGGCTTCTCGTCTCGTGATGAAGGGCCCGTTCATCGATGTGCGAGATGTGCCTGTCGTTGGGGTGGCTGCTCCACAAAGGACCCCGCCACCCGGTGCTGCTCCGCGATGCGCCGTCACCTGTCATGTGCTGTGCTGAGACCATGCGGAGAACGACTTTGGGCAAGAGCGGACTCGACGTCTCCCGGATCGCCTTCGGGACCTGGCAGCTCGGCGGCGACTGGGGCTCCTTCGACGAGGACACGGCCGTCCAGGCCATCCAGCACGCCCGCGAGCTGGGCGTCAACTTCTTCGACACCGCCCAGGCGTATGGCTTCGGCAAGTCGGAAGCCCTCCTCGGCCGAGCCCTGCGGGATGAGCTGAAACGCGACCGCGACAGCCTGGTCATCGCCACCAAGGGCGGCATCAACCCGGGCAGCGACCGGCCCCGCGACGCCCGCCGCGGCTGGCTGCGCAACGGCGTCGAGGAAAGTCTGCGTCACCTCGACCTCGACCACATCGACCTGTACCAGGTCCACTGGCCCGACCCGGAGACCCCGGCCGAGGAGACCGCCGAAGCCCTGCAGGAACTCGTCGACGAGGGCAAGATCCGCCACGTCGGCGTGTCCAACTACGACACCGCGCAACTGGCCGCGTTCGACCGCACCCGCCCGGTCGAGACCCTGCAGCCGCCCTACCACCTGTTCCGCCGCGCCATCGAGGACGACCCGCTCCCGTACTGCCGCGAGCACAACATCGGCGTCCTCGTCTACAGCCCCCTCGGCAGCGGCCTCCTCACCGGCGCCCTCAACCCGCACACCACCTTCGAGCCCGGCGACTGGCGCGCGAACTCCAGCGCCTTCCAGGGCGCGAACTTCCAGCGGAACCTCGAGGTCGTCGAGCAGCTGAAGAACCTCGCGGCCGAGAAGGGCGCCACCGTCAGCCGGCTCGCCATCGCGTGGACCCTGCACCAGCCCGGCGTCCACGTGGCGATCGTCGGCGCGCGGCGGGCCCGCAACATCGAGGACAGCGTCGCCGCGGCGGACCTCGACCTCACCCGCGACGACCTGGCCCGCATCGAGGAGATCACGGCGCGCGGCGTCCAGGTCGAGGGGGCCAGCCCGGAGGGCGTCGCCTGACCAAAGCCGGCGGGGGCTGCAGGCTGCGGTGCGCGCCCGGACGTGCGGCACCGCAGAGCACGCCGCGACGGTGCGGCCCGACCAAGCCCCCGAGTCAGCGCGCCGCGAACTCCAGTTCCTCCAGCGCGGTGTCCAAGTGCGTCAGGATCCGCTGCAGGTGCGGCACCGACCGGCGGCACCCGGTGATCCCGAAGTCCAGGTTGTCCCCGTTGTTGGTCAGCGTGATGTTGAGCGCCTGCCCGTCCAGCAGCACCGACGCCGGGTAGATGCCGTCGAGCTTCGCGCCGTTCCAGTACATCTGCTTGCGCGGCCCGGGCACGTTCGAGATCACCAGGTTGAACGGCGGTCGCGTGTTGTTCACGACCCCGGGCACCGTCGACACACCCAGCTGCGCCACGTTGATGCCGGACAGCAGCAGCGCCTGCAGCGGCGTCAGCTCCTTGAAGATCCGCTTCGCGTCGCGCATGGACTGGTGGATCGTCATCAGCCGCGACGCCGGATCCGGCTTGTCCGTGCCGAGGTTGCACAGCACCGCGCCGATCTGGTTGCCCGCCGCCTCACCGGTGTCGGTCGGCTTGCGCATCGACACCGGCACCATCGCGACCAGCGGCGCGTCCGGCAGCGCGCGCTGCTCGATGAGGTAGTCCCGCAGCGCGCCGGAGCACATCGCGAGCACCACGTCGTTGCGGGACGTCCCGGTGGCGGTCGCGATCGCGCGCACCCGCTTGAGCGGCCACGACTGCGCGGCGAACCGGCGCGCGCCGCCGATCGACACGTTGAAGATCGTCTTCGGGGCTTGCATCGGCAGCAGCAACGTGTGCTCGCGGAAGGCCTCCCGAGCCACCTTCGCCGCCGCCGGCGCCATTCCCGCGATCTGCTTCAGCGAGCCGGCGCCCATGCGCAACAGTGACCGTGCGTTACGCGGCGGCTTGCCGCGCGGCACCTGGCGCGAGCCCCACGGCGGCGGGCAGCTGCGGTCGTCCGGATCGTCGGACAGCGTGCCCTGCAGGTGCCGCAACGCCGAAACGCCGTCCATCAACGCGTGGTGCACCTTGCTGTACATCGCGAACCGGCCGTCCTGCAGGCCTTCGACCAGGTGGATCTCCCACAGCGGACGGTGCCGGTCGAGCAGCGTGCTGTGCCAGCGCGAGGTCAGCTCCAGCAGCTCGCGCACCCGGCCCGGGTAGGGCAGCGCGGAATGCCGGAAGTGGTAGTCGAGGTCGAGATCGTCGTCGCGGGCCCAGGCCGCGTAACCGAGCGTGTTCACGGGGCGGGCCACCCGCTGCCGGAACAGCGGACGGACGTCGGTGTTCTTGACCAGGTCCTCACGCAGGCTGCGCAGGTAGGTGTGGTCGGCGCCGTCGGGGGTCTGGAACAGCTGCAGGCCACCCACGTGCATGGGGTGCTCGCGGCTTTCCACCAGCAGGAACATCGAGTCGGTGAAGGGCATCAACGGCATCGGTGGCCACCTCTCCGGTCCGGGGCGATGGTGTGCCCAGGGTCATTGAGTCTACGCGTACTGCTACGGCCCGGAACACAATCTACGCTGAGGGAATGACCATCCCGACGGACCCGGAAACGGGCGAGTTCAAGCGATCGCCGAACCGCTTCACGGCACGGATCACGGCCGACGGCGCGGATGGCTGGCCCGTCCAGGCGGGCCGGTACCGGCTGGTCGTCAGCCGTGCGTGCCCGTGGGCCAGCCGTGCACTGATCGTGCGCCGGTTGATGGGGCTGGAGGAAGCGCTGTCCGTCGCGATCGCCGACCCGATCCAGGACGAGCGCAGCTGGCGGTTCACGCTCGACCCCGGTGGACGTGATCCCGTGCTGGGCATCCAGTTCCTCGGCGAGGCCTACCGCGCGGCCGACCCGGACTACGACGGCGGCATCAGCGTGCCGGCGATCGTCGACATCCCCAGCGGCAAGCTGGTGACGAACGACTACCCGCAGATCACGCTCGACCTGGACACCGAGTGGGGCGCCCACTACCGCGACGGCGCGCCCGATCTGTACCCGGAGAAGCTGCGCGACGAAATCGACGAGATCAACCGCGCGGTGCACCGCGACGTCAACGCCGCCGTGTACGAGGCTGGCTTCGCGACGAAGCAGTCCGCCTACGACGACGCGTACCGGCGCCTGTTCGCCCGGCTCGACGAGCTGTCGGACCGGTTGTCGCGGCAGCGTTATCTGGTCGGGGACACGATCACCGAGGCCGACATCCGGCTGTTCACCACGCTCGTCCGGTTCGATCCGGTCTACCACGGGCACTTCAAGTGCAACCGGCACAAGCTGACCGAGATGCCGGTGTTGTGGGCGTATGCGCGGGATCTGTTCACCACGCCGGGTTTCGGCGACACCGTGGACTTCGACCACATCAAGCGGCACTACTACCAGGTGCACGAGCAGGTCAACCCGACGCGGATCGTGCCGAATGGTCCGGACCTCTCCGCGTGGGCCGAGCCGCACGGCCGTGCCGACCTGGGCGGACGGCCCTTCGGCGACGGCACACCGCCGGGGCCGCCGCCCCAGGACGAGGTCGTGCCCCCGCAGTGGTGACGGGGTGCCATACTCTGACGGCGTGACGAAGACCGGCGCCCAGCACCTCGTGGACGCGCTGCTCGAGCTCGGCGCCGAGGTCGCGTTCGGTCTTCCGGGCGTGCACAACCTGCCGATCTGGGAGGCGCTGGCGGACAGCTCGCTCCGGCTGATCGGTGTGCGGCACGAACAGACCGCCGGGTACGCCGCGGACGGGTTCGCGCGGGCGACCGGCAAGCTCGGCGTCGCGATCGTGACGACCGGGCCGGGCGCGGCGAACACGATCGCCGCGGTCGGGGAGGCGATGGCCTCGGGTTCGCCGGTGCTGGTGATCGCGACCGACATCCCGGCGGGGCTGCGGCGGCCCGGCATGGTGCGCGGGGTGCTGCACGAGACCAGTGACCAGGCCGCGTTGTTCGCGCCGGTGACGAAGGCGGCGTTCACCGTCGAGACTCCTGAGGACCTGGCGCCCACGGTGCTACGCGCCGCCCGGCTGACGATGCGACCGCAGAGCGGCCCGGTGTACGTCGGGATCCCGACAGATTTCTTGCGGCACAACGGTTTCCGTGGCCCGGACCCGGAGCCCACCGAGGCTTTCCCGGCGCTGGCGCTGGCGGATCTGGACGCGGCCCGGCGCATGCTGGCGATGGCCTCGAAGCCGCTGATCTGGGCCGGTGGCGGCGCGGTGCGGGCCGAGGCGGGCGCCGTGATCGGGCAGTTGGCGGAGAAGCTCGCCGCGCCGGTGATCACGACGTTCGCCGCGCGCGGGTTGCTGCCGCCGGCGCACCCGTGTGCCGCGCCGAACCCCGTGCACGCCCCGGAGGTGGGCGCGCTGTGGGACGAGGCCGACGTGGTGCTCGGCATCGGCACGGATTTCGACGGCCTGATGACGCAGAACTGGCTGATGCCCAAGCCGCCGAAGCTCATCGTGATCAACGTCGATCCCAAGGATGCGGCCAAGAACTACCCGCCGGACCTCACGCTGGTCGGCGATGCCCGGGACGTGGTGCCCCAGTTGCTGCAGGGCTTGCCGGCGCGGCCAGGGCTGGGGGAGCTGACCGAGCGGCTGCAGCGGATCTCCGACCAGGTGCGCCGCCGGATCCGCAGCGAGGAGCCGCAGGCCGCGGACTTCTTGCGCACGCTGGAAGAGACGCTGCCCGACCGCGCGATGCTGGTGGCCGACATGTGCATCGCCGGGTACTGGGCGGGCGGGTTCCACCGCGTGGCGGCGCCGCACCGGTTCGCGTATCCGATGGGCTGGGGCACGCTCGGGTTCGGCTTCCCGGCCGCGCTGGGTGCGGCGGCCACCGGGGCGGGCCGGGTGGTGTGCATCAGCGGCGACGGCGGGTTCCTGTACGGGTGCGGCGATCTGGCCACGCTGGCGCAGGAGTCGCTGCCGGTGACGGTCATCATCGTCGACGACGGTGGTTACGGGATGCTGCGGTTCGACCAGGACCGGGAGGGCCTGCCGCACCGCGGGGTCAACCTGCACACGCCGGACTTCGTCGGCCTGGCGCGGTCGTTCGGCGTGGACGCCGGCCGGGTGGAGGGTTTCGGCCGCGCGTTCCGGCGGTTGCTGGGCGAGTTCGTGCGCAGCGACGAGCCGAACGTGCTGGTGGTGCGTGCGTCGTTGAAGCCGCCGGTGAACACGTCGCCGCGGTGGTACCGCGCGATGCGGTCCCGGTGACGGTGGAGGTTGGTGGGCGGGGTAGCTCGCGGGTGATTCGGGCGGCTGTCGGGTGTGGGGGTTGTGGGTCTCGTGGTCTTGTGTGGTCGTGGCGGTTTCGCGTGATGTGACTGCGGCGAGGATCGGGTTGTTGGTGGGTGATTTTGGGCGGCTGTCGGGTGTGATCGGTTGGTGGGGAGCGCCGTGCGTCCGGTCAGGCATTGCGGACCACCACCTTGCCCGTGGCGTGGTTGTCCTCCATGTACGCGTGGGCCTCGACGATCTCGTCCAGCCGGAAGACCCGGTCCAGGTTCGGCTGGTACGCGCCGCGCGCCACGCCGTCGACGATGGTTTGCAATGCCCCGGCCCCGGACGAGCCCTGGATGTCGTTGCTCTGGAACGCCGTCAGCTTCGTGCCGGAGGGGATCACCGCCGTCGGCTGGAAGTCCGGGATCGACCACTTCCCGCTCAGCATGCCGGTGACGCACACCGTTCCACCGCGGGCGGCGAGCTGCAGCGAGTCCGCCACCGTCGGCGCTCCGATCAGGTCCAGCACGTAGTCCGGACCCTCCGGGCGCAGCGCGCGAACGTCGGCGGCGATGTCCCCGCCGTCCACCACGACGTGTGACGCCCCGGCCTTCTCCAGCGCCGCCACCTTCTCGCGGTTGCGCGTGGTCGCGATGGTCACCAGCCCGCGCTCCCGCGCCAGCGACAGCATCGCCATCCCGACTGACGACGTGCCGCCGCGGATCAGCAGGCTCTGCCCCGGCGAAGTCGGCCCGAACGTGGCCAGCGATCCCCACGCCGTCAAGTACGTCTCCGGCAGCGCGGCGAAGACGTCCCACGGCAGATCGGTCTCCACCGGGATCAGCAGATCCTCCGGCAGCAGCGCGTACTCCGCGTACCCGCCGTCGAACTCCCGGCCCATCTCGCCCATCACCGCGGCCACCTTGGTGCCCGGCGCCAGCCGTGCGGACTCCACGACGACCCCGACGCACTCGATGCCCAGGACCCGCGGGAACCGCACGTTCGGCGAATGCCCCTGCCGGGTCATCAGCTCCGACCGGTTCAGCCCGAACCCCTCGACCCGCACCAGGGCCCAGCCGTCCCGCGCCTCGGGTGTGGGAATCTCCCGCACCCGCAACACCTCCGGCCCGCCCGGACCGTCCGCCACTGCTGCTCGCATGTTCGTCCCCCTTCAGACAACGCCACGTTAGCCAGGGGGTCCGACAATTCCGGGTCGGTCAGCCGACGACATTCACCCGAGCGGTGTAACTCGCGAACACCGGCTGCTTCGAAGACGCGCCCGATCCGTCTCGTTTGGACGGTTGTGATCAGAGCGGCCGTCAATCCTCGCCGCGGGAGATCTCCGCCGGGATCGGGTGCTCTCGCAGGGCGGCGGCCACCGCGTAGAGGTTCTTCGCCATCAGGCCGGCCACCTGGTGGACGTACTGGTGGCCGTGATCGGTGTCGGTGTAGCTCGGGCCCGGTCCGGGACCCATGTTCCAGTACACCCAGGCCTGGCCGGGAATCGTGAAGCCGATGTCGCCGAGCGCGCCGTTGATCTCGCTGATGACGTGGTGCGCGCCGTCCTCGTTGCCGGTCACGACCACGCCCGCGACGCGATTGTATGCAACCGGTGTACCGTCCTCGCCCGTCTCGGACAGCATCGCGTCCATGCGCTCGATCGCCCGCTGCGCGATGGACGAGGGGTGCCCGACCCAGGTCGGCGAGGCCATGATGAGGATTTCCGAGCGCAGGATCTCCTCGCGGATGCGGGGCCACTCGTCGCCGTCGCCCATGTCGCTGCTGACGCCGGGTTTGATGTCGTGGTCGACCAGGCGGATGCTCCGGACGTCGGTGCCCAGGTCACGCAGGCCGGCCGCCACGATCTCGGCGAGCGCGTCGGTGTTCGACGGCTCCGGGGAGGGCTTCAACGTGCAGTTCAGGATGGTCGCGCGCATGGTGACGGCTTCCCGTCCGGTCGATCCGCGAAACAGGACGAGTGACGGCCAGGCGCGTGGGTAGCCCCGGGGCGACCGGACGACAACAGGAAGGAGCACGACGATGTCGGCCCCGAATCCGATCCAGATGCAGAAGTTCCTGTCGGGCGTGGACTACCCGTGCACGCGGGACGGGCTGGTCGACCACGCGCAAAGCCAGGGCGCGCCGGACGACGTGCTGGACCACCTGCGTCAGCTGCCGGACCGCGAGTACGACGGCCCGAACGCGGTGAGCGCGGAGTTTTCGAAGACCTGACGCTGGGCGATGCGACGCGGCGCCGTGATGCACGCACGGCGCCGCACCGTGTTGACACCGGCGGCGGCGCCGATCCGCACCGAGCCGCGGCGGGATGCGCTCCAGGACCGCGCCGACGACCGCCCCGGCGATCATGATCGGCACCACGACGGGCAGGAACGACAACCCCGTCTCGACAGCGCTGGAGCCCAGCTGCTCGTTGAAGTAGACGCCCGATCTGCGTGCCCACGAACCGGCGGCCGCGGAACAGGCTCAGGTCCAGCACGGGATGAGCGTGTCCGCGCTCGGCGACCAGGAACACCGCCAGTGCGACCCCGGTGAGCGCCAAGCAGGTCAGCACCAGCGGGTCCGCCCCGCCCCGCTCCCGGCGTGCAGCAGGGCGTAGACCAGCGAAACGGCCCACAGCACGGGGCCGGGGATGACGATCCGGCGTCCACGCGCGAGTTCCTCCGCGCGCGGCAGGCGGGGCCAGCCGATGACGGCGGCGGCGACCGCGACCGGCAGGTTGAGGAAGAAGATCCACCGCCAGCCCAGCCCCTCGGTCAGCAGGCCCCCGATCACCGGGCCGAGCACGCCGGCGGCCGTGCCGCGAACCGCGAAGGCTGTGCCACGTGCCGCGCCCGGGTAGCTCTGCCCGATCAGGGCGAGGGTCGTGGCGAAGATGGCCGCCCAGCCAGGCCCTGCGCGACGCGCGCGGCGATGAGTACCCCGACCGTGGGTGCGAGCCCGCAGACCGGTGACGCCACGGCGAAGGCGGTCACCGAAACGAGGAAGAGCCTGCGCCTGCCGCAGCGATCGGCGAGAGCGCCCGTCGTGGGCTGCACGGCGGCCATGGCGATCGGGTACGCGTTCACCACCCATTGCAGGTCGCGGAGCCCACCGCCCAGATCCCGGCCCCGCGACCGTCACCACGGTCGCGTCCAGCATGAGCATGAACACCGCGAGCACGATCCCGGCCAGCGGCAGCCAGTTCACCGCACCGAGATCGTCCGCGCCGCGCTGGACCTCCTGGACGCCGACGGGGTGGAGCAGTTCAGCACGCGGATTTCATCAACTACGTGGTCGGCTTCGCCATCCAGGAGACCGCGTTCGGCAAGGGGCCCGGGGGTCGCGAGCGGCTGGACCAGGCGGATGCGTGCCTGGCCGGGCTGCCGCCGGGCCAGTGCCCGGACCTCGTGGCCGTGGCGGGCGAACTCACCGTCCCGCTTCGACCTCGGACTCGGCGCCATCCTGGACCGGTGGACACCGAGCGGGAATCCGGCTGACCACTCCGCCGGCGCAGAACCGGGCCGTCGCCGGTCAGAAGGCGCTCAGGTGCTCCAGCAGCAGCGCGGTCAGCACCTCGGGCACCTCCTCCGGGATCCAGTGCGACACGTCCTCCAGCATCTGGAACGAGTACGGCCCGGTGACCCAGTTCTCGGTTTCCAGGGCGGCCGTCGAGCCGAGGGCGACGTCCTCCGTGCTCCACACGTAGAGCGTCGGCACCGACACCTTCTCGATGGTGGCCCTCGGGCGGTTCGCGCGGTACCAGTTCAGCGCCGCGGTCAGGGCGCCCGGCTCGGACAGCCGCCGGACGTACTCGTCGACGCGGCTCGGCGGCACCTTCCACTCGAACATCCGCCGCAGTGCCTCGGCGTTGTTGGCGAGCATCTGGCGCTCGGTGGAACTCGACCGCCAGTCCCGCATGTACTGCGACCGCATCTGCTGGTCCTCGTCCGTGCGCAGGGCGTGGCTCAACGCCCCGGGGTGCGGCGTCGACACGGCCGTCAGCGTCCGCAGCCGCTCCGGGTGCTCCGATGCCGTCCACCACGCCACCGCGCCGCCCCAGTCGTGGCCCACCAGGTCGAACCGGGACCACTCCAGCGCCTCGGCGATGGCCAGGACGTCGCCGACCAGCTCGTCCACGCCGTACTCGGCCGCCTGCTCCGGCCGCACGCCCGGCGAATAGCCGCGCTGGTCCGGCGCCACCGCGCGGAAACCCCGGTCGCCCAGCACCGCGACCTGGTACTCCCACGAGATCGCCGCCTCCGGGAACCCGTGCAGCAGCAGCACGGGCCTGCCGTCGGCGGGCCCGGCCGCGATCGCGTCGAACGTGCCGGCCGCGGTCGGGATGCTCAGGTAATCCATCACGCCCGAAACCCTACGGCCTGCCACCGACAACCCGTCAGACATCCCCGCCATTGACCTCCAGTTATCTAGAGGTTCTACCGTCGGATCGTGATCAAGGAATACTCAGACGAAGAACTCGCCGCTCAGCCCATCGGAGCGTGGAGCGGTGAGGCGTACCGGCGCGTGGTCGGCGCGCTGCGCGAGGCGCTGGCGGTCGAAAACCTCACGCAGCCGCACTGGTGGATCTTGAACCACGTCGCGGGCAAACCGGGCGAGTGGACGCGCGCGGCGCTGGTCCGGCGCCTGTCGCGCTACGACGACCTGGGCATCGACTTCGACGAGGTCTTCGACGACCTCATCACCCGCGGCTGGCTGACCGAGCAGGAGGGGCTGACCCTCACCGAGGCGGGGGAGGCCGGGCGCCTGCGGGCCCGGGACCGCAACGCGCGGGTCCACGAGCGGACGCACCAGGGGGTGGACCCCGCCGACTTCGTGACCACCATCAACGTCCTGCGCCGCATGGTGGACAACCTCGGCGGCGACGGGAACCTGCCGGACTAGACGAGCAAGTCCTGACCCAGGGCGGCGTGTGGAGATGGGTGAAGGGTGTTCAAGATCAGTTTGTGCGGACCGACCTGAACACCCTTCTGACCGCACTGTGCGTCAAGATCGATGACAAGCCCGTGCGGATCGGTAGGCCGCCGCGGCTGACCGATGCTGAACTGCTGACGCTGGACTGCTGATCCTGGTCGACAAGGCTACGTCTCCCGCGAACTCGACACCTACCTCGCCGACCGCGGGGTGCGGAAACGAGGCGGTCCATGACCGGGTGCGAACAGCGAGGCTGACGCTGGCGCGTCACACAGACTTGATCGCGCCCCCGTCGATGATGTGGTCCGTCCCGGTGGTGCTGCCTGCGAGCGGTGAGGCGAGGTACGCGACGAGGTCAGCGACCTCCGCAGGATTCACGAGCCTGCCGGTGACCATCCCCATGGTCGCCGGCAGGTTGCTCAACAGTTGCTCCCGGCTCAGGCCCAGGGATTCGGCGAGCTCAGCTCCGTAGCCGTCCGAGGATTCCCACATGTGAGTCCGGACAGGGCCAGGTGAGACCGTGTTGACGCGCACTCCGTGCGGGCCGAACTCTTCCGCTACCGCCTTCCCGAAGGCGGTGAGCGCAGCCTTGGCGGTGGTGTAGGGGATCGGGCCGGCATGTGGGATCCGGGCACCGTTGGATGAGATGTTGACGATCGCGCCGCGGCTCTCCAGCAGACGAGGCAGTGCGGCCCGCGTGGTGCGGACCGCCGCCAGGAAGTTCAGGTCGAACGCGCTGCTCCACTGCTGATCGGTGAAGGTGAGGAACCCGCCGGTCTGGCCACCGCCGTCACCACCCCCGACGTTGTTGACCAGCACATCGAGCCGCCCGAGCTCTGCCTCCGCCCGTTCGATGAGCTGAGCGGGGCCGTCGGGAGTGGACAGGTCGACGGACACACCGAGCGCCCCCGTGGCCTGGAGCTCGGGTGTGATCGTCCGTGCTGCTGCCAGCACCCGCATTCCTTCGCCGATCAAGGCCGAAACCGTGGCCAATCCGATTCCCCGGCTCGCGCCGGTCACAACAGCGACCTTGCCGTTCAGCTGCAGATCCATGAGGTCTCCCAGTCCAATCGACGTCATCAGTGATGCGACTAGGCTAGTAGCTGCAACATCGATGTCGCAAGTTAAGAGGGATCGGCGACTGTGGTGTAGCCTGGAGGGGGTTCAGGAGGATGTCGGATGGAGCAGGAGAGGCGAGTACGCCCTATGCGTGCAGACGCCGAGCGGACAGCGAGGGCGATCCTCGAGGCTGCGGAACGCGTGCTGAGCGCCAATCCCGCAGCCACCATGGAACAGATCGCGGAGGCTGCGGGCGTCGCCCGGACGACCGTGCACCGCCGGTTCACCAGCCGCGAGGCCCTCGTCGATGCCATGACGGCCTGGGCCACTCAGCAGTTCCACGACGCCGTCGCCAGTGCTCGGCCCGAGACGGCTCCGCCGCTGGTCGCGCTGTATCAGGTGACCGCGAACGTGCTCCGGGTCAAGATCGGCTGGGGGTTCGCCATGAACGCCGTAAAGCCCGAGGATTCCGAGACCGCACGGGTCCACGCGGACGTGCTCGACCAGTGCGACCGCCTCTTCCGGAGGCTGCAGCACACCGGTGCGCTACGGCCCGACATCGACCTGACATGGGCTCGGCGCACTTACTACGCGCTGATCCACGAAGCCGCACAGAGCCAGCCCACCGACGCCCGAGACGTGGATGAACTGGCAACGCTCGTCGTGGACACACTGCTGACCGGCGTCGGCCAGCAGTCGCTGAAGGCCAACGTCTAGAACAGCCCGCGGAGTCGTGGGCGACCGTCGACAACGTGCAGGCCCGCAACCAGCTAGGCCGCTTCCTCCTCGCCGACCAGCTGGTCCCAGTGCCGCTGCGCGACGGGGCGCCATTCGACGTGCCGGCGGTGGAACAGCTCCGCCGCCTTGGCGCCGCTCCAGCCGTCGGGCAGCAGGCGGCCCGGCAGGCGCGGGTCGAGGAACGGGAAGCGGCGCCACTCGTGCACCAGGCGGGTCTGCGCGTGCAGCACCGCCTCGCCCGAAGCCGGGTCCAGTGCGGCGAACTCGTCGATGAAGTCCTCGTAGCGCTCTTCCAGCGCGGTCAGGTCCCAGGCCCGCGCGACCATCGCGTCCTCGTCGCCGATCCGGCCGTACGAGGCCACGAACGACATCGCTTCGGCGTCCAGCCCCAGCTCGCGCACGATCGAGTTCGCCTCGTCGTGGCGGCTCGGGTCCGGGCAGATCCACACGCCCGGCGTCGGCGAACCGAACCCGGCCCACGTCAGCCTGGTGCGCAGGCTGTGCCGCAGGTCCCGCTTCGTCTCGGGCACCGACACCAGCAGCATCAGCCACGTGCCGTCCCAGGGCGTGTCCTCGCGGCCGAAACCGTAGATGCGTTCCGCGCCCTCGCTCAGCAGCCGCCGTCCCGGCGCGGTCAGCGACCACCGCACGCGCCGGCCGTGGCGTTGCGACACCAGCCAGCCCTCGGCGGCGGTCCGGGCCAGCGCCTGGCGGGCCGACTTCTCCTCGATGCCGAACATCGCGAGGACGTCGACGAGGGTGGAGGTCCACACCGGCCGGTCGCGGGGCAGCACGAACTCACCGAGCACGGTCATCAGGACCGACCGCGCGCTCGTGTGGCTCACCTCGCGCCGCCTGCTCACGGTGGGGCGGGCCGTGGTGTCCGCGATCGCGCTCACCTCCCGCGAAGCTGACCTCGACGCCATTGGCGTTGCTCAGGTTAGCCCACCCCGAGTGGCTTGCCGTGCGCGGTGGGTCAATGGAGGAAATAGGAGAGGTCCTGCACCAAATCCCATTCGGCGCGACGCGCTTGCGGTGGGCCGGCCCACGGTTCGTGAATGATCTGCTCGTCACGGGCGCATTGTCCGCAAAGCGGGTGGCCCTGAGCGTCGAAACACCATTCCTCGTCGGCGGGGGTCTGTTCGTGGGGGACCAGGCAGCCGAAGCAGCTGTCCGCGGGGCGGAAATCCATGTGCATCGTCATGATCGCATTCCCGTGGGTCGCAGTTGAACCATGGTAGGCACGGGTGGGAGCGGCCATGAAGCTTCGTCATCCGAATGTAGCAAACAGGCGTCTCGGCTGCTGAAACTCCGTTGAACCGGTCATTGACGGGCGTGGTTCGCGGGCGCTGGAAACGCGGAGAAATTGACTTCGACGGGCCGGGATTCGGCGTCTTCGGATGCCCGTTCCGGAAAACGCTTGATCAATTCTCGCACGGATGCGGTGAGTTCGGCCAGCTCGCGCGGAGTCAGATGCAGGATGGCGGAAAAGCTTTGATCTTCCGGCTCGGCGGATTCGGCGGAATCCCACCGCAACCGCCATGGCTTGATCCGCCCCCGGCCGCGCGGCGCCTCTTCGATCAGGCCCGCCCGCGCCAGCTGCCGCAGGTGGAACGAGCACAGCCCGGAGCTGTACCCGAGGCGGCGGCTCGCCTCGTTCGCGGTCACGGTGCCCAGTTCGGCGAGCAGGTCCAGCAGTGCGACGCGGACGGGGTGGTCGGGCAGCGTCGACTCGGGTCGGTTCTCCACTTTGCAAAGTGTGCTAGTTTGCAAAGTCGTTGGCAAGGAGGCGAGATGGCCGTCTACGTGCAGGGGCAGCCGGTAGGGGACTGCCCGCGGGTGCTGCCGGAAGCGCGCCGTGGCACCCCGCGGCGGATCACCGAGATCGGCGAGGAGATCCTCGCCCGTCCGTGTCGCCCGGCGGCCGAGTTCGGCACGCCGGAGCTGTCGGCCCTGATCGACGACATGTTCGCGACGCTGTACGTGGCCGAGGGGGCCGGGCTGGCGGCCAACCAGGTGGACGTCGACCTGCGGCTGTTCGTGTGGGACTGCTGGGACGAGTACGGCGACCGGCACATCGGCCACATCCTCAACCCGGTGCTCGACGACGAGCCGGTCGGAAACCGGCGGCTGATCGAGGCGCCGGAGGGCTGCCTGTCCGTGCCCGGCCCGTACGCGAAGCTGCCGCGCGCCGACCACGCCGTGGTGCGCGGGGTGGATCAGTTCGGGGAACCGCTGGTCGTCGAGGGGCGCGGGTACTTCGCGCGGTGCCTGCAGCACGAGGCCGACCACCTCGGCGGCGGCCTCTACGTGGACCGGCTGCCGCTGCGCAAGCGCAAGTCGGTGCTGCGCGACATGGCCAAGTCGCGCGACGAGGTGCTGGCCCGCCGCGCCGAGCTGGCGGACGAGCTCAGGCGATCTCGCTCGCCAGAAGCTCGCTGAGGTCCGCGCCGGGCCGCAGCTCGGCCGGGGCGGCGCCGCGGCGGAACAGGCGGGCGCCGGCTTCATCGCCGCCCAGGGTGAGGGTCTGGTCCTCGCGGCGCAGCCAGGTGCCTTCGCGCATCCCCAGCACCGGCACGTCGTTCTCCTCGAGGAACTGGTCGATCCGTTCCTCGCGCGTTTCGCCCATGTGGGTGGATCCCGGCTGCGGGTCGAGGTAGTGCGGGTTGATCTGGAACGGCACGAACCCGGCCGCGTCGAACGCGGGCGGCTGCACGATCGGCATGTCGTTGGTGGTGCGGATGGTGGGGCAGGCGACGTTCGTGCCCGCGCTCGATCCGATGTAGACGGTGCCGTGCGCGACGCGGTCGCGGATCGGGGCGAGCAGCTCGCGGCGGTAGAGTTCGCGCAGCAGCCGGAAGGTGTTGCCGCCGCCGGTGAACACGGCCTGCGCGGAGTTGAGCAACCTGATCGGGTCATCCTGGTGGGCGCCGGCGACCTCGACGCCGAACGGGGCGAGCGCCTTGGCGACGATGGCCGTGTAGCCGTCGTGATCGGCGAGCGCGAACGGCACGAACACCAGGCGGCGCACGTCCTGGAGCACCTCGCCCAGCGCGTCGGTGGCGTGCTCCAGGTAGCCGCGTCCGGGCGCGGTCGAGTTGGACAGCAGCAGCAGACGCATCGATGATCCTTTCCGGCGCTCGATCCCCGAATGCCTATCACGGGTGGTCGGTGGAGTTGCGCTGGAAGTGAGCCCGGCCACTACGCTGGCGGGATGGCAGGTGACGTGCTCCCCGACCCGTCGAGCCCCTTCGGACGACGGGTCCGCGAGCGGCTCGAGACCGAGCGGATCGTCTGGTTCACCACGACGGGCGCGGACGGCACCCCGCAGCCGAACCCGGTGTGGTTCGTCTGGCAGGACGGCGAGTTCCTCGTCTACAACGCCGCCCACGCCAAGCGACTGGACCACATCCGCGACCGGCCGCAGGTGGCGCTCCACTTCAACAGCGACGGGCAGGGCTCGGACGTCATGGTGTTCAGCGGACTGGCGAGACCGGCCGACACCCAACCCCCGGCACACGAGAACCCCGCGTACGTGGCGAAATACGGCAAGGCGATGAAGCGGGTGGGCGGAAACCTGGAGGCGTTTTCGGCACAGTACCCCCAGGTGTTGCGAGTGAAGATCAACAAGGTGCGGGGATACTGACGGCGCGCAGCGCCGTGCTCTTGATCTTTGAACACAAGCGGAGCTGGGTGGTCATCCCGTCGCCTGACACGTGACGATCACCTTGAGCCAGGGCCGCAACCTCCGCTGCCAGCGCGAGATGACATGCCAACCTTGCGGCCCTGGCTCAAGGTGATATGCACAAACCGGAAGGCGACGGGATGACCACCCAGCTCCCACCCTGCCAAGGTGACGTGCCTGCATTCCCGTCATCCCGGAGCCTGCCCGTCCGGCGAGGACATCTCTTGATCTTTAGAGGTGACTTGGGGCAGGCGAAGAGCCCGCCCTGCGGGCGGAGAGCGCCTTACGGCGCCAAAGGTCACCTTACGACCACCCCCGCCCCCGATTCCTGATTGTGTTTCGGTCGCCGAGCAGGCGTGTCAAGGCGGGAAAGAGTACCTTGACACGCCTGATCGGCGACCAAAAGCAGGCTGTGGATCGGGGGCGGGGGAGGTCTGGTTGGGGTAGTCGGTTCTGTTGCGTTGCCGGCTTGCGGTTGGTGGGGTGAACTGCGGGTCTGGTTGGCGCCAGTCCACCGCCGCTGCCGGGCGCCCGGCTGCCGTTGCTCCCCTCAACCCCTCCCCTCGTCCAGCAACTCCGCCGGATGCACCCCCATCGCTTCGGCAAGGCGGAACAACGTGTCCAGCGTGATGTTCCGCGTCGGCCGCGGGGCGCCTTGTGCCAGTCGTGATCGTTCCAGTTCGGCGACCACCGAGCGGGACACTCCGGCCCGGTCGGCGAGGTCTGCCTGGCTCAGGTCCCGGTCCCGCCGCAGTCGCCGCACGCGGGTTGCCAGTGCGCGCAGCCGGGCGTCCAGGACCTCCTCCATCGTCACAGCGACGCAGCCTACCAATGGTCGCCCGCACCCGACTTTTTGTCTTTTCTATGCTACCGTGGAGGGGTGAGCAGAGAACTTCCCGCCACCGGTCCCGCCTACCTCTACGACCTCGTCGCCGACGATCTCGCCCGGCGCATCGAATCCGGTGAACTCGCGGTCAACACGCCACTTCCCGCGGAGCAGACACTGGCCCGGCAGTACGGCGTCTCACTGGGCACGTGCCGTCACGCCACGAAGGTCCTCCGGGAACGCGGGCTGGTGCGGACCATCCCGTCGAAGGGAACGTTCGTCGCCGAGCGGCCGAATCGCGTGGCGATCTACTGCCTCGAGCCGTTCCTCCACGTGGCCTGACTAGACGACCTGCGCCCGCACCTTCCGCAGCAGCCGCACGTCCACGCGCGCGGCCTCCGCCGCCAGCCAGTCGCCGATCACCTGCACGAACTGGTCCGGCGTCATCGGCGGCGCGGGCACGTCGAAGTCCTCGTCCGTGGTGATCTCGCCCGTCCGGCTCGGGTAGACGATCAGCGCGCCGCGGATCTCCGCCCCGGGCAGCAGTGCGCGGAAGGCCTCGATCGCCTCCGGCAGCTGCGTCGCGCCGCCGAGGAAACGACGCTCGTCCCGCCACAGCTCACCGTTCTCGTCCGCCGCGTAGTGCCCGGGCAGCCACGTCTTCGACTCGATCAGCACCAGCCGCCGCCCGGCGAGCACCGCGTGGTCGATGTCGGCGAACACCGAACCCGGCCACGCCAGCCCGTGGAAGATCCGCGCCCCCGGCAGCCGCGTCAGGTACCGCTCCAGCAACTCCGCCGTCAGCCGCTCGCCCCACTGGTCCGGCTCCGCGCCCGGCGAGCCGAACACGACCGTGCCGCCGAACTCGTCCGCCACGGCACGTTCGGCCCGCGCGACCTCGAGATGCTGCCGCACCAGCCAAATCGCCACCGCCGACGCCAGCACCAGCCACACCGCGACCGCCAGCGCACCCGCCATGATCGGCAGCACCACCAGCAGCAACCACGCCAGCAACAACACCGCCGGAGCGTGCCCGGGCGCGGCCCGGTCGGCCGTCCGCGCCTTCTCCCGCGCCGCGTCCCACCACTCCAGCGCGTCCGGGTCCAGCACCGGCAACTCGGCCGTGAAACTCGGGTCCTCACCCAGCTTCCGCCCCGGCCGCCGGGCCCGGACCGGAGTGGCGGTCGCGGCGGCGCGGTCCAGCGCCCGGTCGTACGCCGCCCGCTGCAACGGGTCGACCAGCACCTCGTAGGCCTGCCGCAACGCCTGGAACTCGTCGGGCGAACCGCCGGCGTCCGGGTGCACGGTCCGCGCCTTCTGGCGGTAGGCGGACTTGATCTCCGCCGTCGAGGCATGCCGGTGCACCCCGAGCAGGTCGTAGTAGCCCTCGCCGCGCACGCGGTCACTTTATGTGGTCTCCGATTTCGCGCCACATGTGGCTAGAGTCAGCCGATGGTCCTCGACATCACGGACAGGCTGGGCATCCGCACCGGCCGCCACGCCGCGCCCGCCGGGCTCGCGGCGATCGTCCTCGGGGCCGCCCTCTTCGTCCTCCCACCGCACAGCACCCTCGCCGCGATCGCCTTCGGACTCGTCGGCGGCGCCGCGTTCGCGCTGGGCACCGCACGCCGGACCAACGGCCGCTGGTGGGCGCTCGTCGCCGGGCTGATCAGCGCGGCCCTGCTCTTCGCGGCGCTCACGGTCGCCGGCCGCGGCCTCGCGCTGCACGCCTTCAGGCACACGGAGACCTGCACGGTCACCGACCGGGTCATGATCGAGACCGGCGCCCGCTACCACCACTACGGCTTCGTGCACACCCTCGCCTGCGGCAGCGGAACCCGCACCATCCGCACGGACCCGGGCGACCGCGTGCCGGTCGGGACCGCGGTGACGATCCTGACCGGCGACCTCCTCGAACCCGACTTCGCCGACCGCCACCCGCTCCTGCTGGAGGTGCCCGCCGTGCTCGCGTCGATCGCCCTGACCGCCGTGCTCGTGCGGCGCTCGGTCAGGTCAGCGAGCTAGGGTCCGCGGGCACGTCCACCGCGTGCCGCTGGAGGGCCTCCAACGGGACGACGTCCAGCGCCCGCTCGTGGGTCGAGGCCAGCACCACCGGCGCGGCGACACCAGCCTCGTACGCCTGCAGCCACCGGGCGGCCACGACGCACCAGCGGTCCCCGGGCTGCAACCCGGGGAAGCCGTACTCCGGGCGGGGCGTGGACAGGTCGTTGCCGACCCCGCGCTGGTACTCCAGGAACTCCTTGGTGACCACGGTGCACACGGTGTGGCTGCCGAGGTCGTCGTCACCGGTGGTGCAGCACCCGTCCCGGTAGTAGCCGGTCATCGGATCGGTGCCGCAGGGCTCGAGTTCGCCGCCCAGAACATTGCGATCGGTCGTCATGGCAGTCCGTGCTGTCGGTTCCAATCGTCCTCGGACAGAGCGTACTCGACGTCACCGTGTTCGGCGCCCGGAAGCGGATCCGGCCAGTCTTCGTGGAACGTGCGCACGTACCGCAAACCGGCCTTCTCCATGACCCGCCGGGACCCGGTGTTCACCGACATCGTGAACGCCACGACCCGCCGGACACCGCCCTCGGTGAACCCCTTCGCGATCAGCGCACGGGCGCCTTCGGTCGCGTAGCCACGGCCCCAGAACCGCCGCCGCAGCCGGTAGCCGAGCTCCACCTCGCCCTCGTCCAGCGGCCGGAACTCGAACCAGCCGGCGAACTCGCCGCTCGCCTTCTCGATCGCGGCGAAGAACCCGTCCCGCTCGACCACGTCACGCGAGGCGGCGTCGGCGCCCAGGTAGCGCAGGACCTCGGGATCACGGTCGAGGTCCGTCACGAGGTCCACGTCGGCGGGGGTGAAGTGCCGCAGGATCAGCCGCTCGGTCTCCAGGTGGACGCGCACGCCCCCATCATGCCCGCACGCGTCCACTGTGGATGACCGGGCGACCGCCGGGTCCTAGGCGGTCGCCCCGCCCGGCGAGGTCATCGGCACCCGGTCGCCGGTGGAGTCCTTGCGGCCCAGGTCGGCGGTCGGGACCCGGAAGTTGTCCCGGCCGGTGAGCACCGCGATCACGTTGACCAGGCACAGCCCGGCGGTGAAGATCGCGACGCCGACCCAGTTCGCGCTCTTGTCCCCGGCGATCGCGGCGGCGATGGTCGGCGTGAACCCGGCGATCGCGAACCCGATCTGCGTGCCGATCGCCATGCCGGACAACCGCACCCGCGCCGGGAACATCTCGCCGTAGAACGCCGGCCACACCGCGTTCGTCGCGCTGTAGACGACGCCGAACATCAGGATTCCCACGACGAACACGAGCACGTAGTTGCCCGCCGAGATCGCGCCCAGGTAGGCGAAGATCAGCACCGCGCAGCCCAGCGACCCGCCGATGAACACCGGCTTGCGCCCGACCCGGTCGGCCAGCATCGCCCACAGCGGGATGGCCGCCAGCGCCACGACGTTGGCGAGCACGCCGACCCACAGCATCGGCGTCCGCGCCAGCCCGGCGGAGTTGACCGCGTAGGACAACGCGTACACGGTGAAGATCGTGCTGACCGCGGCGATCACGGCCGCGAACACGACCCGCAGCACGTCGGCCCAGTGGTCGCGGAACAGCACCGCGACCGGCAGCTTCGCCTGCTCCTTGCCGGCGACCTCGCGCTCGAACACCGGGGTCTCCTCCAGCTTGCGCCGGATGACGAACGCGGCCACGACGACCAGTGCGCTGGCCCAGAACGGCAACCGCCAGCCCCAGCTCTGCAGCGCGGCCGTCGGCATCGCCGCCACCGGCAGGAACACCGCGGTCGCCAGGATCTGCCCCGCCTGCGTGCCGGACAGCGTCCAGCTCGTGTAGTACGAGCGGCGGTGCTCCGGCGCGTGTTCCAGCGACATCGAGTTGGCGCCGGCCTGCTCACCGGCCGCGGACAGGCCCTGCAGCAGGCGCAGGACCACCAGCAGCACCGGGGCGAGCACGCCGACCTGCCCGTAGGTCGGCAGGCAGCCGACCAGGAACGTCGACAGACCCATCAGCAGCACGGTGAAGACCAGGACCTTCTTGCGGCCGAACCGGTCGCCGACGTGGCCCAGGATGAACGCGCCGATCGGGCGGGCGACGTAGCCGACGCCGAACGTGGCCAGCGCCAGCAGCGTGCCGGCCGCCGGGTCCGAGCTGGGGAAGAAGATCTTGCCGAAGACGAGTGCCGCGGCGGTGCCGTAGATGAAGAAGTCGTAGTACTCCAGTGCGCTGCCCACCCAGGCGGCCACCGCGGCCTTCCGGGGCTTTCCGTGCTCGACCACGTCCACGCTCCTGTCGCTCCGTTGCGGGCCGGATTAATGTACCGTCTGGTTACGTACCAGATGGTGAGTTAGCGGCCCGAGGCTTGTCAACCCGGAGAAGGGGACGAAACGCTCAGTGCGCGGTCAGGTACTCGACCAGCAGGTCGCCGAGCATCTTGCGGTAGTGCTCGCGCCGGCCCGGGTCGAGCATGTCGCGTTTGAAGATGGCGTTGAACGTGTGCCGGTTGGCGGTGCGGAAGATGCAGAACGCGCTGATCATCATGTGCACGTCCAGCGCGTCGACGTCCTCGCGGAACGTGCCGTCGGCCCGGCCGCGCTGGAGGATGCGGGTCAGCACGTCCAGCGCGGGGTTGGCGAGCGTCGACAGCACCTCGGAGCGGCCGATGTGCTCGGCGTTGTGGATGTTCTCGATGCTGACCAGCCGGATGAAGTCCGGGTGGGACTCGTGGTGGTCGAAGGTCAGCTCGGCGAGCTGCCGCAGGGCCTCGACCGGGTCGAGGTGGTCGACGTCGAGTTCCTGCTCCCTGGCGCGGATGCCGGCGTAGGCGCGCTCGAGCACCGCGATGTAGAGGCCTTCCTTGCTGCCGAAGTAGTAGTAGAGCATCCGCTTGGTGGTGCGGGTCTTCGCGGCGATCTCGTTGACCCGCGCCCCGGCGTAGCCCTGGTCGGCGAACTCGCGGGTGGCCACGTCCAGGATCTCGGCGCGGGTGCGTTCGGCGTCGCGGAGGCGTTCGGCGCTTTCGGTCGGCATATGCGCACCGTAGGACTCACCGACTGGTTCAACCAACACCGGCCCGTGCGAGAGGAGCCCCGGCCATGAGGCGAGGGATCGCGACCGTGTGCCTGTCCGGCACGCTCGAGGACAAGCTGACCGCGGCGGCCGCCGCCGGCTTCGACGGCGTCGAGATCTTCGAGAACGACCTGATCGTCTCGCCGCTCTCGCCGGCCGAGGTCCGCCGCCGCTGCGCCGACCTCGGACTGTCGGTCGACCTGTACCAGCCGTTCCGGGACTTCGAGGCGGTGCCGCCGCCGGTGTTCGAGGCGAACCTGCGCCGCGCCGAGCGCAAGTTCGACGTGATGGAGCAGCTCGGCGCCGACACCATGCTGGTGTGCTCGTCGGTGTCGCCGGACGCCGTGGACGACGACGATCTGGCCGCCGAACAATTGCACACACTCGGTGTACGGGCTGCTCAGCGCGGTATGCGCATCGCGTACGAGGCGCTGGCGTGGGGCCGGTTCGTCGACACGTACGACCACTCGTGGCGCATCGTGCGGCGGGCCGACCACCCGGCGGTGGGCCTGTGCCTGGACAGCTTCCACGTGCTCTCCCGCGGCAGCGACCTCGCGCTGATCCGCACGATTCCCGGCGAGAAGATCTTCTTCCTGCAGCTGGCCGACGCGCCCCGGCTGCACATGGACGTCCTGCAGTGGAGCAGGCACCACCGGCTGTTCCCGGGGCAGGGTGCCTTCGACCTGACCGCGTTCGTCGGGCACGTGCTCGCCACCGGCTACTCCGGGCCGCTGTCGCTGGAGGTCTTCAACGACGTGTTCCGGCAGGCCGATCCGGGCCGTGCGGCGGTCGACGCGATGCGGTCGCTGCTCGGGCTGGAGGAGTCGCTGGGCGAGCCCGCGATCGCCGCGCCGGAGCTGACCGGGCACGCGTTCACCGAGCTGGCCGTGGACGAGACCACCGGGCCGCAGCTGGCCGCCGCGCTGGCCGCGATGGGCTTCGCACACACGGGGCAGCACCGTTCGAAGCCCGTGCAGCTGTGGACCCAGGGCGAGGCGCGGGTGCTGCTGAACGCGACCGGCGGACCGGCCGAGATCAGCGCGCTGGCCGTGGAGAGCGCGGACCCGGCGCGTTCGGCGCAGCGCGCAGAGTCCTTCCACGCGCCGGTGCTGCCGCGCGAGCACCGCGCCGGCGAGGCCGACCTGTCCGCGGTGGCCGCTCCGGACGGCACGGCGGTGTTCTTCTGCCGCGACGGCTGGTTGTCGGACTTCACGCCGACCGGTTCCACGGCAGCGGGCGCTGGGTTGCTCGGCACCGACCACGTGTCCCTGAGCCAGCCGTTCGACAACTTCGACGAGGCCGCGCTGTTCTACCGCACGGTGCTCGGGCTGCACCCGGAGATGCCGACCGAGTTCGCCGCGCCGTTCGGCCTGATCCGCAGCCGTGCGGTGACCAACCCGTCGAACACCGTGCGGATCGCGCTGAACGTCGCGTTGCTGCGCCGCGGCGAGTGGGCGCCCGGCGTGCCGGACCCGCAGCACATCGCCTTCACCAGCGACGACGTCCTGGCCACCGCCAAGGCGATGCACGCGGCCGGCGCTCCGCTGCTGGAGATCCCGGCCAACTACTACGACGACCTGGACGCCCGGCTGGCCCCGCCGCCGGACCTGCTCGCCGCCCTGCGCGAGTACTCGGTGCTCTACGACCGCGACGAGCACGGCGAGTTCCTGCACTTCTACACCGAGGTGCTGGGGTCCCGGGTGTTCTTCGAGGTGGTCCAGCGGATCGGCGGCTACCGCGGCTACGGCGCGGCGAACGCGCCGGTGCGGATGGCCGCCCACCGGCGGCTTCGGCTGGCGCGCGAGAAATCCTGACGACCGCACCCATCCACCTGCCCCTCGGCGCCGAACACAGTGCGTCGGCGTGAGAGAGGATGACGGGATGGACGACTCGGTCCGGGCGATGCGCTCGTCCGCGCCGGGCCCGGTGGGGCCATCGCCCGAGGACCTGATGACCCAGGTCGCGCGGGGGAGCGAGGCCGCGTTCGAGCAGCTCTACGAGGTGGTTGCCGGCCCGGTCTTCGGCGTGGTGCGGCGCGTGGTGCGCGACGCCGCCCAGTCCGAGGAAGTCGCGCAGGAGGTCCTGGTCGAGCTGTGGCGGACCGCGGCGCGCTACGACCGCGCGCAGGGCAGCGTGCTGAACTGGACGCTGACCCTGGCGCACCGCCGTGCGGTCGACCGGGTGCGGTCGGCCCAGGCGCGCACCGACCGCGAGCAGCGGGCCGGGGCGACGGCGCCGGGCCGCGACTTCGACGAGGTGCTGGAGGCGGTCACCGCCCGCCTGGAGCGGGAGCAGGTGCGCCGCTGCCTGGACGGCCTCACCGAGCTGCAGCGCGAGTCGATCCTGCTGGCGTACTACGGCGGCCACACCTACCCCGAGGTCGCGGACCTGTTGCAGAGTCCACTGGGGACGGTCAAGACGAGGATGCGGGACGGGCTGATCCGCCTGCGCGACTGCCTGGGGGTGACGCGGTGAACCCGGACGTCCACATGCTGACCGGCGCCTACGCCCTCGACGCGCTCGACGAGCTGGAGCGGCGCCGGTTCGAGGAGCACCTGGCGCAGTGCCCGGACTGCGAGCGCGAGGTCGCCGAACTGCGCGCGACGACCGCGCGGCTGGGGGCCGCGGTGTCCGAGACGCCGCCCGCGGCGCTGCGGGACCGAGTGCTGTCCCAGGCGCGCCAGGTCCGGCAGGAGCCGCCCGGCCGCCGGACGGTGACCCGCTCCCGGAACTGGACGACGCGCCTGCTCGCGGCGGCCGCCGTGATCGCGATCGCGGTCGCCGCGGTCAGCGGGGTGCTCGCCGTGCGGGCGCAGCGCCAGCTCGACACCGCACAGGCGCAGTACGCGGCGGTGACGGAGCTGCTATCCGCGCCCGACGCGCGGACGGTGTCCGGCGCCGACGCGGGCATCCCCGGTGAGGCGCGGCTGGTCGTGGCGCCGAGCCGGGACCGTGCGATGCTGATGATGTCCGGCATGCCGGACCAGCCGGCGGACGTGACCTACCAGGCGTGGACGATCGACGCGGCCGGCCCGCACTCGGCCGGCGTGATGGGGCACGCCGGGACCACCGGGGCGCCGCTGGTGTTCGCCGGCCTGGCGGGGGTGCGCACGGTCGCGGTGACCATCGAACCGGCGGGCGGCTCCGAGCGGCCGACCACGGCGCCGGTCGTGGTTTTCACGATGCCGGCGTGACGGGTTCCCGGTGGCCGGGGTGCTCCGGCCACCGGGACCACCGCTGGAACCGCCGCCGGCCGGTGAGCGGGCCGAGCCCGGAGCGCCACCAGGCGAGCCACGAGCCGGGCCGTCCGGCGACCGCCTGCGCGACCGGCAGGGAGTCGAAGAAGGAGTCGCGCCGGGTCACCCAGCCGTCGGCGTCCAGCCACAGCTCGTCGACCGCGCGGAAGGCCAGCGGCTTTCCGCGCAACGTGCCGCTCAGCCGCAGTTCGATGAACAGGCGGTCCTCCCGGCCAGCCCAGGACAGCACCTCGCCGCGCAGGTCCGGCAGGAAGGCCAGCAGCCGTTCGGCTTCCCGCCACCACGCCTGCCTGCCCCGCGTGGGCGGCACCATCGGCTGGTTGAGCTCGACGTCCTCGGCGAGCAGGGCGTCCCACGCGCGCCGATGCGGCCGCGCCCAGCCCTCGGCGAACGCCGCGACGACCTTCTCGTGGGCGGCGGTCCAGTCGGTCATCGCCGGCCTCCTTCTTGCAACGGTTGCAAGAAGTCTATCCCACCATGGCTCGGATGACCTACCCTCGCATTCGTGCCGGTCGACGTGCGCACCGAAATCGTCATCGCGCGCCCGCGGGAAACGGTGGCGGCCTACGCGGGCGATCCGTCGAACGCGCCCGAGTGGTACGTCAACATCCTGGACATCGAATGGGAAACCCGGCCGCCGCTGCACGAGGGTTCCCGGATCGGTTTCGTGGCGCGTTTTCTCGGCGGCACCCTGCGGTACACCTACGAGGTGGTCGAACTCGTGCCCGGCGAACGGCTCGTGATGCGCACCGCGCAGGGCCCGTTCCCGATGGAAACCAGCTACACCTGGGAATCCCTGGACGAGCACCGCACTCGCATGGTCCTGCGCAACCGGGGCGAGCCGCGCGGGTTCGCGAAAGTCAGCGCCCACGTGATCGCCGCGGCGATGGCCCGCGCGAACCGGAAGGACCTGCGCCGGTTGAAGGACCTGCTCGAAACGGGCCGCCCCTAGTTGTACTCGGCCGTTGGGTTGGTGGCAGGCGGCGGGTGGGTGGAATCGGTCCGCAGCGGTCATCAACCGCTCGATCCGAGACCGGCTCGCGGCCGGCCTGAACCGTTCGCCGTCCGTTCGCCTAGGCGTCGTCCGCGGTCCGCGCCGGGGTCGGACTGGGCGGTTTTGATCCTTCGCACGGTTCCCACCACAGGAGGTCGGCATGGCTTCACTTTCCCGGCGTGATCTGCTGCGCACCGGCGCGGCGAGCGGTCTGGGCATCATCGTCGCGGGCAGCGTCGACGCGATCGCGGCGCCGGCCGCGGCCGCGCAGGTCACCCGCGGCACCGGCTACGGCCCGCTCGTTGACGACCCGGCCGGCCTGCTGGCGCTGCCGAAGGGCTTCCGGTACAAGGTGATCGCCCAGTCCGGCGTGACGAAGCTGGAGACCGGCCAGTTCACCCCGAGCGATCCCGACGGCATGGCGTGCTTCCGCCGCGGCCGGGACTTCGTGCTGATCAACAACCACGAGATCGGCGGCAGCGAGCCGCACCGCACGCCCGCCCTGCCCGGCCTCACCTACGACCCCGGCGCCGGCGGCGGCACCACGACGATCGTCGTGGACCACGAGGGCGATCGGAAGAGCGAGTACGTCAGCCTGGCCGGCACGCACAACAACTGCGCCGGCGGCCAGACCCCGTGGGGAACCTGGCTGACGTGTGAGGAGACCGAGCAGCGCGCCGGCGGAGTGTTCCAGAAGGACCACGGCTACGTGTTCGAAGTGGACCCGTTCGACCGGGATGCGAACCTCGAGCCGGTCCCGCTGAAGTTCCTCGGCCGCTACTCGCACGAGGCCGTCGCCGTCGACCCGAAGACCAGCGAGATCTACCTGACCGAAGACGCGAGCGGCCCGAACGGCCTGTACTTCCGGTGGGTGCCGCCGAAGGGCTTCCGCGGCGGCAAGGGCGCGCTGCGGGCGCTGGCGCTGTCCGCGGGCGGCGACACCGCGGGCAGGCTGCAGGCGATGAGCGCGTTCAAGGGCAGCAGGCACATCGGCGACCTGTCCGAGGCGACCACGCCGGGCACCCGGTACAAGGTGCGGTGGGTCGACGTGCCCGATCGCGACGCCCGGACGGTGTCGGTGCGCAAGCAGTTCGAGGCCGGGCAGGTGACGCACAGCCGCAAGCTGGAGGGCGCGTACTGGGGCGACGGCGGGGCGTACTTCGTCGCCAGCTACGCGCGGATCAGCGACGGCAGCGTCAACGAGCACGACGGTCAGGTGTGGTACTACGACCCGCGCTCGGAGACGATCGAGCTGAAGACGATCTACGGCGTGAACCCGGACCCGGAGGCCGACACGAACTACGACGGGCCGGACAACATCACCGTGTCGCCGCACGGCGGCCTGATCCTCGCCGAGGACGGGGAGGGCCTGAGCCACCTGGTGGGTGTCACGAAGGACGGCCAGTCCTACCCGATGGCGCGCAACGACCTCAACGACAGCGAGTTCACCGGCCCGGTGTTCAGCCAGGACGGGCGGATCCTGTTCGCCTGCATCCAGAGCCCCGGCCACGTCTTCGCGATCACCGGGCCCTGGGGCCGTAGTTGACCTTCACACCCGTGTGAGGGTCTAGCGTGCGGGGCATGAGCACTTTCGTCGTCCACCGCAACGGGCGAGCGGCGACCAGCGAGGACCTGGCGCCGCTCGCCTTCGCCGGATACGCGCACTTCACCGCGATGCAGGTGCGGGGCCGCCGGATCCGCGCCCTCGACCTGCACCTGGCCCGGCTGCGCAACGCCTCCGTCGAGATGTTCGGCACCGCACTGCCCGACGAGGCCGTGGCCGCGTACCTGCGGGCGGCGCTGAAGGAGGGGCCGGAGGACGTCTCGCTGGTCGCCACGGTGTACTCGCCGGAGTTCTCGACGGCCGATGCCGAGCCCCAGGTGCTGGTCCGCACCGGCCCGGCCACCGACGGTCCCGCGGGCACGTTGAGCCTGGCGACGTTCGAGTACGAGCGGGTCCTGCCGGAGATCAAGCACGCCGGCGAGGTGGCGAAGACGTACTACCCGAAGCAAGCCGCGAAGCGCGGTTTCGACGACGCGGCGTTCGTCGACCGCCATGGCCGGCTCACCGAGGCGTCGATCTGGAACCTGGCGTTCTGGGACGGGGACGCGGTGGTCTGGCCGGAGGCGCCGGTGCTGGGCGGTATCACGATGGGCATCCTGCGGCGCCAGCTGGAGCGGCTCGGCGTGGCGCAGCGCGCGCAGGTCCTGACGGTCGAGGATTTGCCCGCACTCCGTGGGGCGGTGGTGATGAACTCGTGGACCCCCGGCGTGGCGGTGAGCCGGATCGACGGCGTGGAGCTGGGCACGCCGGAGTCCTTTGTGGAGTTGCTGCACCGCGCTTACGAGGCGGAGCCGCTGGTCGCGCCGTAGCGGTCATCGGGCCGGCGGGTTCGCTGACAGAAGATGTCAGCGAACCGGTCCTAGCGTGCCCGGCATGACCACGAACACCATCGCCGACACCTACACCGCCGTGTGGAACGAGGCCGACCCCGGGCGGCGGCGCGCGGCCGTCGCCCGGCTCTGGGCCGAGAACGGCGTCGAATTCACCGACACCAGCGCGTACCACGGGCACGAGGCCATCGCGGCCCGGATCGCCGACGCGCACGAACAGTTCGTCGCCTCGGCCGGGTTCGTCTTCGTGCGTGACCAGAACGCGGTGGCCCACCACGACGTCGTCACGTTCACCACGCACATGGTGCCCGCGGATGGCGGTGATCCGGTCTGGACCGGCGTGGTCTTCCTCGTGGTCGGCGAGGACGGGCGCATCGAGCGCGACTACCAGTTCGCCGGTGGGGACGCCGGCACCCGCGCGGCGGTGGCGGAGTTCCTCGTCCGGCTGGCCGAAGGCGAACCCGACCGGATCGCCGACTTGTTCGCCGGCAGCGTGGACTGGGAGCTCGACTGGCCCGCCTCGGGACACCCGGCGGTCCCGTGGATCCGCGCCCGGTCGACCAGGGCGGACGTCGCCGACCACTTCCGCGCGCTCAACAGCTTCCACGTGCCGGAGAAGCGGGGCGGGGAGATGCCCAGGGTGCTGGTCGACGGGCGGGACGCGGTGGTGCTCGGCGTCATCGAGCAGACCGTGCGGGCGACGGGCAGGCCCTACACCGCGCGGTGCGCCGTGCACCTCACGGTGGAGGACGGGCTGATCACGCGGTACCACGTCTACGAGGACAGCCTCAGCGTCGCGCAAGCCCTCGCCGGGAAGGAGTGACGGGCGAAGGCCCAGGTGTGCGGGTCAGCTGTCGAGCGAGTTGCTGAAGTCCAGGAGGTCGCCGATCACGTCGTTGTACTCCTGCATGGCCGCGAATCCGGCGATGATCACGAACGTGGCGACGAGCAGCACGAGAGTCGACGCGATCCAGGTACCGATGTCGCCGCGCTTGGCGGTCACCACCAGCGCGGCGATCCCGCCGAACAGCGAGACGAACCCGAGCACGATCACCATCTGGTAGTTAATCGGGCGTTCCGGCGGTCCTGGGTGCACAACTGTCTGTCGCGCACCGGGTGCGCGTTGTTGCCGCGCCGGCGCCCGCGTCCCCGAATCGTGATCAGTGGAGCGCCGCGCTCCCTCATCGCCGTTGTGGTGGGCCCGGAGAGACTCGAACTCTCACTGGCATGGACCTAAACCATGTGCCTCTGCCAATTGGGCTACGGGCCCCGACGCCCCCAGCCTAGCGCCCGGGCCTCCAACGGCGTGGCCGGTGCCGCCCGCCGGGAGCGGTGATCTACGGTTGTGCCCTGCGAAGGTGAGGAGGACCTGTGGCTCGCGACCCGGACACCATCGAGCGGGAGATCGTGAAGGCCCGCGAAGCGCTCGCGTCGACGCTGGACCAGCTGGGCGAGAAGGCCAGCCCCAAGCGGCTGGCCGACAACGCCAAGACGACCCTGCGCGCCAAGTTCGACGACCCCAAGATCAAGTTTCCGCTGATCGGGGCCGGCGTGCTCGTCGCGGCACTGCTGGTGCGCAAGCTCTTCCGCTGAGGGCTCAGGCCCGCGCGGCCGGCGTGCTCGCGGCCGCGGTCACCTTGATCGACGAGGTGGCCGCCGGCTGCGGCGCCGCCGGCTTCGCGGTCGTCAGCGCGTCCCCGATGTTCGCCGTCAGCTTCGCCTTCGGCTTCTTGTCCGGCTTGGGCGCCGGCTGCTCTGGTACGTCAGCCGGTGCCTCCGCCGTCGCCGCCCCCTCCGCGGGCGCGGCCGGTTCCGGGACCTCGATCGGCGCCGGCTCCGGCCGGGACAGCCGCGCGGTCATGTACGCCGCCGTGAACTCCAGCGCACTCCCGTTGAGCAGGTGGACGACGGTGGCCCCCTTCGCCTCCGCGCCCAGCTCCTCGACGAACTGGTCCACCCGGTCCCGCGCCGCGATGATCCCGGGCGCCCGCGCGGTCATGCTCTTGCCCTGACCGGTCACGGTCACCGCCCAGTCGTCGTCCTCCGGCACGTAGATGGCCGTGATCGGTACCGCCATGAGTCTCACACCCCTGCCGCTCTCGGCTGCAACTCCACAATGAGGGAGCAATCCGAAGCCTCTTCATGACGCCGATCGCGTTCATCCGATCGGGCGTGCTTCTGCCGCCATTTGCTTAACGCTCTGTCAGCTTCTATCGATACATCAACAGAACTCTGCGTGACAAGTTCTGGGCGGAAATGTGCGATGCGTGACGGCCAGATGGAGCAACGAGCTGCGAGAACGTTCGATCACTGAGCGCGAAGGCCCAGTCCGGTCCACAGCACCTCCATGGCGAGGTCGGTAGCCATATCGGGTGTCACCTCATCGTGCTGCTCGCACCAGATGGCCAGCCGCTCGCTCGCCCCGACCACGAGCTCGGCCGTGGCCTCGAGCAGGACGTGCCCCGCCTCGCCCGCGTCGAAGTACTGCGCCATGAGCTTGGCGATGAGGTCGGTCTGCTGGCGCCGGGTGTCCTCCAGCGCCTCGGAGGCCGACGTGCCGATCAAGGCCAGCTCGTGGCGCAGCAGCGACCAGCCCTGCCGGCGTTCCCGGGCGAACACGAAGAACGCGCGCAACCCACTGCGCAGCGCCTCCCGGGCGTCCGTTTGGCCCGCCACCGCGCGTTCGGTCACCTCGCGCAGCTCGGCCCTGGCGTGCGCGACGCACGCGAGCAGCAGGCCTTCCTTGGAGTTGAAGTACTCGTAGAGCATCGGCTTGGACACGCCGACGCGCTCGGCGATCTCGTCCATCGACGCCGCGGCGAACCCGCGCTCGGCGAACACCGCCTCCGCGACCTCGAGCATCTGCTGTTCGCGCTGGGCTCTCGGCATGCGTTTGCGGCGGGTCGGCCCGGTCATGAAACTGACTCTACCGGAGGTAACCTACTCCGAGTAAGATGGACTCGCGGTAACACCTAATGCTCAGTGTGGAGGAAGGTACATGGCAGAGCACACGCGAACGGGCGTGATCATCGTCGGCACCGGGTTCTCCGGCCTGGGCATGGCGATCCAGCTGCGCAAGGAGGGTCGCGAGGACTTCGTCATCCTGGAGAAGGCGGACGACGTCGGCGGCACCTGGCGCGACAACACCTACCCGGGCTGCGCGTGCGACATCCAGTCGCACATGTACTCGTTCTCCTTCGAGCAGAACCCGAACTGGAGCCGCTCGTTCTCGCCGCAGCCGGAGATCTGGGACTACCTGCGCGGCGTCGCCCGCAAGTACGACCTCTACGCCCGCACCCGGTTCGGCCAGGAGATGACCGGCGCCCGCTGGGACCCGGACGAGAACCGCTGGCACGTCACGACGAAGAGCGGTGACACGTTCAGCGGGCAGTTCCTGGTCAACGGCGTCGGCGCGCTGCACCTGCCGCAGATCCCGGACCTGAAGGGCATCGAGCGGTTCCAGGGCAAGACGTTCCACTCGGCGCAGTGGGACCACGACTACGACCTGCGCGGCAAGCGCGTCGCGGTGGTCGGCACGGGCGCCAGCGCGATCCAGTTCATCCCGGCCATCGCGCCCGAGGTCGAGCGGCTGCACGTCTTCCAGCGCACGCCGGCGTGGGTCATGCCGAAGCCGGACCACGCGATGCCGGACTGGGCCAAGGCGGTGTTCGCGAAGATCCCCGGCACTCAGCGCGCCTACCGCAACCTCCTGTACTGGATGCTGGAGGCCCGGGCGATCGGGTTCAACGGCCACCAGGGCTTGATGAAGGTCGCGCAGAAGCTCGCGAAGTCCAACATCGACCGGCACATCGACGACCCGGCGCTGCGCGCGAAGCTGACGCCGGACTACGTGATGGGCTGCAAGCGGGTCCTGATCTCCAACGACTACTACCCGGCGCTGAACCGGGACAACGTCGACGTGATCACCGACGGCGTCGCCGAGGTCACCGAGACCGGCGTGATCGACACAGCCGGGGTGGAGCACGAGGTCGACGCGATCATCTTCGGCACCGGCTTCCACGTCACCGACGCGTTCGACAACCTCGACATCATCGGGGTGGAGGGCCGCAAGCTCAACAAGGAGTGGGCGACCGAGGGCATGCGGACGCACCTGGGGATCACGGTCAACGGGTTCCCGAACATGTTCTTCCTGCTCGGGCCGAACACCGGGCTGGGGCACAACTCGGTCGTGTTCATGATCGAGTCGCAGATCCGGTACGTCGCCGAGGCGATCGGGCTGGTCGAGCGGAGCGGCGCGGGCGCGCTGGAGCCGCGGGCGGAGGTGCAGGAGCGGTTCAACGCCGAGATCCAGCACAAGCTGGCCAAGGGCGTGTGGACGCAGGGCGGCTGCAAGAGCTGGTACCTCGACGCGAAGGGCGTGAACCGGACCATCTGGCCCGGCTTCACCTGGCGGTACTGGCTGAACACGCGCAAGCTGCGCCCGTCCGACTTCGAGCTGGTCGGACACCGCTGACGGACTCCCCGCGAAGGGCGGCCTCCCGAGGGGGCGCGCCGGAGCCTGGTGCTCTTTGTCGGCGATGGCGCTGGCGGGCTCCGGTGGAGGGCGGCGTTTCGAGGGGTGCTGCGCCGCGCCCGGGGGCGGGAGGCCATCGGCGGTGCCCGGTGGCTGACCACCTCGCCCGCGGCCGGCGGCTGGCCGGCCTGGTGGCTGGGTGGTTGGCGGCTCGCCGGCCTGGCGGCTGGGCGGTTGGCGACTTGCCGGCCTAGGGGCTCGGCGTCAGCCCCGGGCCCGGACGGCTTTGCCGTCTGGCGCCGACGGCCCGACCTGGACGGTTTTGTCGCCTGGCGGGGTCGGTCCGGCCGGGATGGTTTTGTCGTCTGGCGGCGGGGGCCCGGCCGGGATGGTTTTGCCGCCTGGCGGCGGCGGTCTGGGGTGGTTTTGTCGTCTGGCGGCGGGGGTCCGGCCGGGATGGTTTTGCTATCTGGCGGCGAGGGCCCGGCCCGGATGGTTTTGCTGTCTGGCGATGAGGGCCCGGACTGGCGGGCCCCCGCTGCTGGCGGCGGAATGCCTCCCGGGAGGGGGCGTCCGTGACCGAAGTCGGTGGCCGGCCGCTTCTCCGGTGGAGCGATCGTCTTCCCGCGCGCGCCTCGGGGATCGCCGTCGGTTGTCGCCAGCCTCGCGGTGGGCGGCTCATCACCTGTCGGCGGCGGGTTCGTCTGCCTGGGGCGCTCGTGCGGGGATCGTTCGTGGTGGGTGGCTGCCGCTTCGCGGTGGTGTGGTGGTCTGCGGGCGCCGCTTGTCGGGATCGCGTCGGCTGTCGGGCACCTTGCGGTGGGCGGCTCGTCACCTGTCGGCGGCGGGTTCGTCTGCCTGGGGCGCTCGTGCGGGGATCGTTCGTGGTGGGTGGTTGCCGCTTCGCGGTGGTGTGGTGGTCTGCGGGCGCCGCTTGTCGGGATCGCGTCGGCTGTCGGGCACCTTGCGGTGGGCGGCTCGTCGCCTGTCGGTGGCGGCGTGGTCGTCTGCCTGGGGCGCTCGTGTGGGGATCGTTCGTGGTGGGTGGTTGCCGCTTCGCGGTGGCGCGGTGATCCGTGGGCGCCGCTCGTCGGGATTCCCTCGGTTGCCGCCCGCCTCAAGGTGGGCGGCTCGCCACCTGCCGGCGGTTCAGCGGTCGCCCTCTGGGGCGCTCGTCCGGGATCGCCGGTGGTGGCTTGCCGCCCGGCGGCGCGATGTTCGTGCGCCGCGCCTGCGCGCCCTAGTCGTCCTCCACGCCGGAGATCGCGCGCAGGCGGTCCAGCAGCTCGGGGACGCTGAGGTTGCACAGCTGCGCCATCCACGACATCGTCGAGCGGTCCAGGCGCACCTCGCGCGGTGCGCCGGGCTGCCGCAGCCGGTCTTCCGCCCAGCGGCGCAACGGCAGCAGCTCGGTCCGCTCGTCGGCGACGATGCGGGTCAGGTCCAGCCGCACCTTGCCCGGCTCGTCGGCGAACACGCGGCGGTGCACGCGGGCGAGCAGGTCCTGCGGCAGCTCGTCCATCGCGACGCACAGCTCCACGAGCCGCACCACCGAGCACTGCCGGGTGCCCAGTTCGTAGGTCGCCAGCGTCTGCAGCGAGATGTCGCTCTGCAGGTGCTGGTTCAGCTCCTTGCGCGTCCAGCCTCGTCGCCGGCGCAGCTTGCGAAGTTCCTCCCCCAGGATTCGCTGGTAGAGGTCATTGTCGATGCGCACTCCCCGTCCCCTGCCTTGACCACGCGTCGTGCCGCACCCCTGCTCTGGCACGTCCGGTCGAACTCCAGCGGTGTTCACGGGTATGTAAGTCGCTGAGTGCGGGTTCCTTACGCGACTTTGCCCAGTCCGTTGCGTTTGACCGCCGTTATTAGGCCGATCGGGCTAACCCGGGGTGGGCTGGACGGTGTGGTCAGTTGACGCAGGTGATGCCGTTGGCGGTGATCGGCTCGTCGCCGCCGGGCGCCGGGGCCTGGGTCGTGGGCGCCGCCGCGGCCGCCTGCTGGACGACCCGTGACGGGGTGGTCGAGTAGTCGCTGCCGATCAGTACGACGACGTGCCCGCTGGTGACCGTCGGGTCCTGTTCGATCGTCGCGCCCGAGCCCAGCGCGTCGGCGACCTGCTGGGCGGCGTCCTGGCCGCCGGCCGGGTAGCGGACCACGGTGGACTTGCGCGAGGTGGTGTTCGACGTCTGGCCGCCGGTGAAGCCCTTGGCGGTCAGGCTCTGCAGGACCGTCGAGGCGAGCCCTTCGCGGCCCGTTCCGTTTCGGACGTCCACAGTGGTCGCCGATTTGGCGGCACCGGCCTCGGCCTGCTGGGCGGGCTGGGCCGGCGCGGTGATGCCCCGGACGAACTCGCGGATCTGGCCCGGGTCGACCTGGATCGCCTGCCCGTCCTCCGGGGTGCTGTAGTCCATGTTGACCACCGGGATGGTGCGGAACTCCAGCTGCCCGCCGGTGAGGCCCTTCATCTGCTGGGCGAAGCCGATGATGTCCCAGCCCTGGTTGAGCACGACGGACTTCTTGATCGCGTCGGTGAGGCTGTTCAGCTTGCCCGGGTCGGCGAGGGTGCCCGCGGAGAGCACCTTGCGCGCCATGCCGGCCATGAACACCTGCTGGCGCACGACCCGGTCCAGGTCGCCGCGCGGCAGGCCGTGCCGCTGGCGGACGAACTCCAGCGCCTCGACGCCGGAGATCGTGTGCTGGCCCTTGGTGAACTTCGCGCCCGAGTACGGGTCGTTGACGTTGTCCTTGAGGCACACGTCCACGCCGCCGATGGCCTGCGTGATCTCGGAGAAGCCGAGCAGGTTGACCGAGGCGTAGTTGTCGATGGTCGAGCCGGTCAGCTGCTCGACGGTCTGGATGAGGGTCTTCGCCCCGGCCTGGTTGCTCTGCACCTCGATGGACTTGGCGTCGGTCTCGCCCTCGTCCTGCAGCTTCTTCCGCTCCGCGGCCTTCGCGCGGGCGTACGCGGAGTTGATCTTGTGCTTGCCGAAGCCGGGGATGGTGACGTAGGAGTCGCGGGGCAGCGAGATCGCGACCGCTTTGCTGCCGTCGTTGGGGATGTGGACCATGATCAGCGTGTCGGTGTTCTCCTCACCGTCCGCGACACCGGCGCGGAGCTGGGCGAGGAGGTCCTCCGGCAGCGGGTTGCCCTGTGCGTCGGTCCGGCTGTCCATGCCGACCAGGAGGATGTCGCGGGCGCCGTCGGCCGGCTGGTTCCCGTCGATCACGTCCGTGGTGGTGAGCCCGTTGACCAGGCCCTGCATCGCGGCCCACGCGTAGCCGGTGAGGCTCATGACCAGCAGGGAGACCAGCCCGACCGCGACCTTCGCGCCCCGGCGAGACGGGCGGCGGCGCGGTGGCGGTGGTGGCGGACGGCGGCGGACCTGGGCCGGCGCGGCGCGGTCGCGGGCCGCCGGGGGCCGGGCCCGGCCTGCCGGCGGGCGACCCGCCGACGTGCGGTTGCCGACCGGTTTGCCGGCGCGGTTCACCGGCGGGCGGCCGGCCGAGGTGCGGTCGGCGGGTGCGCGCCGGACCGGTCCTTCGTGGCGAGCGTCCATCTGGCGCGGCTGTCGCGGCCGAGCGGGCCGGCCGGTCCCACGATCGTTCCGCGGGTCGTCCACGCCAGGTGCTCCTTTCGCCACAGTCGTTCACCTACTTGGCCGTAGCGTCGCACACGGCCGACCGGAAGTGGTTCACAACACTCGATTACGTGTTTTGCACCACCGCCTTGGTGGATACGAGCGTGCTGGCCACCGCCGCCAGCGCGATCAGGGCCGTCACGCCGTGCACTGCCATGGTCACCGGGTCGGCCGCCGACAGCAGCGCCGGGACGCACGCCAGCCCGGTGACGACCCACGTGCTGCGTGCTTCGCTGAGCCCTGTCCGCACCGTGTGCAGGAGGAATACCCCGATCAGCAGCTGGATGAGGTTCTGGATCGGGTCGACCGCCAGTCCCATGATCGTGCCGTCGTCGCCGCCGAACCGGGTCAGCGCGAACCCGAACACCCCGACCACGGCGAACCCGATCCCGAGCATGGTCGCCGCGTGCGCGAGCCAGCCGCCGGAGCCGGGGTGGTCCGCGACCGGGACGGCGGTCTCCCGGGGGTGGCGCTCGAACCACCAGAAGACCATCAGGGCGGGCACGGCGAGCAGCGCCAGCGCGAACCAGGTGCGCGGGTCGCCCAGCCACGTGACGATCGCCGCCGGGTGGTCCGGCAGGTAGACCAGGGCCACGACCAACAGCATCGCGGCGAGGAAGCCCAGGTACAGGCTCATCGGGGCGCGCATCGCCAGGCGGGCGGCGCCGGCGAAGCGGGTGGTCAGCAGGGCGAGTGGCTTCGCGGCGAGGCCGAGCAGGCCGATCTGGGCGGCGCCGAGCAGCAGGACCGGGAGAGTGGGCCCGGACAGCGCGGGTGGCGCGCCCGGTGCGCCGAGCAGGTCCCTGCTGAGCCCGCCGACGGTGGTGAGCAGGGCGAGGCCGGTGACGCCCGCGGCGGTGACGGCGGCCAGGAGCAGGCGGTTGGAGGTGCGGATGCGCCCGAACGCGACCTGCTGGGCGAGCAGCGCCAGGCCGAACGCCGCCAGGTAGCGCGGGATGGGCGAACCGAGGGCGCGCGCGGCCATCTCGGCCAGGACGACGAAGGCGAGCAGGCCGGCGACCGAGGCCGCCGCGGCGCGCCGGTGCAGCGCGAGCATCAGCGGGGTGGCGACCACGGTGAGCAGGTAGATGCCCAGCAGCCACAGCGGATGCAGGGCGATTCGCATGATCGCCGCGTTGGTGCCCTCGGGGATGCCGAGCAGTTCGAGCGCCAGCGGGACGAGCAGCGCCACCACGACGAAGATCAGGGCCGGGCGCAGCAGCCAGCTCGCCCGGTGGGCCAGGTACTGGCGGTACCCGCCGCCGCTGTCCCGGGTCGCGCGCCAGCCCGCGGCGTTGGCACGGCCGCCGGCGAAGAAGAACACCGGGGCGAGTTGCGCCACCCACGTCAACGGCCACAGCCAGTCGGCGCCCACGCCGGCCCACCGGGCCAGCGCGATGGCCGATTCGCCGAGGATCAGCAGGACCAGGGCGCCCACGCCGAGCGTGACCCACGGCGACAGCGGTGGCGGGCGGGGCGAGGTCTTGGCCGGGGCCGGTGTGGTGACGCGGGCGTGCCGGTGCTGCAGCCAGCCGCGGAGGCGGAAGATCAGGAGGCAGCCGATCACGGCGACCCCGGCGAGCAGCGGGCCGATCGGATCGCCGACCGGCGGGCCCCAGCGCTGGTGCCAGGAGTTCACGACGAGCCCGGCGGAGTAGAGGCTCGCGACGACGCGGCACGTGCGGGGCGAGTCCATCGGGTTGATGTCGCAGGCCGCGTGCATGTCGTCGGACAGGCGCTGGTCCAGGGCCTCGCGGATGTCCGGGCCGAGGGGGTGGCCGACCGCGGCGGCGTAGCGGAGGAGGTCGTAGCCCAGGTCGTGCGCCTTGCACGGGACCGCGTAGTCCCACTTCGTGTTGTCGTCGCCCCACGGTGTCGAGCAGCCGCCGTCGACGTGGACCGCGCGGACGGTGCCGTCGCGGGCGGCGATCTGCCCGGGCACGACGCCGGTGACCTGGGTGAAGTCCTTCGGCAGCAGGGCGAGGGCGGACGGTTGCGGGCCGGGGTGGACGAGCGCCTCGATGGCCTGCTGGGCGGCGAGGGCGCCGCCGGTGGGCGGGCCGGGGTCCGGCGGGGTGGCCGGCCGCGAGGCGACGAACCCGAAGGTGAGGACGGCCAGCGACAGCACCAGCAGCCAGGCGGAGGTGGCCAGGCGGCGGCGCACCCGGGGCACCGGTGGGGTGCCGGGCCCGGGTGGCTGGTGGTCGGTGAAGGTCGCTGGGCTGATCATCGCCTCCCAGGGTGGCAGGGGAGCGGCCTCGGCGGCCACCAGGGAATTCCCTGATCGTGGTTCTTCGAGGCCGCCACTCTAGTGGGTGACGGGTCGGAGGTTTGCGAGTCGGGGTGGCGGGGTGGCGGAAACGCCCTGGTGGGAGGGGGTGCGGTGCGGGGGAGGTGGGTGGCGGGTGGGCGAGTGGGTGGTTCGTGGGTGGTGCGAGTGGGACTTTCGTGGGTGCGCGAGTGGGCAGGTCGTGGCGGTGGGGTTGCGGCGCCGGGGGTGGGGTGGCGTGGGGTGTGCCAGTGGGTGGGGTTGGTGCGGGCGGCCTGGGGCGCCGGGCACGTCGGGGAGCGGGCGGGCGCCGGGAGGTGTGGGGCGTGGGTCGGGGCCGGGAGGTGTGGGTGTCCGCGGGCACCGGGGCGGCGTGGGCGCCGTGTGGGTGTGTCGGTGGGTGGCCGGGGTGGGTGCTGGCAGGTGGAGGGGTCGGGAGGTGCGGGTGTGCGGGGTGGCGTGGGCGCCGTGTGGGTGTGCCGGCGGGTGGCCGGGGTGGGTGCTGGCAGG
>NZ_BNAU01000011.1 GCF_014653945.1 Amycolatopsis deserti | reverse complement strand
CCGCAGCACCACAAGCGAAACACCACAGACGCGGCACGCCGAAAGGCCGCCGCACCAGAAGTGCAGCTCCGCAGAGGCGGTCCGCAGGAAGGCCGCAGCACCACAAGGGAAGCACCAGGCCGTGGAGCACCGGATGAGACACACCACCACAAGGCAGCGCCCCAAGAGTGGAGCGCTGGAACGAGCGCAGCCCCAGCAGCGGGAACGCCGCGCCTGTGAAAGCGTCGAAAGGCCGCAGCGGCAAAGGGAAGCGCCGCGCGGACGGAGCGCCACAACGGCGCACCGTGGTGGCACCGGCCGCTGCACGTCCTCATCGGCGACTCGAACGTGCCCGAGATATCACGCGCAACCGGATCCGCGCTGCCCGCGAGCTGTTGCGGGCAGCACGGAGTGCGGTGTACCGCTCGTCGCAGTGGGGCGGGTGCTGCGCATCGCGCGCCGCCAGCCACCAGTCAGGGTTGCCACCTCAGCAGCGGCACCCCGCTCGTCGTGCGGATTTCCAGCGCCTTGATCTCCTCGGGCGGCAGGTCGGTGCCCACCGAGATCCGCGCGTCCCGGTCCGGGGAGGCGTTCCACGTCGCCAGCTCGGCCTCCGAACCGTCCGCCCGGACGGCCACCAGCAGGTACCCCGCCCCCTGGTAAGCGCCCCGGTAGCTGCACGACATGTCCACCCGGCTGCCACCCGACACCTCCGCCACCGCGGCCGTCGCCTGCACCGGATACGCACCCAAGGGCGTCATCGCCGTTCCGCCGGCCCCATCGGGCTGGGGCACGAAGATCGCCACCAGCACCGCCGCCGCGGCGGCCACCGCCACCCCGAACGTCGTCAGCACCCGCCGGCGCCGGACACGGCGCACCGAGCGCAGCAACGCCGGCAGCAACCGGTCCGGCGGCGGCTCCCCCTCGACCATGTCCGGCGTCACCTGCGACAGCAGCCCGGGCAGGCCGGCCAGCTCGGCCACCGCCCGGGAACACGCGTCGCATTCACGCAGGTGCTCCTCGTACGCGGCGCGGTCCTCCGGCGAGAGGGCGCCCAGCACATACGCCGCGTCGTAGGTGACGAACTCGTCGGGCTCGGTCACCGGGTCACCCCCTTCTCCTCCAAAGCGAGCTTCAGCGCCCGCAGCGCGTAGTGCGTCCGGGACTTGACCGTCCCGGCGGAAATCCCGAGCCGCGCGGCCGCGTCGGCGACCGAGAAGCCCTGGAAGTAACACAGCAGCAGCACCTCGCGGTGCGCCTTGGACAACCCCTGCAACGCTTCCGCCACCAGCCAGCCCTGCAGCGCCCGGTCGGTGTCGTCCGGCGCGGCCAGCTCGGGCGGCGAATCGGTGGTCACCTCCGACCGGTGGGCGGCCGACCGCCAGTCGTCGATCGCGATGCGGCGCGCCACCGTGAACAGCCACGCCCGTGCCGACCCCCGCGTCTGGTCCAGCACCCGCGGGTGCTTCCACGCCCGCAGCAGCGTCTCCTGCACGACGTCCTCGGCGCGAGCCCGGTCACCGCCGGTCAGGCGCAGCGCGTAGGACCAGAGGGCGGCCGCGTGGTCGTCGTGCAGCGCCCGCATCAACTGGTCTTCCGCGCCGTCGGTCACGCGAGCACGCTCTGCTTCCGCCGCACCCGCTGCGCGACCAGCAACGCCACCCCGAACACCACGCACCCGGCCTCGGTGACCACGCCCCACCTCTCCGCCGAGGTGACGAACCGCTCATGCACCCCGAACAACCCGCCGGGTGTCAGCGAGATCAGGTACGCGCCCAGCGTCGCGGCGCCGAACCCGATCGCGGCCAGCACCGGCAGCCAGTGGTGCCAGAACAGCACCGCGAGCGCGATCACCACTCCCGCGGCGACGTTGACCAGGAACAACGGGCCGATCACGTCGATGTCGTCGAAGCCCTCGTTGGCCCACAAGTCGTAGTGCACCCACGCCGATCCGAGCAGCCCGAGGACCACCAGGATCCGCAACAGCCACGCGACCATGACCCGACCTCCTCCACCGGCGATCCTTGCACCCGTTCACCACGGGCGGGAACGCGTTCGGGTTCAATCCGGCGGCGGATTGAACCGGGCGGGGCCCGCTCCCGTGTCACGGAGCATGACTGCTCACTCACCCACCCGCCGTACCGTCCTGACGACCGGGGTCGCCGTGGCCGGCGCCGCCGCGGGCACCGTGGTCCTGGCCGCGTGCGGCGGCAGCGACAGCGGCACGTCCGGAAGCAGCCAGAACACCGGCCCGGCCCCGGCCGGCACCACCGTCGCGGCGCTGAACGACGTCCCGGTCGGCCAGGCCAAGTCGGTCACGGTCGACGGCGAGCCGGCCATCCTCGCCCGCCCCACCGACACCACCGCGGCCTGCTTCAGCGCCGTGTGCCCGCACCAGGGCGGGACGGTGGCCCCCGAGGGCGGCGTCCTCAAGTGCCCGCTGCACGGCTCGGAGTTCGACACCCTGACCGGCGCGCTGGAGAAGGGCCCCGCGGAGACCGGCCTGACCCCGATCCCGGTCAAGGTCGAGGGTCAGAACGTGGTGACCGCCTAGTCCCAGGCGAAGAGCTGCTCGCCGGCGTCGACGGTGCCGCCGGTGAGCACGCCGGACAGCGCTTCGGCGTCCGCGTCGAGCGCCACCACCGGCACCACCGGTGAGTACCCCGCCGCGGCGACCGCGTCCGGGTCCCAGCTGATCAACGGCTGCCCGGCGCGCACCGACTCGCCCTTCACGACGTGCAGCGTGAAGCCCTCGCCCTTCTGCTTGACCGTGTCGATGCCCAGGTGCACCAGCACTCCCTGACCGCCCTCGGTCGCGACGACGAACGCGTGCGGGTGCAGCGTCACCACCGTCCCGTCGACCGGGCTGAGCGCGTCCTGCCGCCCGCCCGCGGGCAGCACCGCGACTCCGGGACCCACCATCGACTGCGCGAACACCGGGTCGGGCACCTCGGACATCGGGGTGACGCGGCCGGCCACCGGGCTCTGCACGCTCAGGCTCACATCAGGTCCTGGATGTCGCTGGCGATGGTGTCCGCCTCGGGACCGACGACGACCTGCACCACCGAGCCCATCTTCATCACGCCGTGCGCGCCGGCCGCCTTGAGCGCGGCCTCGTCCACCAGCGAGCCGTCCTCGAGCTCGCACCGCAGCCGCGTGATGCAGCCTTCGATCTCGACGACGTTGTCCGCGCCGCCCAGTGCCGCGAGGATCTTTTCCGGCCTGTCGTCCGCCACGGCGGCCTCCTTCTCTGCTTGCCGAACACGAACCCGTAACGGTGGTTGACACCCGCCCGGGTAGCGGAGCATTCTGCCCCATCAAGAAATGGTCTAGACCGGAACGTACCAATTCCCGGCGTCCGGTGCGACCCCGGAAACCAACCCGAAACCTGGAGGTGGCATGGCGCAGACCGCGACCACCGCCGACCGCGTGGTGGACGGGCCGACACCGAAACACGCGCAGCTGCGGGAGATCCTGCGGCGCACGATCGAGCGCGAGCTGCCGCCGGGGTCGCCGATCCCGTCCGAGCGCGAGCTGGCCGAGCGCTACCAGGTGTCCCGGCTGACGGTCCGCTCGGCGATCGGCAAGCTCGTCGAAGAGGGCCTGCTCACCCGCGCCCGCGGCAAGGGCACCTTCACCGCGACGCGGCGCATGGAGCTGCAGCTCTACCTGATGTCGTTCACCGACGACATGCGCCGCCGCGGCCTGACGCCGGCCACCGAGCTGCTGCACTGCGGCCTGGAGAACCCGCCCGCCGAGACCGCCGGCGCGCTCGGGCTGGGCCCGCGCGAACCGGCCTACCGGCTGGTGCGCCGCCGCCGCGCGGACGGCACCCCGCTGGCCGTCGAGCGCGGCTGGTACCACCCGGGCCGGGTGCCCGGGCTGCCGGATCTGGACCTGACCTCCTCGCTGTACGCCCAACTGGCACAGCACTACGACCTCCGCTTGGACCACGCCCGCCAGACGGTGTGGTCGGAAGCGGCGGACCGGGAGACCGCGCGGCTGCTCGGCATCCGCACCGGCGACCCGCTCCTGGTCTTCCGCCGGGTCTCCAGCGCGTCCGGAGTCCCCGTGGAGGACATGACCTCGTGGTACCGGGGCGACCGGTACCAGGTGTCCATGCAACTCGATCGCACAGTCCCCGCCGAACACGGAGGTAACCCGTGAGCGCCACCGTCGCAGATGGAACCAAGGGCAAAGGCAGGGGGATGGCGGGGCTGCAGCGCTTCGGCCGCAGCCTCATGCTTCCCATCGCCACCCTGCCCGCCGCCGGCCTGCTGAGCCGGCTCGGGCAGGACGACCTGCTCGGCAAGGACGGCCTCGGCTGGGACAAGGTCGCCGCCGTGCTCGCCGCGGCCGGTGGCGGCCTGTTCGACTGGCTGCCGCTGCTGTTCGCGGTCGGCATCGCCGTCGGCTTCGCGCGCAAGGGCGACGGCTCGACCGGGGTCGCCGCCGTGGTCGGGTTCGTGGTGTTCAACAAGGTCGTGCAGGTGTTCGCGCCGATCAGCGACCTGGAGGGCTTCAAGGAGGGCTGGTACCTGCAGCCGATCAAGTGGCCCTACAGCGTGCTCGGCGGCATCGTGGTCGGCCTGGTCACCGCGGCGCTGTGGCAGCGGTTCCACCGCGTGAAGCTGCCGCCGTACCTGGCGTTCTTCGGCGGCCGCCGGTTCGTGCCGATCATCAACTCGCTGGTGCTGCTGCTGATCGGCGTGGTGTTCGGCCTGGTGTTCCCGGCCGTGGACAACGCGATGCAGTGGCTCGGTGACGCGGTCACCGGCAACGCCGTCGTGGGTGGCGGGATCTACGGTCTGCTCAACCGGCTGCTGCTGCCGATCGGCCTGCACCAGCTGATCAACGTGCCGGTGTGGTTCATCTTCGACGGCGGCGACATCACCAACTTCTTCAACGGCGACCCCAACGCCGGCGCCTTCACCACCGGCTTCTTCCCGATCTTCATGTTCGCGCTGCCCGCCGCCGCGCTGGCGATCTGGCAGACCGCGCGGCCGGGCCAGCGCAAGGTGGTCGGCGGCATCATGATCGCCGGTGCGGTCACCTCGTTCCTGACCGGCGTGACCGAGCCGATCGAGTTCGCGTTCATGTTCGTCGCGTGGCCGCTGTACCTGATCCACGCGGTGCTGACCGGCCTGTCGCACGTCATCTGCAACGCGCTGGACATCCACCTCGGGTTCTCGTTCTCGGCCGGGTTCATCGACTTCGCGCTGAACTCCTCGGCACCGGCGGCGAACCGGGCGTGGCTGCTCATCCCGATCGGGCTGGTCTACGCGGCCATCTACTACTTCCTGTTCCGGTGGGTGATCACGAAGTGGAACCTGCGCACGCCGGGCCGGGAGGACGACGCCGAACAGCCCGCGGCCGACGCGAGCACGCCCAGCAAGTGAGGAAAGGGAGAACATGCCGCAACGACGTGTGACGGTCGCCAGCAAGGTGGGCCTGCACGCCCGCCCCGCCGCCCTGGTCGCGAAGACGGCGGCCGCGCAGGCGGTGCCGGTGACGATCGCCAAGGACGGCGCCGACCCGGTGCCGGCCGGGAGCCTGCTCAGCCTGATGACGCTGGCCGCGGGCCACGGTGACGAGGTGGTCATCGCCGCCGAGGGCGACGGGGCGGAGGCCGCGGTGGACGCGGTCGCCGAACTGGTCGCCAGCGACCTCGACGCCTGACTCGACGGCGGCTGTCCCCGGCGCGGGACAGCCGCCGTTTAGGCTTGCGGTATGCGGAGCCTGGAGCGGATCGATCAGTGGCCTGCCCCGCACGCGGCGGCGGCCGTGGTGCGGGCGGACGGAACGGTGGCGGGCAGCCACGGCGACACCGCGCGCACGTTCCGGCTGGCCTCGGTGACCAAGCTGCTCACCGCGTACGCGGCGCTGATCGGCGTGGAGGAGGGCGTGGTCGAGCTGGACACGCCCGCCGGGCCGGAGGGTTCGACGATCCGGCACCTGCTCGCGCACACCGCGGGCCTCGGGTTCGACTCCGACCGCGTGATGGCCCAGCCCGGCACGCGGCGCATGTACTCCAACGCCGGCTTCCAGGTCCTCGGCGACGCCCTGGCCGAGCACTCGGGCATCCCGTTCGCCGAGTACCTGTCGGAGGCCGTGCTCGCGCCGCTCGGCATGACCTCGACGCGGCTGGAGGGCTCCCCCGGTGCGGGCGGGGTGTCTTCGGTGGACGACCTGGTGCGGTTCGCGGCCGAGTTGCAGGCGCCCAAGCTGCTCGACCCGGCCACGCTGCGCGCGGCGACCACCGTCGCGTTCCCCGGCCTGAACGGCGTGCTGCCCGGGCTCGGCCACCAGAAGCCCAACGACTGGGGACTGGGCTTCGAGATCCGCGACTCGAAGAGTCCACACTGGACCGGAGCGGACAGCTCGCCGCGGACGTTCGGGCACTTCGGGCAGTCCGGCACGTTCCTGTGGGTGGACCCGGACGCGGCCGCCGCGTGCGTCGTGCTGACGGACCTGGACTTCGGCCCGTGGGCGATCGAGGCGTGGCCGCCCTTCACCGACGCCGTGCTCGCCGAACTGCGCGCCGCCTGACGCTCGGGCAGGGCCACCGGCGGCGAGTCGGCCGCTCCGCGGTGGTGCTGGAAACCCGGCCACTGGTCGTAGGCCATCCGGGTCATTCCCCGCCACCCGATCCGAATTGACGACTTTCGTCGGGTTCTTCTCGCGCTAGCTTCGGCGCTGTCGCGCACATCGTCGGGCGCGAATACCTCACCCCTGCGGAGGTTTAGTCGTCATGCGCATTTTCCGGTGGATTTCCACCATTCTCGCCGCGGCGGGTATCGCCGCGGGCGGCGCCACTCCGGCATTCGCCGCGGGACCGGCCGTCGAACCGTTCATCATCGGGGGCAGCACCGTGTCGAGCGCGCCGTGGGCGGCGGCCGTGTTCGTGGGCGGCCAGTTCAACTGCTCGGGCACCATCATCGCGTCGCGGTGGGTGCTCACCGCCAAGCACTGCCTCGGCTCGGGCATGACCGTGCGCGTCGGCAGCGTGTACCGCTCCTCCGGCGGCGTCACCGCGACCGTGACGCGTCAGGTCGCCAACCCCAGCACCGACTTCGCCCTGCTCCAGCTCGGCACGTCGGTCAGCACCACCTACGCCCGGCTGGCCAGCGCGGACCCGGCGGTCGGCAGCACCAACTCCATCTACGGCTGGGGCCGCACCAGCTACAACGGCTCCGCCTCCGAGCAGCTCAAGACCGCGACCGTGCGCAACACCCGCATCGGCGGCAGCTGCACCGACGCCTACGGCGGCCGCGCGATCTGCTCCACCGGCGTGAGCGGCGTGGCCTGGAAGGGCGATTCCGGCGGCCCCCAAATGGTCAATGGCGTTCAGGTCGGGGTGGCTTCGATGGCCGACGGCAGTTCTTCGCAAATCTACGGCAGCGTGGCCGCGAACCGCACTTGGATCAGCCAGACGGCGGGGGTCTGAAAATGCGGAAATCACTGCGCGACACAATCCGCGGCGCCATTCTCGCGACCACCGCTTTCGCCACCGCGCTCGCCGCGGCGCTGACGCCGGCTCAGGCCGCGCAGCCGGCCGGGGACACGGTCACCCCGTTCGTCGTCGGCGGCACCAACGCCACCCAGGGCCAGTTCCCGTGGATGGTGCGGCTGTCCATGGGCTGCGGCGGCGCGCTCGTCGCACCGCGGGTCGTGCTGACCGCGGCGCACTGCGTGTCCCGGACCGGCACCAACTCCAGCATCACCGCCACGATCGGCAAGGTGGACCTGCAGAGCAGCGGCGGCCAGTCGATCAAGTCCACCTACGTCTACCGCAGCCCGGCCTACGCCAGCACCGGCGCGCAGGACTGGGCGCTGGTCGAACTGGCCTCCGCCCCGTCCGCGCCCACGCTGAAGTTCGCCGCGCCCGGCGACACCTCCCTCAACAGCGGCACCTTCACCATCATGGGCTGGGGCGCCACCGTCGAGGGCGGCGGCCAGTCGCGCTACCTCAAGTACGCGACCGTGCCCTACGTCAGCGACTCCACCTGCCAGCAGTCCTACGGCAGCGAACTGCAGCCGGCCTACGAGTTGTGCGCCGGCTACCCGGAGGGCGGCACGGACACCTGTCAGGGCGACTCGGGCGGCCCGATGGTCAAGAAGAACGCGGCCGGCGAGTGGGTCGAGGTCGGGATCGTGAGCTGGGGCGAAGGCTGCGCCCGGCCGGACTACCCCGGTGTCTACGCCGAGGTGCAGTCCTTCTCCGCCAACATCAGCAACCGGATCAGCTCCAGCGGCACGATCGTGCGCTGAGCCGGCCAGGGGCGCCTCCCCGCGCGGGGAGGCGCCCCGTCACAGCGTCATGACCCGGACCGGGTTGCCGTCCCGCCAGGCGGCGATGTCCTCGACCGCGTCGCGGTAGAAGATCTCGTACACCTCGCGCGTCACGTAGCCCAGGTGCGGGGTCAGCGTGGCGTTGCGCATCGCGCGCAGCGGGTGGTCGGCCGGCAGCGGCTCGATGTCGTAGACGTCCAGCGCGGCGTGGATGCGGCGCGCCCGCAGCGCGTCCAGCAGCGCCTGCTCGTCGACGATCGGGCCGCGCGAGGTGTTGACCAGCAGCGCGCCCGGCTTCATCGCGGCCAGCTCGGCCGCCCCGACCAGACCGCGGGTGCGCTTGGACAGCACCAGGTGCACCGACAGGACGTCCGCGCGGGCGAACAGGTCCTCTTTGGACACCGCCGTCACGTCGTGCTCGGCGGCCCGCTCGGCGGTCAGGTTCTGGCTCCAGGCGATGGTTTCCATGCCGAAGGCCTGGCCGATCTTCGCCACCCGCTGGCCGAGGTTGCCGAGCCCGAGCAGGCCGAGCGTCTTGCCGTGCAGGCCGGTGCCCACAGTGGACTGCCAGGCGCCGTCCCGCATGGCGGCCAGCTCGGTCTCCAGGTGGCGGTGCGCGGCGAGGATGAGCGCCCAGGTGTGCTCGGCCGTGGGGTGCGGCAGGTAGCCGGTGCCGCAGACCGTGATGCCCAGCCGCTCGGTGGCCTTGAGATCGATGGCCGCGTTCCGGCGGCCGGTGCTGACCAGCAGCTTCAGGTCGGGCAGCCGCTCCAGCAGCTCGGCGGTGAACCGCGTGCGCTCCCGCATCGCGACGACGACCTCGGCGCCGGCCAGCCGCCGCACCAGCTCGTCGTGGTCACCGAGGTAGGTGGTGATCACCTCGACCTCGGCGCCCAGCGAATCCCAGTCCGCGAGGCTCCGCGCGATGTCCTGATAGTCGTCCAGCACCACGATCTTCATGGCGACCACGCTAGTCCAGCGGCAGCGGCAGGATGCCGCCCGTCGCCTCCCGGAGGGCGTCGCGCATCGCCTCGCGCGGGGCCGGCCGTCCGGTGAAGTGCTCGACCTGCCCGAACGCCTGGTGCAGCAGCATGTCCAGTCCGGTGGCGACGCGGCCGGCGGCCGCCTCGGCCAGCGGCGTGGGCCACGGGTGGTAAATCACGTCCAGCACGCACGGCGCCGCGGCCAGCTCGGCCACGTGCTCCGCGACCGCGGCGGGCGGGACCGTGCTCACCAGCACCGCGCAGTCGGCGGCGAGCTTGCCGAAGTCCGCCGAGGCCCACACGCGCACGTCGGCCTCGAGGCCGGCCCGGCCGGCCGCCTCGACGGTCTCCCGCGCCCGCGCCGGATCGCGCACCACGAGCACCGCACGCCGGATGCCCAGCGCCGCGAACGCCACCACGGTCGCGGCGGCCGTGCCGCCCGCACCCAGGATCAGGCCGGTGTCCCCGCCGGTGAAGCCGCCCGCGCACCGCAGTGCCCCGGCGACGCCGTCGACGTCGGTGCAGTCGGCCAGCCACCCGTCCGCGGTCCGCACCAGCGTGTTGGCCGCGCCGGCCGCCACCGCCCGTGGGGTGGCCTCGCTCGCGAAGTCCAGCGCGGCCCGCTTGCCCGGCATGGTCACCGACAGGCCCGCCCACTCCGGGCCGAGGCCGCGCACGAACCCGGGCAGCCCCTCGGCGTCCATCTCGACGCGGTCGTAGGTCCACCCGTCCAGGCCCAGCGCCGCGTACGCCGCGCTGTGCAGCACCGGCGACAGCGAGTGCGCCACCGGCTTGCCCAGCACCGCGGCCCTGCGCTCAGTAGGCACCGCGCTGCCTCGCCAGCGTCTTGTTCTGCTCGTGCTCGGGCAGGTCCGAGGCGAAGCAGGACAGGCCGTTCTTCTCGCACTTGACGAAGTACACGTAGGTGCCCTGGGTGGGGTTGGCCGCCGCCTCGATGGCCTCCGGGCTGGGCGAGGAGATCGGCGTCGGCGGCAGCCCCGGGATCTTGTACGTGTTGTACGGGCCGGGCCGGTTGCGGTCGTCGTCGGTGGTCGTCACGACCGGTTTGTCCAGCAGGTAGTTCACCGTCGAGTCCAGCTGCAGCCGCATGTTCTGCGCGAGCCGGTTGTAGATGACCTGCCCGATGTTCTCGAAGTCCTGCTTGACGCCCTCCCGCTCGATGAGCGAGGCGACGATCAGCGTCTCGTACGGCGTGCGGCCCTGGAACTGCGACGTCCCGCTGAGCCCGGCGGTCTGGATCCGGGTGGCCGAGGTCTTCAGCACGTAGCCGAGCAGCTCCTCGGCCGACCAGCCGGGCTTCACGTCGTACACCCCGGGCGCGACCAGGCCCTCGATGCGGCGGGCGTCGGTGGATCCGGAGATCACCGGCACCGCCCAGTCCGGCGCGCCCAGCGCCTTCAGGTCGGCCTTGGCCGCGGTGTCCCGCAACTGCTCGACCGGGATGCACGTGCTCCGGCCGTTCAGCTGCGCGCACGAGGCCTTGGACAGCAGCGAGAACACGCCCGGCGTGACAGTGCCGTCGGGCTGGGTGATGTCGTCCAGCTGGGTCCCGGCGCGCACCTGCAGCACGCCGACGCGCGAGCCGTCCTGGGTCAGCTTCGCCACCGCCGCGGCGCCGGACATCTTCGTCTTCACGACGTAGTAGCCGGGCTGCAGGCTCAGCACCTTCGAGTTGTCCTCGCTGGCCTTCACGAACGCCTTCGCGCTCGCCACGACCCCGGCGCCGGCCAGTTCCTGCCCGATCGCGCCGGTCGAGTCGCCGGCGTTGATCTCGATCAGGACGTCGGACTCGCCGCCGCCCTCGTAGTCGTCGTAGCCGAAGACGGCGTCGATGCCGTACCAGGCCCCGCCGCCGATGAGGGCGAGCACGACGAGCGCGACCAGCCAGCGCACCGGCTTGCGCCGCTGCCGCGTCTCGACCGGTTCGCTGTCGTCGGGCGGCTCGATGTACTCCGGCTCGGCGCGCTCCTCGTCGGCGTTCTCCGGGTAATCGTCGTACTCGTCGTAGTCGTAGTCGTCCTCGAGGTGGATGATCTCGGTCGGCGACTCGTCCGGCGGCGGCTGGCGCGGCCGGCGGGGGCGCGGCGGCGGTGGCCGCTCGTCGAACAGGTCGAGACCGTGGTCGGCCGGCGCGGGACGGCGTGCCGGCGGGCGGCGCGGCGCCACCGGGGGCGGTGCCTGCGGCGGCGCGGGCGGCGGTGGCTGGGGCGTCTCGGGGCGCGCGTGACGCGGCGCGCCGGGACGGCGGGCCGGCATCGCCCGGTCCCCGCCGCGCGGCGGGACCGGCGGCGGGGGCACGGGCGGACGGCGCCGCGGCGGACCGGGACGTGGGGAGCCCTGGTGTGGGGAGCCGGGGTGCGGGGGCTGCTCGCTCACGCCTCACCCGCCCGTGCCCGGTGGGCGGCCCGGGCGTCGAGCCAGCCCTGCAGGATCTCCACGGCGGCGGCCTGGTCGACCACCGCGCGCTGCTTGCGGCCCTTCACGCCGCGCTGGGACAGCATGCGGGACGCGCTGACCGTGGTGAGGCGCTCGTCGGCGAGCCGCACCGGAACCGGCGCGATCCGCCCGGCGAGGGCGTCGGCGTAGCCGGCGGCGATCTCCGCGGCCGGCCCGTGGCGGTCGGCAAGCGTGCGGGGCAGTCCCACGATCACCTCCACCACCTCGTGTTCGGCCACCAGTGCGGCAAGCTGCTCGAGATCGCTGTCGCTGTTCGCATCACGCGACAGGGTAACCAGCGGGCTGGCGAGGACGGGCGAGGGATCGCTGAGCGCCACACCGACCCGGACGGATCCGACATCGACGCCGAGCCGCCGGCCGGCCCCGGGATCGTGCTCCCCGGGGCGGTCCGGTTTCCGCGCGGTCACCCTGCCGCGACCGCGCCACGCAGCGCCGTGATGGCCTGCTCGATGCCCGCCGGGTTGCTGCCGCCGCCCTGCGCGAGGTCCGGCTTGCCGCCGCCGCGGCCGCCGACCGCCTCGGCGAAGGCAGGCACCAGCTTGCCCGCGGCGAAGCCCTTGTCGCGGGCCGCGGCCGTGGTCGCCACGACGAAGCTGAGCTTCTCGCCCTGCGGCGCGAACAACGCGACCACGCCGGGACGCGAGCCGAGCCGGTTGCGGACCTCCTGGGCCAGCGAACGCAGGGCGCCCGCGTCGACGTCGCCGTCGAGCTTCTCCGCCACCAGCGAGACGCCCTGGACGTCGCTCGCCTTGTCGGCGAGCGATCCGGCCGAGCCGAGCACCTGCTGGGTGCGCAGCTGGGCGATCTCCTTCTCCGCGTTGCGCAGGCGGGACAGGACGTCCTCGATGCGGGAGGGCAGCTGGTCGCTGGGCACCTTGAAGGTGTTCGCCAGTTGCGAGACCAGCAGCTGCTCCTTGCGCACGTGCTTGAGCGCGTCGGTACCGACCAGCGCCTCGACGCGGTGCACGCCGGAGCCGATCGACGAGTCGGACACGAGCTTGACCAGGCCGAGCTCGCCGATGCGGCCCACGTGGGTGCCACCGCACAGCTCGCGCGAGTACTCGCCCATGTCCACGACGCGGACGTTGTCGCCGTACTTCTCGCCGAACAACGCGATCGCGCCCAGCTCCAGCGCCTTGTCCTTGGTCGTGGTGTAGGCCTGCACCTCGACGTCGTTCTGGAGGTAGTCGTTGACCTCCTCCTCGACCTCGGTCAGCACGTCGGTGGAGACCGGGCCGGGGGTGGTGAAGTCGAACCGCATGCGGCCCGGCGAGTTCAGCGAACCGGCCTGCGCGGCGCGGCGGCCGTAGGCACCGCGGACCGCGGCGTGCACCAGGTGGGTGGCCGAGTGCGACCGCGCGATCGAGCCGCGCCGGGTCTGGTCGACCGACCCGGTCACCTCGGTGTCCAGGCCGATCTCGCCCGCGATCACCTCGACGCGGTGCACCCACAGGCCGGGCACGATCTTCTGCACGTCGACGACCTTGGCCTCGCCGCCGGAGCCCAGCAGGACACCGGTGTCGGCGACCTGGCCACCGCTTTCGGCGTAGAACGGGGTGCGGTCGAGGATCAGCTCGGCCTTGTCGCCCTCGCGCACGACCGGCACGCCCTGGCCGTCCTTGAGCAGGCCGATGACCTTGGCGCTGGCCTGCAGGTCGGTGTAGCCGAGGAAGTCGGTCTCGCCGTGCCGCTCCAGCAGCTCGCGGTAGACCGACAGGTCGCCGTGGCCCTTCTTGCGGGCCGCCGCGTCGGCCTTCGCGCGCTGGCGCTGCTCCTCCATCAGCGTGCGGAAGCCGTCCTCGTCCACCGACAGCCCCTGCTCGGCGGCCATCTCGAGGGTCAGGTCGATCGGGAAGCCGTAGGTGTCGTGCAGCTGGAACGCGCGGTCACCGGCCAGCACGTTGCCGCCGGCCTTCTTCGTCTCCTCCGCGGCGAGGTCGAAGATCCGCGACCCGCTGGTCAGGGTCTGCAGGAACGCCTCCTCCTCGACCCGCATGACCTCGCTGATCCGGTCGAAGTCGCGCGCGATCTCCGGGTAGGACGGCGCCATCGCGTCCCGCACCACCGCGGCGAACTCGGGCAGCACCGGCTCGTGCACGCCGAGCAGGCGCACCGAGCGCACGATGCGGCGCAGCAGGCGGCGCAGCACGTAGCCACGTGCCTCGTTGCCCGGGGTCACGCCGTCGCCGATCAGCATCACGCCGGAGCGGGCGTGGTCGGCGATGACGCGGAAGCGCACGTCGTCGGTGTGGCTGGCGCCGTAGCGGCGGCCGGAGAACTCCTCGGCGCGCGCGATCACCGGGCGCACCAGGTCGGTCTCGTAGACGTTCTCCACGCCCTGCAGCAGGTAGGCGACGCGCTCGACGCCCATGCCGGTGTCGATGTTCTTCTTCGGCAGCTCGCCGATCGGCGGGTGGCCGTACTTGGGGCTCTGCTCACCCCGCACGTCCTGCATGAAGACGAGGTTCCAGATCTCCAGGTACCGGTCCTCGTCGACGACCGGGCCGCCGTCGCGGCCGAACTCGGGGCCGCGGTCGTAGTAGATCTCCGAGCACGGGCCGCCGGGGCCGGGCACGCCCATGTCCCAGTAGTTGTCGCGGCCGTCGCGCGCCTGGATGCGCTCGGACGGGATGCCGGCGATCTTCTGCCACAGTCCCGCGGCCTCGGAGTCGTTCTCGTAGACGGTGACCCAGATGCGGTCCGGGTCGAAGCCGAAGCCGCCGTCGTCCTGGGATTTGGTGATCAGCTCCCAGGCGTTGGCGATGGCGCCTTCCTTGAAGTAGTCGCCGAAGGAGAAGTTCCCGGCCATCTGGAAGAACGTGTTGTGCCGGGTGGTCTTGCCGACCTCGTCGATGTCGCCGGTGCGCACGCACTTCTGGATGCTGGTCGCGCGCGGGTACGGCGGCGGCACCTCGCCCAGGAAGTACGGCTTGAACTGGACCATGCCGGCGTTGACGAACAGCAGCGTCGGGTCGTCCAGGATCAGCGACGCGCTCGGCACCGGGGTGTGGTCCTTGCCCTGGAAGTGCGCCAGGAAGCGCTTGTTGATCTCGTGTGTTTCCACTGGTCAGTCCTCGTGGGGAAGCGGCGGGCGCCGCGGATGTCAGGGGCTGCGGCGTCGGCGGAGGGCGCGGCGGCTGGGCCGCGTCAGCCCTCCGCCCGGCGAGCTCGCGCCGGGCGCCGGGCCGCGTGCCGTCCTTCGGAGGCGCGCGGGGTGCTCACCCCGGACCGGTCCTCCACCATGTGACGCAGCTCCTGTTCCCGCTCGCTCATCCCGGCGCGCACGTCGGCGCCGAACGATCCGATGGCGCCGGCCAGCTCGGACACGGCGTCACCCAGGTTCGAGGCTAACCCCGCCGGCGACGCTTGACGAGCGGTTTGACCTGCCTTGCGGGTCAGTGCGACGCCGGTCACGACGCCGACGCCGAGCCAGAACAGGCGCTTCACTTGCGGCCCCGCTTCCGGCTGTGCTTGCCCTCGGCGAGCTCCTTGCTCTTGCGGCGCGAGCGGATGGCCTTGCTCAGGCCGTAGGACAGGGCGGCCGTCTTGACCAGCGGGCCGCCGAGGGTCGCGGTGAAGACCGACGACAGCGCGGAGACGTTGCCGCTCACGGCCTGGGCGTTGGCGGTGATCCCGTCGACGCGCTCGAGCTGGGTGTTGACGTGCGTGATCGTCTCGTTGGCGCCGAGCAGGATCGGGTCCGAGTTCTCGTGCGCCTTGCGGATGGCGATCGTCGCCTCGTCGAGCGTGCGACCGAGCTTGAGCAACGGGATCGCCAGCAGCAGCACCAGCAGGACGAACGCTCCTGCGGCGATCAACGCGGCGATCTGCCCTGCCGACACGGGCCCTCCTCGGGTTCTAGCGGCGTGAATGCCGGTCAGGTTACCGTGCGTCGCCGCCGGTGGCTGGACGGGCCCTCCGGGCTCAAGCGGTCCGGACGCGCGGGTCCCGGCGAGATCGACTTCGCCAGGTTTCGCTCCGGGTCAGCCGCCGCGCACCGAGCGGCGCAGCCGGGGGACGCGTTCGGACAGCGTGCGTTCGGCGCCGCGCTGGGTGGGGTGGTAGTAGTCCACGCCGACCACCTCGTCCGGCGGGTACTGCTGCGCGACCACGCCTTCGGGCACGTCGTGCGGGTAGCGGTAGCCCTGGGCGTTGCCGAGCTTGGCCGCGCCCGCGTAGTGGCCGTCGCGCAGGTGCGGGGGCACCGTGCCCAGGCGGCCGGCGCGCACGTCGGCCAGTGCGGCGTCGATGCCCATGACGACGGCGTTCGACTTGGGCGCGGTGGCGAGGTGGATGGTGGCCTGGGCCAGCGCGAGCCTGCCCTCGGGCATGCCGATGAACTGGACGGCGTGCGCGGCGGCGACCGCGGTCTGCAGCGCGGTCGGGTCGGCCATGCCGATGTCTTCGCTGGCGTGCACGACGAGGCGGCGGGCGAGGAACCGCGGGTCCTCCCCCGCCTCGATCATGCGGGCCAGGTAGTGCAGCGCGGCGTCCACGTCGGACCCGCGGATGGACTTGATGAACGCGCTGATGACGTCGTAGTGCTGGTCGCCGTCGCGGTCGTAGCGCACCGCGGCCTTGTCCACGGTGGACTCGACGATCGGCAGGTCGATGGTCTTGTGCTCGGTGGCCGCGGCGGCGTCGGCGGCGGCTTCCAGTGCGGTCAGCGCGCGGCGGGCGTCGCCGGAGGCCAGCCGGACGAGGTGGTCCTCGGCCTCCCGGGTGAGTTCCAGCTCGCCGTCCAGGCCGCGCTCGTCGGCCAGCGCGCGGCGGATGAGCAGGCGCACGTCGTCGTCGGTGAGGGGTTTGAGCTGCAGCACCAGCGAGCGGGACAGCAGCGGGGAGACGACGGAGAACGACGGGTTCTCGGTGGTGGCGGCGACGAGGAGGACCGTGCGGTCCTCGACCGCGCCGAGCAGGGCGTCCTGCTGGGTCTTGGAGAACCGGTGCACCTCGTCGATGAACAGGACGGTGTTCTCGGCGTTGTACTGGCGGCGGCGCCGGGCTTCCTCGATGACGCCGCGGACCTCCTTGACGCCGGCGGAGAGCGCGGACAGGGCGACGAAGCGGCGGCCGGTGGCGGTGGAGACCAGGTTGGCGAGGGTGGTCTTGCCGGTGCCGGGCGGGCCGTAGAGGAGCACCGAGGCCGGGGCGGCGCCCTCGACGAGGCGGCGCAGCGGGGCGCCTTCGCCGAGGAGGTGCTGCTGCCCGACCACCTCGTCGAGCGAGCGCGGCCGCATCCGGACGGCGAGGGGCGAACCCGGCGGGACCGGGGCCGTCTGGGGCTGCGTCACGCGCTCCGGCGGCGGCTCCAGGTCCGGGTTCACCGTGAAGAGTTCGTCCTGCACGCCTCCACCGTAATGCGGACCCCCGACGAAACCGTCACTGCTCCGCCGGTTCCAGTTCCAGGGGCTCGACGCGGCGAGCGCGCCAGGAGTCGAGCGCCGACCGGGCCACGATGGCGGCGGCGTAGGGCAGCAGGTCGCGGCCGCGGCGCCACAGCCAGGGGATGCCCTTGACGACGAGCCAGCCGACGTGGTCGACGGTGCGGGGCGCGACGCCGCCGGAGCAGACGAGGCTCACCGGCGAGGGGACGGAGATCCCGGCGTCGGCGAGGAGTTCGGTCACGCCGCGTGCCAGGAGGCGGTGGCCGAGTTCGGAGGGGTGCAGCCGGTCGACGCTCCAGGCGGCGAGGTCGTACGCGCCGGGCAGGGAGCCCAGGTCGAGGCAGGTGGCGCCGTGGCGGCGGGTGATCAGTTCGATGACGTCGTTCAGCTCGCCGATGCGGGCGGTGAGGGCGCGGCGCAGCGGGCCGGGGAGCCGGAAGACGCGGCTGTGGTCGTGGAAGCGCATGGTGACGACGGTGGCGCCGACGCCGTGCAGGGCGGTGATCACGTGTTCGAGGTCGCGGGCCAGGCCGAGGGGGTCGAAGTCGGACCGGAGGGTGTCGTTCATGCCGACGATCAGGATCGCGACGTCGGGCCGGTGGTGCAGGGCCGCCGGCAGCTGGTCGGTGCGCACGCAGCGCATGCGGGCCCCGGTGAAGGCGGTGTTGAGGTACCCGGCGGGCGGGATGCCCAGCGCGTCGGCGACCAGCGGGCCGACGCCGCGCCAGGAGCCGCCGGGCACGGGGTCGCCGAGCCCCACGGCGGTCGAGTCGCCGAGCACGGCCAGGCGGACCGCACGGCGGGGAAGCGGGTCAGGGGTCTGGGTGAATTCTTCACGCACCGCAGTCACGTCTGAAGACCATCAGGCACGGACCCGCCCACCACGTGATCGGCGGGTAACACGCCCCGGACGGCTCAGCGAACGTCTGGGTTTGGGGGGTGTGGGTGGGTGGGGGTGCTGGCGTGGGTGTGACGTGCCCGGTCATGCGGCGGGGCCGGTCGTTGGCGCACGGAAGGGGCCAGTCGCGGGCGCACGAGAGGGCCAGTCGCATCACGGCCAGCCGCACCCGCACGAACGGGCACACTCGCGGCCACACGAGCGGACCACTCGCCGCAGTACGAGCGGACCACTCGCCGCCGTACGAGCTACCCACTCGCATCCGCACGAGAGGGCCACCCGCACCCGCACGAAAGGGCCAGTCACGGCCGCGCGAATGGGCCACTCGCAGGTGCACGAGCCGGCCACTGGTCCCCACGCGAGTCGGCCTGTCGCCCCCGCACGAAAGCGCCAGCCGCGGCCCCACGACCTGCGCCACTCGCGGCCGCACGAAACGGCCACTCCGCACGAAAGGCCCACTCACGGCCGTGCGAGTGCGCCACTCGCACTCGCACGAACGGGCCGCCCGTACCCCCCGCACACGGGCGGCAACCGGCTCCCGCTATCCCGAGAACCCCGCAGCCTCAGCGGAAAGCCGGGTACAGCGGCAGCTCCAGCCCGGGCCCGAAGCGCGTGTCCAGCGCCTTCGCGACCGCCCGGGCGTGCTCGGCGACCTCGTCCCGGCCGCCACGCTCGGCGTAGGTTCCCAGGTCCTTCCACCAGCTCACCAGCGCCGCCACGCGGCCGGGTGAGATCTCCGCGGCCACGCCGCCCAGGTCGGCCCACGTGGTCACCCACACGAGCAGCATCTGGTGGTCCAGCAGCTGCGCCGACAGCACGTCGTTGTCCGCGAGCGCCGGCCAGACCCCGGACACCTCCGCCTTCCACGCCGCGATCATCGCCTCGCTCATGCCGCTCGGCAGCGCCCGCGCGTCGTCGCAGGTGGCGAACGGGACGCGCAGGTGCGCGGCGTCCACCAGGGCGTTGCGGACCAGGCCGCGCTCGAAGTCCAGGAAGTGCACGCCGCCGCTGGTCACCAGGTTGTTGTCCGGGCTCAGGTCCACCGGGCTGAACGCGCGGTACGGCGACGACGCCGAGCCCTCGCACACGTTCTCCGCGTAGGCCCGCACGTCGTCCGGCGTGGCGACCCCGACCGCCTCCTCGAGCAGCGTCGGCAGCCGCGCGCACGCCACCGCCGGCGTGGTGTCCTCGTCCGGCACGAACCCGCCCAGCCGCCGCAGCAGCGCCTCGAAGTCGGCCTCACGACCCGCGGTTGTCGCGTGCAGCCGGCCCAGCGACCGCGCCCACGACAACAACGCCCGCTCGGCCAGCCGCGCGTCCTGCCCGCGCAGCTTGTCCCACAGGGTGGGCGCGCGGCCGAGGTCGTCGATCACGATCACGCGCAGCGGCCCGTCGTGGGCGAGCAGTTCCGGGCACATCCGGTCCTCGGCCGGCAGCGCGGTGAACAGCTGGTAGCTGACCGCCTCCTGCGCGAACGGGTCGGCGACCCCGCGCGGCGGCGCCTCCGGGTAGTGCTTGATCACCAGCGTCCGCGGCAGCCCGAACGGGGACGCGGCGATGCGGGCGCGGACCACCGTCGCCGGTCCGCTCCCGGGCAGCGCCTCCGGCTCCACCAGCCCGATCGGGCTGCCGAAGCGCCGCGTGAGCACGGTTTCCGCCGCCTGGACGGCCGCGTCCACGGTCTCCGTTCCGCTCACCGGAACAGCCGCCACAGCCGGGTCCTGGTCGTCCTCCGTGCCTGGGGAAGTGTCCACCGTCATCGCCTTCGACCCTACTAGCGGGCGAACGTCGCTCACCACAACGATTTTTCCACTTCCGGCAACGGCCGCACGGTGACGCGGTCCCGGTTTCGCCGCCGCAGCAGCAAAACGACGGCCGCCGCCGCAACGATCCCGACCAGGTTCACCGCCAGCTGACCGAACGAGTAGGCCGCCTTGACCCACTCCCCCACGACCGCCGCGACCACCGCGTACCCGGCCGCGGGGACCGTGGTGACCGAAATGAACACACCGACCAGCGCGGCCGATTTCGCCGACGTCATCGACAGCATCCCGGCCGCCCCGGCGAGCAGCGCGACGATCAGCGAGTACCACCCGACCTCGTAGACGAAGTCCACCTCGTGGGCTTCGCGGAAGCTGCTCACGTCGAGCAGCCCGACGGCCCAGCTCAGCACCGTGACCCCGGCGGTCACCAGCATCGCGAGCGGGAACCCGAGCCCGAGCGCCAGCAGCGCGCGGCGGATGAGGTCCCCGCGGCGCAGCACGAGCCCCACCGCGATCGCGGCGAGCGGCCCGAACTCCGGCCCCACCACCATCGCGCCGACGATCGTGACCGGCGAATCGGTCACGATGCCGACCGAGGCCAGCAGGCACGCGATCGTCAGGAACGTCAGGAACGTGGCGTTGAGCCGCGACTCCTCGCCGGTGCGGTTCAGCAGCTCCTGCCAGACGACCGCGTCCGCACCCTCGCCTGGCGCGTTTTCCTCCGCGCGGTCGGCCGAATCGGACAGCGCCGTGTCGAGCGCTTCGAGGGTGATCGCGCCGCTGTGGTCCAGCCCCAGCTCGCACAACGCCTCGACCACGTCGTCGGCGGCCTCGCGCGCCACGTCGGCCTCGATGAGGTCACCGGCCGGGGACACGGCGGCACCGGTGTGCACGATCAGGTGCGCCGTGCCCGGCTGGTCCCGCAGCACCGCCAGCGCGCGCTCGGTGTCCTCCGGCGGGCTGACGACCCGCAGGTGCAGCACCGCGGTCAGCCCTTGGGCGCCGGCGGCTTCGCGTCGACCCCCGCCTCGCGGCGCTGCTGGGCGGTGATCGGCGCCGGGGCACCGGTCAGCGGGTCGTAGCCGCCGCCGGTCTTCGGGAACGCGATGACGTCCCGCAGGGACTCGGCCTTGGCCAGCAGCATCACGATGCGGTCCCAGCCGAACGCGATGCCGCCGTGCGGCGGGGCGCCGAAGGAGAACGCGTCGAGCAGGAAGCCGAACTTCTCCTGCGCCTCGGCCTCGGACAGGCCCATCACTTCGAAGACGCGCTTCTGCACGTCGGCGCGGTGGATACGGATCGAGCCGCCGCCGATCTCGTTGCCGTTGCAGACCAAGTCGTAGGCGTAGGCCAGGGCGTTGCCCGGGTCGGACTCGAACTTGTCGATCCACTCCGGGGTCGGCGAGGTGAAGGCGTGGTGGACCGCGGTCCACTTGCCGGAACCGACGGCGACGTCGTCGGTCTCGTCGGCCGGCTCGAACAGCGGGGCGTCCACCACCCACACGAAGGACCACTCGTCGGGGTCGATCAGGCCGAGGCGGTGGCCGATCTCCACGCGGGCCGCGCCGAGCAGGGCGCGGGCCTCCTTGGGCTTGTTCGCGGCGAAGAAGACGCAGTCACCGGGCTTGGCGCCGACGGCCTCGGCCAGGCCCTCGCGCTCGGATTCGGAGATGTTCTTGGCGACCGGGCCGGACAGGGTGCCGTCCTCCCCGATGAGCACGTAGGCCAGGCCCTTCGCGCCGCGCTGCTTGGCCCACTCCTGCCACGCGTCGAGCTGGCGGCGCGGCTGGTTCCCGCCGCCGGGCATGACGACCGCGCCGACGTAGGGCGCCTGGAAGACGCGGAACGGGGTGTCGGCGAAGTACTCGGTCAGGTCGGTCAGCTCGAGCCCGAAACGCAGGTCCGGCTTGTCGGTGCCGTACTTGGCCATCGCGTCGGCGTAGGTCATGCGGGTGATCGGGCGCGGGATGTCGTGGCCGATCAGCTTCCACAGCGCCGACACGACCGCCTCGCCGACGGCGATCACGTCGTCCTGGTCGACGAAGCTCATCTCGATGTCGAGCTGGGTGAACTCCGGCTGCCGGTCGGCGCGGAAGTCCTCGTCGCGGTAGCAGCGGGCGATCTGGTAGTAGCGCTCCAGGCCGCCGACCATGAGCAGCTGCTTGAACAGCTGGGGCGACTGCGGCAGCGCGTACCAGGAGCCCGGGCGGAGGCGGGCCGGCACCAGGAAGTCGCGGGCGCCCTCCGGGGTGGAGCGGGTCATCGTCGGGGTCTCGACCTCGACGAAGCCCTGGCCGTGCAACACCTCGCGGGCGGCGCGGCTGACCTCGCTGCGCAGGCGGATGGCGCGGGCCGGGCCGCTGCGGCGCAGGTCCAGGTAGCGGTACTTGAGCCGCACCTCCTCGCCGACGTCGACGCGGTCGTCGATCGGGAACGGCAGCACCGCGGCTTCGGACAGCACCTCCAGCTCGGTGGCGAGCACCTCGATCGCGCCGGTGGGGATGTCCGGGTTCTCGTTGCCCGCGGGGCGCCGCGCGACCTCGCCGGTGACCTTGACGCAGAATTCGGAGCGCAGCTGGTGGGCGCGCTCGGCCATCTCGCCCTCGCGGAACACCACCTGGGCGACACCGCTCGCGTCCCGCAGATCGATGAAGATCACCCCGCCGTGATCGCGCCGCCGGGCGACCCACCCGGTGAGCGTGACGATCTGGCCGGCGTGCTCGGCACGCAGGGTGCCGGCGTCGTGGGTGCGAAGCACTGCGGTTGTTCTCCTTGCGAGGCGTTCAGCTCGTGGCGTCAGCAGGGATTTTCCTGCCCGTATGAGGCTAACGAACGCCCCGGTGGGCGAGTCCACCAGGTTATGGCCGGGCGTTCGCGCGAGGGGGTGCGGGGGCGCCGCGGCGGGCTGGTGACCGCCGGTGGGGGTGCGGCCGGGTTATGGCAGGGGCGGCTGCGGGTGCGCCGGCGGCTGCGCTGGGTCGGCAAGGCGGCGACGCCGCAGGTCCTCATGCCACCGGCGAAACGCGGCCCCGGGCCCCGCGGCCGGCTACAGCAGGCTCAGCTGCTCGCCCGGCAGCCGCGCTGGGAGCGCCGCCGGGCGGCACCGCGGGGCCTCATCCCACCGGCGAAGCGCGACCCCAGGCCGCACGGCCGGCTAGAGCAGGCTCAGCTGCTCCCCCTGCGGCGGGCGCTCCGGGGCGCGCGGGGACGGCGTCCGGTGGGACTCCTCGCGGCGGTTGAGGCCGTGGCGCCTCAGCAAGGGCGCGACCCGGGCGGACAGCGCCCTCCGGTAAGCGGGCATCGCGTAGCTGCCGTGGCCGTAGATCTCCCGGTAGCGCTCCACCAGGTCCGGCCGGTGCGCGCCGAGCCAGCGGGCGAACCACTCGCGCGCGCCGGGCCGCAGGTGCAGCGCCAGCACGGTGGCACGGGCGGCCCCGGCGGCGGCGATCTCGGCGAACAGCGGCTCCAGCGCCTCCTCGGTGTCGGTGAGGCCGGGCAGCACCGGCGCGACCATGACGTGGCAGGGCAGGCCGGCGTCGGCGATGCGGCGGACCAGGTCCAGCCGGGCACGCGGGCTCGGGGTGCCTGGCTCCAGACTGCGCTGCAGGCCGCGGTCGAGCAGCGCGATCGACACCGCCATGCCGACGTCCACCTGCCCGGACACCGAGGTGAGCAGCGGCAGGTCCCGGGTGAGGACGGTGCCCTTGGTGAGGATCGAGAACGGCGTGCCGGAGTCGGCGAGCGCGCGGATGATGCCGGGCATCAGCCGGTAGCGGCCCTCGGCCCGCTGGTAAGGGTCGGTGTTGGTGCCCATCGCGACGTGCTCGCGGTTCCAGCTCGGCCGCCGCAGCTGGGCGGCCAGCACCTCGGGCGCGTTCACCTTCACCACGACCTGGGTGTCGAAGTCGCGGCCGGCGTCGAAGTCGAGGTAGGTGTGCGTGTTGCGGGCGAAGCAGTTGTGGCTGACGACCCCGGCGGCGATGAAGTCGCCGGTGCCCGTGGTGATGTCGAACAGGGTTTCGGCCCGGCCCAGCGGCTCGATCGCGACCACGTCCAGAGCGGCGTCCTGCTCGGCCACCGCACCGGCGGGGCCCACCAGCGTGTCGCCGGGCGCCAGGTGCGGCCGGTCGTCGCCGGTGACGTGGCGCCAGCCCTTCGCCGTGAGGAACCGGTGGTCGCCACTGGCGACGAGGGTCGTCCCGTTCCGCAGGGTCAGCCGGTGGGCCGGCTTCACGGTGGCCCAGTGGGCCAGCACCGTGGTGCGCACCAGGTGGCGGTCCTCGCCGCGCGGCTCGGTGCCCTGGATCTCGTCGCCGACGCGCAGGTCTGCCAGCGGTCTGGTGCGCCCGTCGGCCATCAGGATCGGGGTGTCCCCGGCCAGGCAGTAGGTGCAGGCGTGGCTGCAGCCCCGGTACGGGTTGACGGTCCAGCCGAACGGGACCATCGACTCGCCCGGCACCTTGTTCAGCACCGAGCGGGCGTGGACCTCGTGGAACGTGACGCCCTGGAACTCCGGCAGGCGTCACGGTCCGGACGAGGCCGTCCAGTCCCAGCAGGGCCGGTTGCGCGTCACGGCCGGCGCGTTGACTCTCCCACCTCACACACTCAGTCGAACACGCGTTCGAAGCGCTGTCAACACCAGGAGACCAGGAGGTCGGCCAGCTCACGGGGGCGGCTCAGCGCGGCCAGGTGCCCGCCCGGGATCTCGTCCAGCTCCAGGCCCAGCCGCTCCCGCACCACGCGGCGCTGGAACTCCAGCGGGAAGAACCGGTCGTCGCGGCCCTGGACGAACCGGGTCGGCACGTCCGGCCACTTCGCCAGCGGCCACGGGGTGGTGAACGGCGTCCCGGACTGCCGCGGCTCACCCTGCCGGAGGGCTTCGGCCTTCACGTCCGGCGGCAGGTCGTGCAGGAAGTCGCGCTCGCTGTCCATCTCCTCCGGGTGGGCCTGGTCGTAGCCGGTGTTCGCCCACCACTCGCCGCCCGTTTCGCCCGGCGCCGGGACCATCGCGTTGAGCAGCACCAGGAGCGACACCGGCACGCGTTCGCAGACGAGCGGAGCGGTGAAGCCGCCCATCGACTGGGCGACCAGGACGACGTCCTCCCGGTCGCCGATCGCCCGCACGACCACGTCGGTGTACTCGGCCAGCCCGGCGGAATCGTCCTCGGCCGGCAGGTCAACGGCGATCGCCTCGTGACCGCGGCGCATCAGTTCCGGGACGAGCCGGTGCCAGTACCAGGCCTGGCCGCCGGCGCCGGGGACGAGCACGAAGGTGGCCATGTCATCGCCCCCGCCGGGCGAAGTCCTCGGCGGTCCCGCCGCCGGGGAACCGCTCCTGGAAGTCGAAGGTGCCCACCCACTCCGGCCGGACCGCGATCCGCGCCATCCGCACGCCGGGCCGATCCGCGTCAGCGACGGCCGCTTCGCCCTGCTCGGGCCCGTAGTAGCGGCGCTGGGCGGCGGCGTATTCGGGCAGCACGCCGTCGACCTCGGTCACCACGGCGTTGCCGCGAACGAGCAGCACCTCCGGCGGCGGGCCGGCCCGGTCGATGGTGATAGCGACGGCGGGACGGGCCCGGAGCGCGGCGAGTTTGGCGGTGCCGGCGAACGTCGCCATCACCACCTCCTCGCCGGTCCTGTGGAATAGCATCGGCAGCACGCGGGGCGTGCCGTCCCGGGCGACGTAGGCGAGGCGGGCCAGCTCGGTCGAGGCGAGCATCCGCTGAGCCAGATCGGTGCCGAGGAGCTTGAGGTCTCCCTGCGGGAGCGTGGTCGTCATGCTCCTAATTTAGGAGTGACTGGTGTCATAGTGCAAGCGGCAGCTACTCTTTTCTCGTGCGGAGTTACGACGACCCGTGCGGGGTGGCCCGGGCCCTGGACGCGGTGGGTGAGCGGTGGGCGCTGCTCGTGGTGCGCGAGGTGCTGCTGGGGCCGAAGCGGTTCCGGGACCTGAGCCGGTCGCTGCCGGGGATGAGCCAGAACGTGCTGTCGCAGCGGTTGCGGGAGCTGGAGGGCGCGGGCGTCGTGCGGCGGCGACGGCTCGGACCGCCGGCGAGCACCAGCGTGTACGAGCTGACCGAGCACGGTGCCGAACTGGAGGCGGTGGTGATGGCGCTGGCGCGATGGGGCAGCCGGCGACCGGTGCCGCCGGCCGGGGAGCTGAGCGTGGACGCACTGGTGCTGGCGCTGCGGACGACGTTCTCCCCGGCCCTGGCGGAGGGATTGTCCGCACGCGTGGAGCTGCAGCTTGGCGACGACACCTTCACGGCGACGATCGATTCCGGTGAGTTCTCGATCCGCCGAGCCCCCGCGGAGGACGCGGACGTGGTCCTGCGGACCGACGCCACCCGGCTCCGGTCGCTGGTGTTCCTCGGCCAGCCGCTCACCGAGGCCGACGTGGTCGCGGGTGAGTTCGGCGCGGCGGAGCGGTTCGTCCGCTGCTTCCCGCGCCCCGGCGCTTGACGGGCACCACCGGCCTGCCACTCGCGCGGAGCTGGGGGACGACACGTCCACGGCGGTGAGCGATTCCGGCGAGCTCTCGATCCGCCGGCACCCGGCGGACGACGCCGAGGTGACCGCGGGTGAGTTCGACGTGGCGGAGCGGTTCGTCCGCTGCCTCCCGCGCCCCGGCGCTTGACGGGCACGTGACCAGAAGGCGCCCCGGTGAGCGGACCGGAGTCAGACCGCTCGTTCGAGGAGCTCGTGCAGCAGAGTGACCACCTCCTCCGCCGCGAAGTCCATTCCGTTCTCGCCCACGCTCACCTCGAACGAGCACCGCCGCGGGTCCGGGGACGAGCGCACCCTCAGGAACAGTTGCACTCCCTTGTCCGCCACCAAGTCCGCGGCCGCACGCTCCACCGCGGCCTTCGGTGCGGGCAGGTGGACGTGGAACATCCCGGCCTGCGGCGGGTCCGGATACGCGTACGCCACGCCGTCCCGGTTGATCGCCGTCGCCAGGGCCCGCGCGTGGGCGTGGAACTCAGGCATCCGGGGCAGCAGCGACTCCAGCCCCTCCAGGGCCGCGACCGCCAGCGGCCACGCGTCCGGGATCGCCCCGCCCAGGCGACGGCGCCAGACCGCGGCCTCCGCGATCAGCGTCTGGTCCGCGGCCAGCACCGCGCCCCGCACGCCTTGCAGTCCTTTGTAGAGCGACACGTACACGCTGTCGAAGAGTCCGGCGATCTCCGCGAAATCCTTGCCGTAGAACGGTTGCGACTCCCACAACCGCGCACCGTCCACATGCGCCGCCGCACCGCGCGAGCGCGCGAAACCGACCTGCGCGACCAGGTCGTCCCACGACGGCAGCACCCCACCCAGGTCCCGCTGCGGCAACTCCCACACCACCGCGGCCAGCGGCTCCCCCACTGCCTCCAGGTCCGCCAGCCGCATCAGCTCGTTGCGGTCCCCCACCGGCCGGAACCGCAGCCCGTGCACCGCCGCGTAGCCCTGGTCCTCCCAGTTGTCCAGGTGCGTGTACGGGTGCGCGGCGAACGTCCACCGCCCGGACCGCTCCGCGTGCACCCGCAACGCGACCTGCTGCGCCATCGTCCCGCTCGGGAAGAACAGCGCCGCCGGTGTGCCCAGCAGCGCGGCGATCCGGGCCTCCAGGGACGCCACCGGCTCGGCGGGCGACACGTCCTCCCCCACCCGCGCCAGCCATCGTTCGAGCACCGCCCTGGGCCGCCGCCGCACCGGGCCGTGCGACGCGAGCGTCCGCTTGATCTTCGTCTCGTCCACGAGCGCGATCATCGCAGGCACCACCGACAGTTTTCCCGCCTTCCACTCAGTGAAAGACCCACTGGTGCGTCCCGGGCAGCTCGGGAGGATGGCGGAAAACCTCGCGCATCAGGAGTGACAGTGAGCTTTCTCGACGACGAGAAGTGGACCGGACGCGTCTTCACCGGCAGCTGGGAGCGCGCTGCGGGCGGCGACGCGGCGGTCGTCGAGCCCGCGACCGGCGACGAGCTGGGACGCGTCGGCATCGCCTCGCCCCAGGACCTCGCGGCCTCCGCGGCCAAGGCGGCCGAAGCGCAGCGCGCGTGGGCGGCGACCTCGTTCCAGGAACGCGCCGCGGTCCTGCGCCGCGCCGGCGACCTGTGGCAGCAGCACGCCGCCGAGCTGAAGGACTGGCTGATCCGCGAGTCGGGCAGCATCCCCGGCAAGGCCGACTTCGAACTGCACGTCGCCGCGCAGGAGTGCTACGAGGCCGCCGCGCTGCCGAGCCACCCGACCGGCGAGGTCCTGCCGAGCGAGGCGCCGCGCCTGAGCATGGCCCGCCGCGTCCCGGCCGGTGTCGTCGGCGTGATCGCCCCGTTCAACGCGCCACTGATCCTGTCGATCCGCTCGGTCGCGCCGGCGCTGGCGCTGGGCAACAGCGTCGTGCTCAAGCCGGACCCGCGCACCGCGGTCTGCGGTGGCGTGGCGCTGGCCCGCGTCTTCGAGGAGGCCGGGCTGCCGGCCGGGGTGCTGCACGTGCTGCCGGGCGGCCCAGACGTGGGCGCCGCGCTGGTCGAGGACGAGCACGTGCGCGTCATCTCGTTCACCGGGTCGACCGCCGCCGGCCGCGCGGTCGGCGAGTCCGCCGGCCGCCACCTCAAGCGCGCCCACCTGGAGCTGGGCGGCAACTCGGCGCTGATCGTGCTCGACGACGCCGACCTGGAGCAAGCGATGAGCGCCGCCGCGTGGGGCTCGTTCTTCCACCAGGGCCAGATCTGCATGACCACCGGGCGGCACCTGGTGCACGCCTCGCTCTACGACGAGTACGTGGACCGCCTCGCGGAGAAGGCGAACCACCTGCCGGTCGGCAACCCGTTCACCGACCAGGTCGCGCTCGGCCCGATCATCGACGAGCGGCAGCGCGACAAGATCCACGGCCTGGTGACGTCCAGTGTGGACGCCGGGGCGAAGGTCGCGGCGGGCGGCACCTACGAAAACCTCTTCTACCGCGCCACCGTGCTGGCCGGCGCGGGCCCGTCGGTGCCGGCCTACGACCAGGAGGTGTTCGGCCCGGTCGCGCCGGTGGCGAAGTTCGCCACCCTGGACGAAGCGGCGAAGCTCGCGTCGGAGAGCGAGTACGGGCTGTCGCTGGGCATCATCACCGCGGACGTGGCGAAGGGCCTGGCGCTGGCCGACCGGATCCCGACCGGCATCGCGCACATCAACGACCAGACGGTCAACGACGAGGCGCTGGCCCCGTTCGGCGGCGTGTTCGACTCCGGCACCGGCTCGCGCTTCGGCGGCCCGGCCGCGAACATCGAGGCGTTCACCGAGACCCGCTGGGTCACGATGCGCGGCGACGTCGCCGGCTACCCGTTCTGACGGCGCGTCACCGCGCGCGTCCATTACCCGGCGGGTAATCGACGCGCGCGGCCGGCGTGCGCCACGGTCGGTGGATGGACAAGACCAACAAGCAACTGGTTGTCGAGGGATTCCGCGAATTCGCCTCGGGTAACACCGAAGTGCTGCGCACCCTTCTGCACGAGAACTTCATCGAGCACAGCCCCGGCAACCCCAGCGGGCGGGACGCGTTCATCGAGTTCATCGCCGCCGCCCCGGTCGCCGGCGCGCACCTCGATCTCAAACGGGTCGTCGCCGAGGACGACCTCGTGGTGATGCACTACAGCATGACACCGGAGGGCGACGAGCGCGGTGTCGCCGTCGTGGACATCTGGCGCCTGGAGGACGGGAAGATCGCCGAGCACTGGGACGTCGTGCAGCCCGTGCCGGAGGCCGATCAGATCCCGAACGGGATGTTCTGACCCGTCGCGGCTACCGGGCGGGCGGGGGCGCACCGAGCGCCCCCGCTCAGCCGACGATCCCGTCCACGAAGCACCAGCGCCAGTTCTCGCCGGGCTCGTAGCTGCGGATCACCGGGTGGCGGGTGTCGTGGAAGTGCTGGGTGGCGTGCTTGCGCGGCGAGGAGTCGCAGCAGCCCACGTGCCCGCACTCCAGGCACAGCCGCAGGTGCACCCACGACGAGCCCTCGCGCAGGCAGTCCACGCAGCCTTGCGCGTCGGTCTCCGGCGCGCCCGCCTTCTCCAGGTGGTCGCAGGTGCCCGCGGTGGCCGCGGGGGTCTCCAGTTCACGTTCCATGCCCGGCTCCTCCTCGGGTCGCTCCAGCAGCGACTCCTCGATGTCCAGCCCGTCCATCACCCGCCGGAGCACCTCGTCGTCGGCGGTGCCCTGGTCCCGCGCGGTGAGCAGGACCTCCCGCTCCGCCGTCAGCATCTCGGCGCGCAGCCGACGGTACGCGTCGCTGGGGGTCTCCTCCACCGCACTCAGCCGTCCGAGGTTCTCCCACGCCGAATCCGACCGGTAGGACTGCTTGTCCCGCAGGCGGTCGATGACCTCCGGCGGGTCCTGCGGCCGGCGGATCTCCTCCAGCCGCGCCAGGCCCGCGGACGTCATGTCGTGCAGCAGCGCGGCTTCCTGCAACGCGTCCTCCGCCGGGTTGGGCGGCGGCAGGCTCAGGCGGCGCACCAGGCCGGGCAGGGTCATGCCGTGCAGCAGCAGCGTGCCGGCCACCACGACGAACGCCGCCAGCACCAGCACCGCCCGCTGCGGAGTGTCGTCCGGGAGCACGAACGCGGCGGCGAGGGTGACCACGCCACGCATGCCCGCCCACGAAATCACCGTGAAGTACGACCACGGGGTCCGCTCCCCCGGCCGCATCCGGGCCACGAACCCGTAGGCGAACACCCACACGATCCGAGCCAGGATCGTGGCCACGAGCACGCCGGCGCAGATCAGCGCGAGCGACCAGGCCGACAGCCGGGAGTCGCCGACCTCCTCGACGATGCGCCGCACCTGCAGCCCGATCAGCAGGAAGACCACGTTCTCCAGCAGGAACTGGACGGTGCGCCAGTTCAGCCTGCTGGCCAGCCGCGACGGCCCGGACAGCAGCTTCGGCGTCTGGTGCCCGACGATCAGCCCGGCCACGACGACCGCGACCACGCCGGAACCGTGGATGGCCTCGGCGGGCAGGTAGGCCAGGAACGGGATGACGAACGACCACGCGGTGTCCATCACCGGGTCGGTGAGGCGGCGGCGCAGCAGGCTCGCGGCCCAGCCGATCACCGCGCCCACCACGACTCCCCCGCCCGCGGCGAGCAGGAAGTCGCCGCCGACCTCCCAGACGCTGACCGCACCGGCGATCGCGGCGATGGCGGTGCGCAGCCCGACGAGCGCGGCCGCGTCGTTGAGCAGGCTCTCGCCCTCCAGGATCCGCACGATGCGCCGCGGCATGCCGACCCGGCGCGCCACGGCGGTGGCGGCGACCGCGTCCGGCGGCGCGACGACCGCGCCGAGCGCGAACCCGGCGGCCAGCGGGATGCCGGGCACGATGAGCCACACGACCCAGCCGACCACGAGCGTGGTGAACACGACGAGACCGACGGACAGCGCCGCGATCGGCACGCGGTTGGCGCGGAAGTCGTACAGCGGGGTGCGCAGCGCGGTCGCGTAGAGCAGTGGCGGCAGCAGGCCGACCAGGACGACCTCGGGGTCGAGCCGGTAGTCCGGCACGCCGGGGACGAACGAGGCGAGGACGCCGATCAGCACCAGGCACAGCGGCGGCGACCAGTTGAGGCGCTGCGCGATGCCGGTGACGACGAGGACGACGGCCACCAGCGCGGCCAGCTGGACGGCGACGATCATCGGGACCGGGCCGGCAGCGCTTCGCCGGCCAGCGGCGCGGCGATCTCGTAGAGGCGGGTGGTGGCGCGCCAGAAGTGGCTGCGGCCGACGACCCGGCGGCGGGCGTACCCGCGGCTTTCCAGGGTGTAGACGATCGAGGCGCAGGTGGCGAGCGGGATCTCGGTCGCCCGCGCCAGCGCGGTGAGGGTGAGGCCCTCACCGGCCTCGACGAGGGTCTCCAGCACGGTCAGCGTGCGGTCGACCGAGGGGGATGCCGGCCTGTCCGACGCCATGCGTGGTGCCTCTCGGGGTGATCTTCTCGGATCTCGATGATAGTCACCCCCGTCCGGGGGCGTGAAGATGCGCCCAGGCTCGCGGCTCCGCGGCGAGGAACTCGGCGAACGTCCACGGCCGGCGTCCGGTGACGTGCTCGACGGTGTGGCTGGTGACCGCGACCTCGCCGGTCGCGATCGCCGCGTAGGAGCCGACCCAGCCGTCGATCTCCCAGTCCCGCGCGCCCGCCCGCGACGCGCGCGCCTCGTCCAGGGTCTCGGCGTGGTAGGTGATCTCCCGCCCGGTGACCTCGCTCAGCACCGCCGCGGTCTCGTGCAGGTCGATCGCCTCCGGGCCGGTCACGTCGTAGACCTGGTTCGCGTGCCCGTCGTCGAGCAGGCACTCCACGGCCAGCCGCGCCACGTCCTGACGCGCCACCCAGGCCAGGCGGCCGTCGGCGGCCGGGCCGCGCAGCACCCCGTCGGAGCCGACGAAGTGCGGCGCGACGTCCGCGTAGAGGGTGTTGCGCAGGGCCGTCAGCCGCAGCCCGGACTCCCGGATCAGCCGCTCGGTTTCGGCGTGCTCGCGGGCGAAGGTGAACGTCGCCAGCGGGGCCGCGCCGAGGAACGAGGTGTAGACCACGCGGTCGACCCCGGCCTCGGCGGCGGCGCGGACCGCGTTGCGGTGGAGGTCCATCCGCTCGGGACCCTCGTGGCCGGAGACCAGGAACAGCGTGGACACCCCGTCCAGCGCGGCGCGGAACCCGGCGGCGTCCGCGTAGTCCGCCGCGACCACCTCGGCGCCCTCGATCTCGGGCGCCCGCGCCGGGTTCCGCACGCACAGCCGCTGCGCGACACCCCGCTCGGCGAGCAGCGCGGCGACCCGCGAACCCAGCTGCCCGGTGGCCCCGGTGACGGCGATCCTGCCCACTGGTCCTCCTTCTCAGGTCCCGGTACCCGGCAGGATACGGTCGGCGGCCGGCCGCGCGAGGGCGCGGTTCACCGCCGTCGGCACCTGCGCCGGATCGGTGAGGACGGCCGCCACGTGGGCGTCCGGCCGGATCACCCAGATCTCGCCGGGCCGGGCGGCCAGCGCTTCGCCGAGCACCCCGGTCACGTCGATCTCGGACAGCCGCAGCAACCGCACCGGGGCCGCGGTGTCCACGGACGGTTCCAGGTCCACCCCGTCGGTGGTCAGCAGCAGGACGCCGTCGCGGGCCAGCTCGCGGAACCGGCCGCAGGAGGAACCGGTCACCGACACCGGCACGTCCGGCACCAGGATCCCCGGCCCCGCCGGCGGGACCTCCCCGCGCGGCGGACGCCCGGCGAACGGGCGCGACTCCGCGGGCGTGGTCAGCGGCGACTCCACGTACCAGAACGGTTCGGCCAGCCGGCCGGAGTCGACCTGTGCCCGCATCGCCGGGTCGGTGGCCGCGGCCTCCAGCACCTCGCGCCGCCGCCGGTGCTGCTCGGCGGTCTGCGGCACCAGGAAGTCCATCGTGGCCGTGGTGACCGCGATGTTCTCCAGCGCCGCGGCGTGCCGTTCGTCGTGGTAGGACTCCAGCAGCTCCTCGCCCGCCCAGCCGTGCAGCACGAAGGCGAGCTTCCACGCGGCGTTCTCGGCGTCGCCGACCCCGGAGTTGAGGCCGCGTGCGCCGAACGGCGACACCAGGTGCGCGCAGTCCCCGGCGAGCAGGACGCGGCCCACGCGCATCCGGTCGGCCACCCGCGAGTGGAAGCGGTACACCGACTTCCACACGATCTCGTAGGGCTGATCGCCGATGATCGCGCGGATGCGGGCGTCGAGCGCGCCACTGGCCTCTTCGGCGGCCAGGTCGTAGTCGCCGGGGACCTGCCAGTCGATGCGGAACGTCGAGCCCGGGCACGGGTGGATCAGCACCTGCCGGCCCGGGTTCCACTCCGGGTCGAAGTAGAACCGCCGCTCCTGCGCCCAGCCGGGCAGGTCGGCCCGGATGTCGCAGATGAGGAACCGGTCGTCGAAGGAGTGCCCGCCGAAGCCGACGCCGAGCATCCGCCGGATGTCCTCGCCGCGGGCCCCGGCGCACGCCACGGCGTAGTCGGCGCGCAGGTCCGCCTGCCCCTCGACGGCGAGCGTGACGCCGTCGACGTCCTGGGCGATGCCGGTGACCCGGTGGCCCCAGCGCACGTCGATCAGGGGCTCGGCGGCGATCCGCTCGTCCAGGATGTCCTCGGTGCGCGCCTGGGAGATGTTGACGAACGGGGGAAACGCCGAGCGGCCCGGATCGGCCATCGTGTAGGCGAACAGCTCGCGGTCCCGGTGGAAGGTGCGCGCGGTGGTCCAGGTGACGCCCTCGGCGGCGATCCGCCGCCCGGCGCCCACCGCCTCCCACACGTCGAGCACATCGCGCTGCTGGCAGATCGCCTTGGAGCCGACCAGGTCGCGCTCGGCCCGCCCGTCCAGCAGCACCACCGGCACGCCCCACCGGGCCAGCAGCAGCGCGGTGGTCTGCCCGACCGGGCCGTTGCCGATGACCGCCACCCGGTGATCTCTGGAAGCGGGGTCTGTCGTCGTGGTCATCGCTCAGCCCTGCAGCTGGTCCCAGACCTCGCGGTCCCGCTGCGCCGTCCAGATGACCGGGCGCTCGATGCCGGACAGCTCGTCCCACAGGCGGGAGACGTCGAAGGGCAGGCAGTGCTCGAAGATCGGCCAGTGGCCGTACTTCGGGGCGAGCGCGGCGTGGGTGCGCTCGAACGCCTCCTTGAGCGTGCCACCGGCCCGCTGCACCGCGCCGACCTCGCGGATCATCACGTCCAGGAAGCCGCGGGTCTGCTCGATCGCCGCGTCGACGGCGTCCCGGCCGCGGCTGACCGCACCGCGGCCACCGACCAGCGCCTCCGCGCCGAAGGACTTGACCCGGTCCAGCGTTCCCGCGGCCCAGTCGCGGTGGAAGGCGTCGCCGGTGTAGAGCGCGGCCTCGGCCTCGACCAGGTCGCCGGCGAACAGGATCTTCTGCCGGGGCAGCCACGCCACGATGTCGCCCTCGGTGTGCCCCCGGCCGCAGTACTGCAGCACCAGGTCGCCGCGGTCGCCGCCGAGGTCGATGGTGAGCCGGTCGGAGAAGGTCAGGGTGGGCCAGGTCAGCCCGGGCACCGAGTCCGCGCCCTTGGCCAGCCGCGGCATGCGGCCGAACTCGCTCTCCCAGTCCTCCTTGCCGCGTTCGGCGACCAGGGCGCGGGTGTTCTCGTGCGCGACGATGACCTCGGCGTCGAACGCGGACGCGCCGAGCACGCGCACGGCGTGGTAGTGGGACAGCACGAGGTACCGGACCGGCTTGTCGGTGTGTTCCCGCAGCTTGGCGAGCCACTCCCGGGCCGCGACCGGCGTGGCCAGCGCCTCGAAGCAGACGAGGAAGTCCTCGCCCTCGATGGCGCCGACGTTCGGGTCGCCCTCCGCGGTGAGCGCGTAGACGCCGTCGTCGAGCACCTCCAGGGTCTGCGCCTTCTCCGTCAGGTCGCCGGACGAGGCGAACGTCTTCTGAGCCACCCCGCACCTCCTTTGATCAAACCTTTGACTATTCGACGGCAGTCAGGGTAACCCGGGTCACCCCGCAAGGGAAGACTACGTCGGAAAGAGGACGTTGTTCGGTCGAACGGCGCGCGGGGGCCTAGCCTGGGGCGCATGACCGCAGAACCGGCTGCCCCCGACGAGCTGGACTACCTGACGTTCGTGGACTACGCGATCGCGAAGACGACCGCCGAACTGCCCGCGGTCGACGCCACCGCGATGCGCCTCGGGCTCACGCTGCACCGCCTGACCAGCGCACTCGTCTACGACTGGGAGTCCACGGTGCACCGGCCGCGCGGGTGGAGCTGGGGCGGGTTCCGGGTCCTGTTCGTGCTGTGGTTGGCCGGCCCGATGGAGGCCAAGCGGGTCGCGCGGCTGTCCGGGATGAGCCGGGCGGCGGTGTCCGCCCTGGTCAACACGCTGGAGCGGGACGGGCTGGTGTCGCGCAAGCAGGCCGAGCACGACCGGCGCGCGGTGCTGCTGAACCTCACCGAGGCCGGCCACCAGGCCATCACCAGCGCGTACGAGGCCCACAACGCACGCGAGCAGGCGTGGGCCAACGCGCTGACCAAGCCCGAGCAGACCATCCTGATCGGACTGCTGGAGAAGCTGACGACCAGTTCCGCGGCGCTCGACGCCAAGCGCCGCTTCTAGGAACCGGCCCCTTGATCGGCGTGGCGCGGGTCACTGAACTACCGCGCCACTTTCATCAAATCTTTGACTGCTTCAGGCGGCCGGGAGGGCAGCTTCGATCGCCTCGACGACCTCCGGGGCCTCCGGGTCGGTCCGCGGCCGGAACCGGGCCACCACCTTGCCGTCCGGGTCGACGAGGAACTTCTCGAAGTTCCACTGCACGTCCCCGCTCTCGCCGTCGGCGTCCGGCGTCTGAACCAGCTCGGCGTAGACCGGGTGCCGGCCGGGGCCGTTGACCTCGATCTTTTCGAACATCGGGAACGTGACTCCGTAGGTCGCCGAGCAGAACGTGGCGATCTCCTCGGCACTGCCCGGCTCCTGCCCGGCGAACTGGTTGCACGGGAAACCGACTACGGAGAACCCCCGGTCGCCGTAGCGTTCCTGCAGCCGCTCCAGCGCGGCGTACTGCGGCGTCAGGCCGCACTTGGACGCGACGTTCACGACGAGCAGAGCCTTGCGGCCCAGGCCGCCCAGGGTCGCGGGTTCGCCGGCGAGCGTGCGCAGCTCGATGTCAGCCAGGGCCATGGAGATCCTTCCGCGGTGATCGGTGCTACCACCCGTGGCAACGCCGGCCCGGCCGCGCCGTTCCCCAGCCGGCGCCAACCGTGACCAGCGTTACACCCGATCAGCCGAGCCGTTGCGCCGGAACCGGCGTGATCCCCTCCGCCGGCTTCAGCCCGAGGGCGTCCAGCAGCAGCGCGCAGTCCTCGGCGTCGGCCGCCGCGGACGCGACCGCGCGCACCGCGCGCCGGCGCTGCGCCGCGATCATCTCGGTGTCCTCGGCCGACGTGACCGGGACGTTGAAGCCGGCGACCTCCTGCAAATGGTCTCGCATGTCCATCCCCTGTCCGCACGTGATCCGTGTAGGGCGGCAGCCCCCGGGGTAGCCGGGGACCGGAGAAAGGAGCGGTTGATGAACTACTCCCCGGACCCGGTGCGTGCCGAGGGCCCGGCCGCCGTAACCGAAGGTACCCCGGACGGGCCGACCGTGCTGGTGCTCGATCCGACCGGCCTGGCCAAGCACGAGGGCCTGCCGGCGACCTGGCGGGACAAGACCGACCGGTGGCGGATCGTGTGGTGCCGGCTGCCCTCCGACGGCGGGCTGACGCAGGCCGACGACCTGCTGTCCGACCCGCCCGGCGAGGCGGTGCACGTCGTGGCGAGCGGGCCGTTCGCCGACGGCGCCCTGCGCCTGGCCGAGAAGCACTCCGCCGCGCTGCGCTCGGTTCTGCTGGTCGACCCGGCCGCGGACCAGTTCGTGCCGCCGGGCGACGGCGAGATCGCCGACCGGCACTGGGTGGACGACCACCGTGAGCGGATCGACGCGCTCGCGGAGTCCGGCGTCGAGGTGCGGGTGGTGGCGCACAGCACCGGCGGTGCCGAGGACCGGATCCCCGCGCCGCTGCCCCTGGGCCACCCCGACGTGGTCGCGGGCGTCGAGCAGGCGATCGCCGAACTCGAGAAGACCCACTGACACGAGGAGGGATTGGCGTGACCGAGCCCGACGAGGAGTCCGTCCGCGAAGCGCTGGAGCGGGAGTCGCCGCTGCCGCCCGACCCCGAGGCCCCGGTGGCCGACGCGCTGGCCCAGCGGCAGCACGTGGACGCCCCGCGGCGGACCGGCCCGGAGCCCGGGCTCCCGGCCGAGGCGGACCCCGGTGACGTGGCCGAGCAGCAGCAGGAAGTGGAGTTCGAGACGGACGAGGAGGCACTGCGTGGCTGACCCCGCCCGGATCGTGATCATCGGCGGTGGTTACGTCGGCGCCACGACGGCGCGGCAGCTGCGCAAGCGGCTCACCGCCGAGGAAGCCCAGCTGACCGTGGTCGACCCGCGGTCCTACATGACCTACCAGCCGTTCCTGGCCGAGGCCGCGGCCGGATCCGTCGAGCCGCGGCACGTGGTCGTGCCGCTGCGCGAGGTGCTGCCCGGCTGCACGGTGATGGCCGCGGAGGCGACCGGCATCGACACGACCTCGAAGTCGGTCACGCTGCGGGTCGCCGACGGGCACGTCGAGCGGCTCGGCTACGACATCCTCGTGGTCGCGCCCGGCTCGGTGTCCAAGACGCTGCCGATCCCCGGTCTGGCCGAGCACGGCATCGGGTTCAAGACCCTGGAGGAGGCCGTCTACCTGCGCAACCACGTGCTGTCGCGGCTCGACATCGCGGCCAGCACGGTGGACCGGGAGCTGCGGCGCAAGCTGCTGACGTTCGTGTTCGTCGGCGGCGGGTACGCGGGCATCGAGGCGATGGCCGAGCTGGAGGACATGACCCGGCACGCGCTGCCCGCCTACGGCCTGGACCGGTCCGAGCTGCGGTGGGTGCTGGTCGAGGCGGCCGACCGGATCATGCCGGAGGTCAGCTCGTCGCTGGCGAGCTACACGCTGGACGTGCTGACCAAGCGCGGCTTCGAGGTGCACCTGGGCACGACGCTCAAGTCGTGCGAGGACTGCCACGTCGTGCTCGGCGACGACACCGAGTTCGACGCCGGCACGATCGTGTGGACCGCGGGCGTCAAGCCGAGCCCGATGCTCGCCGACACCGACCTGCCGCTGAACCCGCGCGGCCGGGTCTGCTGCGCCACGACGCTGGAGGTGGACGGCACGCCGGGCGTGTTCTCGGCCGGCGACGCGGCCGCGGTGCCGGACGTGACCAGCAAGGAGCCGGGCGCGGTGTGCGCGCCCTCGGCGCAGCACGCGTCGCGGCAGGCGGTGGTGCTGGCGAAGAACATCGTCGCGACGCTGCGCGGCGGGCCGCTGGCCGGTTACCGGCACTCCTACGCGGGATCGGTCGCGAGCCTGGGCCTGTACCAGGGCGTCGCACAGATCTATGGCGTCAAGCTGCGTGGCTGGCCGGCGTGGGCGCTGCACCGCGCCTACCACCTGATGACGATGCCGACCGCGCACCGCAAGACGCGGATCGCCGCGGACTGGCTGATCTCGCTGCCGTTCGGGCGGCAGGTCGTGGCGACCGGCGAGCAGCACCACCCGCGGGAGCAGTTCGTGCGAGCCAGCCGGAGGTAGCCGTGGGGTTCCCGGTCGCGCGCAAGCTGATCGAGAGCCACCTGGTGTCCGGTGAGCCGGTGCCGGGTCGCGAGATCGGGTTGCGGGTCGACCAGACCCTCACCCAGGACGCCACCGGCACGCTGGTGATGCAGGAGCTGGAGGCCCTGGGGCTGGACCGGGCGCGCACCGAGGTGAGCGTCCAGTACGTCGACCACAACCTGCTGCAGGCGGACGAGAAGAACGCCGAGGACCACGCGTTCCTCCGCTCGGCGTGCCGGCGGTTCGGGCTGTGGTATTCCAAGCCGGGCAACGGGGTTTCGCACCCGACGCACATGGCGCGGTTCGGGGTGCCGGGGCGCACGATGGTCGGGTCCGATTCGCACACGTGCGCCGCCGGGTCGCTCGGCATGCTCGCGGTCGGGGTCGGCAGGCTGGAGGTCGCGCTGGCGATCGCCGGGGAGCCGCTGTACCTGCGAATGCCGGAGATCTGGGGCGTGCGGCTGACCGGGTCGCTGCCGGAGTGGGTGTCGGCCAAGGACGTGATCCTGGAGATGCTGCGCCGGCACAGCGTCAAGGGCGGGCTGAACCGGATCGTGGAGTACCACGGGCCGGGGCTGGCGTCGTTGTCGGCGATGGACCGGCACGTGATCGCGAACATGGGCGCCGAACTAGGGGCGACGACCACGGTGTTCCCCGCCGACGACGCGGTGCGTGATTTTCTGCGGGCGCAGGGCCGGGCGGAGGATTTCGTCGAGGTCCTGCCCGATCCGGACGCCGTGTACGACCTGTCCGAGGAGATCGATCTGTCCACTTTGGAGCCGCTGATCGCGCGCCCGTCGTCGCCGGACGACGTGGTGCCCGTGCGGGAGGTGGCCGGCACCGAGGTGCGGCAGGTGGTGATCGGCTCGTCGGCCAACCCCGGGCTGCGGGATTTCGCCGTGGCGGCGGCGATGGTGCGGGGGCGGCAGACGCACGACGCGGTGAGCTTCGACGTGAACCCGTCGTCACGGGAGATCCTCGCGGATCTGACGAAGATGGGCGCGACGCTGGATCTGGTGTCCGCGGGCGCGCGGCTGCACCAGGCCGGGTGCCTGGGGTGCATCGGGATGGGGCAGGCGCCGGCGGCCGGGCAGAACTCGCTGCGCACGTTCCCGCGGAACTTCCCCGGCCGGTCCGGGACGCGGGAGGACCGGGTGTGGCTGTGCTCGCCGGAGACCGCGACGGCGGCCGCGCTGACCGGCGTGATCACCGATCCGCGGGAGCTGAGCATGGGCTACCCGTCGGTGACGCTGCCCGAGCGGGCGAGCGTGAACACGGCCATGCTGGTGCCGCCGCTGCCGCCGGAGCGGGCCGCGAAGGAGGAGCTGGTCAAGGGCCCCAATATTTCGTCGCTGCCGGATTTCCCGCCCCTGCCGGACGACATCGAGGCCGTCGTGTTGCTGAAGGTGGGCGACAACATCTCGACCGACGAGATCTCCCCCGCCGGTGCCGCGGCCCTGCCGTTCCGCTCGAACATCCCGAAGCTGGCCGACTTCACCTTCACCCGCGTCGACGAGACGTACCCGTCGCGGGCCCGCAAGACCGACGGCGGGCATTTCGTCGTCGGCGGGGACAACTACGGGCAGGGGTCGTCGCGCGAGCACGCCGCCATCACGCCACGCCACCTCGGTTTGGTGGCGGTGATCGCCAAGTCGTTCGCCCGCATTCATTGGCAGAACCTCGCCAACTTCGGGATCCTCGCGCTGGAGTTCACCGACCCGGCCGACTACGACCGCGTCGAGCAGGGACACGTCCTCGCGCTGCGGGCGTTGCGCGCGCAGCTGCCCGAAGGCGAGGAGATCACGGTCACCGACACCACCACGGGCGTGGACATCCCGGTGCGGCACCGCTTGTCGCCGCGCCAGGTGGAAGCGGTCCTGGCCGGCGGCCGGATCCCACTCCTCGCCCGGCGGTAACCTCGGCAAGCCGGGGTTGTGTTCAGTTGCTCGCCCGGCGGTCACCCCGCGCCGGGGGTTGTGTTCAGTTGTCAGAGTCCGGATCGGTCACCTCCTTTGTGGACATAGTGGGTTCTATCGGAGCCAAGAGCCCGGCGTCGGCGCGAGACGGAGCCGCTCGGGTGGCCGCCGTCCGAGCAGGAGCAGCTCGACCGGTGCCGGAGAGCGGGTGAGCCAGACGAAGACGCGCTCGCCCTCACGAACCGGCAGGCGCGGATAGTCATTGCGGCGGGAGGAGCTCTGGAAGGAGGCGAGCGGTGGAGCCCCCGCGGCGGTGAGGATGGGCGCAAGTTCCTGCTGGAAGTAGGCCGCGAACGCCGCCGGATCATCCGGATAACACACGACGATCTCGAAATTCGCCACGCGCGGCGGCCCGGTGCTTTCCTCACCAGAGCGCACCGCCGCTCCCGTACCGTGTCCGCCGGGGTGCGCCGTCGCCTCGGGCGGTGCCGCGTCTCCCCCGCCTGAACGCCGCGCATCCCTCAGCGGGATCGTGCCCTCCCCATCTGAACGCATCGGCGGCCCCGTACCTTCTCCGCCGGGGTGCGCCGTCGCCTCGGGCGGTGCCGCGTCTCCCCCACCGGACCTCGCCGCGGCGCCCGGCGGTGCAGCGCCATCCCCACGGGAATCGACTGTTTCGGGCGCGGCCGTGCCCCCTTCACCGGAACCCCGCGCCACCGCGGGTAACTCGGCGCCGCCCCCGCCCGAACCCCGCGCCACCGCGAGCGGCGCCGCGCCTTCTCCGCTGGAATCCAGCGGCTCGGGTGCGGCCGTGCCGCGTCCGGCGGGGCCCGCCACCCCAGCCGGCGCCCCACGTGCCGCTTCCAAGCCGCCCGTCACCGGCTCCAGCAGAAGCACGTCATCCGAATCCACCATCGTCGCGTTGGCGGCTTCCCGGTGGGTCAGCCACGCCGGATGTCGCTCGTAGAAGGCGGCCAGCGCCTCGGCTCTCCGGGCCGCCTCCGGGAAGCCCCGGATCCACACGAAGCGGTCCGGGTCGTCCAGGTCGCGGAACTGGCCGTACACCCGCATCCCCGCCTCGGCCTGTGACTCCACGAACTGCGCGTCGAACAGCGCGATCAGCTCGTCGCGCCGTCCCGGGCGCAGCGTGTACCGCCGGAGCTCGAACAGCTCGGTCATCGGGTCCCCCTCGTCGTGATCCACCAAGACGAACCGACGCTAGCGGCCCCCACCGACAATTCCGGCCCACCGGTTGCCGCCATCCGGTTTACTTCACCTGTCCGAAAAACTCCGACATCCCGCCGACACCGTCGGCTGCCATCCTGAGCCGGGACGATCAAGGAGGCAGCGGTTGAGCACCACCCCAGCACAGGCGAAACAGTCCCCCGCCGAGCGCGTTCTCGGCTTCGTCGAACGGGTCGGCAACCGCCTGCCGGACCCGTTCTTCCTGTTCGTCTACCTGTTCGCGGCGCTCGGGGTGATCACCACCGCGGTCGCCGCCTTCCACGTCACCGTCACGGTGCCCGGCACGACGCAACCGGTGGCCGTCAAGGGCCTGTTCACCGGCGAGGGCGTGCGGTTCCTGCTGAGCAAGCTCGTCGACAACTTCGTCACCTTCCCGCCGCTGGGCAACGTCCTGGTGATGCTGCTGGCCGTCGGCCTGGCCGAACGCGCCGGGCTGCTCGAGGCGGCCGTGCGCGCCGTCTTCTCGCGCGCCCCGCGCTGGCTGCTGCCGTTCGCGGTGTCGCTGGTGTCCTTCCAGGCACACGTCATGGCCGACGCTGGCATCATCGTCATCCCACCGCTGGCCGCACTGGTGTTCCGCGCCGCCGGGCGGCACCCGGTGGCCGGCGCGGTGGGCAGTTTCGCCTGCGTCACCGGCGGTTACGGCGCCGGCACCCTGCTCGGCAGCTACGACGCCCTGCTGTCCGGGCTGACGCAGAAGGCGGTGACCGTCGTCCCGGTCGCGGTGCAGCCGCAGGTCACCATGGCGATGAACTGGTTCTTCACGGCGGCGGCCGGGCTGATCCTGCCGTTCCTCGGCGCGTGGCTGACCGCCCGCGTGCTGGAGCCGCGGCTGGTCCCCTACACGCCGCCCGAGGGCACCGCGGCGGACGAGAGCGCGGCGCTGACCGCGGTGCAGCGCAAGGGTTTGCGGCGCGCCGCGATCGTGCTGGCGGGGTACGTCGTGCTGGTCGCCGTGGCGTGGCTGCTGCCGGGTAGCCCGCTGCGCGGCGACAACGGCTCACTGATCAGCTCGCCGCTGCTGACCGGGCTGGTGCTGGTGCTGTTCCTGGCGTTCGTGCTCGCCGGGCTCACCTACGGCGTCACGACCGGCACGATCACGAAACCCGGTGACGTGCCCTCGATGATGGCCGAGGCCGTCAAGGACATGGCCGGCTACATCGTGCTGATCCTGGCGATCTCGCAGTTCATCGCCGTCTTCACGTGGAGCAACCTGGGCACCCTGCTGGCCGTGCGCAGCGCGGAGTTCCTGCGGTCGGTGCACCTGACCGGGTTCGCCGGCATCCTGGCGTTCGTCGTGCTGGTGTCGGTGCTGAACCTGTTCATCACCTCCGGCTCGGCGCTGTGGTCGCTGGTGGCGCCGGTGTTCGTGCCCGCGTTCATGCTGCTGGGCTACGACCCGGGGTTCGTGCAGGCCGCCTACCGCATCGGCGACTCGGCCACGCAGATCATCACCCCGCTCAGCCCGTACCTGTTCGTGCTGCTGACCGTGCTGCGCCGCTACGAACCTGATGTCCGACTTGGCACGTTGATCGCCCGCATGTCGATCTTCGTGATCCCGTTCTGGGTGGTGTGGGTGGGTCTGCTCGCCGTGTTCTACTTCGGGGACATCCCGTTCGGGCCGGGGGTGCACGTGCACCTGCCGCGATGAGAGGAGCCTGATGGATCTGGTCGCCCTGCGCCGGGACGTGCACGCGCACCCCGAACCCGCCTTCTGCGAGGTGCGGACGGCGGCGACGGTGCTCGCGCACCTGCGGGAGCTCCCGGTGGAGGTGCGCACCGGCGTCGCGGCCATGCGGCGCGAGGGCGTGCCCGCCTATCCGGACGAAGCGACGCTGCGGCGCTTCGCGGACCGGGCCGTCGAAACCGGCGCGGACGCCGAGGACGTGCGGCGGTTCGCCGCCGAGGGCACCGCGATCATCGCCGACCTCGCCGGCCGCCGCCCCGGGCCGACGTGGGCGCTGCGGTTCGACATGGACGCGCTGCCGGTCACCGAGGCCGACGACCCGGCGCACGCGCCCGCGGCGAACGGGTTCCGCTCCCGGTACGAGGGGTTCATGCACGCGTGCGGGCACGACGGGCACGTGGCGATCGGGCTGGAGCTGGCGCGACGCCTGGCCGACCGCGACTTCCCGGGCACCGTGCGGTTCCTGTTCCAGCCCGCCGAGGAGGGCGGCCGGGGCGCCCGCGCGATGCTCGCGGCGGACGCCGTCGCCGGGGTCGACCGGTTCCTGGCTGTGCACCTGGGCCTGGATCTGCCCGCCACGACCGTCGCGGCGGGGATCACCGGCATCTTCGCCACGACCAAGATGCGCGCCCGGTTCACGGGGGTCGCCTCGCACGCGGCGGCAGCGCCCGAGGACGGCCGCAACGCGCTGCTCGCCGCCGCGACGGCGGTGCTCGGCATCCACGCCCTGCCCCGGTTCTCCGCCGCCGACACGCGGGTCAACGTCGGCACCCTGCACGCCGGGGGCAACGTCAACATCGTGCCCGCGGTCGCCGAGCTGACGTGCGAGGCGCGGTCGAAGGACGGCGCGGTGAACGCGGACCTCACCGAGCGGGTCAAGCAGGTGCTGTGCGGGGCCGCGCAGGCACAGGGCGTGGCCGTGGAGATCGAAGAGACCGGCGGTTCGACGTCGCTGGCCTGCGACGACGAACTGCTGGACGCGGTGCTCGCGGCCGCCGCCGCGACCGGTCACGGCGAGCGGACCGTGCGGCTGCACGAAATGGGCGGCAGCGACGACGCCAGCCTCTTCGCCGAAGCCGTGCAGCGCGCGGGCGGCCTCGCCACGTACACGGTCGTCGGGGGCGGCAACCCGGCGCCGCACCACAACCCGTACTTCGACGTCGACGAGGCCGCGCTGCCCGTCGCGGCCGACGTGCTGGAGGCGCTTGTGCGCCAGACCACACCTACGGATGACAATACGTAGCCGACTCGGTGGTTCGGCGGATGTGTGCTCCGCTCGCCGGCGGGCACCCTTTGTGGTATGACCGCGCAAGAACTGCAGGCCCTGGCCGACGCGGCCGCCGGGCTCATCCTGTTCCACAATGGCCTGTGGGGGGCGCCCACCTGCTACATGTGGGCCGGCCCCGACGGCGCCGCGGCCGGGCGCGTCCCGCCGTGGGAGTGCGAGGCGCTCGACCGGCTCAGCTGGCGCAAGCTGATCTCCGCCACGCCCGGCCCGGGCGCCGAGGACGTGCCCGTCGTGCCCACCGAGGCCGGACTCGCCGCGCTCCGGGCGCAGCAGGCGCACGCCGCCTGAGCATCGTGGTCACCGCACCAGCGCGGTGAAGTCCCGCGTGAACCGGGCCAACAGCTCCGCGAGCGCCGCCCGGTCGTCCGGATCCCACCCGGCCGTCACCTCGGCGACCACCCCGGCGCGGAACGCCTGGATCTCCTCGAGTGCCCGCCGGCCACCGGCCGTGGGCTCCAGCAGTGAACGACGGCCGTCGCCCTGGTCGGCGCGCCGGCGCAGCAGTCCCGCTTCCAGAGCCTGCGCGGTCAAGCGGCTCGCGCGGGGCTGATCGGTACCGAGCGCGGCGGCAGCTTCGGTGACCGTCGGCGGCCGCTCGGCGGCCGCGACGACGTCCAGCAGCTCGTACACGGCGTCCGGCACCGGGCTGCGCCTCCCCCGCTCCCGCGACAACCGGCCCAGCGCGCGGCGTGACTGCGCGCGGCGCAGGGCGGCCAGCGCGCGGGCGATCGTTTCGGCGTTGCGGTCCATCCGCGTCCTCATTCATACTCTAAGACAACTACATGTCATCTTACATAGGAGTTGTCGTGGACCCGCTCGACCGGCCCATCGGTTTCTGGCTCAAGCACCTGCACAACCTGCTGGAGGACGGCCTCACCGGCGTGCTCGCCGACCGCGGCCTGACGCGGCGGCACTGGCAGGCGCTCAACACTTCGCGCCACGGCGCCGAGGCGCTGGCGGTGTTCGACGGCGCCGACGAAGCCCGGGCCGATCTGGTGACCCGCGGGTGGATCACCACGGACGGCACCCTCACCGACGACGGGCGCACCGCGCGGGCGGAGATCGCCGAGCGGGTGCGGCGTTTCCGCGAGCTGTCCCTCACCGGCCTGACGGACGACCAGTACGCCGACACGGTCCGGACATTGGCGACGATGGCCCGCAATCTGGAGACCGCACGCTAAACCTCCAGCTCCGCGCGCACCTCCCGGAGCAGGGCCGCCGCCGCGGGGGACAGTGGCCGCGTCGCCGAGTGGATCACCGAGACCGACCAGCGCAGCGGCTCGGCCAGCGGCACCGACACCACGCCCGTCATCTCCTCCGCCGCGCCCGAGGGCAGGAAACCCACCCCGAGCCCCTGGCAGATGAGCGCCCGCGCGGTGACGTAATCCGACACCTCCAGCGGCACCTGGCGGCTCAGGCCCGCGCCGGCGAAGGCGCGGTCGACCAGCGTCCGGTTCCCCCACCCGACCGGGAAGTCCACAAAGGACTCGTCAGCCAGCTCGGCGAGCGTCACCACGCCCCGGCGCGCCACCGGGTGGTCCGGCGCGGCCAGCAGGCTCAGGTCCTCCTCCGCGATGATCTCGTGCGCCAGCCCGGCCGGCGCCCGCCCCGGCAGGGACGCCAGCGCCAGGTCCATCCGCCCGTCCAGCACCGCCCGCGCGTGCCCCGCCGAGCCGGACGGCGAGTACTGCAACCGCACGGCGGCGCGCGGGTGCCGACGCGAGAACCGCCCCAGCAACCGCGGCACATTCACCCTCCCGGTCGACAGGAGCGTGCCCATGGTCACGATGCCCCGCACCTCACCGCTCGCGCCCGCCGCGGCCTGGGCCGCCGCGCGTGCCGCTGCCAGTGCGGTCCGCGCCTCGGGCAGCATGGCCGCGCCGGCGGCGGTCAGGGCGACCCGCCGGCTGTCCCGGTCGAACAACTCGGCGCCGACCTCCCGCTCCAGCGCGCGGATCGCGGTCGACACGGCCGACTGCACGACCCGCAACCGCTGGGCCGCGCGCGTGAAGCTCAGCTCCTCGGCGACCGCCACGAAGTACGACAGCTGACGCAGTTCCACCCTGGCTATCTAACACCGCGATAGCTGCGAGCGAAAACATTCGTTGGACGAGATGGCCGAGCGGGCGCACTCTGGGGTCGTGATCACTGAGACCATCACCCCGCGCACCGCGTCCCGACGTCACGGCGCGGGCTTCTGGCTCGTCGCCTACACCTTCGCCGTGACCATGGGCTTCTCCGCGGCCCCGGCGCCGTTGTACGTGCTGTACCAGGCCAAGGACGGGTTCGGCCCGTTCACGGTCACCCTCGTCTTCGCCGCGTACGCGCTCGGCGTGATCGCCAGCCTGTTCGTGGCCGGTCACGTGTCCGACTGGGTGGGCCGCCGCCGCGTGCTGGTGCCCGCGGTGCTGGTCAACGTGCTGGCCGGGGTCGTGTTCCTGGCCTGGTCGTCGGTGCCCGCGCTGCTCGCGGCGCGGTTCCTGTCCGGCATCAGCATCGGCATGCTGACCGCCACCGCCACCGCGCACCTGACCGAACTGCACCTGGCCGCCCGGCCGGGCGCCGCGCGGACCCGGGCCGACGTCGTCGCGACGGCGGCCAACCTCGGCGGCATCGGGCTGGGCCCGCTCGTGGCCGGGCTGCTGGCCGAGTACGTGGGCGACCCGCTGCACGTGCCCTACCTGGTGTTCCAGGCGCTGATGCTGCTCGGCGCGCTCGCGGTGATGCTGACGCCGGAGACCGTGACCGCCACGCGTGTGCGTTACCGCCCGCAGCGGGTCTCGGTGCCGCCGCACGCGCGCTCGCGCTACCTCGCCGCGGGAGCGGCCGCGCTCGCCGAGTTCGCCGTGTTCGGCCTGTTCACCTCGCTCGCGCCGGGGTTCCTGGCGAACACCCTGCACCAGCACTCGCACGCGCTGGCCGGGGTGAGCGTGTTCGCCGTGTTCGGGGCCGCCGCGGTGGCGCAGATCGTGCTGGCGCGCACGGCGCTGCGGCGGTTGCTCGCCACCGGGCTCGGGCTACTGACGGCCGGGCTCGTGCTGGTGACGGTGGCGGTGTGGCTGCCCAGCCTCGCGTTGTTCCTGCTCGGCGCGGTGCTCGCCGGCGCCGGGGCGGGCGCCGGGTTCAAGGCCAGCATCGGGATCGTGCTCGGCCTGGCCCCGGCGGAGAGCCGTGGCGAGGCGCTGGCCGGGCTGTTCCTCGCCGCCTACGCCGGGCTCGCGGTGGCGGTGCTCGCGCTCGGGGTGGCCACGCAGGCGGTGGACATCCGGGTCGCGCTGCTCGGGTTCACCGTGGCGTTGCTGGCGATCCTGGCCGCGGTGGTGCGGCGGTTGTTCCGGGCGAGCTGAGCGCCTGCACGTCGGCGTAGGCCGGGACGGGCGGGATCTCGCCGCCGGTGGCGACGGCATGGGCCGTGCGGACCACCGCCTCCAGCGCCGCCCGGAACAGCAGCGAGCCGAGGCTGACCCGCCGCACGCCCAGTTCGCCGAGCCGGTCCAGTGACGGACCGGACGGCGAGAACAGCACGTTCACCGGGACGTCGGCCGCCGCGACCACCGCGGCGATCGACGCCTCGTCCGGCAGACCGGGCACGAACACCCCGTCGGCCCCGGCCTCCTGGTAGGCGCGGACGCGGGCGACGGGGTCCTCGCCGGTGGCGAGCCAGTGCGTGTCGGTGCGGGCGTTGACGAACAGGCCGGGGGCGGCGGCCTTGAGCGCGGCGATCAGTTCTTGCTGGTGGGCCGGATCGGCTAGGCGGCCGTTGTCGCGGCCGTCCTCGAGGTTCACCCCGGCCACGCCCAGCGCGGCGAGTTCGGCCCCGAGGGCGGCGACCTCGGCGGGGTCGTCGTAGAAGCCGCCTTCGATGTCCACGGTGATGTGGCAGGGCAGCCGGGTGAGGCGGCGGGCGAGCGCGAGGGTCTCGTCGCGGGTCGCGCCGGTGCCGTCGGGCAGGCCGGCCGCGGCGGCGACGCCCAGGCTGGTGGTGCCGATCGCCGGAAAGCCCTCCGCGACCAGGACCGCGGCGGAGGCGTGATCCCAGGCGTTGGGCAGCAGCAGGGGTTTGCCGGTGTGGTGCAGCTCGGCGAAGCTCATACCGGCACGCTAGCGCCCGGAACTGTCGGTGGCGGCCGATACGATCGGCTCCCGCGGGAGAACCGTTGTGTTGAGAAGCCGCTGCCGGGCTCACCGGGCGATCGGCTCCCGGGGGAAGACCCGCGCCCCGCCGGGGGAGCCGCACGCTCGGCCGATTCCGCGCGCCGCCGCCTGCACCAGGGGCGCCAGCGTCGCCGGCTGGGCGCCGTTCGCGTGGACCACCAGGGAGACCGCCGCGATCACCGTGCCCTCGCCGTCCCGCACTGGCGCGGCCACCGAAACCGCGTCGGTCGTCACCTGGCCGTCGCTCACCGCGTAGCCGGTCTGGCGCACCGCCGCGAGCATCTCCCGCAGCCGGGCCGGATTCGTCACCGTCTTCTCCGTGTACGCCTGCAGCGGCGCGCCCAGCACCTCCTCCTGCACCTCCACCGGCGCGTGCGCCAGCAACGCCAGCCCGACACCCGTGGCGTGCAGCGCGAACCGGCCGCCCACCCGCGTCCACACCGGAACCGCCTTGCGGCCCGAAATCCGTTCCACGAACACCAGCTCCAGGCCCTCGCGCACGGCGAGCTGCACGTTCTCGTGCGTGACCTCGTACAGGTCCTCCAGGAACGGCATCGCCGCCTCGCGCAGCCCGAGACCGCGCGGCGCCAGCGAAGCGACCTCCCACAGCCGCAACCCGACGCGGTACCGGCCATCGGCGCCGCGCTCCAGCGCGCCCCACGCCACCAGCTCCGCGACCCGCCGGTGCGCGGTCGCCAGCGACAACCCGGCCCGCCGCGCCAGCTCCGACAACGTCAGCTCCGGGCAGGCCGGCGTGAACGCGCCGAGCAGCGCGAGAACCTTGCCGGTGACACTCCGGACTTCGCCGTCCATCCGATCATCCTGCCCCGGGGCGGTCTACAGATCCAGCACCAGCCGCGGCCCGCACGACCGCGACACGCAGATCATCATCGTGTCGTTCGCCGCTCGCTCCTCCTCGGTGAGCAGCGAGTCCCGGTGGTCCGGCACACCGTCCAGCACCGGGGTCTCACACGTGCCGCACGTGCCCTCCTGGCACGACGACAACACGTTGACCCCGGCCTCCTCGACCGCCGCCAGGATCGACTTGTCCGCGGGCACGGTCACCGTCCGCCCGGAGGCGGCCAGCTCCACCTCGAACGTCGTCCGCTCCCCCGCGTCCGCGCCCGCCTTCGGCGAGAACCGTTCGACGTGCAGCGAACCCGGCGGCCAGGACGCACAGCGCTGCTCGACCGCGGCCAGCAACGGCTCCGGCCCGCAGCAGTACACCGCCACCCCCGGGCGCGGCCGGCGCAGCAGCGCGTCGAGGTCGAGCAGCCCGGTCTCGTCCTGCGGCCGGATCTCGACCCGGTCGCCGTAGCGCGCCACCAGCTCCTCGCGGAACGCCATCGACGCCCGCGACCGCCCGCCGTACACCAGCCGCCAGTCCGCGCCTGCGGCCGCGGCCCGCGCGATCATCGGCACGATCGGCGTGATCCCGATCCCGCCGGCGACGAACAGGTACCGCGGCGACTCGACGAGCCGGAAGTGGTTGCGCGGACCACGGATCCGGACGGTGTCCCCTGTGGACAAACGATCGTGCACGTGGGCCGAACCGCCGCGCCCGTCCGGCTCGCGCAGCACCGCGACCTGCAGCGCCGAGGAGTCGGCCGGGTCCCCGCACAACGAGTACTGGCGCACCAGCCCCTCGCCGAGCAGGAGGTCCAGGTGCGCGCCCGGTTCCCAGGCGGGCAGCGGCTCGCCGGACGGGTGGCGCAGCGTCAGCCGCACCACGCCGTCGGCGAGAACTTCCTTGTCCGCCAACCGGACGTCGAGTTCCACTTCGGTCAGCACCGACGTCATCGCGACCTCCCCGCGCCCGCGAGCACCGGGTCGCCGGCGGGCTCCGCCGGCCCGTCGTGGCCGTCGGGGTGGGCCAGCAGCCACTCCCACAGCTCGACCGGGTCCTCCGACTCGTGCTCGGCTCCGCAGTAGCAGACACCGACCAGCAGGTCCGTGCCGAGTTTCCAGTGGATGCGGTACACGGTGTCGCCGTGCAGCATCGCGGTCCGTTCGGTCATCGCGTGGCGGCCTTCTCGGCTTCGCCGGCCATCTTCTTCAGGATGCGGCGCGCGGCCAGCCCGCCGGTGTCGATGTTGACCGACAGCTCCTGGTAGCCCTCGGGCTCGGACTGGATGACCTTCTCCAGGATGTCGAGCGCGACGACGTCCTGGAGCACGACGGTGCGGTTGTTCTCCGCGAGGAAGTCCGAGACCTCCTGGTCGCCGAGCGCGAAATCCCGTGCCACCGCCCAGAAGTCGTGTGTCGAGTGCTCGGTTTCCGGAGTGATCGCGTAGACGACCTCGACGTGGAACCCGTCCGGGTCGGTGCCGTCGGCGTTGGGCAGCACACCGGCCGGCGCGATGCGGCTGTGCAGCAGGTACAGGCACGGCGGGTGGTATTCGATGTCCTGCCAGCGGGTGATGCGGCCGTCGATGCCGGTGGACTTGGCGTAGAACGGCGGGCAGGCCGCGTCGTCCATGTGGCGGCTGACGTAGATGATCCGGCGGTCCTCGTCGACCTCGGTGGTGATCGGGGTGTCGGCGACCTCCGGGGTGCCGATGTAGCCGCCGTGCAGGTAGGTCTCGTGGGACAGGTCCATCAGGTTGTCCACTAGCAGGTCGTAGCGCGCGGCCAGCGGCTCCATGCCGCACACGGTGGTGTAGGCCGGGTCGGCCAGCCACGGCGCGCGCGGGATCAGGGCCGTGTCGGCGCGGGCGGGGTCGCCGATCCACACCCACACGAAGGAATCCTGCTCGACGACCGGGTAGGACGGCACACGCGCGGTGCGCGGGATGCGGGCCTGGCCGGGGACGAACACGCAGGTGCCGGACGGTTCGTAGGTGAATCCGTGGTAGCCGCACACGATCCGGTCACCGTCCAGGCGGCTTTCCGACAGCGGGTAACGGCGGTGCACGCACCGGTCGGCCAGGGCGACGACGTCCCCGGACTCGGTGCGGTAGAAGACGATGGGCTCGCCCAGGATCGTCCTCGCCAGCAGTTCCCGCCCGACCTCGCTCCCGTAGGCGGCGACGTACCACTGGTCGCGCACGAACGCAGTCATCTGCAGCTCCTCTGGTGTAGATGCGACGACCACACTGTGGCCGCCGCCTCCCCGCGCGGACCAGCGGTGTTTTCACCAGGTGAAAGATCACCGGCGGAATGACGGGCCGCGGACGCGGGATCCCGGACGGGGAACGGACTGGTGGTTCGAAAACCGAAGCACCACCTGGACCCGCATCGTGGTGCTGGCCGGCTGGTACCGGACGATCAGCGGGCTCGCCAACGCCCTCGCCCTGCCGCCCGAACCGTGGGCGGCGCGCTTCGGGGAAGATGGTGATCATGCTGGATGAGGAGAGTTTCCTGTTCTTCACCGACCGCGCGCTCGACGGCATGACGGCGATCCTCGCCGGGCTGGGCGACGAGCTGGCGAACACGCGGCCGGACCTGCCCGGCGCGAACTCGCCCTACGCGATCGTGAACCACTGTCTCGGCGTGATCGCCGCCTGGGCCGGGCAGGTGGTCGCGGGCCGCTCGGTGCACCGCGATCGCGAGGCCGAGTTCACCGCCTCCGGACCGGTGGCCCCGCTCCTCGACCGGGTCGCGCGGGCGCGTGAGCAGCTGCGCGCGGACGTCGCGGGCGCCGAGTTCGACGCCCCGCCGCGCGGCGAGGTCCCGGACAAGTACGCGGGCACCCCGGTCGGGCGGCGGCAGGGCGCCGCGCTCGTGCACGTCTACGAGGAGCTGGCCCAGCACCACGGTCAGCTCGAGCTGACCCGCGACGTCCTGCTGGCCTCCGCCAGGTCCTGAACAGTCAGGGGCGGAGCAGCCGCCGCAGGATCTTGCCCGTGGGGGACTTCGGGATCCGCTCGACGAACTCGACCTCGCGGACCTTCTTGTACGGCGCGACCTGCCCGGCCACGAACGACATCAGCTCGTCACCCGTGACGGGCTGCGCCGTGACCACGAACGCCTTCGGCGCCTCACCGCCCTCCGGGTGCGGCACGCCGACCACCGCGGCGTCCAGCACGGCCGGGTGGGTCAGCAGCACCGCTTCCAGCTCGGCGGGCGCGACCTGGTAGCCCTTGTACTTGATCAGCTCCTTGAGCCGGTCGACGACCCAGAACACGCCGTCCTCGTCGGCGCGCACCAGGTCGCCGGTGTGCAGCCAGCCGTCGGTGATGGTCGCGGCGGTGGCGTCCGGGTCGTCCAGGTAGCCGGCCATCACCTGCGGCCCGCGGATCAGCAGCTCGCCGGTCTCGCCCGGGGCGACGTCTTCGTCGGTGCCCGGCACCACGATCCGGGCTTCGGTGTTCGGCGACAGCCGCCCGACACTGCCCGGCGGCGTCGACGCGAAGTCGTCGTCGAACACCTGGTGCGTGCCGGGACTGGCCTCGGTCATGCCGTAGCCCTGCCGGATCAGGCAGCCCAGCCGGCGCTGCGCGCGCTCGGTCACCTCCACGTCCAGCGGCGCCGCCCCGCACAGCGCGAACCGCAGGCTGGACAGGTCGTGGTCCTCGACGTGCGGCGCGGTCGCCAGCGCCAGCACCATCGGCGGCGCGAAGTAGGCGCGCGTGACCCGGTGTCCGGCCAAAGTTCGCAGGTACTCGTCCAGCTCGAACCGCGGCAGCGTCACCACCTTCGCCCCGCCGAGCAGCCCTGAGTTGAGGATGATCGTGAACCCGTAGATGTGGAAGAACGGCAGGACCGCGGCCTGCACGTCGTCCGGGCCGATCCGCCACCCGGCCCGCGTCTGCGCCAGGTTCGCGACGAGGTTGCGGTGGGTCAGCCGCACGCCCTTCGGGATCCCGGTGGTGCCGCTGGAGAACGGCAGCACCGCGACCGTCGTCGCCGGGTCCAGGTCGAGCCGCGGCGCCGGCCCGTCGGTGAACAGCGACGTGAACGACCGGGCGCGCGGGTGCTCGCCCAGCACGAACACCTCGTCGGCGACCTCGAGCGCCTTGTCCGCCACCGGTTCCGCCGCGATCACCACACGCGCCCCGGACAGGCGCAGCTGCTCGGAAATCTCCCCCGGGGTCAGCGCCGGGTTGACCGGGGTGACCGCCGCCCCGGTCGCGATCGCCGCGTGCAGGGCGACCACGAACGACGGCTGGTTGTGGCTCATCAGCGCGACGACGTCGCCGGGCCCGATGCCGTGCGCAGCGAGGCCCGCCGCCCCGGCGGTCACCGCCGCCCGCAGTCCGGCGTACGTCAGGGTCTCCCCGGTGCGGCCGTCGACGAGCGCGGTCGCGTCGCCGAAGCGGGCCGCCCCGCCGATCACGTACTCGGTGAGCGTGACGTCGGGGATCTCGACGTCCGGCAGCGGGCTGCGGTGGATCATCTCCGGCTCCTAGCCCAGGCCGAGCACGCGCACGGCGTTGTCCTTGAGGATCTTCGGGCGCACGTGGTCCTTGATGTCCAGGCGCGCGAAGTCGGCCATCCACCGGTCCGGCGTGATGAGCGGGTAGTCCGAACCGAACAGCACCTTGTCCTGCAGCAGGCTGTTGGCGTAGCGGACCAGCTGCGGCGGGAAGTACTTGGGCGACCAGCCGGACAGGTCGATGTGGACGTTCGGCTTGTGGGTGGCCACCGCGAGCGCCTCGTCCTGCCACGGGAACGACGGGTGGGCCATGATGATCGTCAGGTCCGGGAAGTCGATCGCCACGTCGTCCAGCAGCATCGGGTTGGACAGGCCCAGCCGCACTCCCCCGCCGCCGCGCATGTTCGCGCCGATGCCGGTCTGCCCGGTGTGGAACAGCGCGGGCAGCCCGTGCGCCTGGGCGATCTCCAGCAGCGGGTAGGCGCTGCGGTCGTTGGGCGCGAAGTCCTGCAGGCTGGGGTGGAACTTCAGGCCGCGCACGCCGTGGTCGGCGATCAGCCGCTCCAGCTGCCGCGCGCCGGCCCGGCCCTTGGCGGGGTCGATGCTTGCGAACGGGATGAGCACGTCCGGGTGCTTGGCCGCCGCCTCGGCGATCTCCTCGTTGGACAGGGCGGGGTGCCCGGTGAACGCCTCGATGTCGACGGTGAACAGCACCGCGCCGATGCGGCGTTCGCGGTAGTAGGCGGCGATCTCGTCGATGGTCGGCCGCCGGGCGTCGGCGCCGAAGTAGGCCGAGGACGCCTCGACGAAGTCGTCGGGCAGGGACAGGTGCCCGTGGTCGTCGGTCTCGACGTGGACGTGCACGTCGATCGCCTCGAGCTGGCTGGGATCCATGGTTATCAGGTCTACTGATACTCCCGTGGCGCTGTCAACGCCGCTTCTGCTCGCCGGAAGTGTCCGCTTGAGTGCACATCTTCCGGAATCGCACCAGATGCCTGCGAGCCGGATCACGCGCGAGCCGCATCACCCGAAAGGCGAAAATCAGTTAGCATAGGTCAACTAATTTTCCCTGGTTGGAGTGATGGAAGTGCAGCCTGCGCTCGGTCCCCGGTACAAGTGGATCGCGCTGTCCAACACCACCCTGGGCATGCTGATGGCCACGATCAACTCCTCGATCGTGCTCATCGCGCTGCCGGACATCTTCCGCGGCATCGACATCAACCCGCTGGAGCCGTCGAACACCAGCTACCTGCTGTGGATGATGATGGGCTTCCTCGTCGTCACCGCGGTGCTCGTGGTCGGGTTCGGCCGGCTGGGCGACATGTACGGCCGCGTCCGGATGTACAACCTGGGGTTCGCCGTCTTCGCCGTGTCGTCGGTATTCCTGGCGATCACGTGGATGACCGGCGGCGCGGCCGCGATCTGGATGATCGCCTGGCGCATCGTCCAAGGCATCGGCGGCGCGTTCCTCATGGCGAACTCCAGCGCGATCCTCACCGACGCCTTCCCCAAGCACCAGCGCGGCATGGCGCTGGGCATCAACGGCGTCGCCGCGATCGCCGGCTCCTTCCTCGGCCTGGTGATCGGCGGCCTGCTCGGCCCGGTCGAGTGGCGGCTGGTCTTCCTGGTTTCCGTCCCGTTCGGCGTGTTCGGCACCATCTGGGCCTACCTCAAGCTCAAGGACACCAGCGAGCGCCACCGCGCGAAGATGGACTGGTGGGGCAACCTGACCTTCGCGGTCGGCCTCATCGCGGTGCTGGTGGGCATCACCTACGGCATCCAGCCCTACGGCGGCCACACCATGGGCTGGACGAGCCCGTTCGTGCTGTCCTGCCTCATCGGCGGCGCCGTCGTGCTCGTCGTGTTCTGCGTGATCGAGACGAAGGTCGCCAACCCGCTGTTCAACCTCGGGCTGTTCAAGATCCGCGCGTTCACCTTCGGCAACCTGGCGAACCTGCTCGCCTCGCTCGGCCGCGGTGGCCTGCAGTTCGTACTGATCATCTGGCTGCAGGGCATCTGGCTGCCGCAGCACGGCTACAGCTTCGAACAAACCCCGCTGTGGGCCGGCATCTACATGCTGCCGCTGACCATCGGGTTCCTCGTCTCCGCACCGGTGTCCGGCGTCATCTCCGACCGGATCGGCGGGCGGCTGCTGTCCTGCGGCGGCATGCTGATCACCGCGGTCAGCTTCGTCCTGCTGGAGGTCCTGCCGGTCGATTTCAACTACTGGGCCTTCGCCGCGATCCTGCTCCTCAACGGGCTCGGCATGGGCCTGTTCACCTCGCCCAACCGGGCCGAGGTGATGAACAGCCTGCCGAACAACGCGCGCGGCGCCGGCGCCGGCATGACCGCGACCTTCCAGAACTCGGCGATGGTGCTGTCCATCGGCTTCTTCTTCAGCCTGATGATCGCCGGACTGGCCGACCACCTGCCGACGGCGATGGCCCAGGGCCTGACCGCGCACGGCGTGCCGGCCACCGACGCCGACCAGATCGCGTCGCTGCCGCCGGTCGGCGTGCTGTTCGCCGCGTTCCTCGGCTACAACCCCATCGAGCAGCTCCTCGGCGGCGTGCTGCACACCCTGCCGCCGGACCAGGCCGCCTACCTGACCGGGCGCAGCTTCTTCCCGCAGCTCATCTCCGGCCCGTTCGCCGACGGCCTGACCGCCGCGTTCTGGTTCGCGATCATCGCCTCCGTGGTCGCCGCGCTCGCGTCCTGGTTCACCGGGCCCGCGCGCAAGGCCGCGCCCGGGCAGCCGCACGAGACCGCGGGCTCCGAACTGGCCGCCGCGGCGGGCGAGATCGTCGACGTGAGCGAGCACGACGCGGGCCCGGGCCGGATCGCCGGCCGGCTGCGCACGGCCGGGGGCACCGCGCTCGCCGGCGGGGTGGTCACCGTGACCGGCGCCGACGGCAGGCAGGCCGCCCGCACCCGGGCCGGCGCGGACGGCGGCTACGCGGTGTCCGGCCTGCGCCCGGGCACCTACACGCTCATCGTCACCGCACCCGGGTTCCAGCCGGAGGCCGCCGCGGTCATGCTGAACGGCTCGGGCGCGGTGCGCGACTTCGTGGTGTCCGGGGGCGGGACCGTGACCGGCATCGTGCGCCGCTCCCCCGGCGGCTCCGGCGTCGGCGACACCGCGGTGGTCGCCACGGACGGCGGCGGCCAGGTGATCGCGCAGACGCTCACCCTGGCCGACGGCACGTTCCAGCTGTCCGGCCTGCCCGCCGGGGAGATCACGGTGACCGCCCACCTGGACGGCCACCGCCCGGCGGCCGCCACCGTCGCGGTGTCCGGCACCGAACCCGCCGTCGCGGACCTGCTGGTCCAGGCCGCCGGGACGCTGCGCGGCACCGTCACCGGGCCGGACGACCGTCCGGTGCCCGGCGCCCGCGTCACCGTCAGCACCGCTGCCGGGGAACTCGCCGCGACCGCGGTGACCGACGAGCACGGCGACTACGCGGTGGCGGACCTGGCGCCCGGCGACTACACCGTGGTGACCAGCCTGTTCGAACCCGTGGTGCGGCAGGTCGACCTGGGCGGCGGCGAGTCCGCGACCGTCGACGTCGACCTGCGCGCCGGCCGTCCCGAGCAGGCGCGCTCATGACCGCCCTCGAGGTGCGCGGCCAGGTGCGGGACACCGCGCAGGATCCGGTGGCGGGTGCGGCGGTCACGCTCGTCGACTCCAGCGGGCAGCAGATCGCGCGCGGCACCACCGGCCGCGACGGCGGCTACCGGCTGCTCGCGCCCGGCCGGGGCGTCTACGTCCTGATCGCCTCGGCTCCGGCGTACCGGCCGGAGGCGGCCACCGTGACCGTCGGCGACACCGCGGCCGGTGCGGACCTCGTACTGGAGAGCGCGACCGGTCTCGGCGGCGTGGTGCGCTCGGCCGCCACCGGGGTGCCGGTCGCGGACGCGACGGTCACGCTGGCCGACGCCCGCGGTGAGGTCGTCGGCTCCTACATCTCCGGCCACGGCGGCGAATACTCCTTCGGCGCGCTGCCCGCCGGGCCGTACACGCTCGCCGTGAACGCCCCCGGGTACCGGCCGGCCGCGGTCGCGGTGCACATGACCGACGCGTCCGTGCGCCAGGACGTCGAACTGGCCGACGCGGCGGTGATCCACGGCTCGGTCAACGTGCGCGACCTGCCGCGGCCGTGGCCGCGGATCACGGTGAGCCTGCTCGACGAAGCGGGCAACGTCGCCCGGAGCACGTACGCGGGCGAGGACGGCCACTACGCCTTCCACGACCTCGAGCCCGGGACCTACACCGTCGTCGCCACCAGTTACGCACCGGTCCGGCAGGCGACGCGCGTGGGCGACGGGCCCGCCCGGCTGGACGTCCGGCTCACCTGAGCGTTTCCGTGCCGCGCAAGGCAAAACACCATCCGTTGATCACCCGGGCACGGTGGGTCAAGATCGCGGAGAGTGGTGGACACGGCCGGGGTTCGAGTGGTTGCATGGCGTGCACCGGCGCGGGTTCGGCCACACGCGGGGAACGGTGTCCCCGCGACGGTTGGGGCCCCGGCACGTGACGAACCCAGGCAGTTAGGACGACATGGCGACGCGGGCTCGAGAACTGCTCAACCGCTCACGCGCGCTGCTGGATCGCTCGAAGGAAGCGGCCTCGCAGCTCTTCGGTCCCCCGCCCGCCGGGCCGCCCCCGCGGCCGCCGGTGATCGTGCGGTCCCCGTCGCCGGAGCGCGAGCGGGTCGACGAAGAAGCGCTGGCCGCGCTCTGCGCCAACGTGGCGCTGCGGGACCTCAACCTGGTCGACTCCCTGCTCTCGCAGCTGGAGGAGATGGAGGCCAAGGAGGAGGACACCGACCGCCTGGCCGAGCTGTACCGGCTGGACCACCTGGCCACCCGGCTGCGCCGCAACGCGGAGAACCTGCGCGTGCTGGCCGGCCGCGACGCCAGCGACACCGCGGCCGAGACCACCTCGCTGGTCGACGTGGTGCGGGGCGCGATGTCCTCGATCGACCAGTACGCCCGGGTCACCATCGGGCGGATCGTGTCGCTGGGCGTGGTCGGGTTCGCGAGCGAGGACCTCAGCCGGCTGCTCGCCGAGCTGCTGGACAACGCGACGAAGTCCTCGCCGCCCAACACCCCGGTGCGGGTCAGCGCGCACCTGACCGAGCAGGGCAGCGTGCTGGTGCGCATCGAGGACGAGGGCATCGGGCTGCCGCCGGACCGGCTGCGCGAGCTCAACGACCGCCTCTCCGGCGAGCCGGTGCTCGACGACTCCGCGGTGCGGCACATGGGCCTGGCGGTGGTGCGGCGGCTGTCCGCCCGCCACGACCTGCGCACCCGGCTCGACCGCCGCGTCCCGCACGGCACCACGGCCACCGTGCTGCTGCCCGCCGGGCTCGTCGCCGACCTGCCCGAGGCCAGCTGGTCGGGCACCCAGACGGTGGTGTTCCCGCAGGCCGCACGCGGCGCCACCACGACCGAAGCGCCGGCCCGGCCGCGCGCCGGGCTGCCCAAGCGGGAACCGGCGCCGCCGAGGCCCGCGCCCGCGCGCCGTCCCCAGCCCGGGTCGATGGTCGGCGGCACCACGGCCAGCGGCCTGCCCCGCCGGGTGTCGCACAGCCTCAAGAACCCCCAGGGCCAGGCACCCGCGGCGGCCGCACCCGCCCCCGCCGAGGACCAGGCGGCAGGGCACGAGAAACTGCTCGCCGACCTCGGCGCCTTCACCGACGGCGAGCGCGAGGCGCGCGAGAAGCAGGGCACCGACGAATCCGGGGAGCAGCAGCAGTGACCGCCGACACCGGCCAGGACTTCACCTGGCTGATCAACGACTTCGTCCGCAAGGTCCACGGCGTGTCGCACGCGCTGATCATGTCCTCGGACGGCTTCCCGCTCACCGCCTCCGACGACATGTCGACCGAGGAGCGCGAGCAGCTCGCCGCGATCGCCAGCGGCCTGCTCAGCCTGGCGCGCAACAGCGCGGCGCTGTTCGACAAGGGCACCTGCGAGCAGATCATCATCCGGCTCACCCACGGGTACTTCCTGTTCATGGGCATCGACGCGCACGCCGGACTGGCCGTGCTGACCACCTCCGACTGCGACATGAAGGTCGTCGCCTACGAGATGACGCAGTTCGTCTCCAGCGCCGGCCACGCGCTGACCCCCGAGATGCGCGCGGACCTGCGCCGCGTGCTCACCGGCCGCCGGCCCCAGGCCTGAGCGTTCCCGACAGGATGTGATTCGCGATGTCCCAGGACACCGGGCCGGACGAGCGGGCGGTCAAGCCGCGCAGCAAGCGGATCCGCCCGTACACGCTGACCGGCGGCCGCACCCGGGCGCGCCACCAGCTGCTGGTCGAGACGCTGATCTCGGTGCCGCACTACGACCCGGCCCTGGCGGAGAAGCTCATGCCGGAGTCGCGGGCCCTCTACGAGCGGGCCCGCTCCCAGGTCTCGATCGCCGAGCTGTCCTCGCTGCTGACCATCCCGCTCGGGGTGGTTCGCGTGCTGGTCAGCGACCTGGCCGCGCAGGGGGCGGTGTTCATCCACCCGACCGCCCACGCCTACTCCCACGACCGGACCATGCTCGAGAGGATCCTCAATGGACTCAAGCAGCTCCCCGTCTGATCCGGGCACGCTGACGATCTCGGCGAAGATCGTCGTCGCGGGCGGGTTCGGGGTGGGCAAGACGACGCTGGTCGGGTCCGTGTCCGAGGTGCCGCCGCTGAACACCGAGGCGTGGATGACCGAGGCCAGCGAGGGCGTGGACGACCTGCCGCCGGACGGCGCCAAGACCACCACCACCGTCGCCATGGACTTCGGCCGGATCTCGCTGTACGACGACCTGATGCTGTACCTGTTCGGCACTCCCGGGCAGGCCCGGTTCTGGTTCCTGTGGGACGACCTCTCCCGCGGCGCGCTCGGCGCCATCGTGCTGGTCGACACGCGCCGGCTGGACCAGTCGTTCGCCGCGATCAACTACTTCGAGAACGACTCGGACCTGCCGTTCATCGTCGCCATCAACCGGTTCGACGGGCAGCTCGCGCACGACGTCGACGAAGTCCGGGAGGCGCTGGCGCTCAGCCCGGACGTCCCGCTGGTCACCTGCGACGCGCGGGACAAGGCGTCGGTGCTGGAAACCCTGCAGGAACTGGTGTCCTACACGCTGTCACTGGCCGAAGTCTCGGAGGGGGGCCGGATCCGCGCCCATGCGTAAGATCCTGATCGTCGGTTCGGGCCAGTCGGGCCTGCAGCTCGCGCTGAGCCTGCAGGAGCACGGCTACGACGTCACCGTGATGTCCGCGCGCACGCCGGACGAGATCCGCGCCGGCTGGGTCACCTCGACGCAGTGCATGTTCGCCGACGCGCTCGCCATCGAGCGCCGGCACGGGCTGAACCTGTGGGACGACGTCGCGCCCCGCGTGGCCGGGCAAGGGTTTTCGATGGCCGGGCCGGACGGGCAGCGGGCGCTGAACTGGATCGCCTCGTGGGACGGCGGTCCGGCGCAGTCCATCGACCAGCGGGTGAAGATGTCGACGTGGCTCGAGCTGTTCGAGGAGCGCGGCGGCAACGTCGTGATCCACGGCGTCACCACGGCCGATCTCAACGCGCTGGCCCGGCTCTACGAGCTGGTGATCGTCGCGGCCGGCAAGGGCGAACTGGTGCAGCTGTTCGACCGCGACCCGTCGCGATCGCCCTACACCAAGCCACAGCGCCGGCTTTCGGTGTCCTATGTGCACGGTCAGGAGTCGCGCCCGGAACGCCCGGGCACCACCGACGTGTGGATGAACATCATCCCGGGCGTCGGCGAGCTGATCAACATCCCGGCCTACACGCTGTCCGGCCCGTGCGACATCTTCTACGTCTCCGGCGTCCCGGGCGGTCCGTTCGACGCGTTCGCCGACCGGCCGCCCGCGGCCGAGCAGCTGCGGCGGCACCTGGAGCTGTTCCGGCAGTACATCCCGTGGGAGTACGAGCGGGCGAAGAACGCGGAGCTCACCGACGGCAAGGCCGTGCTGGTCGGCGGGTACGCGCCGGTGGTGCGGCACCCGGTGGGCGAGCTGCCGTCGGGCACCTTCGTGCTCGGCATGGCCGACGTGGTGGTGGCCAACGACCCGATCACCGGCCAGGGCGCGAACAACGCAGCCAAGTGCGCCGAGTCGTACCTGGGCAGCATCCTGGAGAACGAGGACCGGCCGTTCGACCGCGACTGGATGCAGCGGGCGTTCGACCGGTACTGGGAGCACGCCCAGTGGGTCACCACGTTCACCAACGCGATGCTGCAGCCGCCACCGCCGCACGTGCAGCAGATCCTCGGCGCGGCGCAGACGAACCCGGCCGTGGCGAAGCGGTTCGTGAACGGCTTCAACAACCCGACCGACTTCCAGCACTGGCTGCTGGACCCGGTCAAGACCGAGGAGTACCTGGCGTCGGTGTGACCGGGCGGCCTCCGTGCGGCCGCCCGGCGCTCGATTTCAGTTGCCCACGTCGATGACGACGCGGGTCGGTGCGGTGAGGGTGAACACCCGGACCCAGGACTGGTACCGGGTGCCGAGGCCGATCGACACGTACCCCTCGTAGTCCCCGGTCACGGCCACGGCCATGACGTTGCGGAGGTTGCGGGTGCGGAACTTGTCCGGCCCGGGGTAGGTGCGGTTGCCGTTGTCGTCGTGCGCGCGGGCCGGAGTGGTGGTGACGGCGAGGAAGTGCTCGCCGGTGAGCCACACGATCTCCCCGGAACCGTCGGCACGCAGCTCGTCGGTCCACTGGTAGGAGACCTGGGGCGGCGGGCCGGTCATGTCCAGCACGATCCGGTCGAAACCGGTGTTGAGGCCGGTGCGGATGTTCGTCATGGTGGCGACACCCGCTTGGGCGCCGGCCGGCGCCGCGGCGACCACGGCGCCCGAGAGAGCGAGCAGAGCGGCGGCGCAGGCTGCGAGCAGGCGCCGTGGGGTGAGGGTCATCGGTGACCTCCTGCCGGGAGAGGAACGGGAATCCCAGCGCTGGTGCTCTCCAGACGTGCCGGCGGGCCGGAGGTTGCGTCCCGTTATTCAGCGGGTCCAGCGCACCTGCGACCAGGGCACCTCCCGCGTTCCCCGGTGCAGCACGGCCGCCAGCCACGCCAGCAGCCACGGCCCGCGCTGGCTGGTCCGCTCGTAGCCGAGCAGCCGGCCCCGCCGCCCCGGGGTCACCAGCACCGCCACGACCTGCTCCCGCTCCTGCTCGTCCAGCCGCGTGATCAGGTCGGTCACCTTCCCCAGCGGCCGCCCGCCCGAGTCGTAGACCCGCCGGCCGAGCAGCTGACTGGCCCGCACCACCTCATCCGCCATGACCGGACCCCGGGATGCGCGCGATCAGCTTGTCCCGCAACCACTTCTCCAACGGCGGCACCTCCAGCACCTCCGCACGCAGCGACAGGGTCACGTCGCTGCTGACCTGTTTGACGTGGTCGTAGGTGATCCGCAGCGGCTCGATCCGGCCGCCGCCGAGCCGCACGGCCAGCCGGCACAGCATCCGGCCGAGGAGCCCGCCGACCCGCTCCCCCAGCACGTGCTGGCCGACCAGCAACGCGGTGACCCGGTAGGTCCCGTCGGGGGCGCGCACCAGCTCCACGTCGTCGACCTTGCCCACGGGGTGCCCGTCGACGTCGACGATCTGGCGGTCGAGGAGGTGGAACTCGACGCGCAGCGGGTCCGGCCGTCCGAGGATCACGTCTTCCCCATCCCGGTGATGATCATGAGCGGGATCGCGGCGACCGCGGCGATGACGATGATGATCAGGAAGGTCACGCCGAGGAAGTTCTGCACCCGCCCGTTGGCGTGGTCGCCGAGGTAGTCCCGGTCGTTGGCGACGACCAGGATCGGCAGGTAGGTCAGCGGCAGCACCACCGCGCTGAACAGCAGCGACAGCTCGGTGATCTGCACCGGGTCGATGGTGGTCAGCAGCGCCGCGGTGCCCAGCAGGACGCTGACCAGCATCACGGTGTGGAACCGCGCCGCCTCGCGGGGTTTCACCAGCTTGCCCCACTGCCAGCCGAAGTACTGCGCGATCGAGTAGCCGGTGGACAGCCCGGTCTCCAGGGCGGCGCCGAACGTGGCGGCGAAGAACCCGATCATCACCACGACCAGGCCCAGCTTGCCCAGCGCGAGCGCGACCGGCAGCGCGGTCTGGCTGAGCTGGTCGACCTCGATCCCGGCCGGCTCGAACACGGTCGCCGCGCAGCCCATGATCGCCAGGCCGAGCAGCCCGCCGAGCGGGAAGCCGACGAAGGTGTTGCTGCGCTCGGTGGACAGGTCCTTCGTCGTCCACTTCTCCTCCACCCCGCCGGAGGAGAAGAAGAACACCTCGTAGGGGGTGAGCGCGGAGGCGAACAGCGACACCGCGACGTACCCCCAGGTGCCCCAGTTCTCCCCCTGCGGCGGCCCGGCGTGCGTGAGCTGCTGGGCGAAGGTGCCCCACGGCGGGTCGAGCGCGATCAGGGCGACCACGAACACCACCAGCGCGAGCCCGAACACGCCGAAGACCTGCTCCATCACCTCGAACTTCACGCGCCACAGCACGATCCACACGGCGAACCCGGCCAGCGGCACCCACAGCACGTGGGGCAGGCCGCTGGCGAGCTGGATGGTCAGGGCGATGCCGCCGATCTCCGCGGTCAGGGTCAGCAGCGTGACCAGGTAGGACCCGATGAGGTTGGCCATCGCGGTGCGCGGGCCGAGCCGCTCGCGGACCAGGTCGAACACCGGGCGGCCGCTGACCGCGGCGACCCGGCCGGCCATTTCGGCGAACACGCAGATGCCGATGACTCCGACGACCACGATCCACGCCTGCCGCATGCCGAAGCGGGCGCCGGACTCGGCGTTGGCGACCAGGTCGCCGATGTCGACGAACCCGCCGATGGCGGTGAGGACGCCCAGGGTGACGGCGAGGGCCTTCTTCATGCGTGACTCTCCACGAACGCGGTCAGCTGGTCGCTGACGCGCACCAGCTCGCCGTCCACCGCGGCGATCCGTCCGGTGTCGGCCGCCTCGAGCGCTTCCTGGGCCTCGGTGGCGCGCGCGACCGCGTCCTGCAGGCGCGGGTGCAGCTCGTCGTAGAGCTGCTGGGTCTCCGGGCTGGTGGGTGGCTGGCTGTCCAGCTCGTCGAGGGCCTTGGTGGCGGTGGCGAGCGCGTCGTCCACGGCGGCGGTGGCGAACGTGGGGAACAGGCGGCCCTCGGTGTGGGCCACGATGATCTGGTGCAGGGTGCCGACGGCGGACAGGCCCTCCTGCGCGCGGACCACCGCGCTGTCCGCGTAGCTCGCTGCTGAGCTGCCGGAACAGGCGGTGAGCGTGATCGCGAGCACGAGACCCGCGAAGGCCGTCCTCTTCCGCATCAGGCCCGGTGTACCCCATGGTCAACTGGGCAAACGCGGGGGCTTCTCAGGTGTTTCACGGTCCGGCCGCAGGCCAATCTCAGAGAAGGGGGGTTCACTGGACGGCGGAGGAGAGGCACGCATGAGCTACTACCCACCGCGGTACGACCCCTGGGCGCCCCCGCCGCCACCGCCGCCGCGCCGCAAGCGCGGGCTCGGCACGCTGCTGAGCGTGCTCGGGCTGGTGGTGCTGCTCGCGCTGGGCTTCGTCGCGTGGGACCTGGGGCGCGGGTCCCTGTCGCCGGGCAGCACCTCGTCGCCGTTCGAGCGCGGCCTGCGCAACGAGCAGACCAGCAGCTCCACACTGGACGTGGCCGACGTCGCGAAGAAGGTCGAGCCGGGCCTGGTCGACGTCTACGCCACGCTGGGCTACTCCGGGCAGCAGGCCGCCGGCACCGGGATGGTGCTCACCGCGGACGGCCAGGTCCTGACGAACAACCACGTCGTCGCGGGCGCCACCAGCATCAAGGTGACCGACGTGGACACCGGGCGCACCTACCGCGCCGGGGTCATGGGGTACAGCCGGTCGCGGGACGTGGCGCTGCTGCGGCTGCAGAACGCCTCCGGGCTGGACACCGTCACCACGGGCGACTCCTCGGCGGTGTCCGTCGGTGATCCGGTGGTCGGGCTCGGCAACGCCGGTGGCGACGGCGGCGAACCGAGCGTCTCACCCGGGAAGGTGACCGCGCTGAACCAGTCGATCACCGCGACGGACGAGTCGACGGGCAGCAGCGAGCAGCTGACCGGGCTCATCCAGGTGGACGCGAACATCCAGTCGGGCGATTCCGGCGGCGCGCTGGCCGACGCCGACGGCAAGGTGATCGGGATGAACACCGCGGCCTCGACCGGCTACCAGTTCGGGCAGGACGGGCGCTCCAGCGGGGTGAGCGGGTTCGCCATCCCGATCGACGACGCGCTGAACCTGGCCCGGAAGATCGCGGCCGGCCAGGGTTCGGACACCATCCACATCGGACCGTCGGCGTTCATCGGCGTCTCGGTGAGCGACGCGGGCGGGCCGGGCGCGCTGGTGCAGCAGGTGGTCTCCGGCGGCCCGGCGGACAACGCGGGGCTGCGGGCCGGGGACGTCATCGCCGGCCTGGACGGCCGCACGGTGGGCTCGGCGACCGATCTGACCGCGGTGATGGACACGCTGCACCCGGGCGACCACGTCACGGTCACCTGGCTGGACCAGGCCGGGCAGCGGCACAGCGCGACCGCCGCCCTGGTCGAGGGGCCCGTGGGTTAACGGCGCCGCGCCCGGGTAGCTGGTCGGTATGACGCACACAGCTCCCCTTCCCGCAGAGCAGGCCGGACGGCCGCGGACCGCGATCGTGACCGGGTCCGACTCCGGCATCGGCCGCGCGATCGCCGTCGCGCTCGGTGGTGGCGGCGTGGACGTCGGCATCACCTGGCACCGCGACGAGGACGGCGCCAACGCGACCGCCGAGCAGGTGCGCGAGGCCGGCGCCCGCGCCGAGGTGCGGCGGCTCGACCTGGGCGACCTGCCCACCGCGGCCGCCGCCATCGACGAGCTGGCCGACGCGCTCGGTGGCGTCGACGTGCTGGTCAACTGCGCCGGCACGGGCACCGGCCAGCGGGTGATGGACATGGACTTCGACACCTGGCGGCACGTGCTGAGCGTCGACCTGGACGGCGCGTTCCTGTGCGCGCAGCGGGCGGCGCGGCGGATGATCGACGCCGGCACCGGCGGGCGGATCGTCAACATCACCAGCGTGCACGAGCACGCCCCGAAGGTCGGCGCGGCGCCCTACTGCGCGGCGAAGGCCGGGATGGGCATGCTGACCAAGGTGCTGGCGCTGGAGCTGGCCGAGTACGGCATCACGGTCAATTCGGTGGCGCCGGGCGAGATCTCCACGCCGATGACGGGCCAGACCGACGTGAACCCGCACGACCAGGAGCGCCCCGGGGTGCCGCTGGGGCGGACCGGGCACGCGGAGGAGGTCGCTGCGGTGGTGGCGTTCCTGACCACGCCCGCGGCCGGGTACGTGACCGGCTCGTCGTACGTGGTGGACGGCGGGATGCTGCTGATGGGCCCGCAGGGCGCCTCCGGCCTCGGCGACAACAGCTGGCGCAAGATCTGACGCCGGCGAGTCCCACGCTCAGGTGGGACTCGCGCGGGGTCAGGTCAGCTCGGCCAGCAGCGCTTCGATGCGGCGCGCCAGCCACAGGTCCGGCTCGGTCACCCGGCCCGGGAAGCCCGTGGTCACCGTGAACGTCAGCTCGCCCCGGCGGCGTTCGAACTGGGCGTGGTCGCTCAGCTCCGCGGCGTCCTGCTGCACGCGGCCGATCAGCGTGCCGTGCGCCTGCTCCGGCACGCGGACGGTGCGCCACAGGTGGCTGGTGTCCCCGCGCCAGTTCGCGAGCCCGCCCAGGGCACGGGCGATTTCGGTGTCCGACAGCGCCTGCGGCATGGCTGCTCCTTCCGGTGCGTTTCCCGGGCGGGTACCCGGGGCCCCGCCGGCAAACCGCAAGATTGGAGAAGACGCGGCACCCCGCCGCTCCCTACGGTCTAACCACCGACGCGGGAAGGAGCGGCGATGAGCGGAGTTCGCGTACTGGTCGGCACACGCAAGGGTGCGTTCGTCCTGACGTCCGACGAGCGACGCGCCGACTGGGAGGTCAGCGGACCGCACTTCCCGGGCTGGGAGATCTACCACCTCAAGGGCTCCCCCGCCGACCCGGACCGGATCTTCGCCGCCCAGTCGACCAGCTGGTTCGGCCAGCTGATCCAGCGCTCGGACGACGGCGGGAAGACGTGGCGGCCGGTGGGCAACGAGTTCACCTACGAAGGCGTCCCGGGCACCCACCAGTGGTACGACGGCACGCCGCACCCGTGGGAGTTCGCCCGCGTGTGGCACCTCGAGCCGTCGCTGACCGACCCGGACCTCATCTACGCCGGGGTGGAGGACGCGGCGCTGTTCCGCTCGAACGACGCGGGCGCGACCTGGCACGAGCTGCCCGGCCTGCGCGGGCACGGGTCCGGCCCGAAGTGGCAGCCGGGCGCGGGCGGGCTGTGCCTGCACACGATCATCCAGGACCCGCGTGACGCGAACCGCCTGGTCATCGCCATCTCCGCGGCCGGGGCGTTCCGCACCGACGACGGCGGCAAGACCTGGCAGGCGATCAACCACGGCCTGAAGTCGGGCCAGATCCCCGATCCGGACGCCGAGGTCGGCCACTGCGTGCACCACATCGCCCGCCACCCGGAGCGCCCGGACGTGCTGTTCATGCAGAAGCACTGGGACGTCATGCGCAGCGACGACGGCGGCGACAACTGGTACGAGATCAGCGGGGACCTGCCGACGGACTTCGGGTTCGTCATCGACGTGCACGCCCACGAGCCGGACACGGTGTACGTGGTGCCGATCAAGAGCGACGAGCACCACTTCCCGCCGGACGGGCGACTGCGCGTGTACCGCAGCCGCGGCGGCGGCAACGAGTGGGAGCCGCTGACCGCGGGGCTGCCGCAGGAGAACTGCTACGTGAACGTGCTGCGTGACGCGATGGCGGTGGATTCCCTGGAGTCGTGCGGGGTCTACTTCGGCACGACCGGCGGACAGGTGTACGCGTCGGCCGACTCCGGGGACACCTGGGCGCCGATCGTGCGCGACCTGCCCGCGGTCCTCTCGGTGGAGGTCCAGACGCTGCCATGATCCGCGTTCACCTGCCCGCGCACCTGCGCACCATCGCCCACATCGACGGCGAGGTCGAGCTCGACCTGGACGGCACCGTCACGCAGCGCGCGGTGCTGGACGCGCTCGAGGAGCGATATCCCGTGCTGCGCGGCACGATCCGCGAGCACGGCACCGGCAAGCGGCGGGCGTTCGTCCGGTTCTTCGCGTGCGAGCAGGACCTGTCGCACGAGGAGCCGGACGCCCCGCTGCCGGCAGCGGTGGTCGCGGGAACCGAACCGTTCCTCGTGATGGGCGCGATGGCCGGGGGTTGATGTCGCCCCGGGCCCGGACGCCGGACACCGGGAAACGGTGACCCCCGGCCGGAGCGGGGGGTCACCGTCAGGGAGAGAGGCAGTCCGCGGCGAGGTCAGTCGTCGTCGCCCTCGTCCTCGTCGCCGTCCCAGTCGTGGTTGTGGTGGTGCAGACCCGCGACCGCGTGGGTCTCGCTCGAGTGCGCCCCCTCCGGGCCGGCCCAGAAGCAGCCGTCGGCGTACCACGCGTGGTGGCCGTTGGTGCCGGAGACGGTGTACTCGCCACCGGCGCCATCCGGGCCGGCCGACAGACTGGCGTCGTGGTAGGCGGCGTAGCCGTGGTGACCGTGGCCCCAGCCGTCGTAGTCGTGGCCCGCGACCGAGCCGGTGCTGGTGATCGCGGCGCCGTCCGGGCCGGCGGAGGCGCTGGAGTCGCCGTAGCTGTCAGCCGAGGCGATGCCCGCGGCACCGAACGACAGCGGGATGGCCAGCAGGCTGGCGATCGCGAAGCGACGAACGTTCATTGTTCTGAATTCCCTTCGTATCAACGGATTCCGGGCCGGAACCTGAGCGGCTCCGGGGACCGGGTGCCCGGGACGGCTGGGGCAAATCCGACACTCAGATGTGACGCAGGACACGTTGTGATCACGGCATGTCGGCGCGTCACGCGAACTCCCGCTGGTCGGCCCCGCGAAACCGATCCGTCACGGCGGGCACTGCGGATTCCGTTGCGGCGCAGGGCATCCATCCTTGGTGCGTCACTCACGCGTGTGGACTGGACCAGATTCCGGCGCTTGACAACACCTTCCCGGCCGCCGATGCTCATCGCAGTAACTGTTACTTCGAGTAATAGCTTCAGCGAGGAGGCGGTGTGGTCCGGCGAGTGGTGTCCCGGGACGGCACGCGGATCGCGGTCGCGGAGGCGGGCGATCCGGTCGCGCCGACCGTGGTGTGCGTGCACGGCTACCCCGACGACCGGTCCGTGTGGGACGGCGTGGTGGCCCGGCTCGCGGATCGGTTCCACGTGGTCACCTACGACGTGCGGGGCGCCGGCGAGTCGGACCGCCCGTCGCGGCGCGCGGCCTACGCGCTCGACCGGCTGGCCGAGGACCTGGCCGCCGTGCTCGACGAGGTCAGCCCGGACCGCCCGGCGCACCTCCTCGCGCACGACTGGGGGTCGATCCAGAGCTGGCACGCCGTGACCACGGACGGGCTGCGCGGCCGGATCGCGTCGTTCACCTCGATCTCCGGGCCCTCACTGGACCACGCCGGGCACTGGTTCCGCACGCGCTTGCGGCGGCCGTCGGGGTGGGCGCCGGCGCTGCGGCAGCTGGTGCACTCGACCTACATCGCGTTCTTCCGGATTCCGCTGGTTCCCGAGCTGAGCTGGCGGTCCGGGGTGGGCCGCCGGGTGCTGCGGCGGTTGTCGGGCAGCGCGGCGGGCCGTCCCGCGGTGGCGGACGCCGTGCACGGGCTGGAGCTGTACCGGGCCAACGTCGGCGCCCGGCTGTCCCGCCCGCGACCACGGCCCGCCGAGGTGCCGGTGCAGGTGCTCGCCCCCCTGGGCGACCCGTACGTGACGCCCGCGCTGCAGACGGACGTGGCGCGGTGGGCGCCGCGACTGTGGGTGCGGCGGTTGCCGGGCGGGCACTGGATCCCGCGGGAGCGGCCGGATGTGATCGCGCGGTGCGCGGCCGAACTGGTGGAGTTCGCCGAGGGCGCACCGGAGAGCCGCTCGCTGCGGCGGGCGCGATCAGCCGGATTCGAGGGGTATTCGGTGGTGGTCACCGGGGAGAGCCGCTTCGCGCGGGCCGTGTCGGCGGCGTTCGCGGCCGCCGGGGCGGAGGTGCGCCGCGACGGGCCCGAGGTGCCGGACGTGGTGGTGGACGGCCAGGGCACGGCGCGGGCGTTCGCGGCCCGGATGGCCGAGCGTGGCGAGGGCGGCTGCCTGGTGCTGCACGATCCCGCGGAGGCCGCCCGCCTGCGGAAGGACTTCCCGGGACTGGGTGTCGTGGTCGCCGGGGACGGCTCCCCCGAGCGCGCCGCCCGGCGAGTTGTCCGCGCGGTGGCGCGCGACCGCCACGCGGGAGTCTGAGCGGCGCCCGGGCCGGAACCCGGGCGCCGCTCGAACCTAGCTGCGCGCCAGACCGCGCTCCACGGCGGCGATGATCTGCGGCCGCAGCTCCTCCGGGCGGATGATCGCGTCCACCGAGCCGACCCGCTGCGCCCGCTGGATCGAGTGCACCCCGTCGAACTCGGCGGCCACCTCGCCCAGCTTCTCGGCCCGCACCGACGCGCGCACATCGGCCAGCTGGGTCACCAACGCGGCCCGCGAAGCGCTGTCCGCAGCGGCGATCCGCGCCTCCAGCTCGGTCACCCGCGGGTCGTTCGCCGTGCGGGCGTTGACCTCCTGCGCGAACACCACCGCCGCCGCGGGGGCGCCGCCCAGCACGGACGCGTACGAGCCGTCCACGGCCAGCACCGTCATGTTCGGGTTCAGCGTCTTCGAGAACACCACGAACGCCCCGCCGTGGTACCGCGAAATGACGCAGAACACGATCGGCCCGCGGAAGTTCACGATCGCCCGCCCGATCTCCGCGCCGTACTCCAGCTGGAGCTTGCGCATCGACTCCGGGGAACCGTCGAAACCGGACAGGTTCGCCAGCACCACCAGCGGCCGGTTCCCGCTCGCCGCGTTGATCGCGCGCGCCGCCTTCTTCGACGAGCGCGGGAACAGCGTGCCGGCGGTGTAGGTGTCCGGGCCGTCGGTGGGCGGGAAACCGCGCCGCGGCACCGACCGCGACTCGATGCCCAGCAGGCACACCGGGATCCCGCCGAGGTGCACGTCCTGCACGACCGCGGTCTCCGCGTCCGCCATGCCTGCCCAGCGTTCCAGTATCGCGTGGTCCTGGTCGGCCAGCGCGCGCATCACGGTGCGGATGTCGAACGGCTTCTTGCGATCCGGGTTGGTTTCCCGCGAGAAGATCTGGCCCACCGTGGTGAAGTCCGACCCGACGATCGCGTGCGGGTAGTCGCACACGTCCCGGTCGATCGGGTCCGTCGTCGCCGCCCGGCGCGGGCCGGTCTCCCCCGGCAGCACGTAGGTGTGGTCGTAGTGGGTCATCAGCACGCCGTGCGCGGCGCCGAGGTTCGGCGCCCAGTACTGCGCCTGCCCGTTCGGCCCCATCACCCGGTCGTAGCCGCCGATGCCGAAGTTGTCCTCGGCCGACACACCACCGGAGAAGTCCAGCGACTGCTTGCCGGTCAGCACCATCGCCGAGTCCGGCGTCATCACCAGGATGCCCTTGGTGTGCATGAGCATCGTGGCTTCGGCGTTCCAGTACGGCTGCGCGCCCACGTTGATGCCGGCGACCACGATGTTGATCTCGCCACCGTCCTGGGTGAACTGGACGATGCGGCGCAGGGCCGCGGCGATCCAGTCCATGTTCTCGGTGCCGGAGTCCATCGCGATCCGCGCACCGGCCGACAGCGCGTACCACTCGACCGGGACCCGCAGCCGGTCCGCCAGGTCCAGCGCCGCGATGACCCGCGCGCACTCCGGTTCGGACAGTGCGCCCAGCGCCTTCGTCGGGTCCCCGAGCAGCACCACGCGGGTCACGCCCTCCGGGTACCGCTCGGTCGGCGTGGTCGCCACCCCGGCGACGATCCCGGCCTTGTTGAGCCCCTTCTCGCGCTCGACCGGCACCAGCGCGCCGGAGTCGTCGAGGTCGTACTCGGTGAACGAGCCGCCCTCGCCGGCCAGCATGCCGGTCAGCTCGTACGGGTAGACCGTGCCGCGGCGCCGCGCGCGCAGCACCTTCTGGCCGTAGTCGTCCAGCGGCTGGATCAGCTCGGTCGGCGGGTCGGTGATGGTCAGCCGCACCCCGGTGGCGACGTCGTAGGTGACCCGCACGGCGACCGGCCGCAGCTCACCGGTCTCCTTGTCGCGCTGACGGCCGAGGAACAGCACCTCCTCGACGCCGGCGCCCGCGGTCGTCGGCACCACGCGCTGCGCGACCGTGTTCAGGTCCTCGGCCGTGAGGTCGCTCGGCGGCCACACGTAGAGGAAGATCCGGTTGGTGTCCAGCCGCTTCTTGGCCGGGCGCTGGGCCTGCACCTTGCGGATCGCGTCCAGGCACGCGCCCAGCGCGCCCTCGACGGCGGGCAGGGCGAGGATGCGGCCCTCGTCGTCGCGCAGCGGGGTCAGGTCGCGGACCTGCGCCATCGCGACCAGGCGCTCGTCGGACGGGTTCTTCGGCGCGACGCAGCGCAGCAGGTAGACGTCCTCGTCGGCCGACGGCAGCCGGGTGAGGTCGAAGTTCTGCAGGCGCCGCAGCTGCAGCCGCTGCCCGATCAGCGGGTGCAGGCCGCGGATCAGCCGCTCCTCGGTCAGGCCCGCCGACGACGGCCGGAACGTGAAGTGGTGGTGCATCGCCGAGCCGCTGCGCCCGGCGACCGTGGTGGTGACGCGGCGCAGGTTGCCCGGCAGCGCGACCCGGGACAGCACCTCGCGCAGCTCCGCGGCCATCAGGTCGGCGTCGGCGGGCTGGCCGGGCCAGGTCAGGTAGATGTCGGCGACCAGCGCGCCGGGCTCGGCCTTCGCGGCGACCTCGGCGACCGTGCGCACCGCGTCGGCCAGATCGGTGAAGTCGGCGACGGTGGCGATGAGCCGCTGCCGCTGGCCGTCCAGGTCGTAGCCGGCGGTGACGAACGCGTGCCCGCCCGCCGTGCCGGTCTCCACGCCCTCCAGGCCGTGCTCGCGGTAGTAGCGGCGGCTGAGCACCTCCAGCAGCGGGCCGGGGTCCAGGCCCGGCCGCCCGATGCGCTGGCCGAGCAACCGCACCAGCGGTTCCGGGCTGGCGACCATCTCGGCGATGCGCTGCTCGCGGTCCGGCGCCTCCGGGTTGGCGTCCAGGTAGGCCAGGTGACGGCGCACCTTGGTGTAGACCTCGGCGCGCGTGCGGCGCAGCAGCGGCTGGGCGAACCAGCGGAACACCAGGCTCCGCGCGAGGTCGCCTACCACCGGGAACCGCAGCTGGGTGGCGCGGATCAGGTGCTCCAGCGCCTGGCCGACGGTCTGGCGGAGGCCGTTGTGCGGCGGGGTCTCGGTGAGCCACTGCTGCAGCAGCGCGGTGATCACGGCGACGTCGGAGGTGGCGCGCTGCTGGGCGAGGAAGATCCGGAAGACCGCCTCCTCCAGCTGCGGCGTGCGGTCCAGCCCGTCGACGCCGTAGTGGCCCAGCACGCGGGTCAGGCGGCCCTGGAAGGTCTCCGACAGCCCGGCGCGCTCGGCGTCCAGGCTCTGCAGGTAGGTGTGGAAGTGCTCGCGCGGGCTGTGCACCCGCGTCTCGGCCTTGGTCTCCTCGCCGTCGGGCTTGTTGCGGGACAGCTCGGACAGGTCGGCGAAGACCTCCAGCAGCGCGGTCTCGGCCGCCAGCGGCCGCTGCGGCAGCTCGGCGCGCGCGTCCAGGTACCTGGCCAGGGTGCGGCCGCCGTCGCGCGGGTCGACGTCGAAGCCGAGCAGCATGCTGCGCAGGTCGGCCAGGCCCCGTTCGACGCGGTGCGCCGCGGTCAGACCGTCCGGCTCGGACGGCAGGTCCAGGTCCACCCCGGCGGTCTCCGGCGCGGCGTCGGCGTCGTCGGCCAGCGGTTCCAGGCGGAGCAGGGCGGCGCCGGTCTCGACCTGGCTGCCGACGGAGACCATCGACTCCTTGAGCAGCGCCCGGAACGGCGCGCGCAGGACGGTCTCCATCTTCATCGACTCCAGCACCAGCACCGGTGCGCCGGCCTCGACCTCGTCGCCGACCGTGAGCGGGGTGGCGACGACCAGGGCCGGGGCGGGCGAGCGGACCACGCCGCCCTCGTCGCGGCTGATGCGGTGCGTGACGCCGTCGACCTCGACCAGGTGGATCGGCCCGTGCGTGCCGGTCACCAGGCGGAAGCGGCGGCCGTTGACGTGGATCTGGCCGGTGTGGGAGTCGTAGCGCTCCAGCACGGCGTCGACGGTCTCCACGTCGTCGCCGGTGACGAACCCGATCCGGTAGCGCCCCGGCCCGGTCTCGGCGACGGTCAGCCGGTAGGTCGCGCCACGCAGCTTGAGGTCGATCGGGCGGCCGACCTCGTGCTGCACCTGCGGGCGGCCGCCGTGCGCGGTCGACAGCAGGCGCTGCAGCTCCACCTGCTTCTCGTCCTGGTAGGCCTCGATCGCGGCGGCGGCCAGCGCGATGCCGGAATGGGCGTGCGAGACCAGGCGGCCCTGGGCGCGGACCCGGTCGATCCAGCCGGTGTCGGCGCTGGCGTCGATCACCTCGGGCTGGTCGAGCAGGTCGAGGACAAAGCTCTTGTTGGTGGTGCCGCCCTCGATGAGCACGGTGGTCTCGCGCATCGCGCGGCGCAGGCGGGACAGCGCCTCGTCGCGGTCGCGGCCGTAGGCGATGATCTTGGCGATCATCGAGTCGAAGTCGGCGGGGATGGTGTCGCCCTCGCTGACGCCGGTGTCCACGCGGATGCCGGGGCCGGCAGGGAGGTCGAGCAGCGCGATGCGGCCAGGGGCCGGCGCGAAGTCGCGGTCCGGGTCTTCGGCGTTGAGCCGCGCCTCGATGGCGTGGCCCAGCTCGACGGGCGGGGTGCCCTCCAGCTTGCCGCCGGAGGCGACGTGCAGCTGCGCCTTGACCAGGTCCATGCCGGTGGTGGCCTCGGTGATCGGGTGCTCGACCTGCAGCCGGGTGTTGACCTCGAGGAAGGCGAACAGCTTCTCCACCGGGTGGTACAGGAACTCGACGGTGGCCGCGCCGCGGTAGCCGACCGCGACGGCCAGCCGTTCGGCGGAGGCCTTCAGCTCGGCCACCTGGTCCGGCGCGAGCAGCGGCGAGGAGGACTCCTCGATGATCTTCTGGTTGCGGCGCTGCACCGAGCAGTCCCGCACGCCCAGCGCCCACGCGGTGCCCTGGCCGTCGGCGATGACCTGGACCTCGACGTGCCGCGCGCCGGTGACCAGGCGCTCCAGGAACACCACACCGCTGCCGAACGCGCGCGCGGCCTCCTGGCTGGTGCGCTCGTAGGCGTCGCGCAGCTCGTCGGCGTTGTTGATCACGCGGATGCCGCGGCCGCCACCGCCCGCGGTGGCCTTGAGCATGAGCGGGTAGCCGATCCGCTCGGCCGAACTCAGCGCGGCGTCGAGATCCTCGACCGGGCCGCGGCTCCACGGCGCGACCGGCACGCCTACCTCTTCGGCGATCAGCTTGGCGCCGATCTTGTCGCCCAGTTTGCGCATGGCGTCCGGGTTCGGGCCGATGAAGGTGACGCCGATCTTCTCGCACAGCTCGGCGAAGGCCGGGTCCTCGGCGACGAAGCCCCAGCCGACCCAGGCGGCGTCGGCCTTGGTCTCGATCAGGGCGCGTTCGAGGACGGCGAGGTCGAGGTAGGGGCGGTTGGCCGCGGGGCCCAGGTTGTAGGCGATGTCGGCTTCCCGCACGAACGTGGCGTTGCGGTCCGCGTCGGTGTAGAGGGCCACCGTCTCGATGCGTGGCCCGCCCTCCGCGTTGAGCTCACCGACGGCGTGGATGAGCCGCATCGCGGCTTCTCCCCGGTTGACGATCGCGACACGACTGAACACCGAATCGAGCCTCACAAGTTGTGGTGGTTGGACGGCGCGGCCTCCCCTGGCCGCTGGTCCAGCATCGCGCGTACCCACCGGTAGTGTGATCGTCGCACCCGCACCGTGCCGACGGCGGATTTTTGTCGGAACCCTCCAAAGGACCGCTCTGACCCGGGACAATGCGCGCGGCTCGCGCGCACGCGGGACCCGGGGAGCCCTGAGAGCCTGGTCACTCCGCAGTTGTAGGAGACGGCCAACGGCCGGGGGCGGTCAGCGGCGGACCGGGAAGCGCAGGTGCAGCACGCCGTCGCCCTGGATGACCACGTCGGGATCGCCCAGCATGAGGTTGCCGTCGGCGAGCGTGCCGAAGAACGGCTTGCCCCGGCCGAAGACGACCGGCACCACGTCGATCGCCACGTGGTCGATGAGTCCCAGCTCCAGCGCCTGCCCGCCGACGTCACCCGCGCCCACGCCGATCTCGCCGTCGCCGGCCAGCTCCTGCGCTCGCGCGATCCCCTCCGCCACCGAGCCGGCGAAGTGGTACGGCGCCTCCGGGTGCCAGCCCTCCGGCCGCGGCCGGTGCGACACGACCACGACGTGCTCGCTCGCCGGCGGATGCCCCTCCCAGCCGTTGGTCAGATCGAACTGGTGCCGCCTGACGACCAGGACCTTCTGGCGCGACCACATGCCGCGCACGTACTCGGCCGAGGCCGCCGAAACGCGGAACGGCGCGCCGTGGACGTCGGCGTGGTCCTCCTCGACGAGCGGGTGGTCGCCGTTGAAGTACCAGTCGTGGAGCGGCCCCACGTCGTCGTGCTCGTCGGCGATGTAGCCGTCCAGCGAGGCCACCGCGTGCAGGTAGGTCGTCCCCATGGTCGCTCCTCCCAGTGGGACCAGCGTCCCCCTGGGGCGGCGCCGACGCAACAACCGCCGACGGGGCACCCCGTGGCGAGGTGCCCGGTCACCGAATGTGCCCGCTCGCCAGACACGAGCGTGGCGGCCGGGTGCTCGCCGACGATCCGCGCGCCCCAACGTGCGGCGAGGCACACCAGGCCCGCCACCCGGCTGGCCGCGGTTTCGGGCATCCGGTTCGTGGATCCGCTTACCGGCGCACCTCGTGGTGCGAAGGCCCCGACCCGCGCGGACTCCCGCCACGCCAGCGGTTTCGCGGAGCCGTCGAACGGCGCTGCGCCCACGGGGTGCGAGCCCAAGCCAAGACACGAGCGCGGCCAGCCGTGCCGCACCGGGGGCACCCCGCGCGCGAGGTGCCCCGTCACCGCCTCAGGGCTGGTACAGCCAGTCCGTCCAGCGGTAGTCGTCCAGGCGACGCTCGGCCAGGTACTGGTTGCGCAGCAACCGGGCCAGCCCGTCGCAGTGCCACAGCTCGCCCCACACGCGGGCGCTCAACTGCACCCGCCCCGTGCGCGCCTGCTCGTACACCACGAGCGCGGCCAGCCAGTCCAGCGCCGCCACCGGGGGCACCCCGTAGCGAGGTGCCCCACCACCGCCTCAGGGCTGGTACAGCCAGTCCGTCCAGCGGTAGTCGTCCAGACGGCGTTCGCTCAGGTACTGGTTGCGCAGCAGCCGGGCCAGGCCGTCGCAGTGCCACAGCTCGCCCCAGACGCGGGCGCTCGACTGGACGCGCGCCGTCCGCGCCGTGCGGGCCTGCTCGTACGCCGCGAGCGCGGCCGGCCAGTCCAGCGCCGCCGCGGCCTGCTGCTTGGTGACCTCCCCGGCGAGGCTGTGCGCGTCCTCCAGGGCCTGGCACGCACCCTGCGCGAGGTACTGCAGCATCGGGTGCGCCGCGTCGCCGGTCAGCGCCAGCCGGCCGTCGACCCAGCGGTCCACCGGCAGCCGGTCGTACATCGGCCACCGCCGGTCCCGCCACAGCCACGCCAGCCCACGCCGCACCGCGTCGCACGTGCCGTCGAACGCCGCGTCCAGCTCGTCCGGGCCACCCCACTCCGCCTCACCTCGCGCGTAGGCGGGCGAGGCGAACACCGCGACCGTGTTGAGCAGTTCCCCGCCCCGCAACGGGTACTGCACCAGGTGACACCGCGGTCCGAAGTGGACGACCACGTCGGTGAGCACATCGGAATCCAGCCCGGTCACCTCGGCCACCGGGCGGGTGCCCCGGTAGGCGACGTAACCCGAGCACACCGGCTGGTCATCGGACAGCCTCGGCCGCAGCGACGACCACAACCCGTCGGCCGCCAGCGCCGCGCCCGCCGCGAACTCCCGCTCCCCCGCCCGCACGCGCACGCCGCCGTCCAGCACCTCGACGTCGTCCACCTTGTGGTCGGCCAGCAGCTCGACCCCGGCGTCGGCGCACGCGTCGTGCAGGATGGTCAGCAGGTCGCTGCGGTGGATCACCACGTACGGCGCGCCGTAGCGCTCGACGAACCCCGGGCCGAGGTCCATCGAGGTCAGCTCGGCGCCGTCGAGCGCGTCCTTGAGCACGAGCCGCCGCGGCAACACGCCGCGCGCGACGACCTCGTCGAGCAGGCCCCATTCGCGCAGGATCCGGGTGGCGTTGGGAGCCAGCTGCAGCCCGGCGCCCACCTCGGCGAACGCGGGCGCCCGCTCCAGCACGCGGACCCGCTGCCCGGCCGAGGCGAGCGCGAGGGCGTTGGCCAGCCCGCCGATCCCGCCGCCCACCACCACGACATCGGTGTCGGTCATGTCCTCTCCTCCTACAGCCACGGGCCGAGCTCGGGGGCCTGGCCGGTGCGTCCGGTGAGCCAGCGCGCGAGGGCGGGCCCGTGCCCCTGCGCGATCCGGCGCTTGAGCGTGTCGGCGATCAGTGCCTCGACCAGGTCCGCGGGCAGGTCGTCGAACCCCACCCCGCGGTCGAGGTCGGCGGCGTGCACGGCGACCTCGCGGGTGCGCATCCACACGATCTCGGTGGCCGGGACCGTCCGGCCCTGCGCGGTGACCACCTGGTTGGACCACGCTTCCTCGGGCAGCGCGTCGAGGTCCGCGGCCAGCGCGTCCGCCGATTCCCGCACCAGGCGGCGCAGTTCGGCCACGGGCAACCGCGCACCCGTCTCGATTTCGGCGTTGCGCTGTTCGGTGCTCGCGTACATCCGCGACTCGACCCCGGTGCGGGCCCAGCTCACCAGGCGGCGCAGTGCTTCGGCGTTGTAGTGCAGGTGCGCGACGAGGTGGCGGCGGGTCCAGCCGGGCAGCAGCGTCGGCGCGTCGAACTCCGCGTCGTCGAGCTGGTCGATCGCCGACAGGATCAGCCGCGTGCCCTCGTCCATCCAGTCACGCGTGCTCATCACGCGCCACGTTCTCCAGCCGGCCCAGGCCGCTGATCTCGGTGACCAGCCGGGCGCCGTCGGACAGGTAGCGCGGCGGCTTGCGCGCGTGGCCGACGCCGCCGGGCGTGCCGGTGGCGATGACGTCGCCGGGCCGCAGCGTCAGGATCGTGGACGCGTAGCGGACCAGTTCGACCGGGTTGAACACGAGGTCGTCGGTGTTCGCCTTCTGCACCTGCTCACCGTCCACCGAGCAGGTCAGGTCAAGCGCGGGTGTGGTGCCGCCGGGCAGTTCGTCCGGGGTCACCAGGTACGGGCCGAACGGAGTGGTGCCCTCGAACGTCTTGCCCTGCAACCACATCGGCGAGCGGTACTGCCAGTCGCGGGTGGTGACGTCGTTGAGGACGCTGAACCCGGCGATCGCCGCGGCGGCCTCGGTTTCGCTCGCGCGGCGCACGGTCGCGCCGATGACCAGCGCCAGCTCGGCCTCCCAGTCCACCGCGTGCGATTCGGGTGGCAGCGCGATCGGATCGGCCGGGCCGATGAGCGCCTCCGGGTACTTCGCGAACAGCGTCGGGTATTCCGGCAGCTCGCGGCCCATTTCCAGGATGTGGTTGCGGTAGTTCAGGCCGACGCACAGGATCTTGCCCGGCCGCGGCACGACCGGGGCGAGGTCGGCGCCCGCCAGCGGCCGCTCCGGCGTGACCGCCTCGGCCTGGGCGCGCCAGTCCTCCTGTGCCAGGAAGGCGCCGACATCCGGGGCGCCGAGTTCGGCGTAACGCTCGCCCTCGACGCGGATGGCGCGGGTGCCCTCGGCGGTGCGCAGGGTCGCGAGTTTCACTGCTGTCCTCCCACCCGCACGCGGTCGGCGTGCAGTCGTTCGAAGATCGGGGTGTCGCTGAACCGGAACAGGTCCAGCTGGGTGCCGGCGGCCAGGGTCACCTCGGCCCAGGACGGCACGACGAACAGGTCACCGTGGTCGACGGTCCACTCCTGATCGCCGACGCGGACCGTGCCGGTTCCCTCGAAGACCTGCCACACGGCCGAGCCGACCTCCTGCCGCGGCGCGGTTTCCGCGCCGGGGCGCAGCCGGTGGAACTCGGCGCGGATCGTCGGCATCACGTCGCCGCCGGTGGTCGGGTTGGTGAAGCGGACCGCGGCGTGGCCCGGTTCGACCACGCCCGGGTGGCCCTCGTCCTCCAGGGCGAGCTGGTCGGTCAGCGCGGCGTCGGTGTGCTCCCACCGGTAGGCGGCGATCGGCGAGTTCACCGCGGGCGCGGTCTGCGACACCGGGCGCAGGCCCGGGTGGGCCCACAGCCGCTCGGCGCGCGAGCGCTCCGGGGTCTGCGTGCTGGACACCTGCTCGGGGCCGAACTCGAAGAACGCCGAGCCGGTGTAGTGCACGAACGGGATGTCCAGGCCGTCGATCCAGGCCATCGGTTCGGTGGAGGTGTTGTGGTGGCCGTGGAAGTGCCAGCCGGGGGTGAGCAGGAAGTCACCGCGGCGCATGGCGACGGGGTCCCCGTTGACGACCGTCCACACGCCTTCGCCCTCGACGACGAACCGGAACGCGTTCTGCGTGTGCCGGTGCTCGGGCGCGTTCTCGCCCGGGCCGAGGTACTGGATCGCCGCCCACAGCGTCGGCGTCGCGTACGGCGCGCCGCCCAGTCCCGGGTTGGCGAGCGCGATGGCGCGCCGCTCGCCACCGCGGCCGACCGGCACCAGCTCGCCGGCCTTCTCCGCCAGCGGCAGCAGGGTCTTCCAGCGCCAGGCGTGCGGGCGCATCGCCGGGGACGGGCTCATCGGCATCAGGTCGCCGATCTCGGTCCACAGTGGAACGAGGAGTTCCTCGGCGAACCCCCGGTACAGCTCGTCGAGTTCGGGGGACGGTTCGGGCTGGTTGCTGGTCATCGGGTGACCACTCCTTCCTTGGCGAGGACGGGACGGGGGCAGGCCCAGACGAAGCCGCTGGCGACGGCCGCGCCGACGGCGAACATGAGGAAGTTGGCGGTGACGCCGAACCCGGCGGCCAGCAGCCAGCCGCCGGCCTGCGGCGCGAGCACCGCGCCGATGCGGCCGATGCCCAGCGCCGAGCCGAGCGCGGAGCCACGCAGCGGGGCCGGGTAGTGGTCGGCGACCGCGGCGATGATCAGGCACTGCGTGCCGTGCGTGCCGACGCCGGCCAGGACCAGCGCGAGGTAGGCGACGAACTGGGACGGGCGCAGTACCAGCACGAGCAGGCCGGCGGCGGCGACGGCCGCGGCGAGCACGGCGGCCTGGCGCGGGCCGAGGCGGGCGCCGGCCCACGCGGTGACGAGCGAGCCGCCGACGGCGCCGAGGTTGAGCGCGAGCAGGAACGTCAGCGACGAGCCGAGGTCGAACCCGCTCTGCCGCATCAGCTGCGGCAGCCAGGTGCCCAGCCCGTACCAGGCGAACAGCGTCGCGAGCGTGGCGAGGGCGAACAGCACGGTGGCGCGGATGTAGGGCGGCTTCAGCAGCGCGCGGAAACCCCGGTGCGGCACGGTTTCCGTCTCCGGGACGAGGTGGTACTCGCGTTCCAGTGCCTCGGCTTCGGCGGTGCGGCCCTTGGCGCGCAGCCAGGCCGGGGACTCGGGCAGCAGCCACGCGCACAGCGGCAGCACGAGGACGAGCGCGAGCAGCGCGAACGCGAACATCGCCTGCCAGCCGTAGCGGGGCAGGACCGCGATGCCGATCAGCGCGGCGAGGCTGCCGCCGATCGGGACGCCGGACATCATCAGCGTGGCGACCAGCGACCGGCTGCGGGCCGGCACGAACTCGCTGCCCAGCGCGTTGGCCGAGGGCACCAGGCCGCCCAGGCCGAGCCCGGCGAGCAGGCGGAAGGCGCCGAAGACGACCGGGTCCGGGGCGATCGCGCAGAGCGCGGTGAACACCGAGAACCAGGCGGTGCAGGCCAGGATCGTCCGGCGGCGGCCGAGCGCGTCGGCCAGGCGGCCGGCCAGCAGGGCGCCGAGCAGCATGCCGAGGAAGGCCAGGCTGCCGAGCAGGCCGGCGGTGCTGCTGGTCAGGTTCCAGCCGGGTTCGGTGAGCAGGCGCGGGAGGACCGTGCCGTAGACGATGAGGTCGTATCCGTCGAACACGACGACCACCCAGCACAGGGCGGTCACCAGGGGCGCGACGTTGCGCGGTGCGGCGGGCATGGGAGGAACGTAAGCGAGGTTCTGTCAGCAGGGATCTACAATTCTGCTGTGAAGAACAAACCGCCGTACGCGATCGACTCGGTCGACCACGCGCTGCACCTGGCGACGATGCTGCAGGAGGGGCCGCTGGGGGTGTCGGAGGCGGCGTCGCGGCTGGGGGTGTCGCGGTCGACGGCACACCGGCTGCTGGCGATGCTGGTGTACCGGGACTTCGCCGAGCAGGGCCCGGACCGCCGCTACCAGGCCGGTCCGGTGCTGCGACCGGCCGATCCGGTGGGCGCGCCGGTGACGTTGCTGCGCCAGGCGGCGATGCCGCACCTGCGGACGCTGGTGGAGCGGGTGCGGGAGACGGTGAACCTGCAGGTGCTGGCCGGGACGGAGGCGCGGTTCCTGGCGTCGGTGGAGTGCGAGCAGATCCTGCGGGTGGGCGACCGGGCCGGGCGGGTGCTGCCGGCGCACCTCGTGTCGGGCGGCAAGGCGCTGCTGGCCGCGCTGCCGGCGGCCGAGCTGACGCGCCGGTATGCGGGGACGGACGTCAACCTGGCCCGCCTGCGGCGCGAGCTGGGCCTGATCCGGCGGCGCGGCTTCGCGATCAACGACCAGCTGACGGAGACCGGACTGACCGCCATCGGGGTGTCGATCCCGTGGCCCAGCACCGACGAACCGGCGGCGGCGGTTTCGGTGGCGCTCCCGTCGGCCCGCTTCGACCACGACCTCCTGCCCACGTGGGTGGGAGCCCTGTCCGCCACGGCGACAGCGATAGCCCGCGACCTGGGCGAGGGCTGAATCGCGCGCCTGCGGGTCAGCCGCTCGGTAGGTCGACGCGGGCGCAGCAGACGTCGGCGGCGGTCAACGGGCCGGTGGGAGGAGGACCGTTTGCAGCAGGCACGGCGAGACGGCGAACCCGTGCCGCTGATAGGCCGCCACCGCCCGCGACGACGAATGCACCGTCACCCGCTCCAGCCCCAGCTCCGCGGCCAAGTCGAGGAGCCCCTGGATGAGCCGCCCGCCGAGGCCGGTGTCGCGTGCTTCGGGCACGACGTAGACGCACTGCACGTCGCCGGAGGCGCGGGTGAACGTGTACGGCGCCGGAACGCGCGGGGTGAGCGCGAGGAACCCCATCCCGATCACGGCGCCGTCCCGGACGAGGACCAGGCACCGGTGGGTGGCCGCGTGCTGCCGCGCCCAGGCGGCGAACTCCCGCACGAACCGGTCCCGCTCCACCCCCGGCGGTGGCCCGTCCCGCTCGGCCACCCACCGCCACCGCAACCCGGCGACGGTCTCGAGTTCTTCCGGACGGGCGGGGCGGATCTCGGTTCCCGGCATGGGCCGATCGTGCCCGCTGGGGCTACGGCGCGCCGGGCAGCCGCACCGACCACAGGCCCTCATCGGCGCGAGACCGATCCCGACCCCCCGCAAGGGCAATCGCAACCCGCGGCGCTACGGCGCACCGGGCAGCCGCACCGAGGCCACGAGCTCCACCACCGAAACGGATCCGACTCCCCGCTGGGAGCAACCAAACTACGGCGCAGCCGGCAGCCGCACCACCGCCACGAGCCCACCGCCGGCGCGGGGCCTCAGCTCGAGCGTCCCGTCGTGGGCTCCGACGATGCTGTGCACGATGGCCAGCCCGAGGCCGACCCCCGCGTGCTCGCCGGTTCGGGTGCGCTTCGTGCCGCGCTGGAACGGTTCCGTCAGCGTCGGCACCAGTTCCGGCGGCAGCGGGTGCCCGGTGTTCTCCACCCGCACCACGCTCGCGCCGCCCTCGGGTCCGGTGTGGACGGTCACGGACCCGCCCTCGGGGAGGTTGTGGACGATCCCGTTCTGGACGAGGTTCGTCACCGTCCGCAGGATGAGCTCGGCCGAGCCCGCGGTCCGCGCGGCCTCTCCGGTGACCTCGAGCGTGATCCCGCGCCGTTCGGCCAGCGGCAGCAGCGTTTCCGCGGCCTGTTCGGCGATCAGCGACAGGTCGACGGGCTCGCGGGTGAAGCTCCGGCGGTCGCTGCGGCTGAGCAGCAGCAGCGCCTCGGTGAGGTCGATCGCGCGCGTGTTGACCGTGTGCAGGCGGTCGATGAGCTCCTCCCGGTCCCACGTCGGGTCCTTGCGCGCGACGTCCAGGAGCGTCTGCGAGATCGCCAGCGGCGTGCGCAGCTCGTGGGAGGCGTTCGCGGCGAACCGTTGCTGCTCGGACACCTGGGATTCGAGTCGTTCGAGCATCGTGTCGAACACGTCGGCCAGCTCGCGGAACTCGTCCTCGGGGCCGTCCATCCGGACCCGGTGGGACAGGGACCCGTTCGCCGCCTTCCGCGCCGCGTCCGTGATCCGGGTGAGCGGTGCGAGCATCCGGCCGGCGAGGACCCATCCGCCCAGCAGCCCGAAGAACAGCAGGAAGGCCAGCGAGGTCACCGCGGCGGGGACGACGGCAGGCAGCAGGCGGAGAACGTGCGGCGGCGGCCCCGGCGCGCCGAGCACGCGCTCCGGCACCGACTGCGTCAGGAACACCCAGACCACGGCCAAGAGGATCACGCCGGCGAGGAGGAGGAAACCGGCGTAGCTGAGGGTGAGTTTCATCCGGGCGCTCAGCGCGGGGCGTCTACGCATGAGCACTGCCGGTATCGATCCGGTCGGGCCCGTCCCCCACGATCAGCACGCGCATCCGCCCAGCCTAGGCAGGACCGCGTATCGCCGGCATATCCGATACGCCCTACGGGTAGTAGCGCGTCAGCGATTCCGCCACGCAGGCCGGCTTCTCCGCCCCCTCGATCTCGAAGGTGAACTTCCGCGTCACCTGCACCCCGCCGCGGCCGACCTCCTCGACCGCGGCGATCTCGGCGTGCAGGCGCACCCGGCTGCCCACCGGGACAGGCGCCGGGAAGCGGACCTTGTTCACGCCGTAGTTCAGCGCCATCCCGACGCCGGTGACCTGCAGCAGCTCGGCGACCATCGGGATGCCCCAGCTCAGCGTCATGTACCCGTGGGCGATCGTGCGGCCGAACGGGCCCCGCGCGGCGCGCTCGGGGTCGGTGTGGATCCACTGGTGGTCCCCGGACACCTCGGCGTAGGCGTCGATCAGCTCCTGCGTCACCTCCCGCCAGGACGAGTACCCCAGGTCGCGCCCCGCCAGCGCCAGGATCTCCGGGATCCCGTTCGCCACCACCGGCATCGCAGTCACTCCCCTCAGGCCGCGACGGCCTGCGCGCTGGACTCCTCGCCGGCGCGCTCGTCGTAGTTGGGCTTGCGCAGCAGCGCGAGCATGCAGCCCAGCGTCAGCAGCACCTGGAACACCGCGTACACGATCACGGCGACGATCGATCCGGTCTGGCTCAGCAGGAACTGGCCCACGATCGGGGTGGTGCCGCCGAGCAGCGTCCCGCACAGCTGGTAGCACAGCGAGATGCCGGTGTAGCGCACGTTCGCCGGGAACCGGCTGGCGAGCATCCCGGCCAGCGCCGCGTAGTACAGGCAGTGCGGGACGGTCGCGACCACCGTGCCGACCATCGCCAGCGCGTAGTTCTCCGTGCCGATGAACAGGAACATCAGCGGCATCAGCAGGATCTCCGGCACGAGCATCACGATCACCGCGCGGGACCAGCTGCGCATCTTCGTGGCGATCAGCGCGCCCCACGGCTGCACCAGGATCTGGGTGATGTTGGCGACCAGGATGATCGTCAGGAACGAGCTCTTGTCGAAGCTGAGGTCCGAGGTGGCCCAGGACAGCGCGAACGTCGACTTGAAGTACGTGGCCGACAGCCCGATGGTGCACGCGCCGATGCCGAGCACGATCAGCAGCGGCTGGGTCCGCAGCACCTCGGTGAACGGCAGCTTGGCGACCGCCTTCTGCTCGATGAGGTTCGCCATCGCGGGCGATTCGGCCACCCGCAGCCGGATGAACAGGCCGACGATCACCAGCAGCGCGGAGAACAGGAACGGCACCCGCCAGCCCCACGAGACGAACGCGTCGTCCGGCAGCTGGCTGATCGCCAGGAAGCTGACGGTGCTCAGGGTGTTGCCCACGGGCGAGCCCTGCTGGGCGAACGCGCCGTAGAGGATCGACTTGCCCTTGGGCGCGTGCTCGGAGGCGATCAGGACGGAGCCGCCCCACTCCCCGCCGAGGCCGATGCCCTGCACCATGCGGATCGCGACGAGAAGCAGCGGAGCGGCGACGCCGATCTGGGCGTAGGAGGGCAGGACGCCGATCAGCGTGGTCGAGATGCCCATCATGAGCAGGGTGATGACCAAGGTCTTCTTGCGGCCGAGGCGGTCGCCGTAGTGGCCGAAGATGATCCCGCCCAGCGGCCGGGCGAGGAAGCCCACCCAGAACGTGGCGAACGCGACGAGCGTGCCCAGCGCGCCGTCCAGTTCGGGGAAGAAGACCTTGTCGAAGACCAGCGCCGACGCGGTGCCGTAGATGTAGAAGTCGAACCATTCGATGGTCGAGCCGATGAACGACCCGATGCCCGCTCGCCTGGCCGCCGTGGCCGTGCTCATGGTGATTTTCTCTCTCCCTTGAGATCCCGTGTTGCTCGCACACCGTGCCAAACAGGACCTAGAAGAGTCCAATACCGAATGACGGGGTCGGTAAGACGATGGTCGTCTCACTGGGCGCGGACAGGCGTCGGCAACGCCTGCTCCGCGATCGCCAGCACCGTGCGAAGAGCCGCCGACGGGTTGTCCGGCCGCCAGGCCAACGCGGCCTGCAACCGCACCGGCTCCCCCGCCAGCCGCCGGTACGCCAGCCCCGTCTGCTGGATGTGCTGGCACGACGACACCGTCAACGTCACCCCGACCCCAGCGGCCACCAGCGCCAGGATCGTGTACGAATCCGGCGCCTCCTGCACCACCCGCGGGTTGAACCCGGCCGACACGCACACCCGCACCGTCGCATCCCGCACGCTCGACCCCGCGTTCGCCGGGAAGCTCACGAACGGCTCCTCCGCCAGGGCCTCCACCGGCACCTCGTCCAGGCGCGCCAGCGGGTGGTCCGACGGCAGCGCGCAGATCATCTCCTCCTCGTCGATCACCCGCGCCTCCACGCCCGGCTGGGTGATCGGCAACCGCACGAACCCCAGGTCCAGCGAGCCGTCCGCGACCCTCGCCAGCGCGACGTTCGCGTAGGTCTGCCCGCGCATCACCAGCTCCAGCCCGGGGTGCGCGGCCCGCACCGCCCGGGTCAGCAGCGGCAGGCTCTCGTGGCTCGACGCCCCCGCGAACCCCACCGTCACGCGCCCGTACTCGCCCCGGCCGGCGGCGCGGGCGGCCTTCGTCGCGATGTCCAGGTCCTCCATCACCCGCCGCACCGGGCCCAGGAAGGACTCGCCCGCGCTGGTCAGCCGCACCGACCGGGTGTTGCGCTCGAACAGCTGGACCCCCAGCTCCTTCTCCAGCTGCCGGATCTGCTGGGACAGCGGCGGCTGCGCCATCTGCAACCGCTTGGCGGCGCGCCCGAAGTGCAGCTCCTCCGCCACCGCCAGGAACGACGTCAGATAACGCAACTCCATTATTACCGTCTCCGTCTTGATCTGACCCGAATTCGGTATTGGACTCTAATCAATGTTCCTGGCACGGTGAAGACCGCCCCAACCCACGAGCTTCGAGGAGCGCGACGATGCCCCGCCCGGGTCCGGACAAGACGATGAGCCTGCGCGACGCGGTCGCGGCCTTCGTGCACGACGGGGACACCGTCTCGCTGGAAGGGTTCACGCACCTCATCCCCACCGCGGCCGGGCACGAGATCATCCGCCAGGGCCGCCGCGACCTCACCGTCGTCCGGATGACCGCGGACATCGTCGTCGACCAGATGCTCGCCGGGGGCTGCGTGCGCAAGCTGGTGTCGTCGTTCGTCGGCAACTCCTCGGCCGGCTCGCTGGGCGAACTGCGCCGCCGCATCGAGCACGCCGACCCCGAACCGCTGGACTTCGAGGAGTACAGCCACTACGGCATGATCTGCCGCTACCTCGCCGGGGCGCAGCGCCTGCCGTTCTACCCGCTGCGCTCCTACGCCGGCTCCGACCTGCCGCGGGTCAACGCGAACATCCGCAAGGTCGCCTCGCCCTACGGCGACGAGCAGATCTACGTCGTCCCGCCGCTCAATCCGGACGTCACGATCATCCACGCCCAGCGCGCTGACCGGGCCGGCAACACCCAGATCTGGGGTCTGACCGGCATCCAGGCCGAAGCGGTGTACGCCGCGGAGAAAGCCATCGTGGTGGTCGAGGAGATCGTCGCCGACGAGGTGATCCGCTCCGACCCCAACCGCACGGTCGTGCCCGCGCACGCCGTGGACGCCGTGGTCGAGTGCCCGCGCGGCGCGCACCCGTCGTTCGCGCAGGGCTACTACGACCGCGACAACGCCTTCTACCGCTCCTGGTCGGGCATCAGCAGGGACAAGGAGAAACTGGCCGCGTGGATGGCGGAGTGGGTGCACGGCACCGCCGACCACGCCGAGTACGTCGCCAAGCTGGGCGACGAGTTCTGGGCGGGCCTCGCCGTCGGCGAAGCCCTGAGCGAGCCGGTGAACTACGGACGGAGGCTGCAGAAGTGACCACGTCGAGCGAAATCCTGTCCGTCGTCGCCTCCCGCGAGCTGGCCGGCAAGCGGACGGTGTTCGCCGGGATCGGCCTGCCCACGCTGGCCGCGTCGCTGGCGCACCTGACCGTCGCGCCCGACCTGGAGATCGTCTACGAGTCGGGCGTCTGCGGGGCGCACCCCTCGCACCTGCCCGAGACCATCGCCGACGCGGTGCTGATCACCGGCGCCGAGGCCGTCCTGTCGATGCCCGCGTTGTTCGGGTACGTGCTGCAGGGCGGGCACATCGACGTCGGGTTCCTCGGCGCCGCCCAGATCGACCGCTGGGGCAACCTGAACTCGTCGGTGATCGGCGACTGGCAGTCCCCGAAGGTGCGGCTGCCCGGTCCCGGTGGCGCGATGGAGGTCATGGCGAACTCGCGCGAGGTGTTCGTGGTGATGCGCCGCCACGATCCGCGGTCCTTTGTGGACGAGCTGGACTTCTGCACCTCGCCCGGGCCGGACCGCGCGCTCGCCGACGGGGTGACCCCGTTCGGGCTCGGCGTCACGAAGGTGATCACCGAGCTGGGCATCCTCGCCCGCGGCGGCCCCGGCGAAGAGCTGCGGCTGGTCGCCCTGCACCCCGGCGCCACCGTGGAGCAGGCGCGCGCGGCCACCGGCTGGCCGCTGAAGGTCGCCGACGACGTGACGGTGATCGCGCCACCGAGCGAGGCCGAACTACGGTTGCTGCGCGAGGATGTCGACCCGGAGCGGGTGTATCTGCGATGAAGGAGAGAACCGTGCGCATCAGGATCGTCGGGACGGGGGTGATGGGCCGCGGGATCGCCCAGTGGGCGGCGACCGCCGGGCACACCGTGGAGCTGGCCGACGCCCGGCCGGAGTCGGTCGGCGAGGCTGTGGAGTTCATCCGCGGCATGCTCGACCGGGCCGTGGCGAAGGGCCGCAGCACCGCCGAGGAAGCCGCCGCGATCGGCCAGCGGCTGGTGCCGCTGGACTCCCCCGCCCAGCCGGGCGAGGCGGACCTGGTGATCGAGGCGATCCGCGAGGACCTGGACACCAAGGCCGCGTTGTTCACCGACCTGGAGAAGGCGCTGCCGGCCTCGACGGTGTTCGCCACCAACACTTCGTCGCTGCCGGTCACGCAGATCGCCGCGCGGCTGTCGGATCCGACCCGGCTGGTCGGCCTGCACTTCTTCAACCCGGCGCCGCTGATGAAGATCGTCGAAGTGATCCCCGGCGCCCGCACCCGGCCCGAGGTGGTGGACACGGTGTCCGCGCTGGTCCGCGAGACCGGGCACAACGCCGTGGTCGTCTCGGACACGCCGGGCTTCCTGATCAACCACGCCGGGCGCGGCCTGGTCACCGAGGCGCTCGCGCTGCTGGAGCGCCAGGCCGCCGACCCGGCCGAGCTGGACCGCATCGCGCGGGACGTGCTGGGCCTGAAGATGGGCCCGTTCGAGCTGATGGATCTCACCGGGCTGGACGTCACCGCGACGGTGATCGAGTCGATCTGGGCCGGGTTCCGCTACTCCGACCGGCTGCGCGCGTCCTTCCTGACGCCGAACCGCGTGGCCGCGGGCCTGCACGGCCGCAAGACGAAGCAGGGCTGGTTCGACTACTCCGAAGGCGCCGAAAAGCCCGGCGAAAAGCCGGTCACCGGGGACGCCGATCGTCCGGTGTGGACGGACGACGAGGAGCTGCGCGCGGCGCTGACCGAAGCCGGGGCGAAGGTCGCCGACACGGTGACCGCGGACGCCGTCGCGCTCGTCACGACCTGGGGCACCACGGTCGCGACCGCGATCGCCGCGCAGGGCCTGCCGCCGGAGCGGACGTTCGGCGTCGACCCGCTGTCGATCCGGACCGATCGCCGAGTTCTGGCGATCACCCCGGCCGCCGACCCGGCCGCGGCCCGGGACGCACGCGCGGTGCTCGCGCGTGACGAGAAGAGCGTTTCGGTGGTGCGGGACGTCGAGGGCGGGGTGGCTCAGCGGCTGGTGTCCTCGATCGTGTCGGTGGCCGCCTCGATCGCCGAACAGGGCATCGCCGCGCCGGCGGACATCGACCTGGGCGTGCGGCTCGGGCTCGGCTACCCGCGCGGCCCGCTGGCCTGGGGCGACGAGGTCGGCCCGGCGCGGCTGCTCACGCTGCAGCGCGCGCTGCACGAGGCCACCGGCGACCCGCGCTACCGGCCGACGCGGTGGCTGACCGAGCGCGCCCAGCTCGGCCTGCCGCTGACCGCCCCCGGCACCGCGCCCGAAGACGTCTGAGAAGGAGAAGAGCAATGCTGGCACGGGATTTCGGGCTCACCGAGACCCAGCGCGACTTCCGCCGGATGGCGGCGGAGTTCGTCGACGCCGAGATCGCGCCGAACGCCCGCGAATGGGACCGCGCCGAGCACGTCGACCAGTCCGTGGTGCGGCGGCTGGGCGAGCTGGGGTTCCTCGGCCTGACGCTGGACGAGCGCTACGGCGGGGTGGACGCCGACATGCTGTCCTACGTGCTGGTCACCGAGGAGCTGGGCCGCGGCGATTCGGCGGTGCGCGGGATCGTGTCGGTGTCGCTCGGCCTGGTGTCCAAGACGATCGCCGCGCACGGCACCGACGAGCAGAAGCAGGAGTGGCTGCCTCGGCTGATCAGCGGTGAGGCGCTGGGGTGCTTCGGCCTCACCGAGCCCGGCACCGGATCCGACGCCGGGTCGCTGACCACCCGCGCCAAGCGCGACGGCGGCGACTGGGTGATCAACGGCAGCAAGATGTTCATCACCAACGGCACCTGGGCCAAGGTCGCGCTGACCTTCGCCCGGACGAGTGAGGCCGGCATCACCGCGTTCCTGGTGCCCACCGACTCCCCCGGGTTCACCGCGAAGGAGATCAAGGGCAAGCTGGGCCTGCGCGGCCAGGCGACGGCCGAGCTGACCTACGACAACGTGCGCGTGCCCGACTCGGCGCGGCTGGGCGAGGTCGACAAGGGCCTGGGCATCGCGCTCGGCACGCTGTCCCGCGGCCGGATCTCGGTGGCCGCGGGCGCGGTCGGTGTCGCACAGGCCGCCCTGGACGCGGCCACCCGGTACGCGACCGAGCGTGAGCAGTTCGGCAAGCCGATAGCGTCGTTCCAGCTGGTCCAGGAGCTGCTCGCGGACGCCGCGGTGGACGTGCAGGCCTCGCGGCTGCTCACCCACCAGGTGGCGCGCATGGCCGACGCCGGGATGAAGCCGAAGGAGTACGCCACGGACGCCTCGGCCGCGAAGTACCACGCGAGCGAGACCGCGGTGCGCGTGACGAACAACTGCCTGCAGGTGTTCGGCGGTTACGGCTTCATCGACGAGTACCCGGTCGGCAAGTACGTGCGCGACGCGCGCGTGCTCACCCTCTACGAGGGCACCAGCCAGGTGCAGAAGCTGATCATCGGCCGCGACCTGACCGGCGTCAACGCGATGACGTGATGCCCAGCCGGGCCAGCTGCTGATCGAAGGGGACGAACTCGTCCTCGTCCGCGGGAGGTGCGGCGGCGGGCCGGCCACCCATCGCCGTGGCCAGCTCACCGGCCGCTCGCTCGATGCGGGCGGTCAGGTCGCCCTCCGGCCCGTCGGAGGCGCCCCAGTCCTCGGAGGCGGCGAACACGGCGGTCGGCACGACGTCGGCGCGCAGGTAGGCGAACAGCGGCCGCAGGGCGAACTCCAGCGCGAGCGAGTGCCGGGCGGTGCCGGCGGTCGCGGCGATCAGCACGGGTTTGCTCTGCAGCGAACCGGCCTCGATCACGTCGAAGAACGACTTGAACAGGCCGCTGTAGGAGGCGTTGAAGATCGGCGTGACGACGATCAGGCCGTCGGCGCCGGTCACCGTCTCGATCGCGTCGGCCAGCTTGGCGCTGGGGAAGCCGGTGACCAGGTTGTTCGCGATGTCGCCGGCGAGGTCGCGCAGCTCCACGACCTCGATGCCGGCGCCGATCTCGGCGGCCGTGGCCTTGGCCAGGCGGTCGCCCAGCAGCCGCGTCGAAGACGGGCTGCTCAGACCGGCCGAGACGACCACGAGTGTGCGGGACATGGACCTCACCCTGCTCAGGTAGTTGTGCGTTCAACTAGTCGGCACAACGGCCCGGGCGGGGCGGGTATTCCCGTCACTGCCGGTAGGACTCGACCTCGCTGACCGGGCGGGCCTTGGCCTCGTCCGGGTTCTCGCCGAACTCGCGCGCGGCGCGGCGCTGGCGGAGCAGGTCCCAGCACTGGTCCAGCTGCTCCTCGACCTGACGCATCCGGGTCCGGTCCTCGTCGCTCAGGCCACCGCCGACCGAACGCGACCGCAGCTCGTGCTCCTCGGCGATCAGCTTGTCGATGTTGGCGATGATGTCCTGGTCGGCCATGGCGTCACTCCTCGTTCCGGTCACCGCCTCAGACCGTACCCGCGATCACCCGTAGCTGCGCCCCTTCCAGGTCGCGCCGCGCCCGCGCCAGTGCCGCACCGCCGAATCGACGGTCATCAGCAGGTACAGCGTCGCGGTGACGGGCAGCAGCAGCGCGGCCGGCCAGGGCTGCCGGTAATAGCGCAGCATCGGGACGAACGTCGCCGTCATCAGCAGCCACGCCGCGAGCGCGAGGGCCCGGGCGGCGCCGGTGGCCGCGAAGGTCAGCACCGGCGGCGCGAGGAACACCAGCGCCAGGCCCAGCACGGTGCCGGCGAGGAGCAGCGGGGAATGCCGCAGCTGGGTGTAGGCACTGCGCGCGATCATGTCCCACAGCGAGCGCAGCGTGGGGTACGGGCGGACGCTGCGCACGTCGTCGGCCAATCCGAGCCAGATGCGGCCCCCGGCGCGCTTGATGGCACGGCCGAGGGCGACGTCGTCGATCAGCGCGTCCTTGATCGCCGCCACTCCCCCGGCCCGCTCGAGCGCCGTGCGCCGCACGAGGCAGCAGCCTCCGGCCGCCGCGGCGGTGCGGCCGGGGCCGTTGACGCGCCGGAACGGGTAGAGCATCGCGAAGAAGTACACGAACGCGGGAACGATCAGCCGCTCCCAGCGGGTGCCGGTGCGCAGGCGGGCCATCTGGGACACGAGATCGCGGCCGTCGGCGGAGGCGACCAGCGCGGTGACCGAGTCCGGGCCGTGGGCGATGTCGGCGTCGGTGAACAACAGGAAGTCGACCTCGCCGGCCTCGGTGACGCCGTGCGCGAGTGCCCACAGCTTGCCGGTCCATCCGGGCGGGCGGTCACCCGGTGTGGTGACGATGAGCCGCGCGCCGCCCAGGGCGCGGGCGAGATCGCCGGTGCCGTCGCCGCTGCCGTCGTCGACGAGGATCGTCCGGAGTGGTCCCGGGTAGCGCTGGGCGAGCAGTGCCGGGAGTGTTTCCGGCAGGATCGCGGCCTCGTCGCGCGCGGGTACCACGACCGCCACCGACGGCCACGCGACGGGCTCGCGGCGGGGCGGTAACCGCTGGTCAGTGCGCCAGAAGCCGGTCGCCGCCAGCCACAGCCAGGCCAGCAGCGCGACCACCGCGGTGATGATCATGAACCGCAGTTTCCCACGCGGTGACCGTGACGGAGGCGATCCGATGCGGTAGAGTCGTTCTTGTCGGGAGATTCTCGCAGGCTGGCACCGGGCCGGTTTCGTTCCCTTCGGTTGGCCCATCGTGGTTGATCCTCCACGAGAGAAGTTCCTTTTTGACCTCTTCGACTTCCGTCGTCCCGGACCGGAAGACTCCCAAGCCTCTGCTGTCGGAACCAGCGTCGATGACCGAGATGGTGGTCATCCGCGCGTTCCTGATCATCCCCTTCGCCGCGCTGATCGCCGCCGTTCCCCTGCTCTGGGGCTGGGGACTGAGCTGGCTCGACCTCGCCGTGGCCGCCGCGTTCTACACGGTGTCCACTTTGGGCATCACGATCGGCTACCACCGCTACTTCACCCACGGCGCCTTCCGCGCGAACCGTCCACTTCGGATCGCGCTGGCGATCGCGGGGAGCATGGCCGCGCAGGGACCGGTGATCGGGTGGGTGGCCGACCACCGTCGCCACCACGCGTTTTCCGACCGTGCGGGCGATCCGCACTCGCCGTGGCTGTTCGGCACCTCGCCGGCCGCGCTGGCCAAGGGTTTCTGGCACGCCCACATGGGGTGGCTGTTCGGCCGCGACCGGACCAATGTGGAGCGATTCGCGCCGGATCTGGCCGCTGATCCCGACATCCGCGCGGTGGACCGGTTGTTCCCGCTGTGGGTCTCGTTGTCGGTGCTGCTGCCGGCGCTGATCGGCGGGCTGGCGACGATGTCGTGGTGGGGCGCGCTGACCGGGTTCCTGTGGGCCGGGCTCGCACGGGTCGCGTTCCAGCACCACGTGACCTGGTCGGTGAACTCGATCTGCCACATGATCGGTGACCGCCCGTTCGCCAGCCGGGACCGCTCGGCCAACTTCTGGCCGCTGGCGATCCTGTCGATGGGCGAGTCGTGGCACAACTCCCACCACGCCGATCCGACCTGCGCCCGCCACGGCGTGCGGCGTGGCCAGATCGACGTGTCCGCCCGGGTGATCTGGGCGTTCGAACGTCTCGGCTGGGCCTGGCAGGTGCGCTGGCCCACCGAGCAGCGGCTGGCACGGCTGGCCGTGAAATCCGCACCACCGAAGGGATCGTCATGACCTGGGCTCGCCACGCTTCCCCGCCGCGTCCCGAAAGCGGCCCGATCGCCGAGGCACGCGCCCGGATGGCCGAGGACGAGGCGATCGCCAACCACCGTGCGGCGCGCACGGTCGCCGACCACGCGCTGGACGTCCACGACTGCCGCGAGCTGCTCGCCATGCTCGGGCTGACCACGAAGGGCGCGGCTTCCGCGCTCTGATTGTTAGAGAAAATATCAAGGAGAAACACATGGCACAGGGCACCGTCAAATGGTTCAACGCCGAAAAGGGCTTCGGCTTCATCGCGCAGGAGAGCGGACCGGACGTCTTCGTCCACTACTCGGAGATCGACGGCAACGGCTTCCGCAGCCTTGAAGAGAACCAGCAGGTGACCTTCGAGATCACGCAGGGCGCCAAGGGCCCCCAGGCGAGCCGCGTCAGCATCGTCTGAGTCCTCGCGACGGTTCAACGGGCCGGTTCCCCACTGGGGGACCGGCCCGTTGCCGTGTTCAGGCCGCCGTCAGGTCCGGCAGCCCCGCCGGGGTGCCGGCGTCGATCCACCTCGCCAGGCGGTCGCGCGTGAACAGCTCGTCCAGCACCATGAACGCCGCGCCCACCACGCCCGCCTGGTCGCCCAGCGAGGAGCGCACGATGCGCAGGTCCCGCGTCGCCAGGGGCAGGGACCTGCCGTAGATCACCTCGCGGATCGTGGCGAGCAGGTGGTCGCCCGCACCGGCCACGCCGCCGCCGATCAGCAGCAGCGACGGGTTGAAGAAACTCACCAGCATCGCGAGCTGGTCGCCGATCAGCCGTCCCGCGCGCTGGATCAGCTCCAGCGCCGCCCGGTCGCCGTTCTGCGCCGCCCACGCCACGTCCTCCGCGGTGACCACACCGTTGCCGGCGAGCCGCTCGGCCAAGATCGGGCTGGCGCCCTCCTTCGCCGCCGTCTCGCCGTCGCGGGCCAGCGCCGCGCCCCCGGCAAGCGCTTCCAGGCAGCCGACGTTGCCGCAGCGGCACACGACCGTCGTGTCGGTGCGGGCCGCCGTGTGCCCGATGTCGCCGGCGCAGCCCTGGCTGCCGCGGTGCAGGTGGCCGCCGGAGATGAGCCCGGCGCCGATCCCGGTGCCGATCTTGACGTAGAGGTAGTCGCGCACCCCGGCCGCCGCGCCGGCCCGGAACTCGCCGAGCGTCATCGCGTTGACCTCGTTGTCCACCCACACCGGCGCGTTGTGCCGCCGGGCGAAGTGGTCGCGCACCGGGTAGCCGTCCCAGCCGGGCATGATCGGCGGGGCGCTGGGCCGCCCGGTGGCGAACTCGACCGGCCCCGGAAGCCCGATGCCCACACCCCACACCTGCGCGTCCGGCCGGGCGGCCAGCAGGTCGTCGAAGAGCGCGCCGACCTGGGCGAGCACGGGTTCCGGCCCGCGGGCGACGTCGGAGGGCTCGGTGCGCTGCGCGAGCAGGGTCCCGGCGAGGTCGGTGAGCCCGGCGCTGATGCTGGTGGCGCCCAGCTCGGCGGTGAGGATCACCCCGGCGCCGGAGCGGAACCGCAGCTCCCGCGGCGCGCGCCCGCCGCTGGAGGGGCCCAGCTCGCCGTCTTCGAGCAGCCCGGCGCGCATCAGGTGGCCGACGCGCTGGCTGATGACGGTCCGCCCGAGCCCCGACCGCCTGCCCAGCTCCGGCCGGGTCCGCGCGGCGCCGGAGCGCACCAGGTCGAGCACCAGGACCAGATCGTCGAGCTGGTCGGACGGGATGGTTGCGGTCACCAGTTCAAAATAGCGGATTCACGCCGACATCGGCGTGAAATGTCGCCCGATCAGCCGCCCACGCGCAGAGATTTACCTGGAATCAGCACAAGGGTGTCGGCTTGGCCGGTTGAACTCGCCCCGTCACCCTGCCGCCTCGACTCTGCCAATCTCCGACTACGTCAGTGCGCCACAGGTGGCAGGGGGCCTCGTGATCGTTCTCGACCAGCGACCGGACCTGACGGAGTGGCTCACTGCGGCCGTCTTCATCAGCTGGGCGGCGATGGCCATCGTCTTGATTCTCGGCTGGCCTCGCTTCCCCACCTCAACAAGGTGGCGAGCAGCAGGCCTCGGCACCACCGTGGCGGTGTCACTCGCACATCAGATGCTCTTCTACACCGTCACCGAGGACGCGTTCATCACCTACCGCTATGCCCTCAACCTCGCCGAAGGTCGCGGCCTGGTGTTCAACCCCGGCGAACGGGTCGAGGGGTACTCGAACTTCCTGTGGACCGTGGTTGTCGCGATTCCGCAGGCGATCGCCGGCCGGGGGATCATGGCCGTCTCCATCGCGCTCGGCATGGCCTGCACTGTCGGCTGCGTCGTGCTGGCCTACCTCCTCACGAATCGGATCGTCGCCTCCGCCGGTTCGAAGAGCCGCGCCGAGGTCGGACGGTTCGGGCTGTTGGCCGCCGCGCTCACCGCGGTCGCCGGCAGCCTCGCCGCCTACGCCAGCTCCGGAATGGAAAGCTCGCTCTTCACGTTGCTCGTGCTCGCGACCTGCTTCGCCGTGTTCACTGATCACCACTTCACGGCAGGCGTCCTGGCCGCGCTCGGCACGATGACGAGGCCGGATGGCGCACTGGTGGCCGTAGTGGTCCTGGGCTCGCTGCTGGCCGGCCGGGGCGACAGGGTTTCGCGACCGCGCCCCGTCGTCCTCTACACGGCCGGAGTACTCGTACTGGCCGTGCCCTGGACGGTCTGGCGACTCCTCTATTACGGACACCTGCTGCCGAACACGCTGGCCGCGAAGTCGGGCGGCGCCCTCGGATGGCAGCTGAGCGAGGGGCTCAAGTACTTCGCCGACTTCGGGCTCGCGCATCACGGACTCCTGCTCGTCGCTGTCGCGGGCGCGACAGTGCTGGCACTGCACGGGAAGGCCGGACCTGCCGCTTCCTCGAAGCCGGCCCGCCACGCGGTGTGGCTGCTGTTCACCATCGCGGTCGCCTACACCTTGTTCGTCGTATACGTGGGCGGCGACTACATGGCGGCATGGCGCTTCTTCGCACCAGTGCCACCCCTGTTGGCGACAGCCACCGCGTCGGCGACGGGCATCGTCCTCGCCGGACGCGCCACCGACCGGCAAGACTTGGAGGTCAGGCCGACTCACCAGGACGCGCACCGCGGCCTACCACTCGTCACCGCGACACTCTGCCTGATGTCGTTGCTGATCAGCGTCATGGCGCCGAGAATGGCGCCCCTCATCCACACCGGCGGTCGCTACACGGCCGCTCTCGCCGAAATCGGCGACTGGTTCCACGCTCGGCTCGAACCGGGGACCGTGATCAGCACCGTGGCCAACGGAGCGATCTCGTACAACGCCGGCCCGGAGATCGTCGTCGTGGACGCCCTCGGCCTGACCGACGAGCACATCGGCCGGCAGGGGACGAAGGACAACCCGATTCACGTCGCCGGGCACATCTCGAACGACTGGGAATACGTGGTGAACGAACGGAGGCCGTCGCTCGTGATCGTCACGGGCCGCGGATACGCGACGAGTCAGCCCTGTGCCGTCGATGCTCGCTACGCCGGAGCTTTCCGGCACTGGGTCGAGAACGGAAGCTATCGGACCGCCACGTTCCGGCGGGACGGACAACAGAACTGGGTGGTGGTGTACTTGCGCAGCGACAGGTTCCCGGACTTGCGGGCAGCCCTCGACGGGGATCCTCGCTTCACGTATGTGCCGTGCCCGGGTCAGTGACCGCCGTCAATGCCCCTCGCCGTACAGCAGGACGGACTGTCCAGCCGAAACCGAGGCGGTCGACGCCGCATCCGCACGACGGCATGTCCCCAACCCTGCCAGTTCGACGACGAGAAGCTCGAGCGAGCCCCCGTGCACCTCGACACGCACCTGAGCAGCCCCGTCACCGAGATGCTGATATGCCGTTCCCCAGGCGTCGCCTGTGGACCAGAAATCCCTCGCGCCCTTTTTCCCTCTCAACCACAGGGTGGCGGAGCGTCTGCTGTAGCGGAATCCCGTGACTGCCAGCGAAACACCCCAGCTCGCCAGTGCCCGGACGTAATGGTGTCCCGCTTCGGCTTCGTCGAACGGATTGCGTTTGAACCCGTCGTACCTGTCGCGCACGTCCTGGACGATCCGCACCGCGTCGTCCACCCGACCCTCGTAGGCGAGCGCGGCCGCGGCGGTGTACTCGGCGCCGGTCATCACCTCGGCGTAGTAGGGAAACGGCCGACGGGGCCGCTCCCCCTCGTCGTAACTGCACATGATCAAAGCGTTCTCGTCCCCGAGCGCGTAACTACGCATTGGGTTGAAATGCGCGTCGAGTCCGGCTCGGCGGTTGAGGCGCAGGACGGATTCCAGGGTCGTTCGGATGTGGTCGGGATCGAGAAGGTGGCCGAGCCCGGTCTGGTGCGCCAACACCTGCCCGACCATCTGATCGAGCAGGCAACCGTCGCCGAGCTGGTAGTCGGGTGCGCCGGGGTCGATGGGTAGCAGGGGCCAGAGCAGGCCGGCCGCCACCGGCTCGCCAGGAGCCACCGGCCGCACGAGCTGGCGGTAGTAGGAACCGGTGAAGAGGTTGTCGTCGATCCACGTCGAGCCGCTTCGGAACAACGATCCACATGTCTCGGCGAAGGCGTCTTCACCGAGATGCCGAGCCATCTCCTCCGCCGCCCGTAGCGCCGCCAGATACCAGCCGCCCATCTGCGGGTTCGGGCCGTAGTACTCGACATCCATCGTGTTGTGCTGGCACCCTTCGAGCACCCCGTCGCGATCGGCGTCCCAGCCGCCCGGGATCCAGCAGAACTCCAGCGCGCGGCGGGCGGTGGGCCACAAAGCACTCAGCAGCCGGTCGTCCCCCGACAACGTCCATTCGCGGTACAGCTTGACCAGGCAACCCAGCTGTCCGTCGGCCGCCGCGAAAGCCCACTCCTGCGCACGATCCAGGGGAAGCATCACCCGGAAGCTCATCCGCCCGTCCGAGTCGGTCGCGTGGGCGAACTCCACCTCGCGCATCGCCCTCGCGAGAGACCCGAAAAGGTGCGCGGTCGCCGGCTCGTAGTTCCAGACGTGGGTACAGCTTCCGAAACAGCTGCCGGACCGGTCGTTGCACCCCTCCCAGCCGTAGAAGCGGCCATCACCGGTACGAAAACAGGTTTGGCTGCGCAGCGTGCTGAGGTTGAACAGCGCCGCCTCCTTGACCGGCCCCGGCAGGTCGGACGAACAGAAGGCCCGCACGAATTCCACTGTCCGCGACTCGAGTTCGTCGTACCTCTCGGCCACGTCGGCCGCGACCGCCCACGCGTCCGACCAAAGACCGGTGTAGTGGTTGCCGACGATCTCCGGCGTCCGCTCGTTCCCCGGCAGCAGTTCCTCGTCGACCCATGCTCGCCTGTGCGGAAAGTGCCAGGTGATGAGGAACGGGAAGGTCGTCGACTCCCCTGGTCCCAGCCATCGCGTGACCGCCACGGAGCCAACGGGATCCCGTCGATCGCTCGCCCGCTCGTCGAGCCTGCCGTCCGCGGCCAGATCGTCCCAGAAATCGAGCAGGTCGTCGCCGACGCCCCGCGCGATCCAGTTCGTCCGCGCGGTGACGTCGTCCCCTGGCGAGGTCATCGCGGCGATTGCCATCGTTCCCCAGCGTTCGGCATCGCAGTGCTCCGGACTTCCCGAGCACTGTACACCGATCAGGTCGCCCACCGCCTGACGAGTGTTGAAACCTCCCTCGACCAGGGCGCCGTCGGTGTTCTGACCCACCAGATTGGGCATGCTCCCGCACAGTGTCACCAGCCGCGGGCGGTCATCGGAGTTCGACACCACATAGCGGAGTACCGCCACCGGTATGCCGCTGAAGTCCGCGTCCACTGGCACGAACGGGTTGAACGCCTCCAACCTCACCCAGACCGGGAACCCAGGATCCGACAACGTGACCTGAGCGAGCGGGTACGCCGCATCGAAGGTCGCGTGACGAAAGCGAGGAAGGCCGCTGCCGGGCACGAGCGATCCGTATCGTCCCTCGTAGTCGCCGGGATCGATCCGCCCTTCCGCTGCCCGCAGCAGCGACGAACCGTCCTGCTCGGCAACGCGTACCGCGAAGAACGCCCGCTCCGGCGTGAAGCCCTTGGCCGGCCGGTTCATGATCTCCCAGTCGCGGAGGTCGCCACGTCCACCGAGACCGACAGTGCCGGTTCCGATGCCGCCGAGCGGCATCGTGATTCGCCGCAGCCTGTTCTCCGGATACGACCGGAGAACAGGCCAGTTGCCCGAGTCGCTCGTCATACCCACCTCGTCCGCTCAATGAAATACGCGTTTCATCTTCGCGGACGACGAGCGGATGTCAAGGTTCGTCGCTCAGGCCTGGACCTCCACCCAGTCGCGGCGGGTGGCGGAGCTCAGGACCGCCTCGGTGATCGCCGTGGCGCGGGCTCCGTCGGCCAGCGTCGGCAGGCCCTCGGGCTTCTCGCCGCGGATCGTGGCGTAGGTGTCGGCGATGAAGCCGGTGAAGGAGTCCAGGTAGCCCTGCGGGTGGCCGGCCGGGACGAGGTTGCGGGAGGTCGCGTCGGGGCCGAGGGCGGGGTCGCCGCGGTGCAGGATCCGCGTCTCGTCGCGCCCGCCCATCCACAGGATCTCCGGCTCCTGCTGGTCGAACGCGTACTCGGTCTCGGGCGTGTCGATCCGCAGCTGCAGCTGGTTGCGCCGTCCCGGCGAGATCTGGCTGATCACCGCCGAGCCGAACACGCCCTGCTCGGTCTCGAACTGCAGCAGCGCCGCGTCCTCGGTGTCCACCTCGGTGCCCGCCCGCACCGGCACGACCCGCGGCAGCACCGCGTGCACCCGCGCGATCCGCTGCCCCGTGACGAACTCCGCCAGATCGCACCAGTGCACCCCGATGTCGCCGAACGCGCGCGACGGCCCGCCCAGCTCCGACCGCACGCGCCAGTTCGTGTCGCTGTCGCGGGAGAGCCAGTCCTGCAGGTAGGCGCCGTGGATCAGCCGGATCCGCCGGCCGCGCACCCGCTCCCGCACCTCGCGCACCACCGGGTAGAAGCGGTAGGCGAACGGCACGGCGACCACGCGGTCGGAGTCGCGCCACCGCCGGACGAGGTCGGCGACCTCCGCGCTGTTCGTGCCGACCGGCTTCTCCAGGACGACGTGCTTGCCCGACTCCAGCGCGATGCGGGTCAGCGGCGCGTGCAGGGCGTTCGGGGTGCAGATGTGCACGACGTCGATGTCCGGCGCGGCGGCCAGCTCCTCCGCGCTGTCCACCGCCGTCCGCGCGCCCAGCTCCGCCGCCGCCGCGCGGGAACGCGCGGGCGTGGACGCGGCCACCGCGGCCAGGTCCTGGCCCAGCGTGCGCACCGCGCGGGCGTGCACGGCTCCGATGAACCCGGCGCCGATGATCCCGGCCCGCAACGGCTCGCTCACTTCTCCCCCTGTCGGCAGGTCTTCTGCACTACTGAAATCATCTAATGCATACCGTGAACATAAGTCAAGTCGCAAAAAAGGGGCGTCGTCCTCGACCAGCCTGGGGGTCACTGGGAGAACGACGCCTCCACCATCATAGCCGCTTCCGGGCGGGGCGTGCAGGCTGAACGGATCCCGACACGAAAAAAAGGCCGGCGAGCCCCCAGGCCCCGCCGGCCGCCATCCGCTAGAGCGGATGACGTGGGCCAGAATAGGTGCACGACACCTCCGTTTGTCAACGGCCTCCGGCTGTTTGAGAATGACTGCCGACCACCGGCCGTCCGCCGCAGCGGACGATCCCTTCGAGCGCGAGGAACCCCATGGACCAGGGCGGGCAGGAGGGCGGCTCCCTCGCCGCCAAGATCACGCACCTGATCACCACCCTCTACCCCGAGGGCAGGCCCGGGTACGCGAAGCTGGCGGCGCAGATCCGCGAGCGCACGGGGGCGACGCTGTCCAGCACGTACCTGTGGGAGCTGGCCAGCGGCCGCAAGCGCAACCTGACGCAGGAGACGCTGGGCACGCTCGCCGCGTTCTTCGGCGTGCCGCCCGACTACTTCCTGGACGACGCGGTGACCTCCCGCGTCGACGCCCAGCTCGAGCTGGCCCAGGCGCTGCGCAACCACAAGGTCCGGTCGATCGCGCTGCGCGCGGACGGGCTGTCCGACGATACCCTGGACGCGCTGCTGGCCATGGTCACCGAGGCCCGCAAGATCGAGCGGCTCGGGCCGCCGGCCGAGCAGCCGGACGACGAGCCGGGCGCCTAGACCGGGCAGGTGCCGCGCCCGCTCGCACAACCCGCCCGAGCGGAGGTGACGGCAGCGATGTCGACGCGACGCGATCTGCGACGGTGCCAGGCCCTGGTGGCCGGCCTGCCGCTGCCCCGGCCGTTCTCGGTGCCGGCGCTGGTCGACGCCCTCGCCGCGCGGCGCGGCCGCCCCATCCACGTGCGCACGCTCCCGCCGGGGTCCGGCGCGGGCGCGTGCGGGGCGTGGATCCGGCTGGCGTCGGCGGACGTGATCTACGTCGAGGAGAAGACGAGCCGGGTGCACCGCGACCACATCGTGCTGCACGAGATCGGCCACCTGTTGTGCGACCACACCGGCGCCGGCGGGACGCATCCGCTGTCGCGGGTGCTGCCGGACCTGTCGCCGGAGCTGATCGAGCGGCTGCTGGCCCGCACCGGGTACAGCACGGAGGAGGAGCAGGAGGCCGAGCTGGTCGCCAGCCTCATCCGGACCGCCGCGCAGGCCCGCGCGAGCTGGACGACCACCGGGGCGCTCGGCGAGTTCGAGACGGCGCTCGGCCTGCGGGGGACCTGGGAGTGACGGGCCGGCTGCGCCGGGGTGCGCGGTGAGCCCCGCGGCGCTGGAGAGCGCCGGAACGGACCTGCTGGCCGCCGGGACGCTCGTGCTGTGGGTGACGCTGGTGATCCGCGCGCCGGCCGCCCGACGGGCCCCACCGCGGCGGCGCATGCTGATCGCGATCGCGAGCCTGGCCACCTCGATCACCCTCGTCCTCGAACCGGTCGCCGGCGTGGTCGACCGCGCCTTCGGCCCGGGCGGCGGCTGCGGCATGGTGGTGAGCGTCTGGGGCGTCGTGAGCTCCGCGCTCATCCTCGACTTCGTCCTGGCCGCCACCTCCCGCCGCCGCCCGTTCCTGGTCTACGGCGGAGCGGGCCTGGTGAGCGCGGCGCTGCTGCTGATCAACACGCCCGCGCCGGGTTGCGTCAGCTCCGCCGACGTGCCGTGGTTCGGCCTGTTCTGGTCGCTGCTGTGCCTCGCGCACGTGCTGGGCACCGGTCCCGCGGCGATCCTCTGCGCCCGCTACGGGCGGCGGGCCACCACCCGGCCCCTGCGCGCCGGCCTGTACGTGCTCGCCACCGGGTTCGCCTCCTCGACCGTCTTCTGGGGCCTGGTCGCGCCCGCCTACCTGCTCACGCGGTCACCGTGGCTGAGCGCGGCCGCCCCGCTCAACGTCGCGATCACGGCGTGGGTCATGGCCCTCGGCACGGCGCTGCCGCAGCTGGTGCGGCTGCACCGGGCCGCCGCCGACCGCCGGACGCTGCGCCGCCTGGAACCGTTGTGGCGCCGCCTGGTGACGGCGGTGCCGCGGGTCCACCTGCCGGAGAACGGCCGGTGGACCAGCGACCTGCGGCTGTACCGCCGGGTGATCGAGATCCGCGACGCGGTCCTGGTCCTGCGCGACTACGTGGACCCGGGCACGGTCGAGGCGGCCCGGGCCCACGCGGGCACTGAAGCCCTCGCGACGGCCTGCTGGCTCCCCCTGGCGGAGGCGGCGAAGGCGCGCGGCGAGCCGCCGCGCGCGACGCCGCCACCGGGTGAGGACTGCTCGGGCGACGAGTGGGCCGACGAGCTCGGGTTCGCCCTCACGCTCGCCGAGCACCAGGATTCCGCGCTGGTGCGCACCTTCCGGCGCGCCACCGGGTCCGCTCGGTCCGCTTCGGACAGTCAGCGGTAGTAGCCGTCCACCGGCACGCGCGCCTCGTCGAACAGGAACGGGCCCTCCTGCGGCACCGGCCTCGCCACGACCGGCGCGGTCGGCTCCTTCAGGCTCTCCAGCTGGTCTCCCGACAGGGCGAAGACCACCCGCCCGAGACCGGACCGCGCCAGCGCGCCCGTGCACATCCCGCACGGCTGGCAGCTGGTGTACATCGTGGTGCCGGCCGCCGTCTCCGGGTCCAGCTCGCGCGCCGCCCAGCGGGCCAGTTTCTGCTCCGGGTGCGCGGAGATGTCCCGGTCGGTGAGCGTGGTGTTGCGCTCCTCGGCCAGGATCCGCCCGTCGGGGCCGACCAGCAGCGACCCGAACGGCGGGTTGCCCGAGGCCCGGGCTTCGGCGGCCAGCTCGATCGCGCGCCGCAGGTACTTCTCGTCGGACATCAGCCCTCCACGTGGGCGCGGACCGTGGCCAGCGCCTGCCAGGCGGCCTGGGGCCGCAACGTTTCTTCCGGGTCACCGTCGAACGGGTCGAGCACCACGGTCTCGGCGCCCAGGGCCCGCAGTTCCGCGAGGTCGGCGACGACCTGCTCGATCGTGCCCTCCCCCGCCCGGCGGTCCCCGGTGACCGGTTCGTCGGTCAGGCGCAGCACGATCCGCGGCGCCAGGCCGGGCACCGGCCGTCCCGCGTCGTCCGCGATCGCCTTCAGCCGTCCCAACGACTCGCGGAACCAGCCGAGCTCGAACCGCAGCGGGTGCCACGGCTCGCCCAGCCGCACGGCCCGGCGCAGGGCGGCCGCGCTGTTCCCGCCGATCCACAACGGAATCCGCCCGGCCCGGTAGCCCGGATCAGCCCACGCCTCGCGCAGCACGTCCAGGTACTCGTCGGTCAGCGCGCCGCGCCGCTCGAACGGCACCCCGAGCGCCTCGAACTCCTGGCGCGCCCAGCCCACGCCGACGCCGAGCACCAGTCGGCCCCCGCTGAGGGCGTTCAGGTTCGCCGCCATCCGCGCGGTCAGCAGCGGATGCCGGTAGGGCAGCACGAGGATCGTCGTGCCGAGCCGGATCCGCTCGGTCACCCCGGCCAGCCAGGACAACGTCGTGAACGGCTCGTAGAACGGCGCCGGGTACTGGCCCGCCACGTCCGGCGTGATCGCCACGTGGTCGGACACCATCAGCAGATCGAACCCCAGTCCCTCCACGGTCCGGCCCCAGTCGCGGAGCACGCCGGGATCGGTGCCGGGTCCGAAGTTCGGAATGTTCACACCGATTCGCACGACATCCAGGTTAGGCAGTGATCCACGAAGGTCACAGGGAATCCTTGCGGTTTTGCGGCCCTTCCGCCGGGGATCTGCCGGTATTTTCGGGCCATGACCGAGACTCTCGACGCGACCGACTGGGCGATCCTGACCGAGCTGCAGGCGGACGGGCGCGTGCCGCTGACCGAGCTGGCGCGGCGGGTCAGCCTGAGCGCGTCCGCGACGACCGAACGGGTCAAGCGGCTGGAGGCGGCGGGGGTGATCACCGGGTACCGCGCGGAGGTCGACCTCGGCAAGGTCGGATACCCGGTGCTGGCCGTGGTGCGGCTGAAGTACCCGGGCAGCAGGCACGAGCCGCTGCACCGGGTGCTCACCGAGCGCACCGAGATCCTGGAGTGCCTGCGCACCACCGGCGACGACTGCTACACGCTGAAGGTCGCGGCCGCCTCGATGGAGCACCTGGAGGAGGTCGCGGACCAGCTGGCGCAGTTCGGCAGCACGACGACGAACGTGGTGTACCGGCGGACGCTGCCCGCCCGCGGCCCGTCCGGACCGCCGCGCCGCGCCTAGACCAGCGGCCGTCCGGTGCGCAGGCGGCGCCGCAGGTCCCACAGGTAGGCGTTGAACGGGAACTCGCGCAGTGGGCGGGGTGACAGCCGCACCGCGAGGCCGATCGCCCTGAGCAGACGCTCGAACCGGCGCTGGTCCCGCGCCGTCCAGTCCAGCTTCATCTGCTCCCGGAACACGCCGGGCAGGAACCCGGTCGTGACGAACCGGTTGACCGGCCCCAGCACGCGGCTGACGAACCCGGGCAGGAACTCCAGGTCGGCGATCCCCATCAGGTACTCGCGGACCGTGTCGTCGATCGAGACCTCCGCCAGCGCGTCGGCCCAGTACTCCTCGAACGCCCGCCGGTCGGCCGGCCACATGTCCTCCCTCACCTGCAGCGTGGTGCCCAGGACCGACGAGTGCCGGTAGATCTCCTCGGCCCGCTCGGGGTCCAGCGGCCCGATGAACGCCTCGTAGACGTCCTCGAACCCCCGGTACAGGCACGCGGCGACCCACAGCTGCAGCTTCGGGTCGAAGGCGTTGTAGGACACCGGGCTGGACTCGGTCGAGCGGACCTGCGCGTGCGAGACGTTGACAGCCTTGCGGTACGCCGCGCGCTCCTCGTCGGTGCCCAGCGCGGCGACGGCCAGGTAGGTCACCGTGGTCCGGCTGCGCTTGATCGGGTGCTTGAACAGGTTCCCGCTGTCCACGCGGCTTTCGTACACGCCGTAGCCCACGGACGGGTGCGCCAGCTGCATGATCACGTTCGCGCCGCCGGCCAGCAGGCCGGCCCCGATCATCGCGTCGTCGAGGCGGGCGGGGGCGGCCATCATCGGTCTCCGATCTGCTCACGCGCGTTCGCAGATATTGCAGCGCGCCCGCACCGCACCTGTCAAGATGGGGGCGTGGAGACGTCATCGCTGCGCACCTACGGCGGCGTCGCCGGTGAGGACCGGCAGGCCGAGCGCCGCGCCCAGCTCATCGAGGCCGGCCTGGAACTGCTCGGCGCGCGCGATGGCGACCGGAACCTGACCGTGCGCGGCGTCTGCCGCCAGGCCGGGCTGGCCGCGCGTTACTTCTACGAGAACTTCGCCGACCGGGACGCGCTGGCCGTCGCGGTCTACGACTCGGTGGTCGAGGGCATCGCGGCGAAGACCCTGGAGGCCGTCCAGTCCGCTCCCGGCGACGCCCGGGTCAAGACGCACGCCGGGCTGAGCCGCCTGGTCCGCACGATCGCCGCGGATCCGCGCAAGGGTTTCCTGCTCTTCTCCCCCACCCTGCACAACACCGTCCTGGCGGAGCGGCGCGCCGCGTCGGCGCGGTGGTTCGCCGGGCTGCTGGGCCTGCAGGCCCGCGAGTTCTACGGGATGCCCTCCACCGCGCGCCTGGACCTGCTCGCGGAGATGCTGGTCGGCGGGCTCTCCCAGGCGCTGACGTCGTGGCTGGACGGCTCGCTCGAACTGTCCGAAGAGGACCTGGTGGAGCACTGCACGGAGGTCTTCCTGGCCGTGTCGAAGATCGCCTGAGGCCATTACCTAACGATCGCTAATGAGCTATGGTCGGGAGGAACCACGGGAGGTGCCGCCGATGACCGCTGTCCGGATCGCGAACTTCTCCGGCTATCTGGGGGATCGCTACACGGCGATCGACGAGGCGATGAGCGGCGATCCGGTGGACGTCCTGATCGGCGACTACCTCGCCGAGATCACGCTGGCCGCATTGGCCACCGGCTACCGGCGGGACCCGGATCGCGGCTACGTCGAGTACTTCGTCGACCAGATCCGCCCGCACCTGGCCGCGATCGCGCAGCGGGGCGTGAAGGTGGTGACCAACGCCGGCGGCTTCCACCCCGCCGCCCTCGCCGAGAAGCTGCGCAAAGTCGCCGCCGACGAGGGCATCGCGCTGCGGATCGCGCACGTCGAGGGCGACAACGTGCTGTCCCGGCTGGGCGAGTACGCGCAGGCCGGGCACCGGCTGGAGAACCTGGACACCGGCGCGCCGCTGGCGTCCTGGGGGCACGAACCGCTGGCCGCGAACGCCTACCTGGGCGGCTGGGGCATCGCGGCCGCGCTCGCCGAGGGCGCGGACATCGTGGTGTGCGGCCGGGTCGCGGACGCGTCGCTGGTCACCGGGCCGGCCGCGTGGTGGCACGGCTGGGCGGCCGACGACTGGGACGCCCTCGCCGGCGCGGTCACCGCCGGGCACGTCATCGAGTGCGGCGCGCAGGCCGTGGGCGGCAACTTCGCCGGCTTCACGCGCATCCCGGACATGCTGGTGCCGGGCTTCCCGATCGCCGAGGTCGCCGCGGACGGCAGCAGCGTGATCACCAAGCACGCCGGCCACGGCGGGGCGGTCACCGTCGACACCGTGACCGCGCAACTGGTCTACGAGATCCAGGGCCCGCGTTACCTCAACCCGGACGTCACGGTGCACCTGGACACCGTGCGGCTGGCGCAGGCCGGGCCGGACCGGGTGGAGGTCACCGGCGCGACCGGGTCCCCGCCTCCGCCGACCACGAAGGTCGCGGTGTTCGCCGCGATCGGCCACACCCTGGTCAACACCGTCTACATCACCGCGCCGGACGTGGACGCGAAGGTCGCCCTGCTGCGCGCGCAGATCACGCGCGACCTGCCCGAGGGCGTCGAGCTGGACATCACGCGCCTGGGCACCGCGGCCGAGGACCCGGAGACGCAGTGGGACGCCACCGTCGCGTTGCGGGTGATGGCCGTGGCGGCGGCCCCGGAGCCGCTGGCGAAGCTGAACCTGGCCGCCCGGCTGGGATCGCTGTACCTGCAGAGCATCCCGGGCTTCTACCACGACGGCGGCGCCGGGCTGACCTCGCGCGGCAAGCCCCGCATCGACTACTGGCCGGCGCTGCTGCCGATGTCGGAGGTGCCGCACCGGGTCGTCCTCGACGACGGCCGCACGCTGCCGATCGGCCCGCCACCCACCGCGCCGGTCCAGCCGCAGCCGGTGCACCCCGAACCGGCCGGGCAGCCGCTGCCGGAGCGGGTCCGCACGGCGCCGCTGGGTGCGGTGGCCTACGCGCGCAGCGGCGACAAGGGCGGCAACAGCAACGTCGGGGTGTGGGTGCCGGACGAGCGGGCCTGGCCGTGGCTTCGGCAGGCACTGTCCACAGCGGAGCTTCGCAAACTCTTGCCGGAAGCCGAGGATCTCGACATCGTCCGGCACGAGTTCCCGCACCTGCGCGCCGTCCACTTCGTCCTGCGCGGCCTGCTGGGCACCGGCGGCTCCGCGAACCTGCGCGTCGACCAGGTCGGCAAGGCCGTCGGCGAGTACCTGCGCGCCAAGCACGTCCTGATCCCCGAGGAGCTGCTCGACCATGTCGCTGACTGAGCGCGTCACCGCGGCCGTGGCGAACCCCGCGACGAGCGACGACTTCGACCCGCACGCCGAGCTGGCCGAGGTGCTGGCCGGGATCGGGATGAGCCCGGCCGACACCGGCGGCGCGATCACGTTCCGCGGCGCGGACCCGGTGGTGCCGAGTACGTTGCGGCTGGGCGGGTCGGCGGCGATCGCGCTGGCCGCGAAGTCCGCCGCGATCGCGAAGCTGTGGCGGCTGCGCGGCGGCGACGGGCAGGACATCGGTGTCGACCTGCGGGTGGCGCCGCACCGGCTGTGCCCGTTCTACGACCGGAAGTGGGAGCTGCTCAACGGGTATCCGGCGAGCACCCCGGCGAACCCGTCGCAGGCGCTCGGTTTCCGCTTCTACCGCACGGCGGACGATGAGTGGGTGATGCCGCTCAACCCGTACCCGAAGATCAAGCTGGCGGCGCAGAAACTGCTCGGCGCGCCGGACGACACCGAGGCGGTGGCCGCGGCGATCGCGAAGTGGCGGGGCCGCGACCTGGAGAACGCGGCGGTCACGGCGGGCGCGGTGCTGCCGATGCTGCGCACGCCCGCGCAGCTGATGGCCGAGCCGCACTACCGCGAGGTGCTGGCGGACCTGCCGCTGGTGGAGATCACGAAGATCGGCGACAGCGCGCCGGAACCCCTTGGCGCGGCGGAGGACCCGCTGTCCGGGGTGCGGGCGCTGGGGATGGGGCACGTGATCGCCGGCGCGGGTGTGGGCCGGGCGCTGGCGTTGCACGGTGCGGACGTGCTGAACGTGTGGCGGCCCGACGAGCTGGAGCACGACGTCACCTACATCACGGCGAACGTCGGGGTGCGGTCGTCGACGATCAGTCCGTACGAGGCCGAGGGCGCCGGGCTTCTGCGGTCGCTGCTGCGGGACGCGGACGTCTTCTACGCGAACCGGCGGCCGGGTTATCTGGAGAAGATCGGGTTTTCCGCGGAGGAGGCCGCGGCGGTGCGGCCAGGGATCATCCACGCGACGGCGTCGCTGAACGGGCAGCAGGGGCCGTGGGCGGACCGGGTGGGGTTCGACCAGAGCGCGGGCAGCCTGGTCGGGATGATGCACCTGGAGGGCGACGGGGTGCGGCCCGCGCTGCCGCCGATCCTGGTGGTCAACGACTACATCGTGTCGTGGCTGCTGACGGCGGGGATCGTGGAGGCGCTGGCGCGGCGGGCCCGGGACGGCGGGAGCTACCGGGTGCACGTGTCGCTGACGCGGGCCGCGCTGTGGATCCTGGGGCTGGGCGTGTTCGACAAGGGGTACGCGAGCGAGGTCGCCGGCCGCGGCGAGGAGCACGAGTACCTGGACCCGGAGACCTTCACCGCCGACACGCCCCTCGGGCGCTACCAGGGAGTGACGGAGCAGGTCCACATGTCGGCGACGCCCGGCCGCTACCGGACGGTGCTGGTGCCACGGGGCTCGTCCCGGGCCGAGTGGATGACGGGAGGCCGGCGATGACCGGATACTGGCTGCGCCGGATCGAGCGGTGTGACCCGGAGCGGGACCACCAGGAGATCTACCGCATCTCCATCGGCTTCGAGTTCCCCTGGGACTACCAGCGGGCGCTGGAGTTCGCACTGTTCCGGACCTACTGCGTGCCGAGCATCTCCCGCCTGCTCGCGGCGACGGGCGAATTCGAGAAACGGCCGCAGAAGCGCTACGACGACACAGCCGTGCTGATGGCGGAACTAGCGGAGAACGGGTACGACTCGCCGCGCGGGCGGGAGGCGCTGAGCACGGTCAACCGGATGCACGGCCGGTACCGCATCAGCAACGACGACATGCTGTACGTGCTGTCGACGTTCGTCTACGACCCGATCGACTGGATCGACTCCTTCGGCTGGCGGCCGCTGCACGAGCACGAGCGCCAGGCGGCGTACTTCTACTTCCGCGAGGTCGGCAGGCGGATGGGCATCAAGGACATCCCGGGCGACTTCGAGGCGTTCCGCAAGTTCAAGGACGCCTACGAAGAGGCGAACTTCGTGTACTCGCCCGACAACAACCGGATCGGGCGGTACACCTTGGACCTGTTCTGCGCCTGGTTCCCGAAGCCGCTGCGCCCGGCGGTGGCCCTCGGCGCCAAGAGCCTGCTCGACGACCGGATGCTGGCGGCGTTCGGGTTCCGCCCCAGCCCGGCGTGGGTGGGCCGCGTGGCGCGGGCGGGGCTGCGCGCGCGGGCCGCGGTGGTGCGACTGCTGCCGCCGCGCCGGAAGTCGAAGCTGCTGAACTCGAAGGTGCGCAGCTACCCCGGCTACCCGAAGGGGTACTCGCCGTCGGACCTCGGCGCGCCCGAACCACCGGCGGACATCGACCCGGCCCTGCTGCGGCGCCGGACGCGCTGAATTCCGGAAGCGGCTCCTGGGCGCAAGAGCCGGTTCCGTCGCATGTGTGATACCAGCTCGGCCGGGCGAAGCGGTCAGGCATCAGCCTGGCCCTGCAGCGTCGCCGAATGGCGGAATCGCCTGGCGGGCCGGGCGGCTGGATGAGCCTAGCGGCGCTGCGCCGCCGGGGGCGGAGTAGCCGACACGGCCCACCGCGTGGGCGAGCCCGGGCGCGCTGGCGGGTGGCGGCTCAGCCCGGCCACGTTCATCGCCGGGGGCGGAGGAGCCGTCAGCGGCCGCCGGTCGGCGAGCCGGGCCGCCTTCATCGCCGGGATGGCGGTTCGGGCGCCGGTCGCGGCCGGGGCGGCGGTTCAGCCGACGAGGTGTGGCGGGGTGGTGCGGCCGCACCCCATGTGGCCGCACCACCCCGGGCTACTTGGTGGCGGCTTCGAAGAACCAGGCGACCGTCAGCGCGCCGGGGTCCGTCACGCCGCGCGCGTGCTCTCCGACGTAGCTCGCCCGGCCGCGCTTCGCCAGCAAATCCGCCGTCGAGTGGGCTCCGGACTCCGCCGCGGCGGCGGCTTCCTTCAACGCGGTCTCCACATCGGCGTTCCGCTCCGCCGCGGCGGCCAGCGCCTGCGCCGCCGGCACCATCGCGTCCACCATCGTCTTGTGGCCCACCTCGGCGCCGCCCAGGCGGCGCACCGTGGCTTCCGCCGCACCGGCCGCGGCCGCCAGGCTCCGGGGCGTCACCTCGTCGCCAAGGCCCTTGGCGAACTCGCGGAACCACATGCCGAACAGCGGACCGCTGGTGCCACCGGTGTTCAGGAACGCGTCCGACACCGCGGTGAACACCGCACCAGGCGTTCGCGGGTCGCCGGCGGCCAGGTTCGCCCGCACCTTCCCCAGCGCCGACCGCAGGTTGGTGCCGTAGTCGCCGTCGCCGGCGCGCCGGTCCAGCTCGGTCAGCTCGGCGCCACGCTCGTCGATGACGGCGGCGAACCGCTCGATCCACGCACGAGTGTCCACAATGGTCTCCTTCACCAGGTCAGGGCCGGGGTGCGCACCGGGGCGTCCCACAGGGCCAGCAGTTCGTCGTCGGCGCGCAGCAGCGTGATCGAGCAACCCCGCATGTCCAGGGCGGTCACGTACGACCCGACCAGCGCACGCCCGATCCGCACCCCCAGGCCGTCCAGGAACCCGCCCAGCTCGCGGTGCACCACCGACAACTCCAGACCGTGCGTGGCGCCCAGGCCGTTGACGATCGCGATCACCTCGTCGCCCCGGTCCAGGCCGAGTGCGGCCACCAGCGGCTTGGTCAGATCGGCCACCAGCTCCCGCACCGGCGCGTACGGGCGCCGTCCCACCCCGTGCTCGCCGTGGATGCCGACCCCGAACTCGATCTCACCGTCGGGCAGGTCGAACGACGGCCGGTCCTGCCCCGGCTGCGTGCAGGCCGCCAGCGCCAGCGCCATCGTGCGGGCCGACGACACGATCCGCTCCCCCAGCGCGGCCAGCTCGTCCAGCGACGCACCGTTCTCCGCCGCCGCGCCGCAGATCTTCTCCACCGCCACGACCGCCGCCGTGCCGCGACGGCCGGGCGCGCCGTCCTCCTGGCCGTCGGTGGCGAGGTCGTCGTCGACGAGGACGGTCCGCGTCCGGATGCCGTCCTCGGCGGCCAGCTCGGCGGCGATGCGGAAGTTCAGCACGTCACCGGTGTAGTTCTTGACGATCAGCAGCACCCCGCGGCCGCGGTCCGCGGCGGCGATGGCGGCGCGGATCTGGAACGCCGTCGGGCTGGCGAACACCGCGCCCGGCACGGCGGCGTCCAGCATGCCGGCGCCGACGAACCCGGTGTGCAGCGGCTCGTGCCCGGAGCCGCCACCGGAGACCAGCGCGACCTTGTCCGCCTGCCGCGCGCGGACCACGTACGCCGGGTCCTCGTGGTAGCGGACCAGGTCCGGGTGCGCCCGCTGGAGCCCCTCCAGCGCTTCCCGCACGAAATCGTCCGGATCGTTCACGAGCTGGCGAACCGCCATGCCACCCCTCCGTCATCGTCGACTGTCATTCGACATTGTCGAATTGCGTACGAAGATAGAACGGCAGGGGGCTGTTGTAAAGTGCGGGCGGGCAGGAAGGTGCGCTGATGATCCAGTCCGTCGACCGGGCGGTCCGCGTGCTCGCCGTGCTGCAGGCGGAACGGCGGCTGAGCCTGTCCGAGATCGCGGCGCGGCTCGGGCTCGCACCGTCCACAGTGCACGGCATCATCAAGACCCTGCAGGCCCACGGCCTGGTACTGCAGGACCGCGGCTCGGCCCGCTACCGGCTCGGGCCGGCCGTGCTCAAGCTGGGCAACGTCTACCTGGACACCCTCGAACTGCGGTCCCGATCGCTGACCTGGGCGGCCGAGCTGGCGCGCACCACCGGGTGCGCGGTGCGGACCGGGGTGCTGCTGCCGGGCGAGGTGATGATCGTGCACCACGAGCCGCGCCCGGACGGCTCCCGCCAGATGCCGGAGGTCGGGATCGTCATCCCGGCGCACGCGAGCGCGCTCGGCAAGGCGATGCTGGCCTGGTCGCCGGACCTCGCGCCGGACCCGCTGCGCAGCATGACCCGGGACACCATCACCGACCCGGCGGAGCTCGCGTCGCACCTGGAGCACGTGCGCGGCGAGGCGCTGGCGACCGAGGTGGAGGAGGCGGTGATCGGCGAGTGCTGCGTGGCCGCGCCGATCTTCGACGCCGGGCAGGACGTCGCCGGCGCGATCGGCGTGGTGGTGCCGATGACCGACTGGCCTGCCGGACCCGCGGTGACGAGCGCGGTGCGGGAGGCGGCGCGGGCGATCTCCCGCGAGCTGGGCGCCCCGTCCTGGCCGCCCGCGCAGGCGTGATCACGCGCCCGCCGGGTACCCGGCGGGCATGACGACCTCACCGTTCGAACCCGACCCGTACCTCGGCGAAGAGCGCATCGCCGCCGCGGACCCCGGACCCGGGGCGCCGGAACCGGCACCGGGGTTCGGGCCCCGCGGCGGCGACGAAGAGGACGAGCACCGCGGCGAAACGGCGGACCAGGAGCGCGAAGACTCCTGATCCGCCGCGCCGGCTCGTCAGTACGGGCAGGTCGACCGGTACTCCTCGATCGCCAGACCGCTCGGGTTCGGGCAGAGGAACTGGTCGTAGCGGGTGTCGTCGTCGATGAACCGCTTGAACCACGAGATCATGTACTTGGCCATCGTGGTGTTGGGCGTGTTCGGGAAGAAGTGCGACGCGTTGTTCAGCTCCATGTACGCCTTGTCCAGGGTGCTGGGCAGCGACGTGTAGAACGGCTCGGAGTGCGTCGCGACCGGCGCGACCGTGTCGGACTCGCCGCCGATGATGAACGTCGGCACCCGCACGCCGGAGAAGTTCTTCTGCAGGTTCCACGGCGCAAGCGGCACGGCGGCCTGCAACGAGGGCCGTTCCTCGGCGGCTTCCAGCGTGCCGCCACCGCCCATCGAGTGGCCCGCGACGCCGAGACGGCTGCTGTCGATGCGGCCACGCACCGAGCTGCGCTGCGTCAGGTAGTCCAGCGCGGCGAGCAGCTGGTCACCCCGGCTGGCGGGCTGGTCGTAGCGGGTGATCGTGTCGATGGTGAACACGACGAACCCCTGCGAGGCCAGGCGCGGTCCGATCCAGGCGATGCTGGACTGGTCGGCGGTGTAGCCGGGCGAGATGGCGACCGCGCCGAAGGTGCCCTGGCTGGTGTCGGTCGGGTAGTAGATGGTGCCGCCGCCGAACCCGGTGACGGCCAGCGACGAGACCGTGGTCTGCGAGACGGCGAACGGGCCGCGGCTGGCCTCGATGCTCGACTCGGTCGGGTCGGGGCCGCGCTCGTAGGGGTTGTCGGCGGCCTGCGCGGTGGCCGTCGCGGTGGCGGTGCCCGCGACCAGAGCCAGCGCCGTGACCAGCCGGGAGAGGTGTCTTGGTGAACGTCGCACTGATCGAACTCCCTTTCCGTGAGAGGGGAACCACGCGAGCGTGGCAAAGGCCGCCAACCACGCGCATCGGTGAAATCGCCAGTCACCGGTAGCGCGCGGCCAGCTCGACGCGGGAGCGGATGCCCAGCCGCGCGAAGATGTTGCGCAGGTGGTGGTCGACCGTGCGGTGGCTGATGACCAGCTGGGCCGCGATCTCCCGGTTCGTCGCGCCCTCGGCGACCAGCCGCGCGATCTGCATCTGCTGCGGCGTCAGCCCGCCCGGCTTGGCGCACCCCGGCACCCACTCCCCCGCCGCCCGCAGCTCGGCCGTGGTCCGCTCGGCCCAGCGCGGCGCGTCGTAGCGCTGGAAGATCTTCAGCGCGTCCCGCAGCAGCTCCCGCGCGGCGCGGGCCTTGCGGTTGCGGCGCAACCGGTGCGCGTAGAACAGTTCGGTCTTGGCCAGCTCCAGCGCGGTCTGGCTGGCGCGGTGCAGCTCGATCGCGGTCTCGAAGTGCTCGTCGGCGTCCGGCTCGCCGAGCAGGGCGCGGCAGCGGTGCGACAGGGCCATCCGGACGTCGCTGCCGGTGCTGCGGGCCCAGTCCTCGTACGGGGCCAGCGGCTTGGCGGCCTTCACGTGCTGCCCGCAGCGGGCCGCGGCCTCGACGAACTGCGGGGTCGCCATCGCCCGGATGCCGGGGTGCACCCGGCCGGTGCCCGCCGCCATCAGCCGGAACCGGTCCAGCGCGTCGTCCGGCCGGTCCTCGGCGAGGTCCACGCACGCCGACGCCCACGTGCTCAGCGCGCCGGGCCGGCCGAGGCCGCGGGTGGCGACCTCGTGCGCGGCCGCGTCCAGCCGCGCCTGCGCGGTGGTCCGGTCGCCGCGCAGGGACGCTTCCAGGGCGAGGATCGTCAGGTGGTCGACCGCCGAGTTCGGCTGGCCGATCGTGCGGGCCATGCGCAGCCCCTCCAGCGCGCTGGACAACGCCGCCGAGTGCCGGTCGAGCATCAGCTCCGACACCGCCACGTACACCAGGGCCCACGGGACGACGGCCGTCGTGCCGCGGCTGCCCGCCGCGGTCACCGCGCCGACAGCCAGTTCGTGCGCGCGGGCGGCGTCGCCGAGCGTGTAGGCGGCCTGGCTCGCCCAGATCTTCGCCACCGGCTCGTCGAGCACCCCGCCGAGCCCGACCACCCGGCGCAGCGGCGCGGCCGCGCGGTCGTGCCGCCCGCGGAAGGCGTCGCTCATGCCGGCGAAGTGGTCCAGGATCAGGCGGGTGCGCGGGGAGTCGTCGGGGCGGCGCAGCTGCTGCGCGCGGTCGGCGATCGCGTAGTACCGCACGTAGTCCCCCGCCACGCAGCTCGCCTCGCCGGCCAGCATCAGCGCGGTGAGCGCGTGGTCGCGCTGGGACCCGGCGAGCTGGTTCGCCGCGACGAGCAGGGTCTGGCTGGCGACGGCGGGCATGCCCTCGCGCATTTCGAGGCTGCCCTGCAGCAGGTCGGCGACGCCGCGCATGGACGACTCCCGCGCCAGCGGACGGGCCTGCCGCAGCAGCGCCCGCGCCCGCCGGGGCCGCCCGGCCAGCCAGAACTCCGACGCCGACTCCAGCAGCTCGCCGGCCAGCCGCGGGTCCGCGCTCCCGGCGAGCGCGGCCCGGTGCCAGGTGCAGCGCAGCCGGTGCCGCTCCGGGTCCAGAACGGACAGCAGCAGGGTGTGCGTGGCGCGCCGGTCGGCCAGCGGCGCCTCCTCGCGGACCAGCGCCTGCAGCAGCGGGCTCGCGGCGAGGACGTGGTCGCCGTCCAGCCGCACGAACCCGGCTTCGCGGGCCTCCTCCAGCGCACGAAGGTCCACCCCGGACCGTTCGGCGGCGCGCACCAGGGTGTCCACGTCGAGCCAGTCGTCGAGCGCGGCCATCAGGGCGATCTCGCGGGCGCCCGGGCCGAGCGCGGCGAGCCGGTCCCGCACCGCGCGGCGCAGGCGGCTGTGCGGCGGGATCCGTGGTGCGGCGGCCAGCTCGGTGAGGGCGAGCGGGTTGCCGGAGGCCAAGTCGAGCAGGTCGGGGGCGGGTTCGGCGACCCCGTGGTCGCCGAACACCTGCGCGCTGGCCTCCGCGCCCAGCGGTTCGAGCCACACCCCGGGGAGCCCGTCGAGCGGTGCCCCGGCCGCGAACAGCACGAGCACCCCGCTGCCGGACAGCCGCCGGGCCGCGAACGCCAGCGCGTCGCGTGATTCGGGGTCGAGCAGGTCGGCGTCGTCGACCAGGCACAGCAGCGGCGCCGCGGCGGCCAGTGCCGCGTGGACGGCGCGGCCGAGCGCGAGCGGGTCGGCGGGGAGGTCCGTCAGGCCCGGCAGGAGCTGGAGCAGGCCGCTGTGGCGGAGGTGGCGTTCGGCCGCCACGCCCCGGGCCGAGCGGATGGTGAACCCGTCGGCTTCGGCCCGCGCCGCGGCGAGCAGCGCGGTCCGGCCCGACCCCGGCTCACCGAGCACGACGAGACCGCCGCCGCGGCCGTCCCGGGCCTCCCCGAGGGCGCGGCGCAGGACGGTCAGCTCACGATCGCGACCACGCAGGACCACCCGGTCATCGGAGCCCATGCGGTCATCGTGCCCAGCCGCCCCGGGCGCCGGGAAGAGACGATGGTGGGATACTCACCGGGACGCAATTTTTTGCGCCGGGAACCCGCACGCGGGTGACAAATTCCTACGGCTTGCGCCCCACCGCGCCGACGATGCACCGCGCGGCCAGGCTCAGCGGCGCCAGCCGCGGGCCGTCCGGCCACCACTCGTCGCAGACGGCGAGGCCCGGCTCGGACAGGGCGTTCGGCTTGATCAGCTCCAGCCCGTCCAGCATCGCCAGGATCTCGTCCCTCGTGCGGAACCGGCCGGCGCCCATCGGGCCGTTGACGAGGATGTTCTCGATCCGCTTCGCCACCTCGGTCAGCTCCGGCACCTCGGGGTCGAAGAAGTGCGAGAACACCACGTACGACCCCGAGGGCAGCGCGTCGATGTAGGCGCGCATGATGCCGGCCGCGCCGTCGCCCTCGTAGTGGTGCATCGTGCCGACGTGCAGCAGCACGAGCGGCTGGCTGAAGTCGAGGTGCCGCCGGACGACCTCGTCGCCCAGGACCTGGGACGGGGAGAAGATGTCCGCCTCGGTCATGTGCACGAAGTCGTTCTCCTCGAGCAGCGCGCGGCCGTGCGCGAGGACCACCGGGTCGTTGTCGACGTAGACGACCGTCGTCTCGGGGTTGGCGCGCTGCACGATCTGGTGCGTGTTCTCCGCGGTCGGCAGGCCGGAACCGCAGTCGAGGTACTGGGCCAGATCGGTCTGGGCGGCCAGGAATCGGCAGGCGCGGTTGAGGAAGCCGCGGTTGCCGCGGGCGATGTCGACCGCCTCGGGGACCGCCTCGTTGATCTTGCGCATCACCGCGCGGTCGACCTCGTAGTGGTCCTTGCCGCCGAGGAAACCGTCGTAGATGCGGGCGATGCTGGGCCGGGTCGGGTCGACGCCGACGGGCACCTGGCTGGGCGAAGAAGCCATCACTACACCTTCTCGCGAGCGGGTGGGTGAACACACAGTAGTGCTCCGCGTTCGGCGAGTGGAAGCGCCCTCACGCGACGGACGTGGACCGGGACAGCGCCTCGGACACGCTGGAATACACCGGGAGCACCCGGTCCAGGCCGGCGAGCTTCAGCGGCTGCAGCACGGTGCCGCTCGCCGCGACCACCCGCAGCGGCGTGTGGTTGCGGGTGCACCGGTCGTCGGAGTTGACCAGCAGCGTCAGCCCGCACCAGCCGAAGAACTCCACGTCCTGCAGGTCGAGCACGACGGGCGCGGGCGGGGACGCCACGGTGACCGCGGTGCTGAGCTCGTCCTGGAGGTGGGCCAGCGAGCTGAAGTCCACCTCGCCGGCGACGTGCACGACGACGGCGGAACCGCGGGTCTCCCGGCGGACGGTGAGCAAACCGTCGGCGGAGGTACTTCCGGACATGCCGTTGCCCTCCCCTCCGCGCGAGGCCCGGTGCCGTTGTCCTACCACGACCGATGTGGGCTGTCCACCGGAGCACCGCCTTGACCAGGCCGTCTGTCCTCGATGGCCTCGTTCGGCCGCGTGCCGGCGGTGCTCGCCCTCTTGCGGGGACGTGGCGAGCGGACGCAGGCTGATCCCGGAAGATCACCCGAGGGAACTGGAGCGGATGCCGTGACCGAGGTCCGGGCGTTGCACGAGTGGGTGCGGGCACACCGCGCCGAGATGGTCGACGACCTGAGCCGGTACGTCGGCCTGGAGACGCCGAGCACCGACCGGCTGCTGCTGGAGGCCGGACTGTCCTGGCTGGACGGCTGGCTGCGGGCGCGGCTGGGCGAGCCGGCGTCGGTGCGGGTGACCGAGGGCGGCGAGTTCGGCGACGTCCGGGTGTACGACTACGCCGGGTCCGATGTGGAGGCGGTGCTGTTGCTGTGCCACTACGACACCGTGTGGCCACAAGGGACACTGGTCGGATGGCCGTTCACTGTGGACGGTGACCGGGCGACCGGGCCCGGGGTGTTCGACATGAAGGCCGGGCTGGTGCAGGTGGTGTGGGCGCTGCGGGCGCTGGAGGCGGCCGGGTTGCCGCGGCCGCCGGTGCGGCTCGTGCTGAGCGGCGACGAGGAGATCGGCAGCCCGGTGTCACGGCCGGTGATCGAGGCGGCGGCGTCCGGGGTGCAGGCGGCGCTGGTGTTCGAGGCGGCGGCCGATGGCGCGGTGAAGACCGCCCGCAAAGGCGTGGGGATATATCGAATCTCTGCCACGGGTGTGGAGGCGCACGCCGGGCTCGATCCGGGCAAGGGCGCGAGCGCGGTGGACGAGATCGCGCGCGTGGTGCTGGCGCTGCACGGGCTGACCGATCTCGCGGCGGGGACGACGGTGAACGTCGGCGTGGTCGGAGGCGGGTCGCGGGGGAACGTGATCGCGGGCGCGGCCTGGGGCGAGGTCGACGTGCGGGTGTCGAGCGCGGCGGAGGCGGCGCGGATCGAGGCGGCGCTGGCGGGGCTGCGGGCGGCGGACCCGCGCGCGACGGTGACCGTGGAGGGCGGCTGGAACCGGCCGGTGATGGAGCGGTCGGCCGGGATCGCGGCGTTGTTCGAGCGGGCGCGCGACCTGGCCGCGGAGATGGGGGTGACGTTGCGGGAGTGCGCGGTGGGCGGCGCCAGTGACGGCAATTTCGTGGCCGCGCTGGGCGTCCCGGTGCTCGACGGTTTCGGCGCCACCGGCGACGGAGCCCACGCGCGCCACGAGCACATCAGCGTGAACGGAATGCTGGAGCGGAGCGCCCTCGCCGCGGCGGTGCTCAGGTCACTCGCCTGAGCCCGGTGCCGGATCGAGGTGATCGGATGGCCGCCTCGCGGGTTCGTGCTTTCCGCATCGCAGCTGCCGGCCCACTCCAGCGACCGCACAGTCCGCCGATCGCCGCTCACCGCAGCCAGCCCCCCAGCGCCAGCGCAGTCCGCCCATCGCCACTCACCGCAGCCAGCCCCCAGCGCGAGCACATTCCGCCCCCCGCTCACCGCAGCCAGCCCGCCCTACGCCAGCACAGTCCGCCCACCACCACACCGCCACCGCGGCAATCAGCCCACTCCGGCGAGCACGGCCCCCGATTCCCGTCGCTGCCGCTGCCGGGGCTCGTCCAAGGCGCGGGTGCCGTCAGGGGTCGCCGCCCTCGAGGAAGGCCCGGCCTCGCGGCGAGAGGCGGTAGCCCACCTCCAGACTCTCCGTCAGCCCCAGCTCCTTGAGCCGCCGGACGCGGCGCTTGAACACGTCCCGCGGCAGGCCCACCCGAGCCGCCAGGTCGACCGCCCGCACCGCCTCGTTCTCGGCGATCAACCGCAGGAACGCACCCGTCCACGGCGCGTCCGCCACCCGGTCCATCCGCCACAGCGCGGCGCCGATCGCGGCGCGGTCGCCGTCCGTCAGATCGGCCGCCTCGCGCAGCGCCACGCGCGGGTCCGGGCCCGCCACGCGCAACCCGATCCGGAACAACCGCCCCGTGCCGCGGTCGGGCATCTCCGCCGCGGACGCGTAACCCGCGGCCCGGGCGTCCTCGTCGGTCACCGCCGCGACCTCGTCCACCGACGTCACCTCGACCACCCCGGCCGCGGTGCGCATCCGCGAGCCGGGCCGCACGCGGGGCGCGTCCCACCTGCGGAAGGCCACCGTGACGCGGCCCGCCGCCAGTCCCTCGATCGCCGCGCGGTCGAAGAGCATGCCCCAGTCTCGCACGCAAAACCGGTTGCGCCCATGCCCGAAGATCACCCACATGAGCAACGAAATCCGCGCCCGGTACGACGACGACTCGATTGTCGTATATCAGGCGTATTCCCCGGAGATCGCCGAGCCGGCTCTGCGCGCCGGAACCTTCGTGCCGCCGTTCAAGCGCGGCCGCATGACGTGGATCAAACCGTCGTTCCTGTGGATGGCCTACCGCAGCGGCTGGGCGCGCAAGCCCGGCCAGGAACGGGTCCTGGCGGTGACGATCACGCGTGCGGGCTTCGAATGGGCGCTCGCGCATTCGTGCCTGTCCGCGTTCGACCCGAGCCACCACCCGAGCGAGGCCGCCTGGCGACGCCAACTGGGCGCCAGCCCGGTGCGCATCCAGTGGGATCCGGACAAGAACCTGCACCTGCGGCCGCTCCCGGAGCGCGCCATCCAGATCGGTTTGTCGGGTGAGGCCGCGGACCGCTACGTGGACGAGTGGATCATCGGCCTGACCGACGAGACGGACCGCGCCCACGAGATCGAGGCCCTGGTCCGCGACCGCCGCCTGGACGAGGCCCGCGCGCTCCTCCCGGCCGAACGCCCGTACCCGGTGCACGCCGACCTCGCCACCCGCATCGGCGCGAACTAGCGAAACCCCCGGCTGGCCGGCGAATACCACGACGGCGGCCTGGTGGGGACGGGCCCCGGCGCGCCCGAGCACCCACGCCACCACCGACCCCAGCTCCGCATCCGCCCGCGGACGGTCTGCACCACGACGACGGCCCAGTCACGACAGGCTTCCGGCGCGCCCTAGCGACCGAGCACCCGCGCCCCATCCGCCTGCAGCCGATGTGCGCCACGACGCCCCCGTTCACGACGGGCACCCCGCGCGCCCTAGCGACCCAGCACCCGCGCCACCACCGACTCCAGTGCCGCGTCCGCCTCCGCCAGCCCGGCCGGCGTGCGCCAGGCGATGAAACCGTCCGGGCGGACCAGCAGCGCCCCGCCCTCCGCGATGCCGATCGTCGCCAGCCAGGCTGGGTCCGGTACCACCGCCGCACCCAACGGGAGGCCGAGCCGCGCGGCGGCCTTCTCCGTCGCCTCGGCCCACTCCGGGGTTCCGGCGAACACCGTGAACCGGGAGCGCACCAGGTCCAAACTGGACACCCCGGGCGAGACCCACCGGTGCGGCAGACGCGAACCCGGAGCACCGTCCAACGCCACCGCGACGTCCTCTGTGGACGGTGGCTCCACCACCGCGTCGATCACCGCGGCCGAATCGTAGCGGTAGCCCATCGTCACCATCGGCGCGTTCCACGCCCCGGCCGCCGCCCGTTCCGCCGCCGCGGCCGGGTCCCAGTGCAGCCGCGGGTTCTCCCACCGCACCATCGCCTGCCGGGTCACCAACTCCGCCACCGCGTGCCGCTCGTCGTGGTAGGTGTCCAGCAATCGATCAGCGGCCTGTCCGGACAGCACCATCGCCAGCTTCCACGCCAGGTTGTGCCCGTCGGCCACACCCGTGTTCAGCCCGAACGCCCCCAGCGGCGAGACGGCCCGCGCCGCGTCGCCCACCAGGAACGCCCGACCGGCGCGGAACTCCTCGGCCATCCGCAGCGTCGCCCGCCACCACTTCGCCCCGATCACCTTCACCGGCACGTCCGCGCCCAGCGCCGTGCGGATCAGCTCCTCCGGCGTCCCGGGCGCGCCCGAGTGCAGCACCCACCGCCGCTCGCCGACGCTGAGCAGCATCCCCCGCACGTCCGGGTGCCGGATCTCCACCATCGTCGGCATCGTGCCGAAGAACCCGGTCAGATCCGCCTCGAACAGGATGTTCAGCACCGGCTCCCCCACCTCGCCGGGGCCGCTGGTCCCGATGCCCAGCGCCGGGCGCACGGCCGTGTTCACGCCGTCCGCGCCCACCAGGTACCGCGTCCGCAGCACCCGCCCGTCGGACAGCGTCACCGACACCCCGTCCGCGTCCTGCTCGACCCCGGTGACGGCCACGCCGAACTCCACCGTCGCACCCCGCTCCCGCGCGGCGGGCAGCAGCGCGGCGTCCAGCCGGTCCTGCGGGTAGTGCCCGCTGGGCGTCTCCGGCGAGACCTGCGGCCCAGCCACCGCCGGACGGCCGGGCGCGCTTCCCCGGTCGATCTCCGCCACCGTGTGCGCGTCCGCCTTCCACATCGCGGTGGACCGGACCGCGACGGCCTCGAGCGCCGGCCCCAGCCCGGCCTCGCGGAAGAACTCCAGCGTGCGCGGGCTGAGGCCGAGCGCCCGCGGGTGCTCCGACAGACCCGCCCGCCGCTCCACCACGTGCGCACGCACCCCGTGGTGTCCCAGGAACACCGCGGTGGCCAGGCCGACCGACCCACCACCGGCGATCACCACATCCGACACGAGCCTTCTCCTCTCGGTTGGGAACAGCGTTCCCGCCATGGGAACACCGTACCCGAAAAGTACACTGTGCCCATGCCGCCCGCGAAGAACCCGCCGACGATGGTCTGGATGCGCGACCGGACCACGAAGACGCGGCCGGTCGTCACCGAGGAGAAGATCGTCCGGACGGCCATCGCGATCGCCGACGCCGAAGGCCTGGACGCGCTGTCCATGCGGCGCCTCGCGGCGGAAATGGACTCCGGCACCACGTCGCTCTACCGGCACGTGGCGAGCAAGGACGAGCTGTTCGAGCTGATGGTCGACACGATCATCGGCGAGGAACCGCTACCGGAGCCCGGCGACGACTGGCGCGCGGAGCTGGCCCAGCTCGCCCGCCGCCAGCGCGCCCTGCTGCTGCTGCACCCCTGGCTCGCCCAGCAGATCACCCGCCACCCCGCCCTGGGGCCGCACGTGATCGCGCGCGCCGACCACCAGCTCGGCATCGTCTCCCGCGTGACCGGCGACCCGACGCTCGCGACGATGGTGGTGGACACGATCAACACCCACGTGCTGGGCGCGGTGTCCGCCGAGCTGGCCGAGCTGGAGGTCCAGCGCCGCACCGGCATGACCGAGAACGAGTGGCGCGACTGGGTGGGCGCCTACGTCCGGCAGGTCGTCGAGTCCGGCCGGTACCCGCATTTCAACCGACGGGTGCTCGAAGCCGACGACCAAGACCCCACGACCCGCTTCGAGTTCGGCCTGGAATGCCTGCTCACCGGCATCGAGGCGGCCCTGCGCCAGTGAACCTGCACCGCGGATTCAGCCCGCGGCCAGCGCCTCCTCGACGCTGCCGTACAGGTCGAGCACCTTGTCCAGCGCGGTGAGCGTGAAGATCCGGGCCAGCGAACCCGGCGCGACGATCCGCAGCACGACCCCCGCGGTGCGCGCCGAGGTGATGGCCGCCAGCCCGGACGAGCCGAGGAACGCGACCCCGCTCAGGTCGACGACGACCACCCGCGGCCGTCGCGCGACCAGCCGGCGGAACGCCGCCTCCAGCCGGTTCGCGGTGGCCAGGTCGAGTTCGCCCTCGACCGCCAGCACGGCGACGTCGCGGCTCGGCCACCGGACCGAGACGTGCAACGGTGTGGGCGTGGTGAGTCCGGCCGGTTCCTCCGGAACGCGCGGAACCCGAGACATGACGCGCTCGCCTACCCTTCGGCGACAGCCCTACCCTTCGCGAACAGTGTGGTGCGGCTGAGCTCTGAACCGCGTCCAACCCAGCGTAGTCGACCCGGCGACGCCCGCACCACCGCGTGCGGAGGCGACGACTTCTGTCCGGGACGCCGTGTCGGAGTACCCTTCGGATCGATGAGACGGTCCGGAATCGTGGTGGACGCGCGCGGCCTCGGCTGCCACGACCACCTGTGCTGGGGCTACGAGGACCCGGCCGAGTTCCGGTCCCGCGTGCGCGAGTTCCTGGCCGAGGGCCTGGCCCTGGGGTACCGGGTCGGCTACGCCGGGACCGGGCCGGTGTCGCGCCTGGCCGAGGACCTGGACGGCATCGTCGACGCCGACGAGGCCCGGCGCCGCGGGGATCTGCGGGTGGTGTCGCTCGACGACCTCGGCGCGACCGGCGACCCGCACGCGCGGCTGCGGATCTACGCGCGGGCCACCGAAGCGGCGCTGGCCGAGGGCTACCGCGGGCTGCGGGTGGCGGCCGATGTCACCGGCCTCCTGCGGTCACCCACCCGGTTGAATTCGCTGGCGCGGTTCGAGCACCTCTCCGACGAATACTCGGCGCTGCACCCGTTCTCCGCGCTGTGCGGCTACGACCGCAGGCAGCTGGACCGGCCCACCCTGGCGCTGCTGTCCGCGCTCCACCCGTGCGCCAACGAGAACCGCGCGGGGTTCCGGCTGCACGCCTCGGCGCGCGGCGGCTGCTGCGCGAGCCTGGGCGGCGAACTCGACCTCGCCTCGGCCGAGGTGTTCCCCCGCGCGCTGCGGCACGCCGACCCCCGGCCCGTCGGCGGGCGGCTCGTGCTCGACGCCGCGACGCTGGACTTCATCGACCACCGCAACCTGCTGACGCTGGCCGAGCACGGCAGGCGGCACGCGGCCGCGGTCGTCCTGCGCGCGCCCCGGCCCGGACCGGCGAACGTCGTGGAGGTCCTGAAGCTCGAGGACATCCGCGTGGAGGCGCCGCGATGAGCACCGGTTTCGTGCACGAGGCCCTCTTCTACAGCTCCCCGGACGAGTACGTGGCGGGGCTCGTGCCGTTCCTGACCGAGGGCCTGGCGGCCGGCCACCCGGTGGCGGCCGCCGTGCCGGAGCCGAACCTGTCGCTGCTGCGCGACGCGCTCGGCGAGGACGCGCGCCGCGTGCACCTGCTCGACATGGGCGTGGCCGGCCGCAACCCGGGCCGGATCATCCCGTACGTGCTGCGCGACTTCGCCGACCGCCACCGCGACGCCGCCCGGGTGCGCATCATCGGCGAACCGATCTGGGCGTGGCGCTCCGCGGTCGAGTACCCGGCGTGCGCCCAGCACGAGGCGCTGATCAACCCGGCGTTCGAGGGCCGGGACGTCACGATCGTGTGCCCGTACGACACGAACGCGCTCGACCCGGTCGCGATCGCGGATGCGCGCGTGACCCATCCGCTGGTCACCGAGCGTGGCGTCCAGCGGGACAGCGACACCTACGCGTGGGAAGACCTCGTCGCGCGGTACAACGATGAGCTGAAACCGTCCGCGGAGGCGGTGACGTTCCGCGTCGAGGTGCCGGACGAGCTGTCCGCCGCGCGGCGGGCCTTCGCCGCGCACGCGCGGGAGCACGGGCTGGACGAGGGGCGCACCGAGGACCTCAAGCTGATCCTCACCGAACTGGCGACCAACAGCCTCCTGCACGCCGGCACCCCGTGCGAGCTGAGCCTGTGGCGCGAGGGCGGCGAACTGGTCTGCTCGGCCACCGACGGCGGACGGCTGGCCGACCCGCTCGCCGGACGGCGTCCCCCGGAGCGCGGTCAGTTGTCCGGGCGGGGCCTGCTGCTCGTCAACGACCTGGCCGACCTGGTCCGCACGTACCGCGCGCCGGGCGGCACGACGATCCAGGTGCGCCTGCGGCTGGGCGAAAAGCCCTTGTGACAGAAGCGGCCCGGATGTCCACTTCGGAACCGATCCGGCCCCCGCGACGATCATCGACCCGGTATGTTCGGCCGGGTCATGACGAAACCCGATCAACCGTTCCTCCTCGACACCCTGCGCGCCGAGATCCACGGGATCGGGGTCCTCGCCGCGCCGGCCGATCCGGGCCTGCCCGTGCCCGCGTGTCCCGGGTGGACGGCCGGCACGCTGATCCGGCACCTGGGCGGCGTGGCGCACCGGGTCACCGACTGGGTGGACAGCCAGACCCTGCCGCTGGAGTGGGAACGCGAACCGCCGGCCGGGCAGGACGTGCTGGAGTGGTTCCGCGCCGCGGCCGACGGCCTGTTCCGCAGCCTCGCCAGCCGCCCGCCGAGCTTGGAGTGCCAGACCTGGTTCCCCGCCGACCGCACGTACGGGTTCTGGCGCCGCCGGATGGCGCACGAGTTCACCGTGCACCGGGTGGACCTGGAACAGGCGCTCGGCCTGCCGCCGGTGGTGGATCCGGCGCTGGCCGCCGACGGTGTGGACGAGGTGCTGACCGTGTGGCTGGCGGAGGGCAACCGGCCCGCGCCCGAGGAGACGGTGTCCGTGGACGGCGCGGGCGAGGTGTTCGAGGTGCGGTGCGCCGGTCGCGTGTGGACGGTGCGGATGCCGTCCGGCACCGGTGTTCCGGTCGTGTGGGCGGAAGCCGCGGACAGCGCCGACGGGCGGGTCAGCGGCGCGCCGGAGGACGTGTACCTGTGGCTGTGGGGGCGCGGGCCGACCGACCCGCTGGCGGTGACCGGGGACGTCTCCGGACTGCGCGCGGCGCTGGCGGCCGTCACCCGGTACGCGGCGTGAGATTGGGCACGACGGCCGCACGATCGGCGCCCCAGGGCCCAGAATAGGTAGGTTGCGCACCAACCCAGGGAGGGGCCGATGCAGGAGCCGTTGTTCGGCTCGGTCGACGAGGTCGTCGAGCGCCTGGCCGGGGCGGGCTACCTGGCCTCCACCGCCGTGGCCACCACCGTCTTCCTCGCCGACCGCCTCGGCAAGCCGCTGCTGGTCGAGGGCCCGGCCGGGGTCGGCAAGACCGAGCTGGCCCGCGCGCTGGCGCAGGCCACCGGCAGCGAGCTGGTGCGGCTGCAGTGCTACGAGGGCATCGACGAGGCCCGCGCGCTGTACGAGTGGAACCACGCCAAGCAGCTGCTGCGCATCACCGCCGGCCGCGACGAGGGCTGGGAACAGGCCCGCGACGAGGTGTTCAGCGAGGAGTTCCTGCTGCCCCGCCCGCTGCTCAAGGCGATCCGCAACCCGGACCCGACGGTGCTGCTGATCGACGAGACCGACAAGGCCGACGTGGAAATGGAGGGCCTGCTGCTGGAGGTCCTCGGCGACTTCCAGGTGACCGTGCCCGAGCTGGGCACGATCACCGCGCAGCGCCGCCCGTTCGTGCTGCTGACCTCGAACGCGACGCGCGAGCTGTCGGAGGCGCTCAAGCGGCGCTGCCTGTTCCTGCACCTGGACTTCCCCACGCCGGAGCTGGAACGCGACATCGTCACCCTCAAGGTCCCCGGCCTGGACGCGCGCCTGGCCGATTCGGTGGTGCGCGTGGTCGCCGCGCTGCGCACGATGGAGCTGCGGAAGGCGCCGTCGATCGCCGAGACCGTGGACTGGGCCCGCACGCTGCTCGCGCTGGGCGCGGACACGCTCGACGAGCAGGTGGTCGAGACCAGCCTCGGGGTGATCCTGAAGTACCAGAGTGACCACCGGAAGGCCGCGGCCGAGCTGCGGCTCGACTCGCTGCTGTCATGACCTCCCCGGCGCTGCCGCGGCGGCTGGTCGAATTCGTCGGCTCGCTGCGCGAGCACGGGATCCCGGTCGGTCCCGGCGAGACGGTCGACGCGGCCGCCGCCGTGGACGTGCTGGGGCTGGCCGACCGCGAGCAGCTGCGGGCGGCGCTGGCCGCGACCGTGCTGCGCCGCTCCGGCCAGCGGGCCACCTTCGACGCGCTGTTCGACCTGTACTTCCCGGTCGCGGTCGGGGCCGCTGAGACAGCCGGGGACGCGCCGTCGGAGGCGACCGACCTGCGGGAAGCCCTGGTCGCCGCGCTCGCCGAGGGCGACCAGGACCGCCTGCGGGCGCTGGCCTCGGCCGCCGTGGACCAGTTCGGCCGCTACGGGTCGTTCGGCGAGGGCGGTTCCGGTGGCGGCGGGGCGAACGGGATGCGCGGCTGGTCGGCCTACCAGGCGCTGGACCGGGTCCGGCCCGACGCGTTGCTGAACCGGGTGCTCGCCGCGATCCGCACCGACGCCAGCGCATTCGGCGACGCCGTCGCCCGCAGCGAGGCGCGGTCCCGCATCGCCACCTACCGCGAGGCCGTGCAGGCCGAGGCCCGCCGCCGCACCGCCGAACTGCGCGGACGCGACCGGATCGCCCAGTACGCGGTGCCGCCGCAGACCGACCTGGTCAGCTTCACCAACGCCACCCGCGCCCAGCTGGCCGAGCTGCGCCGCACGATCCAGCCGCTGTCCCGCAAGCTCGCCACCCGGCTGGCGACCCGCCGTCGCCGGGCCCGGCGCGGGCAGATCGACCTGCGGCGCACGCTGCGCCGGTCGCTGGCCACCGGCGGGGTGCCGATGCGGCCGGCGATGCGCGACCGTCGTCCGGGACGGCCCGAACTGGTCCTGCTGTGCGACATGTCCGGCTCGGTGGCCGGGTTCGCGCAGTTCACGCTGCTGCTGGTGCAGGCCCTGTCGGACCAGTTCAGCAAGATCCGCACGTTCGCGTTCGTCGAGCTGACCGACGAGATCACCGGCCTGGTCACCGCGGGCGCGGCCGATCCGGAGGGGCTCGCGCGACGCATCCTCACCCAGGCGAAGCTCACCCGTTGGGGGATGAGCAGCGACTACGGCGGCTCGCTGGCGAGCTTCGCCGACGGGTGGCCGGACGCGGTCGGCCCGCGCACGTCGGTCCTCATCCTCGGGGACGGCCGCACCAACGGCGGCGACCCCAACCTGGACGCGGTGCGCCGGATCGCCGAGCGGGCCAAGCACGTCCACTGGCTCAACCCGGAAGCCCGATCCGCCTGGGGCACGGGCGATTCCGCGGCGCTGCAGTACGCCCGGGTGGTGCCCATGCACGAGTGCCGCAACCTGCGTCAGCTCACCCAGCTGGTGACCGAGCTGCTGCCCGGGTGAGGGTGACGAAGAAGCCTCTCGGGGAGTGATTTTCCCGCTGCGGCGTGTAAGTGGTCGAGACCAGGGCATCCCGCTGTCATGGCGGGCAGCAAGGTCGGCAGGCGGGCGTTCCTCACCGCGGCTCTGGCGGGTGCGGCGAGCGCGGCCTGCAGCAGTGGTGGTGATTTCTTTTCCGTGCCAACGCTTTCCCGGCCGCCGACCCGGCTGGACGCCCCGGCCGCCGGGTTGCGCGGGTTCCCGGCGCAGGTCGCCGCGCACAGCGTGGTCGACGACCACCTGCTGGTCGGCTACTGCGGCGCGCCGGGCAGCCCGGCGCTGGGCCGGATGACCGGCGACCTGCAGGAGGCATCCGCGCAGCTGCGCGAGCTGATCGGCACGTATCCGAAGGACCGGCCGGTGGTGCCGGTGGTCGAGCTGATCGCGACCACGGTGAACCCGACGCCGGGGCCGGACGGCATGTTCCGCAGCCGGGCCAACGACAGCACGATCCAGCGCTACCTGGACGCGGCGCGGGCGCTCGGCGGTCAGCTGCTGCTCAACATCCAGCCCGGCCGCGCGGATTTCCTGCCCGAGGTCAAGGCGTTCGAGCGCTGGCTGACCGAACCGGACGTGGGTGTCGCGCTGGATCCGGAGTGGGCGGTGGAACCGGGTGTCGTGCCGGGCGAGGAGTTCGGTGTCACCACCGGCGAGGAGCTGGACGGTGTGGCCGCCTACCTCGCTTCGCTCGTGGCGCGGCACCGGCTGCCGGAGAAGATCATGGTGTACCACCAGGTGGCGGTGTCGGTCGTGCGGGACGTCGCCGGGCTGAAGCGGCACAGCGGCGTCGCGGTGATCAACGTGGTGGACGGCATCGGCAGCGCCGAGGCGAAGAAGGCGACCTGGGACCTGGTCATGAAGCGCCGTCCGCCGCACGTCAACGCCGGGTTCAAGCTCTTCTACCAGGAGGACACCCGCGGCGGTGGGGCGCTGATGACGCCCGAGCAGGTGCTCGCGCTGCAGCCGAAACCGGTGTACGTGGTGTACGAATAGGGCCCCCGAGCGCGGGGCAGTTGGGAGTCCGCACTCGGGGGCCACTCGCCTGCCGCAACGCTCCGAGGGGGAGTTCGAGCGCCGGGCAAGACGGCGGTGCCGGAGGTGTCGCGCCCACCCTCCGCACGGGCCTTACCAGTGAATCGAGGCGAAAGCAGGGCGTGTTACTGCCCGGTCTTCACCAATTCAGGGAATCCACGAGATGTCGTCGCGCTGGACGGCGTGGAGGGTCTGCCGGGTGTCGTGTGAGCTGGCTCGCATGCCCCACGACGCTAGCGATTGTTGAACGATCCGTCAACCCGGTTGCTCGATTGTTCAACGATCCTCTATTCTGTGGCGCACCACACCGTTCTCGGAAAGGTGCCAGCGATGACCGCGTCCACCCTCAGCCACCGCGACGTCGAGTTCCTGAAAGCGGTTGCCGACGGCCGCGTGGAACTGACCGCGAGCAGCGAGCCGCACGTGTACGTCGACGGTCTCTCCTGCTGCGACCAGTTCGGCGCGCGGCTGCTGATCCACGCCGGCCTGGTCCGCCGCGTGCCCGGCACGGGTGCCCGCATCCCCGCCAAGCTCACCGACGCCGGCCGCGACGCGATCCGTTAGCGGCGCGTCCACTGTGGACGGCTGCGGTAGAGGACCGCGACGAAGGCGGGCACGCCGATGATCGACGTGACCACGCCGACCGGCACCTCCTGCGGATCGAGCACCGTGCGGGCCAGCGTGTCCACCCACACCAGGAACACCGCGCCGGCCACGGCGGTCACCGGCAGCAGGCGGCCGTGGCCCGGGCCGACCAGCGCGCGGGCCGCGTGCGGCAGCACCAGCCCGACGAACCCGACCGCCCCGCAGGCGCTCACCAGCGCGGCGGTCAGCAGCGCGGTGGCGCACAGCAGCACGATCCGGGTCCGGGTCAGCGCAACCCCCAGCGCCGCGGCGAGATCCTGGCCGTAGGCGAGCACGTCCAGCGTGCGGGCGTGGCCGAAACACACCACCAGCGCGACCACCAGCACCCCGGCGCACACCCCGACCTCGGACCAGGACGCGCTGCTGAACGACCCGAGCAGCCAGAACAACACGCCCCGCGTGGTCTCCGCGTCCCCGGCCGTCAGCACGACGAACGAGGTCAGCGCGGAGAACAGCTGCATCGCGGCGACCCCGGACAGCACCACGCGTTCGGTCGTGCCGCCCAGCGTCTGGCTGAGCAGCAGCACGAGCCCGAACGACAGCACCGCCCCGGCGAACGCGCCCGCGGACAGCGACACCACACCCCCGCCGACGCCGAGCACGACGACCAGCACCGCGCCGGTCGACGCGCCCGAGGACACCCCGAGCACGAACGGGTCGGCCAGCGGGTTGCGCAACAGCGACTGCATGACCGCGCCGCACACCGCCAGCCCCGCGCCGCACACCGCGGCGAGCAGGGCGCGCGGGATCCGCAGGTGCCAGACGATGCCGTCGCGCACCGGCGTCAGCACCGGCTCCCCGAGGCCGAGGTGGGCCAGCACGGTGGCGTAGACGTCGCCGACGCCGATCCCGGCCGGGCCGATCGTCACCGCGACCGCCACCGACACCACGAGCAGCGCGAATCCCCCGGCGCACAGGGTTGCGGCGGGGCGCCTCACCCGGCGAGCCCGAACCCGCGCAGCGCCGCGGCGACCTGCTCGGTTCCGTCGACGGTGCGCAGCGTCGGGTTCATCGCCTGCCCGGACAGCAGCACGTAGCGCTTGTTCCGCACCGCGGCCAGGTCGCGGGTCACCGGGTGCGATTCCAGGAACGCGATCTTGGCCGCGGCGGTCTCGGCGGTCTGCGAGCGGCGGGTCAGGTCGCCCAGCACGATCACGTCGGGATCGCGTTCGGCGACCGTCTCCCAGTTGACCTGCGGCCACTCCTCGCGGGTGTCGTCGAAGACGTTGTGCGCGTGCAGAGTGGTCGCGATGATGCCGGGCGCGCCGCAACAGCCGGCCAGGTAGGGAGCTTCGGAGTTGGCGAACCAGAACATCAGGCGCACGTTCGACGCGTCGGTGCCCGTGGCGGTGCGCATCCGTTCACGCAGGCTCGTGATCAGCTGTTCGCCGCGGTCCTCGACTGCGAAGATCCGTGCGAGGTCACGGATCTCGGTGTAGACGGTGTCCATGGTCAGCGTCTCGGTGCGGGCGCCGTCGCCGCCGCCGCTGGTGTCCTTGGCGCACTCGGTGGGCGACAGGTAGGCGGGCACGCCGAGCTGCTCGAACTGCTCGCGGGTGGCGACCCCGCCCTTGCCGAGGGTGGCGCCGAACGAGGCGGCGACGAAGTCCGGCTCGGCGGCCAGCACGCTTTCGAACGACGGGTAGTTCTCGGCCAGCCGGGGCACCTTCGCGTTGTCCGCGGCCAGGTGCGGCAGGACGGGGTCGGTCCAGGTCGCGGTGCCGGCCATCCGGTCGGCGAGACCGAGGGACAGCATGATCTCCGCCGCGCCCTGGTTGAGCGCGACCGCCCGCTGCGGTGGTTTCGGCACGCGGACCTGGTGCCCGCAGTTGTCGATGACCACGGCGGCGGTGGCCCCGGGGGCGGTGCTCGCGCACCCGGTCAGCGCCAGCACGGCGGCGAGCAGCGGAAAGGTGATCGATCGGCGCACAGCGGCCCCTTGCGTCGAGGGCTCATGCGCGGAGCCCGGTCCGGCGGTCTCCCCCTCGCGGGGGTGCCAGCAGGTCTTCGGACTCGGGGTCGTCCGGGCGGAACGCCTTCCCGGACCGCGTGGTCCAGTGGCCGTTGTCCCGCCCGTCGCCACTCACCGCTGCGCGTCAGTTCCGGATTCGCACCGGATTCCCTGGCCCTGCGCGGGCACGACTGGCGCGCTGACGCTACCACGATGACCTCGTCCCCGACGGCCACTGTGCCCGGTTCCACTGTGGACCCGTAGACGTCGAGGCACGTCACCGGCGAGGGCTCGACTTGACGGGATGACGGAAGCTCGCAGCGAGATGACCGGCGAGCGTCTAGCTCCAGGCCTGCCAGGCCAGCGTGACGGCCAGGCCGATGCCCGCCAGGGCGATCGCGACGCGCAGCGGCGCCGCGGGCAGCCGCCGCACCACCGCGGGGCCCACGAACGAACCGGCGATCAGGCCGACGCACAGCGCGACCGCCGCGGGCCAGAGCACCGGGCCGGTGAACGCGAACACCACGGCCGCCACCAGGTTCGCCGCACCGGTCACGATGTTCTTCGCCGCGTTCGTCCGCGCCAGCGGCTGCGTCCACGCCGCGGACAGCAGCGCGAGCATGATCACCCCGGCCGCGGCGCCGAAGTACCCGCCGTAGATCGCGACCAGGAACGCGCCCGTGGCGGTGCCCGCGGTGAGCCCGCCGTCGCCGCGGCCGGCGCGTTCGGCCAGACGCGGGGCGAACAGCAACAGCACCGACGCGCCGCCGATGAGGAACGGGACGATGTAGGCGAACGTGCCCTCCGGTGTGAGCAACAGCAGCGCGCTGCCCGCCGCGCCGCCGACCGCGGTGATCGCGCACAGCCGCAGCAACCGCGTCCGCTGGCCTCGCAGCTCCGGCCGGGAACCGGCGGCGGAGCCGACCGTGTGGCCCATCAGCGCGACGGTGTTGGTCACGTTGGCGGCGACCGGCGGCACCCCGATCGCCAGCAGCGCCGGGTAGGACACCAGTGAAGCCAGTCCGGCGATCGACCCGGTCAGGCCCGCGCCGATCCCGGCCACCACGAGGAACAGCAGCTGCCACGGGCCGAGGGTGAGGAGCGGGTCAGCGGGCACGTCGTGCCAAGTTACCGCAGCGGCAATCGTTTTCCCGCCGCGCGAGACGAATCCCACTCCTCCATTGTGGATCTGGCGGGCTTCGGCGGACTACGGCTTGACCGCGGTGACGAGCCAGGTGGCGCCGCCCAGCAGCACGCCGTCGGGGGTCTCGTGCGGCTGGAGCGCTTCGGTGAGCGCGGTGACCGCCCGTTCGACGGTCTCCGCGGGGTAGCGCGCGAAGATCGCCTTCACCATCGCGCTGCGGCTCAGGAAGGCGGCCGCCTCGCGAGCGTCGGCGCCGAGCCGGACGGGTTCCCGGACGGCGTCCACGGCGATGCCCGTCAGCTCCGCGCCGCTCAGCAGTTCGCGCAGGTACTCCGGCCGGGCGAAGGAGAACGGGCCGGGGCCCGGCGGGTTGGCGTCGCTGGTGTCGACGTACGGGGCGATCGCGTCCAGCGTCAGCGCCCGGTGCTCGTTCTCCCGCAGGTCCTGCCAGCACAGGAACGCCAGCCGGCCGCCGGGCCGCAGCATGCGGGCGATGTTGGTGAAGGCGGCGAGCGGGTTGTCGAAGAACATCACGCCGAACCGGCTGAGCGCGACGTCGAAGGCGTCCGCCCCGAAGTCGTGGACCTGCACGTCGGCCTGTTCGAACCGCACCCCGTCGAGGCCGGCGGCGCGCTCGCGGGCCACGGCGAGCATGGGGCCCGACAGGTCGGCGCCGAGGACCGTCGCGCCCTGCTTGGCGGCCAGCAGCGTGGTGGTGCCGCAGCCGCAGCCGATGTCGAGGACCCGCTCCCCCGGCTCGATGCGGGCGGCACCGAGCAGGTGCGGCGTCAGGCGGGCCAGCATGGCGTCGTAGTGCTCGGCGTGGTCGGCCCAGTAGCGGCCGATGTCGCCGTTCCAGTCGCGTGCCTCGTCTTCGTTGGCCATGCGGTCACGTTAGCCCCGCGCCGCCTCGCCCGGGTGGCGTAACCTGCGGCCATGTCCTACTCGCGCCCCGCCGCGCCGGACGAGCTGCGGCCGCTCGAGGTGTTCGGCAACTCGGCGCGGTTCCTCTACGACGAGGACCACTTCAGCTCCCCCGAGGAGGCGGCCGGCTGGCTGGTTTCGCACGGACTGGGCTCGTTCCCGCTGGACACCCGGGGCCTGGAGCGATTGGTGCGCTTCCGCGAGACGCTGCGCGATCACCTGGACGGGGTGGACGTGTCGGCGGCGCTGAACGAGTTCGCGGCGTCGGCGGTGTCGGGTCCCCGCTGGCCGGGGCCCGCGCTGGCGGCGGCGGGCGAGGGCGTGGACGGGCTGATCGGGAGGCTGCTGGAGGTGCTGTTCCGCGCCGAGGTGACGGGCCAGGCGCGGCGGCTGAAGCCGTGCCGGGCGCCGGAGTGCCGGTGGCTGTTCTACGACCGCTCCCCGGCGGGGAACAGCGTGTGGTGCAGCATGGACATCTGCGGGGCGCGGCACAAGATGCGGGCCTACCGGTCGCGCCGCTGAGCGCCCCCGCGAAGCTGCGGCGCTGCCGGCGAGTGGCGCATGGGCCGTGGCCCGGCGCCCCCTCCCGTGGCCCGGCCCCGCTGCCCCCCGGCGGCGCGGGGGCAGCCCGCACTGCACTGCCCGCCGCGCCCGCAGGGCGGGCAGCCATCGGAGCCGCCGCCCAGCGCTCAGCCCAGCCACAGGCGCCCCGCCCCTAGCCAGACCCCGCCTCCCGCGGCGCCCGCAGGGCGCGTGGCCCATCGCGGCGCCCCACGCCGCACCGCAGCGCGCGGCCCACCACCGCACCCGGGAGGCGCAGGGGCCACCACGGCGCGACCGCCCGCGCTCAGCCGAGCCGCAGGCACTTGCCCAACAAGCGGCCCACCACCGCACCCGCGAAGCGCCACCACCGCCCGACCAGCCACCGGCGCTCAACCCAGCGACAGCCGCCTGCCGAGCCAGCAGCCCACCCCCACCCGCGGGGCCCCACCGCCGCCCGGCCAGCCGACGGCGCTCAACCCAGCGACAGCCGCCTGCCGAGCCAGCAGCCCATCACCCCACCCGCGAAGCGCCACCACCGCCCGACCAGCCACCGCCGCTCAACCCAACGACAGCACCCTGCCGAGCCAGCAGCCCACCACCCCACCCGCGAGGCCCCACCGCCGCCCAGTCCCGCATCCCGCGGTTCAACGCGGCGCCCGCAGGGCGCGGTCCTCCACGGCCCAAGCCCCCAGGGTTCAGTCCAGGGGCAGGCGCTCCCCCAGCCGCCTGATGTAGGCGGCCACCTCGTCGGCCTCCCGGTCCGGCAGGCCGAACAGCACCTCCGTCACCCCGAGCGCCCGCCAGTGCGCCAGCACCTCCCCGTCCGGGCGGCCGGCCAGCGCGATCACCCTCGGCTGTCCCTCGCGGCCGGCGTCCTGCCAGATCTTGTGCAGCAGGCGCACCTTGTCGTCCAGGTGGTGGTCCCTCGGGGTCGTCAGCCAGCCGTCCGCGGAGCGCGCGATCCAGGTGAACGTCCGCTCCGTGCCGCCCGCCCCGATCACCACCGGCACCTCCCCCACCGGCTTCGGCCACGCCCACGACGGGCCGAACCGCACGTGCTCGCCCTCGTACGCGGCCTCCTCGGACGTCCACAGCGCCCGCATCGCCTCCAGGTACTCGCGCAGCACCGTCCGCCGCCGCCCGGCCGGCACGCCGTGGTCGGTCAGCTCGTCGACGTTCCACCCGAACCCCGCTCCGAGCACGACCCGGCCGCCGGACAGGTGGTCGAGCGAGGCGATCGTCTTGGCCAGGGTGATCGGATCGTGCTCGGCGGGCAGCGCCACCGCCGTCGACAGGGTGATCCGGCGCGTCACCGAGGCCGCCGTCGCCAGGGCGACCCACGGGTCGAGCGTGCGCAGGTACCGGTCGTCGGGCAGCTCGGCGGTGCCCGTGCCCGGGTGCGCCGCCTCGCGGCGGACCGGGATGTGCGTGTGTTCCGGCACCGCGAACGAGTCGAACCCGGCGTCCTCCGCCGCCCGTGCCGCGTCGGCGGGCGCGATCCCGCGGTCACTGGTGAACAGCACGACCCCATATCGCACGGCGACCTCCCTTGACTAGAACATGTTCTAGTAAATCACGGCTTACACTCGCCGGACGAGGAAGGGGAAGCGCATGGGCATCGTGACACCCGGGTTCCGGGGACGGGCGCGGTCGGCGGACGAGAAGCTGCCGCCCGGGCAGTACCTGGTGGAGGACTTCCCGGTCCTCTCCGCCGGACCGACGCCGCGGGTGCGGACGGAGACTTGGCGCTTCACGGTCACCACCGAGACCGGGCAGAAGCACGAGTGGTCGTGGGCGGACCTCAAAGCGCTGCCATTGGAGACGCCGACGGTCGACATCCACTGCGTGACCCGCTGGTCGAAGCTCGGCACCACCTGGCGCGGCGTCTCGCTGGACACCCTGCTGGAAGACGTCGACACCGCCGCCGACTACGTGATGGTGGAGTCCCACGGCGGGTACACGACCAGCCTGCCGCTGGAGGACCTGCTCGACGGCCAGGCGTGGATCGCCTACGAGTTCGAGGGCGAGGACCTGCCCTCGGAGCACGGCGGCCCGGCCCGGCTGCTGGTTCCGCACCTGTACTTCTGGAAGTCCGCCAAATGGGTCAAGGGCCTGCGGCTGATGCTGGACGACGACCCCGGCTTCTGGGAGGCCGCCGGCTACCACAGCTACGGCGACCCCTGGCGCGAGCAGCGCTACCAGGGGGACTGACGTGGTCCAGGGGAAGCTGGCGTGGCGGGTGGGCCGCCTCGCCGAGGTGCGCGACGAGACGCCCACCGCGCGCACGCTCGTGCTCGACGTGCCCGGCTGGCCGGGACACCTGGCCGGGCAGCACGTCGACGTGCGCCTCACCGCCGAGGACGGCTACAGCACGACCCGCACGTACTCGATCGCCGCGCCCGCGGACGGTGACCGCGTCGCGATCACCGTGCAGCGCGTGCCCGGCGGCGAGGTGTCGCCGTATCTGACCGAGGTGTTCGCCGCCGGTGACCCGGTCGAGCTGCGCGGCCCGGTCGGCGGGTGGTTCGTGTGGCGGCCCACCGCGCCCGATCCGGTGCTGCTGGTCGCCGGCGGCGCGGGGATCGTGCCGCTGATGGCGATGATCCGCGCGCGCCGCCAGGCGGGCAGCCGGACGCCGTTCAAGCTGCTGTACTCGGCGCGCACCCCGGAGGACGTGTACTACGCCGACGAGCTGCGCCGCCCGGAGGCCGGGCTGGACGTCACGCTCGTCTACTCGCGCAAGGGCCCGGCGGACTGGCCGGGCGAGCCGCACCGGATCGGGGTGGCCGACGTGAACACCGCGGGCTGGCCCGCGGTGTTCGCGCCGCAGTGCTTCGTGTGCGGGCCGACCGGTTTCGTCGAGGCGGTGGCCAACATCCTCGTCGCGCTGGGGCACGACCCGCGGCGCGTCAAGACCGAACGCTTCGGGCCGAGCGGGAGCTGACATGAGCGAGCCCTTCGAAGACGGCAACGTCCTGGCCGGCCCGGCCGGCGAGATCTTCGCCGTGGACATCACCGCCGCCACGACCCGGTGCGTGGACTGCGGCCGCGTGGACGCGGTCGCCGCCCTGCGCGTCTACCGGCACGCCCCGGGCCTGGTGGCGCGCTGCGCCGGCTGCGACGCGGTGGTGCTGAAGCTGGTGCGCGGCCCGGACGCGGCGTGGCTGGACCTCACCGGCACGTCGAGCCTGCGCATCCCGTTGCCGGGGGGCTAGACGAGAGATCGGTCCAGATCGACGACCACCTCGCGGGCCGGCGCCGAACGGGCAGACCGCCGAGGCTGACCGACGCCGAGTTGGTCACCCTGGCCGTGGCCCAGGCACCGCCGGGGTTCACCTCCGAGGCCCATTGGCTGCGGTTCCTGCCCGCCCGGATGCGCGGCGCGTTCGGCTAGCTGCCCGGCCAATCCGGCTACAACCGTCATCTGCGTGCCGCGTTGCCGCTGGTCAAGCACGTGATGCGCTGGCTGGCGGGCGGCAGGTGCTGATGGCCATCTGCGACCGAACCTCGCCTGCTCACCGAACCACCCGGCCTGCTGATCATCGCCGACAAAGGTTACGCACAACTCGTCTAGCGGCTCCGGCGCGCGGGCCAACCGCTCGCGCCGTCGACACCCTGCTCGCCTGGCCTCGATCACGCCGAGCGCAGCGAGCGGGCCCACTCGGCGAGGTCGGTGACCGTCCACTCGGGACTCGGGTGCGCCGGGAGCGGGCGGCGGCCGTCGCGGGTGACGAAGGCCGTGCGCAGTCCCGCGGCCTGGGCGCCGGCGATGTCCCAGTCGTGCGCCGCCACCATCACCGGCGGCTCGCCGTCGTGCTCGACCAGGGCGTAGGCGGCCGGCGACGGCTTGAGCGCGCCGGCCGCCTCGGCCGAGTAGAGCGCGTCGAAGTCCAGGTCCGCCAGCTGCGCCTCGATCACCGCCTGCGGCGAGTTGCCGAGCGCCACCAGCCGGTGGCCCTGCTCGCGCAGCTCGGCCAGCGCCGGGACGACGTCCGGGTGCGGCGGCAGCGACCGCAGCGTCTCGGCCAGCTTCGACACGTCCACCTCCGGCGCGACGGTGCGCGCGCAAGCTCCGGCGAGCTGCGCGAAGTCCTGGTACCGGCCGCTCGCGGTGACCACCAGCGCGGTGTGGATGAGCAGGTCGAACCACCGCGTGCGGACCTCGGTCCCGCCCAGGACGTCGTCCAGCGGCGTGAGGTCGAGCAGCGTTTCGTTGATGTCGAAGACCACCAGCATGTCCCGCAAGGTACTATCACTTTCGTACCTAAGACAAGGGGACGCGATGGACCTCGATCTCGGCACCGTGCTGTCGGCCCTGGCCGACCGGCACCGGCGCGCGGTGGTCGTCGACCTGCTGGACCGGCCGGACGGCGAGCACGCGTGCGCCTCGTTCGACCTGCCGGTCGCCAAATCGACCCGCACCCACCACTGGCGGGTACTGCGGCAGGCCGGGCTGATCCACCAGCGCGACGCCGGCAACGGCAGCTTCGTGCGCCTGCGCCGGGACGAGATCAGCGCGCGTTTCCCCGGCCTGCTGGACTCGATCCGGCACGCCCACCACGACGAAAGGCGATCCGAGTGACCTTCTCCACCGCCGACCTGGTCGACGAGCACGGCGACAAGCTCCGGGTGTGCGACACGCAGTTCCGCCAGTTCGGCGGGCAGCGGGTGTTCTCCGGACGGGTCCGGACCGTCTCCTGCTACCAGGACAACGGCCTGGTCAAGCAACTGCTCGCCACGCCGGGCGAGGGCGCGGTGCTGGTGGTCGACGGGCGCGGCTCGCTGCACACCGCGCTGACCGGCGACCTGATCGCGGGCTCGGCGGTGGACAACGGCTGGGCCGGGCTCGTGATCAACGGCGCGGTGCGGGACAGCGCGGTGCTCGCCGGGCTGCCGATCGGGATCAAGGCGCTGGGCACGAATCCGCGCAAGAGCAGCAAGGCGGGCAACGGCGCGGTGGACGTGCCGGTCGGCTTCGGCGGGATCACCTTCCACCCCGGCGACATGCTCTACGCCGACGACGACGGCATCGTCCTCCTGGAGAACTAGCCGCTCGGGGCGGGCCGGACGGAACCGGCCCGCCCTCGGCTCACCGGCCCGCGGAAACCAGCGCCCGCTCGGTCAGCACGCGCGCGAGGTGCTGCCGGTATTCGGCCGTCGCGTGGGCCTCGTCAGCCGGGGAGGTGCCCTCCGCGGCCAGTGCGGCAGCCTCAGCGGCGGACGCGCCGTCGGCCAGTGCCGCCTCGGTCGCCGTGGCCCGCAGCGGGGTGCCGCCCATGTTGATCAGCGACACGGCGCTCCCGGCGACCACCACCCCGACGATCGCCCAGTCGATCGAGCGCCGCGTGAACTTCTCGAACGCCCACCCGGCACCGCCCTGCGCCGGGATCCGCACCTCGGTCAGCAACTCCTCCGGGGCGAGCGGGGTTTCGAACGGCCCCTGGAAGAACTCGGCCGCGGGGATCCGCCGCTCGCCGTCCGGGCCGCGCGCGACCAGCACGCCGTCCACGGCCAGCACCGCCGCGGGCAGGTCGGCGGCCGGGTCGGCGTGCACCAGTGAGCCGCCGATGGTGCCGCGGTGGCGGACCTGCTGGTCCCCCACCTCGCCCGCGACGTGCGCGAGCAGCGGCGCGTGCTCGGCGAGCACCGGGTCGTGGTGCAGGTCGTGGTAGCGGGTCATGGCCCCGACGGCGATCTCGCCGCCCTCGGCCCGGACGTAGCGCAGCTCGTCCAGCGGGCCGATGTCGATGACCACCTCGGGCGCGGCGAAACGCAGCTTCATCAGCGGCAGCAGGGATTGCCCGCCGGCCAGCAGCTTGGCGTCGTCACCGTGCTCGGCGACCGCGGCCAGCGCTTCGTCCACAGAGGACACCCGCCGGTAGGTGAACGGGGCCGGGATCACCGCTGGACCTCCTGCCCGGACGCGTTCATCACCGCGTTGACGATGTTGTGGTAACCCGTGCAGCGGCACAGGTTGCCCTCCAGGCCCTCGCGCACCTCCTGGCGCGTGGGCTTCGGGTTGTGCTCCAGCAGCGACACCGACGCCATGATCATCCCCGGGGTGCAGAACCCGCACTGCAGGCCGTGTTCCTCGCGGAACGCGCGCTGCACCGGGTGCAGGTCGCCACCCTCGCCGTGCAGGCCCTCCAGCGTGGTGACCGCATGCCCGTCGGCCTGCGCGGCCAGCACCGTGCAGGACTTCACGGACTCACCGTCGAGCAGCACCGTGCACGCGCCGCAGGAGGTGGTGTCGCACCCGATGTTCGTCGCCGTCAGCCCGGCCTGCTCCCGCACGAAGTGGACCAGCAGGGTGCGGTCCTCGACCTCCTCGGAGACCGTCGTGCCGTTGATCTCGATCGAGACCTTCACTTCAGTTCGCCTTCCTCGCGTCGGTGAGAGCCTGCCAGACCCGCAGCGGGGTGGTGGGCATGTCGAGATGACGTACGCCCAGGTGGGACAGCGCGTCGACGACCGCGTTGTGCACCGCGGGGGTCGCGCCGATGGTCGCCGCCTCGCCGATTCCCTTGACGCCCAGCAGGTTCCGCGTCGTCGGGGTCTCGGAGTCGACCAGCTCGAAGTCGGGCAGCTCGGTCGCGGTGATGAACGAGTAGTCGGCCAGGGTCGCGGTGGTCGGGTTGCCGTCGGCGTCGTAGTTCATGACCTCCAGCAGCGCCTGCGCGGCGCCCTGGCCGAGCCCGCCGTGCCGCTGGCCCTGGAAGGCGAGCGGGTTGACGATCGGGCCGGCGTCGTCGCAGGCGATGATCCGCGTCAGCTCGACCTTCCCGGTGAGCGTGTCCACCTCGACGACGGCGAGGTGCGCGCCGAACGGGAACGTCGGGGCGCCGTCGCCGAACCACACGTCGGCGGTCAGGTCGGCCTGCTCGGCCACCTGCGCCCAGCTGACCGAACCGCTCGCGGGCGCGCCGCGCACCTGGAACGCGCCGTCGACGAGTTCGATGTCGTCGGGGCTGGCCTCCAGCCGGTCCGCCGCGAGCGCGCGGGCCTGCTCGATGACCTGGTCGGCGGCCTGGCGCAGCGCGGAACCGCCCAGCTGCAGCGACCGCGACCCGAAGGTGCCGATCGCCCTGGGCACCTCGTCGGTGTCGCCGTGCCGGATGCTGATCTTCTCCATCGGCACGCCGAGCTGGTCGGACAGCAGCATCGCCAGCGTGGTGTCCAGGCCCTGGCCGTGCGGGGAGGCGCCGGTCCACGCGGTGACCGTGCCGTCCGGGTTGATGTGCACCTTGCCCGCCTCGCCGGCGCGGTCGTTGCCGGTCACCTCGACGTAGGCGGACAGGCCGAGGCCGAGCACCACCGGGTCGCCGGCCTCGCGGCGGCGGGCCTGCTCGGCGCGCAGCTGCTCGTACCCGCCGGCCTCGAGCACCTGGTCCAGGACCTTCGCGTACTCGCCGGTGTCGTAGTTCGCGCCGGTCGGCGTCTGGTACGGGAACTCGTCCGGGCGGATGAAGTTCACCCGCCGCACCTGCGCCGGGTCCATGCCGATCTCCGCGGCGAACAGGTCCATCGCGCGCTCGACGGCGGCCGCCGCCTCGGGCCGCCCGGCGCCCCGGTAGGCCGCGATCGGCGTGGTGTTGGTGACGACGGCCTTGCTGCTCGTCTCCACCTTCGGGAAGTGGTAGACGCCGGTGGCCATCAGCTCGGTCAGCGTGGGCAGGAACATCGTGCGCGGGTAGGCGCCGGCGTCCTGCACGACCTCCAGCCGGAACGCGAGCACGGTGCCGTCGCGGCGCCCGCCGATGGTGACGGTGTTCTGCTGCGCGCGGCCGTGCGTCATCGCGACCAGGTTCTCGCTGCGGGTCTCCACCCAGCGGATCGGCCGCCCGGACCGCTTGGAGGCCCAGCCCAGCACCACCGACTCCGGGTCGGTGCCGATCTTCGCGCCGAACCCGCCGCCGACGTCCGGGGTGATGACGCGGACGTCCTTCGACTCGACCCCGAGCCCCTTTGCCACCGTGGACCGGGAGATCTGGGCGTTCTGCGTGGACAGCCACAGCGTCAGGCGGCCGTCCTCGCCCCACGCGCAGGCCGCGCCACGCACTTCCAGCGGCGCCGGGGCGACGCGCTGGTTGAGGATGGTCTGCGTGACGACGACCTCGCAGTCGTCGAACGCCTTCTCGTCGAACTCGCCGCCGGTGGTCTGAAGCAGGTTCGTGCCCTGGTCCGCGAACAGCACCGTCTCGTCGCTGAGCGCGCTGTCGATGCTCGCCACCACGTCGAGCGGGTCGTAGTCGACGTCCACCAGCTCGGCGGCGTCGGCGAGCTGGTAGCGCTCCTCGGTGAGCACGAGCGCGACGGGCTCCCCGACGTAGCGGACCACCTCGTCGGCGAGCCACGGTTCCACGACCGGCCCGGCCTTGCGCGGGGCGAGATCGAGGTCCGCGGCCGTGTAGACCGCGACGACGCCGGGCGCCTCCAGCGCGGCCGAGGTGTCGATCGAGGTGATGCGCGCGTGCGCGATCGGGCTGCGCACGAACACCGCGTGCACCGCGCCCGTCAGCGCCTCCACGCGCAGATCCTCGACGTAGGTCCCGCCCTGCGTGATCAGCTGCTGGTCCTCGATGCGGACCACCCTGGTGCCGACGATGCTCAAAACTGGCCTCCCACTACGGATACGTCGCGATCATGCCTCCTGGCGGGACGGAAGTCACCCTCGGGTTCGCCCGCCACAAGGAGGTGCTGGCAGGATTTTGCCGAACCGGTGCCGTTCTGCCACTCGTCCTGGTGGGCCGAATGGAGCACGCTCCCAGGTATGCGGATGCTGAGCCGAATCCTCGCCGGGCTCCGCGAGTTCGCCGCCACACAGGCCGAGCTCGCCGAGCGCCGTGACCTGCTGGACCGGCCGTGGGAGGAGGAGTTCCTGCACTGGACCGCCGGCGGCGAGCTGCACGGCAGCGTCGTGCCACCGCGCGGCCGCCAGGCCACGACGCGGTCCGGGTGGTGTCCCGGAGTCCACCGCGCGAGCGCCGATCCAGGGATTCCGCGGGGAACTCCGCCGGGGTCGCGCGCTTGAACACCGCCCCGGGCAGCGGTCGCCTTCCGGAGGCCGGGAACCTGCCGCCGGGTGCGCCGCGTCCGCGCACTCAGGCGAGCGCGGCGGCCAGCAGGGCGAAGGCGGCGATGATGACGGCCACGCGGCCGTAGTGGAAGCGGTCCCAGCGGTTCATCTGCTCCTTCCAGTCCGCGGGCCGGTTCTCCGGGGTCCACGTCTTGCCGCGGTTGTTGATCGGGACCAGCAGCAGGACCGACATGATCACGCTGACGATCAGCAGTCCGCCGGCGGTGACGACGAGGCCGGTGCCGTCCTGGCGCCATCCGGCGATGGCCCAGATCGCGACCAGGACGAGCGAGCTGATGTACCAGACCGGCATCACGGCGCCGAGCATCCGGCCCCCGTAGGCGCGGCCGCGCAGCGCGCTGTCGTCCGGGAGGCTGCCGAGGATCCGGTTGATGACGACGGCGACAGAGAACTCCACCCCCACCATCACGCCGACGACGACGGTGGTGAACACCCCGAGTGCGTTGAGCATTGGTGAGCCTTCCTGAGATCTAGCACTGATAGTGAATGTGGCAATGCTAGTACTACTGCCGCTCGATTGTCTAGCAGCGCTAGGATCTAGCCATGTCGATACCGGAACGCAAGGAGCGCGAACGGGCGGACCGCGAACACCTGATCTTGACGGCCGCCCGCGAACTCGCCGAGCAGCAGGGCTGGGACGGGGTCACGACCCGCCGCCTCGCCGAGCGCATCGAACACAGTCAGCCAGTCCTCTACAGCCACTTCCGCGGCAAGCGCGAGATCATCGGCGCCGTCGCGCTGGACGGCGCCGCCGAGATGGCCGTGGCGCTGCGGGCCGCGGCCTCCGCCGCGGACGGCCCGCGTGCCCGGGTCATCGCCCTCGCCCGCGCCTACCTCGGCTTCGCCGCCCGCAACCGGGCGGTCTACGAAGCCATGTTCCAGCTCGACGGCGGCTTGGCGTTCGCGCGGGCGGACACCCCGGAACCGCTGAAGGACGCCTTCGCCGCCCTGGTGGAGAGCCTCGGCGAGGTCGCCGGCGACGACGTCCACCCGGCGCTGTTCACCGAGGTGTTCTGGGCGGCCCTGCACGGGCTGGCGACCCTGACCGGGACGGAACGGCTGCTTCCGGAGGACACCGAGCGGAGGACGGAGCTGCTGGTGGACCGTCTCGCCGTGCTCTGAGGCGGCCCGCGACCTACGGGCAGAGCCGGAAGTGCGTGGTCAGCCGGCGCTGGTCGTCGACCACGTGGAAGGCCAGCGCGGGCGGGCGGTCGCGGTCGAGCGGTCCCCCCTCGGCCCAGCCCGCGTCCCCGCCCGTCTCCCACGGCAGCGTCAGCGTCGACATCACTCCGGGCGCCACCACCAGCGGCCGCCCGGCGAAGGTCGTCACCGCGGGGGTGTGCGCGTGCCGCAGAACAACGCCACCACATCCGGATGGGACCGGACCACCTCCGCGAGCCGCTCCGCCTCGTGCTGCCGGATCTCGTCCAGGAGCGGATGGTGCAGCACCGCAGGCGGATGGTGGAACGCGACGAACGCGGGCCGTCCCGCCGCGTCCGTCAGCACCTCGTCCAGCCAGGCGATCGTCTCGTCGCCCATCCGGCCCGCCCCCTGGCCCGGGACGCTCGTGTCGCACAGCGCGAACACCGCCCCGGCCGCCTCCCCGGCCTGGTTGACCGGCCCGTCCGAGGGCGCCTCGCCGAGCAGCGCGGAACGGTAGGCGGCCCGGTCGTCGTGGTTGCCGGGGCAGTGGAACACCGGGGAGGGCAGGCTTTCCAGCAGGTCGGCGAACTCGGCGTACTCGGCCGGGTCCCCGTGGTCGGTGAGGTCGCCGGTCACCAGCACCGCGTCCACCGGCCGCGGCAGGTCCCGCAGGTGCCGCACCACCCGCGCGGCGCGATCGGCGTTGCGTGAGCCGCCGTCGAGGTGGAGGTCGGACAGGTGCGCGAGGACGGTCATGGCGCGACCGTAACCACCTGCGAGAATTTTTCCGACCGAAATTCAACAACCGGGCGGTCCCGGCACGTTGAAGCTCCGTCACCCCGAAGATCGAAAGGAACACCGGTGCGGGACCGCTTCGACGATTTCGTGGCGCAGCGCCTCGACCGCCTTCTCCGGTACGCCACGGCGCTGACCTGCGATCCCCACCTCGCGCAGGACGTCGTGCAGGAGACCCTGCTGCGCGCCCAGCACCGCTGGTCCCGCATCGCCGGGCTACGGGCGCCCGAGAGCTACGTGCGCAAGATGATCACCAACGAGTACCTGTCGTGGCGGCGGCTGAAGGCCTCGCGCAACGTCACCGCCGCCCACAGCACCCTCGACGCCCTCGGCACGCCCACCGCCGACCCCGCCGAGCACTTCGCCGAACGGGACGCCATGCGTGCCCGCATCGCCGCGCTGCCCCGCAAGCAGCGCGCCGCGATCGTGCTCCGCTTCTACGAGGACTGCACCGACGCCGAGATCGCCGAGGCGCTCGGCTGCTCCGCGGGCACCGTCCGCAGCCACATCTCCCGCGCCCTGAGCACGCTGCGCGCCGCCGAGGGCGGCCGGCGCCGGGGCCTGCCCGTGACGGAGGCGCTGTCATGACCCCCGACCCCACCGAACAGCTGATCCGCTCGGCCCTGCACGCCGAAGCCGCCCGCCGGCCGGACCCGCGCGCCGTGCTCGCCGGGCTGGAGCACGCACAGCCGCGCCGCAACCGGACGCCGATCCTGGTCGTCGCGGCCGCGGCGGTCGTCGCGGTCGCGGTCGCCGCGATCCTCGTGCCGCGGATGCTGCAGCGCGGCGAACCCGTCGTCGGCACCCCCGCGTCCGCCGACCAGAACGTGCTGCTCGTCGGGCTGGACGACCACGAGATCGCCGATTCCGTCGTGCTCGGCCAGTTCCGGCGGGACGGCACGGCCGCGCTCGCTTCGATCCCCCGCGACTCGCTCGTCGACATCCCCGGCTTCGGGCGGGGCAAGCTGAGCAGCGCCTACGGCCTCGGCAAGGCCGCGGCCACGCGGCAGGGCCGGGACGTCGACGCGTCGTCGCAGGCCGGGGCCCGCACGCTCGCCGACACCGTGCAGCAGCTCACCGGCGTCCGCGTCGACCACTACGCGGTGGTCGCCATGGCCGGGTTCGCCCAGCTCGCCTCCGCGGTGCAGGGCGTTCCCGTCTGCCTGCGCGCCGCCACGCACGACCCGCGCACCGGTGCGTCGTTCCCCGCGGGTGAGCAGGTTCTGGACCCCACGCGGGCGCTGGACTTCCTTCGCCAGCGCGCCGGGCTGCCCAACGGCGACCTCGACCGCGTGGCCCGGCTCCAGGCGTACCTGCGCTCGGCCGCGGAGCGGATGCTGAGCCCCGGCGTGCTGGGCGATCCCCAGTTCCTGGCCGCGCTCATCGAGACCGTGCACCGCTACGCGCTCACCGACCCGGGCTGGGACCTGGCCGGCTTCGCCGCACTGCTGCTGGACGTCCGCCCGGCCGGCCTGCGGATCGCGACGGTGCCCATCGCCGAACCGGTCCTCGACTCACCGGACGCGGGCGCGGCGATCGGCCTCGCGCCGGACGAGGTTCGCACGTTCGTGGCGAACCTGCCGGGCTCGGGCACGTCGGCGCCGGATTCCTGCGTGAACTGAGCGCGGAAATCGTGCGCAAACCGTGTCACGGTCGCCCGGGCGGGGTTAGGCTGGCACCCGCCGACGGGAAGGGGACGGCCGATGACCGGGCGGCGAGCCGAGGACGAGGACGCGGGGCCGGGCGGTCCCGCGTCCTTCGGCCTGTCGGACACCGTCCGGGTCGCCGCGGTGCTGCGCACCGAAGCCGGTGACGCGCCGGATTTCCCCGCCGCCGCGCGGGCCGTCGTCCGGCGGTTGCGGGACGGGTTCGCCGCCGCGGCCGAGCTGTACACAGTGGACGAAGGCGGTCCGCCGGTTCTCGTGGCAGCGGCCGGGGACGCGCGGACCGGCGGCGAGCTGGCCGCGGCGCTCGCGGCGCGGCCGGCGGGTGAGCGCTTTCCGGTGATCGCGTTGCAGGGCGCCCTGGCGTTCGGCGGACCGCTGTCGCCGGGCTGGGCGTTCTGGATCGTGCTCGCGGCCGGGCTGCCGGAGGCGACGGCCCGCTCGATCGCGGTGAGCGTCCGCACCGGACTACTGGCGCACGGTCCGGCGGCGGAACGCGCGGACGCGTTGCGGGACTACGCCGAGTTGCTGGAAGAAACCGCGCGGGTGCGGGGCGCGGCGCTGGAGGACGCGGCCGGGCGGGCCGGGGCCGAGGCCGCGCTCGGGGATTCGCTGCGGGCGATCGGGCAGCGGCTGACCGCGCAGCTCGACATCGACACCCTCGTGCAGGACGCGACCGACGCCGCCACCCGCGGGACCGGCGCGGGGTTCGGGGCGTTCTTCTACAACCTGATCGACGAGTTCGGCGAGTCCTACACGCTCTACACGCTGTCCGGGGTTCCGAAGGAGACGTTCGACGGCTTCCCGATGCCCCGCAACACCGACGTGTTCGCGCCGACGTTCAGCGGTGCCGGGATAGTCCGCAGCGACGACATCACCCGGGACCCGCGGTACGGGCACAACGCGCCGCACCACGGGATGCCGAAGGGGCACCTGCCGGTGCGCAGCTACCTGGCGGTCCCGGTGGTCACGCCGACGACGCGCGAGGTGCTCGGCGGGTTCTTCTTCGGCCACCCCGAGCCCGGGCGGTTCACCGAGCAGCACGAGCAGGTGGCCGCCGGGATCGCCGGGTACACCGCGATCGCGCTGGACAACGCGCGGATGTTCGCGCGGCACCGGTCGATGGCGACCGAGCTGGCGCGCAGCATGCTGCCCGCGGTGCCGGACATCCCGGGTCTGCGGATCGTGTCGCGGTACCTGCCGGCCGCGGCCGGGGCCGAGGTCGGCGGGGACTGGTTCGACGTGATCCGGCTGCCCGGCGGCCGGACCGCGTTCGTGATCGGGGACGTCGTGGGGCGCGGCGTGCCGGCGGCGGCGGTGATGGGCCAGATGCGGACGGCGATCCGGTCGTACGCGCTGCTGGACCTGCCGCCGTCCGAAGTGCTGCACAACGTGTCGCAGCTGGCGCGGACCACGCCCGGGGCGAAGTTCATCACCTGTCTGTACGCGGTGCACGATCCGATCGACGACACGCTGACCTACGCCAACGCCGGGCACCTGCCGGCGGTGCTGATCGGGGCCGACGGCGCGACGCGGCAGATCGCGGAGGCGCTGGGCATGCCGCTGGGGGTCGGCGAGCAGTACCCGCAGGAGCAGACGCCGTTCCCGCCCGGGATGCGGCTCGTGCTGTACACCGACGGGCTGGTGGAGAGCCGGACGCGGGAGCTGGGCGCCGGCATCGACGCGCTGCTGGCGGAGCTGGAGGCGCTGCCCGCCGAGGGTGACCTGGGCGCGGCGTGCGACGAGCTGATCGGGCGGCTGACCGGGGGGCGGCACGACGACGACGTCGCGCTGCTGTACGTGGATCACCGGGGCGCGCACCGGCGCGTGGCGTCGATGACGCTGACCGGTGACGTCTCGCCGGGGTCGGTGCGCGAGTTCGTGGCCGGGCGGATGGCCGAGTGGGGGCTGGCGGAGGTGGCCGAGAACGCGGTGAAGGTGGCCTCCGAGCTGGTGACGAACGCCTCCCGGCACGCGTCGGTGCCGTTGACGTTGCGGCTGTTCCACGACGGTTCGCGGCTGACGGTGGACGTCGCGGACCGGGCCGGGGCGTTGCCGCACATCCTCGCGACCGGCGGGATCGAGCACCACGGGTTGCGGATGGTCGACGAGGCCGCGGCGCGGTGGGGCACGCGCACCACGCCGGACGGCAAGGTCGTGTGGGCGGAGCTGACGACCGGGTGACCCGGATCCGGCCGGCACGTGTGTAATCCGTGCACGGTGGGTAACCCCAGCGGGACGAAGAACACGCCGAGGGGACTTCGATGCACGCCGGAGATCAACGCCTGCACCGACTGGTGCCGGCGCGGTCGCGCAACGCGACGACTCTGAGACAGGCCCTCACCCGGTGGGCGAACGAGGTGGACCTGCCCGAGGACACCACCGACGCGATGGCGCTGGCCGCGTATGAGGCGATGATCAACGTGGTGACCCACGCGTACCCGGCCCAGGCCGACGGCCCGCTGGAGCTGTCGGCGGAGCTGCGCGGGAACGCGGTGGACGTGACCGTGGCCGACCGGGGGCGCTGGCAGCCGCCCGCCGCGGACCCGGGCCCCCTGCACGGCCGGGGACTGCCGCTGATCCGCGCACTGTCCGAACGGGCGGAGATCGCACCAGGCCCGCAGGGCACCACGGTGCGAATGCGCTGGCCGGTCCCCGCGGCGGCCAAGCGCCGCTACCGCCGGGAAACCGCAGGGGCACGCTAGCTCTGCAACCCCCCGCTCCAGCAACGCTCCGCCAGAAGCACGCATCTCCACGCACTGCGCACAGCGCCGCTACCACCCGGACACCGCAGGGGCACACTAGCTCTGCAACCCCCCGCTCCAGCAACGCTCCGCCAGAAGCACGCTCCTCCTCGCACTGCGCACAGCGCCGCTACTGCCGGGAAACCGCGGGGGCACACTAGCTCTGCGACCCCCCGCTCCAGCAACGCTCCGCCGGCAGTGTGCATCTCCTCGCACTGCGCACAGCGCCGCTACCGCCCGGAAACCGCAGGGGCACACTAGCTCTGCAACCCCCCGCTCGAGCAACGCTCCGCCGGAAGCGCGCATCTCCTCGCACTGCGCGCAGCGCCGCTTCGAGAGCGGAAGCCAGGGGCGCTGGCGCCCTGGCGCGGCGCGCGGCCGCCACCACCGGCTCCACAGCAACGGGCGCCGAACGCCATCCGCTCACCTGACCCGCCGGCGCGAGCCTCCGATCTCCGCCCCCTCAGCGGCCCGTCGCACTTCGCCCTGCGCTCAGCGGCCCGTCCCCTTCCGTCTGCACTCAGGGGCCACCCACCCCCTCGGGCCGTCCGTGGTGGGGCGCCGCTTCGCTCGGTGAACCGGCGAAGCGGCGCGCCCTCACTCCGAGGCCTGCTCCGTGATCGGCAGGTAGACCCGGAACCGCGTGTCGCCTGGTTCCGACTCGACCCTCAGGTCGCCGCGGTGGCGGTCCACCACGATGCGCCACGAGATGTCCAGGCCGAGCCCGGTGCCCTCCCCCACCGGCTTCGTCGTGAAGAACGGCTCGAAGATCCGCTGCTTGGTCTCCGCCGAGATGCCCGGCCCGGTATCGCCGATCTCGACCACCACCCGGTCGCCGTCGCGGGTGGTGCGCAGCGTCAGCGTTCCCGTGCCCTGCATGGCGCTCACCGCGTTGTCGATGATGTTCGTCCACACCTGGTTCAGCTCGCCCGCGTACGCCGGCACCGTCGGCAGCCCCCGGTCGTACTCCTTGACCACCTTCACCCCGGTGCCGATCTTGCCCGCGAGCATCACCAGCGTGGAATCCAGACCGTCGTGCACGTCGATCCACTGGTGCGGCGCCCGGTCCATCTGCGAGTACTGCTTGGCCGCGCCGACCAGCGCCGAGATGCGGGTGGTCGAGTCCTCGATCTCGCCCATCAACATCTCGGTCTCCAGCGCGTACGCCAGCCACCGGAGGGCGCCGTCCAGCAGGCCGTCGCCGACGGACTCCAGCACGTGGTCGAGGCTTTCGGCGGTCAGGCCGGCCGCGACGAAGATCGGGGCCAGGTCCCAGCCCTGCTCGATGTCGCGCTCCTCGAGCCAGTCGCCGATCTCGTCCTCGCGGTCGGCCTGCTGCATCGCGGTCAGCGGCGGCGCGTCGGCCACCTGCTTGACCAGCCGCTCCTGGACCTCCAACAACAGCTCCAGCAGATCGGGCTCGATGTCCCGCTTGGCCAGTATCGCCAGCTTGTGCCGCATGCCGGCGACCCGTTCCCGCAGCGCCGCGGTGGCGCGCACCGCCGCGGCCGCCGGGTTGTTCAGCTCGTGGGTCAGCCCCGCTGACATCTCGCCCAGCGCGAGCAGCCGCCGCCGCTGCCCGATCAGCGCGTCGCTGTTGCGCCAGCCCAGGTACGAGCCCTCCAGCAGGTGCGTCGCCATCGGGAACCAGCTGCGGAACTGGTCGGCGAACTCCTTGGCGGGCAACGTCAGGAACGTCAGATCGGTGATCGCGTACACCGAGGCGCCGTAGCGCTGTTGCTGTTGCCCGTAGAAGAACTGCGTCGCCCCGCAGTAGGCGCCGCGCTGGTCGGAGCGGACGGTCTCCACCTCGCTGCCGCCGACCAGCCGCGTCATCCGCAGCGCGCCCGACAGCAGCACGTAGAAGCACGTCGCCGGATCGCCCTCGTTGATGATCGCGGTGCCGGCCGGGTAGTGCTCCAGCTTGGTGTGCTCGAGGATCCAGTCGAGCTGGGTGTCGGACAGATCGGTGAACAGGAACAGCTCGCGCAGGAACTCGCGGGTCAGCTGCGGCTCGGTCATCGTGCCTCCAGGTAGCGGTGCACGAGGGAGACGGCCATCGCGCCCTCGCCGACGGCCGAGGCGACGCGCTTGACCGACTGCGAGCGGACGTCCCCGGCCACGAACACACCCGGGATGGACGACTCCAGGTGGTGCGGGTCCCGGTCGAGGGTCCACCCCGGCGGACGTTTGCCCTCCACCAGCAGGTCGGCGCCCGTGCAGACGAAGCCGTGCTCGTCGCGCAACACGTCGTCACCGAGCCACTCGGTCCGCGGCGCGGCGCCGATGAACACGAACAGGTGCCCGGTCGGCACGGTCTCGGTGATGCCCTGCTCCTCGTCGCACAGCGTCAGCGCTTCGAGGTGGTCGCTGCCGTGCGCGCGCAGGACGGTGGTGCGGGTCCGGACGTGGATGTTGCCGATCGCCTCGATCTGCTCGATGAGGTAGTGCGACATCGAGGTGCGCAGCGACGGTCCGCGCACCAGGATCGAGACGTCCTTGGCGTAGCGGGAGAAGAACACCGCGGCCTGCCCGGCGGAGTTGGCGCCGCCGACGATGTAGACGTGCTCGCCGTCGCACTCCGGCGCCTCGGTGGCGGCCGAGCCGTAGAACACGCCACGGCCGGTCAGCTCGGCGACCCCCTCGGCCTCCAGCGCCCGGTAGGACACCCCCGTGGCGAGGACGACCGCGTGCGCCGCGATCTCGCTGCCGTCCCCGAACCGGACCACCCGCGCGGAACCCCGCGCCTCCAGCTCGGTCACGTCCCGCGCGGTCAGCACTTCCGCGCCGAACTTCTGGGCCTGGCGGCGGGCCCGGTCGGTCAGCTGCGCCCCGGACACACCGTCCGGGAAGCCGAGGTAGTTCTCGATGCGGGAGCTCTGCCCGGCCTGGCCGCCGGTCGCCCGGCGCTCGACCAGGACGGTGCGCAGCCCTTCCGAGGCGCCGTAGACGGCCGCGCCGAGCCCGGCGGGACCGCCGCCGATGACGACCAGGTCGTAGAACTCCGCGGCGGGCCGGGTGGACAGCCCGACGGCGTCGGCGATCTGCTCGCCGTCCGGCTTGCGCAGCACGGTCCCGTCCGGGGTGATCAGCACCGGGATGTCCTCGGCGGCGCACTCGGCGGCTTCGAGCAGGCGGCAGGCCTCCGGCTCCTCGACCGAGTACCACCGGTACGGCACGGAGTTGCGGGCGAGGAAGTCCCGCACCTTGTAGGACGGCGAGGACCAGCGGTGCCCGATCACCTTCGTCTCCTCGACCGGACGGTCGCCGGCCGCGCGCCACGCGTCGACGAGCGCGTCGACCACCGGGTACAGCTTCTCCTCCGGCGGGTCCCACGGTTTGAGGAGGTAGTGGTCGACGTCGACGACGTTGATCGCCTGGATCGCGGCGTCGGTGTCGGCGTAGGCGGTCAGCAGGGCGCGCCGCGCGTACGGGAACAGGTCCATCGCCTGCTCCAGGAACGTGATGCCGTCCATTTGCGGCATGCGGTAGTCGGCGAGGATGGCGGCGACCGCGTCCCCGCGCAGCTTGATCTCGCGCAGTGCTTCGAGCGCGTCCGCACCGGAGGCGGCGCGCACGACGCGGTAGTCCTGGCCGTAGCGACGGCGGAGGTCACGGGCGACCGACCGGGACACGGCCGGGTCGTCGTCGACGGTCATGAGGATGGGCAGGCTCACGACGCAAACCCTACGGCCTGGCAGGGTCCCACGGTCAGTTCTTTCCCGCACGAGATGACCACATACTGGACGTATCTTGCCGCCTCCGGTGACTCGCGGTGATCATCGAACCCTGTCCGCGATCATCCCGGGAGGTCCGCGAAATGTCCGTCGAGCTGCCCGAACGCGTCCACCGCCTGCGCTCGGCCGAGGTTCCGGACGACGGCATCCTCGAGGGTCCGCGGCTCCTCTCGCGCCTGCACGAGAACGCCAGGTCGCGCGCCTACGAGATGTTCCACTTGCGCCCGCTGGGCCGCGTGATCGGCGCCGAGATCACCGGGGTGGACCTCAGCAGGCCGCTCACACCGGAGCTGCGGGACGAGCTGAACCGGGCGCTGCTGGAGTGGAAGGTGCTGTTCTTCCGCGACCAGGACATCACTCCGGCGCAGCAGCGGGCGTTCGCGCGCAACTGGGGTCCGCTGGAGACCAACCCGTTCCTGCCCTCCGGCGACTCCGACGAGGTCACCCGGTTCGCCCGCGGCGCCGGGATGCCCGGGTTCGAAAACATCTGGCACACCGACGTCACCTGGCGTCCGGAGCCCGCGCTCGGCTCGGTGCTGCGCCTGGTCGAGGTGCCGCCGCTCGGCGGCGACACGCTGTGGGCCGACATGGCCGCCGCCTACGACAACCTGCCGGCCGAGGTGCGCGAGCGGATCGACGGCCTGCGCGCGGTGCACGACTTCGTGCCCGGTTTCGCCCGCTTCGCCGACCACGACCTGCTGGCCCGCTGGCAGGACCGCTTCCCGCCGGTCGAGCACCCGGTGGTGCGCACGCACCCGGAAACCGGGCGCAAGACCTTGTTCGTCAACCAGGCTTTCACCACGCACATCGTCGGGCTGGACCGCGCCGAGAGCGACCGCCTGCTGCGGCTGCTGTTCGCGCAGGCGCACGTGCCGGAATACCAGGTGCGGTTCTCCTGGCGGCCGAACTCGGTGGCGTTCTGGGACAACCGCGCCACGCAGCACTACGCGGTCAACGACTACCACCCGCACGCCCGGGTCGCCGAACGCGTCGCGATCGCCGGTGATCGCCCGTTCTGACCGGTTAGCCTGGGTCCATGGCGGACCCGAAGAGCACGGTGACCTCGTTCCTGACGGCCCTCGAACGCGACGACGTCGAAGGCGCGCTGTCCTTCGCCGACCCGGACGTGGTGTACCAGAACGTCCCGCTGCCGCCGGCGCGCGGCATCGCGGCCGTGGAGAAGCAGCTGCGGCTGCTCAGCCGCTACCGCATCGGGTTCGAGGCGCGGGTGCACCACATCGCCGCCGACGGCCCGATCGTGCTGACCGAGCGGACCGACGTGCTGCGCGCCGGGAGCTGGGAGACGCGGTTCTGGGTGTGCGGCACGTTCGAGGTGCGGGACGGCCGGATCGTGCTGTGGCGGGACTACTTCGACTGGGCCACCGTGCTCGCCTCGAGCGTGCGGGGCGCGGGCCGGGCCGTCGTCACCGGTGCGTCGACGCTGCTGGCCCGGGCTCGCCTACGGGACTGACGCGGGTACCACCGCAGGCAGGTCACCAGCGCGATGCGCGGCCGACGACCAGGCGCTGGGCCATGTGGGCGGTGAACGTCCGTGCCGGGGTCGACAGCGCCACGACGACCACCTGGGCCAGCGCCGGGCCGCGCTCAGGTAGCCGCGGCACACGCCGCCGGACGCCGGCCCGGCGTCCGAAGTGGACTTGTCGCGGAAGTGGTGCCCGTGCGGCGACTGGCGGACACCGTCTCGTCGGCGAACGCGCCCGTGCCGCCGTCCGTCGCACCTCCGGGCAGCGGCCTACCCGGTGGCGCGGGTCATGCGTTCAGTGCCGCGTCGAGTTCGGCGAGCAACCGGGCCTTCGGCCGGGCGCCCACCCACTGCGCCACCGGTGCGCCGTCGCGGAACAGGACCAGCGTCGGCATCGACATCACCTGGAGGTCACGCGCGACGCGCTGGTTCTCGTCGCAGTTGATCTTGCGGATGGTCAGCGTGCCGGCCCGCTCGGCGGCGATCTCGGCGAGCACCGGCGCGATCATGTGGCACGGCGGGCACCACTGCGCCCAGAAGTCGACCAGCACGGGCCCCTCGTGGCGCAGCACCTCCGCCTCGAAGGTCTCGTCGGTGACGGCGAGCACGGCGCCGGCGGTGTCGGTGGCGGTCATCGGGACTCCTCGAACGAAGTGGTGACCCGGCACGGGCCGGGTTCTCGGTCCAGCGCCTCGGTGAGCTTGGCGCGCAGGTCGTCGCGCACGGCGTGCAGCCGGTCCAGGAAGGCCTCGACCTCGGCGAGCTTGCGCTCGTAGACCTCGATCGAGTCGGCGCACGAGTCCCCGGTCTCGTGGCCCGCCCGCAGGCACTCCACGAACGGCCGGGTGTCGTCGAGGCTGAACCCGACCGCCTGCAGCGTCTGGATCTCCTTGACGAGCCGGAAGTCCTCCTCGCCGTACTCGCGGTAGCCGTTGGGCGCCCGGCGCGCGGCCAGCAGCCCCTGTGACTCGTAGAACCGCAGCGCGCGCGTGGTGGTCCCGGCCCGCTGCGCCAGCTCCCCGATTCGCATGTGATCGAGCGTAAAGGTTGCCGCTGACGTCAAGGCAAGGATTCGCGCGCGACCCGCTCCAGGCGCTCCCGGTAGTCGGCCCACCACTGCTTGTCGGCGTCGGGCAGGTTGCCGGTGCCGGGACGCATGCCGGCGGCGCCGTCGACCAGTTCGCGGACGATGTCCGCGTGGCCGGCGTGGCGCTGGGTCTCGGCGATCATGTGCACGAGGACGCGGTGCAGGGTGACCGGCTCCCGGCCGGGGATGTGGCCGACGGCGTCCAGCGCGAGCGCGCCGATGGTGGCGTCCGCGTGCGCCCAGGCCTGGCGGTAGAGGGCGACGATCTCCGCGCTGGATTCGTCCGCGCGCGCCCACATGTCGGCGTTGGGTTCGGCGTCGGACAGCCAGGGCAGCTCGCGGCCGAACGGGCGTCCGAAGGTGGCCCCGAAGTACCCGAGTTCGCAGCCGATGAGGTGCTTGACCAGGCCGAGCAGGTTGGTGCCGGTCGGGGTCATCGGGCGGCGCATGTCGTATTCCGACAGGCCCTCGAGCTTCCAGAGCATCACCTCGCGGGCCTGCTGGAGGTACCGGTGCAGATCGTCCTTCGGATCGTTCTCGGCCATGCGGACAGCGTCCCACCGAAGACCGGAAATTGTCGGGGGTGGGTGCGAACATGTGTTCGTGACGAACGAGGGCCCGATCCTGCACGCCGACCTGGACGCGTTCTACGCGTCGGTCGAGCAGCGTGACGACCCGTCGTTGCGCGGGCGGCCGGTGATCGTGGGAGGTGGGGTGGTGCTGGCGGCGAGTTACGAGGCCAAGGCGCGCGGGGTGCGCACGGCGATGGGGTGCGGCCAGGCGCTGCGGCTGTGCCCGTCGGCGGTGGTGGTGCCGCCGCGGATGTCGGCCTACAGCGCGGCGAGCAAGGCGGTGTTCGCCGTGTTCGAGCAGACCACGCCGCTGGTGGAGGGGCTGTCGATCGACGAGGCGTTCCTCGACGTCGGTGGGCTGGCCAAGATCGCCGGCTCGCCGAGCGAGATCGCGGCCGGCCTGCGGCGTGCGGTGGCCGAGCAGGTCGGGCTGCCCATCACGGTCGGGGTGGCGCGCACGAAGTTCCTCGCCAAGGTCGCCAGCGGGGTGGCGAAACCGGACGGGCTGCTCGTGGTGCCGCACGATCGTGAGCTGGAGTTCCTGCACCCGCTGCCAGTCGAGCGGTTGTGGGGCGTCGGGCGGGTGACGGCGGAGAAGCTGCACGCGCGGGGCATCCGGACGGTGGGGCAGGTCGCCGAGCGGGGCGAGGCGGAGCTGGTGGCGTTGCTCGGCCGGGCCGGTGGGCGGCACCTGTTCGCGCTGGCGCACAACCGGGACCCCCGCCCGGTGGTCGTCGGGAGGCGGCGGCGGTCGATCGGGGCGCAGCGGGCGCTGGGGCGGCGGGCGCGTTCGCCGGACGAGCTGGACGAGATCGTGGCCGCGCTGACCGACCGGCTGGCGCGGCGGTTGCGGGCCGCGCACCGCGTGTGCCGGACGGTGGTGCTGCGGATGCGGTTCGGCGACTACAGCCGCGCGACGCGGTCGCAGACGGTGCCGCACCCGACGGCGCACACCGAGGACATCCTCGCCACCGCGCGGGGCCTGCTGGCCGCGGCGATGCCCATGATCCGGGAGCGGGGGATCACGCTGATCGGCCTCGCACTATCCAACTTGGACAACGACACGCCGTTGCAACTGGAGCTGCCCTTCGGCGAACACCCACCGGACGCCCTGGACGCGGCGCTGGACCAGGTGCGCGACCGCTACGGAGCGAAAGCGGTGACGCGAGCGATGCTCCTCGGCCACGACGACGGCCCGACGGTGCCCCTGCTACCGGATTAGGAGCGTGCCCACGGATCAGGAGCGTGCCTATGGATTAGGAGCGTGCCCCTGCGGACCGGTGGCCTGCAGCCGGCGGGCCGTGGCCCCTGGCCCGTGGCCCGTGCCCCGTGGGGCCCGTGGCCGTGGAGCCGGTTGCCCGGGAGCCCGTTGGGCCCGCGGCCCTTGGAGCGGGTGACCCATGGCCCGCACCCCGCGGGCCGCGGGCCGTGCGCCGTGGGCCGCGGGCCGTGCGCCGTGCCGCGGGCGGTGCGCCGCCGCGGGCCGTGGGCCGCGGGTCGTGCGCCGTGCGTCGTGCGTCGCGGGCCGGGGGCCGTCGGCCACGGGCCGTGCACCCTGGCCCCTGGCCCGATTGGAGCGCGATGCTGCTGCCGCATCAAGAGCCGCACCGTGACTGTCCGATCACGACACGCGCCTGCGGGCGGCACGGGGGAAGCGGTCGATGCGACCGTTTGGAGCCTTGCGCGCCCCGGGGGCGCGGGCCACCGTGAGGGGCCTGCGGGGCGCGCGCAGGTCGGGGGGGAGAACGACATGACCGGCACGACAACCGAACCCAGCACACCCACCGCCCAGCCGCTGCCCCAGTTCGCCGCCGGGCCGGTTGGGCTTGTCCTCGCCGGGCAGGCTCTTGTGCTCAGCCTGGCCTCACCGCGCTACGGGTTCCACCGCGACGAGCTGTACTTCCTCGCCGCCGGGAAGCGGCTCGACTGGGGATATGTCGACCAGCCGCCGCTCACGCCGTTGCTCGCCCGGGCCGGGGCGGCCGTGTTCGGCGACAGCCCGGCCGGCGTGCGGGCACTGGCCACCGTCGCGGCGCTGGTCACCGTCGCGCTCGTGGCGCTCGTCGCCCGCGAGCTGGGTGGCGGGCGCAGCGCGCAGACCCTCGCGGCGGGCGCGGCGGCCCTGTCGTCGTTCGTTCTCGTCGTCGGGCACATGCTCGGCACCGCGACCTTCGACCTGCTCGTGTGGGTGGCGATCGGCCTGCTCGCCATGCGACTGCTGCGCACCGGCGACGGCCGGTGGTGGCTCCCGATCGGCGCGGTGGCCGGGGCGGGCCTCGCCAACAAGTGGCTCCTGCTGATGCTGCTCTCGGCACTGGGCATCGCCGTGCTCGTCACCGGGCCGCGTCAGGTGTTCCGCAGCGCGTGGCTGCCCGCGGGCGTCGTCATCGCGGCCGCGCTCGCCGCGCCCGTCGTGTGGTGGCAGGCCGCGCACGGCTGGCCCCTGCTCACCGTCGCCTCCGGGATCAGCTCGGACGACGGCGCGGAGAACCGCGTCCTGTTCGTGCCGCTCCAACTGGTCTACCTCTCACCGGTGCTGGTGCCGGTGTGGCTCGCCGGGATGGTGCGCCTGTGGCGGGACCCACGGCTGCGGTGGGCACGCGCCCTGGTCGTGGCCTACTTCGTGGTCTGCGTCGAGCTGCTCGTCCTGGGCGGCAAGCCGTACTACTCGATCCCGCTGCTCGTGCTGCTGATGGCCGCGGGCGCCGAACCCACCGTGCGCTGGCTCGCCCGCGGACGGCGCGCGGCCCGGCGCGGGCTCGCCGGCGGGCTCGCGGTCATCGGCACCGCGATGTCGGTCGTCGTGGCGTTGCCGGTGCTGCCGCCGGACGGGCTCGACCCGGTGCTGGCGATGAACAAGGAACAGGGCGAGCAGGTCGGCTGGCCGGAGTTCACCGCCACGGTCGCCGGCGTCTGGCGCCGGATCCCGGCTCCGCAGCAGGCCACCGCGGTGATCCTGACCCGCAACTACGGCCAGGCCGGCGCGATCGAGCGCTACGGCCCCGAACTCGGCCTGCCGCAGCCCTACTCCGGGCACATGTCCTACGCCGACTGGGGACCGCCGCCGGACAGCCACACCGGCCCGGTCGTCCTGGTCGGCGCCACCACCATGGCCGGCCTCGGCGACTGCCGCGTCGCCGCCGAACACGACAACGGGCTCGGCCTCGACAACGACGAACAGGGCACGGTCATCACGCTCTGCGACACCGTCACCCAACCCTGGTCGCAACTCTGGCCGCAGCTACGGCATTTCTACTGAGCCACCTTTTCGGACACGCCCCGAATTCCCCCGACCGAATCAGTTTTCACTCTATTGTGCGCGGGCGACGTCGCGATTCGTGGAGGTGCCCATGCGCTATCAAGTGCTGCGCCCGCCGTACTGCTACCGATGGGCCGCCCTGATCTCCGCGGTGCTCGTGACGATCTCGCTGATCATTTCGCTGTCCTGGTCCGGCGCCGAAGGCACCCCCGCCACGCCGCCACCCGAAGCAGGACAACAAATCGGCGCCGCCACCACGTCCAGCCCGCCCCCGGCGCCGGGCGCGCCCGTCCGCACCACCGCGCGCCCCGGCCGGTTCGTGGCGCTGACCTTCGACGACGGCCCCGACCCCGCCTACACGCCGCAAGTTCTGGACCTGCTGGCGCGGCACGGCGCGGTCGCGACGTTCTGCATGGTCGGCGCGCAGGTGCGCCGCCATCCCGAACTCGTGGAACTGGTCGTTGAGCGCGGAATGCGGCTGTGCGACCACACCGTCAGCCACGACGAGGAACTCGCGAAGCGGAACGAGGCGCGCATTTCCGCGGACATCACCGGAGCGCGGGCGGATCTGCGGCTCGCGGCCGACGGGGACGTTCCCGTTCCCTATTTCCGCGCGCCCGGCGGGAACTGGTCCGACACGATCACCGCGATCGCTTCCCGCGAAGGGATGACGTCATTGGGCTGGTCGGTCGATTCGCGCGATTGGACGCTTCCGGGCGCCCCCGCGATCGTGGCGACCGTGCAGCAGGCCGTGCACCCCGGCGCGGTGATCCTGCTCCACGACGGCGGCGGCCAGCGGCGACAGACCGTCACCGCCCTCGCCGAACTCCTCCCCTGGTTGATCGCGCAGGGTTACCAGTTCGACTTCCCCGCCACCTGACGACCGAATTTCAACTCACAGTTGACGTCTTCAACACCCGGTTGTAGCGTCCCTGCTCATCGTTCGATCGGGTGAGGAGATGCCATGTCTGCGAAGTCACGGGTGACGCGCTGGGGTGCGCTGGTCGCCGGCTGCCTGCTGTTCACGGCGGCCTGCGGTGGCGGGTCCGACGGCGCCGGAGGCGGCGGCGCCGCGACCGGCCCGGGCGTTCCGGACACCGCGGCCATCCTGCAGGGCGTCACCAAGGACCCGCAGCTCGCGGCGGGCCTGCCGGCTCCCATCGCGCAGGCCGGCAAGCTCAACATCGGCTCGAACATGCAGTCCGCGCCGAACAACTTCTACTCCGCCGACGGCAAGACCCCGGTCGGGTTCGAGGTCGACATCGCCAAGGCCGTCGCGGCCAAGCTCGGCCTGACCGCCCAGCACACGGACATGGCGTTCGGCTCGCTGATCACCAGCCTGCAGTCCGGCCGGCTCGACCTGACGATGGCCGGGATGAACGACACGAAGGCCCGCCAGCAGCAGATCGACTTCGTGGACTACTTCACCTCCGGCATCACGATCATGGTCCGCAAGGGCAACCCGGACGGCATCACCGGCCCGGACTCGCTGTGCGGCAAGACCGTCGCGGTCGTGCAGGGCACCAGCCACCAGACCTTCGCCGCCGAGCAGAGCACCAAGTGCGTCCAGGCCGGCAAGCCGGAGATCACCACGACGGCCACCGACAGCGATTCGCAGAACCAGAACCAGCTGCGCACCGGCCGCGTCGCCGCCATCCTCAACGACCTGCCGACCGCCGCCTACGTCAGCCAGAACGCGGGTGGCGGCGAGTTCTTCGAGGTCGTGCCCGGCGAGCCGATCAACGGCGGCCCCTACGGAATCGGCGTCAACAAGGCCAACCCGCAGCTGCGCGACGCGGTCGAGAAGGCCCTGACCGCGCTGGTCGACGACGGCACCTACGGCAAGATCCTCGACGCGTGGGGTGTGAAGCAGGGCGCGATCACGAAGGTGACGGTCAATGCCGGAAGCTGACCTGACCACCCGGGTGCCGCAGGCCGAACTGCCCATCGTGCGCCTGCGGCACTGGGGCCGCTGGGTCTCGGCGGTGGTCATCCTCGCCCTGCTGGCCGTGCTCGGCGTGGTGCTGGCGCAGGCGCGGATCTCCTACGACACGGTGCCGGAGTTCCTGTGGTACCGGGTGATGGCCGTCGGCCTGCTCAACACCGTCCTGCTGGCGGTGATCGCGCAGGCCGTGGCGATCGTCATCGGCGTCGTGATCGCGCTGATGCGCCGCTCGGCCAACCCGGTGGCCCGCGTCGTCGCCGCCGTCTACATCTGGCTGTTCCGCGGGCTGCCGGTGCTGCTGCAGATCCTGATCTGGTTCAACCTGGCGCTGGTGTTCGAGTTCGTCTCGATCCCGCTGCCGTTCACCGGCGGCTACCTGGTGCACGAGCCGACCAACGTCATCGTCAGCGCGTTCGTCGCCGCGCTGCTCGGCCTCGCGCTCAACGAGAGCGCCTACATGGCCGAGATCGTGCGGGCCGGCCTGAACAGCGTGGACCGCGGGCAGACCGAGGCGGCGAAGTCGATCGGCATGACCCCGGCCATGACGCTGCGCCGGATCGTGCTGCCGCAGGCGATGCGGGTCATCATCCCGCCGACCGGCAACGACTTCATCAACATGCTCAAGGGCACGTCGATGGCGTCGGTGATCGGCGTGACCGAGCTGATCCACGCGGCCAACAACATCTCGTCGCACAACCTGCTGGTGATGGAGACCCTGCTGGCCGCCGCGATCTGGTACATGGTCGTGGTCACCGTCGCCAGCGTCGGCCAGCACTACCTGGAGCGCGCGTTCGCGGCCGACCAGCACACCGCCCGGCCGTGGTCGCGCGTCGGCCGCGCCCTGACGACCCTGCGGAGGGCCTGACATGACCGAGCCGTTGCTGCGCGCGGTCGGCGTGCGCAAGCACTTCGCCGGCACCGAGGTGCTGTGCGGCATCGACCTGTCCGTCCACAAGGGACAGGTGGTGTGCCTGCTCGGACCGTCCGGCGCGGGCAAGAGCACGTTCCTGCGGTGCGTCAACCACCTGGAGACGATCGACGGCGGCCAGGTGTGGGTGGACGGTGAGCCGATCGGCTTCCGGTTGCACAAGGGCAAGCTGCACGAGCTGCGCGAGCGCGAGGTCGCCCGGCAGCGGCGGGACATCGGCATGGTGTTCCAGCGGTTCAACCTGTTCGCCCACCGCACCGTGCTGCAGAACGTCACCGAGGGCCCGGTCCGGGTCCGGGGCCTGTCCCCCGCCGAGGCCCGCCGGACCGCGCTGGACCTGCTGGACCGGGTCGGCCTCGCGCACCGCGCCGACGCCTACCCCGACCAGCTCTCCGGCGGCCAGCAGCAGCGCGTGGCGATCGCGCGGGCGCTGGCGATGAAACCGAAGCTGATGCTGTTCGACGAGCCGACCTCGGCGCTGGACCCGGAGCTGGTCGGCGAGGTCCTGGAGGTGATGACCTCGCTCGCGTCCGAAGGGATGACAATGGTGGTCGTGACACACGAGATGGGGTTCGCGCGGGAGGTGGCCGACGAGGTCGTCTTCATGGCCGACGGCGCGGTGGTGGAGACCGGGCCGCCCGCACAGGTCCTCGGCGCGCCGGAACACGAGCGCACCCGGCAGTTCCTGGCGCGCATCCTCTGATGGCCAGGATCTCGCCCAGCTACCTGCTCCAGTTCGACGAGCCCGCGGGTTACCTGGACTTCGCCCGCTACGGCCCGCCCTCGCACGCCGTCGTGGACACCACCGCGCGCCTGCTGAACTCCTCCGCCAAGGCCGGCCCGTCCACAGTGGACGACCTGATGCGGCAGGAGGTCCGCGCGAAGGCGGCGGTGGCCCGGTTGTGCGGCACCGACACCGACCACGTCATCCTGCTGCCCAACACCAGCCAGGGCCTGTTCCAGGCCGCGTTCCACGCCCCGCCCGGCGAGGTGCTGGTGTCGGCCGCGGAGTTCCCGGCCAACACCTACCCGTGGGCGCGCGCCGAGGAGGCCGGCCGGATCACGCTGCGCCGGATGCGCCCGCCGCGCGGGTACGTCACGCCGGAGGTGGTGGCGCGGGAGCTGACCGGGGACACCACGCTGGTGTCGGTCAGCGCCGTGGACTTCCGCACCGGCTACCGCGCCGACCTCGCCGCGCTGCGGGAAACCGTCGGTGACCGGCTGCTCGTGGTCGACGGCATCCAGGGTTTCGGTGTGATCGAGGCGCCGTGGGAGGCGGCCGACGTGCTGGTCGTCGGCGGTCAGAAGTGGCTGCGCGCGGGCTGGGGCACCGGTTTCGCGGTGCTGTCGGACCGGGCGCTGGAGCGCATGCGGCCGCTGTTGTCGGGCTGGACCGGCGCGCACGACGCGGGCCTGTTCGACGACGAGATCCACCCGCCGGCGGAGTTCGCGGCGTCGTGGTCGGTCAGCAACCTCAGCCCGGTCACCTCGGGCGCGTTCGCGGCGGCGCTGGAGCTGGTGGAGGAGGCCGGGGTCGCGGCCATCGAGTCGCGCATCGCCGAGCGGGTCGGCGAACTGGAGGAGATGCTGCGCTCGCTGGGCGCGGAGATCGTGTCCGCGACCGGCCGGCGCGCCGGGATCCTCGCGTTCAGCCTGCCCGGGCACCCCGCGGAGCGAGTCGGGGCGGTGCTGGCCGCGGAAGGCATCGCCGCCACCGTGCGCACCGACCACGTGCGGCTGTCCCCGCACGCGTCCACGCCGGCGTCGGCGGTGGAGGCCGTCCGCACCGCGCTGGAATACTTGTCGCGTCCGATGCCGGCCACCCAGGTGCCCACGGCGGCCGCCACCGACTCGGTGCTGTCCGCGCTGGTTCCCGCGGTGAGCGGGCTGGCCGCGATGCTCGGGCCCGGCAACGAGGTCGTGCTGCACGACCTGTCCAAGTTGCCGGATTCGATCGTCGCGATCGCGGGCGGCATCACCGGCCGCGAGCCCGGCGGGCCGATGACCGACCTGCTGCTCGGGCTGGTGCGCCGCGGCACGACGCACGACCTGACCAACTACGAGACCCACGGCCCGGACGGCAGGCCGATCCGCTCGTCGACGATCTTCCTGCGCGATGCCGACGGGGTGGCGATCGGGTGCCTGTGCGTGAACAGCGAGGTGACACAGGGGCCGGCGAGCGAGGTGCGGGCGGAGAGCTTCCCGCCCGACGTGGACAGCCTGCAGCGGTTCCTGGTGGACCGGGCGGTCGCGCAGACCGGGATCCCGGTGGGGCTGATGAAGAAGAAGCACAAGGCCGCGGTGGTGCGCGAGCTGGACGAGGCCGGGTTCTTCCTGATCAAGGACGCGGTGGACTACCTCGCCGGGGAGCTGGAGGTCACCCGGTACACGATCTACAACTACCTCAACGAGATCCGGGCAGGGGCATAACGCGGGCCCGGCCGGGGTATGCCGGTTTCGAACACATCGGCGAACGGAGGTGTGCGGTGACCGGACCGCAGAACCCGGAGAAGGACCCGCAGGACTGGACGACGGGCGAGGAGCAGATGACCGGCCCGCAGCGCTCCTACCTGCAGACACTGGCCCGCGAGGCCGGTGAGGAGCTGCCGGAGAACCTCACCAAGGCCGAGGCGTCGCAGCTCATCGACCGGCTGCAGGAGAAGACCGGCCGCGGCGCGGATTCCTGAGCACCGGACTCGCGGGCGGGAGGGTGGGAGGTGGGACTCGCGGGCAGGTGACGCGGGTCTTGCGGGCAAGCGGCGGCGCCGGCGCGGGAAGGTTCACCGGGCGGGCGGGGATCGTTCCACGAAGGGACATCGGGACGTCAGACATGATCACCAGGCTGGGCGCGACTTTTCAGCCCAGGAGGCGGTATGTCCGACAGTTCCCCATCCCCCGGTCTCGCTCGCCGGACGCTGCTCCAGGCGGCCGTCGGCACCCCCGTCGCGGCCGCGGCCGTGCTCGGGGCCCAGCCCGCTCAGGCGGCCGAAGCGGCCGATGCCGACAGCCCGCGGTTCACCCTCGCGGTCGTGCCCGACACGCAGTACCTGTTCGACGAAGGCGGGTCCGACCCCGAGCCCGTCCGCGCCACCTTCCGCCACGTCGTCGAGCGGCGCCGCGAGGACGGCATCGTCTTCCTGGCGCACCTGGGCGACGTGACCGAGCACGGCACGGCCACCGAGATGCGCCAGGCCGACGACGTCTTCCGCACGATCGACGGCCGCATGCCCTACAGCGTCCTCGCCGGCAACCACGACGTCTCCGGCGACGACCAGCGCGGCGACACGCCCTACCTGCGGACCTTCGGCCCGCGCCGTTTCGCCCGCTCGGCCACCTACCGGGGCTGCTCCCCCGACGGGTACCACAGCTTCCACCTCTTCCGCGCCGCCGGGCGGCAGTGGCTGCTGCTCGCGCTCGACTGGCGGGTCTCCGACGCCGGGATCGCCTGGACGAAGAGCGTCCTGGACGCGCACCGGGGGCTGCCGACGATCCTCACCACCCACGACCTCGTCTACCCCACCGACGGCGGCGGCGCCCAGCTGTCCGACCACGGGCAGCGGCTGTGGGACCAGGTCATCCGCCGCTACGACCAGATCTTCCTCGCCCTGGGCGGCCACTACTGGCCCGCCGGCCGCACCACGCTGACCAACGACCACGGCCACCCCGTGCACCTGCACATCACCAACTACCAGGACCGCTACTACGGCGGCGCGGGCATGCTGCGGTACTACGCGTTCGACCTGGCGCGGGGCGTGATCGACGTCAGCACCTTCTCCCCCTGGCTCCAGGCGCGGCGGGACCCGACCGCCCTGGAAGCCGAGACCCACGAGCTGACCGGCGACACCGACCGGTTCACCGTCGAGCTCGACTTCGACAGCCGGTTCCCGCCCGCGCCGCTGCCGGCCCTGCCCGCGGCGAAGGTCGTCATCCCCGGCACGGTCGCGTACTGGCGCTTCGACGGCGAGGGCCTCACCGGGGCCGACGGCAGCCCGGTCGCCGCCGGTGCCGTCGCGCGGGACCTGTCCGGCAACGGCAACGACCTCACGGTCACCCGCCTGCACGACGGGCCCGCTGACGTGCTCACCTTCTCCGCCGACCACCACCGTGCGGCGCCCGGTCACGGGAGCCTGCGCTTCGACGGCGGCCAGAGCCCCGACCGCGGGGCGGTGCTGCGGACCAGCGCGACCGCGCCCCTGACCCGCGCCCGCTTCGAGAGCGGCTACACCATCGAGACGTTCCTCAAGCTGCCCGACCCGTTCACCGGCGACCACGCGTTCATGGGGATCCTGAGCTGGGAGGGCCGCAGCGGCGACGCCGGCAAGACCAGCGGCTGGTCCCCGGACGAGCCGACGTGCAGCCTCAACCTGTCCGGAGAGCGCTTTCTGCAGTTCGTGGTGTACCCGGTCGACCGGGACGCCGACCCGACCTCGTGGAGCCACGCGCTGCCGGTCGGCCGGTGGACGCACGTCGCGGTGGTCAACGACGGCCGCCGCACGGTGGTCTACGTCGACGGTTCACGGATCGCCCGCAACGCCGCCGAAGACTCGCGCGGGATCACCACGCTGGGCAAGCCGTTCGCGCTCGGCGGGACGCAGTTCGCGGAAAAGTACGGCCAGGGGTACTACGGCTGGCTGGGTGACACGCGAATCGTGGCGCGGGCGCTGCGGCCGGAGGAGTTCCTGACGCGCTGACCGACGGCCGGGACCCGCCGCGGGTCCCGGCCCCCTCAGACGAACTTCCCCACCCAGCGCAGGGGCAGGTGCCGCATCGCGAAGCTCAGCGGGGTCCACGGCCAGGCCGGGGTGCAGGCGTGCGGGCGTTCCCGCTCGATGGCCCGCACCATCGACCGCACGCCGGGCTTGGTGTCGACCAGCAGCGGCGTCTTGCGCACCCGGGCGTTCATTTCGGACCGGATGTAGCCCGGGAAGATCGTCGTGACCCGGATGTCCGTGCCGAGCGTGTCGGCGCGGATGCCCTCCGCCAGCGCGGCCACGCCGGCCTTGGTGGCGGCGTAGGTGGTGAGGTTCCGCGGCATGCCGCGCATCGCGCTCATCGACGAGATCACCACCAGGTGCCCGGCCCCCTGCTCGCGGAAGATCTCCATCGCGGCTTCGCACTGGGCGAGCGCGGCGACGAAATTCACCTCCGCCGTCTGCCTGTTCGCGGCGAAGTACCCGGTGCCCAGCGGCTGCCCCTTGCCCAGCCCGGCGTTGACCACGATCCGGTCCAGCCCGCCCAGCTCGTCGCGCAGCTCGCCGAACACCCGGAACACCGCGTCGTGGTCGGTGACGTCCAGGGCGCGAACCGCTACTGTGACACCGGGATGCGCCGCCGTCACTTCCTCGCGCAGCTCCTCCAGCCGCGGAAGCCGCCGGGCGCACAGGGCCAGATCCCGGTCCAGGGCCCCGAACTGGCGCGCCATCTCCTCGCCGAGCCCGGCGCTGGCGCCGGTGATCAGAATCCGCTTTCGCACGCGGGACAACCTATCCGGTGCCGGACTTCGTCGCAGCGTGACAAATATCGGGCGCCGAAGACCGAATGACGTTCGGCTCCTTCCGCCACCGGTCATCGGCCGTAACATGAACGACTGCCCGACGTCACGAGAGGGGGTCGTTCGTCCTGGTAGAGAACCGGAACGCGGAGCTGCTCGCCTCCGGCCCGCGCTGGGTCGCGGTCGAACTGCGCCCGCACACCGGGCGGATCGCGGCGGCGATCATGCGGGAGGTCCAGCGGTCGGTGCCGGCCTATTCGCGCCCGCTCACCGGGACGTTCGGCCGGGTCTTCACCGAGGGCATCGAGCAGGCGGTGCGGCACGTCATCGAAAGCATCGGCAACCCCGCGATCAAGCACCACGACTGGATCGAGCTGTTCCGCGAGCGCGGCAGGCGGGAGTTCGCCGACGGCCGCAGCCTCGACGCGCTGCAGGCCGCGGCCCGCATCGGCGCGCGCGTGGCGTGGCAGTACGTGGCGCCGGTGCTGCGCAAGGCGGGCGCGTCGCCGCAGGTGCTGGCCCATGCGGCGGAAATCATCTTCGCCTATGTGGAGGATCTGTCGGCCACCGCGCTGGACGGGTTCCACGAGGCGCAGTCCAGTTCCGGCGGCACCATCGAGCGGCGACGACGGCAGCTGCTCGAGCTGATCCTGTCCGGCCGTCCCGCCGGGCCGGAAACGCTCGCGAACGTGTCCCGGGGCGCGGGCTGGGCCCTGCCGGACAAGGTCGCGATCGTCGCGTTGGAACGCGCCGAGGGCACCGCCGACTTCCCCGTCGAGCTGCTGGACGACGAGGTCCTGGTGGACCTGGAGAGCGCGCGGCCGTGCCTGCTGACCACCCGCCCGAAACGGCACCTGTTCCCGCTGACCGGGCGCTGGAACGGCTGGCGCGCCGCGGTTTCGCCGACCGTCGCGCTGGCCGACGCGCCCGCCGCGCACCGCACCGCCCGGCGCGCGCTCGCGTTGCTGCCCGCGAGCCCCGGCGACGAGCCGATCACCTGGTGCGTCGACCAGCTGTCCGCGTTGTGGTTGCTGGGTGAGGACTTCCTCGCCGCCGAGGTGGCGCGGCAGGCGTTGCGGCCGCTGGACGCCCTCGGCGACAAGCAGCGCGACCGGCTCGGCGAAACCCTGCTCGCGTGGCTGGAAACCCGTGGCGGGGCGCCGGAAATCGCCAAGCGCCTGCAGGTGCATCCGCAGACCGTGCGGGCGCGGCTGCACCAGCTGCGGGAGCTGTTCGGTGACCGGCTGGACGACAGCGAGGACCGGTTCAGCATGCACCTGGCGTTGCGCGCGCAGCGCCTCGCCGCGCGGGGTGCCCAGCCGTGAGCGCGCGAATTTGTCACGTGGGTGAGGGAAACCGGGACGGCGGCACTCACCCCGGTGCGCTGCGCTGGACCGATCGCTTCGCCCGGTTGCTCCGCTCACGCAAGAGATCCTTGCCAAGCACGGGGCGTGGTGCGATGTTGTTCCTCCCGACCACCGGAATCGCCGCCGATTTTCGTTGCGATCAGAGGTAGATCATGACCACCGATGCCGGTTACCGGCACGGGAACACCGTGCGGGCGAACGCCTCCCGAAGACCGCCCCGCGCGCCGGGGCTCCCGCCGCGCCAGCGCCAGAACGCGCCGGAGTTCAGCGCCGGCATCGGACGCGCCAGCAGGCTGTGGGCCTCGCTGCCGCGCGAGCTGGCGAAGGCGTTCCGGCCGCACGCCGACGCGATGACGGCCGAGATCCTGCGCGAGATCCAGCTCGCCGTGCCGGAGTACGCGCGGCCGCTGGAGGGCCCGTTCGGGCGCACCATCGTGCACAGCATCCAGCAGGCGGTCCGGCACTGCATGGACAACCTCGGCAACCCCGCCGCGCCGCAGGACGCCTGGATGGGTGTGTTCCGGCACCTGGGCAAGGTCGAGTTCAGCGAGGGCCGGACGCTGGACCAGCTGCAGACCGCCTACCGCGTCGGCGGCCGGGTGGCGTGGCGGTACGTGGCGTCGGTGAGCCAGTCGCTGGGCCTGTCGACGGACTTCCTGTGCGTCGGGGCGGAGGCGATCTTCGCCTACGTCGACGAGATCTCCGCCCTGTCGCTGCAGGGGTACGCGGCCGCGCAGAAACGGGCCGCCGGAACCCGGGCGCGACAGCGACGCCAGCTGCTGGAGCTGATCCTGGCCGACCCGCCGGCGTCCCCCAAGGCGATCGCCCGCCTGGCCGCGACGGCCGGGTGGCGGCTGCCGGAGCGGGTCGTCGCGGTCGCCCTGGAACCGCGCGCCGACCAGCACCACCGCGAGCCGCCGTCGCTGGACAGCGAGGTGCTGATGGATCTGGAGGGGCCGCAGCCGTGCCTGCTGGCCGACCCGTCGTTGATCGCGGCGGGCTCGCTCGAACCCGCCCTGGCCGGGTGGCGCGCGGTGATCGGGCCAGAGGTGAAGCTGGGTGACGCGGCGATGTCGCTGCGCTGGGCCCGGCGCACGGTGGACCTGGCCCGGCGCGGGGTGATCGAGGCGCCGCCGCTGGCGCGCGCGACCGATCACCTGGCGACGTTGTGGCTGCTGTCGGACGAGTTCCTGGTGACGGAGCTGATCCGGCGGTGCCTCGCGCCGCTGGACGGGCTGACCGACAAGCAGCGGACGCGGCTGGGTCAGACGTTGCTGGCCTGGCTGCAGTCCAGTGGGACGGCGCCGGACATGGCCGACCGGCTGGGCGTGCATCCGCAGACCGTGCGGTACCGGATGCGGCAGCTGGAGGAGCTGTTCGGGGAGCGGCTGAACGATCCGGAAAGCCGGTCGGACCTGGAGATCGCGCTGCGAGCCGCTCGATTGCTGGGGGTTTCGTAGCCGCTACGCGGCGTTCGTAGCCGCTACGCGGGTTTCTCAATCGCCGGCTTCGCTTCGCTACGCCCGGATTGAGTGGCCCTCCCGAACCCGATCTTTCAGTGTTCGGTTGCCGAGACACCGCGTCAAGGCGGGAAAGCGTGCCTTGACCCGGTGGCTCGGCAACCGATTTGGCTGGGGATCGGGTTGCGGGAGCGGGGTGGCTCGTGGGGTGGTTGCTGTGCGTTGCCGGGTGGCGGTTTGGTTGGGGAGGATTATGCGCCGTCGAGTGCCTGGCAGGTCGGCGCCTTCTCGAACGCCTTCGCCAGTTCCGGGTTGTTCGTCAGGTCCTTGGTCGGGCCTTCCGTGGCGGTTCCGAGTTTGGCGAAGGCGTCGCTGGCACCGCGGACCGCCTGCTCGAAACTCGCCTGGTCGGTGACCGGCGCCGACTCCAGCGCGGTGCGCGCCTCGTCCACCGACGACCTCGTCGCGTTCAGGGTGTCCATCGCGCGGTCCACCGTGGCCTGGCCGTCGGCCACCGGGGGCGGGCCTTCCCGGGTGATGCCGTTGCCCAGGTCGGTCAGGGCCTGCGACAGCGACGCCAGGTAGGTGACCAGGCCCTCCCGCGCCTTGCCGACGTCCGAGGCGTCCACCCCGGGCAGTTGCGACAGCTTCGCGCCGCCGTCGCGGACCGCCGCGCACACGTGCTCCGACCAGGTGATCGCGGCGGCGTTCTCCTCCGGCGCGGCCTTGTCCGGCCCGCAGCCGGCCAGCACCGCCAGACCGGCCAGCGCGCCGGCGATCAACACAGCTCTCACGGCAACCCTCTCCTCAGCGTCGGCACCCGGCCGCCGTGTTCAGCGGCGCGGGTGTGGTGTCCAGGCCGTTGCGGTACCGGGTGCCCTCGTACCCGGCGGTGCACGGCAGCGGATCGAAGAACGTCGTGGCCAGGCCGAACCCGGCGGAATCGCCCGTGATGACGGTGCTGCCGGCCTCGATCGCCGCGGGCGCGGCCACCAGCAGCTCCTCCATCCCGTCGCGGTGGGCGAGCAGCACCTGGGAGGTCGTCAGCAGGTTGGCCAGCAGCGTGGTCAGGTTCGGGCCGGTTTCCCGCAGCAGGCCGCTGATCTGCGTCGCGGCCGGGGGCGCCGACGACAGGATCGCCGACAGGTCCGCGTCCGAGTTCCGCAGCGTCTCGGCGATGCGTTTGGCGTCCGCGCCGAACGCGGTGATCGCGGCGGAATTCTCGATCTGCGTGGTCAGCACGGTGTCCGCGTCGCTGATCAGCCGGATCGTCTGGGGCAGGTGGTCGGAGGCGGACTGGGTGAACGCGGCCGTCGCGTCCAGCAGGGCCTGCAGGCTGGGGCCGGTGCCCAGCGTCGCCTCGTACAGCTCGTCGACCACCGAGCGCAGCTCGTCCCGCGGCACCGACGCCACCAGCCGGTCCAGGTTCAGCACCAGCTGCTCGTTCGGCAGCGGCAGCCGGGTGCGCGGCCGCGCGATCACCGAGCCGTCGGCCAGCACCGGGCCGCCGGAGCCGCGTGGGCGCAGGTCGACGTACTGCTCCCCCACCGCGGACCGGTTGGTCACCACCGCCTCGACGTCGGCGGGCACCGGCGGGGTGCCGTCGTCGATGCGCAGGTCGGCCTCCAACCCGGAATCGGTGAGCCTCAGCTCGCCGACCCGGCCGATCGGCACCCCGTTGTAGGTGACCTCGGCGTTCGGAAAGATGCCGCCCGAGTCGGCCAGCTCGACGCGCACCACGTACCCGCCGCCACCGAAGAGCCGGTCCAGCCCGGCGTAGCGGGCGCCGACGTAGGTGATCCCGGCCAGCGCGAGCAGCGCGAACACGATGACCTGCACGCGCACCTTGCGGGTCAGCATCACGAACCCCCACCCAACGGGAGCGGCACGGATTCGGCACCCGCGGTTCGGGCCTCGAAGTCCAGGTACAGGTTCAAGTAGTCGCCCTTGATGGCGTCCAGCGCGGCGTCCGGGAACGGGAAGGTCAGCAGCATCTCCATCGCCTCCGGCAGCTGCTGCCCGGCCACGGTGAGCTGCCGCAGCGTCGGTTCCAGCGCCCGCAGGTCCGCGATCAGGTCGTCCTTGCCGCGGTTGACCGTGTCCACGGCGACCCCGGACAGGTGGTCGAGCGAGGTCAGCATGGTGACCAGCTGCTCGCGCTGCCGGGCCAGCACGTCGATGCCCGGGCCGAGGTCGTCCAGCACGCCGGTGATCTGGTCCCGGCGCGCGGACAGCGACGCGGACAGCCGGTCGATGCCGTTCAGGGCCCGGGTGATCTCGTCGCGGTGCTGGTCCAGCCCGCCGACGAAGGTGTTCACCTCGGTCAGCAGGTCCCGGATCTCCGCCTCGTTGCCGCCGAGTGCGGCGTTCAGCTCCCGGCTGATCTGCTGCACCTGGCCCACACCGCCACCGTTGAGCAGCATCGATAGCGCGCCGAGCACCTCCTCGACCTGCGGGTTGCGGTTGGTCCGCTCGACCGGGATCCGCGCGCCGTCGGCGAGGCTGCCCCGAGATTCACCGGCCGCGGGCGGGCCGAGCTCGACGAACTTCTCCCCCAGCAGGCTGCTCTGCCGCAGCCACGCCTCCGCGTTCGACGGCAGCCGCACCGAACCGTTGATCAGCAGCGTGACCTGCGCGGTGCGGCCGTCGCCGGACAACTCGATCCGCTCGACCCGGCCGACCGGCACGTCGCCGACCTGGACCGCGGACTGCGGCACGAGATCGAGCACGTCGCGGAACCCGACGGTGACCCGGTACGGGTGGTCGCCGAGGTCCGCGCCGCCGGGCAGCGGCGTGTCGTACAGGCCGCCGAACGAGCAGCCGGCCAGCAGCGCCAGCACCGACAGCAGCGCCAGGGACATCTGCTTCATCAGCTGCCTCCCAGCGGCAGGACCGGGCCCATGCTGAACTCGTTGAGGTCGGCCCGGCTGTAGATGGTCGAGTTCGCCGGGTCGTAGGCGGCGAGCAGCCGGTTCAGCGCCTCCGGCGCCGTGGTCAGGGCCTCGGACAGCGCCGCGCGCTGGTTCGCCAGGACCTGGGTCGTGCCCATCAGCTTGTCCACATTGGATTTGACCCGGCCGCGGTTGTCCCGCACGAACTGCTGGATCTGTCCGAGCGCGCCGGCCAGCTCGTCCAGCGACGCGCCGAAGACGTCGCGTTCCGCGGCGAGGAACGCCGACACCTGGGCGAGCAGGTCGGCCAGCCTGCCCACCTGGTCGTCGTTGCCGGCGAGCATCGTGGTGAACCGCTGCAGGTTGTCGACGGTGGCGAACAGGTCGTCGCGCGACCCGCTCAGCGTGGTGGCCGCCTGGCCGAGCTGCCGGATCATCTCGCCGAGCTGCGCGCCGTTGCCGGTGAGGTCCTCCGCCGCGCTGCTCAGCAGGTCGGACAGCGCGCCGCCGTGGTTGGCGCCCTGCGGACCCAGCGCGGTGGTCAGCCGGTCCAGGCTCGCGAACAGCTGGTCCAGCTCGACCGGCACCGCGGTGCGGGCCACCGGGATGACCGTGCCGTCGGCGATTTCCGGCCCGCCGCGGTAGACCGGGGCGAGCTGCACGTACCGGTCGCTGACCAGGCTCGGCGTCACGACCAGGGCGGCGGCGTCGACGGGCACCCGGATGCCACGGTCGACGGTGAAGCCGACCTCGACCTGCTGTCCCCGCGGTTCGACGGTGTCCACGGTGCCCACCGGGACGCCGAGGATCCGCACTTCCGAACCGGGGTAGATGCCGACGGCCGCGGTGAAGTACGCGGTGAGGTGCTTGCCGCGCGCGCTGTCGCGCACGACGATCACGATCGCGGTGGCCAGGGTCGCGAGGATCACGACGAGCGCGCACCAGCGCAGCCACCTGCCCAGGCGGGACATCGCCATCAGCCGCCCCCTCCCGGTTTCGGTGGCATGCACGGGCTGCCGTCCGCGGAGCCGATGAGCCCGCACAGGTAGGTGTCGATCCAGTTGCCGTTGCCGAGCGCGTCGCCGAGGAGCCGGTAGAACGGGCCGGACAGGCTCAGGCTGCGGTCGAGCGTGTTCTGGTTGCGCTGCAGCACATCGGTGACCCGGTCCAGCTGCTCCAGCGCGGGGCCGAGCTGCGCGTTGTTGTCGTCGATCAGCCCGCGCACCTGCTGGGAGAGGTCCCGGGTGCCGCGCAACAGCTCGTCGATCGCGGCGCGGCGCTGGTTGAACTCGGTGAGCAGCACGTTCCCGTCGGTGATCAGGCGGGCGAGCTGGTCGGTGCGCTCGGCGACCGTGCCGCTCAGCTGCGCGGTTCCCTCCAGCAGCTGCTTGAGCTCGGTGTCGCGTGAGGAAATGGTCTGGGACAACGCGGCCAGACCGTCCAAAGCGGACCGGACGTCCTGCGGGGTGGTGGCGTCGAAGGTCTGCGCGAGCGTGCGGAAGCTCGCCGCGAGCTGGTCGGTGTCGAGTTCGCCGGTGGTGCGGGCCAGGTCGGCGAAGGCGTCGTTGACGTCGTACGGGGTGACCGTGCGGCTGCGCGGGATGGGCTGGTCCGGGTCCTGTTCGCGCTCGCCGCGCGGGTCGAGCGCGAGGTTCTTGGCGCCCAGCAGCGTTTTGATGCGCACCGAGACGGTGCTCTCGTCGCCGACCCACGTGCCGGTGACGCGGAAGGCGACCTTGACGTGGTCGCCATCCAGGGAGACGCCGGTGACCTCGCCGACCTTCGCGCCCGCGACGCGCACCTCGTCGCCGCTCTTGAGGCCGGCGGCCTCGGTGAACTCCGCGGTGTAGGTGGTGCCGCCGAGCGCGGGCAGCCGGTCCCAGAACAGCGTGAGTGCGCCGAGCACGAGCATCACGGCCAGCCCGGCGAGCCCGAGCCGGAAGGAGTTGCGCGACCGGAACGACTTCATCGACGGCACCTCGCCTCGGTCACGGGCACGCCGACCGGGCCGCCGCCGGGTGCGGGGGTGGCGTCGGAGCGCACCGAGCACAGGTAGAAGTTCAGCCACGAGCCGTAGGAGGCGATGCGGCCGATCGCCTCGTACTTGACGGGCAGGTTGTTCAGGAACCGCTCGAACTCCGGGGTGTTGTCGCCGAGGGTCCGCGCCAGTTTCTCCAGCGCGTCGATGTCGTTGCGGAGCGGCTCCCGGGCGTCCTGCACGAGCCCGGCGGTGGCGGTGGTGAGTTCGCCGATGCCGTCGATCGCGTTGCCGATCGGGCCGGAGTTGGCCGCGAGACCGGACACCAGCTGCTGGGTCGCCTCGAGCAGCTGCGCGAGCTGCCCGTCGCGGGCGTTGAGCCGGTCGAGCACCTGGTTGAGGTTCGTGATCACCTGGCCGATCACCTGGTCCTGGCCGGCGAGCGAGGAGGTCAGCGAAGCGGTGTGCCGCAACAGGTCCGCGACCGTGCCGCCCTCGCCCTGCAGCACCTGCACGATCTCGCCGGCGAGCTGGTTGACGTCCTGCGGGGACAGCGCCTGGAACAGCGGCTTGAACCCGTTGAACACCGCGGTCAGGTCCAGCGCGGGGCGGGTGCGCTCGAGCGGGATCAACCCGCCCGGTTCCAGCCGCCCGGCGCCGGTGCCCTGGTCGAGCGTGATGTAGCGCTGGCCGATCAGGTTGCGGTACTTGACCGCCGCGGTGACCGTCGCGCTGAGCGTGCGGTTCTCGTCCACCGAGAACGACACCTCGGCGATGCGGCGGTCGACGATCTCGATGCCGGTGACCTGCCCGACGCGCACGCCGGCCATGCGGACGTCGTCGCCGGCGTTGAGCGAGGTGACGTCGCTGAACCAGGCGCGGTAGGTGACGGTGCCGCCGTCGCCGCGGTTGGCGATCGTAACCGCCAGCAGCCCGGTCGCCAGCACCGTGACGACCGCGAAGATCAGGCCCTTGACCAGCGGTCGGATCATTTCAGCGTCACCTCCGCGCCACGCAGCAGCGGGTTCATCAGCAGCCCGCTCCAGCCGGGGATCTCCGACGGCCGCTCCCCCAGCACCGGGGCGAGCAGCTCGGACAGGAACCGCTGTGCCGCCGGGGTGTCCGCCCCGGGCGCGGCCGACCCGGCCACCGGACACCGCGGCCCGTCCGCCGCGGGCGGCGGGGAGCCGCCCGGCCTCGGCGGCCGCACCGTCAGGTCCACGTGCAGGCCGGGTTCGGCCGTGCCCACCCCCAGGGCCCGCTCGACGACCGGTTTCAGCCGGGCGGCCGCGTCGGCCACGCACGGGATCTCCGGGCTGTACTCGGCGAGCAGGTCGAGCACCGGCCTGCTGTCCGCGGACAGGTCGACCAGTGTGTCGTCGTTGGCGTCCAGGAAGCCCTGCGCGTCCGAAGCGGCGGCGGTGACCGTGGTGAACAGCGCGGCGAGGTCCTGCTGCTGCCGGGTCAGGGTGGTCGCGGTGGTGCGCAGGTCGGCCATCGCGTCCACCAGGTCCGGCGCGGCGGTGGCGTAGGTCTGCACGGTGTCGGCGAGCTTGGTGATCGCGGTGCGCAGTTGCGGCACCTCCGGGTTGAGCCGGCCCAGGTAGTCGCCGAGCGTCACCAGCGTCGTGCCCAGTTCGGGGCCGCGGCCTTCCAGCGCCTGCGACACCGCGCCGAGGGTGCTCGCGAGCTTCTGCGGCTGCACGGCCTGCAGCACCGGCAGCAGATCACGCAGCGCCTGCTCCACCTCGACCCCCTGGGTGCTGCGGTCCTCCTGGATCACCGCGCCGGCGGACAGTGCGCGCGGCGCGGGGTCGGGCGGGATCACCAGGCTGACGTAACGCTGGCCGAACAACGTCTTCGGCAGCAGCCGGGCGGACACATTGGACGGGATGTCGCCGATGCGGTCCGGGTCCATCGCCAGTTCGACGTCGACCCAGCCGGGCCGGACGTCGATCGAGCGCACCGAGCCGACGAGGACCCCGCGCACCTTGACGTCGGCGTTCTCCTTCAGCTGGGTGCCGGCCCGCTCCGCGCGCAGCACCACCGGGACGGCGGAGCTGAACGTCTTGCGGTAAATCGCGACGGCGAACCAGCCCATCGCGCCGAGCAGCGCGAGGAACACCAGGCCGAGCGCGCCGAAGACCAGGCGCCTGCGCCGCTCGCTCATCCCGCCACCCGCACGGTCGTGGTGGCGCCCCAGATCGCCAGGCTGAGGAAGAAGTCGAGCACGCTGACCACGACGATCGACGTGCGCACCGAGCGGCCCACGGCGACGCCCACCCCGGCCGGGCCGCCGCCGGCGCGGTAGCCGTAGAAGCAGTGCGTGAGGATGATCGCGACGCTGAACACCATCACCTTGGCGAACGACCAGAGCACGTCCTCCGGCGGCAGGAACAGGCTGAAGTAGTGGTCGTAGGTGCCACCGGACTGGCCGTAGACGGTGACGGTGATCGTGCGCGCCGCGAGGTAGGAGGTGAGCAGGCCGACCGCGTACAGCGGGATGATCGCGATGAACCCGGCGATGATCCGGGTGGTCACCAGGTAGGGCATGCTGCGCACGGCCATCACCTCGAGCGCGTCGATCTCCTCGGAGATCCGCATCGCGCCGAGCTGGGCGGTGAACCCGGAGCCGACCGTGGAGGACAGCGCGAGCGCGGCGACCAGCGGGGCGATCTCGCGCGTGTTGAAGTAGGCGGAGAGGAACCCGGCGAACGCCGACGTGCCCAGCTGGTCCAGCGCGGAGAAGCCCTGCAGGCCGACGACGGTGCCGGTGAACACGCACATGCCGACCATCACGCCGATCGTGCCGCCGATGACGGCGAGCGCGCCGCTGCCGAACGCGACCTCGGCGAGCAGGCGGATCACCTCGCGGCCGTAGCGGGTCAGCGTGCGGGGTGTCCAGGCCAGGGCGCGCAGGTAGAAGGCGAGCTGGTCGCCCAGGCGCACCAGGCCGTTCATGGGGCGCTCCGGGTTGAGCAACCGGTGGGTCACTGCCTCAGGCTCCCTTCGCCGGCACGACACGCAGGTAGATCACGCTGATCACGAAGTTCACGAAGAACAGCAGCAGGAAGGTGATGACGACGGACTGGTTGACCACGTCGCCCACGCCCTTGGCGCCGCCCTTCGGGTGGAGGCCGCGGTAGGAGGCGACGAGCCCGGCGAGGAACCCGAAGATCACGGCTTTGATTTCGCCCACCCACAGGTCGGGCAGCTGGGCGAGGGCGGAGAAGCTGGCGAGGAACGCGCCCGGGGTGCCGCCCTGCAGCAGGACGTTGAACACGTAACCGCCGGTGACGCCGACGAAGCTGACCATGCCGTTGAGCAACACGGCGACGGCCATGGCGGCGAGCACCCGCGGGACGACGAGCCGCTGGATCGGGGAGACGCCGAGGACCTCCATGGCGTCGATTTCTTCGCGGATGGTGCGCGAGCCGAGTTCCGCGCAGATCGCGCTGCCGCCCGCCCCCGCGACGACGAGGGTGGTGACGATCGGGCTGGCCTGCTGGATGACGGCGAGGACGCTGGCGGCGCCGTTGAACGATTCGGCGCCCAGCTGGCTGGTGAGGCCGCCGAGCTGGAGGGTGATGACGGCGCCGAAGGGAATGCTGACGAGGGCGGCGGGCAGGATCGACACGCTCGCGACGAACCAGAACTGCTGCACGAACTCCCGCAGCTGGAAGGGCCGCCGGAACATCGCGACGACGATGTCCAGCGCGAGGCCGAAGAGCTTGCCGAACTCGCCGACAGCGTTACGGGCGGCGGTGACGGGGGTGGTCACGTCAGCCCACCCCCTGCCACTGCCGCCACTGCCACCTGCGCCGTGTTCGCCGCTCCGCGCGGCGTGTTCGCCACTCCGGGCGGAGTGTTTGGCTGTGCGAGCGGCGTGTTCGCCACTCCCATCGGCGTGTTCGCCACTCCGGGCGGAGTGTTTGGCTGTGCGGGCGGGGTGCTCGCCGCCCCGGGCGGGAAGCCGGCCGGACCGGCGGTCAGCCGCGGAGGCGTCGTCCCCGGGGTGGGCCGCCGGGGTGCCGTCGTCACGCTCACCTCAGCCCACCCCCTGCGCGGTCAGCGTTGTGGTCATCTTGTTGCCCGGTCCCGAAATCAGGCCGGTCAGCAGCGGGTCCAGGTCCTCGCTCACCCCGCAACCGGAGAACGCCGGGATGTCGAAAGTGGACTCGAGCGTCGACTTGCTGCCCGGTAGCAGCGAAGTCTGTCCCTTCATCGGGATCACCAGCGGCGCGGCGGTCCGGCAGTTCGCGCCCACCGCGATCGGCACGCCGTCCTGCCTCACGTCGCTCACCACCAGGTTCACCCGCACCGTCATGTCGATCGTGGGGGTGAACAGCCCGCCGCTGATGTCCGCCGTGCCCGTCGCCTTGCCGTCCTGCGGCAGTTCCACGTCGCTGGTCACCGGCATGAACCGGAACGCCACGAAGTAGCCCGCCGACTTCGGCAGCTTCAGCTCGCCCTCGATGCGGATCGTGTCCGGTACCTCGCCGGTGAACAGGCCGGCGTCGAACGTGCCCTGCTCGAGCACCAGATCCGACCCCATCTTCGCGATGTGCGAGACGCCGTCGACGAGGAACTTCGCCGTCAGCAGCGGCGCATCCTCCGCGGCCGCCGCGACGTCGGGCACCGGCGGCGCCGCGGGCGCGGTCACCGCGACGCGCGCCAACTCCCCGTTCGCCGCCGGATCGGCCGTGCACGCGAGGTCCGCGGTCAACGTCTCACCGCGCGCGACGAGCTTGGGGGCCAGCGAGGTGAGGGCGACCGTCACCGGACCGGCGCCGGCCGCGATCGGCGGAACTCGGCCCGGCAGCGTGATCCGCAGCTCACCGTCGGCAGGGAGCAGGACCTCCGATGTGGACAGTCCGGTGACGGTCAGTTCCTGGGTGCCCGCCTGCTGGGTGACGCTCAGCTCCACCGCGGCGGACGCGTCCACCGAACTGGCGCCCGAATCGCGCAGCGCGTCGACCGCCGCGGCCGGCACGACGAGGTTCACCGACGCCGCCGACACCGGCACATTCGCGCCCTGGGCAACGGTTTCGGCGAACGCGGCGCTGAAGGAGACCGGCACCTCCACCGGTCCCCCGGCCTGGCACGTGCTCGTGCCGCCGCGGGTGGCCGCGGTGGCGACGGCCGTCGTCGCGGGCGCCAGTGCGGCGGCCACGAGAGCCAGCCCGAGCGTGGCGACAGCGGCGCGACGTGACCGGGTTTGCGTCATCGAACCCTCCGGTAGCGGACCGCGAGGACGTTACCGACGGGTCAACGAGCGCCACAACGCTTCTCGGCCGATCTCCGGCGGCACCGGTTTTTCTTGTCACGGGACGACGAAATACCGGTTCCGCGGGTGTCACCCGCCAGCGTCCTCCAGCAGCAAGCGCTTGAGCACCTTGCCGGTCGGCGTGCGGGGCAGCTCGTCGACGAACACGACCTCCCGCGGGATCGCGAACCGCGCGACCCGCCGCCGCAGGTACGCGCGCACCATGTCCTCGTCGAGCCGGACGCCCGGCCGCACCGTCACGAACGCGACCAGCCGCTGCCCGAACTCGTCGTCGGGCACGCCGAGCACGGCCGCGTCGGCGACACCGGGAAGCGCGGTCAGCGCCTCCTCCACGGGCCGCGGGAACACGTTCTCCCCGCCGGAGACGATCATGTCGTCGTCCCGGCCCGCGACGAACAACCGGCCGTCGGCGTCGAGGTAGCCGCGGTCTCCGGTGTCCATCAGCTCGCGGCGGACCGTGCGGCTGGTGCCGTCGGTGTAGCCGTCGAAGAGCAGGTCGTTGCCGACGAAGATGGCGCCGACCGTGCCCGGCGGCACCGGTTCGCCCGCCGGGCCGAGCACCGCCAGCCGCGTGCCCAGCGGCGGATATCCGGCGGTGGCGGGGGCGGCACGCAGGTCGGCCGGAGTGGCGATGGACGCCGCCGACACCTCGGTCGAGCCGTAGAAGTTGTAGAGCACGTCACCGAAGGCGTCCTGGAACGCCGAGACGAGCGCAGCGGGCAGGGCCGATCCGCTGCTCGCCACGATCCGCAGGCTGCTGGTGTCGTACCGCGCCCGCACCTCCGCCGGCAGCGCCATGATGCGCTGCAGCATCACCGGGACCGCGAACATCGCGGTGCACCGGTGGTCCTGGATCGCCCGCAGGCACGCCTCCGGATCGAACCGTCGCTGCATCACCAGCGTCGCCCGCAGCGGCATGCCGACCTGCAACGCGGACAGACCCCAGCTGTGGAACAGCGGCGCGGCCATCAGGATCCGTTCCCCCGCCCGCAACGGGATCCGCGACAGCAGCGCCACCGCGGCGCCCAGGCCCTTCGGCGTCGGCCGCCGCGCGCCCTTGGGCGTGCCGGTGGTGCCCGAGGTGAGGACGACGATCGGCGCGGGACGCTCGGGCGGGGCGAACTCGGCGTCCGGGGTGTCGGCGATGACCTCGGCCAGCGTCGGCTGCCCCGCCGGGCCCTCGTCCGCGCCGGTGAGCACGACCGCGGTGAGCGGCAGCCCGGCCACCAGCGGCGCGAATTCGCCGTCGGCCACCAGCACGCGCACGCCGTGCCGCGCCACCGCGTCGGCGACCTGCGGCCGGGCCAGGCCGGTGTTGAGCAGCACCGTGCCCGCCCCCAGCCGCCCGCACGCCAGCAGCGTCTTCACCATCGCGCTGTGGTTGCGCGCCATGATCGCCACGGTCCCGTCCGGCCCGACCCCGACCGCCCGCAGCGCGGCGGCGAGCCGGTTCGCCTCGGCGCTCAGTCCGGCGAACGTGGTGCGGGCGCCGTCCTCGTCGATCACCGCGATGCCGCGGGGCGAGCGGGCGGCGGCCGCGGTGTAGCCACCGGCCAGGGTCGCGCCCCACTGCACCAGGGCGCGCAGCTGCCGCACCAGCCGGTCCGGCCGGGCTGGCGCCAGGATTCCCGCCGCGATCAGGGTGTTGGCGACCTGCCGGGTCGACGGGGCGCGGTCGGGCGGCCACGGTTCCGCGGTCTCCCGGAGGTGGCGCTGCATCCGCTCGAGACCGTCCTGCGCCCACGACCGCACCTCGGCGGGCGTGGGGGCGCGGCCCGGGCTCGGCACGCCGGGCCGGAAGTAGATGACCTTGAGCCGGGTGCCCGGGGTGGCGTCGGACAGGCGCACCGACAGGCACCCGCCGGTGTCCGGCACCGTCTCCAGCACCAGCTGTTCTTCGCGGCGGCTCAACAGCACCCGCATCTCGTGCTCGACCGGACGGCCGCTCAGCGTCAGCCGGATCCGGTAGCGTGCGTGGCGTCCCCGCCCGCCGGTCCGCTCGACCGCGCCGACACCCCGGAAGAACCGGGGGTACAGTTCCGGCGAACCGAGCAGCGGCCACAACGCGGCGCGCGGCTGGTCGGAGAACAGGTCGAACGTCACGCAGTCGGGCATTCGCGGAACCTAGAACCGGCCCCCGGGCCGGTCAAGGCGCCCGCGCGTTGTTGGCACGCGCGCGCGAGCCGGGAAACCGATTCTTGTCACCGCGGTGAGTGCTCGCGCGGGCGGCCGGTGAACATTGTCCGCACGGTGCGGGTCGGACTGGCGCGGTCGTATCAGCCGGTGACAACTTCCTTGGCCCCCAAGGACAATCTTGGCGGAAACATTGCCAATGCGGACTCGGCGAAACTACTTTACCCATCGGTAGCAACCATTTCCGATGACCTCGCCGGCGGATTTTCCCGCTGTGGCGTGGTTTTTCGTATCACTGCCGATACACCGGAGGATAGGTGTGCGAACGAGAACCAGAATGAGAAGGATGGTCGCGGCGGCCGCGTCCGCGACCGTCGCGACCGGCGCGGCGCTCACGGCCGTGCTGGCCGGCTCCGGGACCAGTGCGGCCGACCCGGTGTCGCTGACCCTGCAGTACAGCTGCCCGTTCCCGCTGATCGGTACCCAGACCCTGCAGATCGTGATCAGCGCGGACATCCCCACCACCGTGAACGTCGGCGAACCCACGCCGGCGTTCCAGGTCAAGGCGGTGGCGACCGTGCCGCCGACCGCGACGCAGGGCCTGACGCTGGTCGGGGCGGCCACGGTCGAGGGCAGCGCCAAGGCGAGCTCGACGGTCACCGCGCCGGAGGCCACCATCCCGGTGACCGTGCCGGCGACGATCCCGGTGACGCCGGTGCCGGCGTCGGGTTCGTTCGACACGGTGGCCACCGGTGACGCGCCGTCCCTGACCTTCACCCAGGCCGGGCAGGCGACGATCACCGTCGGCGACATCCTGCTGACCCTGCACCCGAAGCGCGCCGACGGCACGGACACCGGCCTGGGCGTCTTCGACTCGCAGTGCACACAGGTCGCGGGCCAGAACAACGTGCTGGCCGACATCACGATCAACGGCGGCACGACCACCGAGCCGACGACCACCGAACCGACGACGACGGAACCGACCACCACGGAGCCGACGACGACGGAACCAACGACCACCGAGCCCACCACGACGGAACCGACCACCACCGAGCCCACCACGACGGAGCCGACGACCACCACGACCAACCCGCCGACCGGGATCGACTACAGCTACGCCCTCGAAGGCGACTCGGTGGTCAAGAAGCTCGGGGCCACGGTGCCGCTGTCCGGCGGCATCGACGCGAACCTCGACCTGGCGACCGGGAACTTCACGGCCGACCTGTCGCTGGAGCCGTCGAAGCTGAAGGCCACGCTGTTCCGCTTCATCCCGATCACCGCGAAGGTGGACTTCGCGCAGGAGGGCAAGACGACCGGGACGCTGTCCGGCGGTGTGCTCAGCTCCACCAGCCACACCACCATCAAGCTGCCCAGCGTCAAGGTCTTCGGCTTCCCGATCAGCAAGTCGCCGAAGTGCCAGACCTCGGAGCCGTCGGAGATCAACCTGACCTCCGGCCCCGGGTTCGACCCGCTGGCCGGCGGTGAGCTCAGCGGCACGTACGACATCGCGCCGCTGGAGAACTGCGGTCCGCTGACCGGGCTGATCAGCCCGCTGGCGACCGGACCCGGCAACACGATCGACGTGACCCTGTCTCCGAAGGAGTCCTGACACACCGAAACCACGGGCGCGTCCTCTCGGCCGGAGGGGACGCGCCCGTTTTCCGTCGAAGTCAGCGCAGCAGCGGCAGGACCTCCGCACCGAGCCGGGTCACGTTCGCCAGCACCCGCTCGCGGTCCCCGGCGCCCTCGGCGAACAGGATCGTGTGCCGGATGCCCGTCCGCTCCACCGCCGCGGCGAGGCGGTCGGCGCACTCGCGCGGGCTGCCCACCGGGTGCAGCCGGCACAGCAGGTCCGTGTACTCCACGGCGTCGCGCGGGCGGTACGGGCGGTCGTCCACCGGCGCGTATCCCGCCAGCCCTTCGCGCAGCCAGCCCGGCATCGCCGCGCGCAGCTCCCCCACCGCGCTCGCCCGGGAGTCCGCCACGTGCGCCAGCACCGCCGACACGTGCGGCGCGGACGGGTCCTGCCCGGCCTCGGCCGCCGCCTTCGCGTAGTGCGTCACCATCTCGGCCTTCTCCTCGTCGCCGATGTGCATGCCCAGCAGCATCGGCAAGCCGCGCGCGGCGGCCAGCTCCACGGTCGCCCGGGACGTGCACGCGACCGTGACCGGCGGCAGCGACACCGGCCGCGGCACCACCGGCACCTCGCGGAAGGCGAAGAACTCCCCCGCCGCGGCCACGCGCCCGGAAAGCGCTTGCAGCAGCACGTCCAGTCCCTCGGCGAACCCGCGCTCGTACCGGTCCAGGCCGGTGCCGAACACCTCGAGGTCCACCCACGGCCCACCGCGCCCCACGCCGAGCCGGAACCGCCCGCCGGACATCCGGTCCAGCATCGCGGCCTGCTCGGCCAGCGCGACCGGATGGGCCGTGGACAGCACGCTCACCGCCGTGCCCACCGTGATCCGGCGCGTCCGCCCGAGCACGTGCGCGGCGAAGGTGACCGCCGACGGGCACACCCCGTAGGACATGAAGTGGTGTTCGGCGACCCAGACGTCGTCGAACCCGGCCGTCTCGGCGCGCTCGGCCACGTCCAGCGAGCGCGTGAGCGCCTCCCCGTCGTCCTGTTCCGGAAACCGCCCGGCGAGGACGAAAACCCCGAACCGCATGGCGGCGAACCTAGCGGTCCCGCCAGAACGCGCAGTGGTGCGACGCGGCGAAGTCCCCGATCGTGCGAGCGCCGCCCGGCACGAGCGCGCGCACCTGCTCGTGCGCCGGGTCGAAGCGCGGCCAGTCCGGACCAGGCGCACCGGTGCGCACGAACGCCGCCCAGTCCCCGACCATCTCCGCGGACAACCGGCGCTGCCCGTCGTCGAACGACTCGCCGCCACCGAACAGGTAGGACAGCTCCAGGCTGTGCGCGGCGCCGAGCGGGAACGGCGACCGCGACAGGGAATCCGGCACCGGGGCGCGGGAATCACCGAACTCGTAGGCGTAGACCGGACCGGTCCGCGACAGCGAGCCGGCCATGTCCCGCGCCGGGCAGGCGAACGCGACGTCGGTGAGGGCCGCCGCGAGCGCACGCGGAGCCGAGCCGGCGTAGGCCTGCAGCGGGTACTCGGCGGCCACGGCCGCGGCGTCCGGCCCGAACACCCGCGCCAGCGCCGCCGGGTACTCCGCCGCGGTGACCGTCTTCCCGGTCGCCGCGTACTGCTGGGCCAGGAACAGCGTGAACTCGTCCCGCGTCACGCCGACCAGCACCGGCACCCGGGCGGCGGCGCCGGCGCGCATCGCGTCGACGGGGTTGGCGGGCAGCACGGCACCGCCGGTCACCGGGCCCGCGACCGGGACCCCGGCGAGGTCGAAGTACCGCGGCACGGTCTGCAGCCGAGACGGCGGCAGGGCGCGCAGGCAGGCGGCGGCGGTGGCCGGGTCCGCGCAGCCGAGCTTCGCCGCGTACTCGGTGCTCGCGTTTTCCGCTACGGGAGCGGGCGCCTGCGCCTGGCACGGTCCGCTTTGGACGATCGCGGCGCGGAACGACCCGGCCGAGCCCGGGGAGACCAGGTGGTCGCACACCGACATCGCCCCGGCGGACTCGCCGGCGAGAGTGACCCGCGCGGGGTCCCCGCCGAACGCGGCGATGTTGTCCCGCACCCACCGCAGCGCCGCCTGCTGGTCGAGCAGCCCGAAGTTGCCCGCGCCGCCGTCGTGCGCGAGCGCCGGGTGCGCGAGCCAGCCGAGCGCGCCGAGACGGTAGTTGAGGGTCACCACGACCAGCCCGCGCGCGGCCAGGTCCCGCGCGTCGTAGGAGTCGCCGTTGCCGCCGAGGAACGCGCCGCCGTGGATCCACACCAGCACCGGCAGCCCCTCGGCCGCCCCCGCGGGTGTGGTGACGTTGAGGAACAGGCAGTCCTCGCTGCCCGCCTCGCCGGGCTGGGGGCACCGGGCGCCGGGCGCGGTCGCGTCCCGCACGCCGCTCCACACCGGACCGGGCGCGGGCGGTCGCCAGCGGGCCGCGGTGGCGTACGGGATGCCTTCGAACACCCGGTGGCCTTCGGTCACCGTGCCGCGGATCCGCCCGGCGGCGAGGGACACCACGTCCGGCGGCGGGGCCGGCGCGGGCGCCGCGCACGCCACCAGGAGGACGACGAGGAGCAGGAGCAGGCGCGTCACGGTCGGGCGGCCACCGGTCTCGTCGTCACCGGTGCAGCCTAGCCGGTGCGCGTCCCGGCGGTCGCGTGTGGATTCGAGCGCCGGCCGGGCATCGCCGTGGACTTTCACCCCGGACGAGCGGCCGCTCCCTGCCGGTGCCGCTGCGGGCTCACCCCGTGAGCTCGTTTGAACGCGGCGCTGAGCGCGAACGGGCTCGAGTAGCCGACGCGGCGGGCGACGGCGGCGAGCGTGGCGACGGTCCACGGGTGTTCCGGGCGGTGCTGCAGCAGCCGTAGTGCCCGGCCGACGACCGGATCGGCGTAGGCGCGGTACCACGGGCCCGATCCGGGGCCGGCGAACCACTTCCGCAGCACGTCGATGAGCAGCAGGTCGAGGAGCCGGTCGAGGACGGCCTCCTGGCCCGGCTCGTCGCGGGAGATCTCGGCGCCGAGCAGGCGGCGGCTGACCTCGCCGCTGAGCTGGTACGTGCCGACGAGCAGCGTGGTCGGGCCGTCCGGGTCGTTGCCCCAGGTGCGCAGGCCGAGGCCGGTCATCACGACCTCCTGCCCGGCCGGGGTGGTGCAGACCTGCTCGGGGCCGCGCAGCACCGCCACGTCCCCGGCGGTGAGCTCGCGGGTGGCGCCGTCGTCGAAGCGCACCCAAGCGCTGCCGCGCAGCACGGCGACGAGTGTCAGCGGCGCCTCGTCCTGGATCCGCATCGACCACGGCGGCGCCAGCTGGGTGCGGAGGAGGAAGGCGCCGCGGGCGCTGATCGGCGGAACGGGCAAGACGGGACGACGGGTCGCGGACAGGTTGCGGGCGCGCGGCGAGCAGGTGCGGATCGCGGCGCGGTCCACCGGGTTCGACTGGGACGAGCCGGGCACGTGGGAACCGGCGCTGAAGGACGTCCCGGCGGCGTACGTGACCTACGCGCCGGACGCCGGTTTCCCCGACGCGGCGCCGAAGATCGGCGCGCTGGCCCGTCAGGCCGGCGAGCAGGGCGTGCGGCGGCTGGTGCTGCTGACCGGCCGCGGTGAGGAAGGCGCGCGGCGAAGCGAAGAAGCGATCCAGGACGCCGGTCCGGAGTGGACGGTCGTGCGGGCGAGCTTCTTCGCGCAGAGCTTCAGCGAGGACTTCCTCGCCGAGTCGGTGGTGGCCGGCGAGTTCGCGTTCCCGGCCGGCGGCGTGTCGGAGCCGTTCATCGACGCCGACGACATCGCGGACGTCGCGACGAGGGCGCTGACCGAGGACGGGCACGCGGGGCGGGTGCACGAGATCACCGGGCCGCGGCTGCTCACGTTCGCCGAGGCCGCGGCGGAGATCTCGGCCGCGCTCGGCCGGCCGGTGCGGTACGTGCCGGTCAGCGCCGCGGAGTTCGCGGCCGGCCTCGTCGCGGCCGGCGTGGAGCCGGAGTTCGCGGGGCGGTTGAGCGAGCTGCTGGCCGAGGAGCTGGACGGCCGCAACGAGTCCGTGACCGACGACGTGCGGCGCGTGCTGGGCCGTCCGCCGCGTGACTTCGCGGACTTCGCCCGGACGGCGCACTGGGGCTGACCCCAGGGATGATTCGGGGGTTTCCACCGATGCGCGCCGCACCACGCGGGAGCATCGTGGAGGCATGACGACGACAACGACGACACTGACCAGGTCCCGGCACGACCGGGTGATCGCCGGGGTGTGCGCCGGCCTGGCCCACCGCCTCGGCTGGAAGCCCCGCACGGTGCGCCTGCTGTTCGTGCTGTCCTGCCTGCTTCCCGGACCGCAGTTCCTGCTCTACCTGGCGCTGTGGGTCTTCATCCCGAACGAGAAACGCTGACCGACATCACCCGATCGGGTTTGATTTTTCGCGAAGCGGGTTACTCCTTCGCATGGCCAGAACGGGTATCTACCGTGGACGCGGCACCGCCGCCAGGGTGGTCACCGGGATCGGGGCGCTGTTCGCGCTCGTCGAGGCGATCTACATCGTCCTGGTCCTGGCCGGCGCCAACACGGCGAACGCCTTCTACCGTTTCATCGATTCCATCGCCCAGCCGCTCGCGCTGTTCTTCCCCGGTCTCTTCCCGATCGCGAACGGGCAGCTCAACGTGCTGGTCAACTACGGTCTGGCGGCGGTCTTCTGGCTCGTCGTCACCGGCCTCATCGCCCGTCTGCTCCGCTGACGGCGCGTCCTCGCCCGGCTCCTCCGGTGGAGGGGCCTGGCGGCGGGCGACCACGATCAGCACCACGATGATCGCGATCGGCCCGATGATGATGAGGGTTTCGTCCCACCCGCCCTGGTGGGCCAGGATCATCCGCTCACGCATTCACGCTCCCGAGACCAGCGCGATGCCCACCGCCGTGTAGAGCACCATCACGGCGAGCATCGGGTACTGCCCCACCTTCGCATAACCGCCCCGCAGCACGCCGAGCGCACGGTCGTGCGCCGAGGTCACCGCCAGAACGTGCCCGGCCACGATCCCGGCGATCTGCACGAACGCGATCGCCGCCGCGGAGACCACGGTGTAGTCCACCCCGCCGCCGAATCCGCGCTGCCCCTCGAACACCGCGAACGAGAAGTAGTGCGCGATCGTGTAGCCGACCATGATCGGCACCAGCGAAGGCGCGAACGTGTCGTAGGCGCCGGTGACCGCGCGCCGCAGGTACGGCCGGGTCAGGTGGATGGCGCCCGCGTAGGCCAGCGCAGTGAGCGCGATCGCCGCCGCCAGACCGGCCGTGCCCAGCAGGACGCGGTCGCCGTCGCGGGTCGCCTCGCCCCAGAACGGCAGCCGGGTCAGCCCGTCGAACGCCGTCGAGCCCAGCACCACCAGCACGAACGGCGTCAGGCCCCGCTCGCGTTCCAGGGTGCGCAGGCCGTCGAGCGGGTTGCGCAGCACCAGCCGCCCGTCCGCCCGGCGGCCCCACGGTGACAGCGCGGCGATCAGCGCCGAATAGACCTCGAACCCGTCGCCGCGGTCGAACCAGCGCGGCCCGAACACCGCGCCGGCCACGACGTGCACGAGCGCGTAGGCGGTGACGAACACCGCGATCGCGCGCGGGGAGTCCGAATGCGGGTGGACCAGTTCCAGCCACAGGAAGGCGACCAGCCCCGCGATCGCCGGGAAGAACCCCCACCGCGGCACCGGGCGGCGGCCCGGGAACAGCGCGGAGAGTGTCCGCAGTGGATTCACCAGCCGCCAGACCGGCCCGCACAGCACCGAAAGCGGCACGAGCCCGACCCAGAACCACACGTAGAACCAGGCGGCCGCCGGGTTGTCCGCCGAGTCGTCCGGGCCGGTCCAGGCGAACACCAGGAACAGAGCGAACAGAGCCAGCCCGAGCAGGCGCAGCGCGATTCGCGTCGCGCGGGCGTCGGCGATCCGCTCGAGCGCCCGCGGCCAGGCGAGCCCGGCCCGCGCGCCGCGCAGCTTCGGCTGCTTCCACAGCGCGGTGAGCGCGAAGAACGACACCAGCACCGCGGCAGCGCCGGCGTAGAGCGCGAGCCACAGCGGGACCGGCAGGTCGGAACGCCCGCCGAGACCGTGGGCGAGGATCACGCGGTCACCCGGAGTTCGGTCAGCGCGGCCCCGCTGTGGTGCAACTCGACCTCGAACACGCCGGGGATGTCCGCGGTGAAGGTGACCGCGGCCGGCTGGCCGGCCGTCACGTCGGCCTTGCGGTCGTAGCCGTGCACGTGCAGCTCGTCCGGCGCGTCGGTGGTCACCTCGATGGTCACCGTCCGGCCGGCCGCGACCTCGACGCGGTCCGGCCCGGAGGTGCGTTTCCCGCCGGTCACGACGAACTTCGCCACCTCCGGCCCGGCACCGGCCTGCTGCTGGGGCGCCGTGCTCCCGCACCCGGTCGCCACCAGCATCGTCGCCAGCGCGGCCACGACGAACCTGCGCATTCCCCGTCCTTCCTCCGCCCGGCTTGTCCGTTGCGTCCGGGACCCCGTAAAGTATGTGACCAACGGTAACAGTTACTTCGGGTAGCACGCATGCCCGGCTTCATCGAGGAAGGTCCACCGTGCTCGTCGCCCAGGAGTCCAGCCCACCCGCGGGCGGGGCCGCGCTCGGCCAGATCGTCATCGCGGGCCTGATGTTCTTCGTGATCTTCCTGCCGCTCGCCGTGTTCGTCATCCGGGAGCGCGCGGGCCGCACGACGGTCGTCGGCAGGCTCTCCGACTTCTCGGCCGGGCTGAGCGGGTTGCCCCGGTGGGCGGCGCTGCCGATGTTCGTCGCGTTCGTGTCCGGGATGGCCGCGCTGATCGGCGTCTACTGGGACGTGCCGATCCACATGGAACTCGGCCGCGACGAGGGGCCGCTGGCCAACCCGTCGCACTACCCGATCTACTTCGGACTGATGGGCATCTTCGCCAGCGGCGTGCTCAGCGCCGCGCTGGCGAAGGGGAAGCTGCCGGTGCGCACGTTCCCGATCGGGCCGCACTGGCGCGCGCCGATGGGCAGCATCCAGATGATGGCGACCGGCCTGGTGGGCATCGCCGGGTTCCCGCTGGACGACGTGTGGCACCGGCTGTTCGGCCAGGACGTCACCGAGTGGGGCCCGACGCACGTGCTGATGATCGGCGGCGGTGTCGGCGTGGTGATCGGCCTGCAGCTGCTGCTGGGCGAGGCGCGGCAGGTCGGCGCGCGCGGGCCGGTGGTGCGCCTGCTCGGGCCGCTGCTCGCGGGCGCCTGGCTGATGGGCGCGTCGGCGTTCCTGATGGAGTTCGACCTCGGGGTGCCGCAGTTCCCGATGCTCGCCCAGGTGGTGCTGGTCGGGCTGATCGGCAGCTGGACGCTGGTCTACGGGCGGCTCGCGGGCGGGCCCGGCGGGGCGCTGCTGGTGGTGGTCGTGGTGCTGGTGACGCGGGCGGTGTTCGCGGTGCTGCCGCTGGTCAACGACCTGCACGTGGCGCTGCTGCTGCCGTACGCGGCGGAGGCCGTGGTCATCGAGGTGGTGGCGATCCTGCTGCGCGGGCGGCGGGGGTACGCGTTCGCCGTGGTGGCCGGCCTGGCGAGCGGGGTGCTCGGCATGTTCGGCGAGTGGGCGTTCTCGCAGTGGCTGATGCCCGACCCCTGGCCACTGTCCCACATGGACACGTTCGTGCTGTGGGGCACGGCAGCGTCGCTGGCCGGGGCGCTGATCGGGGTGTGGCAGTACCAGCGGGTGGAGGCGGTGGCGGCGCGCCGGGCGTCGGACCCGGCGCCGTCGGGCGCGCCCGCGGTGCGGTTCCGGACGCGGCACCTGGGCGGGCTCGTGGGGGCGCTCGTGGCGGTGGGGCTGTCCGCGGCGGTCATCCCGCCGGCCGATCCGCCTGCCGACCTGGTGGCGAACATCCAGCTCAGCGAGACGGGCCAGAGCCTGCCGATCTCGAACCCGCACGGCGGCGGGCAGCCGCGGTGGGTGACCGCGACGGTGACGATCAACCGGGCGGACCTGGTGTCCGATCCGATGTGGCTCAACGGTTTTTCCTGGCAGGGCGGGGACTTCTACAGCGCGCCGCTGGAGAAGACGGCGGAGGGCACGTACCGGACGACCCAGCCGCTGCCGGTGTTCGGGCAGTGGAAGACGGGGATCCGCGTGCACTACGGAACGCGGGTGATGGCGATCGCCCCGATCTACGCACCCGCCGACCCGGCCGCGAACGCCGGCGAGATCACCGCGACGTCCGGGCCGCGCCCGTTCATGTCGGAGATCAAGTTCCTGCAGCGCGAACGCAAGACCGACACGCCGCTCGTGCTCTGGACCGTGGCGTACGTGCTGGTGGGCCTCGTGTTCGGCGGCATGTGGGCCCTGTTCGCCTGGCTGTACACCTCCGCCGCGGGCGGCGCACCCTCCCCCACGCGGCGGGTGCGGGTCGGCAGCAGGTGACACACGGGCGGCCGGTGCCTTCCGGGGGCGCACCGGCCGCCCGGTTTCCCGGGGCCGCTGTCAGCGCCGCGCCGCGGCGAGGAAGTCTCGGATCAGTCCGTGGTCCTTCGTGCCGCGGGTGGACTCCACGCCGCTGGACACGTCGACTCCCCACGGGCGCACGGTCTCGATCGCCTCGGTGACGTTGTCCGGCCGCAGCCCGCCCGCCAGCAGCCACCGTCCGGTCTGGCCGCGCAGCTGCGACCAGCCCCACTGCTCCCCCGACCCGGCCCGCGGCGAGTCGAGGATCAGCATCTCCTCGCCGAACGCCCCGACCTCGACCCGCTCGCCCGCGGTCGACGTCGCCCGCACCAGCCGCACCCCGAGGCCGGCGAGCGCGGCGAAGTCGCCGGCCGTGTACCCGGCGCCGTGCAGCTGGACCGCGCCCAAGCCGGTCTTGACGGCGACGTCCCGGACTTCGGCGACCGGCATCCCGAGGAACACCCCCACGCTGAGCACCTCCGGCGGCACGGCGGCCACCAGGCGCGTCGCCTCCTCGACAGTGACCTGCCGGGGGCTCGCGGTGAGGACGAACCCGACCGCGTCGGCCCCGGCCGTCACCGCGCACTCCACGTCGGCCTCGGTGCGCAGGCCGCAGATCTTCACGAACACCCCACCAGGGTAGGCGCCGCGGAGTCCGGACTCCGCCGATGCCCCGCCTCGCCGACGGGAAACCTGCTGCGCGCGCTTCCATAGCCGCTGGTTCCAGCGGTACCTGTGAGCGCGTCCCGCAAGGCTCCCGGTTATGCGTCCGCGGCTCCGGGTACCCGCCGGCCATGACCGAAGACCGCGCTGATCAGCTCGCGCGCCTCGACCACGTGACGGCGGCGCTGGAGGATCTGCGGGGACAGGCGGCCACCCAGCCGCTCGAGGACATCGCGAAGGGCATCGCCGAGAGCGCCGTGGCGACCCTGCCCGACGCCGACGCCGCGACGATCACCGCCGTGGCCGAGGACGGCCACCTCTACACGCTCGCGGCCACCGACGAGGGCATCATCGGCATCGACGAGTGCCAGTACCGGACGCGCCGCGGCCCGTGCGTCGAGGCCGCCACCCAGCGGCACCCGGTGCGCGCCATCGTCGGCGAGCACGAGGCGGAGTGGCCGGAGTTCACCGCCTCGGCCAAGGAGGCCGGCATCAACACCTACCTGTCCGTGCCGGTCTTGCTGCCCGGCGAGTCCGGCGGAGAGGACGAGGTCGTGGGCGGGCTCGACATGTACAGCTTCACCGCCCGCGCCTTCGACGACTACGACGAGCAGGTGATGCGCCTGTTCACCACCGCCGCGTGCGAAGCGTTCACCAACGCCCGCCGCTGGGCGGCCACGCAACGCAAGATCGCCCAACTGGAGACGGCGCTGACTTCGCGCGCCGAGATCGACCAGGCCAAGGGCGTGTTGATGGCGATCCACGGGTGCAGCGCGGACGAGGCGTTCACCCGGCTGGTCGAGGAATCGCAGCGGACGAACACCAAGCTCGCCGTGGTGGCCCGCAACCTGCTCGAATCGCTGCAGCGGCGCTGAGACGAAAAAGCGCGCCACGGGTGAATTCCCGTGGCGCGCCCGGCCGGATGATCAGCCGATCGGCAGCTTGCCGGTCAGCGGCCGCAGCGGGTTGCCACCGGTGACCGGGGACAGCGCGCTCTGCTTGCCCGTGACGGCGCTGAGCACGCTGGGGGTGCCACCCTTGCCCATCAGGCCGTTGACCGTCATGCCGACGGCCTTGAGCTGCGGGGTGGAGACTCCGGCGGAGGCGGCGCCCGCCCCGGTCAGAACCGCCGCGGCGGCCGCGAGACCGACGACACCAGCACGAAGTGTGCGCGACACTGAGTTTCCCCTTCATCGGAAAATGATTCTTCGAACGAGACGAGAAACTTAGCGATTCGATGCGCGCACTGCACGGCTGGCGCCACTCGACCGAGTGGTTCCGGGGCGAATTACGTTCGACCGTGGCTGCCGGGTTTGCGGAATCGCCGCGGGGTACCGCGCAATCGCGGCAACCCAGCCGTCACCGACCGGGTAGAGCGTCCCCGGAACTCGCCCTTCCCGGCGTCGAGTACGGGCGTGCGGGCCCGCTCCTCGGCGTGCTCGGCGAACGGTCAGCGGCCGTTCCCGCGCGCCGCCCGTGCCGGTCTCGTCGGCATCGGTGACACCCAGGATCGATCCCCGCGCCGCCGCGAACCCGGTCAGCGGCCGTAGTCGTGGCGCTCCGCGATCTCGCCGTCCTTGCGGCGCACGACGTGCGTGACGCCGCGCTTGCGGGCCAGCTCGCGGCCCTCGGCCTGGGCCTCGGCCTTGGTGTCGCCGGTGCTGGAGGCGCGGCTGTTGCCCACGACCTGGTTCTTCCACCGGCCGTCCGCGTAGAAGGTCTCCACATCGCCGTCCGCCGGATCCGCCTCGCCGGCCGATCCGTCGCGCGGGGCGGTCGCGTAGAGCTCCGGGTCGGGTTCGGGGGCGCTGCCGGGGCCGCCGAGGGGTTTGGGGTCCATGAGGTAGTCGATGCGGTCTTCGCCGGTGGCCCAGGAGCCTTTGTTGCCGTCGGGGCCGTCGGAGAGGTGCCAGATGGTGTTGTTGTGGGTCTGGTCCTCCTCGTCCAGCAGGGCGCTGGGCGCGATGTCGGTTTCCAGGCCGTCGGCTTGGAGTTCTTCGATGGCGCGCAGCCACTGCTTCTGGTGCACGGTGTCGCGGGCCAGGTTGAACTTCAGCATCTCCTTCACGCCCGGATCGTCGGTCATGTTGTACAGCCGCGCGGTCTGCAACCGGCCCTGCGCCTCGGCGGCGGCGTTGGCCCGGAAATCGGCCAGCAGGTTGCCCGAGGCGACGATGTACTTGCCGTTCCACGGCGTGCCGTTGGAATCGGCCGGCACCGCCCCGCCACCGGCGACGATGGCCTGTTGCGGATCCATCCCGCCCAGCACGGCCGCCATCACCGGGTCCTTGGCGGCTTCGGCGGTGGCGGTGGCCGGGGCGCCTTCGAGCAGGCGGGCGACCATGGTGGCCAGCATTTCCACGTGACCGATCTCCTCGGTCGCGGTGTCCATGATCAGGTCCTTGTACTTGCCCTCGATGCGGCAGTTCCAGCCCTGGAACAGGTACTGCATCGTCACCGTCATCTCACCGTAGGCGCCACCGATCAGCTCCTGCAGCTTCCGCGCGTAATAGGGGTCCGGACGCTCCGGCTTCGCCTCGAACTGCAGGAACTTGGTGTGACGGAACACGGGGCCCTCCCTCGCCGGTGATGATGTCGGCGAGGGAGGGCTTTCCCGTTACGACCGTGTCTAACCGTCAGCCCAGCAGGTCCGGCCGCTGCCAGTCCTTGCCCAGCACGTGCTGCGCGAGTAAGGCGAACACCGTGGCGTACCAGAGCTTCGCGTGGTGCGGGGTGAGGATCCAGTGGTTCTCGTCGGGGAAGTAGAGGAACTTGTGCGGTGTCGAGCCGTCCTCGGCGGCCGACCGGGACGCCAGGTCCCACCACAGCCGCAGCCCCTCGCCGATCGGGACGCGGTAGTCCTTGTCGCCGTGGATGACGAGCATCGGCGTGCTGATCCGGTCGGCGAAGCGGTGCGGCGAGTTCGCCTCCGCCATCTCCGGGGTCAGCTCGCGCTGCCAGTAGAACGTCGCGTCGGTCGTCGGCCCGAACTGGTCGAGCGCCCACAGCGAGGCGTGCGTGACGATCGCCTGGAACCGGTCGGTGTGCCCGGCGACCCAGTTGGCCATGTAGCCGCCGAACGATCCGCCCATCGCGGCCGTGCGCGTCTCGTCGACGTCCGGGTGCTGCTCGGCGGCGTCGGTGACGGCCATCAGGTCGGTGAACGGCGCCGCGCCCCACGCGCCCCATCCGCGTTTGATGAACTCGTAGCCGTAGCCGGTGGAGATCGCCGGGTCGGGCAGCAGGACGGCGTAGCCCTGGGCGACGGCGAGCCACGGGTTCCACCGCCACTGCCAGGCGTTCCACGATCCGAGCGGGCCGCCGTGGATCCACAGCAGCAGCGGCGCGGGCGAGCCCGGGCCGGCGTCCCGCGGAAGCGCGAGCCACGCCCGCAGCGGCGTGCCGTCCTCGGCGGTGGCGGTGACCTCGTCGAGGCGGCCGGGAACCTCGACGTCCAGGCCGAGCGCCTCGGCCGGCCCGGGCAGCGGCTCGATCGCACCGCCGTCGAGGGCGACGCGCACCGGCGCCGGCGGGTGGTCGACCGCGGAGCGCAGCGCGTAGACCCACCGGCCGTCCGGCGAGATCCGCGGCTCGGTGTAGGCGCCGTCGTCGGCGGTCAGCCGCGTGACGTCACCGGTGGTGGCGTCGACCCGCCACAGCGGCGAGCGGCCCTGGTCGTCGGCCGCGACGACGAGCGCCGAGCCGTCCGGCAGCCACCGCGCCGAGTGCGGCCAGCGGTCCCACTCCCGGGTCAGCGGCGTGAGCTCCCCGCCGGCGAGCGGGACGAGGGCGAGCCAGTAGTCACCCGGGGCTTGTGGGGTCGACCGGCGGTACACGGCGACCGCGACCTGGGTGCCGTCCGGCGAGATCCGCGGCGACTCGTACTCGTGGTCGGCGTCGTCGGCCAGGACGCGCCGCTCGCCGGTGGCGACGTCGATGGCGACGACGGTGGTGCGCTGCGACCCGCGCGCCTCGGGCACCACCCACGTGGTGACGACGGTGCGGCCGTCCGGCGCGACGTCCCAGGACGCTTCGTCGCCCAGCGCGCGCCCGGCGTGCCCGGTGAGGTCGCGCAGCTCGAGGCGGTCCTCCCCGGCCGGCACGCCGTCGGCGACGACCAGCCGGGGGCGGTCGGGGCCCAGGTCGTGGTCCCAGTACCGGATGGGGTACTCCTCGTGCAGGATCGCCGAGACCCCGGCGTCCTTGCGGGCCTTGCGCACCTCGGCGTCGTGGTCGGCGCTGGTGGCCGACGGCATCATCGGCGCCCCGGCCAGCACCGTGCCGGCCTCGGCGGCCACCGTGACGCCGTGGATGCCGCCCGCGGGCGCGGCGACGACCCGGGCGTCCCCGCCGGAGGCGGGCTGCAGCCACAACGCGCTCTTCGGGCCGTCCTCGCCCTCGGCCGCGGCGTCCGGCCGGGCGGAGACGAACAGCAGGTCGCCAGAGGGGGTGAAGGCGGCGCCGGACTCGCCCTCGGCGCTGCGCGTCAGCCGCCGCGCCGGGCGCTCGCCCGCCGGGTCCACCTCCCACAGCGCCGTGGTGTAGCGGTTCTTCTTCAGGTCGGGCGTCGCCACGCCGACGACGAGTCGGCGGCCGTCCGGGGAGAGCACCAGACCCGACAGCCGCGGCAGGCGGACGTAGGCGTCGAGGTCGGCGAAGGCATCGTCGGTCACTTCGCCTTCTTACCACCGATGACCGACAGTTTTGCGGGTTTTCGATCAGCCGCCGAGCGCGCGGGCCAGCAGGGTCCGGCGGTTGCGCACGGCGGTCTTGGTGAAGATCGACTTCAGGTGGTCCTGGACGGTGTGCTCGGACAGGAACATCCGCCGCGCGAGGTCCCGCGTGTCGCTGCCGTGGACGAGGTGCCCGAGCAGCTCCCGCTCGCGGGTGCTGAGCCCGAACGCCCGGCCGAACAACGCGACCCGCTCGGCGGGCGCGGACTCCTCGATGGTGACGGCGATGTCCCGCACGATCCGCGCCGCGCGCAGGGTCACCCACCGCCCGTCCGCGAGGTGCACGCGGGCGGCCGGGCGGTGGCTGTCGACACCGGATTCGTTGGCGAGCAGTTGCGCGGCCACGTTGTAGGCGCCGGCCGGGACCGGCGCGCGCCCGTCGTCCGGCGGGACGAGCACGCGCAGGTACTCGGCGGTGTCCGGGGTGTGGCCGAGGACGGCCAGGTCCGGGGAGAGCAGCAGCACGACCGGCCCCGGCCGCGCCAGCTGGCCGTCCCGCGCGGCGAAGGTCTCCGCCTGGGCCCGGCGCAGTTCGGTCGTGACCGGTTCGAGGATCCGGGTGAGCGTCGCGGTTTCCGGGTCGGTGAAGGGGCGGGACCGCCACAGGTCCAGGAACGCCCAGACGCCGAACCGGTCGGCGAACACGGCGGAGGCGACATCGGCGACGCCGTAGCCGTCCAGCATTTCGCGCCACAGCAGGCTCCGGGCGGGGTTGCCTCCGGTGGCCGCACGCAGGGTCGTCACGGTGCCGGGGCGCAGCGCGGTCCAGCGGTTGACCGGGGTGAGGTACTTGAGCCGGATCAGGCGGGGCAGCTCCGGCAGGCACGGGACGTCGGCGAGCGGGGCGGTGCCGACGGTGGTCTCCGGGTCGGTGAGCGGCCAGGCGTAGGCGTCGAAGCCGACCTTGCGCCGGATCTCGCCGAGCACGCGCAGCCGCACCGCCCTCGCGTCCACAGGCCGAGTCTAGAACCCCAGGAACCTGGGATGGGCCCGCCGAGCCGGAATTCCTACCGTCGGCGGCGAGGAGAAGGAGGAGTCATGGCCACCTTGCACATCGAACACTCGATTGTGGATTTCCCGCTGTGGCAGGCGGCGTTCGGGCGCTTCGCCGAGGCGCGCGGCCGGGCCGGCGTGCGGGCGCACCAGGTGTCCCGCCCCGTCGGCGACGCGCACTACGTGGTGATCGACCTGGAGTTCGGATCGGTGCCCGAGGCGGAGGCGTTCCTGGCCTTCCTGGAACGGGAGGTCTGGTCGTCGCGGGAGAACTCGCCCGCGCTGGCCGGACGGCCGCGCACGCTGATCCTGGAACCGGCGTGACCGGTCACCCCGACACCGCCCGCGCCTTGCGAACCCGCCCACCCGGCTTGTAGACCGACAGCAGCACCGCCGCCAGCAGGCACGCCGGTGACACGATCGGCGGGAACACCAGGTCCGGCGCCACCCCGGGAATCCCCGCGAGAAGCGACTCGCCGTACACCGCCGCCTCGCCGACCGCCGGGCGCAGCAGGATCAGCCCGAGCACCGTCAGCACCACGTTGAGCACCAGCTTGGTCGCCACCCACCAGTACCGGACCAGCCCGTACCGGCTGCCCAGCCCCAACATCATCCCGCTGCCCAGGCACACCAGCCCGGCCACCAGCACCGGCCACACCGCGAACAGCCGCAGCGCCTGGTAGCACACCGCGGCCAGCGACGTTTCGTCCGTCAGCATCGCGGTGAACACCAGCACCGCCAGCACCACGTCGATCCCGATCCACGCGCCGGCCGACACGATGTGCGCCGTCAGCCACGCCTTCCGTCCCCGCGCTTTGAGTCTCATGCGGTCCACTGTCGCGAACCGGACGTTCCGGGACATCCGGCGCAGAGCGGGACCTTCGCCTACGCCGCCACGCGTACGCGCCGCGGTTTCACCCGCGTCAGGCCGACCCCCGCCAGCACGACCACCACCCCGGCCACGACCCGCACCGTCACCGGCTCGCCCAGCACCACCGCCCCCAGCGCGACCGACACGACCGGCAGCAGGTACCCGACGACCGCCGCGCCGGTCGGGCCCTCGTCCTCGATGAGCCGGTAGTTGAGGTAGAAGGTGAACCCGGTGCCGAACACGCCGAGCAGGACGACCGCGAGCACGGCGAGCCCGTCGAACCCGGGCCGGCCGCCGTCCACCGGCAGCGCCAGCGCCGCCAGCCCGGACGCGACTCCCAGCTGCGCCGCCGAGGTGGCGATCGGCCCGCCGGTGCCCGCCAGTTTCCGCGCCATGTAGGCGAACGCGATCGCGTAGCTCGCCGCGGCCGCCACCAGCGCCAGCGCACCCCAGCCGAGCAACCCGGACCGCTCCCAGGGCGCGAAGATCAGCAGCACCCCGCCGAACCCGAGCAGCAGCCCGCCGAGCCGCGCCGGGTGCGTCCCGCGTTCGGTGCCCAGCACCAGCCCGACCAGCAGTGACCACAGTGGAGTGGTCGCGTTGAGCACGCCGGCGATGCCGGAGTCGACCGTCTGCTCACCGATGCTGAACAACGCGAACGGCACCGCGTTGCAGAAGAACGCGGCCACGACCAGCCGCCCCCACATCGTCCGCCCGCGCGGCATCCGCTGCCCGGCGATCCGCGCCAGGACGAACAGCACCGCGGCGCCCAGCACGCTGCGCAGCACCGCGACTTCGATCGGCGTGAACCCGCGCAACGCGAGCTTGATCCACAGGAACGCCGAACCCCACAGCAGGGCGAGCACACCCATCCGCACCCACGTCTTGATCACGCCACCAGCGTGCGACCGGGACAGCGCAAGGACAAGTGAAAGATTGTGAAGTTTCGTTTAGCTGAGCTTACGCCCGAACAGCAGCTTCCACGGCATCAGCGCGGACTCCAGCTGCACCGCGAGGCTCATCTTGGACACGCCGTCGGCGCGCTCCTCGAACCGGATCGGGATCTCCGCGATCCGCAGTCCCTGCTTGACGGTGCGGTAGTTCATCTCGACCTGGAACGCGTACCCGTTGCTGCGGATCGTGGCGATGTCGATGCGCCGCAACGTCTCCGCGCGCCACGCCTTGAACCCGGCGGTGGCGTCCTTGACCCGCAGCCGGAGGATGGCGTTGACGTAGAAGTTCGCCCACGCCGACAGCGCCTTGCGGTGCCAGCCCCACTCGCCGGCGAGCGAACCGCCTGCCACGTAACGGGATCCGAGCACGACGGCGGCGTCCGACGTGGCCAGCTTCTCGATCATCCGCGGGACCGCCTCGACCGGGTGGGACAGGTCGGCGTCCATCTGGACGACCATGTCCGCGCCCTCCTCCAGCGCCCGGGTGATGCCGGCGACGTAGGCGCGGCCGAGACCGTCCTTTTCGGTCCGGTGCAGCACGCCGATGTGGTCCGGGTTCTCGGCCGCCAGCTTGTCGGCCACGTCGCCGGTGCCGTCCGGCGAGTTGTCGTCCACCACGAGCACGTGCAGGCCGGGCAGCCCGAGGCCGGTGAGCTGGCCGACGAGGTTGGGCAGGTTGTCCCGCTCGTTGTAGGTCGGGACGACGACCGTGACCTTCGGGGAGCTCTCTCCCATGATCAAATCCTTCGTGCGCGGGTGGAGGTTCGGCACCGAACGGTATCGCACCCGGTTTCGCACCTCTTCCGGGTAACGCCGACGCCGTTTTCCGAGGTCGTCAGCGGGTACGACGAACCAGGGGCGGCGTCGCGCGTCTGACGGGCACAAGGTCCGGCGAGGAAGGGGGAGCATGCGCAGCGGTCGTGGGGCGCTCCTGGCCCTGTTCCTCGCCGTCGTGGTGGTCGGCGGGGTCGTCACGTGGATCGTGCTGGCCGGGCGGCCGGCGCCCCGGCCCGGGTGCACGGCGACCGCGGCGGACGGTTCGTCCTTCGACCTGACCGTCGAGCAGGCCCACAACGCGGCCACGATCGCCGCCGTCGGGAAGCGCCTGGACATGCCCGAGCACGCCGTGACGGTGGCACTGGCCACGGCGATCCAGGAGTCGCGGCTGCGGAACTTGCCCGGTGGCGACCGCGACTCGGCGGGGCTGTTCCAGCAGCGGCCGAGCCAGGGATGGGGCAGCTACGCGGAAGTGACCGACCCGGTCTACGCGGCGACGGCCTTCTACGAGCGGCTGCGGGAGCAGCCGGGCTGGGCGGACCTGCCGCTGACGCGGGCGGCGCAGCTGGTGCAGCGCTCGGCGTTCCCGGAGGCCTACGCGCAGTGGGAGACGGCGGCCGCGACGACGGCGGCGGCGCTGACCGGGGCCCGGCCGGCCGCCCTGACCTGCGCCAACATCTCCCCGGGCGCGCCGGAGGCGGACATCGTGCCGGTCGCCAGGGCCGAGCTGGGCACCGCGGTGCTCAGCGGCCCGCACCCGGCGGCCGAGGGGTGGGCCTTCGCGAGCTGGCTGGTCGCCAACGCCACCCGGTTCGGCCTGGACGGCGTCACCTTCGACGGCGTGACCTGGACGGCGGAGTCGGGCGCCTGGACGGCCACCGGTCCCCGGGACGGCGTGCTCAGCCTGCACCGCGCCCGGTGAAACTACGATCGCCCGATGGCCGACGACGTCCTCCTCCTCGCCGCCGCTCTGGGCCGCGACTTCCGCGCCAGCCTGGACGAGCGCGCGGTGTTCCCCCGCGACCTGGACCCGGGCGCGGTCCGCGCCGCCCTCGGCGAGCTGCCCGCCGGGCCCGCCGAGCCCGCGGCGGTGCTCGACCAGCTGCGGAAGGCCGTGGAACCCGCGCTGGTCGCGAGCGCCGGTCCGCGGTACTTCGGCTTCGTCACCGGCGGCTCGCTGGAGGCCGCGGCGGCGGCCGACGTCCTCACCGCGGCCTGGGACCAGAACGGCTTCAACCCGCTCACCTCGCCCGCCGCGGCCCTCGTCGAGGAGGTCGCCGGCGGCTGGCTCAAGGACTTGCTCGGCCTGCCGTCCACGGCGTCGTTCGGGTTCGTCACCGGCGCCCAGGGCGGCAACACGGTCGGACTGGCCGCCGCCCGGCACGCGGTTCTGGAGCGCCACGGCTGGGACGTCGAACGGCAGGGCCTGCACGGCGCGCCACGGGTGCGGGTCCTCGCCGGCAGCGGGCGGCACGCGACGATCGACCGGGCCCTGCGCCTGCTCGGCCTGGGCACGGACGCCATCGCCGAGGTGCCGACCGCCCCGTCCGGGTCGATCGACGTCGCCGCCCTGGCCGAGGCGCTGTCCACTTCGGATGCGCCGACGATCGTGTGCCTGCAGGCGGGCGAGGTGAACACCGGCGCGTTCGACGACTTCCCCACCGCCATCGCGGCCGCCCACGCCCGCGGGGCGTGGGTGCACGTCGACGGCGCCTTCGGGCTGTGGGCGGCGGCCAGCCCCGCGCTGCGGCACCTCACCACGGGTGTGGCGGAGGCCGATTCGTGGGCCACCGACGGCCACAAGTGGCTCAACGTCCCCTACGACAGCGGCTACGCGTTCTGCGCGCACCCCGCGGCCCACGCGGCCGCGACCTCCTACACCGCCGCCTACCTCGTCGGCGACCGGCCGGAAGCCCTGCGCTCGCCGGGCGACTTCGTCCTGGAGTCCTCGCGCCGCGCCCGCGGTTTCGCCACGTGGGCGGCGCTGCGGCAGCTGGGCCGCACGGGTGTCGCGGACCTCGTCGAGCGGACCTGCGCCCTCGCGCGCCGCTTCGCCGCGCGGCTGTCCGAGGCCGGGGCCGAGGTGGTCAACGACGTCGTGCTCAACCAGGTCCTGGTCGGCTTCGGGGACCAAACGCCGCAGGTGCTGGACGCGGTGCAGCGGTCCGGCGAGTGCTGGATGGGCGGCACGGTCTGGCGCGGTCGGCGGCTGATGCGCGTGTCGGTGTCGAACTGGCGCACCACGGAGGCCGACGTCGACCGCAGCGTCGCCGCGGTCCTCGCCGCCTGGCGGGAGGTTCAGGGGCGCTGAGCCAGCACCCCGAACATGGTCACCGACAGGTGGAAGTCCCCGCGCGCGGCGCCGTCGGCGGCATCGGCGAGCAGCCGCTCCCCCTGCTCGCGGGTGACCGCGCCGTTGCCGATGGCGTGCTGGACCATCATCGGCAGGAGCGTGTCCCGGACCGATTCGTGGTCGGAGATCAGGGCCTGCGAGCCGCGGTCGAGGATCGTCAGGCCGGCCGCGGTCAGCCAGCCCGCGAGCTTGCGGCCCGCGGCCGGTTCGGCGGTCTGCGAGAGCATCCCGGACAGCACGCCCCGCACGGTTTCCGGGTCCCCGGGGTGCAGGATCCCGGTCGCCCAGTCGGTGTCGATCAGCGCCACGCGGCCGCCCGGCCGCAGGACGCGGACGATCTCGGCGACGGCGGTCGCGGGTTCGGTCAGGTGCTGGAATACGCGTTCGCACAGCACGGCGTCGAAACTCGCGTCGGCGAAGGGCAGGGCGTAGACGTCGCCGGGCACGAACTGAGCGGACGACCGCGCGGCCCGCTCGCGGGCCAGCGCGATCATCGCCTCGTTGGGGTCGAGCCCGACCGCTTCGCCGCCGGGTCCGGCCGCGGCGGCGAGGACCTGCACCTCGGAGCCGGTGCCGCAGCCGATCTCCAGCGCCCGCTCCCCCGGCTGGACGGCCAGTGCTTCGTGCGCCCAGGCCCGCAACCGCCGCACGCCCGGGGTCGCGGCCTGCACGTCGAGGATCTCGGCCTGGCGCGCGACCACGGCCGGGTCGATGCGGTCGGCTCGGAAGGAGATGTCGGTGTCCGCCACGAGGGCGGATGTTAGTCCGGTGCGGACGTCGTCACGACCAGATTCCGCAGTTCGTAGCTGTCCGGCAGCTTCTCGACCGTTTCGGTGCCGAGCCCGGCCTGCACGGTGCCACCGCCGCGCAGCACCGCGCGGGCCTGCTCGTAGCCCGTCACCCGCCAGGTCCCGTCCGCGCCGCGGCGCACGGGGCGGCCGTCCCGGGCCGGGCGGCGGTCGATCTTCCGCCCGCCCACGGGATCAAGCCAACACGACCGGCCGGGCGGCCGACAGGGCCGCCCGGCGCAGTCAGTGGTGGTACTCGTGGACGACCGCGTGGCCCTTGCCGCGCCCGATCATCCACTTGTTCACCGGCCAGGTCAGCACGAACGCCACGGCCAGCGCCAACACCAGCGCGCCCCAGAACAGCCAGTCGCCCAGGCCGGCGTCCATCGCGCCGGGCACGACGACCATGATGGCGTTGTCCACGATCTCCATCACCGTGATCGAGATGGTGTCGGCGGCCAGGGCGACCTTCAGCGCCGTGCGGAAGGGCACGCCCGCCTTCAGCACGCCGCGCATGGTCAGCGCGTAGCCGAACACGAACGCCAGCGCGACGGCGAGGGCGATCGTGGCGACGCCGTGCAGGCCGAGCGCGGTGCCGATGACCATGCCGAGCACCTCGCCGATGGCGCAGCCGGTGAGGCAGTGCAGGGTGGCCTGCGCGGCGGCGGCCCAGGTGGAGGGCGGCCGGTGCCCGGTGTGCGCGCCGTGCTCGGCGTGCTCGCCGTGACCGGCATGCTCGCCGTGCTCGCCGTGTGTGGTGTGCTCGTGCGTCGAGTGGTCCATCTCGTGTTCCTCCGTTCAATACCCCTAGGGGGTATCACCGGAGTGAAGATAGCCCTCTTGTCCGGATTGCGCAACACTGAACCGGTGGAACCGATGAAGATCGCCGAGCTGGACGGCCGCCGGATCACCGACCTGACCTCGTTCCACGAGCAGGTATCCGAGTTGCTCGACTTCGGCCCGTACCACGGACGGAACTTCGACGCCCTCTGGGACCGCCTCAGCCGGGACGTCGAGCGACCGGTGCGGGTGCGGTGGCTGCACGCATCCACCAGTCGCGCAGCGCTCGGCGAGGCGGCCTTCTCAACGATCGTCGACATCTTCCGGCGCGCCGCGCTCGAAGATCGGCAGCACAACGCGCCCGACCGGCTGGAGTTCGAACTGGTCGACCCCTGATCCCACGATCACCTTCGCGCGAGACGCACCGACTGGGCGATGACGGCGATCACGGCCAGCCCGGCGACCGCGAACCCGTAGACGATCGCGGTGGGCCGCAGACCGGCCGACGTCGCCGCGAAGCCCGCGATCACCGCGGGAACGCTGAACGCGAGGTAGGCCACGACGTAGACCACGGCGAAGAGTTCCCCGCGTTCGGCGGGCGCGGCCAGGCGCGCCAGCGTGCCGAAGCTGGCCAGCGCCGACGCCCCGAACCCGACCCCGGACACGACCGTCCCGGCCGCGGCGAGCGCGACGGTGTCGGTCAGCACACCGGCCAGGCTGACGCCCAGCCCGACCGCCAGCAGCGCGGCGCCGGCCTGCAGCACCACGCCGACCGGGGCGGTGCGCAGCACCAGCGAGGTCAGCGCGCCCGTGCCGCACAGCAGGGTCACGACGAGCCCGCCGACGAGGTGGTTGGTGAGCCCGAACAGCCCGGCCGCGACCGACGGTCCGAGCGACAGGTACAGACCGCCGAGTGCCCAGCTGGAGAGCAGGATCGGGACCAACGCGAACAGGTCCGGCCGCAGGCGCGCCGGGACACCGAGGCGCGGGGTGAGCGAGGCCAGCGCGCCCGGACGGCGAGCCGAGGTCTCCGGCAGGCCCGCGGTCAGCAGCAGCGCGACGACCATGCCGGCGAGCAGGAGCGCGTACACCAGGTGCGTCGGCGCGGGCGCGAACTGGACGAGGGCGCCGCAGCCGAGGGCGCCGAGTGCGAGCCCGCTGGTCGGGGCGACGCTGCTGATCATGCCCGCGCGGCCGGGCGCGTGCGCCGGGTTCAGGTCGACGAGCGTCGCGCCGAGCACGGACATCGCCGCGCCGGTCGCGATGCCCTGCACGACGCGGGCCGCGAACAGCGCGGAGACGTCACCGGCGACCAGGAACAACACGAGCGAGACGGCTTCGCCCACGATCGCCGCGGCCAGCACCGGCCGTCGCCCGACGTGGTCCGACAGGGCGCCGACGACCAGCAGCGACGCGATCAACCCCAGGACGTACACCGCGAAGACCACGGTGAGCGTCATCGACGAGAAGCCCCATTCCTGCTGGTAGACGACGTAGAGCGGGGACGGGACGCTGGATGCCGCCATGAACAGCACGAAGATCACCGCGACCGCCGCGAACGCCACCGGCTGCGACAGCCGGACTCTCGGGCGGACCGCCACCGGGGCGACGGCCGGACTACTCGACATCGGCACTCCTCCGAAAAGCAAAGATCGATGCGTTAGGACGACCATAGCGCAAACGCAGCGATCGATGCGATAATTTCCTCATGCCCGCCACCATCAGCACAACCCGTCCGGGCGGCCGGTCCGCACGGGTGCGCGCCGCCGTGCACCGCGCCGTCGTGGAGTTCCTGGCCGAGAACCCCGCCGAGGCGCTGACGCTGCCGTTGATCGCGACCCGGGCGGGGGTCCACCCGACCACGCTGTACCGGCGGTGGGGGTCGGTCGCCGAGCTGATGGCGGACGTCGCGAGCAGCCGCTTCAGCGGTGACATCGTGGTGCCGGACACCGGTTCGCTGCGCGAGGACCTGCGGCGGTGGGCGGCGGACGTGGCGACCGACCTGGCCGATCCGGACGTCCTGGCGCTCATGCGGGCCACGATCGGCTCCGGCCCCGAGGGCGGCTGCGCGTGCACGGCGGACCGGCACGCCCAGCTGACGGCGATCCTGGACCGGGAGCGCTCGCGCGGCGGGACCGCGCCGTCGACGTTGCACGCCGCGGACGTCCTGCTCGGGCCGCTCTACTACCGCGCGATCTTCGTCGGCCAGCCGGCCGATCCCAGCTGGACCACCGAGCTGGTGGACGCGCTGCTCAAGTAATCGGGTTGCGCGCCGTTACTCGGCCGAGTAATTTTTTACTCATGCAGGTAATCCATGACGTGCAGCCGGACCTGGGGCTGAGCCCGGCCGAGGAAGCGCGCCGGTCGCAGATCATCGCGGCGACGCTGGCGACGATGTCGGAGCTGGGGTATCGCCGCACGTCGTTCGCACGCATCAAGGAGCGCGCCGGGTTGAGCAGCACGCGGCTGATCGGCTACCACTTCGGCACGAAGGCGGGGCTGATCCAGGCGGTGGTGACGACGGCGCTGAGCATCCGGGACCGGTACCTGGAGGAGCGGGCCGGCGAGACGACCGACCGCGCCGCGATGCTGCGCGCGATGATCGAAACGGAGGTCACGTTCGTCCGCGACCACCCCGAGTGCGTCCGCGTGCTGCGCGAGGTGGCCGCGAACGCCGACGACCCGGACGGCTGGCCGGTCGCGGGCCCGCTGCTGAGCGGCTTCCGAACCGGCCGCATCGAGCGGCTGCTGTCGCAGGGCCAGGAGGAAGGCACCTTCGGCGAGTTCTCCCCGGAGGTCGCGGCCCGCACGATCGCGCAAAGCATCGACGGAGCGATCCAGGCCTACACCGAGAACCCGTCCCTGGACCTCGAGGCCTACGGACGCCAGCTGGCGGACTTCTTCGAGCAGGCCGTGGCCGCGAAGGGCTGATCGCCGGTTCCCGGCGCTCCGCGGTCACACCAGGAACGTGAACAGCGGGCTGTCGGGCGGGACGCGTTCGATGCGGTGCGAGCCGGCCATCATCCGCTTCATCATCGGTTCCAGGTTCTCCGGCGACCCGAGTTCGATGCCGACCAGCGCGGGGCCCGTCTCGCGGTTGTTGCGCTTGACGTACTCGAAGAGCGTGATGTCGTCGTCGGGGCCGAGCACGTCGTCGAGGAACCTGCGCAGCGCGCCGGGCTCCTGCGGGAACTCGACGAGGAAGTAGTGCTTGCGCCCCTCGAAGATCAGCGCTCGTTCGACGATTTCGGCGTAGCGGCTGACGTCGTTGTTGCCGCCGGAGACGATGCACAGCACCGTCGATCCCGGTGCCAGCCCGAGGTCGAGCCCGAGCGCGGCCGGTGAGAGCGCGCCGGCGGGCTCGGCGATGATGCCGTCGGACTGGTAGAGGTCGAGCATCTCGACGCAGATCTTGCCCTCGGGCACCGCGATCATGTCGGGACGGCGGTCGGCGGCCAGGGCGTAGGTGTGCTCACCGACGAGCCGGACGGCGGCGCCGTCGACGAACGGGTCGATGGTCTCCATGGCGACCGGGCCACCGTGCTCGAGGGCGAGCGCCATGCTGGCCGCGCCCTGCGGTTCGGCGCCGACGACGCGCACCTCGGGGTGGGTCTCCCGCAGCCAGGCGAGCGTTCCGGCGAGCAGGCCACCGCCGCCGACCGGCACGACGACCACGTCGGGCGCCTTGCCGAGCTGCTCGATGGCCTCCTTGACGACGGTGCCCTGCCCGGCGATCGTGCGCGGGTCGTCGAAGGCGGGGATCATCGTCGTGCCCGTGCTCGCGGCGTAGGCCTGCGCGGCGGCGGCCGCGTCGTCGTAGGTGTCGCCGTGCACCACGATCTGGACGTGCTCGCCACCCAGGCGTGCGACGCGGTCCCGCTTCTGCCGGGGCGTGGTGCGCGGCAGGTAGACGCGGGCGAGGACGCCGAGCGCGGCGGAGGCGAACGCCACACCCTGGCCGTGGTTGCCGGCGCTGGCGCACACGACGCCGCGGGCGCGCTCCTCGGGTGAGAGCTGGCTCACCAGGTTGTAGGCGCCGCGGCCCTTGTAGGACCGGACGGCGGACAGGTCCTCGCGCTTGAGCCAGACCTCCACGCCGTGCTGCAGCGACAGCCGTTCGTTGCGGTGCAGTGGCGTCGGCTGGATGACCCCGGCGAACCGGGCGGCCGCCATCGCCACATCGGCTGCCCGCACCGCGTCCGGCCCGTTACCCACGACCTGGTTCCTCCTGTCGGCGTAGACGTCATTCGTACCAAAGTCGTGCCGGGCGCCCGCACCCGGAGCGGCCGGTGCCAGATAATGCGATCGTGGGTGCGGAGCGGGCCGGTGGGCAGTTGGTCGAGGAGTACGGCCCGGCGTGGTCGCCGGGGCCGTTCGAACGGGGCACCGACGGGCCGCACGTCGTCCTCGCCGGCGTCGACGGCTCCCCCACCGCGCTCAGGGCAGGTGCCTACGCGGCCGGGCTCGCCCGGCGGCAGCGGTCGCGGCTGGTGCTGGTCTACGTGCTGGCGCCGCAGGCGTGGACGGGCATGGCGACCGGCTACCTCGCGGCCGCCCAGGAGCAGGCCTACGAGGCGACGATCGACGAGATGCGCAAGCCGATCCGCGACCTGGCCGACGAGGCGAACATGCCGATCACGTTCATCGTCCGCCGCGGCGACGCCTTCACCGAGCTGCGGCGCGCGGCCGTCGAGCTGCACGCCGACCTCGTGGTGGTGGGCGCGTCGGAGAGCCGGGGACACCGCATCGTCGGCTCGGTGGCGAACCGCCTCGTGCGAGCCGGCCTCTGGCCGGTGACGGTCGTGCCCTGAGGAGCACGGCCGCGCAACCACGCCCAGCGTCCACTCGCCACAGGCGGACACCGCCGCTCGATCCAGCCCAATCGCACCAACGCGCGGTCGAGCAAGCCCAGCGCCACCACGCGTCCGCCCGTGCCACGCGCGGGCGATCCGACCCGGTCCTAGCTCAAACAAACTCACCACCGCCGCGTGCAGGCGG
>NZ_BNAU01000010.1 GCF_014653945.1 Amycolatopsis deserti | reverse complement strand
GGGTTCTAGCTAATCAACTGGCTTTAGCTCATCAATACACTGTTGAGTTCTCAAACAACACAAAGCTGCTGCTTCTGTAAAGCTTTTCTGGTTGTCGCGGAGGGCGTCAGCAACCCTACCTTTTTATCAGTAGTGGTTGGCGACCCACCCGCGGGCCGACCAAGAACTTTACCCGGTTCGGTTCGCGGTGTCAACACCGCCCGACCCTGGTCCGTCCGCCGGGGCTTTCGGCCCCGTCGTCCCGGTCTCCCTGGCGACGAAGAGAAGATTACATGCCCCGGAACCCCCCTGAAACAGGGGGGTCCCTTAACGGCATTTCCCCTGGTCAGAGCACGGGTAGGAGGGTTTTCAGCTCGTACGGCGTGACCGACCGGCGGTAGGCGTCCCACTCCGCGCGCTTGTTCCGGAGGAAGAAGTCGTAGACGTGCTCGCCGAGCGCGTCGGGCAGCAGCTCCGACTTCTCCATCTCGGCGAGGGCCTCGCCGAGGTTCTGCGGCAGCTGGTCGTACCCGGCCGCGCGGCGCTCGGCGTCGCTCATCGACCAGATGTTGTCCTCGGCCGCCGGCGGCAGCTCGTACCCCTTCTCGATCCCCTTCAGCCCCGCGGCGATCACCACCGAGTACGCCAGGTAGGGGTTGCAGGCCGAGTCGATCGTGCGGATCTCGACCCGCCGCGACGACGCCTTGCCCGGCGAGTAGTTCGGCACCCGCACCAGCGCGGACCGGTTCGCCCGGCCCCAAGACACCGTGGTCGGCGCCTCTCCCCCGCTGATCAGCCGCTTGTACGAGTTCACCCACTGGTTGGTCACCGCGGAGATCTCCCGCGCGTGGTGCAGCAGGCCGGCCACGAAGGCCTTGCCCGTCTCGGACAACTCGTACGGGTCCTCGGGGTTGTGGAACGCGTTGCGGTCACCCTCGAACAACGACACGTGCGTGTGCATCCCCGAACCGGGTTGCTCGGTGAACGGCTTGGGCATGAACGTCGCGCGCACCCCCTGGGTCAGCGCGACCTCCTTCACCACGTACCGGAACGTCATGACGTTGTCGGCCATGGTCAGCGCGTCGGCGTAGCGCAGGTCGATCTCCTGCTGCCCCGGCGCGCCCTCGTGGTGGCTGAACTCAACCGAGATGCCCATCGCCTCCAGCGCCTCGATGGCGTGGCGGCGGAAGTGCGTCGCGGTGGCGTGGCTGGCCTGGTCGAAGTACCCGCCGTTGTCCGCCGGCTCGGGTTCGCTGCCGTCCGAGGGCAGCGAGGAGAGCAGGAAGAACTCGATCTCCGGGTGCACGTAACAGGTGAACCCGGCCTCGCCGGCCTTGGACAGCTGGCGCCTCAGCACGTGCCGCGGGTCGGCCCAGGAGGGCGACCCGTCGGGCATCGCGATGTCGCAGAACATCCGCGCCGAGTAGTGCCCGCCCTCCGGTGTCTCCCAGGGCAGCACCTGGAACGTCGACGGGTCGGGCTTCGCGACCATGTCCGATTCGTAGACGCGCGCGAAGCCTTCGATGGCCGATCCGTCGAACCCGATCCCGTCGCTGAAGGCGCCCTCGAGCTCGGCGGGGGCGACCGCCACCGACTTCAGGAAACCGAGGACGTCGGTGAACCACAGACGAACGAACCGGATGTCACGTTCTTCCAGCGTGCGCAGCACGAACTCCTGCTGGCGATCCATGGCCGCACCCTACGCATGGTGTGTTAACGGCATGTTTCCTGGTTCCCGAGTTGCCCTGACGGAGGGAATGACCAGCGACATCACCGCTGCCAGCGCGCACAACCCGCCTGAGGTGTACCACGCGAGGTCGTAACTTCCGGCATGGTCGTGGATGAGCCCGGCACCCGTCGCGGCGATCGACGCGCCGATCTGGTGCGAGGCGAAGACCCAGCCGAACACGATGGGACCGCTCAGGCCGAAGTGCTCGCGGGCCAGCGCCACCGTCGGCGGCACCGTGGCCACCCAGTCCAAGCCGTAGAAGATGATGAACGCCCACATCGGCGGCTCGGTGGTGGGCGCGAACAGGTGCGGCAGCACGATGAGCGACGCACCGCGCAGGAAGTAGTACACGCCGAGCAGGATCCGCGGGTTGACGCGGTCGGTGAGCCAGCCGGAGACGATCGTGCCGGCCACGTCGAAGATGCCGACCAGCGCGAGTAGTGAGGCCGCGGTGGTCGGCGGCATGCCGTGCTCGTGCGCCGCGGGCACGAAGTGGGTCTGGATCAGGCCGTTGGTGGACGCCCCGCAGATCGCGAACCCGCCCGCGAGCAGCCAGAACGCGCGGGTCTTCGCCGCCTGTCCCAGCACCTGCAGCGCGCGCCGGGCCGCTCCCGTCGACGACGGCGGCTCCTCCGCCTCGGTGGCGCCGTACGCGGTCAGCCCGATCTCGCTCGGGTGGTCACGCAGGAAGATCAGGATGATCGGGACGACCGCGAGCGCGGCGAAGGAGACCACCAGGGACGCGGTGCGCCAGCCGTCGTTCGTGGCGATCGCGGCGAGCAGGGGCAGGAACACCAGCTGACCGGCCGCGCCCGCCGCGGTCAGGATGCCGCTGACCAGCCCGCGGTGGCGGACGAACCAGCGCGAGGTCACGGTCGCGACGAACGCCAGCGCCATCGACCCGGTGCCCAGCCCGACCAGCACGCCCCAGCACAGCAGCAGCTGCCAGCTCGCGGTCATGAACACCGTCAGCCCGCTGCCCGCCGCGACCAGCACCAGCGCGCCGGTCACGACCTTGCGCATGCCGAGCCGCTCCATCAGGGCCGCGGCGAACGGCGCGGTCAGGCCGTAGAGCAGGAGGTTGATCGACACGGCGGCCGAGATGGTGGCCGTCGACCAGCCGAACTCCTCCTGCAGCGGGTCGATCAGCACACCGGGGGTGGCGCGGAAGCCGGCCGCGCCGACCAGCGCGACGAAGGCCGCGAAGGCGACGAACCAGGCCGGGTGGATGCGCGACTTCGTTCTTGTCACCGGGACAGCCTCGCCGATCACGTTCGCGGAAACGAGTGGCCGGAGCGCCAATATGTGCAAGAATCCGGCCATGCATCGGGTGGTGGTCCTCGCGGTCTCCGAGGTGGTCGGGTACGACCTGAACATCGCGCCGCTCGTCTTCGGCACCGCGCGCCAGGACGGCGAACCGCTCTACGACGTGCGGGTCTGCGGGGTCGACGACCGGCCGGTGCGGGTCAGCCACGGCTACGACGCGCACCTCGACCACGGCCCGGAAGCCCTCGAGGACGCCGACACCGTCGTCATCCCCGGCACCCGCGTGCACGGGCCGCGACACGAGGGCGTCCTGCCGCCCGACTTGGCCGCGGCGCTGGACCGGATCCCGTCGTCGGCGCGGCTGGTGTCGATCTGCACCGGCGCGTTCGTGCTGGCCGCCGCCGGTCTGCTCGACGGCCGCCGCGCGACCACGCACTGGGCGCACGCGGCCCGCTTCCGGCACCTCTACCCGCGGGTCGACCTGGACGAGAACGTGTTGTTCGTGGACGACGGCGACGTCCTGACCTCGGCCGGGCTCGCCGCCGGCGTGGACCTGTGCCTGCACCTCGTGCGGTCCGATCACGGCAGCGCGGTCGCCAACCACGTCGCCCGGTACTGCGTCGTGGCACCGTGGCGGGACGGCGGGCAGTCGCAGTTCATCGAGCAGCCGCTGCCCGGCGACGACGGCAGCACCGCCGCGACGCGCGCGTGGGCGCTGGAACGGCTCAGCGAACCGCTCGACCTGGCGGCGCTCGCGAAGCACGCGGGCATGAGCGTGCGCACCTTCAGCCGCCGCTTCCGCGCGGAGACCGGGCAGTCGCCGCGGGTCTGGCTGAACCAGCAGCGCGTGCTGCACGCCCGTCACCTGCTCGAGACCACGGACCTGCCCGTCGAGCGGGTCGCGGCCGAGGCCGGGCTCGGCACCGCGGCTTCGCTGCGGCAGCACCTCAACGCCGCGATCGGCGTCGCACCGCTGGCATACCGGCGCACCTTCGCCCGGCGCTGATCGCTACCGTTGGACGCATGCTCCGCCGACGCACCGCCGGTGTCCTCGCGCTGGTTCTGGCACTGTCCAGCGCCTGCTCGGCCGCTCCCGAGGAACCGCTGCCCGACGGGCGTGCGCTCGTGGACGCCGCCGAGACGAGCCTGAACGGGATCCGCAGCGTGCGCTTCGACTTCAGCGTCAGCTCGACCATCCCGGGCCTGGACATCCGCGAGGTCAAGGGGCAGGCGAGCAGGGACGGCGGGCCGCACGGCACCGCGATCGGGCAGGCGGACGTGCAGGCCTCGGCCGACCGGTTCGAGCTGGACTACGTGCTCGTCGGCGAGACGCTGTTCCTCACCGACACCAAGGGGCAGCAGCGGCAGGTCCCGGTGCCCGCCGACTACAACCCGATGACGCTGCTCGATCCGGAGCGCGGGCTGCCCAGGCTGATGTCCGACGCGACGGCGCTGAAGACGGAGACCAAGGAGAACGTCCTGGGCGTGGAGGCCTACCGGGTCACCGGTGAGCTGGCGCGGGACGTCATCACCAGCGTGATCCCCGGCATCCAGGCCGACGTGGACATCAAGTTCTGGGTCACCAAGGCCGAGCCGCGCAACCTGGTGCGCGTGTGGATCCAGGTGCCGCCGCGGCAGCCGAACGAGGGCGCGATCCAGCTGGAGCTGGCGTTGTCCGACCAGAACGTGCCCGTGGGGACCAGCACCGGCGGTTAGGCCTGGCAGCGGGTACCCGGGGCGGGCTGGCTGTTGTCGACCAGGTAGTCCAGGCCGGCCACGTCCACGCACATGTTGCCGTGCAGGAACGCGGTGTGCTGGGTGCCGTCGACGGTGAGCAGGCCGCCGCGGAATACGTTCGCGAGGTTGACCCCCGCCTGGTACGGGGTGACCGGGTCGTTGGTCGTCGAGATGACCAGTGGTGGGGCGGCGGAGGTGACGGTCGGCCGGTGCGGCTGGGACGTGCTCGGCACCGGCCAGGACGCGCAGATGTCGAGTTCGCCCTGGTCGGGTCGGCCCCAGCCGAGGAACGGCGCGGAGTCGATCATCCGCTGCCGGTCTGCCGGCGGGTCGCTCGCGCGCGGGTTGTCCACGCAGCGCACCGCGTAGTACGCGTCCTGCAGCGTCGAGTACTTCCCGTCCGCGGCGCGCTCGTAGTAGGCATCGGCGAGCCGGAGCAGCACCGAGCCGTCGCCGCCCCGCAGCAGCCCGAGTCCGGTGTTGAGGAACGGCCACGAGTGGCTCGAGTACATCGCCTCGACGACGCCGGTGATGGCGTCCCGGTAGGACAGCAGCCGGCCGTCGCCGGTCTTCGCGGGGGCGGTGACCAGCGGCTGGACCAGGTTCTGGAACTCCGCCATCGCCTTCGCCGGGTCGCGGCCCAGCGCACAGCCGTCACGTCGCGCGCACTCGGTGGCGAACTGCCCGAACGCCCTCGCGAACCCCGCGCCCTGCGCGACCAGCGAGTCCGGGTCGTTCTCCGCCGGGTCGATCGCGCCGTCCAGCAGCAGCGCACGCACCCGCTCCGGGAAGGCCTCGGCGTAGCTGTAGCCGATCTGGGTGCCGTAGGAGTAGCCGAGGTAGCTCAGCTTCGCGTCGCCCAGCGCGGCCCGCAGGACGTCGAGGTCCCTGACCACGTCCCGCGTGCCCATGTTCGCCAGCATCGCGGTGCCGTGCTCGGTGCGCTGGGCGCATTTCGCGGCGAAGTCGCGGGCCTCGCCGGTCCACGCGGCCTCCGACGCGCCCGCGTTGCTCGCCCGCTCGGCGTCGCGTTCGGCGTCGGTCAGGCACTGCACGCGCGGCCGGCTGGCGCCCACCCCGCGCGGGTCGAAGCCGACGAAGTCGAACCGCACGCCGATGGCGTTGTTGGACACCGTCGGCACCAGCCGCGCGGCCGCCTCCATGCCGGATCCGCCCGGCCCGCCCGGGTTCATGACCAGCGAGCCGATCCGGTTGGCCGGGTCGAGTGCCTTGTGCCGCAGCACACCGATCGTGATCGTCTCGCCGCGCGGGTTCGCGTAGTCCAGCGGGACGGTCAGCCTGGCGCACTCGACGCCCGGCGTGCCGAACGCGTCCCGGCTCGGCTGGCTCGTCGCGTACGCGGCGCAGTCGCCCCACGCGAGCTTCTGGTCGTAGAAGCGGTCGAGCGCGTGGGTGTCCGCCACCGGCGAGGGCGACGGCGGCGGTGCGGTGGCCTGCGTGGTGCACGCGGTCAGCGCGCCGGCCAGCAGGCCCGCGGTGATCAGCGTCCGGCAGCGGGAGAAACGCATCTCCCACATCGTGCCAGTCCGGTCACTGAGAGGTACAGCGCGTGCCCTCCGCCGGCAGCGTCCCGTTGATCAGGTAGTCGCTGCCGATGTCGTCCACGCACGAGACTCCCTGCAGGAAGACGGTGTGCTGGGTGCCCTCGAACGTCAGCAGTGCGCCCTTCATCGCCTTCGCGAGGTTCACCCCCGCCTGGTAGGGAGTGGCCGGATCGTTGGTGGTCGAGATCACCAGGACCGGAGGTACGCCGGCGACGTTCGGCTCGTGCGGCTGCGAGGTGTTGGGCACCGGCCAGTACGCGCACGGGTCCAGCGCCGCGCCGTTCGGCCTGCCGTCGTCGAGGAAGGGGGCCACCTGGTCGTAGCGGTTCTCCGCCTCGAGGATCTCGGCGCGGTCGGTCACCGGCGGGTCGTCGACGCAGCGGATCGCGGTGAAGGCGTCCTGCGTGGTGGCGTAGCGGCCGCTGCTGTCGCGCTCGTTGTACTGGTCGGCCAGCGCCATCAACGTGGTGCCCTGGCCGCTCTTCAGCTCGTTGAGCCCGGAGTTCAGCGGCGTCCACAGCTGCTGCGAGTACAGCGCCTGGATCGCGCCCAGCGTGGCGTCGTCGTAGCTGAGGACCCGGCCGTCGCGCAGGCGCACCGGGTTGTCGATCAGCGGTCGCACCAGGTTCTGGAAGGCCTGCGTGGCGGCCGCCGGGTTCGTCCCGAGTGCGCAGTCGCGGCGGGCGGCGCACCACTTGGCGAAGTCGTTGAACGCGACGCCGAAGCCCTGCCCCTGCGCGACCAGCGACTCGACCTCGTCCTGGCTCGGGTCCAGCGCGCCGTCCAGCACCATCGCGCGGACGTTCCGCGGGAACGTCTCGGCGTAGGTGTAGCCGATCCGGGTGCCGTAGGAATAGCCCAGATAGGTCAGCTTCTCCTCGCCCAGCGCCGACCGCAGGACGTCCATGTCCTTGACGACGTCCCGGGTGCCCAGGTTCGCGAGCATCGCGGTGCCGAACTTGGTGCGCTCGGCGCACTTGTCGGCGAACTCCTTCGACTCGGCGTCCTGGCGGGCCACCCCGGCCGGCGAACCGTCGGCCTCCAGGTCCTCGGCGCGCTGCTCGTCGCGCTCGGCGTCGGTCAGGCAGGTGACGTCGGGTTCGCTGGCGCCGATCCCGCGCGGGTCGAAACCGACGAGGTCGAAGCGCTTGCCGAGGTCGGTGTTCGCGACCTGCTGCGAGAGCCCCGCGGCGGCGTACATGCCGGAGGCGCCGGGGCCGCCCGGGTTGAGCACGAGCGAGCCGACGCGGTTGCCCGTCGCCTTGTGCCGGAGCACGCCGATGGTGATCGTGTCGCCGCCCGGCTTGCTGTAGTCCAGCGGCACGGTCAGCCGGGCGCACTGGAGATCCTTCCTGCCGAAGGCGGACCTGATGTCGGCGGAAGTCGCGTAAGGTGCGCAGTCGCCCCAGGTCAACGGCTGTGCGTAGAACCTGTCCAGCCCCGCGGGCACCACGCCGGCCGGCCCCGCCGACTCGGTGGTCGCCGTCGGCGCCGGAGCAGGCGCCGGCTCCGGCGAGGTGCAGGCCGCGACCGGCACCAGCAGGCAGGCGCCGAGGACGGCGGCTCGGATGGACCGGGACCTGGCTCGCTGAAGGAGGCGCACGTCGTGATCGTGCCATCCTGAGTGGGAACACAGGTGCACCGCCACCTCGTTGGCTGGTGGGTTGCGCGCGAGAAGGACAGGAGACCACGGGTGCCAGCACTGATCAGCCGAATGGGCAAGCGGCTTCGCAAGCTCATCGAGCGGCCGGGCAGCGTCGAGCTGACCAAGTACGAGGCACTGCTGCCGGACATCGAGGCGCTCGAGCCCGAGCTGGAGGCGCTGAGCGACGCCGAACTGACCGAGCGCGCCGGCAAGCTCCGCCTGGAGGCCGAGCTCGGCGACCCGCAGCTGGTGGAGCTGTGCGCGCTGGGCCGTGAGGCGGCGCGGCGGGCCCTCGACGAGCGCGCGTTCGACGTGCAGCTGCTCGGCACGATGGGTCTGCTGTCCGGGCATGTGGTGCAGATGCAGACCGGTGAGGGCAAGACGCTGGCCGGCGCGCTGGCCGCGGCGGGGTACGCGCTGCAGGGCAAGCGGGTGCACGTCATCTCCGTCAACGACTACCTGGCGCGCCGCGACGGCGAGTGGATGAAGCCGGTGTACGACCTGCTCGGCGTCACCGTCGGGTGGGTCGACGGCAGCCTCACCCGCGAGGAGCGCCGTGCGGCCTACGAGGCCGAGGTCACCTACGGCGCGGTCAGCGAGATCGGGTTCGACATGCTGCGCGACCGGCTCGTCACGCGCGCCGAGGACGTCGTCCAGCCCGACCCGGAGGTCGCGATCGTCGACGAGGCCGACTCGGTGCTGGTCGACGAGGCCCGGGTCCCGCTGGTGATGGCCGGTTCGGTGGACCAGGCGATCGCCGACACCGAGGTCGCCAACGTGGTCCGGCGGCTGCGGCTGGGCCTGCACTACGAAACCGACACCGACGGCCGCAACGCGTGGCTGACCACGGCCGGCGCGTCGGTCGTGGAGAAGGCCCTCGGCGGCGTCGACCTCTACAGCGAGTCCGGCTCCGAGCGGCTGGCGGCGGTCAACGTCGCCCTGCACGCGCACGCGCTGCTCACCCGCGACGTCGACTACCTGGTGCGCGACGGCAAGGTCGAGCTGATCAACGCCTCCCGCGGCCGGGTCGCCGAGCTGCAGCGCTGGCCGGACGGCCTGCAGGCCGCGGTCGAGGCGAAGGAGCAGGTCGCGCCCACCGACCGCGGCGAGATCCTGGACTCGATCACCGTGCAGGCCCTCATCGCGCGGTATCCGCAGGTCGCGGGCATGACCGGGACCGCGGTCGCGGTGGCCGAGCAGCTGCGCGAGTTCTACCAGCTCGAGGTGGCGGTCATCCCGCCGAACAAGCCGAACATCCGCGAGGACCTCGACGACCGGATCTTCGCCTCGCCGTCGCACAAGCTGCGGGCGATCGTGAAGGAGATCCGCGAGGTGCACGAGACCGGGCGACCGATCCTGGTCGGCACCCAGGACGTCGCCGAGTCCGAGGAGCTCGCCGAGAAGCTCGCGAAGGCGGACCTGCCGTGCGTGGTGCTCAACGCGCGCAACGACGCCGAGGAAGCCGCGATCATCGCCGAGGCGGGCAAGTACGGCGCGATCACCGTGTCCACCCAGATGGCTGGGCGCGGCACCGACATCCGGCTGGGCGGCGCGGACGGCAAGGACCGCGAACGCGTCGCCGAGCTGGGCGGTCTGCACGTCATCGGCACCGCGCGGTACCCGTCGAGCCGGCTGGACGGTCAGCTGCGTGGCCGCTCCGGCCGTCAGGGCGACCCGGGCAGCGCGGTGTTCTTCGCGAGCCTGAACGACGAGCTGGTCACCTCGAACGCGCCGGACGTGCCGGACGGCATCACCGCCGACGACTCGGGCGAGATCACCGACCCGGCGGCCAAGCGGCACATCGACCACGCGCAGCGCGTCGCCGAGGGCGTGGACCTGGAGATCCACCGCAACACCTGGCGCTACACGCGGTTGATCGAGCACCAGCGGCGCGAGCTGCTGGAGTACCGCGACAAGCTGCTGCGCACCGACGCGGCCGCGGAGGCGCTGGCGGACCAGAAGCGCTACGACGAGCTGGTCGAGAAGGCCGGCGAGGAGAAGGCGAAGCAGGTCTGCCGCGAGATCATGCTGTACCACCTGGACCAGCTGTGGTCGGACCACCTCGCGTTCCTCACCGACGTGCGGGAGAGCATCCACCTGCGTGCGCTGGCGCGGGAGACGCCACTGGACGAGTTCCACCGGATCGCGATCCCGGAGTTCCGCAAGATCGTGCCGGCGATCCAGGAGCGGTCCGCCGAGACGCTCGCGGACGCGGAGATCGGCGAGGACGGCATCGACCTCGCGGCTTCCGGCGTGCGGCGGGCCAGCTCGACGTGGACGTACCTGGTGCACGACGCGCCGTTCGACGCCGGGTTCGAGGAGACGCTGCGTCAGGTGCGGAGCCTGTTGCGGCGCAAGAAGAACTGAGTGACCGTCCAATTCGGAGGATGCGTTTCGACCGATCGGGTGATTCACGGCTGACCACCAAGTGCTGCCGGCGCAAAGGGGAGTTCTGAGGCCGGAAACTGTCGGACCCGGGTGCCATCATCCCTCCATGCCCCTCCTGGAAGGAACTGTTGTCATGGCTGGGAATGTCCGACCGGTGGCCGACGAGCGCGACGGCCTGCTCGCCTTTCTCGCGCAGCAGCGGTATGTCCTGCGGCTGGCGGCGCGTGGTCTGAGCGATGAGCAGGCGCGGCTGACGCCCACGCGGAGCGCGCTGAGCGTCGGCGGGTTGATCAAGCACGTGACGAGCACCGAGCGGAGATGGATGGCGGCGGTGTTGCGGCGGGAAAAACCGTTGCTGCCACCGGAAACTTGTGGTTCGGCCGGGCGCTTGGCGGACTTCGCGGCTGCGGTGTCACCACGAGAAGAGCTTTCGCTGCCACCGGAGGGGCCGGGTTCAGCGCAGCACTTGGCGGATTTCCGGCTCGGCGAGCGGGAAACGCTGTCCGGAGTGCTCGCCGCGTACGACTCGGCGGCGCGGGAGACCGAGGAGATCATCGGCGGGATCGAGGACCTCGGGCAGCAGGTGCCGGCGCCGCAGGGGATGCCGTGGTCCCCGGACGACGGCGGCGCGTGGTCGGTGCGGTGGGTGCTGCTGCACCTGATCCAGGAGACGGCGCGGCACGCGGGGCACGCGGACATCCTCCGAGAGCACATCGACGGCGCGACGGCCGTGCCACTGATGGCCGCGGCCGAGGGGTGGCCTTCCAGACCCTGGCTAGCCCCGTGGCAACCGAGCGGTTGACGGCGCCAGTGCCCGGTCGCTGCCGTGAGGCGATGTCCTTCTCAGGCCGGCCGCTCCCTTGCGCAGAGCAGCCGCCCTGACCACAACCGGCACCTACTGCGGCGCGCCACTTCGCGGCGCCGCGCCCCGGCGGATGGGTGTCTCCCCCGCGCGGTAAGCCCGTTCGCCACCCCACCCCCACATCCGCCCGCGCGCCAACTTCAGAGGAGGCTTCCCCGGGCACCAGCGACTGCACCCACCTTCGGGCGCGCTCCCCGCCGTCAGAACAGCGTCGGCTGGACGTCGGCGCCTTCGATGATGAGCATCCGCCGCTTGGTCTCCACACCACCACGCGCCGAAAAGCCGCCCATCCGCCGCCCCGCGGCCAGCACCCGGTGGCACGGCACCACGATCGGGAACGGGTTGTGTCCCAGGGCCTGCCCGACGGCCTGCGCCGACCCCGGCATGCCGAGCCGGTGGGCGATGTCGCCGTAGGTGAGGGTTCGTCCGGGCAGGATGGTCCGCGCGATCTCGTACACGCGGCGGTTGAACTCCGGCACGCCCTGGTAGTCGAGGACGATGCTCAGCAGGTCACGGCGTTCGCCGCGCAGGAGAGCGGTGATGTCGTCGATCGCGGCCTGGATCTCCTCCGGCGGTGTCGATTCGGTGGCGTCGGGGAAGTCGGCCCGCAGGTGGGCGCGCGTGGTGGCGGGGGCGCCGTCGGGCAGGCGGACGCCGGTCACACCGTGCTCGCCCCAGGCGATGCCGCAGTGGCCGATCGCGGTGTCGAAGAGCGCGTAACCGAGTGCTGTCATGGTGTCCCCTCAGGCCGGCAGGGCCTGTGCCTCCAGCGTCTGCTTGATGACTGCGGTGCCCTGTTCCATCAAAGCACCGGTGCGCTCGGCCAGCGTGCCGGGGAGGAGGTCCGCGACCCAAACGAACCGGGTGCGACCCGGGCCGTCGGCGAACACCTGCGCGGCGCCGTTGTGGTGGGTGTAGGGCCCGCCGACGACGGACCAGACGAGCCGGTGCGCGTCGTCGTCGAGGTCGACGAGCACCTCGCGCACGACCGTGCCGTCGAAGAAGGTGACGATCCGGTCGGTGCCGTCGAGGCGCGTGCCCGTGACGAAGCCGGGGGCGAGGCGTTCGTGCAGCGCACCCCAATCCCGTAGGGCCGCCCAGGCCGTGTCGAGAGGAGTGTCGATCAGGGTTTCCGTACGTATCGAAGCCATGCGGTCAGCCTGCCGCGCCGCGTGGCCGGGGTCTTGAAGATTCTTGCGCTGCCGCGCGGGTATCCGGCGCCATGGGCACCGTGCGGGTCGGCGTGGTCGCGTCGTTCGACTTCACCCGGGACGACGAGATCCGCCGCTGGCTGCCCGAAGGGGTCGAGCTGGCAGTGCGCCGGACCGCCGAGTCCCCGGCCGACGACAACCTGACGATGGTGTCCGCCCTGGCCGACCCCGCGTACCTCACCGCCCCGGTGCGGGCCCTGTGCGGCACAGGCGTGGCGGCGATCGCCTACGCCTGCACGGCCTGCAGCTTCGTGGGCGGCGAGGCGGGCGAACGCGCCCTGCGGAACGCCATGGAATCGTGCGGCGCGCCGCGGGCGCTGACCACGTCCGGCGCGGTGGTCGATGCTCTGCGGAGCGTCGGCGCACGACGTCTGGCGGTCGTGCACCCGTACGCGCCCGCGGTCGGTCGGCGTCTGCACGCGTACCTGACCACGCACGGCTTCGAGATCACCAGGATCACCGGTTTCGCCCTGACGGTGGACGAGGTCCCCGACGTCCAGCCCGACGAGGTGACCGACCTGATCCGCGAGGGAGACACCCCCACGGCCGACGCGGTGTTCGTCAGCTGCACCGGCCTGCCCACCTACGAGGTCATCGCTCCGCTGGAAAAGGAGCTGGGCAAGCCCGTGGTGACCGCCAACCAGGCGACGATGTGGGCGCTGCTCCGTGCGGTGGGTGCGCAGGCACTCGGGCCGGGGCAGCACCTGCTCGCGAACAGGTGAGCTCCACGCGGGAGACAACCGCCGTCAGCCGTCAAGGAACGCGGGCCTGTTCGACAGCCCGCCACCCGACGCCAGGTGATCCCGCCGCTCCAGCCAGTCCCGCGCTGTCCCCCGCATCAGCCGGCCCAGGCAACGCCCGCAGCGAACCAGCCCCGGACATTCCCTAGTCGGCGGCCGGCCCAGGATCAGCGCGCGCCGGATGGACGCCCGCGGACTGCTCCGACTACGACAGTCCGCTCTGCAGCCTCCCGCCGACGGCGCCCGCCCGACGAGCAGCCTCTGGAGCGGGCCCCGAAAACTGTCGTACCCGGGAGGTAGCTTCGGCGCATGGTGGCCGTTCTTTCGATCGCTTCGCAGCCGGGGTTCGCTGTGCGTGTGGTCGAGTGCGATGGCCGGCACCGCGGGTGGTCGGGGCCCGAGGAGCGCACCTCGCCGGAACTGGTGCTCGTCCGGCGGGGGTGGTTCCGGCGGCGGACGCGGGACGGGGTCGTCGAGGCGGACCCGGCCGTCGGGTATTTCTCCCTGCCCGGCGACGAGGAAGCCTTCGCCCATCCCGGGGGTGGCGACGTCTGCACAGCAGTGCGGTTCACGCCCTCGCTGTGGGCCTCCCTCTTCGGCGAACGCCGACCGGCGGCCTCAGCCGTCTACGTCGATGCCGCACTCGAGCTCGCCCACCGGCGGTTCATCGCGGCCACCCGCCAAGCCGACGTCCACTACGCCCTGGTGGAAAACCTGCTCGCCCTCACGCAGGCCGCCATCGGCCAGGCCGGCACGACCACCGGCCGCAACATCGCCGCCCTCACGCAGGCCGCCCTCGGCCCGGCCGGCACGACCACCGACCGCGACATCGCCGTCCTCACGCAGGCCGCCCTCGGCCCGGGCGGCACGACCACGGACCGCGACATCGCCGGCCGCGCGCGGGTCGTCATCGGCCCAGGCCAGCGCCGCCGCGGCGACAGGCCCACCGACCGGGACGTCGTCGCGCGGGCGCGGGTCGCCATCGCCGAACAGCATCCGGCCGCCGGCACCCTCCTCTCCCTCGCCGAGCTGCTCCACATCTCGCCGTTCCGGCTCAGCCGGGCCTTCACTCGCGAGATGGGCGTGCCCCTCACGCGGTACCGCAACCGGGTTCGCGTCGGCCTGGTGATGGAGCGCCTCGAGGCCGGCGAAACGGACCTCGCGGGCCTCGCGGCCGACCTCGGGTTCGCCGACCAGGCCCACCTCACCCGCACCGTCAAACAACACGTCGGCCACCCACCCACGGCCCTGCGCCGCCTGCTGCGGGCCTGAATCTCCGTCGTGTGAAGCTCATCGCAGGCTCTTGGGGTCCGTTGTTCCCCGGTGTCACGCTGGGTTTCCCAGATCCACGACCCGGGGACCCGACGAGGGCCTCGAGGGAAGGACGGTCGACGAAGATGTCCACCAACAGCGGCGAAACCGCGGCCCCGTACGGCACCGGCGCGGCTTCCGGCGCCCCCGCCAAGAAGGTCCGCATCCCCCACCTGCAGGAACTCAAGCGCCGCGGCGAGCCGTGGCCCATGTTGACCACCTACGACATGTACACGGCGGAACTGTTCGACGAGGCGGGCATCCCGGTGCTCCTCGTCGGCGACTCGGCCGCCAACAACGTCTTCGGCTACGAGACCTCACTCCCGGTGACCGTCGACGAGCTCCTGCCGCTCGTCCGCGCCGTCACGCGCGCCACCAAACGCGCGCTCGTCGTCGCGGACCTGCCGTTCGGCTCCTACCAGCTCTCGCCCGAGCAGGCGCTGGCCACCGCCGTCCGGTTCATGAAGGAAGGGCGCGCGCACGCCGTCAAGCTCGAGGGCGGCCGCCGCTTCGCGCCGCACGTCGAGGCACTCACCGGAGCCGGCGTGCCCGTCATGGGTCACATCGGGTTCACTCCGCAGAGCGAGCACAACCTCGGCGGCTACCGGGTCCAGGGCCGCGGCGAGGCCGGCGCCGAACTGATCGCCGACGCCCTCGCGCTCCAGGAGGCCGGCGCGTTCGCCGTGGTCATGGAGATGGTGCCCGCCGAGGTGGCGAAGCAGGTCACGCACGAGCTGAAGATCCCGACGGTCGGCATCGGCGCCGGCCCGGACTGCGACGCGCAGGTGCTGGTGTGGCAGGACATGGCCGGCCTGCGCCGCGGCAAGGCGCCACGCTTCGTCAAGCGCTACGCCGACCTGGCGGGAGCCCTGTCCAACGCGGCGACCGCGTTCGCCGAGGACGTCCGGCGCGGCGAATTCCCGGCGCCCGAGCACGCCTTCCACTGAAACCCCGACGCCACGGCCTGCCGTTCGCGACACCCGCGAACGGCAGGCCGCCGCAGTCACCGGCCGCGTTCGAACCGTTCCGCGAGCACCGGATCGTTCTCCCACCACAAGCCACCCGTCCCAGGCTCGCGGTCCAGGATCTCCGCTTCCCCTTGGTCCGTTCGCAGCCAGCGGGTGAGCAGCGCTCCGACGAAGGGCAGGCCCGCCAGGTCCCCGCCGATCCACAGGATCCCCGCGCCGATGATCTGGTCGGTCCGCGCATCGGGGCCCCAGGTGCGGCCGAGCGCGTGGTAGTACCCGGCGGCCCGCAACGGCCCCAGCCACAGCACCAGCCCGAGTGCGGCGTCGACGAGAACCTCCGTGAAGCCGATGCCGAACGACACCAGGTGGTGGTCCTCCCGCGGCGTCGGGTCCACCCGCAGCCTCGTCCAGAAGTAGGTGAACCCGCACCCGACCAGCAGCAGCCGCACGACCTGGTCGATCGCGGCGTGACGCAGTGTCAGCTCGTAGAGCGGCGTCAGGTAGAGCACCAGCGGCGGCGCGATCAGCAGCACCGAGATCACCAGCGGGAACGTCAGCGCCCGCGCGGCCCGGCCGCGCCCCCACACCCGCAGCCGGCGGCTCGGCACGACCGCGAGCAGCAGCGTGACCGGCGCGCCCAGCGCGAGCAGCAACGGCGTGATCATCAACAGCACCACGACCTGCACCGCGCGCGGCCAGAACAGCACATCGTCGTACACGCCGGTGAACGAGCAGGTCACCAGGACCACGGTCGCCAGCCCGGACAGGAACGCCACCGTCCGCGACCGGGGCCACGACCGTGCCCGCCGCGCCGCCCACAGGTACCCGGCGCCGAGCACCGCGACGAACACGAGCGCGGGGACATCGGCCGTCCACGCGCTGAAGATCCGTTCCCCGGAAAGCGGAATCACGCCAGGAAATACGCGAGGCTGCCCAATCCGGCGACCACGCAATAAATCGCGAACGGGGTCAACGTGCGGGTTTCGAAATAGCGGGTCAGGAACCGCAGTGCGAGGTACGCCGCCACGCCGGCCACCAGGCTGCCCACCAGCGCGGGGCCCAGCGACGCGGAGTTCGCCGGGGTGAACAGCGACGGCAGCTTCAGCACGCCAGCCGCCAGGATCACCGGCGTGGCCAGCAGGAACGCGAACCGCGCAGCGTCCTCGTGCGACAGGCCGCGCCGCAGGCCCGCGACCATCGTGATGCCGGAGCGGCTGATGCCCGGGAACAACGCCAGGATCTGCGCCGCCCCGATCAGCACCGCCTCGCCGACACCGAGCCGGGCCAGGCGGCGGTCGGCCGCCTCCTCGGCGCGGACGATCCGGATCGGCATCGTGATCTCCGCCGAAAAGTCCCGCGTCACCTCGGTCGGCTCGGGCACCGGCGCGACCGGGACCGGACGGCGCGCGGAACGTGCGGACCGCTCCACCGCCAGCAGCACGACCCCGTTCAGCGCCAGGAAGATCGCAGTCGGCACCGGTTTGCCCAGCACATCACGGAGCGCCCGCTCCAGCAGCAACCCGGCCACGCCGACCGGGATCGTCGCCAGCACCAGCAGCCACGCCAGCCGCTGGTCCGGATCGGACACGCGGCGGTCGCGCACCGAAGTCCACAACCCGCGCACGATGCGCACCCAGTCGCGCCGGTAGAAGACCACCAGCGCGAGTGCGGTCGCGACGTGCATCGCGACCAGCACCGCCAGGTACGGCGACTCCCCGCCCATGCTCAGGTCACGCGACCACGAACCGCCCAGCCAGGCCGGAATCAGGATGCTGTGCCCGAGGCTGGACACCGGAAACAATTCCGACACACCCTGCAAAGCGCCGACGACAATCGCCTCGAAATACGTGACAGCGGACATCGCGGACCTCTTTTCCGACCGCCGGAAACCGTCCGCTGAAAATACCCGAGGCCCTAGAGCCGCCCGCCGCTGGCCGTGTCTCCGGACAGCCGCTGCGCCAGGTACACCGGCACGGTCGACACGACGATCAGCACCGCGGCGACCACGTTGACCACCGGGGCCTGGTTGGGCCGGAACAGGTTGTCCAGGATCCAGATCGGCAGCGTCTGCAACCCGGCGCCGAGGGTGAACGTGGTCACGATGATCTCGTCGAACGACAACGCGAACGCCAGCAGGCCGCCGGCGAGCAGCGCCGATCGCAGCATCGGGAACGTGACCAGCCGAAACGTGGTGATCCCGTCGGCGCCGAGGTCCATCGACGCCTCCTCCAGGTTCCCGCCCATCCGCCGCAGCCGCGCGACGACGTTGTTGAACACCACGACGATGCAGAACGTGGCGTGCGCGACGATCGCGGTGAACAGGCCGAGGTCGACACCCAGGATCGTGCGGAACGCGTTGTTCAGCGCGATGCCGGTGACGATGCCGGGCAGCGCGATCGGCAGGATGATCAGCAGCGACACCGTGTCCTTGCCGAAGAACCGGTACCGCTGCAGCGCGAACGCCGCCATCATGCCGAGCACCAGCGCGATCGCGGTGGCCGCGAGCCCGGCCTGCAGGCTGGTCAGCAGCGCCCGCAGCACGCCCTCGTTCTCCGCCGCGCGGCCCCACCACTCCAGCGTGAACCCCGACGGCGGCCAGCCGAACGTGGTGTCGCTGTTGACCGAGTTCAGCAGCACCACCAGCAGTGGCACGTAGATCACGGCGAGCCCGAGCACCAGCGCGGCGAGCAGGACGTACTTGGTCTTCTTGGAAAGCATCATCTTCGACCGCCTAGAGGTTGTCGAGCGCGCCCGTGCGGCGGACGGCGGCGAGGTAGACGAGCATGATCACGACCGGCACCGTCGCGACCGTCGCCGCGAACGGGAGGTTGTTCGCCGCGCCGATGTTGTCGTAGACGACGTTGCCGAGCATCTGGTTGGCGCCGCCGACGATCTTGACGGTGATGTAGTCGCCGAGGGTCAGCGAGAAGGTGAAGATCGACCCGGCCACGATCGCGGGGAACGTCAGCGGCAGCACCACCGACCGGAACGTCCGCCACGACCGTCCACCCAGGTCGCTCGAGGCCTCGACCAGCGAGTTCGGCAGCCGGTCCAGTCCCGCGTAGATCGGCAGGATCATGTACGGCAGCCACAGGTAGGACAGCGTGAGGATGGTGGCGGTCAGGCCGTAGCCGGGGGTGGCGCCGAAGAGCCACCCGACCAGCCCGTTGCCGGACAGCATGACCCGCCACGAGTACGCCTTGACCAGGTAGCTGGCCCACAGCGGCGTCATCACCGCGATCACCAGGATCCGCTGCGCCCGCGGTGAGGCGAACTTGGCCATGTAGAAGGCCATCGGGAACGCGATGACGGCGTCGATCACCGTCACCGCCACCGCGATCCCGAGCGTGCGGAACGTGATCGTGCGGTAGACCTCGTCGGTGAACAGGGTGGCGAAGTTGTCCAGCGACCACTCGGTGACGACCTGGCCGGTGAACGTGTCGGTGTGCCAGAAGGCGGTGACGAACAACGCCGCCAGTGCGCCGAGGTAGGCCAGGCCGAGCCAGAGCAGCGGCGCGCTGAGCAGCATGCCCAGCCGCAGCCTGGGTTTGCGGTAGAGGAATCCCGACACACTGGCGGCGATGCTCATGTCAGCCCTTGATCTCCGTCCACGCGCGAGTCCACTCGCCGTAGTCCTTGCACTTGACGTCGGTGCGGCCGTCGACGCACTGCGCGATCGGCGTGGTCCAGTACCAGATCTGGCTGGCGTAGGCGGCGTCACCGGCGTGGTAGGTCTCGCAGTGCTTGGCGTCCGCGGTCTGCGCGCAGGCCTTCGGGTTGGCCGGCGCCTCGCCGAAGTACTCGGCGACCTTGGCGTTCGCGGTCGGCGAGACGATGTGGTCGAGCCACTTGTAGGCGCAGGTCTTGTGCGGCGACTTGGCCGAGACCATCCAGGTGTCCGACCAGCCGGTGGCGCCCTCGACGGGCAGCGTGGACTCCAGCGGCGCGCCCTCGGACTTGGTCAGGTTGACCGTCACCTGCCACGCGGTGCCGATGACGGCGTCGCCGTTCTTCAGCGCCTGGCTTTCCTTGAGGTAGTCCGACCAGTACTCCGACACCAGCGGGCGCTGCTGCTTGAGCAGGTCGACCGCGGCCTGGAACTGCTTGTCGTCCAGGGCGTAGGGGTTCTTGATGCCCAGTTCCGGCTTGGTCTTCATCAGGTACAGCGCGGCGTCGGCGATGTAGATCGGCGAGTCGTACGCGGTGACCTTGCCCTTGTACGGCGAGTTCGCGTCGAACACCACCGACCACGAGGTGGGCGCGGGGTTGACCTTGTCGGTGCGGTAGGTCAGGACGTTGGCGCCCCAGCCGTGCGGCACGCCGTAGGACACGTTGTTCACGCTGTTCCACGGCTTGTTCTTGAGGAAGTCGTAGACGTCGGCGTAGTTCGGGATGAGGCTGGTGTTGACCGGCTCGGTGTCGCCGGCGGCGATGAGCCGCAGCGAGGCGTCACCGGAGGCGGAAATGACGTCGTACTGGCCGGTCTTCATGAGGCTGACGGCCTCGTCGGAGGTGCCGAAGGTCTTGACGTTGACCTTGCACCCGGTGGCCTGCTCGAACGGGGTCACCCAGTCGACGTTCGGGTCGTTGGACCCGTTCTCCGCGTAACCGGGCCAGGCCAGGATGTTCAGCGCGCCCTCGGGCTGACCGAGCTGGGAGAGGGCTTCGAGCTTGGGCGGGGTGAAGCCCTGCCCGCCCGCGCTGGACGAGCTGGACGAGGTGCTCGACGTGCCGCAGGCCGCCACGGCGGTCCCCGCACACATCAGCCCCGCGATCAAGCGCAGGGTCCGGCTGTTGCGCATCTGGTTGGCTCCTTACTCGGTGATGCGGAAGTTGTGCTCTTGCCGCCAACACAGGCGGACGCGGTTGTCGGCAAGTTCGAGGGGGGCGCCGGCGTTCTGCCGGACCACCGAGAGCTGTCCGCCGACGTCGAGCGCCACCACGTAACGGACCGTGGCGCCGGCGTAGGAGGTGCTGGTGACGGTGCCCGTCGCGGAAACCTCGCCCACGGCGGCCGGCTGCGACAGGTCGGGGTCGATGCGGATCTTCTCCGGCCGGATGCTGAACACGCCGCGCGTGCCGAGCACCGCCTCGGCGCTGTCGCCGGACAGCAGGTTCGAGGTGCCGACGAACCCCGCGACGAACGCCGTGGCCGGCTTCTCGTACACCTCGCTGGGCGTGCCGACCTGCTCGATCCCGCCGGTGTTGAACACCGCGATCCGGTCGCTCATGGTCAGCGCCTCGTCCTGGTCGTGCGTGACGAAGATGAACGTGATGCCGACGTCGCGCTGGATCTGCTTCAGCTCGGTCTGCATGGCGTGCCGCAGTTTCAGGTCCAGCGCGCCCAGCGGTTCGTCGAGCAGCAGCACCTTGGGGCGGTTGACCAGCGCGCGGGCGAGCGCGACGCGTTGCCGCTGCCCACCGGACAGCTGCGTGGGTTTGCGGCTCTCGAACCCTTCCAAGTGGACGGTCCGCAGCGCCTCGCGAGCGCGTTCGCGGCGCTGCGCGCGGGGCACCTTCTTGACCCGCAGCCCGTACTCGACGTTCTGCTGCACGGTCATGTGCGGGAACAGCGCGTAGTCCTGGAACACGGTGTTGACGTCCCGCTCGAACGGCGCCAGCCGGGTGACGTCGCGGCCGGCCAGTTCGACGGTCCCGGACGTGGGCAGCTCGAACCCGGCGATCATGCGCAACACGGTGGTCTTGCCCGACCCGGACGGGCCGAGCATCGAGAAGAACTCGCCCTGCGCGATGTCCAGGTCGACGCCTTCGACGGCGACGACGGATCCGAACTCCTTGCGCAGGCCGCGCAGGCGGATCGCGCTCGTGGTCTCGGCCGGGGCGGTCTTCTCGGCCAGGGTGGGGGCTTGGTTCGGCGACATGTCGATCACTGCGCTCCCCATGCCGTCATGACGTGCTTGACGCGGGTGTAGTCCTCGAGCCCGTACAGCGAGAGGTCCTTGCCGTAGCCGGACTTCTTGAACCCGCCGTGCGGCATCTCCGCCACCAGCGGGATGTGCGTGTTGATCCACACGCACCCGAAGTCGAGCTTGGCGGACAGCCGCATCGCGCGGCTGTGGTCGGCGGTCCAGATCGACGACGCCAGCCCGTACTCGACCCCGTTGGCCGCGGCCAGCGCCTCGTCGTCGCCAGTGAACCGCTGCACGGTGATGACCGGGCCGAACACTTCGTTCTGCGAGATCTCGTCGTCCTGCCGGACACCGGAAACCACCGTCGGCTCGAAGAAGTACCCCTCGTCGCGAGCGCGCTTGCCTCCGGTGTGGACGGTCGCGTGCCCGGGCAGCCGCTCGATGAACCCGGCGACCTTCGCGAGGTGACCGGCGCTGTTCAACGGCCCGTAGAGCACGTCGGGGTCGTCCGGAAGGCCGGTCTTGGTCGCCTCGGCGTGCCGGGTCAGCGCGGCCACGAACTCGTCGTGCACGTCGTCGTGGACCAGCACCCGGGTGGCGGCGGTGCAGTCCTGGCCGGCGTTGAAGAACCCGGCGCCCGCGATGGTCTCGGCCGCGTTCTCCAGGTCGGCGTCGGGGAAGACGATCACCGGCGCCTTGCCGCCGAGTTCCAGGTGCACGCGCTTGAGGTCGGCGGCCGCGGAGCCGGCGACCTCGATGCCGGCGCGGACCGAGCCGGTGATCGACACCATCGCCGGGATGTCGTGCTCGACCAGGGCGCGGCCGGTGTCCCGGTCACCGCAGACGACGTTCAGCACGCCCGGCGGCAGGAACTCGGCGGCGATCTCGGCGAGGAGCACGGTGGACGCCGGGGTGGTGTCGGCGGGCTTGAGCACCACGGTGTTCCCGGCGGCCAGCGCGGGCGCGATCTTCCAGATCGCCATCATCAGCGGGTAGTTCCACGGCGTCACCTGGGCGCACACCCCGATCGGCTCGCGCCGGACGTAGGAGGTGTGCCCGGTGAGGTACTCACCCGCGGCGCGGCCCTCCAGGGCGCGGGCGACCCCGGCGAAGAACCGCAACTGGTCGATGACCACCGGGATTTCCTCGGCCGTGGTCACGGCCAGCGGCTTGCCGGTGTTCGCCGATTCGACGCGGACGATCTCGTCGGCCCGCCGCTCGACCGCGTCGGCGATCTTCAGCAGCGCGACCTGACGGTCGCCGGGCGTGGTCTCGCGCCACTGCTCGAAGGCCCGGGCCGCGGCGCGCAGGGCCCGGTCCACGTCCTGCGCGCCGCCGACGGGCGCGGTGCAGTACGGCCGGCCGGTGACCGGATCGATGATCTCGGCGACGGCTCCGTCCGCGGAATCCGCGAGTTCGCCGTCGATGAAGTGCTTCAGCTGGTGCACGGGCAGGCTCCTGGCTCAGCGGGGACGGTGCGGGTCGGTACCCCGATGGCCGGAAAACATATAAGACCATATTTCATAGGACAAGTCTTTGAGGCAGGATTGTTCGCGGCGGTACCCGAAAGAAGGAGCCCGATGCGAAGGCCGTTGACGTCCCCCAGCGCGCGATCAGTCCTGTTCGCGCCCCTGGACCAGACAGGGCGGGCCGAGCTCGTCGCCCGGCGGCTGGTGGACGCGATCACGCTGGGTGTCCTCGCCGACCAGGAGCAACTGCCGAGCGAGGCCGAGCTCGCCGAGCAGTTCGGGGTGTCGACCGTGACCGTGCGGGAGGCGCTGGTGGCCCTGCGTCAGCAGGGTCTGGTGCAGACGAAGCGGGGCCGTGGCGGCGGCAGCTTCGTCTGCGCGCCGCCGGAGGAGAACGACGAGACTTGGCGGGCGCGACTGCGCGAGGTCTCGCTGAGCGAACTGCGGGACATCGGCGACGACTACGTCGCGATCGCGGGCGCCGCCGCCCGGCTGGCCGCCGAACGCAGTTCCACCGAGGACATCGCCCGCGTCCAGATGGCCGCCGAGGACCTGGACGGCGCGGTCGGCACCGCGGCCGCGCGCGCGGAGCGGCAGTTCCACCTGGAGGTCGCCGCCGCGTCCCAGTCCCCGCGGCTCACGCACCAGGAGATCCGGTTGCAGAGCGAACAGGGCGCGCTGCTGTGGCTGCCGCTCGGGCACCACGATCCGGTGACGGCGTGCACCGAGCACCGGGCCATCGCCGCGGCGATCGCCCAGGCCGACGGCGAATTGGCACGCAAGCTGACCGAGCAGCACATCCTGGACACCATCGACCGATTGGGTGAGGTGCATCTTGACCTACTCGGGTCCTAAGCTTCGACACCTCGACTACACCAGGGGCGGCATCGTGAACGACACGCTGGCCGGCGAGGACATCGCCGAAGAGGTGTCCGGCATCGTCGAGGGCGTCTTCGGCCGGCTGGCGCCGGCCGTGGCCGCGGCCACCGCGATCCTCGGCAGACCGGGCCCGGTCCGTGCCGCCGACCTGGACGCGCTGCGGCCGGACGTGATCGCGGCGCTCGGCGAACGCATCGTCGGGGCCGGGTTCATCGCCGCCCCGGACGCCCTGGCCGACCAGCGCTTCGGCTTCGAATGGTGGACGTGCACGCCGGGCGGGCCGCCCGCGCAGCTGTTCATCAGCCTCGACCCGGCCAGCGACCACTTCCTGGACTACACGCGGCAGTCCTGGTTCACCGTGCCGCGCGACTCCGGCCGACGGCACATCACCGGCCCCTACGTCGACTACCTGTGCACCGACGAGTACACGCTGACCTTCACCGTCCCGGTGCTGCGGGACGGCGCGTTCGCCGGGGTCGTCGGGGCGGACGTGTTCGTCCACGAGTTCGAGCGGCTGCTGCTGCCGAAGCTGCGCCGCGTCGACGGCCGGGCCGCGGTGATCAACGCGCAGGGCCGGGTGATCGCCGCGAACACCGCCCGCCAGGCGACCGGCTCGCTGGTGCGGAATCCGGACATCGCGTCCTGGTGGAACGCCGGAGCACGTCCGGTGCACGACGCGGACACAGTGCTGCTGCGCTGCGGCGACGCGCCGATCGCCCTCCTGGTCACCAGGCGCTGAACGCCGCGGACAGCTCGCGGTGGGCGTCCACGAGGGACGGTCCGTACCAGGTGAGGTAACGCCCGGAGATCAGCACGAACGGCACGTGCGGGAACGCCTCGGGGCCGTCGGTGTCGGTGAACAGGTACGGCTCGTCGGGCAGCACCAGCAGATCGGCCCCGCCTTCGGTGAACCGCGCCCGCAGCTCGTCGATCTTCGGCCGGGGGTAACGGTCTTCGTGGCCGGCGTAGACGTTCGCGATGCCCAGCCGGTGCAGCACGTCGCCGCCGAAGGTGTCCCGTCCGAGCACGATCCACGGTTTGCGCCAGACCGGGACGACGGCGCGGGCGCGCTCGGGTTTCGTCTCCCACCACAGCTCTTCGGCGGTGACCAGCCAGTCCGGTTCGGACACTTCCAGCGCCTGGGTCAGCAGGCGGCGCAGCGACGCCAGCGCGTGCGGCACGGTCGCCGGCGCCTCCATCACCCACACCGGGACGCCGTTGGCGCGCAGCCGTTCCACGTCCTCCGGCCGGTTCTCCTCGGAGTTGGCCAGCACGAGGTCCGGGCGCAGCGCGAGGACGTCGTCGACCTTCGGGTACTTCGACCCGCCCACCCGGGACACCTCCAGGCGGTCCGGGTGCGTGCAGTAGTCGGTGGCGCCGACGATGCGGCCGGGCGCGCTCTCCTCGACCGCCTCCGTCAGGGCCGGGACCAGCGACACCACGCGCTGGGGCACTCCGCGCAGCGGCACGTCCTCGCCGAGGTCGTCGAACAGCGTCATCGTTTCCCTTCGAGGTGTTCCAGCAGGACGTCGCCGTGGCACGGCTGCGGCGCGCACCAGCAGCCGAGCGCCCGCCCCGCCAGTTCGTCGAGCCGGTCCAGCAGGTCCGGCCGCCCGTCCAGGTACTCGCGGTAGTGCCGCAGCATCGCCTCGCGGTCCTGCTTGGCCTCCTTGACGAACGGGTTCGCGAACGGCGACTCGGGCCAGGAGTGCCGGTTGCCCTTGTGGCCGATGTAGGTGATCAGGTCCTGCTCCACGAGCCACGGCACGAGGTGCCGGTGCGGCCCGGACTTCCGCACGTTGACGAGCACCGCGTGGCCCTCCCGCACGCGCCGCGCCAGCTCGCGCTCCTCGTCGGTCCAGTCGTCGGTCATGCCCGCTCGAACGACACCTTCCGCTTGTCGACGTCCACCGCGGTGAGCCGGACCGTGATCCGGCGGCCCTCCGGCAGGTTCTCCCCCGCGCACCGCGCCATCACCGGCGGGTCGGCCAGCATGATCTCCGCGCGGTTCTCCTCCGCCCGCAGCACGACCGCCTCGAACACCTCGCCGACGCGGTCGGCCAGCATCCACGCCTCGACCTGGTCCAGGCAGGCCTTCTCGACCCGCGCGGCGAGCAGGTCGGAGGCGTTCATCAGGCCGGGCAGCTCGGTCAGCGCCGTGCGGGCCCACGCCGGGACCGGCTCGTCCGCGCTGACGGCCAGGCAGACTTCGGTGGCGAACCGGTCCGCCAGCCGCCGGATGGGCGCGGTGACGTGCGCGTACGGGGCGCCGATGCCCGCGTGGGTGACGACCTCGGGCAGCTCGCCGTCGAAGGCGGTGTAGCCGGCGCCGCGCAACAGGCGGGTGGTGTCGGTGTAGAAGGCCATCGACTCCGGTTGCGCCGGGTCGAGCCCGGCCAGCAGCTCGGCGACGCTGGTCCCGGCAGGCCAGTCGATGCCCAGCGCGCGGGCCGCGCCACGCAGCCAGTCGAGCGTTTCGGCGTCCGGCTCGGGCAGGGTGCGCAGCAGGCCGATCTTCGCGCCGATCATCATCTCCGCCGCGGCCATGCCGGTGAGCAGGGAGATCTCGGCGTTCCAGGCTTCCAGTCTGGTGCGCGGCCGCATGCCGAGCACCCAGTCGCCGCCGTTCGCGCCGATGATCCGGTCCGGCAGCTGCGGTTCGACCGCGCCCCGGCGGACGGCCAGCTCGCGGCGGAGCGTGCCCAGCTCGGGCAGGGCGGCGATGGACGGGTGCGGCGCGGCCGGGTCCTCGGTCGCGTAGTCGAGTTGCTCGGTGGAACGGACGAGCGCGCGGCGCACGGTGGCGTGCCTGAGTTCGCCGTCGCGGTCGAGGTCCAGGGACCACAGCACGGCGGGCCGGACCTCGCGCGGCAGCAGGCTCGCGGCGCCCTCGGACAGCACCGGCGGGTGGAGCGGCACGGTGCCGTCGGGCAGGTAGAGGGTCTGGCCGCGGCGGCGCGCCTCGCGGTCGATCGGCCCGCCCGGCGTGACGAACGCGGCGAGGTCGGCGATCGCGTAGTGCACCCGGAAGCCGTGGGCGCGCCGCTCGATCAGGATGGCCTGGTCGAGGTCCTTCGCGCCCGGCGGATCGAGCGTGACCAGGGGCAGGTCGGTGGCGTCGGCGCGGTCGGCGGCGAACTCGGACGGATCCATCACGACGCCCTCGGCCTCGGCCAGGACGGCCGGGTCGAAGTCCTCCGGCAGCTCGAACTCGGCGCGCAGCCGGGCGAAGCCGCCGTCCGCCGAGTTCGTGCTGGTCACGACGTGGTGCACACCTAGACCCTAACGCGGTATCGCCGGTTCGGTCGCCCGTTCGGGGTTGAGCCGGACGGGTGTATCTTGCCCGCACACCACCGAAAAGCGATATCGTTTTCAACTGGATGAAGGGTGCGCACACTGTGAAAGTCGCCTTTGTCGGCAAGGGCGGAAGCGGGAAGACGACGCTGACCTCGCTGTTCGCCGCATACCTCACCGGTTCCGGGCGCCCCGTCCTGGCCATCGACGCCGACATCAACCAGCACCTGGCCGTCGCGCTGGGCGCGTCCGCCGAGGAGGCGGCCGCGCTGCCGACGCTCGGCGAGCACCTCCCCCTGATCAAGGACTGGCTGCGCGGCGACAACCCGCGGATCCCCAGTGCCGACGCGATGATCAAGACGACCCCGCCCGGACGCGGCTCGCGGCTGGTGCGGCCGTTCGAGGACAACCCGGTCTTCGACGCGTGCTTCCGCGACGTCGCCGGGGTGCGGCTGGGCGTGACCGGGCAGTTCACCGAGGACGACCTCGGCGTGGCCTGCTACCACTCGAAGGTCGGCGCGGCGGAGCTGCTGCTGAACCACCTGGTCGACGACGCCGGCGAGTACGTGGTGATGGACATGACCGCGGGCGCCGACGCGTTCGCCTCCGGCCTGTTCACGCGGTTCGATGTGACGTTCCTGGTGTGCGAGCCGACCCTGCGCAGCGTCGGCGTGTACCGGCAGTACGCCGAGTACGCGCGGGACTTCGGCGTGCGGCTCGCGGTGGTCGGGAACAAGGTCACCGACGACGAGGACGTCGAGTTCCTGCGCGACCAGCTGGGTCCCGACCTGCTGTGCTGGCTGACCGGGTCGTCGCACGTGCGGGCCGCCGAGCGCGGCCGGACCCGGCCGATCACCGCGCTGGAGCCGCACAACCTGGACGCGCTGGCCACCATCCAGTCCACTGTGGATGCCACTCCGCGGGACTGGGCGAAGTTCCACCGCCAGGCGGTCGAGTTCCACCTGCGCAACGCCCGGTCGTGGGGCAACGAGCGCACCGGAACCGACCTGGCCGCGCAGGTGGACCACGAGTTCGTGCCCGGCCCGCCCGCGCTGGCCGGGGCGTAGGAAGAAATCGAAAGGAGCATGATGTCCCTCGATGTACCCGCCGACCTGCTCGCCCGCGCCGAATCCGGTGAGGTGAGCGACGCCGAGTTCGTCGCCTGCGTGCGCGACTCGCTGCCCTACGCGTGGCAGGTGATCAGCGAAGTGGCCGCGGACCTCGAGGGCGGCGCCGCCGACTTCGCCGACCACGCGACCCCGCCGCCGAGCGAGAAGGAGCGGGGCCAGCTGCTGCGGGCGCTGGCTTCGGACGCCATCCGCGGTGGGCTGGAGCGGCACTTCGGCATGAAGCTGGCGTTCCAGAACTGCCACCGGGTCGCGGCCTTCCGCCCGGCCGCCGTCGACAGTGAGACCTACCGGGAGTTCATCTCGCCGGCCGGCCAGCTGCGCAACCAGAGCCCCGCCCTGCGGGACTGCTGACGGTTGTGTCAGGAGCCCCGGACCTGCGTGGTCCGGGGCTCCTGCTCGTCGGTCAGCGCCACTTGGCGTCTTCCTCGTCGGCCTTCTTGGTGCGCTCACGCGCGATCTCGAGCGCCCGGCGGGCGGTGGCCTCGTCCGGGTACGGCCCGAGAAGATCGATGGACCGCGACCGCTCGAGGTGCTCGACCTCGCCGGTGCGAGTGTTGTAGTACCAGCCCTGGTCCGGGTTCGGGTCCTTGCTCTTCGCCATGGTTCGAGCTTCGCACCAGTGCGCGGGCCGCGCCAGCGGTCAGGGGCGGTAGCGGTACGGCAGTTCGGTCGGCTGGCCGGTGGGGCCGAACTCGTGCTCCGGCTGGTCCGGTTCGAACCAGTCGCGGTTCACCTTGGGCGTGCCCTGCGGCGGCGTCGGCTCCGGGTCGTGCCTGGTGAGGCCGCCGAGCGGGATGCCGGCCGCCGGGGTGGGCTGCGGTTGCGGGGGCAGCGGCTCGGTGAAGCGCGCGGGTTCCTCGGGAGGCTCGATCGTGCGCCAGGCCTGCGGGTTGGTCACCCGAGGGGCCGCCTCGGGCGACGGGGTGGGGCCCGTGCCGGAGGGGCCAGCCGCCGGGGCGGCCTGAGGGCCGCCGGGCACCGCCGGGCCGGCCTGCGAAGCGCCGGGCGCCGCCGAGGCGGCCTCGGGGCCACCGAACGTCGCCGGGCCGGGCTGCGAAGCACCGGACGCCGCTGCTCCCGGGCCGGCCTCGGGCACTCCGGGGATCGCCGAGGCAGCCTGCGGGCCACCGCCCGCCACCGAGCCGGCCTGCGAAGCACCGGGCGTCGATGCTCCTGATCCAGCTTCGGGTACTCCGGGCGCCGCCGAGGCGGCCTCGGGGCCACCGCCCTCCACCGGGCCAGCCGGAGAAGGCCCTTGCGCCGCGGTGGCGGCGTGGGGGCCGCCGGGCACCGCCGGGCCAGCCTCGGGCATTCCGGGCACCGCCGGGCCGGTCTGGGGGCCACCCGGCACCGCGGGGGCGGCCGGCGAAGCACCCGGGCCCGTGCCGGGGGGTGTGCGGGGTGCGGCGAGCTTCTTCGGCGGCTCCGGCAGCGGCGGCACCTCCGGCGAGGGCGTCGTCGGCGTGGTCCGCCACACCGGCGCGGGCGGGATGATCATCGGTGCGGCCCGTGGGGCGTCCGGGTCCGGGGCCGGCGCCGCCTCGCGGCGAGCCTGCCCGCGCGGCGGGATCGGGTCCAGGCAGGGCACCAGAACCGTGGTGTTCTCCGGCTCCTCGACCTTCCGCCCGCTGCGCTCGCGGTAGACCATGTCGCCGTCCGCGTCGATCTCGACCAGGTAGCCGACCTCGGCGAGCTGCTCCTCGTCCAGGTCGACGAGCTTCTCGTAGCGCGAGGGGACCGTGCGGTAGATCGGCCACGACAGCGACCGGTGCGTCTGGTGGAACTGCGCCAGCAACCCGGCCATCTGCTGCTGCCACGGCAGCGACATCGACTCCGCCAGCGAACGCGGCAGCACGACGTAACCCTCGTCCACACCCGGCAGCCCCTGCGACAGGTAGTCGGACAGGGGCGTGCTCGACGCGGGCGGCCCCGAGCGCGGCGGGGGCGGCGGGGCGCCGAACAGGTCGTTCAGCTGTGCCGGCTTCTTGTTGCGCTTACCGAACTTCTTCGCCACGGGGCATCACCTTCTACACGCCGGGCCGGACTGCCTGCGGCACAAGCTCGTCTTCGTTCCAGGAGACCTTCCGGGTGTGCACCGGCACGCCGGTCTGCTGGGCCTCCACGATCTTCCCGTCGCCAAGGTACATCGCGACGTGGTGGATGGTCGCCGGGTTCGACGGGTCATACGCCCAGAAGAGCAGGTCACCGGGCTGGGCGTCACGCACCGGAAGCATCGCGCCGTTCTTGTACTGGTCCCGCGACACCCGGCTGAGTGTGATGCCCGCCGCCTCGTACGCGCGCAGCATCAGGCCGGAGCAGTCGTAGGAGTTCGGGCCCGTCGCGCCCCACACGTACGGCTTGCCCTGCTCCCCCAGCGCGAACCGGATCGCGGCGGCCGCGGCGTTGTTGGTCGGCAGCACCAGCCCCGCGCTCTCACCGCAGCCGACCATGTCCGCGACCTGGCCGAGGTTTTCCACCAGGTGGGCCGCCATCTGCTCCCACTTGTGGTAGCGCTCGGGGAACGCCGACCGCTCGACGTCCTGCGCCGAGGCACCCGGGCGCTGCTTGTCCCAGTCCGGCACGGTGAGCAGGACGTTGTAGAACTTGTTGATCTGGTACGGGATGTCCTGCAGCTGCGCCGGCGTGCCCCAGCCCATCGACGGCCGCATCTGGAAGATGCCCAGCGAGTCGCGGTCACCGTAGTTCAGGTTGCGCATGCCGGACTCGGTCATGCCGGCCTGGATGGCGATCTGCCACGCCCGCGGCGACAACCCGCGTTGTTTGCCGATTTCGATGATCTGGCTGATGATGTACCGCTGCTCGTCGTTGAGCCTCGCGGCCTGTGCGGCGCCCTGGTCGCTGCCGGGCACGCTCGGGCCGATCGCCGCGTCGCAGCTGACGTTGCTGTAGGCGGCCTGCATCTGGGCCTGCTGCTGGTCGGTCACCACCTTGGTGACCACACCGACGGTCGCGACCCCCGCGAAGAGAACGGCGACGAGAACGCCGACGAGGACACCGAGCCGCATGGGTCAGCTCGCCTGGTCGTAGCCGGTGACGAGCCAGCCGGACGGCGTCTTCGCCACGGTGATCGACAGTTTCGGGCCGTCCGTGGGGACGAGCACCTCGACGGAACTGGTGTAGGACTTGGTGACGGTGGGCTCGCCGGTCACCCGGGTGGCCGGGATGTTCGCCGGGTCCACAGTGGACATCTCCGGCAGGTACTCCTCCGTCGTGAGTGGACGCAGGCCCTCCAGCCACTGGGCGTTGGTGATGCCGGCCGGGTGGGTGGCCCACGCGGTGGCCCACTGCTTGGCGATCTGCAGGGCCGCCGGGTCCGGCGCGGCGGAGGTCGGCTGGAGCAGCGGCGCGGTGAGGCGGGTGGACATAGGGGTCGACGTGGTGCCGCTCGGCGCGCTGGTCGTGGTGCCGCCGCCGGGGTCCTGGATGCGGACCGGCGTCGGGCCGGATTTGTTGGGGTTGCCCAGCAGCTGCGGCACGACGATGCCGATGGCGACGATCAGCACGATCACCGCGACGGCCGTGCCGACAAGGTGGGCCGGCGAGCGCAGCGGGAAGCCCCAGATGCGGCGGTAGACGGCGGCGCGGCCGCGGTTGGTCCGGATCGGCATCTACATCACCGCACGATCCGGTCGGTGTCACGGGAGTCGTCGCGCACCTCGAGCCCGCGGGAGGGCCGGTACAGCACGTGGACCGGCTTGCCGCCGACGAGTTCCCGCCCGGCGCGGCGCGGTTCCGGCCGCTGCGCCGGGGTGGCGCTCATGCCCGGCCGCGAGATGCGCGACGGGACGACGACGGGGTCGGGTTCGTCCCAGCCGCGGTCGTAGACGGGCGAGGTGTCCACCCGGCGGCTGGGCCGTTGCGCGACTGGCGGCACCCAGCCGTCCGAACGGCGCGTGGTGCCCGGCGGGGCGGAGTAGACGAACGCGTCCGGGTCCGCGCCTTCGGGTGCGTAACCGGCGAAGGCGGGCTGGTTGCCGCCGCCGGCGGGCAGGCCGGGCCTGGCGTGTCCGGGCAGCGCCGGCCCGCCGCCGGGCCAGGGCGCGCCGGACCAGGCGGCCGCCGGGCGGGCGGCCATGGCACCGGCGCCGTCGAGCCGCTGGGCGGTGGCGAAGACGGTCGCCTCGGGACGCCCACGGCCGGCGGATCCGGTCGGGCTGGCGACCTCGCTCTCCTCGCTCTCGCGGACGCTCTCCCAGAACTCGTCCTGCGGAGTGGGCCCCTGCTTCTTGCGGAAGCGGCTGAACAGGCCGCCGCTGGGGGCCGGAATGGAGGACCCGACCATGCCGACGGACATCTCGACCATCTGCCAAAGCCGGCGAACCGGCCGCCCGACGAGGAAGAGCAGGACGGTCACCAGGCCCGCCATGACCATCTGGGTGAGGATCGAGAGCGAGTTCCCCGCGGCAAAGATGGCCTGCAGCAGCAGGGCGTGCACGCCGGCGAGCACGGAGAGGACGAGCAGGTTGAAGCCCACCGCACCGAGCAACCGCGCCACGCGACGCAGGATGTCGTGGTGCAGCAGCGCGACGAGTCCGATCAGGGGCGCGGTGAGCACGAAGAGCCGGATGAGCACCTGCGCCAGCAGAACGGACGCCTTCGCCAGCAACTGGAACAAGGCGTAGACCAGGCTCTGGCCGAGCGCGAGGAAACCCGACCCGGTGCGGCTGCCGCCTTCACCCGTGAAATAGGGAGTCGCCGGGCCGAGCTGGGTCGAGATGTTCTTGTAGGCCGCCTTCTTGGCGTCGACGACTCCCTGGTTCGCGTCGTCACCGTTGCGGATCTGGGTCCACGTGAAGGCCTGTGCGTCCAGCAACGGCCGGCCGAACTGTTGCGCCTGTGGGGAATCCGTCGCCCCGAACTCACCCCGCAGCCAGTTGTTGTAGATGACCTGGTTGTGCAGGTCGGTCGGCAGGACCTCCCAGATGACGCGGTTCTCGGAGTCGTCGATGAACCCGGCCTGGATGTTCGTCGAGGTCTTGACGATGGCGTTGTCCAACGGCTCCAGGTATCTCAGCATCGCCATCGACGACGCCGCGAGCCAGACCGCGGCGAGGGCGTAGAGGCCGCGTTTGCCGACCGCCGCGAGGTCGCCACGCCAGATGTTGCGGAACATGACGATCGCCAGCAGGAGCGCCACGAGGCCGAACAGCTGGGCGTAGATGTTGTTGTAGACCTTCTCCGCGCCCGACTTCACGGCACCGTAGATCGGGTTCAGCAGACCACCTTCGAGCACGGTGTAGTGCAGGGAGTTGGTCGCACCGACGATGTTCTTGCCGATGTTGAAGGCCTGGTTGCCGGCCCACGTGTCGATCGTCGTGTTGGGACTGGTGATTCCCGACAGCGGCCCGCAGTCGGTCTGGTAGACGTACCAGACCATGCCCGCGTAGCTGTAGTCGTAGTACGCGCTGCCCGCCTCACCGTGACTGCGCGGCGGATCCAGCGCGCCGACGAGCCCCGAGCCCGGTCGCTCCGGGATGGGTGCGTCTCCACATGCCGCGGCGGAGGCTGATGGCGCCATGACCGTCGTCTGGAACCCCATCAGCAGGGCGACCGCCACCACGGCCGCCCAGCGGGGTGGTCTCTTCCGGCGGCTCCCGCGGGTCTTCAGGCCCCTTCGGAGGGCATGCCAGCTTCCGGCCACGGCCAGCACGCTCAGGACCGTCACGAGCGTCATGCGGCGTCCCAGCCGCCGCGCTTGCCCGCGCCCGCTCGTTCGCCCGCGCGCTCGTCCGAGCCGGACCCGTTGCCCGAACCCGGCACGTCCTCGGCCAGGATCTGCTCCTCCGTCAGGCCCAGGTCGCGCTCGGCGGCCAGCTCCAGGTCCGGCTCCAGCTCGTCGTCCGGTGGCGGGGCCGCCACGTGCTGCTGCTCGCGCGGCGGGTCCTCGTCCCGGGCGTGCGTGTCCGCAGGCAACGCGTCCTTCGAACCGGGCGTCGTGTCCAGGGCCGCGCGCAGGTGGGCCAGGTGCGGGCCGGAGAAGTCCACCCGGATCCGCTCCACCCCGCCGGCACCGTCGCCGAAGATGAACTGCCTCGGCTCGCGGTCGCGCTCCAGGCCGCGCTGCGCACCGGGCCGGCGGCCGAGTGACGCGACCACCTGCTCGTACCCGACGCCGACCGGTACCTTCAGCAGCCGCAGCGCGTCGGCCTGCGCCTCGTCGTCGTCGAGGCGCCCGACGAACACCGAGTCCAGCAGCGCGACGAAACCCTGGATCTTCAGGAAGTCCGCCGGGATCTGCGAGGACAGCAGCACCCGGACGTTCCACTTCCGCGAGTCACGCGCGAACCGGTTCATCAGCACGCGCCCGGTCGGCACCTCGGACAGGAAGAACGCCTCGTCGATCCACACGCCCTTGCGCAGGTCCTTGGGCTTTTCGTACACCGACCGCTGCGTCAGCCACGCGGCCAGGTTCAGCATCTCGACACCGAGCGCCTCGGCGTCGGTCCAGTGCTCGCGGCCCACGCCGTCCTTGGGCAGCGTCAGCCCGGCCATCGTCAGCACCGTCAGCCGGTCGTCGCGCGTCTCCGAGTACGGGTCGGCGTCGTTCTCCGGGATCAGCAGCGACATGCGCTCGCGCATCTCGTCCAGGAAGTCCGCCACGACCACCGCGTGCTCGTGGTGCTCGCTGGAGTCCCGGCGCAGCGCGTCGATCACCTGGCCCGGGTCAGCGTCGTACCGGCCGCCGACCGCGCGCACCGCCCGCAGCAGCACGATCCGGCTCTGCGGCATCCGCGCGACCTCGTACGGCAGCACCCCGGTGAGCACGTCCAGCACGAGCCGCCGCCGGGTCGCGCCGGCCAGCGCCCGCTCGCGCCGCCACGCCCGCTCCGGGTCCTCCTCGTCCATGAAGTGCTCGAGCAGCGGCTCGGCCACCACGCGGTAGGGGTTGAGGATGCCGGGTTGTGCATTCAGCAAGTTGATCGGCCGCGCGTACGGCCGGATCTCCGGCAGGTCGCACAACCGGGACAGCGGGCCGGACGGGTCCAGCAGCGTCCAGTGCGCCCCGGCGCGCAGCGTCTTGTAGACGATGCCGCCGCCGAGGAACGACTTGCCGCCACCGAGACCGGCGACCATCGCGGTCAGACCGGACCCGTCGCGGATCTCCTGCGCCATCCACGGGTCCCAGGCCACCGGGCGCCGGGTCGCGGTGACTGTCTCGCCGAGCAGGATGCCGCGCCGGTCGCCCACCTCGGCCGTCGCCGTCGGCACCGCCGCCGCGGCCCAGACCACCGAACCGCGGCGCATGTAGGCCGAGGAGGACAACGGCTCGCCCGGGATGAACTCCCGCGCCAGCGCGTACTGCGCCTCGGGGTGTTCGATCGCGATCTTCGGCTTGTACAGGTCGAGCAGCTGCTGCGCCAGCCGCAACGCCTCGCGCTCGGTGTCGCCGGACACCGCCAGCCGCCACCACGACCGCACCCGGGTCGCCAGCGCCGTGAAGCCCGACGTCATCTCGTCGTCGATCTCGAGCACGCGGGTCGCCTGCCGCGCCAGCGACTGCGGCGGCTCCAGCTCGTGCTCGTCGGTGTAGTGCTTGACCTGCGAGCGCACCTTGTTCATCTGGCGCTGCAGCTCGCCGGCCACCTCTTCCGGGCGGCGCACGTAGATGCGGGCCGACCACTCGACCGAGGCCGGCAGCCGGTCGGCGTGCTGCACCCACGGGTCGTCGACCTCGGGGATCTGCAGGCCGTGCATCTGGCCCACGGTCAGCACCGCGAGGTGCCGCTGAACCCCGGCGTTGGACCCGGTGCGGCCGCGCACGGTGAGCGTCGGCGCGTAGGGCTCGGCGTGGAAGTCCGCCGCGTCGGTGAAGCTGGCCAGGTCCTCCGGCTCCCAGGCCGCGCCGGGCACGGCGGGCAGGTGCCGGGGCGCGGGCAGGCCCAGCGAGCACGAGCGGTGCATCAGCCAGGTCATCTCCTCGGCGTGCACCGGGCGGCCCTCCAGGCCGGACGACCCGATCACCTGGTCCAGGTGCTCGACCTCGGAGTCCAGCGCGGCCAGCTCGGCGTCGACGGCCTCGGGCAGGATGCGGCGCAGCAGCGGGGCGGCGCGCTCCACCGCGCGGTCGACCACGCGCCGGGTCTGCACCTGGACGCCGATGTAGACCTCTTTCTCCGCCATCGACCGGCCGAGCAGCTGCTGCTGCTCACCGATCAGGTAGTCGTCGAACGACAGCGCGCCCGGCACGTCCGGCGGGCGGCGGATGGCGTTGTGCACGTGCGCCTCGGCCCACATGCGGATCGGGTACGGCCGGGTGGTGACGCGCAGGTGCAGCCAGCGGCCCTGCAGCTCGGCGTACTGGCCGGCGATCGCGGCGATCAGGTCGCGCCGTTGCGAGTCCGACCGGAACGACCACCGCTGCGGCGCCAGCCGGTACCAGGCGTAGACCTCGTTCTCGGTGCGCACCAGGTGCCCGTCGATGGTGCGCAGCGCGATCGACGGGGTGTAGCTGGGTATCGCCTGCTCACCGGGCAGCCGGCGGCCCTGCTTGCCGGGGGCGCGACCCGGTTGCGGCGGCCACTGCGCAGCCCCGCTGGGGTCGGACTTCCCGGCCTTCCGGCGTCCGCCGCTTCCGAACAACCTCTACCTCCTACCGTGGCGCCGAAGTGCGCGCGCCACGCGGTCGTGCTGGCTGGTGGTGAGGATGCGACCCCGCCGCGGCGAGGTGCCGTTTGTGCTTGGGCAGCGGCCGCTCGTTCCGCACGCGGATCTTCGTGGCCGTGACCGCACCGCCCTCTCCGGAGGTCTTCTCGCGGGGCGTCTGCAGCTCGCGCAGCCACATGGTCATGACAGCGCCGAGCGGACGCTCGTGACTGATCTTGGCCGTGATCATCCGGGTGATCAAGATCGTGATGACGAACGCCCACGCGGTGGAGAAGAAGCCGAACCCGAAGCCGAGCTGCCGCTCGACGGCCAGGACGACGAGGAACACCGGGATGCCGACACCCCAGGCCACGTACCGCGCCCGCCACGGGAAGGTGGCCTTCGGCGGGCCGAGCCAGACCGCGTCGACCCGGTAGACCTCGTCATCGGTTCGAATCCGCACGCGCGCTACCCCGCGCCGTCAGCTGGTGAACAAGCCGGCGATCCACTCGCCGACGTTGACGCCGAGCCCGCTCACGGCGAGGCCGACGATCGCGAGCGCGATCACCACACCGGCCAGGCGGCGCATGACGCCGGCGTTGTCGCCCTTGCCGCCACCGAGCCAGAGCAGCAGCAGCGCGACGGCGAGCAGGACCAGGGGGATGATGTTGTCGAGGAGCCACTGCTGGACTCCACGGGTCCTGATCTCGCCCTGCGCCAGGTGCTGCACAAGTGTCATCATGGTCATCGCGTACTCCCAGGTGCGAGGAGTGTGGGTGTCGGGTGGGTCAGCGCGGGGCGGGCCCACGAGGTCGGAAAGTTCGTCCGGTCTGTCTAGCCCATCATGGCGTCACGAGCTGTGACGGTCAAAGCGCTCTCTGTCGAACGGCAGTCCATTCACACCAGGCACAGTACGGCCACTTCTCCTGAACTCGTCGCCCTCCATCATCGTGGTAACACCGCTCAGGGTTAACCCCCGGCACCCGGATTTCCTAGTGTGGGTAGGGACTCACCCACAGGCGCATTCACGCTTCACTCTGGGTGCGCGGTATCGCTCCTCGACGGCGCGGACACCAGTGTGGCATGACCCGATCGGCCGCATGCCACGTACCCGGGCGTGACGACTTCTCCGGGCGAGTCGATCATCCGATCCAGCGAACACCGTCACCCAGCGCCCAGGTGGACCCGATTTGCCCTCACGATGCGTGATCGATACGCACTTTCGGGTGGACTCGGGTGTAAGCGCTCACTGTGCCGGGTGCCGCGGTGGAGCGCGGTGGCGAGCGCTTTCCGCGGACTGCGGTGACACAGGGCGAGCGCGAACGCCTTCATCCTCACCCAACGTGAAAGTCCGACGCTGGGCGCGCGCGGGGCGGCGGGCCCTTCCGGCGAGCGCGTCCGTCGTGATCGCCGGAACTCAGGCCCGCGCCGCCGCGAAGATGCCGTCCGGGAAGGCTCCGTGCGCCACCGCGTGCCGGGCCAGCTCGCGGCCCAGCTCGTGCAGCCGCGTGGCCTTCTCGGCGCCCAGGTGGCGCCACGGGGCCGCCGCGGAGGCGTTCGTCTGCTCCTCCAGGCTCTGCCGCAGCACGGTGCCCTCCGGGGTGAGCCGGCCGTCGGCGTCGAGCAGGCCCTGCTCGCGCAGGTCCGCCACACCGGCGTCCCACTGCTCGTTGGACCAGCCGCGGCTCCTCTTCGCGACCGGCTCCAGGAAGCCCTTCCCGGTCGCCGTGTAGGTGATCAACGCGGCCAGCCCGCCCAGCCCGTGGCCGACCAGCGCCGCGATGTGCCCGTCGCCGCGGTACTCGCGCAACAGCGTCGCCGCGTGCCAGAGCACCAGGTGCGGCTCGGACGGCCACTCCAGCTCCGCGTGCCCCGCGTACAGCGGGCGCCCCTCCGCCGTGCACGCCGAAGCCGCCGAGCGGGCCAGCTCCGCCGCCTCGGCCAGCCGCGGCGAGGTGATCAGCTCCTGTCCCAGCACGCGGCGCAGCCCGGCGTCGGCCGCCGCCAGCCGGGCCTGCAGGATCCGCGACGGCGAGGCCAGCGTCCACGCCCGCGGGATGTGCCGGGCGACCAGCTCCGGGTTGAAGTTGTAGAAGGTGGCCGCGACCACGCCCGCGCCCACCGTGCCCATCGGCGCCGCTCGGCTGGCGAAGTAGCACATCCGGCCCGGCCGCAGCCCGGCCTCGGTGAGCGCCTGCTCCGCCTCGGGCGCGAAGTAGATGAACGAGTGAAGCGGTTCGAGCACCCGGTGGCACCGGAACGCGACGTCGCGGGCTTCTGCGTGATCCACGGCCCGACCGTAGGCCACCGGCGGGCCGGCGGGAAAGGGGCGGACGAGTTGGCCTGTAAGCCGGATCCTGTCCCGCGGCGCGAAGCCGCGGTGGCGGCCATCCATCTAGGCCTGCCGTCGCCGGCAGGCTCGAGCGGCCTACCCGCAGGCATCGGACGGGCCGCCCTCGATCGCCTGCGCAGGCGCCTCGCGGCGCCCTCTTGGCCTTGCTCCGGGTGGGGTTTACCGAGCCACCCCGGTCACCCGGGGTGCTGGTGGTCTCTTACACCACCGTTTCACCCTTACCCCGGCCCGTGAAGGCCGGGGCGGTCTGTTTTCTGTGGCACTGTCCCGCGGGTCGCCCCGGGTTGCGGTTAGCAACCACCCTGCCCTGCGGAGTCCGGACTTTCCTCGAGGGAGTGACCCTCGCGGCCGCCCGGCCAACTCGTCCGCCCACTCAGGGTAACCGTTCCCACGCCGTGGACGTCGGTTGCCCCTCCATCCGCCCGCCGCTTTACTCGGAAACAGATCGCGCGGCCGTCGACGCACAATTCCCCTCACCATTTCCGTGGAGCCTTCATGCCCGCATTTCCCCCACCCGATCCGCACGAACCGCTGAAATTCGCCTATTGGGTGCCGAATGTCAGCGGCGGACTGGTCACGAGCCGGATCGAACAACGCACCGACTGGGGTTACGACTACAACCGCGAACTCGCCGTGCTCGCGGAGAACAACGGCTTCGAGTACGCGCTCACCCAGGTCCGCTACACCGCCAGCTACGGCGCCGCCTACCAGCACGAGTCGACCGGGTTCAGCCTGGCGCTGCTGCTGGCGACCCAGCGGCTCAAGGTGATCGCGGCCGTCCACCCCGGACTGTGGCACCCCGGCGTGCTGGCCAAGTTCGTCGCCAGCGCGGACGTGCTGTCCGGCGGCCGGGCCGCGGTCAACGTGGTCAGCGGCTGGTTCAAGGACGAGTTCACCGGCCTCGGCGAACCGTGGCTGGAGCACGACGAGCGCTACCGCCGGTCCGAGGAGTTCATCCGCGTCCTCAAGGAACTGTGGACCAGCGACGCCGCCGAGTTCGCCGGCGACTTCTACCGGATCCACGACTTCGACATCAAGCCCAAGCCGGTGTCCACACCGGACCGCCCGCACCCGGAGGTGTTCCAGGGCGGCAACTCGACGGCGGCGCGCAGGCTGGCCGGCCGGGTGTCCGACTGGTACTTCAGCAACGGCAAGGACTTCGACGGGTTCAGCGAGCAGGTCGCCGAGGTCCGCGGGTACGCGGCCGAGCACGACCACACGGTGCGGTTCGGGCTCAACGGGTTCGTGATCGCCCGCGACACCGAGGCCGAGGCCCGCGACGTGCTGCGGGAGATCGTGGACAAGGCCGACGTCGAGGCCGTGGAGGGATTCCGGTCCGCGGTCCAGCAGGCCGGCAAGTCCACCGCGGACCGCAAGGGCATGTGGGCCGACTCCGAGTTCGCCGACCTGGTCCAGTACAACGACGGGTTCCGCACCGGGCTGATCGGCACGCCCGAGCAGATCGCCCGCCGCGTGGTCGAGTACAAGCGGCGCGGGGCGAACCTGCTGCTGCTCGGTTTCCTGCACTACCACGAGGACGTCGAGTACTTCGGCCGTCACGTCCTGCCCATCGTGCGCGAGCTGGAGAAGGAAACCAGCGCCGCCACCCCGGAACCCGTTGGGAGTTTCTCGTGACCGACTGGATCGCACGTGCCCGTGAGGTCGCCGCGCGGCTGGCGGTGGACGCCGTCCAGCGCGACCGGGAGAACCGGACGCCCTACGCCGAGGTCCAGCTGCTCAAGGACACCGGCCTGGTCACCCTGCTCGGGCCGGTCGAGCACGGCGGCGCCGGGCAGACCTGGGAGACCGCCTACCGGGTGATCCGCGAGATCGCCAAGGCGGACGGCTCGATCGGCCAGCTGCTGGGCTACCACTACCTGTGGGCGTGGGCGGCGCGCCTGGTCGGCACGGACGCGCAGATCGCCGCCGTCGAGGAGCTCTACACGCGCAACAACTTCTTCTTCGGTGGCGCGGTCAACCCGCGCGACTCGGACCTGAAGATCACGCAGGACGGCGACGAGCTGGTCTACCACGGGCACAAGTCGTTCTCCACCGGCAGCAAGGTGTCCGACCTGACCGTGCTGGAGGGCGTGCTCGAAGGGACCGACGAACACATCTTCGCGATCGTGCCGTCGAAACAGCCGGGAATCGAGTTCCACGACGACTGGGACAACATCGGGCAGCGCCTGACCGAATCGGGCAGCGTCACCATTTCCGACGTCCGGGTGCCGTGGTCGGATGCCGCCGGGTACGTGGACCGGGAATTCCAGCCGCTCGTCTACAACACGCTGAACGTGCCGACGATCCAGCTCGTGTTCACCAATTTCTACCTCGGCATCGCGCAGGGCGCGCTGGAATCGGCGCTGGCCTACACGCGTGAGCGGACCCGGGCGTGGCCCTACGGCGGGGACGACAAGCAGTCCGCGACCGAGGAGTGGTACGTCCTGGAGGGCTACGGCGACCTGCAGGCCAAGCTGTGGGCGGCGGAAGCGCTGGTGGACAAGGCCGGGGCGGCGATCTCGCCGATCCTGCACGCGCCGCGCGCGGAGCTGACGCCCGAGGCGCGTGGCGAGGTGGCGGTCCTGATCGCGGCAGCCAAGCAGCGGATCGTCGACACCGGCCTGGAGATCGGCACGAAGATCTTCGAGCTGACCGGTGCCAGGGCGAGCGCGTCGAAGTACGGGCTGGACCGGTTCTGGCGCAACCTGCGGACGCACTCGCTGCACGACCCGCTGCCGTACAAGCGGCGGGAGGTCGGGGACTACGCGCTGAACGGCCGGCTCCCTGAACCCACCTGGTACACCTAGGCCACCGGTTGCCGGAAGGCCACCCTCGCTGCCGGCCAGGGGCGCGGGGGTGGCCTTCACCCTGTCCGAATCGACCGCGAGCTAGCGTGAGGGCATGGTCGCGGCGGTCGGGAGCGTGGGGACGCTCGCTGCTGTTCTCGGGTTCGCCATGGCGCGTCCCCGCGGTCTGCCGGAGGCGCTGGTCGCGGTGCCGGCCGCGCTCGTCGTGCTCGCCTTCGGGCTGGTGTCGCCGGGCGAGGCGTGGGCACAGGTCACCGCGATGGCCCCGACGCTCGGGTTCCTCGCGGCGATCCTCGTCCTCGCCGACCTGGCCGACCGCGAGGGTGTCTTCCGGTGGCTCGGCGCGCGGCTCGCCACCGCCTGCCGCGGCCGGCCGCGGGGGCTGCTCGCGCTGACCTTCGCGGCCGCCGCGGGCACGACCGCGGTGCTGAGCCTCGACGCGACGGTCGTCCTGCTGACACCGGTCGTCCTCGCCACCACGAGAACCCTCGACCTGCCGCCGAAGCCGCACGTCTACGCGTGCGCGCACCTGGCGAACTCGGCGTCGACCCTGCTGCCGGTCTCGAACCTGACGAACCTGCTGGCCTTCGCCGCGTCCGGGCTGACCTTCACCGGGTTCGCCGCGCTGATGGCGCTGCCGTGGCTGGTCACCATCGTGGTCGAGCTGGCGGTGTTCCGGTGGTTCTTCCGGCGCGACCTGACCGGGCTCGCGCGCCCCGCGGTCGACGACCGGGAGGCGCCGGTCTTCGCGCTGGTCGTCCTCGGGCTAACGCTCGCCGGGTTCGGGGCGGGGCCGCTGGTCGGGCTCGCGCCCGGGTGGGTGGCCGCGATCGCCGCCGCCGTGCTGGCCGCGCGGGCGCTGGCGCGGCGGGAGACGAGCCCGGCGCGGCTGGTGGTCGCGGCGAACCCGCTGCTCAGCCTGTTCGTGCTGGGGCTCGCGATCGTCGTCGAGGCGGTGTCGGACCACCTGCTCGGCGGCCCGCTGCGGGAGTTGCTGCCGGAGACGACCGGGCTGCCCGAGCTGCTGCTCACGGCGTTCCTGGCAGCCGCGCTGGCGAACCTGGTGAACAACCTCCCGGCGACGTTGATCCTGCTGGCGGCGCTCGGCCCGCACCCGGCTCCGGGGGTGCTGCTCGCCGTGCTGCTTGGGGTGAACATCGGCCCGAACGCCACCTACGTCGGCTCGCTGGCGACGTTGCTGTGGCGGCGCGTGCTCGGCCGGGACGCCCCCGGCCTGGGCGAGTTCACCCGGCTCGGCCTGGCGACGGTCCCGGCGAGCCTGGCCGCGGCGACCGTCGCGCTGTGGCTGGTGCTGCCGTAGCGCGCCTCAGGCGAGGTGCGAGATGTCGTTCACCAGCCGCACCGAGGCGTTGCCGTCCGGGTAGAACTCGACGATCGACAGCGACGCCAGGTCCAGGTGGAGCCGGAACAGCAGCGACGGCCCCGCGTCCAGGCCCAGCCGCAGCAGGGACTTGATCGGGGTGACGTGGCTGACCACGATGATCGTCTTCCCGGCGTGGGTCCCGACCAGCTCGTCGCGTGTCCGGCGGACCCGCTGGTGCACCGCGTCGAAGCTCTCCCCGCCCGGCGCCGGCACCGACGGGTCGCGCAGCCAGCGGCCGTGCAGCTCCGGGTCGCGCTGGGCGGCTTCGGCGAACGTGAGACCCTCCCACTCGCCGAAATCGGTCTCCAGCAGGCCGGGGTGGGTTTCCACGCGGGCGCCGAGCGCGTCGGCGACGGCCTGCGCGGTCTGCTTCGTCCGGGTCAGCGGAGAGGCCACGATCGCGGTGTCCGTGCCCAGGTCGGACAGCGCGGCCAGGCGCTTCGCGGCCGCCGCGGCCTGCTGCCTGCCGTGCTCGGTCAGCGGCACGTCACCGCGGCCAGAGTACCGGCGGTCCACCGACATCGCGGTCTGACCGTGCCGCAGCAGCATCATCCGGACCGGCGTGCCTTGCGCACCGGTCCACTTCTGCGGCGTCGTGCGCTCCGGGCCCGTGTGCTCCGGCGAGGGGCCTTTGCCGGCCTGGGTGTCCATCGCTTCGTTGGCGAGCCGGTCGGCGTGCGCGTTCTCCGCGCGCGGGATCCACTGGTAGCTGACGCGAGCGAACCCGGCGGCCAGCTCGCGGGCCCGCTCGGCGAGCGGCTTCAGCGCCTCGTGCTTGATCTTCCAGCGGCCGGACATCTGCTCGACCACGAGCTTGGAGTCCATCCGCACGTCGACCTCGGTGGCCCCCGCCTCGGCGGCCGCGCGCAGCCCGGCGATGAGGCCGGAGTACTCGGCGACGTTGTTCGTCGCCACGCCCAGGCCCTCCTGGCGCTCGGCCAGGACCTCGCCGGTCGCGGCGTCGCGGACGACGGCCCCGTACCCGGCCGGCCCGGGGTTGCCCCGCGAACCGCCGTCGGCCTCGACGAGCACCCTCACAGACCCGACTCCACGGTCCGCACCAGGATCGCGCCGCAGTTCTCGCACTGCACGACCTCGTCCTCGGCGGCCGCCTTGAGCTCGGACACCGTGTTGCGGTCGAACTCCATGTTGCAGGCCAGGCACTTGCGTGCGCGCACCAGCGCGGCGCCGATGCCCTTGTGCGCGCGGACCCGCTCGTACAGCTTGAGCAGGCCCTCCGGGAACCGCGGCACCAGCTTGGCGCGGTCCTCCTCGCGGCGGGCCTTCGTGGTGTCCAGGTCCTTGAGCAGGTCGTCGCGACGGCTCTCCACGTCGGCGAGCGCCTGCTCGGTCTTGTCCACCTCGGCGCCGGTGCGCTGCACGTCCAGGCCCAGCGCCTCGCGGCGCTCCATCAGCTCGAGCAGGTCGTCCTCGAGCGCGCTCTGGCGCCGGGCCAAGGTCTCCAGCTCGTGCTGCAGGTCGGCGACCTGCTTGGCCGGGAGGGTGCCGCCGTCGATCAGCTTGCGGTCGCGGTCCTCGCGAGCCCGGACCGACTCGATCTCCTTCTCCTGGCGGGCGATCTCGCGGTCCAGGTCGGAGGCCGCGGTCTCGTGCCGGATCGCGGTGTCGCGCAGCTCGCGCAGGGTCTTCTGGATGCCCTCGATCTCGGCGAGCTCGGGCATGGTGCGGCGGCGGTGCTCGACGCGGGACAGCTCGGCATCCACTTTCGCGAGCTCGAGCAGCTGACGCTGGACGGCTGGCTCTGCCTTCACTGGTACTCCCTCGGATTACGCGCGGATGGTCCACGGATCGGTTCGGCGCGCGGACACGTGCACGTTGACGTTACCCGCAAAGGCGGCACGCAGGACCGCCGAGGCTTGACCGCACCACGGCCACTCGCTGGCCCAGTGGGTCAGGCCGACCAGGGCGGGCGCGTCCGGGCCGGTCTCCAGGTGCTCGCCCGCCGGATGGTGGCGCAGGTCGGCGGTGACGTAGGCGTCGACCCCGGCGGCGGTGGCGGCGCCCAGGAAGCCGTCCCCGGCCCCGCCGGAGACCGCCACCGTCCTAATCAGACGATCGGGGTCGCCGGCCCCGAGGACGCCCGGCTCGGTGCGCGGCAGGGCGCCGGCCACCCGGCGCACGAACTCGGCGAACGGCTCGGGCTCGGGCAGCTCACCGATGCGGCCAAGGCCGGTGGCGCCGTCCGGGTGCGGGTCGAGGGGGCGGAGCTCCCGCAGGCCGATCGCCTCGGCGAGCGCGTCGGACACGCCCGGATTCGCGGAGTCGGCGTTCGTGTGCGCGCAGTACAGGGCGATGCCGGCGCGGATGAGCCGGTGCACCAGTGCGCCCTTCGGGGTGTCGGCCGGCACGCCGTGCACGCCGCGCAGCAGCAGCGGGTGGTGCGCGACGACCAGCTGGACGCCGGTCTCGATCGCCTCGTCGATGGTCGCGGCGACCGGGTCGACGCAGATCAGGACGTCGGTGACCGGCTCGGCGGGGTCGCCGCAGACCAGGCCGACGGCGTCCCAGCTTTCCGCGAGCGCGGGCGGGTAGGCGTCCTCCAGGGCGGCGATCACTTCGGCGAGCGCGGGCATGGGCCGATCTTCGCATGGGCCGTGGGGCACACTGCGGGGTGTGACCGAGCCGAGCCTGCACATCTGCTTCGTCTGTTCCGGCAACATCTGCCGCTCCCCGATGGCGGCCATCGTCTTCCGGGCGCACCTCGAACGCGCCGGGCTCGCCGACCGGGTGCGCGTCACCAGCGCCGGCACCGGGCCGTGGCACGTCGGCGAACCGGCCGACCCGCGTGCCCGCGACACGCTGCGCGAGGCGGGCTACAGCGGGAAGCACGTGGCCGCGCAGGTCGACAGCGACCACCTCGCCGCCGACCTGCTCCTGGCCGCCGACCAGGGCCACCTGCGGGAGCTGCGGCGCATGGTGGACGACCCGTCGCGCGTGCGGCTGCTGCGGTCCTTCGACCCGGAGGCGCCCGAAGGTGCCGAGGTGCCGGACCCGTACTACGGCGGCGACGACGGCTTCCCCGAGGTCCTCGCCATGGTCGAGCGGACCGTCCCCGCGCTGCTGGATTGGGCGAAGGCCAGGCTCTGATGCACCTGTGCTTCGTGTGCTCGGGCAACACCTGCCGCTCGGCGATGGCGGCGATGGTGTTCCGCGCCCACCTGGCCCGGGCCGGCCTCGACGACGTGCGCGTGACCAGCGCGGGCACCGGCGGGTGGCACGCCGGCGAACCCGCCGACCCGCGCGCCCGTGCGGTTCTCGCCGCGCACGGTTACGGTGGCGAACACGTGGCCACCGAGCTCGGCGACGAACACCTCGGCGCCGACCTCTTCCTCGCCGCGGGCCGGGAGCACGCGGAGGTGCTCAGCGCGAAGGTCGGTGCCGGGCGGGTGCGGCTGCTGCGCGAGTTCGACCCGGAGGCACCGCCCGGGGCGGAAATCGCCGACCCGTACCACGGCCGGGCCGAGGAATACGAGAAGGTGCTGGAAATGATCGAAGCCGCCGTTCCGGGGCTGCTGGACTGGGTACATCGACACCGATGAGCGCGCGCGAAGCCGTCGAACGGCTGCTGGGAGTCCCGGTCACCGGGGTGCGCCGCAGCGGTGGCGCGGTGTGCCTGGTGACGGCCGAGGTGCGTGGCGTGCTGGTCGCCAAGCAGGGCAGCGGCCCGGGCGCGACCGACGCCGAGGCCGCTGGGCTGCGCTGGCTCGGCGAGCACGGCGACGTGCCGGTCCCGCGGGTCCACGCGCACGACGACGAGTGGATCGTCATGGAGTACGTGCCGCCGACGTATCCCGAGGCCGACGCGGCGGAAGCGTTCGGACGCGGCCTGGCGCGCCTGCACCTGCGGGGCGCGCCCGCGTACGGATCGCCCCCGCCGGGCGGACCGGCCGACGCGTGGATGGGTTTGGCGCCGATGCGCAACGAGCCGTGCGCCGACTGGGCGGAGTTCTACGGTTCGTACCGCGTGTTGCCGTACGTGCGGATGTGCGTGGACCAGGGCCTGTACGACGCCGGGCAGGCCGCGGTGTTCGAGCGGGTGTGCTCGAGGCTGCCCGAGCTGGGCGTCCCGGCCGAACCGCCGGCCCGCCTCCACGGCGACGCGTGGAGCGGCAACGTGCACTGGGCGCAGGGCGCGGTGTGGCTGATAGACCCCGCCGCCCACGGCGGCCACCGCGAGACGGACCTGGCGATGCTGCGCCTGTTCGGGACGCCGCTGCTGGAGCACATCCTCGGTGCGTACGAGGAGGCGGCGAAGGACCTGGACGCCCCGCTCGGTGACGGGTGGCACGAGCGGGTGGAGCTGCACCAGCTGTTCCCGCTGCTCATGCACGCGGCCGTGTTCGGGGCCGGGTACGCGCGGCAGGCGCTCCGGGTGGCGGAGAAGCTGGCGGGGTGAGCGCGGCGCGAAGCGCGCGGAGCGCGGAGCGCCGAGCGCGGGGCGAGGTGCCCGCAGGGCGCGCGGCGAAGCGGGTCGCGGGGCGCGAAGCGCGCGGGGCGCCGAGCGCCCGCAGGGCGCGCGGGGCGAAGCGGCTGGGCCCGCGGCGAAGCGGGTCGCGGGGCGCGGGGCGCCGAGCGCGGGGCGCGGGGCGCCCGAAGCGCTAGCGGGGCGCGGAGGGAAGCGCCGAGCACCGATCGAAGCGGTGGCGCGGGGCGAAGCGCCGGGCGGGGCGCGAAGCGCGCGGGGCAAGGCACCGTAGGGCGCGCGGCACGCGGCGCCCCGGGCGGGCGAAGCGGGGCCCCGCGGGGCGGGGGGCGCTGGAGCGGGGCGTAGGCAGCGCGGAGCGGGACAACGCGGGCGAGGCGGGCGGCGGTGCGCCTCGCAGGGCGCGCCGCCGGGGCGCGCGCTCCACGGAGCGCCGAAAGCCGAGCGCGAAGCAGCGCGGCCACCGGGAGCCGCGGCGCGAAGCGCCCCGCCGGAGCGCGGCGGCGGCCGGAGCGCGGCGGCGGCCGAGCGCGAAACGCCCGCCGGGGCGCGGCGGCGCCCGAGCGCGAAACGCCCGCCGGGCGTGGCGTTGCCCCCACCGGGCGCGGCGCCGAGCGCGCGCAGCCCCACCGCTAGTCCGATGTCACCTGCCACACCCTGCGCTGACCTCCCCACACCGCCCCTACCGGGGACCGCCTACCGTGTACCTGTGCGGCTGAAGTTCCTCCTCCGGCCGAGCTGGCTCGCCCTCGTGGTGGGTGTGCTCGCGTTCGCGTTCGCCTGCTTCACGCTGCTGTCTCCGTGGCAGTTCTCCCGCAACGACCAGCGCGAAGCCCAGAACCGGGCCATCGAGGCCTCCCTCACCGCCGACCCACGCCCGTTGAACGACGTTCTCCCGCGGGGCGCCACGCCGGACGTGAACACCGAGTGGTCCCGCGTCGAGATCACCGGCACCTACCTCCCCGAGCAGGAAGTCGTCGCCCGGTTGCGGACCGTTCAGGGTCAGCCCGCCTTCGAGGTGCTCACCCCGTTCCGCACCACCGACGGCCAGATCGTGCTCGTCGACCGCGGCTACCTCCAGCCGGACTCCCGCACCGAGGTCCCGCCCTACGCCGCACCCCCGGCGGGCACCGTGACGATCGTCGCGCGGATCCGGGAGGATGAGAACGACCCGAAGAACCGCGACGCCTTCGCCGACGCCTCCACCCACGGCAAGCTCCAGAGCTACACCGTCGACTCCCGCGTCGTGGCGCGGTCGAGCGGCCTGGACATCCGCAGCGGCTACTTCCAGCTCGACTCCGACCAGCCGGGCGTGCTCAACCCGCTCCCCCTGCCGCAGACCGACGCCGGCCCCTTCTTCTCCTACGCCCTGCAGTGGATCGCGTTCGGCGTCATGGCGATCGCCGGCCTGCTTTACTTCACGATCCGCGAGATGAAGCCCGGCGGCGTGCTCAACGAGATGGCCGAGAAGAACAAGCGCAAGCGCCGGTCGGTCGCGGAGATCCTGGCCGAGGACGAAGCAGCGGCGCGCAGCGCCTCCGTTGAGGGTGGTGGCGGGCGACGGGCGGGCGAGGCCGGGCCTAGCGAGACCGCCGCAGACCGAGCAGACCAGCCAGCACAGCGGAACTGACCCCGGCCAGCCACCCGACCACCCGGGACAGCTCGACCGCCCGCGTCACGTGCCCGGCGTCCGGGTTCCGGCCGTCGCCCAGCACCGGCAGTTCCTCGACCCCGTGCGGGTAGACCGTGCGGCCCCCGAGGCGGATCTCCAGCGCCCCCGCGAACGCCGCCTCCATGCGACCGGCGTTCGGACTCGGGTGGGCCGCGGTGTCCCGCCGCCAGGCGCGCCACGCCCCGGCTGCCGAACCACCGACCACCGGCGCGCTCGTCACGGTCAACGCGGCCGCGAACCGCGTCGGCAGCAGGTTGACCAGGTCGTCCAGGCGCCGGGCGAACCAGCCGGCCGGCCGCGTCGGATCGCCCAGGGTGCGCAGCACCGACACCGTCCGCGCGGCGAGCAGGCCGGGCATCCCGGCGACCGCGCCCCAGAACAGCGGCCCGACGACGGCATCGGCGGTGTGCTGGGCGACCGACTCGACCGAGGCACGGGACAGACCCACCACGTTCAGCCCGCCGGTCTGCCGGCTGTCCAGTTCGGACAGCGTTTCGCGGGCCGCGTCCAGCTCGCCCTCTTCCAGGTCGCGGGCCAGTTCGGTGCCGTCCGCGGCGAGACCGGCGCCGCCGAGGACCGCCCAGGTCGCCACCGCCGTCGCGAGGGCCTGCAGGACCGGGCTGCGCCGCACCGACCGCTCGGCCAGCAACCCGGCCACCACGGCTGAACCGGCCAGCCCGCCGGCGAAGGCGACGCCGGCGAGGCGGTGCTGGGGCAGGTTCGCGTCGGCCGCCCGGACGGCGCGGGTGAACACGGTGACCGGCCGGCCGCGCTTCGGCTCGCCGATCACCCCGTCCGCCGCCGCCCCCAGCAGCAGTCCGATCGCCCGTGCGGCACTCACTCGTGGCCCCCCGAAGTCGAATCCCGGCGTGAGACTACTGGAACTGCTGTGCCACCTCGTCGCGCGCCTGGACCATGATGTCCCGCATCGCGCGTTCGGCCCGGTCCGCGTCGGCGGAATCGATCGCGTGGGCGACCTCCAGGTGCAGCGCGACGGCCTCGGGCTGGGGTTCCGCCGGCATCAGGCCGTGCTCGGTCCGCCCGGTCAGCACCTCCGCCACCACCTCGGAGAGCTGCGTGAACATCGGGTTGCCCGACGCCGCCAGCACCAGGTGGTGGAAGTCGATGTCGTGCCCGAGGAAGGTGTGCAGGTCCCGCGCGTGTGCGGTGACCTCCAGCCGGGCACCCAGTGCACGCAGCCGTCCGCGCTCCTCGGGGGTCGCGCGGATCGCGGCGAAGCGCGCGGCGCTCGGTTCGACCGCCCACCGCAGCTCCATCAGGTTGCGCAGGGCCACCGCCCGCTGCTCGCTGTCCAGCTGCCAGCGGATCAACCGGGGGTCGTAGTGGTTCCAGTCGGCGCAGTCCCGCACGGTGACGCCGACGCGGCGTTTGCTCGTGGTCAGCCGCATCGCCTCGAGCGCGCGCACCACCTCGCGCGCCACCGTCCGCGAAGCGCCGTAGGTCTGTTGCAGCTCCTCCAGCCGCAGCACCGAACCCGGCGGCAGTTCACCACAGGCGATCGCGGTCCCCACCGCGTCGAGCATGCGCTCGTGCATTCCCTCGGCCACGTAGGTGACGCTAAACCACTGATTCGATTAAGTAGTACTTGTGGGTTGAATAAGTAGTACTTTTGCGTTGCACTGATCGAGTGACAGCGAGGTCTGAGGAGCGAAGCCAATGACGGTCATCGTCGTGATGGGTGTCGCCGGTTCGGGCAAGACGACGGTGGGTTCGGCGTTGGCCGAGCGCCTGGGCGTCGAATACGCCGAGGCCGACGCCTTCCACCCGCCGGCCAACATCAAGAAGATGTCCTCCGGCCATCCCCTGAACGACGACGACCGGTGGCCCTGGTTGCACGCCATCGCGGCGTGGATCTCCGAACACCAGCGCACCGGCGGTGTGGTGTCGTCGTCCGCGCTCAAGCGGCGCTACCGGGACGTGCTGCGGACCGGCGGGGACGTGTGGTTCCTGCACCTGGACGGCCCGCGGGACGTCCTGGCGGAGCGGATGCGCGGGCGGACCGGGCACTTCATGCCGGTGTCGCTGCTGGACTCCCAGCTCGCTGACCTCGAACCCCTCGAAACCGATGAGCGCGGCATGGTCGCCGACATCCTGGAATCCCCGGCGGCGATCCTGGACCGCGCGCTCACCGAGCTGGCAAAGGAGCAGCCGTGAGTACTCTCGCCGCCGCCTGGACCGGGACCGACACCCGGCTGGTCGTCGCGACGCTGGTCGGCATCGCCCTGATCGTGGTGCTGATCAGCAAGGCCCGCATGCACGCCTTCCTGTCCCTGATCATCGGATCGCTGGTGGTCGGCCTGCTGGGCGGGCTGCCGGTCGACAAAGTGATCAAGAGCTTTTCCAGCGGGGTCGGCTCGACCGTCGCGTCGGTCGGCCTGCTGATCGCGCTGGGCGCGATGCTCGGCAAGCTGCTGGCCGACTCCGGCGGGGCGGAACAGATCGTCGACACGATCCTGTCCCGCACCTCGTCGAAGGCGCTGCCGTGGGCGATGGCCCTGGTCGCCGCCCTGATCGGGCTGCCGATGTTCTTCGAGATCGGCCTGGTCATGCTGATCCCGGTCGTGCTGCTGGTCGCCAAGCGCAGCGGCAAACCGCTGATGCTGGTCGGCATTCCCGCCCTGGCCGGGCTTTCCGTGCTGCACGGCCTGGTGCCGCCGCACCCCGGTCCGCTGGCCGCGGCCGGCGCGCTGAACGCGAGCGTCGGCATCGTGCTCGGCCTCGGCCTGCTGGTGGCCATCCCGACCGTGATCATCGCCGGTCCGGTCTTCGGCAAGATCGCCGCGCGGTGGGTGCCCGAGGCCAAGGCGCCGGAGCACCTGATCCCGGCGGCCGGCGGAAGCGAGGACGTGCGCCGGCGGCCGAGCTTCGGCGCGACGCTGGTGACGGTGCTGCTGCCGGTGGTCCTGATGCTGGGCAAGGCGATCGCGGACATCGTCGCGAGCAGCGGGAACCCGGCGCGCCGCGTGCTGGACTTCGTCGGCGACCCGCTGATCGCGCTGCTCGCCGCCGTGGTGCTGGGCATGTTCACGCTGGGCCGCGCCGCCGGGTTCACCCGCGACCGGCTGGCGTCGACGGTCAGTGATTCGCTCGGCCCGATCGCCGGGATCATCCTGATCGTCGCCGCGGGCGGCGGGTTCAAGCAGATCCTGGTCGACGCGGGCGTCGGCAACGTGGTCACGCAGCTCGCCGAGGGGGCCAACATCCCCGCACTGCTGCTCGGCTGGCTGGTCGCGGTGCTGATCCGGCTCGCGACGGGCTCGGCGACGGTCGCGACGGTGTCCGCGGCCGGGCTGGTGTCCGGGCTGGCGGCCACCATGTCGCCCACCGAGGCCGCGCTGCTGGTGCTCGCGATCGGCGCCGGCTCGCTGTTCTTCTCGCACGTCAACGACGCCGGGTTCTGGCTGGTCAAGGAGTACTTCGGGCTGTCGGTCGGCCAGACGATCCGCAGCTGGTCGATCATGGAGACGGTGATCTCCGTGGTGGCGATCGTGATCATCCTGCCGCTGGGCGCGCTGCTCGCCTGAACCGGAACGGGCCTTCGGCGCACCATCGCGCCGAAGGCCCGTTCTTCGGCATCAGCCCCGGTCGGCGTACGCCCAGGCTTCCAGCATCACCCGCGCGATCGACGAGTTGCCCGGCAGGATCAGTTCGCTCGCCCCGCCCAGGATCGGCACCGGCTCGCCCTTCGCCTCGAACGCCGCGCGCACGTCGGCGCGGGGCACCCACAGCGCGGCCTCGATCTCGCCGTCGGCCGGGACCAGCGGGCGGGACGGGTCGGCCTTGGCGGTGAAGCCGAGCATGATCGAGCGCGGGAACGGCCACGGCTGGCTGCCCAGGTAGCGCACGTCGTGGACGTCGGCGCCGACCTCCTCGCGGATCTCCCGCACACAACAGCCTTCGAGCGACTCGCCGGCCTCGACGAACCCGGCCAGCACCGAGTACCGCCCGGGCGGCCAGACCGGCTGCCGCGCCAGCAGCACGTGCTCGCCGTTGACGCCCTCCTCGTCGTGCACCAGGCAGATCACCGCCGGGTCGGTGCGCGGGTACTCCTCGCGGCCGCACGCCTCGCACTGCGACGCCCACCCGAACTGCACCAGCCGCGTCGGGCTGCCGTCGCGCACGCAGAACCGCGCCTGCCGGTGCCACACCCGCAGCGCCTGGGCCGTGGTGAACAGCCCGGCCGCCGTGTCGTCCAGCTGGTCGCCGTACGCGCGCAGCGTCACCCACAGCTCGCCACCGGCCCGGGGCACCTCTTCGGTCACGCCCCAGCTGCCCGGCATCCCGACGAGCTCCGGTTCGCCCTCCGGCTCACCCGGCAGCGCCCAGTAGTCGACGCCCTGCCACTCGCCCAGGAACACCGCCTCGGTGGGCGGCTCCTCGCCGAACGCCAGCGCCTTGCGGGTCGCCAGCACCGCCTCTCCCTCGCGGACGGGCGTCCGCAACTGCTTGTCCAGCAGCATCACCTGCGCGTCCGGCCACCGGGTGCGCAGGCGCTCCGGGTTGGTCCGCAACATCTCCTGCCGGTCCACAGTGGACCGGGACAGGGTCGGCAGGCGGCCCAGCGTGAACGGTGCGACGGTCACTTCCCGGGCTCCCCCACGACGACGCCGCCGAGCGCGGTCAGCTGCGGCGCGAGCGTCTCGGCGTCGCCCACCACGACGCCGGTGAACCGGGTCGGGGCGAAGAAGTCGAGCGCCGCCTGCGCGACCTCGTCGACGGTGACCGCGGCGACCCGCTCGGGGTGCTCGGCCAGCCACTCGGTGCCCAGGCCGGCCGCGGTCAGCGCGGCGAGCTGGCTGGCCAGCCCGGCCTGCGAGGACGTCGCGGTGAGCAGCGAGCCGACGGCGTACTGGCGCACCGACTCGACCTCCTCGGCCGACGGCGGCACGACCGTGAGCCGGCCCAGCTCGTAGCGGGTCTCCAGCAGCGCGGCGGCGGTGACCTCGTTCGCGGTGTCCGCGTCGACCCCGACCGTCGCGGTGGTGCCGGTGAACTCGAACCCGGAGTGCGCGCTGTAGGTGTAGCCCTTGTCCTCGCGGATGTTCTCCACCAGACGCGAGGAGAAGTAGCCGCCGTAGGTCAGGTTCGCCAGCTGCAGCGCGGCGTACCGCGGGTCGGTGCGCGGCAGCGACTCCGCGATGAGCCGGATCTGCGACTGCACCGCCCCGGCCCGCGGCACCAGCAGCAGGTCACCGCCGGTCACCTCGGGCAGGCCGGGCATCGGCACCGCGGACGCCTCCGACGACCAGCCGGCCAAGGCGCGCTCGACGTCCCCGGCGATGCGCTCCGGGTCGATGTCGCCGACGATCACCAGCACCGAACCACGCGGCAGCACCGCGGCGGTGTGCAGCGCGCGGACCGCCTCGGGCGTGACCTGCTCGACGTCGGCCGCCTGCGGCACCTCGCGGGTGGCCGGGTGGTCGCCGTAGACGTGCCGGAGCAGCGCCTCGCGGGCGATGACCCGCGGCTGCGTGCGGGACACGGCCAGCCGCTCGACCAGCCGCGCCGACTCGCGCGCCACCTCCTCGTCCACATAGGACGCCGCGGTGAGCGCGTCGGCGAGCACGTCCAGCAGCGTCGGCAGGCCGGTGGCCAGGCCGTTGCCGGAGATGGTCAGCCGCTCCGGGTCGACCACGGTGTCCAGCTCGCCGCCGATCAGCGCCAGCTCGGTGTCGATCTCGATGCGGTCGCGCCGGGCGGTGCCGGTGAGCATGGTCTCGGCGAGCACCTCGGCGGTGGCCGCGTGCAGCGGCGCGGTGCCGCCGAACGGGATCCGCAGGCGCAGCTCGACCAGCGGCACGGTCGGCTTGCGCACCGCGAGCAGGCGCAGGCCGTTCGACAGCACGGTGTCCACATGGGACAGGTCCGCGGCGGCCTTCTGGGCGCCGAGCTCCGGGACCGGGCGCGGCCCGGTGGCGGTGCGGCCGATCTCCTCGGCGCTGCGGTGTCCGGCGGTAGTCACTTGGCTCCCCCTTCGGGCTCGACGAGCAGGACCGCGCGCGAGTCGGGCCGCAGCGCCTTGGCGGCGGCGGCCACGTCTTCACTGGTGACGGCCGCCATCCGGTCCGGCAGCCGGGACACCAGCGTCGGGTCCCCGTAGAGCAGTTCGAACGCGCCGAGCGACAGCGTCCGGGACATCAGCCGGTCGTGCTCGGCGTGCAGGCTCGCGCTCCAGCGCGCGGTGACCTTGGCCAGTTCCTGGGCGTCCGGCGGCGTGGCCGCCAGCTTCTCCAGCTCCTCGTCGATCGCGGTCAGCACCCGCTCCGCGGAGACCTCCGGCGAGTGGATCGCGGTGATGGAGAAGGTGTCCGGGTCGCGCGCCTCGAACGGGCCGAACAGGCCCGCGCCCGCGCCGATGTCGGTGACCAGCGGCTCGCGGTGCACCAGCCGCTGCTGCAGCCGGGAGCCGTCGCCGTCGGTCAGCACCCCGGCCAGCACCAGGTTGGCGAGGTAGGCGTCCAGCTCGCCGACCGGGTCCGGCATCCGGTAGCCCACGGCCAGCGCGGGCAGCGGCGCGTGCGGGTCGGTGTGGTTCCCGCGGACCTCGCCGGACGGCGGCGGCTCGGCGAACGAGCGCTTCGGCGGCGCCGGGCGGTGCGGCACGTCGCCGAAGTGCTTCTCGATCAGCTCGCGGGCCCGGTCCGGGTCGACGTCACCGGCGACGGTGAGCACCGCGTTGGCCGGCGAGTAGTAGGTGTCGAAGAAGGCCGCGCAGTCGTCCAGGCTGGCCTGCTCCAGGTCGGTGAAGTCGCCGTAGCCGTTGTGCGCGTTGGGGAACGTCGAGTACAGCACCGGCGGCAGGAGGATCCACGGGAACCCGCCGTAGGGCCGGTTGAGCACGTTGAGGCGGATCTCCTCCTTCACCACGTCGATCTGGTTGGCGAGGTTCTCCTTCGTCAGCTTCGGCGCGCGCATGCGGTCGGCCTCGAGGAACAGCGCGCGCTCCAGCGCCGCCGAGGGCAGGACCTCGTAGTAGTCGGTGTAGTCCGGGTGGGTCGACCCGTTGAAGGTGCCGCCGCTGGACTGCACGAGCTTGAAGTGCGCGAGCTTCTCCAGGCTTTCGCTGCCCTGGAACATCAGGTGCTCGAACAGGTGGGCGAACCCGGTGCGCCCTTCCGGCTCGGAGCGGAAGCCCACGTCGTAGTGCACGGCGACGCCGACCACCGGAGCGGTCGGGTCCGGCGCGAGCACTACGCGCAGGCCGTTGTGCAGGGTGAAGCGGGAGGTCTCGGCCATGCGCCCCACCATACGGCCATCACGGGGCCGGGGTCCGCCGACGGTCCTGCAGCGCGACCAGGAATTCACCGAGAGCGAACGCGGTGTCCGGCGCCGGCCGCCCGAGGGCGAGCGCGTAGGGGACGAACCGCTCACCGGCGGGCAGTCCGGCCGGGTCACGCAGGCGGCGCTCCAACGTGCGGCCGCGACGGGTGAGCGTGGGGAGGAACCGCGCGCCGAACGTCAGCGCCTGCCCAGCGAGGGTGAGGATCACGCCGAGTTGCGCGTAACCGACGGTCAGGGCGAGCACGATCGTCAGGAACAGGCCGTAGCAGGTGATCCGGATGCCCGCCCGGCGCGCGCGCCCGGGCGGCCGGAGCCAGCCGCGGCGGATCGCGTCGGCTGCCAGGGCCGCCGTGGGGTCCTCGCCGGCCAGGACGCGGCGCTCGAACGCGGTGAGCCGGTCGTCGGGCGGGTGGGTCGGTGCGGCGTCCGCGCCGAGGTAGCCGCGGATCGCGAGGTCGACGGCGGTGACGACCGCCGGGTTCTCGTTGCGGAGCAAGGCGATGTGGCCGGGCAGGACGCCGTCCGGGGTCGCGAACGGCTCCGCGGTGAACCCGGCGGGCAGGGGCTCGCGGTCGCGGCGGATGAGCAGGAGGGACACCGCCCCGGCGAGGAGCAGGAGCCCGAACGCGATCCACGCCCAGGCGACGGGTGCGGTCAGGACGAACGCGCCGGCGAGCGTCCTGGCCGGTTGGACGCGGGCGTTGGCGGGGACGGTGCCGGGCGGGAGGTCGACCGCGATGTCCAGCGTCTGGCCCGGGCCGAGGCGCTGCCCGGAGAACCGGGTCAGCCCGGTCTGGTCGTTCTGGGCGGCGGCGCAGCCGCTGCAGCGGACGCCGATCGCGATGCGCGGCGCGGCGAAGCTCGCGCGGACGAGGGTGCGGGCGGTGTCCCAGCCTTCCAGGGTCCAGGTGACCTCGAGCCGGTCACCCGCATCCCGGACCGCACCGTCCACTGTGTACCGGACGATCGAGGTGCCGGGGTTCAGGCTGAGGGTGACGGCATCGTCGCGCCGCTCGGCCGAGCCGGAACCCTCGAGGCTCAGGTCGCGGAGGGTGTAGACCTGGTCGCGATCGCCTCCGGCGGGCGTGCGCAGCGGGATGGTGCGGGTGGTGCGGGCGCCGACGTCGATCGCCTCGACGACCGACAGCGAGCCGTCGGGCTGGAGCCGCAGTTCGACCTCGGCGCTGTTCGGCAGGGTCGGCAGCGGCGGGGTGAGGAGCAGGAGGGCGGCGCACAGCCATCGCACCCGCGCAGGTTAGCGGGCGAGCAGGCGCGCGATCGCGGCGGTGATGTCGGCGGCGAGGCGGTCGTCGACCGGGGCGTGGCGGCTGAGCAGGCGGTACCACATCGTGCCGAACGCGAAGTCGACGACGAGCGGGAGCGGGACGTTCTCGGCGAGTTCGCCCGAGTCGACGCCGCGCCGGAGGATCTCGCGCAGGGCGTCGCGGCGGGGGCCGATGACCGTGCCCTGCAAGCGGGCGGACAGGTCGTCGTCGGTCTGGGCGTCGGCCATCAGGCCGATCAGCGCCGGGCCGGTGATCTCGTGGGTGAGTTCGAAGGTGCGGACCAGCACGCGCTCGACGTCGCGCAGCGTGTCACCGGTGTGCCGGTCGAGGTCGGGCTCGCGGGTGCGCAGGTCGATGAGGGCGTCGAGGAGCACCTGGGCGCGATCGGGCCACCAGCGGTAGACGGTCTGCCGCCCGACGCCGGCCTCGTCGGCGATCGCCTTGATCGTGACCTGCTGGTAGCCGTCCCGGTGGCAGATGCGCAGGGCGGTGTCCAGGATCGCGCGCCGGGCCTCTTCGCTGCGGGGGCGTCCTCTCATGCGCGGCACTTTACAAGACACCGTGCCTCGGATATGTTTTCGGTGCACACTGTCTCGAAATTGAGGAGAGAGATCGTGACCGAACGAGTCGTGATCCTGGGTGGCACCTCCGGCATCGGGCTGGCGACCGCGCACCGGATGGCCGACAGCGGCCGGGAGGTGATCGTGACCGGGCGCGACGCCGGGAAGCTCGACGCCGCGCTGGCGAAGCTGGGCGACGCACGGGGTGAGGTCGTGGACGCGCGGGATTACGCGGCGCTGGAGGCGTTCTTCGGGTCGACCGGGCCGGTGGACCACCTGGTCGTCACCGTCACCGGGGCGCCCGGGACGACGGCGTTCGCCGACCTGACGATGGACGGCGTGCGCGAGGGCGTGGACGGGAAGCTGGTGCCGCACACCGCCGCGGCCCGTGCGGCGCTGCCGGTGCTGCGGGGTTCGCTGACGTTCGTGACGGCGGCGTCGGCCGGGGCGGCGATGCCCGGGACGGCCACGCTGGCGGCGGTGAACGCGGCGATCGAGGCGATGGTGCCGGTGCTGGCGGTGGAACTGGCGCCGGTGCGGGTCAACGCGGTGTCGCCGGGCGTGGTCGACACGGCGTGGTGGGACTTCCTGGACGCCGACACGAAGGCGGCGACGTTCGAGGCCATCGCGGCCGGGCTGCCGGCGCGCCGGGTGGGCACGCCGGACGACATCGCCTCGGCGATCGCGTTCCTGACGGACAACACGTACACGACCGGAGTGGTCCTCCGCGTGGACGGGGGCGGACGCCTGGCGTCGGCGGCCTGATCAGCGGGGCGGGGCGCGCCGCTGATCAGCCCACAGCGGAAGCTCAGCTCGGCGGCGCGAATCCGCGCGGCGGCGTCGGCTCACCGGGCTCCGCCGGTGGCGGCTGCGATGCCGGTGGAGCAGCCACCGGCGTCTGCGGCACGGGAACCTGCGGCGCCGACGCGCCTGGCGTCGGCTCGCCCGGCGCCGCCGGTGGCGGCGCGGACGTCGGCTGCGGCACCGCCACCGGCGCCTGCTGCGGCACCACCACCTGCTGCGGCACCGCCGGCGCGCCCGGCGCCAGCGGCCAGCCGGGCGCTCCGGCGTACCCGCCGGCCCGGCGCCGCCGCTCCGCGAGCACCGCCTGCAGGTACGCCCACGGCGGCACGCCCCACGGCGGCGGCGTCCCGATTCGCGCCGCCACGTCCTGGGCCAGCTGGTGGCCCAACGGTTCCCGCGCCCGGTCGCTCAGCTCGGCGTACCGCGCCAGGTACTGCCGCGCCATCAGGGCCAGCTCGTCGCTCAACCCGGTCAAGTCGAGCTGCGCCGCCCAGCCGGCCAGCGCGGGTGGCATCGCGATGTTCGGCGCCACCGTCCGCGCCGCGCGTTCCCGGATCACCACCGTGCCCGCCAGGTAGTCCCCGACCCGCTTGGACCGCGGCGAGAACAGCGATACGAACAACGCCACCGCACTCCACGCCAGCACCGGTCCGAAGTCGACGATCGCGCCGGCCAGCGCCCGCGTCAGTGCCTGCCGGAAGCGGACCGGGCCACCGTCGTCGCGCACGACGCGCAAGCCCATGGCCATCTTGCCGAGCGTGCGGCCACGGCTGAGCGTCTCGAACAGCACCGAGTACCCGACCCGCACGAGCACGAAGAAACTCAGCGCCAGCGCGGCGAACAACGCCTCGTCGGTCACGCCGGACACCGACAGCGCCAGCATGAAGAGCACGAGCGCGGCGGCCTGCACCGCCACGTCGATCGCGAACGCCGCGGCCCGGCTGGCGACCTGCGCGATCGGCAGCTCCAGCACCACGGCCTCGCCGGTCACCAGATCGGGTTCGCCTGTCACGGGCTCACTGTAATCTGCCCCCATGGACGTGGACCTGTTCGTCGCGGCCCACCGCGCCGAATGGGCCCGGCTGGACCAGCTGCTGGCCGCCCGCAGGCTGACCGGGCCGGAGGCCGACGAGCTGGTCACCCTCTACCAGCGCGCCGCCACGCACCTGTCCGTGGTGCGGTCCTCGGCGCCGGACCCGGCCCTGCTGTCCTGGCTGTCGTCGCTGGTCACGCGCGCCCGCTCGGCGGTCACCGGCTCGCACACGCCGGCCTGGCGCGAGGTCGGGCTGTTCTTCGCGCAGCGCTTCCCCGCCGCCGTCTACACGACGGTCCGGTGGTGGCTGCCGACCGCGCTGGTGGCGATCGTGGTGGGCGGGCTGATCGGCGCGTGGATCGCGTCCGACCCGCAGGTGCAGGCGAGCATCGCGGCGCCGGAGGCCATCCGCGCGCTCACCGAGCCGGGCGGGCGGTTCGAGACCTACTACTCCAGCAACCCGGCCGCCTCGTTCGCCGCGCAGGTGTGGACGAACAACGCCTGGGTCGCGGCGGTGTGCCTGTTCTTCGGGGTGCTGCTGGGCATCCCGGTGCTGGTCGCGCTGTGGCAGAACGCGCTCAACGTCGGGCTGTCGGCCGGGTTCATGGCCGCGGCCGGACGGCTGGACGTCTTCTTCGGCCTGATCACGCCGCACGGGTTGCTGGAGCTGACCGCGGTGTTCGTCGCGGCGGGCACCGGTCTCCGTCTGGGGTGGACGGTCGTCAACCCGGGACGGCGGTCCCGCGCGGTGGCGCTGGCGCAGGAGGGCCGGGCGGCGGCCGGCATGGCGCTCGGGCTGGCGTGCGTGTTGTTCGTGTCGGGCGTGATCGAGGCGTTCGTGACGCCGTCCGGGCTGCCGACGTGGGGGCGGATCGCGATCGGCGTCGCTGCCGAAGTGCTGTTCCTGGTGTACGTGTTCGTCCTCGGGCGGCGGGCCGTGCGGGCCGGGGTCACCGGCGACAGCGCCGCGCGCGACCGCGGTGACCTGCTGCCCGAGGCCGGGTGACACGCCGCTGCCCGGGATTGTCGGTGGCGCGTCCTATGGTGACAGGATGCGGCTGGAGCTTTCCGATGACACGTACGCCCAGGTGAGGGCCCTTGCCGAGGCGGCGGGCCAGTCCGTGGACGAGTGGGTCCGGGCTGCCGTCGAGCGTGAGGCGTACCGGCAGCTGTGCGAGCAGCAGGCGCGGTGGAACGCCGAGCACCCCGAGCAGGTGCGCGCCGCCGCGGACGACTGGCGTGCCCGTGGCTCTTCGGCCGCGTAGGGGCCAGATCTGGACGGTGTCCGGCGGCTCGCGGCGGGTGCTGGTCTTCTCCGGCAACATGCTGAACGACATCGACGACGAGCACGTGGTGACGATGGAGGTCATCGAGCACGCCGTGCCGCTGAGCGTGGCCACCGGCGCCGGCGGGTGGGTGCGGTACACGTGGCTGGACCACGTGCCGAAGGAGTCCCTGACGCGCCAGGTCGGCGAGGTGCCGGAGGAGCTGATGCAGCGGCTCAGCACGCGCTTGTTCATGGTGATCGCCACGGACTGAGCGGGTGGCCTACAACCGTCCGGTGGCCTTCAGCTCCAGGTACCGGTCGGCCAGCGCGGGCGCCAGCTCCGCCGGCACCGCGTCCACCACCTCGACCCCGCGCTGCGCCAGCAGGCTGGTCACGTGCCGCCGCTCCGCCAGGGTCCGCTCGGCCGCCGCCGCCTCGTAGACCGCCTCCGCGTCGCCGCGGGCGCTGGCCATCGCGGCCACCGCCGGGTCCGCCACGCCGGCCACCAGCAGCTGGTGTCGTCCCACCACGGACGGCAGCACCGGCAGGAGACCCTCCTCCAGCGGCGCCGCGTCCAGCCCGGTCAGCAGCACCACCAGCGACCGCCGCCGGGCGCGGCGCAGCACCTGCGCCACCATGCCGCGCGCGTCGGTCTCCACGAGGCTCGCCTCGAGCGGCGCCATCGCGTTCACCAGGCCTGGCAACAACTCCGCGGCCGCGAGCCCGCGCACGTCCGCCCGCACCTGCCGGTCGTAGGCCAGGAAGTCGACCCGGTCCCCAGCCCGGGACGCCAGCACCGCCAGCAACAACGCCGCGTCCATCGCCGCGTCCAGGCGCGGCACGTCGCCGACCCGGCCCGCCGACGTCCGCCCGGTGTCCAGCACCAGCAGCACCCGCCGGTCCCGCTCCGGCCGCCACGTCCGCACCATCACGTCCGCCGCCCGCGCCGAAGCCCGCCAGTCGATCGACCGCACGTCGTCGCCGATGACGTACTCCCGCAGCGAGTCGAACTCCGTGCCCTCGCCCCGCACCAGCGCCGCCTGCCTGCCGTCGAGCTGCTGCAACCGCGCCAGGCGCGACGGCAGGTGCTTGCGGCTGGTGAACGGCGGCAGCACCCGGACACCGCCCGGCACCTGGTGCGACCCCTGCCGCCCGGCCAGCCCGAGCGGCCCCAGCGCGCGCACGGTCACCCGCGCCGGCGACCGGTCGCCCCGCCGCACCGGAGTCAGCCGCACGACGACCGACCGCCGCTCCCCGGCCGGCACCGCGATCCGGAACCGGTCCTGCTCCACACCGGCGCTCGGCGGCCACGCGTCCCGCAGCACCCCGCGCAGCGGACGGGATCCCGGGTTCGTCACCGACAGCGTCACCTCGACCGTCTCGCCGAGCCGCGCCGCGCTCGCCCCGGACCGCGCGAACACCAGTCCCCGCACCGAAGCCGCGAGCACCAGGTCCACGACGACACCGAGCGCGATCACGCCGAGCACCGCGAGCACCCCCGTCCACGACGGCACCCCGAGCGCCACCACGACGATGCCCACGAGCGCCAGCAGGCCGGCCCGGCCGGTGATCGCCATGTCAGCGCGGGACGGGGACGGTGGCCAGCACGCGCTCGATCACGCCGTCCGCGGTCGCGCCCTCCAGCTCGGCCTCCGGACGCAGGTCCAGCCGGTGCCGCAACGCCGGCCGCGCAAGCGCTTTCACGTCGTCCGGGGTCGCGAACGCACGCCCGGACAGCCAGGCCCAGGCCCGCGTCGCGGCGAGCAACGCGGTGGCACCGCGCGGGGACACGCCGAGCCGCACCGACGGCATCGCCCGCGTCGCGCGGCACAGGTCGACGATGTAGCCGAGCACCTCCGGCCCGACGGTCACCCCGGCGACCGCGGCCCGCGCCACCGCGAGCTGCTCCACCCCCGCGACCGGACGCACCCCGGCCGCGGACAGGTCACGCGGGTCGAACCCCTGCGCGTGCCGGGCCAGCACGCCGATCTCGTCCTCGCGCGTGGGCAGCGGCACGGTGAGCTTGAGCAGGAACCGGTCCAGCTGCGCCTCCGGCAACGGGTAGGTGCCCTCGTACTCGACCGGGTTCTGGGTGGCGATGACGATGAACGGGTCCGGCAGCGGGCGCGGCCGCCCGTCCACCGACACCTGCCGCTCCTCCATCGCCTCCAGCAGCGCGGACTGCGTCTTCGGCGGGGTGCGGTTGATCTCGTCGGCGAGCAGCAGGTTCGTGAACACCGGCCCCTCGCGGAAGGAGAACTCGGCCGAGCGCGAGTCGTAGACGATCGAGCCGGTGACGTCGCCGGGCATCAGGTCGGGCGTGAACTGGATGCGCGTGGTGTCCAGGTCCAGCGCCGTCGCCAGTGCCCGCACCAGCAGCGTCTTCGCCACCCCCGGCACGCCCTCGACGAGCACGTGGCCGCGGCACAGCAGCGCGATGATGAGCCCGGTGACCGCGGCGTCGTTGCCGACCACCGCCTTCCCGACCTCGGCGCGCAACGCGACCAACGCGTTCCGGGCGTCCGAAGTGGTGTCCGTGCTGGTCAACTGATCTCCCTCTCGATGCGGTCCAGCTCGTCGGCGAGGCGGACCAGACCGGCGTCGTCCCCCGGCGCGGGACCGTACAGAAGCTCCCCGACGGCCGCGCCGGGCCGTCCGGTGCGGGCCGCGGCCGCGGCGACCACGGCCGCCGGTTCCGCGCCCGCGCCGAGGCCGAGCAGCGGCCGCATCCGGCCGATCGCCGCCTGCCGAAGCGTAGCCGCGGCATGATCGGCCGCGCCCGCGCGGCGGTAGAGCCGGGCGCGGCCCTCGGTCGTCTCGGCGGCGCGCACGACGACCGGCAGCTGTTCGGTCACGACCGGCCCGAGCCGCCGGGCGCGCCACAACGCGAAGAGCACCGCGGCGACGCCGAGCTGGATGGCGCCGAACAGCCAGGGCCGCGGGATGAGATCGGTGAACGACCGCGCCCCGAGCCCGGCGCCGGTGTCGCCCGGCGTGGGCACGTACCAGACGAGCGTCGCGTGGCGGCCGAGCAGGCGCATGGTCAGCGCCGCGTCGCCCACCTCGTCCAGGCGGTCGTTGGTCATCGGGGTGCCGTCGCCGAGGATGGTGGTGGTGCCGCGGTCGCCGGGCAGCTGCAGCAGCGTGCCGTCGTAGCAGCCGCGGGCCCGGCCGTGTGCCTCGTAGGTGAAGCCGCCCAGCACGGCGTTGCCCGCGGCGACCGCGCCCGCGACCGTGCACCCGGGCTCGCGCGCCGACGGCTCGACCTCGCCGCTGACCACCACACCGGGCACCAGGATGTCCAGGACCGGATCGCCGGGGCCGACCAGCACCGCGTCGGTCGCGCGGGACCGCAGCGCCGCGAGGCGGCCCGGTTCGACCGCGTCCGGACCGGTGACGAGCAGCGTCGCCTCGCCCCGCAACGCGGCTTCGGCCTCGGCGTAGGTCCGCGCGGGCACGATCCGCACGCCCTGCTGTTCGAGCAGCCGCGCCAGCGCGCGTGATCCGCCAGGCTGGACGGACTCGGGGTCGAGCGACCCGCGTTGCTGCCCGGCCGAGCCGAGCAGCACGACCACCGCGCCGATGAGCACGATCACCGCGATCACCAGCGGAGCGCGGGCCGCCCGCCAGATCCGGCGGGCGTCGGGAGCCACACTGGTCACGCCGGCACCTCGGGACGGCTCCGGCGGACCAGGTCGTCGAGGCCGGCCAGGCGGTGGTAGTCCTCGGCGGTGGCCGGGCGGCCGCCGTAGTGCACGGCGTCGAACAACTCGGCGCCCTGCCGCAGGGCGTCCTGGGCCGAGGGCAGGCGCGCGCCGGCTTCGCGCGCGGCCTCGTCCGCCGTGCGCCCGGCGCGTTCGTCGAGCACTCCGCGTTCCTCCAGCGATCGGACCACGGCGCGGAAGCGGTCGCGCACCGCGGCACCGGGATCGCCGGCCGCGAACGCCTGCTCGGCCGCGTCCCGGTAGTCCTGTGCGGTGCGCGTGCGGTCGGCGAAGACCACGCCAGGGCGGCGCGCGGCCCGGGCGAGCGGCCCGACGCGCAGCCGCACCACCACGATCACCAGCACCAGCACCGCGATCAGCACGACCACGCCGAACCCGCCGCCCGGCACCACGTTCGCCGCACCCTCGACCAGGTCGGCGAGGCGCTCGGCGAGCCAGCCCACGGCGCGGTCGAACCAGCTCGGCTGCGCGAGCGCGTAGGCGGGGTCGGACAGCTCGGCCTCGGCGGCGCGGCGGGCGTCGTCGGCGTCGATGACGACCGGGACGTCGGCGAGCCGGATCAAGCCGTGCCCGCCGCCCGCGCCAGCTGGAGGTCCATGCCCTCCTTGCGCATGCGCTGGTCGATGTAGAGCAGGGCGGTCGTGTTCGCGGCGAACGGTTGCACGATCGTCTGCGAAATCACCTGTCCCACGGCGATGATCAGCAGCGCGCCCCAGCCGGACGGCACGGCCTCACCAGTCAGCACGTCGGTGCCGCCGGCACCGAGGCTGAACGGGATGTCGATCAGGTAGGCCAGCACCGAGGCGATCAGCCCGGCCAGCAGCAGGATGCCGAAGCACCGCCACCACGAGCCGGACACGAGGCTCGCCGAGCGCTTCAGCGACTGCCCCACGCGCGCACGCTCCAGCACCAGCGCCGGAGTGGTCAGACCCAGCAGGGTGTAGAGCCAGATGCCGGGGACCACGCACAGCAGCGAGCCGACAGCGACCGCGATGACGTAGATGATCGTCGCGCCGAGCAGCGGCAGGAACCGCGGCCGCGCCTCGGCCATCGCCTCGCCGAACGTGACCGGCCTGCCGAGCACGGCCTTGCCGATGACCACGGTCAGGAAGCCGGACAGGAAGGTCTGCGTCAGCACGGTGATGATCACCGACACACCGATGACGATGGCACTGTCGCCGAGGGCCCGGAGGGCGGCGTCCTGGACCTGCTGGTCGGTGGCGGCGGGGCTGAGGTTCTGCAGGCTCTGGAAGTCCGGCAGCAGGTAGCGGCTGGCGAGCAGCTGCAGCACCGCGCCGATCACCGCGACCACGGCCGACGAGCCGAACACGAGCGCGGGGTGACGGCGCATGGTGGTGATGGCGCCGTCGAGGATCTCGCCGACCGACAGCGGGCGGAGCGGGATCACGCCGGGCTTGCCGTAGCCGGGCCGCGGTCCCCAGCCCTGCTGCTGGTAGGGCGCGCCGGGCGGCGGCGGGGCAGGCGGGATCGGGTTCCCGGCGGGAGGCGTCTTGTCGTCCGGCCGGTCCTTCGGATCGGGGCCGGTCCAGCCTCCGGTGTCGCTCATCGGGTCTTCTCCAACTTCCTGCGGGTCGCTTCGCCGCCCACTCTCGCAGAGCGGTCCGGCACCGGCCACGGGTGGCACGCCGCCGCCGCCGAGTCGTGATCTCTCCCTCGCGGCACGCGCTGACTATGCTGGCGGCCGATGACGTCTCCCCCGCCCCGGGACCCGTTGCCGCCGCCCTCGTCCGCGCCGCGGCACCGGGCGGAGCGTCGTTCCTCGCGGCCGGTGACCGCGTTCGCGCTGAGCGCCGTGGTGGTGCTGCTCGCGGGGCTGGTGGTGTTCATCGCGGTCGGCAACGGGCCGGACGCGCCGTCACCGACGGTGGCCGCGCCGACGAGCACCGCGGCCAGCGGCGGCAACGCGGCGGGCGCGGCGACCAGCTCGGTGGACGGCGAGAAGATCCTGGAACTGGCGAACCACCCGATCCTGCGGAACCCGGACGACGGGCTGCAGAACTTCGCGTGCGAGCTGCCGGAGTGGCACAGCGACCAGGCCTCCGCCGAGGCGTTCTTCACCGCCGCCGACCAGTGCCTCAACCAGGCGTGGGGCCAGTTCCTGGAGCGCTACCACCTGCCGTTCACGCCGCCGACGCTGCACTTCCCGACCGGCACCCACTTCACCACCGCGTGCGGCACGATAGCGGTGAGCGTGGCGACGGCGGCCTACTACTGCGACGACAACCTGTACGTGCCCTTCCGCGGCCTGCAGACCGACCAGTACGGCGACAACCCGGGTGTGTACCTGGCGCTGTTCGCGCACGAGTACGGCCACCACGTGCAGGAGGTCGCCGGGATCATGGACGCGGTGTGGCAGCAGATCTACGCCGTCGGCCAGAACACCCCGGCCGGGCTGGAGCTGTCGCGGCGCAAGGAGCTGCAGGCGCAGTGCTTTTCCGGGATGTTCCTGGGCGCGGTGGTCGACCGGGGCGGCTCGGTGACGCGCGACATGTACTCCAAGGCCTGGCGAGACCAGGACACCCGCGGCGACAACACCTCCGGCAGCGCCGACCACGGCACCAACGCGCACTACGCGCAGTGGTGGCGGACGGGCGCGCAGTTCAACCGGATCGCGAAGTGCAACACGTTCGCCGCGCCGGCGGCCGAGGTCAGCTGAGCCTGGCGGCGGGGGCCGGGCGCGGGGACGGCAGCCACCGCCGGAGGGCCTCGAAACTCAGCTCGGGCCCGCGGCACCGACCGCCGAAGCCGGCAACGACTCGCGCCGGTGCCGGCCGCTGGGCGGCATCCGCCCCGACGCGGAGCCACCCCACCGGCCGCGGAGGCCCCAGGCTCACGCAACCGCCGGCACACCATCCACTCCCCCGCCGGACGTCAGGCCGCGGTCGGCGCCTCCGCGCGGCGCGGGCCGCGGTGCACCAGGAACGCGTAGGTGCCTCCACCGAGGCAGCTCAGCGCCAGCAGCGCCAGCCCGACCGGGCGGCGCAGGTCGTCGTGGCCGGTGACCACGTCCGCCAGGTGGACCTGGATGTCCCCGTCGCCCGCCGAGGCCGGCACCGTGACGTCGACCCGGTCGTTCTGGTCGTGCCCGCACGCGTCCAGGGTCCCCGTGCGGGTCCGGCCGTCGAGCGTGATCTCCACCGTCTCCTGCGGGTTCGGCGCCGTGCACTCGGCACCCTTGGTGACCGTGGCCTGCGCGACCGTGCCCTGCGCCGCGGCCGCGGTGCCCAGCATGCCCGGACCCGCCCACCACACGGCGGTCACGATGGCGATGCCGACCAGCACGGCGACGGCGAGGGTGTTCCAGCGCAGCACGATCTCCATGCTTCCAGAAGCTCCGGGTGAAGCCCAGCCGCCGACAGGCTGCCGAGAGCTATCACTCAACCTGGTCGGCCGGGGTCACTTTCCTCACGTAGAGCAACCGGTCGCCCGGCTCGATGGCGTCCACGGCGGCCGCGTCCACCCGGTAGAGCTGCCCGTCGCGCACCACGCCGAGCACGATGTCCGGCAGGTGCCGCGGCGAGCCGCCCTCCTCGGACTTCTCCGCCGGGCGCTCGGCGATCGCCAGCCCGGACTCCGGGGTCAGCAGGTCCTCGAACATGTCGACCACCACCGGGGTGGACGTCGCCATGCCGAGCAGCCGCCCCGCGGTCTCGCTCGACACCACCACCTGGTTCGCGCCGGACTGCTTGAGCAGGTGCACGTTCTCCGCCTCGCGCACCGAAACCACGATGTGCGCCTTGGGCGCCAGCTCCCGCGCGGTGAGCGTGGCCAGCACCGCCGAGTCGTCGCGGTCCGCGGCGACCACGACCGCCCGCGCCCGCTGCACCGCCGCCACCCGCAGCACGTCCGACCGGGTGGCCGAGCCGTGCACGGTGACCAGCCCGAGTGCGGCGGCCGCGTCCAGCGCCTGCTGGTCGGTGTCCACCACGACGATCTTGTTCGGCTCGACCGCCTCGTCCCCGAGCAGGGTCTTGACCGCGGCCCGACCCTTGGTCCCGAACCCGACGACCACCACGTGGTCCCGCACCTTGGTCCTCCACTTCTGGATCCGGAACGCCTGCCGCGACCGTTCGGTCAGCACCTCGAGCGTGGTGCCGACCAGGACGATCAGGAACAGCACCCGCAACGGGGTGATCACCAGCACGTTGATCAGCCGGGCCGAGCTGGTGACCGGGGTGATGTCACCGTAGCCGGTGGTCGACAGCGACACCGTGGCGTAGTAGAACGCGTCGAGCAGCGAGAGCCCGTCCTCGTTGACGTCGCGGTAGCCGTCCCGCCCCAGGTAGACGATGGCCACGGCCGCCCCGAGCGCGACCAGCGCCCACAGGACCCGTCTGCCGATGGACCGGATCGGGCTGAGCGCCGGCTCCGGCATCCGGACGACGCCGACGAGCGAGTGGTCCGGTTCGTCCGCGACACGCACCCGCGGATCGTAAGCGATCATGTCAGGCCTCGCTAGGGCTGTGGCACGCTGCGGAGCAGATCACGGAGACCGTCCGCGTCGAGCAGGTCCACCGGGCGCACCGTGTGGTCCTCGCGCACGTAGTGGAAGGCCGCGCGCACCTTCTCCAACGGCGTTCCGGACAGCGACGCCCAAGCCAGACGGTACGCCGCGAGCTGCACGGCGAGCGAGGCCATCCGGCCCTCCTCGGGCACGGCGCCGGTCTTCCAGTCCACGACGGTCCAGCCGCCGTCCGGATCGGCGAACACGGCGTCCATCCGCCCGCGCACGGTCACGCCGTCCACCTCGGTGGAGAACGGCACCTCCACCTCGTGCGGGGTGCGCGACGCCCAGGCGCTGCGGTCGAAGGCCTCCTGCAGCGCTTCGAGCGCGTCGTCGCCGGCCTCGTCCGGGTCGGCGGCGCCGGGCAGCTCGTCGAGGTCGAACAGGCGGTCACCGGCGAAGCGCCGCTCCAGCCAGCCGTGGAACGCGGTGCCGCGACGGGCGAACGTGTTGGGCGGCACGGGCAGCGGCCGGCGCAATCGGCGGGCCAGCCCGGCCGGGTCCGCGGCGAGCTCGACGAGCTGGCTCACCGACAGGTGGTCGGGCAGCGTGACCTGCTCGGCTGTGCCGGCGCGCTTGGCGTACTCGGCGAGCAGCACGTCGGTGTCGGCGATCCAGCCGTCCGGGTCGTCCTCGTCCTCGTCCTCGATCTCGCCCTCGTCGAGCGCGGTGCGGACCAGGTCGGCGCCCTCGTGCACGGCGTCGCGGCGGCCGGTCAGCGGATCGGACGGCCATTGCGCCGACCGGGCCTGGCTGACCAGCGGGTTCTCCTCGTCGGCGGGCGGTTCGTCGGCCCAGGCGGCGACCTTGCCGACACCGTCGGCGGCCAGTTCGCCGACCTCGAGCAGGAAGTCCGACGGGCCCTTGGGGCGTGTGCTGGTCTGGTTCCACCAGTGGCCGGACACGATGAGCGCGCGCTCGGAGCGGGTCAGCGCCACGTAGCAGAGGCGGCGTTCCTCGTCGGCCTCGCGCTCGGCGAAGTCCTGCTCGTGGATCTCGAAGGCCTCGATGACCTCCTTGCGGTCCATGCCGTCGGACACGCGCAGCTTCGGCAGGTCCGCGGAGTCACCGCGCAGCGCGGCGGGCAGCGACGTGACGGTGCGCAGCCAGGACGAGGAGCGGCGCTTGTTGGGGAAGACCTCGCGCGCCAGGTGCGGCACGGCGACGACCTCCCACTCCAGGCCCTTCGCCGAGTGGACGGTCAGCACCTGCACGCGATCCGGCACCACCTCGACCTCGCCCGGGGTGAGGCCGTCCTCGGCGTGCGCCGCGGTCGCCAGGTAGTCCACAAAGGACATCAGGGTGGCGGTGGGCGAGGTCTCCGCGAAGTCGGTGACCACGTCGGCGAAGGCGTCCAGGTGGGCGCGGCGCGCGCTGCCGGGGCGGGCCTGCGCCTCGACGTCGAGCAGCATGGTCCGCTCCACGTCTGCGACCAGCTCGGGCAGCGACTGGTCGAGGCGGCGGCGCAGCGCGGCGAGTTCCTGGCCGAGCCGCCGGATGCGGCGGTAGCCCTCCGGGGAGTAGCGCTTGGGGTCGCCCGGGTCGTCGAGCGCGTCGATGAGGCCGGTCTGCTCGGCGCGTTCGGCGAACAGGTCGTCCACCTTGGACTCTTCGGTAGGCGGTGGTGCGGAGATCTCGTTGGCGCGCCGCCACAACGCGGCGAGGTCGGCGGCCGCGAGTCGCCAGCGGGCGCCGGTGAGCAGGCGGGCGGCGGCGGTGCCGGCGAGCGGGTCGGCGAGGACGCGCAGGGTGGCGGCGAGGTCGGCCACCTCGGGTTCGTCGAGGAGCCCGCCGAGGCCGACGACCTCGACCGGCAGGCCGCGGGCCCGCAGCTCGGCGGCGATCGGGGCCATGTCGGCGCGGCGGCGGACGAGGACGGCGGCGGTGGGCGGGGCGCCGTGCTCGTCCTGGTGGGCGAACCACCGGCGCGCCAAGGCGTCGGCGACCCACTCGCGTTCGGTGCGGATGTCCGGCAGCAGGGCGACCTCGATGTCGGCGGGGTCGGCGTTGTCGCGGGCGCGGAGCCGCTCGACGCCGAGGCCGCGCCGGCGCAGCGGTTCGGCGATGCCGTTGGCGAGGACGAGGACTTCGGCGGGGTTGCGGAAGCTGGTGAGCAGGCCGTACTCGTGGGCGGGTTTGCGGTCCTTGCGCGGGAAGTCGGTGGTGAAGCGCGGCAGGTTGGCCGCGCTCGCGCCGCGCCAGCCGTAGATGGCCTGTGCGGGGTCGCCGACCGCGGTGACCGGCAGGGGCTCGTTCTCGACGCCGCCGAAGAGGGCGCGCAGCAGGATGCGCTGGGCGTGGCCGGTGTCCTGGTACTCGTCGAGGAGGACGGCGCCGTAGCGGGCGCGTTCGCCCTCGGCGACCTGGGGGTGGCCGTCGGCGAGCGTGGCGGCCAGAGACATCTGGTCGGCGAAGTCGAGTGCGCCCTCGGCTCGTTTGCGGCGCTGGTACTCCTCGATGAGCGGGATGAGCGAGAGGCGGAACTTCTGCGCGGCGACGATGTCGGTCAGGGTCTTCGGCATCGCGGCGCGCTGGCCCTTGGCGCGCGGGGCGCGTTCGATGAGGTCGCAGAGCCAGCGGGTGTACTCGGCGAGTTCGTCCTCGGTGACCAGGTGCTCGCCGAGTTCGCCGGTGAGGGCGAGGAGCTGGGCGGTGACCGAGGCGGGGACGCGGTCGGTGTCCAGGTCTTCGTCCCACGTGGAGACGACGCGGTGGGCGAGCTGCCAGGAGCTGGTTTCGGAGAGCAGGCGGACGCCGGGTTGGACCGGCAGGCGCAGGCCGTGCTCGGCGAGGAGGCGGCCGGCGTAGGCGTGGTAGGTGAGGACGGTGGGTTCCCCGGCGAGCACCGCGGCCCGGCGCGCGCCGCCCGGGTCGAGGCGGTCGAGGAGGCCGGAGCCGGCGAGGCGGCGCAGGCGGGCGCGGACGCGGTCGGCGAGCTGGCGGGCGGCCTTGCGGGTGAACGTCAGGCCCAGGACACGCTCCGGGGTGACGAACCCGTTGGCGACGAGCCAGACCACCCGGGCGGCCATGGTCTCGGTCTTGCCGGCCCCAGCCCCCGCGACGACGAGCGCGGGCTCGATCGGCGCCGCGATGACCGCTGCCTGTTCCGGGGTGGGCGGGTGAAGGCCGAGGGCGTGGGCGATCTCGGCCGGGGTGGCGAGGTGGGTCATGGCCTGGCTCCCCGGGAGGTGGGCGCACTCGCGTTTCCACGGCAGGACGTTTCGTGGGTGCACGAAAGTGCCACTCGCGGAGCCACGACGTGTCCGTTCGCGCGGTCACCAGTCGCATCCGCACGACTGGACGCTTCGTGTGGGCACGAAAGTCCCACTCGCGGACCCACGAGATGCCCACTCGCACGGTCACCACTCGCATCCACACGACTGGACGCTTCGTGTGAGCACGAAAGTCCCACTCGCGCACCCACCAGATGCCCACTCGCGCGGTCACCACTCGCATCCACACGACTGGACGCCTCGTGGATGCACGAAAGTCCCACTCGCACACCCACGACAGGTCCACTCGCACGATCACCACTCGCATCCACACGACTGGACGCCTCGTGGATGCACGAAAGTCCCACTCGCACACCCACGACAGGTCCACTCGCACGGTCACCACTCGCATCCACACGACTGGACGTTTCGTGGGTGCACGAAAGTGCCACTCGCGGAGTCACGACAGGTCCACTCGCGCGGTTACCAGTCGCGTCCGCACGACTGGACGCTTGGTGTGGGCACGAAAGTCCCACTCGCGCACCCACGACACGTCCACTCGCACGGTCACCACTCGCGGCCACACGACTGGCCCCTTCGCGCCCACACGGAGGGGTCAGTCGCGCACCCACGAGATGTCCACTCGCGCGGTCACCACTCGCATCCGCACGACTGGACCAACCGTGGCCGCACCAAAGTCCCACTCGCGGAGCCGCGAGCAACCCGCCCGTGGCGGGCACCCGCACAGGAGCGGACTTCACCGTCGCGACAGCGTGCGCAGCAGCGCCCGGGGCGGCGGCCCCGGCAGCGGCACCCGCCCATTTAGCGCCCCCGGGAACATCACCCCGCACCGCGCCCCCGGCAACAATTCCCCACCCCGCTCCCCCGGCAACAACACCCCGCACCGCTCCCCCGGCAACAACACCCCGCACCGCTCCCCCGGCAACAACTCCCCACTCCGCTACGCCGGCAACCACGCCCCACACCAAGCCGCTCATGGGCCCGTCACCTGCCGGCCCTCCGGCCGCAGCGGGCAGGAACCCTTCGCGGGGCAGCGGTCGCACTCCGGGTTCTCCGTGGCCTCGTACGACGGGCCCGTCGCCGACGCCGCCACCTTCCGCACCAGCTCCAGCCACTCGCGGCCGCTCTCGTCGTCCAGCGGGGGCTGCTCCCGCACCGTCGCGCCCGTCTTGTTGTGCGACTTCGCCAGGTACACCAGCTTGGCACCGCCGGGCCGCTTCCCGCCGCCGAACGCGCCCAGCAACACCGACAACTGGTACGCCGCCAGCTGCGGGTTCAGCTCGGCGTCCGCGGCGCTCACCACCGTCTTCCCGGTCTTCAGATCGACGATCACCGGGCGCCCCTCGGCGTCGTGCTCCAGCCGGTCCACCCGACCGCGCAGCTTGACCAGCAGGCCATCGGCACCGACCGGCACCTCGACCTCGATGTCCTGCTCGATCCCCATCTGCCGCAGCTCGTGCCGCGAACTCGCCAGCCACGCGAGGAAGTTCCGCACCATCTGCTCGACCCGGTTCCGCTCGCGCCGCGAGAACCACGGCGCGCCCGCGTCGACCTTCGCCCACGCCTCGTCCAGCGCGCGGCGCAAACCCTCGTCGTCCATACCGCCCGCCGCGGCCTGCGCCAGCTCGTGCACCAGCGTCCCGGTGATCGCCGCCAGCTGGGCCGGGTCGGACCCGCCGTGCCGCTCGATCAGCCACCGCAGCGGGCACTTCTTCAGCGTGTCCACAGTGGACGGCGAGATGCGCACGACGTCACCCTCGCCGTACAGCGGCGTGTCCGTCGAAGTCTCCACCAGCCCGTACCACGAATCCGGGTGCGCGCCGGGCACCCCGGCCCGCGCCAGCCGCGCCAGCTGCCGCGCCGCCCGCGCCCGCCGGTCCGCCGGCACGTCCGGATCGCACACCGCGCGCCGCAGGTCGCCGACCAGTTCGGCCAGCACCAGCGACCGCCCCGGCGGCTTGACCCGCGAGTCCATTCCGGACTCGTCCGCGCTGTTGGCCTCCAGGTCGTCGACGAACCGCGACGGCTGCTCGTCCTCCCCGATCACCGCGCTGACCAGCAGCGTCCGCTTCGCCCGGCCGAGCGCCAGGTAGAACAGCCGCCGCTCCTCGGCCAGGATCGGCGCCGTCGCGGACACCGTCTCCTCCTCCAGCCCGGACAGCAGGTCCACCAGCCGCTCGACCCCGAGCAGCGACCCGCGCAGCCGCAGGTCCGGCCAGCTGCCCTCCTGCACGTTCGCCACGGCCACGACCGTCCACTCGCGACCGGCGGCCCCGTGCGCGGTCAGCAAGGACACGCCCTCCCCGCGCATCGCCACCGGCGCCAGGCTGTCGCCCGCGATGTTCTGCGACGACAGGTAGTCCGCGAACGCCGCCACGCTCGCCTTCGGCAGCCGGTCGACGTAGTTGCCCGCGGCGTGGAACAGCGCCACCACCGCGTCCAGGTCGCGGTCGGCCTGCGCGCCCAGCGTCCCGCCGCGCGCGGACAGCCGCACCCACCGCTTCTGCAGGCCGCTCTCCTGCCACACGTCCCACAGGACCTGCTCGACCCCCGCGCCCCGCGCGATCGCCGCGCGCGCGACCGCGATCAGGCCCCCGACGCGGCGGATCGGCGCCGCCTCGGCCTCCGCGAGACCGCCGAGCTTGTCGTTGTCCCGCAACACTTCCACGAGCAGCTCGTCGCTGGACCGCTCACCGCCGCCGGCCAGCTCCAGCCGCCGCAGACCACGCCGCATCCGGCGCAGCGCCAGCGGGTCGGCGCCACCGAGCGGGGACGCCAGCAGCATCTCGGCGGTGTCGACGTCGAGCAGCGCGGGATCACCGGCGACGCGCAGCACCGCGAGCAGCGGCCGCACGGCGGGCTGGCGGGCCAGCGGCAGCTCGTCGGCCGCCGACGCGATCGGCACGCCCGCGGCGCGCAACGCCCGCTGCAGCACCGGGAACGACCGCCCCGGCGAGCGCACCAGCACGGCCATCTCCGACCACGGCACACCGTCGATGAGGTGCGCGCGGCGCAGCTGGTCGGCGACCCAACTCGCCTCGGCGGACGGGGTCGGCAGCAGCCGGACCTTGACCTCGCCCTCGTCGGCCTTCGGATCGACGGTGATCGCGCGGTGCCGGTTCGCGCCCGGCAGCGTCGTGCCGAGCTTCGTCACCGCCTCGTGCACGGCCAGGCTCAGCCGGTGGGTCCGGGTCAGCGTGACGGTGCGGCCGCCGTCGGCGTCGGCACGCGTGAGCAGGCCCGGGTCGGCGCCGCGGAAGGAGAAGATCGCCTGGTCCGGGTCGCCGGTCACGACGAAGTCCTCGGCCGCCGTGCCGAGCAGCCGCAGCAGGCGGAACTGCAGGTGGTCCAGGTGCTGGGCGTCGTCGACGAACACGTGCCGGATCCGCGCCTGCTCGCGCGCCAGCAGGTCCGGGTCGCCCTCCAGCTCGACGAGCGCGCTCGCGACCAGCTCGGCGGCGTCCAGCGCGGGCGAACCGGGCGCGCCGAGCGCGTTGCCTCCCGCGCCCTGCAGGACCGTGACCTCCTCGTACTGCCGCCAGAACACCCCGGCCGCGACCCACTCCGGGCGGTCCTTGCGCCGCCCCAGCTTGACCAGGTCCTCCGGGCCGAGGCCGCGCTCGGCGGCACGCAGCAGCAGGTCGCGCAGCTCCTCGGCGAAGCCGGGCACGGCCAGCGCGGGCCGCAGCTGCTCGGGCCAATCCTCCGCGCCCTCGGCGAGGTCGCCGGCGAGCAGCTCGCGGACCACGACGTCCTGTTCCGGGCTGGACAGCAGCCGCGGCGCCGGCACGTCCTGCAGCCCGGCCTGCAGGCGCAGCAGCGAGAACGCGTACGAGTGGACGGTGCGCACGATCGGCTCGCGGATCGTGCGGGGCACGCCGTCACCGGCGGTGACGCGCCGGGTGATCTCGGCACGCAGGGAGTTCGCGGCGCGGCGGGACGCGGTGAGCACCAGCAGGCTCTCCGGATCGGCGCCGCTCGAGATGCGGGCGGCCGCCGCGCTCGTGATCAGGGTGGTCTTGCCGGTGCCGGGCCCACCGAGGACGCGGACGAACCCGCGGGGCGCCGCCAGCACCGCCCGCGCGTCGTCGTCCCAGCGTTCCGGGCGCGGCTCGGGGACGGGCGGCCGAACCAGCCGCGCGCCCGCCCGGGACCGGGTGCCCTCTCCGCTCACGTCTGGCATGGAATCACGACCGCCCGACAGAACCGGGGACCGGCACACCCTGGCGGTAGTTTGGTCACGTGGACGAGGAGCTGCACGAGCGGGTGCGCGAGGTGGTCGCGACCGTGCCGCCGGGGAAGGTCGCGACCTACGGCGACATCGCAGCCATCGCCGGAGCCCCCTCACCTCGGATGATCGGCCGCATCCTGTCCGAGGACGGCGCGGACCTGCCGTGGCACCGGGTGCTGCGCGCCAACGGCACGCCCGCGCCGCACCTGGTGCACCGGCAGCTGGAGCTGCTCCGGGCGGAGGGCGTGCTGGCGGACGGGCAGAAGGTGAACCTGAAGACCTACCGCTGGCGGCCGTAGAGGCGCTGGTCGAAGAACGCGACGAGGCTCGTCCGCTGGAAGGCCAGACTGCGGAAGGCGTCGACGTCGCCGGTCCACGGCGCGGTGATCCCCGGATCGACGCCGAGCCGGGGCAGCAGGAACTGGCAGTGAAACCGTCGGCGGAGTGGCCGGACATCCCGATCCGGGTCAGGTCGAGGGAGCGGCCGACCCGGGCGGGCAGCGGACGCCGCGCCGCGTCCGGGTTGCCGCCACGGGCGAGGAAGACGGTGGCAGCGAGCCGCGCGCGATCCGGCCGTCCGGGAGTCCCCTAGGAGCCCAGCTCCGCCACCAGCAGTTTGACCAGCGCGCCCAGCCGCTGCCGCTCCGGCTGCAGGGTCGGCACCCCGGCTGTGGTGAAGGGGGCGGCCGTCACCGGGCCCACGCACGCGCACACCACGTCGCCCCGCAGGGCCCGCACCAGCTCGTCGTACCTGCCGCGCGCGCGGGCCAGGTCGAGCATGTTCGCGCTGGCCGGCGCGCTCGTGAAGGCCAACGCCTGCACCCGGCCGTCCAGCACGCCGTCCAGCAGCTCGTGCGCCGGGTGCAGGTCCGCGGGCCACTCCCACCGGTACGGCTGCACCTCGATCACCCGCGCGCCGGCCTGACGCAGCGGCGCGGTGTGCTCCGGCAGCGGCGAGCCGTGCAGCTGGACCGCCAGCCGCGCCCCGGCGACCCCGGCCTCCAGCAGGTGGCCGAACAGCTCGCGGTTGCTCTCCTCGGGCGCCGCCCACTCCTCGGTGAGCCCGACGCCCCGCACCGCGCCCTTGCCCTTCGGGCCACGGACGAACACCCGCGCCCTGGTGAGCGACGCCAGCAGGTCCTCCCGCAGACCCCAGCCCTCGGCGGCCTCCACCCAGCCGCGGAACCCCGCGCCGGTGGTGACGGCGAGGATGTCCAGCGGCTCGGCGAGGACCTCCTCGGTGGCCGCGCGCAGCCGGGCGTCGTCGGGCAGTGGGACGATGTGGATCAACGGCGCGTGCCGCACGGTGGCGCCGTTGCGTTCCAGCGCGCCGATGAACTCCTCGGCCCGCCGTTCCGCGGTCACCCCGATCGTGACTCCGCTCAGATCACCCATAGAACGCACCCATCCGGCCGACCGCGGCCGCCACCTGGTCGCGCAGGTCCGCGGGCTCGAGCACCTGCAGTTCGGGCCCGAACCGCAGCAGCTCCCCGAGCGCCGGGGCGCCGGGTTCCACCGGTAACTCCACGCGCAACCACCCGTCTTCGTCCGGAACATCGCGGCACTCGCGCAGGGCGCGGGCGCCCACCGCTCCCAGGTAGAACGGTACGAGGTCCCGGCCCAGCGGAGACAACCGCACCACGGCGACCCGCGGGTACATCCGCCGCTCGAACTGCTCCGACCACTCCCGCCAGTAGGCGGTCAGGTCGAACCCGGCCGGGCGCTCGAACACGGCGCCGGGTTCGAGCGAGAGGATCCGGGACACCCGGTAGGTCCGGATCGCACCCTCACAGTGTGCGGCAAGGTACCAGTTCCCGGCCTTGAGGATCAGCCCCAGCGGCTCCAGGAGCCGGTTCGTTTCGCTGTTGTCCCACCGCCGGTACCGGACGGAAACACGCCGCGAATCCCAGACCGCCTGGGCGACGTCGGCCAGGAGCGGCAGGCTTTCGATGCCGCGGAACCACCCGGGCACGTCGAGCACGAACCGCTCGGCGACCTTGCCCGCGCGGCTGCGCAGCTCGTCGGGCAGCGCGGCGTAGAGCTTCAGCTGGGCCGCGGTCAGCACGGTGCCCAGGCCCAGCTCGGCGGCCGCGTCGGGCAGCCCGGCCAGCGGCAGCGACTGGGCCTCCTCGCCGGTCAGGCCGGTCAGACGGGTGCGGTAGCCGTCGAGCAGCCGGTAGCCGCCGGCGCGGCCGCGTTCGGCGTAGACGGGCACGCCCGCGGCCGACAGCGACTCGATGTCCCGGTACACGGTCCGCACCGACACCTCGAGCTCATCGGCCAGCTCCTCGGCGGTCATCCGGCCGCGGTTCTGCAGGAGCAGCAGAACCGACAGCAACCTGCTCGCGCGCATGGATCCAGTATTCCGCGAAAACCTGACAGAAGGTGTCAGTCTCCGGTCTCAGAATGGACCCATGACCAACACTTTCACCATGCGGACCTGGGACGAGAAGGTCGTGAGCGGCCCCGAGAACGGCCCCCGGTACGCCCACGCGCACGCCACGTTCACCTACTCCGGGCTGATCGAGGGCGAGTCGGCGTGCGACTACCTGCTGTACTACCCGGGCGAGGGCTACACCGGCAGCGCGCAGACCGCGCCCGGGTTCGAGCGGATCGAGGGCAGTGTGGACGGCCGGAAGGGCAGCTTCGTGATCCGGCACGACGTGGCCTACGGTGCCGACGGCGTGCACGGCACGTTCACCGTGGTCGAGGGCTCGGGCACCGGTGAGCTGACCGGGCTGGCCGGGACCGGCACGATCGGAGGAGCGAGCGAGACCATGAACTACACCTTCGACCACCGGTTGTGATGCCCGACGTCGACCGCGAGCAGGTGCTCGCCTACCGGATCGCGGCGCACGGCCTGCACCGCGACGTCGCCGAGCCGCTCGGGCTGACCGTGTTCGACCTCGGCCTGCAGAGCACGCAGCGCGAGACCGCGGCGATCTCCCTCGCGGCGCGGCTGCCCGGCCCGGTCACCGAGGAGTCCCTTGTGGACGATCCGCGGTTCGTGCTGGCGTGGACGCACCGCGGGGCGCCGCACTTCCACCGCGCGGACGAGATCAGCCGGGTCACCGCCGCGCTGGTCCCGCTCGACGAGGACGACGCGATGGCGCGGATGGGCTGGCAACGCAAGCAGGTCGAGGCGGCCGGGATGAGCGCGCTGGACGGGTTGTTCACCGCGGCGCGGGCGATGCGCAAGGTCGTCACCCGGGTGATGACCAAGGGCGCGGCGAGCGAGGCCGTCACGAAGATCATCCCGGACGGGTTGTCGTACTGGTGCCGCGGCTGCCAGGCGACCCACATCCTGGAGCAGGTCATGCGGCTGGCGGCGATCCACGGCGGGGTGCGGCTGGAGGCCGGGGCCCAGCCCGCGACGCTCGCGCCGCTGGAGGGCCGGCCGCGGATGCGGACCACACCCGATGTCGGCGCCGCGACCGCCGTCGTCCGGGACTACCTGCACCTGCACGGCCCGGCGACGCCGAAGGAGGCGGCGGATTTCGTGGGGACGAAGGCCGCCGTGGTGAAGCGGATGTGGCCGGAGGAGCTGGCCGAGGTGCGGTTCGACGGGCGGACGGTGTGGCTGCCGTCGGCGGATGTGGGCGCTCTGGAGAACCCGCCGGAGCCGGACGTCGTGCGGTTGCTGCCGCCGTGGGACCCGTTCCTGCAGTCGCGCGACCGGGCGGTGCTGGTGCCGGACCGGGCGCGGCAGAAGGAGGTCTGGAAGATCCTGGGCAACCCCGGGGCGCTCCTCGCGGGCGGCGAGGTGGCCGGCGTGTGGCGGACGAAGGGCAGCGGGCGCAAGCGGCTGGACTTCACGATCACCGCGTTCGACCCACTGCCGCCGGCGTGGCGGAAGGCCGCCGAGGAGGAGGCCGAACGGGTGGCGCGGGCGCGGGGGTTCGCGGACCTGAAGGTGAGCTGGAGCTAGAGCCGGCCGCCCGTGAGGCGGAAGCACCGCGCGGCCGGCGGCCGTTCCGACCGGGTGTAGTACGGCGTGGCGCCACGAGAGTGGCGAGCTCGGGTACGCCGGCCTGCCAGGCCTCCGCCGCGGGGAGTCGCGGCTGCACAGGGGTCTCGTGGCCGGTGGGCCAGCGGTCATCGCTCGTCCGCCCCGGGGTCTGGGTGCCCGGTGAGATCAGCGCAGCGCACTGCCGATGCTGATCCCGCCGTCGACGTCCAGCACCACCCCCGTCACGTAGCCCGCCGCCTCCGAGCACAGGTACGCCGCCGCCTCCGCGATGTCCGCCGGGTCGCCGATGTGCCCCATCGGCACCCGCGCGGCCAGCTTCGCCCGCCCGGTCGTGACCCCGTCCCGGGCCCCTTCGAGCGCGATCGCGCACCGCGAACAGCGACCGCCCGCTGAGTGGCCCGGCACGCTGGAGAGCGTCGGACGAGTCGACCTGCTGGTCAACAACGCCGGCGTGATCCGCAACGTATGACCGGACGCCGTGCTGAATGTGCGCGGCATTTCACCAGCACCCCGGATTGCTCGGCGGGATCAAGCGGCAGGATTCAGTGAACCACAAGACTCACGCCGCGACCGCGAGCCGGCGCTGCGCCTGCTGGTACCTCGCCAGCACCAGGTCCACCACGTCCGGGTGCACGCCCAGCGGGTCGGCCACCACGTCGGCGCCCGCGGCCAGCACCTTCCGCTGGAACAGCCCCGGCGCGAGCAGCCACGACGCCACCGCCACCCGGCGGCCCCGCCCCCGCGCCCGGGCCACCGCGTCCGCGATCGAGGGCCGCGCCGTCGCGACGTAGCCCACCCCCACCGAAGTGCCCAACACAGCACCAAGCGCGTCCGCGGCCAGCCGCACCTCGGCCAGCGCGCGCGGGTCGCTGGAACCCGCCGCGGCCAGCACGACCGCGTCGCCCGCGCGGTAGCCCGCCCATTCCAGCCGGTCCCGCATCACGCCGACCAGCTCGGGCGCCGGGCCGAACGGGTCGGCCAGCCGCACGTTCCGGTGGCCGCTCGCGGCGATCTGCGCCGGGATGTCGGTGCGCACGTGGTACCCGGCCGCCAAAAAGGCCGGCACGACGATCGCCTGGTAGCCGCGTACCGAGTCGAGCACCGTCGCCACGTCGGGCTGCCGCACGTCGGCGTAGGCCACCCGCACCGGCACCGGCGTCTCCGCCCGCACGCGGTCCGCCAGGTCCTCGATCACCCGCGCGCCCTGCGGGTCCCGCGTGCCATGCGCTGCCAGCACGATCATCGTTCCACCGCCAACCGGTATCCGCGTTTCACCACGGTCTGCACGAGCTTCCCTTCACCGAGCGACGTGCGCAGCCGCCCGATCGCGGTCTCCACCGCGTGTTCCTCACCGCCGCTGGGCAGTGCCGACGTCAGTTCCCGGCGCGAGACCACCCGGCCGGGCTCGCGGGCCAGCGCCCGCAGCACCGCCATCGGCGCCGGCGCCACCTCGCACAGCTGACCGTCCACAACGGCCGCCTGCCCGCGCAGCTCGATGAGCCGCCCGGCCGCGCGCAGCTTCGGCGACCGCTCGACCAGCGCCTGCGACACCGTCCGCGCCAACGCGCCGATCCGCGCCCGCTCCGGCTGCACCGTGGGGATCCCGACCGCCGCCAGCGGCGCCGCGGTGATCGGCCCGACGCACGCGACCAGCACCCGGTGCGTCAGCGCCTCCACCAGCGCCGCGAGCCGGCCGGTGCGCTTGGCCATCGCCAGCGTGCTCGCCGCGGCCGGCGCGCTGGTGAACGGCATCGCGTCCACCGAACCGTCCAGCACCGCGTCGATCAGCCGGTCCAGCGGCCCCGGATCGGACGGCCCGACCCAGCGGTACACCGGCACCTCGATGACCTCGGCCCCGGCCTCCCGCAACGACTCCACGAAGTACGGCAGCGGCTCGCCGTGCAGCTGCACCGCGATCCGCTGACCCTCCACACCGGACTCCAGCAGGTGCTGGAGCAGCTCCGCGCTGCTCTCCGAGGCCGGCGAGTAGCTCTCCGACAACCCGGCCGCGCGGATAGCGCCACGCGCCTTCGGCCCACGGGCCAGCAGCGACGCCTTGCCGAGCTGCCCGACCAGCGCCTCGCCGAGACCCCAGCCCTCGGCCGCCTCGACCCACCCGCGGAACCCGATGCCGGTGGTCGCCACGACCACGTCGACCGGCTCCTCCAGCATCCGCACGGTCGCGGCGTGCAGCTCGGTGTCGTCGGCCAGCGGCACGATCCGGATCGCCGGCCCGTACCGCACGGTCGCGCCCTGGCGCACCAGCAGCGCGCCGAGCTCGTCCGCGCGGCGCGCGGCCGTGATGCCCACCGCGAACCCGGCGAGCGGGAGGACACCGGAAGAATCGATCATGGTCGGACGTACACCACGCCCTCGATCACCCGCACGGGATACGTGCGCACAGCCACCGTCTCGTCGTCCAGGGAGTAGCCCGTGGCCAGCTCGAACCGGTGCTTCAGCATCGGCGACGCGACGTGCGGCACACCCTGGACGTCACCGATGATCCCGCGCGAGAGCACCGCCGCCTTCGTGAACGGATCCACATTGGACAGCGCGTAGACCTCGTCGGTCACCGTGCGGAAGATCGCCACCTGCCGCCCGTCGGGCAGCAGGGCGGCCACCCCGCGACCGGGGATCAGCCGGTCGAACGGGCAGATCTCGACCACCTCCGTGGCGCGCTTCTCCTCCACCGCGGTCATCGCGAAACCACCTCCGGGACACCCAGCAGGACGGGCACTTTCTGGTCACGTTCGGCGCGGAACGAGATGGTCGGGTCGGGCGCGCCCGGCGCGTTGACGAACGAGGTGAACCGGGCCAGCTTCTCCGGGTCCTCGAGCACGCCGCGCCACTCGTCGGCGTAGTTCTCCACGTGCTTGGCCATCGCGGCGTCCAGCTCCTCGCAGATGCCGAGCTTGTCGTCGACGATGACCGCCCGCAGGTGGTCCAGCCCGCCGTCCATCTCCTCGATCCACGGCGCCGTGCGCTGCAGCCGGTCGGCCGTGCGGACGTAGAACATCAGGAACCGGTCGATGTAGGTGATCAACGTGTCCTTGTCCAGGTCGGACGCCAGCAGCTCGGCGTGCCGCGGCAGGGCGCCGCCGTTGCCGCCGACGTAGAGGTTCCAGCCCTTCTCGGTCGCGATCACACCGAAGTCCTTGCCGCGGGCCTCGGCGCACTCACGGGCGCAACCGGAAACCCCGGCCTTGAGCTTGTGCGGCGAGCGCAGGCCGCGGTAGCGCAGCTCCAGCTCGACGGCCAGACCGACGCTGTCCTGCACGCCGTAGCGGCACCAGGTGGAGCCGACGCAGGACTTCACCGTGCGCAGCGACTTGCCGTAGGCGTGCCCGGACTCCATGCCCGCGTCCACCAGCCGCTTCCAGATGTGCGGCAGCTGGTCCACGGTCGCGCCGAACAGGTCGATCCGCTGACCGCCGGTGATCTTGGTGTAGAGCCCGAACTCCTCGGCGACCTCGGCGATCACCTTCAGCCTGGCCGGGGTGATCTCGCCGCCGGGGATCCGCGGCACGACCGAGTAGGTGCCGTTGCGCTGCATGTTCGCCAGGAAGTGGTCGTTGGTGTCCTGCAGCGTGGCCTGCTCACCGGCCAGCACGTGACCGCCGTCGCGGTCGGTCGTGTCCAGCGTGGCGAGGATCGAGGCGACGGCCGGCTTGCAGATCTCGCAGCCCGAGCCGGTGCCGTGCTTGGCGATCAGCTCGCCGAACGTGGTGATGCGGGTGGCGCTGAGGATCTGGAACAGCTCCTGGCGCGAGTAGGCGAAGTGCTCGCACAGCGCCTTGGACTGCTCGACACCGCAGGCGTCCAGCAGCTTCGCCAGCATCGGCACGCACGACCCGCACGTCGTGCCCGCCTTGGTGCAGCCCTTGATCTTCGCGACGCTGTCGCAGCCGTCGTCGTGGATGGCGCTGGTGATGGCGCCCTTGCTGACCGCGTTGCACGAGCAGATCTGCGCCTCGTCCGGCAGCGCGTCGACACCCACCGCACTGGAACCGCCCTCGGGGGCCAGCATCGCGGCCGGGTCGGCCGGCAGCGGGCTGCCGACCAGCGGGCGGAGCAGGTTGTACGCGCTCGCGTCGCCGACCAGCACACCGCCGAGCAGCAGGCGCTTGCCGTCCGCGTCAGGCTCGGACACCACGAGCTTCTTGTAGTACCCGCCGACCGCGTCGGAGAGCACGACCTCGACCGCGTTCTCCGTGGCCGCGTGCGCGTCGCCGAAGCTGGCGACGTCCACGCCCATCAGCTTGAGCTTGGTGGACAGGTCCGCGCCGGGGAACTCGCCGGTCCGGCCGAGCAGTTGCGCGGCGACGATCTCGGCCATCGTGTAGCCGGGGGCGACCAGGCCGTAGCAGCGGCCCTCGACCGCGGCGCACTCGCCGACCGCCCAGATGTCCGGGTCGCTCGTGCGGCAGGCCAGGTCGGTGATGATGCCGCCGCGCTCGCCGACCTCGAGACCGGACGAGCGGGCCAGATCGTCGCGCGGGCGGACACCGGCGGAGAACACCACCAGGTCCAGGTCCAGCTCGGTGCCGTTGGTGAGCTTGGTGAACAGCCGGTCGCCGTCCTGCTCGATCCGCTCCGCCGACGTTCCGGTGTGGACGGTCAGGTCCAGGTCGGTGACCAGCTTGCGCAGCAGCCGGCCACCGCCGTCGTCGACCTGGATCGGCATCAGCCGCGGCGCCATCTCGACCACGTGCGGCGACAGTCCCATGTCGCGCAGGGCCTTCGCCGCCTCCAGGCCGAGCAGGCCACCGCCGACGACCATCGCCGCGGCGCGGCCGCGCTTGGTCGCCTTCGCGTGCTCGACCGCGGCCCGGATCGCGTCCAGGTCCTCGATCGTGCGGTAGACGAAACAGCCCGGCAGGTCGTGCCCGGGCACCGGCGGCACGAACGGGCGCGAGCCCGTCGCGAGCACGAGCGCGTCGTAGGCCTGCACGTGCCCGGACGCCGTGGTGACCTTCCGGGCCGCGCGGTCGATCGAGGTGACCGGGTCGCCCAGGCGCAGCTCGACCAGGTCGTCACCGGCGTAGTCCGAACCGGACAGGGTGAGCGCCTGGACGTCCCAGCCATCCACGTAGGAGGTCAGGGCCACCCGGTCGTAGGCCGGGCGCGGCTCCTCGGCGAGCACGACGACCCGCCAGGCGCCCTCGGTGTCCTCGGCCCGCAGTGCCTCCACCAGTCGATGGCTCACCATGCCGTTCCCGACGACAACGAGTGTGCGCATTACCGAAACCTCCTGCTCGCTTGCTCTTGCTTCAGACCCGGGCGCCGGCGAGTGCCAGCCCGCGCTCGCTCACCGGTGCGTCCGACTTGCGGAGGTACACCGCCCAGGTGAGGACGAAGCAGATCCCGTAGAAGACGAGGAACCCGACGAACGCCGGCACACCGCTCTTGGTGTCCAGGAAGGACTGCCGGAACGCCAGGTTGATGAACAGGCCGCCGAGCGCACCCACCGCACCGGCCAGGCCGATCAGGGCGCCGGACCGCTTGCGGGCCTTGAGCATCTCGGCCGCCTCGTCGGCGCCGGCCGCGATCGCGGCCTTCGCCTTGGTGCGGAAAATGGCCGGGATGCTCTTGTAGGTGGAGCCGTTGCCGACGCCGGTCAGCACGAACAACACGATGAAGGCCGTGGTGAACAGCGCCAGCGACTTCGTGTTCGACGCGATGATCAGGATGACCGTCATCACCGCCATGCCGACGAACGTGGTGAAGGTGACCCGCGAGCCGCCCAGCTTGTCCGCCAGCCAGCCACCGGCTGGGCGGGAGAACGAACCGAGCAGCGGGCCGAGGAAGGTGACCGCGGCGGCCTGCAGCGGGGTGCGGCCGAACTGGTTCTGCAGCACCAGGCCGAAGGCGAAGCTGTAGCCGATGAACGAGCCGAACGTGCCGATGTAGAGGAACGACATCACCCACGTGTGGGCGTCGCCGATGATCTCCCGCATCGCCTTCTTGTCGTTGCGCACCGACGCGATGTTGTCCATGAACAGCGCCGAGCACAGCGCCGCGACGACGATCAGCGGGATGTAGATGAACAGGATGATCCGCGGCGCCCCGGTGCCGGCCGTGGCGATGATCAGCAGGCCGAGCAGCTGGATCACGGCGACGCCCAGGTTGCCGCCACCGGCGTTCAGGCCCAGCGCCATGCCCTTGGCCTTCTCCGGGAAGAACGCGTTGATGTTGGTCATCGACGACGCGAAGTTGCCGCCGCCGACACCGCCCAGCGCCGCGACGATCAGGAAGCCCCACAGCGGGGTGCCCGGCTCCATCACGATCGCCGCGCCGATGCTCGGGACCAGCAGCAGTGTCGCGCTGACGATCGTCCAGTTGCGACCGCCGAAGCGCGCCACCGCCCAGCTGTAGGGCAGCCGCGCGATCGCGCCGACCAGGGTCGGCGTCGAGGTCAGCAGGAACTTGTCGGCGGCCGAGAACCCGTACTGCGGCCCCATGAACAGGACCATCACCGACCACAGTGTCCAGATGGAGAACCCGATGTGCTCGGAGAAGATGGAGAACCACAGGTTGCGGTGGGCGATCTTCTTGCCGGTGGACTCCCAGAACGACTCGTTCTCGGGCTCCCAGTGTTCGATCCAGTGCTTGCGCGCCGCGGGCGCGTTCGTCGTTGTCGTCATGTGGCCTCCTAGGCGGTGGTGGCGAGCCAGTCGGCGATGCCGCAGACGGCGTCGCGACAGCTGCCGCATCCGGTTGTCGCTCGGGTCACGGAAGCGAGCTCGGTGACGTCGGTGGCACCGGCGCGGAACGCCTCGACCAGCCGGCCCTTCGTCACCGAGTTGCACCGGCAGACGACGGCGGCCGCCGGGATGTCGGCGGGGCTCGACGCGACGGTCGCCCCGCCCGGCAGCGCGCGCCCGAGCAGGACGGCGAGCCGGTCTTCGGGGACCGGGACACCCCGGTCGAACAGGTGCGTGATGTTCGCGGCGGCGTCCGGCGCACCCAGCAGGATCGCCCCGGCCACCCGCTCGCCGCGCACCACGAGCTTCGCGTAGCGGCCGCGCGCCGGGTCGGTCAGGCACACGACCTCGGCGTCCGGGTCGGCCGCGTCGGTGTGCACGTCGCCGAGCGCGGTGAGGTCGATGCCGCGCGCCTTGAGCTTGGTGATCACCTGCGTGCCGCGGTAGCGGGCGGACACGTCGGCCCCGGTCAGCAGGTCGGCCAGCACCTTCGCCTGCTGCCAGGCCGGTTCGACCAGGCCGGACACCGTGCCCGGGTGCTGCGCGCAGTCACCGATCGCGTGGATGCGGCCGTCGCTGGTGCGCAGCGCGTCGTCGACCAGTACGCCGCGGTCGACCGCCAGCCCGGCCTCGACGGCGAGCGTGGTCTCGGCCCGCACGCCGGTGCTGACCACGACCAGGTCGGCGTGGACCTTGCTGCCGTCGTCGAGCTTGAGCCCGTCGCCGGGCACGTACCGGGCCGCGCCCGCGCCGAGCTTGAAGTCGATGCCCAGCTCGCCCAGTGCTCGCGCGAGCACACCACCGGCGCCCGCGTCGAGCTGGCGTTCCATCACGTGGCCGACCGGGTGCACGACGGTGACGAGGTTGCCGCGCCCGGCCAGTCCACGGGCCGCTTCCAGGCCGAGCAGGCCGCCGCCGAGCACCGCGACCGGCGCCCCGGCCTTGGCGGCGTCCAGGATGCGGTCGCAGTCGTCCAGCGTGCGGAAGGTGACCACGCCCGGCGCGGGGGTGCCGTCGTCGGCGGTCAGGCCCTCGATCGGGGGCAGCCACGGGCGGCTGCCGGTCGCCAGCACCAGCGCGTCGTAGTCCACAGTGGACCCGCCGCTGAGCCGGATCCGGCGGGCGGCGCGGTCGATGTGCTCGGCCTTGACGTCCGTGCGCAGGTCGACCTCGTGCCGAGCCGCCCAGTCCGCGTCGTGCAGGCGGACCATCTCCGGGCGCATCGTCCCGGCGACGACGGCGGAGAGCAGCACGCGGTTGTACGCGGCGTGCGGCTCCTCGCCGATGACGGTCAGCGTGACGCGGGTGCCTTCGGGATCGCGGGCCCGGATCTCGTCGGCGAGCCGGGCCCCGGCCATGCCGTAGCCCAGCACCACCACCTTGCGGGTCATTCCACACCGTCCTTCGTGGTCAGGCGAACCGCGCACACCTTGAACTCGGGCATGCGGCTCGTCGGGTCCAGGGCGGGGTTGGTCAGCAGGTTCGCCCGCTGCGCGCCGGGGAAGTGGAACGGCAGGAACACCGTGTCCGGCCGCATCGAGGCGACGCACCGCACGCGCGCGGTGGTCTCCCCGCGCCGGGAGGCCACCACCGCCCAGTCGCCGTCGGCCAGACCGGCCCGGGCGGCGGTGTCCGGGTGCACCTCGACGTAGGCCTCCGGTACCACGTCGTTCAGCTCGCCGATCAGCCGCGTCTGGGCGCCGGACTGGTAGTGCTGCAGCACCCGTCCGGTGGTCGCGATCAGCGGGAACTCGTCGTCGGCCGGCTCGGCCGGGCCGCGGTGCTCGACCGGCACGAACCGGGCGCGGCCGTCCGGGTGGGCGAAGGAGTCCAGGAACATCCGCGGCGTCCCGGCGTGCTCGGTTCCGGTCACCGGCCAGTACAGGGCCTCGCCGTCGCGCAGGCGCTCGTAGGTGACGCCGGAGTAGTCGGCGAGCCCGCCCCGCGACGCCTCGCGGAGTTCGGCGAACACCGTCTTCGCCTCGACCGGGAAGCGGTCGGCCGGCTGGCCGAGGCGCTGCGCGAGTCCACTGAGGACCTCCAGGTCGCTGCGCACCCCGGCGGGCGGGTCGATCGCCTTCTGCCGCAACAGGACGCGGCCCTCCAGGTTGGTCATCGTGCCGCTCTCCTCGGCCCACTGCGTGACCGGCAGGACGACGTCGGCCATCGCGGCGGTCTCGGACAGCACGAAGTCCGCGACGACGAGGAAGTCGAGGCTGCGCAACCGATCCGCGACGTGCGCCGAGCGCGGCGCGGACACCACGACGTTGCTGCCGAACACGAGCATCGCCTTCGGCCCGGTCTCGGTGCCCAGCGCGTCGAGCAGTTCGTAGGCCGAGCGGCCGGGCCCGGGCAGCTCGGCGGGGTCGACACCCCACACGCGCGCGACGTGCTCGCGGGCGGCCGGGTCGTCGATCTTGCGGTAACCGGGCAGCTGGTCGGCCTTCTGGCCGTGCTCGCGGCCGCCCTGGCCGTTGCCCTGCCCGGTGAGGCAGCCGTAGCCGGAGCCCGGGCGGCCGGGCAGGCCGAGCGCCAGCGCCAGGTTGATCCAGGCGCTGACCGTGTCCGAACCGCTCGCGTGCTGCTCGGTGCCGCGCGCGGTGAGGATGTAGGCGTTGCGGGCGTTCGCCAGCAGGGTGGCGACGCGGCGCTGGTCAGCGGCGGCGACACCGGTGACCCGCTCCACGCGCTCGGGCCACCAGCGGGCCACGATCTGCCACACCGCGTCGAACCCGCGGGTGCGCTGCTCGACGTACTCCCGGTCGAGCAGGCCCTCGGCGACCAGCGCGTGCAGGATGCCCAGCGCCAGCGCGAGATCCGTGCCCGGCGCGGGCGCCAGGTGCAGGCTCGCCTGCTCCGCGGTCGGCGTGCGGCGCGGGTCGACCACCACCAGCCCGCTGGTGTCGATGGCCTTGCGCAGGTGCTGCATGAACGGCGGCATCGTCTCGGCCGGGTTCGAGCCGATCAGCAGGACCGCGTCCGCCTCGCCTACGTCGGTCAGCGGGAACGGCAGGCCGCGGTCGAGCCCGAACGCCTTGTTGCCGGCGGCCGCCGCGGACGACATGCAGAACCGGCCGTTGTAGTCGACCTGCGAGGTGCCGAGCGCGACGCGGGCGAACTTGCCCAGCAGGTAGCTCTTCTCGTTGGTCAGGCCGCCGCCGCCGAACAGGGCGACCCCGTCCCGGCCGTGCGCGGCCTGGACCTCGGCGATTCGGCGCACGACCAGGTCGAGCGCGTCGTCCCAGGTCGCGGGCACCAGCTCGCCGTCGACCCGGACCAGCGGTGTGGTCAGCCGCGCCGGGGTGGTCAGCAGGCTGCCCGAGGTCCAGCCCTTCTGGCACAGGCCGCCGCCGTTGGTGGGGAACTCGCGGGGTGCGACAGCGGTGCCGGACAGGCTCATCCCGCACTGCAGGGCGCAGTAGGGACAGTGTGTGGCCACTTTGACCTGGGGTTCCGCGGTGAGCGTCACGCGCACCTCCTTCCGCCTCTGCCCAGAGACGGTAGGAACGGCGTGTTACCTGGAAACGCCCGAATGTTTCAGGCGTTTGACATTGCTACGGCATTTCGGACGGTGCCCGGTGAGAAGTGACGCGGGCTACAGGATCTCACTCACCGCGGCCGCGGCGGCGCGCAAACCGTCCAGCGAAGCGGCCGTGGCGCGCGGGCTGAGCGCGTTGCCCGCCAAGCGGAACAGCACGGCGCGCAGCAGCAGCTGCGGCCATTCCGGCAGGTGGGACCAGCGCTGGAGGAACTCGGGCGCGGCGTCACCCCAGGCGACCGCGTCGACGGCGGCCACCGCGGCGCCCCATTCGGCGGGCCGGTAGAACGGGTCGAAGTCGACGATGCCCGGCGGTGCGTCGTCGGCGAAGAGGACGGTGCCGAAGAGGTCGCCCGGCACGACCTGATCCGGCAGCCGCACCGGTCTTCGCGCCACCGCGAGCACCTCGAACCAGCGGCCGCCCTTGGCCTCGTCGACCGGCACGTCGGCCTCACCCCAGGCCACGCGGTCGGCCACCGCGTCCGGATCGGTCCGGGCGGCGAGGTGTCGCGGGCGGGGCAGGCCGTGGAGGGCGTGGGCGAGCTTGAGGGCGGCGAGCATGATCTCGTCGTGCCGGTGCTCGGGGCTGCCGTCGAGGTAGCGGCGGGCGGACCAGCCGGCGACGATCCACCGCCCGTCCCGCGCCCGCTGCGGCTTGGCGATGCGCAGGTCGGGGACGTCGAGGGCGTGCAGGGTGTCGGCGAGCCACAGCGTGCGCGGCCGGTCCCGCACCGGGGTCAGGACGATGTCACCGCAGCGGTGCGCCCGCCCGCCCGGCAGCGGCTCGGGGGTGGCGTGCTGGAGGCCGAAGGCCATGAGCACAGCCGCCGGTGGCGGAGCTGCTCTCGGACCGTCGGGCACCGCCCGAGGTTACCGCGTGGGGACGACGTTTTCCGCCGTTCAACAGCAGACGAGCGGAGAACGACGAAGGCCCACCGCGGCGAACCGCGGTGGGCCTTCTGGTCAGAAGCCGGTCAGTACGTCGGCAGGCTCGGGTCGATCTGCCGCGCCCAGGCCAGCACGCCGCCACCGAGGTGGGTGGCGTCCTTGAACCCGGCGCGGTGCAACGCGGCCAGCGCCTCGGCCGAGCGGGCGCCCGACTTGCAGTGCAGGACGATCGGCTTGTCCTGCGGCAGCTCCGCCAGCGCCTCACCGGAGAGGATGCGGTCCTTCGGGATCAGCTTGGCGCCCTTGATGTTCACGATCTCGTACTCGTGGGGCTCGCGGACGTCGATGAGCTCGAAGTTCTCGCCCGCGTCGAACTTGGCCTTCAGCTCCGCCGGGGTGATGGTGCTGCCCGACGCCGCCTGCTGCGCCTCGTCCGACACGACACCGCAGAACGCCTCGTAGTCGATCAGCTCGGTGATCTTCGGCGTCTCCGGGTCCTTGCGGATCTTGACCTCGCGATACTTCATCTCCAGCGCGTCGTAGCTGATCAGGCGGCCGAGCAGCGGCTCACCGATGCCGGTGATCAGCTTGATCGCCTCGGTCACCATGATCGAGCCGATCGAGGCGCACAGCACGCCCAGCACGCCACCCTCGGCGCACGAGGGGACCATGCCCGGCGGCGGCGGCTCGGGGTAGAGGTCGCGGTAGTTCAGGCCCTGACCGTTCGGCGCGTCCTCCCAGAACACGCTGACCTGGCCCTCGAACCGGAAGATCGAGCCCCACACGTACGGCTTGCCCAGCAGCACGGCGGCGTCGTTGACCAGGTAGCGGGTGGCGAAGTTGTCCGTGCCGTCCAGGATCAGGTCGTACCCGCGGAAGACGTCCAGCGCGTTCGCCGTGGTCAGCTGCTCGGTGTGCAGGATGACGTTGACGAACGGGTTGATCTCGGCGATCGACTCCTTGGCCGAGACGGCCTTGGGCTTGCCGATGTCGGACTGGCCGTGGATGACCTGGCGCTGCAGGTTCGACTCGTCGACGACGTCGAAGTCGATCACGCCGAGGGTGCCGACGCCGGCGGCGGCCAGGTACAGCAGCGCCGGGCTGCCGAGGCCGCCCGCACCGATGACCAGGACCTTCGCGTTCTTCAGCCGCTTCTGCCCGTCCATCCCGACATCCGGGATGATCAGGTGCCGACTGTAGCGGGCGACCTCTTCCTTGGTGAGTTCGGCCGCCGGCTCCACGAGCGGCGGCAGCGTGCCTGCCATCGGTCCTCCAAAATCGCGCGGCTGTCGTTGTCGCTTCCCCAAGTATCCACAACACGGAGCGCGACCGGACTCTTCCCGTCGTCCCAGGATGTGGACCCGGATCAGCCGGCGGGGGCCGTGTCGCCGAACTGCAGCACCGGCCAGGCGTTCGGCACGCACGTCTTGCCGTCGGCCGGCACGGCCTTCGAGTTGTACTGGTCGACCGCGTTCAGCTGGGCCACGTAGTTGTTCGACACGCCGAAGGTCTGCTGCATCATCACGGGCGCCAGCGCGCCGTTTTCCTGGCAGCCCACGTGGGATTTGCCCAGCGCGTGCCCGACCTCGTGGTTGATCGCGTACTGGCGGTACAGCCCGAGGTCGGTGAACGCCATCGCCCCGCGCACCCACCGGGCGAGGTTGATCACCACGCGGTGGTCGAACGACCGGGAGTAGCAGGAGGTGGGGAACGGGATGCTGAACCCGCACACGTCCGGCCGCTTGGCGGTGTCCGGAGTGGTGAGGCTCACGCGGAAGTCGACGTCCGGGTAGTCCGCGCCGACCCGCTGCAGCTTGACCTTGCCGGTGCCGATCCAGCTGCGCACGTCCGACAGCGTCCGCTCGACGGCGCTGGCGAAGGCGTCGTCCCCGGCGTAGCTGGCCGGGTCGATGCCGTTTTCGACCTCGATCGTGTAGTGGTACAGCTTCCCGCCGCTGCCCGCCTCCTTGCCGCTCACGCCGTCGTTGGGCACCGGCACGACGTGGTAGGCCATCGAGCCGCCCGGCGTGAAACCACCGCCGGTCGGCAGCTCGGCGGTGGGGATGTTGAGGTCGCGCGGCGCGGCCGGTTGTTCGGACAGCGCGCTGTCCCCGCCCTGCCCGGCGCCTCCGTCCGCGGCCTGCGACGCGGAGTTCGTCTCGGGCGGGGCCGGCTCGGTCGCGGTGTTGAACGCCACCAGGACGGTGATCACGACGAGCACCGGCAATGCGTACACGCGCCAGCCGTACGCGCCGACCAGACGGCCCACCTTGCCCTTGCGGCGGCGCGCTTCGCGGGCTTCCTTCGGGTCCTGCTCGAGCTGGGCCTGCGGTGGCTTCCACGACGCGGTCAGCGGCTCGGCCTGCACCCGTCGCGTACGCGGACGGTAGCGGTCCTCACTCAGGCGGACCGACGACCGGCCCGACGGGGGCGCGTACTGCGCTCGCCGTCCTTCGCCACGCTCGCCGCTACTCGCCCGATTCACGCGTCCCAGATTGCCACATGCGCAGAGTTACGCAACGCGCGACCAACCCGTCACACAGCGAACTCGGATTAACTCGAATGGGCTACCACGAACCGGCGGCGACTTCCTCCCACATACCCAGAACAGCCTTCGCTACGACGATCGGGCGTTCCATCTGCGCCACATGACCGGTCCGCGGCAGCACGAGCAGCCGCCCGCGCGGGAGCAGCTTCGCGGTCCGCGCGGCCCGGCGGACGGAGATCACCTTGTCCTCGGTACCCCACACCACGAGCGTGGGAACCGTCACGTTCGGCACCACCCGCCACAGCGACGCCGCGCCGCGGGCGAACCAGGTCCGGAAGATCCCGAACGTGCTGCGGGACATCGCCAGGTTCGCCCAGGCCAGCTCGGCGCGGGCGCTGTGCTCCTCGACCAGCTCGGCCATCCGGTGCTCCGGGAAGGAGTCCGGATCCGCGAAGCACAGCTTGATCACCATCTTCGCGCGCTCGTGCGCCGTGTAGGCGGCGAGCTTGCGCCGGGCCCGGCGGCCGATGAACGGCAGGTAGGCCAGCGCCATCAGCGGATCGGACAGCCGCCGCGGGTCGGGCCGGCGGTCCGGCATCGCGGGCGAGATCAGCGTCAGCGTCTTGACCAGGTCCGGATGCCGCGCCGCGACGAGCAGGGACACCGCGCCGCCCATCGAGTTGCCGATCAGGTGCACCGGCCCGACGCCGAGACCGGTGATGAACTTGGCGACCACCTCGGCGTGCGCGTCCAGGCTGAAGTCGAAGGCGCGTTCCGGCTCGGAGAACCCGAAGCCGGGCAGGTCGATCGCGACACCCCCGGCCGTCGGCGCGAGCAGCGCGGCCAGATCCGTCCAGTTCGTCGACGACCCGCCGAGCCCGTGCACGTAGAGGACGGTCTCGTCCTGGGCGCCGGGCGTGCGGCGGACGTGCAGGGAGACGCCGCCGACCCGCTCGGTTTCCCCGCGCCACGGCGGGAGTTTCGGGTCCAGTTCGGGTAACTCACGAGTGGACAGCGGAACGTGCGTGACGGGCACCCGGGGCGCCCCGGGATCCGGGGCCGGCCGGGAACCAGGGACGGTGTCGGTCATCAATCCAGGATGCCTACCGACCCGACCCTTGGCGACTCGGCGATACCGGCGAGTAATCTCGAACGGGTTCTTTGGGAGGAAAGCATGACGGAGACTGCGGCGGCGCAACAGCGGGGAGTCCGGCTACCCCGGACCGAGCGGCGCGCTCAGCTTCTGGCCGCGGCGCAGCGGGTCTTCTCGGCCAACGGGTACCACGCGGCGGCCATGGACGAGATCGCCGAACAGGCCGGTGTCAGCAAGCCCGTGTTGTACCAGCACTTCCCCGGCAAGCTCGACCTCTACACCGCGCTGCTGGAGAACCACGTCGACGAGCTGGTCGCGCGGGTGAGCGAGGCGCTGGCCTCGACCACCGACAACAAGCTCCGCGTGCGTGCCGCGGTCGGCGCGTTCTTCGACTTCGTCGCCAGCGAGACCGGCGCCTTCCGGATGATCTTCGAGTCCGACCTGCGCGGCGAGCCGGTCGTGCAGGAGGCCGTGGACCGCGCCACCAGCGAGTGCGTGAACGCGATCACGGACACCATCACGGCCGACGCCGGCCTGGACGAGGGCCGGGCGCGCCTGCTGGCGGTCGGCCTGGTCGGGTTGAGCCAGGTCAGCGCGCGCTTCTGGCTGGCCCACCACAGCACGATGAGCCGCGAGGAGGCGGTGTCCCTGACGGCGACGCTCGCCTGGCGCGGCATCGGCGGCGGCTTCCCGCTCCAGCACGCGCCAGGCGAGTCCGCCTAGTTCGCCACCAGGCGGCTCAGCCGCTTGGCCACCTCGCGCGTCCGTTCGTAGGTCAGTTCGTGGCCCGCGCCCGGGAACAGCACGAACTCCGCGTCCGGCAGCTCCTCGGCGATCACCCGCGCGTGGTGCACCGGCGTGATCCGGTCCCTGTCGCCGACCATCACCACCGTCGGCGTGCCGCGTAGCGTCGCCAGCGCCTTGCGCCGGTCGTGGTCGGACATGGAGTCCCGGAACCCGCCCACGCTGCGCGGGTGCGCCCGCAGGAACTGCTCCGTCATCGCCCGCACGTCCGCGCGCCGGACCTTCTTCCCGAACGCCAGCCACTTCACCGACGGCCGCGCCAGCGGCGCCGGGATCGGCACGTGGTCGGTGCCCCAGCGGTTCAGCAGCCGCCCGAACGTCTTGTCCACGCGCGCCGCCACCCGCCCGGCCCGGCCCTTCAGGCCGAGCGTGAGCCGGTCCATGTCGCAGCACGACGTGGCGATGAACGCGACCCCGTCGACCCGCGACTCCACCAGCTCCGGGTGCCGCTCGGCCAGCGCCATCACGGTCATCCCGCCCATCGAGTGCCCGGCCAGGACCAGCCTGCCCTCCGGCGCCAGCTCGGTGATCAGCTCCGCGAGGTCGTCGGCCAGCTGCGCGACCGTCGCCGTGCCGGGTTTGGCCGGCTCGGACCAGCCGTGGCCGCGGTGGTCGTAGCGCAGCACCCGCACCCCGGTCGGCAGCAGCGGCAGCACCGGGTCCCACTCCAGGTGGTCCTGTGTCCACGCGTGCACCAGGACCAGCGTGACCGCGGCGTCGCGCGGGCCGGACGCGTCGACGTGGAGGACGGTGCCGTCGCTGGTGGAGAAGCGACGGTCCGTCCCCCTTCGACGGACCGTCGCCGTCATCGGGCCCCCAGCAGGAAGGACTTGCGCCACCAGTACGTGCCCGGCTGGCCGACCAGACCGGCCTCGTCCAGGAAGGCCATGATCCGCTCGCCGGACCAGCGCAGGGTCTCGTGCCAGTGCGGGTTGTTCATCGCGGTCTCCCACGCCTCGCGCGGGCTGAGGCCGACCGCGGCGTAGACGCGCGGGTTGATCAGGCTGCGGGTGATCGCGAAGCTGACGACGGCGATCAGCCAGCGCTGGTAGAGCAGCTCGGCCTTGGACAGCTTCGCCATGCCGCGGGTGACCTCCTCGCGCGCGAAGGTCACGTGCCGCGCCTCTTCCAGCACGTGGATGCGGTTGACCATGCGCACCAGCGGCTGGATGTTCTCGTCGGCCATGCTCTCCCGCTGGATGCGGTCGAGGATCTCCTCGGCGACCAGGATCGAGCCGTACAGCGCCGGCCCGTAGCCGATGAACTGCAGTAGCTTGCCCAGCCGGTGCACGATCTTGACCGGGCCGTAGGCCGGTGCGCCGACCCGCTCGACCGAGCGCGCGAACATCGTCGAATGCCGGCACTCGTCGGCGATCTCGGCGAGCGCGTACTGCACGTGACGCGTGGTCGGGTCGGAGTTGTAGACCTCCTTGAGCAGCAGCTGCATCAGCAGCACCTCGAAGAAGATGCCGTTGCTGGCGATGCTGGCCAGCTCGTGCCTGCCGAGCTCGAGCCGCTGTTCCTCGCTGAGCCGGTCCCACAGGTGCGTCCCGTAGAGCGAGCTGCGGTGCTCCAGCTGGAACGGTTTGCCCTCGTCCAGTGGGGCGTTCCAGTCGATGTCGACCTCGGGGTCGTAGAACTTGTTGGCCGAGGACTTCAGCAACCGCTCCGCGGTCTTCTCCCGGCCGTGGTCGTCCAGCGTTCGCGTCATCGCGTGCTCCCCACTGATTGTGTAACCCGTGGTAACAGTTACCTCTGGTAGCATGGGGCGCGTGGCGGATCGTGTCAAGCGCAGCGGCAAGCACCCCTCGGCCGGCGAGCCGGCGACCGGCGACGCGCGGCGGGACCGCTGGCGCAAGCACCGGGTGGAGCGGCGGGCCGAGTTCGTCGAAGCGGCCCTGAAGGCGCTGGACGAGCGCGGGCCGGACCTGGCGATGGACGACGTCGCGGTCGCCGCCGGGGTCACCAAGCCGGTGCTGTACCGGCACTTCGCGGACAAGGCCGACCTGTACGACGCGCTCGGCCAGCGCGGCACCGAGCTGCTGTTCTCGCGCCTGGTGCCGGCGATCAACGCCGAGCTGGCGCCGGTGCCGCGGATCCGCATGGCGCTGGACGCGTTCTTCACCGTCATCGAGGAGCACCCGAACCTGTACCGGCTGCTGGCGCGCGGCTCGTTCGCGGGCAAGCCGGCTGACGCCGACGTGGTGGCCGAGGACAAGGAACTGATCGCCACCGCGCTGACCGCCCTGCTCGGCGACTACATGCGGATGTTCAACATGGACTCCGGCGCCGCCGAGCCGTGGGCCTACGGGATCGTCGGGATGGTCCAGAACACCGGTGAGTGGTGGCTGGAGCGCCGGTCGATGAGCCGGGACAGCGTCGTGGAGTACCTGACGCAGATCATCTGGGCCGCCATCGACGGGCTGGCCCGCCAGCACGGGGTCACGATCGATCCGAACAAGCCGCTGGAGGAGAACAAGATCGTCCAGCTCGGACGGGTGCGCCCGAAGGAGGAAACGGATGTCGGCTGACGACGAAGACGGCTACACCGGTCCCGCGACGGTGGTGGTGGACGGCGCCGAGGTGCCCGTCGAGGTGGAGCTGAGGGGCCACTTCCAGCCGATCGACGGCTACTACCGCTGGTACGGCCGCATCGCGCCGAACGCCCGGCTGGACGAGCTGTGCGGCGGCCGCAAGAAGAAGGGCGAGATCCGCACCCCGGACGGCTCCGCGGCGGGCGAGCTGTCGGACCCGGACCCGTGGGGGCGGTACCGCATCCTGGGGACGAGCACCCCGCCGTTCACGGTGCCCAAGACGCTGGCCGAGCTGGCCGAATAGCCAAAAAAGGGGCGCCCACCAGCCGGTGGGCGCCCCTTTTCGCGTCTGGTGTCAGGAACCGACCGCGAACCCGACCCGGCGCACGTCCGAGGGCGCGATCTCGACGTAGGCGATCCGGTCCGACGGGACCAGGAACTTGCGCCCCTTGTCGTCGGTGAGGCTGAACAGGCCGTCCGCGGTCTTCAGCGCGTCGGCGACCAGCTTCTCGACCTCCTCGGCGGACTGGCCACTGGACACCACCAGCTCACGCGGGGTGTCCTTGATGCCGATCTTGACCTCCACCTGCTACCTCCGACTGGTTCTGCCACGTACTCCACTGCCCAGGCTAGCCCAGCCCGAGCACCTGCATCCGTTTGGTGTGCCCCTGCTGCAACCGGCGGAACAGCCCGGCGATTCCCGACAGGTCGCCCGACCCGGACACGATCAGCTCGGCCAGCGGGTCCCGCTCGGCCACCACGTACTGCGCCTGGGTGATCGCCTCGCCGAGCAGCCGCCGCCCCCACAGCGCCAGCTTGTCGCGCGTCTTGGGGTCGGCCTCGATCCCGGCCGCGACCTCCCGCTCGGCGAAGGCCGAGTGCCCGGTGTCGGCGAGCACGGTGACCACCAGGTCCTTGGTCTCCGGGTCCAGCCAGCTGCCGACCTCGCGGTAGAGGTCCGCCGCCAGCCCGTCCCCGACGTAGGCCTTGACCAGCGATTCCAGCCACGACCTCGGTGCCGTGGACGCGTGCCAGGCGTCGAAGCGGGCCACGAACGGCGCCATCGCGTCCTCGACGCGCCTGCCGTGGTCGGCGAGGAACTTGGCCAGCATCTCGTAGTGCCCGATCTCGGCGGCCGCCATCGCCGACAGCGCGGCGCGCCCGGACAGGGTGGGCGCCTTGCGCGCGTCCTCCGCCATCCGGTCGAACGCGGACAACTCGCCGTAGGCGATGACCCCGAGCAGGTCGACGACGCCTTCGCTGATCTCTCGTGTCACGGCCGTGAGCGTACCGCCGCCACGAGGAGACGAATCTAACGTGGACACACCGGGCCGAAATGCCGAGGCCGGGGTCCTACCGGTTACAATTGGACGGGAAAGCTACCGCATCCGCAGTAGCGCGCCCCACCCGAGGCACACCCGCCTCGACTCGCCGGAGGACGAGCAGACCCCGGGCGCCACTGCGAGCGGCAGGTAATGCGCGTGCACGCCGTCCAGGCAATCCCGGTGGACCTTCCCGCCGGTTGAGTGCCCAATCTCGACCAGGCCGTGCGCGCTGGTAGAGAGAGGCGATCACACTGACCGCGACGAATCCCGAAAACACGACCGACCCGGTGGCCCTCGAGCACAGCGAGACCGGGGTCCCCGACACCGACACCTCCCACCCGCTGCAGGCCGACCACGTCGAGCCGGCCACACCCACCTTCGCCGAGCTGGGCGTCCGCCCCGAGATCGTGCGCGCGCTCGCCGAGGCCGGCATCGAGCACACCTTCGCCATCCAGGCCCTGACGCTGCCGCTCGCGCTGGCCGGCGACGACCTGATCGGACAGGCCCGCACCGGCATGGGCAAGACGCTGGGCTTCGGCGTCCCGCTGCTGCAGCGCCTGGTCTCCCCGGGCGACGGCACCCCGCAGGCGCTCGTGGTCGTCCCGACCCGTGAGCTGTGCCTGCAGGTCACCCGCGACATCACCGACGCCGCCAAGCACCTGGACGTGCGCACGCTGGCCATCTACGGCGGCCGCCCCTACGAGCAGCAGATCAGCGCGCTGCGCAAGGGCGTCGACGTGGTCGTCGGCACCCCGGGCCGCCTGCTGGACCTGGCCGAGCAGAAGGCGCTGGTCCTGGGCAAGGTCCGCGCGCTGGTGCTGGACGAGGCCGACGAGATGCTCGACCTGGGCTTCCTGCCCGACATCGAGCGCATCCTGACCATGGTGCCCGACGAGCGCCAGACCATGCTGTTCTCGGCCACGATGCCGGACCCGATCATCAAGCTGGCCCGCACCTTCCTCAACCGCCCCACGCACGTGCGAGCCGAGGAGAACGACTCCAGCGCGGTGCACGAGCGCACCACCCAGTTCGCCTACCGGGCGCACTCGCTGGACAAGCCGGAGCTGATCGCCCGCGTCCTGCAGGCCAAGGACCGCGGGCTGACGATGATCTTCACCCGCACCAAGCGCACCGCCCAGAAGGTGGCCGACGACCTCGCCGAGCGCGGGTTCGCCGCCGCCGCGGTGCACGGTGACCTGGGCCAGGGCGCCCGCGAGCAGGCGCTGCGCGCGTTCCGGTCGGGCAAGGTCGACGTGCTGGTCGCCACCGACGTCGCGGCCCGCGGCATCGACGTCACCGACGTGACGCACGTGATCAACTACCAGACGCCCGAGGACGAGAGCACGTACGTGCACCGCATCGGCCGCACCGGCCGCGCGGGCAAGACCGGTGTCGCGATCACGCTCGTCGACTGGGACGACATGCACCGCTGGCAGGCCATCAACGACGCGCTCAAGCTCGACATGGCCGAGCCGGTGGAGACGTACTCGACGTCGAAGCACCTGTTCAGCGACCTGGACATCCCGGAGGACGCCACCGGGCGGCTGCCGCTGTCCAAGCGCACCCGCGCCGGGCTGGCCGCCGAGCCGGAAGAGCAGATGGGCGGCCGCCGCCGGGGCAGCAGCGCCGGCGGGGCCACCCGCAGCCGCCGCCGCACGCGTGGCGCGGCGAAGTCCACCGAGGGCGAGCCCGCCGAGGCGACCGGCGACTCCGCGGGCGCGTCGGGTGAGGAGCGCCGTCCGCGCCGCCGCACGCGCGGTGGCAAGGCGGTCGGCGACGCTTCCGGCCCGGCGGAGAAGGGCCCGGCCGAGCGAGAGGCCGGCGAGTCCGCGGAGCGCCCGGCCCGTCGTCGCCGCCGTCGCCGTTCGGGCTCGGCCAGCGCGACGGCGAACACGTCTGATACACCGGGTTCGGCAGACTGAGGCCGACCGGCGCCGCGGGGGCGCCGGCGAACACCGGGAGCAGGAACGTGAGCGAGCCCGAGGCGGGAGGACGGCACCGCCGTCCCGAGGGCGATGCGGCCGCCGGGCCGATCGGCGCGGAGGACGTGCTGGCCGGTGCTCCCGCTCCGGCGCCGGCTCCCCGGCGGCCGCGACACGAGCGGCCGTCACCGTGGAACCGGCCACGCGACCGGGTGATCGCGGTCGTGATCGCCGTCGTCGTGGTCGTCACCGGCGCCGTCATCTGGGCCTCCAGCGCGAGCCGCGCGACGATCCAGGAGACGTCCGCGCCGGGCACTCCCCTGCCGCCCTCGCCCGCGACCGTTCCGGCGACGCTGCGCGAGCTGTGGCAGGCGCCCAGTGACGCGGCCCCGGTGCCGATCGCCGAGGGCACGGCCGTGGCGACCGCGAACGGCGGCGAGATCGCCGGCCGCGACCCGCTCACCGGCGAGGTGCGCTGGCGCTACGCCCGCGACCTGACGTTGTGCACCGCCGCCGAGGCCTGGGGCCGGGTGCTGGCGGTGTACCGCAAGGACGGGGTGAACGGCGAGTCCGGCTGCTCCGAGGTGGTCGGGCTCGGCATCGACACGGGGCTGCGCAAGGCGCAGCGCACCGGCAGCGCGCCGCTGGGCACGCGGCTGGTGACCGACGGCAGCCAGGTCACCGCGACCGGGTCCGATCTGCTCGTGACATGGCGGGACGACCTCGTGGAGACCAACGAGTACGGCCGGGTTCCCGCCCTGGTGAACCCCGGCAAGCAGCCGCGCACCGGGTGCACGTACGGGTCGGTCGCGATGGCGTCCGGCCGCGTCGGCGTGATCGAGCGCTGCCCCGGTGACCCGGGTGACCGGCTGACGGTGATGAAGGCCGTGCCCAAGGAGGCGGACGAGCCGCAGGTGTCGTTCAGTGCGATCGTGGCCGGGCACAACGCGCGGCTGGTCGCGATGTCCGGTGACTACACGGCGGTCGCGCTGCCGGACCAGAGGCTGCTGGTGCTCTACGACGCCGACGGCGAGCAGACCGCGGCGTACCCGCTGGACGTGCCGGCTTCGGACCTGGCGCAGGACCCGGCGGGCCTGGCGCCGGTCACGTCGGCCACGTCGGCGAACGTGTACTGGTTCACCGGGTCGAAGATGATGGCGCTGTCCCGGGACAACCTCACTCCACTGTGGACGCTGAACAGCGCGCTGGGGCCGGGGATCACGTTCGCGCACCAGCTGGTCGTGCCGATCCAGGGCGGGCTGGCGGTGCTCAACGAGTCGGACGGGTCGACGATCCGCACGATCGCGGTGGACCGGCACGGCTACACCGGCCCGGTGCGGCTGGCCGCGCTGGGGCCGGTGCTGTTCGAGCAGCGCGGGAACACGCTGGTCGCGTTGTCGTGACCGGTCAGCTGACGCCGCACGGCGCCGAGAAGGTGCGGCTGCGGGGTCTGGCGGCGCTGCGCACGCCGGCTCCCGCGACGGCGACCGCCGTTCTCGTGCCCGGGTACACGGGGTCCAAAGAGGACTTCGCCCCGCTGCTGGACGGCTTGTCGGACGGTGGTTTCCGGGCGATCGCGATCGACCTGCCGGGCCAGTTCGAGTCGCCCGGTCCGCCGGACGAGAAGGCTTATCTGCCGGCCGCGCTGGGTTCCGTGGTGGCCGAGCTGGTCGCGGACGTCGAGGGGCCGGTGGTGCTTCTCGGCCATTCCTACGGCGGGCTGGTCGCGCGGGCGGCGGTGCTGGCGGGTGCGCCGGTCGTGGGGTTGACGTTGCTGGACAGCGGACCCGGCGAACTGCCCGACGGCCCCCGGCGGCGGGCGCTGGGGGCGGGTGAGCCGGTGTTGCGGGCGTCCGGGCTGGACGAGGTGTACCGGGTACGGGAGCAGGTGAGCGCGCGGTCGCCGCTGTGGGCGGCGATGCCGGCGGACCTGAAGGAGTTCCTGCGGATGCGGTTCCTGGCGTCCAGTCCGGTGGGGTTGCTGGGCATGGCGGACGGTCTGCGGACCGAGCCGGACCTGGTGGCGGAGCTGGCCGCGACGGGGGTCCCGACGCTGGTGGTCGCCGGCGAGTGGGACGACGCCTGGAGCGTGGCGTCGCAGCGCGAGATGGCCGCGCGGCTGGGCGCGCCGTTCGAACTCATCCGGGGCGCCGGGCACTCCCCGAACACCGAGAACCCGGCCGCGTTGCTGCGGGTGTTGCTCCGCGCCTGGCGGGAGTGGCTGGCTTAGCGGTTCAGGCCCACCAGAAGGTCCACAGCGCGACGGCGACGATCGCGAGGACCACGAGCCCGGCGACCCCGGCGAGAGGCCCGTCCTTCCGATCCGCGACGCGCTGCGCGAGCAGGGCGAGCACGGCGGCCACCGGATGAGCGATCATCGGCGCGACGCCCGGCCCAGGCACGTCGAGGAAGGCGCACAACAACCCGGCGCCCAAAACGAGCACAGCGAGCGCGACGAGCCCCGCCGCCAGCGAGCCGGTGAACCCGCGCCACCACCGGGCCGCCCGGCTCCGGCCGCGCGCCGGGGCCAGTGCCAGCTCTTCGGTGTCCGTCATGTCGTCGCTCACCCTGTTCACTCCTCGACCGGTACCGAGGATTCCACCATGCCAGCGAGGGACAGAAGCGGGACCACCCGCACCGGGGACCCAAGCGCTACCGCTACCCCGCCCACAACCCCCCTACGGCGTCAACAACCCTCTACGGCGCCAACAGCTCCCACGACCTCGCAGCCGCACCGACCGCCCGACCGGCCCCGCAGGCCGCGCAAAACCCCCACACACGCACCACCCGGCCCCCACCAACCCCCTACGGCGCCAGCAACTCCCACGGTTTCGCCGCCGCGCCGGCCGCCTGTCCGGCCTCGCAGCTGGGGCGGAAGTCGCACCAGCTGCAGCGGCGCTCGGGGCGCGCGGGGAACAGCGCGTCGCCGTCGCCGCCGGCTTCCAGTGTGTCCGTGGCGAGCCGGACGTCCTCCGCGGTCTCCTCCGCCCGGCGCAGGTGCCGCCGCAGGCTCTCCGGCGTGTGCGTCGCCTCCGCGACCGTTCCGCTGGGCAGGTGGTGCAGCTCGACCTTCGTGCACGGCCGCCGCAACGTCCGCTCCGCCGCCACCGCGTACATCGCCAGCGCCTGCGAGCTGCGGGCCTCGTACTCGTCCGGCGCGCGGCGGCCCGTCTTGTAGTCCACGATCACCAGCTCGCCGCCGCGCTGGTCGATCCGGTCCGCGCGGCCCTCGATGATCATCGACGCGGGCTGCCCCGGCTCCGGGTTCACCGGCGCGGACACCCAGCGCTCGAGGCCGACCGGATCGCTGGTCACATCGTGGTGCTCGACGTACTCGGCGACCCACCGCTTGGCGCGGGCGCGGTACGTCGCGGCCTGCTCGGCGTCGGCGAACCCGGCGTCCTGCCAGTGCTCCGACAGCAGCGCCGCGGCGCGCTCGGGCGTGCGGCGCGCGGGCGGCACGTCGAACAACGCACGCAGCGCGTTGTGCACGACCGCGCCGAGCGTGCTGTGCGCCCAGGGGCCGGTACGCTGCGGCGTCGGCCGGTCGAGGTAGGCCATGCGATACCGGCGCGGGCAGTCCGCGAAGGTGGCCAGCCGCGCCGGGCTCACCTTCGTCAACCGCCGCGGCTGGACCGCGAACTCGAACCCCAGTTGCTCCACGCTCACTACGGTACGCACCACCTCCGACACTTTCGGCTCCGCCCGCGCCCCGCGGCGCATATGATCTGGGCGGTTGGCATTCGGATCAGGGGGCAGTGCGTGTTGACGTTCGAAACGGCGCCGGCCGAACTGGACATCCTCGACGAGGAGCTGGGCCTCGGCAGGTTCGTCTACCCGCACAAGGTCCCGTTCGTGAGCGGGACCCGGACCGAGCGGGCCGAGCAACGGCGCCGCGTGTTCGAGCACTGGCACCGGCTCGGGCGCATGTCGCGGAACCGGTTGCACCCCGAGTTCGAGGACCTGCTGCGGCTGTGGGCGCGCCCGGAGGTGCTCGTCACCCAGGTCGTGGCCGAGCTGACGAGCGACGCGCAGATCCTGTCGCGCGGCGGGTGGTCCGGGGAGCACGGCGTGCTGAGCCGGCAGACCGGTGACAACGTCACGTTCAGCGAGCTGCGTGCGGGTCAGGTGCTTCCGCAGCTCCTCGAGCCGCTGCCGGAGGTGCCGCCGGTGCGGATCGCGCCGGTGAGCTACGTGTCGCAGCCGCGTGGCGGCGACCTGTTCGGCGGTGGGGAGCCGCCGCGGGAGAAGCGCGTGGCGGACCGGTACTTCGCCGCGCCGCCGCTGCGCGCCGGGGTGGTCTCGTGCTCGGTGCGCGGTGTCGACGCGGGCCGTCTGACCTGGTTCGACGCACCCGACGGCCGGTTCTTCACCACGGTCGAGCAGCTGCCCGACGGTGCCCAGCGGCACACGTTCACGCCGGCCGCCCGGGCGCGCATCGGCCAGTGGGTGCGGGACCGGGTCAACCAGCACCTCACCGCGGTGCATCGCTGAGCCAGGGGAGGATGGGGAGCCATGACGCAGCCCGACAACGGTTACTCGCGCCGCCGGTACGAGTCGGAGGTCTACGCCGAAACCGCGGGGAAGTCGGCAGGCAAGTTCTTCGGCCCGGACGCCGGGGAGGTCGCGGGCGACTACTCGATCAAGTCCGGCCAGGTCTACACGCGGAAGCTGCAGGCCGAGGGCGGCGGCTACCGGGACGGCCTGCCGCCCTCGGAACAGGACTACCGTCGCCGGTCGCATCACGAACTGAAGGAAATGGTCACCGACGGCGTCTCCCCGGAGGAGGTCGACGAGCAGGGCATCATCGTCAACGACCTCGGCAACGCCTTCGGCGAGATGGCCTCCGCGCTCCGGCAGGGTGTCGCCAAGGAGCAGGCCGGCTGGCAGGGCGACGGCGCGAACACCGCCTTCGGCTACTTCAACACGCTCGCGACCTGGGCGGACAGCTCGAAGGACGCGGCGTTCCTGTCGGCCAACCGCTATTCGCAGACGTCCGCGGCGCTGTCGCAAGCGCGCAACAGCATGCCGGAACCGGCGGGCCGGTCGGTCGAGGAATCGGTCGCCGCCGCGCGGCAGCAGCTCGCCGGTGGGGACTGGGTGGCCGCCACCGCCACCATGAACGACATGCAGAACCAGGCCGCGCTCCAGCACCAGGCCCAGCAGGAGGCCGCGGCGGTGCTGGCGCAGCGGGACGTGATGCTGCACTCCGGCGGCTCGACCCAGCCCGTGTACGCGACGCCGACCGCGCGGCCGGACACCGGCGGGACGACGACCCCGCAGTTCGCCGCCAACGACAGCACCGTGGCGTCGAATTCGGGCGGGGTCGGCCCGATGGGTGGCTCGCCGGGTGGCGTGCGGACCGTCGGGAGCATCGCGCCGCCGACGACGCCGCTGCCCGGTGCCGGATCGACCACCGGTGCCGCCCCGACGACCGGTTTCGCCGACAGCGGCGGTGGCTGGGGCCGCTCCCCCGCGGCGACGGTTCCCGGCAGCTCGGGGACATCGGCCGGGGCGGGCATGATGCCGGTCGCGCCGGGTCAGGCCGACCAGACCCGCACGTCGCCGCGCCCGGGTTCGGGTGCGGGCCGGGCCGGTGTCGCGCCGCGGGCGGGTGTCGGTGGGCGCGCCGCCGGGGGTGCGGCGGGCCGGCTCGGGGGTGCCGCGGGGCAGGAACCGGCGGCGGGGCGCAGGGCCGGGGTCGGCGAGCCGGGGGCTCGGGCGGCGGCGGAAAGCGCCGGACGCGGCGGAGCGGCCGGCAAGGCGGGCACCTCCGGAGCGGCGGGCCTGGGCGGCGCGGCGGGCAACCAGAAGAAGGACGAGGACAAGGACCACGAGCGGCCCGCATACCTGCTCGAGGACGACCCCGACAGCATCTTCGGCCACGAGGGCGGTACCGACGAGAACGGGAACCGCATCAGCCCACCCGTGATCGGCGGCTGAGCCAGGGCCGCGCCCGACCTGCGACAGGCGCGGAAGGCGAGGCGCGGCGGGGGCGGCTGGCTCCCCGCAAGGGCGGGACGGGCACGGCGGGCAGGGCTGGTCCGGCATGTCAGGCCTGGCAAGGCCCAGCAGGGCGGCCCGGCAGGGCAAGGCGGGCCAGGCAGGGCGGCCTGGCGCGGCACGGGCCCCAACCAGCCGAGCATGTGGGCTCAGCGGGCCACCGCGAGCAGCGGAACGCCCAGCGGCGGAACATCAGCCGCCGTCGATGAAGCCCTTCACTGAGTTCGCCACCAGCTCCACGGCGATCGCGGCGAGGAGGAGGCCCGCGATCTTCGCCAGCAGCGTGATACCGCTTTCCTTGATCAGCCGGATGACCACACCGGAAAACCGCATGCACGCGTAGATCACGATGTGCACCGCGACGATCGCGCACGCCAGTGCCACGTAGGCGCCCACGTGCCCGGCCGCCTGCCGCACGAAGACGATCGTCGCGGCGATCGCTCCTGGGCCGGCCAGCAGCGGTGTGCCCAGCGGCACCAGGGCGACGTTCACGTCCTCCACGACGTTCGGCTCGCTCGTCGCGCCGCGGCCGGTCAGCAGGTCCAGCGCGATGAGCAGCAGGAGCAGCCCGCCCGCGCCCTGCAGCGCCGGCACCCCGATCCCCAGGTACGCCAGGATCGCCTGCCCCGCGATCGCGAACAGCGAGATCACCAGCAGCGAAACCAGCACCGCCTGCCGCGCCGCCCGCGCCCGCACCGCCGGCGGCTTGCGGCCCACCAGGCTGAGGAACACCGGCACGGTCCCCGGCGGGTCCATGATCACGACCAGCGTGATCGACGCCTCCAGGAACAGCTTCGCGTCGAAGAAGTCGGCGACCGCCAAGGTCAGCCCACCACGATCTGCGCGCCGGACGCCTTGTCGATCAGCGCCTCGAACTGCTCGGGATCGGTGTTCTCCGCGCCGATCGGGATCGTCTTGTTCGTGCCGTGGTAGTCGCTCGACCCGGTCTGCACCAGCCCCAGCTCGCCGGCCAGTCCGCGCAGCTCGGCGCGCGTGGCCTCGTCGTGGTTGGGGTGGTCGACCTCGAGCCCGGTCAGGCCGAGCTCCGCCAGCCCGACGATGTACTCCGCCGACACGATCCGCCCGCGGCTGCGCGCGAACGGGTGCGCGAACACGGTGACGCCGCCGGCCTCGGCGATCATCTCGATCGCCCGCTCCACCGGGGTGTCCTGCCGCGGCAGGTAGTAGCCGCGGCCGGCGCCCAGGTACTCGGCGAACGCCTGGTCCACACTCGTCACCAGCCCGGCCCGCACCAGGGCCTGCGCGAGGTGCGGCCGCCCGGCCGGGGAGTCCGGGCCGAGGGATTCGAGCAGCTCGTCGGCGTCGATCGGCAGACCGTCGGCCTGCATGCGCACCGCCATCGCCCGCAGCCGGGTGCGGCGCTCCTGCCGCAGCCGGGTCTGCTCGGCCACGATCGCCGGGGACGCCGGGTCGAACAGGTACGCCAGCAGGTGGATGCTGACGCCGAAGCTGCTCACGCACGACAGCTCGGCGCCGGGCACGAGCGTGAGTCCCGGCGGCAGCGCCGCGGCCGCCGCCGCCCAGCCGGCCGTGGTGTCGTGGTCGGTCAGCGCGACCACGTCGAGCCCCGCCGCGGCGGCCGTGGCCACCAGTTCGGCGGGCGTGTCCGTGCCGTCCGACACGGTGGAGTGGGTGTGCAGATCGATGCGCATCGGAATCATTGTCGCCTACCCGGCCGGCACGCGGCCGACCAGGCACAACGACGTGTCAGCCGACGATCTTCTTGCCACGCGCCAGGCGCTGGGCCTTGATCATGGAGAAGCGCTCGCTCTGCTTGTGCTTGTCACCGAAGACGAGCTCGGAGATGGTGTCGTAGAACTCCTCCGGGCTCGGCAGGAACTCGATCCGGTTCAGCGCCTGGATCTGGCCGGCCGACTCGACGACGACCGTGCCGTAGCCGAACATCCGGCCCCACGCCGAGCGCTCGTAAGTCAGGTCGGTGACCTTCGAGATCGGCATCATCGCGACCTTGGTGGTGATGACGCCGCTGGTGAGCACGAACCGCTTGTCGGTCACCACCAGGCGTTCGACCCACCACTCGATGACCTTGAACGCGTACACGACGACCACGAGCAGCGCCGCGTACCAGAGGATGTTCTGGACGACCCACAGGGACGGTGGCAGCAGGTAGGACACCATCACGCAGATCGCGAGCAGGGCGATCGTCTCGAAGGTGTCCCAGGCCAGGAAGGCCCAGTGCCTGCGGACCCGAACCACGCGCCGCTCGGTGTCGAGCAGGTACTCGTCGGGATCCCGTGGGGCGAACATCAAGCCAGCCTATCCGGCCGCCTACGAAGTGAACACGTTGCTGACGAAGGTGATGACGGCCTCGGCCGATTCACGCAGGAAGTCGACGATGTTGCTGACCAGGTTGGCCGCGTTGCCCGGCTGGGCGATCACGAAGAACAGCACCAACGCGATACCCACGAGCCCGGCAATCTTCTTCGCGTTCACAACGATCAATCCCGTCTCTTACTCCGGCATCGGACTGGCAAGCTCACCAGTAACGTTGTACCGCACTCCGCAGGGTTACGGGAGGTAAGTCCCGCGCTTGGGTCAGTGTCCGGCTGTGATCTAATCGGTTGGTTACTCTCCGCGTCCGGCGGGACCGGGTTAGGCTGCCCTCATGAGCGCGATTCGCCCGGTTCCCGTGCGGTGCGTAGGCGGCATCTTGCACGATCAAGCGGGCCGGTTGCTGCTCGTCCAGCGCGCGAACGAGCCCGGACGCGGACTGTGGTCGATTCCCGGCGGGCGCGTCGAACCAGGCGAAACGGACAGTGAAGCCCTGGTCCGGGAGATGCGTGAGGAGACCGGTCTCGTGGTCCGGCCGGGTGAGCTGGCCGGGCACGTGATCCGCGGGCGCTACGAGATCTACGACTACGTCTGCGAGATCGAGAGCGGCGAGCTGGTCCCGGGCGACGACGCGGCAGACGCCCGGTGGGTCGACGAGGCGGCCCTCGCGGCGCTGGCGCTGACCGACGGGCTGGCGGACACGCTGCGCGGCTGGGAGATGCTGCCGCGCTGCTGAGGGCGCTTTCCGCTCCCGCCCGCGTGCCGGAGCGGCAAACACACCGCGGCGGCGTGTGGGCCGGTCGCGGCGCGGCGTGTCGGCCGCTGGGTCCTTTCAGCCCTGGATGCGGCTCTCCGCGGTGCCCCACTCGCGTTCGCGCAGCTGGAACTTCTGGATCTTCCCCGTCGAGGTCTTCGGCAGCGCCTCCACGAACTCCACCCGGTCCGGCACCTTGAACCGCGCGATCTGCTCCCGCACGTGCGACCGCAGCTCGTCGGCCGTCACCGAAGCTCCCGGCCGCAGCACGACGTACGCCTTAGGCCGCTCGCCCCACTTCTCGTCCGGGACGCCGACCACCGCGACCTCCGCGACGGCCTCGTGCGAGTCCAGCGCCGCCTCCACCTCGATCGTGGAGATGTTCTCGCCGCCGGAGACGATGATGTCCTTGGCCCGGTCGCGCAGCTGGATGTAGCCGTCCGGATGCCACACGCCCAGGTCACCGGAGTGGAACCACCCCCCGCGAAACGCTTTCTCCGTCGCCTCCGGGTCGGCGAAGTACCCGGACATCACGTTGTTCCCGCGCATCACGACCTCACCCATCGTGACGCCGTCGCGGGGCACGTCGCGCATCTGCTCGTCCACCACGCGGATCCCGTCGGTCACCAGCATCCCGACGCCCTGCCGCGCCATCAGCCTGCTCCGCTCGGCGACGTCGAGCTTGAGCCACCCCTCCTGCGGCTCGCACACCGTGTACGGCCCGTACGTCTCGGTCAGCCCGTACACGTGCACCAGCCGCGCGCCCAGCTCGGTCATCCGCCGGATCACCGTCGGCGACGGCGGCGCCCCGGCCGTCGTCACCACGACCTCGCGCGCCAGCGGGTGCGCTTCCGAGTACCCGGCGATCGTGTTCAGCACCGTCGGCGCGCCGTTGAGGTGCGTGATGCCCTCGCCGTCCAGCAGCCGCCAGATCTCCGCCGCGTCGACCGCCCGCAGGCACACGTGCGTGCCGCCGATCGCGGTGACCGCCCAGGTCGTGCACCAGCCGTTGCAGTGGAACATCGGCAGCGTCCACAGGTACTTCGACTCCGGCGAATGACCCGAATGGATGATCTCGGCGAGCGAGTTCAGGTACGCGCCCCGGTGGTGGTACTGCACGCCCTTGGGCCGCCCCGTCGTCCCGGACGTGTAGTTGATCGAGATCGTCGACCGCTCGTCCGCGACGCGCCACGGCAACGGCTCGTCGCTGCCCCGCGCCAGCAGCTCGTCGTAGGTGATGCCGCCGAGCGCCGGGTCCGGCTCGGCGCCGTCGAGCACCGTCACCACTTCGACGCCGGTGCCGGGTGGCACCGAGCCGTGCAGCGCGGCGTCCACGACCAGCACCTTCGCCCCGGAGTGCTCGAGGATGTAGCGGATCTCGGCCGGCGCGAGCCGGGTGTTGATCGCGACCAGCACCGCGCCGGCGAGCGGCACCGCGAAGTGCGCGACCAGCATCTCCGGGATGTTCGGCAGGAGGTAGGCGACGCGGTCCCCGGGCTCGACCCCGCTCGCCCGCAGCGCCCGCGCCACGCGCGTCACCTCGGCGGCGAACTCGCGGTAGGTCACCCGGCGCTCGCCGTAGACGATGGCCTCCTTGTCAGCGAAGACCTCGGCGGAGCGCTCCAGGAACGCCAGCGGGGTGAGCGGGGTGAACCACGTGTCCTCAGCCATGACCACATCCTCACCGCAGTGGCCCCGGCCACACAACAGCTAGGCGGCCAGCCAGGTCATCCGGGCGCCGTAGCGCGTGGTGCGGGCCAGGGCGAGCGCGTCCCAGCCGTCCGCGGTGCGCCGGGCGAGCCCCAGCGTGGTCAGGCCGTCGCGGGCGAAAGCCAGCTCGTCCCGGCCCGGCAGCACCGCGGACAACCCGTGCTCGTACGTCTCGTCCATGACCCACCACAGTGGACGCGACTCGCCCAGCGCGGCCATGCTGGACAGGAACTCGGCGCGTTCGGCGTCCGGGATGTGGCCCATCGTCCGGCTGGTGAGCACCACCAGCGGCAGGTCCGCGGGCACCCGGGACACCGCCTCGCCGAACCCGCCCGCCGCGCCAGCGGCGATGATCTCCGGCGGCGACTTGCGCTGCGCCAGCGCCGCCGCCCGCAGCAGCCGCACCCGGTCCGGCTGGTCGGCCCACACGCACGCCTCCAGCCACGCCAGCTCGTCCTCATCGGACAGATCCAGCGGCGCCGGGTCGAGCCCGACGCGCGCCGCGACGGCCAGCTTCTTCGGCAGTTTCGGCAGCACCGCGCCGGGCGCCAGGTCGAGCGCGCAGTGCAGCCCGACGGCCGCCTTGGCCGGACCGGCCACCAGCTGCTCGCCGCCGTCGCACTGGTACCGGTAGGCGAACTTGTCCATCCCCAGCAGCAGCCCGCCCGCGGTGCCGACCTCGATCAACGCGATCTTGCCGCCGGCCTGCTTGGCGGCCATCGCGACCCCGGGGAACGCCGACGCGGCCCGGCGCACCTCGTTGTTCGCCAGCGACTTCGACGCGAGCATCCCGGCCGCATCGTCGGCGTGCGCGAGCAGGAACTCGCGGAACACCGGCCAGGTCTGGCCGTCGACGCCGTCGAACCCGCCCAGCGACGGGTAGTAGCGCGAGAGCGGGTGGATCGGGTCGGCCTGGATGAGCCGGTGCGCGACCGCGAACAGCAGCGCCGGGCTCGCCCCGCCGGGCGCGGCGGCCAGCAGGCCGGCCACCTCGTCGTCCCCGGCGGCCTTCGACGCGAGGTGCTCGTAGAGCGGCGACTCGCCCGCCGCGCTCCCGGCGAAGTCGGTCAGCTGCCGCTTGGCCTCGGCCAACCCGATCGTCACGCGCTCTCCCTCACTCGTGCGGAACGGGACGGCCCGGCTGCTCGCCCCCACGCGCCTCACCGTAGTTCTGCTTCGGCACCAGGACCTTGCGCCGGAAGATGCACACGATGGTGCCGTCCTGCTTGTAGCCCCGGGTCTCCACGTACACCACGCCCCGGTCGTCCTTGGACTTCGACGGGGTCTTCTCCAGTACCTCGGTCTCACCGTAGATGGTGTCACCGTGGAAGGTCGGCTTGACGTGCCGGAGCGATTCGATCTCCAGGTTCGCGATCGCCTTGCCCGACACGTCCGGCACCGACATCCCCAGCAGCAGCGAGTAGATGTAGTTGCCCACCACCACGTTCTTGCCGAAGTCGGTGGTCTCGGCCGCGTAGTGCGCGTCCATGTGCAGCGGGTGGTGGTTCATGGTGAGCAGGCAGAACAGGTGGTCGTCGTACTCGGTCACCGTCTTGCCGGGCCAGTGCTTGTACACCGCGCCCACCTCGAACTCCTCGAAATACCGCCCGAACTGCACCGCTCGACCTCCCTGCGGGTAACGCCACACCGACCTGGAGCGACGTCAACTGATGTTGAGGAGTACCCTCGACCAATGGCGGCGGTGCGTCAACGCGACAGCCGCCACGTTGCCGGTCCGGCTGGAGGAGGTGAGGAACGCACGATGAGTAGTGGCGATAGTCCGCTCCCTAGTAAACCCAGCGTCTCCCTCCGCACGGCTGGATCCGTTTCCGGCCGTTAGGCCTCTTTTCGCCCGGGAAACGCTGGTAGAGCCGAGCGGACGTGTTCTTGCCCGCCCGGCTGTCGTGGTACGCACTGCGAAAGCCAGGAGATCCCATGCCTGCGATTCCCTCCCTCGGTGGCCTGCGCGGCCGGGGCAACGGCCGCGCCGCGCGCGTCGAGCCGCCCGTGCCGGTGCCGGTGTCGGCCTACATCGTCGACTGCGCGGTCTACGTCGACGGCGAACGGCTGCCCGGGCGCTGGACGCACGCCGAGGCCATCAAGGAGGTCCGGCGCCGGCGCGATGGCTTCGTCTGGATCGGCCTGCACGAGCCCGACCAGCAGCAGATCCAGGGCATCGCGGAGGTCTACGGCCTGCACGAGCTGGCCGTCGAGGACGCCGTGCAGGCGCACCAGCGGCCCAAGCTGGAGCGCTACGACGACACGCTGTTCATGGTGCTCAAGACGGTCCGCTACGTCGAGCACGACTCCCCGACCACGGCCAACGAGATCGTGGAGACCGGCGAGCTGATGGCGTTCCTCGGGCTGGACTTCATCATCACCGTCCGGCACGGGGCGCACTCCGGGCTGGCCCGGCTGCGCCGCGACCTCGACGAGGACCCGGAGCGGCTGGTGAACGGGCCGGCGGCGGTGCTGCACGCCATCACCGACCTCATCGTCGACCAGTACCTCGACGTCACCTCCTCGATCGAGGAGGACATCGACGAGATGGAGGCGCGCGTGTTCGCGCCGCGGTCGACGGTCAGCGCGGAGCAGATCTACCTCATGAAACGCGAGGTGCTGGAGCTGCGCCGCGCGGTCATGCCGCTGGTCACGCCGGTGCGCCGGCTGGCCGAGGGCTTCACCCGGCTGGTGCCCGACGAGGTCCGGTCCTACTTCCGGGACGTCGACGACCACCTGACCACCGTGTCGGAGCGGGTGGGCAACTTCGACGAGCTGCTGACGACGCTGGTGAACGCGACGGTCGCCAAGATCACGCTCCAGCAGAACAGCGACATGCGCAAGATCACCTCGTGGGCGGCGATGATCACGGTGCCCACTATGATCGCGGGTATCTACGGCATGAATTTCGACTTCATGCCGGAGTTGCACTGGCAGTTCGGCTATCCGGCGGTTCTCGTCATGATTCTCGGGATCTGCCTGCTTCTTTACCGAATATTCAGGAAGAACAACTGGCTCTAGCCCATTCCTGACCTATTCGATGGAAGGAGTCGCTCCATGACCAGACTGCTCTCGAGCCTGAAGTTCTGGGCCCTCGCGCTGACCCTGACGTGGATCGCGGTGGTGGCGGTCCTGATCGCCGACCACCCGGAACTCGCGCAGGCGCGCTGAGGAGTCCCTATCGTGGACCCATGCGCGCACTGGTGGTCGCCGACGAGGTCGACGAGCGGCTGTGGGCCGGTATCGGCCCCGGCTGCGACGTCGGCCTCGTCCTGGCCGCCGGTGACCTGCCGTTCGACTACCTGGAGTACCTGACCGACGCGCTGGGCGGCGTGCCGTGCGTGTTCGTGCCCGGCAACCACGACCCGGACCTGTCCGGGTTCACCCGCCACGGCGGCCTGTTCCTGCGGGCCGGGTTCCCGCAGGCGTGGCCCGGCCCGGCCGGCGGCATCAACGCCGACGGCCGCGTCGTCGACGTGTGCGGCCTGCGGATCGCCGGCCTGGGCGGCTCGGTCCGCTACAACGACGGCCCCAACCAGTGGACCCAGGCGCAGCAGGCCCGCCGCGCCCGGCGCCTGGTCCGGCAGGCCGCGCGACGGCGGCGCCGGGACGGGCGCGGCGTGGACGTCCTGCTGACGCACGCCCCGCCGCGCGGCGTCGGCGACCGCGAAGACCCGCCGCACCGCGGCTTCGACTGCCTGCACCCCACGGTCGAGCGGATGCGGCCGGACTGGTTGCTGCACGGCCACATCCACCCCTACGGCGAACACCCCCGGGAGCACCGGATGGGCGAGACCAGAGTCCGCAACGTCGTCGGCAAGCACCTCATCGAGTTCACCGCGCACGAGGTGCGGACGTGAACCCCGCGCGGGACACCGGCTTCCCCCGCGCCGACGCCGAACACGACTTCCTGCGCGCCCGGCGGCGGCAGGTGCTGTCCCGGCTGGCGAACTGGCTGCGCCGGGAACCCGACGACGTCAACATCATGCTGCCGTTCGACGAGGTCGTCGACGCGCTCGGCTACGTGAGCGAGCGGCGGGTCGGGCTGCGGGTGATCCCGCTGAACTCGATCGTCGGCAGCGTGGACCGGGGCCGCGACTTCGACCGCCGGTTCCGGCCCACCTCCGGCCGGGTGCGGGAGCGCTGGGAACGGCTCGCGCTGGCCGCCCGCCGCGGCGAGCACATCCCGCCGATCGAGGTGTACCGGGTCGGCGACCTGCACTTCGTGATCGACGGGCACCACCGCGTTTCGGTCGCCTACGCGCTCGGGCTGGAGACCATCGAGGCGTCGGTGACCGAGGTGCACACCAAGCTCAACCCGAAGGGCATCCGCTACCGGGGCGACCTGATCGTCAAGGACTACCGGCGGCTGTTCCTGTCGCGGGTGCCGTTGAGCGGCGAAGCGCGCGCGGCGATCGTGGTGAGCGACCCGTGGGACTACGCGCACCTCGGCGAGCACGTCGAGGCGTGGGGCTTCCGGCTCATGCAGTCCGAGGGCAAGTTCCTCGACCGCGCCACGATCGCCCGGCGCTGGTACGACGAGGAGTACCTGCCGGTGGTGGAGATGATGCGCCAGGCGGAGCTGATCGGCGACCGCACCGAGGCCGAGGCCTACATGTGGGTCGCGGGCGAGCGCTACCGGCTGATCCGCCAGCACCGCTGGGACGACGAGGTCATCGAGGCGCTGCGGGCCCGCCGGCGCTGAGAACCGGGGCAGCCGTGGCCAGCGGTGCCGGCCGGCCCCGGAGCCTGCGGAACGCGGCGTCGCTGAGTGCCCGGCCGCAGACGGTCACCGACCCCACGGCCCGGCCGCCGGCGTCGAGGATCCGCACGTCGTAGCGTGGCCGGTTGCCGCGTGAGCCGGTCTTCGCCCAGCTCAGGACCGCTCCGGCGGACGGACCGGCGGGCACCGTGGCGGCGAGGCGGGTCAGCACGAACCGCGTGCCCTCCTGCCGCTGGTTGTCCGCGTACTCCAGGAGGGTCACGAACTGCCGCGCCGCCTCGATGAGCCGTTCCGCGGTCCGGCCGCCGTCGAGGTGGTGCCCGGCTGGGGCCGGCAGCACGGTCACCCGCCAGTCGTGCTCGCTCTCGACGAGGTCGCCGACGAACACGTTCTCCGCGCGCCGGCGGTGCACCAGCCGCTGCTCAACGGGCTTTACGGTCCCGGCCACGGTCCCGGGCGCGCTCGCGGCCGCGCCGATCCGCTCGATGGTGCCGGTCATGATCGTCCTGCCGTCCTGATCGGCGTGAACCTGCCAGAGCCGGCCGCTGTCGTCGGGAGACTCGGCGGTCAGCCGCACCGGCTCGTCCAGCTCCCCCATGCCGCGGAAGTCGAGTGCCAGGGTGACGGCGGGGTCCCCGCCGGCCGGGCGTACGAGGTCGAGTGCGGCGCTCAGGAGCAGCATGCCGGGCAGGTGGTCGAGTTCGTGGTCGAAGAAGAACGGGTCGTCGAGGTCGGCCGTGAGCTCACGGGTCCGCCGCTCGGGCCGGGGCCAGCGGTCGACCACCAGCACGTCCGCGAGCGGTGTCCGGCGGGCGGGCCGGAACGGGCCGCCGTCGTGGTAGGCGGTCGGGATCAGGACACCCTGCCGGATCCCGGGCGGCAGGCCGAGGATGTCCGCGATCTCGGCTTCCCGGCGCAGGTGGCAGGTGGTCCACGCGGTGCCGAGTCCCCGCGCGCGAGCGGCGAGCATGTAGCTCCAGGCGGCCGGGAGCAGCGACCCCCACGGACTGGCCTGGCTGCCCTCGGGCAGCCGCGGCGCGACGAGGCACGGCAGCACGAGCACCGGGACGCGGTGCAGGTTGTCGGCGAGGAACCGGGCGCTGTCCAGGTCCCGGGACGGCCCGGGGTTGCCCAGCTCGGCGACGTAATCGGCGAAGCAGCGCCGGTACACCTCGGCGATCCGTGCCCGCTGTCCCTCGTCCCGCACGACGATCCACCGCCAGGGCTGGCGGTTGCCACCGTTGGGCGCCTGCAAGGCCACTTCGAGGCAGTCTTCGATCACCTGGTCCTCGACGGGCACGTCGAGCAGCAGCCGCCTGCGAACAGCACGGGTGGTGGTCAACACCTCGTCAACCGGCACTGTCATCCGAATCTCCTTCCGCGATACCAAAGGTGATTCGACATTACCGAATGACCCGTCACTCTCGTGGGTTAATTCACACTCCGCGAACCGACCAGGGAAGATGTGCCCTCGCCGCGACCGTCGTGCGCTCATGCTGAGAACCGGCGGCTTCGCGCACTACGCGTGGACGACCGGCATGTCCGTGTGGAGTTCTGCGGGCACGCCCGGCTTGATCAGCAGTCCGCAGATGATCGCGCCGAGCAGGAAGATGCCCGCGCCCCAGACGCCGACGAGGACCTTCGGCCCGACGACAGCACGCGCATCGGCAGCAGCGGGTGCGCCACGCGCCTCTCGATCCGCGCGAACACGCCCAGCAGCCGGCTGCCGAAGGCGAGCGCGTAGGCGGTGACCACCCACTGGCGGGCGTCGCTGGAGAAGCCCAGCTCGTGCTGGGCGGTGGGCAGGGCGATGTTCACGATGGTCGCGTCGAGCACGACCATCAGCTGGGCCAGCCCGATCATCACCAGGATCAGCCAGCGCCGCGCGTGGTGCGGATCGGCCGCCGAGCCGGCTGGCCTCCCCCGGCGAGCTCGACTCCCCTTCCTCCAGCCGGCGGGCGAACATCGCGTCGATCAGGTGTTCCTTTTTCGGGAACCGCCTCCCACGGGTCCGGCTCGGCCAGTGCCGCGCGGGCGTCCTCCTCGCAGCGGCGCGTTGCGCGGGGACTTCGCCGAGACGGACTGCCGGTGCTGTTCAAGATGGTCGCGTCGGTCGTGGAGTACTCGCACGACGTGGCCCCGGACCTGTGGCAGCGGTACCTGACCATGCTGCTGGACGGCCTGGACTGTTCGATGAAGGCGTGGCACGCGCGCCGGTGAGGCTGTCGCGCCGGACCGCGAGCACCGCGATGCCGGCGATCGCGGTCGCTCCGCACGCGGCGAGGGTCGGCAGGTCGAGCGCGGGCGCCTCGCCGAGGACGGTCATGCCGAGCCCGGTGGCGACCACGGGGTTGGCGGCGGTCTGGCACCCGACGACGACGTCCGGCGGGCCGCTGGCGTAGGCGTGCTGGACGAGCCAGGCGGCGGTGGCGAACGCGAGGACCGTGGCGAGCACGCTGAGCCAGGGCAGGCCGTCGGCGTGCAGGACGTCCTTGATGAGCACGGCGACCAGGCCGTAGCCGACCCCGGCGGCGACGGCGAGAGCCGCGCTGCGGGCGATGCCCTGGGCGAACGCCGCGACGGCGACGAGGCTCACGACGATGATGCCGACGAGCTGACCGGCGTCCAGGACGGTGTCCGGCGGGATGGTGGCGGGTTTCGCGTCGCGCGCGGTCAGGGTGACGAACACCGCGACGGCGAGCGTGACCGCGGCGACGGCAACGCGGGTGAGCGGGTCGCGGGGTCCGTTGAGGACGGTCAGGATCGGCAGCGCCAGCACGACGATCGGGGTGACGACGGTGACCGGGGCGAGCGCGAGGGCCAGTGCCTGCAGGACGGTGCAGGCGGTGAGGACGAGGACGCCGAGCCGCCAGGCCGGGTTGCGCAGAAGGGCGGCCGGATGGGTGCGGCCGACGGCGGTGACGCCGCGGTGCTGCAGCCACGCCCCGAAGGCGGCGGCCACCGCCCCGAGAACCGCGCAGACCACCCCGAGGGCGATCATCGCGCCACCGCTGCCCTGGCCATCCGCCACCTCCCGTCGTTGAGGTGAGAATGCCCGGTTGCGACTGAGAGAGCCTTCAGCGGCCTCCCCACAGATTTGCATCGCATAAGCCGGCCGGCATGGCGCAGGGGTCGACCAGCACGCGGTGCACCGTGAAGCGTGGGTTGCCGCACTGCACTGCCTCAGGCGATCCAGTGGCCGCTCGTTCCGGGACATCGAATCGGCGACCGGCGATCGCCTGCCACGGGCCACGGCTTCATCGGATGGTGCGCGGCGGATCCGCCGGGCACAACGGCAGATTGAGATGGCCCGCGCCGACGCCAGGCCGGCGCGGGCCCACAAGGCGGCCTCAGCCCTCGAAGGTCAGGTTCTTCCCCGACGCCGGGTCGAACAGCTGCACCTTCTGCACGTCGAACCACACGTCGAGCGTGCCGCCCTCCCGGGCGCCCGACGATGGCGACAGCCGGGCCGTGATGGACGCTCCGCCGCCCGGCACATCGTCCGCTCCGGCGTCCGCCGCCAGTTCCGCCAGTTCGGACGACGTCGCCGTCGCGCCTTCCACCGTGAAGTACGCGTACTTCTCCGACCCCATCGACTCCAGCACGTCGACGTGCGCGCTGAACACGCAGCCCTTGCCGCGAGCCGACTCGTCCAGCAGCCCGGCGTCCTCGAAGTGCTCCGGCCGGATGCCGGCGATCACCTCGCGCGGCGCACCGGCCGCCTCCGCCAGGCGGCGCAGCCGGTCCGGCAGCTGGACCGCGCCCAGCGCGCTCTTCAGGCTCCCGTCCTCCAGCGTCGCCGGCACGAAGTTCATCGACGGCGACCCGATGAACCCGGCCACGAACAGGTTGGTCGGGTGGTCGTAGAGGAACTGCGGCGACCCGATCTGCTGCACGTACCCGGCCCGCAGCACCACCACCCGGTCGCCCAGCGTCATCGCCTCGACCTGGTCGTGCGTGACGTACAGGGTCGTCGTGCCGAGCTGGCGCTGCAGCTTCGACACCGACGTGCGCATCTGCCCACGCAGCTTGGCGTCCAGGTTGGACAGCGGCTCGTCCATCAGGAACGCCTTGGGGCTGCGCACGATCGCCCGGCCCATCGCCACCCGCTGCCGCTGCCCACCGGACAGGTTGGACGGTTTGCGGTCCAGGTGCTGGGTCAGGTCGAGGATCTCCGCGGCCTCCTCGACCTTCGCCTTCACCGTGGCGTCGTCCATTTTGGCCAGACGCAGCGGGAAGGCCATGTTCTCCCGCACGCTCATGTGCGGGTACAGCGCGTAGGACTGGAACACCATCGCGATGTCCCGGTCCTTCGGCGCCTTCTCGTTCATCCGCTCGCCGTCGATGCGCAGCTCACCGGAGGAGATGTCCTCCAGCCCGGCCACCATGTTCAGCGTGGTCGACTTCCCGCACCCGGACGGGCCGACCAGGATGATGAACTCGCCGTCGGCGACCTGCAGGTCCACTTCGGACACGGCGAGCGCACCGTCCGGATAGCGCTTGCTCACCTTGTCCAGCACGATCTCAGCCATGGCGCTACCCCTTCACCGCACCGGAGGTCAGCCCCGCGACGATGCGGCGCTGGAAGAACAACACGAACAGGATGATCGGGACGGTGATCACGACCGCGGCGGCGCAGATCGTCCCGGTCGGGTCCTCGAACTGCGAGGCCCCGGTGAAGAACGACAACGCCGCCGGCACCGTCCGCGACGCGTTGGTCGAGGTCAGCGAGATGGCGAACAGGAAGTCGTTCCAGCAGAAGATGAACACCAGGATCGCGGTGGTGAACACACCCGGCGCCGCCAGCGGCGCGATGACCCGCCGGAACGCCTGCCCCGGCGTCGCGCCGTCCATCTTGGCCGCCTTCTCCAGTTCCCACGGGATCTCCCGGAAGAACGCCGACAGCGTGTAGATCGCCAGCGGCAGCGCGAACGTGATGTACGGCAGGATCAGCCCCGGCCAGGTGTCGAACAGCCCGAGCGTGCGCTCGATGTTGAACAGCGGGCTCACCAGCGACACCTGCGGGAACATCGCGATCAGCAGCGAGACCCCGACCAGCAGCTGCTTGCCGGGGAAGTCCAGCCGCGCGATCGCGTACGCCGCCATCGTCCCCAGGATCACCGCGATCAGCGTCGCGATGAGCGAGATGCCGATCGAGTTGATCAGCGCCCGCACGAAGTCCAGGGTCTGGAAGATGTCCGCGTAGTTCTGCAGCGTCCACGAGCGCGGGATGAACTTCCCGTCGTCGATGGTGTCCTTCGTCTTCAGCGACAACGACAGGATCCACAGGACCGGCACCAGCGCGTAGACCACCACCACGATGTCGATCAGGGTCCACCGCGTCTTGCGGCCGGTGGTGACCGCTCCGCCCATCACCATCAGCGCTTCCCTCCCTTGTCACTGCCCGGCGCCGCGGTGCCGAACAGCTTGATGAAGATGAACGCGATGATCGCGACCGTGATGAAGATGAGCACCGACATCGTCGACCCGATGCCCAGGTTCAGGCCCTTGATCAGGTTGTTGTAGGTCTGCATGGACACCGACGACGTGTCGTTCTGGCCGCCGGTGAGCACGTAGATGTTGTCGAAGATGCGGAACGCGTCCAGGGTGCGGAACAGCAGCGCCACCAGGATCGCCGGCTTCATCACCGGCACGATGACCTTGATGAACCGCTGCCACCCGTTCGCGCCGTCCATCGCCGCGGCCTTGAGCAGGTCGTCCGGCACCAGCGCGAGCCCGGCCATCAGCAGCAGCGCCATGAACGGCGTCGTCTTCCACACCTCGGCGAGGATGATGATCGCCATCGACGGGAGGTACTGCGTCAGCGGGGCCGAGTCACCGGCCAGCGTGTTGGCCAGGTAGCCGGTGTCCGGGGTCCACGCGTAGTACCAGGAGAACGCGGCGACCACGGTCACGATGCCGTACGGGATCAGCGAGACCGTGCGCACCAGGCCGCGGCCGACGAGCGTGCGGTGCATGATCAACGCGAGCAGCATGCCCAGCACCAGCTCGATGGCCACCGAGATGATCGTGAGGGCCATCGTCGTGCCGAACGCCGTCCACCAGTAGGAGTCCGACAGCACCGCCGCGTAGTTGGCCAGCCCGACGAACTCGGTGTTCTGCGGGAACCGCAGGTCGTAGCGCTGCAGCGACAGCCAGATCGAGTACACGATCGGGTACCCGGTGACCGCGACCATCACGATCGCCGCGGGCGCGCACAGCAGCCAGCCCAGCCGCCGCTCCGCCCTCTTCCCTTCGCTCAGGGCCGCTTTGCCCGGTCTCGCCGTGGTCTGTGGCGTCGTGGAAACGTCCTCGACCGTGCTCACGGGATCACCCCTTTCGAGTTCAGCGCGTCGGTCAGCTTGCTGCGCAGCTCTTCGGCCGTCCGCTGCGGATCGATTTCCGACGGCGGCGAGAGCACCTTGGAGATCACCGTCGACAGGCTCTGGTACGCCGGGGTCAGCGGGCGCACCGCCGGGTCCTTGAGCGCGGCGAAGATCGCGTCCCGCATCGGGTACGCGGTCGCCATGCTCGGGTTGTTGTCCGCGTCGACCGGCTTGGTGGGGTCGAGCGGGGTGTCGTCGGTGTAGAGCGACTCGATGCTCGGCGGGACGCCGTCGTTGAGCGCGGAGAACTTCTGGTTCTCCGGGCTGCGCAGGCACAGCGCCGCCTCGAACGCCTCCGGCTTGTGCTTGGAGGTCGTGCTGACCGCGAGGTCGTAGCCACCGATCGTGGTCCTCGCCGGTGTGCCGGGGTCGACCGCCGGGTAGGTGGACCACTTGAAGTGCTGCAGGTCCTGCGGCTGCTCGTCGGCGAAGGAGGCGTAGACGAACGGCCAGTTCAGCTCGAACGCGCCGTTGCCGCGCTGGAACGCCTGCCGGACGTCGTCCTCCTTCTGGTTCGTCAGCGACGGGTCGGTGATGCCGCTGTCGGTGACCCGCTTGAGGATCTCCAGCGCCTGCACCGCGCCCTCGTCCATGACCACGGACTTGCCGTCGTCGGAGAGGATGTGCCCGCCCGCGGAGGCGACCAGCGTGTTGTAGATGACCACCAGGCCCTCGTACTGGGCGCCGGTGAACAGGATGTTGTGCGGCTTGCCGGCCGCCTTGAGCTGCTCGGCCTGGTCGATCATCTGGTCCCAGGTCGCGGGCGGCTGCGGCGTGATCCGGTCGTCGTACCAGAGCAGCTGGACGTTGGTGTTCTTCGTCGCCGCGTACAGCTTGCCGTTCCAGGTGGCGGTGGCCAGCGGGCCGGGCAGCACGCCCGCCTCCGCCTGCGCCTTGTTCGTCCCCGTCCACTCCTCGGCCCAGCCGGCCTCGGCGAACTCCGGCACCCAGGTGACGTCCAGGCCCAGGATGTCCAGGCCCTCGTCACCGGCGGCGAGCCGTCTCGCCATCTGCAGCCGCTGGTCGTCGGCGCCGCGCTGGAGCTTGTTGTAGACGATCTTGTAGCGCCCCGCGGCCTTGGCGTTGCAGTTGTCCACGACCGACTGGAACGTGTCCTCCGGCGCGTAGTACAGGTTGAGCGTGATCCCCTGTTCGGATCCACAGGCGGTCACCAGCCCGGCGGTCAGCATGCCGGCGCCGACCACCGCTGCGATCCGGCCGGGCGGCCTGCCCCGGCTCTTACCGTTCCCCATCAGGCCTCCTCCTCGGCACGCGGCCGGCGGGAGACCCACCCCGCACGCCGTCGTGCATGCAATCAAGCAACCCGAGGGTGTCAACCCGGGTCGCACGATCGGTGGGAACTGAAACTATGCCCGGCGATCACGCACCGCAAGCGGTGGAGGTCACGATTCAGTCCGTTGACCCGGATGGCCGCATCGCGAGCTTCGCCAGCAGGTCACGGCCCTGCTCCGCGTTGCGCGGCTGGCACAGGACGTCGTAGCGGCCGGCGACCAGCTGGCTGGCCGAGGCGAAGTCGCGGCGGCCGCGCGAGGAGGCGTAGCTGATGGCGGCGAACACCAGGCCGAACAGCACACCGGAGACCAGGCCGACCAGGATCGGCTGGTAGGTGACGGTCGCGCCGGAGGCGAACATCGCCAGCAGGAAGCCCACGAACAGGCCGAACCAGGCGCCGGAGATGGCGCCGGTCATGAGGACGCGACCCCACGACAGCCGGCCCAGCACCCGCTCGACGAGCATCAGGTCGACGCCGACGATGGTCACGTCCTCGACCGCGAACTGGTTGTCAGCGAGGTAGTCGACCGCCCGCTGCGCCTCCTGGTAGGTGGCGTAGGAGCCGATCGGCCATCCCGTGGGCGGCGTCGGCAATCGCGGCAGGCCCTGTGCTTGACGGCCGCCGGAGGAGAACGGGCTGGTCACGGTCATCACCTGTGCTGTCGTAGTGATCGAGTGACTTCATCCTGCCAACCACCATGAAACCACGCGAACCCGACACTCCACGGGCGATACCGGAGCGAAATCCAGCTCCGGGGAGCGGCCCGCCCACCTGGGCGGACGGGCCGCCGCGCGTCAGGAGCGGGACTGGTACTCGCGCAGGAGGCCGCGGCTGATGATCGTCTTCTGGATCTCGCTGGTGCCCTCGCCGATGAGCAGGAACGGCGCCTCGCGCATCAGGCGCTCGATCTCGTACTCCTTGCTGTACCCGTAGCCGCCGTGGATGCGGAACGCCTCCTGCGTCACCTCGGCGCAGTACTCGCTCGCGATGAGCTTCGCCATGCCCGCCGCCACGTCGTTGCGCTCGCCGGTGTCCTTCAGCCGCGCCGCGTTGACCATCATCAGGTGCGCGGCCTCGACCTTGGTCGCCATCTCGGCCAGCTTGAACGCGATGGCCTGGTGCTCGGCGATCGGCTTGCCGAACGTCTTGCGCTGCTGCGCGTACTCGACCGCCAGCTCGAACGCCCGGATCGCGATCCCGCACGCCCGCGCCGCCACGTTCACGCGGCCGACCTCGATGCCGTCCATCATGAACGAGAACCCCTTGCCCGGGGCCTCGCCGAGGATCTGCGACGCCGGGATCCGGAAGCCGTCGAACACCGCCTCGGTGGTGTCGACGCCCTTGTAGCCCATCTTGTCGATCTTGCCCGGAATCGTCAGGCCGGGCGCCACCTCGCCGAAACCTTCGGGCTTCTCCACCAGGAACGTGGTCAGGTTCTGGTGAGCCTTCTCCGCGCCCTCGTCGGTGCGCACCAGCAGCGCGATCAGGTTCGACGAGCCGCCGTTGGTCAGCCACATCTTCGACCCGTCGATGACGTAGTCGTCGCCGTCCCGCCGCGCGCGCGTCTTGATGGCCGCCACGTCCGATCCGAGGTCGGGCTCGGACATCGAGAACGAACCGCGAACCTCGCCGGCCGCCATCTTCGGCAGGTACTTCTGCTTCTGCTCCGGCGTGCCGTGCCGGGAGATCATGTGCGCCACGATGAAGTGCGTGTTGATCACGCCCGAGACGCTCATCCACCCGCGCGCGATCTCCTCGACCACCAGCGCGTAGGTCAGCAGCGACTCGCCCAGCCCGCCGTACTCTTCCGGGATCGTGATCCCGAACAGGCCCATCTCCTTCATGCCCTCGACGATGTCCGCCGGGTAGGCGTCCGCGTGCTCCAGCTCCTGGGCGTGCGGGATGATCTCCTTGTCCACGAACGAGCGGACCGTGGACAGGATCTCTTGCTGCACGTCGGTGAGACCGGCGGTCCGGGCCAGACGGGCCATGGGGCGACTCCTGTGTCTGCGGGCGGTATTACCGGCGAGTATCGCGCCCGCCGGGCGATCCCGCATATGGCGCGCCTCACCCGGGGGCGGATTCCTCCGGCTGCCGCGGCGCCGGCGCCTGCCCGTTCACCTGTCGCTCGGCGGACTTCTCCGGCTGGGTGGTCTGCCGTTCGAGAAAGCGGAGCAGCTCCACCGGGAACGGCAGCACGAGCGTGGAGTTCTTCTCCGCCGCCACCTGCACCACCGTTTCCAGCAGCCGCAGCTGCAGCGCGGCCGGGGTGTCGGCCATGATGCCCGCGGCCTCGGACAGCTTGTGCGACGCCTGCAGCTCACCGTCGGCCGAGATCACCCGCGCCCGGCGTTCCCGCTCGGCCTCGGCCTGGCGCGACATCGACCGCTTCATCGACTCGGGCAGGGCGACGTCCTTGATCTCCACCCGGTCGATGTGCACGCCCCAGTCCAGCGCGGGGCTGTCGATCATCAGCTCCAGCCCCTGGTTGAGCCGCTCGCGGTTGGAGAGCAGGTCGTCCAGGTCGCTCTTGCCGATGATCGAGCGCAGCGAGGTCTGCGCGACCTGCCCGACGGCGAACCGGTAGTCCTGCACGTTGACGGCGGCGACCACCGGGTCGATGACCTTGAAGTACACGACGGCGTCGACGCGGACCGTCACGTTGTCCCGCGTGATGCCCTCCTGCGCCGGCACCGGCAGGGTGATGATCTGCATGTTCACCTTCTGCAACCGGTCGGCGCCCGGCAGCAGCAGGGTCAGGCCCGGCTCGCGGACGGCAGGGCGGACCCGGCCGAACCGGAACACCAGCCCGCGCTCGTACTGCCGGACCACGCGAACGCTGGTGGCGAGCCCGGTGACTCCCACGGCCGCGACGACGGAGATGATTTCGGCCAGCATGGCGGCTCCCAGGGGTGCGTGTCCCTTGACGCGATGTTACCCCCGTCACACTGGTTGGGAAGTGCCCGATTACTGGCAGTCTGGGTGACGTGCGGGTACCGGGGGAGTTCGCGGAACGGCTGATCGACAACGAGGGCGACGTGGTGCGCCCGTGGCTCGCCGGGCTGCCGGACCTGGCGGACTGGTGCTGCCGCCGCTGGGGACTGGCGATCGAGGGCCCGCCGTGGCACGGCTACACGGCGCTGGTGTTCCCGGTGCGCCGCGACGGCGAGCCGCTCGTGCTCAAGCTCGCCTGGCAGGACGACTGGACCCGGGACGAGCCGGTGGCACTGTCCACCTGGGAGGGTCGCGGAGCGGTGCGGCTGCTGGAAAGCGCTCGCGGCGCGCTGCTGCTGGAGCGGCTCGACGCGTCCCGTTCGCTGCTGACCGAGCCGCTGGACAAGGCGCTGGAGATCGCGAACGGCCTGCTGCACCGGCTGACCGTCCCCGCTCCCCCGCTCGGCCGCACCCTGCGCGACGAGGCCGTCCGGCTCGCCGAGGAGATGCCCGCGGAGTGGGCACGGCTGGGCCGGCCGGTGCCGAAGCGGTTGCTGGACGCCGCGGTCGCCGTGTGCCGGGACCTCGGGCCGGCGGCCGGGACATCACTGGTCAATCAGGACCTGCACTACGAAAACGTCCTCGCCGGCACGCGCGAACCGTGGCTGGTGATCGACCCGCAGCCGATCGCCGGGGATCCGGAGTTCGGCCTGATCCCGTTGCTGTGGAACCGGTTCACCGAGTCCACAGTGGAAGCGCGGGTGCGGGTGCTGACCGCCGGGCTGGACGCGGACAAGGCACGCGCCTGGACGCTGGTGCGGGCCGTGGACGACTGGCTGTGGGCCACCGAGCACGGCGGTTTCCCCAGCGTGGCGATCCTGACAGCGATCGCCGAGTGGGCCGCACTCGAATAATGTGACAACCATGGCCGGAGTGAACAGAGTCTTCGCCGCCCAGCTGGCCGGCCTGCCGGTCTTCGGGCCGGACGGCGAGTCGATCGGCAAGGTGCGCGACCTGGTCGCCGGCCTCCGGCTCGACCAGCAGCCGCCGCGGGTGCTCGGTCTCGTCGTCGAGCTCGCCACCCGCCGCCGGGTGTTCGTGCCCATGCTTCGGGTCACCGCGATCGAACCGAACGCCGTCACGCTCGCGACCGGCTCGGTCAACATGCGCCGCTTCCACCGCCGCCCCAACGAGGTGCTGGTGCTCGGGCAGCTGATCGACGCGCAGGCCCGGCTGGCCGCGAACGACGCGCGGGTCACGGTCGCCGACGCGGCGATGGAACCGGTCCGCACGCGCGACTGGGTGCTGGCCAAGCTCGCCGTCCGCGAGCGCACCGGGCGGCTCGGGCTGGGCCGCCGCCGCTCGTCGCTGCGGGTCCTGCCCTGGTCGGAGGTGCGCGGGCTGAGCCTGACCGACCTCACCGGCCAGCCGCAGGGCGCCGGGCAGCTGCTGATGCTGTTCGACACCATGCGCGCGGTCGACATCGCCGCGACCATGCGTGACCTGCCGACCAAGCGGCGGCACGAGGTGGTCGACTCGATGGACGACGAGCGGCTCGCCGACGTGCTGGAGGAGCTGCCCGAGGAGGACCAGAAGGAGCTGCTCGCGCACCTGGCCGAGGAGCGCGCCGCGGACATCCTGGAGGCGATGAACCCGGACGACGCGGCCGACCTGCTCGCCGAGCTGGCCCCGGCCGACCAGAGCCGCCTGCTCGAGCTGATGCACCCCGACGAGTCCGAGCCGCTGAAGCGCCTGCTCACCTACTCCTCGGACACCGCGGGCGGCCTGATGACGCCGGAGCCGGTCATCCTCGCCCCGGACGCCACGATCGCCGAGGCGCTGGCCCACATCCGCAACCCGGACCTGCCCGCCGCGCTGGCGAGCCTGGTGTTCGTGTGCCGCCCGCCGACCGAGACCCCCACCGGCCGGTACGTCGGCTGCGTGCACTTCCAGCGCCTGCTGCGCGAGCCGCCGGCCGAGCTGGTCGCCAGCGTCGTGGACACCGACCTGCCCGCCCTGGGCGCGGACGCCGAACTCTCCGAGATCACCCGCTACTTCGCGGCCTACAACCTCGCCTGCGGTCCGGTCGTGGACGACCAGGACCACCTGCTGGGCGCCGTCACCGTCGACGACCTGCTCGACCACCTGCTGCCCGACCGCTGGCGCGAGACCGGGCTGGCCGACATCACCGAGGGACAGGAGATCGACAGTGCCTGAGTTGACCGCGCGGCGCCGCCTCGACCAGCCCCGCTCCAGCCGGGGTCCCCTGGTCAGCATCGACCCGGACAGCTTCGGACGGCTGTCCGAACGGCTGGCCCGGTTCCTCGGCACCGGGAAGTACCTGTTCTGGCAGACGCTCATCGTGATCGTGTGGATCATCGTCAACCTGAGCGCGGCCGCCCTGCGCTGGGACCCGTACCCGTTCATCCTGCTCAACCTGGCGTTCTCCACCCAGGCGGCGTACGCGGCGCCGCTGATCCTGCTGGCGCAGAACCGCCAGGACGACCGCGACCGGGTGTCGCTGGAGGAGGACCGGCACCGGGCGGCGCAGACCAAGGCCGACACCGAGTACCTGGCGCGCGAGCTGGCCGCGCTGCGCCTGGCCGTCGGCGAGGTCGCCACCCGGGACTACCTGCGTGGCGAGCTGGACAAGCTGCGTGAGGACCTCAACACGAAGCCGCGACGTGGCAAAAGCAATAGGCCACCGGCGGAGGCCACTACCGGTCCGTAGCATGGTGGGGTGACCAGTACGCAGCAGATCCCCAGCGTCGAGGACGTCCGCGCGGCGCTGAAGGACGTTCACGACCCCGAGATCCGCAAGCCGATCACGGACCTCGGCATGGTCAAGGACGTCACGGTGGACGACGGCGTCGTCACGGTGGCGGTGTACCTGACGGTGGCGGGCTGTCCGCTCAAGGACACCATCACCAAGGACACCCGGGCCGCCGTCGGCAAGCTGGACGGCGTCCGCGAGGTCCGCGTCGAGCTCGACGTGATGAGCGACGAGCAACGCACCGAGCTGCGGAAACAGCTGCGCGGGGATTCCGCGGAACCGGTCATCCCGTTCGCCCAGCCGGGCTCGATGACGCGGGTGTACTGCGTCGCCTCCGGCAAGGGCGGGGTCGGCAAGTCGAGCGTGACGGTCAACCTGGCGGTGGCGATGGCCCAGCGCGGGCTGTCGGTCGGCGTGGTCGACGCGGACATCTACGGCCACTCGGTGCCGCGCATGCTGGGCGCGCGCGAGAAGCCGACCAAGGTCGAGCAGATGATCATGCCGCCGCAGGCGCACGGCGTGAAGGTCATCTCCATCGGCATGTTCACCCCGGGCAACACGCCGGTGGTGTGGCGCGGGCCGATGCTGCACCGCGCGCTGCAGCAGTTCCTGGCCGACGTGTTCTGGGGCGATCTGGACATCCTGCTGCTGGACCTGCCGCCGGGCACCGGGGACATCGCGATCTCGGTCGCGCAGCTCATCCCGAACGCGGAGATCCTGGTGGTGACCACGCCGCAGCAGGCCGCGGCCGAGGTCGCCGAGCGGGCCGGCGCGATCGCGATGCAGACGCGGCAGCGGATCGCCGGGGTCATCGAGAACATGTCGTGGCTGGAGACGCCGTCCGGGGAGCGGATGGAGATCTTCGGCTCCGGCGGCGGCCGGACGGTGGCGGAGTCGCTGTCGAAGTCGGTGGGCACCGAGGTGCCGCTGCTGGGCCAGGTCCCGCTCGACCCGCGGCTGCGTGAGCAGGGCGACGCGGGGACGCCGCTGGTGCTGGCGGAGCCGGAGGCCCAGGCGTCGGAGGTGCTCCGGGACGTGGCGAAGAAGCTGTCGGTGCGGGCCCGGGGGCTGGCGGGGAAGATGCTGAACCTCAGCCCCAGCGGGCGCTGACGCGGGCGCTAGCCCACAAAACACAAGTGAGCTGGGTGGTCATCCCGTCGCCTGACACGTGACGATCACCTTGAGCCAGGGCCGCAACCCAGGCCGCCAACCGGCGGCCGACCATGCCAACCTTGCGGCCCTGGCTCAAGGTGATATGCACAAACCGCAGGCGACGGGATGACCACTCAGCGACCACCTCGCCAAGGTGACGTGCCTGCATTCCCCGTCATCCCGGAGCCTGCCCGTCCGGCGAGGACATCTCTTGATCTTTAGAAGTGACTTGAGGCAGGCGAAGAGTCCGCCCTACGGGCGGAAAGCGCCTCACGGCGCCAAAGGTCACCTTACGACCACCCCCGCCCCCGATGCCTGATTGTGTTTCGGTCGCCGAGCAGGCGTGTCAAGGCGGGAAAGAGTACCTTGACACGCCTGATCGGCGACCAAAGATCGGCTGTGGATCGGGGGCGGGGGAGGTCTGGTTGGGGTAGTCGGTGGCGTTGCGTCGCCGGCCGGCGGTTCTCGCTTCCAACCGAAAAAAAAGTGGCGCCCCCACCAGGGGCGCCCTTTCTTGCTCAGGTGGCGTCGGGGTCCACGGGGGGCTTTTCGCCCGGCTTGAGCGGCTCCGGCTCCGTCTTGGCGGACGGGGTGGTCGTCGCCGCGGGGTAGCCGTTCGGTTTCACGCTTCCGCCCGACAAGCCGTTGAGCCCGAGCGGGTCCGGGTCGCCGTCGAAGAGGTGCTGCGTCACCGCCCGGCGCGGGTCGAAGTTGCGCAGCTGCCGCAGGTCCTCCAGCGGCTTCTGGAACTGCTCGAAGTCCGCACCCATCTCGTCCTTGAGCTGCTGCCGCGCGCCGGTCGCGAAGTCGCGCACCTTCCGCACGCTGCGGCCCAGCCACGCCGCCGCCTCGGGCAGCCGCTCCGGGCCGAGGATGAACAGGGCCGCGACGAGCAGGACGAGGATCTCGCCCCAGCCAACGCTTTCGAACATTCGCGAACCTCCGCCTCACCCGGCCGTAGCACTCTCAGATTACCCCGGGAACCGGGCCGTTCGGATCCTGCGCGCGGAGTTCACACCTCGTCCATCCGGCCGTCAGTCCGAACCCAGCGTCACGTCGACCATCAGCGTCCGCCCCTGCCGCACCAGCTGCACCGGCACCGTTTCGCCGATCTCGTGCTGCCGCACCGCCACCGTCAACTCGGCCGCGTTGCGCACCAGACGGTCGCCGAGCTTGGTGATGACGTCGCCCTCCGCGATGCCGGCCCGGGCGGCCGGACCGCCGTCGGCGATGTTGAGCACCTGCGCGCCCTCCGACGTCTCCGCAGCGACCGACGCCGCGTTCACCCCGATGTCGGCGTGCTTGACCTGACCACTGCTGATCAGCGTGCGCGCGATCTTGACGGCGTCGTCGGCCGGGATCGCGAACCCGATGCCGATGCTGCCACCCGAGCCGTCCTCGCCACCGTCCGTGCGGATCGACGAGTTGATGCCGACCAGCGCGCCCGTGGAGTCGACCAGCGCCCCGCCCGAGTTGCCGCGGTTGATGGGCGCGTCGGTCTGGATGGCGTCGTAGGTGACCGGCGGCTCGCCGTTCTCCCCCGCCGCGGTGACCGGCCGGTGCAGCGCGCTCACGATGCCCGAGGTCACCGTGTTCTCCAGCCCCAGCGGCGAGCCGACCGCGATCACCGAATCGCCCGGTTCGAGGTTGCCCGGGTCGCCGATCTGCAGCACCGTCGGGTTGGACACGGCCACCTTGATCACGGCCAGGTCGGTCTTCGGGTCCGTCCCGACGACCCGCGCCTCGGTGCGGGTGCCGTCGGTGAACACCGCGGTGATCTTGGCCTGCGGATCGCTCGTGGCCAGCGAAATGACGTGGTTGTTGGTGATCGCGTAGCCCTGCGGGTCGATCATCACGCCGGAGCCGACGCTGCCGGACTGGCCCGACTTGACCTCGATCGAGATGACCGCGGGCGCGACGCGCTGCGCGATGTCGGCGATCGAGCCGGGCGCGCGTTCCTTGCCCGCCTCGGCCTCGGAGATCGTCGCCGAGCCGGTCAGCGAGTCGCCCGCGCCGCCGAGCCACCAGCCGATCAGGCCACCGACGGCGCCGATGAGCAAGCAGATCACCCCGAGCAGCCCCAGCGCGACCGGCTTGACCCGGCGGCCGAACAGCAGCTCCGGCAGCGACAGCTGGGCGCTGCGGGGACGGTCGGCATCGTCGTCGTCGGAGTCGTCGGGATCGAGGGCCGGGCGGGACAGCACCGCGGCCGAACCCGGATCACGCCACGGGTCGGTCATGCGGGACCACAGCGGCGGCTCCGGATCACCGCCCGGGTGCCTGCCGTTGTCCCCGGCCGGCCGCTGGAGCCGCACGTCCTCCGCGCCCGGCGGGCGGCCGAAGGCCTCGGCCAGCGACTCCGGCGCCGGCGGGGCGGCGGCGATCTTGTCGCCGCCCCGGGTGCCGGGGGTGTAGAGCTTGTCGAATGCGCCGTCCACGCCGTGCGGGCGGCCGAACACACCCGCCTCCGCGGGATCCACCGGCGGCCGGTCCAGCGGGCGGGGCGCCAGCCGCGGCTCCGCACCGGCGCTGTCCTGTGGTGGATTCGGCTGACTCATCGTTCCCCGGGTGGCTGGCTCGTCGTGCTGTCGGCGCGACCCTACGCCACCGATTGTCCCGCGCGGACGGTGAAGGGCGCGTCAGCGACCGGCCACGGCGGCGGGAGTGGTGGTGGTCGTGGTGGTGGCCGGGGCGCTCGGCTCGCCGCCGAGCTGGGCACGCAGCACACCGGGGGCGGGCGCCTGGCCCGGCTCCGGGTTGGCCTGGGTCGGGTCGCCACTGGACGCCGAGGTCACCACGAGCGCGAGCGCGCTCAGGACCAGGCCGGACACGGCCACCCCGGCCCCCTGCGCGACGCGGCGCCGGACCGACGGATGACGCTGCCCGCCCAGTACGGCGGAACCACTACCGAGAGGCGCGCTCGACCCGAGCGGCGCCGACGACCCAAAAGGGGACGATTTGAGACCGGCGACGCGGTCCGGCCGCTGGATCGCGACCAGCTGGCCGTCCTCGGTCACGGCGAGGTTGTCGGGACTGGTGGGCAGGTCGGTGTCCTGCGGGATGTTGCGCAGGCTCGCCAGCAGGCTAGCCGGCATCGACGGTGCTTCCGCGTGCCGGACGACCGCGCGCACCTGGCGCTGCGACGTCACTTCGGCCGCGCAGATCGGGCAGCGGGCGACGTGCGACGCGGCACGCTCGCGGGCGCCCAGGCTCATCTCGCCGTCCACGAAGGCGACGACGGCGTCGGGGAGCAGGTGAGACTCGGGCAGGCCCCAGCCTCGCAGTTCGCTCATGCGGAAACCCCCACCGATTCCTCCTTGGCCGCCCGGCGCCGTTCGAGCGAGGCACGCAACGCCTGCCGGCCGCGGTGGATCCGGCTGCGCACGGTGCCCAGCTTCACGCCGAGCGTCGCACCGATCTCCTCGTAGGAAAGTCCTTCGACGTCGCACAGCACCACGGCGGCGCGGAACTCCGGCGGCAGCTCGTCGAGCGCGGCCTGCAGATCCGGGTCCAGGTGGGTGTCGCTGTACACCTGCTCGGGGCTCGGGTCGTCACCGACGATGCGGTCGGTGTCCTCGGGCAGCCCCTCCATGCGCACCCGCGAGCGGCGGCGCGCCATGTCCAGGAACAGGTTCGTGGTGATGCGGTGCAGCCAGCCCTCGAAGGTGCCCGGCTTGTAGGACGCCAGCGAGCGGAACACCCGGATGAACGTCTCCTGGGTGAGGTCCTCGGCGTCGTGGGAGTTGCCGGTCAGGCGGTACGCCAGGCGGTAGACCCGGTCGCCGTGCTCGCGGACGACCTCGTCCCACGACGGCGGAGTCCACGCGGACTCGTCGACCGTGACCGGCTGGCCCTCGACCTGCTCGTTCTTCAGGCTGTTCTGCATCGTGGGGGACGGCACCTCCATCAGGCTGTTCTCCCAACTGATCTGTCCAACGCGGGCCATCCGCACTGTGTTCCCGGGAACCCCTGGCGCCCGTTGAGACCCAGCTTGGCCTCTCTCCTTATGTGGGTAGTGAGACGAGACTGAGAGCCGCCTGAGAGAAGTGTGCACGTCTTCCACGGGTTTGGCGACGACCGGCGCTAACCTTGCGCGCGTGACCTCCGAGACGCTCGCGGCGAGTGGCGGCGACCACGCCGAGGGCTACCTGCCCGACCACCCGGCCGACGCCGCGCTGCTCGCCGCACGGGCGCGCTCGGCCGAGCTGGGCTGCGCGGCGCTCGGACCCGCGACCGGAGCGGCGCTGTGCTTCCTGGCGACGAGCCTGCGGGCCCGCGCGGTGGTCGAGATCGGCACCGGCATCGGGGTCAGCGGGCTCTACCTGCTGCGCGGCATGGCGCCGGACGGGGTCCTGACCTCGATCGACATCGAGCCGGAGCACCACCAGGCGGCGCGGCGCACGTTCCGCGAGGCCGGGTACCCGCCCGGGCGCACGCGGCTGATCATGGGCCGCGCGCTGGACGTCCTGCCGAGGCTGACCAGCGGCGGGTACGACCTGGTGTTCGTGGACGCGGCGCGGGCCGAGTACCCGCGCTACTACGAGCACGGGGTGCAGCTGCTGCGGCCCGGCGGGGTGATCGCGTTCCACGGGGTGACGGACGCGGCGCGCGGCGAGCGGCGCGAGCCGGGCTCGCTCGCGGCGCGCGAACTGGCGCGAGCGATCCGCGAGGACGAGCGGCTGGTGCCGGCGCTGCTGCCGGTCGGCGGAGGGCTGCTGGTGGCCGCGGTGCAGTGATCCCCGCTGGTCGGCGCTCTGTCGCCGGGTGCTGGCGGCCGGTGACGGCGCTCGAAATTGTCGTACCCCTGGTGCAGGATCTCCTCACGCGAAATGTCCGGATCGACGAGGGGGTCGTCATGCGCGAGGCAGTCGTCAGCGCCGCGCGGTTCATCAGCACGCGGGCAGAGGAACCGATCGGCCTGGGGGACGTCGCCGACCACGTCGGCTACAGCCCGTTCCACCTGGCGCGCACGTTCGAGCGCGAGCTGGGCATGCCACCGGGCCAGTACCTGACCGCCCGGCGGTTCGAGCGCGCCAAACAGCTGCTCCTGCGGACCGACGAGCGGATCATCGACATCTGCAACGCCGTCGGCTTCTCCGCGGTCGGCACGTTCACCACCCGCTTCACCGCCGCGGTCGGCACCACGCCGGTCGAGTTCCGGCGGCTGCCGGACGTGCTCACCGGCTCGCCACCGCAGCCGGTGTCGGTGCCGGGCGCGGGCGGCGGCACGGTCATGGGCACGGTCCGGCTGAGCCCGGCCGCGTTGATGGCGCTGGGCCCGAACCCAGCGGTCTACGTCGGGCTGTTCCCCAAGCGCGCGGCGCGCGGGTTCCCGGTCAGCGGCACGCTGCTGGCCGAACCGGGCGACTTCCTGCTCACCGGCGTGCCACCGGGCACGTACTGGGTGATGTCGTCCGCGCTGCCCACCGGCTCGGACCTGACGGCCCAGCTCATCCCGGGCCGGGGCGTGCTCGGCGCCTGCCCGCGGGCGGTGCGGGTGTCCGCGGAGTCGCCGGTGCACCACCGGGACGTGCACCTGGAGCTGGGTCAGGACTGGTCACCGCCGGTGCTGATCGCGCTGCCCGCGCTGGCCTCGGCCGATGCGCAAGAACGGAGAAGACACCGGTGAGAGCGCCGCCGTAGCGTGCGGAGGTGATCACCCACCTGCACTCCGCCACGATCCTGGTCGGCGACCAGGAGGAAGCCCTGCGCTTCTACGTCGGCACGCTGGGCTGGGAGAAGCGGGAGGACGTGCGGTTCGGGCCGGTCCACCGGTTCCTGACCGTGGCGCCGCCGGGCGCGCAGACGTCGATCGTGCTCGGGCAGCCGGAGGTCTACGAGCGCGCGGTGACCCCGGGCGGCACGGGCATCACGGTGATCACGCCGGACGTCGCCACCGCCTACGCCGAGATGTCCGCGCGAGGCGTGCGCTTCGCGCAGGAGCCGCAGGTCATGCCATGGGGCGCGAAAGCGACGTGGTTCGCCGACCCGTTCGGGAACGAGTACTTCCTGCTGGAGGGCTGAGGAAGGGTTTCGGGCACAGCCGCTCGAGTGCGACGGCCGCTCAGGCCGGGACTGCCGCACGCCGGGTGGCAGCCGCTCGAAGGCTGACCACCGCCGCGCCGGCCAGCGCCAGCCACACCACCGCGGCACCCACCAGCCAACTCCACCCGAAGTGCCCGAACACGATGCTGCCGAGCGTGCCGCCGACGCTGCTGCCCAGGTAGTAGGCCAGCGTGTACATGCCGGACGCCTGACCGCGCGCGCCTTCCGGCGCCTCGGCCGCGGCCCAGCCGTTGGCCACCGCGTGCGCGGCGAAGAACCCGCCGGTCAGCACCACGAACCCGAGCACGACCAGCGGCAGCGAGTCGGGCAGGGTCAGCAGGATCCCGGTCGCCATCACAGCCAGTCCGCCGAGCACCGCCCGCGGCCGGCCGAACCGGGTGACCAGCCGGCCCGCGTTCGACGACGACACCGAGCCCACCGCGTAGGCGAGGAACACCAGCGACGCGACCGCCGGCGACAGGCCGAGGTCCCCGGTCAGCCGGAACCCGGCCGCGTTGTACATCGCCACGAAGGCGCCCATCGCGAGCAGGGCCACGCCGTACTGCGCCAGCAGCACCGGCCGCCGCAACGCCAGTCCCATCCCGCTCAGCACGCCTCGCGACCGCTCCCCCGAGGCGGTCACCCGCGCACCGGGAGGCAGCGACAGAACGGTGATCGCGCTGCACACCAGTGCCACGCCCGCGACCACGGCCAGCGCGCCGTGCCAGCCCAGCGCCTCCGCGCTGAACCCGGCGGACAACCGGCCGAGCATCCCGCCCACGGTGTTGCCCGCGATCATCGCCCCGACCGCCGCGGCCACCCCGGTCTTGCCGAGCTGCTCCACCAGGTACGCCGACGCCACGCCCGGGAACCCGGCGATCGCGATCCCCTGCAGCGCCCGCAGCGCGAGCAGCACCGGGTACGACGGCGCGAACGGCATCAGCAGGCCCAGCAGGACCGACATCGTCACCGACGCGACGATGATCGGCCGCCGCCCGACGATCTCCGACAGCGCCGCGATCGGCAGCACCGCGATCGCGAGCGCCCCGGTCGCCACCGACACCGCGAGCGACGCCGAACCGGGGTCCAGGTGGTGCTGCGCGGCGAGCTGCGGCAGAACCGGCTGCGGCGCGTAGAGCAGGGCGAACGACGAGATCCCGGCGGCGGCGACCGCGAGCTTCACCCGCCGCGTCTCCGGGCGGGCGGGGGCGAGCAGATCGACTGGCACGCCCTCGAAAGTAAGCCGCGCTAAAAGATACTTCTAATGCGCGGAACTGGCATTATTCATACCGTGGCGTATGAGAATCCGGCCGAAGCGTCTGACCAGCGGCTGGCCGCGGAGCTGGCCCCCAGCCTGGCGCTGCTGGCCGCGCTGCGTGAAACACGCAACATCACCCGCGCGGCGGAACGGCTGGGCGTCCCGCAGCCGACGGTGAGCCGGCGATTGGCCGCGTTGTCCGAGGTCGTCGGCGCGCCGCTGACCCGGCCGGACGGGCGCGGCGTCCGCCTGACGCGGGCGGGCGAGATCCTCGCGGCGACGGCGGCCCGGGCGCTCGGTGCGGTCGAGACGGGCGTGCGGCAGACGCGGGAGGAGATCTCGCCGGACCGCGGACACGTGGTGCTCGGGTTCCTGCACCTGCTGGGCCGGTGGCTGGTCCCGTCGCTGCTGCGCGACTTCCGCATCGACTACCCGGGGGTGCGGTTTTCACTGGTCCAGGGCTCGCGGCAGCACGTGCTGGACCGGCTCGCGGACGGTGAGCTGGACCTGGCGCTGGTGGCGCCGCTGCCGGAGACCGCGGCGCTGGACAGCTGCGCGTTGTCGGAGCAGGAGCTGCTGTTGTCGGTGCCGGAGGCGCATCCGCTGGCCCGACGGCGCCGGATCCGGGTCGAGGAACTGGCCGACGAGCCGTTCGTGACGCTCGAGCACGGCTACGGGCTGCGGCAGATCATCGACGGCCTCTGCGCGGCGGCCGGTTTCGAGCCGAAGATCGCGTTCGAGAGCCAGGAGTCGGACACCGCGCGCGGCTTGGTCGCGGCGGGGCTCGGGGTGGCGCTGCTGCCGCGGTTCGGGCCCGCGCCACCGGCGGGGGTGGTGGAGGTGCCGCTGTCCCCGCAGGTCAGCCGGACGATCGGCTTGACCTGGCGAGCAGGCGAGGAGCCAACCCCAGCGGTCTCCGCCTTCCGCGACTACGTCCGCGCCAACGGAGCGCGCTACGCCTGACCGGAACCGCACGCCGCGCCCAGCCGCAGAGCGCCGGAATACCACCACGGGCACACCGCACAGCCCCGCACCTCGGGCTACGCGCCAACGGCGGGCGCCACGCCTGCGGCCCTCCCGCGGCGGCTGCGCCGAGGGCGCTGGAACTACGCCTGGTCGCTGCCGAACGCCTCCGCGAACGCCACCAGCGTCCGCGCCGCGAAGCCCGTCGCGCCGGGGACGACCTCCGCGTAGGGCTTTTCGGCTCTCGCGGGGCCCGCGATGTCCAGGTGGGCCCACGGCAGGCCCTCGGTGAACTCGCGCAGGAACAGCGCCGCCGTGATGCCGCCCGGCCCGCCCGGCGCCTGCTTCACGTCGGCGAGCTCACCGCGCACCGCGTCGGCGTGGGCGTCCAGCAGCGGCATCCGCCACCACGCCTCCCCCACGCTCGCGCCGGCCTCGCGGATCTCGTCGGCCAGCTTGTCGTCCGTGGCGAACAACCCGCCGGTCCGCAGGCCCAGCGCGACCTTCATCGCGCCGGTCAGGGTCGCCACGTCGACCACCGCGTCCGGGGTGAACCGGCGGATCCCGTAGGCCAGCGCGTCGGCCATCACCATGCGGCCCTCGGCGTCGGTGTTGGACACCTCGGTGGTCCGCCCGCCGTAGTGCCGCACCACGTCGCCCGGCCGGTACGACGAACCGGACACGTGGTTCTCCGCCGCCGGCACCAGCGCCGTGACCCGCACCGGCAGCCGCAGCGACGCGATCGCCAGCGCCGCGGCGATCACCGCGCCACCGCCGGCCATGTCGGTGCGCATCAGGTGCATCCCGTCGGCCGGCTTGATCGACAGGCCACCGGTGTCGAACGTGATGCCCTTGCCGACCAGCAACAGGTGCCGCACCGCGCCGCGCGGCCGGTATGTCAGCTCGATCAGCCGCGGCGGGCTCGCCGAACCGCCGCCGACCGCGAGCACCCCGCCGAAGCCCTGCGCGGCCAGCCACTCCTCGTCCCGGATCGTGGCGCTCAGGCCGGGCACCTCACCGGCCAGGCGCGCGGCGGTGTCCGCCAGCCACTCGGGGTTCTTGACGTTGGACGGCGTGTTCGCCAGGTCCCTGGCCAGCGCCGTCGCCCCCGCCAGCACCCGCACGCGCTCGACGATCCGCTGGTGACCGGCCTCCGGCGTGATCAGGCGCAGGGTGCGCAGCGCGGGCTGGTCCGCCTCCGCGGTGACCTTGAACCGGTACCCGCCGAGCAGCGCACCCAGGGTCAGCTCCGCGACCTGCTCGCCGGTGACGTCGCCACCCAGCTCGACCTGCACCGCCTTGACGTCGGCGGCCTCCCGGGCCAGCGCCGCGCCCGCGGTGCGCCACTGCACCGGCTCACCCTCGCCGATCCCGACCAGCCAGCGCACGTCCCCGGCGGGGACCCGGCGGACCTCACCGGCCTTGCCGGAGTGCTCGACCCCGGCGACCGGCGCGGCCGCACCCGCGGGGACCAGGACGGCCAGGTCGGCGCCGCGACGGCGCGCGTCGGCGACCTCGACGTCGATCAGCCGGCTGGGAACGGACGGCAGGGGGAACCGCGCCATCTGGCGACCTCCTGGAACTCAAGGGACTGCGGCCGCGCGTGACGTCAGCCGGTGACGACGGGAACGGAAGTGCTCAGCTGGTGGCCTCCTGCAGGGCAACCCCCAGGTCCTTGGCCTCTTCGGCCGACAGCTCGACGACAAGTCGCCCACCGCCCTCGAGCGGAACGCGCATCACGAGGCCCCGCCCCTCCTTAGTCACCTCGAGGGGACCATCTCCGGTCCGGGGCTTCATGGCCGCCATAGCGTGCTCCCTCCGTATCAACCGGCGCGCCCGGGTCGCGCTCCTCAAGCCAACCGGGTCAGGGCCCATTCTCCCTCATCAGGATGGGCGCGCGAACGCGGACCGATCTTTTCGTGTTTGCTTAGGTGCTGGTATCGCCCCGCACCCGAGTTTTCAGGAGGACCTCCGGTGACCACCGAGGACGTGCTGCTCACCGCCGACGCCGACGGCGTGCGCACCGTGACGTTGAACCGCCCCAAGGCTTACAACTCGCTCACCGTGGAGCTGAAGGAGCGCCTGCTCGCCGCCTTGCGGGAGGCGTCGTCGGACCCCGCGGTGCGCGCGGTGGTGCTGACCGGCGCGGGCAAGGCGTTCTGCGCGGGCCAGGACCTCAAGGAGCACGTCGGGCTGCTGCAGGCCGGCGACCCGGCGCCGCTGCGGACCGTGCAGGACCACTACAACCCGATCGTCCGGGCGATCGTGGAGATGCCGAAGCCGGTGATCGCCGCGGTGAACGGCCCGGCCGCGGGCGCGGGGGCGGCCTTCGCCTACGCCGCCGACCTGCGGGTGGCCGCCTCGTCGGCGAATTTCCTGATGGCCTTCGCCAATGTCGGGCTCGGCCCGGACTCGGGCGCGTCGTGGACGCTGCAGCGACTGGTCGGCTACGGCCGGGCGGCCGAGCTGATGCTGCTGGCGCGCACGGTCGGCGCCGAGGAGGCGCTGTCGCTTGGCCTGGTCACGGAGGTCGTGCCGGACGCGGAGCTGGCCGGCCGGGCGCAGGCGCTGGCCGCGAAGCTCGCCGCCGGGCCGACGGTCAGCTACGCCAAGATCAAGCACGTGCTGACCGTGGCCGCGGAGGGCTCGCTGGAGGACGCGCTGGCCGCGGAGGATGCCGCACAGACGGTGCTCGGCTCGACGGCCGACCACCGCGAGGCGGTGGAGGCGTTCGTCGCCAAGCGCAAGCCGGACTTCCAGGGGAAGTAGGTCAGACCGCGGTGAGCAGGGCGTCGAGCGGCCGGGGCAGGGCGCCCCGGCCGGCCGCCGCCTCGACGAGCAGCCGCGCGTAGCGCGCTTTGCGGCCCGCCCCAGCGCCCAGGTACCGCCGCGCCTGCGCTTCCACCTCCTGGCCGCGCCAGGCGGGCTGGCGCTGCAGCGACCGGAACGACCCGAGATCGCCCTGGGAGCCGAAAACCGCCTCGACGCCCGTGGCGCCCACCGCGCGGATCAGCTCGTCCTCCAGGTCATCGACGCAGACGAAGACCCCGAAGTGCTCGGCGCCGGAGGCCGTGGCCAGCCCGCGCCGGAACACCTCCGCCTCGGCCAGGTCGCAGAGCCCGGCGAGCCGCACCGGGCGGTCCAGCAGACCCGACCGCGTCAGGAAGCGGCCGATCGCGTGCGCCCCGCCGACCGGCGCGACCGCCACGCCCTCCGCGTCCAGAACCCGGCCGCGGATCACGGCAGCCGTTTCCACGGCGATCCGGTCGCTGTCGCCCTCGACGAGCACCACGGTCGAGGCGTCGGCGACCGGGAGCATCAGGACGTCGCGCGGAAACAGGTCACCAAGTGGTCGTCGACCATGCCGGTGGCCTGCATCAGCGCGTAGCACGTCGTCGGGCCGACGAAGGCGAACCCGCGCTTCTTCAGCGCCTTCGCCATCGCCGTCGACTCCGGGGTGATCGCCGGGACGTCGGCCATCGTGCGCGGGCGTGCCCGCTTCCCGGTCGGCGCGAACGACCACAGCAGGTCGTCCAACGGCTGGTCCAGCGTCGTGATCGCGCGGGCGTTCGTGATCGCGGCCAGGATCTTCGCGCGGTTGCGCACGATGGACGCGTCGGCCATCAACCGCTCGACGTCGTCCTCGCCGAACTCGGCCACCTTCTCCGGCACGAACCCGGCGAAGGCGGTCCGGAAACCCTCCCGCTTGCGCAGGATCGTGATCCACGACAGCCCCGACTGGAACGCCTCCAGGCACAGCCGCTCGTACAGCGCGTCCTGCCCGCGCAGCGGCACGCCCCACTCCGTGTCGTGGTACTCGGCGTAGTCCGGCGCCGAGTTCCCCCACGGGCACCGCGACACCCCGTCGGCGCCGATCGACTCCATCACACCTGCCCCACCGAGTAGCTCTCCGCGAACTTCGCGAACCGTCTCAACGAATACCGCAACCCAAGAACGAACGCGGGCTTGACGACCGGCCACCCCAGCTGCCCCGCCGGCCCGAGCGGCGGCACCAGGCTCTCCGACCAGACGAACGTGGACCGGTGCGCCCCCTTCGCGTGCACGTGGAAGGCGCCGGTGCCCTTGACGACGCTGCCCAGGTGCCGGACCGTGCACCGCACCGGCGGCTCCCAGCTGGTGATCTCCATCTGGTCGGTGACGCCCACGCCGCGCACCCCGGTGAACGCGCTCAGTTTCGACCCCACGCTGCGCCCGTCGCCCTCGACGACCTCGACGTGCGTGCCGAGCATCCACTCGTGCTGCCGCTCCCAGTCGGTCAGCGCGAGCCACGTCGTGCCCGCGCCCGCGTGCACGTCCACGGACAGGACCAGGTCGATCATCCCGACGTCTGCCGTTCCGACTCGAGCTCGGCCACCCGGGCGCGCAGCTCGTCGATCTCGGCGCCCAGCCGCCCCATCACCCAGTCCACTTCGGACATCTTGTACCCGCGCAGGACGAGCTGGAAGCGCACCTTTCGCACGTCCTCGCCGGTGATGTCGCGCACCGGCAGGCGCGTCGGCGAGCTGCCCGGCGGCAGCGGCGCGAGCTCCTCGCCGCGGCCGAACACGACGGCGGCCAGCAGGAACACCACCGCCGCCACGAGCAGCATGATCACGAGGTAGATCAGGGCGGTCGTCACGTCAGAATCGTGACACACCCGGGCGCGGTTCGTCCCCCGAGCGCACCTGCCGCATCGGCGGCCGGTCGGCCACCAGGACCTCGGACTCCCGCGGCACCCACGCCCCGGCCTCGGCCACGAACTGGGTCAGCGTCCCCGAGCCGCCCGCGTCGATCCCGCACCGGGCCAGCGCGGTGCCGAGGATCTGCCGGGCCATCACGCCCAGCTGCAGCAGCGACCGGTTCCGGTGCTTGCGGACACCCAGGTTGACCTGGGCGAGCCCGGCCATGCCGTAGCGGGCCTCGGCGTCGAGCAGCAGCCCGATCTCCACGCCGTACCCCGCGGCGAACGGCACCGATTCGAGGAACTCGCGGGTGGCCGCGTACTCGCCGCCGAGCGGCTGCACCACGGCCGACAGCGCGGGCCGCAGCGCGGACAGCACCGGGCGGGCGAGCAGCTCGGTGACCCGCCCGCCGCCGTGGCCGGCCTCGGCCGACTCGACCCGCAGCGGCCGCCGGTAGAAGCCCTTGACCAGGTGCACGCCCTCGGTGAGCAGCAGCGGGCCGAGCAGCGCGGGCACGAACCCGGGATCGGGGTCGACGAGGTCGGAGTCGAGGAACACGACGAGGTCACCGGTGGTCGCGGCGAGCGACCGCCACAGCACCTCGCCCTTGCCGGGCAGCGGTTCCAGGTCCGGCAGCACGTCCTCGCGGCGCACCACGCGGGCCCCGGCCGCCGCGGCGACCTCGATCGTCGCGTCGGTGGAGCCCGAGTCGACGACCACCAGCTCGTCGACCAGAGTGCCCACCAGCGGCCGCACCGAGGCGACCACGTCGCCGACCGTCCGCTCCTCGTCGAGCGCGGGCAGCACCACCGACACGGTGCGGCCCGCTTTCGCCCGTACCAGGTCAGCGGGGTCGAAATCGGGCTCCTGCCACGTGCGCAGGGCGAACCAGCCGGTGTCCATGACCGCCGATCGTGCCATGCTGGAACCGACGACGAACTGGAGGAACCGTGCTTTACCAGCTGATCCGTCTCCTGGCCGTTCCGGTGGTCAAGCTGATCTACCGGCCGGAGGTGCGCGGCGCGGAGAGGGTTCCGGCGTACGGCCCGGTGATCCTCGCGCCCAACCACCGCGCGGCCGTGGACACGACGCTGCTGGCGCTGGTCAGCCCCCGGCGGGTGCGGTTCCTCGGCAAGGCGGAGTACTTCACCGGCAAGGGCCTGCGCGGCCGGCTGATGGCCGCGTTCCTGGACGCGGTCGGGTTCGTGCCGGTGGAACGCGGCAACGCGAAGGCCGGGCTCGCGGCGCTGGAGTCCGGGCGCAAGGTGCTCGACGAGGGCGGCGTGTTCGGCATCTACCCGGAGGGCACCCGCTCGCTCGACGGCCGCCTGCACCGCGGGCACACCGGGGTGGGCTCGCTGGCGCTGGCGACCGGCGCGAAGGTGGTGCCGGTGGCGCTGACCGGCACGGAGAAGCTCCTGCCGAAGGGCAAGCTGTTCCCGCGGTTCGCGAAGGTGACCGTCGAGTTCGGGGAGCCTCTGGACTTCTCGCGCTACGACGGGCTGGACGCGTCGCCGGCGATCCGGCGCGCTGTCACCGACGAGGTGATGTACGCCATCGCTGAGCTGTCCGGGCAGGAGTACGTGGACAAGTACCACAAGCGGCCTGGGGAGGCCGCTTAGCCGCTACGCGGGTATCTCGGGCACCGGCTTCGCTTCGCTACGCCCGGATTGGAAGTGCCCTCCCGAACCCGATCTTTCAGTGTTTTAGCGGCCGAGCAGGCGTGTCAAGGCTGGAAAGAGTACCTTGACACGCCTGATCGGCCGCCAAAGAAGGCTGGGGATCGGGTGCGGGAGGCGGGCTGGTTCGGGGGTTTGTTGCGTTTTGCTGCCGGGTGGCGGTTTGGGTGGTGGTGGTGCTGTTATTGCCACTTGGCGATGTCGGGGGCCTCGTACTTCGCGAAGGCGTCCAGCAGTGCGGCCGGGTCCTCGTCCACGAAGACCAGGTCCCGGTGCTCGGCGCGCAGGAACTTCTCGGTCACCATGTGGTCGATGAAGTCGCGGAAGGGGCGGTAGTAACCGCGCACGTCGACCAGGCCGATCGGCTTGCTGTGCAGCCCCAGCTGGGCCCACGTCCAGACCTCGGCCAGCTCCTCCAGCGTCCCCGCGCCGCCGGGCAGCGCCAGGAACGCGTCGGCGTATTCGGCCATCTTCGCCTTGCGTTCGTGCATGTCGGCGGTCACCACCAGCTCCGACAAGCCCGCATGCGCGATCTCGACCCGCTTCAGGTGCTCCGGGATCACGCCGATCACCTCGCCGCCCGCCGCCAGCGCGCCGTCGGCCACCGCGCCCATCAGGCCGACGCTCGCGCCGCCGTAGACCAAGCCGATCCCCCGCTCGGCGAGCAGCTTGCCGAGCGCCGTGGCGGCGTCGGCGTACACCGGGTCGCCGCCGCCGGAAGAACCGCAGAACACACAGATCCGCTTCACTTAGTGGGTGTCCTCCCAGGCCTTGTAGGCCTCCTCGACCATCGCCACCGCCTCGTCGACGTCGTCGGTGAGGTGCAGCAGCGCCAGATCCTTGTCACTGATCTTGCCCTGGGCGTGCACCGCGTCCCGGACCCAGTCGTAGAGCCCGCCCCAGTAGGACCGTCCGAACAGGACCACCGGGAACTTCGTCACCTTCTTGGTCTGGACCAGGGTGAGCGCCTCGAACAACTCGTCCAGTGTGCCGAAGCCACCGGGCAGGCAGATGAACGCCTGCGCGTACTTGATGAACATCGTCTTGCGGGTGAAGAAATACCGGAAGTTCACCCCGAGATCGACCCACGGGTTCAGGCCCTGCTCGAACGGCAGCTCGATGCCCAGGCCGATGGACAGCCCGCCGGCCTCGGACGCGCCGCGGTTGACCGCCTCCATCGCGCCCGGCCCGCCACCGGTGATCACCGCGAACCCGGCGTTGGCCAGCCCCGCGCCGATCTTGCGGCCCAGCTCGTACTCCGGGTGGTCACGGGGCGTGCGGGCCGAGCCGAACACGGTGACCGCGCGCGGCACCTCGGCCAGCGCGCCGAAACCCTCGACGAACTCGGCCTGGATGCGCATGACCCGCCACGGGTCGGTGTGCACCCAGTCGCTGGGCCCGCGCGAGTCGAGCAGGCGCTGGTCGGTGGTGGTCTGCTCGATGCGGCGCTCGCGGCGCAGCACGACCGGACCCCGCTGCTTCTCCCGCGGGTGCTCGGGATACTCGGACGCTTCGTCCACTTCTGGCCCTGTCACCCCGCCGAGCTTACTGGGCCAGGAAGTCCCGCAGCACGCGCGTGACCTGCCGGATCTCCCGCGCCGCGACGTGCTCCTCACGGGTGTGCGCGAGCGTGGGGTTCCCGGGGCCGAAGTTCACCGCCGCCATGCCCAGCGCGGCGAACCGGGCCACGTCCGTCCACCCCAGTTTCGCCGCCACCGCGCCGCCGGCGGCCTGGACCAGCTCGGCCGTCGCCGGGGCGGTCAAGCCGGGCAGCGCACCCGGCGAAAGGTCCACAACGGACAGTTCGTAGCCGTCGAACACCTCGCGCAGGTGCTTTTCGGCCTGTTCCGGGCTGCGGTCCGGGGCGAAGCGGAAGTTCACCGCGAGCACCGCCTCGTCCGGCACCACGTTGCCGGCCACCCCGCCGGAGATCCGCACGGCCTGCAGGCCCTCGCGGTAGGTGAGGCCGTCGATGTCCACCACCCGCGCCTCATACGCCTCCAGCCGGCGCAGCGGCTCGCCCAGCGCGTGGATCGCGTTGACGCCCATCCAGGCTCGCGCGGTGTGCGCGCGCTTGCCGGTCTGCCGCAGCTCGACCCGCATGGTGCCCTGGCAGCCGGCCTCGATGACCGCGTTCGACGGCTCGCCGACGATCGCCAGGTCGCCGGCCAGCCAGTCCGGCATCTCCCGCTCGATCCGGCCGAGACCGTTGCGCACGGCCTCGACCTCCTCGTTGTCGTAGAAGACGAACGTGACGTCGTGGCGCGGCTGCGTGACGGTGGCGGCCAGGTGCAGGAACACCGCGTCGCCGCCCTTCATGTCGACCGTGCCGAGCCCGTGCAGCACCTCGTCGTCGCCGGAGCCCTCGCGGCGCACCGGCAGGTTCTCGTTCACCGGCACCGTGTCCAGGTGCCCGGCCAGCACCACGCGCGAGGGCCGTCCGAGGTTCGTCCGGGCCAGCACGGCGTCGCCGTTGCGCACCACCTCGAGGTGCCCGGCCTGCGCGAGCAACGCTGCCTGCACCGCGTCGGCCAGCGCCGCCTCCTGCCCGGACACGCTCTGGACGTCCACCAGCGCGGCGGTCAGGTCGACGGGGTCGGCGTGCAGGTCGAGAGTCGTCATGTCCCGACTCTAGGGGGTGTCGTACGGTGAGCAGGTGCGCACGTGGAAGCCCCTGATCGCCCTCGGTGCGCTGGCACTCGTGCTGGCCGGCTGTTCCAACGAGGCGGGCCCGACCCCGAAGGGTGGGGCCGGCCAGGCGGAGACGCCCTACGCCCTGTCGGTCAAGCTCAACGCCCTCACCGCGGACACCTGCTTCCGCGACCCGGCCGGGCAGACCCCGCGCGGCTGCGGCAAGTACGTCACCGAGCTGGGCAGCACCCCGGGCCTGGTGCGTGAGCAGGCCGGCACCAAGCACCCGGACCTGGTCGCGGCGGCGAACGACCTGGAGAAGGGCATCGGCGCCTACCGCGGCGGCCACTGCGACGCCGTCGCCGATCCGGGCGGAGCGTGCACCTCGGCGCTCACCGCGATCGCCGACAGCCTCCGGTCGGTGAAGCAACTGGTGGACACCCAGCTCGTGACCGGCTGAGTTACGGTTAGGGCCGTGAGCGAGCAGAGCCCCAATCCCGAGACCACCGGTGCGCACGGCGTCGGCCTGGCCACCGTCACCACCGACGGGACCGTGCTGGACACCTGGTTCCCGCAGCCCAAGCTGGGCGAGCCCGGCACCAGCGGGACCGAGCGGCTGACCCGCGAGCAGGCCGTCGAGATCCTCGGCGAGGCCGCCGCCGAGCTGCTCGGCCCGGACGAGGCCCGGGGCGTCGAGGTGGTCGCGGTCCGCACCACGATCGGCACGCTCGCGCAGGCCCCGGCCGACGCGCACGACATCTACCTGCGCCTGCACCTGCTGTCGCACCGCCTGGTGCAGCCCCACGGGCAGAACCTGGACGGGATCTTCGGCCTGCTGGCCAACGTCGTGTGGACCAACCACGGCCCGTGCCCGGTCGAGGGCTTCGAGCAGACCCGGCTGCGGCTGCGGGCGCGCGGCCCGGTCACCGTCTACAGCGTCGACAAGTTCCCGCGCATGGTCGACTACGTGGTGCCCACCGGGGTGCGGATCGGCGACGCCGACCGCGTGCGCCTCGGCGCGCACCTGGCCAACGGCACCACGGTCATGCACGAGGGCTTCGTGAACTTCAACGCCGGCACGCTCGGCGCGTCGATGGTCGAGGGCCGCATCTCGGCCGGCGTGGTCGTCGGCGACGGCACCGACGTCGGCGGTGGCGCGTCGATCATGGGCACGCTGTCCGGTGGTGGCAAGGAGGTCATCTCGCTGGGCGAGCGCTGCCTGATCGGCGCCAACGGCGGGGTCGGCATCTCCCTCGGGGACGACTCGGTGGTCGAGGCCGGGCTCTACGTCACGGCCGGCACGAAGGTCGTGGTCGAGGGCAAGACCGTCAAGGCCCGCGAGCTGTCCGGCATCTCCGGCGCGTTGTTCCGGCGCAACTCCGAGACCGGCGCGGTCGAGGCCGTGCCGCGCACGGGGGCCGGCATCGAGCTGAACGAGATGCTGCACGCGAACTGAACGCGGGTTTCGTTCACCTATCATTCACCGGGTGAGCACCGCTACGTTGCCCTCCCGAGCCGTGACCGCCGGTGACCTCGGGCTGCCTGGGGAACCGCTGGTCGCGGGTCCGCGGGACACCCCCGAGACGCTGCTGCGGGCGCGGATCGACGGGCAGCTGCGCGCGATGCTCAGGCACGAGCCGGGCACGCGGTCCGGGGCCGATCCCGAGGACCTGCACCAGATGCGCGTGGCGGTCCGCCGGCTCCGCAGCGCGTTGAAGCTGCTGGGGCCGGCGGGCGACGACGTGCGGGCCGAGCTGAAGTGGCTCGCCGCCGGGCTCGGCGAGGTGCGCGACCACGACGTGCTGATCGGCCATCTGCGCGCGACGGTCGCGTCGTTCGGCGAGGCCGACCAGGCCGCCGGGGCGCGGCTGGTGCGGATCTTCGTGGCCGAGCGGGCGAAGGCGAAGCGGCGGCTCAACCGGTGCCTGGGCAGCGCGCGGTACGCGGCGTTGCTGCGCTCGACCGCGCGGCTGGTGCTGACGGAGCTGCAGCTGAGCGCTGATCCGGCGCCGGGCCCGGTCGATGTGGGCGCGGTGGTGCGCAAGCCGTACCGGAAGCTGGTGAAGGCGGTGGCCGCGCTGCCGGCCGACCCGCCGGACGACGAGCTGCACGAGCTGCGCATTCATGGCAAGCGCCTGCGGTACGCGGCGGAGACGGCGAAGGCGGCGGCGCGGAAGAAGCAGGCCGCGCGGGTGCGCGAGCTGATCAAGGCGACCAAGCGGCTGCAGGACGTGCTGGGCGACCACCAGGACGCGGTGGTGGCCGCCGCGCGGATGCGAGACCTGCTCTCGGCGGCCGACGAACCAGCCGTGGGTTTCGTAGCGGGCCGCATCGCGGAGCGAGAACTGACGCGACGAGCCGCCGCACGGGCCGCGTGGCCGGCGGTGCTGGCAGAGGTGGACGCGGCAGCGGCGAAGGTCTGTGGGTAGCGCCATCGCCTCGGCGCCGGCGGAGCGCGGCCGCGGCTAGCGCCGCCCGCCCAACCGCCGGGCGCGATCACTTGCTCCGCCCCGCGGACGCCGGAGGCGAGCCGAGCCCGCGGCGCGGGAAGCCGAACCGGCCCGACCGGGAAGTCGAACCGGCCGCGCCGCGTGCCGCGCGCCGGCCGACCGCGCGAGCACGGCCGGAAGCCTGCGGCACCACCCCAACGCCCGGCCCCCACCACCCGGACCGCGCCGCCGAGCGGTACCTGCACCGGCGCGGCCGCGACGTCGGGCCCGGCCCCCGCCAACCGCCGGACGCATGTTCCTTCCCCGCCGCACCGGCTGGCCGTGCTAGCGCACCAGCTCGCCCACGTAGCCGTCCGGTCGGACGACCACCTCTTTCGCCGCGTACGAAGCGAAGGCGTGCCCCTCCGCGTCGATCACGTATCGGCCCGTGGCGGTCTCCCCCGGGCGGAGCACCGCGTAGGTGTGTGGCTCGTCCGCCCCAGGACCACCGAAGATCAGCCTCGTCGCGTGCGGGCCGCGGAACAGGTCGAACAGCCGGACCTCCGTGCCGTCCTCGTCGAGCAGCGGCGCGTCCGGCGCCCGGTCCCCCGCCGCCAGCCCGGGCTCGTCCGACGTGCGGTAGCTGATGTTCAGCTGGTCGGTGTCCGCGCCGCGCTCGTGGGCCCGCTCGTCGCCCTCCCGGTACTTGCGCAGCAGCTCCGACGACACGCCCAGCACGCGCTCGGCCACCGCTCGCCGCTCGGTTTCGTAGCTGTCCAGCAGCTCCGGTGACCCGTCGGCGAGCTTCCAGCCCAGGTTGTACGCGTCCTGCACGCTCGTGTTCAGCCCCTGCCCGCCGGTCGGCGGGTGGACGTGCGCCGCGTCGCCGATCAGGAACACCCGGCCCACCCGGAACCGCTTCGCCAGGCGCACGTTCGGCCGCCACACCGTCGACCACGTCAGCTCCCCCAGCCGCACCCGGGCGCCGAGCGCGTCCAGAGTGGACTGCAGCGTCGCCACGCTCGGTTCCACGTCCTCCTCCTCCAGCGGCGCGCCGAACTGGAACAGGCCGATCCCCGGCAGCGGGCTCATCACGACCCCGCGCCCCGGGTCCGCCGCGGTCGCGAACCAGTAGCCGAACTCCGGGTCGAGATCGGCCTCGACGTCACCCAGCAGCATCCGGAACGACTCGTCCGTGACGCCCTCGAACTCGATCCCCAGCGCCTTCCGTACGAAGCTGCGCCCGCCGTCGGCGCCGACCAGGTAGTCCGCCCGCACGGTCTCGCCGGTCGCCAGCTCCGCGGTGACCCCGGCGGCGTCCTGCGTGAAGCCGGTCAACGCCGCGCCCAGCTCGACGCGCACCCCGAACTCCGCCAGCCGGTCACGCAGGATGCCCTCGATCTGCGCCTGCCCGAGCGTCCACCCGTTGGGGTAGGGCACGTCCGGCATCGGCTCGCGCGGCTCGAAGATCCGGCGCTCCACCACGAACTCGCCGTCCAGGTGCACACGCAAGGCCGGCGTCTCCCGGCCCGCGGCCAGCACGACGTCGATCACCCCGAGGTCGTCGAACACCTCCAGCGTGCGCGGCTGCAGCCCGTCGCCCCGGGAGCCGCGGAAGAACTCGGTCGCTTTGTCGACGATCCGCACGCCCACTCCGCGCCGGGCGAGGTCGATGGCCAGTGCGAGCCCGGCCGGGCCGGCGCCCGCGATCACCACATCCATAATTGAATCTCCATTCACTGAATTCAGATTCATAATGGACTTGCTAGCGTGCTCCCGTCAAGGAGGTGCCGTGAAGCGCAAGGAGAAGGCCGCGGAGACCGAGGCCGCGTTGAAGGCCGCCGCGCAGCGCCTGTTCGCCACTCGGGGCTACCTGAGCACGAAGATCACCGACATCACGGCCGAAGCGGGCCGGGCGGCCGGGTCGTTCTACAACCACTTCGCCGGCAAGGAAGAACTGCTCGAGTCACTGCTGGCAGACCTGGAGGCGGCCGGCGACGAGAGCGTGGACCGCCCTGAGCACAGCCCGGACTTCACCGACCCCGCTGCGGTCCGGTTCCACGTCGCGGAGTACTGGCGCTTCTACGCCGAGCACGCGGCGACCCTGCGCGCCCTGCGGCAGGCGGCCCAGGTCAACGAGGACTTCGCGGCCAAGCTCAACGAGTTCACCCGGGTGCAGAACGAGGAGATCACCGATCACGTGGACTACGTGACCAAGGCGGGCCACCGCCTGCCCGGCTCACCGCTGGCGAGCGTCACGATGATGACCGCGGTGGTCGACAGCTTCGCCCAGCTGTGGCACGACGGGGTGACGGACCTCACCGAGGACGAGGCGATCGAGGCGCTCACCCGGTTCGTCTACCGGGGAATCAGCGGCCGCGACTACTGACCGAGGCGCTCGGCCGCGGCTTCGACGCGCTCGTCGGTCGCGGTCAGCGCCACTCGCACGTGCTCACCGCCCGCGGGGCCGTAGAACGTGCCCGGCGCGACCAGGATCCCGCGCTCGGACAGCCACTGCACGGTCTGCCAGGAGTCCTCACCGCGGGTGGCCCACAGGTAGAGCCCAGCCTCGGAGTGGTCGATGCGGAAACCGTTGTCCTGCAACGCCTTCTGCAGCACCAGGCGGCGGCGGGCGTAGCGGTCGCGCTGCAGCGCCAGCGCGCCGTCGTCGGCCAGTGCGGCGGTCATCGCCTCCTGGACCGGGCGCGGCACGATCATGCCGGCGTGCTTGCGCACCGCCAGCAGCCCGGCGACGAGCTCCGGGTCGCCCGTGACGAACCCGGCGCGGTAGCTGGCCAGGTTCGCGGACTTGGACAGCGAGTGCACGGCCAGCAGGTTGTCGTGGCGGCCGCCGCACACCGACGGGTGCAGGATCGACACCGGATCGGCGTCCCAGCCCAGCGCGAGGTAGCACTCGTCGGAGACCACGATCACGTCCCGCTCACGCGCCCACTCGACGATCCCGCGCAGCGCGTCGGCGCCCAGCACGCGTCCGGTCGGGTTGGACGGCGAGTTCAGCCAGACGATCGCGGGCGGCTCGGCGAGGCCGCGCGGGTCGTCAGTGCGCAGGATCCCGGCGCCGGCCAGCAGCGCGCCGACCTCGTAGGTCGGGTAGGCCAGCTCGGGGATCACCACTGTGTCGCCCGGCTCGGCACCGAGAAGCCGCGGCAGCCAGGCGACCAGCTCCTTGGACCCGATGGTGGGCAGCACCGTCGCCGGGTCGACGCCCGTGACGCCGTGCCGGCGGCTCAGCGCCTCGACCGCCGCCGCACGCAGCTCGGGCGTGCCGTGGGTGGTCGGGTACCCGGGGATTTCCGAGACCGACGCCAGGGCGGCGCGGATCGACTCGGGCACCGGGTCGACCGGCGTGCCGACCGAGAGGTCGACGAGGCCGCCCGGGTGGGACTTCGCCCGTGCCGTGGGCTCGGCGAGCGAGTCCCACGGGAAGTCGGGCAGACCGGTACCGCCGCGGTTCATTCGCCCTGCGGGGGCAGGTCCTTGATCCACTGCGGATCGTTGCTGGTCTTGCCGACCTTCGAGGCGCCGCCGGGCGAGCCGAGGCTGTCGAAGAAGTCGACGTTGGCCTTGGTGTACTCGGCCCACTCGTCCGGCACGTCGTCCTCGTAGTAGATCGCCTCGACCGGGCACACCGGCTCGCACGCACCGCAGTCCACGCACTCGTCCGGGTGGATGTAGAGCATGCGGTCGCCTTCGTAAATGCAGTCGACGGGGCATTCGTCGATGCACGCCTTGTCGAGCACGTCGACGCAGGGCTCGGCAATCACGTACGTCACTGCGATCTCCAGCTAGGTCCAAGGATCCACTACCGATCCTGGACATTACGCGCCGAGGCGGGAACCTTCCAAAGTGAGGCCACCCTTAATCCGCCCATCGGCGAGCACAATGGGGACGTGGACTCCTCCGAGACGCTCGAACTGCGCTGCGCCGACGCGTGGCCCGCCGTGACCGTGGACAAGATCGGTGACTGGCGGCTTCGCGCCGCCGGCGGGTTCACCGGACGCGCCAACAGCGCGCTGGCCGTCGGCGACCCGGGGGTGCCGACCGGGAGCGCGCTGACGGCTGTTTGTGACTTCGCCCACGCCCACCGGATCCCGCCGGTCGTGCAGGTGGTCGCCGGCAGCGCGAACGAGCGCGCGATCGAGGCCGCCGGCTGGGTGCCGAACACCGGTCACGCCGCCGGGCACCTGGTGGCCGTGCTCACCGGTCCGCTCGGCGCGCGCGACGGCGAGGTGCCCGTCCTCCCGGAGCCGACCGCCGGCTGGTGGGAGCTGACCATCGGACGACCCGAGCCGACGGACGCCGAGCGGCACGTGCTGACCACCGGCGAAGTCGGGTACGCCGTCGCCGAAGTGATGGGAGTCACAGCCGGCGCGGTGCGTGCGGCGGTGGCCGACGACGTCCTGCACATCGCCCGGCTGGCGGTCCGGCCGGAGTACCGCCGCCGCGGCTTGGCCTCGGCGTTGATGGCCGCGTGCGGCCCGTGGGCGGCCGACCGCGGCGCGACGCGGACCGTGCTCCAGGTCGCCGTGGACAACGCGGGAGCGCTCGCGTTCTACGAGCGGCTCGGGTTCGCCGAGCACCACAGGTACCGCTACTGGGTTCCGGGCCCCCGGGCGTGCGAGGATCGCTCGCTGTGAAGGTTGTCGTAGTTGTCGGCGGGGTGGGCGGCGCCCGCTTCCTGCTCGGAGTGAAAGCCGCGCTGGGTCTGCCCCCGATCGGCCCTGGGGAGTCGACGCACGAGATCACCGCGGTGGTCAACACCGGTGACGACGTGTGGATGCACGGTCTGCGGATCGCGCCGGACCTGGACACCTGCATGTACACGCTGGGCGGTGGCATCGACACCGAGCGCGGCTGGGGGCACCAGGGCGAGACCTGGGTGGTGAAGGAGGAGCTGGCGGCCTACGGCGCCGAGCCGACCTGGTTCGGCCTCGGCGACAAGGACATCGCCACCCACCTGATCCGCACGCGGATGCTGCGCGCGGGCTACCCGCTGTCCGCGGTCACCGAGGCGCTGTGCGACCGGTGGCAGCCGGGCGTGCGGCTGCTGCCGATGACCGACGACCGGGTCGAGACCCACGTCGTCATCGACGATCCGGAGGACCCGGGCAACCGCAAGGCGATCCACTTCCAGGAGTGGTGGGTGCGCTACCGGGCCGAACCGCGGGCGCATTCGATCGTGCCGGTCGGGGTCGAGGAGGCCAAGCCGGCGCCGGGTGTGCTGGACGCCATCGCGGAGGCCGACGCGGTCCTGTTCGCACCGTCCAATCCGGTCGTCTCGGTCGGCACCGTGCTGGCCGTGCCGGGCGTGACGGAGGCGCTGCGCAAGACCGACGCCGGGGTGGTCGGGGTGTCGCCGATCATCAGCGGCAAGCCGGTGCGCGGCATGGCCGACGCGTGCCTGACCGCCATCGGGGTGGAGACCTCGGCCGAGGCCGTCGGCATCCACTACGGATCGCGGCAGACCTCGGAGGACGGCCTGCTCGACGGCTGGCTGGTCGCCGAGGGCGAGACCGTGCACGTGCCGGGCGTCGCGGTGCGGGCGGTGCCGCTGCTGATGTCCGATGTGGACGCCACCGCGGCGATGGCGCGCGCCGCGCTCGAACTCGCGGGAGCCGAAGTTGAGTGACCACTCCGCCGCGCGGCTGGAGATCCTGCCGATCGAGGGCCTGCCGGAGTTCCGGCCGGGCGACGACCTGACCGGCGCGATCGCGACCGCCGCCCCCTGGCTGCGTTCCGGTGACGTGCTGGTGGTCACCAGCAAGGTCGTGTCGAAGATCGAGGGACGGCTGGTGCGCGTGCCCAGTGACCCGGAAGCCCGCGACGCGGCCCGGCGCGAGCTGGTCGAGCAGGAGTCGGTGCGGGTGCTGGCCCGGTTCAACCGGACTCTGATCACGCAGAACCGGATCGGCATCGTGCAGGCCGCTTCCGGGGTCGACGCGTCCAATGTGGCCGGTGACGAGATCGCGCTGCTGCCCGCCGATCCGGACGCCTCGGCGCTGGCGCTGCGCAACGGGTTGCGCGAGCGGCTGGGCGTCGAGGTCGCGGTGGTCATCACCGACACGATGGGCCGGGCGTGGCGGGTCGGGCAGACCGACAACGCCATCGGCGCGAGCGGGCTGCGCGTGCTGCACTCCTACGAGGGCGAGGTCGACGGCCAGGGCAACGAGCTGCAGGTCACCGAGATCGCGGTGGCCGACGAGATCGCGGCGGCCGCGGACCTGGTGAAGGGCAAGCTGACCGCGACGCCGGTCGCGGTGGTGCGCGGGCTGGAGATCGCCGACGACGGGTCGACCGCGCGGAAGCTGGTGCGGCCGTCGGAGGAGGACATGTTCTCCCTCGGCACGCGCGAGGCGATCGCGCAGGGCCGTCGTGAGGCGGTGCTGGTGCGCCGGTCGGTGCGCTCGTTCACCGACGAGCCGGTCGATCCGGACGCGCTGCGCCGCGCGATCGGCGCCGGGCTGACCGCGCCCGCGCCGCACCACACGCGGCCGGTGCGGTTCGTGTGGCTGCGCGACCGCGGGCTGCGGACGAAGCTGCTGGAGGCGATGCGCGAGGCGTGGCGGGCGGACCTGGCCCGTGACGCGTTCACCGAGGAGCAGATCGCTCGGCGGGTGGCCCGGGGCGACATCCTGTTCGAGGCGCCCGAAGTGGTGATCCCGTTCCTGGTGCCGGACGGCGCGCACACGTATCCGGACGAGCGGCGCAACGCCTGCGAGCGGACGATGTTCACCGTCGCCGGCGGTGCCGCGGTGCAGGGGCTGCTGGTGGCGCTGGCGGCGGAGGACCTCGGGTCGTGCTGGATCGGGTCGACGATCTTCGCCGCCGACGTGGTGCGCGAGGTGCTGGGGCTGGAGCCGTCGTGGCAGCCGCTGGGCGCGGTCGCGATCGGGCATCCGGCCACCGCCGCCCAGCCCCGTGAGCCGGTGACGGACGGGCTGGTCGAACTGTGAGCCTGCACGCCGATGTCGCGGAGACGCTGGAGAAGTGGCAGCCGGGGACGGCCGGGCAGGAGGCGCTGCGGCACGCGTTCCTGGGTTTCCTCGCCGCGCGGGAGGACGCGTGCCGGCGGTCCTGCGCGGCCGGGCACATCACCGCCTCAGCCGTGGTTCTGAACGCTTCCCGGTCGCACGTGCTGCTGACGCTGCACCCGCGCGTCGGGCGGTGGCTGCAGCTGGGCGGGCACTGCGAGGAGTCGGACACGTCGCTGGCGGCCGCCGCGTGGCGGGAGGCGACCGAGGAGTCCGGGATGAGCGGGCTGACGATCTCGGCCGAGCCGGTGCACCTGGACGTGCACCCGATCACGTGCTCGCTGGGGGTGCCGACGCGGCACTTCGACGTGCGGTTCGTGGTGACCGCGCCGGCCGGTTCGGAGCCCGTGCGCAGCGCGGAGTCGGACGACCTGCGGTGGTGGCCGCTGACCGCGCTGCCGCCCGGTTCGGAGGACCTGACCGAGCTGATCGCGGCGGCGTGCGAATGATCGTCTCGGTCGACCCGTCCTCGGCGGTGCCGCCGTACGAGCAGGTGCGGTCCGGGCTGGCGCGGCAGATCAACTCCGGCGCGCTCGCGGTGGGCACGAAGCTGCCGACGGTGCGCGGGCTGGCGGAGGAGCTGGGCATCGCGCCGAACACGATCGCCCGCGCCTACCGCGAACTGGAGGAGGCGGGGCTGATCGAAACGCGCGGCCGGGCGGGTTCGTTCGTGGCCTCCGCGGGGGACGAGTCGCTGGCCCGGGCCCGTGAAGCGGCCGAGACGTATGCCGCGGTGACCCGGGCGTTGGGGTTGTCGGGTGAGGACGCGCTGAAGATCGTGCGCGCCGCGCTTCACATGGCGCGGTAGTCCCGCGGCGAGAATCGCGGGCCGAAGCGCGGGCGCGAGAACCCGGCCGCCTCCAGGTACCGCACCGCGCGCTGCCGGTGCGGTGCGTAGGGCGCCAGCACCTCCGCCAGGCCCTCGTCGTCCAGGGGCTCGCCGAGCAGCGCGTACCCGACCACCGCCGGGATGTGGAAGTCGCCGAAGCTGACCGCGTCCGGGTCACCCCACGCGCGCTGCGCGACCTCCGACGCGGTCCACACCCCGATGCCCGGCACCTTCCGCAGCCACGCGCGCCCCTCCGCGCCACGCAGCTCCACCGCCTTCTCCAGCCGGTGCGCCACCTGCGCCGCGAAGATCAACGCCTTGCGCCTGCTGTGGTCCACGCCGGCCCGGTGCCACGTCCAGTCCGGAATGGACATGATCGCCTCCGGCGTCGGCGGCACCCGCATCCCCGCCGGAGCGGGTCCCGGAGCCGGCTCGCCGAACCACCGGCACAACTCCCGCCACGACCGGCGCGCCTCGTAACCGGTGACCTTCTGCTCCAGCACGGCCGGGACCAGCACGTCCCACACCCGGCCGGTCGCACCCAGGCGCAGCCCCGGCATGCGGCGCCGCACCTCGGCGATCCGGTCGTGGTGCGAGACGAACTCGCTGTCGTCGTCCTCGGCGCCGACCAGCGCGGGCACCCCGTCGAGGAGCCGGTCCGCCCCCGGGCCCCACGCCGCGGCCTCGATCTCGCCGTCGGCGAACCGGCGCAGCACCAGCGTTCCCGGACCGTCGGCGGTGTTGCCGGTCAGCCACGTCCGGCCGTGCTCGTCCGCCCGCAGGCACGGGTCGCCCTTGCCCCGGCGCAGCGGCCGGAGGACCGCGTCGAGGTCGAGGGTGAACGGCGGGCGGTAACGCATCAGGCGTCGCTGGAGAACCGGATCGAACCGTCGGGCAGGGTCACGTCCGGCCACACGCGGGCGCCGTCGAGCAACTCGCACCCGGCGCCGACGACCGCGCCGTCCCCGAGGACGACGCCCTTGAGCACCGCCCCCTTGCCGACGCGCGCACCCACACCCAGCACGGAGTTCTCCACGACCGCATTCTCCGCCACGGACACCCGGTCGAACAGCACCGACCCGGCGATCCGGGCGCCGGACGCGACGTGCGCACCCCCGCCGATGGTCGAGCCACCGGTGACGGTCGCGTCCGCGGCGACGTCCGCGCCCTGCAGGACCAGGGCCTCGCCGGCCGGCCCGGGCAGCGCCGAGGTGGGGGCGAGCCCGCGCACCAGGTCCGCGCTGCCGCGCACGAACGCCTCCGGGGTGCCGACGTCGAGCCAGTAGGAGGCGTCGACGAACCCGTGCAGGTGCGCGCCGCCCTCCAGCAGGCCGGGGAAGGTCTCGCGCTCGACCGACACGCGGCGGCCGGCCGGGATCGACTCCAGCACCGGGCGGCGGAACACGTAGCAGCCGGCGTTGATCTGGTCGGTCGGCGGGTTCGGGGTCTTCTCCAGGAACGCGGTGACCCGCCCGTCGGCGTCGGTGGGCACCGATCCGAAGCGGCTCGGGTCCTCGACGCGCTGCAGGTGGAGCGTGACGTCCGCGCTCGTGTCGAGATGGGTCTGGACCAGTGCGCGCAGGTCGGCGCCGGAGAGGATGTCCCCGTTGAAGATCACGGCGTGGTCGGCGCGCAGGTAACCGGCCACGTTGCGGATGGCGCCGCCGGTGTCCAGCGGCTCGTCCTCGACGACGTACTCGACTTCCAGCCCCAGCGACGCGCCGTCGCCGAAGTGCTCCTCGAACACCTCGGCGCGGTAGGACGTGCCGAGCACCACGTGCCGGATCCCCGCGGCGCGGATCCGGGACAGCAGGTGGGTCAGGAACGGCACGCCCGCGGTGGGCAGCATCGGTTTCGGGGCGGACAGGGTCAACGGCCGCAGGCGGGTTCCCTTACCGCCCACGAGCACAACGGCATCGACATCAAGTTCCGATGTCACGTCAAGATCCTTCCCGTTATCACGCACCGGTGGGCGACAAGCCGCGGGAAACAATGACGGCGACGGCCCGGAGGGCCTACCCTAGACAGCACACGGAGGGCCCCGTTCGGAGAGGGCCCACGTCGAGTCGGGAGGCCTAGGGGATGGACCCCCGCGATCGAGCGGACGCTCTGCTGGCCAGGGCGCAGTCCCGGGGTGCGTTCGTCGTGACGCCGGACGCCGCGACCTCGCCGATGGACGCTTCGAGCACGCAGCAGATCCCCCGGGACGTCGTCGACAAGATCGACGCGGACGACCCGGACACGACGGCCGTGGTGCCGGCGTCGGTGATCGAGTCGGTGCAGGGCAGCCTGCCCGCCTCGAAACCGGACACCCGCGTGAACATGACGCCGGTGCAGCCGGAGGAAGAGGTCGACGGGCTGGTGCCGACGACCAAGACGCAGACCGGCAACACCGACTTCGCGCGGCGGCTGGAAGGCCTGTAGGGCCGCGTTACTTGCCGCGCGTCTCGAACTTCAGGCGCAGCTTCAGGCCGAGCTTGACCGCGGCCAGCACCGGTTTCCAGGCGAGGCCCTGGTGGCGGTCGGCGAGGTAGCGGTAAGCGCTCTCGTGGTGGGCGGCCAGCATCTTCTTCGGCGCGCGGGACGTGGCTTTGCCGCCGATGTGCGTGACCGCGGCGGAGGGCACGTACACGTTGAGCCAGCCGGCGCGGCCGATGCGGTCGCCGAGGTCGACGTCCTCGAAGTACATGAAGTAGCGGGTGTCGAAGCCGCCGACCGAATCCCACGCTTCCCGGCGGATGAGCTGGCACGAGCCGGACAACCAGCCGGAGGTGCGTTCGCTCGGGGCGGCGTGTTCCTGGCGGTAGGCGCGGGTCCACGGGTTGGCGGGCCAGATCTTGCCGAAGACGGCGTGGCCGACGCCGCGGCCGAGCGAGGGCAGCAGGCGGGCGGAGGGGTAGACGGTGCCGTCGGGGTCGCGGATGAGCGGGCCGAAGGCGCCGCCGCGGGGCCATCGCCGGGCGGCTTCCAGGAGGGTGTCCAGCGAGCCGGGTTCCCACTCGAGGTCGGGGTTGGCGATGACGACCCAGCCGTAGCGGTCGTCGAGGGCCGCCACGCCGCGGTTGGCGCCGCCGCCGTAGCCGAGGTTTTCGCCGATGCGCAGGACGTGGGTGTATGTGCGCTTTTCGGCCCGGTCGAGGGCGTCATCGGTGGAGTCGTTGTCGGCGACGACCACGTGGACGTCGCGGGTGGTCGCCTTTTCGAGGCTGTCGAGGAAGCGGTCGAGGTCCTCACCGGGGAAGTACGTCACGACAACCACGGCGACCCCGTCGCCGTAACGGCTCGGCTCGGTCACGCGGGCCATTGTGCCCCCACTACGCAGCGCGATCGGGCGGGCACCCCGTGACTGACGGCCGCGGCAGTCCGCTACCCCGAGGAGTCGTGCGGCTACGGGAATCGGATCCGCGGCCGAGGAATTCCTCCAGGGGCGAGGCGAGTCACCCTCGAGGCGAGGATGCGTGGGGGGTACAGCGCCTCAAGGCTGGGCAGCCGCGACCACCGTGACAGTCAGATCGACCGGGCGTTGCGCCTGACACCCGCCGACACATCACCTGCCGAACACCGTCCAACGGCTAGTGCTCCCGCTTGTGCAGGTGCCACGCCTTGCCGTAGGCCTCGCGGTGTTTTTCCGCGCTCGTGGCCCACGAGAACTCCTTCGCGCGCCTCTGGGCGGCCGACGCGAGGAACGCCCGGCGGGCGGGGTCGTCCAGCAGCTCGCCCAGCGCCACCGCGACATCACCCGGGCCGACACCGCAGTACGCCACCGCGTCGCCGCCCACCTCGGGCAGCGACAGGCGCCGGGTGGTGAGCACGCACGCGCCACAGGCCATCGCCTCCAGGACCGGTAGGCCGAAGCCCTCGCCGAGGCTCGGGTAGGCCACCAGTTCCGCCCCACCGAGGAACCCGGCCAGCGAGTCGAACGGCAGGTACCCGGCCCGGATCACCCGCAGCCGCAACGGCGCCGCCGCCAGCGCCTTCTCCACCTGCGTGTCCCAGCCCGGCTGCCCGGCCAGCACGAGCGCCGGCGGGTCGGGCCGGTGCTCCACCGCCTTCACGAACCCTCGGATCAGCGCCGGCACGTTCTTCCGCGGCTCCAGCGCCCCCAGGAACGCCACGTACGGCATCCGCTCCAGCCCGATCGCCGCCCGCGCGGCCCGCACCTCGTCCGGCGTCGGCGGGTGGAAGCGCTCGACATCCACCCCGTGCTCGATGATCTCCGGCTGCCGCCGCGGCCGCGCCACCCGCGCCAGCTCCGACGCCGTCGCCTTGGACGGCACCACGCACAACGTCGCCCGCTGCAACGCCGTGCGCGTCCAGCCGCGGAAGAACCGCGCCTTGACCGACGAGTGCAGCACCGCGTCGGTGAAGAACGTCGCGTCGTGCAACGTCACCACCGACGCCGACGGCCCGGCCAGCGGCATCGTGTAGTGCGGCGAGTGCACCACGTCCGCACCCAGCCGCCGCGCCAGCGACGGCAGCGTCGTCTGCTCCCAGATCAGCCGCGCGGTGCGCGTCGCGGTGGACTGGACCGCCGGCACGACCCGCGAGTGCGGCGCGAGCCGGTCGAAGAGCCGGAAATCCCGTGGCTGGCAGACCACTGTGATGGGCGCGCCGTCGGCGTCCAGCGCCGCCACCAGCGAGTCCACGTAGCGACCGACCCCGCCCCGGTCCGCGGGCACGGCCGTGGCATCGATCAGGACGCTGGGTTCGCCTCTTCCCACTCGTGCAGGGTACGGCTGATCGGGATCGCCGTGGTCGGGAACTCACGAAGTGGTGCGGTCGTGCACGGCCCAAACGGCTCGTGCGGCTCCTTCCCAGGAGAACGCCGCCGCCCGCGCCCGTCCACGACGCACCAGGTCAGCCGCCCGTTCCGGACTGGACAGAACGTCGTTCAGCGCCGCCGCGAGCGCCGTCGAATCCCCGCGCGGGAACCGCACGCCCGCGTCCCCGGCGACCTCGACCAGCGCTGGAGCGTCCGAGTGCACCACCGGCACCCCGGCCGCCATCGCTTCCAGCACCGGCAATCCGAAGCCCTCCGCGACGCTCGGCGCCGCCAGCACGGACGCCCGCCGCAACACGGCCGCCAGTGAAACGTCGGTCAACCGCCCCAGAACCCGCACGTGGGCACGGTTTCCGGCCATCGCGACGGGGTCCAGACCACCCCAGCCCGGCTGTCCGGCGAGCACCAGCGGCACCCCCACCCGCTCCATCGCCGAGACCAGGACGTCGATCCCCTTGCGCGGCTCGATGGTCCCGACCGCCAGCACGTAGCGGTCCGGCACGTCCACCTCGGGCAGGTCGTCTCTGGTGAACACCTCCGCCACCCCGTGCCCGGCCACGGTCACCGGCACCGCCACCGGCACGCGTGTGCGGAGATCGTCGGCGACCGCCCGCGTCGGCACGACGAGTCCCGAAGCACGCCGGGCCGCCCGCGCGATCATCGCCCGGTGCCAGCGCACCCCGCGCGGCGTCAGCGTCTCCGGATGCGTCCACGGCACGGTGTCGTGCACGGTCACCGACAGCGTGCGCCCGCGCGGCACTCGCGCCGGGGCCAAAGGGGTCGGCGCGTGCACCGCGTCCCCGCCCGGCCAGTACGGCAGCCCGGCCTGCCACGCCGCGACGAGCGCCCGCGGCGGCAACGGCAGCATCCGCGTCCCGGGCAACCCCTCGGCGTGCCGCGCCGTGACGCTCGACACCGTCCACCCCGGCGGGGCGGTCTCGGTCAGCGCGCGCAGCAGCTCCGCGGTGTAGCGGCCCGTCCCGCCGGGCACGGGCGCGAGCAGCTGCTCGGCGATGACCACGAGTTCCGGCACGGCCCGTATTCTTCCGGTGTGCCGATCCGCAGCACCGTCGTGGTGGTCACCTGGCGCGGTGCCGCGCACATCACCGCCTGCCTGGACGCCCTCGCCGCCCAGACGCGCCCGCACCGGCTGCTCGTGATCGACAACGCCTCCGACGACGGCACCGCCCACCTGCTGGCCCGGCATCCGTCCGCGCCGGAGGTCGTCCGGCTGTCCCGCAACACCGGGTACGCCGGCGCCACCGCCCACGCGCTGTCCGAAGTGGACACCGAGTTCACGGTGTGGCTCAACGACGACGCCGCCCCCGCCCCGGACTGGCTCGCCGAGCTGGAGGACCACGTCGGCGACGCCGCGGCCGCCGCGTCCCGCCTGGAATACGCCGACGGACAGGTCCAGTCCCTCGGCGTGAACCTCACCCCGGACGGCCACGGCTACGACACCGCGGAGACCACACAGACCCCGGTGTTCGCCTTCTGCGGCGGGGCCGCGCTGATCCGCACCGCCACGCTGCGCGAAGTCGGCGGGGTCCCAGCGGACTTCTTCTGCTACTACGAGGACACCGACACCGCGTGGCGCCTGCGGCTCGCCGGCCATGACATCGTGACGGTCCCCACGGCGCGTGTCACACACCGCCACGGCGCCAGCACGCAACCGGGATCCGAGAGCTTCCACCGGTGGAACGAACGCAACCGGCTGCTCACCCTCCTGCGCTGCGCCCCGGCCGGAATCGCCGCGCGCGAGCTGGCCCGGTTCACCGCGATCACCGCCCTGCTGCCGCTCAAGCGGAACGTGCCGGAAGCGCCCAATTTCCGCCTGGGCCTGCGGTGCCGTGTCCTCGGCGAAGTGATCCTCCGGCTGCCCGCGACACTGGCCGCGCGGAAGTCGATCACGCGCCGCTCGACGGTCGGCCGAGGCGCGGTCTGGGCGGCCTGGACCTCCCGATAGTCTCTGCCGGACACACGGCGAGTACGGAGGTCGGGCGTTGGTCCAGGGGGACACACCACTGCCGCTGGTCTCGGTGATCCTGGTGAACTACCGGGGCGCGGAGCACACGATCGCCTGCCTGCGCGCCCTGCGCGAGGACCTCGACTACCCGAACCTCGAGGTGCTGGTCGTCGACAACGCCTCGGGCGGGGACGACGTCGCGCGCATCAAGGCCGCGGCCGGCGACGCGCGGGTGATCGAGTCGGACACCAACACCGGTTTCGCGGGCGGCTGCAACCTCGGCGCCCGGCACGCCCAGGGCAGCGTGCTCGCGTTCCTCAACAACGACGCGCGCCCGGACGCGGCGTGGGTGAAGGCGGCGGTCGACGTGCTGCGCGCCGAGCCGACCGTCGCCGCCGTGGCCAGCAAGGTCCTGGACTGGGATGGCACCGGCGTGGACTTCGTGGACGCGGGCCTGACCTGGTTCGGCATGGGGTACAAGCGGCACGCGGGCGGTCCGCTGGCCGACGTGGCGCCCGGTGAGCACGACGTCGCCAAGGACGTGCTGTTCGCCACCGGTTCGGCGATGTTCGTGCGCGCCGACGTGTTCCGCGCGCTGGACGGGTTCGACGAGCGCTTCTTCATGTTCTACGAGGACGTCGACCTGGGCTGGCGGCTCAACCTGCGCGGCTGGCGCGTGCGGTACGTGCCGGAGTCGGTCGCCTACCACCGCCACCACGGCACGATGTCCGAAGTGGACGCGCCGGACACCGGTCGCGAGACGTTCCTGTTGGAGCGCAACGCTCTCGCCGCCCTCTACAAGAACCTCTCCGACGAGACGCTGGCGAAGGTGCTGCCCGCCGCGCTGGCGCTGGCCGTGCGCCGCGCCACCGCCCGCGGCGAGCTGGACCCCACCCAGCTGGATCTCGCCAAGGCCGGTCCGGTGGAGACCGCGCCGGTGGCGATCCCGCGCACCACGCTGGCCGGGGTGCTGGCGATCGACCAGTTCGTCGAGCTGCTGCCGTCGCTGACCGAGTCGCGCGCCGCCGAGCAGGCCGCGCGCGTGCGCACCGACGCCGACCTGATCCCGCTCATGCGCAAGGCCCTGGAGCCGGCCTATCCCCTGCCGCGTTACCTCGCCGCGCACGACGTCCTCGCCGACGTCTTCGGCATCGAGGCCGTGTTCGGACAGCGCCGCAAGGTCCTGGTGATCACCGGCGACGCGATCACCGACCGCATGGCGGGCCCGGCGATCCGCGCGTGGAACATCGCCACGGTCCTGTCCGCCGAACACGACGTGCGCCTGGTCACGGTCAACCCGCTGGCGGCGCCGCCGCCCGCGCCGTTCCCGGTGAGCGCGGCGCGCAAGCGGGACCTGACCGAGCCGGTCGCGTGGGCGGACATCGTGATCCTGCAGGGTCACGTGCTGGAGATGGCGCCCGCGCTGAAGGCCCAGGACTCGAACAAGATCGTGGTCTGCGACCTGTACGACCCGATGCACCTGGAGCTGCTGGAGCAGGGCAAGAGCGCGCCGGACGACCGCCGCGCCGCCGATCTGGCCGGCGTGACGCGGGTGCTGGACGCACAGCTGCTGCGCGGGGACTTCTTCCTGTGCGCGTCGGAGCGGCAGCGGTTGTTCTGGCTGGGCCACCTGGCCGCGCTGGGCCGCCTGTCGCCGCGGCTGTACGACGCGGACCCGACCACGCAGTCGCTGCTGTCGGTCGTCCCGTTCGGCCTGTCGCCGGAGCCGCCGGTGCGCACCGGCCCCGGCCTGCGGGCGACGCTGGGCATCGACGGCAGCGACCGGGTCGTGCTGTGGGCGGGTGGCGTCTACAGCTGGTTCGACCCGCTGACGCTGGTGCACGCGATCGACCGGCTGCGGCAGCGGCGGCCCGACGTGAAGCTGGTGTTCCTCGGGATGAAGCACCCGAACCCCGAGGTCGCCGAGATGGACATCGGCGCGCGCACGATCCACCTGGCCGACCGGCTCGGGCTCACCGACAAGCACGTCTACTTCAACGAGCAGTGGGTGCCCTTCGGCGAGCGGCAGAACTGGCTGCTCGACGCGAACTGCGGGGTGACCACGCACTACGAGCACGTCGAGACCACGTTCGCGTTCCGCACCCGGGTGCTGGACTACCTGTGGGCGGGGCTGCCGATCGTGACCACGGACGGCGACGCGTTCGCCGACCTGGTGCGCGACGAGAAGCTGGGTGTCGTGGTGCCGGCCGAGGACGTGGACGCCCTGGCGGACGCGCTGGAGCGGGTGCTCTACGACGAGGACTTCGCGGCAGAGTGCCGCGCGCGGATCGAGGTCGTCGCGCAGCGGTTCGCGTGGCCGACCGCGCTGGCGCCGCTGGTGGAGTTCTGCCGCAACCCGCGCCCGGCGGCCGACCGCCTGGTCGGCGCCGCGCCGCTGACCGCGGAGGAGCCGGTGCGCGGCGCGGAGGCGGTGCGGCGGGATCTGGCGCTGGTCAAGGAGTACCTCGCCGACGGTGGCCCGAAGGAGCTGGCGCGGCGGGTCGCGGGCCGGGTGCGGAAGGTCGCCCGCCGTCGTGGCTGAGCGAGCGCTTCGGGTCCTGCTGGACGGCACCCCGCTGCTGGGTGACCGGACGGGCATCGGGCGCTACACCGCGTCCCTGGCCGAAGAGCTCGCCTCGATGTCCGATGTGGACATGCGTGCGGTGGCGTTCACCCTGCGCGGCTGGCGCCGGTTGCGGTACGTGCTGCCGCACGGCGCGCGGGCCCGCGGCATGCCGGTCGCCGCGCGGATGCTGCGCAAGGCGTGGCTGCGGTCGACGTTCCCGCCGATCGAGCTGTTCGCCGGCCGCGCGGACGTGGTGCACGGGACGAACTTCGTGCTGCCCGGCGCGGTGCGGGCCGCGGGTGTGCTGACGATCCACGATCTGGCGTTCCTGGACGCGCCCGAAGAGCTGCCGCCGAGTGACCGGGAGCTGCCGGAGCTGGTCCGCCGGGGCGCCGCCCGCGCGGACGTGATCTGCACCCCGACGGCGGCGGTGGCTGACGCGGTCGCGACGCGGTTGGACGTGGACCGGGCGAAGGTCGTGGTGACGCCGCTGGGCGTGGACGCGGCGTGGTTCACCGGACGTCCCCCGGACGAGCCGATGCGCGAGCGGCTGGGGCTGCCGGAGCGGTACCTGTTGTTCGTCGGCGCGGCGGGCCCGCGCAAGGGCCTGGACTGGCTGTTGCGGGCTCATGCGGCGGCCGAGGACCTGCCGCCACTGGTGTTCTCCGGCCCCGGGCCCGCGCCCGGGAGTTCGCGGAGCCGGCGCTTGGGCTATCTGTCCGAGCGGGACCTGCACAACGTGATGGCCGGGGCGGCCGCGCTGGTGCTCCCGTCCCGGGACGAGGGTTTCGGCCTGCCCGTGCTGGAGGCGCTGGCCTCGGACGTGCCCGTGGTGTGCTCGGACATCCCCGCGCTGCGCGAGATTTCGGGCGGCTTCGCGCACCTGGCGCCCTACGGCGAGGTGGACGCGCTGATCGCGGCCCTGCGCGAGGCGGTCGCGGAACCCCCGCTGGCATCGAGGTCCATCGAGCGACGCGCCCACGCGGCGAGCTTCACGTGGCGCCGCACAGCGGAAACGACGCTGGCGGCCTACCGCCAAGCCGCACAGCGCTGAGGAGCTGGGTGGTCATCCCGGAGCCTGCCCGTCCGGCGAGGACATCTTTTGATCTTTGAACCAGCGCGTGGGCTGGCGAAGCGCCTCAAGAATCACCCCTGCCGCGCGGGCCGGATCACCAGCTCCCCGATCTCCACGTCCTCCGGCTGCTCGATCGCGAACGCGACAGCCCGCGCCACCGCCTCCGGACTGATCCCCACCTCCGCCATCGCCCGCTGCGCCGCCTCCCGCTGCGCCGGGTCCTCGACGTGATCGACCAGCTCCGTCCGTACGTACCCCGGCGAAATCGCGGTCGTGCGCACCACCCCGTCGGTCGACTCCTGACGCAATGCCTCCAGCACGGTCCGCACGGCGTTCTTGGTCCCCGCGTACACCGCCTGCGTCGGTACGATCTTCAGCCCCGATGTCGACACCGTGGTGACGAAGTGCCCCCGCCCCTGACGACGGAACACCGGCATCGCGGCAGCGATCCCGTACAGCACGCCCCGCAGGTTGACGTCGATCATCGCGTCCCAGTCGTCCACATCGAGATCAGCCACGGGCGCGAGACGAGCCACCCCGGCGTTGCTCACCAGCACATCCAGCCGCCCGAACCGGTCCACCGCCAACGCCACCAGCTCCGCGACACCAGCCCGGCCGGTGACATCCACCTCCAGCATCTCCGCCCGGCCACCCTCGCCCCGGATGCGCCCCACCAGAGCCTCGAGCCGATCCCCGCGCCGGGCCCCCAGCACGACGGCCGCACCACGCCCTGCCAGCTCCAGCGCCGTCGCCTCGCCGATGCCGCTGCTGGCTCCGGTGATCGCGACGACCTTGCCGTCCACTCCGCTCATGACACCCTCCCGCTAAGCTGACAATTGTCCGCTTAACCGTAGCGGACACTTGTCCGCTTAGGGAAGGAGTGCCGTGCCCCGATCGGATGCCGCGGCCAACCGGGACCGCATCGTCGAGGCCGCGCGCGCCGAACTGAACACCTCCGACGATCTCAAGCTCCACGCGGTCGCGAAGGCCGCCGGCGTCGGCCAAGGCACCCTCTACCGGCACTTCCCGACCCGCGAGCACCTGCTCGCCGAGGTGTACCGGCACGAGATGACCGAGCTCGTCGACGCCGTCGCACCACTGCTGGCCGAGCATGCCCCGCTCCAGGCCCTGACCGCCTGGCTGGAGCGGCTGATCGGCTACGCGCGGGTCAAGCGCGGCGTGATGGCGGCGATCGAGGCCTCGGCGTGGCAGGACCTCTACGCCGACCAGCACCACCGGCTGGACGAGGCGCTCGGGATGCTGCTGGATCGCGGAAAGTCCGCCGGCGAAGTGCGCGCGGAGGTCGACGCCGCGGACGTCATCCTGCTCCTGGGCGCGTTGTCACGGCTGCCCGAAACCGAGTGGGACGCGCGGGCCCACCGGCTCGTGACGGTCATCGTGGACGGTCTGCGTCCCCGCTGAGGTAGGCGTGCAGCGCCTCCCGCCACGGGCGCAGCGGCGTGAGCCCCGCCCGCTGCCACGCCTCGTTGGACAGCACCGAGTACGGCGGCCGGGGCGCCGGCCGGGGGAACTCGGCCGTCGTGCACGGCTCGACCCGCTCCGGGTCCGCACCCAGCTCCTCGAAGATCGCCCGCGCGAAGCCGAACCACGTGGTCTCCCCGGCGTTGGTGCAGTGCAGCACCCGCCGCTGCGGCCCGCGCCCGCTCACCACGGCCCGGCCGAGCTCCAACAGTCCGGCGGCCAGGTCGGCGGCCGAGGTCGGCGACCCCCGCTGATCGTCCACAACGGACAGCGTGTCCCGCTCGCTCTCCAGGCGGCGCATGGTTTCCACGAAGTTCGCCCCACCCGGGCCGTACACCCAGGCCGTCCGCACGACCCAGGCCCGGGCACCGGAGCCCAGCACCGCGTCCTCACCCGCCGCCTTGGTCCGGCCGTACGCGCTGCGCGGCCCCAGCGGGTCCTCCGGCTCGTACGGCCGTGACGCGTCGCCGGGGAACACGTAGTCGGTCGACACGTGGATCAGCGGCACCCGCCGCGACGAACACGCCGCCGCCAGCACGCGCGCACCGTCCGCGTTGATCCGGAACGCCCGCGGCTCGTCGGTTTCCGCCGCGTCCACCGCCGTGTAGGCGGCGGCGTTGATCACCAGCGGGCTGCGCCCGGCCTCGGCGGCCTCGGCGGCCAGCGCGTTGACCGCGGCGATCACCGAACCGGCGCTGGTCAGGTCGAGTTCGGCCGACGAGGGCGCGACCACCTGGACGTCGGCCGAGGCGAGCGCGGACAGGGCGCTGCCGAGCTGCCCCGTTCCGCCGGGCACGAGCACACTGAGCATCGTCACTTCCCCACCAGCGCGGCGCGCCGCTTCAGCGGCTCCCACCACGCGCGATTGTCGGCGTACCAGCGCACGGTAGCCGCCAGACCCTCGTCGAAGGAAACCCTCGGCGCGTACCCGAGCTCGGTGCTGATCTTGGTGATGTCCACCGAGTACCGCCGGTCGTGCCCCTTGCGGTCGGCGACCTGCTCGACCCGTTCCCAGCCGACCCCGACCGCGGCCAGCAGTCGCTCGGTCAGCTCACGGTTGGTCAACTCCGTGCCACCGCCGATGTTGTAGATCTCCCCCGGACGGCCGCCCTCGGCCACCAGCTGGATGCCGTGGCAGTGGTCGTCCACGTGCAGCCAGTCACGGACGTTCAGCCCGTCGCCGTAGAGCGGGACCGTCAGCCCGTCCAACAAGTTGGTAACGAAAAGCGGGATGACCTTCTCCGGAAACTGGTACGGCCCGTAGTTGTTCGAACACCGCGTCACGCACACGGGTAGTCCGTGCGTCCGGAAGTAGGACCGCGCGATCAGATCGGAGGACGCCTTCGACGCCGAGTACGGCGAATTCGGTTCCAGGACGTGGTCTTCCGACCACGATCCGCTCTCGATCGAGCCGTACACCTCGTCCGTCGAGACGTGCACGAACCTGCCCACCCCGGCGTCCAGCGCGGCCTGCAGCAGGGTCTGCGTGCCCAACACGTTGGTCAGCACGAAGTCGGCGGAGCCGAGGATGGAGCGGTCCACATGCGACTCGGCGGCGAAGTGGACGACCAGGTCGACGCCCGTCATGACCTCGGCGACCACCTCCGCGTCGGTGATGTCGCCGCGCACGAACCGCAGCCGCGGGGAGTCCGCGACCGGCGCCAGGTTGGCCTCGTTGCCGGCGTAGGTGAGCTTGTCGAGCACCACCACCTCGGCGTCGGCGAGCGCCGGGTAGGCCCCCGAGATCGCCTGCCGGACGTAGTGCGAGCCGATGAAACCCGCGCCCCCGGTCACCAGGACCCGCATCGCCTGCTCCTCCTCAAGATCGTCATGGACCAGCCCACGGCCGCTTCACTCACCCGAACAGTAATCTGGAGGCATTCACTCGGGTCGGGGGCTGGGAGGGAGCGAGTGTGACCGACGGGCTTACCACCCGCCTGGAGGCCGCGGACGAGGTCGCGTGGCCCGCGCGGCCCATCCCGTCTCCCCGGCGGCGGCGCCACCGCATCGCCGTCGTCGCCCGGCGCGGCGGCAAGCTGGTCGTCGCCCTGGTGTCGGTCGCGGTCCTCACCATCACCTGGTACGGCTGGCAGTTCATCGGCGACCCCAACTCCGGCCTGTCCACCACCCAGGTGTTCGACGAGGAGCTGCACGCGGTGCCGCTCGACGGCGCGGTCGACATCCTGCTGGTCGGCATGGACAGCCGCACCGACGCGCAGGGCAACCCGCTGCCCCGCGAGGTGCTGGACATGCTGCACGCCGGCGAGTCCGACGGCGAGAAGCAGACCGACACGATGATCCTCGTGCACATCCCGCAGGACGGGCGCCGCGCGGTGGCGATCTCGTTCCCGCGCGACTCGTGGGTCGAGCTGGCCGGCGGGTTCGGCAAGCACAAGCTCAACGGCGCGTTCGTCTACGCCTACAACGACAAGTTCAAGGAACTCCAGCAGCAGGGCGTCGACCTGAGGACGGCCGACGAGCAGGCCAAGGTCACCGGCCGGAAGAACCTCATCGCCACGCTCGAGACGTTCATCGGCAAGCCCGGCATGATCGACCGCTACGCCGAGGTGAACCTGGCGAGCTTCTACGAGGTGACGCGGGCCCTCGGCGGGATCGAGGTGTGCCTCAAGGCGCCGGTGCGCGAGCGCAAGTCCGGGGTCGACCTGCCCGCCGGGCGGCAGACCATCGAGGGCGTGCAGGCGCTGGCGTTCGTGCGGCAGCGCTACGACCTGCCGGGCGGCGACCTGGGCCGCATCGCGCGCCAGCAGGCGTTCCTGTCCGGGCTGGCGCGCAAGATGCTCTCCCGGGACGTGCTGGCCAACCCGGGCAAGCTCTCCGACGTGATCACCGCCGTCAAGAAGTCGGTGGTGCTCTCCGACAACTGGGACCTGCCAGAGTTCGCCGCCCAGATGCGCGGGCTCAACGGCGGCAACATCGAGTTCCGCACCATCCCGGTGATCGGCAACGCCACCATCGGCGGCGCCGACGTCGTGCGCGTCGACCCGCAGGCCGTGCACGCGTTCGTCGACCAGCTCACCTCCGACTCGGGCCGGCCTGCGTCGAGTTCGGCCGCACCCACCTCGGCGCCGTCCTCCTCCAGCGCACCGCCCAGCAGCCCCAGCCGACGGCCCGCCACCACGACGAGCACCCCGGTTCCGACCTCGTCCTCCCCCGCGCCGCCGCCCATCACCGCGGGCGACGTGCCCTGTGTGAACTGACGCCCCGGTGCCTTAACCTGGTTCCCAGGGGCTGACGAGGGGGGAGACACGGGGATGGACGACGAGCCGAAACCGACGCCCTACCCGCGGTCGACGGCCCCCGCCGAGGAGCCACCGGCCCGGCGTCGTCACCCGTTCCGCGCGACCGGGAAGGCGGTGGTCGCGCTGGTCTCGGTGGTCGCGCTGGCCGCCACCGGGTACGCCTGGGCGACCTACCACGAGGTGCAGGGCAACGTGCACACCACGGACGCCCTCGACCTGCCCGAGGACAAGCCGGCGCCGCCCGCCGACGACGGGGGCGACGACATCCTGCTGGTCGGCGCGGACGCCCGGACCGACATGCAGGGCAACGCGCTGCCGCTGCAGGTGCTCAAGACGCTGCGCACCGAGCAGACCAGCGGGGTGAACACCGACACGATCATCGTCGTGCGGATCCCGAAGAACGGTGCGAAGCCGTTCGCGGTGTCGATCCCGCGCGACACCTGGATCGACGTGCCGCGCGGCGGGCAGGGCAAGATCAACTCGGTGTACGGCGTCGCCAAGCAGGCGAAGGCCGACGAGCTGCGCCGCCAGGGCAAGCGGGACGCGGCCGAGGTCGAGCGCGACTCCGACCAGGCCGGGCGGCAGGCGCTGGTGCAGGCCGTGCAGGACTTCACGCAGGTGCGGATCGACCACTACGCCGAGGTCAACCTGCTCGGGTTCTACCTGATCACCGAGGCCCTCGGCGGGGTCGAGGTGTGCCTGAACCACGCGACCGAGGACAAGGACTCCGGCGCCGACTTCCGCGCCGGGGTGCAGACGGTGTCCGGCGGCGAGGCGCTGTCGTTCGTGCGGCAGCGGAAGAACCTGCCGCGCGGGGACCTGGACCGGATCGTGCGGCAGCAGGCGTTCCTGTCCTCGGCGCTGCACAAGGTGCTGTCGGCCGGGGTGCTGGCGAACCCGGGCACGCTCGGCGACCTGACCGACGCGCTGCACCGGTCGCTGGTGCTCGACCCGGACTTCGACCTGCTGCAGTTCGCGGACAAGGCCAAGGGGCTGGCGTCCGGGGACGTCACGTTCACGACGATCCCGGTGATCACGATCGACGGCCGCAGCCCGGACGGGGAGCAGAGCATCGTGGAGGTCGATCCGGTCGCGGTGCGGCAGTTCTTCGCCGGGCTGGCCGGGCGGAGTCCCGGTTCGGGTGGCGGGGCGTCTTCGGGCGGGGTCGTGCAGGCCGTGCCCGCCGGGGTGACGTGTGTGAACTAGGCCGGCCCCTCGCCCATCTGCGCGCGGCGGCTACATTCAGGGCGTGTCGCTGACTGATGCGTTGTTCCGTCCCCTGCTGGCCCAGCCGGGGAAGCCGCTGATCACCCACTACGACGACGCCGCGGGCACCCGGGTGGAGCTGTCGGTGGCGACGACCGCGAACTGGGCCGCGAAGACGGCGAACTGGCTGGTCGAGGAGTTCGACGTGGAGCCGGGCGATCCGGTGGCCGTGGCGCTGCCCGCGCACTGGCAGACGGCGGGGGTGCTGCTCGGGGCGTGGTGGTGCGGGGCGGAGGTGGTCGCTTCGCCGTCGGGTGCGCGGGTGGCGTTCGTCGCGCCGGGCGGTTCGGGCGAGGGCGCCGAGGCGACGGCGGTCGTGGCGCTGGACCCGATGGGGCGGGGGCTGACCGCGCCGGTTCCGGGTGCGCTGGACTACCTCAACGAAGCCCGCGCGTACGGCGACGACTTCAGCCCGATGATCCCGATCGCCGGGGACACCCCGGCACTGGCGGGTTCCACTGTGGACGAGGTGCTGTCGGAAGCCCGTGCGCGTGCGGAAAAGCTCGGCCCCGGGGCGCGGGTGTTGTCCACTGTGGAGTGGACGGTGCCGGAGGGTGTGCTGGACGGCCTGCTGACCCCGTTGTCAGCCGGCGCCCACCTGGTGCAGATTTCCAACCCGGACCCGTCGAAGCTGGACGCCCGGCGGGCCGCCGAGCGGACGACGGTGGACCTGCTCGCCTAGACGGTCTGCGGTTCGGCCTTGCGTGCCCGCCGGCCGAGGAGCAGGTGGTCCAGCGAGAGGCGACCGCCGTTGAACCCGAGCGCGAGGGCCGCGGCGCCGAGGACGAGCACGAGTTCGTAGCCGCCCTGGCCGGTCAGGCCCGCGTCGAGGTGGACCCAGAAGATCGCGCCGACCATGTCCACGGCGAACAGCAGGCCCAGCACGGGCAGCGCGACGCCGGCGATGAACGCCACCGCGCCGATCGTCTCGAGGACGATGAGGAAGAGGGCGGACAGGGCCGGCAACGGCACGCCGATGCCGCTCATCATGTTCGTGACACCGTCCAGCCCGGCGTCCCACTTCTGCAGGCCGTGCGCGAGGAAGACCACCCCCACCGCGACCCGGCCGATCAGCGCCGCCACGTCCTTGACTCGGTCGTACATCCCTGCTCCCCGTTCTGGTTGAAGTTTCAACTAGCGGGGTCGACGGTACCGGAGCCAGGTGAGCGGGTGGTGAAATACCCACATACTGGACAGGAACGGGTGAGCAGGACCACAGGGGCTCTGGTTCAGCGCTGTTCGGTCCACAGCACCGGGGCGGTCACCACGACACGCCCGCTCGCCGACCTCGAATGCGAAATTGCCAACGGCCAGCCTGCGAAGCCCAAAAAAACGGCGCGGCACCCGAGCCGTAGCCCGGGCACCGCGCCGCCGAAACCTCGATCAGCCCTTCAGCAGGGCCCGCGCCATCACCAGGCGCTGGATCTGGTTCGTGCCCTCGTAGATCTGCGTGATCTTCGCGTCGCGCATCATGCGTTCCACCGGGAAGTCGCGGGTGTAGCCGGCGCCGCCGAAGAGCTGCACGGCGTCCGTCGTCACCGACATCGCCACGTCCGAGGCGTAGGACTTCGCGGCCGAGGCCATGAATCCGGCGCGCGCGTCGCCGCGCTCGGTGGCCGCCGCGGAGGCGTACACCAGGTGCCGCGCGGCCTCGATCTTCGTGCCCATGTCCGCCAGCATGAACTGCACGCCCTGGAACTCGCCGATCGCCTTACCGAACTGCTTGCGCTCCTTCACATACGCCACTGCCGCGTCGAGCGCGCCCTGCGCGATGCCCAGCGCCTGCGCCCCGATCGTCGGCCGCGTGTGGTCCAGCGTGCGCAGCGCCGTCTTCAGGCCGGTTCCGGGCTCACCGATGATCCGGTCCGCCGGGATGGTGCAGTTCTCGAAGTAGATCTCCCGCGTCGGCGAGCCCTTGATGCCGAGTTTCTTCTCCTTGGGGCCGACCGAGAAACCCGGGTCGTCCTTGTGCACCACGAACGCCGAAATCCCGTTCGACTTCTTCGGTGCGTCCGGGTCGGTCACCGCCATCACCGTGTACCACGTCGACTCGCCGGCGTTGGTGATCCACGCCTTCGTCCCGTTCAGCACCCAGTGGTCGCCGTCCAGCCGGGCGCGGGTCCGCATCGACGCGGTGTCCGAGCCGGCCTCCCGCTCCGACAGCCCGTACGACGCCGTCGCCCCGGCCGCGATCTCCGGCAGCACCAGCTTCTTGAGCTCCTCCGACGCCGACAGCAGGATCGGCTGGGTGCCCAGCTTGTTCACCGCCGGGATCAGCGACGCCGACGCGTCGACCCGCGCGACCTCCTCGATCACGATGCACGCCGCGATCGCGTCCGCACCCTGGCCCTCGTAGGCCTCCGGGATGTGCACCGCGTTGAAGCCGGACGCGTTGAGCGCCTTCAACGCCTCGTACGGGTACCGCTCCTGCTCGTCCACCTCGGCGGCGTAAGGCGCGATCTCCTTCTCCGCCAGCGCACGCACGGCAGCACGCAGCTCCTCGTGCTCCTCGGCCAGCTGGTAGAGGCCCGGGGTCTCCGACACCGTCGTCACCTTTCATCGAGCGGGTAAGAAGTCCGCCATCCATGTTAGTGCTCGTTCACTAGCCGGAATTGTGTTCTGGGCCGCACCTTCGCTCTATGGTGGGGTGATGCCGATCACTGCTGGGTCATGGCCGCCCCACCTCCCGAGATCGCTGGACTACCCCGACGTCCCCGCCGGGTCGATACTGGCCGGCGCCGCGAAACGCTACGGCGACCGAACCCGCGTTCACCCACCACGACCGCTCCCTCACCTACGCCCAGACCTACGGCGCCGCCTGCCGGTTCGCCAACGCGCTCCGCGCACGGGGCATCGGGCCGGGTGCCACGGTCGCCATCCACCTGCCCAACTGCCTCGCCTACCCGGTCGCCTACTACGGGACCCTGCTCGCCGGCGCGACCTTCACCCCGGCGAACCCGCTGCTGCCGCCCGCGGACCTCGCCCACCAGCTCGCCGACTCCGGCGCCGTCGCGGTGGTCACGCTCGGCAAGGTCGCGCCGGTACTGACCGCGGTCCGCATCCAGACCGCCGTCGAGCTGGTCGTGGTCGTCGCGCCGGACGACCTCGCCGACGGCCAGGTCGAGTTCCAGGCCTTCTACGCCGACCAGCCGGACACCCGCCCCGAGCTGGACATCGACACCAGCACCCACCTCGCCCACCTCTCCTACACCGGCGGCACCACCGGCCGGTCGAAGGGCGTCCGGCTGCCGCACCGCAACGTCGTGGTCAACACGCTGCAGTACGCGTGCTGGGGCACCGGATCGCTGCCGGCGCTGGACGACGACGGCGACCTCACGCTCGACCAGGTCGGCAGTCCCGACGAGTGGCCCACCCGGCTGGGCACCGGCTCTGGCATCAACCTCACGCCGTGGTTCCACGCGATGGGCACCATCGGCGGGCTCAACGTGCCGGTCATGGGCGGCGGTTCGACCACGCTGCACGACCGCTTCGACCCGGTCGCCTACCTGGCCGACGCCGAACGCCTGCGGGTCACCTCGATCGGCGGCGCGCCCGCCCTGTTCGCGGCGCTACTGGCCAGCCCGGACCTCGCCACGCGCGACCTGTCGTCCGTGCGCGGCATCAGCTCCGGCGCCGCACCCCTGCCGCACGAGATGCTCAAGGCGCTGGCGGCGCGGTTCCCGGACGCGGTGATCACCGAGGGCTACGGCCTCACCGAGGTCACCATGGGCGCCACGATCAACCCGGCGTTCCGCTCCGGCCTGCGCAAACAGGGGTCGGTGGGCGTGCCGGTGTTCGACACCGAGGTCAAGATCGTGCCCCTGGAGGGCGGCGAGGACCCGGTGCCCGAGGGCGAGCAGGGCGAGGTGTGCATCCGCGGGCCGCAGGTGATGGCGGGCTACCACAACCGGCCCGACGAGACGGCCGCCGTGCTGGTGGACGGCTGGCTGCACACCGGCGACATCGGCATCCTGGACAAGGACGGCTACTTGTCCATTGTGGACCGCAAGAAGGACATGCTGCTGTACAAGGGGTACAACGTGTACCCGCGCGAGCTGGAGGAGCTGCTGATCGCGCACCCCGGCGTCGCCGCGGCGGCCGTCGTGGGACGCAAGCAGGCCGATGTCGGCGAGCTGCCGGTGGCCTTCGTCGTGCGGGCGGACGAAACCGTGACCGAGGCGGAGATCCTGTCCGCGGTCAACGACAACGTCCTGCCCTACAAGCGGATCCGCGAGCTGCGGTTCGTCGACGAGATCCCGGTGTCGGCAGCGGGCAAGATCCTCAAGCGGGAGCTGCGGCAGCGGCTCTAGAGCAGCGGCAGGACCCGGGCGCGGTAGAACTCGATCGCCACGCCCGGGTCCTCCTGCGGGAAGTGCAGGAACGGCGTCACACCCGCGTCGAGCAGCTTGCGCACCGCCGCGACGTGCACCGCCGGATCCGTGCCCACCGTCCAGCGGCCCGCCACCTCGGCCAGCGGCGTGGCCTGCGCGGCCTCCTGGATGGCAACCGGGTTGGGCAGATCGGCCGGCTTGGCCGTGAACCGCCACCGCTGCGCCGCCAGGTCGATCTCCCGCTGGTCGCCGACGACCGCGAACAGCTCGGCCCACTTCGGCATCGCGTCCGGGTTCTTCCCCGCCTCGCGCGCCCCCGCGGCGAAGGCGTCCCGCAACGCCGGGTCGAGGGACGCCCCGGCCTGCGTGATCCAGCCGTCGCCGTAGCGGCCGGCCAGCCGTGCGCTCTTCGGCCCCTGCGCGGCCACGTACACCGGCGGCGGCTTCGACGGCAGGTCGTACAGCTTGAGCTGGTCGGTGGTGAAGAACCGGCCGCGGAAGGTGACCCGCTCCCCCGTCCACAGCCGCCGGATCAGCTCGATCGCCTCGACGAGCCGGTCGTGCCGCTCGGCGTACCGGCCGTATTGGCCGGTGCCCGCCTGCTCGTTGACCGCCTCACCGGTGCCGAGACCGAGGAACGTCCGCCCCGGGGTGAGCAGTTCGAGGGAGGCAAACGCTTGCGCCACCTCGGCCGGGTGGTGCCGGTAGCTCGGGCAGGTCACGCCGGAGCCGAAGGTGACGCGCCGCGTGCGCTCGCCGACCAGGGCGAGCGTGAGCCACGGGAACATGGAGTGCCCCTGGTTGTCCTGCCACGGCTGCAGGTGGTCGCTGGCCCAGACGAACGAAAAGCCCGCCGCCTCCGCCTGCCGTGCGAAGTCCAGCAGCCGGGCGGTCGGGAACTGCTCGTGCGAGAGCACCAGCCCGACGGGCGCCCGCGCCGCGGGCGGCTCGGCCCGGACGAACCCGGCGGAGGCGGCGAACATGCCCAGCGAGCGGCGCGAGAACTCCATGATCGCCGGGTACCCGAGGCGCACCGGATCGAGCCGGAGTTCACCGACACTGGTGATTTCACCGATGCCCGGGCAACACGATGGCGGGACACTCGGTGAATGGTCCACACCAGCTCCGGAACCTGACCCTGCTCGCCTGCGCCGTCCTCGCACTGGCCGGCACCGCCACCGCCGACGCCGCCGCCTGCTCGGACCTCGAGGTCGTGTTCGCCCGGGGCAGCGGCGAGGCGCCCGGCCTCGGCATCACCGGCACGCCGCTGGTGTCCGACGTGAAGTCCGCGCTGCCGTCCGCCTCGGTGTCGTCCTACGCGGTCGACTACGCCGCGAGCTACGACCAGACCAGCGCCGGCCCGGGCGCACCGACATGAGCAACCACATCAAGTCCACCGCGGCCGCCTGCCCGGGCACCAAGTTCGCGATCGGCGGCTACTCGCAGGGCGCGAGCGTCACCGACATCGCGATCGGCATCCGGACCTACCTGGGCACCGGTAGGTCGGGCTGGCCGTCTTGATCGTCTGCCCGTACAGGCCGAGTGGGTTGCCGAACGCGATCACCGCGACCACCCGCGGCGCCAGCTCCGCAGGGATGGTCTGGCCGTCGACGCGGCCGCGGCCTTCATCGCGAAGCAGTACACCGCGAGCTAGGACTCGAGCTTCTCCTGGAGCTTGGCGTCCTTGTCGAGCACCAACTGCTCCAGATCGGCCTGGAAGGCGGCCATCTTCTCCCGCAGCGCCGGGTCCTGCGCGGCCAGGATCCGCACGGCCAGCAGCCCGGCGTTGCGGGCGCCGCCGATCGACACCGTCGCCACCGGGACCCCCGCCGGCATCTGCACGATGGACAGCAGCGAGTCCATCCCGTCCAGGTACTTCAGCGGGACCGGCACGCCGATCACCGGCAGCACCGTCGCCGAGGCGACCATGCCGGGCAGGTGCGCGGCTCCCCCGGCGCCGGCGATGATCACCTTGATGCCGCGGTCGGCCGCGGTGCGGGCGTAGTCGAGCATCCGCTGCGGCGTCCGGTGCGCGGAGTACACGCCGACCTCGTAGGACACGCCGAACTCGTCCAGCGCCGTCCCGGCCGCTTCGAGCACGGGCCAGTCGGAGTCGCTGCCCATGATCACGCCGACGTCGGTCACGCGTGCTCCTCTCAGTGGATGTCGTAGCCGTCGGGCCATTCGGCGTGCGACAGCCAGTGCGCGGCCAGCTTGGCGCGGGTGCGCAGGTTCTCCAGGTCGCCGCCGACGAAGTTGACGTGCCCGAGCTTGCGGCCGGGCCGCTCGCCCTTGCCGTAGAGGTGCACGCGGGCGTCCGGGAAGCGCGCGAACAGGTGGTGCAGCCGCTCATCGGGCGCCATCTGAGGCGTCTCCGGGGCGCCGAGCACGTTGGCCATCACGGTCGGCGCGATCAGGTCGGTCACGCCCAGCGGGTAGTCCAGGACCGCACGCACGTGCTGCTCGAACTGCGAGGTCGCCGAGCCGTCCATGGTCCAGTGGCCGGAGTTGTGCGGGCGCATCGCGAGCTCGTTGATCAGCAGGCCACCGTCGGTTTCGAACAGCTCGACCGCCAGGATGCCGACCACGTTGAGCTCGTCGGCCAGCCGCAGCGCCAGCTCCTGCGCCTCGTGCACCTGGCGCGAGGTCAGGCCCGGCGCGGGCGCCAGGACCTCGGTGTTGATGCCGTTCTCCTGCACGGTCTCCACGACCGGCCAGGCCGCGCCCTGCCCGAACGGCGAGCGCGCGACCAGCGCGGACAGCTCCCGCTTCATCGCCACGCGCTGTTCGACCAGCAGCTCGGTGCCGGCGGCGAGCAGCTCGGGCACCAGCGTCCGGGCCTCGGCGTCGGACTCGACCATCCACACGCCACGGCCGTCGTAGCCGCCGGTGGCGGCCTTCAGCACGACCGGCCAGCCGTGCTCGGCGCCGAACTTGAGGATGTCCTCCACTTCGGACACCTCGGCGTACGGCGGGCACGGGAAGCCGAGCGCGGACAGGTGGTCGCGCATCACCAGCTTGTTCTGGGCGAAGGCCAGCGCGTCCGGGCCGGGGCGGACCGTGAAGCCCTCGTTGACCAGCGCGAACAGGTGCTCCCACGGGACGTGCTCGTGGTCGAAGGTCACCACGTCGACCGTCTTGGCGAACTCGCGCAGCGCGTCCAGGTCGGTGTGGTGCCCGATCTGGACCTGCCCGGCCACCAGCCCGGCCGCGTCGTTCTCGTCGAGCGCGAGGACCCGCAGCGACTGTCCCAGCGAAATCGCGGCCTGATGTGTCATCCGGGCGAGCTGGCCGCCGCCCACCATCCCGACGATCGGGAGACCTGTGCGCTTGTCCATAACGGCTATGAGATTACTGGGAGACGCAGCTCACGGGCCGCCAGCCCGAGGATTCCCAGCGCCGCGGCCAGCACGTACGCGTTGCCCGGCACGAACAGCTCCGGCCCCCAGCCGAACTCGGTGTCCCCGCCGTTGGGCACCAGCATCACCACACAGCTGTCGAAGAACACCGTCACCAGGCCCGCCCAAGCCCAGCGCGCCTTCGACGCGAGCAGCACGATCAGCGGCACCGCCCACACCCAGTGGTGCGACCAGGACACCGGCGAGACCAGCAGCCCGAAGAACGCCGTCACCAGCAACGCGGCCAGCGTCTCGCCGCGCCGGTGCAGCCGCCGGACCAGCCACACCGCCGGCACCGCGAGCACCGCCCCGACACCCAGCGCGACCGCCGTCGACCAGGACGCCTCGTGCGAGAGCCGGTTGACCAGCCCGCCGAGCGACTGGTTGAAGATCCAGGACACCCCGCCCACGCGGTGCGGGTCGAACGCCGCCTCGGCCCAGTAGCGCGCGGCGTCGCCGGGCATCAACGCGAACATCACGACCTGGAGCCCGGCGAACGTGCCCAGCGCGCGCAGCCCGTCCCGCCAGCGCCCGGTGACGAACAGGTGCGCCACGAAGATCAGCGGCGTCAGCTTAACCGCGGCCGCGACCCCGATCAGCACGCCCGACCAGCGCGAGCCGGCCAGGACCAGCACGTCGACCACGACCAGCGCGAGCAGCACCAGGTTGATCTGGCCGAGGAAGATCGTCTTCCAGACCGGCTCCAGCCCCAGCGCCGCCACCGTCAGCCCGGCGACCGCCCAGCCGCGGAACCGCCCGCTCACCCGGATCACCACGGCCAGGCACAGCACCGACGCCGCGGCCAGCACGCCCCAGGTCAGTCCGCTGGGCAGCGCGGTCAGCGGGACGAACAGCAGCGCCGCGGCCGGCGGGTAGGTGAACGGCAGCGACACCCAGGACGGCAGTGTGGTCAGCCGCTCCGGCGTGTAGACCGCGTCGCCGTGCAGGAAGGTCAGCGCGCCGGCGCGGTAGACGGCGCTGTCCGCACCGAGCTGCCAGCCCGCGAGCCAGCCGGCCACGCCGACCGCGAGCGCGCCCAGGACGAGGGCGCCGACCAGCGCGGGCTCAGCCCGCGACCGTAACGTCGTCACGCGCCCGCTCCCGCCGGCGCTGCAGTGCCCAGCGCGTCACCAGCACCACGGTCAGCACCAGTGGCGTGAGGATGTAGGCGTTGCCCAGCACGGTCTGCCAGAACTTCCAGTGCAGTTCGATGTTGCGCCCGTTGGGCAGCGCCAGCAGCACGCAGCTGATGAACACCGCGACCACCGCCCCGGTGCCGACCCAGCGCTTCCACGCGGTGGCGAGCGTGGTCTGCGGCAGCCGCGACACCAGCAGCACGAGCAGCGGCACCGCCCACACCCAGTGGTGCGACCACGAGATCGGCGAGGCCAGCAGCCCGAAGAAAGCGGTGACCAGCAGGGCGGCCAGCGCCTGCCCGCGGCGGTGGAAGCGCAGCATCAGCCACACGGCCGGGATCGCCAGCAGCGCGGCGACGCCCAGCGCGGCCTTCGAGGCCCACGGGGCGAGGTCGGTGAGCCGGTTCATCAGGCCGTTGAGCGACTGGTTGCCCGCCCAGTGCACCGGGCCGATGCGGCCGGTGTCGGAGATGGTCTTGGTCCAGTAGCGGATCGTGTCGCCCGGGATCAGCGCCAGCATCAGCAGCTGCAGGCCGAGGAACACGCCGAACGCGCGGAAGGCCTCGCGGCGGCGGCCGGTGAGGAACAGGTGCGCCACGAACACCAGCGGCGTCAGCTTCACCGCCGAGGCGATGCCGACCAGCACCCCGCCCCAGCGGGTGCCGCGCGTGGTGACGACCAGGACGTCGAGCACCACGACGGCCATCAGGATCAGGTTGATCTGGCCGAGGAAGATCGTCCGCCACACCGGCTCCAGGCCGAGCATGACCAGGGAGAACAGCAGCGTCGCGCGGGCCGGGGAGGACCACCAGCGGCGCACGGCGGGCGGGGTCGGCAGCGAGCCGATCGCCACCCGGATGACCAGGGCCATCGCCAGCACCGAGATCGCGGTCAGCACGCCCCAGGCGATCTGGACCGGCAGGATCGCCAGCGGCACGAACAGCAGCGCGGCCGTCGGCGGGTAGGTGAACGGCAGCAGCGCCCACCACGGCTCCGGCGGCAGGGTGTTCGCGTCGTAGAGCGGATCGCCGTGCAGGAGGGTGATCGCCCCCGCCCGGTACACCGCGCTGTCCACGCCGAGCCGCCAGTCGAGCAACCAGCCGACGATGCCGAACACCAGCGCGAGCAGCGGGACCAGCGACAGCAGCAGGATCGAACGCGGCCGCACCGACAACCGGGCGAGCGAGGTCCGCAGGGCCAGGCGCGGGTGCGCCGGCTCGCCGAGCGGCTCGCCGCCGGTGGCGGGCACTGACTGGGTCACCCTTTCAGGAAATCACGAAACGGGTAGTGAGTCTCGGGGAGGGTGCCGCGGCGCGAAGCGCCTCCGTTGAGGGTGGCGGAGGGCTGGCGGGCGGGAGGGTCAGGTTCGTGCGAGTCGCTGCAGCAGGTCGCACGCGGACTCGTGGGTGGCGGGCAGCCGGATCAGCTTGATCTTCGGTGGGCCGACCGATTCCAGCTGGTCGTCGACCGACAGCCGCTCGTGCAGCTCGCGTCGCAGCATCACGGCCTTCGCGGCGATGCGGCCGTCGCGCGGGACCGCGGCGGCGACCGTGGACGGGCCGAGCGAGGCGATGCTCTCGCCGCCGTCGAACACCGCCCGCAGCGCCTCGGCGATCAGGATCATCGCGGTGAGCCGCGGCCAGCCGCTGACGCCGGACAGGTCGACCGAGACGACGAGCAGGGTGTGGTCTTCGGACACCTGGTGCCCGGGCCGGCGGTACAGCTCGCGCAGCCGGGTGCGCAGGTACGACGCCGTCGGCAGGCCGGTCAGCGGGTCGATGACCTCGGCGGTGGCGAGCTTGTCCATCGCGACGTCGGCCCACGCCAGCGCGGCCACCCGCAGTAGCCGGGACGGCAGGGCGTCCACGTCCGGGCTCACCAGACCGCCTGAGTCCCCCGGCGGGGTGATTACGGCGTGCAACGCCGCCAGATCGGTGAGGGTCTCACCGAGCCCGGCGCCCGCCGCGGCCCGCGCCCTTGCCAGAGCCGCGATGGGGATCTCCGCGGAGCCCTTGCGCAACACGGCCGCGCACACCGTGTCGACCTCGGGAAGCGCCCAGTCGCTGGGGAAACGCCATCCCGCGGCCAGGCTCGCGGCCTGCCAGCGCGCCCGCAGCTCCCGCAGCGATCCGCCGCCGCCGGGCTCCGGTTCGAGCCGCAACCCCATGGCCGGCACGTCCACTGGCAACCGTCCTCTCGTCCCGCGACCGCTGTTCCGGTGATGTGACGATCGAAGCGGCGCGCCGTGACGGAATTACACCGTGCGGGTCAACAGTGCGAGGTGTGGCGTGACGTGCCGGGGCCGGTCAGTCACACTGATCGCGCGCAGCACTGGGGATGAAGGAGAGCGGTGTCCACCCTTTCGGCCGATTTCGAGGGCAAGAGCGACGCGGAGTTGATCACCGACGTCCGCACCGGCACCCTGGCTGCCTACGGCACGCTCTACGAACGGCACGTCAGCGCCGCCTACAACCTGGCGCGCCAGCTCGCCCGGTCCACGGCCGAGGCCGACGACCTGGTCTCCGACGCGTTCGCCAAGGTCCTCGACACGCTGCGCGCGGGCAAGGGCCCGGACAGCGCCTTCCGCGCGTACCTGCTCACCGCGCTGCGGCACACCGCCTACGACAAGACCCGCAAGGACAAGCGCGTCGACCTCAACGAGGACATGACCACGGTCGGCGCGGAGGCGCTGACCGTGCAGTTCTCCGACACCGCGCTGGCCGGGCTGGAGCGGACGATGGCGGCGAAGGCGTTCGCGTCGCTGCCGGAGCGCTGGCAGGCGGTGCTGTGGCACACCGAGATCGAGCAGCAGAGCCCGGCCGAGGTCGCGCCGCTGCTCGGCCTGACGCCAAACGGCGTGTCCGCGCTCGCCTACCGGGCCCGGGAGGGTCTGCGGCAGGCCTACCTGCAGGTGCACCTGGCCGAGACGTCCGCCGACAAGTGCCGCGCGTGCGCCGACCGGCTGGGCGCGTGGACCCGCGACGGTCTGTCCAAGCGGGAACGCGCCCAGGTCGAGGCGCACCTGGACGAGTGCGCGGACTGCCGCGCGCTGGCCGCCGAGCTGGCCGAGGTCAACGGCGCGCTGCGGGCGATCATCGCGCCGATCGTGCTGGGCGGCGCGGCGCTGGGCTACCTCGCGACCGCGGGCAAGGCGACGGCCGCGACGGTGGCGACCGCCGGTGCCGCGGCCGGGTCCGCGGGTGGCGCGGCTTCGGTCGCCGCCGCCGGGCCGCGGCAGTTCGTCGGGGTCGGCGTCGCCGGGACGGCGGTGGCGGCCGCGGTCGCCGCCGCGCTGGCCGCGGGTGGCGGCACGCAGGAGATCCCGGCGGCCGCGTCGGCTCCGGCGCCACCGCCGGCGGTGGCGCCCGCGCAGCCCCCGGCCCCGCCCGCCGCTCCCCCTGCCGCGCCGCCGCCGGCTCCGGCCGTCGTGCCGGCGCCCGCACCCGTCGTGCCACCGGCGCCGGCGCCGGCGCCGGCACCGCCGCCGCCGGCGCCCGGCGCGCCCGCGAACATCACCGCCGAGGGCCCGACGTCGGCGCTCGAACTGGAACCGGGCGGGGACCCGGTCGCCCTGCCGATCACGGTGCGCAACAGCGGCGGGTCGGTGTCCGAGCCGGTCGCGGCGACGTTGAACCTGCCGCCCGGCATCCGGGTGGTGCCCGCGGGCGGCGGCGGTGGCGGCGTCGGCGGGTTCGGCACGCAGGCCGCGTCCGGGCCGCTGCTGGTCGCCTGTCCACCGGGCGAGGGCACGGTCACCTGCACCACGCCGCGCGGGCTGCAGCCGGGTGAGAGCGCGGTGCTGACGTTCCTGCTCAAGGCGGACCAGGGTGCGGCGTCCGGCCAGATCACCGGTTCGGTGAACGCCGGGTCGAACGTGCGGGTGTCGGTCAGCGTGCCGGTGTCGGTGGCCGAGGCGCCGGACCAGCTGACGCTCGAGGCGAAGGCCGTGTGGAGCGGCCAGCCCGCCTGGGGGCATTCCGCCTGGATGTCCGTCGACGTTGTCAACACCGGCCCGAACACCAAGCCGGTCACCCTGTCGATCGACGACGAGGCGCGGCTGATCCTGGGCAACTTCCGGGCGGCGTGCGACAGCGGCCCGACGACGACCTGCACCAGCCTGAACGCGCTGGAGCCGGGCGAGCACCTGCGGCTGTGGTTCGAGCTGGACGGGCCGAAGAAGGAGTCCCGGACCGTGACGGTGTCGGCGACGCTGGGCAGCGCGCACGCGTCGCGCACCGTGACGTTCGACTGCTGGTTCCCGCACTGCGGGGTGCCGACGCCGGGCCTGGCGCCGACCACGACCACCACTGCGGCGCCTCCGTCGTCGTCCACGACGACCACCACGACCTCGCGGGACACGACGACCACCACGACGACGACTTCCAGCAGCAGCACCACCACGACGACCACCACGACGACCTCGACGTCGAAGGGCCACGGGCGGCCGTGGTGGTGGCTGCCGTGGATCCCGCACTGATCGCCGGGAGTAGGGTCACCCGCCATGACCGGTTTCGGGGCACTGCTGCGGGTCCTGCCCCGGGGGGTGCGCAAGTTCCTCGTCCGGCGGCATGAGCTGCTGAAGTTCGTGCTGGTCGGCGGGACCTGCTTCGTGCTCACCAACGTCGTCAACTACGGGCTCAAGCTGACCGTGCTGACCGGCAAGCCGGTGACCGCGCTGGCGGTCGCGACGCTGGTGGCCACGGTGGTGTCGTACGTGCTGAACCGCGAGTGGTCCTTCCGCACCCGCGGCGGCCGCGAACGGCGTCACGAAGCCGCGTTGTTCTTCCTGATGAGCGCGATTTCGCTGGGGCTGAGCGCGCTGCCGCTCGCCGTGTCGCGGTACGTGCTGCACCTGCACACGCCCGAGGTCGGGCTGGTCACGCAGGAGATCGCGGACTACGTGAGCGGCATGATCGTGGGCACGCTGCTCGGCACCGCGTTCCGCTGGGTGTCGTTCCGGAAATGGGTGTTCCCGCAGGAGAAGGCGCATCCGGGCGGGGTCGCGAAAACGGGTGAAACCGGCTCACGCGCCGCCTGACGACCTCGCGTTCCCGGGACTACGTACACTGCGCAAGTGACCGTTGTGGAAAGCGTGTTGTCGCACACGCCCGAGCCATTGCGCTCGGTCTTGATCAAGCATCGGGAGCTGCTCAAATTCGGGATCGTCGGCGGAACGACCTTCATCGTCGACAACGGTGTCTGGTACCTGCTGAAACTGAGCGTGCTGGAAGACAAGCCGACCACCGCGAAAGCGATCGCGATCATCGTCGCGACGATCGTGTCCTACATTCTCAATCGCGAATGGTCGTTCCGGACTCGTGGGGGCCGGGAAAGGCATCATGAGGCCGCGCTGTTCTTCGTGATCAGCGGCCTGGCCGTGGCCGTGAACCTGATTCCGCTGTGGGTGTCGCGGTACGTGCTGCACCTGGAGCTGCCACACGTGAGCCGGTTCGCGCAGGAAGCGGCGGACTTCGTCAGCGGGTCCATCATCGGCATGCTGCTGGCGATGGTGTTCCGCTTCTGGGGCTTCAAGAGGTGGGTCTTCCCGGACGAACTGGGCCAGCGCCGCCGCGACGTCTCCCGCTCGCCGGACCCGACCGCCTGAGACGCCCGGGTGCATCGTGCCCGGCCGCTCAGCGGGGCACGCGCTCCGCGGGCCAGCGCACCTCCGGCACGTCCCCCGGATTCGGCACCCGCAGGAACAGGCTGAACACCGCCGGCCGACGGCTCGACAACTCCAGTCACCGCGCCGACCGCCTCCGCCAAGGCACGCGCCGCGCCACCCCAGCGCAGCCGCCGCCAGTGGCCCCGACCGGCGGCCCGAAAACCTGAACCCACCACCCCAACCGGGCACGCGCTCGCCGGCCAGCCGCCCGACAACTCCAGCCACCGCGCCGACCGCCGCCCGCCAAGGCCCGCGCCACCCAGTGCGGCCGCCACCGGTGGCCCGACCGGCCACCCGTCCTGAACCCACCACGCTCAGCGGGGCACACGCTCCGCGGGCCAGCGCACCTCCGGCACGTCCCCCGGGTACGGCACCCGCAGGAACAGACTGAACACCGCCGGCCGACGGCTGGACAACTCCAGCCGCCCACCGTCCGCCTCGGCCAGGGCCCGGGCCAGTGCCAAGCCGACGCCCGTCGAGCCGCCGCCGGAGAAACCCCTCTCGAAGATGTGCGGCGCCAGGTCGTCCGGGATGCCCGAGCCGGTGTCGCTCACCTCGACCACCACCGTGCCCTCGGTCTCGCCACGGCGCGCGGCCAGCGTGACCGTCCCCGCCCCGTGCCGCAGCGCGTTGTCCAGCAGCACCCCGACCACCTCCCGCAGCCGGCCCGGCGTCGCCCGCGCCATCAGGCCCTCGCCGATCTTCAACCGCAGGTTGCGGCCCTCCGCGCGCAGCAACTGCCGCCACTCGTGCGACACCTCGGGCAGCTCCGCGGCCAGCTCCAGCGCCTCCGTGTCGACCTCGCTCGCCGCCCGCGCCGCCGCCAGCAGCTCCTCCAGCGCCTCCGACAACCGGTCCGCCTGCTCCTGCGCCGCCCGCGCCTCCTCCGCCGTGTCCGGGTCGTCGGCCACCGTCAGCGACTCCAGCCGCAGCTGCAGCGCGGTCAGCCGGCTCCGCAGCTGGTGCGACACGTCCCCGACCAGCTGCCGCTCCCGCTGCACCAGCTGCGCCAGCGCGGTGCCCGACGTGTCCAGCGCCTCGGCGACCATGTCCAGCTCGCCGATGCCGTACCGGCTCGGGTCCGGCCGGAAGTCCCCGCCGCCGAGCCGCGCCGCCCGCTCGGCCACGTGCCGCAGCGGCTTCGCCAGCCGCCGGGCCGTCACGGTCGCCACCACGGTCCCGATCGTCACCGAGAACACCACCAGCAGCAGCACGGCCAGCGTCACCGTGGTCTGCCGCGACCGCAGCGGACCGGACGGGATCGACAGCTCCAGGTGCCCCTGCCGCGCCAGCTGGACCGTCGCGGTCACCGGGTCCGCCCCCGGGTCGGCGCCCTCGGTCATCCGCTGTTGCCCCGGCACCTCGACGACCAGCTTCCCGCCCTGCGGGATCGCCACCGACACCTGGGTGAGGTCGTTCTGGTCGAGCGCCCCGTCGGCCAGCTCGGTGTCCAGCGTCGCGGCGATCTGCGCGGCACGCCCGGCGAGGTCCTCGTTGTAGATGCTGTCGACCAGCTTCCACGCGGTGACGCCGAGCGGGATGCCCAGCGCCGCCGCGGTGACCGCGACCGCCAGCAGGATGGCGAGCAGGATCCGGCGGCGCACTAGTCTGCGTTGAACCGGAAGCCGACGCCGCGGACCGTCGCGATGCGCCGCTCACCGTCGCCGTGGTGGATCACCGACCCCTTGCCGTCGCTGGTCACCGACAGCTTCCGGCGCAGCCACGACATGTGCATGTCGAGCGTCTTCGAGGTCTTGGACTCCAGGTCGTTCCACACCTCGGCGAGGATCTCGTCGCGGCTGACGACCTGCCCGGCGTGGCTCATCAGCACCCGCAGCAGCTCGAACTCCTTGTTCGCCAGCTGCACCTCGCGGCCGTCCACCAGCACCATCCGCGCGCCCAGGTCCATCCGCACCCCACCGGCCTCGAGCACCTCCGGCGCCCGGCGGCGCAGCAGGGCGCGGATGCGGGCCAGCAGCTCAGCCAGGCGGAACGGCTTGGCGACGTAGTCGTCGGCGCCGGCGTCCAGGCCGACCACGAAGTCCACCTCGTCGGTCCGGGCGGTGAGCATCAGCACCGGCAGCTCGCTGCCGTTCGCACGCAGCCGGCGGCACACCTCGAGACCGTCCATCCCGGGCAGGCCGAGGTCGAGCACGAGCAGGTCGACCCGCTTGGCCTGGGTGGTGTCGAGTACCGCGGGGCCGTCGCCGACCACCTCGACGTCGTAGCCCTCCCGTTCGAGCGCGCGCGACAGGGGGTCCGCGATCGCCGGGTCGTCCTCGGCCAGCAACACCATGCTCACCTGGCCAACTCTACGACCGCGGTCCGTGAAAACATCGTGGCGTGGCGAGCTACACGGACGATCTCATCCTGGCGGGCAGGCTCGCGGACGCGGCGGACTCGATCACCACGGCCCGGTTCCGCGCCCGCGACCTGAAGGTCAGCAGCAAGCCGGACCGCACCCCGGTCACCGACGCGGACACGGCGGTCGAAGACGCGGTGCGCGAGGTGCTCGCCGCCGAGCGCCCGGACGACAACGTCGCCGGCGAGGAACGCGGCGGCACGGCGTGGGAGTCGGGCCGCGCGTGGGTGCTGGACCCGATCGACGGGACGAAGAACTTCCTGCGCGGCGGCCCGGTGTGGGCGACGCTGATCGCACTGGTGGAGGACGGGCAGCCGGTGGTCGGCATGGTCAGCGCGCCGCTGCTCGGCCGCCGCTGGTGGGCCGCGGCGGGCGAGGGCGCGTGGATGAGCGACTCGGCGGGCGAGCGCCGGATCTCGGTGTCGGCCGTGTCGTCGCTGTCGGACGCCTACCTGTCCACGACGGACCTGGGCTCGTGGACCGAGTACCACTCGCGCGAGGCCTACCTGGGCCTGGTCGAGGCGTGCTGGGAAACCCGCGCGTTCGGCGACTTCTGGCACCACTGCCTGGTGGCCGAGGGCGCGATCGACCTGGCGGCCGAGCCGATCGTCAACCCGTGGGACGTCGCGCCGATGCAGATCCTGCTCACCGAGGCCGGCGGACGGTTCTCCGACCTGAGCGGCGCGGAGCGCTTCGACGGCGGCTCGGCGCTGTCGTCGAACGGGCACCTGCACGACGAGGCGCTGGGCTACCTGCGGCGGTAGCAGCGCGGGTGCGAGTTCAAAGATCAAGAGATGTCCTCGCCGGACGGGCAGGCTCCGGCGCGCCGCTAGTGCCCCACCCGCTGCCCGGTCACGTCCCAGAGGTGGTGCAGCGGGTCGTGGATGAAGTAGCGCGCGAAGGTGTCGATGGTGAAGTGGGCGCCGTCGCTGCGGCTGCCGGTCCGGTCCCACTCCGCGCCGCTCACCTCGGCGAGCGCCGTGGCCAGCCGGTCCGCCGCCGCGATCAGCTCGTCCGCAACCACCCGCGGGTCCTGGGTGTCGTACCGGTCCTCGACCGCCGTCGCGTCCTGGTCCCAGTTCGGGAACAGCGGGGCGTCCTGCGTGCGGATCAGCCGCAGGCGCTCCAGGTAGATCCGGCACACGTCCCGCACGTGGCACCCGTACTCCAAGGTGGACCACACCTCCGGCGCGGGCCGCTTCCGGACGTCCGGCTCCGCCAGCGCCCGGCGCCACCCTTCGGCGTTGGCCCGCAGCATCGCGGGCACGTCCTCGCGCGCGAACGTCGCGGCGTCGAAACCGCATTCCGGGCACGGCGTGCGCAGCACCCAGGTCCAGTCCTTGGTGTCGGGGGTGATCATGCGTCGAGCATCATCGCCGGAGCGCGCGAGCACCAGTCCGGATCGCTTAACGGTGCCGTCAGCTCTCCTTAAGCCGGCGCGGGCAGCAGCCCCACGGCGCCGCGCGCGACCTGCGACCAGGCCAGCCTGCCGAACAGGTAGTGGCAGGCGACCTGTTCGTTGGTGAACCGGGCCCAGTCGTAGCGGTTGCCCTGCTCGCGCCAGAACACCTCCCACACCGGGCCGCCCTCTTCGGACTCCTCGACCCGCAGCAGGCACCACGCGTTGTCGGCCTCCTTGCCGATCGAGATCACCTCGCCGGGCACCCCGATGGCCGCCAGCCACCGCACGATCGACTCGACGTTCACTGCGCAGCGCCCTCCTCGAACGTGATGTCCGCCAGGTACCCCAGGGTGACCAGCTCGTCGGCCGAGTAGATCGCCCGGTACCGCTCGCCGCCGCCGGGCTGCCCGAACCACGGCGCCGACACCGCCCGCCACACCGGCGTCTGCCGCAGCACGCGGTAGCGCCGGTAGCCGGCGATGCGCGCCGACGGCGGCAGCGACCGCCGCGCGAACGGGGTGCCCTCCGGCGCGAAGATCCGGCCGCGTGGATCGCCGAAGCGGTCCAGCACCGTGCCCTCGGTCAGTACTTCCGGTTCGCCCTCCGCGGAGCCGCCCTCGGGGTACAGCTCGCCCGGCGGCCACGCGTACTCCGGCACCTCGCGGCGCTTCCCGGCCAGGAACCGGCGGTCCCAGTCGCGCTCGTGCAGGCCGCCCAGCGGGTCGTACCCGGCGAGCAGCTCCGCCGGGGGCGTGCCGGCCGGCGAGGGCAGGCGGCCGTACCCGGCCTGGACCTTCACCAGCGCGTCGTCGGTCCGGATCAGGTCCGAGCGCGGGTGGTCGTGCGGCGGGAACCGCAGCCCGGGCGCGTAGTCGACCTCGCACGGCGGCGCGGGCAGCTGCCGCGCGGGTTTGTCGGTGGCGACGGGCAGGTGGCCGATCGGGAACATGTGGACCCGGAACAACGCGACTATCGTCTCCCGCTCCTGCCGCGGCGTCCCCACCGGCGGTTCCGGTGGGCGCGGCGCCGGCTCGGGATACGGCGCGACGTACGGCTGACGCGGCCCGGGCGCGAACGGAGGGTACCCCGCAGGCGCGGCGGCCGGGGCGTACCCGCCCGGGGGCACCGCCGGCGCGTACCCGGCCGCGGGGGGAGCCGGCGCGTACCCGGCGGCTACGGGCGCCCCCGGCATTCCCGGCGCCCCCACCGGAGGCGGAGGCGGCACCGCGGCCTCGGTGAACCCCGCGGCGACGGTGGCGTTCGGCAGTCCGGTCGACGGCGTCGGCACCTCGTCGAAGCCCCCCGCGTCCAGCAGCCCCTCGTACCGCGGCAGCGATGGCGGGGTCGGCGGGTCCGGGAGCTGGATCGGGCCGGTGTCGGCGAAGGCCGGTTCGGGAACCACGGGCGGCACCACCGGCGGCGTCAGCACGGCCGAGGACACCGCGGCCGGCGCCGAGGGCGGCGCCGTGCCCAGCACCGCGGGCGACGGCGTCACCACGGGCGCCACCAGTTCCGGCGCCAGACCGGTGACCACCCCGAGCAGCGCGCCCTGGCCCTCCGCGGTGCGGGCGCCCGGGTTCGGTTCGACGACCGGGGTGACCAGCGAGCCGACCGGCCCGGGCCCGAGCGTCGCGGCCAAGCCGTGGGTCACGACCGCCAGGTTCGCCGCGGTGCCGCGCAGAATCGGGTCCACACCGAGGATCGCGGTCGGGTGGCCGTGCTCGGCGGCGGCGAGGCTCGCGTCCCGGTTCTTCGCGGCCTCGACGAGCTGCCGCACCAGTTCGACCTTCGCGGCGCCGACCTGCTCGGCCGCGTTCTCCAGCCGGTCGGCGGCTTCCGCGGCTCCACGCGCGGCCGTGGTCAGGTGCCCCTTCTCCGGATCGACGAACGCCGACCACGCGTGCCCGGCCGCCTCGCCCGCGTCCCGGGACAGGGCGGCGACCGCGGCGCCCGCGTGTTCGTCGGCCTCCGCGGCGAGCGCGGTCAGTTCCTGGTGCGCGTCCCGCCAGGCGCCGGCCTGCTCGCGCAGCTTGTCCTCGTCCGCGTCCGGCCACTCCAGGCCGGTTTCCGCGGCCAGGGCGGCGAGTTCCCGCGGTAGCTCGATACCCATGCGCTACCCCTGTGCCGTGTCGATGATCGCCTGCTCGGCGTCCTCTTCGGACCCGCGGTACCGGCCGGCGGCCTCGCCGACGGTCCGGCCGAACGTGGTCAGCCGCCCGGACAGGCTCCGCAGCCCGGCCAGGGTCTCCTCGGCGCGCGAGACGTGCGACGCGGCGATCGCCTGCCCGACGGCGCCGTCGCCCCACGCCCGGCCCGCGCCGTCGAGCGCGCGCTCCAGCCGCTCCGCGATGGCCGCCGCGCGCACCGCGAGGCCGTCGAAGTCACCGGCGGAGGCGGCGAGCCGGACGGCGTCGGCCTCGAACCCGGCGCTCATCGGGTCATCCAGGTCTGGTCTTCGAGGCTTTCCTCGTCCGGCGCGGGACGGGGTTTCGCGGGCGCGATCTCGGTCGCGTCGAGATCGCCGGTGCCGAGCAGCAGCGCCTGCGGGTCCGTGCCGGCGGGCAGCACCGGCGCCAGCACCTCACCGGCCCGCGCGAGCGCCCGCACGGTGGCTTCGGCGGTGACGCGCACGATCTGCTGCGCCAGCTCGTTCGGCCGGTACCGCCAGTAGGCGCCGTCGGCGATGTTGAGGGAAGTCAGGGTGCCGCGCGGGCCGACGGTCGCGGTGATCAGCCCGTCCGCGTCGGTGGCCGAGGCCGTGACGGCGGCGAGCGCGCGCTGCGCGGAAGCGAGATCTTCGCGGCTGCGGCGGTAGTCGGCGAGCAGTTCTTCCACCTGCGCCCGATGCTCGGTCACGGCACCCCTCCTCGCGAGTACAGCAGTCGGCTCGGACTCGGACGCGCACCAGGGCGCTCCGGTTCCCCCTCGGCATCAGGTTGCCTCATCGAGCCGGAATACGCATGAGTGCCCGAACCGTGTCGCGGCGTGCGGTCAAATCGAAACCTGCCGCGGCGAACATCTCGATCGTGCCGTGGTAGAGATCGCCCGCCGGCCGCTTTTTCCTTGCGTCCACCGGATATCCCTCGACGATCCGGGCGCCGCGGTCGAACGCGTGCCGGGTCGCGGCCCGCAACATCGCCGCCGCCAGGCCCCGCCCGCGGGCGCGCCGGTGTACGTAGAAACACGTCACCGACCACACGTCCGTGGGATCGTCGTCGGGCAGCGCGGCGACCCGGGACGTGGCCAGCCGCGGGTTGTCCACCCGGGGTGAGACCGCCACCCAGGCGACCGGTTCTTCGTCGAGGATTCCCAGCAGCCCCAACGGTTTCCCGGCCCGCACCTCGTCGCGCACGTGAGCCTTGTGCCCGTCCGGACCGGTGGTGCGGAACTCACCGCTGGTCATCCGGAACCAGGCGCACCAGCAGCCGCCCTGCAACCCGCCGGGACCGAGCAGCCGCTCGAACAGCGGCCAGTTACCCGCGGTCAGCTCCGTGATCCGCAGATCGCTGGATCGGGTGAGATCACCGGACGCCGCGGCCACGGGGTTGCGGTCCCTGCTCGCCCGGGAAGTCGTCGTACGGGTTGTCGTTGACCTGGCGGTAGATCATCGTGTGCACCCGTTCCACGCGCGGAATGTCGTCGAACCGCAGCGGCTCGTCCGAAGCGGACTCGATCACCAGGGTCCCGCAGCCGAACAGCCGGTCCACGATGCCGTGCTCGAACTGCACGCTGCTGATCCGGCCGAGCGGGATGTCGATGCCGGTGCGCTTGATCACGCCCTCGCGCACGATCAGCCGGTCGGTCGTGACGATGAAGTGGGTGGTGCGCCAGCGGATCACCGGCACCAGGAAGAACCAGACGATCAGCACGACCGCGACCACGGCGATCGCGATGCGGGCCACGTCGTCCCACGGCGCCGGCGCGTCCGCGGCGAGCGTGACGAGCCAGATGCCCAGCCCCACCGTCACGAGAAAACCGATCACCGGCCAGATCAGCATCTTCGCGTGCGGATGGCTGTGCACTATGACCCGCTCGTTCTCGCTGAGCAGATCGTCGGGGTAGGCCACTGCGAACTCCTCTCGCGACCGCCTCACCGTACCGGGCGCAGGTGCACGACGTCTCCGGCGAACACGGTGTGCCGCTTCCCGTCCTGACCGACCACTTCGAGCTGGCCGGCGGCGTCGACGTCCTCGGCCGTGCCGGTGATCGAGTGGTCGCCCGGCAGCAGCACCCGGACCTCCTGGCCGAGCGTCTCGCAGCGGGCCCGGTAGTCGGCCAGCAGACCGGCCTTCGCGAGATCGCCGCGGGCGGCGCGCCAGCGGTCCTCGCGGTCGGCGAGCGCGGCCAGCAGCAGCGCGGCGACGTCGGTGCGGTCGGTGGTGCGGGCGCCGTGTTCGGCCAGCGAGGTGGGCAGCAGCCCGCCCGCGCCCGGCTCGACACCCGGGCCGAGCGGGCGGACGTTGAGCCCGATGCCGAGCACGACGGCCAGCTCATCCCCGGCGACCGCCTCGGACAGGATGCCGGCGCATTTGCCGCGAGCCGGGCCGGCGAGGACGTCGTTGGGCCACTTGAGGACCGCGTCGACGCCCAGCTCCGCTGTGAGGTCGGTCACCGCGAGCCCGGCCACGATCGCCAGTGAGCCGAGCGCGCTGAACGGAACCTCCACGGGACGCAGCAGCACGCTCAGGTAGATGCCACTGCCCTTCGGCGACGCCCACTGCCGCGCGCGCCTGCCCACGCCGGAGGTCTGCTCCTCGGCGATCAGCACGGTCCGGTCCGCCGCGCCCGCCACACTGGCTTCGCGCAGGTCGGCGTTGGTGGACCCGGTGCTGGGGACGACGTCCAGCGCGGCGTACGGACCCTGCGGGGCGAGCAGTTCGGCGCGCAGCCGCCCGGCGTTGATCGCGTTCATGGGGGAAGCCTATTCGCCTTCCGTCACGCCCGAGGGGGTCCGGTCGTTGGATCACTGTGTCCGCGGCGGTCGATGTCTTTTAGTGTTGGCGAGGTGACCATGCGTTTCCGATCCTGGGGGCGGGCCGCCGCCGGGCGTGCCCTGATCGCGCTGATCCTCGTCGCCGCGGTGGCCACCTGCGGGTGGCTGCTGGTCGAGCCGCCGCGAGAACAGGTGCGGGCCACCGCCGACGTGCTGCCGCCGGAGCCGCCCGCGGGTGGTGCGGCGCTCGCGTCCGCGCCGACCGTGCTGGAGCCGAACGCGCCGGAGCAGGCGCAGGCGCCCCAGGAACAGGGCGAGAGCGAGCTGGAGAAGTGGGCGGCCGGGCTGAGCGAGCCGCTGGACATCCCGGAGCGCGCGCTGATCGGGTACGCGACGGGCGAGCTGACGCTGCGTGAGGAGGACCCGGGCTGCCACCTCTCGTGGGTGACGCTCGCGGGGATCGGCAAGGCCAGCTCGAACCACGGCCGGTTCGGCGGCGCGTCGCTGGACGCGAACGGAAGGCTGACGAAGGCGCTGGGCGCGGTGCCGCTGACCGGTGCCGCGGGCGAGGCAGCCACCGAGTCGCGCGGCGGCCCGATGCAGCTGACGCAGGCGGAGTGGCAGCGCGCCGGCGCGCGGGGTGACATCCAGGACATCGACGACGCGTCCGTCGCCGCGGGCCGCACCCTGTGCGCGGGCAACACCGACCTGCAGGCCGGCCAGGGCTGGTGGAAGGCGATCGAGGCCTACCGCGACTCGGACCTGTTCCGGCAGCAGGCGCTCGGCAACGCGCAGTTGTACGCGCAGCTCTCGCTGGAGCCGGCGTCGGCGTCCGCGCCGTCGGTGCGGGCCACCCGGTTCGCACTGGACCAGCTGGGGTTGCCCTACGTGTGGGGCGGCAACGGCCCGGAGGCGGGCGCCGCCGGGTTCGACTGCTCGGGCCTGACGAAGGCGGCCTACGACTCGGCCGGGGTGAACCTGCTGCGCACCGCGGACATGCAGTTCCGGTCCGTCCCGGCGGTCACCGAGCCGAAAATGGGCGACCTGGTGTTCTACGGCAACCCGGCGACGCGCATCCACCACGTCGGCCTCTACCTGGGCAACGGCCTGATGATCAACGCGCCGACGCAGGGGATGGCCATCCAGATCGCGACGTACCGCACCCGCACGGACGACTACGCGGGAGCCGGCCGCCCGGCGAGCTGACGCCGGGACCGTCCGGCACCGTGATCCTCCAGCCCGGCACACCTCCGCCGTCCTCCCCACCACCGCCTCGATCGCGGTCGAAGCCGCCCGCCGGCACGCCACCGGCGCCGCCCCGCCCGGCGTACTAGCCCCAGCAGAGGCCGTCGACCCGGCTGGATTCCTCAGCGCCTATGGGCTGCGCCGCCGGGAAAAGGGTTGGACGCGCTGATGGGCGGACTTGTAGCTTGCGATCGACCGTGACACCGCCCGAGGAGGTGAGACCCATGTACGCATCGATGTGGGTGCTCCCCCTTCCCGTCACGGCCGGGCGAACGACCTAGGTGTCGCCGGGAGCGCCTCCAGGCACTCCCGAAAGGCGACACCCATGAACTCTCCGCGATCCACCGACTTCGACGTGATCATCGCCGGGTGCGGGCCGACCGGCGCGATGCTCGCCGCCGAACTGCGGCTGCACGACGTGCGGGTTCTCGTTCTGGACAAGGAAACCGAGCCCGCGGCGTTCGCCCGCATCGTCGGTCTGCACATCCGCAGTATCGAGCTGATGGCCATGCGCGGACTGCTCGATCGCATTTCCGCACATGCCAGAAAGCGTCCGGCCGGCGGATTCTTCGCCGCCATCGGAAAACCCGCGCCCGAGGGTTTGGATTCCGCGCACGCGTACATGCTGGGCATCCCGCAGCCGGTCATCGTCGATCTGCTCGAAGAACACGCGATCCGCCTGGGCGCTCAGGTCCGGCACGGTTGTGCGGTGACCGGTTTCGAGCAGGACGAGGAGGGCGTGACCGTCGAACTGGCGAGCGGTGAACAATTGCGCACGCGTTATCTCGTCGGCTGTGACGGCGCGCGCAGTACGGTGCGCAAACTGCTGGGTGTCGGCTTTCCCGGCGAGCCTTCGCGCACCGATACGTTGATGGGGGAAATGGAAGCGGGGATGCCGTGGGAGGAAATCGCCGCCACGGTGGCCGCCACCCGCGAGACCCATCAGCGGTTCTGGATCCACCCGTTCGGCGAACGGGCCTATCGCGTCGTCGTTCCCGCCGCCGGAGTCGGCGACCGCGCGAACCCGCCCACCCTGGACGATTTCAAACAACAGCTGCGCGCCGTCGCCGGAACCGATTTCGGCGTGCATTCCCCGCGCTGGTTGTCCCGTTTCGGCGATGCCACCCGGCTGGCCGAACGGTACCGGGTCGGGCGCGTGCTGCTGGCCGGCGATGCGGCGCACATCCATCCACCCGTCGGTGGCCAGGGCCTGAACCTGGGCGTCCAGGACGCGGTCAACCTCGGCTGGAAACTGGCCGCGCAGATCCGCGGGTGGGCGCCGGACTCGCTGCTGGACACCTACCCGGCGGAACGTCGTCCGGTCGCCGCGGACGTGCTGGACAACACGCGCGCCCAGATGGAGCTGATGTCGCCCGAACCGGGCGCGCAGGCGGTGCGGAGGCTGCTCACCGAACTGATGGACTTCGACGAGGTGAACCGCTTCCTGATCGAGAAGATCACCGCGATCGGCATCCGCTACGACTTCGGCGACGGCCCCGACCTGCTCGGCCGCCGCCTGCGTGACATCGACCTGAAAGAGGGCCGCCTCTACGATCTGCTGCACCGCGGCCGCGGGCTGCTGCTGGACCGCACCGAACGCCTGACCACCGGCGGCTGGTCGGACCGGGTCGATCACGTCGCGGATCCCACCGCGGCAGTGGATGTTCCGGCTGTCCTGCTGCGACCCGACGGCCACGTCGCGTGGATCGGCGACGATCAGCAGGATCTGGATGACCATCTCGCGCGCTGGTTCGGCTGATTCCGCCGGGGCAGCGCCGGTCGGCGGCGCTGCCCCTCACCGCGGTCTACCCCAGCAGCTCGAAGAGGCTCGAAAAGCCCTGGCCGCCGTGGCCGTCGGCGATCCGGCGCTCCATCAGCTGCCTGGTCTCGCGCATCCGGACGGCTTCCACACCGAGCGACTCGCGGTGGCTGATCAGGTCGTCCATCAGCGCGGCCTGGACGTCGAGCGGGCCGAGGTCCGGCGGGTACTCGCGGCTCTCGATCGCCTTGGCGATGGAGGTCAGCAGCGGCTGGTAGGCGGTCAGCGAGGCGGCGAAGCGGTCGGCGAACCCGATGATGTCGGCGCCTTCCGACCGCATGACCTTGAGCGTGTGCAGGAAGCCGAGGAGCAGTTCGTAGCCCATCGCGACCTGGGCGAGGAACTCCACGGCCGCGGCGCCGGCATCTTCGCCGTGGTAGCTGACGCTGCCCAGCAGGCTCAGCGTCTCCTCGTGGGCCTCGAAAGCGGTGCCGCTGAACAGGAATCGAGCGTTCGGCGTGCCGACGTAGGGCGGGTCGCCCATGATCTTGCCGTCGATGTAGCGGGCGCCGCGCTCGTTCGCCCAGCGTTCGTTCGCGCGGGCCTGGGCCGGGGAGCCGCTCGTGAGGTTGACCAGGACCTTGCCCTCGACTGTATCGCCGAGGGCAGACAGCACCTCGTCCACGGCGGCGCCGTCGAGCAGGCACATCACGACAAGTGGGCTCGCCGCAACGGCTTCCGCGGCGGTCGGGGCTGCCACGGCACCGGCCTCGGCAAGCGGCACCGCCTTGCTCGCGGTCCGGTTCCAGACCGTTGTGCGGTATCCGTGCGCGAGGAACGCCCTCGCGATGGCCGAGCCCATCTCGCCGAGGCCGAGCACTGTCACTTCGCGGGTTGTCGTAGTCATGCCGAGAGCGTGCAAGCTCTAGTAAAGTGGAGGTCAAGGTGCACGACTGTGCCATCTCGTGAAGACGATCGGCTGTCCGGCCCGAAACTGTCGTAGCCCCCGGGCACACTGGCTGACATGACCGAAACGACACCACACCGGCACCATTCCCTCGACCACGTCGACCTGACGGTGACCGACGCCGGCGAGGCCAAGCGCTTCTACGGCGAGACATTCGGCCGGACGTTCAACGACTACGGATCCTCAGGATGACCAACTCGACTTCGGATGAAGCCGAGGCCACCACTGGAACCAGAAAGGATCAACTCACTCCCACACGAACCCGCACTCATTCCGGCCGCCTGAGGTGAAACTCCGCAGGCCACCGGCGTGGATCCACCCAGCTCCAACCGGAGCCGCGTCAACCAGCGCGAACGTGAACCCACGCAAAGCCACCACGGCGACCAGCCCAGCTGCCCGCGTCACGCACGACCAGCCACACACGGAGCGCTCCCGCCCCATTCGGCACCACGCCGGGCCCCGCCAGCGAGCCGCCGCGCGGCCCCTGCCCCAGGCAACACCCGCCGGCATAGCCAACCCGCCGCCGCGCAACCCGCCCCAGGCAACACCCCGCTACTCACCACCAGCCACGCCATGCGCGGCCCCGCCCCAGGCGCCCCTCCGCCACTCACCACCAGCCACGCCACGCGCGGCCCCACCCAGGCAACACCCCGCTACTCACCACCAGCCACGCCACGCGCGGCCCCGCCGCAGACGGCGCGCCCCGCCACCCTCCAACCCCACGTGAGGCGCGGCTCCCACTTCAGGCCGCGCCGTGGCGGGCCAGCGCCTCGAGGTATCGGGCGACCGGGCCGAGCGTGAGCAGTCCGCTGCCCGCGCCGGCCAGTTCGTCCGCGGCGGGCAGCAGTTCGGCGTGCAGGCGGGCCATCGCGGGGCGGTCGCCGCGGCGGATCGCCACCAGCGCGTGCAGGCAGGTGCGCGCCTCGAAGAGCAGGTCCCGCGGGGAGGGCGGGATTTCCGACCCGTCGTCGGACACCACGGGACGGCACCACGGCTCGTAGCCGCCGAAGTCGAGGTCGCGCCCAACATCGACGCCGCGCTGGACGCGGTCGCACAGCAGGGCGAAGCCGAGGATGCCGCTGTCCACACCGGACATCCCGGTACCGGCCAGCCGGGCCGCGGCGGCGCGGTACGCGGCTTCGGCGGGCTGTCCGGCGGCGGAGGTCCGCATCGCCCGGTACCACTGGGTGAACACGCCGACGAGCGGGATCTCGTGCTTGTCGCCGAGCCGGTCGGCCGCCTCCGCGTGGCCGTCGGCAGCCGGGAAATCGGCGAGGGCCGATGCGGCCTGCATCAGCACGAGGTGGCCGAGCACCTCGAACGTCACCAGCTCGTGGCGTTGCGCCAGCTCGACCAGCTCGCGTCCGATGCGGGCCCGCTCCGGTGCGAGCCCGGCCCGCTCGAACGACTGCATGAACCGGGCGTTCAGCGCGAACGCCAGCAGCGCGGGATCGTCCAGGCTCCGCGCCAACGTCTCGGCCTCCCGCGCGGCCTGCGGTCCGCGGTCCCCGGCGGTGTTGCGCAACTCAAGGGCAAGGGTGGCGAGCAGGCGCGCGCGAACCGCGTCCTCGCCCGGCGGCAACGCGTCCAGAGTCCGCTCGGTCACCTCGGCGATCCGCCGGGCCAAGCCGGGATCGTCGTTCGCGGTCCAGATCGCGGGCACGTCGAACTTGGCGAGCACGCGTGCGGTCAGCGCCGGGTCGCCGACCTGCTCGGCCAGCGCCAGCGCCTCGGCCCGGTGCTGCCGGGCCTGGTCCAACCTGCCGGTCACGGCCAGCGCCCGCACCAGGCCCATGATCAGCTCGAGACGCTCCGGCACGTCGGCGCCACCAGCCGGGGCCCCACCCGGCGGACCGGAGTTGTCGAGCGCGGCTTGCCACAACCGGGCGGCCTCATGCGGAGCGAAGCGGCGCTCGGCGTCCTCGGCCGCGGCCCGCGCGTACCGGACCGCCGCGGGCGCCTCGGCGAGCAGGAAGTGGTGCGCGAGCGCGGCCACGTCGCCGGGGCGCAGGCGTTCGATCATCTCGCCGATCCGCGCGTGCAGGCGCGCCCGGCGCGACCGCGAGAGGTCCTGGTAGAGCGTGTCCCGGACGAGCGCATGGGCAAAGCGGAACCGGCCCGGCCCGCGCTCGACGAGAAACCCCCGCTCCGCGGCGAGTTCGAGAGCGTCGAGCACCTCGCCGGGCGAAACGTCGCGGCCGAACCCACCCGGCCCACGCTCAGCCGCCCCCTCCCCAGCGTCCAGCACCTCGCCGGTAGGGAGGCCCGATCCCTGCTCGGCGAGGAGATCCCGTTTGGCGGCGACCTCAGAAGCGTCCAGAGCGTCCCCGGTCGGAAGGTCCCGCCGGAACGGCCCGCCCCCGCCCGCGAGTTCGAGCGCGTCCCCGGGCAGCAGGTCCAAGTCGACCTCATTGCCGACGACCGCGGCCAGCCGTAGCACCGCCTGCACACCCTCGGGCAGTTGCGCGACCCGGTACCGGACCACGTCGCGCACGCCTGGGGGCACCGTCGACAGCGCGCCCTCCGTGTCGAGCACCCGCGCGAGTTCCCGCACGAAGAACGGGTTGCCGCCGCTGCGCTGATGGATGGTGCGAGCCGTCCCGGTGTCGACCTCCCGCCCCGTGGTGGCGAGCACCAGCGCGGGCACCGCCTCCGCCGGCAGCCCGCCCAGGTAGATCCGCACCGGCTCGGCGCGCGCGATCCGGCCCAGAAAACCAGCCAAACCGGGCGCGACGTCCGTGCTGCGGTAGGCGCCGACGATCAGCACCGTCCCCGGCAGCGGATCGGTGACCAGCGCGGACAGCAGGGCCAGCGTTTCCTCGCCCGCCCAGTGCAGGTCGTCCAGGACCAGCAGCAGCTTCCCCCGCCGGGCCAGCTCCTCCCGCACCGCCCGGTGCCAATGGAACCGGTTCGGCTCGTCCGGCACGGAGATGCCGAGCGTGCCGAGGATCTGCGTCCACGGCCAGGCCGCGGGCACGCCTTCGTGCTCCGGGTTGACGCCCCACGCGGCAGTCCACCCGCGGGCCACCATCGCCGCGGTGAACGCTTCGGCGAGCGCGGTCTTGCCCGCGCCGGCCTCGCCGGAGATCAGGACCAGCCGCGCCCGTCCAGCGGCCTCGGTGAGCCGCGCCAGTTCGGTGTCCCGGCCGACGAGTGCGCTGGGCATGTCGGCGGTCAGCTCGGGCGCTTGGGCGAGGATGCCCGACTCCAGCTCACGCAGCGCGGGCCCGGGATCGACGCCCAGTTCGTCGGCGAGCACCTGCCGCGCCCGGCGCAACGCGGCGAGCGCGTCGCCCTGCCGGCCGGCGCGGTACAGCGCGAGCGCGAGAAGGCGCCACGCGTCCTCCCGCAACGGATGCGCGCCGGTGTGGGCCTCCAGGTCGGGTACGGCTTCGGCCGCGCGCCCGAGGTCCAGCAACGCTTCCGCCCGGCGTTCGAGGGCGAGCAGGCGCAGCTCGTCCAGCCGGGCGATCTCCGCGCGGGCCCAGCCCTGGTCGGCGAACTCGGCGTAGGCGGGGCCGCGCCACAAGCCCAGCGCCTCGTCCACAAGCGACAGTGCCTCGGCGGGCGCCAGGTCCGCGGCCTTGGTCACCGCCTCCTCGAAGCGCCAAGCGTCGACCTCCTCGGCGCGCAGCGCGTACCCGGGCCCGGTGGTGACGAGGAGCCGCGCGGGGGCGCGCGGCGGCCGGTCGGGTTCCAGCACGCGGCGGAGCGCCGCGACGAAGGTCTGGATCGCCCCGACCGCGCCGTCGGGCGGGTCGGCCCACAGGTCGTCGACAAGGCGGTCGACCGGGACCACCCGGCCGCGGGCGATCAGCAGGCGCGCGAGGACCGCCCGGTGCCGCGGCCCCCTGAGGTCGAGCGGACCGTGCTCGGTCTCGGCGACCAGCGGCCCGAGCACGGCGAACCGCACGGACGAGCCCATCACCGCGCACTGTAGCCGCTCAGCGCGCGCTGATTCGTTGCTGATCGGGTCCCGGCAGGCTCGGTTCCATGCAGATCACCGGATTCGACTACCAGCGGGTTCCCGTCGCCGAGGGCGTCTCACTGAACGTGGCGATCGGCGGCTCCGGCCGCCCGATCGTGCTGTTGCACGGGTTCCCGCAGACCCACCTGATGTGGCGGCACGTGGCCGCCGACCTCGCCGCCGACCACACCGTGATCGTGCCGGACCTGCGCGGCTACGGCGACAGCGACAAGCCCGCGGACACCGGCGAGACCTACTCGAAGCGCACGATGGCGGCCGACGTGGTGGCGGTGGCCCGGGCGTTCGGGCACCCGCGGTTCGCGCTGGCCGGGCACGACCGGGGCGCGCTGGTCGCGATCCGGGCCGGTCTGGACCACCCGGACGCGGTGACGCACCTGGCCTCGCTCGACGTGCTGCCGACGCTGGACATGTGGGACGTGATGCACGGCGCGAGCGCGGCGGTCGGGTTCCACCTGTACCTGATGGCGCAGCCGCCCGGGCTGGCGGAGAAGATGATCGGCGCGGTGCCGGACGAGTTCTTCGGCTACTTCCTGGACGCGTGGACGCAGAACCCGGACGCCATCCCGGCCGACGTGCGGGCCGAGTACCTGCGCGCGTCCCGCGAGGCGGTGACCTCGATCGTCGCCGACTACCGCGCCACCGCGACGGTCGACATCACGCACGACACCGCCGACCGCGGGGCCGGCCGCCGCCTGGCGATGCCGGTGACCGTGCTGCAGCAGGACTGGGGCGCGGCGCTGGGCTACGACGCCGAGACGCTGTGGCGGGCGTGGGCGCCGGACCTCGACCACCGGACGGTGACGTCGGGGCACTTCATGGCGGAGGAGGGCCCGGCCGAGGTGATCAAGGCGCTGCGGGACCTCCTGACGCGATAGCCGACCGCACCACGTCGTGCACCGACCGGGCCCCGCGGGAAGGCTGCCCCAGGGCAACCGGGGCACCGGCGGAGTAGCCGGGCGAGATACCTGCCGCACTACGAAGTGGGCCTGCCGCCGGACCCCGCGGCCTGGCTGCCCCCCACGGCAACCAGGCCACCGGCGGAGCAGCCGGCCGAGACACCTGCCCGCACCACGACGAGAGCCCGCCGGTGAACCCCGCCGCCCGGTTGCCCGCAGGGCAACCAGGCCACCGGCGGAGTGGCCAGCCGAGATCGCCGACCGAACCACGTCGTGGGCCGACCGAACCACGACGAGGGCCCGCCGGCGGACCCCGCGGCCAGGTTGCCTCCACGGCAACCAGGGCACCGGCGGAGTAGCCGGCCGAGACACCTGCCCGCCCCACGACGAAAGCCCACCGACGAACCCCGCCGCCCGGTTGCCCCACGGCAACCGGGCCACCGGCGGAGCAGCCAGCCGAGCTGGCCGACCGCACCCCGACAAGAGCCCGCCGGCGGACGCCGCGCGCCGGTTGCCCCCAGGGGCCCAACCAGCCGCGGCGGCCGGCGGCGCCTACGAACCCACCGGCGCCGGCGTCCGTTCCCGGCTCATCGCCGTCATCAGGGCTCCCAGCAGGGCCAGCGTGCCGGTGATCGCCGCGGTGTAGTTCACTCCGGCGGGTCCCGGCGCGGCCGCCAGCACCACCGCCACCAGCGCGATCCCCAGCGCGGACCCGACATACCGGGCGGTGTTGTTCGCCCCGGTTCCCATCGCGGCCCGGTCGGCCGGCACGGTGCGCACCGACAGCCCCGCCAGTGCCGCGTTGCACAACCCCGTCCCGACGCCCGCGATCGCCAGGCCGGGCGCGAAATGCCACCACGACGACTGCGCGCTCAGCCCGAGCGTGGCCAGCTCCCCGGCCGCGCACAGCCCGAGTCCCAGCGCCGCCTGGCGACGGTCGCCCAGCCACGGGGTCACCCGCCGCGCCTGGGCCGCCACCAGGAACGACACCCCGGACCAGATCGACACCACCGCGGCCGCGGCCAGCGGGGTCAGGCCGAGCAACCGGTGCAGCAGTCCGGGCAGGTACGTCATGAACGACACCACCGCGATCCCGCTGGTCAACGCCCCCGCCGTCGCCGCGCGGAAGGCCGGTGCGCGCAACAGCCGCAGGTCGATCATCGGTTCGGCGGCCCGCAACTCGACCACGACGAACGCGGCCAGCAGGGCCACCGCCGGCGCCGCCCAGGCCAGCACGGCCACTCCCCACCCCGTGCGCGCCTCGGTCAGCGCGGCGACCAGCAACGCGATCCCCGGCCCCAGCGTCACCAACCCGGCGAAGTCCGTCGGCCGCGGGATCCCCCGGGACTCGGCCAGGCGCGCACCTCCGGCCGCCACCGCCACGCCGAGCGCCGCGATCAGCCAGTAGACGGACCGCCAGCCCGCCGGGGCGGTCAGCAGCGCGGCCAGCACCGGCCCGACCGCGATCCCGCCGCCGAGCATCGCGCCCCACAACCCGGTCGCCCGCACCCGCTCCGCCCCGGCCGGGTAGGCGTGCGCGAGCAGTCCCAGGCTCGACACCAGCAGCGCCGCGCTCGCCACGCCCTGCACGATCCGCCCCAGCACGAACAGCCAGGTCGCCGGCGCCACCGCGCACAGCACGCTGCCCACCGCGAGCCCCGATCCGCCCAGCACGAACACGCGCCTGCGGCCGAACGTGTCGGCGAACCCACCCGCGATCAGCAGCGCCGCGGCCAGGCCGAGGCTGATGCTGCCGAGCATCCACGTCTGCCCGGCGGGCCCGGCGCCCAGCGCGCCCGCGATCTCGCCGAGCGTGGCCAGCGGCGCGGTGAAGTTCACCAAGACCAGGAACGCCGCGGCGCTCGCGATCACCAGTGTTGCCATTGCCCCTCCGGTTCAGTGATTGAACTGCAGCTGACCCTAGCAGGAGTAGTTCAATAACTGAACCAGGCGGTAAGCTGGCGGTCGTGGCACTCGGCAAGGACTACGCGACCCAGGACTGCTCGCTGGCCAGGGCGCTCGAGGTCGTCGGCGAGCGGTGGACGCTGCTCGTCCTGCGGGATTTCTTCTACGGGGTCCGGCGGTTCGGCGACCTGTGCGCGCACCTCGACATCCCGCGCGCCGTCCTCACCGACCGGCTGAAATCCCTGGTCGCCGCGGGCCTGCTGGAGCGGCGGCCGCGCCCGTCCGGCCACGACTACGTCCTCACCGCGCGCGGCATCGCCCTGTGGCCCGCGGTGTTCGCCCTGGCGCAGTGGGGCGAGCACGAGTTCGGGCCACCGGCCGGGCCCCGGCGCGTGTTCAGCCACGCCGACTGCGGCACCCCGGTGACGCCGGCCGGGCTGTGCCCGCGCTGCCAGTCGGTACCGGCACCGGCCGACCTGGTGGTGAGCCTCGGCCCGGGCGCCAAACCGGACTACCGGGACGATCCGGTGAGCGTCGCCCTGCGCGAGCCGCACCGGTTGCTGACCCCGCTGGGCTGATCTCGCTCTGCGCGAAATTCCTGGCCCCCGGCGGCCGGTCTCGGGCAAAGTCGATCACATGCGGGTTCTCGTTCTGGGTGGCACGTCGTTCCTGTCGAAAACCGTTGCGGGGGAAGCGGTCCGGCGCGGGCACGACGTCGTGTGCGCGGCTCGCGGGGTGTCCGGCAGCGTGCCGGAGGGCGCGCGGCACGTGCGCGTCGACCGCGACGAGCCGGGCTCCATCGACGTCCTGGCCGGCGAGCAATTCGACGCGGTGGTCGACATCGCTTACACCGGGCTGCGCTGGGTCCGGGACGCGCTGCGCACCATCACCACGCGGCACTGGACGTACGTCTCCACGATCAACACCTACGCCGACACCGCCACGCTCGGCCAGACCGCGGATTCCCCGCAGCACCAGCCGATCGAACGCGACCGGATCGACCTGGCCGAGATGACGCCCGAGGTCTACGGCGGGGTCCAGGTCGCCTGCGAGCACGCGGCCCGCGACGCGCTCGGTGACCGGCTGTTCATCGTGCGGCCGGGACAGATCACCGGCCCGGGTGACTACATGGACCGCTTCGGCTACTGGCCGGCCCGCTTCAGCCGCGGCGGCCGCGTCGTGGTGCCGGACACCCCGAAGCAGCCGTTCCAGCACGTCGACGTGCGCGATCTCGCCGCGTGGATCGTGACGGCCGCCGAGCAACGCCTCACCGGCGCCTTCGACGCGGTCAGCCCGGTCACGCCGCTCGGCCCCGTCCTGGAGGAGATCGCCGACCTCGTCGCCCCGCCCGGCACCGAAACGGTCCCGGTCGCCGAGGAAGCCCTGCTCGCCGCTGGTGTGCAGCCGTGGTTCGGGCCGAAATCGCTGCCGCTGTGGCTGCCGGAGAGCCACCACGGTCTCGCCGCGCACGACGCCGCGCCGGCCCGCGCGGCCGGGCTCGAGATCCGCCCGCTCGCCGACACCGTGCGCGCGGCCCTGGACGAGGAACGCGCCCGCGGCCTGGACCGCCCGCGCAAGGCCGGGCTCACCCCCGAGGAGGAGGCAGCGCTAATCGGCGATTGACTGGTAGACCGAGGTCCAGAAGTCCAGGTACAGGTTGTTGTACTGCGGGAACCCGGCCTTCTGCGTCAGCAGGATCCCGACCAGGTCCTCCTTCGGGTCGGAGAACCACGACGTGCCGAGCCCGCCGTCCCAGCCGAAGCGGCCGGGCACCGACGCGATGTCGTCGCGCGCGGTCGTCATGGACAGGCCGAAACCCCAGCCGCGCGTGTCGAAGTAGCCGGGGTAGAAGCCGGACACCGCCTTCTCCCCCGGCGCCAGCTGGTCGGTCACCATCACCTCCACCGTGGGCCGCGCGAGCACGCGCTCGCTGCCGAACCGTCCGAAGTGGAGCATCATCCGGCCGAAGCGCAGCAGGTCGTCCACCGTGGACACCAGCCCGCCCGCGGCGGACGGGAACCGGGGCGGTCGGGACCACTCGCCGTCCGGCGGATCGTAGACCGTCAGATCGCCGCCGTACGCGGTGACCAGCCGCTCGGGGTCGGCGGTGAACCGGGTGTCGTCCATCCCCAGCGGATCGAGAACGGTCTCGCGCAGCACCTCCTCCAGCGAACCGCCCGCCCGTGCGAGCAGCACGCCCAGCACGTCCGAGCCGGTGTTGTAGAGCCAGCGTCCGCCGGGCGGGCACATCAGCGGCAGCGAGCCCAGCCGGCGCATCCACTCGTCCGGCTCCGGCATCTCCGATGGTTTCGGCGGCCCCATCCCGATGCCCGCCTCGCCGGCCGCCCGCACGATCGGCGGCTCCTCCGGCAGGTACAGCTGGCCGAACCCCATCCGGAACGTCAGCAGGTCGCGCAGCGTGATGGCCCGCTCGGCGGGCACGGTCTCCTCCAGCGGGCCGTCGATCCGGGCCAGCACCCGCCGGTCGGCCAGCTCGGGCAGCAGCTCGTCGAGGGGCTCGTCGAGCCGGAGCCGGCACCGCTCGACGAACGCCATGGCGGCGGCCGCTGCGATCGGTTTGGTCATCGAGCTGATGCGGAAGAGGCTGTCCCGGCTCAGCGGCGGCCCGCCGAACGCGACCGAGCCGAGCACGTCGACGTGCACCTCACCGTGGCGTTCGACGAGCGTGATCACCCCAGGGACCTCGCCGCGCTCCACGTAACCGGCCATCACGTCGTGGAGCCGGCCCAGCCGCGCCTTGGACAAACCGCCTGTGTTCATCATCCGATTCAAGCGGGGCGACGCGCCCCTGGGAAGACCTCTGCACCGGCCCGCCGCACCGTGCAGCAACTTCGCCCGCAGCCCGTCGACCAGCAGCTCGCGCGCCGCGTTTGCGCGCCCGCGGCGCCGAGTCCAGGAGCGCGAACTTGCCCGAGATGTCGCCGCGCGGCTGCCCGCGTCCGACACCGCCCGAAGGAGTTCGGTGGACAGCGTCAGCCGTGGTTCACCGGACCACCTCTGTGCGCGCGAGGGCCAGCAGCTCGTCGACCGACCACTGGTCGTAGGCGTGCTCGCCGCGTTTCTGCGCGATCACCCGGCCGGTGGGGTCGATCAGGAAGTCCGCGGGCAGCCCGAGCCGTCCGCCCTCCTGCCGGGTCGCCGGCGGGCGGAACTTCCCCCGCAGCGTCAGCGCCGAGCCGCGCAGGATCGCACCCCACGTGCGCGGGTGCAGCAGCGCGCGAGGGCTCGATTCGACGCCGAACTCGCGGTAGTACCGCTTCTCCGGATCGGCGATGACGGCGAACGGCAGGTCGTAGTCGCGCAGTTCGTCGGCGGGCGAGTGGAAGAACACGACCTCGCGGATGCCGGCCGCGGTGATCTCGTCGTGCCGCTGCACGACCGAGCGCAGGTGGAGGTTGCAGATCGGGCAGCCGGCGAATCTCCGGAACTGCAGGTGGACCAGGCGTTCCGGGTCGGGCACGCGGATCCGCTCACCGCTGACCGCGACCAGCTCGAACTCACGCATCGGGCATTCCCCTCGTAGGCGTGCGGTGTACGCCTACGAACGTATGCGCGTATGCTGTACGCTGTCAAACGCCATGCCACGACCCCGTTCCCTGACCACCGAGCAGATCGCCTCCGCCGCACTGGCCGTGCTCGATCGCGAGGGGCTGGGCGCGCTGTCGATGCGCACGGTCGCCGGCGAACTCGGCATGGGCACGATGTCGCTCTACCGGTACGTCTCCGACCGGGACCAGCTCGAAGGACTGGTCGTCGACCTGGTGCTGCAGGCGATCGACCTGACGGTGCCGCGCGGCTCGGCGGGCAGGCGGCTGAGCGTGCTGGCCGACCGGGTCCGGGCCGCGGTGTCACGGCATCCGGCGGTCGTGCCGTTGCTGCTGATCCACCGCCACCGCGCGCCCAGCTCGACGCGATGGGGCGAAACGATGCTGAGCGTCCTGACCGATACCGGGATCACCGGCAAGCGGCGGGCGATCGCGTTCCGGGCGATCATGGGGTACGTGTTCGGTGCGCTGCAGGTCGAGCACTTCGGGGCGCTGTCCGGGGCGGGCACGGCCGCACTGGCCGCACTGCCGCCCGAGGAGTTCCCGATCCTGTCCGAGACGGCCGCGCAGGCGAGGTCGATCCCGCCGGAGGAGGAATTCCGGCAGGGGTTCGACATCCTGCTGCGCGGCCTCGGCCTCTAGTCGAGTGCGGGCAGCACGCCCGGCGGCAGCCCGTACACGCGCGACACCGGGATCCGGATGATCACGCGCTGCTCGTCGACCATCCGCTGGTAGAAGCCATCGAGGTCGGCGTACGGGTCCTCGAACCGGGTGGCGAACTCGGCCGTCTCCCGCCCGGTCGCGTCACCGGGTTCGGTGCTGACCGGGGACAGGTCCACGTCACCTTCGACGACCGCGTACGCCATGCCGTTCGAAGCCGCCACGTGCAGCACCGCACGCGGATCGCGGCGCAGGTTCCGCACCTTCGCGCGGTCCGCCGTCGCGCTGATGCGGATGAGCTTCTCCTCCGGATACCACGCGTAGATCACTGTGGACAGTTGCGGCCTGCCGTCGCGGCGGACCGTGGCCAGGGTGCCGAACCGCTGGTTCGCCACGAGGTCGAGGAGTTCTTCGCTCATGAGCCGATCTTGTCGGAGCCGGCGGGGGCGCGGAAGAAGGCACTTCCGCGTTCCTGGGGAACACCGATGTCACGGGCGCAGCGCGAGTCCCTTCAGCGCTGTGTCGACCGCTGGTCTACACCGCCAGCGGTGGCCGGCTGCAGCCGGTTCGCCCTGCACCGCGGGTTCCTCAAGGCCTACGGCTTCGCGCCGAGCGACTGCCGACGCCAGCTCCGGCTCCGAGCCACTACGACGTCACGCCGGGCGCTTCCGATCCGCTTGACTTATATTCCCCAGCGGTTATATTCCTGGTATGGCATCAACGTTCGAGGTGCTCGCCGAGCCGCGGCGGCGCGAGATCCTCGACCTGCTCCGCACCGCCGAGCGGCCGGTCGGGGACCTGGTCGAGCGCCTGCGCCTCACCCAGCCCGCCGTGTCCAAGCACCTCAAGGTGCTCCGCGAGGCCGGGCTGGTCGAGGTCCGGCAGGACGCGCAACGCCGCTGGTACCGGCTGCGCCCGGAACCGCTCGCCGAAATCGACGCCTGGCTGGCCCCCTACCGGCGCATGTGGCACGCCAGCCTGGACGCCCTCGAACGCCACCTGGACTCGATGGAGGACCCGCGGTGACCGAATTCCGCACGATCGCAGGCAAACCCGTGCTGCGCTTCGAACGGCAGCTGCGGCACCGGCCCGAGAAGGTCTGGCGGGCCATCACCGACCCGGCCGAGCTGGCGCACTGGTTCCCGGCGCGCGTCGAGACCGAGGCGCGGATCGGCGCGCCGATCCGGTTCGTCTTCCCCGACGAGGCTCCGGTCGACGACGGCGGCACCGGCGAGGTCCTCGAGTTCGACCCGCCGAAGGTGTTCGCCTTCAGCTGGAACCTCGACGTCCTGCGGTTCGAGCTGCTGCCCGACGGTGACGGTTGCCTGCTGGTGTTCACCCAGACGATCGGCGGCGGCGACATCGGGCGGCTCTCCGGCGGCCGCAACGCGATCGGCTGGAACGCCTGCCTCAACGGGCTGACCGCCCGGCTGGACGGCGCCGACGCCCCGCCGCAGCCGGACTGGCTCGCGGAGATGGAGCGCTACATCGAGGAGTTCCGCCTCGGCGAGGGCTCGGTCCACGACACCGCCGACGGCTACCGGCTGCGGTTCGCACGCGACCTGGTCTGGAAGCCGGCCGGGGAGATCTGGCGGCTGCTGGCCGAGGACGCGACCGTCGAACCCGGCGGCCCACCGCCGCTGCGCGCGACGAACGGCTACGTCCCCGCGGGCCGGGTCGTCACCGCCTCCGCCCCGCACGTCCTGGAGTACGAGTGGCTGCACGACGGCTCCCCCGCCGGGCGGGTCCGCTTCGAGGTCGTGGCGGACCCCCAGCTGGGCACGCGCATCGAGCTGACGCAGACGATCCCGCTCCCGCTCGCGCACCTGCGCGCCGAGGCACTGGCCGCCTGGCACACGCACCTGGAGCTGTTCTTCGCCGCCACCTTCGGCGACATCCGCTGCCCGTGGCCGGAAGACCGCACGGCGGAGCTGACGAAGAAGTACACCGAACAGCTGGCGCGGGGCTGACACCCGGAGTTCACCTGCCCGCCGCCCGGGCCCCCTAGCTTGTCGATCATGACGAACCCGGTGTCCCGGCGCGCGGTCCTCGGCGGCGCCCTCGCGCTCGCCGCCCTCGGTGGCGGAACCGCCAGCGCCTCCGGAGCCCCGCGCGTGCTGATCGCGACGAACGAACCGTGGGGCACCTACCACGTCAAACCGCTGCTCGCGGAGGCCGCGCGGCGCGGCTGGCGGCTCACCCAGCTGGTGCCCGACCTGACCGGCATCACCCCCGGCGACCCGGTGCCCGTCGCGACCCCGGACACCGCCCCGCGCGCGGACCTGCTCGTCGTCACCGGCGCCGGGGACTGGCCCGCCGACTGCGCGGCCCGGTTCCGGCACCTGCCGCTCGTCGCCAGCTCGCTCGCCTACCAGCAACCTGTCGAAGCCCCGCGCGCGAAGCAACTGCACCCGCGGCTGATCACGTCGTCCTCCACCGCCGAGGCACGGGCGTTCGGCGCCTACCTCGGCACGCGGCGGCGGATCAGGATCGTCGGCTCGCCGCAGACCGACAACCTGCCCGTGCGCGCGCCGGAACCGGGCCTGGTCCTGGTGCTCACCAGCGTCACCCACCCGGACGGCACCGGCGCCGCGGCACCGGGCACCGAACTGCTGCTCGCCTCCGCGGAGAAGCTCGCGGCCGCCGGGAAGCGGATCCTCGTCGGCCTGCACCCGCGTGAGGACCGCTCGCTGTGGGACCGGTACGAGATCAGCACCGTGCCCTCGGTGCAGGCCTCGGCCCGCGCGGAAGCCGCGATCGGCATTCCGGGCACGGTGTTCCCGCTGGTCACCGCTGTCGGCACACCGGTGGTGGGCTGCACCGACCCGGCGCTGAACGTCCCGGACTACCTGCTCTCGGTCTGCTCGTCGACCATCACCGACGCCGGACAGGCCGTCGACGCGATCAACGGCGCCCACCTGCCGGACGCGAACACGCTGGCCGACGCGGTCGGACCGGTCGGCGGATCGGCCCGGCGGCTGCTGCAGGAGTGGTCGCGGTTCGCCAGGTGAGGTTCACGCCACACACGCGCCCCTTGCGCAGTAGATAGGCTCCCGTCATGAGCAGCGCGACGGAGCCGATCGGGACGCCTCCGGCGGAGGAGCCGGACATCCACACCACGGCCGGGAAGCTGGCCGACCTGTACCGCCGGAACGACGAGGCGGTGCACGCCGGGTCCGCCCGGGCCGTGGAGCGTCAGCACGCGAAGGGCAAGAAGACCGCCCGCGAGCGGATCGACCTGCTGCTCGACCCCGGGTCGTTCGTCGAGCTGGACGAGCTGGCGCGGCACCGGTCGACCAACTTCGGGCAGGAGCGCAACCGCCCGTACGGCGACGGCGTGGTGACCGGGTACGGCACCATCGACGGCCGCCCGGTGTGCGTGTTCAGCCAGGACGTGACCGTGTTCGGCGGCTCGCTCGGCGAGGTGTACGGCGAGAAGATCGTCAAGGTCATGGACCTGGCGATAAAGACCGGCCGCCCGATCATCGGCATCAACGAGGGCGGCGGCGCGCGCATCCAGGAGGGCGTGGTCTCGCTCGGCCTCTACGGCGAGATCTTCACCCGCAACGTGAAGGCTTCCGGTGTCGTCCCGCAGATCTCGCTGATCATGGGCGCCAACGCGGGCGGGCACGTCTACTCCCCCGCGCTCACCGACTTCATCGTGATGGTCGACCAGACCTCGCACATGTTCATCACCGGCCCGGACGTGGTGAAGACCGTGACCGGCGAGGAGGTCACGTTCGAGGAGCTGGGCGGCGCGCGGACGCACAACACCAAGTCGGGCAACGCGCACTACCTCGGCACCGACGAGGAGGACGCGATCGCCTACGTCAAGGAGCTGCTGTCCTTCCTGCCGTCGAACAACCTGTCCGAGCCGCCGGTGTTCGACTCGCCGGAGCCGGTGGACGGGTCGATCGCCGACGGCGTCACCGAGTCCGACCTCGAGCTGGACACCCTGATCCCGGACTCGCCGAACCAGCCCTACGACATGCACGAGGTCATCACCCGCGTGCTCGACGACGGCGAGTTCCTGGAGGTGCAGGAGCTGTTCGCGCCGAACGTGATCGTCGGGTTCGGCCGGGTGGACGGGCACGCGGTCGGCGTGGTCGCCAACCAGCCGACGCAGTTCGCCGGCTGCCTGGACATCGACGCCTCGGAGAAGGCGGCGCGGTTCGTGCGGACCTGCGACGCGTTCAACGTGCCGGTGCTGACGTTCGTCGACGTGCCGGGCTTCCTGCCGGGCACCGACCAGGAGTGGAACGGCATCATCCGCCGCGGCGCGAAGCTGATCTACGCCTACGCCGAGGCGACGGTCCCGCTGGTCACCGTCATCACGCGCAAGGCCTACGGCGGCGCGTACGACGTCATGGGCTCCAAGCACCTGGGCGCGGACATCAACCTGGCGTGGCCGACCGCGCAGGTCGCGGTGATGGGCGCCCAGGGCGCGGCGAACATCGTGCACCGCAAGACGCTCGCCAAGGCCGCCGAGGAGGGCAAGGACGTCGAGGCGCTGCGGGCCGAGCTGATCCAGGAGTACGAGGACACGCTGCTCAACCCGTACGAGGCCGCCGAGCGGGGCTACGTCGACTCGGTGATCGTGCCGTCGCACACGCGCGGCCACGTCGCCCGTGCGCTGTCCATGCTGCGGGACAAGCGCGAGACGCTGCCGCCCAAGAAGCACGGCAACATCCCGCTGTAAGGGGGACCGATGAGCGAGTCCGAAGAGACCCCGCCCGCCCGGCCGTTGCTGCGCATCGTGCGCGGCGACCCGAGCGAGACCGAACTGGCGGCGCTGACGGCCGTGGTGGCCGCGGCCGCGAGCGCCGGCGGCGGCGAGGAGCCGGAGAAGCCGGAGCGGACCTCGTTCTGGGCGGACCGCGCCGCCCTGGTCCGGCGCCCGTTGCCGCAGCCGGGCTCGGGAGCCTGGCGCGCTTCGGCCTGGCCACGCTGACCCGTCCCGGCCGCACTTCCCGTGCGGCCGGGCTTCAGGCGGGTTCGAGGGCGCGTTCCGGGTGCGGGCGCACCCCGGCGTGCCGGTGCAGCGTGACCAGCCGCACCGTGCCGGCCAGTCCCATCACCAGCGCGACCAGGAACGACAGCCGGTAGGCCAGCGGATCGGCCACTCCGTGCCGCCGCAGTTCGTCCAGCAGCAGGCCGGCCCCCAGCTCGGCGACCACCGCGAAGGTGAACCCGCCCATGTTCGCCGCCCCGCTGGCGACCCCGGCCTGGTGACCGTGGTTGGCCGAGCGCGCCAGGTCGAACGCCAGCATGCTCACCGCGCCCGCGGCGCCGATCACGAACAGCACCGGCCCCAGCACGGCCACCGGCAGCGGACCGGGCACCACGACCAGCACCGCCCAGCACGCCACGCTCACCACCGCGGCCGAGGCGACCATCGGCCCGCGCAGGCCCGGCCGGCGGGAAGCCAGCTGCCCGGCGATCGTCCCGGCCAGCACGAACCCGGCCACCACCACGGTGAGCAGCGCGCTCGCCGTCGCCGGGGTGCGGCCCTGCGCGTGCACCAGGTACGGCTGCCCGAGCACCGCGGTGAACGTGACGAACGCGCCCATCAGCGTGAAGTGCGTCCACATCGCGTGCCGGGTCCCGCGGTTGCGCCACGCGTGCCGCAGGCTCACCCGCAACGGCTCCCGCGGCTCCTCGCGCGCCACCACCGACGGCCCGTCCCGCAGCGCGATCGCCGCCGCGACCAGCAGGACCGCGGTGACCACGCCGGCGACCAGGAACGCGGGCGTCCACCCGAACCCGGTGAGCAGGGCGGCCAGCGGCGCGGTCGCGATCAGCTGACCCAGCCCGCCGATCATCCCGGTCAGCGCCGCGACCAGCGCGTACCGGCGGCCGGGGAACCAGTTGTGCGCGAGCCGCAGCACGTTGACGAACAGGAACGCGTCACCGGCGCCGATCAGCGCCCGCCCGGCCATCGCCGCCGGATAGGCCGTGGCCAGCGCGAACACGATCGACCCGGCGGCCATCAGCGCCATCCCGAGCGACAGCAGCCGCCGCGGTCCGAACCGGTCGGCGGCCGCCCCGACGGGCACCTGCAGCACCGCGTAGAGCACGAGCTGCACCACGGAGAACGCGGCCAGCCCGGTCGCGTCGATGGAGAACCGCTCCTGCGCGGTGAGCCCGGCGACCGAGAGGCTCATCCGGTGGAACAACGCGGTGAGGTAGCACAGCGCCCCCAGCCCCCACATCAGCCAAGCCCGGCCCGCGGCCACCGGATCACCTCCTGTTGCATCTATCTTGTATCTATCAGCGTCGTGGCTACGATGCGGCCATGTCAACGAGGGACCGCTCACAGGCGGCCGGGGACCGGGCCTACCAGTGGACCAAGGACCGCATCCTGGACGGCCGCCTCGAGGGCGGGCGGCTGATCAGCGAGGGCGAGGTCGCCGAGGCGCTGGAGCTGTCCCGCACCCCGGTCCGCGAGGCGTTCCTCCGCCTGTCCGCCGAGGGCTTGCTCCGCCTCTACCCGAAACGCGGCGCGCTGGTCGTCCCGGTGTCGCCGAACGAGGTGCACGACATCGCCGAGGCGCGGATCTTCCTGGAGCGGCACGCGGCCGCGAAGATCATCGCCGCGGGCACGCACCCCGAGGTCGCCGCCAAGATGCGCGCGGTCCTCGACGAGCAGCGCGCGGTGTCCATGCCCGAGCACACCGCCCGGTTCACCCAGCTCGACCGGGAGTTCCACGCCACTCTCGTGGAGGCCGCGGGCAACGCCCTGCTGGCCGAGTTCTACTCCGGCCTGCGCGACCGCCAGCTGCGGATGGTCAACACCGCACTGCGCGACAACACAGTCCGCCCGCCGATCATCCTCACCGAGCACGAGCGCATCTGCGACCTGCTCGAAGCCGGTGACACCGACGCCCTGCACACCCTGATCGGCAACCACATCGCCGCTGTCCGGGACGAAGCCGCCCTCTGATCCCGGTTGCCACGCGCTTGGTCCGCGCCGTATAGTCCATGTGGAATAAACGGACTGGAGTGAAGATTGCCCGCCGCCAAGCTCACCCCGCTGGCCATGGCCGTCCTGGAACTGCTGCACGAACGGCCGATGCACCCCTACGAGATGACCCAGCTCATGCGGGACCGGCACCTGGACCACCGCGTCCCGGTCAAGCCCGGATCGCTCTACCACACGGTCGACCGCCTGCTGGCCGCCGGACACATCCAGATCGTCGAGACCCAGCGCGAGGGCCGCCGCCCGGAACGCACGGTCTACGCGCTGACCGAGCAGGGCCGGGACGCGTTCGTCGACCGCGCCAAGACGATGCTGGGCACGCTCGCCAACGAGCACCCCGAGTTCCTGAGCGGCCTCGGCGCGATGGACGACCTCGGCCGCGAGACCGCGCTGGAGCAGCTGCGGATGCGCCTGCTGCAACTCGAGGCCAAGGCCGCGTCGCAGGAGGTCATCACGCGCCGGCTGGCCGAGGAGTTGCCCGGGATCTACTGGGTCGACTGGCGCTACACCACCGCGCAGGTCCGCTTCGAGCTGGAGTGGACCCGGCAGCTGGTCGACGACATCACCAGCGGCCGCCTCGACTGGACGGCCCGCGACTGCCGCCCGGAGCGGCTCTCCCCCGTCCCCACCGGATCCACTGAGGACAGACCTGATGACCGAGCGAGCTAACCCGTGGGCAGCGCTGGTCGCGCTGTGCATCGGGTTCTTCATGATCCTGCTGGACACCACGATCGTGTCCATCGCGATCCCGTCGATGGTGCGGGGGCTCGCGACCGACCTGAACGCCATCGTCTGGGTGATGAGCGTCTACCTGCTCACCTACGCGGTGCCGATGCTGTTCACCAGCAGGCTCGGTGACCGGTTCGGCCCGAAGCGCCTGTACCTCGCCGGGCTCGCGGTGTTCACGCTCGCGTCCCTGTGGTGCGGGCTGGCCGGCACCGCGGAGATGCTGATCGCCGCCCGCGCCGTGCAGGGTCTGGGCGCCGCGCTGATGACGCCGCAGACCCTGGCGTTCATCACGCACCTGTTCCCGCCCGCCAAGCGCGGCCCGGCGATGGGCCTGTGGGGCGGGGTCGCCGGGCTCGCCACGATCACCGGCCCGCTGCTCGGCGGGGTGCTGGTGGACCACCTGGGCTGGGAGTGGATCTTCTTCGTCAACGTGCCGGTCGGCGTGGTCGGCCTGATCCTGGCGGTGGTGCTGGTGCCGGACTGGCAGCCGCGGAACTCGCACTCGTTCGACATCCCGGGCATCCTGCTGTCCGTCGCCGGGATGGCGCTGCTGGTCTTCGGGCTGCAGAACGGGCAGCACTACCACTGGGGCACGGTCGCCGGGCCGGTCAACGTCGTCGAGGTGATCGGCGCCGGGGTGCTGCTGCTGGCCGGGTTCGTGGTGTGGCAGCGCCGCAACCGCCGCGAGCCGCTGCTGCCGCTGCGGGTGTTCGCCAACCGCAACTTCTCCGCGGGCACGCTGACGGCGGTCACCATCGGCTTCACGATGACCTCGATGTTCCTGCCGCTGGTGATCTACGTGCAGGACGTGCTGCTGCTCTCACCGACCGAGGCCGGGCTGGTCACCGCGCCGATGTCGTTGCTGTCCGGCGTGATCGCGCCGTTCATCGGCCGCCTGTCCGATCGGACCGACCCGAGGTACCTGGTGATCTTCGGGATCCTCGCGCTCGCCGCGGGGCTCGGGCTCATCGCGCTGATGGCGCGGGAGACGAGCACCTGGTGGGTCACCTTCCCCGGCCTGCTGCTGTGCGGGGTGGGCACCGGTTCGGTGTTCGCGCCGATGAGCAACGCGACGATGAGCTCGGTCGAGCCGCGGCTGGCGGGGACCGCGTCGGGCATCTTCAACACGGCCCGCCAGGTCGGCGGGGTGTTCGGCAGCGCGGCCACCGGGGTGCTGCTGCAGGCCCGGATCAGCGCGGGCATGGCGAGCAGCGGCGGGAACGCGCCGCGGGCCCTCACCGACGCCGCCCGCGAGACGATGCTGCTGCCGGTGGCGGTGCTGCTGCTCGGAATCATCGCGGCGGCCGCCATGCGCCGCCCGGCCCCACGCGAAACGCCCACCCCAGCCGCGACGCGCGCCTGACGGCTACTCTCCCGACGTGCGTTTTGTTCTGGCTTCCCAGTCCCCGGCGCGGCTCGCGGTGCTGCGGGCCGCCGGTATCGAGCCGAGTGTCGTGGTCTCCGGCGTCGACGAGGACGCCGTGGCCGCGGCCCTGACCGACCCGTCCCGCGAGGAGCTCGTCACCGCGCTCGCGCTCGCCAAGGCCGAAGCCGTGCTGGCGGAGGTCGCCCGCACGCACGCGGACGCGGTGGTCGTCGGTTGCGACTCGATGCTGTCGTTCAACGGCGAGATGCTCGGCAAGCCCGGCGACGCGGAGACCGCGCGCAAGCGGTGGGCGCAGATGGCCGGTGGCGCCGGCGACCTGCTGACCGGGCACGCGGTGCTGGTGGTCGAGGGCGGCGAGAAGGTCCGGCAGGCCGTCGGCACGCAGACCACCCGGGTGCGGTTCGCCACGCCGTCGCAGGCCGAGATCGACGCCTACGTCGCCACCGGCGAGCCGCTGGGGGTCGCCGGCGCGTTCACGCTCGACGGGCTGGGCGGCTGGTTCGTCGAGGGCATCGACGGCGACCCGTCGAGCGTGATCGGGATCAGCCTGCCGCTGACCCGGCGGCTGCTGGCGGAGGTCGGGGTCGGCGTGACCGACCTCTGGGCTCCCACATCCTGAGAAGTCGCCCACACGAACGGGTCATGGGGAAGAGTCCGGTGACGCCACGTGTTGACCACACGCGGCACAACCAGTGACTTTCACGCCCCGGAGCGAGCCCGTGTCCCTGTTACGGACCTACACCAAACCCAAGGTCTTCGGCCTCATCGTGGTCGTCGCCCTCGTCGTGGGCGCCCTGCTGGGCGTCCTCGCGAAGCAGACCGGCCAGGACTGGCTCGTCACGACCCTCGACACGATCGGGTCGATCTTCACGAACCTGCTGCAGGTCACCGTCCTGCCGCTGGTCTTCACCGCCATCGTGCTGGGCATCGTGAGCCTGCGCGGCCTCGGTGGCGCGCGCACCGCGGCCCGCCTCGGCGGCAAGACCGTGCTGTGGTTCGCCACGACCTCGCTGATCGCGGTGCTCATCGGCATCGCCATCGGCAAGATCGTGAACCCGGGCACCGGCGTCTCGCTGCAGCCGCAGCAGTCCACGGTGGAGAAGCTCGCCTCGCGCGACCAGGGCTCGTGGCTGGACCTGATCAACAACCTGGTGCCGAGCAACCTGTTCGAGGCCTTCGCCGACGGCGAGATCCTGCAGGTCGTGCTCGTGTCGCTGGCCGTCGGCCTGGCCGCGTACGCGCTGGGCGACCGCGCCGAGCCGTTCGTGAACTTCAACCGCGCGGTGTTCGACATCGTGCAGAAGGTGCTGGGCTGGATCATCCGGCTCGCGCCGCTGGGTGTGCTCGGCCTGATCGGCCACGCCTTCGCCACCTACGGCGACCAGTTCGTGCGGCCGCTGCTGTCGCTGATCGTCGCGGTCTACGCGGGCACGCTGCTGGTGCTGTTCGTGGTGTACCCGCTGCTGCTGCGGTTCGTCGGCAAGGTGAGCCCGGCGCTGTTCTTCCGCAAGGCGTGGACGGCGCTGCAGTTCGCGTTCGTGTCCCGTTCCTCCGGTGCCACGCTGCCGCTGAGCCGGCAGACCGCGGTGAACCTGGGCGTCGACCCCGGCTACGCGAGCTTCGCGGTGCCGCTCGGCACGACGACCAAGATGGACGGTTGCGCCGCGGTGTACCCCGCGGTGGCCACGATCTTCATCGCGAACCTGTTCGGCATCTCGCTGAGCTTCGCGGACTACGTGCTGATCGTCGTGGTCGCGGTGTTCGGCGCGATCGCCACCGCCGGGGTGACCGGCTGGTTCACCATGCTCACGCTGACGCTGAGCACGCTGAACCTGCCGCCCGAGGTGATCGCCACCGGCATCGCGGTGATCTACGGCATCGACCCGATCCTGGACATGATGCGCACCGCGACGAACGTGGCGGGCCAGATCGCGATCCCGACCTGGATCGCCCGCACGGAGGGCCTCCTGGACGACGAGGTCCTGCACTCGCCCACCACGGCGCCGCTGCTGGACGCCCCGCAGCCGGTTCGCGCCTAGGTACAAGCCCGGAGATCACTGGAGTTGAGCTGCACCTCGGGCCAGCCACGCAGTTGGCTGACCGAGGTGTAGCGCCGGGTGCAGCCCAGCGCGCTGCCGTCCAGGGCGAACACCCGCGCCAGCACCGGCGAGGTCTGCACGACCACCACCTCCGGCGCGGTGTCCCCGGTGACGTCGTCCAGCCGCACGACCCCGCCGCTGGAGTAGTAGGGCTTGTCGACCGAGCGCCAGGTGCCGGCGCGGTCGACGAGCAGCTGGGCGATCGCGGCGCCCTCCTGCCGCGCGTGCACCAGGCACGCCGACACCGCGCCGCCCACGCAGGACAGCGAGTTCGCATCGAGCCGTCCGCCCAGCGCGGTCACCGTCAGCTCGAGCACGTTGGCGCCGGCTTGGAACCGCCCGTTCCCGCCCTGGGCGTCGGCGAGCAGCTCGACCGGCTTGCCGTCCACGGTCGCCCGCGCCACCACCTGGCACGGCCCCTCACCGCAGTCCGCGCCGGCGGTCACCGCGCTGCTCCCGGCACCGCCGACCGGACCCTGCGCGCTCGTCCCGTCCTCGCGCAGCAACCGCACGGTCACCAGGGCGGACAACGCCACGACGGCGGCCACCACCGCGGTCGCGACCACCGACCGAGGCGCGCGTCCCCTGCCCACGTGCCCACCCCTTTCTCCTTCAGGGTAAGCGTGAGCCGGGTCTCACCGCAGCACGACTACTCCGCCGTAAACTCCGGGAAAGGCCCGCGGAAGCGCCGCGCGACGCTCCGGGGGGATTGCGTGAAGGACCAGATGGAGGTAAGGGCGTGCCCGAGCAGGCCAGCGCGACCCAGGGCGGACCGGTGACGAAGATCCTCGTCGCCAACCGGGGCGAAATCGCGGTCCGCGTCATCAGAGCGGCCAAGGACGCCGGGCTCGCGAGTGTCGCGGTGTACGCCGAGCCCGACCGGGACGCGCCGCACGTCCAGCTCGCCGACGAGGCGTTCGCCCTCGGCGGCACCACGGCGGCGGAGAGCTACCTGGTCATCGACAAGCTGATCGACGTCGCCAAGCGGTCCGGCGCCGACTCAGTCCACCCCGGCTACGGCTTCCTCTCCGAGAACGCCGATTTCGCGCAGGCAGTCATCGATGCGGGCCTGACCTGGATCGGGCCGAGCCCGCAGGCGATCCGCGACCTCGGTGACAAGGTCACCGCGCGGCACATCGCGCTCAAGGCCGGTGCCCCCCTGGTCCCGGGCACCAAGGACCCGGTGTCGAACGCCGAGGAAATCATCGCCTTCGCCGACGAGCACGGCCTGCCCGTCGCGATCAAGGCGGCCTTCGGTGGTGGCGGCCGCGGCCTCAAGGTCGCCCGCACCAAGGAGGAGATCCCGGAGCTGTTCGAGTCGGCCACCCGCGAGGCGATCGCCGCGTTCGGCCGGGGCGAGTGCTTCGTCGAGCGCTACCTGGACAAGCCGCGGCACGTCGAGGCCCAGGTGCTGGCCGACCTGCACGGCAACGTCGTGGTCGTCGGCACCCGCGACTGCTCGCTGCAGCGCCGCCACCAGAAGCTCGTCGAGGAGGCGCCCGCGCCGTTCCTGACCGACGAGCAGCGCCGCACGATCCACGAGTCGGCCAAGGCGATCTGCAAGGAGGCCGGCTACTCCGGCGCCGGCACGGTCGAATACCTGGTCGGCCTGGACGGGACGATCTCGTTCCTGGAGGTCAACACCCGCCTGCAGGTGGAGCACCCGGTGTCGGAGGAGACCGCGGGCGTCGACCTGGTGCGCGAGATGTTCCGCATCGCCCAGGGCGAGAAGCTGCGGTTCACCGAAGACCCGGAGCCGCGCGGCCACTCCATCGAGTTCCGCATCAACGGTGAGGACGCCGGGCGCAACTTCCTGCCCGCGCCGGGCACCGTCACCAAGCTGGTCTTCCCCGAGGGCCCGGGCGTGCGCGTCGACTCCGGCGTGGTCACCGGCAGCGTCATCGGCGGCCAGTTCGACTCGATGCTCGCCAAGGTGATCGTCACCGGCACCGACCGGCAGAACGCGCTGGAGCGCAGCCGCCGCGCGCTGGACGAGATGGTCGTCGAGGGCATGGCCACGGTCCTGCCGTTCCACCGCGTCATCGTGCGCGACCCGGCGTTCGTCGGCGACGAGGACGGCTTCTCCGTGCACACCCGCTGGATCGAGACCGAGTTCGACAACCAGATCGAGCCGTTCACCGCGGCCGCCGAGGCCGACGAAGAGGGCGAGCCGCGTCAGACGGTGGTCGTCGAGGTCGGCGGCCGTCGCCTGGAGGTCTCGCTGCCCGGCGACCTGGCGCTGGCGAGCGGTGGCGGCAAGGGCAACGGCGGTGGCGCGAAGGCCAAGCCGCGAAAGCGGGGCGGCGGCACCAAGGCCGCGGCGAGCGGGGACACCGTGGCCGCGCCGATGCAGGGCACGATCGTCAAGGTCGCGGTCGAGGACGGCCAGCAGGTCGAGGCCGGCGATCTGCTCGTCGTGCTCGAGGCGATGAAGATGGAGAACCCGGTCACCGCGCACAAGGCGGGCACCGTGACCGGACTTTCCGTCGAGGTCGGCGCCGCGGTCACGCAAGGCGCTTCCCTGCTCGAAATCAAGGACTAACCTGACGGTGTGACCGAGGTTCCCTCGCCCGATCTGCGCATCGGCGACAACGACCGGGAGTCCGCGCTCAAGGCTCTCGGTGAGCACCTGAGCGCGGGGCGGCTGGACCTCGACGAGTACGGCGAGCGTTCGGCGAAGGTCACCGCCGCCCGCACGCGGCGGGACCTCGCCGAACTGTTCGCCGACCTGCCCGAGCCGCATCCGGTGTTCGAGCAGCCGAAGGCCGCCGTGGCGAAGAAGCCGGACGGCGCGCCGCAACAGTGGTCCGACCGGCCGCTGCCGCAACGCGTCGCGGCAGCGGCCGTGCCGTTCCTGTGGGTCGCGGCGGTGGCGCTGTTCATCACCGTCGGCGGCTGGTGGTGGTTCGCGCTGCCGTTCGTGTTCACCGCCGCGGGCAGCGCGTTCTGGGGCAAGGACTGGGAGCGGGACCGGCACGGCGCCTACGAGCGGCGCCACGATCGGCGGGACCGGCGACGGTGAGCGACCAGCCGGAGCTGCGGCTCTCCGACGCCGAGCGCACGCAGGCCTTGGACGCCCTGTCCGAGCACGTCCGCACGGGGCGGCTGGACATCGACGAGTTCGGGCGGCGGTCGGCGCAGGCCGCGGCGGCGCGGACCCGGTCCGATCTGGTGCCGTTGTTCGCCGACCTGCCCGAGCCCCGGCCGCGGGTGCTCGACCGGCCGGCGCCGTCCCGGGCTCCGGCGCGGAAGGCCGGCCTCGGCCTCCTGCCGCTGCTGGTGATCGCGGCGGTGGCGGTGTTCGTGCTGACCCGCGGGATGTGGCTGGTGTTCCTGGTCCCGGTCGCGGTCGCGGTGGTCCTGACCTGGCGGCGCTGATGGAGCCGGTGGAGATCGACGCGGGCCGGTGCCACCTGCGGCAGCTGCGGGCCGGCGACCTGCCGGCGCTGGCGGCGGCCGGGGTGACCGCGCCGGGCCGGTACGCGGCGCGGCGAGCGCGCGAGTGGGCGCGGGACGAGAGCTACTCGTGGGTGATCGCCGAGCCCAGGAGCGGCGCGTTGCTGGGCGAGGTCGTGCTCGGGCACCGACGGCACGATCGAGGTCTGGACCTCTCCCGCGGACGGCCTCGCCGAACAGGCGGCCGCGGACGCGGTGGCCCGGTTCGCGGCGCGTGCCCTGGGGCTGGCGGTCCGGCGCCCGTAGGCGGATGTGGCCCAGTCCTCTTGTGCCGGCTGACACAATTCCTCGCCAGCCGCGGGGTGTTGTGGTGATCTGGATTCAGATTCCGATTCAGCGCTGAACGGGGGGAACGTGGGCGAGTCCAGCGTCTTTCTGACCCGCATCCTCGACGTGCTGTTAGATGGCGGCGACCAGATCGCATTCGCCCATCGTGGCCGGTCGATGACGTATCGGGAGACCTTCGACACATTACGGCGGCTGCATGCGACACTGAAATCCGAGGGGATTGTCCCCGGGCAGCTGGTCGCAATTACCGGCGGAAACACGCCGGAAACAATTCTCCTGCAGTTCGCCTCCCAGTTGCTCGGCGCTCGGGTGGTGCACGTGGACGAGGGCCGCACCGATTTGCTGGAGCTGCTCGAGGTCGACCACGTGCTGACCACGGAGCCGGATGGCCCGCTGGTGACGTCCCGCGTGGCGCGCGCCGCACGCCGGGACGAGGACACCGCGCTGCCGCGCTCGATCGAGACGATGTTCTCCGGTGACGGCACGAACCTGGTCTGCTACCGGGACGTGTACGAGGAAATGGCCCGCACGACGCAGCCGAACCCCGCCGGGCCGCAGCAGGTGCTGTTGATAGCGCCCCTGTCCCACCCGATCGGCAACCGGTTGACGTGCAAAGCGCTGCTCGCCGGAGACACGGTGGTCCTCCACGAGCGCGCGACGGGCACGGGAAGCTTCGCAGCAGCCAACCGAGCCGGCGAGGCCTGAGCGCGAGCGCTTCCACGCGACGGCCAACACGCGGCGGCCTCCCCGCGCCACGGCCACCGCCCGACGGCGTCCCCGTGCCGCCGTCGGCGGCCCTCCGCCGCCGCGGTCGCCGCGGCCGGGCCCAGGCAGCGACCGGGCGATCATGCCGAGCGGCAGGCCCTCCCGCGAGCGCCCGCGCCCGGATGCGCAGTCGCGCCCTCCCGGCGCCAAGGACCTCCTACGGAGGCCAGGCCGTGCCACCCGGGCCGCCCATCCGGTGAACTCCGCCCACCCACCGAACTCAGCCGGCCCCTCCGGTGATCCCGGCGGGATCACCCCACCGGGGCGGTCAGCCGCGCGCGGGCCTCCGGTGCGCTGGACCGCCGCTCGTGGGCTGCCTCGTCGCTCGGTTGTGTCTGCGAGTCCCGCTCCGCGGCCACCCTCGCGGTGTACACCTCGACCTCGTGCCGGACCGTCTCCTCCGACCAGCCCAACACGTCCGCCACCATCCGCGCCACGGCCTCGGCGCAGTCCACCCCGCGGTGCGGGTACTCGATCGAAATGCGGGTCCGCCGCGCGAGGACGTCCTCCAGGTGCAGCGCGCCCTCGTGGCTCGCCGCGTACACCGCCTCCACCCCGAGGTAGTCCGGCGCGTGCTCGATGGGCCGCAGCAGCTCCGGCTTGCCATCGCCGAGCGCCAGCACCTCGTGCACGAGCGAGCCGTACCGGTCGAGCAGGTGCCGGACCCGGTACGGGTGCAGGCCGTGTTGCGCGGCGAGGTGATCGGCCTGGTTGACCAGCGCGTGGTAGCCGTCGGCGCCGAGCAACGGCACCTTGTCCGTGATGGACGGCTGCAACCGCCCGGGCAGGTCGGGCGCGGCCGCGTCGACCGCGTCGGCGGCCATCACGCGGTAGGTCGTGTACTTGCCGCCGGCGATCGCGACGAGACCCGGCGCCACCCGCGCCACCGCGTGCTCCCGCGACAGCTTCGAGGTCTCCTCGCTCTCCCCGGCCAGCAGCGGGCGCAACCCGGCGTACACGCCCTCGATGTCGTCGTGCGTCAGCGGCGTCGCCAGCACCGCGTTGACGTGCTCGAGGATGTAGTCGATGTCGTTCTTCGTGGCCGCGGGGTGGGCTAGGTCGAGGTTCCAGTCGGTGTCGGTGGTGCCGACGATCCAGTGGTTGCGCCACGGGATCACGAACAACACGGACTTCTCGGTGCGCAGGATCAGGCCGGACTCCGACACGATCCGGTCGCGCGGCACCACGATGTGCACACCCTTGCTGGAGCGCACCCGGAACCGGCCGCGGCTGCCGGACAGGCGCTGCAGCTCGTCGGTCCACACGCCGGTGCAGTTGATGACCGCGTTGGCGTGCACCTCGGTCTCGCGCCCGTCCTCGACGTCACGCACCCGCACGCCGGAAATCCGGTCGGCCTCGCGCAGGAAACCGACGACCTGGGTGCTGGTCCGCACCACCGCGCCGTAGTGCGCCGCCGTGCGGGCGACGGTCATCGTGTGGCGGGCGTCGTCGGCCTGCGAGTCGTAGTACCGGATTCCCCCGATCAGGGCATCGCGTTTGAGCGCGGGGACCAGCCGCAGCGCCCCCGCCCGGGTGAGGTGCTTCTGCCCCGGCACCGACCGCGCCCCGCCCATCGTGTCGTACAGGAACAGCCCGGCCGCGGTGTACGGCCGCTCCCAGAGGCGGTGCTGCAGCGGGTACAGGAAGCTGACCGGCTTCACGAGGTGGGGCGCGATGCGGGTGAGCATCAGCTCGCGCTCGCGCAGGGCCTCGCGGACGAGACCGAACTCCAGCTGTTCGAGGTACCGCAGGCCGCCGTGGAACAGCTTGCTGGACCGGCTCGACGTGCCGGACGCCAGGTCACGAGCCTCGACCAGGGCGACCCGCAGGCCGCGCGTGGCCGCGTCGAGCGCGGTGCCGGCGCCGACCACACCGCCGCCGATCACCACGAGGTCGAACGTCTCCGCGCCGAGCCGCCGCCAGGTCTCCTCCCTCGCCTCCGGCCCCAGCTTCGCCTCAGTCACTGCGGTTCCCCTCCCTGGTGAACGTCCGCTGCACCCACCCAGCATGACACGTTTCCGCACGTCCTCACCGCGCAAGCGCTTGTCGTCCGGTCGGCGGGCGAGCACCATGTGACGTTCGGGACAACGTCGTCTCGCATTGGGAGGTGTGTCATGACCGACCGGACAGCCAGTCCCTGGACGAGGATGCGGCAGACCACGGCGGGTGAACTACTGGCCGAGTTCCTCGGCACCGCGATCCTCATCATCCTCGGTTGCGGATCCGTGGCCGTGGCCGTGGTCGGCCTGCCGGGCTCGGGCCGGCAAACGGCCGACTTCGGGCCCGCCAACTGGTTGATCATCGCGTGGGGCTGGGGTCTCGCGGTGGTCTTCGCCGTCTACGTGGCGGGCGGGGTCAGCGGGGCCCACATCAATCCGGCGGTGACCCTGGCGTGGGCGGTCCGCCGCAAGTTCCCCTGGGCGAAGGTCCTGCCCTACTGGGTGGCCCAGGTGGTCGGCGCGTTCGCCGGCGCGGCACTGGTCCTGGCGGTGTACCACAACGCGATCGACGCGTTCCTCGCGTCGCAGAACCCGCCCACGGGCCGGAACGGTTCGGTGGGCACGTTCTCGATCTTCGCGACGTTCCCCGCGAAGTACTTCGGCGACGGGGTGTGGGGGCCGCTGGTCGACCAGATCGTCGGAACGGCCATCCTGGTCGCCATCATCGCGGCGATCATCGACGCCCGCAACCAGCCACCGTCGGCCAACCTCGCCCCGTTCGTTGTCGGCCTGGTCGTGGTCGCGATCGGCCTCACCTACGGGACGAACGCCGGGTACGCGATCAACCCGGCCCGCGACCTCGGGCCCAGGCTGCTGGCGTTCGTCGCCGGGTGGGGGAAGGCGGCCTTCCCGGGCAACGGGGACTGGTTCAGCTCGTACTGGTGGATCCCGATCGTGGGACCGCTCGTCGGCGGTGTGGTCGGTGTGCTGGTCTACGACTTCTTCATCGGCAGCGTGCTGGCCGTCCGGCCGGCGCCGGGTGCCGAGCCGACGCCGCCACCCGGCCGGGTTCCCGGCTCCGCCGACGGCGAGGCCGGCGCCCGGGCCGAGGGGGACGTCCTGCCCGAGTCGGACCAGACCCGGTCCGGGCGGCAGGTGCAGCGATCCGAATAGCCCACAGGCAGGCAAATCAACGGGAGGAGTCCCATGGCCTCATATGTCGCCGCCATCGACCAGGGCACCACATCGACGCGGGCGATGATCTTCGACCATTCTGGCCGCGTGGTCGCCGTCGACCAGCGGGAGCACGAGCAGATCTTCCCGCAGGCCGGGTGGGTCGAGCACAACGCCGAGGAGATCTGGGAGAACACGCGCGCGGTGACCGCGGGCGCGCTCGCCAAGGCCGACCTGCAAGCCGGGGACATCGCCGCGGTCGGCGTCACGAACCAGCGCGAGACGGCGCTGGTGTGGGACCGGAAGACGGGCAAGCCGGTCTACAACGCGATCGTCTGGCAGGACACCCGCACCGACCGGATCGTCGACCAGCTCGGCGAGCTCGGCGGCGGGCAGGAGCGGTACCGCCCGAAGACGGGCCTGCCGCTGGCCACGTATTTCTCCGGGCCGAAGGTCAAGTGGATCCTCGACAACGTGGAGGGCGCGCGGGAACGCGCCGAGGCCGGCGATCTGGTGTTCGGCAACATGGACACCTGGACCGTGTGGAACATGACCGGCGGCCCGGACGGCGGGGTGCACATCACCGACCCGACGAACGCGTCGCGCACCCTGCTGATGGACCTGGAGACGCTCAGCTGGGACGCCGAGATCGCGGGCGACATGGGCATCCCGATGTCCATGCTGCCGGAGATCCGTTCGTCGTCCGAGGAGTACGGCAAGGTGCGGCCGCGCGGGGTGCTGTCCGGCGTGCCGATCGCCGGGATCCTCGGCGACCAGCAGGCGGCGACGTTCGGGCAGGCGTGCCTGTCCCCCGGCGAGGCGAAGAACACCTACGGCACCGGTAATTTCGTGCTGCTGAACACGGGCACGGAAAAGGTGATGTCCGAAAACGGCCTCCTCACGACGGTCTGTTACAAGATCGGGTCCAACGAGACGGTCTACGCGCTGGAGGGTTCCATCGCGGTGACCGGTTCGCTGGTGCAGTGGCTGCGCGACAACCTCGGCATCATCAGCAATGCCGCGGAGATCGAGCAGCTGGCCCGCACGGTCGAGGACAACGGTGGGGCGTACTTCGTGCCGGCGTTTTCGGGTCTGTTCGCTCCTCACTGGCGGTCGGACGCGCGGGGCGTGATCGCCGGGTTGACGCGGTACGTGAACAAGGGGCACATCGCGCGGGCGGTCCTGGAGGCGACGGCGTTCCAGACGCGCGAGGTGATCGAGGCCATGAACGCCGATTCGGGTGTGCCGCTGAAGTCGCTGAAGGTCGACGGCGGGATGGTCGTGAACGAGCTGTTGATGCAGTTCCAGGCCGACATCTTGGATGTCCCGGTGATCCGGCCGGTGGTGGCCGAGACGACGGCGCTGGGCGCGGCGTACGCGGCCGGCCTGGCCGTGGGCTTCTGGGCCAGTGAGGACGACATCCGCAACAACTGGGCCCAGGACAAGGAATGGACCCCGTCGATGGACGCCCAGCACCGCGAGGCGCAGTACCACAACTGGAAGAAGGCGGTGACGAAAACCTTCGACTGGGTGGAGTGAGGTCGCGGCGCGCTTCCCCGCGCCTGGTTTTGGAGGTGCGGGGAAAGCGCGCTTCGTCTTGGCCGCTTTTGCGGCGGGAGGGGTTCCCCTCCGCGTCCGTGGTGTCCAGGGCCGCGCTTCGCGCCTAGCTGCAGGACTGCGCCGGGGAGGCAGCTTCCCCGCCGCATGGCGGCGCGGAGAAGCCAGGCGCCCTTTCGCCGGCATCCGCGTGGGTGGTTTCCCTGCGGTCGCTGCCCGCGGCCGCCGTGGAAGCATCGGCAATGCGGTTCCACTCGGCCCGAGCTCAAGACGGTCCAACCGCACCTGGCGATGCGGCCGAGCGCTGCGGATCCTCAGCGCTCGGGCGCACCGGCAGAGGTAACTTGACCGCGTCGGCGCAGCCGCTCGAGCCCACCGGCACAACCCGCTCAGCCGGACCGGCACCGCTCGGCCCCACCGGCGCCATCCGTTCGGCCGCACCAGCACAACCCGCGCTGCCGTGCCGGCGCGGTAGCGCGCCGTGGCGGCCGGACCAGCTTTCGCCGCTCCCCGGACCTGCCTGCCGGAACCCCCTCTCCCTCGGACCGTCCGGTCAGGCTGCCGGCTCCACGGAGTTCAGCGTGAACGGCACGCCCTGGTCGTCGGCGACCTGGGCCATCCGGCCGTACGGTGAGTCCCGCGGGTCTCTCAGGCGGCGGCCGCCCAGGGACTCCACCTTCGCGACCGCCGCGTCGGTGTCCTCCACTCCGAAGTAGACAGACCAGTGCGGCGGCACCGTGCCGGGGACCGTCGCCGGGAGTTGGCCCAGGCCGCCGACCGTGTGGTCGTCCAGGGAAAGTCCCGCGTAGACGAAACCGTCGCTCGACAGGTCGTCGAACCGGTACCCGAACACCTGGCCGTAAAACGCTTTCGCCGTCTCGAAGTCGCGCGTCAGGCACTCGTTCCACACCAGTGCGCCGGGCACGTTCGCGATTCCGGCGCCGATGTGGTCCTTCGCCTGTCACAGGCCGAACGCCGCGCCCGTGGGGTCGGCCGCGATCGCCATCCGGCCCGACTCGCCGACGTCGCCGGGTGGCAGCAGCACCTGCCCGCCCGCCTCGCTGATCTTCGCGGCCGTCTTGTCGGCGTCGGCGACCGCCAGGTACGTCGTCCACGCCGCGCCCTGGCCGTCGACCGGCGGTGGCTGCGGCCCGATCGCGGCCACGGCTCTGCCCTCGATCGTCGCGATCGCGTAGTGCCCGTACTCCTCGCCCTGGTCGGCGAACCGCCATCCGAACAGCGCCCCGTAGAACGCGGCCGCCCGCTTCGGATCGGCCACCATCAGGTCGACCCAGGCCGGCGTGCCCTCGGGCCAGGCGGTGTCGCGCGATGTCATCTCGATGATCCCTTCCACCAGGAGTTGTGCCAGTGGTCACAGTGTGGCACCCACCCCCGACAAAAACGGGCTCACGCGAGAACGGCGAACACGATGATGTTGTCGCGGTAGCTCCGCGCGGCCCGGTCGAACACGCCGCCGCACGTGATGAGCCGCAGCTCCGGCCCTGCCGTGTCGCCGTAGACCTCGGCGGTCGGGAATTCCCCCTTCGGCACGCGCACCACCCTGGTCACCACGAACCCGGACCGGGAACCGTCCACATGGGACACCGAAACCCGGTCGCCGGGCGCGAGTTCGTGCAACCGGGAGAAGATCCCCTGCTGCCGGTTGCCGTCGACGTGCCCCAGGATCACCGCCGGCCCGCGCTCCCCCGGCGCCGGACCGAGCGAGTACCAGCCGGCCTGCCCGGGCGTGGCCACCGGCGGCACCTCCACGGTCCCGTCTTCGTTGAGCCCCAAGGGAACCAGGCTCGACCGGGCGCCGATCGCCGGGATCTCCACGGCAGCGGGCACAGTAGCCGCGGGCGTCTGCTCCGGCGCAGCGGCACAACCGCTCAGCAGGAGCAGGCCCAGCACCACGGCGATCGCCGCGCGGATCACGGCGCCAGCGACCCGTCACCGGTCTGCGGCGCGCCCTGCGGCACGACCCGCGTCTGGCCCGGCCCCGGCGCCTTCTTCGACTGCCCTGAGCTCGGTGCAGGCGAGGAGTCCCGGTGGAGCACGGTGAAGTAGACGGTCACCGGATCCCCACCGCAGTGGAACGACACCGGATAGGAGCCTTCTGGCACGTCGCGGATCACCGTTTCGGCGAACAACGCCCACGGCTGGTGACCCTCCGGATTCGCCTCAAGCGGCTGGGTCACCCGCAAGGCTCGCGTGGTGAGTGGGCTGGCCTCGTCGCCGCACGCGGCGGCGACCGAGACCTTCTCGCCGGGGTGCCCGCTGTAGGCGGACAGCTTCAGCCACACCGGCAGCGGTTCCGGCGACGAGGTGGTCTCGTCCGGCGAGGTGGGTTCGGTGGTGGTCTGCGCGAACGCCGGCGTGGCGGCGACCAGGGTCGCGAGCAGGGCGGCGGCGATGGCGGTTGTTCTCATGGCGGCCTCACGGCGGTAGAGCTGATGGCCTTAAAGGCGCGCCGCACCGTGCCGGGGTTGGCCCCCGACACCCAACCGTGACGTCAGTCCAGGTCGTCGTGCCGCATCAGCTGCCGCGCGGCCTCGGTGATCGAGCCGGACAGCGACGGGTACACCGCGAACGTGAGCGCCAGGTGGTCGACCGTCAGCTGGTTCTGCACCGCCAGCGCGATCGGCAGGATCAGCTCGCTCGCCGTCGGCGCCACGACCACGCCGCCGACGATCACCCCGGTCGCCGGGCGGCAGAACAGCTTCACGAAACCGCGGCGCAGACCCTCCATCTTGGCCCGCGCGTTGGTCGCCAGCGGCAGCATGATCGTGCGGGCCGGGACCTCGCCGGAGTCGATCGCGCTCTGGCTGATGCCGACGGTCGCGATCTCCGGGTGGGTGAACACGTTCGCGGCGACCGTCTTCAGCTTGATCGGCGCGACGCCCTCGCCGAGCGCGTGCCACATCGCGATCCGGCCCTGCATGCTGGCCACCGACGCGAGCATCAGCACGCCGGTGCAGTCGCCTGCCGCGTAGATGCCGGGGACGGTCGTGCGGGAGACGCGGTCGACCGTGATGAACCCGCCGGGGCCCGGCTCGATGCCGACCCGCTCCAGCCCGATGTCCTTGGTGTTGGGGACCGAGCCGACGGTCATCAGCGCGTGGGTGCCCTCGATGACGCGGCCGTCCTGCAGGTGGACCTCGACGCCCTTCTCGGTGCGCTCGACCCGCTCGGCGCGCGCGTGCTTGACGACGGTGTTGCCGCGCTGGGCGAACACCTCCTCCAGCACGGCGGCGGCGTCGGCGTCCTCGTGCGGCAGGACGCGGTCGCGGCTGGACACGAGCGTGACCTTGACGCCCATCTCGGTGTAGGCGGAGGCGAACTCGGCGCCGGTGACGCCGGACCCGACCACGACCAGGTGCTCGGGCAGCTCCTTGAGGTCGTAGAGCTGGCGCCAGTCGAGGATGCGCTCGCCGTCCGGGACCGCGCCGGGCAGCACGCGCGGGGTGGCGCCGGTGGCGATCAGGACGACGTCGGCGTCGAGCACGTCGACGTCGCCGGTGGCCTTCGTGACGCGGACCTTGTGCGTGGCCAGGCCGGGCTCGTCGTCGTCGAACCGGCCCTCGCCGGTGAGGACTTTCACACCTTCGCGCTGGACGCGGGCGCGGATGTCGGCCGACTGGGCGAGCGCGAGGCCCTTCACCCGGCCGTGCACGGTGCGCAGGTCGACGCTGGTGTCGGCCATGTCGGTGATGATCCCCAGCTCACCGAGGCCGTGCATGTTGGCGCGGGCGCCGGAGGAGGCGATGAACGTCTTCGACGGGACGCAGTCGTAGAGCACGCACGCGCCGCCGAGCCCGTCCTTCTCGACGATCGTGACGTCGGCGCCGTGCTGTGCGGCCACCAGCGCCGCCTCGTAGCCCGCCGGTCCGCCGCCCATGATCACGATCCTGGTCACGTGGTCTCCTCCTCCTTACGCGCGCCTCATCCACAACCTTAGGCCGCGACACCTGGAGTACGTCCGGTCGGGTGAGCGATGGGCGGCTAGGCTGTGCGCGTGCCGTTGTATGCCGCCTACGGGTCCAACATGGATCCGAATCAGATGATGGAGCGGGCGCCGCATTCGCCCATGGCCGGCACCGGCTGGCTGGAGGGCTGGCGGCTGACCTTCGGGGGCGAGGACCTCGGCTGGGAGGGCGCGCTGGCGACCATCGTCGAAGACCCGGGCTCCCGGGTCTTCGTGGTGCTGTACGACGTGACGCCGCTGGACGAGGCCCGGCTGGACAGCTGGGAAGGCGGCGAGCTGGGCATGCACAACAAGATCCGGCTCCGCGTGCAGACGATGGACGGCTCCGCGCTGGCCTGGTTGTACGTGCTGGACGCCTACGAGGGCGGGCTGCCGTCGGCCCGGTACCTGGGTGTGCTGGCCGACGCCGCCGAGGCGGCCGGCGCGCCCACGGACTACGTGGACGACCTGCGCACGCGCCCCTGCCGCGGCATCACGTCCTGACCCTCCTCACGAGGCGACGGCCCCGCGCGGCTCCGGCCGGGCGAAGTCCAGCCGGTACAGCTCACGCCCGGCGAGATCGATGATCGAATGCTGCTGCACGGGCACCGGTAAACCGCCGAGGACCTGTTCAGGCCGTGTCGCGGAAAGTACCGACACAGGCGCAGCCCACAGAATCTGTGGATAACTTCCGCCCCTGTGGATAACTCGCGCGCAGAACCCGCGCGCACGAATGCTCAGGCCAGGGCGGCCAGCGCGGTGTGGACCAGGACGCGGACGCCGACGTGCAGCGCGCGCTCGTCCAGTTCGAAGGTGGGCCGGTGCAGGTCGCGCTGGTCGCCCTCGCCCGACCACACCCCGAGGCGGCAGAAGGCACCCGGCACGTGCTCCAGGTACCACGCGAAGTCCTCGCCGCCCGACGACTGTTCCGTACCGGTCACCGCATCGTCACCGAGGGCGGCCTCGATCCCGGCGCGCAGCAGCGACGTGGAATCCTCGTCGCCGACGACCGGTGGCACCCCGCGGCGGTAGTCCAGCTCGAAACCGACCCCGTAGGGCGTCAGCAGCGAGTCCACCGACGACCTGACGAGCGGCTCCAGCGACTTCCACACCTCGTGGTCCGCCGTCCGCAGCGTGCCGCGCAGCACGCCCTCCTCGGGCACCGCGTTGGCGGCCTGCCCGGCGTGCACCGCGCCCCACACCAGCACGGTGCCGGACCGCGGGTCGACGCGCCGGGACAGCAGCGACGGCAGCGACGTGATGGCGACACCCAGGGCGTGCACCAGGTCGGCGGTCAGGTGCGGCCGGGACGTGTGCCCGCCGGGCGAGGTCAGCCGCAGCTCGATGAGGTCGGCCGCCGAGGTCAGCGCGCCGACGCGGGTGCCGATCTTGCCCACCTCGACCCGCGGGTCGCAGTGCAGGCCGAAGATCCGGTCGACGCCGTCCAGCCCGCCCGCGGTGATCACGTCGAGCGCGCCGCCGGGCATGACCTCCTCGGCGGGCTGGAAGATCAGCCGCACGCGGCCGGGCAGCTCGGGTGCCGACGCCAGGGCCTTCGCCACGCCCAGCAGGATCGCGGTGTGCGCGTCGTGCCCGCAGGCGTGCGCGGCGCCCTCCACCGTCGACGAGTAGGGCAGGCCGGTCGCCTCGGTGAGCGGCAGCGCGTCGATGTCGGCCCGCAGGGCGACGCAGCGCTCACCCGATCCGACGTCGCACACCACGCCGGTGCCGCCGGGCAGGACCTCCGGGTTCAACCCGGCCGAGCGCAGGATGTCCGTGATCAGTTCGGTGGTCGCGAACTCGTGACGCGCCAGCTCGGGGTGGGCGTGGATGTGACGGCGCCAGGCGACCAGGTCGGTTCCGCCGCGCTCGAGCCACTCGTCCAGCCAGAAGGGGCCCCGGCCCGCACCGAGATCGGTCACGGGAGCCATGCTGACGCCATCCGCCGTGATCAGCGCGTCCGGCGCCTCGAATGAGGTAGGGCGACCACCGTGATCGCCGGGCACCTCCGGGCGGGAGTCCAGCACGGTCACGCCGCACCTCCATACACACCGAGAACTACGTAACCCATTTGACGCAATCCTGCACCATGCAAGGAGCAATCCTCGAACCAGATCTCACTCTGGGCGACGGCCGGTAGTGGATCTGCGGCGAGCGGCACTACGGAATACGGCGTAACCGAATACGCCGGGCGCGGCTCAGCTGGACGCCTTGCGCTTCTTCCGCCGCACGCTCCGTCCCCACAGGACGATGCCGGCGAGCACCACGGCGAGCACCCCGACGACGATCTTGCTCTTCGTCTTCTCCTGGTTGGCCTTGCTGTTGTCCTCGGGGTTGATGCGCGGGCCCGGATCGGTGGTCTGCTGCGCCACCACGTCGGCGGCGGCGACGTGCACGGACACCGGGGCGGCGAGCGCGGGCGCGGCGGGCACGGCGAACGCGACCATCGTCGTCAGCATCAGACCCGCCAGCACGGCACGCACCTTGACCATGGAGCCCAGTGTGCCGGTTCGGTTACCCATCAACAAGGAAGACACTCACAGGGAGAACGCGTCCAGGATCCGCTGCGCGGCCAGCGTCGCGGTGAGCCTGCCCTCGCGGACGTCCTCCTCGACCTCGGGCACCAGCGCTTTCACGCCCGGGTGCTCGTCGAGGCGGGCCTGCAGCTGCTCGCGCACCATCGCCCAGGTCCAGTCGACCTGCTGCTGCTTGCGCTTGCGGTCCAGCTCACCGGAGACCTGGAGCGTCTCGCGGTGGCGTTCGATCTGCTGCCACACGGTGTCCAGGCCGATGTCGTTGAGCCCGCTGCAGGTCAGCACCGGCGGGGTCCACGCGGCGTCCGGCCCGTAGATCATCCGCAGCGCGCCGGCCAGCTCCCGCGCGGCCCGTTTGGCGTCGCGCTCGTGCTCGCCGTCGGCCTTGTTCACCGCGATCACGTCGGCCAGCTCGAGCACGCCCTTCTTGATGCCCTGCAGCTGGTCGCCGGTGCGGGCCAGCGTCAGGAACAGGAAGCAGTCGACCATGTTGGCGACCGTCACCTCGGACTGCCCGACGCCGACGGTCTCGACCAGCACGACGTCGTACCCGGCGGCCTCCATCAGCACGATCGTCTCGCGGGTCGCGCGGGCGACGCCGCCGAGCGTGCCGGACGTCGGCGAGGGGCGGATGAACGCGGCCGGGTCGTTCGCCAGCCGCGCCATGCGGGTCTTGTCGCCGAGGATGCTGCCACCGGTCCGGGTCGACGACGGGTCCACGGCCAGCACCGCGACCCGGTGCCCGGACTCGGTCAGGTCGGTGCCGAGCTGGTCGATGAAGGTCGACTTGCCGACGCCGGGCACGCCGGTGATCCCGACCCGCCGCGCGCCGCCGGCGTGCGGCAGCAGCTCGACCAGCAGCTCCTGGGCCTGCTGCCGGTGGTCCGGCCGCTGGGACTCGACCAGCGTGATCGCCCGGGACAGCGTGCCGCGGTCGCCCGCGAGGACGCCCTTGGCGTAGGCACCGACGTCGATCTTGCGCGGCAAGGGCTCAGGACTCCCGCTGCTCGAGCTGGTCGAGCAGGTCCAGCGCGGCGTCCGCGATGACCGTGCCCGGCCCGAAGATCGCCGACGCCCCAGCCGCGCGCAGCTCGTCGTAGTCCTGCGGCGGGATGACGCCGCCGCACACGATCATGATGTCCTCGCGGCCCAACTGAGCCAGCTCCTCGCGCAGCGCGGGCACCAGCGACAGGTGACCGGCGGCCAGCGAGGACACCCCGACGACGTGCACGTCCGCCTCGATCGCCTGGCGCGCGACCTCGGCCGGGGTGGAGAACAGCGGCCCCACGTCGACGTCGAAGCCGAGGTCGGCGAACGCCGTGGCGATCACCTTCTGGCCGCGGTCGTGCCCGTCCTGGCCCATCTTGGCGACCAGGATGCGCGGACGGCGCCCCTCGGCCTCGGCGAACGCCTCGACCCGCGCGCGTGCCTTCTCCACGTTCCCGGATTTCCCGACCTCGTCGCGGTACACGCCGGAGATCGTACGAATCTGCCCGGAGTGGCGGCCCCACACCTTCTCCAGCGCGTCGGAGATCTCCCCGACCGTCGCCTTCGCGCGGGCCGCGTCCACGGCCAGCTCCAGCAGGTTGCCTTCCGACTCGGCGGCCGCGGTCAGCCGGCGCAGCGCGTCCTGCGTGGCGTCCTCGTCGCGCTCCTCGCGCAGCCGCCGCAGCTTCTCCAGCTGCTGGGCGCGCACCCCGGCGTTGTCGACCTTGAGCACGTCGATCTGCTGGTCATCGACCACCTGGTACTTGTTCACGCCGATGACCGGCTGGCGGCCGGAGTCGATCCGCGCCTGGGTGCGGGCCGCGGCCTCCTCGATGCGCAGCTTCGGGATGCCGGCGTCGATCGCGCGGGCCATGCCGCCCGCCGACTCGACCTCGCTGATGTGGCCCCACGCCTTGCGCGCGAGATCGTAGGTCAGCTTCTCGACGAACGCGCTGCCGCCCCACGGGTCGATCACCCGCGTGGTGCCGGACTCCTGCTGCAGCAGCAGCTGGGTGTTGCGGGCGATGCGCGCGGAGAAGTCGGTGGGCAGGGCGAGCGCCTCGTCGAGGGCGTTGGTGTGCAGCGACTGCGTGTGCCCCTGGGTCGCGGCCATCGCCTCGACGCAGGTGCGGATGACGTTGTTGAACACGTCCTGCGCGGTCAGCGACCAGCCGGACGTCTGCGAATGCGTCCGCAGCGACAGCGACTTCTCCGACTTCGGGGAGAACTGCTTGACCAGCTTCGCCCACAGCAGCCGGGCCGCCCGCAGCTTGGCGACCTCCATGAAGAAGTTCATGCCGATCGCCCAGAAGAACGACAGGCGCGGCGCGAACTTGTCGACCTCCAGGCCCGCGTCCAGCCCGGCGCGGATGTACTCGACGCCGTCGGCCAGCGTGTAGGCCAGCTCCAGATCGGCGGTCGCCCCGGCCTCCTGCATGTGGTAGCCGGAGATGGAGATCGAGTTGAACCGCGGCATCCGCTGCGAGGTGTAGGCGAAGATGTCGGAGATGATCCGCATCGACGGCTGCGGCGGGTAGATGTAGGTGTTGCGGACCATGAACTCCTTGAGGATGTCGTTCTGGATGGTCCCGGCCAGCTGCTCGGGAGCGACACCCTGCTCCTCGGCCGCCACGATGTAGAGCGCCATGACGGGCAGCACCGCGCCGTTCATGGTCATCGACACGCTCATCTTGTCCAGCGGGATTCCGTCGAACAGCTGGCGCATGTCGTAGATCGAGTCGATCGCCACGCCCGCCATGCCGACGTCACCGGCCACGCGCGGGTGGTCGGAGTCGTAGCCGCGGTGGGTGGCCAGGTCGAACGCGACCGACAGGCCCTTCTGCCCGGCCGCGAGGTTGCGCCGGTAGAAGGCGTTGGACTCGGCGGCGGTGGAGAACCCGGCGTACTGGCGGATCGTCCACGGCTGGTTGACGTACATCGTCGGGTACGGGCCGCGCAGGAACGGCGCGATGCCCGGGTACGTGCGCAGGAAGTCCAGGCCCGCGGTGTCCTCGGCGGTGTAGAGCGGTTTGATGCCGATGCCCTCGGGGGTTTCCCAGGTCAGGGCGTCGGCGCCCTTGCCGGTGCTCGAGTGCAGCGCCTCGGCCCAGTCGCTCTGGCTGCCCGGGTCCGGGATGCCGAGCTCGACGTCGGAGAAGTCCGGGATGGCCATCACTTCACTCCCAGCGTGTCGAGGATGCTGGTCAACGCGGCGAGCGCGTCGCAGCCGGCGTGGACGTAGGCGTCGACGTCCGGGTACTCCGGTTTCCCGGCCAGCAGCACGCGAACCGCGCCGGCCTCCTTGAGCTTCTTCGCGGTCTCCGCGGCGTGCTCGGCGTAGAGCTTGTCGGTGCCGCACAGGCAGGCGACCTTCGCGCCGCTCTCCCGGAAGGAAGCCACGACGTCCTGGACCGCGCCCGGGTTGAGCGGTTCGATACCACCGGCCTGGAGGAGGTTGGCTGCGAAGGTCGCGCGGGCGGTGTGCGCGGCGATCGGGCCGAGAGTGGCGAGGAAGACCTTCGGCCGCTCACCGGTCTCGGCGAGGTGCGCGTCGGAGCGGTCGCGCAGCTCCTCGTAGGCCTGCGCGTACCGCACGCGGGGCAGCCCGCCTTCGTCCACAACGGACGGCGCCGGGGTGCGCTCGACCGGTTTCTCGTGCAGGTCCGGGAACTCGCTGACGCCGGTGATCGGGTCCTTGCGAGTGGCCAGGCGCTTCTGCCGCGCCTCCCAGGTCTCCGCGAGCCGCGCGGCGAGAGCGCCGGAGTCGAGCACCGCCTCGATGCCGCCCTGGCGCTCGATCTCGGTGAACTCGCGCCAGGCCGCGTTCGCCAGCGCGTCGGTGAGGTTCTCGACGTACCAGGAGCCACCGGCCGGGTCGATCACGCCGGACAGCTTGGACTCTTCGAGCAGGATCGACTGGGTGTTGCGGGCGATCCGGCGGGAGAACGCGTCGGGCAGGCCGATCGCGAAGTCGAACGGCAGGACGGTGACCGCGTCCGCGCCGCCGACTCCGGCGGCGAAGCAGGCGACCGTGGTGCGCAGCAGGTTCACCCACGGGTCGCGGCGGGTGAACATCGTTGGCGAGGTGACCGCGTGCTGGCGCATCCCGCGCCCGCCGGACGCGCCGGACACCTCGCACACGCGCGCCCACAGGCGGCGGGCGGCACGCAGCTTGGCGATGGTGAGGAACTGGTCGGCGGTCGCGGCGAAGCGGAACTCGAGCTGGTCGGCGGCGGCGTCCACGCTCAGCCCGGCGTCGGTCAGGGCGCGCAGGTAGGCCACCCCGGCGGCGATGGCAGCGCCCAGTTCCTGGGCGTCGGAGCCACCGGCCTCGTGGTAGGGCAGCGCGTTGACCACCAGCGTCCGCAGCTTCGGGTGCTTGGCGGACAGGCGCGCGGCGAGTGCGGCGGCAGGGGCGATGTCGTGCGGGCGGCCGGTGCGGGCACGCAGGGCGATCGGGTCGGCGCCGATCGTGCCGGTGACCTCGCTGTCCGGGACGTTCTTCTCGGCGAGCAGCCCGAGCAGCGCCTCGGCGGCGGCCTCGTAGTCGGCGCCCGGGTCGAGGACGATCGGCGCGAGGTCGAGGTAGACCTCGTTGAGCGCGTCGGCGAGGGAGGCCAGTGGCAGTGCGTCACCACCGACGCGCAGCCACACCGAGGAGGCGCCGTTCTCCAGGTCGGCGAGGATGGCCTTGTTGGTCTCGGCCGCGTCGGCGCTGCCGTGCAGCACGCGCACGTCCCAGCCGGTGCCGACACTGCCCTCGGCCCGCGCGCCCCGCACGTACGGGGGCAGGCCCGGGAAGCCGGCCGGCGGCGCGGCGTCGTCCGCCGTGTAGAGCGGCTGGATCTCGATGCCGTCGTAGGTCTTGCTGGTCAGGAGGCTTTCCGGGGCGCCGTCGAAGCCTTCCGGCAGCACTCCGCTCTTGGTCAGCACCCCCGCGACGAGGCGTTGCCAGTCCTCCCGCCGCGGCGTCGCGAATTCGGCGGCGAGGGCCAGCTCGTCCGGTGAATCCGGGGTGGGCGCCGTTGTCCCAGCCTGAGTCATACGTCTGATGGTAGGGGGCGGGCAAGGGGCGCGATTGTGACTCTGCTCGCGGGCTGGCAGCGCTCGCGGTCACCGAGCGCGCATCCGCAACAATGGTGCCGTGGCGAATTCGAGTGAGGAGACCAGGGTGGTGGCCGGGCGGTACCGGCTGCGCTCCGTGCTGGGCTCCGGCTCGATGGGCACGGTGTGGTCGGCCTACGACGAGTTCCTGCACCGGCCGGTCGCGGTGAAGGAGATCCTGCTGCCGCCCGGGGTCACCGCGGGCCAAGCCGACGAGCTGCGGGAGCGGACGCTGCGTGAGGCGCGGGCGATCGCCGTGCTGTCTCACCCGAACGTGATCACCCTGCACGACGTCGCACGTCAGGACGGCGAGCCGTTCGTCGTGATGGAACTGCTGCCCTCGCACAGCCTCGCCGAGCTGATCCGCGACCACGGTCCGCTGTCGGTCGAGCAGGCGGCCGCGGTGGGTGACGCGGTGGCCGCGGCACTGGGGGCCGCGCACAACGCGGGCATCACGCACCGTGACGTGAAGCCGGGGAACGTGCTGGTCGCGGAGGACGGGCGGATCAAGCTCACCGACTTCGGCATCGCCCGCAACGTGTCGGACGCGTCGATGACCCGGACCGGGATGACGCTGGGTTCGCCGGCGTACATCGCCCCGGAGGTGGCTTCCGGCAAGGCCGTCACCCCCGCCGCCGACCTGTGGGGGCTCGGCGCGACACTGTTCTGCGCGGTGGAAGGCCACCCGCCGTACGACGCGGATGGCGACCCGCTGGAGACGATCGGGAAGGTCGTCAAGGGCGAGGTGCCGCGCCCGTCGCCGGGTCCGCTCGCGCCGCTGATCACCGCGTTGATGGCGAAGGAGCCGCGGGACCGGTTGCCGCTGGCCCAGGTGCGGCGGCAGCTGTACCCGATCCTGGAGAAGGCGCCGCGGGTCCTGTTCGGACCGGAGATGTTCGCCGCGGCGAGCGGTCAGCGCGAGGAGGCCACCGACACGCGGGAGATCTCGGCTCGCCCCGCCGAGGACGACGGCCCGGCCGAGGCGAGCGGTGAGCTGGCGGCCGACCCCGGTCCCCTGCCGTTCGGGCCGTCCCGCCCCGAGGCGAGCGGTGAGCTGGCCGCGGATCCCGGGCCGCTACCGTTCGGCCGGCCCGCCGACCCCCGCCCGGCGGTCGGCACGTTGGTCGCCCCCGCCCCGGCGGGCCGCAGCACCGCGGCGACGGTGGTGCTGGTCGTGGCTTCGATCGTGCTGTTCCTGGGCGCCGCGTTCGGTGGTTTCGTGGCGGCGCGGGTGATCGGTGCGCAGCCGGTGGCGCCGCCGTCGCGGGAGCAGACCTCCGGACCGTACGTCCCGCAGCCGACGGTGTTCGAGCGCCGGACCGGTGAGGCGTCGAGCGTGAAGGGCGCCCAGGACGGCACCTTCACGGTCGACGTGCCGGCCGACTGGACGCGGTTCACGAGCTCCCAGGCCGGGGACGATCTGCCGCTGTCGACGCTGGTGCAGTTCGTCTCGGCGGACGGTTCGCAGATGCTCGCGGTGAACCACTTCCCGAAGTACTTCCCGGGCAACGACATCGATGATTACGTCAAGGCGCTGGAGAAGAGCCGTTCGACCGGGGAGTTCCGGATGGTCAGCCAGGCGAAGCTCGCCGAGCAGGACGGCGTGACGATGATGTACCGGACGATCGACCGGGCCCCGGCGGGTTCGGTCAGCCGCACGACGTACGCCAAGGTGTTCAAGCAGGGAACGAGCCTGTGGGCGGTGAGCGTGACGGTGCCGACGGAGCAGGAAGGCACCGCGAAGACCGCGCTCTACGACCGCATCCTGCCGACCTTCCAGGTGACGGGCTAGGCGGCGGCAGCAAAGCGGCGGTCGGCAACGGAAGTGGCCCGGCACCAACCTGGACCGCAGTTCACCTCACCAACCGCAAGCCGGCGGCGCAAGAAGACCGACTACCCCAACCAGACCTCCCCCGCCCCCGATCCACAGCCGATCTTTGGTCGCCGATCAGGCGTGTCAAGGTACTCTTTCCCGCCTTGACACGCCTGCTCGGCGACTGAAACACAATCAGGCATCGGGGGCGGGGGTGGTCGTAAGGTGACCTTTCGGCGCCGTGAGGCGCTCTTTTCACCGCCCGCAGGGCGGACTCTTCGCCTGCCTCAAGTCACTTCTAAAGATCAAAAGATGTCCTCGCCGGACGGGCAGGCTCCGGGATGACGGGGACCGTTGTCGTCTCACCTTGTCGAGGTGGTCGCTGGGTGGTCATCCCGTCGCCTTCCGGTTTGTGCATATCACCTTGAGCCAGGGCCGCAAGGTTGCGTAGCTCGGCCGCCGGTCAGCGGGGATGTTGCGGCCCTGGCTCAAGGTGATCGTCACGTGTCAGGCGACGGGATGACCACCCAGCGTCCTTGGGTTTGCTGCACGGCGCGGGGGTGCCGCTGGAAAGATGGCTCCATGACCGAACAAGATGTGGCGTCGGCTGCTGCTGCCACCATCGCTGAGCGCACCGGGTTCCCCAAGCATGACATCGCGGTGGTTCTCGGCTCGGGGTGGCGTCCCGCGGCGGACGTGATCGGCGAGCCGGAGGCGGAGATCCCGCTCGGTGAGCTTCCTGGCTTCGAGACCCCGACGGCCGTGGGGCATGGCGGCACCGTCCGCTCGGTGGACGTCGACGGCAAGCGCACCCTCGTGCTGCTCGGCCGCACCCACCTGTACGAGGGCAAGGGCGTGGGCCGCGTCGTGCACAACGTGCGCACCGCGGCCGCTGCGGGCGTGAAGTCCGTCCTGCTCACCAACGCCGCGGGCGGGCTGCGCGACGACTACCAGGTCGGCCAGCCGGTGCTGATCTGCGACCACCTCAACATGACCGCCACCTCCCCCATCACCGGCGCGAACTTCGTCGACCTGGTCGACCTGTACTCGCACCGCCTGCGGGACCTCGCGCGCGAGATCGACCCGAGCCTGACCGAGGGCGTCTACGCGGGCCTGCCCGGCCCCCACTTCGAGACCCCCGCCGAGATCCGCATGCTGCGCACCCTCGGCGCCGACTTGGTCGGCATGTCGACCGTCCTCGAGGCGATCGCCGCCCGCGCCGCCGGCGTCGAGGTGTTCGGGCTGTCCCTGGTCACCAACCTGGCCGCGGGCATGACCGGCGAACCGCTGAGCCACCAGGAGGTCCTGGAGGCCGGACGCGCGTCGGCGGAGAAGATGGGCACGCTGCTGCGTCAGCTCGTCGCGCGCGCATGAACCGGCTCGACCCGGAACTCCGGGATCGCGCGTTCCGCTGGATCGCCGACGACGTCGACCCGGTCGCGCGGCAGGAGCTGCAAACCGTGCTCGCCGCCGCGATGAACGGCGCCCCGGATGCGCTGAACGACCTCGCCGACCGGATGGCCGGTCCGCTCGAGTTCGGCACCGCCGGCCTGCGCGGTCCCGTCCGGGCGGGACCGAACGGCATGAACACCGCGGTCGTCGTCCGCACCACGGCGGGGGTGGCGGCCTGGCTGACCGCGCACGGCAACGCCGGCCGGATCGTCGTCGTCGGCCGGGACGCCCGCCACGGCTCGGCCGAGTTCGCCGCCGCGGCCGCCGAGGTGCTCCACGCGGCCGGCTTCGACGTGCGGGTTCTGCCCCGACCACTGCCGACGCCGCTGGTGGCGTTCGCGACCAAGCACCTCGGCGCGGCCGCCGGCATCCAGATCACCGCGTCGCACAACCCGCCGGCCGACAACGGCTACAAGCTCTACGACGACACCGCGATCCAGATCGTGCCGCCCGCCGACGCCGAGATCGAGGCCGCGATCGCTTCCGCGCCCGGCGCGATCAGCGTCCCCCGCAAGCCGGGGGCGACGGTGCTCGGGGAGGACATCCTCGACGAGTACCTCTACCGGGTTTCGCAGGTCCCGCGGTCGCCGCACCGCGAGCTGCGGGTCGCCGCGACGGCGCTGCACGGCGTCGGCGCCGAGGTCCTCGGCGAGGCGCTGTCCCGGGCCGGGTTCACCGACGTGCACCTGGTGACCGAGCAGTCCGAGCCGGACGCGAACTTCCCGACGGTGTCCTTCCCCAACCCGGAGGAGCCGGGCGCGACCGATCTGCTGCTCGCCCTGGCCGCCGAGGTCGACGCCGACATCGCCATCGCCCTGGACCCCGATGCCGACCGTTGTGCCGTCGGCATCCCGGACGCCGACGGGCGATGGCGGATGCTGCGCGGGGACGAGACCGGGGTCCTGCTGGGCGAGTACGTCCTGTCCACGACCAGCAACCCGGACCCGCTGGTTGCGACCACGATCGTGTCCGCGTCCATGCTGGGCGACATCGCCCGCGCCCACGGTGCCCGGTACGCGGAGACCCTGACCGGGTTCAAGTGGCTGACCCGATCCGGTGACGGTCTGGTGTTCGCCTACGAGGAGGCGCTGGGACTGTGTGTGAACCCGGATTTCGTGCGGGACAAAGACGGCATCGCCGCGGCGACACTCGCATGTGATCTGGCGGCCAAGCTGAAGGCCGAGGGCCGGTCGCTGCTCGACGAGCTGGACCGGCTGGCGATCGCTCACGGGGTGTACGTGACGGATCAGGTGTCGTTGCGGGTGACGGATTTGTCGGTCCGTGGGCAGTTGATGGCGCGCCTGCGGAAGGCGCCGCCGGTCGAGCTGGCCGGGTTGGCTGTGGAGATGGAAGATCTGCTGCCGGAGACGGACGCGTTGCGGATCGCCGGCGGCGGGGTGCGGGTGGTGATCCGCCCGTCCGGCACCGAGCCGAAGCTGAAGTGCTACCTGCAGGTGACGCGGCCGGTGGCAGACCGGGCCGGCTTGGCGGAGGTGCGAGTGGATGCGACGGCGACGATGGCCGCGTTGCGCGCCGATGTGGAGGCTCTGCTGGCTTGATCACCCGGTGCTGCCCGCTCGTCCGGGCAGCACCGGGCAACGCTGGGCAAAAAGCTCGAGACCCCGGGAGAACTGTGAAAGTTCTCGACCGGGGCCTCGAGTATCAAGTTGTGTTCGGCGGTGTCCTACTCTCCCACACCCGCGGGGGTGCAGTACCATCGGCGCT
>NZ_BNAU01000009.1 GCF_014653945.1 Amycolatopsis deserti | reverse complement strand
CGCCGGGAGGTGTGGGGCGTGGGTCGGGGCCGGGAGGTGTGGGTGTCCGCGGGCACCGGGGTGGCGTGTGCGGGGTGGGGTGTGCCGGCGGGTGGCTGGGGTGGGTGCTGGCAGGTGGAGGGGTCGGGAGGTGCGGGTGCGAGCGGGCGTCGGGAGGTGCGGGTGCGCGGGGTGGGTGGTAAGTGGGGGCGCGAGTGGGACTGTCGGGGACGTCCGTGCTGGCAGGCGCGGGTGCGGCGCAGGTGTGCGCGCGGGGGCGCCGGGGGCTGGGGGTGTGCGGATGGGCCGTTCGTGGGCGCGCGAGTGGGACTCTCGGTGGCGTGTGAATGGGCACGTCGCGGCGTTGTCGGGTGGTGCGAGGCCCGAGTGCGCCGGCGTGTCCGGAATGGGTGATGCGGCGTTTCTTCCGCCGACGGGATGTGTCTTTCGGGCGGGCGCTAGGGAGACTGTTAGATCGGTGTGAAGATGGGCGATTCCCCGCCATTCGGCTCCGCGGGAATCCCCGATGCGAAAAGGGCACCCGTCAGTGGGCGATGTGCTTGACCTCGCGCGACGGGGCCGCATCCTGCGGGGCGCGCGCTATCCGCACCTGGTTCCGCCCGCCCTCCTTCGCCTCGTAGACCGCCGCGTCCGCGGCCTGCATCAGCGTGGGCAGGGTGTCGCCGTGGTCGGGGAACACCGCGACGCCTATCGACGCCGTCCGGTCCGACACCAGTGTCTGGTCGCCGCGCTTGTTGGTCGTCCTGATCCGCAGTCCGGCCACCGCCGAGCGGATGCGCTCCCCGGCGACCGTCGCCGCCGCCTGGTCCGTGTCCGGCAGCAGCACCAGGAACTCCTCGCCGCCGAAGCGGCCCACCACGTCGCTCGGGCGGGTCACCTCGTCCAGCAGTTGCGCCAGGTTCCGCAGCACGTCGTCACCCGCGGGGTGGCCGAACGTGTCGTTGATCCACTTGAAGTGGTCCAGGTCGATCATCAGGATCGCCAGCGGATCGGCCGCCTTCGTGGCGCGCGTCAGCGCCCGCTCGGCCGACTCCGTCCACCCGCGCATGTTCGCGACCTGCGTCTTCGGGTCCGTGCGCACGTCGGCCTGCAGCTGCTCGATCTCGGCGAGCCGGTTGAAGACCACCGTCACCACGGCCATGATCGCCACCGTCGGCGGCATGATCACCAGCAGGATCGCCGTCACCGCGCCGAGGCCGATCGTGATCGCCTCCAGCACGTTGTCCGCCGGGCTGCCCAGCACCGTCCGCGCGCTCGCCTTCTCCGGCGCGGCCAGCGCGATCACCGACCCGATGTAGAGGATCTGCACGCCCTCGTAGATCAGCCCGGCCACGAGCATCCAGCCGAACTCGACCAATGACCCCGCGATGTCCAGCGAACCCCAGTCGTGCGGACCCAGCTCCACGTACACCTGGTGGGCCAGCGTCGCCGCCAGCATGTGGGCCACCGTGGAGTACACGAAGTTGTGCGCCGGCCGCCGCGCGACGAACCAGCGCTGCACCCGCACCAGACCGACGACCAGGATCGTCAACGGCACCGGAAGAATAATCGCGGCCGGCACGACCCAGACCGCGGTCAGGTCGATCAGGACCCGTCCACCCGCATTTCGCCGACGTTCTTCCTGGCGCCGGGTCAGTTGAATGTGCGCCGTGGCGCCCACGGTGAGAATCGCGAACCGCAGCCAATCGAGACCGCTCGGCGCGCTCGCGTTCACGAATGCGACGACGAGCCACGCGACCGCAATCAGTTCGGCGACGAGCAGGAAAGCGATGAATCGCTTCGGGCGGCGCCACAATGCCCAATTCCGCGGCAGCATGGCGCGGCGCGTACTCGACGCATCACGCTTTGTGTTCGGCTCGGCCCTCCCGGGCGCGGCCTGGCGGGGTACCGAATTGCGCTCGTCGATGGGCTGAACGCCCTCCCTGGGGTCCGGATCGCCGTGGAGTGTAGGCGATCGCCGACGCGCGTGGTGCGGAGGCATCGGCTCACCTTCCCTCGACATCGCGTACCGCAGCCGGGTAACTTTGCTGTGCCCGGAACGACGCCGGGTACTTTCCATCAACAGGTATCATCTCACCGCACGCGATGCGCCGCGTACCTCCGCCACGAGCGGGTGTGCGAACGCAACGCGTCCCGGCCACAGGCACCGAATGGAGGTGTTCCTCGTGTCTGACCGCGACTTCTGATCCTCCGCTGTGAATAGCGTTCGTTTCCGTTCCCGTGGGAGAGGTGTTCGTCGTGCGCGACCGCGACTTCTGAGGTGCCGTCGATTTGTGTTTGTTTCCGCCGGAAAAACGTGAGGTGAATCGTCGTGCGCGACCGTGACTTCTGATCTTCCGAATGCAGCAACCGCTGCCGTCAGTCGGTGCGGGCCGCATCGCTGTCCGTGCCCAGCACTCGCCGCCACGCCATCGCCAGCGGCACGCCGAGGACCACCCCGGCCGCGCCCGCGATCATGATGGCCGTGGTCGCCGCACCGGACCACTGCGCGAGCACGCCGCCGAGCGCGACCCCGACGCCCTGCGCGACCCGCAGGCCGGTCCGGTACAGGCCGCCCGCTCCGCCACGAAGCTCGTTGGGCACCCACGTGATGAACGTGGCCCCGACGGTGATGATGTACGCGCCCGCCGCACCGGCGAGGGCGAGGACGACCAGGGCGAGGACGAGGCCGGGCTGCAGCCCGAACGCGAGCAGCAGTGCCGTCGGGACAACGGCGAGGACGCCGACCGTCCGGCGGCGCGCCGAGGCCGAGACGTAGCGGGACAGGACGAACACGCCCAGCGCGAACCCCAGCGGGTCCGCCGCCAGCAGCCACCCCACGGCCTGGTCGGGCGCGCCGATCTCGCGCGCCAGCGGGGCGGCCAGGCCTGCCGGCACCATGGCCAGGCCGACCAGCCAGGACAGGCCGAGCAGCACGCGCAGCCTGCGCTGCTTCGCGACCCAGTTGATGGCGCCGAACCACGAGCCGTCGCCGTCGCCGGCCGCGGGCCGCGGGCGCACCCAGTGGTGCAGGGCCAGCGCGCTGATCGCGAACGTCAGCGCGTCCAGGGCCAGCGCGAGCGACGGGCCGGCGGCGGTGACGATCACGCCGCCCAGTGCGAGCCCGGCCAGCATCGTGGTGTTGGTGGTGATGCCGCGGATGTCCTGGCTGCGCAGGTACAGCTCGTCGTCGGTGAAGATCTCGCGGGTCAGCGCGTTCTGGGCCGCGTTGGACGGCGCGCCGGCCAGCCGCGCGAGCATGACCAGCACGCACAGCCACACCACCGACATGCCGGGGATCGCCATGACGGCGATGAACACCGCCTGCAGCGCGGCCGTGACCACGAGGATGGTGCGGCGCGGGTAGCGGTCGGCCAGCTGGGCCAGCCCGAGCCCGCCGGCCAGCGCGGGCAGGAAGGTGAGGGCGTAGGCGACCGCGGACCACAGTGCCGAGCCGGTGCGGTGGTAGACGGTGAGGGCCAGCGCCACCGTGGTCAGCTGGTCGCCGAGCACCGACTGGGCCTCGGCCAGCCACACGGTGCGGAACTCGCGGTTGGCGAGCGCCGCACCCATGGATGGGCGAGTCGTGGTCTTCACACCTCTCCCCACTTCCCCCTCGTCGGCCGGTTGCCTGCGCTCACTGACTCTGTCGCTGCCGGCCCGGTTCCTGTGACGCCAGTCACCCAAGTGACACATTCCGCAACAATCAGTATGCCGCTCACTACAGGCAGGCGAACAGTCACCGCGCGACGGTATCGCCTCAATGGGCCCATACGGTGGTAGACCTTCTAACCTTCGGATTACGACGAACGGTGGAAGTTTTCGTCCCGCTGACCCGGCGGTGCGGTCAGTCCGGCCGATCAGCCGTCACTCGTTCAGCGCAGTGAGCGGACCGTTCGTCGGTGCGCGCCCACCGCCGGGCGCTCCGGGCGCGAAGACTGGACTCACAGGCCAGGGAGGCAGCCGAGGACGGGCTGGCGCTCGGGGACTGGCCGGTGGGGAGAAGAACCGATGAACATGCTGATGCAGGACCGGGCGGTGGTGGTGACCGGCGCCGGCCGGGGTCTCGGCGAGGCGTTCGCCGTGCACCTGGCGCAGGCCGGCGCCGCGGTCGTGGTCAACGACGTCGACGCCGACCTGGCCGAACGCACCGCGGCCAACATCCGCGAGCACGGCGGGCGGGCGGTGGCCAGCGGGCACACCGTCACCGACCCGGCGCAGGCCCAGGCCATCGTCGACCTGTGCGTGTCCGAGTTCGGCGCGATCGACGGCCTGGTGAACAACGCCGGGCTGAACTACGAGGCGCTGCCCTGGGAGGAGGACTTCGACGAGGTCCGGGAGCTGGTCGAGGTCAACGTCCTGGGCGTGATGTACACCGGGATCGCGGCGGTGAAGGCCATGGTCGCGGCCGGCCGCGGCGGGTCGATCGTGAACATCTCCTCGGGCGCTTCGCTCGGCCAGCGCAAGCTCGGCGTGTACGCGGCGAGCAAAGGAGCTGTGGCGTCGCTCACGTATTCGTGGGCACTGGATTTGGAAGATTCCGGCATCCGGGTGAACGCTGTCTGCCCGTTGGCGCACACCCGGATGGTCTGGAAGTCGGAGCGATCGCTGCGCAACTGTCCCCCCGATCGGACGCCGTCCCGGATCGCGCCCGTCGTGCTGTTCCTGCTGAGCGACGCGGCGGAGGGCATCACCGGGCAGCTGGTGCGCTGCAACGGGCCGCAGCTGCACATCGTCGGCCAGCCCTACCTGAAGGCGCCGATCCTGGAGCGGCAGAACTGGGACACCGACACGGTCCGGCAGGCGTTCGACGAGGTGTTCAGCGCTCACCTGGAGCCGTACGGCCTGGAGAAGCGTGTTCCACCGCGCTTGCGCAAGTGGACCACGCCCCTCCGATCGGCCTGACGGACTACTGGTCGGCGGTGTAGAGAGCGGCGATGTCGTCGGCGTAGCGGTCGTTGATGATCCGGCGCTTGAGCTTGAGCGTCGGGGTGACCTCGCCGCTCTCCGGCGTCCACGGCTTGGCCAGCACCTGGTACTTCTTGATCTGCTCGACGCGCGACAGCCGCGCGTTGGCCGCTTCCACCGCGCGCTGGATCTCCTCACGCACGGCTGGGTGCTCGGCCAGCACGACCGGGTCGCTGCCCTGGATGCCCTGCTGCGCGGCCCACGCGGGCAGGAACTCGTCGTCGACCACGATCAGCGCCGTCACGTACGGCTTGTCGTTGCCGATCGCCACCGCCTGGCCGATCAGCGGGTGCTCCTTGAGCAGCCCCTCGATGCGGGTCGGCGCGATGTTCTTGCCGCCCGAGGTGATGATCAGTTCCTTCTTGCGGTCGGTGATCGTGACGAAGCCGTCGGAGTCGATCGTGCCGATGTCGCCGGTGTGGAACCAGCCGTCGTCGTCCAGCGCGGAGGCGATCGTCCCGTCCTCCTGCAGGTAGCCCATGAACACCAGCGGGCCGCGCACCAGCAGCTCGCCGTCGGCGTCGACCTTGATCTCGGTGTCGGCCAGCGCCCGCCCGACCGTGCCGGCGCGGAACGCCTTCGCCGAGTTCGAGGTGATCGCGCCGGAGGTCTCCGACAGCCCCCACACCTCGTGGATCTCCACGCCGAGCCCGGCGAGGAAGTACAGCACCTCGACCGGCAGCGCGGCCGCGCCGCTGGAGCAGAAGTGCAGCTTGTCGAACCCGAGAAGCGCGCGCACCGGGGCGAGCACGGTCCGGTCGGTCTCCGCGATCTTCGCGGCCAGGTCCGGCGGCACCTCCTGGCCGGCGTTGCGCAGCTTGTAGCCCTGCTGCAGCAGCTCGTTGGCCTGCAGCAGCGCGGTGCGACGGTCCTCCGGCAGGTTCGGCAGCATCGCCTTGAGCCCGGCGGCGATCTTCTCCCACACCCGCGGCACGCCGAAGAAACCCTGCGGGTGGACGCGGCCCAGCGCGCCGGCGACCTGCGTCGGATCGGCCAGCGTGTGCACGTGACCGGCGTAGACGATCGGCATGTAGATCGAGATCTCCCGCTCGGCGATGTGCGCGAGCGGCAGGTACGCGATGTTCGTCGGGTGCAGCGGCGTCTCGTGCAGCGCGTGCACGGCGTAGGCCTCGAAGATGACGTTGTGGTGGGACAGCACCACGCCCTTCGGGTCGCCGGTGGTGCCCGAGGTGTAGATCATCGCGATCGGGTCCTCGGGGCGGATGTCCGCCCAGCCGTCCTCGAAGACCCGCGGGTCGGCGGCGTGCAGTTCGGCGCCCCGCGCGCGGAGCTCGGCGAGGCTGACGAACCGCTCGTCACCGGCGGGCACGGCCTCGGCGTCGATCATCACGATCCGGCGCAGCGCGGGCAGTTCGTGCAGGACCTGCTGCCAGCGCTTGAGCTCGTCCATGCCCTGCAGCACGACGACCGGGGTGGCGCTGTGCCGGGCGACGTAGGAAATCTGCTCGGGGCTCAGCGTCGCGTACGCCGTGCACGAGATGGCGCCGAGGTGCGTGGCGGCGAGGTCGGCGATCAGGTGGTCCGGCGTGCTCGGTGCCATGATCAGCATCCGCTCGCCGCGGCGCAGACCCAGGTCGGCCAGGCCGCGGGAGACCGCCGCGATCTCGTCGCGGAACGCGGACCAGGTGAGCGTCGGGCGGTCCGGGTCGTCCAGCGACGTGAGCGCCGGCAGGTCGCCGTACTCCGCGGCGTTGCGGCGGAGGAGCATGGGAATGGTCAAGCCCTCGGCCTGCTCAGCGACGGACGGTTGGCTGGTCAACTGCGACCTCCTCGTGATCAGCTGGCGGAGACACCACTGTATGTGACCGCCGACACAGACCGATAGAGAGAAAGGGACACGATGTCGCTGCGAGACGAAGCGGCCGAACTCGACGCGATGGACCCGCTGGCCGGCAAGCGCGCGGAGTTCGATCTCGACCCGGAAGTGTCCTATCTGGACGGGAATTCACTGGGCGCGCCGCCGCGCGGGGTCGCGCCGCGGATGGCCGAGGTGATCGGCGAACAGTGGGGCGGACGGCTGATCCGGTCGTGGGACGAGGGCTGGTGGGACGCGCCGGAGCGGATCGGCGACCGCATCGCGCCACTGATCGGCGCCGCGCCGGGCCAGGTGGTGGTCGGCGATTCCACGACGGTGAACCTGTTCAAGGCGGTCGTCGCGGCGGCGCGGCTGAACCCGGGGCGCCCGGAGATCCTGGTCGACGCGGGCACGTTCCCCACCGACGGCTACATCGCCGAGAGCGCGGCGCGCATGACCGGTCACTCCGTGCGGCGGGTGCCGGTCGGCGCGCTGGCGAGCGAAGCGGGTTCGCGGACGGCCGTGGTGCTGGTCAACCACGTCGACTACGTGACCGGGGAGCTGCACGACCTGCCGGGGATCACCGCGGCGCTGCACGCGGCCGGGGCGGTCGTGGTGTGGGACCTGTGCCATTCGGTGGGGGCGGTGCCGGTGCCGCTGGACGACGCGGGGGTCGACCTCGCCGTCGGGTGCACGTACAAGTTCCTCAACGGGGGCCCGGGAGCGCCGGCTTTCCTCTACGTGGCGCGGAAGTGGCTCGAGGACTTCGACCAGCCGCTGACCGGGTGGGCCGGGCACGCCGATCCGTTCGGGATGACCCCGGGGTACGCCGGCCGCGCCGGGATCAGCCGCGGCCGGACCGGGACGCCGGACATCCTTTCGATGCTGGCGCTGGACGCGGCGCTGGACGTGTGGCGTGACGTGACGATCGACCAGGTGCGCGCGAAGGGGCTCGCGCTGGGGGAGTTCTTCTTGCGGTGCCTGGACGAGCTGGTACCCGGGGCGCGGGTGGTCACGCCGGCTTCGCGGGGGAACCAGATCTCGGTCGCGTGGCCGGACGCCAAGGCGGCGATGGGGAAGCTGATCGCGCGCGGGGTGATCGGGGACTTCCGGCCGCCCGAGGTGCTGCGGTTCGGACTGGCCGGGTTGTACGTGCGGTACGCCGATGTGTTGCGGGCGGCGGAGGAGCTGCGCGCGCTGGGGTAGGTGGGGCGGGCCCGGCCTGGTCGGGGCTTTTGCGGCTTGCGGCGGTGCGCGAGGTGTCCAGTCGTGCGGCATTGAACTGTCCGTTCAACGGCCGGCGGTGGGTGGGGTGGTTGTGCCGTTGCGGTGGAGCTGCGTGGGCTGGGGTATGTGGGCTGCGCCGGGCCGGGCCTGGTCGGGGCTTTTGCGGCTGGCGGTGGTTCGCGAGGTGTCCAGTCGTGCGGCATTGAACTGTCCGTTCAACGGTCCACGGCGTGCGGTGGGGTGGGGCGGCTGCACCGCTGCGGAGGAGCGGCGCGCGGGGAGGTGGGGCGTGCGTCGCTGCGGGAGAGCGGCGTGCGGTGGGGCGGCCGTCCTAGTCCCGGCCCTGCCACGTCGTGATGCAGGCTTCGTTGCCCTCGGCGTCGGCCAGGACCCAGAACGCCGGGGCCGCCTCGCCGGAGCGCAGCACGCCTCCCGCGGCCAGCGCGGCCCGGATGCGGTCCGGGGCCTCGTCGTGGGGGACGGACACGTCGAGGTGGATGCGGTTGCGCTGGGGACGCGGCGCGTCCATCCGCTGGAACCAGATCGCCGGGCCCTGGCCGCGCGGATCGATCAGCTCAGGCGGGTTCGGCCCGTCGGCGTAGTCCAGCACCGCTCGCCAGAACGGCACGATCGCCTCGGCGTCCAGCGCGTCGATCGCGATCTCCAGCCGCTGCGTGTCCCGCGGCCGCGGTGTGTACCCGAGTTCCCGCACCAGCTCGGAGATGCGCCGCGCGAGGTCGATCTCACCCGCCGTCACCGGCCGCAACACCAATCGCACCGTGCCCGGGCGGATGTCCACCTCCGCGTGGTCCGCGATCGCGAGCACCCGCCGCGCCAGCGTGCCCGCCTCCCGCGCCGAGGGCACCGCCACCGACGTGCACAGGCTCGACAACACGTACCGCCATCCGGCGTCGTGCACCGCTTCGGAGATCTCCGACCCGGTGAGTCCCATCCGGCGCAACCTACCCCCACCGTCCACAGCAGACAATAGTTGACCGGAGCAGCGGGAGGGGTGGGAGGCCGCTGCTCCGGCCGGTTATCTCAGCTCGCGGCGACCGACGCGACCGAGAATCTTCTGTTGTGACCTCTTCACCTTCGCCGATCACGCAAGCCCCGAACAGGGTCCAATGGCCCTGTTTGCGGACCGGAGATGTCACGCCGTCGGGTGGCGTACACCGCCGCTTCCGTGCGCCGTTCGAAGCCGAGCTTGTGCAGCACCGAGGACACGTAGTTCTTGACCGTCTTCTCGGCCAGGTGCAGCTGCTCCCCGATCTGCCGGTTGGTCAGACCATCCGCGATCAGCCCCAGCACCCGCCGCTCCTGCGGGCTGAGCTGCGCGTACCCGGGTTCGTCCCCGCGCATCCGGTGCAGCACCTTGGCGGTCAGCTCCGGATCCAGCAGCGACCCGCCCGCCGCGACCCGCCGGACCGCGTCCACCAGGTTCATCCCGGACACCTGTTTGAGCAGGTAACCCGCGGACCCGGCCATGATCGCCCCGGTCAGGGCCTCGTCGTCGGAGTACGAGGTCAGCATCAGGCACGCCGGCGCGGGTTCCACCGAGGACCGGACCTCCCGGCACACGCCGATCCCCTCGCCGTCTGGCAGGCGCACGTCGAGGATCGCCACATCCGGTGTCAGCGCGGGGATGCGGCGCAGCGCGTCGGCGACGGTGCCGGCCTCGCCGACCACGCGGATGTCGCCTTCGGACTCCAGCACGGTGCGCAACCCGGTCCGCACCAGTTCGTGGTCGTCGAGCAGGAACACCGAGATCGTCATCGCAGCCCTCCCGCGCCGTTCAGCTCGGCCGTCCACACGAGTGTCGTCCCGCGTTCGCCGCCGCGCCCGACGGAGCAGCGGCCCCGCCACCGCGCCGCGCGTTCGTCCAGGTTGACCAGCCCGCTGCGCCGTCCGGGCTCGTCCGGGATGCCGACACCGTCGTCGGTGACGGTCAGCGTCAGCGAGTGGCCCGACGCGTCCACCGCCACCTCGACCGACACCGTGCGCGCCCGGGCGTGCCGGGCGACGTTCGACAACGCCTCCCGCACCGTCGCGGACAGATCGGCCCGCACCGGCGGCGGCACGGCGGTGTCCACCGGCCCGGTGAACCCCAGCCGGGGCGCGAACCCCAGCGTGGGCGTGCAGTCCCGGGCCAACCGCAGCAGCTCCGCGCGCAGCCCCTCCGCGGTCTCCGCGGGCTGGGTCAGGGAGAAGATGCTGTTGCGGATCTCCCGGATCGTGCGGTCCAGCTCGTGCACGAAGCCGGTCAGCCGCTCCGCGACCTCGGGCTGCGTGACCAGCGGCCGCAGCCCCTCCAGCCCAAGGCCGGTCGCGAACAGCCGCTGGATGACCAGGTCGTGCAGGTCGCGGGCGATGCGGTCGCGTTCGGTGAACACGGCCAGCCGCTGCCGGTCCTCCTCGGCGCGGGCGAACTCCATGGCCAGGGCGGCGTGACCGGCGAACGTGCGGGCCAGGCCGACCTCGTCGTCGGTGAACGGCGCGGCTTCGCCGAACTTGGCGACCAGCAGCACGCCGAGGGTCTCGCCACCGACGATCAGCGGCACGGCGACCGCTGAGTCCAGCTCGGTGACCTGGTCGGGCAGCTGGACGTTGACCTTGGCCTGCTCCTTGGCTACGTAGCGGCCGTAGTTGCGCACCACGACGGCCTCGCCGGTGCGGAACGCCTCGCCGCTCGCGGTGCCCTCGACCGGCACCGTCAGGCCGGCCAGGCCCGGTGGGACGTGCTCGCCCGCGGCGACCACCTCGAACACCAGGGTGCCCGGGTCGTCCTCGCGTGGGACGGCGACCGCGGCGGCGGTGGCGCCGGCGACGACCCTGGCGTGTTCGGCGATCAAGCGCAGCGTGCGCTGCGGGTCTTCGCCGGTCAGCAGGGCCGCGGTGACCTCGTGCGACGCCTCCAGCCAGCGCTCGCGGCTGCGGGTCCGCTCGTAGAGGGTGGCGTTGTCGATGGCCATCCCGGCCGCGGCGACCAGCGTGACCACGGCTTCCCGGTCGCTGCCGGTGAAGCCACCCTCCTTGCGCAGCCGCAGCTCGCCGAACCGGCCGCCGCGGGCGTGCAGCGGCATGGTCAGCGGCGCGCCGGGCGCGGCCGGATCGCCGGACCACACGGGGGCGGCGTCGGGCACCTGGATGACGGCGTGCGCGGCGCCGGTGAGGTCGCGTGCGCTGGTGACGATCTTGGTCAGGATCTCGGGCAGGCTGAGGTCCGCCGCGACCCCGACGACGGCCTCGACAAGTCCGCGTGCGCCCGGTCCGATCACCACTGCCCTTCCGGCAGCTCTACCCCGCGAGCCGCCGTCCCGAGACTACTTCCAGCGGGATCCGGATCCAACGGTCGTCGGTGGTGCTCGCTGGCCACGCGCGGGCGCGCTCGCGGGTGGCGCGGGCCCGGCCGAGGACCGTCACCCACCAGCCGTGCTCCAGTTCCGGGTCGAAGGCGTCGGCCTCGAACGCGACGACGCCGTCGTGCGCCGCGGCGAACAACGGGCTGGCGGCGGGGGTGCCGAAGTTGACGGCGTCGTCGGCCAGCACGAACCGCACCGGCTGGACGGCGGGCAGGCCGCGCGCGGTGAAGACGACGCGCCCGATCCCGGCGGTGGCGAGCAGCTCCAGGCACTGATCCCGCCCCAGCACTTCCAGTCCGAACGGATCGAGCATCGAAGCGACCGATCTCTCGCGCGCGGGGAACGTCACGGCCCCACGATCACCCGGGGCGCCCGGGGTCGGTAGGGCCATTGGACCCGGTCGGGTGCGGGAGGGCGCGGGGCCGGCGGGTGGCGCCCGGGCGGAGGGGAGTGGCCGGTTGGCTGGTGGTCCTGGGGCAGTGGTGAGCGGGAGCGGCTGAGGGGTGGCCGGGCCGGCCGGTGGGTCTGGGGTGGTGGTGCGTTGGGGCGGTGGGGAGGTGGGCGGTCCCAGGGGCGAATGCGGCTGTGTCGGTTGGGCGCTGGGCCGGCCGGCCGGCGGGCCTGGGACGGTGGTGCGCGGAGGCCGCCGCGAGGGTGAGCGGCCCCGGAGGGCGAAAGCGGCTGTGCCGGTCGGGCGGCGGCGTGGCCGAGGGGCGGCCGGCCGGCGGGCCTGGGGCGGTGGTGCGCCGAGGCAGCCGGCGAGGGTGAGCGGCCCCGAGCGCGAAAGCAGCGGCGTGGCCGGTGGGCCGCCGGGCGGGGTGGCAGTCCATCGGCCACGGTGGTCGCGCGGTGGCGGCCGCTGAGGTGCGGGTGGCCTCGCCGCGTCGGGTCAGCCGAGGACCGTGGCGGCCAGCTCGTCGGCCAGGGCGCGGCTCGCGGCGGCGATGCCGGACCAGCGGCGCGTCAGGTCGATGTCGATCTCCAGCGGGCGGCCGTGCACGTCGATCACCGCGCCGCCGGCCGCGGGCACCGTGACCATCGCCGTCGCGAGGTCGACCAGGCGGTGGGTGTCCGAGCCCGGGTCGCAGAACGCGTCGACCGACCCCTCGGCCACCAGCGCGCACTCCAGGACCGTGGTGGACAGGATCCGCACGCGCTGCGCCCGGTCGGCCACGCGCATCCACGCCTCGGCATTGCGCCGGTGCGGGCGGAGCAGGTTCACGGTCGCGCCGTCGAGGCTCGTGCGGCCGGTGGTGCGGAACGGGGCCGGCTCGCCGGCGCGGGCGTGCCAGGCGCGGCCGGTGTCGAGCCACACGGTGAGCGCCTCGGTGGCCTGCCCGTCGACCGCGACCGTGCCGCCGAAGCAGCTCAGCGGGACGCCGTTGGCGGCGTTGTTGGAGCCGTCGACCGGATCGACGACGAGCGTCACCGCGGAACCGTGGTCGACGAAGCCGACCTCCTCGCTGAGCAGGTTGACCCGGTGGCGGTTCGCTTCCTCGGCGATCGCGGCCTCGACGATCTCGTCCACGCGCATCGTCGGGGTGCCGTCCGCGCCGTCGGCGACCTTCTCGGCCAGTTCGGCGCGGGTGTGGCGGCGGCGGGCGTCCCCGTAGGCGGCGCTGGCGGCGCGGGCCATCGCGGCGAGTGCGGGGTGGACGTCGCCGGGCAGTTCCGGGGCGGGCACCGGCCACGCGATCTTCGTGCTCATCGTCGTCGATCCTAATTGACTTGCCCGGCGGCGGCGGTGCGACGGATCATTCCGGCCGTGCAACCCCTCGACGAAACCAGCATTCGCAAGTCGTTCATCAACTGTTCGAAGGGGGAGGCGCAACGGTTGTCCCTGCCGGCGGGACTGGCCGGACTGGACTGGTCCGAAGTGGACTTCCTCGGCTGGCGTGATCCGAAGGCCGCCCAGAACGCCTATCTCGTGGCGCCCTACGGGGGGAATGTGGTGGGTGTCGCATTGCGGGCGGCGGCCAAGCACCGCAGCTCGCTGAAGTCGTCGCTGTGCGCGTTCTGCGGAACCATCCACGCGGCGACGGACGTGTCGCTGTTCGCGGCGCGCCGGGTCGGCGCGGCGGGGAAACAGGGCAACACCGTCGGGACCTACGCGTGCGCCGACCTGGCGTGCGGGCTGTACCTGAGGGGCAAACGCCGCCCGGCGGTGCACAACCCGGTGGACCGGGCACCGCTCGAGCAGCGGGTGGAGCGGATGCTCGCCAACCTCGCGCGTTTCCTGGACGAGGTGACGACGGACAACCTGAGCTGACGCAGCGGCCAAGACGCCGCCGGGAGGGGTGGAACGCCCGCCCCCAGCGGCGTCTTCTCTCAGCTGACGATCGGCAGCGACAGTGGTCGCCGGACGGCCTGGGCCACTCCGTCGGAGGCCAGGGCCGCCGCCACGCGCTCCGGGGACGGGCGGCCGTACGTCGTGGTGCGCTGGACCAGCGGGCGGCCGATCGGGGCGACCATCGCCTCCAGTTCGCTGATCGTCTTGTACGAGCCGTTGTCCGCGCCCGCCATGCGGCTGATCGTCTCCTCCATCAGCGTCCCGCCGAGGTCGTTCACCCCGCCGTTCAGCACGTCCCGGCAGGTGTCCTCACCCAGCTTCACCCACGAGCACTGGATGTTGTCGATCAACCCGTGCAGCAGGATCCGCGCCAGCGCGTGGACCGCCCGGTTCTCCCGCTTCGTCGGGCCCGGGCGGGACAGCCCGGCCAGGTAGATGGGCGCGTTCTGGTGGATGAACGGCAGCAGCACGAACTCGGTGAACCCGCGCCGCCCGGTCTTCTCCAGCGCCCGCCGCTGCAGGTCGGCGATCAGCTTGATGTGCCCGACCCAGTGCGCGGGCGTGTCGACGTGCCCGTACATCATCGTCGACGTCGTCGGGATGCCCAGCTCGTGCGCCGTGGACACCACCTCGATCCAGCTCGACGTCGGCAGCTTGCCCTTCGTGAGCACCCACCGCACGTCGTCGTCCAGGATCTCGGCCGCCGTGCCCGGCAGCGAGTCCACACCGGACTCGTGCGCGCGGGTCAGCCAGTCGCGAATGGAAAGGTTCGTCCGGGACGCGCCGTTGACGACCTCCATCGGGCTGTAGGAGTGCAGGTGGATGTCCGGCTGCCGGCGCTTCACCTCGGCCGCCAGGTCGAAGTACGCAGTGCCGGGCATGTCCGGGTGGATGCCGCCCTGCATGCAGATCTCCGTCGCCCCGGCCTCCCACGCCTGGTCGACCCGGTCCCCGACCTGCGACAGCGACAGCGTGTAGGCGTCGGCGTCCGTGCGCCGCTGGGCGAACGCGCAGAACCGGCAGCCGGTGTAACAGACGTTGGTGAAGTTGATGTTCCGCGTGACCACGAACGTCACGTCGTCACCGTTGACGTCCCGGCGCAACCCGTCGGCCAGCGACGCCAGCGCTTCCAGCTCCGCGCCGTTGGCGTGCAACAACGCGAGAGCGTCCGCATCGGACAGTCCGGCCGGGTCGCGTTCCGCGCGGCGCAAGGCTTCCGCGATGTCGGTGTCCATCCGGCGCGGCGCGGTGGGAACCTGCGAAGCGAGTTCCCGCCAGTCGCCGTACACCGAATCGAAGTCGCTGCGCCGGTCCTCGGTGCGGCCGGTGGTGTCGACCTCGACGTGCAGGTCCGTGCGCCCGGTGCCGGCCTGGTCCTGCCAGCCGCCGTCCGGCTCCTGCCACGGGCGGCCCTCCAGCACCGCGTCCTCGCGCGCCAGGCCGGTCTTCGGGTCGGCCAGCGCGGCGACGTGCCCGGCGACGCGCGGGTCCAGCCACGGCTCACCGGCGAGCAGGTACTCGGGGTAGATCGTGAGCCGCTCGCGCAGCGTGTAACCGGCCTTCTCGGTCTGCCGGGCCAGCTCGTCGATCTGCGGCCAGGCGCGCTCGGGGTTGACGTGGTCGGGTGTGAGCGGCGAAACCCCGCCCCAGTCGTCGATCCCCGCGCGCACCATGAGGTCGTACTGGCTGCCGATCAGGTTCGGCGGCGCCTGGATGCGCATCTTCGGGCCGAACACGAGCCGCGCGACGGCGATCGTCGCGGCCAGCTCCTGCAGGTCGGCGTCCGGGGTCGCGCGCATCTTGGTGTCCGGCTTGGCGCGGAAGTTCTGCACGATGACTTCCTGGATGCCGCCGTACTGGCGCGCCACCTTGCGGATCGCGAACAGCGAGTCCGCGCGCTCTTCGTAGTTCTCGCCGATGCCGATCAAGATGCCGGTGGTGAACGGCACGGACGTCCGGCCGGCGTCCTCCAGCACCCGCAGCCGCACGGCCGGGTCCTTGTCCGGCGAGCCGTAGTGCGGGCCGCCGCGCTCGCTCCACAGCCGGGTCGCGGTGGTCTCCAGCATCATGCCCATCGACGGCGCGACCGGCTTGAGGCGCTGCAGGTCCTGCCAGCTCATGACGCCGGGGTTGAGGTGCGGCAGCAGACCGGTCTGCTCCAGCACCAGGATCGCCATCGCGCGCACGTAGGACAGCGTGTCGTCGTAGCCGTGCGCGTCCAGCCACTCGCGGGCCTGCTTCCAGCGGTCCTCGGGGCGGTCGCCGAGGGTGAACAGTGCTTCCTTGCAGCCCATCGCCGCGCCCTGCCGGGCGATCTCCAGCACCTCGTCCGGCGACAGGAACGGGGCGTCCAGTTTGCCCGGAACCGTTGCGAAAGTGCAGTATCCGCAGCGGTCGCGGCACAGCCGGGTGAGTGGGATGAACACCTTGCGGCTGTAGGTGATGACGCCTTCGCGGCCGGCTTCGGCCAGTCCGGCGTCGCGGATGCGGGAGGCGTGCTCGGACAGCGTTTCGAGGTCTTCGTCGCGCGCGTGCAACAGCACGGTCGCCTCGGTGATGTCGAGGGTCTTGCCGTCGCGGGCGCGAGCCAGCGCGCGGCGCATCGCGGAGGCGGTGGGAGCGGATGCCATACCGGAAACGCTAGGACCGCCCTGGTCGGCGGTGCCAGGACCAGACCGCGCAAGATCGGCCACACCCGGTGGTGGCACCCCTGTTTCCGCTGCTCACCGTGGCCGTGGTCATTGCGCCGGGGGACGGGCAGGCGTATTACCTAAAGTGTGACTTCGGTGATCGGCAAGCGGGTCGGCGGCAGGACCTACTACTACCTCGCGCACACCGGGCGGGTGAACGGCTCGCCGCGGATCACCTCGCAGCGTTATCTCGGCACCGCCGAAGACATCGCCGCAGCTCTGGACGGCGCGGCCGGTTCACCCGACGGTACGCGGCATCTGGCGTTCGGTGACGTCGCCGCCGTGTGGTCCACCCTGGAGCGGCTCCAGGTGCGGTCGGCCATCGACGCGGTGCTCGGATCGCGCAAGGCGAAAGTTTCGATCGGGACGTACTTCGCGTTGTCCGTCCTGCACCGCGCGACCGCGCCGGGCACGGATCTGGCGCAGTGGTGGGCGGAGAGCGCGGCGAGCCGGTTCGTGCGGCCGCGCATCGCGGCGGCCGCGGTGCGCGACGACGAGTTCTGGCGCGCGACGCGGCGGTTGACGCGGCCGCAGCTGGAGCGGATCGAGGAGGCGGTGTCGGCGCGGGTGCGGGAACACCTCGGCGAGCCGATCCTGCTCGCGGTGGACGTGCCGAACTTCGCGACCTACGCCGAATCGGAGACCGCGGCGGCGTCCCCGGTCGGGCTGAGCACAGTGGTCACGCGGGACGGCGCGATCCCGCTCGCGTCGGCGGTGTACGCGCGGGAGGGTGCGGTGCCGTTCGGGGTCGCGGCGGACCGGCTCGCGTCGCGCGTGGCCGGTCCGGTGACGCTGGTGTTCGAGACCGGCCAGCACGCGCAACTCGATCTCGACGACGGCAGGCACTTCGTCGGCGCGTTGCCGCTGGGGGACTACCCCGAGCTGCTGACGCGGCCGGCGTCGGCGCGGCGGTCGGTCGACCCGGACCGCTTCGCCGGCGTGACGGCGCTGGACACGCACGCGGTGGTGTCCGGCGTGACGCGGCGCGTGGTGCTTACGCACTCGGCGAAGCTCCACGCGGCGCAGGCGCGTGGGTTCGCGCAGGCGCTGAGCAGCGCGACGCGCCAGCTCGACGGCCTGGCGCTGGCGCTGGCGGCGGGCACCAACCGGCGGCCCCGCGAACAGGTGCTGACGGAGATCGCGCGGATCACGCGGGTGCGGTGGGTCGACCGCGTGCTGTCCACGCGGCTCACCGGGACGCGCCCGGCCGAGCTGCGGCTCGAGTGGCGGGTCGACGAGAACGCCCGCTCGCGCCTGGACGAGGACTACTTCGGCAAGCAGCTGCTGGTGACCGACCACGACTGGCCGGTCGCCGACGTCATCACCGCCTACCGCGCGCGCTACCACCTGGACTCGACGTTCCGGCAGCTCAACGGCCCGTTCGTGGCGGCTTCCGCGCCGCGGCGGCACTGGACCGAGCACCGGATCGCGGTGCACTCGCTGGTCAGCGTGCTGGCGACGGCGGTGACGCACGTGATGCGGCAGGAGGCCGACCGGGCCGGGCTGGACCTGTCCGTGCGCGAGCTGCTGGACCTGCTGTCGCGCATCGGCGAGACGGTGCTGCGCTACCCGTCGACCGGCGGCCGCCCCCGCACCCGAAGGCTGCTGACCTGCCGGGACGCGGTGCAGCAGAAGCTGTTCGACCTGTTCGGGCTGGACGCCTACGCGCCCTGAACGCAGAACTCGCGGGCGTCACTCCTCGGTGAGCAGGTTCCGTTCGCGCACCGCGGGCAGGGACAGCGAGCGGTAGCCGGCCTCGTCGAACAGCACCGTGACCTTGTCGGCCTCCCGGCGGACGACCTGGCCTGCGCCCCACTCCGCGTGGCGGACCGGGGTGCCCGGCTGGAACTCGCCGTCGGACGGGGCCTGCTCCGCGGCCGTACCCGCGTCGCAGGTGTCGCAGAAGCCGCACGGCTCGTCCAGCACCTCGCCGAAGTAGCCGAGCAGGAACTGGCGGCGGCACGCGGACGTCTCGGCGTACTCGCGCATCACCTCGACGCGGGACCGGTCCAGCTTCCTGCGCTGCTCGGCCACTTCGGCGGCGCGTTCGGTGTCCTGCGCAGGATCGGTGCCGGTGTACCGGAAGCCCTCGCCGGTGTCCTCGACCAACCCGGCCTGGTCGAGCAGGTTCAGGGTGTTCATCACGCGGCGGTGCGACAGGTCCAGGTCGTGCGGGTCGTCGTGGTCGTGCAGCGCCTCCGCGACCTCGCGGGTGCCCTCGTCGTCGAAGGGGCGCGCGGTGAGGAACTTCTGCAGGCCCAGGTCCTCGGGCCGGTAGAACAGGAGCGCGTCGGCCCGCTCGCCGTCCCGTCCCGCGCGGCCGATCTGCTGGTAGTAGGAGTCCACCGACTCCGGCACCGACGCGTGCACCACGAACCGCACGTTCGGCTTGTCGATGCCCATGCCGAACGCCGAGGTCGCCACCACCACGCCGGCCCGGTCGGCGAGGAAGTCCTCGTGCACGCGTTTGCGGTCGGCCGCCGTCATCCCCGCGTGGAAGGCCACCGCGCCCAGTTCGTCGGCGTAGCGTTCGCTGTCCTTGCGGGTCGCGGCGTAGACGAGACCGGGTTTCGGGGCGTCGCGCACCCAGCGCAGGAGGGCGGCCCGCTTGTCCTCCTCGGTGGTGGCGCGGTGCACCGCGAGGTAGAGGTTCGGCCGGTCGAACCCGGACACCACACGCACCGGATCGCGCAGGCCGAGGTGGGAGACGATGTCGTCGCGCACCGGCCCGCCCGCGGTCGCGGTCAGGGCCAGCACGCGCGGGTGCCCGAGCCGCTCGATGACCTGCCCGAGGCGGAGGTAGTCGGGGCGGAAGTCGTGGCCCCAGGCCGAGACGCAGTGCGCCTCGTCGACGACGAACAGGCTCGGCCGGATCTCGTCCAGCTGCTCCAGCACTTCGTCCTTGGCCAGCTGTTCCGGCGCGAGGAACAGGTACTCGGCGTCGCCGTGGGTGACCGCGTCCCAGGCCTTGGTCGTGGTGCGGGCGGGCTGAGCGGAGTTGACCGCCACCGCGTCCGGGGCGTCGCTGTCCTCGATCTGCCCGACCTGGTCGCGCTGCAGCGCGGTCAGCGGCGACACGACGAGCGTCGGCCCGTCCAGCAGCAGCGCGGGGATCTGGTAGATCGCGGACTTGCCGGAGCCGGTGGGCATGACGGCGAGCACGTCCCGGCCGTCGAGCAGGCCCTCCATCGCGGTGAGCTGGTCGTCGCGCAGTTCGGCCCAGCCGAAGGTGTCCCGCGCGGTGCGGCGGAGTTCGTCGTGTCTGGACACCGGCGGGGTGTTCCCGCATCCGTGGGGCGGAAACGTCGTAGGCTGCGGGCATGCTGGAGGGATACACGGCGCGGGACGACGTCGAGAACGCTGATCTCACGCGGATCGGGGAGCTGCTGGCGAGCGCGCCGGACCCGTTCGCGCGAGAGATTCCGTTGCACGTCACGGGTTCTGCGGTGATCGTCCACCCGCCGACGCGCCGGGTGCTGCTGCGCTGGCACGAGCGTCAGCAGGCGTGGCTGCAGGTCGGCGGGCACGGCGATCCGGGGGAGACGGACCCGCTGGACATCGCGCTGCGCGAGGGGCGGGAGGAAACCGGGCTGGCGGATCTGCGCCCGTGGCCGACGGCGGACCTGCTGCACGCGGTGATCGTCCCGGTGCCGGCGAAGGGCGCCGAGCCCGCGCACGAGCACGCGGACCTGCGGTACGTGCTGGCGGCCGGGCAGCCGGAAGCGGCGCGGCCGGAAAAGCCGGACGCGCCGCTGAAGTGGCTCTCGCTGGACGACGCGATCGAGGCCGTGACGGAGGCCAACGTGCGCGAGACGCTGCGCCGCGTGCGCGAGCGGCTGACTGCCTGACCTGCGTGCGCGTGGCTCAGCGGCGCCCGCGGTGCGAGGTTTGGTCCGCGACCCCGTGCCGCAGCGGTGTGGTGGGCTCGGCCGCCGTCTGCCGGCTCGCGGGGGAGCCGCCGGCGTGGCCGGTCACCTCGGGGATTTCGGTGTGCTCGCCGTGCGAGGGCTCGGCGCCCTCGTGCAGCTGGCGCTTGCGGACGCGGAACAGCTCCAGCACCGGCAGCCGGTTGGCGTGCTTGAGCTCGTAGGCCATCAGCTGGTCGAGCTGCTCCTCGTCGAGCGACCGGATCCGGTGCTGCAGCGAGGCCAGGGGCAGCTCGTCGTATTCGGGCAGCGGTAGTTCGGACATGTGCCCAGGCCTACCCCGGCCGCGGCCGGGCAAACGCCGCGCCTAGACCGACAGCCACACCGCGGAGTCGGGGGCGAGGTCCTCGCCCGGTTCGCCGCTGGCGAGCAGGATCTTCCGGTGCGGCGGGAGCGCCACGGGCAGCGAGCCGAGGTTGACCACGCACAGCACCCCCGGCTCGCGGCGGAAGGCCAGCACGTCCGGCGCACTGTCCAACCACGACAGTTCCCCGTCGCCGAAGGCGGGGTGCTCCTTGCGGATCCGCAGCGCGTCCCGGTACAGGCACAGCACCGACGCCGGATCGTTCTCCTGCGCGGCCACGGTTTTCGCCGCCCAGTGCGCCGGTTGCGGCAGCCACGGCGTGCCGGTGGAGAACCCGAACGGCGGCTCCGCGCCGGACCACGGCAGCGGCACCCGGCACCCGTCGCGGCCGCGTTTGGTGCGCCCGGACCGTTCCCACGTCGGGTCCTGCAGCACCTCCTCCGGCAGGTCCTCGACCTCCTCCAGCCCCAGCTCCTCGCCCTGGTACAGGTACGCCCCGCCGGGCAGCGCGAGCATCAGCAACAGCGCCGCCCGCGCCCGCGGCAGCCCGCCGCCGTACCGCGTGACGTGCCGTTTCACGTCGTGGTTGGACAACACCCAGGTCGCCGGCGCGCCCACCTCCGCGAGCGCGCCGATGCTGGAATCGATCACCGACCGCAACCGGGCCGCGTCCCACGGGCAGCGCAGGAAGTCGAAGTTGAACGCCGTGTGCAGCTCGTCCGGCCGCACGTACCGGGCCAGCCGCCGCGGGCTGTCCACCCACGCCTCGGCCACGAAGATCCGGTCGTCGCCGTAGTGGCGGGCCAGCTCCCGCCAGGACCGGAAGATCTCGTGCACCTCCGGCCGGTCCCAGTGCGGGTGGTCGCTGCGGTCCGGCGGTTCGACCAGGCCCTCGTGGTCCAGGCCGAGATCGGGCAGCGCCGGGTCCTTGATCAGGCCGTGTGCGACGTCGATGCGGAACCCGTCCACCCCGCGGTCGAGCCAGAACCGCAGGACGTCCAGGAACTCCGCGCGCACCTGCGGGTGGTCCCAGTTCAGGTCCGGTTGCGACGCGTCGAACAGGTGCAGGTACCACTGGCCGTCGTCGACCTGGCTCCACGCCGAGCCGCCGAAGACGCTGCGCCAGTCGTTGGGCTCGTCGCGGAAGACGTACCGCTCCCGCTCGGGGGAACCGCGCCCGGCGGCCACCGCGGCCCGGAACCACGGGTGCGCCGAGCTGGTGTGGTTGGGCACGACGTCGACGATGATCCGCAACCCGTGCCGGTGCGCCTCACCGATCAGCGCCTCGGCGTCGGCGAGCGTGCCGAACACCGGGTCGATGTCGCGGTAGTCGGCCACGTCGTAGCCGCCGTCGGCCATCGGGGACGGGTACCACGGCGTGATCCACAGCGCGTCCACACCGAGACCGGCCAGGTAGGGGAGTTTCGCGCGGATGCCGGCCAGGTCCCCGACGCCGTCGCCGTTCCCGTCGGCGAAGCTGCGGATGTAGACCTGGTAGATGACGGCGTCGCGCCACCACGCGCCGCTCACGTGCGCGGCAGGTCGTGGGCCCAGGACACCAGGTGGATCAGCGCGTCGATCTGCCCGCACGGATCCGGGTCCCCGGCGATGAACTCCAGCTGCGCGTCCAGCCCGTCGCTGTCGTGGTTGAGCTCGGCGAGGACGGCGCGCAGCACGGCCCGCAGCGGTGGCTGGAGGTCGTCGATCGGCACGCCCTCGTCGCCCTCGTCGGACAGCACGACGGTGAACAGATCCGCCCCGCCCGGTGCCGCGCGCGCCCGCACCTCGCGGGCGATCACGGTGACCAGCTCCGCGCACAGCGGCCGGAGCAGGGCCGCCTCGGGTGCGTCGCGGCCGATCATCCTGGGCAGCGCGCGGGACACCGCGGTCAGATCGTGCCTGCCGAGATCGTCCACGAGACGGCCGGCCAGGCGCCGGACGTCCCGCTGGGTGTGTTCGTGGCTCATCGCGGACCGGGATTCCCGTGCGCGCGGGTGCCGAAACTCACGGCCAGCGTTGGGTGGCCGGGCGGCCCAGCGGCGGGCTGGACGGGCTTCGCGCGACAGTCACGTCCGCGCCGCCGTGCCAGTCCACGCCGAGACCGCGGAGCGTGACCGCGCGGCTGATGTCCGACGGCGACACGATCCCGACGAGCCGGTCGGCGTCGAACACCAGCGCCCGGCCGTCGGCGCACCCGGACATCCGGGGCAGCAGCGCGAGCAGCGGTTCGTCCGGGGTGGCACGCGGGATTTCCGTTGGCGGGCAGGCGATTTCCCCGAGCAGGGTGTTGGGCCGCTGCTCCGGCGGCACCGCCCGCATGCGGGTCAGCGTGACCAGCCCGGCGAACCGGCCGACCGGGTCGACGAGCGGATACGCCGAATGCTGGCGCAGCAAGGCGTTGTCACGGAGGAAGGTCGCCACGGTGGTGGCGGCGGGCGCGGTGGCCGGGCGCATCGTCATCACGTCGCGCACCCGCATGGCGGCCAGGCTGGTGCCGAGTTCGGCGTCGCGTTCCTCGGCCAGCGCGAGGTGGACGATGAACAGGCCGACCAGCAACGGCCACACGCCGAGCCCGATCGGCCCGCGCAGCAGGGTGAGCACCCCGAACGCACACACGACGAAGCCGAGGACGCGGGCGGCGCGGGCGCTGCCGAGTGTGGCGCGGTGCCGGTCGCTCCACGCGCCCCACAGGATCGAGCGCAGCACGCGGCCGCCGTCCAGCGGCGCCACCGGGATCAGGTTGAACACGCCCAGAACCAGGTTGAGCACCGCGAGGTAGCCGAGCACCGCGCCGGACAGCGAGTTGCCCATCGGGGAGGTCATCCAGGTGGCGAAGCCGAAGATCGCCGCGAGCAGCAGGCTCATCAGCGGCCCGGCGAACGCGACGCGGAACTCCACCCCGGCTGATCGCGGTTCGCCGCGCAGCCGCGTGACCCCGCCGAGCAGCCACAGGGTCACCTCGCGGACCTCGAGGCCGGAGCGGCGGGCGACGAGGGCGTGCGGGAGTTCGTGCGCGCACAGCGACAGCACGAACAGCGCCGCGGTGATCACGCTCGCCACGATGTAGGCGAACACCCCTTGCCCGGGCGCGAGCGGCGCCCACTGCGTGACCGACAACGCGACGACCAGCACCCCGGCCATGCCGAAGACGCTCCAATGCAGACCCACCCGGATGCCTTCGAACCGGCCCAGCCACACGGTCGACGCCATCGCACCTCTCCCCTCTCGTCGGAACCCCCGGGAAACACCTACCCGCACCGAACCGTTACTGAACGTTTCGGCCGACACCGGTTTGGTTTCGGTGGTGAACGGGAAGGCTGAAGCACTACGACCGGCGTCAGACAGGGGACCGGCGAACATGGACGTGTCACGGAACAGTGAGGTGACGGCCAGCTGCGGCGGGCTGGCGGAACAGGCCCAGCTGGCGACGCGTGGGCTGTACCACCGCGCCTCCGGTGTCGGCGGCGACACCGGGATCGACGGGGCCGCGGAGATCTACCAGGTGCTCGGATCACTGAAGTTGTTGTCGCAGAACGTCGCCCGGAGCCTGCCCGAACTGGGCACCTGGCTGGAACGGCAGCTGTGGCTGGGAAATCTGGACGTGCCCGGTGATCAGGGCGGTTACGAAACGCTGATCACCTCGGTCTTCGACGCGACGGCCGCGCTGGCCAGGGCGCAGGAGATCACGGTGCGGCTGTGCCAGGAGCTGGCCACTGCCCAGGCCGCCGCGAAGGAGCTTTCGTATTGACCCCGCGCACGGCGCGGCGGACTTCTCCCGCCGGCACGCGGAGATCACCCAGCGGCTGATCGTCCACCGCCACCCGGATTCGGGAGGGGCCTACGGCTGCCGAGGAGCAGGCAACTCAGGCAGAGGCGTATGCGCCCGGCAATTGGTACAAACCAGCAGGGTCGCCAACGGCTCGTCGGCTTCATCGACGAGCTTGGCGATCCGCAGCGCGGAGTAACCGCATTCTTCGCACGGCACCGGGGGTGCGGCGCGGTCCGGGGCGATCAGAATCCGGGTTGCCGGTCGGGGCTGACTGATGGTCATGGCTGCTTCCGCGACTCGAGGATGCCGGGGTTCAGCCGGGGTCGGCCCCCGGCGTGTTCGGTTGTGCTCGCCGCTGCCGCGACCGCCGCCCGTGCGGCGGTGCGCGGGTCCTGACCGCGCGTGAGCGCGCAGGTCAGGGTCGCGACCAGGGCATCTCCCGCACCGGTGGTGTCGACGACGTGCCCGTCGCCGTGCGGGTGGAACTCGTAGCCGGCCCGGCTGACGAACACGTTGCCGTGGCCGGCGACTTCCAGTACGGCCAGATCGAGCCCGTGCGCGAGCAGCATGACGCCCGCCTTGACCCCTTCGGCCACGTCCGTCACGGGCCCTCCGGTGAGGATTTCCGCTTCCCTGGCGTCGGCGCGCAGGATGTCGGCGCACGACAGCAGGTCTTTCTCCGGCGGAACCCCGTCGAGGACCACACGGGCGCCGCCCTGGCGGGCGAGCCGGGCGGCGGTCATCGCGGTGCGGGGCGGCTGCTGCAGCTGGAGGATCACCGACGACGCCTCCCGGAGCAGTCCCGCCGCGGCGAGCACGTCGTGTTCGGCGACGAGGACGTCCTCGGGGATGTCTTCCAGGTAGCGCCACTGGCCGTGGTCGTCGACGACGTTGACGACGAGGGCCGAGCGGGCGTGCTCGCGGACGACGCAGTGGGAGACGTCGATGCCGTCGGCCGCGGCGTGGGTCAGCAGGTCGTGCCCGGCGCGGTCGTCGCCGACCACCGAGAGCAACGCGACCGGCAGGCCGAGCTGGGCGACCCCGACGGCCTGGTTCGCGCCCTTGCCGCCGAGCACCTCGTCGCGCGAGCGCACCGCCGCCGACTCGCCGGCCGCCGGGGCGTCACCCACGCGCAGGACGAGGTCACGGGCGATCTGCCCGACCACGACCACCTCTGGTCTCACGGCGGGAGCAGTACCCGATCCCGATTCGCACTAATCAACCCGAACGGGCGGCACCCGTTCGCGGCACGTTGCCGTGCGCTTTCCGCCGGTCAGCGCTTTCCGCCGCGCAGCGCTTTCCGCCGGTCAGGGGGCGACGGCGACCTCTCCGGTGAGAGCGCCTTCCAGCGGCTGCGTCGCCGGTTCGTCCTCGGGCCGCGCGTGCCTGCTCCGGGCGATGTGCCGGGCTTCGGTGACGAGGGCCGGACCGCCCCACTTCAGGTCCGTGCCGCCGTCGTCGATGCGGTGCCTGCCCATGGTTCCCTCCTGGATCCAGCCCTGGCGCCGGGATACCCCCGGCCCGTTCCGCATACACCTCCCCCGGACGGGTGGGTCAGCGGCGGCGTTTCCGCACCGTGGCGGCGAACGTCGCGGCGGTGACGAACCCGTAGGCCACGTGCGGGACCAGGTCGCTGATCCAGTCGGCGACGCTCCAGCGGCGCGGGTCGGTGATGCGCAGGACGGTCATCGGCCCGTTCGCGGCGACCAGCGCGGCGCCGGTCGCGGCGAGGCCGCCGCGGAGCACGTCCGGCCGCCAGCCCGCGCCGTGCGCCGCGCCGTAGGCGGCGCCGACCGCGGTGCCGGTGACCAGCCCGAGGAGAGCGCCGAGGCCGACTTCCCGGGCCTGCTTCTGCTGTTCGCCGCCGGGGATCCGGACCCCGAGGGTGCGCGCGATCTTCTCGACCGCCTCCTCCGGCAGCGAGCTGGCCGCTCGCCCGCGGACCACCATGTCGACGTAGGTCGCGGCGTTGAGCGCGGTGGCCCCGGCCGCCCCGGCGGCGGCGCCCCGCAGGATCGAACTCAGCATTCCGGCCGGATACCCCCGGCGCGGGCGGGCAACCTCTAGGATCGGGGCATGTCCCGGCCCATGACCTTCACCGAGCGTGCCCGCCGGGAGCAGATCATCGAGTGCACCATCGACCTGATCTCCAGCAAGGGCTACCGCGGCACGTCGCTGTCCGCGATCGCCGAGCGGGCGGGCATCTCCAAGGCCGCGGTGCTCTACCACTTCTCGTCGAAGGAGAACCTCGCGCAGGCCGCGCTGGAGGAGGTGTTCCGGCAGTTCGGCGACTACGTGCGGGACCGGGTGGACCGGCAGCCGGACGCGCGGTCGGCGGTGACCGCCTACGTGCGGGCCATGATCGGGTACCAGTCGGCGCACCGGCGGCACGTCCGGCTCATCACCGAGGTGCTGCTCGACGACGCGAACGGCACGAGGCTCAAGACGCCCGGCTCGCACGACGCCGGCGGCCGCTGGCAGGTGCTGGCCGGCCTGCTCGAGGACGGCCAGCGCGCCGGGGAGCTGCGCGAGTTCGACACCCGGACGATCGCGCTGGCGATCGGCGGCGCGATCGACGGCGTGGTGTCGCACTGGCTCGCGCACCCGGAACTGGACCTGGACGCGGCCGCCGACGAGCTGGAGCGGTTCGTACTGGCGGCGATCTCCTAGCGGTCGCGCCCCGGGCGACTGCCGAGAGGCTGTCCCCCGGTCAACACCATCCGGCGGCTACCAACCTCCTGACCAGGTGCACCTAGTCCGGGAAGGCGTCAAGCACCTTCACCCCACGCGCCCGACACACCGGCCACCGTCGACAACGTCCCTGCACCTAGCGGCGCGCGAAGGCGGGTGCGCGTTCCGGGCGCACGCCGATCCCGCCGAGGTACGCGGCGACCACCGCGAGCGCCGGGATCCGTTGCACCGCGCGCAGCGGCGGCGGCACGCGGGTCAGGGTGCCGTCGAGCGCGGGCTTGAGCAGCATCTCGTGCTCGCCCAGCTGTGCCCGCTGAGCCACCCGCGTCGGGAACTCGCGTCGCTTTTGGACCTTCGCCAGGTCCTGTGTGGACACCCGTCCGGCGGACAGCGGCCCGGCGAGGATCCGGGCGGCCGCGACCGCGTCCTGGATCGCGAGGTTCACCCCGACCCCGCCCACCGGCGACATGGTGTGCGCGGCGTCGCCCAGGCACAGCAGGCCGTCGACGTACCACTGCGGCAGCCGGCCCATCGACGTCTCGAGCAGCTTCACGTCGTCCCACGAGCGGATGTCGGCCAGCACCTCGGCGTCCCAGCCGAACAGTTCGGCGAGCCGACCGCGGAACCACTCGAGGCCGCGGGCGCGCAGCTGCGCGTCCTCGCCCTTGCGGATCAGGTACGAGGTCTGGTGGTACTCGCCGCGGTCCATCGTCACCGCGACCTGCCCGTTGCCGAACACCCCGAACACCCGGCCGTCGCGCTCTTCGTGCGGTGGCGCGGGAATCCGCACCTGCCACACGTCCATCGGCAGGGGGAATTCGAGCGGTCGCAGACCGGCCTCCCGGCGCACCAGGGAATCCCGGCCGTCGCACGCGACCACCAGATCGGCGGACAGCTCACCCTCGCCGTCGGCGTCGCGGTAGGTCACGCCGGTGACGCGGCCGTTGGTCCGGCGCAGACCGGTCACTTCGGTGTTCATGCGCAGGTCGATCGGCTCGGCCGAGGCCAGCAGGTCCAGGAAGTCCCACTGCGGGACCATCCTGATGTGCTTGTGCCGGCCGGGCAGGCGGCCGAAGTTCGCCGCCACCACGGTTTCGCCGGCGACCCGCATCCGCATCTCGGTCAGTTCCGGGCCGGGTACCGCGGCGAACTTCTGGCCCAGCCCGAGTTCGTCCAAAAGGCGCAGCGTCGACGGATGAACGGTGTCCCCGCGGAAGTCCCGCAGGAAGTCCCCGTGCTTCTCCAGGACGGTCACCTTGACTCCGGCCCTGGCCAGCAGGACGCTGAGCATCATCCCGGCCGGGCCCCCGCCTACTACACAGCATGTCACGTGTTCCACACGGACCATGCTAACCGATCGGTCAGAGTCTTGACCGGACGGTTAGGTGTGGGTGATCACAGAACGGGTAGATGATCCGGTATGCCGACTACGTGAGGTGGCGATGCGACGCCTGAGCGTGGCACTGGTGGTGGACAACGAGGGGTTCGGCAGCGCGGAGGTCTACGTCCGGCGGCTGCTGCGGTTCCTGCCGCCGTGGGTGGCGCCGAGCCTCGTGGTGGGCGAGGGTCTCGCCGGCGCGTTCCCGGAGCGGGTGCCGAAGCAGATCGTGCCGTCGGCGGTGCGGAGCGTGTGGGCGCCGCAGATCGAGGGCGCGCTGCGAGCGCTTTCGCCGGACGTGGTGCACGTCAACCTGGCCGACGCGGGGGCGAACCTGGCCGCGCTGCAGGCCGCGGAGTCGGTGGCGCCGACCGTGGCGACGCTGCACCGCACCGGGGGCGCGCCGGAGTCGAGCGTGGTCTGGGACTGCTACCGGCGGCTGGCCGGCGCGGTGGCGCCGTCGCGGATCGTCGAGGCGCGGCTGCGGGAGCTGGGCACGCCCGCGGAGCGGGTGCGGCGCATCCGGCCGGGTGTCGAGGTGCCGCCGGAGCCGGTCGAGCCGTCGGACCGGGCACCGGTGGTGATCGGCGCGATCGGGGTGACGGGGCTGGACCTGCTGCCCGCGGTGGCGGCGCTGCGGCGGCGCGGGCGCGAGGTGCGGGTGCTGGTCGCCGGCGACGGGCGGGACCTGGCGGAGCGGGCGCGCGGGCTGCCGGTGCGGTTCCTCGGGCGGTTGCGGGATGTCAGCGCTTTCCTGCGCGGGCTGGACGTGTTCTGCCTTCCGTCGCGGCGGGACACGTTGTCGCTGGCGGTGCTGGAGGCGATGGCGCACGGCCTGCCCTGCGTGACGACGGCCGTCGGGGAGACGGTGGAGGAACTGGCCGGCGCGGCGATGATCGTCCCGCCTGGGGACGCGCCGGCGCTGGCGGGCGCACTGGACCGGGTGAGCACGGACCTGGCGCTGCGGCGCAAGCTGGCCCACGCGGCCCGGGAGAAGGCCGCGGAGGACTTCGAGGTGCGACGGATGGCCGCGGAGACGGCGGAGGCACTGGCGGCCGCGCACGCGTTGAGCAGCCCGGCTCGCTGAGGCCGGGTGCCGGTGGCTGGAGGACTCGCCCGCCGGAGGTTGCCAAGGCGATGGCGAACTCGTCGCCAGGAGCCGATGCCCGGGGGCTTGGCTGGCGCGTGGATCGAGTCCGCGGTGCCAGGCGACGCGTGCGGGTCAAGTCGCCGCCTGCGTGGCGAGCCGGTGCCCGAGGGGCGAACGGGTGTCTGCGGGGCGAACGGGTGCCTGCGGGCTGTGGCACGCGGTGGCCGTGGACCGGGTGAACGGGCCGATGGCAAGCTCGTCGCCAGGACGGGGTGGCCGGGGCGCCGTGTGCGGAGCCGATGCCCGAGGGGCTTGGCTGGCGCGTGGATCGAGTTCCCGCGGTGCCAGGCGACGCGTGCGGGCGAAGTCGCCGCCTGCGTGGCGAGCCGGTGCTCGCGGGCGAACGGGTGCCTGCCGCGCGCGGGGCGAATGGCTACCAGCGGGCCGAGCCGCCGTCACTCGTGCTGGGCCGGTCCTCCTGCGTGCGATGCTGACGCCATGACGATGACCCTCAGCGAGGCCGACTTCGCCGCGCCGATCGACCACCGCTTCTTCGAGGACTACCAGCCGGGCGCGGTGTACGAGTACGGCCACCTCTCGGTCACCGAGAAGGAGATCCTCGACTTCGCCGCCCAGTTCGACCCGCAGCCGATCCACACCCAGCCGGCGTGGGCGAGCACCGGGCCGTTCGGCGGGCTCATCGCCAGCGGCTGGCACACCGCGGGCCTGCTGATGCGCCTGTTCGCCGACCACTACCTCTCCCGCAACGCCAGCCTCGCCTCGCCCGGCGTGGACGAGCTGCGCTGGCCCGCGCCGGTGCGGCCGGGCGACTCGCTGCGGCTGCGCGCCACGATCCTGTCGGCGCGGGCGTCACGTACCAAGCCGGACCGCGGGCTCGTCCACACCCGCGGCGAACTGCTCAACCAGGATGACCAGGTCGTGTTGAGCCTCGTCGCGATGAATCTCATCGGCCGCCGTCCGTGAACTGGTTTCGAAACGGTATGCGGGGCTATCCGGGAACCAATTCGTCCCTGAGGAGTAGCCATGACCGGGAGTTTCGCAACCGCGACCAGGGCCCGTAGGCCCGTGCAGGCCGCGGCCACCGTCGTCGCCGCCGTGTTCCTGCTGGTCGGGATTCTCGGGTTCATCCCGGGCATCACCACGAACTACGGCGACCTGACCTTCGCCGGCCACCACTCCGACGCGATGCTGCTCGGTGTGTTCGCGGTGTCCATCCTGCACAACATCGTGCACCTGCTGTTCGGCATCATCGGCCTGGCGCTGGCCCGCACGCCGGGCGGAGCCCGCGGGTTCCTGGTGCTGGGCGGCTTCGTGTACCTGCTGCTGTGGGTCTACGGGCTGGTCATCGACCAGGACAGCGGCGCGAACTTCGTCCCGCTCAACAACGCCGACAACTGGCTGCACCTGGGCCTGGGCGTCGGCATGATCGCGCTCGGCTGGGGTCTGACCGCCGTCGAGCGCGGCCGGGAGAAGCGCACCGCCTAGATGCCGGTCAGCTGCGGGATGGTCGCGGTGCGGCCGGCCAGCAGCATGACCAGGGCCTGGATCGGGCCGCGGACCTCCGCGCCCTCGCCCGCGCTCCACTCGGCGTCCGTCGCGATGAGACGGTGACCGGCCAGGCGTTTGCGGGCGTGGAACGGAAAACCGATCTCCCACAGGTGGTCCGCGGCCGCGACCGCCGCGTCGGCGGGCATCGGCAGGCGCCGGCCCAGCGGCATCGCGATGTCCTGGGTGTGGACGTGCACGTCCATCAGCGCGTTGTCGAGGGACTGCCCGGGCGCGAGACGGCGCACGCCGATCGCGCCCCGCAGCATGTCCACCACCTCGGACGGCGAGCGTCGCGCCGACTCCCGCTTGGTCAGGTCGTGGACCATGCGGTTGAAGCTGCCGCGTGCCCGGATCGCGGCCTTGAGGACGGTGCCGACGCTGGCGTAGGGGGCCAGCGCGACGTGCGTGGCGACGTCGTGGACCGTCCAGCCGTCGCACAGCGACGGGTAGGTCCGCTCGACGTCGGTGAGGGAGGCGAAGAGGTCGGCGAGGCGCTCGCGTTCCGCGTCGATCGCCTGCCACTTGTCGTTGTGGTCCATGGAAACCTCGCCCGAAAGTGGTAAGATGGTCTGACTACTTTAATCAAAGTCACTGACTATCGTCAAGGAGCGTGCGTGAACACCGGACTGCTGCTCTACATCCCGTACCGGCACCTGGAGAACCGGGTGATGGACGCGATCCGCGCCGCGGGGTTCGACGTGACGCTCGCGCAGGCGCGGCTGTTGCAGCGGCTGAACCCGGGCGGCAGCCGGCTGACGGAGCTGGCCGAGGCGGCGCAGGTGACGAAGCAGACCGCCGGGTTCCTGGTCGACCAGCTGGAGCGGGCCGGGTACGTGCAGCGGATGCCGGACCCGCGCGACGGCCGGGCGCGCCTGATCCACGCGACGGACAAGGCCCGCGAGGCGGCGCCCCACGCGGAAGCCGAGATAGCCCGAATCGAGGCCGAGTGGGAGAAGCACGTGGGCCGGCGGAGGATGACCCAGCTGCGCGAGACGCTGGAGAAGCTGTGCGAGATCACGGACCCCTACCGCTGAGGGGGTTGGCGGGGGCCGTGGGGCGGCGGCGCAGCTGCGGTCGGTGGGGCGCTGCGCCACAGAGTGGACGGGGTGTGGGGCCCGGGCGATGCGTGGTGCGGCGGGCGTGGCCGTGCGGCGGCGCGCCGCAGTTGGGGCTCCTGCGGAGCCGCGCCGTGCGGCGATGGCGACGGCGGGTGGGCGAGCGCAGCGGTGGGCAGTCGGGTGCGGCTGTGTCGCAAGGCGACGGGGGGCCGCGCGGCGGGTGCGGCCCGCGCACCGGCGCCCAGCCCGATGGTGTGTCGCGCGGATACGGCGAGGCCGCCTACGGCGAAGCCGCGGCGGCGCAGCCTGCCCCGCCCGGAGCGCGGCCGCTCGGTTGCGCCCCAGCTGCGCCGCAGGCGACGGCAAGGGATCGGTTGAGGTGAGCGTGATGCGTAGGCGAACACGGCACGTCCGGCGGCTGCGGCCAGCGTGGATGCCCAGCCTAGCCGGCACCCGTCCACGGCACGCCTCAGCCCGGGGCCACCCGTCGGCGACGAAGGTCGTTTCCGTGCCGTTTCGTCCCAGCTCGCCCTCGACCGCCGCTGTTTATCGGGTTGTCGAGAACGGGCGCGTCGCCTTCGTCAAGGTTCTTCAGGCTCCCCGGCATTCCCCGGTGTTCGCCGCCCTGCCGGGCCATCTTCGGGACCGGCTCACCCGCGAGTTCCCCTGGCGCGCGGAAGCGGACTTCCTCCTGTCCGGCTTCGAACTGCCACCCGCGCTGCGCACCCCCGACGTCTACCGCATCGACGAGCTCGGTGACGGCCGCGTCGCGATGTGGCTCGAGGACGTCCAGTGCGCCGACCTCCCCTGGGACCCGCCGCGCTTCCAGCACGCCGCCTACCTGCTCGGACGATGGGCCGGCCGCCGCTTCGGCGGGCCGCCCGGTCCGGCGCTGCGCATCCTCACCGAGGGGCGGCTCCAGCTCGACGCCTTCACCCGCCTCACCACGAACGACCAGCGCACGCTCGCCGGCCGCGTGCCCGCCCTGCTCGACCGCCTCGACGCGCTACCCCAGGCCACCGGCCACAGCGACGCCTGCCCGCAGAACCTCCTGATCCCGCGCGCGGCCCCGGACACGTTCGTGGTGATCGACGTCGGCTGGCAGTGCCCGTTCCCGGTCGGCGCCGACCTGGGGCAGCTCCTCATCGGGCTGGCCGACGAGGGCACCCTCCCGGTCACCGCCCTGCCCGCGCTGCACGAGCTGGTCATCGACGCCTACCGCGACGGGCTGCGCACCGAAGGTCACCAAGTGAGCCGCGACGAAATCACCTTCGGCTGCGACGCCACACTGGCCATCCGCAGCGCCTTCCACACGCCGCCCGAACTGTCCGCGTACCTGACGCGGCTCGGCCTCGCGCTCTAGGACTGCGCGTCCGGAACCGACGTCTCCGGCTCGTCGTGCTGCCAGAGCGCCGACCACACCAGCCCGCGGTTCTCCGTGCCGCCGGTCCGCGTCGTGCTCTCGGGTTGCTCCGGCCACAGGTTGATCGCACCCGCCGGAATCCTGTGGGTCGTCATGCGGTTCACGGTATGCATCACGCATTTCACGCCAGTCGAGGGGAGTGCGCTGGTGCGAGTCAGGTCACTCAGTCGAAGAATCGGGACAGATGTCCCGCGTCCGGTTCCTCCACCGAACCGTCCTTGACCGGCCGCAGCTCGGCGAAGATGCTCGCCCCGTCGCAGCCCGCGTGCAGCGGGAACCAGGTGCGCGACGAGCCCGGCCGGCGGCAGATGCCCTTGATCGTCTGCACGTCCAGCAGCCGCACGTGCGTCGGATCGGCCACCGCGTTCACGTAGCGCCACCACGGGGATAGCACGTAGGCGATGCCGCCCGGGCGCAGCACCCGGTGCACCTCGTCCACCAGCGGCAGGAAGTCGATCAGGTGCTCCAGGATGTGCACCAGGAACACCCGGTCCGCGCACGAGTCCGCGAACGGCAGCGGCCCGGACAGGTCGGCCACCACGTCCACCTCGCCGGTGGTCACCAGATCCACGCCCAGGTTGCCCGGGTACTGCTTCTGCCCGCCGCACCCCAGGTCCAGGATCAGCGGATCCCGCCCGCCGACCCGCACGCGGTCCCACACCGCGAACACCCCGTCCAGCCGGCCGATCAGCTCACGCGCGGTGTCCAGGTGCGCGCGTTCGCCGACCTCGCCGGTCAGGTGCGCGACGCCGCGGTCGAAGCGGACCTCGAGGTCGAGGCCACGCAACCGCTCGTCGCAGGAGAGCAATTCTTCCGCCGCCCGCTCCAGGTACTCGTCCTGGAGCCGGAGGCGCGTTTCGGAAACGGGCTCGGTCATGATCCTCACGGGGGAACGACGTCGTAGGCTTCGGTGTCCCGGTTCACCACGGTGGTCGGTGACTCCAGGTGCACGGCGCCGGTGGGCAGGATGCCCGCCGCGCCGTACTTGGCCGCGACCTTCATCTGGGCCAGCACGTCCTCACCGCAGTGCTCCGCCGGCAGCTGCTGCCAGAACTCGAACCCGCCGACGTTCACCAGCGCCTCGCGGTCGAACATCGCGCAGCCGCCGACCCACGCCACCTTGTACGCGGTCCACTTCGGACGGTGCCACACCAGTTCCGACAGGTGCGTCGGGTTGGCCGCGTTGTGCAGCGTCCAGCGCTGCCATTCGCGCGTGCCGGGCGTGATCTGCTCCGGCTCCGGGCTTCCCTCCCACTCCTCGTACGGCTCCAGTTCGTCCGGCCGCCGATCGTCCAGGTAGGACAGTCCGGTGACGGCGTTGCCGACCATGCCGCAGCCCAGCTCGGTGATCGCCGAGTGCAGGCGGGTGATCGCGCCAGGGTCGAGCCACACGTCGTCGTCCAGGAACAGCACGAAGTCCGCTTTCGACTGGTCCAGCAGGTAGTTCCGCTGCTGCGCCAGCCCGCGGCGGGGGAGGTTCCGGCTCAGCTCGACCGGGTGCCCGTGGTGCCGCAGCACCCGCACCATCGCCTGGGCCGGTGGCGAGTCGTAGGACGCGTCCCCGTCGGACTGGTCGGCCACGTGCACGGCGAAGTCCGGGAAGTCCTGCGCGGCCAGCCCGGACAGCGTCACGGCCAGTTCGGCGGGCCGCTCGCACGTCGGGATGAGCACGTCGACCCTCACGCGCCCTCCCCGACCGGGGCCGAGGTCCGGATCTTCTCGATGACCGAGGTCGTGGAATGGTCCGCGACGTAACCGAGCACGCGGACCTCGCCACCGTAGGACCGCACGGTCGGCGCCTCGGGCAGCATGTTCTCCGTGTAGTCGCCGCCCTTGACGTAGAGCTGCGGCTCGAGCAGCTTCAGCATCTCCACCGGAGTGTCCTCTTCGAACACCGCCACGTGGTCGACGCAGCTGAGCGCCGACAGCACGGCCGCGCGGTCCTGCGCGGTGTTCACCGGCCGGTCCGGGCCCTTGAGCCGTCGCACGCTCTCGTCGGAGTTGACCGCGACGATCAGCACGTCCCCCAGTCGCTTGGCCTCGTTGAGGTAGGTGATGTGCCCGCGGTGCAGCACGTCGAAGCAGCCGTTGGTGAACACGACCCGCCGCCCGGACTCCCGGTGTGCGGCGACGGCGCGGGCGAGCTCGTCGGCGGGCACCGCGGCCTCGCGTTCCCGGCTCAGCGCCAGGGACAGCTCGGCCGGCGTGCAGATCGCGGTGCCGTCCTTGTGCACCACCACGTTCGCCGCCGCCTGTGCCAGCTCCATGCAGCTCGTGGTCGGCAGGCCCGCGGCCCGCGTCAGCACGAGCGCCGCGGCGAACGTGTCACCCGCGCCGCTGGCCTGGCTTTCCGGCGCGGGATCGGCCCACGTGCGGTAGCCGCGGCCCTCGCCGGTGAGCAACATCGCGCCGTGCCGGTCCATGGTCACGACCGCGGCCGCCGCGCCGGTCTTGTCGAGCAGCGTCCGCCGCTCGTCCTCGAACAGGCGCGCCCGCTCCTCGCCGGGTTCCGGCAGCTCGGCGCCGAGCAGGTGCGCGGCCTCGGCGGCGTTGGGCGTGACGAGGTCGGGGCCGGCCGGCCGCCAGTGCTCGAAGTCGTGCGCGTCGACCACCAGCAGCGGGATGTCCGCGCGCAGCCGCGCCACCGCGTCCCGCAGGGGCTTGCCGAGCAGGCCGTTGCCGTAGTCGCACACCATGAGCGCGTCCGCGCCGGCCAGCGCCTTCTCCAGCGCCTGGGTGAGGCGGTTCGTCTGGACCGCGGGCAGGTCGTCGCGGTCGCCCTCGTCGAAGCGCAGCATCACCTGGTCGTCGGCGACCACGCGTTGCTTGCTGATGCTGCGTCGCGATGGTGCGGTGAGCAGGTTCTGCGTGTCGACGCCGTGGGAGTCCAGCAGTGCGGCCAGTTCCCGGCCGGGGTCGTCGTCGCCGACGACGCTGACGAACCGGACCCGCGCGCCCAGCGCGGCCAGGTTCGCCGCGGTGTTCGCCGCCCCGCCCGGCGACAGGGCGCGCGCCCCCACGTCGACGACGGGTGCCGGGGCCTCGCGGCAGATGCGTTCGCAGGTGCCGGACAGCCACACGTCCAGGATCGCGTCCCCGAGCACCACGACCGTGGGCGCGGTCTCCGACAGCAGCCGGACGAGGTCCGGCGTGATGGGGGCCACGTCCTTGGTCTCGCCTGCCATGTCCACCTCCTTCTCCTCCTGCTCCACCAGTAGCCGGATCTTGGACGGCGAAACATTTCCGTTTGCTGCCTGCGGAATCGGGCACCTTCAGCGCGTGGTGAACTCGGAGCCAGGGCCGGCCGTCGGCCCGATCGAAGCGAAGTGGCCGGATGTGCGCAGGATCGCCGTGCTGCGCGGTGGTGGTCTGGGGGACCTGCTGTTCGCGGTGCCGGCGATGGCCGCGCTGCGCGGCGCCTATCCGGACGCCGAGATCGTGTTGCTGGGCACGGAACTGCACCGCCAGCTGTTCGCCGGGCGCCCGTCGCCGGTGACCGAGGTGCGCCCGCTGCCGCCGTACCCCAACGTGCACGAGCCGGCGGGCCAGCCGTTCGACGAGTCCGAGCAGCAGGCGTGGTTCGACGCGCTGAAGCCGGTCGACCTGGCCGTGCAGCTGCACGGCGGCGGGCGGAACTCGAATCCCTTTCTGCGCAAGCTGGAACCGCGGTACCTGGTCGGCGCGCGGACCCCGGACGCGGCGGAGGCGGACCGGTGGCTGCCGTTCCGCTACTACCAGCACGAGGTGCTGCGGGCCCTGGAGGTCGTCGGGCTGGCCGGGGCGCGGCCGGTGGAGCTGGAGCCGTCGATCACGGTGACCGACGCGGACCGCGCGGCGGCGGCCGCCGCGCTGGAGGGACTGCCGGAGCCCCTGGTCGTCGTGCACCCCGGGGCCGGTGACCCGCGCCGGCGGTGGCCCGCGGAGCGGTTCGCCGAGATCGCGGCCAAGCTCGCGGCCAACGGGCGTGGGGTGGTGGTGATCGGCGCGCCGGACGAGCGTCAGCTGGTGGAGCGGGTGGCCGCGATGGCCGGACCGCCGGTGCGGCCGCTGACCTCGCTGAGCATGTCCGCGCTGGTCGGGGTGCTGGACCGGTGCTCGGCGTTCGCCGGCAACGACAGCGGGCCGCGGCACCTGGCGGCGGCGGTCGGCGCGCCGACGGTCAGCGTCTACTGGATGGGCAATGTGGTCAACGCCGGGCCGCTCGGCCGGTCGCGGCACCGGGTGCTGATCTCGTGGATGTCGCACTGCCCGGTGTGCGGCGTCGACTGCACGCGCGAGGACCTGCCCCGCTGCGAACACGACGACTCCTTCGTGGCGACGGTGTCCGTCGAGGACGTGCTGGGTGAGCTGGAGGAACTGCTCGCCGGGCGGTGATCACCGCCGCGGCGCGACGGTCTCCAGCACGCGCATCGAGCGGGCCACCGCGAGCAGCGCGGCGTCCTCGGCCTGCCGCGTCACGGTGGTGACCCGGTCGAGTCGCACCCGGCCGTCCAGCTCGCGGTGGTGCGCGGCCAGCTCGTCCAGGTAGCCGGGCAGGTCGGTGAGCCGGTCGTCGGTCTGGTCCAGGCACCCGACGGCCCCGGCCAGCTGGTCGAGCAGCCGCGCGTACCCGGCGGTGAACTCGTGGTCGGCCTCGTCCTGCTGGGCCGCCGTGACCAGCGCCTCGGCGATGCGCTTGACCTGCTCGGAAACCTCCGTCAGCGCGCTCAGCGGCGACTCGAAGGACGACGGCAGGGGGCTGCGCCCGCGGCGGCGGTGCACCAGCCAGCGGATGTTGAACCGCACGCTCTCCCGCCCCCAGCTGACCGCCTCGTCGGCCTTCCGCACCGTCGAATCCAGACGCCGGGCGCGCCGCAGCCACTGCGTGGCCGTGTCGTCGTCCCAGTCGTCACGCAGGTCGTCCGCGATCGACCGCAGCAGGTCGCGCACCTCGGCGGCGAGCGCGGTCACCGCGTCGCGCGTGTGCCGGAGGTGCACCGGCGGCAGGATCACCGTGTTCACCGCGAGCCCGATCACCGCGCCGAGCACGCTCTCGCCCATCCGTTCGGCCAGGTAGAGCAGGTTCCCGGCGGTGCCGTAGGAGATCATCAGCAGCGCGGTCACCCCGACCCAGATGCCGCTGCCGCCGAACCGGTGCCACTGGCCGATCAGCATGCCGACGAACACCGCGGCCGCGAGCGCCAGCACCGGCTGCGGGATCAGGTGGGCCGCGGCGTAGGCGACGGCCAGCCCGAGCAGCAGCGCGGCCGTCTGCTGCGCGGCGTTGGTCAGCGAGCGGTAGACCGTCGCGGTCATCAGGAACACCGCGGCGTAGGGCGCGATGAACGACTGCGGCGACGGGATCACCAGGCGCGCTACGAGCCACGCGAGCACCGCGGCGAGCGCCATCTTCAGCGCCTGCACGATCGCCTCGCGCTCCCGCCCGGGGAAGCGCAGCGCCCGGGTGAACCAGGACCAGGGGGACAAAATTCGTGTCATCGGTGTGGCGATACCCGGTCACACTGGTCGCCATGCGCATCAGGACGGCCACCGCGGCCGATTTCGACCGGCTGCCGGAGATCGAACGCTCGGCGGGGGAGTGCTTCCGCGACATCGGTATGCCCGAGATCGCCGACGACGTGCTGCCGACGCCGGCGGAACTGGCGAGCTACCCGTTCGCCTGGGTGGCCGGCGACCCGGACCCGGTGGCGTACCTGGTCGCGGCGCCGGTGGACGGGGCGTTGCACATCGAGCAGGTGTCGGTGCACGCCGCCAGCGCGCGGCGCGGCATCGGGCGCGCGCTGATCGAGGAGGCCGCGCGGGCCGGTTTCCCCGCGCTGACGCTGACCACGTTCGCCGAGGTGCCGTGGAACGCGCCGTACTACGAGCGGTGCGGCTTCGTCCGCCTGGCCGAGGACGAGCTGACGCCGGGGCTGCGCCGGATCCGCGCGGCGGAGGCCGCCCGGGGGCTGGACCGGTGGCCGCGGGTCGCCATGCGCCGCGGCTGACGCGGTCAGCGTGACCGCACGGAGTCCAGCAGATCGAGGGCCACCTGGCGGAGTTTGATGTTCTGCCGCTGCGACTGGTCCACCAGCCGGTCGAACGCCTCGGCCGCGCCGATGCCGTGCACCGCCATCAGCACCCCCTTGGCCTGGTCGATCTCGGCGCGCGAGGTGAGCGCGTTCTCCAGGTGCCGGATCTGCTGGCGCGCGTGGTACCAGCGCCGCGCGTTGCTGATCGCCGCGGAGGCGGCGCCGGTGAACAACCGCATCAGCTTCTGGTCGAACGGGTCGAAGGCGCCGTCGATCCGGCTGTACAGGTTGAGCGAACCGACCAGTTCGTCGCCGTCGCGGGTGCCGCTGCCGAGCAGCAGCGGCACGGCGAGGAACGTCAGGACGCCGCGATCCTGCGCGGCGGCGGCGAATTCCGGCCAGGGTCCAGTGTCCGGTTTGGACACCGCGCGGACCGGTTCGCGCGTGGTGACGGCACGCAGGCACGGTCCGTCGCCCGCCGCGTACTGGGCCTGGTCGATCCCGATCAGCTCGTCGTCGGTGATGGCCGCGGTGCGCGGCCCGGCGTCGTCGAGCAGGGTGACGCTGACCGCGTCGGCGTCCGCGATCGCGTTCACCGCGGTTTCGGCGAGCCGCCGCAGCACCGCGTCGAGGGGCTCCTCGTCGTCGAGGCCGACGCGCAGGTTGTCCAGTGCGAGGGTGACGTCGTCGAGTCTGGCCAGTGGCGCCGGCCGCTCGGGTCTGGTCATGTGTCGGTTCTCTCCGCGTGTGCGCTGCCCGGCACACCGCCGGACCGCCGCGCGGGCAGCGGGCGGTGGACGGATGCCGCGATGGGGTGGGTGATCCGGGATCCGGGATGGATCAGAACCGGAGCCTTCCCACTGCGGATGAGCGCGGACGTGTCCGCCGGAGTTCGTTCATCGCCAAGCCCTTCGCCTCTGTGGTGCCGTCCGCCGTTCGGACGGCGTGGGCGCCGGCTGCTTGACGCTGGCGAGGATCATACGTGGCCCCGGGATGGCGACCAACCAGAGCCCGGAGAAGTGGGGTTGAGCCGGAGTGGCTCAGGAATCCGGTTTGTCGACCGGAGCCCACAGGCTGGGCAGGTTCACCACGATGCCCTCCTGGCTGCTGCGCGCGATGATCACGACCGCGTCCTCCTCGCCGGGGTTCTCCTCGCGGTGCGGAACCCACGGCGGCACGAAGATGTAGTCGCCCGGTTCGGTCTCCAGCCGGATCTCCTCGTCGCCTTGCGCGAACACGAACACCGGGTGCCCGGACTTCACGTAGATCGCCGTCTCGGCTTCACCGTGGTGGTGGTCACCGGAATTGGTGTGCGGGCCCACGTGCGTCTCGCCCATCCAGACCTTCTCCGACCCGGCCGTCTTGCCGGACACGGCCTCCAACCGGCGCATCCCGCTGGTCTGCGCGGTGTCACCGCTCAGCTCGCTGCCCTTGATGTGCCGCAACGGGCGGTGCCAGGCGTCGGTCACGGCCGCGTCCTCCTGCTCCCGGGAAGGTTCCTCCTCCCACGGTAGGGGTATCCGCCCGCCATGACCAACGCACAGAGCAGACCCCTCGCGGTCGTCACCGGTGCCTCCACCGGGATCGGCCGCGAGCTGGCGAAGCAGTTCGCCTCGCACGGCTACGACCTCGTGATCGCCGCGGAGAACGCGGAACTCGACGACGCCCAGCGCGAGCTGATGGCGCTCGGGGCGCAGGTCCTGGCCGTGCGGGGCGATCTCGCGAGTTACGACGGAGTGGAGAACCTGGTCGCCGCGGTGGCGTCGGTGGACCGCCCGCTGGCCGCGCTGGCCGTCAACGCCGGTGTCGGGGTGGGCGGGGCGTTCGTCGACGGGACGCTGCGGGACGAGCTGAACGTGATCCACCTGAACGTGACCTCGGCGGTGCACCTGACCCGGCGCCTGCTGCCGGGCATGGTCGCGCAGGCGGCCGGGCGGGTGCTGTTCACGTCGTCGGTCGCGGCGATGACGCCCGGCCCGTTCCAGGCCGTCTACAACGCGACGAAGGCGTTCCTGGCGTCGTTCGCCGAGGCGCTGCGCGAGGAGCTGAAGGACAGCGGGGTGACGGTCACGGCGTTGCTGCCGGGGCCGACGGACACCGAGTTCTTCGAACGCGCCGGGATGACCGACACCAAGATCGCGCAGGGCCCCAAGGACGATCCGGCGGAGGTCGCCGAGCAGGGCTTCGCGGCGATGATGGCAGGCAAGGACAAGGTGATCGCCGGTTCGGCGCGGAACAAGGTCCAGGCCGCGGCCGCCCGAGCCGTGCCGGACACCGTGAAGGCGGCGATGCACCGCCGGATGGCCGAACCGGGTTCGGGCAGCTAGTCCTCTGTGGACTGCTCCAGGAGCACCGCGGTGAGGTCCTCCGGCGCGGTGACCATGCACTCGTGGCCGGTGCGCAGTTCGGTGACCGGCCACCCCGCCTCGCGCGCCAGCCGCGCCAGCGGCATCCGGTCGTTGTCCAGGCACACGACGGCGTGGCAGGGGATGGCCTCGACCGCGCCGGTCAGGCTCGTCGGGTCGGCGAACGAGCGGCGCGGGTGCGGGACCAGGTTCGCCGCCAGCCATTCGGCGTCGCCGGGATCGGTGACCCCGGTGGCCGAAGCGGGTGGCACGCCGATCAGCCCGTCGGCCGTCATCGAGTCCACCCACCGCGTGAACCACTCCGGGGCGAGGCTGTCCAGCGAGTCGCCGTCGCCGCCGAACCACGCGTCGACGAGCACGATCCGCGCGACCCGGTCCGGGACCTGGTCGGCGGCCTCCCGGACGACGAAACCGGCGTAGCTGTGCCCGACGAGGATGACGTCGTGCAGGTCTTTGAGCAGGGCGGCCACCTCGGCGGCGTGCGTGTGCAGACCGGCGGTGGCGTCCATCGCGAGGTCCGGGGTGAGGACCCGGTGCCCCCGTGCCCGCAGTGGGGCCGCCACGCGGTCCCAGCACCAGCCGCCGTGCCACGCGCCGGGGACCAGGACGTAGGTCTCGTTCATTTCGCTCCTCGGGTTGGTGGACGGCCGTACGGTAAGTTTCACCTGATTGGCTGTACAATTCCGTGATGGGAGTTGATCCGCTGGTGGACGGTCGTCCGGGATACACTGGCCGGATGACGGACGCGCATGTCGACAAGCGGGTGCAGCGCGGGCTGCGGTCGCGGCGGGTGATCCTGGACCGAGCGATGGACATCGCGTCGGTGGAGGGGCTGGAGAGCCTGTCCGTGCGGCGGCTGGCGACCGAGCTGGACGTGAGCAAGAGCGGGGTGTTCGCGCAGTTCGGGTCGAAGGAGGAGCTGCAGCTGGCCACGGTGCGCGCCGCGGTCGAGGTGTTCGTCGGCAAGGTCGTGAAGCCCGCGCGGAAGGCCCCGGCGGGGATCCGGCGGGTGTGGGCGCTGGCTGAGGCTTGGCTGGCGTACGTGCGGCAGCCGGTGTTCGAGGGCGGGTGCTTCTTCATCGCGACGGCCGCCGAGTTCGACGCGCGCCCGGGCCGCGTGCGCGACGCGATAGCGGCCGGCCGGCGCGACTGGCAGACCCTCTACCGCACGACGATCGCCGAGGCGCAGGAGATGGGCGAGATCGCCGCGGACGTGGACGCCGCGCTGCTGGCCTTCGAGCTGGACGCGCTCACCCGGGCGGCCGCGGAAGACGCCCTCCTGCACGACGACCCATCCCGCTACGACTACGCCCGCACCGCGATCCGCAACCGCCTGGCAGCGGTGGCGACCCCCGAGGCGCCCGCCCTGCCGGAGGGCTGACGCCGGGGCGCGCTGCGCCGGAGAGCCGGGGTGGTGGGTTCCCGGGGGAGGGCGCTCGGTGGGTGGCATGCCGGAGGCGCCGGCTCGACTGGAGGGCTGACGCCGGGGGCGCGCTGCGGCGGAGAGCCGAGGCGGTGGGTTCCCGGGAGGACGGGCAGCGGTGACGAGGCTCGGCGCGCGGTGCCGGAGGGCGCACGCTGACGTGGCCGGCGGTGGCGACTCCCCGGCGAGCCGAGCGGCTGCCGGAGTTCCGCGAAACCCCGCGGCGCCGGAGAAGTTCCGTCCCCCGCGGTTAGCGCACGCGCCCGGGTGGAACACGTCCGCCATGAAGGTCGTCGTCACTGGGGCGTCCGGCAGCATCGGCACCGCGTTCCTGCGCGCGGCCGCCCGCAGGCCGGACTGGGAGATCGTCGGGCTGGCGCGGCGTGTTCCGGACGGCCGTCCACCCTACGACCGCGCCCACTGGGTCGACTGCGACCTCGACTCCGACGACGCCCCGGACCTCCTGCCGAAGGTCTTCGCCGGGGCGGACGCCGTCGTCCACCTCGCCTGGGCCATCTACCCCGGTGTGGACGAGCCGCCGCGCAACCGTACCAACATCGAGGGCTCCCAGGAGGTGCTGGCCGCCGTCGCGGAGGCCGGGGTGCCGCAGCTGATCTGCGCGTCCTCCGTCGCGGCGTACACACCGGCCCCGCGCTGGACCCGCGTCGGCGAGGACTGGCCCCGCACCGGCGTCCCGGGCAGCGCCTACAGCCGCGACAAGGCCCGCCTGGAACGCCTCGTCGAACTGTTCGCCCGCCAGCACCCGGACGTCCGCGTCGCGGTGTTCCGGCCGTGCGCCGTCGCCCAGTACGACTCCGGCGGACAGCTCGCGCGCTGGACACTGAGCCCCCTCCTGCCGCCCGCGCTGATCGGCAACCGCCTGCTCCCGGTGCCGCTCTGGACCGGGCTGCGCGCCCAGGTCGTGCACGCCGACGACGTCGCGGACGCGATCTGCCTGATGCTCGACCACCAGGCGGAGGGCGCCTTCAACCTCGCCGCCGAACCGGTCCTCGGCGTCAACGACCTCGCCGATCTGTTCGGCGGCTTCCGGGTGCCGGTGCCGCGACGGCTGGTCACCACGCTCGCCCTGCCGACCTGGCGGCTCGGGCTGCAGCCGATGCACCCGGGCTGGCTCACCCTCGCCGACCGGGCGCCGCTGATCGACACCACCCGCGCCCGCGCGCACCTGGGCTGGGAACCGCGCTACGACGCGAAGGAGGCGCTCGCCGAACTGGTCACCGGCATGCGCGACGGCAGCGGCACCGGCAGCGGGCCGCTCGCGCCGCGGGGTGCGGAATCGTGGCCGGCGCGGTTGGCTGGGATCAGGCTGGGCCGGCCCAGCCGCCAGACGCAGGCCTAGAAGGGAGCGTCGTGACCGAAACCGTGGACGCGGTCGTCGTGGGGGCGGGCCAGAACGGCCTCGTGGCGGCGAACGTGCTGGCCGACGCCGGCTGGAGCGTGCTCGTGCTGGAGGCCGAGCCGGAGCCGGGCGGGGCCGTGCGCAGCGCCGAGATCACCGCGCCCGGGTTCCTCAGCGACCTGTGCAGCGCGTTCTACCCGCTCGGCTACGCGTCGCCGGTGCTGCGCGAGCTCGGTCTGGACTCCTACGGCCTGGTGTGGAAGCACGCGCCGCTGGTGCTCGCCCACGTCCTGCCCGACGACCGGTCCGTGGCGCTGTCCCGGGACCTCGACGAGACGGCCGCGTCGGTCGCGACCTTCGCCCCCGGGGATGGTGACGCCTGGCGTGCGGCGTTCGACCAGTGGCAGCGCGTGCGGCACGACCTGCTGGAATCGGTCCTGCGCCCGTTCCCGCCGGTGCGCTCGGCGGCGACGCTGGTGCGCAAGATCGGTGTCGCGGAAGCCCTCCGGCTCGTCCGGATGGTGACCCTGCCGGTGCGGCGCCTGGGCGAGGAACTGTTCGACGGCGACGGCGCGCGGCTGCTGTTCGCCGGCAACGCGCTGCACACCGACCTCGGCCCGGACAACGCCGGCAGCGGTGTGTTCGGGTGGCTGCTGGGGATGGCCGGGCAGGACGTGGGTTTCCCGGTGCCGGAGGGTGGCGCGGAGCGGATCATCACCGCCCTCGTGCGGAGGCTGGCCGACCGCGGCGGCCGGGTCGAGTGCAACCGCCGGGTGCGCAACGTGCTGATCGCCGGCAACCGCGCGATGGGCGTGCGGGATGAACACGGCGAACTGGTCCGGGCCAGGCGGGCGGTGCTGGCGGACGTGCCGGCGCCCGCGCTGTACCGGGAGCTGGTCGGGGAGGAGCACCTGCCCGCGCGGCTGGTGTCCGACCTGGACCGCTTCCACTGGGACAACGCCACGATCAAGGTCGACTGGGCCCTGTCCGGGAAGATCCCGTGGACGGCCGAGCAGGCGCGCCGGTCGGGCGTGGTGCACCTGGACGCTGATCTGGATGGCCTGACCGCCTACGGTGCCGACCTGGCCTGCCGCCGGGTGCCCGAGCGGCCGTTCCTGCTGTTGGGCCAGATGACGACGACCGACCCGTCCCGCTCGCCCGCGGGAACGGAGTCGGTGTGGGCGTACACGCACGTCCCCAGGGGCGAGCGGTGGGACCGGAGCAGGCTGGAGCGGTACGCCGACCGGATGCAGGAGATCGTCGAGCAGCGAGCACCCGGTTTCACGAGCCTCATCAAGGCGCGGTGCGTGCAGGGGCCGGGCGAGCTGGAGGCGCACAACCCGAGCCTCGTGGAGGGCGCGATCAACGCCGGCACCGCGGCGATCCACCAGCAGTTCGTGTTCCGGCCGGTGCCCGGGCTGGCAAGGGCGGACACGCCCGTTGATCGACTGTACCTGGCAGGCGCTTCGGCTCACCCCGGTGGGGCCGTGCACGGCGCACCAGGGGCGAACGCGGCCCGCGCGGCGCTGGCGCGGAACGGGGTAGCGGGCGGACTGTACGGGGGAATGATCAAGGCGGCGCACCGGGCGATCTATTCGTGAAGCGGCGGCCGGACCGGCAGCACCCCACCTCACCTCACCAACCGCCGCCCGGCAACGCAAGAAGACCGACTACCCCAACCAGACCTCCCCCGCCCCCGATCCACAGCCGATCTTTGGTCGCCGATCAGGCGTGTCAAGGTACTCTTTCCCGCCTTGACACGTCTGCTCGGCGACCGAAACACAATCAGGCATCGGGGGCGGGGGTGGTCGGAAGGTGACCTTTTGGCGCCGTGAGGCGCTTTTTATCCGCCCGCAGGGCGGACTCCCCGCCTGCCGAAGGCGGCGCGGCTTTAAAGATCAAAAGATGTCCTCGCCGGACGGGCAGGCTCCGGGATGACGGAAAGCCCCTCATCTCACCTTGGCGAGGTGGGAGCTGGGTGGTCATCCCGTCGCCTTCCGGTTTGTGCATATCACCTTGAGCCAGGGCCGCAAGGTTGGCATGTCAACTCACGCGAGCACGGAGGTTGCGGCCCTGGCTCAAGGTGATCGTCACGTGTCAGGCGACGGGATGACCACCCAGCTCCGCTGTGGTGCAAAGACCGCGTCAGCGGTGCGTTGCGATGTCGGCCAGGCGTTTGAGGCTTTCGGTGTTCCTCGGTGCCAGCAAGCCGGCCTGGATCGGCCCGGGCAGGACGCTCAGTGGGCCGCGTACCAGCTTCTCCGCCATCTGGACCTCCGTGCCGCCGTCGGTGTCCGGTGTCAGCGTCAGCGTGATCTTCGCGGAGCCCATCGGCCACATGCGGGCCTCCAGTTCGAGGAGGCTGTTCTCCTCGACCGCGAGCACGCAACTCACGTCCTGCACGCTCACCGGCCACGGCCCGACGCTGTGGTGGATCCGCGAACCCACCTGCGGCCAGTGGCTGTCCACCTGCCGGATGTGCGCGGCGCCCACCACCCAGCCCGCGTAGGTCCAGCCGTCGGCGAGGACGGCGAACACCTTGTCGGGCTGGACGGGAATCCGCCTGCTCACCACGATCATGTCTCGCTCCCCGGCTCGGTTCACCGGCAGCGAGTACCCCGCGCCAGCCGGGGCAATCAGCTCGCTTCGGTCGCGGGCGGCGCCACGGCCTCCTCGACCGACGACGTGATCCGCAGCTGCTCGTCGAGCCGGGTCACCTGCAGCGGCCGCAGCACGGCGCGGCTGGTGGCCACGACCCGCAGCTCCACCGAGTTCTCCTCGCACTTCTGCTGCGCGTTGACCAGCAGGCTCAGCCCGATCGACCCCAGGAAGGTCACCTCGGACAGGTCGACCACCACCGGCCCCGGCGGCTGGGTCTCGGCGCAGGCGGACTGCACCGCGCTGTCCAGATCCGGCGCGCTGGTCAGATCCACATCGCCCGCCGCGGACACCACGATGGCACCGTCGACGAGGCGACGCGTGACACGCAACTCGGTGGTCACCCGAGATACCTCCTACTGTCGTCGTTCACCGCGTCCTGCCGTCGGCGGACCACAAGGAAGCTGCACCGATACCTGGAAAGCCGCCACGGCAACAGGCTGGCGGCTCAACCGTCCGCCGATCCTAACCGGGCTGCACCGCGGGTGCGGATCGGGGCGGAAAGTGGTTAACCGGCCCCCTCCGGGGAACCTCCACCACAGCCGATACGCGAGCAAGGACCGCTGGCGGGAGGACACTGTGAGGACCGACGGCTCGCGCCGACCGACGAAGCACCACAGCAGGCCGTCCGAGTGGCGGCGGGCGGTGACGCGGTTGCCGGAGGAGGCACCGGCGGCGGGTCAGGCCAGGCACTTCGCCGCCTCCGCGCTGCGCGCCTGGGAGGTGCCGCCGGACACCCGCGAGGACATCGTGCTCGCCACGTCCGAACTGGTCACCAACGCCGTCGAGCACGGGCACGGCGAGGTCGCCGTGGTGCTGCGCCAGCACGACGACCGCGTGGTGCTGCGCGTGTGGGACGAAGACCTGCACGTCCCGGTCCCGCGACCGGCCGAACAGGATTCGGTGCGCGGCAACGGCCTGGTGATCGTCGACGCGGTCAGCGAGTCCTGGGGCTACGAGACCGGCGCGAACGGCAAGTGGGTGTGGGCCGAGTTCGCCCTGCCCCGCTGAGGAAGCTCAGCGGTGCGCGGGCAGGTGCCGCGCGCCGTGCGAGGACCGCGCGTCCGGCCGCGCCGACCAGCGGCACAACAGCAGGCACACGTCGTCGTCGTGCTCGTCCTGGCCCAGCATCTCGGCCAGGATCCGGTCACCGGCCTCGTCCGTGGGCAGCCCGGTGACCTCGGCGAACGCGCCGGTCAGCCGCTCCAGGCCGTCGTCGAGGACCTCCGCCCGGCGCTCCACCAGGCCGTCGGTGTAGAGCAGCAGGTCGCTGCCCGGGGCGATGGTCTCCTCGTACTCGGTGATGTGGAACGTGAACGGCACCCCCAGCATCGGCGCGTTCGGCCGCTCCAGGGAGCGGACCCCGTCCTTGCCGCAGGTCAGCATCGGCAGGTGCCCGGCGCTGGCCCAGCGCATCCGGCCGGTCGCCAGCTCCAGATCGGCCACCACGGCCGTGGCGAACAGCGTGCTGTCCAGGCCGCGCAGCAGGTGGTGGGCCAGCCGCAGCGCCTCCGCCGGGCCGTGCCCCTCGGCGGTGTAGGCGCGCAGCGCGTTCTGCAGCTTCCCCATCACCACGGCCGCGTCCAGGCCGTGCCCGGTGACGTCACCCACGGTGAGCACCATCGTGCCGTCGGCCCGGGTGAACGCGTCGAACCAGTCGCCGCCGATGTTCACCCCGGTCGCGGCCGGCCGGTACCGCGCGCACAGCTCCAGGTCGTCCGGGGCGCTCAGGGTCGGCAGCATCGCGTGCTGCAGCCGCTCGGCCAGCTCGCGCTCCCGCTCGTACTCGCCGGCGTTGCGCAGGCCGACCGCGGACCGCGCCGCTACCTCGGTGAGGAAGGACACCTCGTCGTCGGTGAAGTCGCTGTCCCGGTTCAGCTCGAGCACGCCGAGCAGGTGCGGGCCGACCGTCAGCGGCAGCAGCAGCCGCTTCGGCTCGACGTGCGGCTGGTGCCCGGTCGCCACCCGCTTCACGTCCGCGTCCGGCGCGCTCTCCGGCCGGGGTAAGCGCTTGAGGGTGCGGCTCTCGCTCGTCGCCAGCCACACGCCGGCGCAGTCGGCCAGGCTCTCCCGCTCGATGAGCCCGACCAGGGCCTCCACGACCTCCCGGCCCCGCAGCGAGGCCGACACGCTCCGGCTGACCTCGTCCAGGAACGCCGAGCGCTGCCGCTGCAGCTCGACCTCGGCGTGCAGGGCCAGCAGGCCCGCGTTGGTCTGTTCCAGCTCCGACTGATGCAGCCGCAGCTCCCGCTCCTGCCGTTCGACGGTTTCGCGCAGCTCGCGCAGCAGGTCCTCGGTGGTGGCCTCGGTCACGGTCCACCACCTCCCGCGACGACGACCACGCACGCGTCGTCCCGCTCGCGGCCGCGCTGGCCCAGGATCCACCCGGCGACGGTCGCCGGGTCGTGCGTGAACAACCCGGGCCAGTCGGTGCTGCTCCACTTGTCCGAAATGCCGTCGGTGTGCAGGATCAGCCAGCTGCGCGGCGACCACGGGTACACGGAGTCCGACGGCCGCGGCCGGGCGGCGACGCCCACGATGCCGTGGCGGGACACGATGCGCTGCACGGACGTGTCCGGGTCCGCGTAGAACCGGGTGGACACGTTGCCCACCCCGCAGAACCGCATGCGCCCCTCCGCCGGTGTCAGCTGCGCGACGGCCACGGTCGCGCCGCGGGTGGAAGCGAGGGACGGCTGCATCAGCTCCAGGATACGAGCCGGCCGCAGCTCGGTGTGCGCCACGACGGTGGAGATCGCCGCGTCACTGGCCTTGGCCGCTAACTGACCGTGTCCCAAGCCGTCACTCACCGCGATGGTCACGCTATCGTCCGCCGTTTGCGCCGTCCAGCGGTCGCCGCACTCGGTTTCACCCGGGGCGGTGAGGACCGCGCTGCCGATCCGCAGGCCACCCCGCAACGGCGACGGGCCCCCGTGCCACCGCGCGAGCACCGAGGTGCCCTGGCCGCGCCGGCTGTAGACGTCGAACACGTCCGCGGCGCGGCGCACCGCGCCCAGGCCACCGCCGAGGGTGCCGGTCGTCGAGTAGCCGTCGCGCATGCTGTCCTCGATCCGGCCGATCCCCGGGCCGCGGTCGGCCGCCACCACGTCCAGCCTGCCCAGCCCGGGCACCACGCTGAACACCCCGCGCCCGGCGTGCTTGAGCAGGTTGGTGGCCAGTTCGGTGGCGGCGAGCGACACCCGGTGGACCCGGTCCAGGGGCAGCCCGGCACGGGCCGCGGCCGACGCGGCGATGACCCGCGCGCGCCCGACGTGGCTGGGTTCGGTCACGACCAGGTCGTCGCGGGTCACGGGCCCGTGGTCCGGCGGGCGGACATGCTGATCTCCACCCTGGTCCCGCGGCCGGGCGCGGAGTCGATCCGGAACTGGTCGGCCAGCCGCTTGGCGCCGCCCAGGCCCAGGCCGAGGCCGGAACCGGTGGTGAACCCGTCCGCCATGGCCGCCTCGATGTCCGGGATGCCCGGACCCTTGTCGGTGAAGGTCATCCGCACCGTCGGGTTGCCGCCGGGGTCCTCCACGGCGATTTCCGCCTGCCCGCCGCCCCCGTAGACCAGCGCGTTGCGGGCCAGCTCGCTGGCGGCGGTGACCAGCTTGGTCTGCTGCACGAGGCTGAACCCCGCGGTGGACGCCGCCTCACGGGCGGCGTGCCGCACATGCACGATGTCGTACTCGTCGTGGATGGCGACCGTGCTCGTCGAAGGCGCGCGTGTCACCGCAGCGCCGTCCGCGCGGGCCCCGGTGGTGGGGCGAGGAGCGAAAGACCCTCCTCGACGGAGAGCGCGGTGAGCAGCCCGGGCAGGGTCAGGCCGAGTTCGACGAGGGTGATCGCCACGGCAGGGCGCATGCCGACCACGACGGTGCGCGCCGCCATCAGCGAGGTGATGGCGGCGATGTCGTGCAGCGTGCGGGCGAGGAACGAGTCGATGATGTCCAGCACGGACACGTCGATGAGCACCCCACGGGCGCGGGTCTCCACGACCTTCTCGGTGAGCGCCGACTCGAACTCGGCCACGGACTGGTCGAGGAGCTCCTCCTGGATGGTGACCAGCAGGACACCGTTCAGGTTGACGATGGGGACACCGGCCATCAGACCACGCCCGGACCCGCCGCCGACCCGACCTGCAGACCAAGCCGGTTCAGGGCGTAGGCCAGCGCGTCGGCCAGCCGCGCCCGGGTGGCGACCTCGCCGAGGTCGATGCCCAGCTGCACCATCGTGTTCGCGATCTGCGGGCGGATGCCGCTGATCACGCACTCGGCGCCCATCAGCCGGGCCGCCATCGCGGTCTTGAGCAGGTGCTGGGCGACCATCGTGTCGACCGTGGGCACGCCGGTGATGTCCAGGATCGCGACCTTGGCCTGGTGGGTCATGATCGACTGCAGCAGGCTTTCGGTGGCGACCTGGCTGCGCATGCTGTCCAGGGTGCCGATCAGCGGGATGGCCAGCACGCCGTCCCACAGCTTGATGACCGGGGTGGACAGTTCGGTCAGCTGCTCGCGCTGGATCGCCAGGGTCTCCTTGGCCGCGGCCAGCGCGGACTCGACGAGCACCAGCCGGAGCGTGTCCACGGCGCTGGAGAGCAGCACGGCGCCCGCTGTGAGCAAGTCCGCATCGGCCTCCTGCCGCCACAGGCGCAGCAGCGGCTTCTTGAGGTCGCTCACCTCGACGGCGGTGCGCGCGCTCACGCCTTCGTTGCCGTCCAGCTGCGAGGCGAGCGCGGTGAGCAGCGAACGCAGGTCGTTGAAGCCCTCGGCGGCGGGGCTGTCCGCGTCACCAGCGGCGATGGCGCGCCGCAGGCCACGCAGGACCTCGGCGCTGTCGCCGGCGGCCTGGTCGGAATCCTGCGCCACGGAGCGGAAGAACGACGAGTCGGCCCACTGCGCGACGATCGTTTCCTTTTGGGCGTCAAGGAAATCGCTGACCACGGCGGTGATCTGGCGGTCGGAGGTTGTCGTCATCGCTCCCAGGCTCCAGCATGGTGGACGGTCGCGGGCACGCGAGCACAATCCACGAAGTTCGTTGCTTTGCGGCAAACTTATTGCACACGGCCGCCGGGCGACAACCGGGGCCGAAGCCGACGCCACGATTTTGGAGTGAGTTCGAACCATGACGACGGACGAAGGCGCGACCAGCTCCGCCACGGCTTCCGTGGTGCGCACGGAGGCCAGCGGGGACAGCGGACGTGTGCTGCTGCTCGGCGAGATCGACCACGGCGCGGTGGACCAGCTGGACCAGGCCGTGGAGAAGCTGCTCGAATCGGGCGCGATCCACCTGGTGCTCGACTTCGCGGGCCTCAACTTCTTCGATTCGGCCTGCATCAGCGCCCTGATCAGGGCGAAGACCAGCGCGGAGGAGCGGGGCGGCACCGTGAAGCTGGCCAACGTGGACCGCTACGCACGGCGAATCCTGGACATCACCGGGCTGCTGGGGTCGTTCACCATCGAGGGTGAGGAGTCACCCAGCCCGCGTGCGTGACCAACGCCTCACGCACACCCACCGTGAAATCACGGGTTTGGGCCTCGCGAGCCCGGGGTAGCCCGGCTGGGCCAAGAGCGGTTTCAAACCCGTCAAGGGGCCGGTTTCCGGCGCGGCGTCAAGCAGCGGCGCTTCCGTCCGGGTACCTGGTGGGCGAAGTGCGAGGGCAGATGTACCTGGAATACGAGGACGCGCAGGCGCGGGGACTGCGACGGTACGTGCGACTGGTGACCGAGGCTCTGGGATTGGGCGGCAACGCCTACTTCGTGCAGATCGATCCACCACCGGCCAACGCCTATCTGGCACTGGAACGGCGCCTACCGGAGTTCCCCGACCGCGACGCGGCCCTCATCTGGAGCGAGGACACCGGCTGGTCGCTGGTCGTCGAATCGCACTGCGGCGAGGACCTGATCGTCCTGGCCTACCTCGGCACCGACGTCCTGCCCGCGCCGCGCGTGGTGGCGCGGTTCGCCGAGGACCTGTGCGACGGCGTCGCGACCGGTGTCCTCGAGCCACCGGCCTGGGATCCGGCGGACGTCGGGGAACGGCTGGCCGCCTACGCGGCACCAGCGCTGGCCGGCTGACGCCGCACGCAGATCGTGCCGACTTCCCGGGCTCGCATTAGGCTGAACGCACCGCAGGTGCCCCTACGCGTGTCCGGGAGGTTTCGGTGCCCGAAGAAGCATTCTCGGTGCGTCACCAGGTGACCGGGGAGGCCGTCGTGGTGACCGTGTCCGGTGGCGTGGACCTGTGTTCGGCGCCCGCGCTGATCAGCGAGATGGACCAGGCCCGCCGCGCGGCCACGCCGCCGAAGCCGGTGATCGTCGACCTGTCCCGCGTGGACTTCCTCGGCTCCGCCGGGTTGTCCCTGCTGGTCGAGGCCGAGCAACGGTGCGCCGAAGCGGGCACGCCGCTGCGCCTGGTCGCGTCGAGCCGCGTCGTGTTGCGTGCGCTGGAGGCGGCCGATCTGCGGCAGGTGTTCACGGTTGCCGAGACCGTCGAGTGCGCCTTGGGTGAGGGCTGACCCGGTCCATGACGCGTCCCGCTGATACGTCTTATTTGGACACACTGGGGGAGATGGGGGCGATGGTCGCCGGCCGTGACTGGTCGGCGAGCGCGCTCGGCCCGATCGCGGACTGGCCCGCCGAACTGCATTCCGCGCTGCGCCTGGTGCTGTCGTCGCGGTTCCCCATGCTGGTGTGGTGGGGGCCGGAGCTGACGATCTTCTACAACGACGCCTACCGCCCGGCCATGGGCGAGAAGCACCCGCGCTACCTCGGGCGCCCGGCGTCGGAGTGCTGGGCCGAAGCGTGGACCGAGCTGGGCCCGCTGACCCGGCACGTGATGACCGGCCAGGGCGCCACCTATTCGGAGAACCAGCTGCTGTTCATCGACCGGCACAACTACCTGGAAGAGACGTACTGGACGTTCTCCTACAGCCCGATCTCCGACGACCGGGGCGAGGTGCTGGGCATCCTGGTCGCGGTGCAGGACACCACGGTGCAGGTGGTCCGGCAGCGACGGCTGGCGGTGCTCAACGATCTCGGCGAGGTGTCCGCGGCCGGGTCGGTGACGCAGACCGCGCGCTCGGCGGTCACCGCGCTGAGCCGGCACGGCGCCGATCTGCCGTTCGCGCTGGCCTACCTGTTCGACGACGGGCAGGCGTCGCTGGCCGCGGCCTACGGGGTCGGCCCGGGGGAACGTGCCGCGCCCGCGGTGCTGGACCGCGGTGAGGCAGAGGTGTGGCCGTTGTGGGACGGCGAAGCCCGCGTGTGCGGCGGGTTGCGGGACCGGTTCGGGCCGGACTTCGTGCAGCCGGTGGTCGTCGGCACGGCGGCGCCGGACCAGGCGGTGGTGCTGCCGCTGGTCGCGGCCGGGCGCGCGGAGCCGGTGGGCGCGCTGGTGCTCGGCGTGTCGGCCTACCAGGCGCTGGACGCGGACTACCGCGCGTTCCTCGAACTGCTCGGCGGGCAGGTGTCGAGCCTGATCACCGACGCGCTCGCCTACGAGAGCGAGCGGCGGCGCTCGGAGGCGCTGGCCGAACTGGACCGCGCGAAGAGCGAGTTCTTCGCCAACGTCAGCCACGAGTTCCGCACCCCGCTCACCCTCATCGCCGGCCCGGCCGAGGACGCGCTCGCCGACACCGGCGAGCCGTTGCCGCCGGGGCAGCGCGAACGGCTGGAGCTGGTGCACCGCAACGCCGGGCGGTTGCGGCGGCTGGTCGACGACCTGCTCGACTTCGCCAAGATCGAGGCCGGGCACCTGCAGCCGGCGGCGGCGCCACACGACTTGGCCGCGCTGACCACGGAGATCGCGGAGAGCTTCGCCCCGGCCGTGCGGCGCGCTGGGCTGCGGTTCGAGATCGACTGCCCGCCGCTGCCGCGCGCGGTGACGGTGGATCCGGACATGTGGGAGAAGGTCGTCCTCAACCTGCTGTCCAACGGGCTCAAGTACACCCGCGAGGGCGGGGTCGCGGTCCGGCTGCGGGAGCGGGACGGGCACGCCGAGCTGACCGTTGCCGACACCGGCGTCGGCATCCCGGCCGACGAGCTGCCCCGGCTGTTCCAGCGGTTCCACCGGGCGCGCGGGCGCGAGGGCCGGTCCCACGAGGGCGCCGGGATCGGGCTGGCGCTGGTGTGGGAACTGGTGCGGTTGCACGACGGCACGGTGTCGGCCGATTCGGTCGAGGGGGCCGGCAGCACGTTCACGGTCCGGTTGCCCCTCGCGGCGGTCGCGCCACCGCCCACCGACCGCGCGCTGATGGCGGCGCCCGCCTACCGCGACGAAGCGCTGCAGTGGCGTGCCGGCGGCGAAGACGCACCGGAGCCGGTGGCCGGCGACGGGTCCGGCCCGACGCTGCTGGTGGTCGAGGACAACACGGATCTGAGCCGGTTCATCGCGCGGTTGCTGCGCCCGTTGGGCCGGGTCCTGCTGGCGCGCGACGGAGTCGAGGGGCTGGAGCTGGCGCGACGGCACCGGCCGGACCTGGTGCTGTCCGACGTGATGATGCCGCGGCTGGACGGGTTCGGGCTGATCCGGGCGCTGCGCGCGGAACCGGCCACCAAGTCGGTGCCGGTGCTGTTCCTGTCCGCGCGCGCCGGGGTCGAGGCGGCGGTGTCGGGACTGGAGGCCGGCGCCGACGACTACCTGCCGAAACCGTTTTCCGGTGCGGAACTGCTCGCGCGGGTGCGGGCGAACCTGGCGCTGTCCGGTCTGCGGCGGCGCGAGTCGGAGTTCCGGCGCGCGTTGTTCGAGTCGTTGCGGGAAGGCGTGTTCGTCGCCGAGAGCGGTGGCGAGGTGGTCGAGGTCAACGCCGCGTTCACCGCGATCACCGGCCACGGCGCGGAAAGCCTGCCGATGGCGTGGCCGTACCCGTGGCTGGGCGAGGACGCGGCCCGCGTGCCTGCTGACGATCTGGTGGGCTACCTCGGCGACGGTCACGAGGTGTCAGTCGTGGTCCGGCGTCCCGACGGCGGTGAGGCGTGGGCGGCGCTGACCCTCACGCGCGTCGCCGAGGGCGACGGGCGCGCTTGGCTGCTGGGGACGTTGCGGGACGTCACGGTCGAGAAGAAGGCGGCGGACCGGGAGGCGGTGCTGGCCGCGTTCGCCGCGGACCTGGCGGCCGCGACCGACGTGTCGGAGGTGCTGCACGCCGGGGTGTCCGCGTTGCGGGCGATCCTCGGTGCGACGCGCGTGGTGGCGGCGGTGTGGCCGACGGTGGAAAGCGGCGGGCTGCTCGCCGGAGATCCGGAGGCCGGCTCGTTCGACGAGCTGGACCCGGAGCTGTACGAGCGGCTGGACCGGGCGCGCCGTCAGCCGCCCGGGCAGATCTGGCCGGGCGCCGCGGGGCGCGAACTCGGCGCCGCGCTCGGTAGTGGTGATTCGGTGGTGTGGGCCGAGCGGGTGGACCAGGTGCTGGGCGCCGAGGACCGGGCGCTGTTCGGGATGCTGGTGGCGCAGCTCGCGCAGGCGCTCGGCCGGGCCCGCAGCTACGACGAGGCGCGCGCGGTCGCCCTGACGTTGCAGCACGCCATCCTGGGCCCGACGGATCTGCCGGGCGGGTTCGCGGTGCGGTACGAGCCGGCGGTGCGGCCGCTGGAGGTCGGCGGCGACTGGTACGACGTGGCGCGGTTGCCGGACGGCCGGATCGCGGTGGTCGTCGGGGATTGCGTGGGGCGTGGGCTGGCGGCGGCGTCGGTGATGGGGCAGTTGCGCAGTGCGTGCAGTGCGTTGTTGCTCAGCTACGGCGATCCGGCGCGTGCGCTGGACCAGCTGGACGGGTTCGCGCGGCAGATCCCGGGCGCGTTGTGCACGACGGTGTTCTGCGCGGTGGTGGATCCGGTGGCCGGGATCGTGACGTATTCCAGTGCCGGGCACCCGTCGGCGGTGCTGAGCCACGCGGACGGCAGCGATCAGCTGCTGGACCAGGCGTTGTCGGTGCCGCTGGCGGTGCGCCGGTCGAAGGACCGCCCGCGCGCGACAGTGCCGCTGCGGCCGGGTTCGGTGTTGTTGCTGTACACGGATGGCCTGGTGGAGCGGCACGGGCAGCCGATCGACGAGGCGATCGAGGGCGCGCGGGTGGCGCTGCGGGAGGTGCCGCGGCGGCAGTCGGCCGAGATCACCGAGCACCTGCTGGACCGGCTGCTGCCGCCGTCGGGGCACAACGACGACGTGGCGGTGCTGGTGTACGTGCACCCGCCCGGGCCGTTGCGCCTGAACCTGCCCGCGGTGCCGCGGAGCCTGGTCGACATGCGGTGGGAGCTGCGGCAGTGGCTGGCCGAGTCCGACGTTCCGGACGAGCCGGCGCAGGACGTGATCCTCGCCGTGGACGAGGCGTGCACCAACTCGATCGAACACGGGTACTCCGGAAGCGGCGAGGGCACCCTGACGCTGACCGCCACGGCCGCCGAGGGGACCGTGGAGGTAGTGATCACGGACGACGGCACCTGGCGGCCGCCGCCCGCGGACCCGGGAATCCGCGGCCGCGGGGTCGGCTTGATGCGCGCGCTGATGACGGAGGTGGACATCACCCCCGGCGAGCAGGGCAGCGAAGTCCGCATGCGGCGCAACTGGAAGAACTGACGCCGGTCTGCCGACCGAGGCGGAGCTGGGTGGTCATCCCGTCGCCTGACACCGGAACGATCACCTTGAGCCAGGGCCGCAACCTGCATGCTCACCGGCGGCCGAGCTACGCAACCTTGCGGCGCTGGCTCAAGGTGATATGCACAAACCGGAAGGCGACGGGATGACCACCCAGCTGCCCACCCACCCGAGGTGAGACGACAACGGTCCCCGTCATCCCGGAGCCTGCCCGTCCGGCGAGGACATCTCTTGATCTTTAAACCCGCGCCTTCTGTTGGCGGGGAGTCCGCCCTGCGGGCGGAGGGCGCCTTACGGCGCCGAACGGTCACCTTGGGCGACCTCCCCCGCCCCCGATTCCTGATTGTGTTTCGGTCGCCGAGCAGGCGTGTCAAGGCGGGAAAGAGTACCTTGACAACCCTGGTCGGCGACCAAAGATCGGCTGTGGATCGGGGGCGGGGAGGTCTGGGGCGTAGTCGGCCCACTTCCGTTGCCGGTCGCCGGATCGCAGGGCTGCCGCGCGGCGGGCCGACCCGCGGACCCCACTGACGTTGCCGGCTGCCGGAAGGGTGGGGCGTGGTCGTCCGGCTTGCGTTGGCAGCCGCGGCACCCCGCCGAATCAGGGCAGCCTGTAGTCCAGCACGAAGTGGTGGTCCGGAAGGATTTCGCCGCGACCGGTGATTCCCGTCAGCTCATCGCCGCCGGAGCCGGGCACGATGGTCCACTCGCCGCCGGAGTCGTCGCCATGCGCGGTGGCGTTGTGGGTCAGCAGGAAGCTGCCCTTGCGCCCGTGGACGCTGCACTCGAACCGCTCGATGCCGACGTAGATCGCGCTCGCCTCGCCGCCCGGTGGGGGCTCCACCTGAAGCATGATGGCTTCGACGACGCTCGTGCCCTCGAGATCGCCGGTGAATTCCTTGAGCCACCGCGTCCGAGCCATCGATCCGCCGGCCCACTCGCGCGGGGTGGTTTCGCTGCTTCGGCTGGTGAAGGTGCATTCCGCGCGTGTCGTCATCACCGCACGCTAGGCGCCCTCCGGCGGCCGGTCTTGAAGAAACGCGACTACCCTCGCAGGCGTGGTCGAGCCGGTCGAGCGGGACAGCCGCGGCATCCTGCACCCGAAGGCGGGGCTGCGGCGGTTCGAGCTGACCCGGTTCCCGCCCTCGCCAGGGGTGGATCGGTTCGTCGACCGCTACTGGCTCGTTTCGTGGGACTTGCCCGACGTCTACGAGCAGCACGTCCTCGTGCACCCGGTGGTCAACGTCGTGTTCGACGACGTGGGCACGGTCACCGGTGTGCGGACCGAGCGCTTCACCCGGCGGCTGTCCGGGCGCGGGCGGGCGCTGGGCGTGATGTTCCGGCCCGGCGGGTTCCGGCCGTTCCTGGGCCGGCCGCTGTCCACGATCACCGACACGGTGCGCCCGGTCGCCGAGGAGTTCCCGGCGCTGCACCCGGCCGAGCCCGCGGTGATCGCGGCGCTGAAGGACGACACCGACGGCGCCGAGATCGCGAAGCTGGTCGACGCGGCCCTCGCCCCGCTGGTGCCGGACGAGCGTCAGCCGTCGGAGGACACGACAGCCCTCGCCGAACTCGCGGCGCGCGACCGGAATCTGCGGCGCGTCGAGGACCTGGCCGCCCGGGGCGGGTTGAGCGTGCGGCAGTTGCAGCGGGCGTTCGCCGACCACGTCGGCGTGAGCCCGAAGTGGGTGCTGCGCCGCTACCGGATCTACGACGCGGCCGAGCGCGCGGCGCGGGCGGAGTCAGTGGACTGGGCGGCGCTCGCGGCGGACCTCGGGTACGCCGACCAGGCCCACCTGACGCGCGAGTTCACCGCCGTGGTGGGGGAGCCGCCGGGCCGGTACGCGCGCCACTCCTGACGGCGCTCGGCGCGACCGGCAGGCTACGGCGGCCCCGGGAGGGTGGCTCGTGCGGGATTGCCGGGGGCGCGGCGCTTTACGCGGCCGAGCGGGTGGGCGGCCGGACGGCCGCATGGATGGCCAAGTGGCAGAGTGGCTCGACCACTTGGCCCCGCGCGGGCCGCTGGGCAAGTGGGTGCAAGTCGGGTGGTTCGGCCACGTTTCGGCCGAGTGGCGGAGTGGCTCGGCAACTGGCCGGGAGGGCGGCTGCGAAAGGTGAGTGGGTGGAGTGGCTCGACCACTGGGCCGGTGGAGTGGCTCGCCCACTGGGCCGCGCGGGCGGCTGGGCAGGCAGGTGGAGGTCGGGATTTGGCCGAGTGGCGGGAGTGGCTTGACCACTGCCTGGCGGGGGTAGCTGGCCGCGGGGTAGCTGGGCGGCGGGCTGGCCGCCTAGATAGCAAGTGGTGCAGTGGCTCAGCCACTGCACCGAACGGGTGGCTCAGCCTGGAGGCGGTGAGTGGCTCAGTGGCTCAGCCACTTGGCCGCGTGGCGGAGTGGCTCGGCCACTGGCTAGCGGGCTAGCTGTGGTCGGCTGGCCTCCTGGCTAAGTGGCTCAGCCACTTAGCCGACCGAGTTCTGATCTGAGACCTGCTGGTCACAGCCGCGGGGTGCCGGTGGCCGCTGATCCGCTGATCCCTGGGTCCGGAACTCGGCGCAGCGAGCCCTCGTCAGAAGCACCTCACTACCGCTGATATATTGCAATAAGAACAACTGCATTGCAACATCTGCAACGGAGGCCGAATGGATGTGCTGACGGTCGGCGAGACCATGGTCATGGTCACGCCCGAGGCGGGCGGTCGTCTGGTCTCCGGAAGCCGCTTCCTGCTGCGGCCGGGCGGGGCGGAGTCGAACGTCGCGGCGTTGTTGGCTCGCCTCGGGCACAAGGCGGCTTGGGCGAGTGCGCTCGGTGCCGACCCGCTCGGTGACCTCGTCCTCGACGACCTCCAGCGCCACGGCGTCGACACCTCCCTGGTCCGCCGCGACGAGCACCGCCCCACCGCGGTCTACTTCAAGGACCCCACCCCGGCCGGCACCCGCGTCTACTACTACCGCGCCGGCTCGGCCGCCTCCGCCATCACGACCGCCGACATCGCCCGCTGGACCGCCCACCCGGCGCGGCTCGTGCACGTCTCCGGCATCACCGCCGCCCTCTCCGGCCAGGCCCGCGAAGCCACCCGCGCCCTCGTCCGCGGTCCCGGCCTCGTCAGCTTCGACGTCAACCACCGCCCCCAGCTCTGGCACGGGGACGCGCCCGAGGTCCTGCGCGATCTGGCCCAGGACAGCGACATCGTCTTCGTCGGCCGGGATGAGGCCGAGGCCCTGTGGGGTACGACCGACGCGGAGAGCGTGCGCGCCCTCCTCGACCGGCCCCGCTACCTGGTGGTCAAGGACGCGGCGGTCGAGGCGGTCAGCTTCACGCCGAGCGGAGTCCACCGTGCACCGTCCACAAAGGTCGATGTGGTGGACGCCGTCGGCGCCGGGGACGCGTTCGCCGCGGGGTGGCTCAGCGGTTTCCTCGACGACCGCGACGAAATCACCCGACTGAAGCTGGGGCACTACGCCGCCGCTCGGGTGCTCGAGGAGCCGTCGGATTTCGCCGAGTTGCCGTCGGCTGCCGAGATCATCGCGGAGTTGGCCTGATGTCCCAGATCGCTCGGGTACTCGAGGAACCGTCGGACTGCGCCGAGTTGCCGCCCGCCGCCCAGATCATCCCGGGGCTGGCCTGATGTCCCAGATCGCCGCACGGGTGCTCGCAGGACCCTCGGACTTCGCCGAGTTGCCGCCCACGTCCGAAATCATCTCGGAGCCGGCCTGATGTCCCAGACCGTCGCCCGCGCGATCGACATCGTCGCGTTCGTCTCCCGCCGCCACCGTACGCTCGGCGAGATCGCCGACCACCTCGGCGTCCACAAGTCGACCGCGTTGCGGATCCTGCAGACCCTCGAGGACGGCGGGTTCGTCCGGCGCGTCCCGGACCACCGCTACGCCATGGGCTTCCAGCTCATCGCCTACGGCCAGCTCGCCCTGGACCAGGTCGAGGCCCGCGCGCTGGCCCGGCCGATCCTGCAGGAGCTGAGCGACCGATCCGGCCACACCGTCCACTTCGCGGAACTCGCTGGCGACCGCGTGGTGTACGTGGACAAGATCGACGGCCGCGGCAGCGTCGCGATGGGCTCGCGCATCGGGTTGCCGGCCATCCTGCACACCGCCGGCGTCGCCAAGGCGATCCTCGCCCACCAGCCGGATCGCGCGCGCTGGCTGTCCATTTGCGACTACGAACGCTTCACGCCGACCACGCTCACCGGCCCCGAGGAACTGTCCGCCGAGCTGGACCGCGTCCGCGAACGCGGCTGGGCCGAGGACGACGGCGAACACGAGGACTTCCTGAACTGCGTGGCACTGCCGGTGTACGACGCGCGCGGCCAGGTGACGCACAGCCTGTCCGTCACCGCGCTCAAGGTCGTCGCCCCGCTGGCCGAGCTGCGTGCCCACCTCGACGAATACCGGACCGCCGCCCACCGGATCTCCCGGGCACTGGGCTGGGGAGGAGACGACCATGGACGCCGCTGACTTCTTCGCCGCGCACCTCGACCGCAACCCCGTGCTGGGCATCTTCCGCGGCCTCGATCCACAAACGACTGTGGACATGTGCACGCGTGCTTGGGAGTTCGGGGTCGAACTGGTGGAGATCCCGGTGCAGACGCCGGACGCGATGCCCTCGCTGCAGGCGGCCGTCGAGGCGGCGGCCGAGCGGGGCAAGAGCGTCGGCGCGGGCACGGTGACCACAGTGGACCAGCTGGCCGCGGTGCGGGAGGCCGGCGCCGAGTTCACCGTGGCGCCCGGACTGCACCCGGACGTGGTCGCCGAGTCGCAGCGGCTCGGCCTGCCGCACCTGCCCGGCGTGGCGACGGCGACCGAGATCGCGAACGCTCTGGCCCTGGGGAACACCTGGCTGAAAGCGTTTCCCGCCCGCCAGCTGGGCGCGGACTGGATCACCGCCCAGCTCGCGCCGTTCCCCTCGGTGCGGTTCGTGGCCACCGGCGGCATCGACGCCGGCAACGCCGCGGACTTCCTCGCCGCCGGGTGCCGGGCCGTCGCGGTCGGCTCGGCCCTGGCGGATCCGGAAGCCTTGGCCGCGCTGAAGCGAGCTATCGCAGGCTGAGCAGGTCCACCACGTCGGTGAGCGACTCGTTGGCGGCGTAGGCGCGCCGCTGGCGCTGGGCGCCGTTGCCGTGCTCGCGCACCCAGGCCAGCGACTCCACCACGAAGCCGATGTCGCCGGTTTCGGTGAGGGCGCCGCGAACCCGTTCGACGAGCTGGCCGACCAGCGCGGGCGTCGGCGTGAGGCGACCGGTCTCGGGGTGCAGCGCGGAGCCGTCCAGGCCGTCCCGGGCCGCGCGCCACAGATTGGCCCGCAGCACCTCGACGGGCACCGGGGGCGGTGCGTAGTCCAGTTCGGACAGTGCGGTGAGGACGAGACCGCGCACCAGCACGGCCAGCGTGGTCGCCTCGCGCGCGGTCGCCGCCACGTCGCTGATGCGGAATTCCAGCGTGGGACGCTTCTCCGACAGCCGGATGTCCCAGTAGATCATGCCCCGGTCCATCATCGCGCCGGATTCGAGCATCGCGGCGACGCGGGACTCGTACTCGCCGAGCGAGCCGAACAGGGGCGGCGGTCCCGCGGACGGCCAGCGTGACCACAACACGTGCCGCCAGCTGCTGTACCGGGTGTCGTGGCCGCTGTCGAACGGGGAATTCGCGGTGAGCGCGAGCAACACCGGCAGCCACGGCCGGACGTGGTTGCTGATCCGCACCCCGGTGCCCCGGTCCGGGATCTTCACGTGCACGTGGCACCCGCAGGTGGTGCCGGTGCGCGCGATCAGGCCGAAGTGCTCGCCCATCCGCCGGTAGCGCGGGGTCGGGGTGAGGCTCGGCGGGTGCTCCTCGGCCAGCAGCGGCGTCCCGGTGGCGATCAGGCGCAGCTGCCGTTTCGCGGCCTCGCCCGCCAGCCGCGAGCGGAAGTGCGTGAGCTGGTCGAGCAGCTCCTCCGCGCCGTGGCACACTTCCGTCGCGAGCTCGACCTGGCAGCGCGCGAGTTCGCGCTGCACGTCGCCGTCGGGCCGCTCGAAAGCCTCGACGATCTCCGGGCCGCGGTCCGACAGGTGCCCCCGCTCGTCGACGAGCAGGAACTCTTCTTCGACGCCGAACGTCGGTATCTGGTCCAAGCCTCGCCCTCTCCACTCGGTGGCCGCTGTTTACCCGCTCCCCGGCTCTTCAAGCCCGGTTTGCCATCCCGGCAAAATTTCTTGTCACCTCGTCCCGGCCGCGCGGATAGTCGCGGACATGAACGAGAAGTACGACGTTGTGGTGGTGGGTGGCGGCGCGGCAGGTCTGGCCGGGGCGCTCGCGCTGGCTCGGGCGCGCCGGTCGGTGCTGGTGGTCGACGCGGGCCACCCGCGCAACGCCCCGGCCGGGCACGTGCACAACTACCTGGGCCGGGAGAGCACCCCGCCGGCCGAACTGGTCGCCATCGGTCGCGACGAGGTGACCGGCTACGGGGGCGAGGTCGTGGCGGGAACGGTGACCGCGGCCGCCCGCACCGAGGACGGGTTCGAGGTGACCCTGGACGACGGCCGGTCGGTCCGCGCGCGCCGCCTGCTCGTGACGACCGGACTGGTCGACGAGCTGCCGGACATCGACGGGGTCGCCGAGCGGTTCGGGCGCGACGTGCTGCACTGCCCGTACTGCCACGGCTGGGAGGCGCGCGACCAGGCGATCGGCGTGATCGGCAGCAACCCGCTCGCGGTGCACGCGGTGCTGTTGTGGCGGCAGCTCAGCGCGGACGTGACGTTGTTCCGGCACCAGGCGCCCGAGCTGACCGACGAGCAGCGCGAAGAGCTGGCCGCCCGCGGGATCCGCGTGGTCGAGGGCGAGGTCGCGGCCGTCGAGGTGACCGACGACCGGCTGACCGGTGTCCGGATGGCCTCCGGGGAGGTGGTGCCGCGGGAGGTGGTCGTGGTCGCGCCCCGGTTCACCGCCCGCGCCGGGCTGCTCACCGCGCTCGGGCTCGAAGTGACCGAACAGGTCGTGCAGGGCCACGTCATCGGCACGTACGTGGCCGCGGACCCGACCGGGGCCACCGCGGTGCCCGGCGTGTGGGTCGCCGGGAACGTCGCGAACGTGACCGCGCAGGTGATCGTGTCGGCGTCCGGCGGGATGACGGCGGGCGCGGCGATCAACGCCGACCTCGTCGCGGAGGACACCCGCCAGGCGGTCGCCGCGCACCGGGCCGGGGTGTTCGCGCGCGAGGGCGAGGTCGGCGAACTCGTGGGAGGTGCGCGGCGCCATGGGATCTGAGGAGTACGGCGAGGAGTTCTGGGAGGAGCGGTACCGCTCGCGCACGACCGTCTGGAGTGGACGGCCGAACCCGCAGCTGGTCGCCGAGGCCGGGGAGCTCCCGCCGGGCGCGGCGCTGGACATCGGGGCCGGCGAGGGAGCCGACAGCTGCTGGCTCGCCGGGCGCGGCTGGCGGGTGACGGCGCTGGACCTGTCCGAGACCGCGCTGCGCCGCGGGGCGGAGCACGCCGAGCGGGCCGGGGTCGGGGAGCGGATCGAGTGGGTGCGGGCCGACGTGCGGACCTGGGACCCGGGTGACCGGCGCTTCGACCTGATCTCGGCGCAGTTCCTGCACCTGCGGAACACGGAGCTGCGTGAGCTGGTCGGGCGGCTCACCGGGTGGGTCACCCCGGGCGGCACGCTGCTGCTGGTGCACCACGACGCGCGCGACCTGGAGACCACGATGGGGCGGCCGAACCTGCCCGAGCGGTTCAGCAGCGCGGAGGAGGTGGCGAGCTGGCTGCCCGCCGGGTGGACGGTGGAGGTCGCCGAGGCGCGGCCCCGGGAGGCCACCGACCCGGACGGCAACGCGGTGACGATCCACGACGCGGTGGTGCGGGCGCGGCGGTAGGGCTCGCGGGGCCGGGGCCGCGCGGCCAGGGGAGGGGCTGGGGGTCGCGGTGGTGCCGCCGTGGCCGGGCAACTTGCCCGGGGGTTTTCGGGGCTGGGGTTCGTGCGGGGCAGGGGGCCCGGCGGGTTCATCGGGACCGGTTGGTTGCCCGCTTGGTCCATCCCCCTCGCGGGGGTACCCCCGCGGCCGGGCAGGACGGCCCGGCGGTTCGTGATCGGCCCCCGGGCCGGGGTCGCGCGGCCAGCGGGAGGGCCAGGGCTGCTCAGCCAGGGGCGAGGCCGGGAGTCGCGGGGGTGCCGCCGCGGCCGGGCAGGACGGCCGGCGGTTCGTAATCGGCCCGTGGGCCGGGCCCGCGCGGCCAGCGGGAGGGGACGGGGCTGCTCAGCGACGGGGCGAGGCCGGGAGTCGTGGGGGTGCCGCGGTGGCCGGGCAGGGCGGCCCGGCGGTTCGGAATCGCCCCCCGGGGCGGGGGCGGGGCTGCTCAGCCAGAGGGCGAGGCCGGGAGCCGCTGGGGTGCCACCGCTGCCGGGCAGCACGGCCGGCGGTTCGAAACCAGCCCTGGGGCGGGGGCGGGGCCGCTCAGCGACGGGGCGAGCCCGCGAGCCGCGGGGGTACCGCCGTGGCCGGGTAACTCGGCAGCTTGCCCGGCGGTTCGGGATCGGCCCCGCGGCGGGGGTGGCCCGCCACGGAAGCCGCGGCGGACGCGTCTCCGGCAGGCCCGCGGCCGCGCCGCCGAGCCCGGGCGGCGCACCGGACGGCGCTCGGTGGCGGCTGCACTTCCGGCCAGGAGAGGGGCAACGGTTCCGCTGGTCACGCCTCCGGCAGATCCACCGTGACCCGCAGCCCGCCCGCCGGTCCCGGCTCCGCTCGTACCGAGCCGTCGTGCGCGGTGGCTATCGAGCGGACTATCGACAGCCCCAGGCCGGCGCCGTTCGCGTGGGACGTGCGGTCCCCGGTCAGGCGGCGGAACGGCTCGAACAGCCCGGGCAGCGCCTCGGCGGGCACCGGCGGACCCGTGTTCTCCACGACGAGCGCGCCGTCCACCTCCGTGCGTACCGAACCACCCGGCTCGTTGTAGAGGATGGCGTTGTGCACCAGGTTCGTGACCAACCGCTCCAGCAGAACCTGTTCGCCCAGCACGGTTTTCGGCCGCAGTGACCGGTGCAGCGTCACCCCGCGCGAGTCGGCCAGGCCGCTCATCGAGTCCAGCACGTGCTCGGCGACCTCGTCCAGCCGCACCGGCGCGCTGCCGGCCAGCCCCTGATCACTGCGCGCGAGCACCAGCAGGCCCTCGATGATCCGCTCACTGCGCTCGTTGGTCACCAGCAGGTGCCTGCCCAGCCGTCGCAGATCCGGGCTCGCATCCTCTTCGGCCATCGCGACGTCCACCAGCGTGCGCTGCACCGCCAGCGGCGTGCGAAGCTCGTGCGAGGCGTTCGCGACGAACCGGCGCTGGCTGTCGAACGACGCGGCGAGCCGGTCGAGCATGCTGTCGAAGGTGTCGGCCAGTTCCTTCAGCTCGCCGGGCGGGCCGTCCAGGTTGATCCGCCGGTCCAGGTTGCCCGCCTCGAGCCGCCGCGCGGTCGCCGTGATCGCGTGCACCGGCTGCAACACCCGGCCGGCCATCAGCCACCCGAGCAGCACGGCCAGCGCCCCGGTCAGCAGCAACGCGAAACCGGACACCACGATCAACGTGCGCACCGCGGAATCCCGGTAGTCCGAAATGGACTGGGTCAGGTCCGGGCCCTTCACGTGCAGCGGCGCCGACCCCGCAGGCGGGGTGTTCTCACTGCTGGCGAACGCGGACGCCTCCGGCAGGTACCGCGCCACCAGCACGTAGTTGACCAGCAGCAGGATCGCCCCGGCGAGCAGGAACAGCGCGCCGAACATGAGCGAGAAGCGGGTGCGCAGCGACAGGTTCCGCATCAGCCGATCCGGTAACCGGCGCCGGGCACCGTCTCGATCACCGGCGGGTCGCCGAGCTTGCGCCGCAGCGTGCCGATCGCGACGCGGACGGCGTTGGTGAACGGGTCTGCGTGTTCGTCCCATGCCTTCTCCAGCAGGTCCTCGACGCTGACCACGGCGCCCTCCGCCCGCATCAGCACTTCCAGTACCGCGAACTCCTTGCGGGACAACGACAGGTGCCGCCCGTCCCGCGACGCCTGGTGCCGGGGCAGGTCCAGCACCACACCCGCCCGCGACAGGACCGGCGGCAACGCGGGCCGCGCCCGCCGGGCGAGCGCCCGCAGCCGCGCGACGAGCTCGCCGAACGCGAACGGCTTGGTCAGGTAGTCGTCGGCGCCGGTGTCCAGCCCGCTGATCCGGTCGTCGATCCCGGCGGCCGCTGTGAGCATCAGCACCCGCGCCTCGCCACCGCCGTCCAGCAGCGCCCGGCACACCGCGTCGCCCGGCGTGCCCGGCAGGTCGCGGTCCAGCACCACCACGTCGTAGCCGTGCACGCCCACGCGTTCCATCGCCGCGTCGCCGTCGTAACAGACGTCGACGGCCATCGACAACCGCCGCAGCCCGTCGGCGATCGTGTCCGCCAGCAGCCGCTCGTCCTCCACGACGAGTACTCGCATCCCGTCCCCTTCCCACGGCCAGTCTGCCCGCGTCGGGGTAAGCGGGGGATAAGCGAATTCGCTTAACGCCGCCAGCGCGCCCGTTCGCTAGACCTGTGGCTCCGACGAAGGAGGAAAACGATGCGAGTTCGACTGGTGCTGGCGGCCGCCGGCCTGCTGGCGGTGCTGACCGCGTGCGGTTCGGACGGAGGCGGCAGCGGGGTGGCGTCCCTGTCGTCGCCGGCTTCGACGACGAAGTCCGCCCCGGCCGCGGGAACCGAAGAGGACCAGGCCCGGGCCTTCGCCAAGTGCATGCGGGAACACGGCGTCGACATGCCGGACCCGAAGACCGACGGCGGCGGCATCAACGTCACCGTCCCGGAGGGCGTCGACCGGCAGAAGGCCGAGGAGGCCACCGAGGCGTGCAAGGGCCTGCTGCCCAACGCGGGCGCGCCGAAGGCGATCAGTCCCGAGGACCTGGACAGGCAGCGCCAGCTGGCCAAGTGCCTGCGGGAACACGGCGTGAACGTGCCGGACCCGACGGCCGACGACCCCGGCATCAAGATCCAGGGCAGTGGGCCGGACGACCCCAGGTATGTCGCGGCGATGGAGGCGTGCCAGCAGTACGCGGGGAAGGGCGGGGAGACGCAGAACAACGAGGAGGGCGGGCGGTGAGCACCGGGCCGCAGCAGGTGCGCCGCCGACGCCGCCTGCGCTGGATCGGCGCGGGCGCGGTGGCCGTGGCGTTGCTCGGGGCCGGCACCGCGGTGATCGTCGCCCGGGTGGGGGCGAGCCCGGCCACGGCGATGCCGGAGGGGCCCGCCGCACCGGCGACCGCCGAGGTCGTGCGCACCGACCTGGCCGAACAGGACACCGAGGACGGCACGCTCGGCTACGGCGTCGAGCGGTCACTGACCGGCAAGCTGCCGGGCACGATCACCGGTCTGCCCGCGGCGAACGACGTCATCGAACGTGGGGAGAGCGTGTACGCAGTGGACGCGAAGCCGGTTCCCCTGTTGTACGGGAGCATCCCGTTCTACCGGGAACTGGCGGCGGGTATGACGAAGGGCCCGGACGTGCAGGTGCTGGAGGAGAACCTGCGCGCGCTCGGCTACACCGGGTTCGGCACGCCGGACACGAGCTTCACCGACGCGACCGCGACGGCGCTGAAGCGGTGGCAGAAGGCGCTGGGGCTGGAGCAGACCGGACGGCTGTCGCCGGACGCGGTCGTGGTGCGGCCCGGCGCGGTGCGCGTCGCGTCGGTGACCGCGCAGATCGGCGACCCGGCCGGCGGCGAGATCGCGAAGCTGACCGGGACCCAGCGGGTGGTGACCGTGCAGCTCGTGATCAGCAGGCGCGGCATCGCCAAGCAGGGCGACAAGGTGGAACTGAACATCACCGGAGGTGGCGCGACGCGGGGCACCGTCAGCTCGGTGGGCAGCACCGCGACGCCCGGCGAGGAGGGCGAGGAGGCGACCGTCGACGTCGTCGTGACGCTCGACGACCCCGCCGCGGCCGGGCAACTCGACTCCGCGCCGGTGGACGTCACGTTCACCACCGGCAGCCGCCCGTCGGTGCTGGCGGTGCCGGTGGGCGCGCTGCTCGCGCTCGCCGAGGGCGGGCTGGCGGTGGAGGTCGTGGAAGGCGACGGCACGCGCCTGGTCGGCGTCCAAACCGGACTGTTCGCGCGCGGGCTGGTCGAGGTGCGCGGGGATCTGCGCGAGGGTCAGCGGGTGGTGACGACGTCGTGACGGTGCTCGAACTGGCCGATGTCGGCAAGACCTACCCCGGCGGGGTGCGGGCTCTGCGGGGCGTGTCGCTGCGGGTGCGCGACGGCGAGATGCTCGCGATCGTCGGGCCGTCCGGTTCCGGGAAGTCCACGTTGCTGCAGCTGATGGGCACGCTCGACCGGCCGAGCTCCGGCACGGTCTCGGTGCGCGGCCACGACGTGGCGGCCCTGCCGGACCGGCAGCTGTCGGCCCTGCGGGCGGCGTGGATCGGGTTCGTGTTCCAGCGGTTCTTCCTCACCGAGGGGCTGACCGCGCTGGACAACGTGGCGAGCGGGCTCGCCTACGCGGGCGTGCCGCGGCGCCGGCGGGCCGGACTGGCGAGGGACGCGCTGGAGCGGGTCGGGCTGGCGCACCGGGCGGCGCACCTGCCGGGCGAGCTGTCCGGCGGCGAGCAGCAGCGGGTCGCGATCGCCCGCGCCGTGGTGACCCGGCCGCCGATCCTCCTCGCCGACGAGCCGACCGGGAACCTCGACACCACCACGGGCGACGGGATCCTCGCGCTGCTGGGCGATCTGAACGCCGCCGGCACGACCATCGTGGTCATCACGCACTCGGCCGAGATCGCCGCGGGAATGCCCCGGCGCGTGGAGGTTCGTGATGGCGAGTTGCGATCGGACAGCGGGGTGGCGGCATGACTGCGCGCACCCTCGTCCCGGCGCCGACGCCGGAGCCGTTGCCCAGGCCGACGCGGCTCGGGCCGCGGGACGTGCTCGGCCACGGCATGCACGGCATGCGCACCAGGCCGTTGCGGGCCGCGCTGTCGGCGCTCGGCATCGCGATCGGGATCGCCGCGATCGTGGCCGTGGTCAGCATCCCGGCATCCGGTTCCCGCGCGCTGCAGGACCAGCTCGCCGCGCTCGGCACCAACCTCCTGCACGCCGAGCCCGGCCAGCGGATGCTCGGCGACGGCGTCGCCGAACTGCCCGCCGCCTCGGTCGCCCTCGTGCGCCGCATCGGCCCGGTCACCGCGGCGGCCGCGACCGGGCGCACGTCCGCGACCGTCCGCCGGACCGGCTGGATCGACGCCGAGGAGACCTCGGGGTTGAGCGTGCTCGCCGCCACCCCGGACCTCCTGCCGGTCCTCGGTGGGCACCTGCACGCCGGGTCTTTCCTGGACGCGGCGAACTCGCGGTTCCCCGCCGTCGTGCTCGGGTCGGTCGCCGCGACCCGGCTCGGCGTGCTGGAACCCGGTCGCCAGGTGTGGATCGACGGCCAGTGGTTCACCGTCGCCGGAATCCTCGACGCGATGCCGCTCGCACCGGAGATCGAACGCGCGGTGCTCGTCGGCTGGGACGTGGCGCAGGCGCGCCTCGGGTTCACCGGTCATCCGACGACGGTGCACGTGCGGGCGGAAGAGTCCGAAGTGGAGAACGTCCGGTCGGTTCTCGGCGCCACGCTGAGCCCGCAGCGGCCCGGCGAGGTGCAGGTGACCCGGCCGTCGGAGGCGCTGGCGGCGAAGCGGCTGTCCGAGTCGTCGTTCAGCGCGTTGTTCCTGGCGCTGGGCGGGGTCGCGCTGCTGGTCGGCGGGGTCGGCGTGGCGAACACGATGGTGATCTCGGTGCTGGAACGGCGACGCGAGATCGGGCTGCGGCGGGCGCTGGGCGCGACGCGTCGGCAGGTGCGGGGCCAGTTCCTCGCCGAATCGGTCCTGTTGTCCCTGCTCGGCGGGGTGGTGGGGGTGCTGGCCGGGGTCGCGGTGACCGCCGGGTACGCGCTCACCCAGGACTGGCCCGCGGTGCTGCCGCCGCTCGCGCTGTTCGGCGGCGCCGGGGTGGCGGCCCTCGTCGGAGCGATCGCCGGCGCGTACCCGGCGATGCGCGCCGCCCGGCTCACGCCGACGGAGGCGTTGGCGTGATCAGCCTCGGTAGGACTGCGACAAGCGCGCGTAGGCGACCACGTTGTCGGCGTAGTTGCGGGTCGACCGGTCGAAGTCGCCGCCGCAGGTGATCATCCGCAGCTCCGGGCCCGCGGTGTCGCCGTAGACCTCGTCGGTCGGGAAACGCGACTTCGGGTACCGCTCGACGCGGTAGACCGTGAACACGGCGGTGGTGCCATCCGCCCGGCGCACGATCGCCTGGTCGCCCGGCTTGGTGTCCTTGAGCCGGTGGAACGCGCCGGGCACGTGGTTGTAGTCGACGTGCGCGGCGAGCACCGCGGGCCCGGTCTCGCCCGGGGACGGGCTTCCGGTGAACCAGCCGGTGGTGACCGCGTCGCCGGGGACCTCGAGTTCACCGTCGTCGGTCAGGCCGAGGTCGATGATCGGGCCGGTGCTGACCCCGATCGACGGCACATCGAGCCGGACCGGCCGGGACCGCGGCAGGGGCCCGTCGACCGGGGTGGTCACCGGGGCGGCGCTGGAGGTCTGCGCCGGCACCGACGACGCCGGGGGCGCTGCCGGCGCGGGCTGCGGCTCGGCCGGGGAGCCGCAGGCGGTGAGGGTGGCGCCGATGGCCGCGAACGCGAGCCATCGACGCCATCGCACGGTGCTCATCGTCCGGCGCGCCGCCGGAGGAGCAGCATGGTGCCGGCGCCACCGCCGACGAGCACGAGCGCACCCACCGCGACGGCCGGGCCCGCGTCGGTGCCCTCGTCACCGCCACCGGTGTCCACGCCACCGACCGGCTTGACCTTCACCTGCGAGCCGCCGCCGGTGGTGTTCTTCTCACCGAACTTGGTCTCGCACGCGATGCCGTCGTGGTCGGCGTCCAGGCGGTGCGGGTCGCTGCGGTCCGCGTCGAGGACGGCCTGGGCCTGCGCCTGGGTGGCGAAGTCGGCGCAGTCCAGGTCAGCCGGGGTGGTCTTGGTGCTGGTGGCGACCGGCGGCGCCTGGGTGGCGGTGCTCGCGGGCGTGGACGGCTGCCCGGCCGGCTTGTGCGGCAGGTCTTCGCAGGCGATCCCGTCGTTGTCCCGGTCCAGATCGTGGGGATCCGAGCGGTCCTGGTCGAGAATGGCCTGCGCGTCCTCCTGGTATTCGAAGTCGGAGCAGTTGTAGTCCTGTTGCTCGACCGCGAAAACCGCGGGCGCTGGGCCCAGCAGTGCGATACCCGCCACGGCGGCCGTGCCGAGGACGCGACTGATCATGCGCATTGGGGACGTCCTTTTCCGGGAAAACGATCTAGGGGAGATTCAGCCGCTTTGTCGTTCCGGAATGCACGAACGTTACCGGCGCAATTCCGGAAATTGTTTTCCCGATTACGCCGGTATTTGGCCGTTGTTCACTGTACAAGTCGTGGTTGGCGGCCGATCACGTGGCCGACTTCTGACCCGCGATCTGCGCCATCACACCGGAATCCGCCAGCGTGGTGACGTCGCCGATCTCCCGGTTCTCCGCCACGTCCCGCAGCAGGCGGCGCATGATCTTGCCGGAGCGGGTCTTCGGCAGCTCGGGCACCACCATGATCTGCCGGGGCTTGGCGATCGGCCCGATCTCCCGCGCCACGTGGTCCCGCAGCTCCTGGACGGACACCTCGGCGGCGTCGCGCGGGATCACGAACGCCACGATGCCCTGGCCGGTCGTCGGGTCGGCCGCGCCCACCACCGCGGCCTCGGCGACCGCCGGGTGGGACACCAGCGCCGACTCGACCTCGGCCGTGGAGATGCGGTGCCCGGAGACGTTCATGACGTCGTCCACCCGGCCCAGCAGCCAGATGTCCCCGTCGGCGTCGTACCGCGCGCCGTCACCCGCGAAGTACGCGCCGGTGAAACGGGACCAGTACGTTTCCCGGAACCGCGCGTCGTCGCCCCACACGCCGCGCAGCATCGACGGCCACGGCTGGTCCAGCACCAGGTATCCGCTCTCGCCCGGCGCCACCTCCTTGCCCGCGTCGTCCACCACCATCGCGGAGATCCCGGGCACCGGCGTCTGCGCGGAGCCCGGCTTGAACTCCGGCGATCCGGGCGGCGGGGCGATCATGATGGCCCCGGTTTCGGTCTGCCACCAGGTGTCCACGATCGGCGCCGTGCCCGCCCCGATGTGCTCGCGGTACCACCGCCACGCCTCGGGGTTGATCGGCTCGCCCACCGATCCCAGCACCCGCAACGAAGACAGGTCGTAGCGCGCCGGGATGTCCTCGCCCCACTTCATGAACGTCCGGATCAACGTGGGCGCGGTGTAGTAGATGGACACCCCGTACTTCTGCACGATTTCCCAGTGCCTGCCTTCGTGCGGCGTGTTCGGTGTGCCCTCGTAGACCACCTGGGTGGCGCGGTTCGCCAGCGGCCCGTACACGATGTAGGAGTGCCCGGTGATCCAGCCGATGTCCGCGGTGCACCAGTAGACGTCCTCGCCCGGCCGGTGGTCGAACACCACCTGGTGCGTGTACGCCACCTGCGTCAGGTAGCCGCCCGTGGTGTGCAGGATCCCCTTCGGCTTCCCGGTCGTGCCGCTGGTGTAGAGGATGAACAGCGGGTGCTCGGAATCGAACGCCTCCGCGAAGTGCTCGGTGGACTGGCCGTCCACCAGCTCGTGCCACCACACATCGCGTTCGCCCATCGGAACGTCCTCGCCGGTGCGGCGCACGACGACGACCTTCTCCACCGCCGATCCGGCCAGGGCCTCGTCGACGTTCGCCTTCATCGGCACGGCCTGGCCCCGCCGGAACTGCCCGTCCGCGGTGATCACGACCTTGGCCTCGGCGTCTTCGACACGCGACCGCAATGCCGACGGCGAGAACCCGCCGAACACCACCGAGTGGGGAGCACCCAGCCGCGCGCACGCGAGCATCGCCACGATCGCCTCGGGGATCATCGGCAGCTGGATCGCTACCCGGTCCCCGGCCCGCACCCCGAGCGAGGCCAGCGCGTTGGCGGCCCGGCACACCTCGTCCCGCAGCTGGGCGTACGTGATGTCCCGCGAGTCACCCGGCTCGCCCACCCAGTGGATCGCCACCTGGTCCCCGAAACCGGCCTCGACGTGCCGGTCCACGCAGTTGTGGGCGGCGTTCAGCCGGCCGCCGGTGAACCACTTCGCGTACGGGGCGCCGGACCAGTCCAGAACCTCCGACCACCGCACGTCCCAGTGCAACCGTTCCGCCTGCTCAGCCCAGAAGTCCATGCCGCAGAGCCTGACCGGCGAACGTTGGCGGGAGGTTGGAACCCTCCGGGCGGGTAGGTGCGCCCGCGCGGTTCGTCAGGCATCATGGAGCACCATTGCGCCGGGCATGAGGACGATGAGGTCGCGGAAATGGCAGAGCGTAGTGCGCTCCACCAGCGCCGGGCGGCCCTGGAACGGGAATGGGCCCGCTGGGTGCCGGCACAGGCGCGTCCGGAAACCCTGGAACTGCGCAGCGAGGTCGCCGAGTCCTGGGCGCGCTCGCTGTCCATCGTGGATCCCGCGCGGGACAGCGCCCCCGCCGCCGGGGACGAGGTGCGCTCCCGCTGGCGCGAATCGCCGCTGCGCGCCCCGGTCACCGAACTGGCCGACGAGCTGCGCAGCATCGCCGACGACGCCGGGTTCGTCGGCGCCGTCACCGACGAGTCCGGCACGATCCTATGGACGTGTGGCGGGCGCGTCATGCGGCGGCGGGCGGAGCGGGTGAATTTCGCGCCCGGCGGCCGCTGGGACGAACCGGACATGGGCACCAACGCCTTGTCGCTGGCGCTGCGCACCGGCCGTCCGAGCAGCGTCTTCTCCGCCGAGCACCTGGTCGCGGCCCTGCACGGCTGGGTCTGCTACTGCGCCCCGATCCGCGATCCGCGCGGCCGTCACCTGGGCGTTCTCGACCTGTCGACCACCTGGGACCGGTCGCACCCGCTGGCGATGTCGACGGTCCGCACGCTGGTCACCGCCATCGAGTCGCGCCTGCAGGCCACCCCGCCCGCGGCGCCGGGCATCCGGCTGTCCTGCCTCGGCTCCGGGAGCGCCACGTTCGACGGCACCCCGCTGAGGTTGTCGCCGCGGCAGCTGGAGGTGCTCACGCTGCTCGCGCTCGAACCCGGCGGGTTCTCGCCGGACGGGCTGCGCGAAGCGCTGTACGGGGACCTGCCGGTCACCAGCACGACCCTGCGCGCCGAGGCCTCCCACCTGCGGCGGATGCTGGGCGGCGCGCTCGCCAACCGCCGCTACGCCCTCACCACACCGATCGACTGCGATGCCCTCGACGTGCTGAACGCGCTCAAGGCCGGGGACACCGCGACGGCGGTGCGCCGCTACAGCGGGCCGCTGCTGCCCGCGTCCGAGGCGCCCGGCATCACCCGGTGGCGCGACCACCTGGAGGTCGCCGTGCGGGAGGCGGTGCTGGCCTCGCGTGAGCCGGACCTGGCGTTGACCTACGGCGAGCGGCACCCGTTCGACCTGCAGGTTCACGAGCACGCGCACCGCCTGCTCGCGCCCGGCGACGGGCGGCGCGGCATCGCGGCGGCCCGGCTGCACGAGGCCCTGCGCGACTGAGCGCCAACGTTTCGCCAACCCGGGTTCGGCACGGTGGCACCCATCACACCGATGTGATCGAGTGAATGGAGTGCATCCATGGCCTACGCCAAGCCCGGTGCCGACGGCAGTGTCGTCAGCTTCGCCGCGCGGTACGACAACTTCATCGGCGGTGACTGGGTCGCACCGGCCGAGGGACGCTACTTCGAGAACCCGTCGCCGGTCGACGGCAAGGTGTTCTGCGAGGTGGCGCGCTCGTCCGCGGCCGACATCGACCTCGCCCTCGACGCCGCCCACGTCGCCGCCGAGAAGTGGGGCGCCACCTCCACCACCGAGCGCGCCAACATCCTGAACAAGATCGCCGACCGCATCGAGGACCACCTCGAGGAGCTCGCGGTGGCCGAGACCTGGGAGAACGGCAAGCCGGTCCGCGAGAGCCTGGCCGCCGACCTGCCGCTGGCCGTCGACCACTTCCGCTACTTCGCCGGCGCGATCCGCGGCCAGGAAGGCAGCATCGCCGAGATCGACGCCGACACGGTCGCCTACCACTTCCACGAGCCGCTGGGCGTGGTCGGCCAGATCATCCCGTGGAACTTCCCGATCCTGATGGCCGCGTGGAAGCTCGCGCCCGCCCTGGCCGCCGGCAACTGCGTGGTGCTCAAGCCGGCCGAGCAGACCCCGGCGTCGATCCTCAAGGTGATCGAGCTGATCGCCGACCTGCTCCCGCCGGGCGTGCTCAACGTCGTCAACGGCTTCGGCGTCGAGGCAGGCAAGCCGCTTGCGTCCAGCTCCCGGATCGCCAAGATCGCGTTCACCGGTGAGACCACCACCGGCCGGCTGATCATGCAGTACGCCAGCGAGAACATCATCCCGGTCACCCTGGAGCTGGGCGGCAAGAGCCCGAACATCTTCCTGCCGGACGTGGCCGACGCCGACGACGACTACCTGGACAAGGCCGTCGAGGGCTTCGTGATGTTCGCGCTCAACCAGGGCGAGGTGTGCACCTGCCCGTCGCGGGCGCTGGTGCACTCCGCGATCTACGACGAGTTCATCAGCCGGTGCGTCGAGCGCACCAAGGCGATCACCGGTGGCAGCCCGCTCGACCCGTCGACGATGATCGGCGCGCAGGCGAGCAACGACCAGTACGAGAAGATCCTGTCCTACATCGACATCGGCAAGAAGGAGGGCGCCGAGGTCCTCACCGGCGGCGGCGCCCGTGAGGTGGCCGAGCACCCGGGCGGCTACTACATCGAGCCGACGATCTTCCGCGGCACCAACGACATGCGGATCTTCCAGGAGGAGATCTTCGGCCCGGTGGTGTCGGTGACGACGTTCGACTCGGTCGACGAGGCGCTGAAGATCGCCAACGACACCCTGTACGGCCTGGGCGCCGGCGTGTGGACGCGGGACGGCAACACCGCCTACCGCCTGGGCCGCGGCATCAAGGCCGGTCGCGTGTGGACGAACTGCTACCACGCCTACCCGGCGCACGCGGCGTTCGGCGGCTACAAGAAGTCCGGCATCGGCCGCGAGAACCACAAGATGATGCTGGACCACTACCAGCAGACCAAGAACCTGCTCGTCAGCTACTCGGCCAAGAAGCTCGGCTTCTTCTGATGGCGCAACGGGTCGCGATGACCGGGGCCGCGCTGGCCCTGCTGCGCCGGCTGATCGAGCAGCACGGACCGGTGATGTTCCACCAGTCCGGCGGATGCTGTGATGGCAGCGCCCCGATGTGCTACCCGGACGGCGAGTTCCGGGTGGGCGAGTCGGACGTGCTGCTCGGCCACGTCGGCGACGGCACGCCGTTCTGGATGAGCGCCGACCAGTACGCCTACTGGCGGCACACGCACCTGACGGTGGACGTCGTGGCCGGCCGGGGCAGCGGGTTCTCGCTGGAGGCGCCCGAAGGCGTGCGCTTCCTGATCCGGTCCCGCCTGCTCACCGACGAAGAACTGGCCCTGCTGGACAACTGAAGAACCGCGAAAAAGGCCCGGACCCCGCGTCCGGGCCTTTTTCGCGTCCAGGGGCACCTGACCGATCGGGCAGGTACGGCCCCCGCCGGTCGTGCGGAGTCGCGCTCCCGGGCGAGGAGTATTGCGCCACAAGCGTTTCCGCGCTGCTCCGGGCGGGCTAGCTTCGGTGTGCGCGTCACCACAGTCGCTCGTCGCGCAGGAAGGAAAAGTGCGTCATGCAGGTCGACGAATTGCTGAAGCCGTTCCCCATCAAGGAGTTCCACCCGTTCCCGCGGGCGTTGCTCGGCCCCGGGGCCCACGAGATGATCGGCCCGGAGGCGCTGAAGCTGGGCTTCAAGAAGACCCTGGTGATGACGAGCGGGCTGCGCGGGTCCGACATCGTCCACAAGATCACCGAGTCGATGAAGTACCACGGGCTCGAGGTCGTGCTCTACGACAAGGTCGAGTCCAACCCCAAGGACTACAACGTCATGGACGCGGTCAAGCTGTACCAGGAGAACAAGTGTGACAGCTTCGTCTCCATCGGCGGCGGGTCCTCGCACGACGCCTGCAAGGGCGCGCGCATCTCGGTCGCCCACGACGGCCGCAACGTCAACGACTTCGAGGGCTTCAACAAGTCCGAGAACCCCCGTAACCCGCCGCACATCGCGGTGTCCACCACGGCCGGCACCGGCTCGGAGACGTCCTGGGCCTACGTCATCACCGACACCACCACCGACCCGGACAACCCGCACAAGTACGTGGCGTTCGACGACGCCTCGGTCGCGACGCTCGCGATCGACGACCCGGTGCTGTACTACAGCTGCCCGATCGACTACACCGCTCAGTGCGGTTTCGACGTGCTGGCCCACGCTTCCGAGCCGTACGTGTCGCGGCTGAACTTCGAGCCGTCGCTGGGCAACGCGTTGCGGGCCATCAAGCTCACCGCGGAGAACCTGCGCCAGGCCACCTGGAACCCGAGCGAGCTGTCCGGCCGCGAGGGCATGATGTACGCGCAGTACATCGCCGCGCAGGCGTTCAACTCCGGCGGCCTCGGGATCATCCACTCGATCTCGCACGCCGTCAGCGCGTTCTACGACACCCACCACGGCCTCAACAACGCGATCGCCCTGCCGCGCGTGTGGGCGTTCAACATGCCGGTGGCGTACAAGCGGTTCGCCGACATCGCCGAGGTGATGGGTGTGGACACCCACGGCATGACCGACGTGCAGGCCGCGGACGCGGCGCTGGCGGCCGCGATCCGGCTGCTGCGCGACGTGGGCATCCCGGAGAAGTTCACCGACGTCACGCAGGACAGCTACTCGAAGAACCGGCTCGGCCAGGGCCCGACGAAGTTCTACGAGCAGGCGAGCGTCATCAAGGGCGACGACGAGGACGTGGACCGCATCACCAACCACGTCCTCGGCGACGCCTGCACGCCCGGCAACGCCAAGGAATGCACCTTCGAAACGGTGCGCCCCGTCGTCGATCACTGCATGAACGGCGACCTGGACGACCTGCTCAGCTGAATCAACGGCCGGGGGCGGTTCGGACGGGGCCGCCCCCGGCACCCCTACCGAGGAGGGTTTGGCGTGACCGCATTCGACTCCGTCGAGGAAGCCGGCAAGGCACTGGCCGCACAGGGCTACCTCACCGACGACCGGCTCGCGACGATGGTGTTCCTGATGACCCGGCTGGAGAAGCCGGTGCTGCTGGAGGGCCCGGCCGGGGTCGGCAAGACGGAACTGGCGAAGTCGCTCGCCGCGGCCACCGGGCGCCGGCTGCTTCGCCTGCAGTGCTACGAAGGGCAGGACGAGGCCAGCGCGCTGTACGAGTGGGACTACGGCAAGCAGCTGCTCTACACCCAGATCCTCCGCGAGAAGATCGGCCAGCTCGTGGCCGACGCGCCGGACCTGCACGACGCGGTCGACCGCATCGGCGCGCAGGAGAGCGTGTTCTTCTCCGAGCGCTTCCTCGCCGCACGCCCGCTGCTGGAAGCGGTCCGCTCCGAGGAACCGGTGGTGCTGCTGATCGACGAGATCGACCGCGCCGACGAAGCACTGGAGGCGGTGCTGCTGGAGATGCTGGGGGAGTACCAGATCTCGGTGCCGGAGATCGGCACGTTCACCGCCCGCAACCGGCCGTACGTCATCCTCACCTCGAACAACACCCGCGACCTCGCGGCCGCGCTGAAACGCCGGTGCCTGCACCTCTTCCTCGACTACCCATCGGCTGAGCGCGAACTGGACATCGTGCGCAGCAAGGACACCGGCCTGCCGGAGGCGCTGGCCCGCCAGCTCGTGGAGATCGTGCGCGGCCTGCGCGAGCTGGAGCTGCGCAAGTCGCCCAGCATCTCGGAGACCATCGACTGGGCGCGCACACTCGCCGTGCTGGGGGTCGACGAACTGACCGCGCCGGTGCTGTCGGACACCGTGTCGGTGGTCGTCAAGTACGACAAGGACGTGCGCAAGGCACTGGCGGCGCTGCCCCGGCTGGTCGACCCGAACGCCGAGGTCCCGGAAACCCTGCACGGACACGGTCATGGGCACGCGCACACCCACACCCACGAGGCGCCGAAGGTCAGCGCCGACCGCGGCAGCCGGTCGTTCGGCCGCCGGTCCTAGGGACACGCGATGGAGGCCAGTCTGCACCGGTTCGTGCGGCTGCTGCGGCTGCGCGACGTCCGGATCTCGGTGCCCGAGACGATCGACGCCCTGCGCTGCGCGGCCGAGCCCGGCATCCTCGCCGACCGGGCCGTGCTCAAGGAGGCCCTGCGGCTCGCGCTGGTCAAGGACCACCGCGACGACCCGGCGTTCGACGAGATCTTCGACGCCTTCTTCGCCCTGGTCCGGGTCGGGCCGGCCGAGCACGGCCACGGTCACGGGCACAGCCACGACGACCTGTCCGACACCGGCGAGCTGGAGAGCTTCACCCTGTCCGAGGAGCCGAGCGAGACGCCGCAGCAGGGGCACGAGCACGGCAAACCCAGCGACATCCGGGATTACTTCGATTCCGAGGACCTGGCCCAGCAGTACAACCTGCACCAGGAGGCCAACAAGATCGACCTCGCCTCGATGACCGACGAGATCGTGTTCTCGAAGGACAACACGGTCACCGGCGACGCCGGGTACCGGGTGCAGCTGGACACCGACCGCCTGCACGGCGCGGGTGTACCCGGCCGGCTGTCCCAGGAGACCGGTACCAAGGTCGACGCCGAGCTGAGCATCGCCGAGCAGGACGCGTTGCTGGGCTGGCTCGAGCAGGCCGCGGACGGCGACGAGGACGACGCCGCGCAGTTGCGCCGCCGTCTCGCCGGGGTGCTGGAGAACCTCCCAGAAGCCTTGAAACGGCACCTGGAGGCGTTGCTGGAGCTGGAGAACGCCGTCGTCGAGACCCGGGAGAAGCACGCGGCCCAGGTGGAGCAGGCCGGGGAGAGCGAGCGGGCCGAGCTGGAGGAGTCGCTGCGGCGGCTGGCGTCGTCGCTGCGTGGCGCGCTGACGCACCGCAGGCGCATCGCCAGTGCGGGCCGCGTCGATCCGGGCCGGACCATGCGGCGCAACATGCGCTTCGACGGCATCCCGTTCAGCCCGGTCACCGTCCGGCGCGCGGAGGACCGGCCGCGGCTGGTGGTGCTCGCCGACGTCAGCCTGTCGGTGCGCGCGACCGCGCGGTTCACCCTGCACCTGGTGCACGGCCTGCAGAACCTGTTCGCGCAGGTCCGGTCCTTCGCGTTCGTCGACGGCATCGCCGAGACCACCGAACTGTTCGCCGAGCACCCGGTCGAGCGCGCGCTCGGCCTGATCTTCGGTGGTGACGTGCTCGACGTGGACGCGAACTCGAACTACGGCGCCGCGTTCGGCGAGTTCCTGGCCGAACACTCGTCGGCCGTCACCCGCCGGACCACCGTGCTGGTGCTGGGCGACGGGCGGGGCAACGGCAACGACCCCAATCTGACGGCGTTCGCCGAGATCGCCCGTCGCTCCCGCGAAACGATCTGGCTCACCCCCGAGCCGCGCTACTCGTGGGGCCTCGGCGGCTGCGATCTGCCGGCCTACGCGGAACACTGCGGCAAGGTCCGCGTGGTCCGCGATCTGTCCGGTTTGGACCGCGTGGCGCTGGACCTGGTGGCCCGATGACCGCCGCGCTGGACCCGCTCGCGCCGTTCCCGGTCGCGGAGTACCTCGACGACCTGGTGCGCGTGGTGCGGGCCGAGGACGACGGGCGGCCGGCGGTCGTCCGCACCGAGCACTTCCGCCTGCACCGCGCCGGGCGGCGCATCGAGGTGAGCCACTGCCTGCGGCCGGACCAGCTGCACAACGGCCTCACCGGGCTGCTGATCGACGAGCTGTTCACGCCCGGCTGGCTGTGCGGGCAGGACGTCTTCGAGCGCGTGTTCTGCGGGGTCGTCCGCAGCACGGTGCCCGAACCGGCCCGGGCCTGGGAAACCTTCTACGCCAACACCCTGGAGCACCTGCGCGATCCGCGCACCGCGCCCGGACTGATCGCGGGGATCGCGCCGGTGTACGCGCGGGTGCTGCGGCTCGTGCCGCCCGGCAGCGTGCTGGACCTGGGTTCGTGCTTCGGGTTCCTCCCGCTGATGCTGGCGCAGCGCCCGCGCACCACGGTGATCGCCTCCGACATCGTCGCCGGTTCGATGCGCGTGCTGGCGACGGTCGCCGCCGCCTGGGACACACCGCTGCGCACGATGGTGTGCGACGCGGCGCGGGTGCCGCTGCCGGACGCGTGCGTGGACACGGTGACCGTGGTGCACCTGCTGGAGCACCTCGACCCGGGCACCGGTGCCGCGGTTCTGGCCGAGGCCCAGCGCCTGGCCCGCTCGCGGGTGATCGTCGCGGTCCCCTTCGAGGACGTCCCCAACGCCGACTACGGCCACGTACGCAGCTTCGACCTGGCGACGCTGACCGAGCTCGGTGTGGGAAGCGGATGGCGCCACCGCGTGTCCGGTTTCCACGGCGGCTGGCTGATCCTGGACCGCCGCCCCGCCTGACCGCTCGTCCCGCTCAACGAGGAGCACACCATGACCACTGCCGTTGCCCCCGAAGCCCCCGTCCGCACCGAGATCACCGGCGATCCAGCCCTGATCGGGGTGCCCACCTTCATCGTCGGCGCGATCGCGCTCGGCCTGGTGCTGACCGGGTACGTCCCGGCCGGCGCGGTCGGCGCGTCGATCGCGATCATCCTGCCCGCCACCGGCCTGGGCCAGCTCGTCGCCGCGCTCTGGGCGGCGTCCCTGGGCCAGAACGCGGTCGCCGCCGTGTTCGGAGTGTTCACCGGCTTCTGGCTCAGCTACGCCGCGCTGGTGCTGGGCCTGATCCACGGCTGGTTCGGCATCGCCGCCGACGCCGCCGTCGCCACGCAGGGCCTGTTCCTGATCGCCTGGCTCGTCACGGTGGTGCTGCTGACGCTGGGCACCCTGCGCCTGCCCGCCGCGTTCACGTTGCTGTTCGCGCTGATCGACGTCGCGCTCGCCCTGGTGCTCTACGGCACGGTGAGCGGCTCCACGGCCGCGACCACCGCCGGCGGGTACGTCGTCTTCGCGTTCACCGCGGTCGGCGTCTACCTGTTCGCCGGTGCGCTGTCGGCCGCGACCGGTGGCCGTGGCCTGCCGCTGGGCCGTCCGGTCCTGCGCTGAGTCCGGTCCTGCGCTGAGTCCTGGCCGCCGGGCGGGTCCGCTCGCCCGGCGGCTCAGATCAGGCCGCGCTTGCTCGCCTCGTACACCACTTCCGCACGGCTCGAGGCGTCGATCTTGCGCATGATGTTGCGGACGTGGAACTTCACCGTCGTCTCCGAGATGAACAGCCGCGATCCGATCTCCCGGTTGCTCAGCCCGCGCGCCAGCAGCTCCAGCACGCCCTGCTCGCGGCTGGTCAGCACCGGCTCCTCCGGCGCGGTGCGGATCGAGCGCACCATCGCCGAGGCCGACCGCGAGTCGAACGCGCTCTCGTTGCGCGCCACCGCCCGGATCGAGGACACCAGCCCGGTCGTGTCCACGTCCTTGATCACGTACCCGCGCGCGCCGCGGTGGATCGCCTCCACCACCAGGGCGTCGTCGAGGAACGTGGTCAGCACCAGCACCCCCAGCTCCGGGTACCGCGAGGTCAGCTCCGAGCAGATGTCCAGGCCCTCGGTGTTGGACCCGGTCGACAGCTTGAGGTCGAGCAGCACGATGTCCGGCCGCGTCCGCTCCACCACCGCTCGCGCCTCGGCCGCGGTGGCCGCCTCGCCGATGACCGTGATGTCGTCCTCGCGCTCCAGGATGGACCGCAGCCCCTGCCGGACGATGGCGTGGTCGTCCACCAGCACGATCTTCAACGTCCGCTCACCCGTGATCATCACGCCGCCTCCCGCGGCAGCGGTATCTCCAGCAGCAACAGGATCCCCCCGATCCGGGAGCGCCGGATCGACAGCGTCCCACCCAGTTCCTCGGTCCGGGCCCGCATGTTCGCCAGACCCCGGTGCGCACCGGCCAGGTCCGTCGCCGACGACAGCCGCAGCATCCGCCGCAGCTGAGCCGGATCACCGTCGCCGTCGTCGGCGATGGACAGCCGGATGCGGTCGGCGCGGTAGTCCAGCCGGATCCGCGCCCGGGCCGCGTTCGTGTGCATCACGGTGTTGAACAGCGCCTCGCCGGTGATTCGCAGCAGCGAGTGCTCGGCCTCGCCGGGCAGCGGAACCGGCTCACCGTGCACCGACACGCTCACCGTGAGGTCGGTCGGCAGGTGCACTGTGGACAGTCGTTCGAGCAGCACCGGCAGCGACCCCGACGGCTCGGACTCGGAGTGGTGCAGCGCGTAGATCGCCGCGCGCAGCCGTTCCACCGCGTGCCGGGTCAGGTCCTTGGCGCCGGTGAGCTTCTCCCGCAGCGCCCCGAGGTCCGCGCCCGGTTCGGTCAGCTCGGCGCGGCAGATCTCGATCATCATCCCGGCCGACAGGACGTCCTGCGTGACGCTGTCGTGCAGCTCGCGCGCGATCCGGTGCCGCTCGTCGTCGAGCGCCTGCCGCTGCATCACCTCGATCAGCCGGCGCTGCGTCTCCTGCAGTTCGGCGTTGCGCGCGGCCAGGTCCCGCGCCTGCTGCTCGGCCGCCTCGGACAGCGCCTCGGTCCGCCCGCGCAACTGCATCGTGGCGTGCACCAGGTAGGAGTTGTGCAGCGCGACCGCGGCCTGGTTCGCCAGCACCCGCAGCACCGCGAGGTCGGTCGCCGCGATGTCCATGCCCGGCGCCGGCCGCGCGGCGATACCGCCGACGGGCTCGCAGTCCAGCGTCATCGGCACCCGCACACCGGTGTCGGCGGGCTCGCCGGCCTCCCACGGCCTGGTGCGCAGGACCCGCAGGTGCGCGAGCGCGTCCGCTGGGAACAGCCGCTCGTCCTCGACCAGCGTGCCACCGGTCAGCAGCAGGAACCGGGGCCGCGCCGCCCGCAGCGCGCCGTCGGCGACCGCGAACAGCAGCCAGTCCGCCTGCACGTGTTCCGCCGCGGCCCGCACCACCGCCTCGACCAGCGCGCGCGGGCCCTCACCGGTGCGCACGAGCGCCCGGGAGATGCGGTCGAGGGCGCCGACCGCGCGTTCCAGCCGCTCCGCCGTGCGCACGTACTCGGGGTAGAAGGACCGCTTGCCCGACCGCACACCGGTCAGCGCGCCGAGGTAGTTCTCCGTCGTCATGGCCTACAGCGCCTGCCGGAACAGGCCCGCCACGTCCGCGGCGCTCGCCTCGCGTGGGTTGGTCGCCAGGCAGGCGTCCTGCAGCGTGGTGCGGGTCAGCGTGTCGATGTCGGCCTCGGTGACGCCGAGCGCGGCCAGCCCCCGTGGCACGCCCACGGCGTCGGCCAGCTCGCGCACCCGGCAGGCGAACAGCTCGGCCACCTCGGCCGCGGGCTTGCCGGTCACGTCGATCCCGGTGGCCGCCGCCAGCGGGACGAACCGCTCCGGCGCGGTGGCCGCGTTGAACCGGATCGCGTGCGGCAGCAGCACCCCGTTGAGCACCCCGTGCGGCGCGTCCAGCAGGCCGCCGACCTGGTGGCTCATCGCGTGCGTGATGCCCAGGATGGCGTTGGTGAAGGCCATCCCGGCCTCCAGCGCGCCCTGCGCCATCGCGATGCGCGGGTCCGCGGCGCGCGGGTGGACCATCGTGTGCAGCAGGTTGCGGGTGATGAGCGTGGCCGCGTGGAGCGCGTGCTGGTCGGTCAGCGGGTTGTGCGCGCGGGAGACGAACGACTCGACCGCGTGGGTGAGCGCGTCCAGCCCGGTCGCCGCGTTCAGCTCGTCGGGCATGGTGATGAGCAGGCGCGGGTCGACGATCGAGATGTCCGGCACCAGCGTGCGGCTGATGATCGTGATCTTGGTGTGCTGCGTGGTGTCGGTGATGACCGCGAACTGCGACACGTCCGCGCCGGTGCCGGACGTGGACGGCGCCATCACCAGCGGCGGGATGGGCTGCACCACCTTGTCGACGCCCGCGTAGCCGAGGATCGTGCCGCCGTTGCCGGACAGGATCGCCACGCCCTTCGCCGCGTCGATGCACGAGCCACCGCCGACCGCGATGATCACGTCCGCGCCGACCGAGGCGTACTGCTGGTAGGCGGCTTCGATCTCGTGGTCCTTCGGGTTCGGGGTGACGCCGGAGAACACGACCGGCCGCAGCCCGGCCAGCCGCAGGTGGCTCTCCGCCTCGTCCACCCAGCCGGCCTCGATCAGGCCCGGGTCGGTCACCACGAACGGACGGCGGGCGCCCACCCGCAGCGCGGCGTGCCCGAGTTCGGCGAGCGAGCCGGGGCCGAACACGACCTCCGGCACGTGGAACTTGGCGAGTTCGGCGGGCTCGGTGCGGGTCTGCGCCACGCACGGCCCGGTCAGCGGTTCGGCCTGGTCGAGGACTCCGCCCGGCACGGCTACCTCCCGCGGTCGAGGATCCCCGCGACGGTGCGGCGACCGGCTCCACGGTACGTCACGGTGGCCGTCCGCGAGAACACCACCGACGACGGCGCCGGGCAGTTTCGGCAGGTCGGACAGTCGTGGCATGGGGTGCTCCTCGTCCTTCGACCGCCTCGACGCTACCCCCTGAGGTGACGGCGGACACACCCTCCGGTCGGCTGCCGGTACCTACCCGATCGGATAGGTTCCCACCCGTTGACCGGCGCCCGCCCCTCCGTCCGGGCAGTGCCGTGCGCCGCGCGCGGATGCGACAGTGCTGGTACCGGCGACGAGGCCGGAGCGGCGGAGGGAGCAGAACATGGCGGTCCTCGACCGGCAGGGCAGGCGGAGCATCACCGGGATGGCCGTGACGGTGGGCCTGTTGCACGTGATCGGCTGGGGCACGCTGGTGCTGCTGGTGGTGCCCGGCCACTACGCGATCGGGCAGGCCGGGGTCTTCGGCGTGGGGCTCGGCGTCACGGCGTACACGCTGGGCATGCGGCACGCGTTCGACGCCGACCACATCGCCGCGATCGACAACACCACGCGCAAGCTGATGATGGACGGCAGGCGGCCGCTGTCGGTCGGGTTCTGGTTCTCCCTCGGCCACTCCAGCGTCGTGTTCGGACTGTGCCTGCTGCTCGGGCTCGGGGTGCGGGCGCTGGCCGGGCAGGTCACCTCGGACTCCTCGACGCTGCACGCCGTGACGGGTTTGATCGGCACGCTCGTGTCCGGCGGGTTCCTGCTGCTGATCGGGGTGCTGAACCTGGTGGCGCTGCGGCACATCGCGGCGGTGTTCCGGCGGATGCGCACCGGCGACTACGACGAGGCCGAACTGGAGCGGCGGCTGGACGAGCGCGGGTTCCTGAACCGGATCCTGGGCCGGGTGGCGCGCTCGGTGCGCAAGCCGTGGCACATGTACCCGCTGGGCCTGCTGTTCGGGCTGGGGTTCGACACCGCGACCGAGGTGTCGTTGCTGGTCCTGGCCGGTGGCGCGGCGGCGTTCGACCTGCCCTGGTACGCGCTGCTCACGCTGCCGGTGCTGTTCGCGGCCGGGATGAGCCTCCTGGACACCGCGGACGGGGTGTTCATGAACTTCGCCTACGGCTGGGCGCTGGTCACGCCGGTGCGGAAGGTGTTCTACAACCTGACGGTGACCGCGCTGTCGGTCGCGGTCGCCCTGGTCATCGGCGGTATCGAACTGCTCGGCCTGCTCGGGGAGCGGCTGAACGTGACCGCGGGCCCGCTGGCCTGGGCGGCCAGCCTGGACCTGGCCGACGTCGGCTACCTGCTGGTCGGGCTGTTCGCGGTGACCTGGCTGGTCGCGCTCGTGGTGTGGCGCGCCGGCCGGGCGGAGCAGCGCTGGGCGCCCGAGGCCGCCGAGTGAACGGCGGCCCCGGGGTCAGAACGGCCAGTGCGCGTCGCGGCCGGCCTCCAGCAGCGGGATCATCCGGAAGGCCGCGTCGGTCAGCCCGCCGAACGTGTGCCGCGTGCCCAGCCCGGACGGCGTGTTGCCGGCGGCGTACCCGGCGACGTTCCACACGTACAGCGGAACCTGGTCCGGCACGCCGGCCGACGCGTCCGTCGTGGCCGACTGCTCGTCGGTCACGATGACGACCCGGTCGTGGCGGCGGTAGTGCCTGCGCACCGCCGCCGCGGTGTTGGTGGCCGAGAACTTGTCCAGGCTCTCCACGAACGGCAGCAGCGAGCCGCCGCGCGGAACCTCGACCTCCCGGCTGTCCCAGCCGTACACCACGACCGTCGGCTTCTGCGCCCGCACCGCCAGCGCGCACCCGAAGACCGCCGCCTGATCGGCGAACGTGGCGGCCGACCGCCGGTCCCGCGTCCACATCGAGGCGGACCGGTCGATCAGGATCAGCGTCCGCCCCGGCAGAGCGGGCACGTGGGCCAGCGACGCGTGCAGGGCACGCTCCAGCGCCGGACCCCACCGCAGCGACGGCGCCGCGCGGTAGGCGGACAGGAACCGGAACGGAAACTGCCGCGAGCGCGCCACCTCGGCCGGATCGCCGAGCCGAGCCGCGACGCGGTCGGCCACCTCGTCCGGCACCCCGGCCTCGTCGAAGTTGCGCAGGTTGCGCAGCAGAGCCATGTAACCCATGCCCGGGATCACGGCCTGCCACGCCGCCGCGTCCAGCGGGCCCTGCAGCCATCCGGCCAGCGCCTCCCACGTCATGCCGGCGGCCCGCAGCTCGGCGGGGTCCAGGGCGGCGCGCCGCTGGTCGTCCGGGAGCGTCATGAGCGCCCGTCGCCGGGACAGCACGGTCAGCTCCGGCGCCGTGCCGCCCCGCAGGATGTGTGCGAAGAGCGCGTCCTGCACGGCGTCCCGCGGCGACGGGTGCACCAGGCGCAGCACGTCGGCGAACCGCACCCCGCGGCTGCCGCTGTCCCACTTCAGGAACGACCGCTCGTCGTACAGCGCGGCGACCGCGTCGGCGACACCGCGCTTGACCGGCTTGGGCAGGCGGCGGCCGTAGCGGCCGACCCAGTACGCGATCAACTCGCCTGGCTCGTCCGCCCGCCGCAGCACACTCGCCACGACGGCGCGGTTGGACGGCCCGTCGTCGGCGCCGCCCTCGAGCCGCGCCTTGACGAACTCGGCCGCGCCGACGAGCGACGCGGACCGCATGTGCGCCTCGGTGCGCAGCCAGCTCAGGAACCGCGCCGTCCACTGTGGATCGCTGAGCGCGGCCCGCCGGACCAGCTCGGCGTAGCGGTTGTCCCGGTCGTGCGCCGACTCGTAGAAGGTGTCCTCGCCGACCATGTTCGCCACCGCGAGCAGGAACAGCTCGGACTTGGCGTCGCGGGCGTACCCGGTGCCGCCCTGGTGGTTGACGGCATCGGGCACCGCGGCCGTGACGATCGGGGATCGGTTCGCCGGTCTTCGGCGGAGCAGGTTGAACTTGGACATGCCGGCCTCGCAAGGGGAAACGGGGAAGCCGGCGACCTCGGACAGGCCCGAGAAGGAGTCGGTGAAGGTTTCCACCTCCCGAAGGAAGGGCAGGAGTCGAACCTGAGGTGCCGGAAGTAACCCTCGCCTGCGCACCGGGCCTGTCCGAAGTGGCCGGCGTGCGGAGATCAGGATACGACCGGAACCCCCGGATCCCGAACCGGTTTTCCCGCTGCGGTCAGGCGCCTTTCGATTCCCGCCTGGTGAGCACCAGCGGGCCGTCCTCGGTGATGGCGACCGTGTGCTCGGAGTGGGCCGTGCGGGAGCCGTCGGCCGAGCGGATCGTCCAGCCGTCGGGGTCGTAGACGATCCGGTCGGTGGTGCGGGCGAACCAGGGTTCGAGCGCCAGCGTGAGGCCCGGCTGCAGCTTCAGTCCGCGGCCGGCCCGGCCCTTGTTGGGCACGTGCAGGTCCTCGTGCATGGTGCGCCCGATGCCGTGCCCGCCGAACTCGGTGTTGACCGGATAACCGTAGCCGGACGCCACCGCGTAGATGGCCGCCGAGATGTCGCCGAGGCGGTTGCCCGGACGGGCCGCCTCGATCGCCGCCTCCAGTGCTTCCTCGGTGGCGCGGATCAGCCGCAGGTCCTCCTCGGCGGCGGTCCCGACGACGATGGTGCGCGCCGAGTCGGCGACCCAGCCGTCGATGCCGACCGCGATGTCCGCGGTGAGCACGTCCCCGTCGCGCAGCGTGTAGTCGTGGGGCAGGCCGTGCAGGACGGCGTCGTTGACCGACAGGCAGATGACGTTGCGGAACGGGCCCTTGCCGAAGGACGGCGCGTAGTCCCAGTAGCACGACTCCGCCCCGCGCCGCTTGATCATGCCGCGCACGTGGTGCTCGAGGTCCATCAGGTTGACGCCCACGTCGGCGAGCCGGCCGACCTCGGTCAGCACCTCGGCGACGAACCGCCCGGCCACGTGCATGCGGTCGATCTCCGCAGGCGTCTTCAGCTCGATCACGAAAAACCTCACGTCACAGGGTTTGGTATTATTATACCGCCACCGTAGCATGGCCCGGTATAGTAATACCACTTCGGGTGTGACGCTCCGTGCGCAGTGGTGGATCACACTAGGCCGGATGGAGGCTTTTCCTTGCCCCGAGCTGGGCGAGTGTGGAGTGTTGACCGACGTGAGCCAGACCAGTGATCCGGCCGTCGCCGATCCGGTGCGGGAGCGGGCCCGGACCTTCGACCACCTCGACCCGGCCCAGGCCGCGACCATCCACGAAACCCTGGCGCGGTTCCGGAAGTCCTGTCCGGTGGCGCACAGCGAGGCGCACGGCGGCATGTTCGTGGTCACCCGGTTCGACGACCTCCGGCACGTGGCCAAGCACGGGGAGACGTTCTCCTCCGCGGCGGAGGTCGGTGCGGTCGTCGTGGCGCCGGAGACTGGCGAGGTGATCGCCCCGCTGTTCGAGCAGGACCTGGACGAGCACGCCGGCTGGCGGCGCCACCTGCAGCCGTTCTTCACCCCGCCCGCCGCGGCCGCCCACGAGGACTACATCCGCCGCGTGGCACGGCAAGTCGTGGCCGTGCTGGCTCCGCGCGGGCAGGCGGACCTGGTGCCGGAGCTGTGCGCGAAGATCCCGCCCCTGGTGATCGCGTCCCTGCTGGGCCTGCCGGAGGAGCAGCGCCCGACGCTGGCCGCGCTCGTGCACGGCCTGGCCGCGGCCGGCAACGCGCGGACGGCGGAGGCGATCGGCCGCGAGTACACCGAGTTCCTGCTGGCCCACATCCGGTCCCGCCGCGGGAAGACCGGTTCCGACGTGCTCACCTCGGTGGTCAACAGCGAGATCAACGGCAGGCTGGCCAGCGACCACGAGTTGCTCAAGTTCGCGTTCCTGCTCATCGCGGCGGGCAACCTGACCACCACCGACCAGCTCGCCAGCATCCTGCTGGAGCTCGCCCAGCGCCCGGACCTGCGGCGGCGCGTGGTCGCCGATCCCGGGCTGATCCCGCAGCTGGTCGAGGAAAGCGTGCGGCACGAGTCCGCGGTCGCGGCGACCGGCCGCACGGTGGTGCGGGAGACGGAGCTGGCCGGCGTCCCGCTCCGCCCCGGCGACCGGATGCTGCTGACCTGGGGCTCGGGCAATCGCGACGAGGACCACTTCCCGGACGGCGACGAGTTCCGGCTGGGCCGCCCGCGCCGGCCGCACCTCGGCTGGGGCGCGGGCGCGCACCGCTGCCTCGGCCTGCACGTCGCGCGCGTCGAACTACGGGTCATCTGCGAGGAGTTCCTCTCGGCGATCCCGGAGTTCACGCTGCCGGAGGGCTTCGTGCCGGAACGCACGTACGGCGTGATCCGCGGCGTGAAAGCGCTTCCCGTCACGTGGCCTGTGTAGCGCCGGTGCGGTTCATGCGCAGCTGGGCCTCCGCACCCCCTGCAGCGGGCGCCGCGAGCGCGGCAACCTCAGGACCTGCGTCGCCCGCTCGGCGTCCAAAAGTCGGCGGCAAGATCGAAAAGCAAAAACCCCAGGCCCGTGGACCTGGGGTGACTGTGCGCCATCAGGGACTCGAACCCCGAACCCGCTGATTAAGAGTCAGCTGCTCTGCCAGTTGAGCTAATGGCGCTGGCCTTGGCCGCCTGGTCTCCCTGGCGACGTGGAAAAGATTAGCACGCCCGCGGGAGGCCCTTCACGGGGGTCCCCTCTCGCGTTTCGGCAGGTCTCGCCCCTCGCCGCGGCGAGATCGGGCAGACTGGGCGGAGGAGAACGAAGCGGGCGATCTTCACCGGATTGGGGGCATGATGCGGCGTTCGGTGGTTGCGGGCAGATGGGCTTGCCTGGTGCTGGCGGCCGGGTTGCTGGCCGGCTGCACGGCGGAGTCGGGCAACGGCGGTACCAGCGGGGAAGGGTCACCGGGCTCGGCGTCGGCGGAAGCCGCGCGGCCGGCGTCGCTCGCCGTGGTGCCGCCGTCGGGTGCCGCGGACGTCGCGCCGGGTGAACCCGTTTCGGTGAGGGCCACGGACGGCAGGTTGACCGAGGTCACGCTGCGCAATCCCGAGGGTGAGGCCGTCGCGGGCGTCTTGTCGGCCGACGGCACGTCGTGGGAGTTCGCGGACGGTCTCGGCTACGGCAAGCAGTACACGCTGACGGCGGTCGCGGTGGGCGGGGACGGCAGGCAGGTCACCTCGACCTCGACGTTCACCACGGTGGCGAAGCCGCGGAAGACGATCTCGGTGTCGTTGAACATGCAGGACGGGGAGACGGTCGGCGTCGGGATGCCGTTGATCTTCACGTTCGGTTCGAAGGTCGCCGACCGGGCGGCGGCTGAGCGGGCGCTGAAGGTGGTGACGGAGCCGGTCACCGAGGGCGCGTTCCGCTGGATGAGCGACAGCATGGTGATCTGGCGGCCGAAGGACTACTGGCAGCCGGGCACGAAGATCTCCGTGGAGGCCGCGATCTACGGCAAGCCGTTGGGCGGTGGTGCGTACGGGCTGGAGGATCGTGCGGCGAAGATCACAGTGGGTGACAAGGTGGTCGTGGTCGCCGACGGTGCGTCGCACCAGGCGAAGGTGATGGTGAACGACGCCGAGGTGCGGACGTTGCCGATCTCGATGGGCAAGTCCGGGCACACCACGCCGGTGGGGACGTACACGGTGATGAGTGAGCACAACGGCTACACGATGGATTCCGGCACGTACGGTGTCCCGGCGGACACTCCGGGTGGTTACCGGACGTTCGTGAGGTACGCGGTGCGGTTGTCGAACAGCGGGATCTTCTACCACTCGGCGCCGTGGTCGGTGGGTTCGCAGGGGCGGCGGAACGTGTCGCACGGCTGCATCAACCTGTCGGACGCGAACGCGAAGTGGCTGATGGACCTCTCGAAGAAGGGCGACCTGTTCACAGTCACGAACAGCGGCGGCCAGCCCTTGGAAGCCACCGACGGCTGGTCAGTCTGGCAACTCCCCTGGCAAACCTGGACAACCCCCACAACCAGCTAAGCGGCCCCGCCGGCGCCCACCCACCGCCCCACGAGGTCGCCCAGCGACCGAGTAGGGGCCCCGCCACGCCCGACAAGGTCGCCCAGCGACCTCGTCCGGGCGATGCTGGTCGCCACGTGACGTGCCCAGCGCTCGCCAGGGTGAGGAGCTCGCACCGTGGGGGCCCGGGGGCTCGGCCCCCGGAGGAAATGACGAACCCCACCCGGCGAGGCCGCGAAGCGAGGGAGATGGGGTGGGGCCCTGGGGCGGTGCCGATGGCTCAAGCACCCACGCTCACCCGGCCCGACGAGGTCGCCCAGCGACCTCGTCCGGGCGATGCTGGTCCCCCGTGACGTGCCCAGCGCTCGCCAGGGTGAGGAGCTCGCACCGTGGGGGCCCGGGGGCTCGGCCCCCGGACGAAATGACGAACCCCACCCGGCGAGGCCGCGAAGCGACCGAGCAGGGTGGGGCCATGGGGTGAGTGACGGGACTTGAACCCGCGACTTCCTGGACCACAACCAGGTGCTCTACCAGCTGAGCTACACCCACCACGTTGGGGCGTCTTGCGATCGCCACCAGCCGGGATATCGTAGCGTGCCCGTGGGCGGGGGCTCGCGGGGGGTCACTTGGTGTGTTTGAGCTGCACTTCGGCGGCCGCGGCGCGGGCTTCGTCGGTGGTGGGGCCGGGCAGGGGCACAAACGCGGTGCGCCGGTAGTAGTCGAGTTCGCTGATGGATTCCTTGATGTCGGCGAGTGCCCGGTGCGCGAGGCCCTTCTCGGGCTTGGCGTAGTAGATGCGGGGGTACCAGCGCCGGACGAGTTCTTTGACCGAGGACACGTCGACCATGCGGTAGTGCAGGTGGGCGTCGAGGGCCGGCATGTCGCGGGCGATGAATCCGCGGTCGGTGGCGATGGAGTTGCCGGCGAGTGGGGCGCTGTTGGGTTCGGGGACGTGGGTCCGGATGTAGTCGAGGACGCGTTGTTCGGCTTCCTCGAGGGTGGTGACGGAGCGGCGGACTTCGTCGGTGAGCCCGGATTTGGCGTGCATTTCGCGCACGACGTCGGGCATGCCGGCGAGTACGTCGTCATCGGCGTGGATGACGAGGTCGAGGCCGTCGCCGAGGATGTTGAGGTCGGCGTCGGTCACCAGGGCGGCGATTTCGATCAGGGCGTCCTTCGCGAGGTCCAGCCCTGTCATCTCGCAGTCGATCCAGACAAGACGGTCGGTCACCGGGAAACCCTAACGCGGGCCGCGCGCGGGGACCGTCCGGCACAGCGGAACGGGCCGCCCCGACCGCGGCCCGTTCCGGGTGGGTCAGCTGTTCTCGATCTGCTCGATGATCGTTTTGGCGTCGTTGATGGGGATGGCGAAGCCGATGCCGACGGATCCGGTGGAGCTGGCCGAGGGGCTGTAGAGGGCGGAGTTGATGCCGATGACCTCGCCGTTCATGTTGACGAGTGGTCCGCCGGAGTTGCCCTGGTTGATGGAGGCGTCGGTCTGGATGGCGGTGTAGCTGGGGCCGCCGCTGGTGTTGGCGGTCTGTCCGAACGGGGTGTCCGGTTCGCCGCTGGAGATGTCGGAGAGGTCGCGGTCGAGGGCGCTGACGATGCCGGAGGTGACGGTGTTCTGCAGGCCGCCGGGGGAGCCGATGGCGACGACCTGCTCGCCGACCTGCACCTTGCCGGAGTCGCCGAGGGCGGCGGGGGTGAGGCCGCTGGCGCCCTTGGCCTGCAGGACGGCGATGTCGGCCTTGGTGTCCGCCCCGAGGACGGTGGCCTGGTACTCGGTGCCGTCGGACAGGGTGATGGTGACGTCGCCGACGGCGCCGGACACGACGTGCGCGTTGGTGAGGATCTTGCCGTCGGCGGTCAGGATCACCCCGGAGCCGATGGCCTCGCCTTGGCGGGTGGTGACGTTGACCTGCACGACGCTCGGCAGGACCTTGGCGGCGACGGCGCTGACGTCGGTGTTCGTGGTGCTGGACACCGTGGTCGCGGAGGTGGCCGGGCCCGTGGCGGAGCCGCTGTCGAGGCCCGCGATGGCGGCTCCGCTGGCGCCGCCGATCACGGCCGCGGCGAGGGTGCCGGCGGTGACGAGTGCGGCGACGCGCTTCTTCTTGGGCCGCGGGGGCGTGAGCACCGGCGCGGCCGCGACCGGCTGCTGGTTGTAGGGGTGGCTGTAGGTCGGCGGGAGCCCGCCGGCCTGGCTCGCCCGGAACTCGTTCTCGTTCATGTTCACGAGGTTGGTCCGCTTTCTTGTGAGAATCCTGTGGGACGACCCGGAAATCTCCTGAGAAGAATTTCCTGAGAGCTCTCAGTTCCGGAGCCGTTTCGGCAGGGCCGGCCAGGTGCGGCCGGGGGACAGGTCGCGCGCGAGCCGTGCCCAGGCGTGGGGCGGGACGGTGCCGGCGGGTTCGTCCGGGCGGATTCCGGTGCGGCGCAGGGCTCGCCGGTCGAACAGCTGGACCGCCGGTGCGGCGGGGTGGCGGTAGGCGGTGGACAGGACTGTCCACAGTGCTCGTTCGGCCGAGCGCGGGAAGGAGTTGCGGCGGATCGTCAGGTGCGCGGAGTCGACGCGTGGTGGCGGGGAGAAGTGGTGCGCGCCGATCCGGGTCACCAGGTCGAGGTCGAAGCGGGCGGCCCACCACGCCTGTTCGAGCTGCCGGGGCACGGTGGCGCAGATCCGTTTGGCGAAGCCCCATTCGACGATCACCGCGGCGCGGTGGAGTGCGGTGCGGGCGGTGAGCACGCGGCGGAGGATCGTGGTCGACAGCGCGTACGGGAGGTTGGCCACCAGCAGGAACCGCCTTCGGGGCAGCGGAATGTCGCGGGCGTCGGCGTGCACGACGCGGACGTTCGGCTGATCACCGAATCGGGTGGTCAGGCGGCGCACGAAATGGTCATCTCGCTCGACAGCGAGAACGCGCGCGCCGGTGACGGCGAGGTGCCGGGTGAGGGCGCCCTGTCCGGCGCCGATCTCCAGGACGAGATCGTCACCACCGATGGCGCAGGACTGGACGAGTTGTGCGGCGATCGCCGGCGTGGCAAGGAAATGCGCGCCGGCGGACCGCCCGGCACGGGGTGCCGAGGGCATGGGAACTCCACGTCATGAGAGCGGGCAGGAAGCTCATGACGCAGCGGCCGGCGTGGGGACGCTTGGTGTGAAAAGGGCAGCCGCTGCGTTCAGGCGCGCCGCAAACGGGCGAACACCGTGCAGGACTGCGACAAGGTACCCATGGCCCCACGGTAGCGGGGCGGGCAACCGGTTTTCCCGGAATTGTCGGTGGGTCCCGCTACCGTCGTCCCATCATCGTCGAACCGAAGGAGAGCAACGATGACGAGCACTGTGACGGGCACGGTCGAGATCGCCGTGCCGGGGCCGTTCGATCTGGCGGCGTCGGCCGGTTTCCTTGAGGGGTTCGCGCCGGCGTCGCGCCCGGACGCCGCGGAGGAGCCGGGCACGCTCCGGTTGGCTTTCCCGTTGCCGGGCGGGTGGGTGCACACCGGCGTGCGGGTGCGGCAGCGAGCGCCGGGGTCCGTGGAAGTGTCGGTGGTGGCGGGTGAAGCCGATGCCGCGGAGGCGGCGCGGCACGTGGCGCGGATCCTGTCGCTCGACGTGGACGGCTCCGGTTTCCCCGCGGTCGGTGAGCGCGATCCGGTGGTGGGTGCGTTGCAGGCGCGGTATCCGGGGCTGCGGCCGGTCCTGTTCACGTCGCCGTACGAGGCCGCCTGCTGGGCGATCATCGGCCAGCGGATCCGGTTCACGCAGGCGGCGCTGTTCAAACAACGCATCGCCGAGCGGCACGGTGAGAAGCTCGATGTCGACGGGCGTCCGTTGTGGTCGTTCCCGACGCCGGCGCAGTTGCTGGAGATGCCGGCGCCGTCGTGGCTGCCGGAGATCAAAGTGGACCGTCTGCGTGTGGTCGCCGAAGCCGCGCTGACCGGGGTTCTCGACCCGGACGCCCTGCGCGCGGCGGACCCCGCGGACGCCCTGGAGGCGCTGCGCGCCCTGCCCGGGGTCGGGGCGTTCTCGGCGCAGCTGATCCTGATCCGCGGCGCCGGCCACCCGGACGTCTTCCCCACGGACGAGCGCTACCTGCTCGAAGAGATGCGCCGAGCCTACGACCGCCCCGCCGCGTCGACGGCGGAACTCGCCACCATCGCCGACGCCTGGGCCCCGTACCGCAGCTGGGCGGCCCTGCTGTTCCGCGTGGACCGCACCCACCACGCGAAGCCGGACCGCCCACCGGCGACGGGGCAGGCCGCCTGACCACAGCCTGCCCATCACCTCGGTCAGGAGGGCCACCGCACGCCCCGCGACCGCTTCAGGAAAGGAGGCACCACCGCGAGCGCCCGAGACTCGTCTGCTCACAAGGACTGTCCGGTCACCGAAACCGAAACCCGTCGACGGCAGCCACAACCGTCGCGGTCGGCGGTCGGGTGCCGGGCGGTGCCCGGACCCGTGTCCGAGTAGGCCAACGCCCGCGTGCGGATGTGGCGCGATCAGGCATGCCCGGCGACCGATCCACCGTGGCACCCAGGATGCCCCGCTGGTCGGCCAGCGTCGCGCCGCGAGCAAGCACGGCGCCCCGCCGCCGCCGACTCAGCACGGCACGACGTCCCCGCGCACCCAGACGTCCTGGGAGCTGGGCACCGACGCGGTCGTGCGCACCTCCACGGCCAAGGAGGTCACCGGCTTGAGCCCGATGAACGCGCCGATCGCGAACACGACCGTCTGGACGGCCAGCAACGGCCACCTCCCCGAAACATCCCGGTCGGCGCTGCCAGCCGCGCCAACCCGACTACCAGTGAAGGAGCTGTGAACGCGATGGGGGTGATAACAGGGAGTGCACCCCACATGTGGTGAGCTTCGCGCGTGAACGAGGCGACGGCAGAGATCGACGTGCTGGCGGGTCTCTTCGGGGCGCAGCCGGATCCGTCCATTCCGGTACCGCTGGTGACCGGCGGTGTGGCGCTCCTGCTGGTGCTGTCCGGCGCGCCCTGGCGGATGGCCCGCAACGTGGTGACGATCGTGCACGAGGCGGGTCACGCGCTGGTCGCGGTGCTGGCCGGGCGTCGGCTGCAGGGGATCAAGCTGCACTCGGACACCTCGGGCGTCACGGTGTCCCGGGGCAAGCCCGAGGGCCCGGGCATGGTGCTGACCGCTCTCGCGGGCTATCCGGCGCCCGGGATCCTCGGCCTGGCCTTCGCGAGCCTGCTGGCCGCGGGCCGCATCACGGTGCTGCTCGCGCTCGCCGCGTTGCTGCTGCTCGGCGTGCTGGTCATGGTCCGCAACGCCTACGGCGTGCTGTCCGTGGTCCTCACCGCGGCCGGGCTCGCGGTGGTCGCCCTCGTCGCCGGGCCGCAGGTGCAGGCGTGGTTCATCTACCTGATCACGTGGTTCCTGCTGCTGGGCGGGCTCCGGCCGGTCATCGAGCTGCAGATGAAACGGCGGCGCGGTGCGGCGCGGGACTCCGACGCCGACCAGCTCGCCCGGCTGACCGGGGTGCCGGCGGCGCTGTGGATGCTCATGCTCGGCGTGATCGCAGTCACGTGCCTGTTCGTCGGCGGCGCCTGGCTGCTCGAACCCGCACTGCAGCCCTGACCTGCCGGTGCGGCACACTGGAGGCTCCCAGTTTCCAGCGTGGAGGTAGCGGTGTCCGACGAGGTGGCGAAGGCTGTTGAGGAGTGCGCACGGGCGGCCAAGGCGGCGGCCCCGTCGTTGGCCACCGCGTCCGACGAGGCCATCGACGCGGCGCTGACCGCCATGGCGGACCGTCTCCTCGACGCGCGCGAGAGCGTTCTGGAGGCCAACCGGGCCGACGTGGCGCGGGCGGAGCAGGACGGCATGAGCGCCGGCCTGCTCGACCGCCTCACGATCACCGAGGAGCGGCTCACCGGCATGGCCGAGCAGCTGCGCCTGCTGGCCGGCTCGCCCCACCAGGAGCGGGCGATCCCGGTGAAGGCGCTGTCCGGCGGGCTGCGGCTGGTCGAGCGGCGCCGTCCGGTGGGTGTCATCGGCGCGAACTACGAGGCCCGGCCCAACGTGACGGTCGACGTCGCGTCGCAGCTGGTCAAGTCGCGCAACGGTGGCGTGCTGCGCACCGGCTCGGCCGCGCTGGGCTCGGCGCAGCGGCTGCTCGAGGTGGTCATCGCCCCGGCGCTGTCCGACGCGGGCATCGACCCCGCCGTCGTGCAGCTGGTGCCGCGCGTCGAGCGGGAGGCCGCCGCGGCCCTGGTCCGGTTCCCGGACCTGGTGCCGCTGGTCATCCTGCGCGGCAGCGGTGAGAGCACCCGCGCGCTCGCGCTGGAGGCCGCCCAGCACGGCGTCCGCACGCTCGCCCACGCCGACGGCGGTGGCGTGCTGTACGTCGACGAGGCCGCCGACGCCGGCAAGGTCCGCGACCTGGTGTTCAACAGCCTGGACCGGCTGGGCGTGTGCAACCGGCTCAACCTGCTGCTCATCCACTCCGCGGTGCACGACCAGTTGTGGCCGGTCATCTCCGAGGCACTGGCCGAGCGGCAGGTGACGCCGTCCCTGCCGCCGCACGAGCACGCCATCGGCTACGAGTGGGCGCTCGACTCCGACCACGAGGCCACCGTGACCGTCGCGCAGGTCAGCGGCGTGACCGAGGCGGTCTCGATCGCCAACGAGCAGACGTCCGGCCTGGCGGCGGGCATCGCCACCGAGGACGCGGAGACCGCGACGGCCTTCCTCGACGGCTACACCGGAACCGGCGTGTTCTGGAACGCCCCGACGCGCCTGCTCGACGGCTTCAAGCTGCTCGCCGTGCCAGAGACCGGCATCAACCTGGACAAGGTGCCGGGCCCCCGCGGGCCGGTCACCTACACCGACCTGTACGTGCGCCAGTACGCGGTCCTGCCCGCGGACAACTGAGCCGGACCCGCCGCGTCCGCACTGCGTCAGCGCCCTGACGTGGTGCGGACGCGCAGGTCCGCTAGCCGCGCCGGAGCACGTACGGGTGCAGCCGCGTGTAGCCGCGCACCGTCACCGGGCGGCGAGAACGCACGGCGAAACCCGGAAGCTCGGCCAGCTGGTTCGCCAGTTCGCGGTCGATCAGCACCGTCCCGGGGCGCGCCACCGACGTGAGCCGCGCGGCCATGTTCACCACCGACCCGTACACGTCGCCGAAGCGGCTCAGGATCCGGCCGGCCGCCAGGCCCGCCCGGACTTCCGGCAGTTCGGCGTCGGCCGCGGTGCGCTCGGTCAGCGTCAGGGCGATCCCGGCCGCGTCGGCGGGTGCGTCGGCCACGAACAGCACCTCGTCGCCGATCATCTTCACCACGCGGCCGTGGTGGTCGGCGATCACCTCGGTCGCGAGCAGTTCGAAGCTCTCCAGCACGGCGCTGAGCTCGCTTTCGGCGAGGCGGCGGGTCAGCCGCGTGTAGCCGACCATGTCGACGAACCCGACGACCTCCGTCCGCGCCTCCATGTCCTCCTCGGGCGAGGCCAGCGCCCGCCCGGCGAAGGCCGCCAGGTGCCGCCGCCACACGAAGTCCTGCACGCGCTGCAACTCCGGCAGCAGACGCTCCACGAGCGTGACGACCTGCGAGTCGTCCTGGCCCAGGTGCTCGTTCTCGGTGATCAGCGTCCACAGCATCCGCACCTGCCACTCCGCCAGCCGCGACAGGTGGAGGCCGAGCGTGCGGGCCACCGGCGCCTCCAGGCCCTGGTCGAGCAGCCCGGAGGAGATCAGCTGGTCGGCGGTGCGGACGGCCTCGATGTCGGCGTCGGTGAAGACCACCTCGTCGTCGCCGACCGTGGCGAACCCGAGCGCACGCCACAGGCGGGTGGCCCGCTCGATGGGCACACCCGCCTTGTCGGCCACCTCGAGCCGTGTGTAGCGGCGCTTGCCGCCGAGCAGGATGCTCTCGAGGCGCTCGGAGTCCATGCCGGCCTACGTGGTGTGCACGATCAGGACGTCGACCCCCGACTTGCGCGCGGCTTCGGACGGCACCGACCCGAGCAGGCGCCCGGTGAGCGTGTTCAGCCCGCGGTTGCCGACGACCAGCAGGTCGGCGGACCTGTCGGAGACGACCTTGCGCAGCGCCTCGACCGGCTCGCCGACCACGGCGATGGTCTCGGTCGAGCCAGCGCCGGCCTTGAGGGCGCGGTCGCGGGCGCTGCGGAGGGTGTCCTCGGCCGGTGCCGAGCCGACCACCTGGTAGGCCTCCTCGCCCAGGACGTCCTGGGCCTTTTCCACGTCCTGCCTGCTCGCCGGGTAGTAGGCGCACACGATGACGAGCGTGGCGCCGGAGTCCGCGGCCACAGCCGCCGCCCGGTCGACCGCGCGGAACGATGAATCAGACCCGTCCGTACCGACAACCACGGTCCGGTATGCAGCCATCCCAATACCTCCGGCAAGGGTGCGCGCCTGTGCGCTTTCGCAAGTGGCGCCCTAGGTTACTCGCCAGTCGGTTTCGGCGCAGCCCCACCACCGGGGAGGGTTTCCCGATCTTCGGCACCGCGTGACAACGCGCCAGAAGCACCTCGTCTGATGGGGACAACCGCCCAGGTCGCGTGTTCTGGGGAAGCCGATCCATCCGCCGGCCGCGAAGCAGCTCTCCTCGGCCGGAACTGCCCCGAGCGGGCGCAGCTCGACCGGCGGCGCGGCCTGCTGAGGTGGTTCAGCTCCCGGCTCGGTGGTGTATTCCCAGCGGGATGCGGCCCGCCTGAGGGCACGGCTGGCCGAAGTGGCTCAGCCCTCTCCGCCAGGCGTTACCTCAGCCTGGCGGCCCCGAGGGGTCACTTCCAACGGGGCGGCAAATCCCGAGGTGCCACCCCCACTCGGGAGGCCCCCGAGGGTCACTCGCGCCCGGCGGGCCCCTTCCGGGGTCACTTTCAGCGGGGCGGCAAATCCCGAGGTGCCACCCCCACTCGGGAGGCCCCCGAGGGTCACTCGCGCCCGGCGGGCCCCTCCCCGGGGGTCACTTCCAACGGGGCGGCAAACCCCCGACGTGTCACCCCCCGGGGCGAGAAGCCACTCTGTCCAGGAAGCCCCGCCCGGGGTTCACTGCCGTCCGGAGGGCTTCCCCGCCGGCGCGGCCTCGCGTTCCTCCGGGAGTGGCTCGATCACCGGTTCGGCCTCGCCGAGGACCGAGTTGGCCTCTACCAGCACTTCGCGCGCTGCCTTGACCTGTTCGGCGATTCCGGCGCGCAGCTTGCGCAACGCCTCGACCCGGTCCGCGGCCGCGTTGATCCTCCGGTTCGACTCCTCCGTCGCCTCGCGGACGCGGCGCGCCGCCTCGTCCGAGGCCTCCGCCAGGCGGGCGTTCGCCTCGGTGATCGACTCCGTCTTGCGCCGGTTGGCGTCCTCGATGGACTCGCGGCGGCGGCGCTCGATCTCGGCCTTCGCGGCGGCCTCCTCCTCGGCGACCTTCTTGCGGATCGCCGCGGCCTCCTCCGTCGCTTCGCGGACGCGGCGCTCGGCTTCCGCCTTGCTCGTCGCCTCCTGCTCGGCCAGCACGCGCATCGCCTCGGTGCGCCGCGCCGCCATCGCGATCTCGAAGTCCTCTTCGACCTGCGTGCGGCGCTGCTCGGCCTCGCGGTCCAGCCGGTCGCGCTCCTCCTTGGCCTTGGTCGTGATCGACTCGGCCTCGGCGCGCGCGGTCTCCAGGACCTTGCGGTGCTCGGCCTCCATCTCCTTGCGCCGCGCGTCCAGCTCGGACAGCAGCTGCTCGTACCGGGCGCGCATGGCGCTGGCGTCCGATTCGGCCTTTGCCCGGATGTGCCCGGCCTCGGCCTCCGCGCGGGCCCGCGTGTCGGCCGCCTCCTCCTGCGCCAGCCGCAGCATGCGCTGCAACCGCTCGGACAGGCCCTCGACCGTCGTCGGCGGCTGGCCCAGCCGCTCGACCTGGCCGCGCAGGTTCTCGATCTCCCCGCGAGCCTGCTCGAGCTGCCGGGCCAGGTCGCCGGCCTGCGAGATGGCGGCATCCCGGTCGGCGGCGAGCATTTTCAGGTCGCTGTCCAGCCGTTCGAGGTGCTCGTCGACCTGGTGGCGGTCGTAACCGCGCTTGGCCAGGTCGAAACCCGCGCCGAGCGGTACAAGCTCTCGTTCGTCGCCAAGGCTCATACGGCCCAGACTACTTAGGCGCCGCGGAACAAATTGATCCGGTCGATGTGCTTGGACCGCTTCTCCGCATCACGCACGCCCAAACCCTCCTCGGGGGCGAGACACAACACGCCGACCTTGCCCTGGTGGGCGTTGCGGTGCACGTCCAGCGCGGCCTGCCCGGTCTCGGTCATCGGATACGTCTTCGACAGCGTCGGGTGGATCAGACCTTTCGCGATCAACCGGTTGGCCTCCCACGACTCGCGGTAATTCGCGAAATGCGAGCCGATGATCCGTTTCAGGTTCATCCACAGGTACCGGTTGTCGTACTGGTGCAGATAGCCCGAGGTGGACGCGCACGTCACGATCGTGCCGCCCTTGCGCGCCGCGTAGACCGACGCGCCGAACGTTTCGCGGCCCGGGTGCTCGAACACGATGTCCGGGTCCTCACCGCCGGTCAACTCACGGATGCGTGCGCCGAAGCGCTGCCACTCCTTCGGGTCCTGCGTGTTCTCGTCTTTCCAGAACCGGTAACCCTCCGCATTCCGGTCGATCACCAGTTCGGCACCCATCCGGCGGACGATCTCCGCCTTCTCCGGGCTGGACACCACGCACACCGGGATCGCGCCACCGTTGAGCGCGAACTGCGTCGCGTACGACCCGAGCCCGCCGGAGGCGCCCCAGATGAGCACGACGTCGCCCTGCTTCATGTTCGCGCCGTTGGTGGTCACCAGCTGCCGGTAGGCGGTGGAGTTGACCAGCCCGGGACAGGCGGCCTCCTCCCAGGTCAGGTGGTCCGGCTTGGGCATCAGCTGGTTGGCCTTGACCAGCGCGAGCTCGGCCAGCCCGCCGAAGTTCGTCTCGAAGCCCCAGATCCGCTGGTCGGAGTCGAGCATGGTGTCGTTGTGCCCGTCCGGGCCCTCCAGCTCGACGTTGAGGCAGTGCGCCACGACCTGATCGCCCGGCTTCCACCGGTGCACGCCGGGCCCGGTGCGCAGTACGACGCCGGCCGCGTCCGAGCCGACCACGTGGTAGGGCTGGTCGTGGCGCTTGGCCAGCGGCGAGAGCTTGCCGTAGCGCTGCAGGAACTTGAACGTCGGGATCGGCTCGAAGATCGACGTCCACACGGTGTTGTAGTTGATGGCGCTGGCCATCACGGCGATCAGCGCCTCGCCCGGCCCCGGCTCGGGCGTGGGCACCTCGTCCACGTGCAACGACTTGCGCGGGTCCTTGTCGCGGGAGGGGATCCCGTCGAACATGGCGACCTCGTCCGCGTGCACGGTCACGCCGCGGTAGGCCTCGGGCACCGGCAGGGCGCCCACTTCGGCGGTCTCGCCGGTGAGGATCGCATCCCGGATGTCCGTGATCGTCATGTCCGCCTCCCTGCGCTGGGTTGGAGGAGATGACATTACTGGCCAGTAACGTCATCCGCCACTGCCCGGAAGGAGGGCTGGGTCACCTGCCTGATCCGTCCGGTCTGCCGTAATCGGCGCGTGATTGACCGGCCGGCCAATCAAGGCGCACCATGGCAGGTGCGGAGACCGCGCCGCGTGGTCTCCCGGATCGGGTTCGGAGGTGATCACGAATGGCTGATCGTTCGAAGCGGGCGTGGACCCGTCCGCACGACTGGGCCGAGGTCGTGCTCGGGGTGGTGGCGGTACTGACGCCACTGTGGGCCGACACCGACACCACCACCATGTGGACGATGATCGTGCTGGGTGCCCTCATCGCGCTGGACGGCCTGCTGTCGCTGTCCATGCCGGGTCTCGTCTACGGCGAGGGGGTCCAGGTCATCCTCGGGGCGCTGCTGTTCATCGCGCCGTGGGTGATGACGTACACGGCACTGGACGTGGCCGCGTGGTCCTCGTGGATCATCGGCGCCCTGACCGCGATCGCCGGGCTGGCGGCCCTGCCGGTGGCGAACTCGGTGCATCGCGGCGGGATCACGGCGGCGCACTGAGCAGGTCGCCATCCGGTCGGCCCACGACGAGCCGGTTTTCGGTTAGCGTGGTGGGCCGGCGAGCTGTACGAGAGGCGGGCGGAGTGGCGCGGACCGAACACGACGACCTCCCGGCCAAGGAGCGGATCCTCCGCGCGGCCGAGGACCTCTTCGCGGAAAGCGGTTTCGACGCCACTCCGACCTCCCGGATCGCCGAGCGCGCCGGCGTGCCGAAGGGCCTGGTGCACTACTACTTCCGCCGCAAGTCCGACCTGCTGACCGCGCTGATCAAGCGGTTGCCCGACGAGCAGATCGACGCCGCGCGGATCGTGGTGCCCGGGGACATCGCGGAGAGCCTGCGGCGGCTGGTGTCCGAGCTCGACGCGCGCCTGGCCCGGTCCCGGATGCTGTCGCACCTGCTGTGGCGGGAGGCGGACACCCACCGCGCGGTGCGGGACGCGCTGCACGACCGGTTCCAGCAGCTGGTCCGCCAGGTGCGCACGGTGATCATCGCCGCCGGTGACGGCGCACTGCCGGTGGCCGACGTGGACAGCGCGGCCGGACTGCTGGCCCTCGCGGTCAGCTACCGGCACTCCGTGGCGCGGCACGGCGGCGACGATCCGCCGGACCTGATGGAGCGGGAGCTGAACTTCATCGCCGACGCGCTGATGGCCCGGCCCGCGCCGGGCTAGTGCGACGGGGCGGGCTCGACCAGCTCGACCAGGACGCCGCCGGCGTCCTTCGGGTGCACGAAGTTCACCTTGCTGTTCGCGGTGCCGCGCTTGGCCTGGTCGTACAGCAGGCGCAACCCCTTGGCCCGCAGCGCCTCGGCGGCGGCCTCGACGTCGGTGACGCGGTAGGCGACCTGCTGCAGGCCGGGGCCCTTGGTGTCGAGGAACTTCCCGATCGTCGAGTCCGGCCGCAGTGGCGCGAGCAGCTGGATGGCGGGGCCGGACTCGTCGCCCGGCGCGTGCAGCATCGCCTCGCGCACGCCCTGCTCCTCGTTGACCTCGGAGTGCGTGGCGATCATGCCGAAGTTCTCCGCGTAGAAGTCGATCGCGGCGTCGAGATCGGCGACGGCGATGCCGACGTGGTCGATGGTCGTCACGAACGGCTTCAGCGCGTCATTCATAGTGGTGAGGATAAGGCTTGGCACCGCGGTGAGTGGGTGCTACGGCTCACACCTGTACTGGACGGCCGCTCCGGGTATCGTCGGATCGACCGCCGTCGTTCGTCTGTTGGAGGCTGTTGTGTCCGGTTCCGTCATCCTGGGTGCCGCGCGTACCCCGATCGGGCGTCTGCTCGGTTCACTGAAGGACTTCACCGGGGCGCAGCTGGGCGGTATCGCCATCAAGGCCGCGCTCGAGCAGGCCGGGGTGTCCCCGGACCAGGTGCAGTACACGATCATGGGCCAGGTGCTCACCGCGGGCGCCGGCCAGATCCCGGCGCGGCAGGCCGCGGTCGCCGCCGGCATCCCGATGGACGTGCCCGCGCTGACCATCAACAAGGTGTGCCTGTCCGGCCTGGACGCGATCGCGCTGGCCGACCAGCTCATCCGGGCCGGCGAGTTCGACCTGGTGGTCGCGGGCGGCCAGGAGTCGATGACCCAGGCGCCGCACCTGCTGCCCAAGTCGCGGTCCGGCTTCAAGTACGGCGACACGACGCTGCTCGACCACATGGCCTACGACGGCCTGTTCTGCGCCTTCGACCAGTGCGCGATGGGCGCGTCGACGGAGAAGTACAACTCCCGCTACGGCATCACGCGCGAGGACCAGGACACCTTCGCCGCCCGCTCGCACCAGCGCGCGGTCGCCGCGGCCGAGGCCGGACGGTTCAAGGCCGAGCTGGCGCCGGTGTCGATCCCGCAGCGCAAGGGCGACCCGGTCGTATTCGACACCGACGAGGGCGTGCGCGCCGACACCACCGCCGAGAGCCTGGCCAAGCTGCGCCCGGCCTTCGCCGCCGACGGCACCATCACCGCGGGTTCGGCGTCGCAGATCTCCGACGGCGCGGCCGCGGTGATCGTCGCCAGCCGCGCCAAGGCCGAGGAGCTGGGCCTGGAGCCGCTGGCCGAGATCGGTGCGCACGGCGTGGTCGCCGGGCCGGACGCGAGCCTGCACGAGCAGCCGTCCAACGCGATCAAGGCCGCGCTGGCGAAGGCGAAGCTGGACGCGAGCGCGCTGGACCTGGTGGAGATCAACGAGGCGTTCGCCGCGGTCGGCCTGGTGTCGACGAAGGCGCTGGGCATCGACCCGGAGATCGTGAACGTCGACGGCGGCGCCATCGCCCTCGGCCACCCGATCGGCGCGTCCGGCGCCCGGCTGGCCGTGCACCTGGTGCACGAGCTGCGCCGCCGCGGTGGCGGTCTCGGCGCGGCCGGGCTGTGCGGTGGCGGTGGGCAGGGCGACGCGCTGCTGATCAAGGTGCCCGCGCTGTAGTGCCACTGGACGTCGGGGAACTCGTCGACCGCGCGCGGGAGGGACAGCCGCGCGCGGTCGCCAGGCTGATCTCGCTGGTCGAGGACGCGCACCCGCGCCTGCGTGAGGTGGCCGCGGCGCTCACGCCGCACACCGGGCGGGCGCGGGTGATCGGCCTGACCGGGCCGCCCGGGGTCGGCAAGTCGACTTCGACGTCCATGCTGTTGTCCGCGTTGCGGGCGGAGGGCAAGCGGGTCGGGGTGCTGGCGATCGACCCGTCGTCGCCGTTCTCCGGCGGGGCGCTGCTCGGCGACCGGATCCGGATGACCGAGCACGCGACCGATCCGGGCGTGTTCATCCGCTCGATGGCCACGCGGGGGCACCTGGGCGGGCTGTCCTGGGCGACGCCGCAGGCGGTGCGGGTACTCGACGCCGCCGGGTTCGACGTGATCCTGATCGAGACCGTCGGGGTCGGACAGTCCGAAGTGGACGTCGTGAAGCTGGCCGACACCACGGTGGTCCTGCTGGCGCCCGGGCTCGGCGACGGCATCCAGGCGGCCAAGGCCGGGGTGCTCGAGATCGCCGACGTGTTCGTGGTGAACAAGGCCGACCGCGACGGCGCGGAGACCGTGGTGCGCGACCTGAAGCAGATGATCGCGTTCGCGCGACGGGAAATCCGCGGCGAGAGCTGGCGGCAGCCGATCGTGCGGACGGTCGCCGCCCGCGGCGAGGGCGTGCCGGACCTGGTGAAGGCGCTGTCCGAGCACCACGACTGGCTGGAATCGCACGGGGAACTGGCCCGCCGCCGAGCCGAGCGAGCCGCGAGCGAGGTGGCGGCCATCGCGCTGCGCGAGCTGCAGGCGCGGCTGACGGACCTGCACGGCGGCGGGCACCTGCCGGCGGTGGCGAAGAAGGTCGTGGACCGCGAGCTGGACCCGTACGCAGCGGCCGACGAGCTGCTGGCCGCCCTACGCGCCGACTGACGAGCTGCTGGCCGCGCCACGCGGCGGCTCGTGGGCCATCGCCGGTGGTCCCGTCCGGGGTCGGGCGGTCGGCTGGCGCGGGCCGCTCACCTCGCCGCGCACGGTGGGGCGTTGCTCCACGCACCGCGGCCGGCGAGCTGCTGGCTCCCTACGCGACCGCTCGTAGGCCGTCCACCAGGGCTTCCACCGCTGGGCCGAACGCGTGCTCCGCCGGGGTCGCGTATCCGATCACCAGTCCGCCGGGGCCCGAGCGCACCCAGTAGCGGCTCAGGTGGTCCACCGACACCGAGCGGCGGCGCAGTGCCCTCAGCACCGCACCCTCGTCGGGCACGCGCAGCACCAGGTGCAGCCCCGCGGAGATGCCTTCCGGCACGAACTCCCGCGGCAGCGCGGCGAGCAGCCGGTCGCGGCGGCGGCGGTAGGCGACCCGGCGCTGCCGGACGTGCCGGTCGTAGGCGCCGGAGTTCAGCAGCTCGGCGAGGACCAGGTGGTCCACCACCGGCGCGCGCCAGCCCAGCGCCGCCATCGTGTCGCGCACCGGGCCGACCAGCCGCCGCGGCAGGACCAGCCACCCGATCCGCAGCGCCGGCGCCAGTGTCTTGCTGACCCCGCCGGCGTAGATGATCCGCTCCGGCGCCAGCGACTGCACCGCCCCGACCGGCTGTCGGTCGAAGCGGAACTCGCCGTCGTAGTCGTCCTCGATCACCAGGCCACCCGCCGCCGCCCAGCCGGCCAGCGCGGAGCGGCGTTCCGGCGCGAGCGTGACCCCGAGCGGGTACTGGTGCGCCGCCGTCACGACCACCACTGGACTGTCCAGTTCGGACACCCGGATCCCGCGCTCGTCCACCGGCACCGGCACGACCTCCGCGCCGCCACGAGCCGCGCCCTCGCGGAACTCCGGCAGCGACGGATCCTCGAAGGCGATCTCGTCGAACAGGTGCCCCAGCACACCGATCGCGTGCGAGTAGCCGCCGCACACCACGATCCGGTCCGGCTCCGCGAGCACGCCGCGGCTGCGCGCGAGGTACCGGGCCAGGGCTTCGCGCAGCGCGGCCGGCCCGGCCGGATCGCCGTAGTCGAACGCGCCGGCGGGCATCGACTGCAGCACCCGGCGCGTGGCGGACGCCCACGCCGCCCGCGGGAACGCCGACAGATCCGGCCGCCCGGGGAACAGGTCCCACCGCGCGTCCCGGAACCAGGCGGACGTCGGCGGCCCGGACTTCTCGCGCGGTTCGGCCGGCGTGTGGGTGTCCGCGGCGACGCGCGTGGGCGCGCCCTGCCTGGTGCGCAGGTACCCCTCGGCGGTCAGGTCGCTGTAGACGCGCGTGACGGTGCCGCGCGCGATGCCGAGATCGGCGGCGAGCGCGCGCGTGGACGGCAACGCCGTGCCGGGAGCGAGCCGCCCTTCACGAACGGCGCGCCGCAACGCGTCGGCGAGCCCGCGCCTGCCATCCGAGGGCGACCAGTCGAGATGCAGATCGGAACTGGACCAGGAACCTGTCACGAAACTGGACCATACTCGTGGGCCAGCGGCGGATAGCGTGGTCGCATGACCAAGCGAATCCAGTTGTCCGCCGCGCTGCCCGAGGCCTACCAGTCGATCATCCAGCTGCACACCGTCGTCGAGAAGGCGGCCGCCAACGCGGGACTGGACCAGCGGCTGATCGAGCTGGTGAAGATCCGCGCGTCGATGCTCAACGGGTGCGCCTACTGCCTCGACCTGCACTCGCGCGACGCCCGCAAGCTGGGGGAGAGCGAGCGGCGGATCATCATGCTCAGCGCGTGGTGGGAGACCGACCTCTACACCGAGCAGGAGCGGGCCGCGCTCGCGCTGACCGACGCGATGACCCGGCTGCCGCAGCACCAGGACGTGCCCGACGACGTCTACCAACAGGCGACCAGCGTCTTCACCGAAGAGCAGTACGTCGCGGTCGCCTGGGCGGCCACGGTGATCAACGCCTTCAACCGGCTCGGCGTCACCAGCCACAAGCCGCTCCCGGTGAACCCGAAGTGACCGCCGAGGCGCTGCGGGCGCTGCACGTCCCGGGCGACCCGCTGATCCTGCCGAACGCGTGGGACGCCGACACCGCGCGCCTGGTCGAGGAGGCCGGGTTCCCGGTGGTGGCCACGTCCTCGGTCGCGGTCGCCGCCGCGCTCGGCTACCCGGACGGCGAGGCCGCGCCGGCCGAGGAGATGTTCGCCGCCGCGGCCCGCATCGCTCGTGCGGTGTCGGTGCCGGTGACGGTGGACGCCGAGAGCGGCTACGGGCTGTCCGGGGCCGAGTTCGCCGAACGACTGCTGGCGACCGGCGCGGTCGGGTGCAACTACGAGGACACCGACCACGCGCGCGGCGCCCTGCGGCCGGTGGACGAGCAGGCGGCCCGGCTGGCGGCGGTGCGCGCGGCCGCGGGCCGGGACCTGGTGATCAACGCGCGGATCGACGTGTTCCTGCGCGCCACCGACCCGCGCGCGGTGCTGCCGGAGGCGATCGAGCGGGCCCGGGCCTACCTCGAGGCCGGGGCGGACTGCGTGTACCCGATCCTGCTGCGGGACCGCGAGGTCCTGGGCGAGTTCGTGCGGGCGGTGAGCCCGGCCGCGGTCAACGCCAACGGTCCCGTCGCCGAACTGGCCGAGCTGGGCGTCGCGCGGATCTCGCTCGGCGCCGGGCTGTGGCGGGCCGCCCGCGGGTGGCTGGCCGAGCACCTGAAGACCCTGCGGTGAAAACCGGGGAGGTGCGTACCCCCAGGGGCGCACCTCCCCGGCCCCCTCAGCAGGACTGCTTGTAGAAGTACTGGCTGTTGGCGTCCATGTTCGCCTTCGTGATGGAGTGCAGCGGCGCGGTCAGGTTGCGCTCCACCGGCTTGCCCTCCAGCGCGGCGACCGCCTGCTGCACGCCCCGCTGCCCGATCATCGCCGGGTCCTGCGCGATCAGCGCCTGGTACTCGCCGTTGCGCAGACCCTCCACTTCGGACGGACTGGCGTCGAACCCGACCAGCTGCACCTGGCCCACCTTGCCGGCGTTGCGCAGACCCGTCGCCGTGCCCTCACCGGTGTTGAGGTTGGTCGCGAAGATCCCCACCAGGTCCGGTGTGGACGCCAGCGCCGCGGTCACCTTCGACGCGGCCTGCTCCGGCTCGTTCTGCGTGAACTGGATGCCCACCGACTTCAGGTTCGGGTACTTCTTGAGCTGCTCCTCGAACCCGGCCGCGCGCGCGTTCGTCGTCGAGGTGCCCGCGATCGTGTCCAGCACCAGCACCGAGCCGGACTTCCCGGCGGTCAGCTGCGCCAGCGTGTCCGCGGCGAGCTGCCCGCCCTGCGTGTTGTCCGACGAGATCGACGACCGCGCCACACTGGTGTCCTTCAGCGAGGTGTCCACCTCGATGATCTTGACCCCGCGCGAGGCGACCTGCTGGATCGGCGCGAGCATCGCCGTGTCGTCGGTCGGCGCGATGAGCAGCGCGGCCGGCGGGTTCGACCCCAGCGCGTTGACCTTCTCCGTCTGCAGCGCGGCGTCGAACTTCTGCGGCGCCGAGGTGTCCAGCGTGTAGCCCAGCTTCTGCGCCTCGGCCTGCGCGCCGCACTGCATCGAAATGTAGAACGGCTCCGCCTGCACCCCCGGGATGAGCGTCAGCCGCTTGTTGTTCTCCACCGGCGCGCCGCCGGAGCCGCCGACCTGACCCGATCCGCAAGCAGCCAGCAGCACCGCGGTCGCCGCCAGTCCGGCGATCTGCACCAACTTCATCCGATCCCTCTCCCTACCTCGTTGTACGGATCTCAGCGGGAACTGCGTGCCCGACGGCGCCGCTGGTCGAACCACACCGCGGCCACCAGCACCGCGCCGACCGCGATCATCTGCCAGAAGTCCTGCACGTGCGTGATGTTGAAGCCCTTCTTCAGCACGGCCGGGATGAACACCCCGATCACCGTGCCCAGCACCGATCCGACCCCACCGAACAGGCTCGTCCCGCCCATCACGGTCGCCGCGATCGCGTTGAGGTTGTCGTTGGTGTGCGCGGTGATCGTGGTCGAGGCGTAGTAGGCCAGCGACAGGAAACCCGCCACCCCGGCCAGGAACCCGGTCAGCAGGTACACCTTGAGCAGGTGCGCGGTCACCCCGATCCCGGCCCGGCGCGCGGCCTCGGCGTTCGACCCGACGGCGTAGGTGTAGCGGCCGAAGCGGGTCGTGTGCAGCAGCCACGCGCCGATCAGGGTGATCACCGCGGCCACCAGCACCAGGTTCGGGACGCCGCCGAACGACGTGCCGTAGCCGAGCGTGCGGTTCAGCGTGGTCGGCACGCTGCGCACGTCGGAGCCGCCGTTGAGCAGGTACGCCGCCCCGAGCGCGGCGCCCATCGAGCCGAGCGTCACGATCAGCGGCGGGATCTTCGCCACCGCGATGAGGAACCCGTTGATCAGACCCCACGCCGTACCGGCCAGCACCGCGGCGATCAGCCCGACGGTGATCACGCCCCAGCCGGCGGCGCTCGCGTTGCCGCCGGACAGGGCCTCCATCGTCTTGCCGCACACCATGCCGGAGAAGATCAGCACCGAGCCGACGGACAGGTCGATGCCGGAGGTGATGATCGCGAACGTCATCCCGACCGACAGCACCAGCAGCACCGACGTCTCGATCAGCAGCGTCTGGAATGTGAACACGGTGGCGAACTCGTTCGGCGCGAGCACGGTGAACACCGCGATCAGCGCGAGCAGCGCCAGGGCGATCCAGAACGTGTTGGCGCCGATCAGCCGCTGCCCCAGGGACCGCTTGCCGATCCCGCCGCTCACCTCGGTCTGGACCGCCGTGCTCACGCCGCCTCCTCGTGGGTCAGTGCGCCGGTCATCGCCGCCACCAGGTCCTCGAGCTTGGTCTCGGCCGCCACGAACCGGGCCACCCGGGTGCCCAGCCGCAGCACCTCCACCCGGTCGGCCACCGACAGCACCTCGGGCATGTTGTGGCTGATCAGCACCACCGCGATGCCCTCGTCGCGGACCCGGCGGATCACGTCCAGCACCCGTTCCCGCTGCACCACGCCGAGCGCGGCGGTCGGCTCGTCCATGAACACGACCTTCGACGCCCACACCACCGACCGCGCCACCGCGACGCTCTGCCGCTGCCCGCCGGACAGCGAGCCGATCGGCACGTCGGTGCTCTGCAGCGTCACCCCGAGCCGCTGGAACTCCTCGATCGCGCGCCGCCGCATCTCGGCCTTGTCGAGCATGCCGAGCCTGCCGAGGACGCCCTTCCGGCGGATCTCCCGGCCGAGGAACAGGTTCGCCGCCGGATCGAGTTCCGGGGCGACGGCGAGGTCCTGGTACACCGTCTCGATGCCCAGGCGCCGCGCGGTCACCGGCGAGTCGAGCGACACCGTCCTGCCGTCCAGCCGGATCTCGCCGCTGGTCGGTTGTTCCGCGCCGGACAGGCACTTGACGAGGGTGGACTTCCCCGCGCCGTTGTCGCCGATCAGTGCGGTCACCTCACCCGCGCGGGCCTGGAAGGAGGCGCCGCGCAGGGCCTCCACCGAACCGTAGTGCTTGACCAGGTTCCGCGCGTCGAGCAGGACGGTGTCGGTCATCAGTGCGCTCCGGGAGCCGGGGGACGGCAGCGGATGACGGTCACCTCGCCGGCCAGTTCGAGCTGCCCGGCGGCGTGCGGCACGACCAGCGTCTCGCCCTTCGCCACGGCGATCTCGCCGCCGTGCTCGGTGCGCAGCGTGCCCTCGCCGTCGAGCGCCACCAGCACGGCGAAGGACGGGTCGAGCGCGAGCGCGGGGGACGGGCGCAGCTGGTCGGCGCGGAAGAACCCGGCCGACCCGGCGGCCAGCAGGTCCACAGTGGACCCTTCCTCCTCAGCCGTGTGCTTGACGATGCTCGCCAGCCGGTCGTCGTCCCAGCCGGAGGTGTCCAGGGCCCGCAGCGCGGTGTCGAACCCGAGTCCGAGGTGCCCCTGGTCCGGGTCGTCCAGGAAGTTCCGCCACTCGATGGTGAGCGAGAAGTCGGTCGGCTGCTGGAGTTCGACCACGAACACGCCCGCGCCGATCGCGTGCGGCAGACCGGCCGGGATGTAGACCGTGTCGCCGGGGCGGACCGCGACGCTGTTCAGCGCGCCGAGCATCGCGTCGGTGTCTTGCTCGCGCACCCATTGGTTCACCGTGGCTGGGCTGACCGTCTCCCGGAACCCGGGGTAGACGCGCGGGTCGTCGCCGCTGGTGCCGACCACGATCCAGGCCTCGGTCTTGCCGAAGTGCGAGTCGAAGTGCTCGCGCGCGAAGGCGTCGGTGGGGTGGAAGTGCACCGGCAGCCGCTGGCCGGCGTCGAGCAGCTTGACCAGCAGCGCGGTGGAGTCGTGGAAGGCGGCCACGTGCTCGGCGCCGAGCCAGGACTCCGGGTCGTCGCGGACCGCGTCGCGCAGCCAGCGGCCGTCCGGCAGCCGGGTCAGCCCGGCCTCCTCCTGGCCGAAGCGGGTCGTGGTCGAGGCGACCCAGTCCTCCGGGCCGAACGCGGAGTCCTGTTCGGACACTCCGCGCAGCGCGGCGATGGCCGCGCCGCCGCGGTAGAACTGGGCCGGCTGGTTGGCCGGGAGCTTGATCGGGGCGGTCACGGGGCCACCTCACCGGAGCCGCGGGGAACGAGGTGCACGGGCAGGACAACCTTTCTCGGTGCGGAGGCATCGCCGTTGATGCGGGCGAACAACAGCTCGGCCGCCGCCGACCCGAGACGGCTCACGTCGTGCGCGACGACGGTCACCGGCGGGTCGAGCAGGTCGGCGAGTTCGAAGTCGTCGAAACCGACGACGGCCGGGCGCGGCGTGACGTGGGCCAGCGCCCGCAGCAGGTGGACGGTGACGCGGTTGTTGCCGGCGATGATCGCGGTGGCCGGGTCGGGGTCGGCGAGCAGGCGCGCGACCGCGTCGGCGACGCTCTGCCTGGTCGGCGGGCGCAGGATGGCCAGCCGCTCGTCGAAGCGCAGCCCGGCGCGGACGCACCCCTCGCGGTAGCCGCGCAGGCGCTCGGCGGCGGTGTAGATGTCCGGCCGGTCCCCGACGAAGGCGATCCGCCGGTGCCCGTGCCGGGCCAGGTGGGCGACCGCCTCGACGGTGCCGCCCCGGTTGTCGACCAGGACGGTGTCGGCCGCGATGTCCCCGGCCGGGCGGTCCACGAACACCACCGGGGTGCCGGCGCGCATCTCCGGCAGCAGGTAGCCGTGCTGGGTGCCGGCCGGGACGATGAGCAGGCCGTCGACGCGACGGGAGCAGAACTCCAGAGCCAGCTCGCGTTCCCGGTCGGAGTCCTCCTCCGACGAGCCGGACAGCACGTGCCGGCCGAACGCGGTGGCGACCTTCTCGGCCGCGCGGGTGAGCTCGGAGTAGAACGGGTTGCCGACGTCCTCCACGACCAGGCCGATCGTGCCGGTGGTCGAGCCGCGGCGCAGGTTGCGGGCGCCGAGGTTGCGCCGGAAGCCCAGCTCGTCGATGGCCGCCAGGACCCGCTCGGCGGTCTCCGGGTGCACCGCGGGCTCGTCGTTGACGACCCGCGAGACCGTCTTGATGCTAACGCCGGCCAGGCGGGCGACATCGTTCATCGTGGCGCGCCGCGACGCCTTGCCCGGACCCGACGACAACGTTGTCATAGCGGGTGGATTTCACACCACCGGGCGGCGGTGTGTCAACCATCGCCGACTGCCCGGGCCCTGGCGCGCCCTCGACGGGACCGGCGCTCGCCGACCCGCGCACGTCGTGACCGACGGCACGGCCCATCGAGACCCGGTCGGCGACGACGGGGTAGACCGGCCTGCCGTTGATCTCGCCGGGGTTGGCGTAGTCCACCGCGATGCCCGCGCGCTCGGCGATCTCGACCGTGGTGTCCAGGCCGTGGGCGATGCCGCCGGTGTCCAGCGTGACGATCTTGGGCCCGTAGTCGTTCAGGCTGCCCATCGACACCTACCGAGCGGCACCGATGGTCATCCGATACCCGGTCCATACGCGATCCATATCCGCGCGCCGCCAAGATGGCCGGGTGCGGGTTCTGGTGGTCGAGGACGAGGCGGCCCTGGTCAAGTACCTCGTCGCCGGCCTGCGCCGGCACGGCTTCGCGGTGGACGTCGCCGCCGACGGCGCCGCCGCGCTGGAGAAGTGCGCGGTCACGCCCTACGACGTGGTCGTGCTGGACCGCGACCTGCCGGTGGTGCACGGCGACACGGTGTGCCGCCGCCTGGCCGAGGACGGCACGGCCCGGATCCTGATGCTCACCGCCTCCGGGTCGGTCGCCGACCGGGTCGAGGGGCTCGGCCTCGGCGCCGACGACTACCTGGGCAAGCCGTTCGCGTTCTCCGAGCTGGTCGCCCGCGTCCAGGCACTGGCCCGGCGCACCGCCCCGGCCCGCCCGCCGGTGCTGCGGGCCGCCGACGTCGTCCTCGACCCCGCGCGCCGCACCGCGGAACGCGGCGGCCTGCTGTTGCAGCTCACGCCCAAGGAGTTCGGCGTGCTCGAACAGCTCTTGGCCGCGCGCGGGGACGTGGTGAGCGCGGAGACGTTGCTGGACAAGGTGTGGGACGAGCACGCCGACCCGTTCACCAACGCCGTGCGCATCACCGTGGGCACGTTGCGCCGCAAGCTCGGCGAACCGCCGGTCGTGGAGACCGTCACCGGCGCCGGCTACCGGATCAGCCGGTGCACCTGAGCGCGCGCGGCCGCCTCACGCTGCTCTACACCGGGCTGGTCCTGGTCGCGGGTGTCGTGCTGACGGCGCTGACCTACCTGCTGCTGCGGTCGAAGCTGGAGCGGCGGATCTCGCTGCTCATCATCCGCACGCCCGCAGATCCCGCGCCCGCCCCGCCCGAACTGGCCGGAACCGCCGACCAGGTGCGCGACGCCGCGCTTTCGGAGTTCCTCGGCCAGGCCGCGATCGCGCTCGCCGTGGTCGCCGTGCTGGCCGCGGTCCTGGGCTGGCTGGTGGCCGGCCGGGTGCTGCGCCCGATCCGGGCGATTTCGGCGACCGCGCGGCGCCTGTCCGCGGAGAACCTCGCCGAGCGCGTCCCGGTCTCCGCGCCCGCGGACGAGCTGGTCACCCTGGCCGCCACGATCAACGGGATGCTCGACCGCATCCAGCAAGGCATCGCCGAGCGCGAGCGGGTGCTGCACAGCCAGCGGATGTTCACCGCGAACGCCGCGCACGAGCTGCGCACCCCGCTGACCACGGTGCGCACCGCAATCGACGTCACACTCGACGGCGACCCCAGCCGGGCCGAGCTGCTGGCGATGACCGGCGACATCGCCACCGCGGTCGAGCACAGCCGGCGCACGCTCGACGGCCTGCTGGTGCTGGCCCGCAGCCAGACCGTGTCCCATCCGCGGGAGCGGGTCGACCTGGCCGCTCTGGCCGCGGCGGCGCTCGACGGTTCGGCCACGCACTCGTTGCAGGTGCGGTCCGAGCTGGCGCCCGCGCTCACCGACGGCGAACCCGTGCTGCTGGAACGAATGGTGGGCAACCTGGTCGACAACGCCGTCCGCTACAACCACCCCGGCGGCCGCATCGAGGTGACGACCGGCAGGGCCGACGGGCAGGTTGTGTTGTGCGTCTCGAACACCGGCAGCGTGGTGCCGGACGACGCCGAGCGGTTGCTGGAACCGTTCGTGCGCGGGGCGGGCGCGCGGCTGCGCACCGAATCCGGCGCCGGGCTCGGGTTGTCGATCGTGCACGCGGTCGCCACCGCCCACGGCGGAGGGGTGAGCGTGGAAGCCCGGCCGTCCGGTGGACTCCACGTGACCGTGTGGCTACCGGAATCCTCTGTGGACAGCGGCTCGTGATGATGATCACGACCCCCGGAGTTCCAGTGAGGACCATCACGCCTCACACTGGGTACCGAAGCGTCCGACAGCGTGGTTGACGTAACCGGAGTCGGACGTTTTCTCATGTGCTTCTCACAAGGAGGAAAGCAGTGACCAGCAAGGCCGCTCTCGTGTTCCGCGTGGCCGCCGTCGCCGAGGCGCTGTCCTGGGCGGGTTTGCTGATCGGGATGTTCCTGAAGTACGTCGTCGACGCCCCGAACGAGGGCGGCGTGCCGGTGCTCGGCATGGTCCACGGCGTCGTCTTCGTCGTGTACCTGATCGTCACGCTGGCCGTGTTCAAGCCGCTGGGCTGGCGCCCGCGCGTGGTGATCACCGCGCTGCTCGCCAGCATCCCGCCGCTGTTCACCTGGTGGTTCGAGACGTGGGCGCTGCGCACGGGCAAGCTGGACGGCCCGGAGCGCCTCACCTACGGCGGCACGGGCCTCATCGTCCGGGACACCGTCTCCGCCTGATCTTCCCGCGAAGCGCCGCAGCCACGCCGGGTGGTTGCGGCGCTTCGTGCTGTCACGGAGCTGCGTAGAGATCGGCCGCCGAGCGGATGAGCGCGGCGACCGCGGGGGAGCGGCTGCTCGCCGGCCAGGCGAGCACGGTCGTGACCTCCGGCGCGTCGACGACGGGCACCGCCACGTGCTCCGGCCACTGCCAGGCCCGGCTGGACGCGGGGATGACGAGCAGCGTCCGCCCCAGCGCCACGAGCTGGGCCAGCTGCGACTGCGTGCGCACCTCCGGGCCAGGGCCGGCCGGGTAGGTGCCGTCGAGTCGGGGCCACCGCGCGATCGGCAGGTCCGGGACGTCGCTGACGTCGGCGAGGGTGAGCTGCGAGCGGGCCGCGAGCGGGTGCGCCGCGGGCAGGATCGCGACCTGCCCTTCGACGACGAGGTCTTCGGTGTCGAAGCCGGTGAGGTCGTCGAACGGGCGGTGCATGATCGCCACGTCGGCCTGCCCGTCGCGCAGCAACCCGGCCTGCTCGCCCACTTCGCACAGGAGGACCTCGACCCGCGGCACGTCCGGTTCGGCCGCGACGGCGTCCAGAAGCCGCTGCAAGAGTTCGTGTGACGCCCCGGCTTTCGTCACGAGCACCAGCGGCCGGTTCGGGTCGGCGGCGCGGCGTGTGCGGTGCGCGGCGGCCGTGACCGCGTCGAGGGCCACCCTGGCTTCGCGGAGAAGCACCCGCCCGGCGTCGGTCAGCGCCACCCCGCGGCGGTCGCGGTCGAGCAGCCGGGCGCCGAGCCGCTGTTCCAGCTGCCGGATGGCGCGGGAGAGCGGCGGCTGCGCGATCCCGAGCCGCTCCGCGGCGCGGCCGAAGTGCAGCTCCTCCGCGACGGTGACGAAGTACCGGAGCTCGCGGGTTTCCAGATCACGCACGGTTTCGAGCCTACGCGCGCTGATACCTGCCGAGTATCACAGGATTGCGAGCTGATCTTGGACAGCGCGTCCCCGCGCGCCGAGCATGGGCCGCGTGAACGACACGAAGATCGCGCTGGTCACCGGCGCGAACAAGGGAATCGGTTACGCGATCGCGCAGGGGCTCGGCGCGATCGGCTACACGGTCGCCGTGGGGGCTCGCGACGACGCCCGCCGCGAGGAGGCTGTCGAACGGCTGCGTGCCGCGGGCGCCGACACGTTCGGGGTGGCCCTCGACGTCACCTCCGACGACAGCGTCGCGGCGGCCGCGGCGGCGATCGAGCGCAGAGCGGGACGGCTCGACGTCCTGGTCAACAACGCGGGCATCGGCGGCCGGACCGACGGCGGCGCGCAGGATCCGACCACACTGGACCTCGACGTCGTCCGGACCGTCCTCGACACCAACGTGTTCGGCGTCGTCCGGGTGACGAACGCGATGCTCCCGCTGCTGCGGCGCGCCGGCTCGCCGCGCATCGTCAACATGTCCAGCAACATGGGCTCGCTGGCACTGCGGACCGGCCCGGTGATGGCCGCGTACGCGCCGTCGAAGTCGATGCTCAACAGCATCACCGTGCAGTACGCCCGCGCGCTCGCCGACACGAACGTCATCGTCAACGCCGCGTGCCCCGGTTACGTCGCGACCGACTTCACCGGCTTCACCGCGCCCCGGACTCCCGAACAGGGCGCGGCCATCGCTATCCGGCTCGCCACCCTGCCCGACGACGGGCCGCGCGGTGGCTTCTTCGACGACGAGGGCGTCATCCCCTGGTGAGGCGCACTCCCCGCGCCGCACTCCACGGCGCGGGGAACGCTGCCTCAGAACAGCGCTGATTCAGAACAGGGCCGACGCCAGGTTCCGGCGCGCCGCCGCCACTCGGTCGTCCGCGGGGTCGAACAGTTCGAACAGGCTCACCAGGTGCTCGCGCACGCGGTTGCGCTCCGGGCCAGCCGTGCGGCGCACCGCCTCGATGAGCCGCGCGAAACCGTCCTCGACCTTGCCCGTCGCCACCTCGTAGTCGGCCGCCGCGAACTGGGCCTCCAGGTCGTCGGGGGCGGCGTCGGCGCGGGCGACGGCCGTCGGGTCGGCCTCGGCGGCGCGGGCGGCGAACCGCACCTGCGCCAGACCGGCCTTCGCCAGCTCGTTGGCCGGCTCGACGTCCAGGATCCGCTGGTAGGCGGCCTCGGCGGCGGCGAAGTCACCGCGCTCGAACGCGGCCTCGGCTTCGGTGAAACGCGGGTCCTCGGGCTCCTCGGCGCCACCGGCACCCGACGGCGGGATGCCCGGCAGCTTGCCCTTCAGCGCCTCCAGCAGCTGGTCCAGCCACTGCCGGATCTCGTTCTCCGGCAGCGCGCCGGAGAACGCGTTGACCGGCTGCCCGCCGGCGATCGCCACCACCGTCGGGATCGACTGGACCCCGAACACCTGCGCGATCCGCGGGTTGGCGTCCACGTCGACCTTCGCCAGCACCCAGGCCCCGCCGGACTGCTCGGCCAGCCGCTCCAGCACCGGGCTCAGCTGCTTGCACGGCCCGCACCACTCGGCCCACAGGTCCACCACGACGAGCTGCTGCAGCGACCGCTCGACGACCTCGGCCTGGAACGTGGCCTCGGTGACGTCGATGACCGCGGCACCGGCGCCGCCACCCCCGGCCGGGGCGCCGCTCGACGGCGGCGGGGCGTTGCGCTGGGCCTCGGCCCTGGCCTTGAGCGCGGACAGATCCACCGCGCCGGACAGCGCGGCGGACATGGCGGCTGACTTCGCTGCTGATGCGCGTGGATTTGTCACGCTTCCATCCTGGCATGTACTGTCCGGCGTTTCACCGGAGGTGCTCTTCCAGCCGCTCCACTTTCGCTTCCAGCTGACCGCTGTCGAAGCCCGGCCGGATGTCGGCCTTGAGCACGAGCGACACCCGGGCCGCGCCCTCGCCGGCCGCCTCCACCGCCCGCTTCACCACGTCCATGACCTCGTCCCAGGACCCCTCGACGTTGGTGAACATCGCGTTGGTCGAGTTCGGCAGGCCCGAATCGCGGACGACCTTCACCGCCCTGGCGACCGCTTCGCTGACCCCGCCGTCCGGGTCACCGCCGGACGGGCTCACGCTGAACGCGACGATCATCGGCTCTCCTCACACTTGCGACACTTTGCGCACTACCCTGCCCCCTCGGTCAAGAACCCGCTGGTAGCTTCCCTGCCATGAACCGCCCGCTGCCTTTCGACCCGATCGCCCGCGCCGCGCAGCTGTGGGAGGACCGGATCGGGCCGTCCGCGACGATGGCGGCGGTCACCGGCGTGATGCGGGTGCAGCAGATCGTCCAGTCGGCCGTCGACGGCGCGCTCAAGCCCCACGGCCTGACCTTCGCCCGCTACGAGGCGCTCGTGCTGCTGTCCTTCGCCCGCCGCGGCGCGCTGCCGATGCGGGTGATGGGCGAGCGGCTGCAGCTGCACCCCACCAGCGTCACCAACATCGTGGACCGGCTGGAGAAGGACGGGCTGGTCAAGCGGGTGCCGCACCCGACCGACCGGCGCACCACGCTGGTGGAGATCACCGACGACGGTCACGCCCGGCTGGAGGAGGCGACGAAGGCGGTCACCGCGATCGACTTCGGGCTCGTCGGCCTCACGCCGAAGCAGACCGAGCAGCTGTCCGACCTGCTCACCAAGGTACGCAAGGCCACCGGCGACTTCATCGGCTGACGGCTCAGCCGTACTGGCTGACTCAGCCGTATTGGGTGCTGCACGGCCCCGAGCCCTGCAGGTAGCCGGTGCGCATGGCCTCGACCCGGTTGAACCCGCTGGCCGCCGGCTTGCCCTCGACGTCGGCCGCGACCAGCGAATCCGGCCGCAGCAGGTCCGAGATCGCCTCGTCCAGGTCGCCCGCCGACAGCCGCATCTGCTGACCCTCCTGCGCGGCCACCGCGGCCCACGCCCCGACCAGGCACGCGGTGCGCAGCCCGGCGTTGGCGTTGTCCAGCGAAGCGCCGACGCCCTTCTGGATGCCCATCGCGTACCGGGACGCGACCTCGGAGAACGCCGCGAAGTCGCCGTGCCCGCCGCTGCTGGACCCGGTGAACTCGCCCTCCTGGTCCACCGGCTGCCCCAGCTCGGCCAGCGCGGGCAGGTCGATCCGCACCGTGTTGTCGCTCGTGCAGTACGTGGCGGGCGGGGTGGACGCGCCGTTGGGGCAGGACGCGCCGCCGTCGACGATCTCCGGCGCCTGCACCTTGGCGCCCGCGAACGCCTGGTCGAGGCTGTCGGCCAGCAGGTCGATCGCGTCCTGGTCGACCTCGATGTCGCCGTCCCGGTCACCGGTGTCGAAGGGCCGCTCGGTCAGCCGCGGCTGGATGTTGTCCAGCGTCATCCCCGCGCACTCCTTGGGCCCCTGCTCGAAGCCGATCTGGAAGGCGTAGGTCCGGTCGAACCCGGTGCCGTGCGCGGACCGGTCGGTCGCCGACGTGCCCGCGCTGTCGCGCACCAGGAACAGCGACGACAGGGCGGAGTTCAGCCCGTCGGAGGTGGACACCGCGAAGTACTTGCTCTTGCCCTCGACGACCCAGCGGTAGTAGCCGCCGGCGAAGCAGTCGGCCTGCTGCTCCTTGACGATCGTGGGGGTGTTGCGGCTGATGCCGGCCTTGTCACCGAGCCGGTACTGCACCGCGTGGCCGAACTCGTGCGCCAGCACGGTGACCACCGACAGCGGCCCGAACTGGTCCATCATCGTGGGCAGCAGCACGCCGCGGTCCCAGGCCACCGAGTCGTCCACGCTGCAGTAGAAGGCGTTCGCGTTGCCCCTGGTGTCGCCGCAGCCGTTCTCCTGGTTCTCGCCCTCGGAGTCGTAGGACAGCAGTGACTTCACCGGCTCGAACGGCATGTCGAAGCTCGCCGGGAGGGTGTCGGCCCAGTAGTCCTCGACGTCGGCGATGGTGGCGACGGCCACCCGGTCCGCCTCGTCGCTGCTGACGTTGGTCACCTCGAGGTCCGGATCGGGCGCGGTCGGCTTGAGCCCGCTCTCGAAGTGGGTGATCGGCAGGCCGGCGACGTCACCCTCGGACACCGAGGCGCTCTTGCCGTCGCTGCAACCGGCCAGCCCCAGCGCCACCACCCCGGTCAGCGCCACCAGCGATCGCCGCACCCCGGCCCCCTCGATGTTCGTCACGCTTGTCGCAGCGCACCTTACCGATATCGTCGATCCTCATGAGAGCAATCCGCCGGTTCACCGTCCGCGCGAGCCTGCCCGAGCCGCTGGCCGGGTTGCGCGCGCTGGCCACCAACCTGCGCTGGACGTGGCACCCGCCGACCCGTGACCTGTTCGCGTCCATGGACGACGACCTGTTCCGGCGCGTGCGGGACCCGCTCCGGATGCTCACCGCGGTGCCGCCCGCGCGGCTGGAGGAGCTGGCCGGGGACGAGGACTTCCTCACCCGCGTCCGCGCGATGAGCGAGGACCTGGAGCGCTACCTCACCGAGGACCGGTGGTACCAGCAGCGGCCGCAGGGGGAGCAGTCGCCGGACGCGATCGCCTACTTCTCGATGGAGTTCGGCGTGCACGAGGCGCTGCCGAACTACTCGGGCGGTCTCGGCGTGCTCGCCGGTGACCACCTCAAGGCCGCCTCCGACCTGGGCGTGCCGCTGATCGGCGTCGGCCCGCTGTACCGGTCGGGGTACTTCCGCCAGTCGCTGTCGCTGGACGGCTGGCAGGTCGAGCACTACCCGGTGATCGAGCCGAGCGCGCTGCCGCTGGAACTGCTCACCGGCGAGGACTCCGAGCCGGCGCTGGTGCACGTCGCGATGCCCGGCGGGCGCGACCTGTACGCGCAGGTGTGGCAGGCGCAGGTCGGGCGCGTGCCGTTGCTGTTGCTGGACACCGACGTCGAGGCCAACGACGAGGACCTGCGCCGCGTCACCGACCGGCTCTACGGCGGCGACGCCGACCACCGCATCCGCCAGGAGATCCTGGCCGGCATCGGCGGCATGCGCGCGGTGCGCCGCTACTGCGAGCTGACGGGCCACCCGCAGCCGGAGGTGTTCCACACCAACGAGGGGCACGCCGGGTTCCTCGGCCTGGAGCGGGCGCGAGAGGTGATCGACGAGCACGGTCTCGCCTTCGACGAGGCGCTGTCCGCGGTGCGCGCTGGCACGGTGTTCACCACGCACACCCCGGTGCCGGCCGGCATCGACCGGTTCCCGGTGGACCTGGTGCAGCACTACTTCGGCGACGGCCGTCTGCTGCCCGGGCTGGAGCTGCAGCGCATTCTGGCGCTCGGAGCCGAGGACAACCCGGGCATGTTCAACATGGCGCACATGGGCTTGCGGCTGGCGCAGCGGTCCAACGGCGTGTCCCAGCTGCACGGGCGCGTGTCGCGGCGCATGTTCGCGCGGCTGTGGCCCGGGTTCGACGACGCCGAGGTGCCGATCTCGTCGGTCACCAACGGCGTGCACGGCCCGACCTGGGTGGCGCGGGAGCTGACCGCTCTGCTCGGCGGCAAGCACAAGGCGTGGGGGCACGACGGCAAGCTGCCCAGCCAGATGGGCGTGTCCGACGAGGAGCTGTGGGCGCTGCGGCGGGACCTGCGGCAGAAGCTGGTGCTCGAGGTGCGGCGGCGGGTGCGCAACGCGTGGCTGCAGCGGGGCGCGTCGGCGCTCGAGCTGGGCTGGGTGAACCAGGTGTTCGACCCGGACGTGCTGACCGTCGGGTTCGCCCGCCGCGTGCCCACCTACAAGCGGCTGACGCTGATGCTGCGCGATCCGGAACGGCTGCGGGCGCTGCTGCTCGACGAGGAGCGGCCGATGCAGATCGTCGTCGCGGGCAAGTCGCACCCGGCCGACGAGGGCGGCAAGGCGCTGATCCAGCAGGTCGTGCGGTTCGTCGACGACCCCGCGGTGCGGCGGCGGATGGTGTTCCTGCCCGACTACGACATGTCGATGGCGCGTTACCTCTACCGCGGTTGTGACGTGTGGCTGAACAACCCGACGCGGCCGCTGGAGGCGTGCGGCACGTCGGGCATGAAGTCGGCGCTCAACGGCGGGCTCAACCTGTCCATCAAGGACGGTTGGTGGGACGAGTGCTACGACGGCAGCAACGGATGGGCCATCCCGACCGCGGACGGGGTGACCGACCCGCTGCGCCGGGACGAGCTGGAGTCGGCCGCCCTGTACGACCTGCTGGGGCAGCAGGTGGCGCCGCTGTTCTACGAGCGGGACGACTCGGGTGTGCCGCGCGGGTGGATGTCGATGGTGTGGCACACGCTCGACGTGCTCGGGCCCCGGGTGCAGGCGTCGCGGATGGTGCGCGAGTACGTGGAGACGGCCTACCACCCGGCGGCGGTCACCAGTGCGTCGGCGGCCGCGGACGGCTACCTGGGCGCCCGGTCGCTGGCCGAGTACCGGCGGCGGGTCGACGCGGTGTGGCGACAGGTGCGGGTGCTGGACACCGAGCTGACCGTGGAGGCGCAGGAACGCCTGGTGGTCGGCGACGAGGTCCGGGTACGGGCGAAGGTGGACCTGGCCGGGCTGGCACCGTCCGAAGTGGAGGTCCAGACGGTGGTCGGCCGGGTGGGTGACACCGACGAGCTGGCGGAGCCCATGACGGTGCCGATGGAGCCGTCCCCGGAGGGCGAGTACACCGCGACGCTGCGCCTGCCCCGGGCGGGCTCGCTCGGGTACACCGTGCGGATCCTCCCGCGGCACGACCTCCTGGCGACCCCGGCCGAACTGGGCAAGGTGGTGCTCGCCTGAGCGCGGAACTCACGCGCGTGGAAGGTTCGCGGTCGCGGTGGTCCACAACGGAGTGACGAGCACGGTCAGCGCCGATCACACGGCCTGAGGTCGGCTCAGGGCACCGCCGGCGTGCCGCCCGGCTGCACCGGCAGCCCCGCGGCGCGCCAGGCCCGGAACCCGCCCACGAGATCCGTCGCGCGGGTCAGCCCGAGCCGGCGCAGGTCGGCGGCCGCCAGGCTGGACGCGTACCCCTCGTTGCAGACCACGACCACCGGCAGGTCCGCGTGCACCCCGGGCAGCCGGTGGTCGCTGGCCGGGGCGAGCCGCCACTCCAGGTGGATCCGCTCCACCGGCACCGCGCCCGGGATCTCGCCCTCGGCCTCGCGGTAGGCGATCGGCCGGATGTCCACGATCAGCGCGCCCTCGGCCTGCAGCCGCCACGCGTCGGCCGGCTCGGCCCGGTCCAGCGCGGACCGGGCCGAGGCCAGCATCTGCTCGATGTCCATCAGGCGACTATGCCGGGCAGCGGCGGGATCTCGGCGGGCACGTCGGCCAGGCTGGCGTATTCGCGGGTCGGCACCAGCGGCGGTGAGTACGCGTGGATGCTCGCCGACGGCGCCGAGCCCGCGCCGGTCACCTGGTGCGCCCGCCCGGCACCGAATCCGATTCCGTCGCCCGCGACGTGCGTGCGCTGCCGGATCGGGCCGCCCGGGTAGCGGTACTCCTCGGACAGCTCGCCGCGCAGCACGGTGAACGAGCCGGCCGCGCCGCCGTGGTCGTGCGGCTTGGTGCCCTGCCCGGGCAGCCAGGTCAGCACCCACAGCTCGATGCCTTCGGTCAGGGCGAGCCGGGCCCACCACCGCTGGTCGGCGTCGAAGTGCAGGAACTCGCCGATCGCCGCGCCCAGTTCGAGCGTGACGGTGCGGGTCAGGCCGGCGAGCTGGGTCGGCGTCCACAGCAGCCGCTCGGGGTGCAGCAGCTCCTCGAGCGCGGTGCCGATCAGCCGGGGGTGGATCTCGGAAGAACGCAGAACGGAGGTCACGAAAACTCCCAGGAGTGGTCGCGGTTACGGGGGCGCGGCAGGACGCGACACGGCTCAGCGACCGTGCCGCGTCGGGCTACACCCGCACGACGCGACCAGCACCAGGTCCACGGCACGGTTGCGCCAGAAGCGGCGCCGCGGGTACCGGGAGGTGCTCACGAAGCGCATCGTGCCACGAGATCCGGCTACCCGCTGTGACGTCTCACTTAGTGGTACGGGGGCGGCGGGACTCCGGTGGCGCCCGGCGGCCACAATGGGCCCGTGAGCGAGCCGAACGACCTTGACGATCTCGTGGTGCGGATGGCCGGGGTGGGGGTCCGCCGCGGGCGCAACGACCTCCTGGCCGGCCTCGACTGGACGGTGGAGCTGGACGAGCGCTGGGTGGTGCTGGGTCCCAACGGCGCCGGCAAGACCACCCTGCTCCGGCTCGCGGCCGCCGAGCTGCACCCCACCACCGGATCGGTCCACCTGCTGGGCGAGCAGATCGGCCGCACCAACATCTTCGACCTGCGCCCGCGCATCGGCTTCACCTCCGCGGCGATCGCCGCGCGCGTGCCCGGGGACGAGAAGGTCGTCGACGTCGTGGTCAGCGCCGGCTACGCGGTGATCGGCCGCTGGCGCGAGCAGTACGACACGATGGACACCGGCCGCGCCGAGGAGCTGCTGGGCGCGCTGGGCATCCGGCACCTGGCCGACCGCGAGTACGGCACCCTGTCCGAGGGCGAGCGCAAGCGCACCCTCATCGCCCGGTCCCTGATGACCGACCCGGAGCTGCTGCTGCTCGACGAGCCCGCCGCGGGCCTCGACCTGGGCGGCCGCGAGGACCTGGTGGCCCGGCTGTCCGAGCTGGCACTCGACCCGGACGCGCCGGCCATGGTGCTCGTCACACACCACGTCGAGGAAATTCCGCCAGGCTTCACCCACGCGCTGCTGCTGCGGGAAGGCCGGGCCGTGGTCGCGGGCCTGATCGATGACGTGCTCACCGCCGAGAACCTGTCCAAGACGTTCGACCAGGACCTGCTCCTCGAACGCTCGGGTGACCGCTTCTTCGCGCGTCGCCGGTAAGGTCACCCCTACTAGCCGGTAGGGGCACCGCAAGATCAAGGAGGATGCCAGCGTGGGCGAGTTCGTACGGCTCGAGGTGGACGGCGGGATCGGCACGATCCGGCTGGAGCGGCCCCCGGTCAACGCGATCAACGGCCAGGTCACGGCCGAGCTGGCGGTGGCCGCGCAGGAGGCGGCCGAGCGGTCCGACGTGCGCGCGGTGATCCTCTACGGCGGCGAGAAGACGTTCTGCGGCGGCGCCGACGTCAAGGAGATGGTCACCCGCTCCTACGTCGAGATGCGGTCCTTCGGGGCCAAGCTGCAGAACACCGTCGCCGCGGTCGCCGCGATCCCGAAGCCGGTCGTGGCCGCGATCACCGGGTACGCCCTGGGCGGCGGGCTCGAGCTGGCGCTGGGCGCGGACTACCGGATCGCCGGGGACAACGTGAAGGTCGGCCAGCCGGAGATCCTGCTCGGCATCATCCCCGGCGCGGGTGGCACTCAGCGGCTGTCCCGGCTGATCGGCCCGAGCAAGGCCAAGGACCTGGTGTTCACCGGCCGCTTCGCCAAGGCCGAGGAGGCCCTGTCGCTGGGCATCGTGGACCAGCTGGTGGCGCCGGACGACGTCTACTCGGCCGCGCAGAAGTGGGCCGGCCAGTTCGTGGGCGGCCCGGCGGTCGCGCTCGCGCAGGCCAAGGCCGCGATCGACGGCGGTCTGGACATGGACCTGGCCAGCGCGCTGAAGCTGGAGACGCAACTGTTCACGGCGCTGTGGGCGACCGAGGACCAGGCCGCGGGTATGACCTCCTTCGTGGAGAACGGCCCCGGCAAGGCCACCTTCGAAGGGAAGTGACGTGACCACGGACCCCGCGCCGAACCCGCACGCGACCGAGGAAGAGGTCCAGGCGGCGTTCTCGGATCCGAAGCTGGCCAACATCCTCTACCACGACTGGGAGGCCGGCACCTACGACGAGAAGTGGTCGATCTCCTACGACGAGCGGTGCATCTCCTACGCCACCGACGTGTTCAACGCCGTCGCCGGTGAGGAGGGCCAGCCCTATCCGACCGCGATGGAGCTGGGCAGCGGCACCGGGTTCTTCCTGCTCAACCTGATGCAGGGCGGCGTGATCAAGAAGGGGTTCGTCACCGACCTCTCGCCGGGCATGGTGCAGGTCGCGCTGCGCAACGCCCGCAACCTGGGCCTGGACGTGGATGGCCGGGTCGCCGACGCCGAGCGCATCCCGTACCCGGACGACAGCTTCGACCTGGTGGTCGGGCACGCGGTGCTGCACCACATCCCGGACGTGCCGGGCGCGCTGCGCGAGGTGCTGCGGGTGCTCAAGCCGGGCGGCCGGTTCGTCTTCGCCGGTGAGCCGACCAAGATCGGCAACTTCTACGCGCGCAAGCTGGGCCAGCTGACCTGGTGGCTGACCACCAACGTCACCAAGGTCCCGGCGCTGAGCGGCTGGCGTCGTCCGCAGGAGGAGCTGGACGAGTCCTCGCGTGCGGCGGCGCTGGAGGCCGTGGTCGACCTGCACACCTTCGACCCGTCGGAGCTGGAGCGCATGGCGCTGGGCGCCGGGGCGGTCGACGTCCGCGCGGTCACCGACGAGTTCAGCGCGGCCCTGGCCGGCTGGCCGATCCGCACGTTCGAGGCGGCGGTGCCGCAGGAGAAGCTGACCGTGCGGTGGCGGATGTTCGCCTACCACCTGTGGCTGCGGCTGTCCGCGCTGGACAAGAAGGTGCTGTCCAAGGTCCTGCCGCGCGAGCTGTTCTACAACGTGATGATCATCGGCACCAAACCGTAAGTGCCCTACGCGTTCACCCTAGACGACGTCGCCTTCCTCCGCTCGGAGGAAGGCGCGCGTGCGTTGGCCGCCTGTGACGCGCTGCCGCTGACCGACCGGGTCGCGGACGTGGCGGCCGTGCGCAAGCTGGTGGGCGAGCGGTTCGCGGCGGTGCTGGAGACCGTGCTGCTGCGGCGCAAGGGCAAGCTCGACCCGTCCTGGCTCTACACCGGTGACGCGCTGCAGCAGGCGAGCGTGCCGGCGGTGGCCCGGCACCGCGCCGAACGGCTGGCCGGGCGCGATGTGCACGACGTGACCTGTTCGATCGGCGCCGACCTGGCCGAGCTGGCCCGCGTCGCGCGCTGTTGCGTCGGCTCCGACCTGGACCCGGTGCGGCTGGCGATGGCGCGGCACAACTGCCCGGGCGTGCCGCTGGTTCGCGCCGACGCCCTGCGGCCGGCGAGCCGGGACGCGGTGGTCGTCGCCGACCCGGCCCGCCGTGATTCCTCCGGCCGCCGGACCTGGCGGCCGTCCGACTTCGCGCCGCCGCTCGACGAGCTGGCGGAGGTCTACGCGGGCCGGGACCTGGCGGTGAAGTGCGCGCCCGGCCTGGACCCGGCGGTGGTGCCGTGGGCGGGCGAGATCGAGCTGGTGTCGCTCGACGGCCAGGTGCGGGAGGCCTGCGTGTGGAGCGCGGGTCTGGCCACCGCCTCGCGACGGGCCACGGTGCTGCGCTCGGACGGTACACAGTGGACGGTCACCGACCGCGGCCCGTCCGACGTCGGAGCGGCCGAGCCCGGTGAGTGGATCATCGACCCGGACGGCGCGGTGGTGCGGGCCGGCCTGGTCAAGCACTACGCGGCCCGGCACGGGTTGTGGCAGCTCGACGAGCGCATCGCCTACCTGACCGGCGACGTGCCGCCGCCGGGCGTGCGGGCGTTCCGCGTCCGCGAGCACGGGCCCTACCAGGAGAAATCCCTGCGGACGCTGCTGCGCGCTCGCGAGGTCGGACGGCTGGAGATCCTGGTCCGCGGCCTGGACGTCGACCCGGACGCGCTGCGCAAGCGGCTCAAGCTCAAGGGCGCCGAGGACGCCACCGTGGTGCTCACCCGCATCGGCCGCACACCGCACTTCTTCCTCTGTCGCGCGGAGCGGATCCCGGAGTAAGTTCTCGTCCCGTTCGTCGTCCACGGGGAGAGATCATGTTGCGTGAGAAAATGTCCGGTTTGGTCAAATTGGCCGCCGCGGCCGCGATCGGCGCCACCGTCGCCGGTGGCACCACCGCGCTCGCCACCTCGGGTGGCACCCACGAACCGGACAACCTCGGCCAGGTCAAGCTGGACGTCAAGGCCTACTACGGCGACCAGGTCGACGCCGCGGGCAAACACCACGAGTCCGCCGACAGCCAGTGGGCCGCCGACGTCCGCCGCCAGGTCGAGCGGGCCCAGCAGTACCTCGCGATCCGCCTGCAGCAGGGCGTGCGCGATCCGGCGATCGTGCTCGACATCGACGACACCTCCGAGGTCACCTACGGCTGGGAGGCCGACAACGACTTCGGCTTCGACCCGGTCAAGCAGGAGAAGGCCATCAACGACGGCGCGTTCCCGGCGATCCGGCCCACGCGCGAGCTGGCGAACTGGGCGGCGCAGCACGGGGTGGACGTGTACTTCCTGACCGGGCGCAAGGAGCACCAGGGCCCGGCGTCGCTGAAGAACCTCGCCAACGAGGGCTACCCGGCGCCGGCCGCGGCGTTCTTCAAGCCGGAGACCACCGCGCCGGATTACCTGCCGTGTGGCCTGACCTGCACCACGGTGCAGTACAAGTCCGGCACGCGGGCGCACATCGAGTCGACCGGTGCGACCATCGTGCTCAACCTCGGCGACCAGTACAGCGACCTCGACGGCGGCCACGCCGAGCGGCCGGTCAAGCTGCCCAACCCGATGTACTACCTGCCCTGAGGCGAGATCGCGCCGTCCTTGGCCAGCACCGGCACGGACACCTGGACCGTCTCCGGGTACTTGATGCCCGCGCCGGTGTTGAGGACGACGACCTCGTCGTCCGCGGCGAGCCAGCCCGATCCGCGAAGTTTCCGCACCGCGGCGAAGCAGGCGGCGCCCTCGGGGCAGACGAAGGCGCCTTCGGCGCGCGCGAGGTTGCCCTGCTCGGCCAGCAGTTCTTCGTCGCTGACGGCGATCGCGGTGCCACCGGTGGAGTAGACCGCGTCCAGCACCAGGAAGTCGCCCAGCGCCTTGGGCACCGTGATGCCGAACGCGATCGTGTGCGCGTCCACGGCCGGCTCCGACTCGGTGGCGCCGCGCTCGAACGCGTCCACGATCGGCGCGCAGCCGGTGGCCTGGACCGCGACCAGCCGCGGCAGCTTGCCGTCCGGGATCCAGCCCAGCTCACGCATCTCCAGCAGGGCCTTGTGGATGCCGATGATGCCGACCCCGCCGCCGGTCGGGTAGACGATCACGTCCGGCACCCGCCAGCCGAGCTGCTCGGCGATCTCGTACCCCATCGTCTTCTTGCCCTCGATGCGGTACGGCTCCTTGAGCGTGGAGACGTCCTGGTAGCCGCCGCGCTCGGCGACGGCCTCGCGGATCAGCTTGCCCGCGTCGGAGATCAGGCCGTCGACCAGGTACAGCTCGGCGCCGCTGACCTGGCACTCCGCCCTGGTGATCGCCGGGGCGTCGACCGGCATCGCGATCAGGCTGCGCAGGCCGGCACGCGCCGCGTACAGGGCCCAGGCGGCGCCGGCGTTGCCGTTGGTGGGCATCGCGATGCCGGTGACGCCCAGCTCGGCGGCCTTCGACACGCCGACCGCGGCGCCGCGTGCCTTGAACGAGCCGGTCGGGACCAGGCCCTCGTCTTTCATCAGCAGCCCGGGCACGCCGACCTGCTCGCCGTAAGTAGGCAGCGGCAGCAGCGGCGTCATGCCCTCGCCGAGGGTGACCACGCGCGCGGCCGACCGGACCGGCAGGACCTCGTGGTAGCGCCAGAGGTTCGGCTCGCGGGTGGCGATCTCGTCCCTGGTGACCGTGATGCCGGCCAGGTCGTAGCGGGCGAGCAGCGGTGAGCCGCAGGAGCAGAGGCCCTGCACGCGGTCCGCGTCGTGGGTCAGGTGGCAGCGGGGGCAGTCCAGGTGGGAGAGCGCGGAGTAGGCCACGCCTTCCGTTCTACCGGACGAGGGTGTCGGTGTTGATCAGCCAGGTGCCGTCGCGCTGGACCATGCCCAGGTGGTGGCGTTCGCGGGAGTGCGAGCTGCCCTTCACGAAGTCGACCGTGACCTCGACGGTGTCGGCGTCGATCTGGCGTGGTCCGCCGACGATGCTGACCGAGGTGATGGTGGACCAGAACCTGACGTAGCTCGCCTTGCCCTGGGCCTGCAGCGCCGGGCCGAGGCGCGTCCAGCCGGCGTCGGTGTTGCCCGGCATCAGGGCGTAGTAGTCGCTGACCGCCTGCACCGGTGAGGCTGTTGGCGGGGCGGGGCTGCTGGTCGCGGTCTTGGTGACGGTGGTGACGCTGGTCGACGGCGGGGCCGGGGTGCTCGGCGAGGGGGAGGGCGCGGCCGAGGACGTGTCGGCGGGCGCGGCGGTGTCCCCGGTCGAGGAGGGGAGCAGGACGACGAGTGCCACGACCACGGCGGCGACCACGGCCAGCGCGGCGCCGGCGTAGGCGAGTCTTCGTCTGGACGGTCTGCGCGGCGGGACCGGATCCACCTTCGTGGTGGCCGTCATCAGGGCGAGTTTGCCCAGCTCAGCGGCCAGTTCGGCCATCGTGGGGCGGGCGCTGGGGTCGACCTGGAGCATGCGGGTGAGCACGCCGGTGAGCGGCCCGGCCTGTTCCGGCGGGGCGATCCGGCCGGCGGCGGCCGCGTAGAGCAGCGCCATCTGGTTGTCGGTGTCGCCGTAGGGCATGCGGCCCTCGACCGCGGTGTAGAGCGTCGCGCCGAGGGAGTAGACGTCGGACTCCGGGCCGGGCTGCTCGCCGCGGGCGGCCTCGGGGGAGAGGAAGGCGGGCGTGCCGGCGAAGCGGCCGCTGCCGGTGAGGGTGCCGTCGTCGGCGGCCTTGGAGATGCCGAAGTCGGTGATCTTCGCGGTGCCGTCCTCGCCGAGCAGGATGTTTCCCGGTTTGACGTCGCGGTGGACGATGCCGGCGGCGTGGGCGGCGGCCAGCGCGGAGGCCGCGTGGGCGCCGATGCGGGCCACCTCGCCCGGCGGGAGGCTGCCCCGCTCGGCGAGGACCTCGGCCAGGCTGTGCGAGGGGAGGTATTCCATGACGAGGACGGGTTTGCCGTCGTCGTCGGCCACGTCGAACACGGTGATGGCGTGGGGGTGCTGGAGGCGGGCGGCCAGGCGGGCCTCGCGGAAGGAGCGTTTGCGGGCCTGGTCGGCCTCTTCCGGGGTGAGCCGCGGCGGTAGCAGGAGTTGTTTCACCGCAACGGTTCGGTCGAGTAGTTGATCGGTCGCCTCCCAGACGACGCCCATCGCGCCCCCGCCGATGTGACGCTGCAGCCGGTAACGGCCGGCGATCGTGCGCGCGTTGTCCTGCCCCTCGGTCTCCGTCACCCGGCAAGGCTACGGTGTGGGCTGATCGTGCCGCGCGGCAAACACCGCGAAACCGCCGAGCAGCCGGTACCAGCCACGCTTCACGGTCCGGAAAGGCTCAAGTAGGCGTTGAGGCAGCCGAGCCTCCGGGTCGAGCCACCACGGCCCGGAGGCGCCGGAATGCTTCGAGCCGGCCGGCGGACAGCCCGGACCTGGCGAGTCGAGCCAGCCCCTCGGCGTGACTGTTTACTCCCGTGGCCCGCACCGCCCACTCGCGTGACGTGCATTGCTGGACCAGCTACCCGCTCGCGCGACCCGCACCGCAACACCAACACCCACTCCCGCAACCTGCACTGCTGGACCAACTGCCCATTCCGCGCCGGGCGGCGTGGCCGCCTCTCGGCTCCGCGCCCCGCGCGGCGAGGTTGGCTGTCCGCTCTGCGAACCGGGCGGCGTGGCCGCTTGGCCGCTCCACGACCCGCGATCGCATGACCGGCTGTCTCCTTCCCACTGGAATCGATACCCCCGGCACGCGGGACCCCCGAGCCGAGCTACCCAGCGCCACGGGGGCCGCGGCCATTCCGCCCGGGGCCGCCCGCGCTGCCACCGCCGACGTCCCCGAGTGACCCCCCGCCCTCGGCTGCGTGGCTCCGAAGCCGTGCCCAACGTTGCCTCGATCGGGAGTTGAAAGTTCGTCCCCGGCTCCGCGAAATGGTGGCCCGCGAACCGCCGATTGCGCAGGGTGATCACTGGCCCGAACGGGAGGTGTCCACGTGCAGGTGAACCGGAAACGAATGTCCGTTGCCGTGCATGAGTTCCGCCGGGCACGAGTGCCGCCATCCGGTTCGGAATGCCGGCCTCCGGGTGGTCCGGAGTAGGCGATCCGGAGACGTCACAGGGGAAATTCGATTTGCCGGGCCCCGCGGGTGGACGGCGGGCACGGATGAGAGGATGCTGGGCAGTGGCAGGCTTTCAGCAGCTTTGTCCATTCAGGACAGTCTCTTCGGGAGGTGCGGATGACGGCCGTGGACGCTCGCGAGGATCTGGTGCCACTGCGGACGGATTTCGACCGCTCGTGGCGTGGTTACGATGCTCGCCAGGTGCAGGCGTACGTCCGCGCCGTCGAGGCTGACCTGCGGATGGTGATCGCCGATCGCGATGCGGCCGCGGCCGCCGTCGAGCGTCTCGCCGCGCACATGGAGGAACTGCGCTCGGAGAACGACGCCCTGCGCGCGAAGATCGACCGGATCAGCCGGACGCCGATCGAGGCGGAGGGGCTGACCGAGCGGTTGCTGCGGATGGTGGAGCTGGCCGAGGACGAGGCCGCCGAGGTCACCGAGCGGGCCCGGCTCGCGGCCGAGCGCAGCTGGGCCGCGGCTGAGCAGGCGGCCGGTCGCCTGCGCGAACGGCACGAGCGCCTGATCGCCGAGGTGGACGCCCGGCGCCGGGAGATGGCCGAGGAACAGGCCGACTTGATGCGCCGCACCCAGGCCGAGGTGGACCTGATGACGCGTCAGGCCGCGCAGAGCAGGCACAAGCTCGACGAGCAGGCCGCGCGCCGCCGCGCCGACATCGAGAGGGATTTCGAAGAGGCGATGGCCGTCCGCCGCGCCACGTCGCTGCGGGTGATCGCCGAACGCGAAGCCGAAGCCCGCGCGAAGGCCGACGAACTGGTCTCAACCGCCCAGGCCAAGGCCGATGACCTGCTCCATTCCGCCCGAGCCGAGGCGGACGAGACGCTGACGTCCGCCCGCACCGAAGCCGACCGCCTGCTGACGTCGGCCCGCGCAGAATCGGACGAAACTCTTACATCGGCCCGAGCCGAGGCGGAGGAGACGTTGACCTCGGCCCGCGCCGAGGCGGACGAGACACTGACGTCGGCTCGCGCGGAGGCCGAGGAAACGCTGACCGCCGCCCGCACCCAGGCCGAGGAGGCGCTCACCTCGGCCCGCGCGGAGGCCGATCTCCTGCTGACCGCCGCCCGCACCCGCGCTGACGACTTGCTCCGTGCTGCCCGCGCCGAAGCCGAAGCCACCACGACCTCGGCCCGCACCCGCGCCGATGACCTGCTGACCTCTGCCCGCGCCGAAGCCGAGACCACGGTGACTTCGGCCCGCACGCGCGCTGACGACCTGCTCACCTCTGCCCGAAACGAAGCCGAAGAGACGTTGGCCTCTGCCCGCGCGGAGGCCGAACAGACGCTGTCGTCGGCGCGTGCGGAAGCCAAAGCCCTGCAGGTCAAGGCCACCACGCAGGAGGCCGATGCCCGCGCGAAGGCCGACGAGCTGGTCACCCAGGCCACCGCGCAGGCGGAGAAGCTCACCGCCGACGCCCAGTCCCGAGCCGAGTCGCTCGTCGCCGAGGCCACCGCTCGCGCCGACGCGAAGCTCGCCGAGGCGACCACCCGCGCCGACTCCCTCCTGGCCGACGCCACGCGGCGCGCCGACACGATGGTCGCGGAGGCCACCGACCGGGCGAGTTCCCTGGTCGCAGCGGCGACCGCCCGCGCCGAGGACAAGGTCACCCGTGCCAGCGCTCAAGCCGAAAAACTGCTGGCCGAAGCAACCGCCGAAGCGCGCCGACGCACCGACGAGGCCACCGCGAAGGTCACTGAGCTGAACAAGCTCCGCGAGGACACAGCCGAGCGCCTCCGCGCGGTCAACACCCTCCTGACCCAGGCAACTCCACTCCTGACCGAGGCGACCTCACACCCAACGGAGGCGTCACACCGAGACGGGGCGACCCCTCGGCAGGCGAAGACAGCCCCACACCCGACGGAGACCGCACGCCGGGACGGGACAACGCCACACCGAAACGAGGCGAGCCCACGGCCGGCGAAGACCTCACCGTTGAGCGAAATCCGCACAACATCAGCCGAGCCGCAAGCCACCACCGACCCCACCCCAGCCTCAGCAAACACGGCTCCCACCACTGGAGGACATGCTGACCAGCCCGATGAGGCTGTCGCCTCGGCGGGCAAGGCGCCTGCAGCTGCGGTTCCGCGGGTCGAGATCTCGGTCCCGGAGCAAGCCTCCGCCCCGGAGAAGTCCCCAGCGGAGGTCGTGCCCTGAGGCTGTGGTGAAGCCGCCCTGAGCGGGGCGAGATCTAGCCAGCCAAGGTGTAATCCCACCTTCTCGTGCGCGCTGTGATGGGTCCCCGCGGAGGCTGCGTTCTGGGGGTTGCGATTCGAGGCCGCGCGCCACCTGCAGCTCTCAGGGATGCAGGAGCCCCGAACATCGGAGCGCAGGGCCTGTAGGAGCCACGTACGTCGGCTGGCAAGGGCACAGGGCCACGCGCGTCTCTCTCCCCCCGGGGGCAGGAGCCTTGCACGTCAGGGCAGCGAGGCGCCTCGCCAGAGCGCGATCCGTTCGGCTCTCACCCACACGGTTCGACTGGTGGTCCAGGCCCACCGTGCGCGCCGCGGCCAATGCCTCGTCGAAGCCGGCCCGTTTCGCTCGCTCCTCCACCGCGACCTGGTTTGGCTCCCACGCCACTCACGCGCGACCCGTTCGGCTCCACCTAGTGGACCGCTGGTCAGCGGCGAAGCACCCCGGCCCACCTTCTCCGGCCAGGCGGGCCTCCCGGGCTCCGCGGCCGACCCCACCTTGTCGGCCTGAGTCCGTTCTGTCCGTCTCCTCTCGCCGTGGGTCAGGAACTGCCCGCCCGGGACGATTGCCTCCTCTCCTGGGTCTCCCGACGAACCCGGTCCATGTGCTCGCTGACGGCCGAGATCTCGACCGCCAATTGGGGGTACGCGTGGTCGAGGTATTGGCTCACCCCCGTCAACGGCCTCAGCAGTGCCGCGGCGTCATCCTCGGCCAATGCTCGCCGCACCTTGCCGACTCCCGGCACTCCCTTCAGCGCGCTGATCTGCCCGGCCAGCCGGCGCAACGAGGCGGAGTTCTCGCGCGCCCACTGGGTGACCGCCTTCTCTTCCGCTCGGCGGTCCCGGGTCTCCTGTACTCGCTCGTCGGCCGTGTTGGCGCTGCCCGCGGCATCCCGGAGCCGCAGGTAGCGACGCTCGGCCGCCTGTCTGCTGGCCACACCGAGCGCCGGCGCCAGCTCCGCCCAGCTGACCCCCGCCTCGCGTGCGGCCTCGATGAGCTGCGGTTCCCAGGCCGTCAGCTCGTCCCGTAGAGCCCGCAGCACCTCGAGCGCGGCGAGCACCTTCCTCGGGTCGTCCCCGGCGGTGGCTTCGCCGAGTACACCCTCCACCAGTTCCAGCGCGTCATGCATGTTCTCGTAGGGCGGCACAATGTCATCATGCCGATGACATCAGGACTTGTCAACGGAACGACGACGCGCTATAACTGTGGTGTGCGACGTCAACGTCCCAGGTGATGGAGACCAGAGGAGGTGTGACCAGATGTTGATGCGCACCGATCCCTTCCGTGAACTGGACCGCCTGACCCAGCAGGTGTTCGGCCAGGGGCCCGGAACGTGGTCGCGCCCCGCGGTGATGCCGATGGACGCTTATCGCGCGGGTGACGAGTTCGTCGTCGTGTTCGACCTGCCCGGTGTGGAACCGGACGCGATCGACCTGGACGTCGAACGCAACGTACTGACCGTCAAGGCGGAGCGGCGCCCCTCCGCCACCGGTGACAACGTCGAGATGCAGGTGGCCGAGCGGCCGCTCGGGGTGTTCTCCCGGCAGCTCTTCCTGGGCGACACGCTCGACACCGACAACATCAAGGCGAGCTACGAGGCCGGGGTGCTGACGTTGAGGATCCCGGTCGCCGAAGCCGCCAAGCCGCGCAAGATCGCTATCGAGAGTGGTGAGAACCGCAAGGAGATCACCGCCTGAAACCACTCCAGAAGGGGGTGATGCCCGGATGCACACGGGCGAGCGCCCGGGCATCACCCGGTTCTCTCGCCGACCTTCGCCCGATACGGTGAGTTCGTGGGACTCATCGCCGAGCTCGAGGCTGATTTCGTCACGACCGACCCGGACGTGCTGTCCGGTTACCGATTCGACCAAGCCGGTTTCGGCACCGCCGGCGTGCCGGTGGCACTGGCGCGGCCGACCGAGACCGAAGAGGTCGTAAGAATTCTGCGTGTCGCTTCCCGGCACCGGATCCCTGTCGTCCCACAGGGTGCCCGGACGGGACTGTCAGGTGGAGCGAACGCGGTCGACGGGGCGATCCTGCTCTCGCTGGAGCGGATGACCCGCATCCTGGACATCGACGAAATCAACCACACGGCAACTGTGCAGCCGGGGGTCGTGAACGCGGTCCTGTCCCACGCGGTCGAGGACAAGGGCCTGTTCTACCCGCCCGACCCCGGCTCCTGGGAGTCGTCGACGATCGGTGGCAACGTAGCCACCAACGCCGGTGGGCTGTGCTGCGTGAAGTACGGCGTCACCAGCGACTTCGTCCGTGAACTGGAAGTGGTGCTCGCCGACGGGCGGGTGTTGCGGACTGGCCGCCGCACCGCCAAGGGCGTGGCCGGGTACGACCTGGTGCGGCTGTTCACCGGCTCGGAGGGAACGCTCGGGGTGATCACCGAGGTGACCGTGGCGCTGCGGCCGGTGGCGGAGGCGCCGTTGACGGCGGTCGCGTTTTTCGCGGCGCCGCCGGCGGCGTGTCGGACGGTCACGGAGTACCTGAGCAGCGGGCAGCGTCCGTCGGTGCTCGAGTTGATGGACAAGCCCACGATCGACGCGGTCGCGGCGTACCGGGACCTGGGTTTCCCGGACGACGTCGAGGCCGTGTTGATCGCCCAGTCCGATCGCGGGCCCGCGGCGCCGCACGACCTCGAGGCGTTCGCGGAGGTCGCGCGGTCCTGCGGGGCGACCGAAGTGCTCGTGGCGAGCGACCGCGCCGAAGCGGACCTGCTCATCGCGGCGCGACGGCTGGCCGGGGTCGCGATGGAGCAGCTCGGCGACCGGCTCGTCGACGACGTGTGCGTGCCTCGTTCACGGCTGGCGGAGTTCTTCGAAGGAGTCACCGCCATCTCCCGCGAGCACGACGTGCTGATCCCGACGTGCGGGCACGCGGGCGATGGCAACATGCACCCGAACGTGGTCTTCGACGCCGCGGACCCCGACTCGGTGCGACGTGGGCAGGCCGCGTTCGACGCGATCATGGCGCTCGGTCTCCGGCTGGGCGGCACGATCACCGGCGAGCACGGCGTGGGCATGCTGAAACGGGACTGGCTGGAGAGGGAGCTGGGCGAGGTGGGCGTGTCCGTCCACCAAGCGGTCAAGCAGGCGTTCGACCCGCTGGGAATTCTCAACCCCGGCAAGGTCGTCCGCCCGCTACCGTGAGGGGCATGGACACAGCACTGTGGCATCCGTTCTCGGACATGGCGGTCGTCCGGGATGACGAGTTCGTCCTCGAGCGCGGCGAGGACGTGTGGGTCTACGACACGACCGGCAACCGCTACCTGGATGCCACAGCGAGCCTCTGGTACGCCAACGTGGGGCACGGCCGGGCGGAGATCGCCGAGGCGGCCGCCGAGCAGATGCGCAAGCTCGCCGGCTACTCGATCTTCGGCGACTTCACCAACGAACCGGCCCGCGCCCTCGCGGGGCGGCTCGCGGGGCTCGCGCCGATGCCGGACGCCAAGGTCTTCCTCACCACCGGCGGTGGCGAGGCGATCGACAGCGCCGTCAAGATCGCGCGCCGCTACCACGTGGTGCAGGGGCAGCCCGAGCGCGTGCACGTCATCAGCCGGACGAACTCCTACCACGGCACCAACGGCATCGGCACCGGAGTCGCCGGGATCGAGGCGAACCGAACCGGGTTCGGCGAAATCCTGCCGTCCTCGTCGCGCGTCGCCTACGACTCGGTGGACGCGTTGCGCGACGAGATCCGGCGGATCGGCCCGGAGCGAGTGGCGGCGTTCCTGTTCGAGCCCGTCATCGGCGCGGGCGGCGTGCTCGCGCCGCCGGAGGGCTACGTGCAGGGCGTGGTGGACCTGTGCCGGGAGTACGGGGTGCTGGTCATCGCGGACGCGGTGATCTGCGGGTTCGGCCGGCTCGGCACGTGGTTCGGGGTCGAACGGTGGGACGTGGAGCCCGACCTGATCACCTTCGCCAAGGGGGTGACCAGTGGATATCTGCCGCTGGGTGGTGTCGTGGTGCACGGCCGGGTCGCCGAGCCGTTCTGGGGCCGGTCCGGCACCACGCTGCGGCACGGCGCCACCTACTCCGGTCACCCGGCGTGCTGTGCCGCGGCGCTGGCGAACATCGACATCCTCGAGCGTGGCAACCTGGTTCAGCGGGGCCGGCTCCTCGAGGGTGAGCTGGCCGCCGCACTGCAGCCGCTGGCCGCGCACCCTCTCGTCCGCGAGGTCCGGGCGGGCGTCGGTCTGCTGGCCGCCGTCGAGCTGCAGCCGGACCTGTTCGAGCGCCTGCCTTCGGCCGTGGCCGATCTCAGCCTGCTCATCCGTCAGCGAGGCGTGCTGACCCGCACCTTGGCCAAGGCGCTGGCTGTGTCGCCGCCGCTGACCATCCAGCGCCCGGAGATCGACGAGATCGCCGGGGCGTTCGCCGCCGGGCTCGACGAACTGGCGCTGAAGGCCGGGTGATCCCAGTCGGCGCCGCGTGAGGCGACTGGCGCTGACGGCGCGTGGGTGGTCCGGACTGGCGGTGGTCGTCGGTGCGTGGTTCCGGCTGGGCTGATCGATCCCGCGTCGATGATCGGCGCCAGAACCAAACCCATTTTGGTGGGTGCCTGAAACGACGCTGGCTGATGCTCTGGCGGTTGCGCGGCCGCGAGGTAGCTGTCCACTTGCGACGGTTCCCGCGAGCGTCGACGGGGGCGACCCCCAGTCACCCCCGTCGACGGCTTCATGGTGAGGTTGTCAGCTCGCGTAGGGGCGGGTGCGTCGTGCGTCGCGCAGGGTGTGGGCCCACCACGCCAGCTGGTCGAGGAGTGCCTTGGCCGCTGCCGTCGGGCCGTCGGGGTTCACCAGCTCACCCCGGTCGTCGAACTGGCTCCAGGCGCTGTGGAAGCTCACCGTTTCCCGGATGGTCACCGCATGCAGCTCGGCGAAGACCGGGCGCAGGTGCTCCACCGCGCGCAAGCCGCCGGACAACCCGCCGTACGACACGAACGCCACCGGCTTCGCCTGCCACTGCCAGCCGTGCCAGTCCAGCAGCGTCTTCAGCGATGCCGGGTAGCTGTGGTTGTACTCCGGAGTGACCACGACGAACGCGTCCGCCTTCTCCAAGCGCTCGCTCACCGCCGCCACCTCGGGGGTCGGCCGGCCGGACAGGGCGGCCGGGAGATTCGCATCGGCCAGGTCGATCACGTCGACCCGGAACTCGCCGTGCCCGGTCGCCTGCTCGGCGAACCACTTCGCCACCACCGGGCCGAACCGGCCGTCTCGGGTGCTTCCGATGATCACCGCAACATCAAGAGGTTCCATGCGCCTCAGCATCGAACCTCCATATTACTTGAGGTCAAGAGGCGCTGAGCAGGAAATACTGTGACCTGTGTGCATCGGGGGCGATCGAGGGTGCTGACCAGCGGATCTTGCCGCGGTGCCGCGCGGGGGAGGTCTCATTGGGAGATCTGGGGCGTGTGGTGCCGGGTGGGGATCAACGGGCGCTGACCGGCGGATCTTGCAGGCGGTGTCACGTGGGGGAGGTCTCCGCGGTCGGGAGATTCTGGCCGGCGAGGGATGCCGCGTGCGGATCCGCTGGGGCCGCGTGGGATCCGCTGGGGCGAATGGTGATGATGGGGTGGTCGGGTGGTGCCGCTCGGGTGGGACCGCCCGGGGTGTGGCTCGGGCGGGTGGTGGTGGGGCTGGTGGCGCCGGGGTGGGGCGATGGGGCTCGTGGTGCCGGCCGGGGTGTGGCTCGGGTGGATGGTGATGGGGCTGGTGGTGCCGGGGTGCCGGCCGAGGTGCCGCACGGGTGGATGGCGATGGGGCCGTGGTGCGGGTACTGCCGCGTGGGTTTCGGGCTAGTCCCGGTGGGTTGAGTGTTGGGGGGCGCTGGGGGCTTGTGGGGTGGGGCGATGGGGCGGGTGCTTGGGGGTGGTGCCGCGTGGGTTCCAGGTGAGTGGTGATGGGTCGCGGGCGTTGGAGCGCGTGGGGCGCCCGTCTTGTGTGTGGGCGCGGTCGCGTAGGGGGTGACGGTTGCCTGGGGGGGGCGTCGGTTGCGGGTGATTGGGGCGAGTCGGGGGTGGGGGAGCTCCTAGACCAGTGGTGCTGGTTGCATGGTGGTGGGCGCCGGAGCGTCACTCGCACCCAGCGGCGGTGGGTTCGGCTGGCGCCGGCCGGCGGGTGTCACCGGCGCCGTCAAGCGGTCGGTGAACACCCGCGGCACGTCGCCTGTCAGGGGGTTGTCACCAGCAGGTGCTGGCCTCGGTGCGCGGGCTTCGTCGCCTCGTCGATCAGGGCTATCGCGAAGTCCGCGTAGGACACGCGCTTCGTGAGGTCAGCCGCCGCCGCCACGACGTAGCCGCCCGTGCGGGGGCCCTCGTGGTCGAAGTCGCCCGCTGGGCTTGCGTACAGCCAGTCCAGGGTGCTTTCGCGCAGTATCTCCAACCCCGCGGCGTGTGCTTCGCAGAACGGGCGGAACTCGGGTGGGAAACCGGGGCCGTCCATGGTGCGCTGACCGGTCGCGTCGGGCGCCAGTGCGGACAGGCCGGCCACGATCAGCCGCGCGGGCTGCGCCTCGACCAGTGCGCGTGCCGACGACGTGAAGAAACCGTGCGGGTCGGTGCCCTCCCCGTACACCGCGGCCGTCGAGATCACCGCGTCCTGGTCCTTCACCAACGCCGCCACCGACGACGCGTCCGTCACGTCGCCCGCCACCAGCTCGACCCCCGCGACTGCCTGGTGCTTCGCGGGGTCACGGACCACCGCCGTCACCTCGTGACCACGCCCCGCGGCCTCCGCGACCGCCTGCTGTCCCGCGCGCCCGCCGGCGCCGAAAACCACGATTCTGCTCATGGCGGCGACGGTAGCCAGCACCCCGGTTTCCACCCGGATACCGGCTACCGTGGAAGCATGCGCGAACCCCTGCCGCCGGACATGTTCGACGAGCTCTGCCCCTCGGGCCTGACGCCGATCCGCTTCGGCGACAAATGGGCGGCACTGGTGATCGCCTGCCTGGAGGACGGGCCGCGGCGCTTCTCGGAACTCCGCGTGCCCCTGCGGCGCGTCACCCCGAAGGCCCTCACCAAATCCCTGCGCGGCCTCGAACGCCACGGCCTCGTCCGTCGCACCAGCCTGCCCGGCACGCCACCCGGCGTCGAGTACGAGCTCACGCCGCTGGGCCGCAGCATGCTCGAGCCGATGAAGGTGGCATTCGCCTGGGTCGGCGAGCACTGGGAGGAACTGCTCGACGCCCGCGAAGCCTACGACTCGAAGGCGCGCTGACTCGCCAACCGCGCTTCGACCAGCCGGCGCGCTTCCCGCAACGGCGTGGTTCCGTTGTCCCGCGCGCCATCCAGCACCGCGGACACCGTGGCGCCGATCGCCTCCACGCGGGCGTTCGCCGCCGCCTCGTCCAGTCCTTCCACCTCGCGCAGCAGCGTGTAGACCGCGCCACCCGCGCTGGCGATGAAGTCCGGCACCCACACGATTCCCCGCGCGGCCAGCTCGTCCGCCACCGCATCGGCCGTGAGCTGGTTGTTCGCCGGCCCGACGACCAGCGGCGCGGCCAGCTCGGGCACCAGCTCCGGCGACAGCACCCCACCCACCGCGGCCGGCACCACGATGTCCGCCGGTGTCCGCAACGCCTTCTCCGGATCCACCCACTCGTAACCCGAATCGCGTTTCGAAGAGTCCACATCGGACACGACCACGCGTGCCCCCGCCGACGCCACGTGCCGGGCCACCAGCGCGCCGACCGAGCCCAGCCCGCTGATCACCACCGTGCGGCCGGCCAGGTCCGGACTGCCGAACACGTGCCGCGCCCCGGCCCGCACCGCGGCGAACACCCCCAGCGCCGTCGGGATGCTCGACGAACCCGTCCCGCCGTGCTCCGGCGGCAGGCAGAACACCCGCGACGTCGAGCGCCGCACCACCACCATGTCGTCCGGCCCCGTCCCGACGTCCGGACCGCCGAAATACGTTCCCCCGAACGACTCGATCAGCTCACCCACGTCCAGCAGCGCCGCCTCCCGCAGCGACGGCGTCAGTTCCACGCCCGGCTCCACGGCGATCACGCTCTTCCCGCCGCCGAAGTCCAGCCCGGCGGCGGCGTTCTTGGCCGTCATCGCCTCGGACAGGCGCAGCGCGTCGGCCAGGCCGTCGCGCCAGTCCGGGTAGCGGCGCAGCCGGATGCCCCCGGCCGCGGGGCCGAGGGCGCGGGAGTGGATCGCGACGACGACCGGCAGCCCCGAGCGGGGACCGCGGCGGACCTTCACCTCTTCATGCTCCATGCGCGAAAAGCTAGGCTGATGCCCAACCACGAAGCGCCGCCGCCGAACGATATTCGGCACGACCATCGGAGCTACGAACATGGACGAACTTGATTCGGCGATCGTGCGGCTTCTGCAGGAGGATGCGCGGCAGTCGAACCGGGACATCGCCCGCAAGGTCGGCATCGCGCCGTCGACCTGCCTGGAACGGATCCGCCTGCTGCGCAAGCGCGGCGTGATCCGCGGCTACCACGCCGACATCGACCTGAACGCGCTCAACCGCGGCGTGCAGGCGATCGTCGCGGCGCAGATCCGGCCGCTCACCCGGGACGTGGTGGACGCGTTCGAACGCTCGCTGGCGCAGCTGCCCGAGGTCATCTCGGTGTTCACGATCGCGGGCAGCGACGACTTCCTCGTGCACGTCACCGCGCAGGACATCGACCACCTGCACGCGTTCCTGCTGGAACGGTTCACCAGCCGCCGGGAGATGGTCACCTTCCGGACGTCGATCATCTACCAGCACCACAGCAAGCAGGTGCTGGACCCGCTACCGGAGGTGCGTCACTGATCGGGGTGCAGCGCGGCGAACACCGACGGCCACTCCGGGCGCGGTGAGTCCTCGTCGTCGTACAGCTCGAACGTCTTGCCCGAGGCCGCCGGGTCGAACAGCGCCGCGACCACGGCGTCGGCCACCGCGTCCCGGCTGACCCGGCCCTCGCCGGTGTCGCCCTGCTCGACGCGCACCCCGGTGGACGGCACGTCGTGCAGCCAGCTCGGCCGGATGATCGTGTACTGCACGCCGCTCTCGCGCAGCGCCCGCTCACCCCGCGCGCGGGCCTCGATGCGGGCGCTCATCTCCGGGTGCTCGGCCGGCCGCGTCAGGTAGATCTGGGACACCAGCACCACCGGGATGTCCTCGCGCGCCGCGATCTCCGCGATCGCCGCGACACCGCCGTGCATCGCGGCCTCCGCCGCTTCCGGCTCTTTCGGCGGTTCGGCGACGATGACGACCCCCTCGGAGCCGGCGAAGATCGCCGGATCGGGTTTCGCCGTCAGGTCCAGCGGGGGCTCCGTTCCGCGGCTGGCGACCACGACCCGGTGACCGCCGCCGGCGAGCCGTTCCGCGATCCGGCGCCCGGTCCGCCCGGTGCCGCCGACCACGACGAAGGTGCTCATGGCTTTCTCCCGGCTCTCTCGGAGGGCACCAGGATGGACCCGCCGGCGATCATGGTCAATGGGTGGTGACTCAACCGTTCCCGCAGCGCGGCCGCCGCTTCTTCGGCGCCCAGCTCCGACCAGATCTCCAGCGATCGCCGGAACAGGCCGCGGGCCTCGCGGACCTGCCCGAGCCGCTCGTGCACCTCGCCCAGCAGCTGCCCGGCTTCGGCCTCGGACCGCCGGTCGCCGTCGCGCCGGTGCACCGACAGCGAGTTCACCAGGAGCAGCTTCGCGTGCGCGAGGTCGCCGCTGCGCAAGCACAGCTCGCCGAGGCTCTGGTGCGCGTAGCCGACGCAGTGGTCGTCGCCCAACTCGCCGAAGATCGCGATCGCCCGGTCCAGTTCCTCGCGGGCCCGCCCGAGGTTGCCGCGCTGCTGGTGCAGCAACGCCATCCGGTGCCGCGCGTGCGCCTCGCGGTGCCGGTCGCCGATCTCCACGCACGCCTCGCGCGCGTCGGTGAACCAGCGCTCGGCGGTCGCGTGACAGCCGCGCGCGAGCCACACCGACCCGATCGCGATCCGGACCACGGCCTCGCCGTGCCGGTCGCCGCTGCGGGTGAACAACGCCAGCGCGTCGTGGCAGTGCGAGAGAGCCATTTCGTACTCGCCCGACACGCGCCGGATCGTGCTCAGCCCGGCCAGCGCGACCGCCGCGCCCTGGTCGTCGCCGATGCCGCGGAACAACGCCAGCGACCGCTCGAACGCCTCGCGCGCGGCGGTGTAGTCGTCCTGGTAGACCTCGAGCTGACCGAGGTTGCGCAGCACCACCGCCTGCCCGCGCGGATCGCCGGCGCGCTCGGCCGCGCCCAGTGCCAGCTCGTGCGTGCGGCGCCAGTCCTCGTGGTGCCCGCGCAGGTCGAAGTACGGGGTGAACGCCGCCGCCAGCCGCCACGCCAGCGCGTCGAAGCCGTGCTCCACCGCCAGCTCGACGAGAGGGACCGGTCGCTCGCCCGCGAACCACGCCACCGGATCGCCGACCCGGTCCGGACGCCACAGGTCCGCCGATCTCGGCTCCGGCGCCGCGCCGAAGAAGCGCACCGGCATCCGCTCCGTCGCGTCGGTGGCGAGCGAGAGGTACCCCTCGACGACGCGGCGGATGCCGTCCGGGTCCGGCTCGCCGAGTTCCCGCGCGTAGCAGCGGACCAGGTCGTGCAGCCGGTACCGGGGCGGCTCGCCCACCAGGTCCACCAGGTGCGCGTCGACCAGCACGTCCAGCACGTCGTCCGCGTGTTCCCGGCCGAGCAGCGCCCCGACCACCCAGCCGGGGAACGGCCCGAAGGCGCCGAGCGCGCGGAACGCCCGGGCGCAGCTGCCCGGCAGCTGGTCGTAGCTCAACGCCAGGCTCGCGCGCACCGCGAGATCGCCGACGCGCAGCTCGTCCAGGCGCCGCCGCTCGTCCGTCAACCGGACGGCGAGCGTGCGAAGTGTCCACTCGCGCCGGTGCGAAAGCCGTGCCCCGGCAATGCGAATCGCCAGCGGCAGCCGTCCGCACGCCTCGACGATCGCGGCCGCCGCCTCGGGTTCGGCCGCCACCCGGCCGGCCCCGGCGATCCGGGCCAGCAGCTCGGCGGCCTCCGCCTCGGTCAGCACACCGACGTCCACGTGCCGGGCCACGGTCAGATCCGGCAACCGCGCGCGGCTGGTGACCAGCACCGCGCACGCGCCCGCGCCGGGAAGCAGCGGCCGCACCTGCCCGGCGCTGCCCGCGTCGTCGAGCACCACGCACACCCGCCGCCCGGCCAGCCGCGACCGCAGCAGCGCCGACCGTTCGTCGAGCCCGCGCGGAATCCCCGGATCGGGCACGCCGAGCGCGTGCAGTAGCTCGGCCAGCACCTCCAGCGGCCGTCGCGGGGAGTCGGAGGTGCCGCGCAGGTCCACGTACAGCTGGCCGTCCGGGTAGCGGTCGCGCGCGGTGTGGGCGGCGTGCACGGCCAGCGCGGACTTCCCCGCGCCGGGCGGGCCGGACAGCACCACGACCGCCGGATGCTCGCCGTCGAGCAGGCCCGTCAGGTCCGCGAGCCGGCTCGCGCGCCCGGTGAAGTCCGGCAGGTCCAGCGGCAGCTGGCACACCGGCGCCGGGGCGTCCAGTTCGGCCACCGCCTGCCGCAACCCCACTCCCGGCTCCGCGTCCAGCTCCGCCCGGAGCACGCGCGCGGCCTCGGCGTAGGCGGCCAGCGCCTCGCCCTGCCGTCCGCTCGCACCCAGCGCGACGACGAGCAGCCGCCACAGCTCCTCGCGCAGCGGCTGCTCGGCCAGCAGGCCACGCAACTCGACGATGGCGTCGGCGTGCCGCCCGGCCGCCACGTGGAACCGCAGGCGCTCCTCCTGCACTGACAAACGCAGCTCGCTCAGCCGCGCGACGGCCGACGACCAGGTGTGGTGGTGCGGCAGGTCTTCCAGCACCTCACCGCGCCACAGTGCCGCGGCCCGGTCGAGCAGCTCCGGCGTCCGCTCGGTGTGCGCCCGCGCCACCAGCCGCTCGGCCAGCGTCGCGTCCAGCTCCTCCGGCGCCGCATGCAGCAGGTAGCCGCCCGCGCGGCCCTCGATCCGGTCACCCAGCACGCGCCGCAGGCCGTGCACGTAGGTGCGCAGGTTCGCGGCCGCCGACCGCGGCGCCCGCCCCGGCCACAGCACGTCGGTCAGCGCGTCGGCGGACACCACGACGCCGGGCTGGAGCAGCAGCGCGGCCAGCAGCAGGCGCGGTTTCGGGCCGCCCAGCGGCGCGGGACGACCCCCCACCGCCACCTCGAGCGGCCCCAGGATGCGGAAGAACACCAACGGCATCGCCCCCGACCGGAAAAAAGGAATGCCGATCGTAGGCAAACCCGTCAACGATTCACCAGTGCCGTTCGGCGGCTTTCGCCCGGAATTCAGCGGAAGTATTCGCGCCGATTGTTCACTTGTTCACCGGTTTCGACCGGCCGGGTGCGGGCGAACTCCGCCTCGGCGGGCAGCCTCGGGCCGCGTGGCTCGTCGGCCGCCAGCAGGAGGCAGGCCAGCAGGCGCAGCCCCGTCCACTCCCGCTCGGTCCAGCCGCCGGGGTCCGCCGGTGGCTGCCAGTCCAGCTCCGCGGCCTCGGTCCACACGTCGTGGGCGTGACCGGCCAGCAGGACGAGCCGCGACACCGGCTCCTGGCGGGCGACCATGTCCGCCTCGCAGCGCACCGCGTCGGCGACCGCGGTCAGGTGGCGGTCGAACGCCCGCCACAACGAAGGGTCTCCGGCCAGCGCCCGCCAGCCGGAGTCGAGCCGTCCGGCGATTCCGCGCAGCCACCGCCGCGCGGATCGATCTGCCAGGGAGTCGGCCCACCGCACCCTTCGATGATGAACCCCGAACGGCGTTTTAGCGACCGTAGCCAGCCTTTCGGAGGGCATCGGCCAGCGCGCCACCGCCGCCGGCCGGCTCGCGGCGCTTCGGCTGACCGCCCTTGCGCGGCTGTCCGCCACGGCGCTCGCCACCGCCGCCACCAGCGGGTTTGGCGCGGCCGCCGCCGATCTCGTCGTCCAGGCGCAGGGTCAGCGAGATCCGCTTGCGGGCGATGTCCACCTCGAGCACCTTCACCTTGACGATGTCACCCGGCTTGACCACCTCACGCGGGTCCTTGACGAAGTTCTTCGACATCGCCGACACGTGGACCAGGCCGTCCTGGTGCACGCCGATGTCGACGAACGCGCCGAACGCGGCCACGTTGGTCACCACGCCCTCCAGCCGCATGCCCGGCTTGAGGTCGCCGATCTTCTCCACGCCCTCGGCGAAGGTCGCGGTCTTGAACGCCGGGCGCGGGTCGCGGCCGGGTTTCTCCAGCTCGGCGAGGATGTCGGTGACCGTCGGCAGGCCGAAGGTCTCGTCCACGAAGTCCTCCGGGCGCAGCTTGCGCAGCACCCGCTCGTTGCCGATCAGCTCACGCAGCTCGACGCCGGTCTTGGACAGGATCCGCCGCACCACCGGGTAGGCCTCTGGGTGCACGCTGGAGGAGTCCAGCGGGTCGTCGCCGCCGCGGATCCGCAGGAAGCCCGCGCACTGCTCGAACGCCTTCGGGCCCAGTCGCGGGACCTCCTTCAGCGCCGAGCGCGACCGGAACGGGCCGTGCGTGTCGCGGTGGTTGACGATGTTCTCGGCCAGGCCCGCAGTGATGCCGGAAACCCTGGTCAGCAGTGGGGTGGAGGCGGTGTTGACGTCCACGCCGACGGCGTTCACGCAGTCCTCGACCACCGCGTCCAGCGAGCGGGACAGCGCGACCTCGGACACGTCGTGCTGGTACTGCCCGACGCCGATCGACTTCGGGTCGATCTTCACCAGCTCGGCCAGCGGGTCCTGCAGGCGCCGCGCGATCGAGACCGCGCCGCGCAGCGAGACGTCCAGCTCGGGCAGCTCCTGCGAGGCGAACGCCGACGCCGAGTACACCGACGCGCCCGCCTCCGAGACGACGGCCTTGGTCAGCTTCAGCTCGGGGTGCCGCTTGATCAGCTCGATCGCCAGCTTGTCGGTCTCCCGGGACGCGGTGCCGTTGCCGATCGCGATCAGGTCCACCGAATGGGCGGCGCAGAGCTTCGCCAGCTCGTCGATGGACTGGTCCCAGCGGTTCTGCGGCTGGTGCGGGTAGATCGTGTGGGTGTTGACGACCTTGCCGGTGGCGTCCACGACGGCGACCTTCACGCCGGTGCGGAAGCCCGGGTCCAGGCCCATCGTGGCGCGCGTGCCGGCGGGCGCGGCCAGCAGCAGGTCGCGCAGGTTCGCGGCGAACACGTTCACCGCGTCCTCCTCGGCCTTCTGCCGCAGCCGCATCCGCAGGTCGATGCCCAGGTGCAGGAGGATCTTCGTGCGCCACGCCCAGCGCACCGTGTCCTGCAGCCACTTGTCGGCCGGGCGGCCCTCGTTCTTGATGCCGAACCGCTGCGCGATGCGGCGCTCGTAGTCCGAGGGACCGACCTTCGGCTCGTCGCTGGGTTCCTCGGGTTCGACGGTGAGGTCGAGGACCTCCTCCTTCTCACCGCGCAGCATCGCCAGCACCCGGTGCGAGGGCATCTTGGTGAACGGTTCGGCGAAGTCGAAGTAGTCGGCGAACTTCGCGCCCTCGGTCTCCTTGCCCTGGCGGACCTTCGAGGAGAAGTAGCCTTCGGTCCACATCTTCTCGCGCAGCTCGCCGATCAGGTCGGCGTCCTCGCCGAAGCGCTCGACCAGGATCGCGCGGGCGCCGTCGAGGGCGGCCTGGGCGTCCGCGACGCCCTTCTCCGGGTCGACGAACACGGCCGCGGCGGCCTGCGGGTCGGTGTCCGGGTCGTTCAGCAGGCCGTCGGCCAGCGGTTCGAGGCCGGCCTCGCGGGCGATCTGGGCCTTGGTGCGGCGCTTGGGCTTGTAGGGGAGGTAGATGTCCTCCAGCCGGGCCTTGGTGTCCGCGGCGCGGATCGCCTCGGCCAGCTCCTCGGTGAGCTTGCCCTGGCTGTCGATCGACTCGAGGATCGCGGCCCGGCGCTCGTCGAGCTCCCGCAGGTAACGCAGCCGGTCCTCGAGCGTGCGCAGCTGGGCGTCGTCGAGGGCACCGGTCACCTCCTTGCGGTACCGCGCGATGAACGGCACGGTCGCCCCGCCGTCGAGCAGGTCCACGGCGGCCTTGACCTGCCCTTCGCGGACGCCGAGCTCCTCGGCGATCTTCTGCTCGATCGACTGCACGGCCACTGTCACGATGCTGATCACTCCCTGCTCGCGGTTGCGGGGGCCAATTCTGCCTGCGCCGCCCGCGGCGGGACACGCAAGGGGTGCCCGCCGTTGCCGAATCGGGAGGATCGGCGCGGTAACCAACGCGCGCCGGGCCGCGACGTCGGGGTACCGGGGTCGAGGCAGGCAGGTGCGGATGGGCGGGAAGCGGCAGGTGCGCGTGGCGATGCACCTCCGGCGCGTCGACGTGGACGGGCCGGACGGGGAGCCCGTGACGTTGTCGTACCCGGGGATGCTGCTGACCGGGTACGAGGACGGCTGCAAGGTGTGCGAGCGCTGGATCCCGCTGGGCGGCGAACCGAGCGTGGCCGACGACGAGGTGCTGATCGACGCCCTGCACGCGGCGATGCTGTGGCAGAACCACGCGGAGGAGTGCCCCTGAACTGGGGGGAACGTGGTGCCGATGGTGGGCCAGGATGTGCGGGACCGGTCCGGCTGGCGATCTGTTGACCACCGCGCTCGTGCTCGCGCTGACCCAGCGGGGTTGCCGCGGGTGCTGGTGCTGGGGCCGATCTGGATCGCGACGGGGCTGCCGGCCCCGATCGCGCTCGGCCTGCCGGTCGGGCTCGTGGTGCGGGTGGTGCTGGGCGGTTCTCCGTCGCCGGACGTGAGCGCATTGTTCGCGTCGGTGTCACCTGCCGCCCGTGTCGGCTAGCGCGAGAGCGTCCAGAAGCGCACCGCGGTGCCGTCTTCCGCCAGCGTGTACCAGGTGCCCTCGCCCGCGGGGCGCGGCGGGCCTGTGACCGGGAACGGGTAGGTGATCTCGCCGCGTAGCGTCAGGTCGTGCAGGAGCCAGTGGCGGGCCGGGTGGTGCCCGGCGTCGGCGTACTCGGCCGGCGACGCGTGCATCGCGTCGCAGGCACGCCAGCAGGCGTGCCGCACCTCCCAGCGGGTGCTTCCGGCCGGATCCACCGCGCGGACCGCGTGCAGACCGGCGAACACGGCGAAATCACCCCGCGGTGACACGGTCGCAGTGCCGAAGCGGCGCGGCCAAGGCGCCGGGAACCGGACCTCGCGCCGCGAGCCGGGATCGAGAGCCACCAGTTCGGTGTCACCCCGCTGCACGAGCATCCGGTGCACCACTTCCGGGGCGTCGGCGTTCGCCGGAGCGAGCGGAGCGGGGACGGTGGCGACGAGGCGGGCGGCGGTCACGCGCACCCCTTACGGTCACGCCGCTCGGTGGCAGCGTTTGAAGCCGATCAGCGTCCGGTAGCGCTCGCGGGCCGCGAACTACGCCAGTGTCCACACCGCGGTCTGCCGACCTCCGCGCACAGGTGCAGCACACGGTCGTCGTCGGTCCAGACGCCCACGTGCGCGCCGAACGGGTCGGCGGTGTGGTTGAACAAGGCCAGGTCCAGCGGCGCCGGCTCGGTCACCGTGGGCAGCCGGGTGAGCAGGGAGTCCACAAGATCATTCTGCGTGTCCGTGCCAACGTGCCGCGAGTGTGCCAAGCTCGCCACTGCACGGGTCAGCGAGGACTTGGAGGGCGCACATGGAGCGGGTCGGCACCGGTGAGCACGTCGTGTTCGTGCTGCACGGCTGGTTCGGGTCGTCGAAGGCGTGGCAGGAACTCACCCCGCACCTCGACACCGAGCGGTTCAGCTACCTCTTCCCCGACTACCGCGGCTACGGCACGCGCAAGGACGAGGCGGGCGCGCACACCATCGCCGAGGCGGCCGGGGACGTGCTGCTGCTCGCCGACGAACTCGGCGTCGACCGGTTCTCCCTCGTCGGGCACTCGATGGGCGGCAGCGTCATGCAGTACGTCCTCGCCGAGGCGCCCGGCCGCGTCCGGTCCCTGTTCGGGATCTCCCCGGTGCCCGCGAGCGGCGTGCCGATGGACGAGGACACCTGGGGCCTGTTCAGCAGCGCCGCCGACGACCCGGCCAGCCGGCGCGCGATCATCGACTTCACCACCGGCGGCCGGCACCCCGACTCGTGGCTCGACGGCATGGTCATGCACTCGCTGGAGAACTCCGACAAGACCGCGTTCGCCGAGTACCTGGAGGCTTGGGCGAAGACCGACTTCTCCGAGCGCATCGCCGGCAACGAAGTGCCGATCAAGGTCGTCGTCGGCGAACACGATCCCGCGCTCAGCGAGGACGTCATGCTCGGGACCTTCGGGCAGTGGTACCCGAAGCTCGAGCTGGAGGTGCTGCCCGACGCCGGGCACTACGCGGCCGACGAGGTGCCGGTGACGGTGGCGAACATGATCGAAGTGTTCCTGGACGAGCACTGATGTCCGATGTGGACGTCTTCGACCCGAGGGTGTTCGCCCGCGGTGTGCCGCACGACGAGCTGCGCCGCCTGCGCGACACCGAACCGGTCGCGTGGCAGGACGAACACGAGGTGCTCGACTGGCCGTCCGGGCCCGGCTACTGGGCGGTGACCCGGTACGCCGACGTGAAGCACGTGCTGCGCACGCCGGAGGTGTTCTCGTCCTGGCTGGGGGCGACGCAGATCCGGGACCCCGAGCCGGACGACCTCACGTTCATCCGGCGGATGATCCTGAACATGGACCCGCCGGAGCACAACCGGTTGCGCCGCATCGTGTCCGCGGTGTTCACCCGGCGGCGGCTGGAGCGCTCGGCCGACCAGATCGCCGAGCGGGCGCGGGCTCTGATCGGGGCGGTGGTGCCGCGCGGGCGGTGTGATCTGTCGGTCGAGGTGACCGACGATTTCCCGCTGCTCAACCTCGCCGACCTGATCGGGGTGCCGCCGCAGGACCGCGGCTTGCTGCTGAAGTGGACCAACCGCGTCATCGGCTACCAGGACCCGGAGCACGCCGAGATCGTGCGCGGCCCCGACGGGAAGCCGATCAACCCGCGGTCCCCGGCGATGCTGGCCGACATGTTCGGCTACGCGCAGGAACTGGCCGAGGCCAAGCGCCGCGATCCGGCCGACGACCTGATGACCGCGCTGGTCCAGGCCACTGTGGACGGACGCTCCCTGGACGACGCCGAGCTGCGGATGTTCTTCTTCCTCATGGTGATCGCCGGGAACGACACGGTGCGCAGCGCGCTTCCGGGCGGGGTGCTGGCGCTGGTGCAGAACCCCGGCGAGTACCGGCGGTTGCGGGCCGATCCGTCGCTGGTGCCGAGCGCGGTGGAGGAGATGCTGCGGTGGCATCCGCCGGTGCTGACCTTCCGGCGGACGGCTGCCGTCGACACCTCGTTGGGAGGGAAGCGGATCGCCGCGGGGGACAAGGTCGTGGTGTATTTCGCTTCGGCGCATTTCGACGAGCGGCAGTTCCCGGATCCCTATCGGTTCGACGTCTCGCGGGCGCCGAACGATCACTTGGCGTTCGGGCAGGGGCCGCATCTGTGTCTGGGGGCGCACTTCGGGCGGTTGCAGATGCGGGTGTTCTTCCGGGAGTTCCTGACGATGCTGCCCGAGGTGCGTTTGGATGGCGAGGTGCGGCGGTTGACGTCGAACTTCATCAACGGGATCACGCACCTGCCGCTGCGCTGGTGAACGGCCGCACCGAAACCCCAGCCTCCACCAGCGCCGCCCGCACGCGGCGGCCGATCTCCACCGCGCCGGGGGTGTCCCCGTGCAGGCAGATCGACTCCGGCTCCACCTTCACCTCGGAACCGTCCACAGCCACCACAACGCCCTCGACAGCCATCCGCACGCATCGGCGGACCACCTCGTCGGCGTCGTGGATCACCGCTCCGGGCTCTCGGCGCGAGACCAGCGTTCCGGACGGCGTGTAGGCCCGGTCGGCGAACGCCTCGCGCACCGGGCGCAGACCGGCCGTCTCCGCCTGGCGCAGGAACTCCGAACCGGGCAACCCCAGCACCGGCAACGACGGGTCGAACAACCGCACCGCCTCGACCACCGCCGTGGCCTGTTCCGCGTGGTGCACGATCGCGTTGTAGAGCGCGCCGTGCGGCTTCACGTACGCCACCCGCGTTCCCGCCACCCGGGCGAACGCGTCCAGCGCCCCGATCTGGTACAGCACGTCATCGGTCAACTCGGCAGGGGACACGTCCAAGAACCGCCGCCCGAAGCCGGCCAGGTCCCGGTACGCCACCTGCGCGCCGACCGCGACACCCCGCTCGGCGGCCGCCGCCGTCACGCGTCGCAGCACGCTCGGGTCTCCCGCGTGGAAACCGCACGCCACGTTGGCGCTGGAGACGATCTCCAGCAGCGCGTCGTCCTCCGTGAGGCGCCAGACCCCGAATCCCTCGCCGAGATCCGCGTTCAGGTCCACCCCGGTCACTCGCCCTCCAGCTCGCCCTCGGTCCGCAGGTACACCTCGCGCAACTCCCCCAGCAGCTCCGGGTCCGGCTCCGCCCACAGGCCGCGGTCGGCGGCCTCGGTCAGCCGCTCGATGATGCCGCGCAACGCCCACGGGTTGGCCTTCGCGAGGAACTCCTGGTTCTGCTGATCGAGGACGTACGACTGGGACAGCTTCTCGTACATCCAATCCTGCACGACCCCGGCGGTGGCGTCGAAGCCGAACAGGTAGTCCACAGTGGCCGCCAGCTCGAAGGCGCCCTTGTAACCGTGCTTGCGCATCGCCGCGATCCAGCGCGGGTTCACCACCCGCGCGCGGAACACGCGGGCCGTCTCCTCCGACAGCGACCGCGTCCGCACCGCGTCCGGGCTCGTCGAATCGCCCACATAGGACGCCGGCGCCTGGCCGGTCAACGCCCGGGTGAACGCGATCATCCCGCCGTGGTACTGGAAATAATCATCCGAGTCGGCGATGTCGTGCTCACGCGTGTCGGTGTTCTTCGCCGCGACCTCGATGCGCCGGTACGCGCTCTCCATGTCCGGCCGCGCCTCGACGCCGTCCAGACCGCGCCCGTAGGCGTACCCGCCCCAGGTCGCGTAGACCTCGGCCAGGTCGGCGTCGTCGCGCCAGTTGCCGGAATCCAGCAGGGGCAGGATCCCCGCCCCGTACGCGCCCGGCTTCGAGCCGAAGATCCGCGTGGTGGCCCGGCGTTCGTCACCGTGCTCGGCCAGATCCGCCTGCACGTGCGCGCGCACGAAGTTGTCGGACGCGGGCTCGTCCAGCGACGCCGCCAGCCGCACCGCGTCGTCGAGCAGGTCCACCACGTGCGGGAACGCGTCCCGGAAGAACCCGCTGATCCGCACGGTCACGTCGATGCGCGGACGGCCCAGTTCGGCGAGCGGGATCGGCTCCAGCCCGGTCACCCGGCGGGACGCGTCGTCCCACACCGGCTGGACACCCAGCAGCGCCAGCACTTCCGCCGCGTCGTCACCGGAGGTGCGCATCGCCGAGGTGCCCCACACCGACAGGCCGACCGACTTCGGCCACTCGCCGGTGTCCTCGCGGTAGCGCCGCAGCAGCGACTCCGCCAGCGCCTGCCCGGTCTCCCACGCCAGGCGGCTCGGGATCGCCTTCGGGTCCACGGTGTAGAAGTTGCGGCCGGTCGGCAGCACGTTGACCAGCCCGCGCAGCGGCGATCCGCTCGGCCCGGCCGCGATGTACCCGCCGTCCAGGGCGTGCAGCACCGCGTCGATCTCGCCGGCCGTGCCGGCCAGCCGGGGCACGATCTCGGTGGCCGCGAACGTCAGCACCCGCGCGACCTCCGGATCGGGAGCCACCTCCGCGACCGCCTCCGGTGCCCAGTCCCGTTTCTCCATCGCCTCGACCAGCGCCCGCGCCGACGCCTCGATCGCGTCCACTTCGGACGTCGGCGCGCCGTCGCGCAGGCCAAGCACGGACCGCAGCCCCGGCACCGCACCGGCCTTGCCGCCCCACATCTGCTGGGCCCGCAGCATCGCCAGCACCAGGTTGACCCGCGCCTCACCGGCCGGCGCGGCGCCGAGGACGTGCAGGCCGTCGCGGATCTGCGCGTCCTTCACCTCGCACAGCCAGCCGTCGATGTGCAGGAGGAAGTCGTCGAACTCGGCGTCGTGCGGGCGCTCGGAAATCCCCAGGTCGTGGTCCAGCTTGGCGGCCTGGATCAGCGTCCAGATCTGCTGCCGGATCGCGGGCAGCTTCGCCGGGTCCATCGCCGCGATGTTCGCGTGCTCGTCGAGCAGCTGCTCCAGCCGGGCCAGGTCGCCGTAGCTCTCCGCCCGCGCCATCGGCGGGATCAGGTGGTCGACGATCGTGGCGTGCGCGCGCCGCTTGGCCTGCGCGCCCTCGCCCGGGTCGTTGATCAGGAACGGGTAGATCAGCGGCAGGTTGCCCAGCACCGCGTCCGGCCCGCAGGACGGCGACAGCCCGGCGTTCTTGCCCGGCAGCCACTCCAGCGAGCCGTGCTTGCCGAGGTGGACCACCGCGTGCGCGCCGAACTCCTCCTCGATCCAGCGGTAGCAGGCGAGGTAGTGGTGGCTCGGCGGCAGGTCCGGGTTGTGGTAGATCGCCACCGGGTTCTCGCCGAACCCGCGTGGCGGCTGGATCATCAGCACGACGTTCCCGGCCCGCAGCGAGGCCAGCACGATGTCACCGTCCGGATTGGACGACCGGTCCACGTACAGGTCGCCGGGCGGCGGGCCCCAGTGCTCCTCGATCTCCGCACGCAGGTCTTCGGGAAGCGCGGCGAACCACTCGCGGTAACGCGCGGCGGGCACGCGGATCGGGTTGCCGGACAGCTGCTCCTCGGTCAGCCACTCCGGGTCCTGGCCGCCCGCGGCGATCAGCGCGTGGATGAGCGCGTCGCCGTCCGGCTGGTCGGTGCCGGTGGGCTCGACGCCCGGGAAGGGCTCGTCGCCCAGGTCGTAGCCCTGCTCCCGCATGCGCCGCAGCAGCTCGACGGCCGAGGCCGGGGTGTCCAGGCCCACCGCGTTGCCCACGCGGGAGTGCTTCGTGGGGTACGCCGACAGCATCAGCACGATCTTGCGCTCCGGCGGCGGGGTGTGCCGCAGCCGGGCATGCGCGAGGGCGATGCCCGCGACCCGCGCGGCCCGCTCGGGGTCCGGGACATAGTGCGGCAGGCCGTCGTCGTCGATCTCCTTGAACGAGAACGGCACGGTGATCAGGCGGCCGTCGAACTCCGGCACCGCCATCTGGTTGCCCGCGTCCAGCGGCGACAGGCCGTCGTCGTTGGCCTCCCAGGTCGCGCGGTCGCTGGTCAGGCACAGCGCCTGCAGCGTCGGCACGTCGAGCGCGGCCAGCTCGGCGACGTCCCACGCCTCGTCGTCCCCGCCGGCGCCGGCCTCCGACGGCCGGGTGCCGCCCGCGGCGAGCACGGTGACCAGCAGCGCGTCGGCCTTGCGCAGCTCGGCCATCATCTCCGGCTCACGCGAGCGCAGCGACGCGCAGTAGATCGGCAGGGCCTGCCCGCCCGCGTCCTCGACCGCCTCGGCCAGCGCCTCGACGAACCGCGTGTTCCCGGACAGGTGGTGCGCGCGGTAGTAGAGGATCGCCACGACGGGACCGCGGGAGTTCACAGCGCGGCGTCCGTGTCGATCCAGCACACCCCACGCGGGCTGCTCGGCGGGCGGCTCGAAGCCGTCGCCGGTGAGCAGCAGCGTGTCGGTGAGGAACCGGTGCAGCTGGGTGAGGTTGGCCGGGCCGCCCTGCGCGAGGTAGGCGTGCGCCTCGGTGGCGATGCCGGCCGGAACGGTGGACAACGCCATCAGCTCCGCGTCCGGTGTCTGCTCACCGCCCAGGACCACCACGTGCTTGCCGCTGGCCCGGACGGTGTCCAAGCCCTCCTGCCAGGTCCGCGCCGATCCCAGGATGCGGACCACGACGATGTCCGCGCCTTCCAGCAGCGCGGGCAGCTCGGCCAGGTCGAGCCGGGCCGGGTTGGCCAGGGTGTAACCGGCCTCACTGGTCCGGGCGCTGAGCAGGTCGGTGTCCGAAGTGGACAGCAGCAGGATCACGCGGTTCCCTCCTAGGTCTCCCCAACACTGTCCGCTGGGCGGGCCCGGAGTCAAGCCGTCCGTTCCTCGCGGCCGAGGCGGGGGAAGGGTCGCGTGGAGAAGATCACCTCGACGGGCACCTCGAAGTACTCCGCGATGCGCAGCGCGAGGTACAGGCTCGGGCTGTACTCGCCGCGCTCGAGGTAGCCGATCGTCTGGTAGTGCACCCCGACCGCCTCGGCCAGCTGCCGCCGTGAGATGCCGCGCTCGGCGCGCAGCATCGCGATGCGGTTGTAGATCGACTCACTCATCCCGGCATCCGCTGTAGTGCCTTCTCCCGCCGTGCGGCCACGGTCGACCCGGACTCGCGCCGCGCCATCCTACGCAGCACGATCGGCGCCAGGACCAGGCCCGCGACCGCCCACGCGCCGAGCACCCCGAGCGTCTCCCACGTCCGCCACGACTGCCCGATCTCCACGGCCACCATGCCCTCCGGCAGGAACGCCGAGCGCATGCCCAGCCCCAGCCAGTACAGCGGGAACACCTGGGCGATGCCCTGGACCCAGGTGGGCAGCTCGCCGATCGGGTAGAAGATGCCCGACGTGCCGACCAGCGCCATCACCGGCAGCATGACCACGCCCATCGTGCGCGGGTTCTCGAACAGCGACCCGAACACCGCGCCGATCGGCAGCGTCGCGACCAGGCCGACCACCAGCACCCACGCCATGGTCACCCAGGTCATGGCGTCGACCTGGAGACCGTCGAACATGAACAGGCCGGGCACGATCAGCAGCGCGATGCCCACCAGCGTCATGCCCGAGACCAGCACGATCTTGCCGATCAGGTAGCCGGTCATGCCGTGCGGCAGGGCCTTGGCGCGCAGCAGGGTGCCGTCTTCGCGCTCGACCGTGAGCTGCTGCATCGTGTTGATCATCGCGTTGAACCCGACGCTCGCGCCGATCAGGCTGGGCAGGGTCATCGAGCCGCGGGAGAACGTGGTGCCGGGGATGACCGAGCCCTTCATCAGCGTCATCACCACCAGGAACACCACCGTCGGGAAGAAGTACCCCCACAGGTCCTGGACCGTGGTGAAGCTCTGCCGCAGCTCGATCAGGCCGCGCTGGAACCCGGCACGCACAGCGGTCGCGGTCATCGCGCGCCTCCCTCGAACTTGCGCAGCAGCGCCATGTAGGTGTCCTCCAGGCTCGCCCGGCGCACCTCCAGGTCCTCGATCTCCTCGCCGTACTGGGCGAACAGCTCGCGCACGTACTTCGTCGCGTCGGTGGTCGAGTGCACGTACCGCTGCCCGTCGCGGGTCCAGCGGACCTCGGCGTCGGTGGACATCTCGCGGCTGAGCTGCTCGGCCGAGCCGTTCGCGATGATCGTGCCGCCGGCCAGGATGAGGATCCGGTCGGCGAGTTTCTCGGCCTCGTCCAGGTCGTGCGTGGTGAGCAGGATCGTGGTGTCCGACTCGTCGGCCAGCCGGTGCACCAGGTCGTGGAACTCGCGGCGCGCCTCCGGGTCGAACCCGGCGGTCGGCTCGTCCAGGAACAGCAGGTCGGGGCGGCCGACGATGCCGATCGCGACGTCCAGCCGCCGCCGCTGCCCGCCGGAGAGCCGGCCGACCCGCTTGTCCGCGTGCGGGGTGAGGCCGACGGTCTCGACCAGCTCGTCGACATCCCACGGCCGCCGGTGGTCGACGTAGTACGAGCCGAGGTGGGCCAGCAGCTCCCGCACGCGCCACTTGCCGTGGTCCCGCCACGACTGCAGCACGATGCCCAGCCGCGCGCGCCAGGCTTCGGTGCCCCGGGCCGGGTCGACGCCGAGCACCCGCACCTCGCCGGCCGAACGCATCCGGAAGCCTTCCAGGATCTCGATGGTGGTCGTCTTGCCCGCGCCGTTCGGGCCGAGCAGCGCCAGCACCTCGCCCCGGGTGGCCTGGAAGGTCACGCCCTTGAGCACGTCGTTGGCGCCGTACCGCATGCGGAGGCCGCGGACGTCGAGCGCGGGCTCCTCGCCCGGCGGCTCGGGTGGACGCGTCGCGACCTGGCTCACCGCTGTCATAGATCTTCTCCCCAGTGCTACGCCCGTGCGATGAAATGTAGCAGATCTACTACATATGATCCAGGTAATACTTCGCGCTCCGGCCGCCGTTTACAGTGAGCGCATGGCCCCTCCCGGACGTGTCCGCCCCGACGCGTGCCCGGGTGTCTTCGCCACGCACGACGCCGCCGACGGCGCCCTCGCCAGGATCCGGCTGCCCGGCGGGCGGGTGAGCGCGGAGCAGGCGCGCGTGCTGGCCTCCTGCGCCGAAGACCTCGGCGACGGGTCGGTGCACCTGACCTCGCGCGGCAACATCCAGCTGCGCGGCCTGTCGCGGGACACCGGGGAGCTGGCCGCCCGCCTGTCGGCCGCCGGGCTGCTGCCCGCGCCCGCGCACGAGCGGGTGCGCAACTACCTGGCCTCGCCGCTGAGCGGGCTCGCCGGCGGGCTGGTGGATGTCCGGGCCACGGTGTTCGAACTGGACCGGGCGGTGTGCGCGCGGCCCGAGCTGGCCGCCCTGCCGGGCCGGTTCCTGTTCGCCCTCGACGACGGCCGCGGCGACGTGTCCGGCGAGGACGCGGACGTGTGCTGGCGGGCGCTGGACTCGTCGACCGGCGCGGTGCTGCTCGCGGGCCGGGACACCGGTGAGCGGGTGCCGTTCACCGGGGCGGTCGACGCGCTCGTGCGGAAGGCGTTGTGGTTCCTGGAGGTCCGGGGCAGCGCGTGGCGGGTGCGGGAGCTTCCGGCGTTGCCCGCGGGTGAGCGGCCGCCGTCGTCGCCGGGGGTGCCGATCGGGCCGTTCACCCGCGACGACGGGCTCGCCGGGGTGGTGGGCGCCCCGGTGCTGGGGCAGCTCGCGGCCGCGGACCTGCGGGCGCTGGGGGAGATCGTGGTGACGCCGTGGCGGTCGGTCGTGGTGCCGCGCGGCCTGGACGCGCCGGGCCTGGTGACCGATCCGGATGCGCCGGGCCTGGGGATCAGCGCGTGCATCGGACGGCCGGGCTGCGCGAAGTCACGTGCCGATGTGCGGGCGGACGCGCGGGCGATGATGCCCCGCGTCCCCGCCGGGGTGCGGATGCACTTCTCCGGATGCGAACGGCGGTGCGGGCGACCGCACGAGCCGCACGTCGACATGCTCGCGGGCAGCGAGGGATACCAGAAGGGAACAGCGTGATCGACTACATCCGCGACGGGGCGGAGATCTACCGCCACTCGTTCGCCACGATCCGCGAGGAGGCCGACCTCGCGATCCTGCCGGAGGACCTGGAGCCGGTCGCGGTCCGCATGATCCACTCGTGCGGGATGGTCGACCTGGTCGACGACCTCGCCTACTCGCTCGACCTGGTCGAATCGGCCCGCGCCGCGCTGCGCGGTGGCGCGCCGGTGCTGTGCGACGCGCAGATGATCGCCAGCGGCGTGACCCGCAAGCGCTTGCCCGCGTCGAACGAGATCGTGTGCACGCTGTCCGACGAGCGGGTGCCCGCGCTGGCCGAGCGGATGGGCACCACCCGGTCCGCGGCCGCGCTCGAGCTGTGGCGGGACGAGCTGGCCGGCTCGGTGGTGGCGATCGGCAACGCGCCGACGGCGTTGTTCCGGCTGCTGGAGATGATCGAGGAAGGCGCCGGGGTGCCGGCCGCGATCATCGGCGTGCCGGTCGGGTTCGTCGGCGCCGCCGAGTCCAAGGAGGAGCTGGTCAAGCGCGCGCCCGCGCCGTACCTGGTGGTGCACGGGCGCCGCGGCGGCAGCGCCATGGCCGTGTCGGCGATCAACGCGCTCGCGAGCGAGGTCGAATGAAGACGGGCAAGCTGTGGGGCGTCGGGCTCGGCCCGGGCGACCCGGAGCTGATGACGGTCAAGGCGGCGCGGCTGATCGGCGAGGCCGACGTGATCGCCTACCACTGCGCGCGGCACGGGCGCAGCATCGCGCGCTCGGTGGCCGAGCCGTACCTGCGCGAGGGGCAGATCGAGGAACGGCTGATGTACCCGGTGACGACCGAGGGCACCGACCACCCGGGCGGGTACGAGGGCGCGATCGCCGAGTTCTACGAGCTGAGCGCGAAACGGCTGGCCGAGCACCTGGACGCCGGGCGGGACGTGGTGGTGCTGTGCGAGGGAGACCCGTTCTTCTTCGGCTCGTACATGTACATGCACGAGCGGCTGTGCGACCGGTACGAGGCCGAGGCGGTGCCCGGCGTGACGTCGGTTTCGGCGGCCTCGGCGGTGCTGGGCAAGCCGCTGGTGCAGCGCGACGAGGTGCTGACGGTGCTGCCCGGGACGCTGCCCGCGCCGGAGCTGGCGCGGCGGCTGGCGGACACCCAGGCCGCGGCGGTGATGAAGCTGGGCCGCACGTTCTCGTCGGTGCGCGAGGCGCTGGCGGAGTCGGGGCGGCTGGACGAGGCGTACTACGTGGAGCGGGCGACGTGGGACAACCAGCGCGTCGAGCCGTTCGCCTCGGTTGATCCGTCGACCGTGCCGTACTTCTCGCTGGCGCTGGTGCCGAGCCCGGCTTACGCGTCGCGGAAGGAGCCGGCCGCTGCTCCGCCGGTGGCCCAGGTGGACGGCGGCGAGGTCGTGGTCGTCGGGCTGGGGCCGGCCGGGCCGGAGTGGCTGACGCCGGAGGCTTCGGAGGCGCTGGCCGAGGCTGAGCACATCGTCGGGTACGGGCCGTACGTGGCGAAGGTGCCGCAGCGGGCCGGGCAGGTGCGGCACGCGTCGGGGAACCGGGTCGAGGCGGATCGGGCGCGTCATGCGCTTTCCTTGGCCGCCTCGGGTGCTCGGGTGGCTGTGGTGTCCTCGGGTGATCCTGGGGTGTTCGCGATGGCTTCCGCGGTGCTGGAGCAGGCGGCTTCGTGGGAAGAGCCGGTGCGGGTGCGGGTGATTCCGGGCGTGACGGCTGCTTCCGCGGCGGCGGCTCGGGTTGGGGCGCCGCTGGGGCACGACTACTGCGTGCTGTCGCTGTCGGATCGGTTGAAGCCTTGGGAGATCATCGAGCGGCGGCTGGAGGCTGCGGGGGTCGCGGATCTGGTGGTGGCTCTGTACAACCCGGCTTCGCGGACGCGGACCGAGCAGCTGGTGCGGGCGCGGGAGGTGCTGCTGCGGCATCGGTCCGTTTCGACGCCCGTTGTCGTGGCGAGGGATGTCGGGGGTGCCGAGGAGTCGGTGACCGTGACGTCCTTGGGGGAGTTCGATCCCGCGGTGGTGGATATGCGGTGTTTGGTGATCGTCGGGTCGTCGCGGACGCGTGTTGATCACGGGTTTGTTTGGACTCCGCGGTCTTACTGACGCAAGAAGGCCCCTCCGGCTGGAGGGGCCTTCTCGTCACCGCGTCGGTGTGGATCCGTTTGGTTGCTGTGGGCCGGGGCCGGGGCTCTGCCAGCCCCACATCGTCTCCGTGCCGTGTTCGACCTGGGGCGCCACGCCGTCGGTGAAGGGCTCGATCTGCAGCAGGCGTCCCCACGAGCGGCCGGACTGGTCGCCCTCCAGGTAGCTCGGCACCTCGGGCTGGTCGGCCAGCTCCTCGATCCACCCGTTCGGCCCGCCGCCGATGTTGTCCGCCACCCCGGCCTCCGCGGCCAGGTCGCCCGCGGTGATGCGGTACGCCGGGATCTGCGAGATGCCGTCGTGCGAGGCGACCGGGTTCATGCACGGGTACACGAACGCCGCGGGCCAGTCCATGTACACCGGCGCGCTGCCGACCCGCTGCGTGAGCGTGGTGAACGTCGGCACACGCGGGGCGCTCACCGCGACCCACCCGTCGCCGGTGATGTCGTCGTCCTTGGCCACCACGCGCACCCGGTTGACGTCCGCGGGCAGGTCGCCGATGTCGAGCCGCTCGTCGGCCCACTTCGTCTCGTCCGTCGTCGCGCCGGTGCCGACGTTGGGCGCCAGCACGGTCGTCGACTTGACCACCTCGACCCCGGCCGGGGTGTCCTTGCCGAACTCCAGCGCCACGCTCGTCGCCTTGCCCGGGGGCGCCGCGGCGGCGATCGTCACCTGCGCGCCGGCGTGCTGGTCCGGCAGCGCGTACCAGTCGGTGCGCAGCCGGCCGGTCGCCGAGCCCTCGTGGTAGCTGCTCCACATCGGCACGGTCGCCGTGGTGAAGCCGTGCGGCGGCGCGTTCAGCGGGTCGTCGTCACCGTTGCCGTTGGTGTGGAAGCCAGCCGAGGTCTTCTCGTTGCCCTCGTCTTCCGGACGCGGCAGCGTCGAGTTCTCCTGCGCGGGCGTCTCCGCCGGCACGGTCACCGCGGACACCGGCTTGAGCATGCTGGACACCGGGTCCTGCTCGACCATCACGTGGTCGGACAGGTTGCAGCTCTTGCCGAACAGGTGGTCCACGTTCGCCGCGGCGAGGCTGTAGCTGCCCGTCGACATCTGCTTCTGGATCGACTTCGCCATGCTGGCGACCTCGAACACCACGACCGCGCCGCACACCACGACCAGCGACGTCGCGCCCAGCCGCAGCGCGCGCCCGCGCCGCTCCTGCACCGGCGGCGGCGCGCCCGGGCGCTGCATGCGCACGTTCTCCACGAACGCGAACACCGCCGCCACCGCCGCGGCCGCCAGCAGCGCGGTGGACAGGTGCCAGCCCTTGATCGAGGGCGCCTTGTCCCACCACGGCACGCCGAGGCTGGACACGAACCAGTACGCGTTCGGGCCCGTGGCGGCCAGCGCGGACACCACCAGCAACCCGGCGGTGAACGCCGCGCGGTTGCGCCGCGAACGCAGCACCGTCGAACTCGTCGCCAGCGCGGTCAGCGCCGCCATCGCCGCCCCGACGCCGGCGAACGCGCCGAAGTGGTGCGTCCACTTGGTCGGGGTCAGGGCCAGCAGCAGGAAGAACAGCGCCACGGTGCCGATCAGCCGCCGGGCCGGGCCCAGTGCCGCGCCCTGGATGCGGCCGCGGCGCAGCAGCACCACCAGGCAGGTGCCGGTGCACAGGATCAGCAGCAGCACCGGGAACCGGCGGGTCAGCGCGCCGTCCGCGCTGTTTTCGAACAGCAGCTCGTAACGCGAGAGCTCCTCGTACCAGGACTTGTTGGGGCCGACCGAGCCGCGCAGGCGGGTCGCCTCCATCACCGTGGAGAACGTCTGGTCGGCGAAGACCACGACCAGCACGATGAACCCGGCCGCCGCGATCGGCGCCAGCACCGCGAGCCACCCGGAGTCGCGGGCGCGGCTGCGCAGCAGGTGGAACAGCGGCTTCGCGGCGACCAGGAACGGCGCCACCGCGATCAGCGCGGTCGGCGTCGCGGCCAGCGCGAACGCGGCCCCGATCAGGCCGAGGCACAGCGGCAGCAGGCGCCGCGTGACCAGCGCGCGCTCCACCGCGCACAGCGCGATCAGCGAGCCCAGCGCGGCCCACGGCTCGGGGCGGACACCGTTGTTGAACGGCAGCCACCACACCAGGAACACCACGGCCGCGGCCCAGCCCGCCGCCGGGCTGATCCGGACCTCCTTGCCCAGCCGCGGCAGCACCTCACGGGAGATCAGCAGCCAGCTCAGCACGCCGAGCAGGAACGACGGCAGCCGGATCCACGGCGGCACCGTGGACACCGTCGCCATCAGCTCGTAGATGTGGTCGTTCCACCCGAACGGCGCCTCCGCGACGCCGAACCAGCGGTGGTAGTTGGTCAGGTAGCCGACCTGGTCGGCGACTCTGGCCATGGTCAGGATGTAGCCGTCGTCGGAGGTGACCGGCCCGATGAACACCCACGCGCCGAGCACGCCGAAGACGGTCACGTCCCGCTTGGTGAGCTTCCACCAGCCGATCGGCGCCCACCGCGGCGCGCGGCGCGCGGTGCCCGAGTCCAGCCGGTTGACCGCGATCAGGCAGCCGATCAGCGACAGCAGGGCGAACACGCCGATGCCGACCTTCAGCCCGGTGGGGGACGACTGGTAGCGGGTGTCCGGGGTGATGCCGACCGACAGGCCCGCGATCGGGTCCCGGGCCGCGGAGATGTCGGTGTAGATGCCCAGCACGCGCGGCCGGACGTCACCGCCGGAGTCGTAGACCGGGGTGCCGGCCACCGACAGCGTGGTGTGCGTCGCGGTCGAGCTCACCCGCACGTCGCACCCGGTGGCGGGCAGCGGCTGGCGCGCGACCTGCTGGCCGCGGCTGGTGGCGGTGAGCACGCCGTCCTGGACGTTCAGCTGCATCCCGGCGCCGTTGCCCGCGCGGGCCGGCGGCACGGTGGAGAACAGCAGCCCCGCGCCGGCGGTGCGGCCGTCGAGCGACTGGATCGTCGCGCACGGCAGGGCCACCTGCAGGTCCTGCGCCCAGTAGCCGACGAGCGGGGCGTTCACCGGGCGGGTGTCGCTGCCCGCCGGCCACACGATCTTCGCCGTGTCCTGGACGACCGGCATCAACGGGTAGGCCACCGCGCAGGCGGCGGCGAACAGACCCAGTACGACGGCGAGCAGCCGCCACAAGAACGTGCGAGGTCGCTCGGGTGAGGTGCCCTCCGACGCGCCCGGCTGGTCCGGGTCGGTCACCTCATCCGGTGCGACAGTAGGTGTCCTGCTGGCCATCCACATTGGGAGAACGCTATCGCGATGCTTCCTCGCGCTCGCTTCGGGATGGGGGTGTTCGGAACCGCTCACGGTGCGTCGCCGCCGACAGCGGGCGGCGCCGGCGCCAGCCGTGCCGCTCCAGGTCCGGAATGTCCTGGAGTTCGCTCACCGGGCCGAGGCAGAGCCAGGCGACCGGCCGGACGTTCGCCGGGATGCCGAGCAGGTCGCGCAGGAAATCTTCGCGGTAGAAGCTGACCCAGCCGACGCCGAGTCCCTCGGCGGTGGCGGCCAGCCAGAGGTTCTGGATCGCCAGGCACACCGAGTACAGGCCGGCGTCGGCGATCGCGTGGCGGCCGAGCACGTCCGGTGCGCCGCGGCTTTCGTCGTAGGTCACGACCACGCCGAGGCTCGAGGACAGGATGCCTTCGATCTTGATCGGGGCGAACGTCTCGCGGCGCTCCGGCGGCAGCGACGCGGCGAACACCTCGCGCTCGGCGAGCACGTGGTCGCGGAACGCGGTGCGCGTCCGGGTGCTCTCGACGAGCACGAAATCCCACGGCTGGGTGAGGCCGACGCTGGGCGCGGAGTGCGCGGCCTCCAGGATGCGGGCCAGGACGTCGTCGTCGATGGGCTCGCCGGTGAACTCCGCCCGCACGTCCCGCCGTCGCCGCAGGACCTCGTAGAACTCCTCGATCATGCGTCCAGGATCGCCGACACCCACTCCAGGGCGGCGGCCACGTCCGCGACGGTGTGCGCGGGCGGACGCGGCGGGCGCCGCACGACGACCACCGGCACGCCCTCCTGACGGGCCGCGACGAGCTTCGCGGTGGTCATGGCGCCGCCGCTGTCCTTGGTGACCAGCACGTCGATGCGGTGCTCGCGCAGCAGCGCGGTCTCGCCCTCCACGGTGTAGGGGCCGCGGTCGAGCAGGACCTCCAGGCGCGGCGGCAGCGGCGGTTCCGGCGGGTCGACGCAGCGGGCCAGGAAGTACGGCCGCGTGCAGCGCGCGAAGGCGGACAGGCCCTGGCGGCCGCTGGTGAGGAAGATCCGCTCGCCGAGGGTTTCGGCCACCGCGGTGGCCTCGTCCAGGGTGTCGACCCAGTGCCAGTCGTCGCCAGGGCCCTGCTGCCAGCCGGGGCGTTGCAGGCGCAGCAGGGGGACGTTCGTCTTGCTGGTGGCTGCCACCGCGGAGGCGCCGATCCGCTCGGCGAACGGATGTGTGGCGTCCACCACGGCGGCGGTGCCGTGCTCGGTCAGCCACCGCGCGAGGCCGTCCGGTCCGCCGAAGCCGCCGACGCGCACTTCGCCGACCGGCAGGCGCGGGTTGGCGACGCGTCCGGCCAGCGACGACGTGACCGCGACGCCGCGGTCGACGAGCCCGGCGGCCAGCGCGCGGGCCTCACCGGTGCCTCCGAGCACGAGTACTTGCGTCACGCCAGCCATACTGCCTGGTGATGAGGTACGGGTGGACCACCGGAGCGTGTGCGACCGCGGCCACCACGGCCGCGTACACCGCGCTGCTCACCGGCGAGTTCCCGGACCCGGTCGAGGTGGAGCTGCCGCAGGGGCGGCGCCCGGCGTTCGCGCTGGCCACCGAGCGCCTGGACGTGGACTCGGCCACGGCCGGGGTGATCAAGGACGCGGGCGACGACCCGGACGTGACGCACGGCGCGCTGATCCTGTCGACGGTCCGCCGGGGCGAGCCGGGCAGCGGGGTGACGTTCCGCGCCGGGGCCGGCGTCGGCACGGTGACCCTGCCGGGGCTGCCGCTTCCGGTGGGCGAGCCGGCGATCAACCCGGTGCCGCGGCGGCTGATGACCGAGGCGGTGCGGCGCGTCGCGGCTGCCTTCGGCGACCCCGGTGACGTCGTGGTGGAGATCTCCGTGCCGGAGGGCGAGGAGCTGGCGCGGCAGACGTGGAACCCGCGGCTGGGGATCATCGGCGGGCTGTCGATCCTCGGCACGACGGGGGTGGTGGTGCCGTATTCGTGCTCGGCGTGGATCGACAGCATCCGGCGCGGGGTCGATGTGGCCCGGGCGCTGGGGCACACGCATCTGGCCGGGGCGACGGGCAGCACGTCGGAGCGGGTGGTCGCGGAGCGGTACGGGCTGCCGGAGACGGCGCTGCTGGACATGGGCGACTTCGCGGGGGCGGTGCTGAAGTACGTCAAGCGCCACCCGGTGCCGCGCCTGACGATCGCGGGCGGGTTCGCGAAGATGTCGAAGCTCGCGGCCGGGCACCTGGACCTGCACTCGAAGCGGTCGCAGGTGGACCTGGCACTGCTGGCCTCGCTGGCGCCCGAGCCGCTGGCGGCGCGGATCCTGGACGCGAACACGGCGCTGCACGCGTTGCAGCTGTCGCAGGAGGCGGGTTTCCCGATCGGCGCGGCGGTGGCCGATCGGGCGCGTACGTTCGCGGCGTCGGTGCTGGCTCCGGCGCCGGTCGCGGTGGATGTGCTGGTGGTCGACCGCGCCGGGAACGTCGTGGGGGTCAGCGGGGTCTGATCTTCTCCGACCGGTCCCGCGCCGCCGAGTACAGGTAGCTGTCCGGGAACTTCTCCGCCGCCAGGACGCGGCCCACGAAGATCACCGCCGCGCGGTCGATTCCCGCTGCGCGCACCTGCGGCGAGATTCCGGACAGCACCCCGCGCAGGATCCGCTGCCCCGGCTGGCTCGCGCAGTGCACCACCGCCACCGGGCAGTCGCCGCCGTAGTGCGGCAGCAGCTCCTCGACCACCTGCTCGATCCGGTTGATCGCCAGGTGCACGGCCAGCGTCGTGCCGGTCGCGGCGAAGTTCGCCAGCGTCTCGCCCGCCGGCATGGCCGTCGAGCGGGCCTGGACGCGCGTGATGACCAGGCTCTGGCCGATCGTCGGCACCGTCAGTTCGCGCCCCAGTTCCGCGGCCGCCGCGGCGAACGCCGGCACCCCGGGCACCACCTGGTAGGCCACGCCCGCCGCGTCGAGGCGGCGCATCTGCTCGGCCACCGCGCTGTAGATCGACGGGTCGCCCGAGCACAGCCGCGCCACGTCGTGGCCCGCGCGGTCCGCCGCGACCAGCTCGCCGACGATCTGGTCCAGCGACAGGTCCGCGGTGTCGATCCGCCGCGCGTCCGCCGGGCAGTGGGCGAGCAGGTCGGGCGGGGTCAGGCTGCCGGGGTAAAGGCACACGCCGCAGCGCGCCAGCAGGTCACGCCCGCGCACGGTGATGAGGTCCGCCGCGCCGGGTCCGGCGCCGATGAAGAACACGGTCATTTCAGGAAACTCCATTGGGTCACGGTCCGGGCCGGGGTCCAGCCGGTGAATCCGCCGAGCGGGGCGGCGTGTTCGACGGCGATCCGGATCAGCTCGCCGCCGTGCCGCTGGTACGCGTTGGCCAGGACCTGTTCCGATTCCAGCGTCACCGCGTGCGCCACGAGCCGCCCGCCGGGCCGCAGCGCGTCCAGGCACACGTCCAGCGACGCCAGCCCGCCGCCGACGAACACCGCGTCCGGCGTGGGCAGGTCCGCCAGCACCTCCGGCGCGGCACCCGTCACCACCCGCAGTTCGGGCACGCCCAGCCGGTCCGCGTTGCGCTGGATCCGCTCGGCCCGCTCGGGACTGCGCTCGACCGCGATCGCGCGGTTCGCCGGGTGCGCGCGCGACCACTCGATCCCGACGCTGCCCGCCCCGGCGCCCACGTCCCACAGCAGTTCACCGGCCACCGGCGCGAGCCGGGCCAGCGCGGACGCCCGCAGGTCGCGCTTGGTGATCTGCCCGTCGTGTTCGAAGGCCTCGTCCGGCAGCCCGGGCAGCGTCGGCAACGCCGGCCCCGCGCACTCGACCGCCACGACGTTCAACGGATCACCCACCGGGTGTGACCAGTCTCGCGCGAAGCCCTCGACGCGGCGTTCGGCCGGACCGCCGAGCTGCTCCAGCACCGTGAGCTTGCTCTCGCCGTAACCCCTTGCCACCAGCACCGAAGCCAGCTTCGCCGGCGTGTCCCCGTCGGAGCTGAGCACCACCAGCCGCGCCCCCGGCGCGAGCGCGCGGCTCACCCGGTGCACGCTGCGCCCGACGACGCTGACCACCTCGGTCTCCTCCGCGGACCAGCCCATCCGCGCCCGCGCCAGCGCCACCGACGACACCGCGGGCACGATCCGCACGTTCTCCGCGCCGAACCGCCTGACCAGCGTCGTCCCGATGCCGGACAGCAGCGGATCGCCGCTGGCCAGCACGCAGATCCGGCGGCCGGCGTGCTCGGCGAACAGGCCGTCGAGTGCGGGCAGCAGCGGGCTCGGCCAGGCCACCTTGTCCGCGTCCACCGGCACCAGGTCGAGCTGGCGGCGGCCGCCGAACAGCACCTCGGCCGCCATGATCTCGGCACGCGCGGGCTCGGTCAGCCCGGCCCACCCGTCGGCCGGTACACCCACAACGACGATCCTCACGGGGGGAGACCGTATGCGATGATCCTGGAGACGGTCGCGCGAGGAACCCGGTGTGAATCCGGGGCGGTCCCGCCACTGTGACCGGCCCACCCGGCCGGGAGCCAGAGCTTCGGCGGCCGTTACGCGCTCCGAGCGCGTGCCCTGTTCAGGCGGGCGAGGACACCCGCGCGTGGCGAAGGAGTTCGCTTGAGGCCGTACCCGTTCACCGCCGTCGTCGGGATGCCGGACCTCCGGCTCGGGCTGGTGCTCTCGGCGATCTCCCCGGCCATCGGCGGCGTGCTGGTGCGCGGCGAGAAGGGCACCGCGAAGTCGACGATGGTGCGTGCGCTGGCCAGCCTGCTGCCCGAGGTCGACGTCGTCGAGGGCTGCCGGTTCTCCTGCGACCCCGCCGCACCCGACCCGAACTGCCCGGACGCGCCGCACGACGGTGCCGCGGTGCGCCGTCCCGCCCGGCTGGTCGAGCTGCCGGTCGGCGCGGCCGAGGACCGCGTGATCGGCTCGCTCAACCTGGAACGCGCGCTCACCGAGGGCGTCACCGACTTCCAGCCCGGCCTGCTCGCCGCCGCGCACCGCGGCCTGCTCTACGTCGACGAGGTCAACCTGCTGCACGACCACCTGGTCGACACGCTGCTCGACGCGGCGGCGATGGGCCGGGCGACGGTCGAGCGCGAGGGTGTGTCGGTGTCGCACGCGGCGCGGTTCGTGCTGATCGGCACCATGAACCCGGAGGAGGGCGAGCTGCGGCCGCAGCTGCTCGACCGGTTCGGGCTCACCGTCGAGGTGGCCGCGAGCCGTGATCCGGAGCAGCGCGCCGAGGTGGTCCGCCGCCGGCTGGCCTACGAAGCCGATCCGGACTCCTTCGCCGCCCGCTACGCCGACGACGACGCCCAGCTCGCCGCCGAGATCGCGGCGGCGCAGAAGCTCCTGCCGTCGGTCGAGCTGACCGACGACGCGCTGCGGCAGATCGCCGAGGTGTGCGCGGCGTTCGAGGTGGACGGGATGCGCGCGGACATCGTCACCGCCCGCACCGCGGTCGCCCACGCCGCGTGGAGCGGGCGCACCGAGGTGTCCACAGAGGACATCCGCGTGGCGGCGCGGCTCGCGTTGCCGCACCGGCGCCGCCGCAACCCGTTCGACGCGCCGGGCATCGACGAGGAGCAGCTGGAGCAGGCCCTGCGCGACGCCGAACCGCCCGAGGACCCGGGCCCGCCGGACGACGACGGCCCCGGCTCGGGTTCGGACGCCCCAGCCGAAACCCCGCAGGGGCAGCAGAACGACAGCGGCGGCGAACCCGGCGGCGGTGGGGGAGAACAGCAGTCCGTCGGAGCCGGAAAGCCTTACCGGGCCAGGATGTTCAGCGTCGCCGGTCTCGGCGAGGGGGCGCACGGCAAGCGGTCCCGCGCGGTGACCGACGCCGGGCGGACCATCGGCGTCCGCCCGCCGGGCACGCGTGCGGGGCGGCCGCACCTGGTCGCGACCGTGCGGGCAGCCGCGCCGCACCAGAAAACCCGCGGCCGCGACGGCGCCGGCCTGGTGCTGCGGCCCAGCGACCTGCGGTTCGCGCTGCGCGAGGGCCGCGAGGGCAACCTCGTGCTGTTCTGCGTCGACGCGTCCGGCTCGATGGGCGCCCGGGCCCGGATGCGCGAGGTGAAGGCCGCCGTTCTGTCGCTGCTGCTGGACGCCTACCAGCGGCGGGACAAGGTCGGGCTGGTGACGTTCCGCGCCGGTACCGCGGACCTGGCGCTGCCGCCGACCGTCAGCGTCGAGGCCGCCGCCGCGCGGCTGGAGGCGCTGCCCACCGGTGGTCGCACGCCGCTGGCGGAAGGGCTGCTGGAGGCCGCGCGGGTGCTGCGGGTCGAGGCGGTGCGCGATCCACGCCGCCGTCCGCTGCTGGTCGTGGTCACCGACGGTCGCGCCACCAGCGGCCCGGACGCCGTCGCGCGGTCGCAGCGGGCCGCCGAGATGCTCGCAGGCGCTGGGATCGCGTCCGTGGTGATGGACTGCGAGGCCGGGCGCATGCGGCTGGGTCTCGCCGCGGAACTGGCTGCGCGGCTGGGCGGCGAGCACGTGCCGCTGGGCGAGGTCGCCGCCGACACGCTGGCCACCGAGGTGCGCAGGAGGGCTGCCTGATGCCGCAGGGAAAACCGCTGGTCGTGCCCGACGACGGGCTCACCACCCGCCAGCGCCGCAACCGGCCGCTGCTCGCCGTGCACACCGGCGAGATGAAGGGCAAGTCGACCGCCGCGTTCGGGATGGCGCTGCGCGCGTGGAACCAGGGCTGGTCGATCGGCGTGTTCCAGTTCGTCAAGTCGGCGAAGTGGAAGGTGGGCGAGGAGAACGCGTTCCGCGCGCTGGGCGCCCTGCACGAGAGCAGCGGTCAGGGCGGGCCCGTCGAGTGGCACAAGATGGGCGAGGGCTGGAGCTGGTCGCGCAAGCCGGGGTCCGATGAGGACCACGCCGCCAACGCGCGCGAGGGCTGGGCGGAGATCAAGCGCCGTCTCGCCGAGGAGCGCCACGACTTCTACGTGCTGGACGAGTTCACCTACCCGTTGCACTGGGGCTGGATCGACACCGCCGAGGTGGTCGCCGCGCTGCGGGACCGGCCGGGCCGCCAGCACGTCGTGATCACCGGCCGCAACGCGCCGGACGAGCTGATCGAGGCGGCGGACCTGGTCACCCACATGACGAAGGTCAAGCACCCGATGGACGCCGGGCAAAAGGGCCAGCGGGGCATCGAATGGTGAACCGCGTCGTCATCGCCGCGCCCGCGTCCGGGCACGGCAAGACGACGATCGCGACCGGGCTGATGGCCGCGTTGCGGGCGCGTGGACTGACGGTGTCCGGGCACAAGGTCGGGCCGGATTTCATCGATCCCAGCTACCACTCGCTCGCCACCGGGCGGCCGCCACGCAACCTGGATCCGTTCCTGCAGGGCGAATCCCTGCTGGCGCCGTTGCTGCGGCACGGATCCGACGGGGCGGACATCGCGGTGATCGAGGGCGTGATGGGCCTGTTCGACGGGCAGCTCGGCACCGAGGGCTACGCCTCGACCGCGCACGTCGCGCGGCTGCTGGGCGCGCCGGTGGTGCTCGTGGTGGACGCCTCGGCGGCGAGCCGCAGCGTCGCGGCGATGGTGCTCGGGTTCGCGCAGTTCGAGCCCGGCGTGCAGATCGCGGGGGTGATCCTCAACAAGCTGGGGTCGCCGCGGCACGAGGAGGAGATCCGGGCGGCCCTGGTGCGCACCGGGATTCCCGTGCTGGGCGCGTTGCGGCGCAGCGACGACATCCACGCGCCGAGCCGTCACCTCGGGCTGGTGCCGACGGCCGAGCGCGACGCCGAGTCGCGGGAGCTGCTGCCGAAGCTGGCCGCGTGGGTGTCCGACGGAGTGGACCTGGAGGCGATCGTGCGGGTGGCGCGGTCGGCTCCGGCGTTGAGCGCGCCCGCCTGGGAGCCGGTCGGGTCGTACTCGGGGCCGCGGCGGGTGGTGGCGGCGGCCGCGGGCCCCGCGTTCACGTTCCGGTACACCGAGACGGTGGAGCTGCTGGCGGCGTCCGGTGTGGACGTCGTGGACCTGGATCCGTTGCACGACAAGGCGTTGCCCGATGGGTGCGCCGGGTTGTACTTCGGGGGCGGGTTCCCGGAGGTGCACGTCGAGGACCTGTCGGCGAACGTGCCGCTGCGCGAGGAGCTGGCCGCGGCGATCCGGCGCGGGATGCCGGTGGTGGCCGAGTGCGCCGGGTTGCTGTACCTGTGCCGGGAGCTGGACGGGCTGCCGATGGTCGGGGCGCTGGACGCGACGGCGGTGATGACCAAGCGGGGCGCGCTGGGATACCGGACCGCTTCCGCGCCGGTGGACCACCTGCTGGCGGCGGCCGGGCAGCGCGTGACCGGGCACGAGTTCCACCGGACGGTGGTGACACCCCGCGCGGGAGCGGTGCCGGCGTGGGAGTGGGACGGCACCGCGGAGGGTTTCGCCTCGCCCACGCTGCACGCGTCCTACCTGCACGTCCACTGGGCCGGGCACCCCGCGCTGGCGCGGCGGTTCGCGGCGGCGGTGCACGCGCATGAGTGACTACGACCTGCACCACCACGGGGATCGCGAGGTCGGCGACGGCCTGGTGGACCTGGCGGTGAACGTGCGGCTGCCGGCGCCACCGGCGTGGTTGCGCGCGGAACTGGCCGCGGCGCTGGACGACCTGGCCGCGTATCCCGACGCGCGGGCGGCTGCCGAGGCGGTCGCCGAGCGGCACGGCCGGGCGGTATCGGACGTGCTGGTCACCGCGGGCGCGGCCGAGGCGTTCACCTTGCTGGCCACGGCGTTGCGGCCGCGGCACCCGGTGGTCGTGCATCCCCAGTTCACCGAGCCGGAGGCGGCGTTGCGTGCGGCGGGGCATGAGGTGGACCGCGTCGTACTGTCCGCTTCGGACGGTTTCGTTCTCGCGTCGGTGCCCGCGGACGCGGATCTGGTGTTCGTCGGCAACCCCACCAACCCGACTTCCGTGCTGCACCCGGCGGCGGGGTTGCGTTCGCTGGTGCGGCCGGGCCGGATCCTGGTGGTGGACGAGGCTTTCCTGGACGCGGTGCCAGGTGAGCCGGAAAGCCTGGCCGGGGAACAGCTTCCGGGCGTCGTGGTGATCCGCAGCCTGACCAAGACGTGGGGGATCGCCGGCCTGCGCGCCGGATACGTGCTGGCCGAACCGTCCGTTGTGGACGCATTGAGAGCCGTGCAGCCGCCGTGGTCGGTGTCCACGCTGGCCGCGCGCGCGGTGGTGGCCTGCAGCCGGCCGTCCGCCTTGGACGAGGCCGACAAGCTGGCGGTGCGGGCGGAGCAGGACCGGGAGTACCTGGTCAGCGGGCTGCGGTCGCTGGGCGTCGAGGTGGCGGGAGAGCCGCGGGGCCCGTTCGTGCTGGTCCGGATCCCCGGCGCGGCCGCGTTGCGCCTGCGGCTGCGGGAGGCCGGCTACGCGGTCCGCCGGGGAGACACTTTCCCCGGCCTGGACGGCGACTGGCTCCGCATCGCCGTCCGCGACCCGGCGGTGACCGACGGATTCCTCGACGCGCTACGGCGCGTGCGCTAACTCGCCGGAATCCCGAGGAGGGCGAGGAAAGCGGCCGCCGCGGGCGTGGGACCGGACCGGCTCCAGATGACGTACTCGACGCGGGCCGGTGCGTCGGTGACCTCGATGGTGACCACGCCGGTGAGCTGCGGCACGTAGGCCGACGGCAGCATCGCCGCGCCGAGGCCCTCCCGGACCATCCGCGCCAGGAGGTCGGCATTGGTCACCTCGAAGGCGACATCGCGGTCCAGGCCGGCCGCCGCGAACGCCTGGTCGGTCTGCATTCGGCCCGCCGTCCCGGCCGGCAGGTCCACGAACGTCTCCGCGGCGAGCCGGCGCAGGCCGACCGCCCGTTCACCGGCGAGGGGGTGGTCCGGAGCGACCACCGCGACGTGCCGGTCGTGGGCGAGTTCGCGCGCGTGGACACCCTCCGGGCGCGCCGTGGTGGGCAACCCCAGGAAGGCGACATCGATCGTGCCCTCGCGGACCTGCTCGACGAGCTCCTCGCTGGCGGTCCCGCGCAGGCTGATGCGCACGGACGGGTGCACTTGGTGGAACTCCCGCAGCGCGCCCGGGATGTCGACTGCGGCGACGGTGGAGATCAAGCCGACCGCGAGTCGTCCGCGGACCTCGCCCACGGCCGCGGCGACTTCGGCGACCGCGCGATCGGCGGCCTGCAGGCACTGGCGGGCCGTGGCGAGGAACGCCGCGCCGGCCGGGGTCAGCCGTACCCGGCGGCTGGTGCGTTCGAAGAGCCGGGCGCCCAGTTCCCGTTCCAGGCGGGCGATCTGCTGGCTGAGGGCGGACTGGACGACCAGACACAGCTCGGCGGCGCGGGTGAAGCTGTTCGTCTCCGCCACCGCGACGACGTAGCGCATCTGCTGCAACTCCATGGATCAATCATGCTGGGTGATCGATGGAATGACAAACATGCGTTGGACTCATTGATCGAGGTCCGGAAGGCTTCTTGGCATGGTCACACAGGAAGTCCGCCCGGCGTCGGCGCTGAGAGCGTGGTCCGGCGTCGCGGCGATCACCGCCAGTCTGTTCGTCTTCCTCACCACCGAGCTGATGCCGGTCGGCCTGCTCACGCCGCTGAGCACGAGCCTCGGCGTCACGGTGGGTGTCGCCGGGCTGATGGTCACCCTGCAGGGCGTGTCGGCCGGGCTGGGGGTGCCGTTCCTCGTCGCGTGGACGCGGCGGATCGACCGGCGCGTCCTGCTGTCCGCGTTGCTCGCGGTGCTGGCACTGGGAAACCTGGTCACGTCCGTGTCGCCGAACTACCCGCTGATCCTCGCCACGCGGCTGGTGATGGGCTTCGCCAGCGGCGTGTTCTGGGCCATCGGCGTGAGCATGGCGATGCGCATCGTGCCGGAACGCCACGCGAGCCGGGCGGCCGCGGTCGTCATGTCCGGCATCTCCATCGCGACGGTCGCCGGGATTCCCCTGGGGACGGTCGTGGAGAGCCTCACCGACTGGCGCACCACGTTCCTCATCTGGGCCGGGCTGAGCGTGCTGGTGTTCGTCGCGGTCGCCACCCTCGTGCCCGCGCTGCCGTCGGCGAACGCGGTGCCGGTGCGGGAGGTCTTCGCGCTCCCGCTGCGCAACGTGCCGCTGCGCCGGGTGCTGTTCACCGTCGTGCTCTTCGTGCTCGGCCACTTCGGGGCGTACACGTTCGTCCGGCCGTTCCTGGAGGACCACGCGTCCGCGCCGCCGGTGTTCATCACCGCGGTCCTGATGGTCTTCGGCGTCGCGGGGGCGATCGGGAACTTCGCCGCCGGGCACACCGTGAACCGGAGCCTGCGGGGCAGTTTCCTCGTCGGCTGCGCGGGACTCGTGGTGTCCATGCTGTTGCTGCTCACCATCGGCGGCACGGCGGTGGGTGCGATCGTCGCGATGGTCCTGTGGGGACTGTCGTTCGGCGTGGTCCAGCTGTGCCAGGTGAACATGACGCTCGCGGCCGCGCCGGAGACGTTCGAGGCCGCCATGTCGCTCAACACCATGGCGTACAACACGTCCATCGCGCTCGGGGCGTTGTTCGGCGGGCTGTTCGCGGACAACCTGGGGGTCACGAGCGTCGTCTGGTTCGGGGTGGTGCTGACGGCGGCTTCGCTGCTCCTCGCGCTCAGCTCACGGCGCGAGCGCTAGCCAGCTAGTGGCGGCGGCAATCTCCACGCAGGCGCCGAGCACGTCCCCGGTGATGCCGCCCAGCCGGGCGGTGCAACGCCACAGCACGAGCCCGGCAGCGGCGAAGGCGGCCGCCACCGCGAGCGGGCCGCGCCACCACTCCAGGCCGGGCGCGAGGGTGGCGAGCCCGGCGGCGGCGCAGAGGGTCGCGGCTGTCCACGGCGGACGGATGCTCCCGGCCACGGTGGCGCCGAGGCCGTCCGGGCGGGCCGAGGGCACGCCACGTGTGCAGCAGAGGGCCAGCACCCAGCGGCTCACCAGCGTGCCCGTCACCGCGGCGGTGACCCCGTGCCCGGCGGAGATCGCCCCGCCGAGGGCTCCACATTGGATGATCAACACGAGAACCAGCGTGGCGACCCCGGTGGGCCCGGAGTCGCCGCGGCGCATGATCTCCAGGGCGCGGGTGCGGTCGAAGGAGGCGCCGAGACCGTCGGCGGTGTCGGCCAGGCCGTCGAGGTGCAGGCCCCGGCTGGCGAGACCCACCGCGCCGACCGCCAGTCCGGCCACGGCCAGCGCGGGGAGTCCGAGGGCGTCCCCGGCCAGGACGACCAGCCCGGCCAGGACCGCGAGCGGCACGGCGGCCAGGGGCGCCAGCAGCATCGCCCCGGCCGCCACCCGCCGGTCGATCACGCGTGGCGCGGGCACCGGGAGCGCGGTCAGGGTGCCCAGCGCCATCCGCAGCGCGTCGGAAACCCGCTCAGGCAAGGTCGGCCAGCAGACCCATGTCCGCGATGATCGCCCGCGCCGCGCGCAGCGTGGGGATCGCCTGGACGGCCCCGCTGCCCTCACCGAGCCGCAGGCCGAGGTCCAGGATCGGCGTCAGCCCGAGCGCCTTGAGCGCGAACGCTTGCGACGGCTCGGTGGACCGGTGCCCGGCCAGCCACCACCGCGACGCCTCCGGCGCGATCTCCGCCGCCACCACCGCCGCCGCACCGGAGAACACGCCGTCCAGCAGCACCGGCACCCCGCGCACGGCGCCCTGCACCAGGAACCCGGCCGTCGCGGCGGCGCAGGCGCTGCCCAGTGCCGTCAGCAGCTCGAACGGGTCCGACACCTGCGCACCCGCCCGCTCGACCGCGGCGCGCACCACCGCGACCTTCCGCGCCCGGCCGGCCTCGTCCACGCCCGTCCCGGTGCCGACGACCTCCTCGGCGGGCACCCCGAGCGCCGCGGCGACCAGGGCCGCCGCCACCGTCGTGTTGCCGATGCCCATGTCGCCCGGGATGAGCAGGTCCGCACCGTCGTCCACCTCGGCGTCGGCGGCGTGGCGACCGGCCTCGAAGGCCCGGCGCGCCTCGCCCGGCGCCAGCGCGTCCTCGGCCTCGATCGACCCCGAGCCGCGCCGGATCTTCCACGCGCGCACTTCCGGGGGCACGTCGGACAGGTCGTCGTCGACCGCGATGTCCAGTACCCGGACTCCCGCGCCGACCTCGCGGGCCAGCACGTTCACCCCGCTCTTGCCGACCAGGAACACGCGCACCATCGCCGCGGTCACCTCGCGCGGGTACGCCGACAGCCGGCTCACCCCGTGGTCCCCGGCGAACACGACCACCCGCGGCCGTTCGATCGGCGGCGGCGGGACCTGGCCGGACGCGGCGCACAGCCACGCGGCCAGCTCCTCCAGCCGCCCCAGCGCACCGACCGGTTTGACCAGCGCGTCCAGCCGCTCCAGCGCGGCGGCGTGCGCGGCCGCGTCGGGCGCCGGGATGTCGAATCCGGTCACAGCAGAGCCCTTTCGCCGAGGTGCAGGACGCGCCCCGCGACCACCAGCTGGACGCTGTCCGCCTGGGCCGCGACGCGGTCGTTGAGCGCCCCCAGCACATCACGGAACAGCCGCCCGGAGGCTGTCGCGGGCACCACACCCATGCCGACCTCGTTGGTCACCGCCACGATCGGCACGTGCGCGACCCGCCAGGCGTCGAGGAACTCCTCCATGCGCTCGTCCAGCCGCAGCTCCCAGCCCTGCTTCGCCTCCCACGCGCCGACGTCGCCGAGCACGCGCGTGACCCAGGTGCCCAGGCAGTCGATCAGCAGCGGCCGCGACGCCTTGCGGACGGTCGTGGCGAGGTCGCCGGTCTCGACCGTGCGCCAGTTCGCCGGTCTGCGGGCCTGGTGCAGCGCGATCCGCGCCGCCCATTCGGGATCGTCGCCGCTGGGCACCGGGCCCGGCGCGACGTAGACGACTTCGGGATGGCGGGCCATCAGACGCTCGGCGTGGCGTGACTTGCCCGAGCGGACCCCGCCCAGGATCAGCACCTTCGCCTCGTCGTCCCCGTACCGGCGGAGCAGCCGGGCGGCGGCCTCCAGTGAGGCGGCCAGCCGCTGGGTCAGCTTGGTCATACCGGCATTCTCGTGCACGGGCTACCGTCCCGTGTGTGGTGTATGCAAGATCGTTGACCGCGCTCGGTCTCGTGACCGGTTACGCGCTGGACGCGGCGCTCGGTGATCCACGGCGCGGCCATCCGGTCGCGCTGTTCGGGCGTGCCGCGAAGGCCCTGGAACAGCGGGTCTGGGCCGATTCGCGGACACGCGGCGCCGCGTACGCCGCCACCTGCGTCGGCGCCGCCGCCGGGCTGGGGGTGCTCGCCCAGGCCGCCACGCGCCGGCGCCCGGCCGCGCGGGTCGCGGTGACCGCGCTGGCGACCTGGACCGTCCTGGGCGGCCGGGGCCTGGCGCACGAGGGCGAGGCGATGGCCGTGCGGCTGGAGTCCGGTGACCTGCCCGCCGCGCGGCAGCGGCTGGGCCACCTGTGCGGGCGCGACGCCTCCGTCCTGGACGACAAGGGCCTGGCCAGGGCCGCCACCGAGTCGATCGCCGAGAACACCAGCGACGCCGTCGTCGCGCCCCTGCTGTGGGGTGCGGTCGCCGGGGTGCCGGGGCTGCTCGGGTACCGGGCGCTCAACACGCTCGACGCGATGGTCGGGCACCGGACGCCGCGCTTCGAGCGGTTCGGCTGGGCCGCCGCCCGTGGGGACGACCTCGCCAACCTGCTGCCCGCCCGCGCCGGGGCGCTGATCACGGCTCTCTGCGCGCGCGTCGTGGGCGGCCGTCCGGGGCGGTCGCTGCGGGTGTGGCGACGGGATGCCGGACAGCACCCGAGCCCGAACGCCGGGCAGATCGAGGCGGCCTTCGCGGGTGCGCTCGACGTGCGGCTCGGTGGGGTGAACAGCTACGGCGGCCGGCCCGAGGACCGCGGCACGCTCGGCGACGGGCCCGCGCCCGGGGTGGCCGATCTGCGCCGGGCGGTGCGGTTGTCGCGCGCGGTCGGGCTGGCCGCGCTGGCCCTGGCCGCGGTGGTGGCGTGATGAGGGGCCTGCTGATCGCCGGCACCACGTCGGACGCCGGGAAGAGCCTGGTCACCGCCGGGATCTGCCGCTGGCTGGCGCGCCGCGGGCTGCGGGTGGCGCCGTTCAAGGCGCAGAACATGTCCAACAACTCGATGGTCTGCTCCGACGGCGCGGAGATCGGCCGCGCGCAGTGGCTGCAGGCGGTCGCCGCCGGGGTCGAGCCGGAGGCCGCGATGAACCCGGTGCTGCTCAAACCGGGCAGCGACCGGCGCAGCCACGTCATCGCGCTGGGCAAGCCGTTCGGCACGCTGGAGGCGGGCGAGTTCGCCACCGGCCGCCGCGAGCTGGCACGCATCGCCTTCGACACCTTCGACGAGCTGCGCACCCGGTTCGACGTCGTGGTGTGCGAGGGCGCGGGCAGCCCGGCCGAGATCAACCTGCGGCAGGGCGACTACGTCAACATGGGGCTGGCCCGGCGGTTCGGGCTGCCGGTGGTGGTCGTCGGCGACATCGACCGGGGCGGTGTGCTGGCCGCGATGTACGGGACGGTCGCGCTGCTGGAGCCCGCGGACCAGGCGCTGCTCGCCGGGTGGGTGGTGAACAAGTTCCGCGGCGACGAGGCGCTGCTGCGCCCGGGTCTGGACCGCATCGCGGAGCTGACCCACCGGCCGGTGCTGGGTGTGCTGCCCTGGCTGGACGGGGTGTGGATCGACTCCGAGGACGCGCTCGCCGTCGCGGGCTGGCGGCACGAGCAGCAGGCCACTGGTGGGCTGAAGGTCGCCGTCGTCCGGTTCCCGCGCGCGTCGAACGCGACCGACGTGGACGCCCTCGCCGCCGAGCCGGGGGTCACGGTCACGCTGACCGCGGACCCGGACACGGTGCGGGCCGCGGACCTGGTCGTGCTGCCCGGCACCCGCGCGACGGTGGGCGATCTGCGGTGGCTGCGGGAGCGTGGGCTGGAGCCGGCGCTGGCCGCGCGAGCCGCCGCCGGGCAGCCGGTGCTGGGGATCTGCGGCGGTTACCAGATGCTCGCGGAGACCATTGTGGACGACGTCGAGTCCGGCGCCGGGACCGTGCCGGGGCTCGGGTTGCTGCCGACGCGGGTGTCGTTCAGCGCGGACAAGGTGCTCGGGCGGCCGGTCGCGCGGTGGCGCGGTCACGAGGTGGCGGCCTACGAGATCCACCACGGCAGCGCGACACTGGCCCCGGACGGGGACGCCGAGCCGTTCCTGGACGGCTGGCGGCGCGGTTCGGTGTGGGGCACGACCTGGCACGGCACCCTGGACAACGACGGCTTCCGCCGGGCGTGGCTCGCCGAGGCGGCGGCGCAGGCCGGGGTGTCCTGGTCACCGGCGGCGGGGGCGCCCGGGTTCGCGTCCCTGCGTGAGTCGATGCTGGACCGGCTCGCCGACGCGGTCGAGGAACGCCTGGACACCGACGCGCTGCTGCGGCTGATCGAGCGGGGCGCGCCGGAGGGCCTGCCCCGGGTGGGCTGAGGTCAGACGAGCGTGACCCGCACGCCTTCCAGTTCGAAGGCCGACACCAGGTCCGGCTCCGCCGCCGAATCGGTGATCAGCAGGTCGACGTCGAGCGTCGGGCAGATGCGGGCGAACGCGTAGCCGCCGAGCTTCGAGCTGTCGGCGACCACCACGACCTTCTTGGCGCGGTGCACGAGCAGCTTGTTGATCGCCGCCTCGGCCTCGTGGTGGGCGAAGGCGCCGCGCAGCGGGTCGACCGCGTCCACCCCGATGAACACCAGGTCGAGGCTGACCTCCTCGAGCACCATCCCGGCCAGGTGCCCGGTCAGCTCGAACGACTGCGGCCGCGCCACCCCGCCGGTGCTGACCAGCCGGATGCTCTGCCGCACGGTCAGCTCGTGCGCGATGTTCACCGCGTTCGTCACCACGGTCAGCGCCGGCGAACTGCCGCGGTCGTTGAACTCCGGACGGGCCGCGACCGCGCGGCTCACCTCGGTCGTGGTGCTGCCCCCGTTGAACCCGATCACCATTCCGCGATTCACCAGCCGCGCCGCGGCCTCGGCTATTCGGCGTTTTTCCACCGTGTGCCGGTCGGCGTGGTTGCGGCCCGGGAGGTTGTAGGCGACGTTGCCGGCCACGGCGCCGCCCCGGGCTCTGGTGAGCAATTGGCGGCCTGCCAAATGATCGAGGTCGCGCCGGATCGTGGCGGGGGAGACGTTCAGCTTCGCCGCCGCCTGATCCACCTCGACCCGGCCCTGCTGGCCGATCATTTCGAGCAGCGTGTTCAACCGCTCATGCCTGTCCACGCATCAGTCATACCCGCTCCCGCGCGCCTTGTGAACACTGATCATGAGAACAGCCCGCCGGGCGCGTACCCGGCGGACTGTCGGAATTTTCCTCACAGGCTTCGCAGGAAGGCCAGCGATGGCATGAAGAAATATTCGCCGCCCTTCATGGTGACCGCCCGCGGAATCGGATCGGCGGCCTCGATCACGTTGTTGTGACCCCATTCCGGCGGGTATTTCTGCGGTTCCCGGGCGCCCTGCCCGATGACCGGATCCAGACCGGGCCGGGAACCGTCCGGCGGGAACGGGAATCCCGGGTTGTTCGCCCAGGTCTGCTGCGTGAACTCGAACTGGTTGCCCAGGCTCGAGTTGAAGGCCATGAACAGCAGCCCGATGTCCTTGGTGGGCCGCAGCCGCGGCGGCAGGTCGGCGTTCGGGTCGTCGTGGCGGCGGCCGTAGGTCTGGCCGCGGCGGGCCATCAGGTGCCTGCGCTCCTCCTCCGGCGCCTCCGCCCCGCCGGAGCCGCGCGGGTTGGTCTTGCGGATGTGCGCGTGGAACGGGCACTTCTGGCCCAGTTTGTCGCTGTCGTAGCTGAAGTCGTTGCCCACCGGGTGGTGCGAGCCCGGTGCGCTCTGCACGGTCAGCGGGGTGCCGTCCTCGAAGCGGCCGACCAGCATCGCGCCGGCCCGCTCCCGGTCCTCGCCACGCAGCCCGAGGTCGTGCGCCAGGTCGCGCTCGGCCTCCTTGAACAGCCGGACGTTCTGCTCCAGCTTGCGGAACACGAAGTAGCTTCCGAAGTGGACGGTGGGGTCCGGCGCGGCCGCGTCGGGCACGAGGATCTGCTCCAACGGCGCGGACGGGTCCCAGTCGTTGACGCCGTCGGTGGTGTCCCGCTCGACGTCGACGTCCTCGGTGAGGAACAGCGGCTGGCTGCGCCCGTCGACGTAGCCGAAGTGCTCGATGCCGTCGCCGTTGGCGTTGGCCATGCCGAGGCCGGACTCCTCGCCGACGATGGTGACCGACGCCGGGCGCAGCTCCTCGACCTGGCGGCGCAGGGTCCGGACCGGTCCCGCGGTGGCGTCGCCGATGAGGACCACGGCGTCGATCGTCTGCTGGTAGTGGCGCTCCCACTCGGTGACGGCCGGGTCGGCGAGCTTCCCGACGGCGGCCTTGGCGCCCGCGGCGAACGACGGATCGGCCGGCGCGGTGACGCCCAGCGTGGCGTAGCCGTGCGCGCTCAGGCCGACGCCCAGGTACGGCGTGCCGGCGGCCTTGGTGCGCTTGTGCGCCTCGACTTCCGCGAGGTGCGCCTTGGCGGACTTCATCAGCCCGCTCAGGCCTCGCAGGAAGGTGCGTGCTTCGGCGGCGTCGCCGAAGCCGAGGAACAGCACGGTGAGGCGGTCCCGGACGTGCGCCTTCAGGATGTTCGGCTGCAGCTCGTCGAGCATCATGGCCGCTTCGCCGGTGGCGGATCTCCAGGACAGCGTGGTGGACAGGTCGACAGGCATGAACGCCCCCTCTTGGCTTGACCCCAGTCACGGTGGCGGCGCCGCGAGGCCCCTGTCGTGTGCGGCGCCGTCACCTGCTCCTAAGTCGCGCTGAGGGGGCGGTGAGTACGAAGTGGGCGGGTTTTCACTCGATCGGATTAGTTGGGTGGTGGGCGCTACGCGCGTATCTGAACTGCACCGGCTTCGCTTCGCTACGCCCGGATCTGCCCCTCCCGAACCCGATCTTTCAGTGTTCGGTTGCCGAGAAGCGGCGTCAAGGCTGGAAAGAGTACCTTGACCCCGCTGCTCGGCAACCGATTTGGCTGGGGATCGGGTTGCGGGAGAGGGGTGGCTCGTGGGGGTGGCGGGGGCTTCGTTGCCGGCTGCCGGTTTTCGAGTGGCTCCGAAAAAGGGCTGGCGCGGGGTGGACCACCACGGCTCCGTTGCCTGGTGGCCCACCCCTGGTCCTAGGCGATCGGCCGGTCCGTCGGCGCGATCGGGGCCGGCAGGACGTTCCGGCCGGTCAGGTAGGCGTCCACCCCGGCCGCGGCGGAGCGGCCCTCCGCGATCGCCCACACGATCAGCGACTGGCCGCGGCCCATGTCGCCCGCCACGAACACGTTCTCCACGCTCGTGCGGAAATCCGCGTCCCGCGCGACGTTGCCGCGGGCGTCCAGCTCCACGCCCAACGCCTCGATCAGGCCTTCGCGCTGCGGGCCGACGAAACCCATCGCCAGCAGCACCAGCTGCGCCGGCAGCTCCCGCTCGGTGCCCTCGACCTCGACGAACTTGCCGTCCTCGTTGCGCACCTCGACCAGCCGCAGCGCCCGCAGGTTGCCGTCCTCATCGGCGAGGAACTCCTGCGTGCTCACCGAGTACAGGCGCTCGCCGCCCTCCTCGTGCGCCGACGACACCCGGTAGATCATCGGGTACATCGGCCACGGGTGCGCCTCCGACCGGCTCTCCGGCGGGCGCGGCATGATCTCCAGCTGCGTCACCGACAGCGCGCCCTGCCGGTGGGCGGTCCCGACGCAGTCCGCGCCGGTGTCACCGCCACCGATCACCACGACGTGCTTGCCCTCGGCCGAAATCGGCGACGACTCCAGCTCACCGGAGGCGACCCGGTTCGCCAGCGGCAGGTACTCCATCGCCTGGTACACACCGGTCGTCTCGCGGCCGGGCGCGGGCAGGTCCCGCCACGCGGTCGCGCCACCGGCCAGCACCACGGCGTCGTACGACGACCGCAGCTCCTCGGCGGTGATGTCCACGCCGACGTTCACCCCGGTGCGGAACTCGGTGCCCTCGGCCCGCATCTGCTCCAGGCGCCGGTCCAGCCGCCGCTTCTCCATCTTGAACTCGGGGATGCCGTACCGCAGCAGCCCGCCGATCGCGTCCGCCCGCTCGAACACCACCACGTCGTGCCCGGCGCGGGTCAGCTGCTGCGCCGCCGCCAGGCCGGACGGCCCGGACCCGACCACGGCGACCTTCTTGCCGGTGCGTGTCACCGGGGGCTGCGGCGTGATCCAGCCCTCCTCCCACGCGCGGTCCACGATGGAGATCTCGACCCGCTTGATCGTCACCGGGTCGTTGTTGATCCCCAGCACGCATGCGGTCTCGCACGGCGCCGGGCACAGCGTCCCGGTGAACTCCGGGAAGTTGTTCGTGGCGTGCAGCCGCTCGATCGCGTCCCGCCAGTCGTCGCTCCAGACCAGCGTGTTCCACTCCGGGATCAGGTTGCCCAGCGGGCAGCCCTGGTGGCAGAACGGGATGCCGCAGTCCATGCAGCGCCCGGCCTGCTTCTCCAGCTTGTTCGACGCGAAGTCCTCGTACACCTCGCGCCAGTCGAGCAGGCGCAGCGGCACCGGCCGGGTCTTCGGCGTCTCGCGCGGCGTCGTCAGAAAACCCTTCGGGTCAGCCATGTGCGGCCTCCATGATGGCTTCGTTCACGTCCCGGCCGTCGCGCTCGGCTTCCGCCCGCGCGGCCAGGACCCGCTTGTAGTCCTTGGGCATGACCTTGCCGAAGCGGGTGACCGTGGTCTCCCAGTCGGCCAGCAGCGCCCGCGCCACCGGCGACTCGGTCTCCACGAAGTGCGCCTCGACCGCGTCCCGCAGGAACTCGACGTCCTCGTCGTCCAGCGGGTCGACGTCGACCATCTCCGGGTTCACCCGCAGCGGCGACAGGTCCAGCACGTACGCGATCCCGCCGGACATGCCGGCGGCGAAGTTGCGCCCGGTCGGCCCGAGCACGACCACGCGACCGCCGGTCATGTACTCGCAGCCGTGGTCGCCGACGCCCTCCACGACGGCCAGCGCGCCCGAGTTCCGCACGCAGAACCGTTCGCCGACCTTGCCGCGCAGGAAGATCTGCCCGCTGGTGGCGCCGTAGCCGATCACGTTGCCGGCGATGATGTTCTGCTCGGAGGCGATCTTGGCCTCCTTCGGCGGGCGCACGATGATGCGGCCGCCGGACAGGCCCTTGCCGACGTAGTCGTTGGCGTCGCCGAACAGCCGCAGCGTGATGCCCTTCGGCACGAACGCGCCGAACGACTGCCCGGCGGTGCCGGTGAAGGTCACGTCGATCGTGTCGTCCGGCAGGCCCTCGCCGCCCCAGCGCTTGGTCAGCTCCGACCCGAGCATGGTGCCCACGGTCCGGTTGACGTTGCGCACCGGCAGTTCCAGCCGCACCTTGTCCCCGGAGCTGAGCGCGCCCTCGGCGAGCTGGATCAGCGTGTTGTCCAGCGCCTTCTCCAGGCTGTGGTCCTGGGCGACCACCTGGTGCCGCGCGGCCCGCGGCTCCAGCTCGGGCACGTGGAAGATCGGCGACAGGTCCAGCCCGCGGGCCTTCCAGTGGTCCACGGCCGGGCGGGTGTCGAGCACCTCGGCGTGCCCGACGGCCTCCTCGATCGACCGGAAACCCAGCCGCGCCAGGTACTCGCGCACCTCCTGGGCGATGAACTCGAAGAAGTTCACCACGTACTCGGCCTTGCCGCTGAACTTCTCGCGCAGCTTCGGGTTCTGCGTCGCCACGCCCACCGGGCAGGTGTCCAGGTGGCAGACCCGCATCATGATGCAGCCGGACACCACCAGCGGCGCTGTCGCGAACCCGAACTCCTCGGCGCCCAGCAGCGCGGCGATCACCACGTCGCGGCCGGTCTTGAGCTGCCCGTCGGTCTGCACCACGATCCGGTCCCGCAGCCGGTTCGCCAGCAGCGTCTGCTGCGTCTCGGCCAGGCCCAGCTCCCACGGGCCGCCGGCGTGCTTGATCGAGGACAGCGGCGAGGCGCCGGTGCCGCCGTCGTGACCGGAGATCAGCACGACGTCCGCGTGCGCCTTCGACACACCCGCCGCGACCGTGCCGACGCCGACTTCGGACACCAGCTTCACGTGGATGCGGGCCGCCGGGTTGGCGTTCTTCAGGTCGTGGATCAGCTGCGCCAGGTCCTCGATCGAGTAGATGTCGTGGTGCGGCGGCGGGGAAATCAGTCCCACACCCGGCGTGGAGTGCCGGGTCTTGGCGATCCACGGGTACACCTTCGCGCCGGGCAGCTGGCCGCCCTCACCGGGCTTGGCGCCCTGCGCCATCTTGATCTGGATGTCGTCGGCGTTGACCAGGTACTCGCTGGTGACGCCGAACCGGCCGCTGGCGACCTGCTTCACGGCGCTGCGCCGCTCGGGGTCGTAGAGCCGCTCCGGGTCCTCGCCACCCTCACCGGTGTTGGACTTGCCGCCCAGCCGGTTCATCGCGATCGCCAGCGTCTCGTGCATCTCCTGCGAGATCGAGCCGTAGGAGATGGCGCCGGTGGCGAACCGCTTGACGATCTCGGAGACCGGCTCGACCTCCTCGATCGGCACCGGCGGGCGCACGCCCTCCTTCAGCTCGAACAGGCCGCGCAGCGTGAACAGCTTCTTCGACTGCTCGTCGACGGCGTTGGTGTACTCCTTGAACACCTCGTACCGGCCGGTGCGGGTGGAGTGCTGCAGCTTGAAGACCGTGTGCGGGTTGAACAGGTGCGGCTCGCCCTCGCGCCGCCACTGGTAGTCCGAGCCGATCTCCAGCTCGCGGTGGTTCGGGCGGAACCCGTCGCGCGGGAACGCGCGGGCGTGCCGCTGCCGGACCTCCTCGTGCAGCACGTCGAACCCGACGCCGCCCAGCCGCGAGGTGGTGCCGGTGAAGCAGGTGTCGATGACCTCCTGCGACAGGCCGAGCGCCTCGAAGATCTGCGCGCCGGTGTAGGAGGCCACAGTGGACACTCCCATCTTCGACATGGTCTTGCGGACGCCCTTGCCCAGCGCCTTGATCAGGTTGCGGGTCGCCTGCTGCGGCGTGACACCCGGGATCTTGCCGTCGCGGGCCAGCTCCTCGACCGTCGCCATCGCCAGGTACGGGTTGACCGCGGCCGCGCCGTAACCCAGCAGCAGCGCGATGTGGTGCACCTCGCGGGCGTCGGCGGTCTCGGCGATGATCCCGACCTGGGTGCGGGTCTTCTGCCGCACCAGGTGGTGGTGCACCGCGCCGGTGAGCAGCAGCGACGGGATGGCCGCGTGGTCGGCGTCGACCCCGCGGTCGGACAGCACGATCAGCCGCGCGCCCTCGGAGATCGCGTTGGACACCTCGGTCCGGATCTCCTCCAGGCGCGCCAGCAGCGCGTCGCCGCCGCCGTGCACGTCGTAGAGGCCGTGGATGGTGACCGCGGTGAACTCCGGCAGGTCGCCGTCGTCGTTGATGTGCACCAGCTTGGCCAGCTCGTCGTTGTCCAGCACCGGGAACGGCAGGACGACGCGGCGGCACGACTCGCCGGTGGCCTCCAGCAGGTTCGGCTGCGCGCCGAGCTGGGTGCCCAGCGACGTCACGAGCTCCTCGCGGATCGCGTCCAGGGGCGGGTTGGTGACCTGGGCGAACAGCTGGATGAAGTAGTCGAAGATCGGCCGCGGGCCGGACGACAGCGGCGCCAGCGGCGAGTCGTTGCCCATCGAGCCGATCGGCTCGGCGCCGGATTTCGCCATCGGCGACAGCAGCGTGTCCAGCTCTTCCTCGGTGTAGCCGAAGGCCTGCTGACGGCGGACCAGCGAGGCGTGCGTGGGCACCTCGCGCTCGCGCTCGGGCAGCTCCTCCAGGCGCACCAGGCCCTGGTCGACCCAGTCGCCGTAGGGGTGCTCGGCGGCCAGCTGTCCCTTGATCTCCTCGTCGTCGATGATGCGGCCTTCGGCCGTGTCGACGAGGAACATGCGGCCCGGCTCCAGCCGGCCCTTCTGCACGATCGTCGACTGGTCCAGCTCCAGCACGCCGACCTCGCTCGCGAGCACGACCAGGCCGTCCTCGGTGACCCAGTACCGCGCGGGGCGCAGACCGTTGCGGTCCAGCACCGCGCCGATCTGGGTGCCGTCGGTGAACGACACCAGCGCCGGGCCGTCCCACGGCTCCATCAGCGTGGAGTGGAACTCGTAGAAGGCGCGGCGCGCCTGGTCCATCTCCTCGTGGTTCTCCCAGGCTTCGGGGATCATCATGAGGACGGCGTGCGGCAGGCTGCGGCCGCCCAGGTGCAGCAGCTCGAGGACCTCGTCGAAGCTGGCCGAGTCGCTCGCGCCGCGCGTGATGATCGGGTAGATCCGCTTGAGGTCGCCCGGGATCAGGTCGGTGGACAGCATCGACTCGCGCGCGTCCATCCAGTTCCGGTTGCCGCGCAGCGTGTTGATCTCACCGTTGTGCGCCACGTACCGGTACGGGTGGGCCAGCGGCCACGACGGGAACGTGTTGGTGGAGAAGCGGGAGTGCACCAGCCCGATCGCGCTCGTCACGCGCTCGTCGGTGAGGTCCGGGAAGAACCGCGGCACCTGCGGCTCGGTGAGCATTCCCTTGTAGACGATGGTGCGGGCGGACAGGCTCGGGAAGTACACGTCCTCGTCGGCCAGCAGGTGCTCGGCGCGCTTGCGCACGCAGAACGCGGCGCGCTCCAGGTCCAGCCCGGTGCGCAGGCCCTCGCGCGAGGCCAGGAACAGCTGCGCGAAGTGCGGCATGGTCGAGGCCGCGGTCGGCCCGACGTGCTCGGTGTCCACCGGGACCTCGCGCCAGCCCAGGACCCGCAGGCCCTCCTCGGCGACCAGGCCCTCGATCGCGCTCATCGCGCGGCCGCGGGCGGTCTCGTCGACCGGCAGGAACGCGGTGCCCACGGCGTAGTGCCCGGCCTCGGGCAGCTCGAAGTCGACGACCTCGCGGAAGAACGCGTCCGGGACCTGGATCAGGATGCCCGCGCCGTCACCGGTCTCGGGTTCGGCTCCTCTGGCGCCACGGTGTTCGAGGTTGCGCAGGGCCGTCAGGGCCTTGGTCACGATGTCGTGGCTGCGTCGGCCGGACATATCGGCGACGAACGCGACACCGCAGGCATCGTGCTCGTATTGCGCGTCGTACAAGCCTTCCGGCTTGCGAACACTGTGGCGGGTCACGGCTGGCCGTCTCCTCACACGTGGGCGCGGCGCGGGCGCTGTTAACACAGCAGCCCTCCTGCGCGATGGTCAGTCGAGAGCAGAAGTACGAGTCGCCTGAACGAGGGCAGGACTCGGTACACCGGCCACACGTCGTCGGGTGGCCGCCGGTCGGCACGTCTTCGGGCCGCTGGCGCGCATCAGCGAGGTCCCCGGGTTGTGGTGGGCGGGTTCCCGCGGCGCGCCAGTTACCCCCGGGTTCGCCGGGTCTTATGACAGTAGTGTGAATTCGCCGTTATCGATATACGTCGACCGGACCTCGTGGCATATGCCATATGGACGTTGACGCGACAGCCCCCGGTGTGGAAGTACCGTTGCACCATCGTTGACCTGCGGAAAAGGGCGTTCGTGATCGCTTCACCGGTTCGGGTGCTGTCCGATTGAGTAATCAAGGTGTTACGGACGCGGCGCGGTCCCCGGCCGGGATACTCGGGGTGTGGAGGGTCTGTCGCTGCGTTTCCTCGGCCACTCGACGGTCCGGCTGGAGGTCGCCGGCCGGGTCGTGCTGACCGATCCGGTGCTGACGCGCGCGGTGGGCGGTCTGGTCCGGGTCGCGCCGCCGCTGGATCCCGCCGCCTACGCCGATGCCGATCTGGTGCTGATCTCCCACCTCCACGGCGACCACCTGCACGTGCCGTCGCTGCGGTTGCTGGGGCGGCACGTGCCGATCGTGGTGCCGCGCGGGGCGGGCGGCTGGCTGCGCCGGCGGGGGTTCGCGGCGGTGGTGGAACTGGACATCGGGGAGCAGGCGTCCTTCGGCGACCTGCGGGTGACCGCCGTGTGGGCGGAGCATTCGGGGCACCGCTGGGGGCCGCGGTTCACGCACGGCCCGCAGGCGCGCGCGAGTGGTCATGTCGTGGAGGCGCCGGGCGCGCGGGTGTACGTGGCCGGGGACACCGACCTGCACGCCGGGATGGCCGAGCTGGGCCCGGTCGATGTCGCGTTCCTGCCGGTCTGGGGCTGGGGTCCGAACCTCGGGCCCGGCCACCTGGATCCAGTGCGGGCGGCGGAGGCGGTTGCCCGGGTGCGGCCGCGGGTGGCGGTCCCGGTGCACTGGGGCACGCTGGCGGTCCCGGGCCTGGCGCGGACCCGCCGGATGCGGCGGTTGCTGGTGGATCCGCCGCGCGAGTTCGCCGCCGCCGTGCGGGGCAAGACGCGTGTCGCTCTCACCGAACCGGGTGAAGTCGTCGACCTGCGTGAGGTTTCTCCGTGACCGGAACCGGCGCGGCGGTCACCGCGCCGGGGCCGGTGCGTGATGGGGTGGCCTGGTGAACTGGACCGACTTCTCCAGCGTCGGCTACCCGACCCTCTTCCTCGGCGTGCTGATCGGCTCGATCGTGCCGATCGTCCCGACCGGGGCCGTCGTCGGGGCGGCGGCCGCCATCGCCATGACGGGGCACCTGTCGTTGCCGCTGGTTCTGCTGCTGGCCACCGCCGGGGCGGTGATCGGTGATGTGGTGACCTTCGCCGTCGCGCGGCTGGGCGGTGACGCGGCGGTCCGGTGGCTGGCGCGCGGGCAGAAGCCGGAACGTCTCGTCGCCGCGCGGCAGCGGTTCGCGCGGCAGGGGTGGCAGCTCGTGGTCGTCGGGCGGCTGCTGCCGGCCGGGCGCATCCCGGTGCTGCTGGCCGCCGGCGCGGTCGGCTACCCGTGGCGGCGGCTGGTGCCGGCGACCGCGGTCGCGTGCGTGTTGTGGGCCGTCGCGTACGCGCTGCTCGGCGTGCTCAGCGGCGGCCTGTTCGACTCGCCGCTCGTCGCGACCCTGCTGGCCGCCGTGCTGGTGCTGCTGGTGACCGGTGTGATCAACCTGGTGGCGAAGCGCCGCAGGGAAAGGGCGAAGGTGGGATGACTTCGGCGGAACGGGGCCGGCTGCTCCGGCGTGGACGCTCGCTCGCGCGGTTCGCCCTGGTGTGGCTGACCACGTCGCTCGCGCTCGTCGGCATGGACGACCTGCTGGACGGCTTCGCGATGCCGGAGGAGTGGCAGCCGCTGGTGTGCGGCCTGCTGCTGAGCCTGCTGACCGCCGTGGTGTGGCCGCAGGTGCTGCGGGTGGCCCTGCCGCTGGCGCTGTTCACGCTCGGCATCGGCAGCTTCCTGCTGCTCGGCGCGGGCGCGGTGGCCGCGTTCGCCGTCGTGCCGGGCGTGGAGGTCAACGGGCTGCGCACCGGGTTCCTGGTCGTGGTCGGGGTGTCCGCGGTGAGCGGGGTCGTGTCCAGCGTGCTCGCGCTCGACGAGGACGAGGTGTTCTTCCGCCGGGCCCGCCGCCGCTCGCGCCGCTGTCCGGAACTGGCGGACGACGTCCCACCCGGGCTGATCTTCCTGCAGGTCGACGGGCTCGGCTACGACGTGGTCCGCCGCGCGGTCCGGGACGGCGACATGCCGACGCTGGCCCGCTGGCTCGCCGAGGACAGCCACGCGCTGGTGCGCTGGCAGACCGACTGGAGCTCGCAGACCGGCGCGAGCGTGTGCGGCATCCTGCACGGCTCCAACCACGACATCCTCGGGTTCCGCTGGTACGAAAAGGACCGCGACCACGTGATGGCGTGCGCCCACCCGCGGGACGCGGCCGAGATCGAGCGGCGGCACTCCGACGGCCGCGGCCTGCTCGCCGTCGACGGCGCCAGCCACGGCAACCTCTTCACCGGCGACGCCCCGCACGTCAGCCTCACCATGAGCGCGGTGTCGGTGCTGCTGCCCAAGGGCCTGCGCCGCCACCGCGAGGACCGCGTCGGCACGGGCTACTACGCCTACTTCGCCAATCCGGTCAACGCGTTGCGCACGCTGGGTTCGGCGCTGGTCGACATCGTCCGCGAGGTCTCGGCCTCGGCCCGGCAGCGGCGGGCGGGCGTGGTGCCGCGGGTGCCGCGCGGCGGGATCTACCCGATCGCCCGGACCGGCACCACGGTCATTTCACGGGACGTCGTGGTGTCCGCGGTGCTGGAGGACATGCTCGACGGCCGGCCGGTGGTGTACGCGGACTTCCTCGGCTACGACGAGGTCGCCCACCACTCCGGCATCGAACGGTTCGACACGCTCGCCGTGCTGCGCGCGATCGACCAGCAGATCGGGCGGCTGCACCGGGCTTCGCGGCTCGGGCCGCGGCCGTACCACCTGGTCGTGCTGTCGGATCACGGGCAGACGCAGGGGTGGGCGTTCGCGCACCGGTTCGGCGAGTCGCTGGAGGAGCTGGTCGGGCGGTTGTGCGGCGGGCACGCACCCGAGGTGGCCGGGGGCGGCCCGGTGGCGACGCGGCTGCGGGAGCGGGTGACCGGCGCGCGGCGGATCGAGCACCGGCCCAAGGAGGACGCGCGGCACGAGGTGACGCGGGTGGCTCCCGGGGTGGTCGTGGTGGTGTCCGGGCACGTCGGGATGGTGTCGTTCACCGAGCACGCGGGGCGGGTCTCGCTGGAGACGATCGAGCGCGAGTACCCGGAACTGCTGCCCGCGCTGGTGGACCACCCCGGGGTCGGGTTCATGCTGGTCCGCAGCGACGAGCACGGACCGGTGGTGCTGGGCCGGGACGGCGTGCACCGGCTGGATTCCGGGGAGGTGCTCGGCGAGGACCCGCTGGCCCAGTACGGCGACCACGCCCCGGACCTGATCCGGCGCGTGGACACGTTCCCGCACTGCGCCGACATCATGATCAACAGCCGGTGGGACCCGGAGACGGGGGAGGCTTCGCCGTTCGAGATCCACGTGGGTTCGCACGGCGGGCTCGGCGGGGAGCAGGAGCGCGGGTTCCTGATCTACCCCAAGGAGTTCGAGCCGCCGGGAGACCTGGTGGGGGCCGAGTCGCTGCACCGGTTGTTCCGGCTGTGGCTGACCAAGCTGGGGCACCCGGAGCCGGAGTGAGTCACCCAGCCAAAGTCACCGAACCGAGGCTCGTGAAGTGCGCCGCGATCCGCGAACCCGGTGAAACCGGCACGGCGTCGGTCAGCCCGCCGGTCAGCACGATCCACCCGGCCTCCAACGCCAGCCCGCGCTCGGCCAGCGAGTTCGCCGCCAGCGCCAGAGCCTCCCCGGGGTGCCCGAGCACCGCGGCGCCCGTCGCGCTGTCCACGATCGCTCCGTCGACCTCCAGCAGGCACGCCTCCAGCGACAGGTCCAGCCCGGCGGGCGCGACCCCGACAGGCCCGACCCGGAACACGCTCGACGACGCGTTGTCCGCGATCGTGTCGGGGGCGGCGAACCGGAAGTCCTCGTACCGCGAGTCGATGACCTCGATCCCGCCGTAGACGCGGTCCACGGCCTCCATCGCGGTCGCCGCCGTGACGCCGGGGCCCGCCAAGCGGGAGCCCAGCACGAACACGATCTCCGGCTCGGCGCGCGGGTGGATCAGCTTCGGCAGCGGGTCGGCCGCGGGCAGCACCATGGCGTCGGTCAGCCACGCCATCACCGGGCGGTCCACGCCCATGCGCTCCTGCTTCGCCTTCGACGTCAGCCCGAGCTTGAGCCCGATCAGCTTCTCGCCCCGGGCGAGCCGCAACCGGAGCGCCTCGTCCTGCACGGCGTACGCGGTGCGCACGTCCAGGCCTGGCCACTCGTCGGTGATCGGGCCGCGCGCGGTTCCCGCGTCCTCCGCCGCCAGCAGCACCCGCGCCGCCTCGGCGATGCTCCACTCGGTCACGCGTCCTCCTTCGACCCGAACACGGCCGTCACACTGCCCAGTCCCGCCGCCGTCGACACCACCGTGTCGCCCGGGCGCAACGGGATGGCCTTCGTCATCGACCCGGGCAGCACCACGTGCCCCGGCTCCAGGTCGATGCCCAGCGGGCCGACCGTGTTCGCCAGCCACACCAGCGCGTTCAGCGGCGAGCCGAGCACGGCGCCGCCCGCGCCGGTCGCCACCAGTTCGCCGCCCGAGTGCAGGGTGCAGCCGGTGAGGCGGAGGTCCACGGTGGACAGTGCGGTCGGACGGCTGCCCAGCACCACGCCGCCGGAGGAGGCGTTGTCGGCGATGGTGTCGACGATCGAGATGCGCCAGTCCTCGATGCGGGAGTCCACGATCTCCAGCGCCGGCACGACGAAGTCGACGGCGCGCACGGCGTCGGCGACGGTCACGCCAGGCCCGGACAGCTTCCGCCCGAGCACGAACGCGATCTCCGGCTCGATCCGCGGCTGCAGGAAGCGGTCGACCGGGATCGGCTGGTGCTCCAGGTGGAACATGCCGCCGGTGAGGTGCCCGTAGTCGGGCTGGTCGACGCCCATCTGACGCTGCATCGCGGCCGAGGCCAGGCCCACCTTGTGGCCCTTGATCTCCTCGCCGCCCTCGGTCCACACGCGCACCTGGTCGAGCTGGATCCGGTAGGCGTCCTCGACCGTCGCGCCCGGGTAGGTCTCGATGAGGGGCGCGATGGGTTTGCCCGCCGCGTAGGCCTGCAGCAGGAGGTCGGCCGCCTCCCGCACCGCTGTCGCATCCATGGCGAGAACTCTCGTGGGCGGCCACCGGGATCGCAAGAAGACCGTCCCGCTGGGCGGCACGCGTCAGACCCGCGCGCCCTGGTCCGCCGCGACGATCTCCGCCGCGGTCGGTGCGTTGTCCGGATCGGTGAGCCACTGCAGCGCGACCCCGACCAGCAGCGAGTAGTAGTGCGAGCCGACGATCCGCACCCGGTCCGGGTCCGCGTCCGGCCCGAGCCCGGCGAACGCCTGCGCCAGCGCCGTGCGGGCGGCCTGCTGGCCGCGCGCGTTCATGTCGCGGATCTTCTCGTCGTGCTGCAGGTAGGCGACACCCTCGAAGTTGACGAACCACAGCTGCCGGTTCGCCTGGATCGACTCGATGATCCGGCCCCAGCGCGCCTCGTTCGTGTCACCCTCGCCGAGCGCCTCGAACAGCAGCTCGCCCCACTCGGCGTTCAGGTCGTTCAGCGCCCGCGTGAGCAGGCCCTCCTTCGACCCGAAGTGGTAGTTGATCGACGCCAGGTTCGCGCCGGATGCGGCGGCCAGGTCACGCGCGGTGGTGCGCGCGTAGCCGGCACGGAGGAGGCAGTCCCGTGCCGCGATCAGCAAGTTCTCCCGGTGTCCCATGTGTGCTACCGTATCATATGAACGTTCGTTTTAAACGTTCGTTCAACGAGTGAGGAAGGGATCTGACATGGGGACTCCTGCTGTGCGCACCCGGGGCTTGCGCTGCAGATTCGATGGGGAAGCGGGGCCGGTCGACGCGTTGCGCGGCATCGACCTGGACGTGCCGAGGGGCTCGTTCACGGCGATCATGGGCCCGTCGGGGTCGGGCAAGACCACGTTGCTGCACTGCGCGGCCGGGCTGCGGACGCCGACCGCGGGCACGGCCGAGCTCGACGGCGTGAGCCTCGCCGGCCTCGACGAGACCAAGCTGGCCGAGCTGCGCCGCCGGCGCGTCGGCTTCGTGTTCCAGGCGTTCAACCTGCTGCCGGCGCTGACCGCGAAGGAGAACGTCGAACTGCCGTTGCGGCTGGACGGGCGCAAGCCCGACCCGCGCCGGACCGCCGCGCTGCTCGAGCGCGTCGGGCTGGGCAACCGCGGCACCCACCGGCCGGACCAGCTCTCCGGCGGACAGAAGCAGCGCGTCGCGGTGGCGCGGGCGTTGATCACGGACCCCGAGGTCGTCTTCGCCGACGAGCCGACGGGCGCGCTGGACATCCGCAGTGCCCGCGAGGTCCTGAGCCTGCTGCGCGGGCTCGCCGACCAGGGCCAGACGATCATCATGGTGACGCACGACCCGGTCGCGGCGTCCTTTTCGGACCGGGTGCTGTTCCTGGCCGACGGCCTGATCGTCGACCAGATGGCCCGTCCCGCGGCGGCCGCGGTCGCCAACCGCATGGCGACCCTGATCGAGTCGGCCGAGCGAGCCGCCGCGATGGGGGTGAACTGACGTGGTGAGCCTCGCCCTGCGGCTGTTCCGCCACCACCGCGGCGCGGCGATCGCCACCGGCCTGATCGCGCTGATCGGGATGGCGCTGGTGTCGACGATGACCACGCTGCTCGCCACCGGGTTCGCGGACGGCACGGCCGAGGCGGACCGGTCGTTCCTGACGCAGTTCCCGATGATCATGGGCGGCTGGGTGGTGGCGATCGTCGTCTTCGCGATGGTGTCGACGATCGGCGTGACGCTCGGCGGCCGCGCCGGGGAGATCGGCGGGCTGCGCCTGATCGGGGCGGCGCCGCGGCAGATCCAGGTCATGGTCTCGGCGGAGACGCTCGCGGTCTCGGCGGTCGCCGCGCTGCCCGGTCTGCTGCTGGGTTACCTGCTCGGCTGGATCGTGCTGGCCGCGGTCCGGTCGTCGGGACTCATCGCCGGCTCCACGGCCTACTCCCCGGGCCTGGCGCTGCCGGTGGCCGGTGTCGTCGTCGTGCTGCTCGCGAGCATCGCGGCCGCGTGGATCGGTAGCCGCAAGATCGCCGGGCGGAGCCCCGTCGAGGGACCTGCGCCGGCGGTCAGCAATCGGTCCCGCCGGTCGCCGCGCCGCATCCTCGCGGCCGTGATGCTGGTCGCGGGGATCGGGTCGTCCTCGGCCGTCCTCGCGATGGACGCGGACGACATCGCGACGACCGCGATGACCGGGCCCGCCACCGTGCTCGTCGCGATCGGGCTCGCGGTGCTCGCGCCGGAGCTGGTCGTCGTGGTGAACCGGGTCCTGAAGGTCCTGGCGCCGCGTGGCGCGGCGGGGCACCTGGCGGCCGTCAACCTGTCCGCGGCGCCAGACCGGGTGCGGCCCGCGGTCACCTTCCTGACGCTGCTCGTCGGGGTGTCCGCCGGGACGCTCAGCATGCAGGGCATCGAGAACCGGCACTCGGCCGAGGGCAGCACCGCGCAGGTCCTGGCGTCGATCAACTACCTGGTGGTGGTCCTGATCGCGTTGTTCATGGCGATCGCGCTGACCAACAACCTGGTGGCGGCGCTGGGCAGGCGGCAGGAGGAGTTCACGACCATGTCGCTGATCGGGTCGACCTCCGGGCAGACCCGCGGGATGCTGCTGCGGGAGATCGTCGCCGCGACGCTCGTCAGCGTGATCGCGGCCGGGATCGGCGCGCTGGTGTGCGTCATCCCGTTCGCCATCGTCAAGACCGGCAGTCCCGCGGCGGCGTTCGCCGCCGGGCCGTACCTGCTGAGCATCGTGCTCGGCGCGGTGATCGCGCTCGGGGTCACCACGGTCGCGGGCAACCGCGTGGTCCGCGCGGCCGCGGTGCACTGACCTGGTGGCCCGCCAATGGGGACGGGCCACCAGGCGCGCTCACTTCTGGTGCGGGGCCACGTAGTCCTTCGCGTCCGTGGCCTCGAACAGCGGCTTCACGTACTTGATGCCGCCCTCCACGCTCGCGTCCGGCTGGGCCACGTACACCTCGCGGGTCGGCGGCGCGCCGGGCTTGGAGAAGTCCAGCGCCGCCACCAGGTCACCGGTGTCGGCCGAGGTCGTCTGCTGCAGCGCGGCCAGGATGCCGTCCCGGGTCAGGTCCTTGTTGTCACAGGCCTTCTTCAGCACCGCACCCCACACCTCGGCCACCGCGTAGCCGTAGGGCACGCCGGCGTTCGGCGGCTCCGGGAAGCCCGCGGCCTTGTACTTCGTCAGCACCTCCTTGGCCTTCGGGATGTCCGCGGCCACCGGCACGCTGCTCGCCACGACGTACAGCCGGTCCAGCGCGTTGGCCGCCGGGCTGTTCAGCAGCACCGGGTCGAACGTCGGGTTGTTGCCCAGCAGCGGCACATTCAGTCCGAGCGCCTTGTTCGCCGCGGCCACCGAACCGGTCTGCGCCGGGGTGGTGGTCAGCATGATCGCCTTGACGCCCTCACCGCGCAGGCCGGTGACGATGTTGGTCAGGTCGTTGTCGGACGAGGTGATCTTGACCTCGCGCAGGTCCATGCCGTGCTTCTGCGCGTAGTACCGCGAGCCGCGCAGGCCGTTGGCGCCGTACTCACCGTCGATGTAGATGTGCCCGATCTTGTCCCCGTCCTTGATCATCCCCTGTTCCTGCAGGTAGGACATGCCGTCGATCATCTCGACGTCGTAGGTGGTGCCGACGATCATCACGTACTGGTTGTCCAGCAGCTCCGACGACCAGGACGCCGGGGTGGTGGTCACCTTGTCGGACTTGATGTTCTGCTTCAGCGCCGCCATGATCGGCGATCCGACCACCTGGACGAACCCGAGCACCTTGGGCTCCAGCTGCGGGTACAGGGTCTTCGCCTGGTCGGCCTTGTAGGCGTGGTCGACGACCTCGAGCTTGACCTTGCGTCCGCAGACGCCGCCGGCGGCGTTGAAGTCGTTGACCCACAACTGGTTGCCGTGCGTGATGCCGATCGACAGGTTCTTGAACGGGCCCGTCATGTCGGTCATCACGCCGAGGGTGATCTCGTTCGCGGTGACGCCGAGATCGGTCTTGACGCCCGAGGCGTCCGAACCGGACGATCCCTGATCGCCCGCTTTCGTGCCGCACGCGGCGACGACCAGCATCGCCGCGAGGACCAGGGAAAGCCGTCGCTTCATCGGGACGTTCCTTCCTTCTTCCGTTCCCTGTGCAGGCTGCCGGTGATCCGGCGGCCGATCGCCGCGAGCCCGCCCGGCTCGAAGAGCACGACCAGGATGATCGCGGCGCCGTAGACGAAGGTGCTGACGAGGATGGGCGTGAACGCGCCCTCGCCGCTCCCGGTGAAGATCCCCAGCTGGGTCGAGTAGAGCGAGAGCACCTGCGGCAGGCCGAACACGACGAGCGCGCCGACCAGCGCGCCCCCGATCGACCCGAGACCGCCGATGATGACCATCGCCAGGTAGGCGATGGAGACGTTGATGCCGTAGGTGCCGAACTCGTTCTCGTCCGGTTTGAGGATGTCGAACCACAGCACCGTCATCACGCCGGCCAGCCCGGCGTAGGCCGAGGACACGGCGAACGCGCCCGCCTTCGCCCGCGCCACGTTGACGCCCATCGCCGCGGCGGCGGGCTCGTGGTCGCGCACCGCCCGCCAGGACCGGCCGACCCGGCTGTTGACCGCGCCACGTGCGAGCACGAACGCGATCACCGTCAGGGCCAGGTAGAGGTACCACATGCGCTCGGCCTGCCGGAACGGCACGCCGAGGATCACCAGGCTGCCCGAGCTGTCGAAGGTGAACCCGAACAGCTCGAACGGCGCCGGGGTGCGCCCGGTGGAGGTGCCGCCGGTGAGGCGTTCGGTGGACTGCCCGAGGAACAGCCCGAGGAACACCAGCGACAGCGACGCGACGCCGAGGTAGATGCCGCGCAACCGCCCGGACACCGGGGCGAACGCCAGGCCCAGCACGGCGGTGAACGCGACCGCGGCCAGCAGCGACAGCAGCGGGTCCACGCCGAACCCGATCACCCGGCCGTCCTCGGTGCCGCTCGCCAGCACCGTGTACGTGGTGCCGCCGGCGAGCAGGAAGAACGCGTGCGCCAGCGACAGCTGACCGGCCTGCCCGACCAGCATGGTCAGCCCGATCGCGCCGACCGCGCCGGTCATCATCCACTGCCCGGCCTTGAGCCACTCCGAGCCCAGGTACAGCGGCAGCACCAGCAGCACGACCAGCAGCACCAGCCAGGCGAGCAGTCGCAGCCAGCGCACCGGCTTCGCGGGGGCCTTCGCGGGCGCGTCGGTGACCGTGGCCCGCATCGCCAGCTCAGACACGGGTTATCTCCCTCGTTCCGAACAGCCCGGACGGCCGGATCACCAGCACCAGCAGCATCACCAGGAACACCGCGCTCTTGGAGAAGTCGAACGAGATGTACTGCGCGGACAGGGCTTCGACGAGCCCGACGACCAGCCCGCCGACGATCGCGCCCGCGGTCGAGTCGAGCCCGCCGAGGATCGCGGCGGGGAACGCGGCGAGCGCGATCGAGTGCGTGCCGCGGGACAGGCCCGCGCCGGAGAAGTCCTGGGTGGCCAGGAACAGCACCGCGACCCCGGCGAGCAGCCCGGCGACCAGCCACGCGGTGGCGGTCACCTGGCGGCTGCGGATGCCCATCAACGCGGCCGCCTCGCGGTTCTCCGCCTGGGCACGCATCGCGACACCCCAGTTGGAGAACTTGAACGCCAGGTAGAACGCGGTGATCAGCACCGCGGCCACCCCCATCGCGACCAGGTGCGTGCGGAACAGCGTGATGCCGGCGACCTGGAACGGTTTGGCGTCCCACGCCTCCCCGATGAACGGCACGCCGACGCCGAGGCGCCGCACGATCTCCTCGGTCACGATCACGTCGATGCCGATCGTGAGCAGCGCGAGGCTGTTCGGATCGGCGAGCTTCGTCCGGGACAGCAGGAGCCGTTCCATGACCAGGGCCAGCAGCCCGGCGCTGACGATGCCGACCAGCGACGCGCCGACCCAGCCCAGCGAGTCCCGCGTGGCCACCACCAGGTAGCCGCCGAACAGCACCAGCGACCCGTGCGCGAAGTTGATCACCTCGGTGGACTTGAAGATGATCACGAACCCCAGCGCGAGCAGCGCGTACACCGCGCCCTTGCCGATGCCGTTCACCGCCAGTTGCAGGAACGTGTCCATCTACGCGGCCTCCGTTCCCAGGTATGCCCGGATGACCTCCGGATCGGACTGCACTTGGTTCGGCGGGCCGTCGGCGATGCGGCGGCCGAAGTCGAGCACGGTGACCCGGTCGGCGATGCCCATCACCAGGCCCATGTCGTGCTCGACCAGCAGGATCGAGATGCCCAGCTCGTCGCGCACGTCGTGGATGGTGGCGGCGAGGTCGGAGGTCTCCGCCGCGTTCATGCCGGCCGCGGGCTCGTCGAGCAGCAGCAGGACCGGTTCCACGGCCAGCGCGCGGGCGATGTCGACGCGCTTGACCTCGCCGTAGGGCAGCGCGGCCACCGGGGTGTGGATCAGCCGGCCGATGCCGAGGAACTCGCAGATCTCCTTGGCCCGTTCGGTGTGCTTGCGCTCGGCCCGCGCCGTCCAGGGGGCGCGCAGGGCGCACTCCAGGAACCCGCCGCGGGTCAGGGCGTGCCGTCCGAGCATCACGTTGTCCAGCACGGTCGAGCCGGGGGAGAGCGCCGCGTTCTGGAAGGCGCGGCCGATGCCGAGCTTCGCCATCTTGTGCGGGCGCATGCCGGTCAGCTCGGTGTCGCCGAGCACCACGCGGCCCTCGGTGGCCCGGTAGAGGCCGCTGATCACGTTGAAGCAGCTGGACTTCCCGGCGCCGTTGGGGCCGATGAGGGCGTGCAGCGAACCGGGCCGCACGGTGAAGGAGACGTCGTCGAGGGCGGTCAGGCCGCCGAAGCGGAGCGTGAGGTGCTCGACGCGCAGTTCCGGGATCATCCGCCCCACCTCGACAGGAAGTGCTTGCGCGGACCGGCCTCTTCGGTGACGGTGTGCGTCTCGGCGTGGCCGCCCAGGTACAAGCGCTGGACGTCCTCGCTGCGGGACAGCTCGTCCGACTTCCCGGCCAGCGCGACCCGGCCGACCTCGAGCACCACGGCGTGGTCGGCGACGTTCAGCGCCATCACGGCGTTCTGCTCGACCAGCACCACCGAGGTGCCCTGCGCGTGGATCTCCCGGATGATGCCGCTGATCTGCTCGACCACCTTGGGCGCGAGGCCGAGCGAGGGCTCGTCGAGCAGCAGCACCTGCGGTGCGGACATCAGCGCCCGGCCGATCGCGAGCATCTGCTGCTCGCCGCCGGAGAGCAGCCCGGCGCGCTGCCGGCCGCGCTCGGCCAGCACCGGGAACAGCTCGTGCACGCGTTTGCGGGCCTTGACCCGCTGCTCGGCCGAGGTCGAGATGCCGCCCGCGCGCAGGTTCTCGTCGACCGACATGCGGGTGAAGATCTGGCGGCCCTCCGGCACACCGACCACGCCGAGCCGCACGATGGACGCCGGATCGAGCTTGTCGATCCGCGTTTCGCCGAGCCGGACCTCACCGCGCGTGACGACGCCGCGGTGCAGCTTGAGCGTGCCGGAGATCGTCCGGAGCAGGGTGGACTTGCCTGCGCCGTTGCTGCCCAGGACGGCGAGGACCCCGTCGTCGGGAACCGCCAGGTCGACGCCGTGCAGCGCGGCGACCGAGCGGCCGTAGCGGACGTGCAGGTCGCGGACGTTCAACACGGTGGGCGCACACCTCCTCCGATAGCGTGACGGGCGTCACTCTCGGTGGCGGCAATCCTTGATCGGCCCTCGCCGGTCCGACACCCCCACCTGGAGAGGTTTGCCGGACTTTTGCCCAACCGTGCCCTCTCCAAGAGGGGATGTCCGGAATGGATTCGATGTGCGATCGTGGGCGCGTGACCGCAGAGCAGCGCGTCGCCGCGGACCGTGCCGTCGAGCACAGCAACGTGCTCGACGAGTTGCTGCGCGAGCGCGAGGGCCTCCTCGGGACCCTCGACCGGGTGATAGCCCTGCAGGGCACGGCGCACCTGATCCGGGAGTCACTGGGCGTGCACGCCGCGTTCGTGGGCGAGCTGGAGCGGCCCGGCACCGCCGTCATCCGGTGGATGGCCGGGAACCGGACCGACGCGATCCAGAACCTCGTGGTGCCCACCGGCCAGGGCGTCGGTGGCCGGGTGCTGGCCTCGGGCAAACCGGTGCGGGTTTCGGACTACCTGAGCGCGCCGACGATCACGCACCAGTTCGACGCGCAGGTCGCGGGCGAGGGGCTCGCGGCGCTGCTGACCGTGCCGATCATCAGCCGGGTGCGGGGCAAGCCGGAGACGCTCGCCATCGCCTACGCCGCGATGCGTGAGCCGGCCGACTTCGGCGACGACGCGGTGCGGCGGCTGGAAGGCATCGCCGACCAGGCCGCGTCCGCGCTCAAGCTGGCCAGCGTCGCCGAGTCCGACCGCGCCGACGCGATCTCCGCGGAGCGGCGGCGGATGCAGAGCGCGCTGCACGATTCGGTCGGGGCGCTGCTGTTCTCCATCGGCGTGCAGGTGCGCAACCTGCACCAGGACGTGGCCGGGGACCCGGTGCTGGAGGGCCGGTTGTGCCGGCTGGAAGGTGACGTGTCGGCGGCCTCCCGGGCGCTGCGCGAGTCGCTGCTGTCGCTGTCGGAGTCCACTCCGGAACGGGCGCTGCCGGTCGAGCTGGCCGAGCACTGCCGCTCGTTCGAGGCGCGCTGCGGGCTGCCGGCCCGGTTCGTGCAGCTCGCGCCGGTGCGGCCGCTGGACGCCGAGCGCACCGCGCTGCTGGTGTGCGCGGTGCGGGAGGGACTGCTCAACGTCGAGAAGCACGCGCACGCCTGCTCGGTGGTGGTCAGCCTCGGGCCGAGCGGGGGCGGGGTGCAGGTCGTGGTCGCCGACGACGGCACCGGCCCGGACGCCGAGGACGCGCCGGGCACCGGGATGGGGCTGCGCTCGCTGGCCGAACGGGCCGCGCGGCTGGGCGGGCGGGTGAGCCTGGTCCGGGACGAGGACGGCGGCTGCACACTGCGGGCCTGGGTGCCCGAAGTGCCATGACGGCGACGGTCCTGGTGGTCGACGACCACCCCGTGGTCCGCGACGGTGTCACGCTGCTGCTGCGGGCCGAGCCGTCGCTGAAGCTGATCGGCAGCGCGGAGTCCGGCCGGATCGCGCTGCTGCGGGTCGGCGAGCTGCGGCCCGACCTGATCCTGCTCGACCTGCGGCTGCCGGACATGCTCGCGCCGGAGGTGATCGCCGGGCTGCGCCAGGTGCACCCGGCCGGCCGCATCGTGGTGTTCACCGCGCACGGCGACCACCAGGGGCTGCTGGCGGCGCTGGACGCCGGCGCCCACGGGTGCCTGCTCAAGGATGTGGCCGGCACCGATCTGGTGTCGGCGCTGCGGCGGGTGCTGCGCGGGGAGCGGGTGGTGGACCCGCGGATCATGCCGGACCACTCGTCGCGATCGGACGCGCTGGCGCGCAGCGGCCTGACCCGGCGGGAGTACGAGGTCCTGCGGCTGGCCGCGCAGGGGCAGACGAACCCGGAGATCGCGGAGACCACCGGGCTGACGCGGAACACGGTGAAGACGTACCTGCAGTCCGCGCTGCACAAGCTGGGCGCGCGCAACCGCGTGGAGGCGATCGGGAAGGCGTCCGAGGCAGGGTTGCTGTAGTCAGCTGGCGCGCGGAGATTGCCGTGCAGGAAGAGGACGGCGGGACCGCGGCCCGAGTCGGTGACCGAGAACCGCTGACTCCGGGTGGTGATCGTGTTCATCGGTGAAGCCGAGGTCGGCGGCCAGGGCGGCGACGGTGATGTCGCTGGTGGCCAGCTGTCGCCGTGCTTCCAGGGTCGTGAAGTCCGCCGGGTACACGGGCGGGTAGAGCTTGAGGACCAGCGCGTCGCCGCACGCGTAGACCGGCAGTGACCCCGACGCGAACCGGCTCACGTCGCCGCGGTCTCCGCAGCCGGTAGTCCCACTCTGGGGAAAAGCCGTGGAGGCCACCGATTCTCCGGTGGCCTCCACAACCGCTCAGGGCAGCAGCAGGAACGCCAGGCCGTTCGGCACGCCCAGCCCGGTCACGTTGTCGTACCCGGGGGTGGTGTGGATGGTCAGTCCCGGCCAGTCCAGCTCCCGCGCGGAGGTGATCAGGCCGCCGGTGGCGTCCACCGAGTTGGCGTAGTCGACCCGCATGACCGCGCCGTCCACGTGCTGGACGTCCCGCACCGCCGGCGCGCCGGCCCGGTAGATCACCGGGTTGACGAACCCGTGGTGGAACCCGGTCAGGCTGTCCGACACCGCCATGATCCCGGCCAGCACCGGCGACGACAGGCTCGTGCCGCCGATCCGGTACTGGTCGTAGTACACGCCGTCGGGGAAGGTCTGCGTCTGCCCGACCAGGAACCCGGTGTTCGGATCGCCCACCGCGGAGATGTCCGGCACCACCCGGCCCCTCGCCTTGCCGCGCTGGTTCTGCGCCGCGAGCGCGTCCGGAACCACACCCCGCTGGTAGAACGGCTCGTCGAACAGCACGCTGGTGCCGCCGCCGGAACCGGACGTGTAAGCGGCCGGGCCGTACACGCCACCGGCCAGGGTGCTCTTGCCGGTCTCCCAACCGGTTTCGAACAGCGTCCGGCCGTCCTTGCCGACCGCGAGGCTCGTCCCGCCGACCGCGGTCACCCACGAGTCCGACGCCGGGAAGTCCGCCGACGGGTTGCCCAGCCGGGCGGCCTCGTCACCGTTGTCGCCCGAGGAGAAGTAGACGCCGATGCCCTCCATCGCCGCCTGCTGCGCGATCTGCGTCCACACCCGCACCTCGGCAGCCGGGATGTCCTCGCCCGCGTCGCCGTAGGAGTTGGAGATGACGTCGGCCTGGTGCCCGGCGACGATCCAGTTCAGGGCCTCGTCCAGCGAGGCGTCCTGGCAGTCGGACCCGCCGACGTACAGGATCTTCGCGCCCGGCGCCATCGCGTGCACGGCCTCCACGTCGAGCGTCTGCTCGCCGTACCAGCCGGCCGCGTCGCACGCCTCCGGTGGCTCCTGGTCGACGTTGGCGGGGAACACCTTCTCCGCGAACTGGGCCTGCCGCAGCGGGTGCGCCGGATCGTTGCGCCGGGCGTACTCCGCGGCGTCGGCGTACAGCGTGGGCGAGGCGAAGGCGTCCACAATGGCCACCGTGGTGCCGCTGCCGTCGGCGCGGACCTTGTCCAGCCCGTAGGCCGACCGCAGCTGGGCGGGCGTGTAGCCGCACGGCGCGTACGGCCGCTGCTGCCCCCGGTAGGCCGGGTCGGTGGTGTCGGTCTTCTCGCCGTAGTAGGCGCTGCACGGCGGCGCGTTGCGGAACCCGTCCGACGGCGGCACGTCGGATGGCGATCCGTCCGTGATGTCCGGCTTCATCAGCGCGGTGGCCTGGTCGACGCCGATCACGCCGAGCACGTCATCGGACAGCGCGGCCGGCACCGACAGTTCCCGGTCCGCGGCCCGCAGCACCTGCCCGTCCACCCGGTAGCGCGCCAGGTCCACGCCGAACGCCTGCTCCACCTGGCCGGTGGTGCCGGTCGCCTCGACGTAGGCCCGGTTGGCCGGCACGTCGCCGATGCTGAACCCGCTGCCGGACAACCAGTTCCGCACCGCGCCGAGCGTGGCGTCGCTCGCCGCGAACCGGTCGCGCACCTGGTCCGGGGTCAGGTACCGGCGGAAGGACGGACTCGACGGGTCGGACACCGCGCGGGCGGTGGCGTCCGCGCCCGCCTGGTCGCGCATGGTCAGGTAGACCCGGAAGCTCAGCTTCGCGGCCGGGGCGGAGTCGGCGACCTTGGCCTGCGGGGTCGCCCACAGCGGATGGGACAGCGGGATCACCGCGCGCCCCTGCGCGGCGGCGGTGCCCGGAACGGCGAGCACACCACCCGCCAACGCCAGCGACGCGACAACAGTCAATGCTCTTCGCATTGCGCAGACACTAGAACCGCGTCCGGCGAAAACCAGCGCGTCCACGAATTCGTTACCAGGTTACCGAAGAAAGTAGGGAATCCGGCAAACCGAATTTCAGGGGACCAGTGGGCCCTTTTCGGTGACCACCGCGGTGATCAGCTCCGCCGGAGTGACGTCGAACGCCGGGTTGAACACCTTCGTCCCGGGTGGTGCGACCGGAATGCCGGAAATGGTGGTGATCTCCTCCAGCGCCCGTTCTTCGATGACGATGGATTCGCCCGATTCCAATTCGGGGTCCACAGTGGACGACGGCGCCACGACCACGAACGGCAGCCCGTGCCGCGCGGCGGCCAGCGCCAGGCCGTAGGTGCCGATCTTGTTCGCCACGTCGCCGTTGACCGCGATCCGGTCCGCGCCGACCACGACGCAGTCGACCATCCCGCGCGCCATCGCCGCGGCCGCCGCGGAATCCGGCAGCACCCGGTACGGCACGCCCGCCTCGGCCAGCTCCCACGCGGTCAGCCGCGCGCCCTGCAGCAGCGGGCGCGTCTCGTCGGCGAGCACGTGCTCCAGGTGCCCGGCGGCGTGCAGGTGCCACACCACGCCGAGCGCGGTGCCCCAGCCGACGGTCGCCAGCCGGCCGGCGTTGCAGTGCGTGAGCAGGCGCAGCGGGCGGCGCGGGCACCGCTCCAGGATCAGTTCGGCGGCGCGCGCGGACGCCTCCTGGTTGAGCCGCTCGTCCTCGTCGAGCAAGGCGAGAGCCTCGGCGAGGACCGCGTCCGGGCCGTCGCCGAGCCGGCTCAGCGCACGCGAGACTCCCCAGCTCAGGTTGACCGCGGTCGGGCGGGCGTTCGCCAGCCGCTCCGCGTCGGCGCGCACCGCGGCCGGGTCGTCGTGGGCGAAGGCCGCCAGCGCCGTGCCCAGCGCCCCGGCGCCGCCGAGCGCGGGCGCGCCGCGCACGGCCAGCCGCCGGATCGCGTCGATCAGCTCGTCCACGGTGGTCAGCCGCAGCGTGCGGTACTCGCCCGGCAGGGCGACCTGGTCGATGATCTCGATCGCACCGTTCACCCAGTCGATGGTTCTGCGCACGTCTTCCATTGAACGCCATCGCGAGCCAAGCTGGGGGAGCCGCCACGACGAAGGGGGCCCGCCGATGACCAGCCGGACGAAGTACCTGCTCGACGAGTCGGATCTACCGACGACCTGGTACAACGTGATCCCCGACCTGCCGGAACCACCGCCACCGCCGCTGCACCCGGCCACGCGCGAGCCGGTCGGCCCGGACGACCTCGCGCCGCTGTTCCCGCAGGCGCTCATCGCCCAGGAGGTCACCCAAGATCGCTTTGTCGACATCCCGGGGGAGGTGCTGGACGTCTACCGGCTGTGGCGGCCCTCGCCGCTGTACCGGGCCCGTCGCCTGGAGCGGGCGCTCGGCACGCCCGCCCGGATCTACTACAAGTACGAGGGCGTCAGCCCGGTCGGCTCGCACAAGCCGAACACCGCCGTGCCGCAGGCGTTCTACAACGCGGCGGAGGGCATCCGGCGGCTGACGACCGAGACCGGCGCCGGGCAGTGGGGCAGCGCGCTGGCGTTCGCGTCGGCGACGTTCGGGCTGGAGTGCGAGGTCTGGCAGGTGCGCGCCTCCTACGACCAGAAGCCCTACCGCAAGATCATGATGGAGACCTTCGGCGCGACGGTGCACCCGAGCCCGTCGAAGGAAACCGCCGCGGGGCGAGCCGTGCTGGAGAAGGACCCGGACTCGACCGGCAGCCTGGGCATCGCGATCAGCGAGGCCGTCGAGCAGGCCGCCGCCGATCCGGACACGCGCTACGCGCTGGGCAGTGTGCTCAACCACGTGCTGCTGCACCAGACGGTGATCGGCGAGGAGGCGCTGCTGCAGTTCGCGCAGGCCGGCGACACGCCGGACGTGATCGTCGGCTGCACCGGCGGCGGGTCCAACTTCGGCGGGCTGGCGTTCCCGTTCCTGCGGGAGAAGCTCGCCGGGCGGATCGCGCCGGTGATCCGCGCGGTCGAGCCGTCCGCGTGCCCGTCGCTGACCCGCGGCCGCTACGCCTACGACTTCGGCGACACGGCGGGCCTCACGCCGCTGCTGAAGATGCACACGCTGGGTCATGACTTCATCCCGGACCCGATCCACGCCGGCGGCCTGCGCTACCACGGGATGGCGCCGCTGCTGTCGCACATCTACGAGCTGGGCCTGATCGAGGCGATGGCGGTCGGCCAGCAGGAGTGCTTCGCCGCCGGGGTCCAGTTCGCGCGCTCCGAGGGCATCATCCCGGCGCCCGAGCCGACGCACGCGCTGGCGGCGTGCGTCCAGGAAGCGTTGCGCTGCAAGGAGACCGGGGAGGAGAAGGCGATCCTGACCGCGCTGTGCGGGCACGCGCACCTCGACCTGCCGGCCTACGCGGCGTTCCTGGCCGGGCGGATGACTGACAACCAGCTGCCCGAGTCCGCGCTCGCCGAGTCGCTGGCGGGGCTGCCGTGACGGACGAACACGCGTCCCTGACCTACACCTCGTACCTGGCGCTGGACGACCTGCTGGCCGCGCAGCACCCGCGGTCCGAGGAACACGACGAGATGCTGTTCATCGTGGTCCACCAGGTGTACGAGCTGTGGTTCAAGCAGATGCTGCACGAGCTGGCACACCTGCGGGTCAGGCTGGAAGCCGGGGACACCGCGCACGCGGTCCGCACGTTGCGGCGGGTGCTGACGATCATGAAGGTCGTGGTCGCCCAGATCGACGTGCTGGAGACCATGACGCCCAGCCAGTTCACCAGCTTCCGGACCCGGCTGGCCGCGGCGAGCGGGTTCCAGTCGGCGCAGTTCCGCGAGCTGGAGGCGGTGCTCGGCCGGCGCGACCCGCGGATGGTGGCGCACTACCCGGAGGGCAGCCCGGCGCGGGAGCGGATCTCCGCGGCGATGGCGCGGCCGTCGCTGTTCGACTCGTTCCTGACCTACCTGTCGGTGCACGGCTACGACGTCAGCGGCGACCGCAGGAAGCTGCTGCTGGGGGTCTACACCGACGACGGCGGCCCGGCGACGGTGGCCGAGCACCTGGTCGACCTGGACGAGGGCGTGCAGGAGTGGCGGTACCGGCACGTGAAGATGGTGGAACGCACGATCGGCGACAAGGCGGGCACCGGCGGCTCGTCGGGCGCGAAGTACCTGCGGGGCACGCTGTTCCAGCCGCTGTTCCCCGACCTGTGGGCGGTGCGCGCCGACCTCTAGCTGTATGAGGCCTTGACGTTGGCGACGCCGGGGCGGAGTCGGGTCGCTGGTGGCTGATCTCCAGCGGCGTTGTGTGGTCGATGGTGGTTGTCGTGGATGTTCCAGACCGCTAGCGCCTCGGTGCGTTCCCGCTCGCTGGTCCAGCCGTGGGCGTAGGGGAATTCTTCGGCCAGGATCCCTGGCCACCACCTCGGTTGACCCACTAGCCGACACCAACGCCACCACCCGCAACAACTAGCGGTCAAGCGCCGCGCAGCCGCGCGAGCAGCGGGTCGAGCGCGGCGGGGTCCTCCACGTGCGCGTTGTGCCCCAGCCCGGGCAGGATCACCGCGTCGCCGGGCAGGTGGCCGGCCGGGCACATCGGGTCGTGCTCGCCCGCCGCGAGGATCACCGGGGCCCGCGCCGCCGCCAGCAACCCCGCCAGGTCCGGGGCGCCCACCCCGAACGCGGCCTGGTCCAGCGCCAGCCGCCACCCCTCGGCGAGCCCGCTGTCCACGATCGGCGAGTCCGCGGGCACCAGCCCGTGCAGGCCGGACACCTTCAGCCACCGCGCGGCCGCCTCCTCGCGGGAGCCGAACACCTTCGCCGGGCGCGTGGCCTGGTCGGCCGCCCGCGCCAGCTCCTCCTCGGTCCAGCGCACTTTCATGCCGAGTCCGCAAGCCCCGCTCACCCGCACGCCGAACCAACCGCTCGCCAGGGTGAGGGCCACCACCCCGCCGAGGGAGTGCCCGAGCACCGCGACCGGCGTGCCGGACGGCACCGACTCGGCCACCGCGGCCGCCAGCGCCCCGAACGAGTACCGGGGCAACGGCGCCGACCGGCCGTGTCCCGGCAGGTCGGGCACGATCCAGCGGCCCGGCCACCGCTCGACCACCCCGTCCCACACCGCCCCGGTCGCGCCGAGGCCGTGCAGGGCGAGCAGGACCGGACCGTCCGAACCACCGGTGCGCACGTGCATCATCCGATCTTCCCATGGCTTTTCGCCGGAAGACCGCTAAGTTTCTCCTCAGGAGCCGACGGGAACGACCTTTCCGGGAGCTCCACCCACAACCGGAACCCTCCGCGGCGCCACGAACGTCGCCGGGCGGGTCGCAGATGAGGAGTCACCACCGTGACGGATGGAGTGTTCGGCCGCGAAAGCGGTCACGAACAGGTCGTGTTCTGCCAGGACCAGGCGAGCGGCCTGAAGGCGATCATCGCCGTCTACTCGACCGCGCTGGGCCCCGCGCTCGGCGGCACGCGCTTCTACCCCTACAGCCGCGAAAGCGACGCCCTCGACGACGTCCTCGCGCTGTCCAAGGGCATGGCCTACAAGAACGCCCTCGCCGGGCTCGACCTCGGCGGCGGCAAGGCCGTCATCATCGGCGACCCGTCGACCACCAAGACCGAGGCGCTGCTGCGCGCCTACGGCCGGTTCGTCCAGTCGCTCGGCGGGCGGTACTACACCGCCTGCGACGTGGGCACCTACGTCGCCGACATGGACGTCATCGCCCGCGAGACCCGCTTCGTGACCGGCCGCTCCCGCGACCACGGCGGCGCGGGCGACTCCTCGGTGCTGACCGCGTTCGGGGTGTTCCAGGGCATGCGCGCCGCCGCCGAGTTCCGGTGGGGCAGCGCGGACCTGGCCGGGCGGCACGTCGGCGTGTCCGGCGTCGGCAAGGTCGGGCACATCCTGGTCGGGCACCTCGTCGAGGCCGGCGCCCGGGTGTCGGTCACCGACGTCAACCCGGCGGCGATCGACCGGGTCAAGGCCGCGCACCCGGCCGTCGAGGTCGTCGCGGACAACGCGACGTTGCTGCGGATGCCGCTGGACGTGTTCGCGCCGTGCGCGCTGGGCGGCGCGCTCAACGACACGACCGTGCCCGAGCTGGGCGCGGAGATCGTGTGCGGCGCCGCGAACAACCAGATCGCCCACCCCGGGATCGAGAAGTCGCTGGAGGACCGGGGCGTGCTGTACGCGCCGGACTACCTGGTCAACGCGGGCGGGGTGATCCAGGTCAGCGACGAGCTGCACGGCTTCGACTTCGAGCGGGCCAAGCGCAAGGCCGCCGGCATCTTCGAGACCACCAAGGCGGTGTTCGAGCTGGCCAAGGCCGAGGGCGTGCCGCCGGCCACGGCCGCCGACCGCCTGGCGGAGCGCCGGATGTCCGAGGTCGGCAGGCTGCGGTCCATCCTTACCGTGTGACACCGGGGAAGATCTTCGAAGCGGCGGGCGTGCGGGGTTGGCTGCACGCCCGCTGCCTCGGCTGCACCGGCGAGTCCGGCCTCGATCCCGACGAGCCGGTCGTGCTCGCCTCGGTGGTCAAGGTTCCGCTCGTCCTCGAACTGGCCCGTCAGGTCGCCGCCGGGCAGCTGGACCCCGCCGACCGCCTCCGCGTCACCGCCGCCGACCGGCTCGGCGGCACCGGCACCGCGGGTTGCGCCGACGACGTCGAGATGAGCCTGCGCGACGCGGCCTTCTTCGCGCTCTCCGTCAGCGACAACACCGCCGCCGACCTGCTCTTCGACCGCGTCGGCCTGGACAACGTGCGCTCCCTGCTCCGCGAGCTCGGCCTCACGCGGACCCGCGTCATCGGCTCGCCCCGCGACGTCGTCGCCACCATGGCCGAGGACATCGGCGCCCGCGACGCCGCCGACTTCGCCCGCCGCTTCCCCGCCCTGCCCGTGGCGGAGGTGTTCGCCACCCGCGCGCTCGACCCCCTGCGGACCTCGGCGACCACCCCGCGCGACATGACCACCCTGCTCGCCGCCATCGCCGGCGACACCGCGGGCCCGCCCGAGGCGTGCCGCTGGATCCGGCAGCTGATGGCGCAGCAGGTCAACTGGCATCGCCTCACCGCCGCCTTCCCGCCCCAGGTCCGGGTGTGGGGCAAGACCGGCTCGCTGCTCGCGGTGCGCAACGAGATCGGCGTCGCCGAGTACCCCGACGGCGCCCGCTACGCCGTCGCGGTCTTCACCCGGGCCCCGACCCTGGAGTCCCGCCTGCCGGACGTCGACCACGCCATCGGCGAGGCCGCGAGAGCCGCCATCGAACAGATCGTTCACGACCGCCCGAACACCACGTTCCACGGCCGCTCCACCGGGTCCTGAACCGGCGCCGGCGTCGTCACGCCGTCGCGCGCCAGCACGTCCGCGACGACCTCCGCCAGCCGCGCCGCCTCCGGATGCGGGTTGACCGCGGGCCAGGCCACCGACATCCGCCAGGACAGCGACCCGGGCACCAGCGGCCGCCAGACCACCCGCGGCTCCTTGCGCGCCACCAGACCCTGGTCGAACGCCACGCCCTGCCCGGACAACACGAGCCCCAGCACGAACTCCGGGTTCCGCGCGTGCCGCACGTGCGACGGCCGGAACCCCTGCTCCCAGCACGTCCGCAGCGTCGCGTCGTACAAGCCGGGCGCGGCGGCGCGCGGGAACAGCACCAGCCCGTGCCCGGCCAGATCGCCCAGTGCCAGTTCCGAGCGGGCTGCCAGCGGTGAATCCCGCGGCAGGACGACCCCCAGCGGCGTCTGCACCGCCGGGCCCAGTTCGAGTCCGGACACGTCCACCGGGTGCTGCAACAGCCCGGCGTCCAGCTCGCGGTCGGCCAGCAGCCGCACCTGCTCGGTCGTCGTCAGCTCCTGCAGGTCCAGCCGCACGTCCGGGCACGCGCCGCCGAACGTGGTCAGCAGATCGGCCAGCACCCGCCCGGCCACCTCCGGCGGCACCCCGACGCGGAGCGAGTCGATCTCGCCGCGGTGCGCCTTGCCGACCAGCGTGCGCATCCGTTCCCACCGGGCCAGCAGGTCGCGGGATTCGGCGAGCAGGATCTGCCCGGCCTCGGTCAGCTCGACCCGCCTGCTGTCCCGGTCGAACAGCCGCGCGCCGAGATCGTCCTCGAGCCGGCGGATGCGCTGGCTCAGCGGTGGCTGGGCGATCCCGAGCCGGTCCGCGGCGCGGCCGAAGTGGAGTTCTTCGGCAACCACGACGAAGTAGCGCAACGCGCGCAGGGGGTCCACGCTGCGACGATATCGGCCGGCGTATCGCGAGCGGGCCGGTCCGGTCTTGGACAGTCGTACCAGTTCCGTGCTGGGGTGGCGCCATGACTGATCGACTGAGCAGGCGCGGGGTGTTCGGGGTGGGCCTGGGGGCCGCCGCCGTCCTCGCCGGTGCGGCGCCCGCGGCCGCCCGGGCCGCGACCGGTGGGGGACTCACGCTGCGCTGGTGGGGCAACAACAGCTGGGAGATCCGGATGCCCAGCGCCGACGGCACGACCACGAAGACCGTCCTGATCGACCCGTGGCTGACCCGGTTCCACACCGGCACCTATTCGCCGCAGGGCGCGGACCCGAAGACCCGGCTGACGGTGGACACCGGGCTCATCGACCGCTACGTGGACAGCGGCGAGCTGCGGGCCGACCACATCCTGGTCACCCACGGGCACTACGACCACCTGACCGATGTCCCTTACCTGGCGCGGAAAACCGGCGCGACCGTGTACGGGACCGAGACCCACCTGAACCTGATGGCCGCGCTGGGCGCGCCGGAGGACCAGCTGGCGGTGGCGAGCGGCGGCGAGTTCCTCACCTTCGACGGCTACACGATCCGCATCCTGCGCTCGTTGCATTCGGCGTCCGGCGCACGGGCCGCGGTGCCGTTTCCGGGGACCCGGCCCGGTTTCGGGCTCGGCAACCTGCCAAAACCGAAATACATTCAGGATCTTGTGGAGGGTGGCACCCTCGCGTACCACGTGACCTCGGCGCGGGGCGGGAGCGTGATCGACTTCGGCGGCTCGAACTACGTCGAGTCGGAACTGGAGGGCCTGCGTCCGGATGTCGTGCTGTTGCCCGCCGGCGGGGGCAAGATCGCCGACTACGTGGGCCGGCTGCTGCGCGTGCTCGGGCAGCCGCCGTACGTCGTCCCGACGCACTGGGACGACTTCGACCACCCGCTGACCGAACCGGCTCGCGACTGGGGCGGCCTGGCGGCGCTGCGGTCGGCGGTGGCCGCGGCGTCACCGGCCTCGCGGTTCGTCGTGGTCGACCACCTGGAGACCTTCACGCCCTGACCGGGTGACGGCGTGGGTGCCGCACAGGCACCCACGCCGTCCGCTCAGCCGCTCTTGCGCCGGAAGGTGCGCTTGCTGGCCGCGGGGCCGTGACCGTGCACGTGACCGCCCTTGCCGCCGCCGCCGTCCTGGCGGCCGGAGGACTGGGCGTTGGCCTGCTTGCGTTCCAGAGCCTCGCGGAACCTGCGCTTGACGTCGTCTTCGGATTCGCCCGGTGAACTGTTCTCGGACATGCGACCTCCTGGATGTCACGCGCTTGCCCGTCCAGCCTCCCAGGCCCGGTTCCCCTTGGCGAGCTGTTTTCATCACGATTGGCGGCGGTGTTGACTGGCGCGCCAACACCGGCGAGCTACTGTTACGCCATGGCGAAGTCTGCTCCCGTGCCCGGCCGCCCGCGTTCCCGTGACGCGGCGGGCCTGCCCGCGGTCACCCCGGATCGCATCATCGACGCGGCGCTCGAGTTGACCGCGAGGCACGGGGTCGAGTCGTGGACGTTGCGCCAGCTCGCCGGCGCGGTGGACGCCTACCCGGCGGTGATCTACCACCACGTGGGTGACCGGGACACGGTCGTGACCGCGGTCGTCGACCGCGTCATCGCGATGTACGAGCTCCCGCCCGCCGAGCTGGAGTGGCGGCCGTGGTGGCGGCAGTTCCTGACCAACCTGCGGGTCGTGTTCATGCGCTACCCCGGGGTCGCGCGCCGGGTGGCGCTCAACGGCCCCTCGGTCGAGGCCGGTGGGCCCACTGTGGACCGTGCGATGAGGACACTCCTGCGCGCCGGGTTCGACCAGGACGAGGCCGCCATGGTGTGCCGGCTGCTGGTCAGCCAGGCCTGCCTGTTCATCTCGCTGGAGGACGACCAGCGCAAGGCCAACGAGGCGAAGGCCCAGATCTCCGGCGGGTGGGGCGCGCCGCCGCCGGACCCGAACCTGTCCGGCCTGGCCACCCTCGCCGAAACCGTGCACGAGCGGCTGCACGACCCGGAGAAGAACCGCGACTACTTCGGCGAGCTGTTCGACTACGCCGTCGACCGCGTGCTGGACGGTGTTCAGGTGCGGCTCGACGAGATCAAGCGCTCGTCCTGACCACGCGAAAAGGGGGCCGCACCGGGATCGGTGCGGCCCCCCTTTTTTTCACGGGTTTCACGGGTTTCAGGGGCCCGGTGTGGCGCAGACGATCTTCGGCTGCGGGTTGTAGTGGACCGTGCGGGTCTCGCGCTTGACCTCGCGGCCGGTCTTGGCGTCCCGCAGCACCCGGGTGTCGCTGGTGGTGAAGCCCTGCGCGCCGTTGGAGGCGTGGCAGTTCTCCGCCGGGCCGGGCTTCTCCTGCGGCGGGACGAAGTTCGTCTTCGGCCCCGGGATCGACTCCACCGTGTACCGCTTGGTGCCCCACAGCTTCACCGTGATCGACGACGGCGTCCAGATGGTCTGGATGGCCACGCCGGTGTCGGAGTCGTTGGTGAACTTCAGGTCGATGACGCTGGCGCCGCCGGGGCTCTGGAACACCGTCGCCTCCCGCGCGGCGGGGTAGCGGCTGATGTAGTAGCTGTGCTCCTTGTGCCCGGCGTCCTTCAGCCCGGCGAAGTAGGCCGCGTTGTACAGCGTGGTGGCGAACTGGGAGATGCCGCCGCCGACCTCGCGGGCCGGGGCGCCGTTCTCGATCACGCCGGCCTCGACGTAACCCTGGGCCTTGCCGCGCGGGCCGGTGAACCCGTTGAGGCTGAACGTCTCGCCCGGCTTGACGATCGCGCCGTTGACCTTCTGCGCCACGGTCCGGATGTTCACGCCCGAGTCGGCCGCGAACCCGCCGGTGGTGAACTCGCCGATGACCTCGGTGATGCCGAGCTGGTTGGCCTGCTCGGTGGTCACCTTCGCCGGGGTGGTGTGGTACTTCGCGACCAGCTCGTGCTTGCCCGGTGTCTTGAGCAGGTCGAACACCGGCTGCAGGGTCGGGGGCCAGTCGACGCCCTTGCCGTCCACCGACGGCTGCACCGTGGGACGGCCGCCCTCGAACACGATCTGCGCGTCCTTGCCCTCCTTCTCGGAGGGCTTGAGCTGCGGGCCGGCCGCCTCGATGAGCTTGTTGTGGTCGACCTTCGGTACCAGCGTGCCGCCCTCGCCCGGCTCGAACGACAGCGCGGCGGCCACGGCCTCCGGCGACAGTGTCGCGTCGGCGCCCTCGCCGCGGATGACCAGCGGCGTGGACACGGCGGGCCTGGCGAACCCCTCCAGCGTGGCCTGGACGGCCTCGGCGGAGACCTGGACCGGCGTGGTCGCCACCGGCAGTGTCAGCGTCTGCCCGGTCGCCCAGTGCCGCAGCACCTCGTTCTTGGCGGCCGCGGCGTCCAGCTGCTGGCCGGGCTGCGGCGGCACCGCGACGGGCTTGGCGTCCTCGAACCGGATCGTGCCCTCGACGGGCAGCCGGTCGGTGCGGGCCCGCAGCTCCTCGATGGCCGCGGTCAGCTTGTCCTCGTCGGCGTGGGTCACCACGCCGACCTCGCGGTCGCTGAAGAACGACGCGATGCGGGTGAACGGGTTGAGCGGCTGGTCGCCGGCCTGGTCCAAAGTGGACGGCCAGTCGAGGGTGAGGCCGGCGGTGCCCGGGTCGATCGCGGCGGTGGCGTCACCGGCGCGGACCGGGATGGTCTGGGTCAGCCGCGGCTCGATCTCGTCGCGCAGCTTGTCCTCGGCCGCGGTGCGCTTGAGGCCGCCGACGTCGACACCGGCGACGGTGACCCCGCGCGGCACGGTGCCCTGGCTGATCAGCAGGTCCACGGCGTAGAGCGCGGCGAGCACGCCGAGCACCGAGGCGGCGATGATCGCGGTGCGCTTGGCGGTCCTCTTCTTGCGCGGTGGCTCCTGCGTCACCTTCGGCAGCACGTCGGTGACCGGGGTCATGACCTCGGTCCGCTCGTCGTCGGTCGTGGGCCACGCGGGTTCCTGCGTCAAGGCTCACCCCTCCTGATCCGGACAACCCGGATGAAGGTTACGGGCGGGGGAATCGGTGCCCTGCTCCGGGTGGCCCAGCGTGATACACCGGTGACCATGCGCCTTGTCATCATGTCCGACACGCACGTGCCCAAGCGGGCGCGTGATCTGCCGGAACAGCTGTGGCGGGAGGTCGCCCGCGCGGACGTGGTGGTGCACGCGGGGGACTGGGTGGAGGTCGCGCTGCTGGACGAGCTGGAGGCGCGCAGCCGGCGGCTGATCGGGGTGTACGGCAACAACGACGGGCCGGAGCTGCGCGCGCGGCTGCCGGAGGTGGCGTGGGCGGACCTGGCGGGCCTGCGCCTGGCCGTGGTGCATGAAACGGGCCCGGCGAAGGGCCGGGAGGCGCGGTGCGCGCGGGAGTACCCGGATGTGGACGTGCTGGTGTTCGGGCACAGCCACATCCCGTGGGACAGCGTGGCGGAGTCCGGCCTGCGGCTGCTGAACCCCGGCTCGCCCACCGACCGGCGCCGGCAGCCCGAGCACACGTACCTGACGGCGCGGGTCCGGTCGGGGCGGCTGGAGCAGGTGGAGCTGCACGCGCTGCCGCCCCGCTGATCTACCCAGCGCTCAGTCCCGGTGCGCGCCGGCATCGGCCCCGCCGGCCGGTTCGTGGCTGGCCGAGCGCGCCTCCGGCACCGTCACCTCCGCCGGCTGGGCCAGCAGCCGCACCACCGAGGTGAACGACTCGACCCCGATGGCCGGGTCCACCGAGCGCAGCAGGCCCAGCCCGAGCGTGATGCTGAACAACGCGTACGCCGCCTGGCGGGCGTCCATCGGCAGCCGCACGCCCAGCCGCCGCGCGTTGGCGTTCAGCAGCTCCGTCACCAGGTCGGCGATCTCGGCGTTGCTCTTCGCCAGCCGCGCCAGCAGCTCCGGGTCGCGGCGGCAGTTGAGCAGGTACTCCGCCTCTAGCCGGATCCACGCCTGGTCGCCCCCGGTGCCCGCGGCCCACACCGCGAAGGCCGCCAGCAGCTCCTCCAGGCTGTCCGTGCGGGACAGGGTCGCGTCCACCGACGCCGCCTTCTCCGCGCGCACCCCGTCCAGGACGGCCAGGCACAGCTCGTCCTTGTTGCGGAAGTTGGAGTACACGGCGCCCTTGGAGAACCCGGCCTCCTCGGCCACCCGTTCCAGCGACGTCGCGGTGTAGCCGTCGCGGAGGAAGAGTTCGGTGGCGGTGGCGAGGAGACGCCGGCGCGTGTGCGCCTGACTTTCAGCGCGCGTCAGTCGAGCCATACGATCACTGTAAGGCCCGGCTTGAACTGTGTTTAAGCAGGTCGGGGTTCGTGTCGCCGGTATCCCCCGTCCGGGTGGTTCAGGACGGGAGGGTCCGGAAGGTCAGCCCGGCGTTCTTCAGCCGGGTCAGCAGCGCGTCGCCCATCGCGGCGGCGGGGGAGAGCTGCCCGGCGCGGGCGGGCAGGTCGTCGTGCGCCAGGCACAGCGCCGACTCGGCGAGCATCTTCGCCGTCTCGTCGTAGCCGGGGTCGCCGCCGGAGACCTCGGTGACCACACGCCTGCCACCGCCGTCGGCGGTGAACCGGACGCTGAACCAGGACTTCGCACGCCGCTGCTCGCTCGGGCCCTCGCCGGGCTTGCGCAGGTTGCCCAGCGCCTTGCGCACCGGCGGGAGCTGCACGAGCGCGACCGCCGCGCCCAGCCCGGCGAGCCCGCCCGCCAGCACCGGCAGGTGCTTGACCGCCGCGTAGTGGCTGTAGGTGAAATCCGGCCCGTATTCGGGCAGCTCGCGCGCCGAGCCGACGACGATCTGCGGGTCGATGGTCGGCAGCGGCACCAGCCAGTGGCCGGTCTCGCCGTCGCGCCGCGGGGTTCCGGTGACCGCGCGCACCCGGCGGTTTTCCGGGCGGTGCTGCAGCTTCCGGCGTTCCCGGGCGGCCTGGCGCATCGGCAGCAGCCGGGACGCGGCGCCGAGCGCGGAGGCGTAGGTGCCGCCGGAGAACGCGGCGCCGACCCGCACCTGGCCCCGCACGCGGATCGGCACGTCGTCGGGCAGCTGTTTGACGGTGTAGTAGACGCCCAGGTCGTGCGGGATCGAGTCGAAGCCGCACGCGTGCACGATGCGGGCGCCGGTCTCGGCGGCGCGGGCGTGGTGGCGGACGTACATCAGGTCGGTGAACTCGGGCTCGCCGCACAGGTCCACGTAGTCGGTGCCGGCTTCGGCGCACGCGGCCACCAGCGGCTCGCCGTACTGCACGTACGGGCCGACCGTGGTGATCACGACCTTCGCCGAGTTGGCAACCGCTTTCAGCGACGCGGGATCGGTGACGTCGGCGTACAGCAGCGGCAGCTGGGCGAACTTCGGCCCCAGCCCGTCGCGCACACCTTCGAGCTTGGCGCGACTGCGCCCGGCGAGCGCCCAGCGGCAGTCGTCGGGGGCGTGCCGGGCCAGGTACTCCGCGGTGAGCCGGCCGGTGAAGCCGGTCGCGCCGAACAGGACCACGTCGTAAGCCATGCCGGCCACCCTAACGGCTGCCTAGGCTCGATGGATGATCAACGGAGCTCATGTGATCCTCTACAGCCACGACGCCGACGCCGACCGCGCCTTCCTTCGCGACGTGCTCGGGCAGCCGCACGTGGACGCCGGCGGCGGCTGGCTGATCGTGAAGCTGCCGCCCGCCGAGGTGGCGGTCCACCCGACGGACGCCGAGCAGGCGCACGAGCTGTACTTCCTGTGCGACGACGTGGCGGCGACGGTGCGCGAGCTGACCGGCCGGGGCGTCGAGTTCACCGCGCCGGTCACCGACGCGGGCTGGGGGCTGCTGACGAGGCTCCGCCTGCCGGGCGGCGGTGAGGTCGGCCTGTACGAGGCGCGGCACCAGCGCGCCACCGACCTCTGACAAAACCGCTTTACACCGCCGCCAGCATGGACCCGTGTGGACGATCGCTCCGGTCCCGGTGACCGACCCCGCCGCGCAGGCGATCCTGCGCGCCTACTTCGACGACGTCGCGAGCCGCTACTACGGCCGCCCCGCCACGGACGCCGAACTCGACGCCGCCATGGCCGACGATCCCAGTGACGACCTCGTCCCGCCCACCGGGCTCTTCCTCCTCGCCCGGTCCCACGATGCGGTGACCGGCTGCGTCGGGATCAGAGTGCTCGACGTCACGACCACCGAGCTGACCCGGCTGTTCGTCCTTCCCGTCGCGCGCGGCCAGGGCGGTGGCGACCAACTGCTGCGCGCCGCCGAAACCGCAGCTCAGCGGCTGGGTTCCCGCCAGATGCGACTGGACACGCGGCACGATCTGGTGGAGGCTCGTGGGCTCTACGCCAAACACGGCTACCGCGAGATCGAAGCCCCTGAGCAACGCTTGTACGCCGATCACTGGTTCGTGAAGCGGCTGGCGCTCGGCCGACAGGTGTAGTGGCCGAAAAACCGGGGTAGTCCTGCGCGCAACTGAGATGGTCGCGGAGGTGAGGTCGAGATGGCGGACACGTCACGGCTCCCGGTGCCTGTTGCCGAAACGTGGGAGTGGCAGCGGCACGGCAACTGCCGGAACTTGGACAGCTCGGTGTTCTTCCACCCGGATGGCGAGCGCGGCTTCGCGCGGGCGGACCGGGTGGCGCGGGCCAAGCAGATCTGCATGTCCTGCCCGGTGATCGTCGAGTGCCGGCACCACGCGCTCACCGCCGAGGAGCCCTTCGGGGTCTGGGGCGGGCTCGACGAGACCGAGCGCCGGGCGATGATCACGCGACGCAAGCAGCTGCTGTCGAGCGCTGAGAAGGAGCAGGAGTGCGTTTCGGTTACACCCTGATGACCGAACAGGCCGGGCCGAGGGAACTGGTCCGGCACGCGGCGGCCGCCGAGGAGGCGGGGTTCGCGTTCGAGGTGTGCAGCGACCACTACTCGCCCTGGCTCGACGAACAGGGTCATGCCCCGTACGCCTGGAGCGTGCTGGGCGCGGTCACCCAGGTGACCGAACGCGTCGAGCTGCTCAGCTTCGTGACCTGTCCGCTCATGCGCTACCACCCGGCGGTGGTGGCGCAGAAGGCGGCGACCATCTCCCTGCTGTCGGGTGACCGGTTCACGCTGGGGCTGGGTGCGGGCGAGAACCTGAACGAGCACGTCGTCGGCCGCGGGTGGCCGCCGGTGAACGTGCGGCACGAGATGCTCAGCGAGGCGCTGGCGATCATCGGCGACCTGTTCGACGGCGGGTACGTCAACTACTCGGGTCAGCACTACCGGGTCGACTCGGCGAAGCTGTGGGACCTGCCCGAGTGGCGCACCCCGATCGGGGTCGCCGTGTCCGGCAAGCAGTCGGTGTCGCGCTTCGCCCCGGTGGCCGACGCGCTGATCGCCACCGAGCCGAAGCCCGAGCTGCTGCACGCGTGGGACGAGGAGCGCGCGCAGCTGGGCCAGGACACCGCGCGCAAGTACGCGCAGCTGCCGGTGTGCTGGGACCGCGACCCGGAGGCGGCCAAGCAGCGGGCGCACGAGCAGTTCCGCTGGTTCGGCGGCGGCTGGAAGGTCAACGCCGAGCTGCCCGGCACGTCCGGGTTCGCCGGCGCGACGCAGTTCATCACGCCCGACGAGGTCGCGCAGTCCATCCCGTGCGGCCCGGACGTCGAGCCGATCGTGAAGAGCGCGCAGGCCTTCGCCGACGCCGGCTTCACCGATCTGGCGCTGGTCCAGATCGGCGGCGAGCACCAGGACGGGTTCTTCGAGTTCGCGTCGAACGAACTGCTGCCCGCCCTGAACCAGGCCTACGGCGGCTAGTCGAGCAGGTCACCCTCGCGGGTGATCAACGCCCGCAGCTTGCCCAGCGCGCGGTGCTGCGTGACGCGGACGTTGCCGGCCGAGATGCCCAGCGCCTCGGCCGTCTCGTTCGCGGACAGGCCCACCGCGATCCGCAGCGTCAGGATCTCCTGCTGCAGCTGGGGCAGCGTGGCGAGCAGCTTGGTCAGCCGGTCGCCGAGGTCGACGTCGAGCGCGTGCTTTTCCGGCTCGTTGTCGGCCAGCGGGCGTTCCGGCAGCTCGGCCACCGGATCCGACCGGTCCCGGGAGACCAGGCGGTAGGCGTCGGCGACCTTGTTCGACGCGATGGCGTGCACCAGGTAGAGGAACGATCCTCCGCGGTCCTGGTACTGCGGCAACGCGTGCAGCACGGCCAGGCAGACCTCCTGCGCGACGTCGTCCGCGGACAGGTAGGACAGATCGCGGCCACCGAGCCGGGCGCGGCAGTAGCGGACGGCGACCGGGGTGATCATCTGGATCAGGCGGTCCACGGCTCCGGGCTCACCCGTGGCCGCCTCGCGGACCACCGGGTCGAGCTCTTCTTTCGTGAGCCGCTGTGATGCCCGAGGAAAGGCCTGGGGTGTCAGCCCCGGCGCCTCGGGCTCGGTTCTGACGGCGGTAGTGCTTGGCGGGACACTCGTTCGCATGGTCGACTCCCCAACGACAACAACGATGACCCGTCGACCGGTCGCCGTCGGGGGCCCGCGTTTCGTGTTACTCTCGGTGAACGGGTACTCCCTCTAGGTCCCTGCCGACCCGTCACCGATGCGACTGTGCGTAATCGTAAGTGGTGGCCGCCCGGCAGTCCAGAATTCAACTAGACATACCCCATTCGCAGCAACAGCCCGCTCGATCGAGTTCTCCAGGCGCGTGAACCGAGCACCGACGAACAGGCAAGCGCAAAAGTGACACACCACTTGGCGGTGTGACAACACGCAGGTCACCGCTTCGCGAAGACCCACCAGTGCAGTAAGGCGAATCGGATGATGCCGCCGAGACCGCTCGCCACCGCCAGCGTCACCGCCTGCAGCGTGGCCGACGGGTTCGGGGTGAACAGGTGTAACGACAACAGCACGAGCGAGCCGTAACCCGCGTAGAAGGCGAATGTCCCCACCGACTGCAGGTGCAACCGAACGAGTGACGCGGGACGGCCGGCGAAAGTTACGCGCCGCTGGAACTCGGTGTTGGCGACCGTGGTCAGCGCGATGGCCAGCGTGTTGGCGGCCAGCGCGCCCAGCAGCGGGCGCGTGCCGAGGAAGAGCACTTCCTGCAGGCCGGTCGTGAGCATCCCGGCGACGACGTACCAGGCGACCGCGTGGTGCTCGGCCGGGCGGGGTGCGGCGGGTGCCTCCCGAGCCACCGGCCCGCTGATCCACGTCGCGGTCATACTTCAGAACTTACCTATGCTCAGCAATTATTTGTACTCTACAAGCACGTGAGCTTGATCTCGGGTTTGCCCGTTCTGCCGCTCGGGTATCGCCACCGCTAGGACCAGCAGGTGAGGAGGACCGATGAGTGAGGCTCATGGCCATCCCGTCCCCGACGCGGTGGAGAGCGATCCGGCCGCGCTGAGCAGCGCGGAGGACCTCGACGAGGACCGGTTGCGCGTCGACCCGCTCGAGGAGGGCGTCGAGCCGCCGGAGCGGTACATGGCCTCCGACCGGTTCGGCACGACGCCGAACGAGGAGCGCGAGGGTGAGAGCCTCGACGGGCGGCTGGCGCAGGAGCGCCCGGACGTCCAGCCGGAGGACGTGCCTGCCGACGAGACCGGCGTCCGCGCCGATTTCGCCGCCGATCCGGGGCAGAACCTCGGCGACGCGGTGGACCAGAAGGCGGACAACCCGCCGGGCTCGGTGCCCGACGCGATCCGGACGCCACCGGACGAAGACCCGGTGTGACGGCCGTCACATCTCTGCTGACCTGGTGAAACCCACGGTGATCGGCGATGACGGCGGGTGCTGGACAGCGTGCCCGGAAGCGTGCCCCTACGGTCGGAGGTACGAGTGCACGTGACGCGAAGGGACTGACACGATGCTCGCTTTGACCGATGCCGCCGCCGAGGCCATCAGCGCCCTGACGGCACAGGAGGGCCAGACCGACAGTGGTGGCCTGCGCTTCGCCGTGCAGGCCCAGCAGGACAGCGGCGCCCAGCTGGCGCTGTCCGTGGCACCGGCTCCGGAGGACGGGGACCAGGTAGTGGGCGCGGACGGGGGCGCGAAGGTGTTCCTGGAGCCGCAGGCCGCGATCTTCCTGGACGACAAGGTGCTCGACGTCCAGCAGGACGAGCAGGGGCAGCTGAACTTCGCGGTCCTGCCCCAGGCGGACGCGCAGCAGCCGGGCCTGTAGAAACCGGGACTTCAGCCGAGGGAGGGCGCCCGCGCGGCGCCCTCCCTCGCTGCGTTTTCCGGCGCCTCGCCGGGCGCGTGGCACCACGCGGCCGCGTCGGCGATGCTGTTGGGCGTGGAGTACGTGTCCAGAGTGCCGCGACCGCCGCTGGACGGGCTGATCGACGACCTCTACCACCTGGAGGGTGCGCCGCCCTACGCCCGGCTGACGCTGCCACCGGGTCCGTCGGCGCTGCTCATCGTCAACCTCGGGGCGCCGTTCCGCATCCGCGCCGCCACCGACATCGAGACGGCCGAGTACGCCGACGGCTGCGTGGTCACCATGCCCACCCGCGCGCTGGAGTTCGGCTACCCGCTCCGGACCCGGTCCGTCGGCGTGCACTTCAAGCCGTGGGGGCTGGCGCCGTTCCTGCCGATGCCCGCGGCCGAGCTGCGTGACCGGCCCGTGACGGTCGAGCAGATTTGGGGCCGGCCGGCCATCGCAGAGCTGCGAGACCGGCTGGGCACGGCGGACGGGCCGCACGAGATGCTGACGCTGCTCGAGGAGGAGCTGATGCGGCGACTGCGCGAGACCGCCGGCCTGGGGCTGGTCCGCCACACGAGCAGCGTCATCGCGGCGACCGGCGGGACGGTAGCGATCGGCGACCTGAGCGCGGCGGCCGGTGTGAGCAGCACTCATCTCGCACGGCGGTTCAAGGAGCTCATCGGCGTCACGCCGAAGCGGTTCGCCCGCGCCCAGCGCTTCGCCGCCACCGTGTTCGCGATCGACCCCGCGGGACCGGTCGACTGGGGCGAGCTCGCCGCCCGCGCGGGCTACTTCGACCAGGCCCACTTCGGCCACGAGTTCCGGGCGTTCACCGGGCTCACACCGACCCGGTACGTCGAAGTCCGGCGGCGGTTCCTGCGCGAACACCCCGGCCACGTGCTGGACAGCTGGCCGCTGCCGGCCGATTGATTTCTTACAAGACCGGCGGTCCACGGCACGCTAACTTGGGCCACCCCGAAGCAGAGGAGGGCCCCGTGGGCAAGGTGGTCATGTACAGCTCGGTGTCGGTGGACGGCTTCATCGCGGACGAGACCGACCAGCCCGGACCGCTGTTCGACTGGTTGACCAGCGGTGACGTCCCGTTGGACGACAGCGGCCAGGTGAAGGTGTCGCAGACCTCCTACGACTACACCCGGCCGTACTGGGACCAGATCGGGGTGACGATCGCCGGCCGCCACGTCTTCGACCTGACGGGCGGCTGGGACGGCAAGCCTCCGGGCGGGATCGACCACGTGGTCGTCGTGACGCACCGGCCGGCGCCCGAGGGCTGGGACCCCGAGGCGCCGTTCCACTTCGTCGACGGCGTCGAGGCGGCCGTGGCGAAGGCGCAGGAGCTCGCGGGCGAGCGCATCGTCGAGGTCGCCGCCGGCGACGTCGGTGGCCAGGTGCTCGCCGCGGGCCTGGTCGACGAGGTGCGCATGGACGTCGTGCCCGTCGTGTTCGGGTCCGGCAAGCGCTACTTCGGGTCGGTTCACGCGCAGCACCTGTTGGAGGATCCCGACGTGGTGATTCAGGGCAACCGGGTGCTTCACCTGCGGTACCGGGTGCGCCGTTGACCGAATTGCGGCCGGCCGGGACGCGTCGAAACAACAGCGTTGACGTCGCTGGTGCTTTTTCGCGCGCCTCTGGCAGTGGATTTGTGAATCGGCGAGCTGGTGGAAGCCAAAACCGGTTCTCACGTCGGTGCTGAACGCCGCCCATTTTTCAATGCGGCGTGGTTCTTTGACACCTACACCGTGGACAGACTTTTTCCTTCGCTCGCTGCGGTCGCCCGCGGTAGGTGCGTGGCCGGGCCGTCGGACCCCTGTAGCTCAGTAGGACAGAGCGCCGCTACGAACGCGGAGGTCCCAGGTTCGATTCCTGGCAGGGGTGCTGGCCGGTGGCGCGACCGGCCCCGCCCCGAGCCGGCACGGGCGGGGGTATGGCGCGTTGGCCCAGTTGGTATGGATCCCCGGCTCTCACCTGGGGGACGCGGGTTCGCGTCCCGCACGCGCCACGTTGCCGGGTCCCGGCTCGCCGCCGGGCTCGCGAGGGGTGACGGGCCGGAGCCCTCGGGTGCGGTGCTTCAGCCCCGACCTGGTTGTTGACTCGACCAGTGGTGCGCCTGGATGAAATCCAGGGTGCACGGGGTTCGAGAACGCGTCCAGTCCAGGTTCGAATCCTGGAAGGGGCACCGCATTCCCCCGAGGTGACTGTTGATCGGCAGGTGCCAGGTTCGAGACCTGGCGGGGGAGTTGCGCCTCGGCGCTAGGCCGAGGCGGCCGGGGGACGCGTCGACACCCGGCGATCCTTGCAAGACCCGACCCCGAGGCCCGGCGGCCACCCGGAACTCATGACTCCGGGGCGCCTGGATCGACACCAGGACGCGCGACCACCAGGCGCCACCGGCGCCCCCGACCCGACCCACGTCACGACGGTCGTGTGGCGGCCTGCAAAGCCGTCCAGTTTCCGGGTTCGACTCCCGGGTGGGTCTCCACGCTCTGTGCCACTGTGCCCGGCACCTCGGCGAGGCCGAGCAGGCTTCAGAAGTGCTGCACCAGCTCGCGGAACGAGCCGAGCTTCAGCACCCGCTCGTCGGCCTCGTCCAGTTCGTCGTGTTCCAGCACCCACGTGTGCGCGTTCGGGATGAACACCGCGTTCATCCCCGCCGCACGGGCCGGGCGGATGTCCGACTTCGGCGAGTTGCCGATCATCCACGTCGACTCCGGGGCGAGCATCCGCGCCGCCGCCAGGCCGCGGTACACCTCGACGTGCTTCTCCGGCACGATGTGCACCTCGCGGAAGTGGTGCGCCACCCCGGAGGCGTCGATCTTGCGCTGCTGCTCCTCCCGGTCACCCTTGGTCAGCAGCATCAGCTCGTGCCGCGAGCCCAGCTCGTCGAGCGTCTCGGCGACGCCGGGGATCAGCTCCACCTCGTGGTGGATCAGCGCTGACGCCAGCTCCTCGATCCGATCGCGTTCAGCGGCGGTCGCGGGCCGCTCCCGCAGCTTCTCGAAACACTCCGCCAGGCTCTGCAGGAACACCTTCGTCCCGTAGCCGTGGGTGACCGCGTTCGCCCGTTCGATGTCGTCCAGGATGCCGCGCACCGCGGCGCGGTCCAGCGTGGGATGCGCGATCCAGTCCAGGTAGTCGTCGATGACCCGCTCGAAGACGACGTTGTTCTCCCACAACGTGTCGTCGGCGTCGAGAATCAGGACCTGTCCGTTCAGTCGCACGCCGCGAAGACTAGGAGCCCGCCCCGGCCGGACGCACCTCATTAATGGCCCCCTCGCCGGCGAGCACCGCTTCCACGTTGCGCGCCGCCAGCAGCGCCATTTCCGTCCGCGTCTCCACGGTCGCCGACCCCAGGTGCGGCGTCACGACCACGTTGTCCATCTCCAGCAGCCGCGGCTCGACCTCCGGCTCCTTCTCGAACACGTCCAGCCCGGCGCCGGCGATCTCGCGCCGCAGCAGCGCGTCGGCCAGCGCGGCCTCGTCCACGACCGGCCCGCGCGTGGTGTTGATCAGGAAAGCGCTGTGCTTCATCGCGCCCAGCGCCTCGGCGTCGATCAGGTGCCGCGTCTCGGGCGTCAGCGGACAGTGCAATGACACCACGTCGGCGGTGGTCAGCAGCTCTGGGAACGGCAGGTGCTCGGCGTGCAGGGCCGACTCCACCTCCGGCCGGGCCCGCGACCGTCCGCTGTAGACGATCCGCATGCCGAACGCCCGCGCCCGGTGCGCCATCGCCTGCCCGATCTGGCCCAGCCCGACGATCCCCAGTGTCTTGCCCTGCAGCCCGGATCCGAGCATGAAGCCCAGGTGGAACGACCACGGCTGGCGTGCCCGCAGCAGCCGCTCGCCCTCGCCGATGCGCCGCGTCACCGCGAGCAGCAGGCCGAACGCGAGGTCCGCGGTCGCATCGGTGAGCACGCCGGGCGTGTTGGTGACGGCCACGCCTCGGGACGTGAGCGCGGGCACGTCGATGTTGTCGTAGCCGACCGCGACGTTGGCCACGACCTTCAGCTGCGGCCCGGCCGCGTCGGCCACCGCGCCGTCGATGCGGTCGTGCAGCATGGACACCACGGCGTCCGCGCCGCGCACCGCGTCCCGCAGCTCGTCGGGGCTGAGCGGGCGGTCCTCGCCGGATACCCAGACCTCGCCCGCTTCGCGCAGCACCACCATCGCCGCTTCCGGAACCCGCCGCGTCACCACGATTCGCATGGGCCCAGCTTCCCAGGATCGGCGGCCGTCCGCGCTATTCGGGGTCCATGCCTCCCGGGCCGCCCTCGCCAGCCGGCTCGGCCTCGTCCGTGCCGACCTCGGGGTCCTGGTCGCGGTAGGTGGGTTCGGTGTGCTCGGCGCCGATGTCGGCGTCCTGCTGCTCGCTCTCGGCCGTCACCGGGTCGATTTCGGGTCCGCTCATGCGTCCAGCCTTCCTTGCGCGGCTTCGGACGGCCAGCTATGTTCATATGCAGAACTTGTGTGCGGAATGCGAACGGAAGCAGCTCAATGGCCGAGATAACGTCGCTCCGTGACGCCGTCGCCCAGCTGGTGCACGACGGGGACACGGTCGCCCTCGAAGGATTCACCCATCTGATCCCGCACGCGGCGGGGCAGGAGATCATCCGCCAGCGGCGCAAGGACCTGACGCTGGTGCGGATGACGCCGGACATCGTCTACGACCAGCTCATCGGCGCCGGGTGCGCGAAAAAGCTGATCTTCTCCTGGGGCGGGAACCCGGGCGTGGGATCGCTGCACCGCTTCCGCGACGCGGTGCAGAACTCCTGGCCGGTGCCGCTGGAGATCGAGGAGCACAGCCACGCCGGCATGGCCAACCGCTACGTCGCCGGCGCTTCCGGGCTGCCGTTCGCGGTGCTGCGCGGCTACCGCGGCACGGACCTGCCCAAGCACACCGACACGATCAAGACGATCACCTGCCCGTTCACCGGTGAGGAGCTGGCCGCGGTGCCGGCCATCAACCCGGACGTCTCGATCATCCACGCGCAGCGGGCCGACCGCGCGGGCAACGTGCAGATGTGGGGCCTGGTCGGGGTGCAGAAGGAGGCGGTGCTGGCCGCCAAGCGCAGCCTGGTCACGGTCGAGGAGATCGTCGACGAGCTCACCCCGATGCCCGGCCAGGTCATCCTGCCGACCTGGGCGGTCACGGCGGTCGCGGAGGTCCCGAACGGGGCGCATCCGTCCTACGCGGCCGGGTACTCGGAGCGCGACAACGAGTATTACGCGTATTGGGATTCCATTGGGCGGGAGAGGGACTCGTTCCAGCGCTGGCTGGACGAGAAGGTGTTCGGCGTGGAGGTGGCCCAGTGACAGCGACGGTCGAGCGGACGTACACGTCCGACGAGATGATGTCGGTCGCCGCGGCCCGGGCCCTCACCGGTGGCCAGCGGGTGTTCGTCGGCATCGGCCTGCCCTCCACGGCGGCCAATCTCGCGCGCCGCACCCACGCCGAGGACCTCGTGCTCATCTACGAGTCGGGCACGCTCGGCTCGAAGCCGACCCGGCTGCCCGCGTCCATCGGCGACGGCATCCTCGCCGACACCGCCGACGCCGTGATCAGCGTGCCCGAGGTGTTCAACTACTGGCTGCAGCCCGGCCGGATCGACGTCGGCTTCCTCGGCGCGGCCCAGCTGGACAAGTTCGGCAACATCAACACCACCGTCATCGGCACCGACTACGCCGACCCGAAGGTCCGGCTGCCCGGCGCGGGTGGCGCGCCGGAGATCGCCGCGAACTGCCACGAGGTCTACGTCGTGGTGCGGCAGAGCAAGCGCAGCTTCGTCGAGCAGGTCGACTTCATCACCTCCTTCGGCCACGGCCGCGGCAAGGGCGAGCGGGAGAAGCTGGGCCTGCCCGGCGCCGGCCCGACCCTGGTGATCACCGACCTCGGCGTGATGCGCCCGGACCCGGAGACCGCCGAGCTGGTGCTGACCCAGGTCCACGAGGGCGTCACGGTCGAGCAGGTCAAGGAGGCGACCGGCTGGGACCTCAAGGTCGCCCCGGAGCTGGAGACCACGCCCCCGCCCACCGAGGCTGAGCTGAAGGCCCTGCGCGAGCTGAAGGCGGCCAAATGACTGAGGCATACGTTCTCGACGCGATCCGGACCCCGTTCGGCCGCTACGGCGGCGCGCTGGCCGGGGTCCGTCCCGACGACCTCGCCGCGCACGTGCTGCGTGAGCTGGCCGCCCGCAACGACCTCGACCCCGGCACGGTCGACGAGGTCGTGCTCGGCGACGCCAACCAGGCCGGGGAGGACAACCGCAACGTGGCGCGCATGGCCGCCCTGCTGGCCGGCTGGCCGACGTCGGTGCCCGGCACCACGGTGAACCGGCTGTGCGGCTCCGGCCTGGACGCCGTCATGCAGGCCAGCCGCACCATCGCCACCGGTGACGCCTCCCTGGTCGTCGCGGGTGGCGTGGAGTCGATGACCCGCGCGCCGATGATCCTGCTCAAGCCGGAGAAGGCGTACTCCCCGGCGGCACAGACGCTGCACTCGAGCACCCTGGGCTGGCGCATGGTCAACCCGGCGATGCCCGAGCAGTGGACGATCTCGCTGGGCGAGAGCACCGAGCGGCTGGCCGAGAAGTACGGCATCAGCCGCGAGGCGCAGGACGAGTTCGCCCTGCGCAGCCACCAGAACGCCGCGAAGGCGTGGGACGCGGGCTTCTACGACGACCACGTGGTGCCCGTCCCCGGCACCGACCTGACCCGCGACGAGGGCATCCGCGCCGACTCGTCACTGGAGAAGCTGGGCAAGCTCAAGCCCGCGTTCCGCAAGAACGGCACCATCACCGCCGGCAACGCCTCCCCGCTCAACGACGGCGCCTCCGCCGTCCTGCTGGGCGACCAGGCGGCGGCCGACCGGCTCGGCAAGACGCCGCTGGCGCGCATCGCCGGGCGCGGCGCGGCGGGTGTGGACCCGGACGTGTTCGGCATCGGCCCGGTGCGGGCGGCGGAGATCGCGCTGGAGCGCGCCGGGATCGGCTGGGAGCAGCTGGCCGCGGTCGAGCTGAACGAGGCGTTCGCCGCGCAGTGCCTGTCCTGCTTCGCCGACTGGCCCAAGCTCGACCCGTCGATCGTGAACGTCAACGGCGGCGCGATCGCCATCGGGCACCCGCTGGGCGCCTCGGGCGGCCGCATTCTCGCGTCGCTGGCGTACGAGCTGCGCCGCCGCGGCGGCGGTTACGGCCTGGCGGCCATCTGCATCGGCGTGGGCCAGGGGCTCGCGGTCGTGCTGGAAGCGTGAGGAGAAAGGAAAACGTGCTATGGCAGCACCGACGAGTGACAAGCTGATCCTGCCGCGCTACCGGCGGGACCCGGAGGGCACGCACCCGCCGCTGGACTCGCCCGGCTACCGGTCGACGGCCTTGCGGCACCCGAAGCAGCCCCTCGTTCTGCTGCCGCAGATGCTCACCGAGGTGACCGGCCCGCTGCTCGGCCCGGGCCGCCTCGGCGAGTTCGACAACGACCTGACCCGCCAGCACGCCGAGGAGCCGCAGGGCCAGCGCATCCTGGTGCACGGCCGCCTCCTCGACGGCGACGGCCGGGGCATCCCGAACTCGCTGATCGAGATCTGGCAGGCCAACGCGGGCGGCCGCTACCGGCACATCGGCGACAACTGGCCGGCCCCGCTGGACCCGAACTTCGACGGCGTCGGCCGGACGATCACCGATTCGGAGGGCCGGTACGAGTTCACCACCATCAAGCCGGGCGCCTACCCGTGGAAGAACCACGACAACGCCTGGCGGCCCGCGCACATCCACTTCTCGGTGTTCGGGCAGGCGTTCACGCAACGCCTGGTGACCCAGATGTACTTCCCGGACGACCCGCTGTTCTTCCAGGACCCGATCTTCAACTCCATCCCGGACGAGAAGGCGCGGCAGCGGATGATCTCGCGGTTCGACTACAGCCGCACCACCGACCACTGGGCGCTGGCCTTCGAGTTCGACATCGTGGTGCGCGGGCGCGAGCAGTCGGTGTTCGAGAACGAGGAAGAGGAAGACGAATGACGACCCCTTCGCAGACCGTCGGCCCCTACCTCGCGATCGGCCTGCCCTGGGAGGACGGCCCGACGGTGGTGCCGGAGGGCACACCGGGTGCGGTGTGGATCCGCGGCGTGGTCAGCGACGGCGAGGGAAACCCGGTCCCGGACGCCATGGTCGAGACCTGGCAGGCCGATCCGCAGGGCCGCTTCGACCACCCGGACGACCCGCGCGGCCGGGTGCCCGGGTTTCGCGGTTTCGGCCGCTGTCCGACGAAACCGGACGGCAGCTATGAGATCCTGACCCTGCTGCCGGGCGCGATCCCGGGCGAGGACGGCGCGACGCAGGCCCCGCACATCGACGTGTCGGTGTTCGCGCGCGGGCTGCTGCACCGGGTCGTCACGCGCATCTACTTCCCGGAGAACACCGAGGCCAACGCCGCCGACCCGGTGCTGAACTCGGTGCCGGAAGACCGGCGCGGCACGCTGATCGCGGCCAAGACCGACGACGGGTACCGCTTCGACGTGCGCCTGCAGGGTGAGGCTGAGACAGTGTTCTTCGATGTCTGACCTGTTCGACCCGATGCTGGCCGCCGGGCCGGTGCGTGCCGAAGTCTCCGACGCGGCGTGGCTGCGCGCCCTGCTCGACGCGGAGGCGGCGCTGGCCGGGGCGGAGGCGGACGCGGGGGTGATCCCGCGCGAGCACGCGGACCGGATCGCCGCGGTGGCGCGGGACGGCCGGTTCGACGCCGCCGCGATCGGGGAGAAGTCCGTCGGCGTGGGCAACCCCGCCGCGCCGCTCGTGCGGGAGCTGACCGCTCAGGTGGGCGGCGAGGCCGGGCGGGTCGTGCACCTCGGCGCCACCAGTCAGGACATTGTGGACACCGCCGCGATGCTGGTGTCCGCGCGTGCTTCGGAAGTGCTGCTCACCGAGGTGGCGGCGTGCGCGGACCGGCTCGCCGAGCTGGCGCGGGAGCACGCCGGGACTGTCCAAGCGGGACGGACGTTGCTGCAGCAGGCGCTGCCGGTGACGTTCGGGTTCCAGGTCGCGGGCTGGCTCTCCGGGCTGGACGCGGCCGCGGACCGGTTGCGCGCGCAGCGGTTCGCGGTGCAGCTCGGCGGGGCGACCGGCACGCTGGCTTCGCTGGGCGCCCAGGGGCCGGCGGTGTTGGCCGCCTTCGCCCGCCGTCTCGGGCTCGATGAACCCGCGTTGCCGTGGCACACCGAACGCACCCGGATCGCCGAGCTGGCCGGTGCGCTCGGCGCGCTGTCCGGCGTGGTCGCCGGGATCTCCCGGTCGCTGGTGCTGCTGGCGCAGACCGAGGTCGGGGAGATCGCCGAGGTCGCCGAGGGCAGCGGCGGCTCGTCGACCATGCCGCACAAGCGGAACCCGGTCGCCGCGGTGGCGGCGAACGCGGCCGCGCAGCAGGCGCCCGGGCTGGTCGCGACCCTGCTCGGGGCGATGGCGCAGGAGCACCAGCGCGCCGCAGGTTCGTGGCACGCCGAGTGGCGGCCGCTCACGGAACTGTTCCGCAGCACCGGATCCGCGGTGCACTGGCTGCGCACGAGCCTGGACCGGCTGCAGGTGGACGCGGACCGGATGCGCGCGAACCTGGACATCACGCGCGGCGCGCTGCTGTCCGAGCGGGTAACGACCGCGCTGGCGGCCTCGACCGGGCGGCTCGAAGCGCACGACGCGGTGAGCGCGTGCACTCGCCGCGCGCTGGCCGGTGAGGGCGAGCTGGCCGACCTGCTCGCCGAGGACGCCCTGGTGGGCAAGCACCTGACTCGGGAGCGCATCGGCGAGCTGCTGGACCCGGCCGGTTACCTGGGGAGCGCGCGCGTCTTCGTCGAACGGGTGCTGGAGAAGCGGAAGGGAACTTCGTGAAGGTCCACTACGAGACCGCGGGCGATGGTGACGTCGTCGTTCTGAGCAATTCCATCGGCAGCAACCTGCGCATGTGGGAGCCGCAGGTGAAGCCGTTGACGGACAACGGTTTCCGCGTCGTCCGCTACGACACCCGCGGCCACGGGCAGTCGCCGGTGCCGCCGGGTCCCTACTCGATCGCCGACCTCGGTGGCGACGTGGTCGAGCTGCTCGACACGCTCGGGGTGGAGGCCGCGCACTTCGTCGGGTTGTCGCTGGGTGGCATGACCGGCGCCTGGCTCGGGCAGCACGCGCCGGAGCGGATCCGGTCGCTGGCGTTGACGTTCACCTCGGTCAAGCCGGGCAACGTCGACATGTGGACCGGGCGCGCGAAGCAGGTCCGGGCCGAGGGCATGGACCAGATCGCCGCGGGCAGCATCGGCCGCTGGTTCACGCCGGACTGGATCGCCGCTCATCCGGAACTGGCCGAGGAGCTGCGGCAGATGACCGCGACGACCCCCGCCGAGGGGTACGCGTCCTGCTGCGAGGCCATCGCCGGGCTCGACCTGACCGCCGGGCTGGCCGCGATCACCGCGCCGACGCTGGTGATTTCCGGCGCCGACGACGCCGCCCTGCCGCCCTCGCACGGGCAGGCCATCGCCGAGGCGGTCCCGGGCGCGCGGTTCGAGGTCCTCGGCCACGCCGCCCATCTGGGCAGCTACGAGCAGGCGGACAAGTTCACCGAGCTGGTCCTGGAGCACCTGAAGGGGACGCGATGAGCGACGAGCTGTACGACGCGGGCATGCGGGTCCGGCGCGAGGTGCTGGGCGACGCGCACGTCGACCGCGCCACCGCCAACGCGACCGAGTTCACGCAGAAGTTCCAGGACTACATCACGCGCGCCGCGTGGGGCTCGATCTGGACGCGCGACGGGCTGGACCGCAAGACCCGCAGCTGCGTCACGCTGGCCGTGCTGACCGCGCTGCACTGCCACGGCGAGATCGCGATGCACGTCCGCGCCGCGGTCGGCAACGGCCTGACCGCCGACGAGATCGGCGAGGTGCTGCTGCACACCGGGGTGTACGCGGGGGTGCCGGCGGCCAACGAGGCGTTCGCCATCGCGCAGAAGACACTGGCCGGGATGGGAGAGCCCACCGCCCAGCCGCGCACCAGCTAAGCCCGCCCGTCACCCACCACCACCCTCAACGGAGGCGCTTCGCGCCGCGGCTAGATTGGCGAGCATGGAGGAACCGGCCGAGCGCGGAGCGCACCACGTCCAGTCGCTGGAGCGCGGCCTGGCCGTGATCCGCGCGTTCGGCGCCGGGGCGCCCGAGCTGACGCTGTCCGATGTGGCGCGCTCGACCGGCCTGACCCGTGCCGCGGCGCGGCGGTTCCTGCTGACGCTCGTCGACCTCGGGTACGTGCGCACGGACGGCAAGTACTTCTCGCTCACCGCGCGGGTGCTGGAGCTGGGGTATGCGTTCCTGTCCAGCATGACGCTGCCGGAGGTCGCGCAGCCGCACCTGGAACGGCTGTCGGCCGAGGTGCGCGAGTCGAGTTCGGTGTCGGTGCTCGACGGGGCGGACATCGTGTACGTCGCGCGGGTCGCGGTGTCGCGGATCATGACGGTGAGCATCAACGTGGGCACCCGGTTCCCGGCCTACGCGACGTCGATGGGGCACGTGCTGCTCGCCGGCCTGGACGACGAGGGTTTCGCGCGCTACCTGGAGCAGGCCGAGCTGCAGGCGCTGACCTCGCACACGCTGACGTCCCCGGCGGCGCTGCGGGCGGAGCTGGCCGCGGTGCGGCAGCAGGGGTGGGCGCTGGTCGACCAGGAGCTGGAGGAGGGGCTGCGCTCGGTGGCGGCGCCGATCCGGGACCGGCAGGGCAAGGTTGTCGCGGCGGTGAACGTGTCGACGCACGCGAGCCGCACCCCGCGGGAGACGGTGGTCGAGGAGATGGTGCCGCCCCTGCTGGCCGCCGCGAAGCGAATCGAGGACGATCTGGCCGTGGCCCCGGTGCAGGCGCGCCGTGGTTGAGTGCGCGGGGCTGTTGCTCGCGGGCGCGGGACGGCCTTTGAGGCGTCCGTGGGCCATTGTGGCTGTGGCATCGGTGCAGGTGCGTCGTGGTTGAGTGCGCGGGGCTGTTGCTCGCGGCGGGCGCGGGGCGGCGGATGGGCCGTCCGAAGGCGCTGGTCGAGCTGGCCGGAGAACCGTTGCTGCACCGGGCTTTGCGCGCACTGACCGACGGCGGCTGCGCCCCGGTGCGGGTGGTGGTGGGCGCGCAGGCCGCGGAGGTGCGGGCGTTGTTGCCGTCCCCCGACCTCGCGGTCGAGGCGCCGGACTGGGTCACCGGGATGGGCGCGTCACTGCGGGCCGGACTGCGCGCGCTGCCGGAAGCTCCGGCGGTCTTGGTGCACCTGGTCGACTTGCCCGGGGTGGACGCGCGGATCGTGGCGAGGCTGCGTGCGCTGGCGTCGGCGGAGGTGGTCGCGCGCGCCGCCTACGACGGCGTGCCGGGGCATCCCGTGTTGTTCGGCCGCCGGTGGTGGGAGGAGATCGCCGAGAGCGCCACGGGCGACCGCGGAGCCCGCGACTGGCTCCGCGCCCGCACCGACCTGCGCCTGGTGGAATGCGCCGACCTGGGCGGCGGCCAGGACGTGGACACCCCAGCGGACCTGCCCCGCTAGGCGGCAACGCCACCTCCACGGGCGTCCCCCCAGCCCAGCCGCGACCGCCCCGGCGCCCAGCCGGGCGCACCAGGCCGCGACAACGCTGCTCACGCCGGGCCACCAGCGACCCAGCCCGCGGCAACCCCGCGGGCGCCGGCTCACGCGGCGGGTTTCCCACCAACCCAATCGCCGCGGCCATCAGCCAACCCGTCCTAGGCGGCAACACCCGCCGTCCCCGCCCCACCCGCCGGATGCCCCACAACCCCGCCCCCGCCAAACCGTCCTACGCCGCCACAACCCCGCCGACGCCGGTCCGCCCCGTCGGTGTCCCCACCAGCTCCACCGTCACCCCCGGCCGCACGCGCTCCCCGAACACCGCCACCACCGCCTCCGTCACCCCGGCCACCAGCCGCGCCACGAGGTCACCCGCGTCCGGGCGCTCGAAGGCGGCCTCCCGGATCCCGAAGGTCACCGACGGCGCCGGCGCCACCGCCGGCTTGCCCCCGATGCCCCACCGGTTCGCCGGCACCCCGACCAGCCGCACGACCGCGATCTCCCGCGCCCATTCCCCGTACACCGCGACGATCGCCTCCGTCAGGCCCTCGATCAACTCGGTCTCCCGCCCGGCGAGGTCGCTCTCCAGGACGTGGACGGTCAGATGTGGCATCTCAACTCCCAAAGTAGATTTGCAAGCAAAGCTAATCCGGTGCGGAGTGGCTGTCAACCACGGCCCAACCCCTTAGGGTGGAGGCGTGAAGGTCAACTCACCCGAAGAGCTGGCGACGGAGCTGGACCGGGTCGGCTACCTGGCCGACGAGGGCGTCGCCACCGCCGCGTTCCTCGCGTTGCGCATGCAGCGCCCGCTGTTCTGCGAAGGCGAACCCGGCACGGGGAAGACCTCGCTCGCCGTGTCGCTGTCCGAAGCGCTCGGCCTGCCGCTGGTGCGGTTGCAGTGCCACGAGGGCATCGACGCCGCGCAGGCCCTGTACGAATGGGACTTCCCACGCCAGCTGCTGCACCTGCGCGCGCTGGAGGCCGGCAGTGAGCACCTGGACGTCGACGCCGCCGAGCAGTCGCTGTTCACCGAGCGGTTCCTGCTGGCTCGCCCCCTGCTGCGGGCGCTCAAGGAGTCGCCGTGCGTGCTGCTGGTCGACGAGATCGACCGCGCCGACGACGAGTTCGAGGCTTTCCTGCTGCAGCTGCTCGACGAAAACGCGGTCACGATCCCGGAGTTCGGCGAGATCCGCGCGGAGCGCCCGCCGCTGGTGCTGCTGACCTCCAACCGCACCCGCGAGGTGCACGACGCGTTGAAACGGCGCTGCCTCTACCACTGGCTGGAGCACCCGGACCTGGCCCGCGAGGTCGCCATCCTGCGCCGCCGGCTGCCCGGAGTCGGCGAACGGCTCGCGACGCAGGTGGCCGCGGCCGTCCGCCGGCTGCGTGAGCTGGAGCTGCTGAAGCCGCCGGGCATCGCCGAGTCGCTGGACTGGGCGCAGGCGTTGCTGGCGCTCAACCGCAGCGAGCTGGACGCGGAGGTCGCCGCCCGGACCCTCGGCGCGGTGCTCAAGTACTCCGAGGACCTCGACCGCGTCCGCGCCAAGCTCGACACGGTGCTGGCCTAGCCGACCCGGGCGAGCGCGTACTCCACGAACGTGAGCACCTCCGGAAGCGGTGGTGCAGGACGTCCGCGAGGCCGACGGGTAGCCGACCTCGATCTCCTTGTCCCCCATCTCGACCATGAGCCGGAAGAAGCGCCGCTTGCGCTCCGGGTCCATCGGTTCGGCCAGTGCCTGGTTGCCGTCCAGCGGGCTCAGCCGTCGCGCCGGGCGAGCAGATAAGCCTGCGGTGTCGCCTCCAGTTCGTGGGCGGGGTCGCGTACTACCCGCGCCGTCACGCTGATCCCGGTCTGTGCCAGCAGATCGGCGATGCGGTCCGGCGGCAGGCGGTAGGCGTCGGCCGACACGGCGTGCCCGTACGCCTGCTCCACGCGCTTGCGCTCGTCACCGACCTGGAACGCCAGCAGCAGGTGCCCGCCCGGCACCAGCACCCGCGCGAACTCCGCGAACACCGACGGCAGCAGCTCCGGCGGCGTGTGGATGATCGAGTACCAGGCGAGCAGCCCGCCGAGGCTCTCATCCGGCAGGTCCAGCTCCGCCATCGCGCCGATCTCGAACCGCAGGTGCGGGTACCGGCGCCGCGCCTCGGCCACCATCCCCGGCGACAGGTCGATCCCGAACACCGGAACCCCCAGCGAGTCCAGGTGGATGGTGATGCGGCCCGGCCCGCAGCCGACGTCGGCCACTCCTCCGCCGTCGGCCAGCACGTGCTCGGCGAAGACCCCCAGCATCGCCCGGTCCATCGGGCTCTGCGCCAGGTTGTCCTCCAGCGTCTTCGCGTAGTCGATCGCGACGGTGTCGTACGCCGCGCGGGTCTCCTCGAGGTAGGTCACGCGGCGACCGTATCGGGTACGGGCCCGCTCGGCGGCCGGACGCGCCGCGGGGAAAACCCTTGCCGCGCAAGAAGATCAGCGTCGCAGGCCGTGCTCCAGGAGATCGAAGGCCCGGTCGATCACCGCGGGCTGGTCGCGGTGCACGTCGTCGGGGTCGTCGCCGTCCAGCATCCGCCGGCAGGCGTGCTCGTAGATCGAGTCGAGGGTCGCGGACACCAGGTTCGCCGTCAGCCGCGCCTCCAGCGGATCGCCGGTCTCCTCGGCGAGCAGCCGGGTGAGCAGGTCGGCGATCTCGCGGGACTGCTCGTAGGTCCGGGTGACCAGAGCGGGGCTGGCGTACAGGATCTTCAGGAACCCCACCGCGCCGGGCCGGGTGCCGGCCAGCGGGTGCCGCTGTGCCACCAGTTCGTGGTGGTACCGCCGCAACGCGGTCGCCACGTCCTGGCCGTCGGGGCGCTCCCGGATCACCCGCTCCAGGTCGCGGAGCCGGTCGGCGTGCCGGTCGAGGAACAGGTCCTCCTTGCGCGGGAAGTAGTTGAACACGGTCATCTTCGACACGCCGGCCGCCTCGGCGACCTCGGCCACCGTCACGTCGTCGAAGCCCCGCGCCGCGAACAGTCCGGTCGCGACGTCGGAGATGTGCCGCCGGGTCGCCCGCTTCTTCTCTTCGCGCAGTCCCACACGCCGATCCTATACCGAATCAAAAATTTGACCGAGTACAAGATTTTGCGGCAGCATGTCCGCATGGACTTCGATGTGGTGATCTCCGGGGGCGGGCCGGTCGGCCTGATGCTGGCGGGCGAGCTGCGGCTCGGCGGGGCGACCGTGCTGGTCGTGGAACGGCGCACCGAGATCGACCCGACCCTCAAGGCGGGCTCGATCAACCTGGTGACGGCCGAGGCGCTGTACCGGCGCGGCCTGCTGGACCGGCTCGAGGCCGAGCGCGACCAGGCGCTGCGGGCGATGAAGGTCGGGACGGGGCTGCGGAACTCGCCGCCGCCGCTCGTCGGGCACTTCGGCGGGATCATGGTCGGCTCGGACCGGGTCGACTTCACCGACCCCGCGTTCCGCGACGCGGGACCGGCGGCCCGGCTGACGCTGGTGGGCCAGCAGTCCGTCGAGAAGGTGCTGGAGCAGCACGCGACCGGCCTGGGGGCGGTCGTGCGCCGGGGCGCCGAGGTCACCGGGTTCGACGCCGATGACCACGGCGTGACCGTCTTCCTCGGCGGCGACCGGGTCCGCGCCGGCTGGCTGGTGGGCTGCGACGGCGGCCGCAGTCTGGTGCGCAAGCTCGCCGGGTTCGCCTTTCCCGGCACCGATCCGGAGATCACCGGGCGCCAGGCGCTGGCCGACCTCGACGGTGCCGAGGCGCTCGGGGTGGGCTGGCACCGCACGGATACCGGCGTCTACGTGCACGGCCCGCTGCCCGGGCGGATCCTGACCGTGGAGTTCGACGGCCCGCCCGCCGACCGCACCTCGCCGGTCACGGTGGCGGAGCTGCAGGAGAGCGTCCGCCGAGTGTCCGGAGTGGACGTCACGGTCACCGCGCTGCGGTCCGCGACGCGGTTCACCGACAACGCCCGTCAGGCCACCACCTACCGCCGGGGCCGGGTGCTGCTCGCCGGGGACGCGGCCCACGTGCACTCGCCGTTCGGCGGGCAGGGGCTCAACCTCGGCATCGGCGACGCGGTCAACCTCGGCTGGAAACTCGCCGCGACCATCCGCGGCACCGCGCCGGAGGGGCTGCTCGACACCTACACCGTCGAACGGCACCCGATCGGCGAGTGGGTGCTGGAGTGGACCCGGGCGCAGATCGCGGCGATGCGGCCGGACCCGCGCGCCAAGGCACTGCGCTCGGTGCTCACCGACCTGCTCACCACCGGCGACGGCTCGACGTACCTGGCGAAGAAGCTGTCCGGGCAGCTGCACCGCTACCCGGTCGACGGCGAGCACGACCTCGCCGGCCGCAGCGCGCCGGACTTCGAGTTCACCGACGGCAGCCGGCTGGCCGACCACTGCCACGACGGACGGGCCGTGCTGATCGGCGCGCGGATCGACGACGAGCGGGTGCGCGTGGTGCCCGGCCGGTGCGTCCAGCGGCCCGGCCTCAAGGCCCTGATCAGGCCGGACGGCCACGTCGCGTGGGCCTCCGAGGACGGCGGCACCGACGGGCTGGAGAAGGCGTTCGCGACCTGGTTCGGCACGCGCGACCCCTCACATCGGGTTTTCGCGTAACAATGGGCAGGTGAGCACCCAGGATCCGCTGGCGGGATTCGTCGGCTTCGCCACCGCGCTGCGCGAAGCCGGCGTCGCATGCGGGCCGCAGCGGGTGCAGGCCTACCTCGACGCGGTCGAGCGTCTCGACGTCGGCGAGGCGGACCAGCTGTACTGGGCGGGCCGGCTGACGCTGTGCTCGGACCCGGACGACCTGATCCGCTACGACGACGCGTTCGCGCAGTGGTTCGCCGCCGCGCCGCCGGAACCGCGGCCGGCCACGGTCCGCCGCGAGCAGCGGTCCCGCATGGCGGCACTGGTGTCCCAGTCCGCGGGCGAGGGCGAGGCCGAGTCGGACAACGACGAGCTGCGGGTCGCGGCGACGGACGCGGAGGTGCTGCGCGAACGCGATCTCGCCGAGCTGACCAAGGCCGAGCGGGAGCACCTGCGGGAGCTGATGGCGGTGCTGCGGCCGCAACCGCCGGTGCGGAAGTCCTTGCGCAGCAGGCCCGCCCGCCGCGGCTCGCTCGATCCGGGGCGGACGCTGCGCGCGATGCTGGCCGGCGGCGGGGAACCGGTGCGCCTGGTGCACCGGAACCGGTCGAACCGGCCGCGGCGGGTGGTGCTGCTGCTCGACGTGTCCGGCTCGATGAGCCCGTACGCCGACTCGCTGCTCAGGTTCGCGCACGTCGTGGTCCGCCGGGCGCCGGCCGCGGTCGAGGTGTTCACCCTCGGCACGCGGCTGACCAGGGTGTCCCGGCAGTTGCGGCAGCGCGACCCGGAACGCGCGATGCTGGCCGCCGGCACCGCGGTGCCCGACTTCGCCGGCGGCACCCGGCTGGGCGAGACGCTGCGGATCTTCCTGGACCGCTGGGGACAGCGCGGGCTCGCGCGCCGCGCCGTCGTCACGGTTTTTTCCGACGGCTGGGAGCGCGGGGATCCCAGCCTGCTCGGTGAGCAGATGGCGCGGATGCGCCGTCTGGCGCACGCGGTGTTCTGGGTGAACCCGCACGCGGGACGCGAAGGCTACGCTCCGGTGCAGTCCGGCATCGCGGCCGCGCTCCCGCACGTCGACCGCTTGCTGGCCGGCCACAGCCTGGCCACCCTGGAACGACTGCTGCTGGAGATCCGCGATGCATGACGTACTGGACGAGTTGTACAAGCGCTGGCGCGAGGGCGAGGCCGTCGGCGTCGGGACCGTCGTGGCGACGTTCTCGTCGGCCCCGCGTGCGCCGGGCGCCGCGATGCTGGTCACCGAGGACGGCACGGCGGTCGGCAGCGTGTCCGGCGGCTGCGTCGAGGGCGCGGTGTACGAGCTGGCGCAGCAGGTCGTGGCTGACCGCGAGCCGGTGCTGCAGCGCTACGGCGTCAGCGACGACGACGCGTTCGCGGTGGGCCTGACCTGCGGCGGGATCATCGACATCTACGTCGAGCGGATCGACCGGGAGACCCTGCCCGAGCTGGGCGACGTCGTGGACTCCGTGCACCGCGGGGAGCCGGTCGCCGTCGTCACCGTGATCGAGCACGAGGACCCGGAGCGGCGCGGGCGGCACATGATCGTGTGGCCGGACCGGACCGCGGGCACGCTCGGCACCGACCGGATCGACGACGCGGTCGCCGACGACGCGCGCGGCCTGCTCGCCAACGGGCGCACCGGGACGCTGCACTACGGGCTCGAGGGCGAGCGGCGCGGCGAGGGCATGGCGGTGTTCGTCAGCTCCTTCGAACCGCAGCCGCGGATGCTGGTGTTCGGCGCGATCGACTTCGCGGCGGCGATGGCGCGCATGGGCTCCTACCTCGGTTACCAGGTCACGGTGTGCGACGCGCGTCCGGTGTTCGCCACCGCGTCGCGGTTCCCGGAGGCCGACGACGTGGTCGTGGACTGGCCGCACCGCTACCTCAAGGCCGAGGCGGAGGCGGGCCGGATCGACCGGCGGACGGTGATCGCGGTGCTCACCCACGACCCGAAGTTCGACGTGCCGCTGCTGGAGGTCGCGCTGCGGCTGGACGTCGGCTACATCGGGGCGATGGGATCGCGGCGCACGCACGAGGATCGCCTCACCCGCTTGCGGGAGGCGGGATTGACAGAGGACGAACTGTCGCGATTGGCCTCCCCGATCGGGCTCGACCTCGGGGCGCGCACACCGGAGGAAACGGCGGTGTCGATCGCCGCGGAGATCATCGCGTTGCGGTGGGGCGGCGGCGGGAAACGGCTCACGGAGTTGTCCGGGCGCATCCACGGCTGACTTCTCGCGCGTGCACGAGTGGGCCCTTTCGCACCTCTGCGAGTGGTCAGTTCGTACGAGGCTGTTCCGCGTTTGCGGCGGTGTTGCGGGGGATTTCCGTGCAGTTGCGGGAGCCGGGTTGAAGTGTCACCCAACCAGGACTTGTCCGATCGGCACGGACGTAGCACGCTCGCTTGTGAAGCCGATCACCCAGCTCCCACCACTGGAGGCCTCATGCGCATCACCGTCAATGTGGACGGAACCAGCTACACCGACGAGGTCGAACCCCGCACGTTGCTCGTTCACTACCTGAGGGAGACGCTCGGGAAAGTCGGCACCGTCGTCGGGTGCGACACCAGCAACTGCGGTGCCTGCACGGTGCACCTCAACGGGCACAGCGTGAAGTCCTGCTCGGTTCTCGCCGTGCAGGCCGACGGGGCCGAGGTGACGACCATCGAGGGCCTGGCCCGCGACGGCAAGCTCCACCCCGTGCAGGAAGCGTTCCACGACAACCACGCCCTGCAGTGCGGGTTCTGCACCCCGGGCATGATCATGCAGTCGATCGACCTGCTCGCCGACAACCCGAACCCCGACGAGCACGCCGTGCGCGAGGGGCTGGAAGGAAACCTGTGCCGCTGCACGGGTTACCAGAACATCGTCCGGGCCGTGCGCGACGCCGCGCAGCGGATGAGCCCGGGCGCGGGCCCGGAGGCCGAGCGCGTGTCCGGTGACGACGTCACCCGGGCTCCCAGCGCGTTCGCGGGCGGGGGCGAGTGACATGACGTCGACGATCGAGCCCGAGGTCGGCAAGGCGCGCACCCGCAAGGAGGACGCGCGGCTCATCACCGGCCGCACCCGCTGGACGGACAACATCACGCTGCCCGGGATGCTGCACGTGGCGATCCTGCGCAGCCCCTTCGCCCACGCCCGGATCAATTCCATCGACACGGCCGCGGCGCGGGACATGCCGGGCGTCGTGGCCGTCTACACGGCCCGCGACCTCGACCCGGACAGCGCGATCGGCATGCCGTGCGCGTGGCCGATCACGCCGGACATGAAGCAGCCGCGGCGGCCCGTGCTGGCCGCCGACCAGGTCAACTTCGCCGGTGAGGGCGTCGCGGTGGTGGTGGCCCGCAGCAAGGCCGAGGCCGCCGACGCGCTCGAGGCCATCGACGTGGACTACGAGGAACTGCCCGTGGTCCTCGGCCTGGAGAACGCGATCGCCGACGACGCGCCGCTGGTCCACGAGGACCTGGGCACGAACAAGCAGGCGACCTGGGTCTTCGACTCGGGCGAGGCCGGCACCGGCGGCAACGTCGAGGAGGCGCTGTCCGGCGGTGAGGTCGTGCTCAAGCGCCGCTTCCGCCAGCAGCGGCTGGTCCCGGCGTTCATGGAGCCGCGCTCGGTCGTGGTCGACCCGACCGGCACCCAGATCACCATGTGGTCGGCCACCCAGGTGCCGCACATCCTCAAGACGATGACCGCGCTGACGCTCGGCATCCCCGAGCACAAGTTGCGCGTCATCGCGCCGGACGTCGGCGGCGGGTTCGGCGGCAAGATCGCCGTGCTGCCCGAGGAGACCATGGCGGTCCTCATCGCGCAGAAGCTCGGCAAGCCGGTCAAGTGGACCGAGACCCGCTCGGAGTGCATGCAGACCGCGCACCACGGCCGCGACCAGATCCAGGACATCACGATCAGCGCGAACCGCGACGGCACGGTCACCGGCCTCAAGGTCGAGCTGCTCGCCGACATGGGCGCCTACAACGGGCTGGTCGGCCCCGGCGTGCCGATCCTGGGCGCGTTCATGTTCAACGCGATCTACAAGATCCCGGCCTACCACTTCGCGTGCACGAACGTGTTCACCAACACCACGCTCACCGACGCCTACCGCGGCGCCGGGCGGCCGGAGGCCACGTTCGCTATCGAGCGGATGATGGACGAGCTGGCCGCCGAGCTGGGCATGGACCCGCTGGAGCTGCGCGAGAAGAACTGGATCAAGCACGAGGAGTTCCCGTTCACCACGGTCTGCGGGCTGACCTACGACTCGGGCAACTACGAGGCCGCCACCGAGCGCGCCAAGGAGCTGTTCGACTACGAGGGCCTGCGTCGGGAGCAGCGGGAACGCCGTGAGCGCAAGGATCCGGTGCAGCTGGGCATCGGCATCTCGACGTTCACCGAGATGTGCGGCCTGGCGCCGTCCCGGGTGCTCGGGTCCCTCGACTACGGGGCCGGCGGCTGGGAGCACGCGGCCATCCGCGTGTTGCCCACAGGCAAGGTCGAGGTCGTGACCGGCGCCTCGGCGCACGGGCAGGGGCACGAGACGGCGTGGAGTCAGATCGTCGCCGACCGGCTCGGTGTGGCGTTCGAGGACATCGAGGTCATCCACGGCGACACGCAGTCCTCGCACAAGGGCATGGACACCTACGGGTCGCGGTCGCTGGCCGTCGGCGGCATCGCGGTGGTCAAGGCCGCCGAGAAGGTCGTCGACAAGGCCCGCACGATCGCCGCGCACCTGCTGGAGTGCTCGCCGGACGACCTGGAGTTCGAGGGCGGCAAGTTCACCGTCCGCGGCACGGACACGTCGACGACGATCCAGGACGTCGCGTTCGCGACCTTCGCCGCGCACAACCTGCCCGACGGCATGGAGCCCACGCTGGACTCGGAGGCCGTGTTCGACCCGGAGAACTTCTCGTTCCCGCACGGTACGCACCTGTGCGCCGCCGAGGTGGACACCGAGACCGGGCGGGTGCGGTTGCGCTCGTACGTGTGCGTGGACGACGTGGGCAAGGTGGTCAACCCGCTGATCGTGGAGGGGCAGGTGCACGGCGGTCTCGCCCAGGGCATCGCGCAGGCCCTCTACGAGGAGGCGGTGTTCGACGAGAGCGGCACGCTCACCACCGGCACGTTCGCCGACTACCTGCTGCCCTCGGCGGCCGACCTGCCGTCGTTCGTCACCGACCGCACCGAGACGGCGGCGACGTCGAACCCGCTGGGTGTCAAGGGCGTCGGCGAGGCCGGCACGATCGCCTCCACCCCGGCGGTGGTCAACGCGGTGGTGGACGCCGTGCGGCACTTCGGGGTGAACGACATCGAGATGCCGTGCTCGCCCATGCGGGTTTGGTCGGCGATCCACCGCGGCCGCACCGACGCCGGTGGCGTCGGCGCGGAAGCCGGCGGCGGACTGGGTTCCATCGACGCTTCGGGAGGTGCGCAGTGATCCCCGCTGCCTTCGACTACGTCGCCCCGTCCACTGTGGACGAGGCGGTGCAGGCACTGGCCGCGGCCGGTGAGGACGCCAAGGTGCTGGCCGGCGGGCAGAGCCTGCTTCCGGTGCTGCGGATGCGGCTGGCCGCGCCGACGACGCTCATCGACCTCGGCAAGATCACCGAGCTGCGGGGCGTCCGCGACGACGGTGACGCGATCGTCATCGGCGCCATGACCACGCACTACGACGTGCAGCGCGACCAGCTGGTCGCCGAGCACGCCGCGCTGCTGGCCAGGGCGACCGACACGGTGGCCGACCCGCAGGTGCGGCACCGGGGCACGTTCGGCGGTTCGATCGCCCACGCGGACCCGGCGGGCGATCTGCTGGCCCCCGCGCTGGCGCTGGACGCCGAGATGGTGATCGCGAGCAGCAGCGGCAGGCGGACCGTGCCGGCGGCGGAGTTCTTCCAGGACTTCTTCACCACGGTGCTGGACCCGGGCGAGATCCTGGTCGAGGTCCGCGTGCCGAAGCACACCGGCTGGAAGGCGCACTACGAGAAGTTCAACCGGGTCGCCCAGGCGTGGTCGATGGTCGCGGTGGCGGCCACGGTCCGCACGGACGGCGACACGATCGCCGAGGCTCGGGTGGCGCTGACGAACATGGCGTCGGTGCCGGTGCGCGCCACCGCGGTGGAGCAGGCCCTGGTCGGCCAGTTCGCGTCTGACGACACCATCCGCGCGGCGGCCGCCCACGCCGCCGAGGGCACCAGCCCCACAGCGGACGGCAACGCGGACGTGGAGTACCGCCAGGAGCTGGCGAAGGTGCTGACGGGCCGGGCCGTGTCGGCAGCCCTGGCAGCGGTCTGAGCCCGGTGGGTGGCCACCCCGGCGGCGGGGTGGCCACCCACCGCACGGCCGCGCGGTCCTGCGCGCGGCCGCGGCCCGCCGGTGCGCGGCCCCCGTCCCCCGTGGGCACCCACCGCCCAGCTGCGCCGGGCACGCCGCCCCGCCGCTCTGCCGCCTCGCCGCCGAGGATCGAGCGGGCCGCGTCGTCTCGGCGCCCAACCGCGGTGAGCAGCCACCCCGAAAGCCATCCCCCCGCGCACAGCCACCCAGTGCCCGCGCAGCCACTCACCGCGCGCACAACCACCGATCCGGGTCCCTCGAAGTCACCCGCAAGCCGGTTCCGGCACTAAGGTGGCTCCGAGGGACTTGCAGCTTTCTGGAGAAGGGAGGTCGGCCCGTGCGGCTCGACCATGAATTCACCGTTCCGGCCCCGCCCGCCGAGGTGTGGAAGGCGGTCACCGACCCGGAACGCGTTGCCCCCTGCATGCCGGGCGCGACCCTGACCAAGGTCGAGGGCGACACGTTCACCGGCACGGTCAAGGTGAAGCTGGGGCCGATCTCCCTGCTGTACAAGGGCTCCGGCGAGTTCCTGGAGACCGACGAGCAGGCCCGCAAGATCGTGATCAAGGCCTCCGGCAAGGACTCCCGCGGAGCCGGCACCGCGGCGGCGACCGTCACGGTGACGCTGGCCGAGGAAAACGGCGGCACCAAGGGCACCGTGGCGACGGACCTGAACGTCACCGGCCGCCCGGCGCAGTTCGGCCGCGGCATGATCTCCGAGGTCGGGGGCAAGATCCTGGACCAGTTCGCCGCTAACCTGGCCGACCGCCTCGGCACGCCGGAGGCCCCCGCGACCCCGGCGGCGGAGGAGAAGCCGGCCGAGTCCGGGGTGACCACCGAGCCGGCCCCGGACAAGCCCAAGCTCGAGACGGTCAAGCCCCAGCCGCAGGAAGCCGAGGCCATCGACCTCTTCGAGTACGCCGGCAGCTCCGTGACCAAGCGCCTGGCCCCGGTGCTGGCCGGAGTCGCCGCGGTGCTCGGCATCGTGGCGATCGTGCGCCTGATCCGCCGCCGCTGACCCTTCGCGCGTCGAGCAGGCACCACCCCCCTGCTCGACGCGCCCCCCGACGCAGCGCGGCTCGTTCCGCGCCCCGGACACAAGACGCAACCGCGCGCCCCGCGCTCCGCGGTCCCGGGCGCCCCGCGCCTCGCGGGTCGTCGCGCCATGCGCGGCCCCCCGCCCTTCGCCCCCAGGTGCCTTTCGGCCTCGCCCTCCGCCCCGCGCGCCTCGCCCTCCACATTGGGGGCCCGCCGCCCCGTGCGCCTCCGCCTGCGCGCCCCGCGGTCCGCGCCTCGCGGGCCCCGCGCCCCGCGATCCCCGCGCGCCCGCGCCTCGCGATCGCGCAACGCGCGCCCCCGCCACGTGCCCGCCCCTTCGCCCCAGGGGCCTTGCGGCCCTGCCCTCCGCCCCGCCCTCCGCGTTGGGGTCCCTCCGCCTCGCGCCCCTCCGCCTGCGCGCCCCGCGGTCCCGCGCCCCCCGCGGTCCGCGCCTCGCGGGGCTCGGGGCCCCGCGCGCGAGCTGTCCCGCGCGCCCCGCACCTTCGCGCCAGGGGCCTCGCCCCTCCGCACCGGGCGCCTCGCGCCCCGCGCGCCCCGCGCGCCTCGCGCCTCGCGCCCCGCGCCCCGCGGGTCTCGCGCGCCGCGCATCGAGCCTCCGCGCCTCGCGGGTCTCGCGCGCGCCGCGCGCCCGCGCGCCGCGCCTCGCGGGTCTCGCGCGCGCCGCGCATCGCGCCTCCGCGCGTCACGGGCCTCGCAGCCCGTCCCGCGTCGCCTGGGCGCTTTGCCCCGGTTGCCGCGACGTGCTGCGCGCCACGGTGGGGAAGTGGCGCGCCGCCTGGGCGGTTGTACCGGGTGTGCGCAGCGAAACCGACGTCGTGGTGATCGGGGCGGGGCAGGCTGGGCTGTCGGCCGCCTACTTCCTCCGGCGGGCTGGTCTGGAGTTCGTCGTCCTCGACCAGAATCCCGGGCCGGGCGGTGCGTGGCGGCACCGGTGGCCGTCGCTGCGGTTGGACAAGGTCCACAAGTTCCACGACCTGCCCGGCATGGCCTTCGCCGAGCAGGACGAGCACCGGATGGCCTCGGAGGTCGTCGCGGAGTACTTCGACCGCTACGAGCGCACCTTCGACCTGCCGGTCCGTCGCCCGGTCGAGGTGCGAGCCGTGCGGGACGAAGGTGAGCGGCTCCTCGTCGAGAGCGCCGGCGACAGCTGGGCCGCCCGCGCCGTGATCAACGCGACCGGCACCTGGACCCGCCCGTTCTGGCCGCACTACCCCGGCCAGGAGACGTTCACCGGCCGCCAGCTGCACACCGCCGACTACCGCAGCGCCGAGGAGTTCCGCGGGCAGCACGTCCTGGTCGTCGGCGGTGGGACGTCGGCCGTGCAGCTGCTGATCGAGATCGCGGACTTCGCCGGCGGCACCACGTGGGTGACCCGCCGCCCGCCGGTGTTCAAGGACGTCGAATTCGGCCCCGAACTGGGCCGCGAAGCCGTGGCGAAGGTCGAGCGCCGGGTCCGGGCGGGCCTGCCGCCGGCGAGCGTGGTCAGCGTGACCGGCCTGATGCGGACGCCCCAGGTGCGTGACGCCGAGGCCCGCGGAATCCTCGACCGCAAGCCGATGTTCGACCACATCACGCCGACGGGCGTGGTGTGGCCGGACGGCAGCGAACAGCGCGTGGACGTGATCCTCTGGGCGACCGGCTTCCGCGCCGCCCTGGACCACCTGGCGCCGCTGCACCTGCGCGAACCCGGCGGCGGCATCCGCATGGAGGGCACCCGCGTAGCCGCCGAGCCGCGCCTCCACCTGGTCGGCTACGGCCCATCCGCGAGCACGATCGGCGCGAACCGCGCGGGTCGTGCGGCTGTCCGCGAGATCCGGCAGTTGCTCGCCGGGGTGGAGGTCGCGGCGGCATAAGCCGGACCTGCGGGCGAACTGCGGTCTGGCGGGACGCCCGGTGGGTGAGAATTGTGCGGGCCGCGCGGCTGCTCGCGAGGTTCGGTGACCGCTTGCCGGGTCGGAAGCAGTGGCGGCGGTGGAGTCTGGCGGAAGCCGGTGGATGAGGACTGTGCGGGCCGTGCGGGATCGGGACCCCCGGTCGCGGGCGGCAGGGGCACGCACCCTGGTGGGCGCCAACGGAGGTTGCCGGCGCGGCTGCCGGGTCGGCGCGGCTGGAGTCTCCCCAGCGCGGCTGACCCGCCCAACGCGCTAATTCGGCAGCGCGAACACCCGCCGGGCGTTGCCGCCCAGGAACAGCTCCTCCGGGGTGGCTCCCAGCTCCAGGTCGGGCAGTCGCTTCAGCGCCTGGGCCGGCGTCAGCATCGGGTAGTTGCTGCCGAACAGCACCCGCGTCCGGCCGCGTCCCCGCATGTACTCCACCAGCTCCCCGGGTAACCGGTGCACCGCGTAGGCCGACGTGTCCACGTAGAAGTTCGGGTACTTCGTCGCCAGGGACAGGACCTCCGCCATCCACGGGTAGCCCACGTGCCCGCCCACCACGACCAGCTCCGGGAAGTCGAGCAGCACCTCGTCCAGGTAGGGGATCGGCCGCCCCGGCTCGGACGGGCACAGCGGCCCGGTGTGCCCGATCTGCGTGCAGAACGGCACGTCCTCCTCCACGCACGCGACGTAAACCGGGTAGTAGCGCCGGTCGTTCGGCGGCAGGTTCCACAGCCACGGCACCACCCGCACCCCGACGAACCCGTTCCGCACGCACCGCCGGATCTCCCGCACCGCCCGCACCGGGTCCGTCAGATCCACCGAGGCCACCCCGGCGAACCGGTCGGGGTGCGCCGACACCACCTCGGCCACCTCGTCGTTCGTGATCAGCGCGCCGCCCGGCCCGTGCCACGCCGACAACAGCCCGACCCGCACCCCGGCCTCGTCCATCGCGTCGAGCGTCGCCGCCAGCCGCGGCGCCCGGCGGGACATGTCCGTCCACCGCAGCAGCGTCTCCAGCCACGGCTGGTCCATGAACCGCTGGTTCGGCTGCTGCATCCACACGTCGATCACGTCAGCCATCGCTCTTCCCTTCGCCGGTCAACAAAGTGCGGGCAGCCCGCGCCACCAGGGCCTCGGCCAAAACGGGGGGTGGCCGCCCCTGCGCCAGGTAACGCCGCACAGTCGCGTACGGCAGGTCGATCAACACCAGCAGCAGCTCGTCGGTGCCCAAACCGGTGGCCGGACGCAGCGGCCGCAGCGCGGCCCGCAGGATGTGGTCGAGGTCGGCGTCCGTCCGGCCGGCCGCTGTCCGGTCCTCCGCGGACCAGGTGCCGAACCCCAGTGCCCGCTTGCCCGCGTACAGCACCTGCGCCTCACCCGGATGCTCCCGGCACCAGCGCACCACCGAGGCGGTCGCCTCGACCACGGCCCGCACCGACGGCTCCGACCCCAGCACCGAGCGGTAGTCGCCGTGGAACCGCCGCACCGTCCGCAGCCACAGCGCGGCGAGCAACGCCGGCCGCCCGGAGAACCGGTGGTACACCGACCCGCTGGGCGCCCCTGCCTCCCGCGCCACGGCCGACATGGTCACGGCCTCCGGCCCACCCGAAGCGAACAGCCGGACGGCCGCGTCCAACAGGTCGTCGGCGGAATGACGAGGTGGCCTCCCCATTTTTTAGAGAGTACTCTCCAATTCATGGTGGTCAACCTCCACACCCGCCGCTTCGCCGTCGGCGAGACCGCGACCGGGAAACTGATCGACTCCCTCGGCGGGCCCGGCGACCGGTTGTGGCCGCGGAAGTGGCCGCCCATGCGGCTCGAACTGGAAGTGGGCGCGACCGGTGGTCACGGCCCGGTTCGCTACCGCGTCGAGTCCTACGTGCCGGGCCGGCTGCTCCGCTGCCGTTTCCTGCGCCCGCGCGGCTTCGACGGCTACCACGAGTTCACCGCTCTGCCCGGTCCGGATGGCACGAGCGAGCTGCGGCACGTCGTGGTGGTCCGGCTGCGCCGGTGGGCGCTGCTCACCTACCCGCTGTTCTGGCGTCCGGCACACGACGCGGCGCTGGAAGATCTCCTGGACCGCGCCGAGCGTGAGCTCACCGGCACCGTCGCCCGGCCCGCCCGCTGGAGCCCGTACGTGCGGCTTCTCCGCGCGCTCGCTTGACAGCGCACCGCCCGCCCTCAAAGGTTTGACCCATGAACAAGGGCATGCTCACCCTCGACCAGCTCCGGGAACTGGTCGAGGAGGGCACCGTGGACACCGTCCTCGTCGCGATGACCGACATGCAGGGCCGTCTCCAGGGCAAACGCTGCTCGGCCGAGTACTTCCTCAACGAGGTCGTCACCCACGCCACCGAGGCCTGCAACTACCTGCTCGCCGTCGACGTGGACATGAACACCGTCGACGGCTACGCGATCTCCTCCTGGGAAAGCGGTTACGGCGACTTCGTGCTGCGCCCCGACCTGTCCACGCTGCGCCGCGTGCCCTGGCACGACGGGACCGCCCTGGTCCTGTGCGACGTCGAGCGCGTCGAGGGCGGCGAGGTCACCGCCTCGCCACGGCAGGTCCTGCGCGGCCAGCTCGACCGGCTCGCGCAGCGGAACCTCGCCGCCTACGTCGGCACCGAGCTGGAGTTCATCGTCTTCGACGACACCTACGAACAGGCCTGGCGCCGCGGCTACCGCGACCTCCAGCCGGCCAACCAGTACAATGTGGACTATTCGATGCTCGGCACGGCGCGGCTGGAACCGTTGCTGCGCCGCATCCGCAACGACATGGCCGGCGCCGGCATGTACGTCGAATCCGCCAAGGGCGAGTGCAACCCCGGCCAGCACGAGATCGCGTTCCGCTTCGACGAGGCCCTGCGCACCTGCGACAACCACAGCATCTACAAGACCGGCGCGAAGGAGATCGCCGCGCAGGAGAACCGCAGCCTCACCTTCATGGCGAAGTACAACGAGCGCGAGGGCAACTCCTGCCACATCCACCTCAGCCTGCGCGGCACGGACGGCACGCCGGTGTTCGCGCAAGACCCGACGCTGATGCGGCACTTCATCGCCGGACAGCTGGCCTGCCTGCGCGAGCTGACCTGCTTCCTCGCCCCGAACATCAACTCCTACAAGCGTTTCGTGCCCGGCAGCTTCGCGCCGACCGCCGTCGCCTGGGGCACCGACAACCGCACCTGCGCGCTGCGCGTTGTCGGTCACGGGCCGTCGCTGCGGGTGGAGAACCGGGTGCCGGGCGGCGACGTCAACCCCTACCTCGCGGTCGCCGCGCTCATCGCCGCCGGCCTGCACGGCATCGAGAACGAGCTGCCGCTGGAGGACGAGTTCATCGGCAACGCCTACCACTCGGACAAGCCGAGGGTCCCGGCCACGCTGCGGGAGGCGGCGGAACTGCTGTCCGACAGCAAGGTCGCCCGCGAGGCGTTCGGCGAGGACGTCGTCGAGCACTACCTCAACGCTGCCCGGGTCGAGCTCGCCGCCTTCGACGCCGCCGTCACCGACTGGGAGCGCCAGCGTGGGTTCGAACGCCTCTAAACCGGTCATGGGTCTCACCACCTACACCGAGAAGGCGAGCTGGGGCGTCTGGCACACCGATGCCGCACTGCTGCCAAGCTCCTATGTGGACTCCGTGCGCAATGTGGGCGGCATACCCGTCCTGCTCCCCGCAGGGGACACCGACGTGCTGTCCGCTGTGGACGCTCTCATCCTGACCGGGGGAGCGGACGTCGAACCCCACCGCTATGGACAACAGCCCCAGGACAAGACCGTCACGCGCCCCGAGCGGGACGCCTTCGAGTTCGCCCTCGTGCGCGCCGCCCTCGACCGGGGGATGCCCGTGCTCGGTGTGTGCCGCGGCATGCAGGTCCTCAACGTCGCGCTCGGCGGCAGCCTGACCCAGCACCTGCCGGACCGCGTCGGGCACAGCGAGCACCAGCCGTCACCGGGCGTCTACGGCCCGACGCACGTCACGCTCGCCGACGGCAGCCGCGTCGCCGGGATCCTCGGCGCGCAGACCAAGTGCCAGTGCTACCACCACCAGGCCGTCGAGGAGCTCGGCGACGGCCTGCGCGCCGTCGGCTGGGCCGCGGACGGCACCATCGAGGCGGTGGAGCTGCCGGGCGCGGACTTCGTGGTCGGCGTGCAGTGGCACCCGGAGCAGGACACGCAGGAAGTCCGGTTGTTCGCGGCGCTGGTGGCGGCATGCCGCTGACCGGCCCGCACGAGGAGCACGGAGGAACAGGGATGCAGCGGTTCGACGGCCGGGTCGTCGTGATCACCGGCGGCGGCAGCGGGATCGGCCTGGCGACCGCCCGCCGCCTGGCGAGCGAGGGCGCGAAGGTGGTGATCGCCGACATCGACGCCGACGCGGGCAAGGCCGCCGCGGACGAGGTCGGCGGCGAGTTCGTCGCCACCGACGTCACCAGCGAGGAGCAGGTCGAGGCCCTCTTCCAGACCGCGGTGGACCGCTTCGGCTCGCTCGACGTCGCGTTCAACAACGCCGGCATCTCGCCGCCGGAGGACGACTCGATCCTCACCACCGGCCTGGACGCCTGGCAGAAGGTCCAGCAGGTCAACCTGACCTCGGTGTACCTGTGCTGCAAGCACGCCATCCCGCACATGCGGCGGCAGGGGAAGGGCTCGATCGTCAACACCGCGTCCTTCGTGGCGGTGATGGGCGCGGCGACCTCGCAGATCTCCTACACCGCGTCCAAGGGCGGGGTGCTGGCGATGACCCGCGAGCTGGGCGTGCAGTTCGCCCGCGAGGGCATCCGGGTCAACGCCCTGTGCCCCGGTCCGGTGAACACCCCGCTGCTGCGTGAGCTGTTCGCCAAGGACCCGGAGCGGGCCGCGCGCCGCCTGGTGCACGTGCCGCTGGGCCGCTTCGCCGAGCCGGAGGAGATCGCCGCTGCCGTGGCTTTCCTGGCCAGCGACGATGCGTCGTTCATCACGGCGTCGCAGTTCCTGGTGGACGGCGGTATCTCGGGCGCGTACGTTACCCCGCTGTAGACTGAAGCCGGACAACTGAACAGCAGGCCGTCACGAGCCGGAGCGGGAGAGTCCCCAGGTCAGCTGGGGCGCCGAAGGAGCAACTTCCCCGCCAATCTCTCAGGTACCAGTTACCGCTCCGCGCCAGGCCACTCTGGAAAGCAGGCGCGCCATCGCGTCTCACCCAAGGTGAAAGCCGCGAGCGCGGTGAAACTCTCAGGTGCCGATGACAGAGGGGGAGTTCCCGCCACCCGCAGATGAGGAGCTCCCGATGTCCTTCGCCGATCGCCACATCGGACCTTCCGAGCACGAACAGGCCAAGATGCTCGCCGAGTGCGGGTTCGGCAGCCTGGACGCGCTGGTCGAGGCCGCCGTCCCGGCGTCCATCCGCACCGCGGGCGCGCTGGGCCTGCCGCCGGCCTCCGAGCAGGAGGCGACCGCCGAGCTGCGCGCGCTCGCGGCGAAGAACCGCCCGATGACCCAGATGATCGGCCTCGGCTTCAGCGACACCGTCACCCCGCCGGTCATCCGCCGCAACGTGCTGGAGAACCCGGCCTGGTACACCGCGTACACGCCGTACCAGCCGGAGATCTCGCAGGGGCGGCTGGAGGCGCTGCTCAACTTCCAGACGATGGTGTCGAACCTGACCGGCCTGGACATCGCCAACGCGTCCCTGCTCGACGAGTCCACCGCGGTCGCCGAGGCCGTCCTGCTCATGCGCCGCGCGTCGAAGGCGAAGTCGTCGCGCGTCGTGCTGGACGCCGAGTGCCTGCCGCAGACCATCGCGGTGGTGCGGACCCGCGCCGAGGCGGTCGGCATCGAGGTCGACGTGCGCGACCTGGGCACCGGCCTGCCGGAGGACTTCTTCGGCGTCGTCGTGCAGTACCCGGGCGCGTCCGGCGTGCTGCGCGGCCGGGGCTTCTACGAGGCGATCGGCAAGGTCGCCAAGGACGCCGGCGCGCTCTACACGGTGGCCGCGGACCTGCTGACGCTGACGCTGGTCACCGCGCCCGGCGAGTTCGGCGCCGACATCGCCGCCGGCACCACCCAGCGCTTCGGCGTCCCGCTCGGCTACGGCGGGCCGCACGCCGGGTACCTGTCCGTGCGCAAGGGCCTGGAGCGGTCGCTGCCCGGCCGCCTGGTCGGCGTCTCGGTGGACGCGGACGGCAACACCGCGTACCGGCTCGCGCTGCAGACCCGCGAGCAGCACATCCGCCGCGAGAAGGCGACCTCGAACATCTGCACCGCGCAGGTGCTGCCCGCCGTGCTGGCCGCGATGTACGCCGTCTACCACGGGCCGGAGGGGCTCAAGGAGATCGCCCAGCGGGTGCACGGCCTGGCCGCCGGGCTCGCCGGAGCGCTGCGCTCGGCCGGCGTGGAGGTCGTGCACGAGGGCTTCTTCGACACCGTGCTCACGCGCGTGCCGGGCCGGGCCGCCGCCGTGGTCGCCGCGGCGCGCGAGTCGGGCATCAACCTCGGCCGCGTGGACGACGACCACGTGCGGATCGCCTGCGACGAGGTCACCACCCCGGACATCGTGGACCGCGTGCTCCGGGCCTTCGGCGCCGAGCCGGGCATCGTCGACGGCGTCACCGCGCTGCCCACCGGCCTGGCCCGCACCAGCGAGTTCCTGACGCACGAGGTGTTCCACAGCCACCGCTCCGAGACCGCGATGCTGCGGTACCTGCGCCGTCTGTCCGATCAGGACTACGCGCTGGACCGCGGCATGATCCCGCTCGGCTCGTGCACCATGAAGCTCAACGCGACCGCCGAGATGGAGCCGATCAGCTGGCCGGAGTTCGCCGGCCTGCACCCGTTCGCCCCGGCCGAGGACGCGGCCGGCTACCGCGAGCTGATCGACCAGCTGTGCGGCTGGCTCGCCGAGGTCACCGGCTACGACGAGGTGTCCCTGCAGCCCAACGCCGGCAGCCAGGGCGAGCTGGCCGGGCTGCTCGCCATCCGCGCCTACCACCGCGCCAACGGCCAGCCCGAGCGCGACGTGTGCCTGATCCCGTCGTCGGCGCACGGCACCAACGCCGCCTCCGCGGTGCTCGCCGGGATGCGCGTGGTCGTGGTCGCCTGCAACGACAACGGTGACGTCGACCTGGACGACCTGCGGGCCAAGGCCGAGCAGCACCGCGACGCGCTGTCCGCGATCATGGTCACCTACCCGTCCACGCACGGCGTGTACGAGGAGGGCATCGGCGAGATCGCGCGCGTCGTGCACGAGGCCGGCGGCCAGGTCTACGTCGACGGCGCGAACCTCAACGCGCTGCTGGGTCTGGCCAAGCCGGGCGAGTTCGGCGGCGACGTGTCGCACCTGAACCTGCACAAGACGTTCTGCATCCCGCACGGCGGTGGCGGCCCCGGCGTCGGCCCCGTCGCGGTGCGCGCGCACCTCGCGCCGTACCTGCCCAACCACCCGCTGCTCGACGGCGCCGGCCCGGACTCGGGGGTCGGCCCGATCTCGGCGGCGCCGTTCGGGTCGGCGTCGATCCTGCCCATCTCGTGGGCCTACATCCGCATGATGGGCGGCGCCGGGCTGACCAGCGCCACGAAGGTCGCCGTGCTCGCCGCGAACTACGTCGCCGCGCGGCTGTCCCCGCACTACCCGGTGCTCTACACCGGGCGCAACGGCCTGGTCGCCCACGAGTGCATCCTCGACCTGCGCGCGCTGACCAAGCGCACCGGCGTGACGGTCGACGACGTCGCCAAGCGCCTGGTGGACTACGGCTTCCACGCGCCGACCATGTCGTTCCCGGTCGCCGGGACGCTGATGGTCGAGCCGACGGAGAGCGAGGACGTCGGCGAGCTGGACCGGTTCTGCGACGCGATGATCGCCATCCGGCGGGAGATCGAGGAGGTCGCCGACGGCCGGTGGTCGATCGAGCAGAGCCCGCTGCGCAACGCCCCGCACACCGCCGAGATGCTCACCGGCGACTGGGACCTGCCCTACGACCGCAAGACCGCGGTGTACCCCGGCGGGGTGTCGCCGAAGAACAAGTACTGGTCCCCGGTCCGGCGCATCGACGGCGCCCACGGTGACCGCAACCTCGTCTGCTCGTGCCCGTCCATCGAAGCCTACGGGAGCTGACCATGCGGACCGCACTGCATTCCGTCCACAAGGGACTGGGCGCGCTGTTCACCGACTTCGCCGGCTGGGAGATGCCGGTGCGCTACGGCAGCGAGCTGGCCGAGCACCGCGCGGTGCGCGAGGCGGCCGGGTTGTTCGACCTCTCGCACATGGGCGAGATCGAGGTGACCGGACTGCAGGCCGCGGACGCGCTCGACTACGCGTTCGTCGGCAAGCTGTCCGCGGTCAAGCCGGGCCGCGCCCGCTACACGATGATCTGCGACGCCGACGGCGGTGTGATCGACGACCTCGTCGTGTACCGGCTGGAGGACGAGAAGTTCCTCGTGGTCGCCAACGCGGGCAACGCGCCGACGGTGGCGGCGGAGCTGACCTCGCGGGCCGCGGGTTTCGACGCGCGGGTCACCGACCGCTCGGCCGACGTGGCGCTGATCGCCGTGCAGGGCCCGAAGGCGGTGGACGTGGTCGGCGCGGTCACCGACGCCGATCTCGCGAGCCTCAAGTACTACGCGAGCGTGCCGGCGACCGTGAAGGGCCACGAGGTGCTGCTGGCGCGCACCGGCTACACCGGCGAGGACGGCTTCGAGCTGTACGTGCCGGCCGAGGAGGCGACGTCGGTGTGGCACCTGCTGACCGACGCCGGCCAGCCGCACGGGCTGGTGCCCGCCGGGCTGGCCTGCCGCGACACGCTGCGCCTGGAGGCGGGCATGCCGTTGTACGGCAACGAGTTGTCCCGGCAGCGGTCGCCGTTCGAGGCGAACCTGGGCCGCGTGGTCAAGTTCGACAAGCCGGACTTCGTCGGCAAGGCGGCGCTGGAGGGGCGGCAGGAGCCGTCCGAGGTGCTGGTGGGCCTGCGCGGCGGCGGCCGGCGCGCGCCGCGGCACGGGTACCGCGTGCTCTCCGGCGAGGAGCCGGTGGGCGAGGTGACGAGCGGCGCGCTGTCGCCGACGCTGGGCTACCCGGTGGCGATGGCCTACGTGCCGGTCGCGCTGAGCGAGGCGGGCACGAAGCTGGCGGTGGACATCCGCGGCCGCGTCGAGCCGGTCGAGGTGGTCCCGCTGCCGTTCTACCAGCGGGAGACGGCTACCCGGTGAGTTCGCCGCGGCGGTGCATCTCGTCGAAGACGAGCGCGCCCGCCGCCGAGAGCCGGTCGCGGTCGGCGGCACCCAGCCACGCCAGCTCCGCCACTTCCGCCGAGGCCGCGAGGGTTCCGTGGTACTCGGCGGTGTAGCAGGCCATCCGCACCACCCCGGCCCGTCCGTGGGCCGGGGCCTCGAAGGTGCCGAAGTGGTGGACGGTCGCCGGGTCGATCGTCACGGACAGCTCCTCGGCGACCTCCCGCACCAGCGTCGCCACGTCGCTTTCGCCCGGCTCGCGCTTGCCGCCCGGCAGGTACCACACCGACTTGCCGTGCGAGCGCGCCGCGAGCACACGGCCGGACTCCACCCGCAGCCAGGCGACCTTGTCGATCACTCCGTCACCAGCGCGAGCGTGAACCCGTCGTAGCCCTTCGAGCCCACCGTCTGCACCACGGTCGCCTCGACCCGCGGCTCGGCGGCGATCAGCTCGTGCATCTCCCGCGTGGCGACGATCGCCGGGTCCGTGGTGTCCGCGTCGGCGATCGCGCCGTTGCGCACCACGTTGTCCACGATGATCACCGAACCCGGCCGCGACAACCGCAGCGCCCACCGGAAGTACTCCGGGTTGTTCGGCTTGTCCGCGTCGATGAAGATCAGGTCGAACGGCCCCTCGACCGACGGCAGCGTGTCCAGCGCCTTGCCGACCCTCACCTCGACGATCTCGCCGAACCCGGCCGCGTCGAGGTTGTTCTCCGCCACCTGCGCGTGCTTGCGGTCCGCCTCCAGCGTCACCAGCCTGCCGTCCGGCGGCAGCGCCCGCGCCAGCCAGATCGTGCTGTAGCCGCCGAGTGTGCCGATCTCCAGGATCGAGCGGGCGCCGTGCATCCGCGCCAGCAGGTGCAGCAGTTTGCCCTGGGGCGGGGACACCGCGATCGGGGGCAGCCCGGCGTCGTCCGTGGCGGCCCGCACGTCGTCGAGCACCGGGTCGGCTGGGATGAGCGTCCGGCCGACGTAGTCGTCGACCGCGCTCCACACGTCCTGGCTCACAGGGCCGAAACTACCGGCGGGCCTTCGGGATGACCAACGGAGTGCCGGTTTCCGGGTCCGGGATCACCGAGCACGGCAGGTCGAAGATCTCCTCGACGCGCTCGGCGGTCACGACCTCCTCCGGTGTGCCGGTCGCAAGGACCTCGCCGCCGCGCATCGCGATCAGGTGCGTGGCGTAGCGGGCCGCGTGGTTGAGGTCGTGCAGCACCGCGACCAGCGTGCGGCCCTGCTCGGCGTGCAGCTGCGCGCACAGGTCGAGGATGTCCATCTGGTGCGCGATGTCCAGGAACGTGGTCGGCTCGTCGAGCAGGAGCAGCTCGGTCTCCTGCGCCAGCGCCATCGCCAGCCACACGCGCTGCCGCTGCCCGCCGGACAGCTCGTCGACCATGCGGTCGGCCAGCTCGGACACGCCGGTGGCGGCCATCGAGCGCTCGACCACCTCGGCGTCCTCGCGCGACCACTGGCGCAGCAGCCGCTGGTGCGGGTAGCGGCCGCGGGACACCAGGTCGGCGACCGTGATGCCGTCCGGCGCGATCGAGCTCTGCGGCAGCAGCCCCAGCTTGCGCGCGACCTGCTTGGCCGGCAGCGACGTGATGACCTCGCCGTCCAGGTAGACCATGCCCCGCCGCGGCTTCAGCAGCCGGCTCAGCGCCCGCAGCAGCGTGGACTTGCCGCACGCGTTCGGCCCGACGATGACGGTGAACGACCGGTCCGGGATGGTGACCGAGAGATCTTCGGCGACGACCCGCCCGTCGTACCCCAACGTCAGGCCGTCACCGTGCAGCCGGGTGCTGGTGGTCGGCTCGGCGACGAGATCCACGGTCTGGGCCATAGAGGTTAGGCTAACCTACAAGTCTGGCGAACGGTACGGACCATGCCTACCTTGGCAGAGTGTTCGACGTCACGGATCTGACCCGCGTCACGCCCGTGCTCGACTCGCGGGCGGTCACGTTCGAAAACCCCACCGGAGAGCGCGGCGCGGGCGGCCGGGCCGGCGGCGGCCGCAAGGGCGCCCCCAGCCGGGTCATCGAGGGCGGTGAGCGCGTCACCCTCGCCGACCTCGCCGGGCCGGGCACGATCCGGCACATCTGGATGACGTTCCCGCCGGACCGGCCGGCCCGCATGCGCGCCGTCTACCTCGAGGTCCGCTACGGCGGCCTGTCCTACCCCAGCGTCTCGGTGCCCTGCCTGGACTTCTTCGGCTCGCCGCACGGCCGCCCGGTCGCCTACGCCAGCGCGCTGACCAGCATGCCGGAGGCCCGCGGCTTCAACAGCTACCTGCCGATGGCGTTCGGCGAGCGCATCCACATCGACCTGGTCAACGGCAACCCGGACCCGATCGTGCTGTACTTCCAGATCGACTACACGCTCGGCGAGTCCGGGGCCGGCCGGCTGCACGTGGGCTTCCGCCGCGAGAACCCGACGGTGTCGAAGCGGGATTTCGTGGTGACCGACGGGCTGCGCGGCCCGGGCCGGTTCCTCGGCTGGGTCGGCGGGGTGCGGCCGATCGACGGCGGCCAGTGGTACGGCGAGGGCGAGGTGAAGATCTACCGCGACGGGGACCGCGAGTTCCCCACGATCTGCGGGACCGGGCTGGAGGACTACGTCGGTTCGGCGTGGGGGATGGGCCCGCACGCCGGGCTGTACGCGGGTGCGCCGCTGGAGGTGTCCGGCCGCGGCCCGATCCCGAAGTACGTCGGGTTCTACCGCTGGCACGTGCTCGACCCGGTCATGTTCAGCACGGACCTGCGGGTGACGCTGCAGCAGATCGGCGCCGACCGGGGTGGTCTGGTCGAGCGCGTCGACGACTACTGCGCGGCCGCGTTCACGGTGTGCGAGCGGGCCCAGGCGGTGCCGCCGGTGGACGTCGCCGCGGCCGTCGCGGATCTGGAGTGACTACTGGGACCGTTCGCCGACCACGACGACGGCGTCGCGCAGTGCCGCGCGCAGCCGGCCGACGTCGAGCGGTTCGAGCACCGCGGCTTCGCCCGGTGGCGCCACCAGGACCACCCGTCCGCTGCTCACGAACACCGTCAGGTCACGCCGCCTGCCGGCCAGGTCCCGGCAGCTGATCGACCATTCGTCTCGAGCCGCCACGTCCGTCGCCTTCCCTCGGTGGTGTTGCGGGTGACAAGGGGACGCTCCAGCGGGGCCGGCGTGACGCGGTGGCGCGGAAAAAATGTCCGCAGTAGCGTCGGGTGGCACGGATCACACGGATGAGGAGCGGCCCATGTCCGAGCCGAAGCGGATCTTGATCGTCGGCGCTGGTCTCGCCGGGGCGTCGGCAGCGGCGGCCTTGCGCGAGAACGGCTACGACGGGGACGTGGTGGTCCTCGGCGCGGAGGCGCACCGGCCCTACGAGTTGCCGCCGTTGTCGAAGCGGATCCTGCTGGGCGAGGGCGACGAGCCGGACTGGGTGCGGGACGCCGACTTCTACGCGCAGAACCGCATCGACCTGCGCTCCGGCACCAGCGCGACGCGGGTGGAACTGGGGGCGCGGGTGGTGCTGGACGCGCGTGGCGGGCGGCACTCCTACGACCGGCTGCTGCTGGCGACCGGGTCGCAGCCGCGGACGCTGCCGGTGCCCGGGGTGGACCTGCCCGGCGTCTACACGCTGCGCACCCTCGACGACGCGCTCGCCCTGCGTTCGGCGTTCACCGGTTCGCCGCGGGTGGTGGTGATCGGCACGGGCTGGATCGGGACGGAGGCCGCGGCGGCCGCGCGGCACCACGGCGCCGAGGTCACGATGGTCGACGTGCTGCCCGGGCCGCTGTGGGCGCTCGGGCCGGAGATCAGCAAGGTGTTCGCCGACCTGCACACCGAGCACGGCGTGCGGTGGCGGCTGGGCAGCGGGATCGAGCGGGTCACCGGTGGTCCGAGCGGGGTCGCGGGCGTGCGGCTGGCCGACGGCAGCGAGCTGCCCGCGGACGTGGTGCTGGTCGCCGTCGGTGCGGCGCCGCGGGTCGACCTGGCGCACGCGGCCGGGCTGGAACTGGCTGACGAGGGCGGGGTGGCCGTGGACGCGTCCCTGCGCACGGCGGCGCCGGGGGTGTACGCGGCGGGGGACATCGCGGCGCAGTGGCACCCGCGCTACGGACGCCGCGTGCGCGTCGAGCACTGGGCGAACGCGAAGAACCAGGGCGCCCACGTGGCGGCGAACCTGGCCGGCGGGCAGGAGCAGTACACGCGCACGCCGTACTTCTTCACCGACCAGTACGACCTCGGCTGCGAGTACCGCGGCTTGGCCGACCCCTCGCGCGACGAGTTGGTGGTCCGCGGCGACCTGGGCAAGCGCGAGTTCACCGCGTTCTGGCTGCGCGAGGGCCACGTGACGGCCGCGATGAACGTGAACATGTGGGACGACGGCGACGCGCTGAAGGCCCTGGTCGACGGCGAAACGAAGGTGACGGCGGACCAACTTCGCGAGGGAGATCTGGCCGCGCTCGCGTGAGCGCAGAGCGGGCCCGTGCCGCTCTCCGCTCCTGCGCCAAGGTCCCGCCTGCGGCCGTGAGGCTTCCCCGCGCCGCAGGCGGGCAATGTACGTGGTCGTGCGCCCAGCGGCCCCTGCGGTCGGCGCGCGGGACCAGCGCCGTGGCGTCTGGCCCCGCCGCGAAGGCAGCGACCTCGACCCCGCGCCCGGGTGAAGAACGCGTTGTTCCGGGCGTCGCCGGGAATTAGCGTCGGGCGATGCGGTTCGTCGTGGCGGGCGGCGGTGTGGCCGGTCTCGCGTCGGCGCTGGCGGTGGCCAGGGCCGGGCACGACGCGGTTCTGCTGGAGCGCGACGCGCCCGATCCCGCCGGGCCTCCGGAGAGCGCGTTCGCGCTGGAGCGCCGCGGCATCCCGCACTACTTCCAGCCCCACACGTTCCTGCCCCGCGGCCGGAAGCTGCTGGCCGAGTGGGCCCCGGACGTCCTCGCCTCGCTCGCGCAGGCCGGCGCGACCGACCAGGACCTCACCGAAAAGCTGCACGGCCCCCGCGAACCGGGCGACGAAGACCTGCTCTACCTCTGGGCGCGCCGCCCGCTCATCGAGTGGGCGCTGCGCCGCGCGGTGGCCGCCGAACCGGGCGTCGACCTGCGGGGCGGGGTGCACGTCGACGGGCTTTCCGAGGACGGCTCGGTGGTGGCCGACGGGCAGCCGGTGCCCGGCGACGTCGTGGTGGACGCGCTCGGCCGTTACCGGCGGCCGCCGGCCTGGCCGAAGGCCGCGGGGGAGCCGACCGACTGCGGCGCCGTCTACTACTGCCGCTACTTCCGCCTGCGGCCCGGCGCCGAATACCTGGACGCGCCGGTGCTCAACCCGCGCGGCGACCTGGGCTACCTCGGGTTCAACACCTTCCGCGGCGACAACCGCACGTTCGCGGTGATCATCCTGACCCCGAGCGAGGACCGGGAACTGCGCGCGCTCCGGTCCGAGCCGGCTTGGCAGGCGGCCTGCGCGCGGATCACGCCGCTGGACGTGATGACCGCGCCGGACTTCGCCGAGCCGATCACCGGCGTCATGCCGATGGGTGGCCTGCGCAACGTCGACCACACCCGCTCGACGGCGCTCCTCGCGGTCGGGGACGCCTTCTGCCACACCGACCCGGCCTTCGCCTACGGGTTGTCGTTCGCGCTCGCCCACTCGCGGGCCCTGGCCGATGCCGCGGCGGAGGCGCCCGACGACCTCGGGGCGTGCTTCCGCGCGAAGGCCGGCCCCGAGGCCCGCGAGCGGCACGCGCTCGCGTGCGGCATCGACGCGGGCCGGTCCGCGCGCTGGCGTGGTGAACCGGTGAACCTCGCCCGTCCCGACGGGGACTACCCGCTGTTCTCCTTCGCCGGCGCGCTGGCCGCGGCCTCGCACGACGACTTGGTGCTGCGCCGGACCATCCGGCGGATCGGACTGCTGGACCGGGTCGCGGTGTTCGACGAGGACCGCGCCCTGCACGACCGCATCGCGGAGATCCTGGCCGCACTCGGCCCGCCGACCCCACCCGGCCCACCCCGCGACGAGCTACTGGCGCACCTGCGGGAGAGACACCTGCTCGGCTGAACCTGACCCGCACATCCACCCGATCGGAGCAATGCGCCAATACCCTCGATCCTCGTGATCAACGAAGGCGCCAGGCGCGGCCGGGTCGCCAGCTGTCCGGATCCGGCGGCCGGTCCGGTGGCCGCGTTCGCGCACCGGTTGTGGGCCCTCAAGCGGTCGGCGGGCGATCCCTCCTACGACCGCATGCGCACCGAGCTGGGGGCGCTCGCCTCGAAGTCCGCCCTCTCGGCCGCCGCGCGCGGGCAGCGGCTGCCGTCCTGGGACACCACCTGGGAGTTCGTGCGCGTCCTGGCCGTCGGCGTGCTCGGCGAGCACGAGGACGAGGTCCGGGCCCGCTGGCGCGCCGACTGGGAACGCGTCCGCGTCGGCGCGGCGAAACCGTCCACCGTCCGGCGCCGCCGGGGCCGCCTGGTGGTCCTCGCCGCCGCGGCGACCGTCGTGCTGGCGATCGGCGTCGTCGCCGGGGTCGCGGTGCTGCGCACGCCGGAACCCGTCACGACGCAGGCGGCCACCCTCCCGCCGCTGGTCCCCGGCGACGCGTCCGAGTTCACCGGGGATGTCACCGTGCCCGACGGCACCGTGGTGCCGACCGGCGCGCGGTTCGTCAAGACGTGGGAGTTCCGCAACACCGGCACCGTGCCATGGGTGGACCGCTCGCTGCGCCGCGAGGGCGGCTTCGGCCCCGGCGACGGCTGCCAGACGCCTGCCGTCGTGCCCATCCCGGAGACCCCGCCTGGCCAGTCCGTGCGCGTCTCGGTGGAGGTGCGCGCGCCGGACGAGCCCGGGTACTGCCAGGTGTACTTCAAGATGGCCGACAGCGCGGGCCGGCTGCTCCTGCCGGGCACCCGCGCGGCCTACTGCTACGTCCGGGTGGTCGGCTGATTCGGCCACCCGCCCCGGTGGTCAAAGCCCTGACCTGCGTGGACGTCCGGATTTGACCACCGCACGGGTTGTGGCCGCCGCGAGTCTTCCGCCGGTGGTCCAGACCTCTCTAGCGTCGGCGCCAGGACACCCGACGAAGGAGATCCCGGATGCGGAAATCGATCAGGACCCTGGCCGTCGCGCTGCCCCTCGCGGCGGCGCTCCCGCTGCTCGTGGCGCCGCAGGCGTCGGCCGCGGAGAAGGTGTGCGCCGGCGGCTCGCTCATGGGCGGCCGGACCACCACCGCCGGCGTGGCGGCCGACCAGGTCATCCACATCAAGGTCCACAACCACGACTACCGCGGCCTGGCGCTGGTGATCCGCGACGTGACGCGCGAGAAGCAGCTCTGGAAGGGCGTCATCGCGCCCGGCAAGGAGCACACGGTGCGGACCGACGTGTTCGGCGAGCCGCCGATCGGCTACGAGATCGCGTTCGACGTGACCTCGAACCTGTCGAACAACTACACGTACGCCATCTCCTCCGCCCGCTGCTACTGAAAGGCCACGACATGCGCACCCTCCTGATCGCGGCCGTCGCCGCGACCGCGGCCGCCCTGCCCGTGCCGGCGTCGGCCACGCCGGCGCCCGTGACCGGCTCGGACATCATCACCACCTGCGGCCAGGGCTACTCGGGCTACATCCGCCGCTTCGGCAAGGACGCCCTGTGCCTGCAGCCCGGCACCCGCACGTGGACGGGCTTCAAGGCGTTCGAGTGCAAGGGCGACATCACCGTCTACTTCAAGAACGGCACGAAGCTCGAGTGCGGTGGCGGAGTGGACTTCCCGGACAACGGCGGGATCGTCAAGACCGTCGCCCGCTGACACCGACCACGACGCGCGCGACCAGCGCGGCGACGGCGAGGACGCCGGCGCCGATCGAGGGCGCCAGTTCGGCGAAGGTGGGCCGGTGCGCGCCGGCGCCGAGGAACAGCACGACCGCGGTGACCACCAGCGCCGCGGTCACCAGGCTCAGCGAGCACGCCCACCGCTGCCGGCGCCGCGCCCGCGCGGTGGGCTGCCCGGGCTGCAGGAACCACCACGTCACCAGGAACAGCAGACCCATCGCCGCGAACACGAACCCGAAGCCGTGCCCGTCGAGCACGAGGCTCCCACCGAGCGGGACGAAAAGCACGCCGAGGAGGAACAACGCGGGACGCGCCGCCCAGTTCGGCGTGCGGGACGAGACGTAGGGCACCTCAGCCCCGCCGCCGGGTCAGCGTCCCGAACACCAGCAGCGCCACCACCGCGAACGAGGCCATCACGGCGCCCATCGGCACCGCGCTCGCCTCGTCGCCGAGGCTCACCAGCGGCGTGGCCAGCCCGCCGACCACGAACTGCATCACCCCGAGCAGCGCGGACGCCGCCCCGGCGTTGTGCGGGTGCTCGGCCAGCGCCAGCGACGACGCATTCGGCATGACCAGCCCGATGCTCGACACCATCACCAGCAGCGGCACCAGCAGGACCGGCAGCGGCAGCCCGGCCACCGCCGCCACCAGCACCCCGATCCCGCCGGCCGCCGAGGCGCACAGGCCGACCGTCAGCAGCGTCCGTTCGGCCACCCGGCCCACGATCCGCCCGTTGACCTGCCCGGCGATCACGATCCCCAGCCCGTTCGCGCCGAACACCAGGCTGTACTCCTGCGGGCTCAGCCCGTACAGCTCCTGCAGCACGAACGACGACGCGGAGATGTAGGCGAACAACCCGGCGAACATCAGCCCGGCCGACAGCGCGTACCCGACGAACGACCGGTCCCGCAGCAGTCCGGCGTACCCGCGCAGCGTCGAGCCGATCCGGGCCGGCCGGCGGCGCTGCGCCGGCAGCGTCTCCGGCATCGCCAGCGCCGCGGCCACCAGCAGCAGCGCGCCGAACACGGCCAGCACCACGAACACCCCGCGCCACGACGTCAGCCGCAGCACCTGCCCGCCGATCACCGGCGCCAGGATCGGCGCCAGGCCGCTGACCAGCATCAACATCGAGAAGAACTTCGTCATCGCGGTGCCGGCGAACAGGTCCCGCACGCACGCCCGCGCGATCACCATCCCGGCGGCCGCGCCCAGGGCCTGCACCGCCCGTCCCGCGACCAGCAGTTCGGCGGTCGGGCTCACCGCGCACAGGACCGACGCGACGGCGTAGAGCGCCAGGCCGGCCAGCAGCGGACGGCGGCGGCCGAGCGAGTCCGACAGCGGCCCGGCGATCAGCTGCCCCAGCGCCAGCCCGATGATGAACGCGGTCAGCGTCAACTGCAGCGTCGGCGCCGAGCTGTGCAGGTCGTCGGCCATCCGGGGGAGCGCGGGCAGGTACATGTCGATCGACAGCGGCGCGAACGCCGACAGCCCGCCGAGGATGAGCACGTAACGCAGAGTTCCGGGGGACCGTCTGACCTTCGCCGGTGCCGTGACCGCTGTCGTGCTCAAACCGCCTCCACTCGACCGGATCCACCCGGCAACACCGAACACCGGACATCGCGCTCGCATTCCCCGTTGTGGCACGGACCACCCGGACGTGATCAGTCCACTGTGGACTCTACTGTCTGGTATTCTGGACATACCGGACCGAGGTCGAGAGGAGTGTTGTGCGGCGGAAGCTGGGTGCGAGCTCCCGGCACCGGTCCGTCCGCGCCCTGCTCGTCCTGGCGCTGTTGCTGCTCAGCCTCGTCACGCCGACGACGCCGGAGAACCACCCGCACCCGCCCGTGCCGGACGGCATCGCCGCCCTCGCGGCCGAGCCGTTGCCGCACGTCACCGCCGCTCCGCTGCCGGTCGCGGACCTTCCGCCGATCGCCGTCACGCGACCACCGGACGCGCACGCGGAAGACCCGCCAGCGCTGGCCGTCGCGCCGCTCACCCACCATCCGGGCACCGCTCTCGGCGCCCGCGCGCCGCCCTCCAGGTAACGCCCCGGACCGTTTCCGCACACCGCGTCCCACCGCGGTGCGCTCGCCCTGCCCTGGAGGGACTTCACGACATGCACACCGGACACGCCCTGCTCGCCGTCGGCGGCGCCTTCCTCGCCGCCGGCGTGCTGGCCAGAGCCGGCGCCCGCATCGGGCTGCCCACGATCCCCCTGTTCATGCTGGCCGGCTTCATCTTCGGCCCCAACACCCCCGGCCTGTCGCTGGTGCACGACCCCGGCGAGCTGAGCGTGCTCGCCGGGCTCGGCCTGGTGTTCCTGCTGTTCTACCTCGGCCTGGAGTTCTCCCTCGACGACCTCGCCAAGGGCGGCCGCAAACTCGCCGTGTCCGGCCTGGTCTACCTCGCGCTCAACATCGGCGGCGGGCTCGCGTTCGGGTTCCTGCTCGGCTGGGGCTCCAGCGAAGCGCTGGTGATCGCGGGGGCGATCGGGATCTCGTCGTCGGCGATCGTGACCAAGCTTCTCGTCGAAACCGGCCGCACGCGCACCCCGGAATCGCGCCTGATCATGGGCATCATCGTGATCGAGGACCTGTTCCTCGCGCTGTACCTGGCGCTGCTGCAGCCGGTGCTGTCCGGCGCCGACTCGTTCTGGCCCGCGCTCGCCGACTTCGGCAAGGCCCTCGGCTTCCTGCTGGCGCTGGCCGCGCTGGCCCGCTGGGGCGGCCGGCTGGTGTCGAAGCTGTTCGGCTCGGCCGACGACGAGCTGCTGACCGTGTGCTTCGTCGGCGTCGCCGTGCTGGGCGCCGCGGTCGCCGAGGAACTGGGGGTCTCCGACGCGATCGGCGCGTTCATGGTCGGCATGATGCTCGGCGGTTCGAAGGTCGCGCCCCGCATCCACAAGCTGGTGCTGCCGCTGCGAGACGCGTTCGGCGCGTTGTTCTTCTTCATCTTCGGGCTCAGCATCGACCCCGCCGCGGTCGGCACGGTCGTGGTGCCGGTGCTGATCGCCGTGGCGCTGACGCTCGTGCTGAACCTCGCCGCGGGCGCGATCGCGGCGAAGCTGCACTCGTTCGACGGCCAGGCCGGGCTGAACATCGGCCTCACCGTGCTCACCCGCGGCGAGTTCTCGCTGGTCCTGGCCACGCTCGCGGCGGCGGCCGGGCTGGACTCGCGGGTCGCGCCGTTCGTGGCGGGCTACGTGCTGCTGCTCGCGATCATCGGTCCGCTCGCGGTGCTGCGGTCGGCGAGCCTGGCACGGCTGGTCCGAGCGCGACCGGCATCACCAGTGTCGTGAACGATCCCTGATCGGCCGACCGGACACGGGTGACCCGCAGCGGCCCGGCGAACTCCAGCAGCACGTCGGGCCCGACGCCCGCTTCCAGCGCGGCGCCGAGCACGGCCGGGTCGAAGCCGATGCGCAGGTCGTCGCCGGTGATGGCGGGCACCGTCGTGCCGCCGACGGTCAGCCGGTCCGGTCCGAGGACCAGCTCGGCCGGGCCGGTGGCGGGCAGCGCGTCCCGGAGCGCGACGCGGTCGACGACGACCCGTTGCTCCGGGACCGGCAGCGCGTCGAGCACGGCGCGGTAGTCCGGGAAGGTCTCGTCCACCAGCGGCAGCGTCGTGTCGTCGAGGGTCACCTCGTCCTGTCGCGCGAACCACGGACCGAGCGCGGCCAGCTCCCGCGCGGGCACCACGAACCGGCCGGTGCCGCCGTGCACCGGACGCAGGACCCGCATCGCGAGCCGGTAGCGGTCGGTGGCGACGACGTGGACCTCGTCGCCGTCGGCCTCGATCAGCACGAAGTCCAGCGGCGCGCCCGCGGCGGGCGCGACCTGCCGGATCGCGCTCGCCAGGTCGAGGCCGGCGAGCCGGGCGGGGCCCGGCAGCAGGCGGCCGACCGCCTCGGACGCGGCCCGGAAGTCCTCCCGCAGCCGCCGCCGGTGCGCCTCCAGCACCGCACGCGCCTGCGCGGGCGGCCCGTCGAGCACCGTCGTGACCTGCGCGAGCGGCAGGCCCGCGGCGCGCAGTTCGCGCAGCCGGACGGCCCGCTCGACCTGGTCCTCGCGGTAGTAGCGGTAGCCGGTGACCTCGTCCACGCGGGCCGGGGTGAGCACACCGCAGTCGTCGTAGAAGCGCAGCGCGCTCGGCGTGAGCCCGGCCCGCCGCGCGAACGCGCTGATGGTCAGCATGCGGGAGATTCTGCGGCTTCGAGCGGGTCGAAGGTCAACAGCGGTTCAGCATGTCGCTCAGCGCCGCCTGCTCCGCGGTCGTGACGGACAGCTGGTAGTAGTGCTTGACCTCGATCCAGTCCGTGGCGTAGGTGCACCAGAACGACTCCAGCGGCGGTTTCCACTCGTCCGGCGCCTTGTCGCTCTTGGCCTGGTTGACGTTGTCGGTGACCGCCCACAGCTGCGGGCGGACCAGGTCGTTGGCGAACGCCTCGCGCTGGGCCTGCGTCCACGCCGACGCCCCGCTGACCCAGCTCTGCGCGAGCGGCACCATGTGGTCGATGTCCACATCGGACGCTTTGGTCCAGGTCGCGCCGTCGTAGGGGCTGACCCAGGTGCCCGACGTGGGCGAACAGTCCTTGCCCACCACCACGTTCGTGCCGGAGCGCTTGAGCACCTCCTCGCGGGTGTTGCAGGTGCCCTCGATGGTGTCCCAGTGCGGGTACTTCTCGCGGGAGTAGCCGTTGAGCGTGCCGCGCGGCTTGACCTGCAGCTCGGCGAGCTGCTGCCGCGCCACCCCGGGATCGGTGCCCGGATTCGCCTTCGACGGCGGCACCGGACCGGGCCGCCACACCACCACCAGAACCGCCACCGCCACCACGACCAGGAACGGCACCCACACCCGAGCCTTCACGCCGGTGAGGTTAGGTGATCAAGTACCGGCGGTACGCTGCGGTCTCCGGCGTGTCGACGAGGAGGTTCGCGTGGGCGAGCGGTTCGGTGGCTACCAGAACGAGATCTACCTGCACGGACTCGGCGGGACGAAGCCGCCGTTCACCACCGATCCCACGCGCCTGGCGGAGTCGGCCCGCGCGGTGCTGTCCCCGGAGGCCTACGGCTACGTCGCCGGCGGCGCGGGCTCCGGCGCCACGATGGACGCCAACCGCGCGGCGTTCGACAAGTGGAAGCTCGTGCCGCGCATGCTCACCGACGCGACCGCCCGCACCACGTCGGCCACCGTGCTCGGGTCCGAGCTGCCCGCGCCGGTGCTGCTCGCGCCGGTCGGGGTCCAGTCGATCGTGCACCCGGACGCCGAGCTGGCCACCGCCCGGGCCGCGGCGGCGCTGGGCCTGCCGATGATCCTGTCCACCGCCGCCTCCCGCACGATCGAGGAGGTCGCCGAGGCCTCCGGCGACGGCCCGCGCTGGTTCCAGCTGTACTGGCCCGCCGACTCGGACGTCACCGCGAGCATCCTGACCCGCGCGAAGAAGGCCGGCTACACCACGCTCGTCGTCACGCTCGACACCTGGACACTGGCCTGGCGCCCGCGCGACCTCGACTCCGCCTACCTGCCGTTCCTGCGGGGCGAGGGCCTGGCCACGCCACTGTCCGACCCGGCCTTCCGCGCGCTGCTGGACAAGGCGCCCGAGGACGACATGCCCTCGGCGATCCTGCGGTGGGTGTCGTTGTTCACCGGCACCGACCACAGCTGGGACCAGTTGCCGTTCCTGCGCGAGCACTGGGACGGCCCGATCGTGCTGAAGGGCATCCAGCACGTCGACGACGCGCGGCGCGCGGTGGACGCCGGGATGGACGGCCTCGTGGTGTCCAACCACGGCGGACGGCAGGTCGACGGCGCCATCGGGTCACTGGAGGCGCTGCCGCCGATCGTGACCGCGGTCGGCGACCGCATCGAGGTGCTGTTCGACTCCGGCGTGCGGACCGGCGCGGACATCCTCAAGGCGCTGGCCCTGGGCGCGAAGGCGGTGCTCGTCGGACGGCCCTGGGTGTACGGGCTGGGCCACGCGGGCGAGGACGGCGTGCGGCACGTGCTGCGCAGCCTGCTCGCGGACCTCGACATCAGCCTGGCGCTGACCGGTCACCACTCGATCGCCGAGCTGGGCCCGGAGTCGCTGCAACGGTCCTGATCACGGCGAGCAGCCGCGACGCCAGCGGCTCCTGGGGCGGGCGGGCAGCAAGTCCGCCAGCGCGAACAGATCCAGCGCCCGCGCGGCGTCCCGCCAGCCCGCGGGCCGCGGGCCGTAGCCGTCGAGTACCCCTTCGGTGAACGGGGTGTCGCCGAACCGCAGGACGTTGCCGAGGTCGGTGAGCGGGCTGCCGCTGTGCGCGAATTCCCAGTCCAGCACGGTGACCCGCCAGCCGTCGCCGGTGCGGGCGGCGATCAGGTTCTTCGGGTTGAAGTCGGAGTGCACCAGGCGCGCCTCCCCGGCGGGCACCAGCGGCGCCCACGCCCCGGCCCGGTCGAGGAGCCCGCGCTCGTCGGCCGCGGTTAGCGGCCAGCCGGGGTGCCGCCGGGACAGGCAGTCGCGCACGAACCCGGTGAGGTCGCCCGGCATCGGGCCCAGCCGCAGCTCCCCGTCGAGGAACCAGCCCGGCGCCGGGAACCGCACCGCGCCGATCCGCGCGAGCGCGTGCCCGGCCGCGAGACCCAGCTCGCGGGCCCGGGCGTCGGGAAGCTCCGCCAGCAGCACCTCGACGCTGGTGCCAGGCACGAACGCGGTCACCGCCGCGTCTTGCGTGACGGCGATCACCTCGGGCGCGATCCCGGGCACCAGCCGGGCCAGCGCGGCCTCGACCCCGGGCCGTCCGCCCGTCTTGAGCACGTACCGGTCCTCCAGCGACCACACGGTTCCCCGGTACCCGCCGGACAGCGGGCGACGGCGCAGCCCGTCCAGGCCCAGCTCGCGGAGCCACTCCAGGTGTGGTGCGGGCATATTCGCAGGCTAGCCGGATCGCGCGGAGCTATCCTGGAGGCCGTATGTCTACGCGATCCCCCCTCGAAGACCTCCGGGCCCGGCTGCCCGGCCTGATGCTGCGCGACGAGCACCGGTTGCGCCGCCGGCTCGACGGTGCCCGCCGGGCCCGTGACAAGGACCGCGTCGCGCGGGAGATCGCCGCCGACATCGAGGCCGCCGAGGCCCGGGTGCGGCGCCGCCGCGCGCCGGAGATCCGCTACCCCGACGAGCTGCCGGTCAGCCAGCGCAAGGACGACATCGCCGCCGCGATCCGCGACAACCAGGTCGTGATCGTCGCCGGCGAGACCGGCTCGGGCAAGACCACCCAGCTGCCGAAGATCTGCCTCGAACTCGGCCTGGGCGTGCGCGGCCAGATCGGGCACACCCAGCCCCGCCGGCTGGCCGCCCGCACCGTCGCCGAGCGCATCGCCGAGGAGCTGAAGACCGAGCTGGGCAGCACGGTCGGCTACAAGGTGCGCTTCACCGACTCCTCGGGCGACGACACCATGGTCAAGCTGATGACCGACGGCATCCTGCTCGCCGAAATCCAGAGCGACCGGATGTTGCGCCGCTACGACACGCTCATCATCGACGAGGCCCACGAGCGCAGCCTCAACATCGACTTCATCCTCGGCTACCTCAAGCAGCTCCTGCCGAAGCGGCCCGACCTCAAGGTGATCATCACCTCCGCGACCATCGACCCGGAGCGCTTCTCCAAGCACTTCGGCGACGCGCCGATCGTCGAGGTGTCCGGCCGTACCTACCCGGTCGAGGTCCGCTACCGCCCGATCGTCGACCCGGACGACCCGGCGTCGGAGGACCGCGACCAGGTCACCGCCATCGCCGACGCGGTCGAGGAGCTGTGCGCCGAGGGCCCGGGCGACATCCTCGTGTTCCTCTCCGGCGAGCGGGAGATCCGCGACACCGCCGACGCGCTGAACCGGATGGACCTCCGCAACACCGAGGTGCTCCCGCTCTACGCACGGCTGTCCGCGGCCGACCAGCACCGCGTGTTCAGCCGCCACACCGGCCGCCGGATCGTGCTCGCCACCAACGTCGCCGAGACGTCGCTGACCGTCCCGGGCATCAAGTACGTCATCGACCCGGGCACCGCGCGCATCTCCCGCTACAGCCACCGCACGAAGGTGCAGCGCCTGCCGATCGAACCGGTGTCGCAGGCCTCGGCCAATCAGCGCAAGGGCCGCTGCGGCCGCACCTCCGACGGTATCTGCATCCGGCTCTACAGCGAAGAGGATTTCCTGTCCCGGCCCGAGTTCACCGACCCGGAGATCCTGCGCACCAACCTCGCGTCGGTCATCCTGCAGATGACCTCGCTCGGCCTCGGCGACCTGGCCGCGTTCCCGTTCGTCGACCCGCCGGACCGCCGCCAGGTCACCGCCGGAGTCCAGCTGCTGCAGGAACTCGGCGCGCTGGAGGAGTCCGCCAAGGAGCGGCGGCTCACCGAGATCGGCCGTCAGCTCGCGCAACTGCCGGTCGACCCGCGGCTGGGCCGGATGGTGCTGGAGGGCGCGCGCACCGGGTGCGTGCGCGAGGTGATGATCATCGCCGCCGCGCTGTCCATCCAGGACCCGCGCGAACGTCCCGCGGACAAGCAGGACGCCGCGGCCCAGCAGCACGCCAGGTTCGCCGACAAGTCCTCGGACTTCCTGGCCTACCTCAACCTGTGGGAGTACCTGCGGGAGCTGCAGAAGACGCTGTCCAACAGCCAGTTCCGCAAGCGCTGCAAGGCGGAGTACCTGAACTACCTGCGCGTGCGGGAGTGGCAGGACATCTACAGCCAGCTGCGGCAGCTCGCCAAACCGCTGGGCGTCACGCTCAACTCCGAGCCGGCCGACCCGCAGCGCGTGCACACCGCGCTGATCGCCGGGCTGCTGTCGCACATCGGGCTCAAGGACCCGGAGAAGGGTGACTACCTCGGCGCCCGCGGCACGCGGTTCGCGATCTTCCCCGGCTCGGCGCTGTTCAAGAAGCAGCCGCGCTGGGTGATGTCGGCGGAGCTGGTCGAGACCTCGAAGCTGTGGGGCCGGGTCAACGCGCGCATCGAGCCGGAGTGGATCGAGCCGCTGGCCGGGCACGTCGTCAAGCGCACGTACTCCGAGCCGCACTGGGAGCGCAAGCGGGGCGCGGTGATGGCGTCCGAGCGGGTGACGCTGTACGGGGTGCCGCTGGTCGTCGGCCGCAAGGTCAACTACGGGCGGATCGACCCCGAACTGTCGCGAGAGCTGTTCATCCGGCGGGCGCTGGTGGACGGCGACTGGGACACCGACCACCAGTTCTTCAAGGCGAACCGGGCGCTGCTCGACGAGGTCGAGGACCTGGAGAACCGGGCCCGCCGCCGCGACCTCATGGTCGACGACGAGACGCTGTTCGAGTTCTACGACCAGCGGGTCGGCGAGGAGGTCGTCTCCGCGCGGCACTTCGACAGCTGGTGGAAGAAGGTCCGCGCCACGCAGCCGGACCTGCTCAACTTCGAAAAGGCCATGCTGCTCAACGAGGCCGCGGAGCAGGTGTCCGAATCGGACTACCCGGACACCTGGACGCAGGGCTCGCTGCGGTTCCCGCTGACCTACCAGTTCGAGCCGGGCGCCGACGCCGACGGTGTCACCGTGCACATCCCGGTCGCGGTGCTCAACCAGGTCACGCCGGACGGGTTCGACTGGCAGGTGCCGGGGTTGCGCGAGGAGCTGGTGACCGCGTTGATCAAGTCGCTGCCCAAGCAGCTGCGGCGCAACTTCGTGCCGGCGCCGGACACCGCTGCGGCGGTCCTGTCCCGGGTCGGTCCCGCCGACGGCCCGCTGCTCGACGTGCTGGCCCGCGAGCTGGAGGCGTTGCGCGGCGTGGCGGTGCCGCCGGACGCGTGGCAGCTCGACGCGGTGCCCGACCACTTGCGGATGACGTTCCGGGTGGTGAACGACAAGCGCCGCAAGCTCGCCGAGGGCAAGGACCTGGCGGTGCTGAAGGAGGAGCTGAGCGGCGAGGTGCGGGCGACGATCTCGGCGGCCGCGGACAGCATCGAGCGGGCCGGGCTGACCACGCCCGCGTTCGGGGAGCTGCCGCGCGTGTTCGCCGGGAAGCGGCGCGGGCACCAGGTCAAGGCGTACCCGGCGCTGGTCGACGAGGGCGACACGGTGGCCGTGCGGATGCTGGACACGCCGGTGCAGCAGCGGCAGCGGATGTGGCAGGGCACGCGGAAACTGTTGCGGCTCAACCTGCCTTCGCCGATGAAGTTCATCAACCGTGCGCTGACCAACCAGGCGAAGCTGGCGCTGAGCCGCAACCCGCACGGCAGCGTGGCGGCGCTGCTGGAGGACTGCGTGGACTGCGCGGTGGACAAGCTGATGACCGACAACGGCGGCCCGGCGTGGGACGAGGCCGGGTTCGGGGTCCTGCTGGAGAAGGTGCGCGGTGCGCTGAACCCGACGGTGCTCGACGTGCTCACCGAGGTGGAGAAGATCCTGAAGGCCGCCAACGAGGCCGAGGTCGCGCTGGAGGGCGCTCGTGGTCCGACGGAGTCGCTGGCCGACATGCGGCAGCAGTTGTCGCGGCTGGTGTACCCGGGTTTCGTGACCGGCACCGGGTTCGACCGGTTGCCGCATCTGGTGCGGTACCTGCGCGGGATCGGGCGGCGGCTGGAGAAGCTGCCGTCGATGGGCGCCAAGGACGTCGAGCTGCTGCGTGACGTGGAGTGGGTGACGGGCGAGTATGAGGCAGCCGTCGCGGCGCTCCCGCCCGGCGTGGCGCCGGGGCCGGAGCTGCTCGAGGTGCGGTGGATGATCGAGGAGCTGCGGGTGAGCTTCTTCGCGCAGACCCTGGGGACGGCGCATCCGGTGTCGTTGAAGCGGGTGATCCGGGCGCTGGACAAGGCCGCCGCTTAGCTGTCGGCCCATGGTCGTTGTTGACCAACCGGCGGTCTTGGCGCACCTGCAAAACCTCCCGCTGCACGTCCGCGCAAGCGCGGATGGGCGAGGTGTGCGGGCGACTCGAGCGATCGGCCAGCGCGGCCTGGCCCTCCTCTTGCCGAGCTTCACCCCGACGAAACCGCCGCCACCTGCGCCGCCTTCCTCCGCCGCGCTACCCGACTTCCTCCACCACTACAACCACCACCGAGCTCACACCGCACTCAGCGGCCAACCACCCATCACCCGCGTCGACAACCTCACTGGGTACTACACTTAGCTACTTGGCGTCGGCGTAGGTGTCCACTGTGGCCGGTTGCATGGGGAAGTGCACGGGGCAGGCGGGGCCGAACGTGAGCGCGGCCGCCTCGGGGACGGCGTCGCCGATGGCGGCCTCGACCTGCGGCGCCAGGTCCTCCGGGGTGTGCACGATGACCTCGTCGTGCTGGAAGAACACCAGGTGCGCGGGCGCGGGCAACTTGCGGCGCAGGGTGGCGAGCAGCACCGCGGTGAAGTCCGCCGCGCTGGCCTGGACGACGAAGTTGCGGGTGAAGCGGCCCCAGTTGCGGGCCGCCTGGCGGGCGCGGGTCTCGTCCTCGTTCGCGCCGCCGGTGAGGGCGCGCCACGCTTCGCTCGGCGCGGGGGAGACCCGGCCGAGCCTCGAGCGGACGCGCTCACCGCGTTCCCCGGCCTGGGCGGCGCGCTCCACATAGGACACCGCGTCCGGGAAGCGTTGCCGCAGCAGGGCGAGCAGTGACGCGGCTTCGCCTGCCGTGCCGCCGTACATCGCGGACAGCATGGCGATCTTGGCGCGGGGCCGGCCCTCCGCGGTGGTCATCGTGCCGGCGAACATGGCTTCGGACAGGCGGGCGTACAGGTCGGTGGAGGCGGAGGCCTCGGCCAGGCGGCGGTCGCCGGACAGGGCGGCCAGCACGCGGGGTTCGAGCTGGGCGGCGTCGGCCACCACGAGTTTCCAGCCGGGGTCGGCTTTCACGCACACGCGCAGGGTCTTGGGGATTTGCAGGGCTCCGCCGCCGCTGCTGGCCCAGCGTCCGGAGACGACGCCGCCGACCACCCATTCCGGCCGGAACCGCCCGTCGGTGACCCATTCGTCGAGCCACACCCAGCCGTTGGCGGAGTGCAGCCGGGAGAGTTCGCGGTACTCGATGAGCAGGGGGACGGCGGGGTGGTCGATGTCGCGCAGGACGTGCGCGCGTGCCGAGGGGATGGAGATGCCTTCGCGGCCGAAGGCGCGGACGATGGTCTGCGGGCTGTCCGGGTTGACGGGTTTGCCCCCGAAGGCTTCGGTGATGCGCGCCGCCAGCTCGACGAGCTTCTTGGGCCGTTGACCGGCCGGCACGCGGGGGCCGAGCAGCTCGGTCAGGAGGGCGTCGTGCACGTCGGCGCGCCACGGCAACCCGTCGGCCCGCATCTCCTCGGCGACGAGCGCGCTGGCCGACTCCGCCGCCACGAGGAGCCGGAAGCGCTCGGGGTGCTCGACGTGGCGGATGCGGCGCTCCTGATCGGCGAGGACCGCCGCGGCTGCGTCGGCGACGCTGGTGCCGGGCGGGAGGCCGGAGGCGCGGGTCTCGAAGAGGGCGGGCTGGGCGTCGGCGTGGGTGGGCACGTCCGGCGGCGGTTCCTGACCGTGGAGCCGAGCCCAGGCCGCGGGCAGCGCCTTGGGCTGACCAGCTCTTCCTTCCGCGGCGAGGAGGAGACCTTCGGTGAGGGCGAGGTCGTGGCAGCGGTTGAGGCGGAGGTTCGCGCGCAGGAGGAGCGGGTAGAGCTGGGGGACCGAGTGGAAGACCCAGCGTGGTGCGTGGGTGCGCTCCAGCTCGGCCAGGCGGTGGGCGAGCTGGTTCTCGGAAACCCGCTGTTGGCCTGCGGGCGTCGATATGACGAAGCTACGGTCCTCCTCCCGCGTGACGATCGCCTGCACGCGTCCATTGTGCGCCGGGGGGCTGACATTTTCGGGTGGGTTTGTTTTCGGAGGCGGAGCGGGTCTTGCTGCCGAAAGCGATCCGCTCCGGGTCGTTGGTGGGCTCACCGTGGTGGCGCGTGATTCACCGCCCGTGGGGCGGGCTCTTCGCCGTGCCGGGTGCGGGTTCAAAGATCAAAGGATGTCCTCGCCGGACGGGCAGGCTCCGGGATGACGGGGTGACGTTGTCGGCTCGCCTTGGGTGGGTGGTCGCTGTGCGGTCATCCCGTCGCCTGCCGGTTTGGGTGTATCACTTTGAGCCAGGCCCGCAAGGTCGCGTTGTCGGCTGCCAGTGGGTGCCCTGGGTTGCGGGCCTGGCTCAAAGTGATGGTTCTGATCCCAGGCGACGGGATGACCACCCAGCTCGGGTCGGGGTCAAAGATCAAGGGCGCGCAGCACGTGCGCTGCGCTGTCGCGCTACCCAGCACGTGCGGTGCGCGCCGCCGCGCGGCCCAGCACTGCGGCGTGCACCGCCGGGCGGCCGCGCCCGCTTGGGTGCCTCGGTCGCGTGCTGCGTGTCCGGCCCCCGCGCCAGGCGCCAGCCCGCCGGCTTGCGCGCTCCGCGTCGCACGACCGCATGCGGCGCCCGGGTTACCGACCGCTGCTGGTGCTGCGCTGCCGCACTACCTCGCGCGGCGCAGCCGCGCCCGTCCCCGCTACCGCCTGCGCTACCGCGCGCCGCGCCAGCGCACTGCGCCGCGCCCTCTCGCACTCTCGCGGTGCGCCCGCCCGTGCCATTCGTGTGTTGCTGCGCCTGCCGCGCGCTGCGCCAGGTTGCCATCCGCGTAGCCGCCGCGCCGCGCTGCGCCCGGCCGCGCTCCCGCGCCCGCCCATTGCTGCCGCCCTGCGCGCCAGCGCACTGCGCCGCGCGCCCGCGCTTCCGCGCGCTACCGTGCTGGTGCCGCGCTCCCGCCGCTGCGCCACCGCCGCGCTGCGCCACGCCCGCACTGTGCCGTGCCGTGCTCCCGCGCTGCGCTCTCCCGCGCCCCGCTCCGTGCTCCCGCGCTGCACCGCGCTTCCCCGCTGCGCTCTCCCGCGCGCTGCCGCCCTCCCGCCCTCCCGCGCGCTGCCGCGGTCCCGCGCGCTGCCGCGCTCCCGGCCGCGCTTCCACGCCCTGCCGCGCTGCCCCGCCCGGCCGCGCTGCCCCGCCCGGCCGCGCTGCCCCGCGCTGCGGCGCCGCGGTCCGCGTGCCCGCGACGCCGCGCCCGCGCACTGCGCCGCGCTCCCGCGTGCCGCGCCCGCCCGCGCTTCCTCGCTACGCCGCGCTACGCGCCCCCCACCCCTGCGCACCAACCATCCCATTTGCCCGTTTCACCCGTTCCACCCCGCACCCTGGCGCGCCCCCGCAACCTTCGGCTACTGTCCAGTAACCACACATACTCCCAGTACGGTCGGCCCAATGGAGGTGCTGTCCATGCGAATTCCGCCCCGCTTGTCCGTGCTCCCCGGCAAGGTGGCGGAGACCGCCCGCGGCGTGGAGGTCATGTGGCGCGCCGGGCTCGTCCCGTTTCCCCGTCTGGACGAGGGCCTGCGCAGCGTGATCGCGACTCGCAAGGTCGGTCCGTTCGCCGCCGCGGCGCAGACTTCCGCCCGGCGCGATCCGAACGCCATCGGGCTGGTCGACGAGCTGGGGCCGCTCACCTTCCGCGAGCTCGACCTGCGCTCCAACGCCCTGGCCCGCGCCTGGGCGGACCGCGGCGTGCGGCCGGGCACCGTCATCGCGGCGTTGTGCCGCGACCACCGCGGCCTCGTGACGGTCATGATCGCCGCCGGCAAGGTCGGCGCGCGCCTCCTGCTGATGAACACCGGCTTCGCGAAACCGCAGCTCACCGACGTCGCCGCGCGCGAGAAGGTCCAGGTGCTCGTCCACGACCAGGAGTTCACCGACCTGCTCTCCGGCATCCCGGACACCGTCGACCGCTACCTGGCCTGGGTGGACGACCCCGACCCGGCCGGCCGCGTCCCCGTCCTCGACGAGCTGATCGCCAGCACCGACGACCGCCCGCTACCCCCGCCACCCCAGCGCGGCGGGTTCGTGCTGCTCACCAGCGGCACCACCGGCACCCCGAAGGGCGCCCCGCGCGAGCGGACCTCCGTGCTGGCCACCGTCCAGTTCCTCGACCGCATCCCGCTGCGCGCCGGCGAGGCCACGTTCCTCGGCGCCCCGATCTTCCACGGCACCGGCATCTCGCAGTTCATCCTGTCGTTCGCGCTCGGCTGCAAGGTCGTGCTGCGCCGCCGGTTCGACCCCGAAGCCACCCTGAAGGGCGTCGCCGACCACGGGTGCACCGCGCTGGTCCTCGTGCCGACCATGCTGCAGCGCATCGTCGACCTCGGGCCGGACATCCTGGGCAAGTACGACACGTCGTCGCTGCGGATCATCTTCGTCGCGGGCTCGGCGCTCTCGCCCGACCTGGGCAACCGCGCCACCCAGGCGTTCGGCGACGTGATCTACAACCTCTACGGCTCCACCGAGGTCGCGGTCGCCACCGTCGCCACCCCCGAGGACTGGCGCAAGGCCCCCGGCACCGTCGGCCGCCCGCCCGTCACCTGCAAGGTCCAGCTGTACGACGAGCAGGGCAACCGCATCACCGAGCCGCACGTGACCGGCCGCGTGTTCGTCGGCAGCGGCCTGTCCTTCGAGGGCTACACCGACGGCCGCCACAAGGAGATCATCGACGGCCTGCTCTCCACCGGCGACGTCGGCCACTTCGACGAGGACGGCCTGCTGTTCATCGACGGCCGCGACGACGAGATGATCGTCTCCGGCGGCGAGAACGTGTTCCCGGTCGAGGTGGAGAACCTGCTGGTCGAGCACCCGGACGTACTGGAGGCCGCCGTCATCGGCGTCCCGGACGACGACTTCGGCCAGCGCCTCAAGGCGATCGTGGTGACGAAGCCGGACTCCACGCTCGACGCCGACGCGATCCGCGAGTACGTCAAGGGCAACCTGGCCCGCTACAAGGTGCCGCGCGACGTGGAGTTCGTGCCGGAACTGCCGCGCAACGCCACCGGAAAGGTCCTGCGCAACAAGCTGAGCTGAGGTGCGCCGTGGAGGAGACCCGCCTCCGCCGCGCACTCGTCGGGTTGTGCGGCACCCAGGTGATCAGCTGGGGCGCGCTCTACTACGCGCTGCCGGTCGCCACCGCGCCGATCGCGGGCACCACCGGGTGGACACCGAGCACGATCACGCTGGCGTTCTCGGCCGGTCTCCTCGTCGCGGCCGCCGCCGGGATCCCGCTCGGCCGCTTGATCGACCGCTACGGGCCGCGGCTGGTGATGACCGCCGGGTCGGCGGTCGCCGCCGTCGCGCTCGTGCTGGTGGCCACGGCGCAGAACCGCCCGCTGTTCTTCCTCGCCTGGGTGGTCGTCGGCGTGGCGCAGGCGATGCAGCTGTATCCGCCGGCGTTCGCGGCGATCACCATCTGGTACGGCGACCGCCGGGCCCGCCCGCTGACGATCGTGACGCTGGTCGGGGGCCTGGCGAGCACCGTGTTCGCGCCGCTCACCGCGCTGCTGGTCGACCAGGTCGGCTGGCGCGCGAGCTACCTCGTCTACGCCGCGGTTTTCGTCGTGGTCAACCTGCCAGTCCACTGGCTGCTGCTCACCCCCGCCTGGCCGGACCACCGCACGCGTCCCATGGCCACGCCGGTCCGTCACGTGACCCGCTCGGCCCGGTTCCGGCTGCTGCAGACGGCGATGACACTCGCCGCTCTCGGCTTGTACGCGTCGGCGATCGTGATGGTGCCGCTGTTCGTGGAACGGGGCCTGAGCCACGCGCTCGCCGCGGTCGCACTCGGGCTGGTCGGCGCCGGCCAGGTCCTCGGGCGGCTCGTGTTCGCCGCCGTGCCGCGCAGCAGCGCACCCGCCTGGCGCACGACCGGCGTCCTCGCCGCGAGCTGCGCCGCGCTCGTCCTGCTCGCGTTGCTGCCCGGGCCCGCGGGCGCGTTGCTGGTGGTCGCGGTGATCCTCGGCATGGCCCGCGGCGCCTTCACGCTCGTGCAGGCCACGGCCGTCGCCGACCGGTGGCTGACGGCCCGGTTCGGGGCGCTCAACGGGCTGTTCAACGCCCCGATCACCGCGGCGACGGCCATCGCGCCCGGTGGAGCCATCGTGCTCGCCGAGCGCGCCGGCGGGTACGCCACGGCCCTGATCCTGCTCGCGGGGCTCGCCGGGATCGCCGCCGTCCTGGCGACCCTCACCTGAACGAGTGGCCGCCGGTCTACCGAGACGAGCCGTTCGGCGACGCACGTCGGCCGGTGGGCGCTGACGCTCGGCGATTTCGTGACGGTGCCGAGCCGTTTCTGCACGATGAGTGATGTCGCGCCGCACCGCGACAGAGCGCGGCCCCCTGCTGCCACAGGGAGCCGCGTAGGTGTCGACCATCCGGAGAGGAAGGATCAACGTGCCCACCGTACAACCGCCGGCCGAGCACCGGCCGGAACGGCACCGGATCGTGCTCGACGGGTCGTTCTACGCCGTCGAGCCCGCCCCCGCCGACGAGCCGCCGCCGGTACGTCCCGTCCTGGACCGCGCCGTCGCGAAATGCGCCCGCGTGTGGCGGGTGGTCCTGCTCGGCCTGACGGCCGTGTCCGCGCTGGCGATGATCGCGTTCGCCCTGATGAAGGCCGTTCCGTCCACGGCGCTGTGCATGCTGGCGCTGGTCGTGGTGAAGATCGCCGATCACATAGCGGAGCCCGGGGGCCGACGAGCGGTCGATCATGAACGGTGAGCTGCCGAGCGCGTGTGAAGTTCCGGCGTGCACGGCCGACACCAACGGGCGAATCGCCATCCGAACGAGTGGAGTGGTTCCGGTAGCTAGCACACTGTGACTCTTGATCTTGCCTGTCCCGCTGTTTGGCTCACCTGAACGAATTGCCCGTCGCCCGGAGCGGCCCGGCCGGTCTACCCTGCGCCGTTCGGCGACCGGGAAGAGCCGATCGTCGCTCCGTTCGAGAACTGACGCGCGAGTAACAGAACGGTTTCTGCACTATGGCCTTGTCGCGGTATACCGCGATATGGAGCGCGGCCCCCTGCTGCAACAGGGAGCCGCGCGTTTTGTCAGTGGCACAACCCATGCAAAGGAGGCACTGAGGTGCCCACGTTACAACCGGAGACTCCGGGAATGCCAGACGAGCCTTCGCCGGATCGGGGTGAGATCGCGCCGGAGGTGTTCAGCACGCGGGGCGAGGACCCGGTCTGGGAGTTCGTGGAGCGGACGCTCGAGGGGCCCGCGCTGTTCTGGCGCGTCGTCGTCCTCGGGTTCCTGTGCGCGGCCGCGCTGGCGATGATCGCGTTCGCCCTGGCGAAGGCGATCCAGCCGGCCGTGCTGTGCATGCTGGCGCTCGTGCTGGTGAAGGTCGCCGACCAGGTCACCAGCCGCCGGCTCGAGTCGGCGTGAAGGCGGGGCCGGCCATGGCGCGAGCCGTGGCCGGCCCGGTCACTCCCAGGAAATGCCGAACACGCCGGGCCCGTAGTCGAGCGCCACGGCGTGCACCCCGCCCGCGGTGTCCAGGTGCAGTTCCCGCCGTTCCTCGGTCTCCGCGTTGCCCCGGCGCGCGTACTGCCAGCACCCGCGCAGCGCGTCGGCCTCGTCGAAGCGGATCTCCAGCAGGTACTCGCGGATGGGGCGGCGGAACTCGCGGTAGTAGGTGTTCTCGCAGTCCGGGTACGGCGGCCCGCTGTTGGTCAGCGTGTATTCGATCAGGCAGGTCTCGCCGCGGTGGATCGGGCGGTCGAACAGCAGCTCGGCGACCGTGAGGCCGTGCTCGGGATCGATCTCGACCCGCCCGCTGCGGCAGTTGCGCAGCTGGTGCAGCGTCGGCGCGGGCGCGCCGCCGTGGTCGTACACCAGGATCCACCGGTCCTGCTGGTCGGCGGTGGCCTGGAACACCGACCGCGTGGTCAGCGAGCGCTGCCGTCCGCCGGCCGCGATCTCGCACCGGTCGTGCAGGTTGAGCAGGTTGAGCCGGTGCTGCTGCTCGAGCGCGTGCGGCGCGCCGACCCGCTCCAGCAGGATCCGCAGCGCCTCCATCGGGAACTTGACGACCCCGTCCGCCTGCCGCCGCGACGGCAGCCCGCGCGGGCGCGGCGGCGGGAGCAGGGACAGCAGCTCACCGCGCTGCAGGCCGAGGACGTCCTCGAGCACCCGCACCGCCGAGATCGAGCTCTGCCGCTCGGGCTGCCGCTTGCCGGACTGCCAGTAGCTCAGGGCCGTGACGCTGATCGGCACGCCGCTGGCCTGCAGGCGGGCCTGGATGCGATCGAGACTGAGCCCACTGCGGGCGATCGCGGACCGGAGTCTCCTGGCGAACGGGCTCGGCACCGCGCGCTCGGACGTGGACACCTGTTACCACCTGGAAATCGACTTCGCCACCGCCGATGGTAGCAGTCAGTGACTTCTACTCGTCCGAGAAGGACGATCAACGCCTCATCCCTTCGAGTGGTTGATACCTGCCCCGATCGGGTGAGTACTGGTAACTGTGAATCATTGCCCCGCTCCGGCCCCCGGGATTGCATGAGAACGCACCACCCGGTCGGGGAGAGGAGACGGTGGCTCATGCGCAAGCGCGTGATGTGGTCCGGACTCGCGGCGGCGCTGGTCGCCACGACGGTCTGGGCCGGGCCCGCCCAGGCGCGGGAAGGCCGGATCCTCGAGGCCGGCACCCCCGGCTCAGTCGCGGACAGCTACCTCGTCGTCCTCAAGCAGAACGCCACCTCGCGGGCCGACGACCTGACCAGTCGCTACGGCGGCGCGCCCACCCGCACCTTCAGCGCCGCGCTGAAGGGCTTTTCGGTCCGCGCGACCGAAACCCAGGCCAAGCGGCTCGCGGCCAACCCCGACGTCGCCTACGTCGTGCAGAACCACGTCCTGCACATCACCGACGTCCAGCCGAACCCGCCGTCCTGGGGGCTGGACCGCATCGACCAGGCGGACCTGCCACTCGACTCGTCCTACCGCTACGACACCCCGGCGGACACCGTGACCGCCTACGTCATCGACACCGGCGTGCGCGCGAGCCACGAGACCTTCGGCGGCCGCGTGACCGGCGGCAAGGATTTCATCGACAACGACGACGACGCCACCGACGAGCACGGGCACGGCACGCACGTCGCCGGCACCATCGGCGGCAGCGAGTACGGCGTCGCCAAGGGCGTGACGATCGTCCCGGTGCGGGTGCTCGACGCGCAGGGCAGCGGCACCACCGACCAGGTCGTCGCCGGCATCGACTGGGTGGCGCAGACCGCGAGCGGCCCGTCCGTGGCGAACATGAGCCTCGGCGGCAGCGCCGACACCGTCCTCGACGACGCCGTCCGCGGCGCGATCGCCAAGGGCGTCACCTTCGCCATCGCCGCCGGCAACGACGGTGCCGACGCCGGCAACGACTCCCCGGCGCGCGTCACCGAGGCGATCACCGTCGCGGCCAGCGACCGCACCGACCGGCAGGCGAGCTTCTCCAACTACGGCAGCGTCGTCGACCTCTACGCGCCCGGCGTGAACATCACCTCGTCGTGGGGCACCGGCGACAGCGCGACCAACACGATCAGCGGCACCTCGATGGCGACCCCGCACGTGGCCGGCGCCGCGGCCCTCTACCTGGCCGGACACCCGGACGCGACCCCGGCGCAGGTGGCGGGCGCCCTGATCGCCTCCGCCACCCCGGACAAGATCGTTAACGCAACCTCGGGCACGCCCAACCGTCTCCTCAACACCGCTGGCTAGGCTGCGGCGGGGCACGGCGAGCGAAAGGACGGCCGATGGGCGCCATCCACCTGATCCGGCACGGTCAGGCCTCTTTCGGCGCGGCCGACTACGACCGGCTGTCCAGCACCGGCATCGAGCAGGGCGCGGTGGTCGGCGCCGAGCTGCTGCGCCGCAAGATCCGCGTCACCGAGGGCCGGACCGGGTCGATGGCCCGTCAGCGCGCCACCGCGGAGATCGTCCTGGACTGGCTCGGGGCGGGCGCCTCGGCCAAGGAGGATCCGCGCTGGAACGAGTACGACCACGTCGACATCGTCGCCCGGCACGGCGGCGGCGCGCTGCAGGACGCCAGCGACCCGCGTGGCTACCAGGAGGTGCTGGACTCCTCGCTCGCCGCGTGGGTCCGCGCCGGGAACGACAGCCCGTGCGCGGAGACCTGGCCGCGGTTCGCCGAGCGGGTGCGCGAGGCGCTGGCCGACCTGGTCGGCGTGCTGCGCAAGGGCGAGAGCGCGGTCGTGTTCACCTCGGGCGGGGTGATCGGCACGCTGGCCGGGCACCTGCTCGGCGACCCGGCGATGGGGTTGCTGCGGCTCAACCGGGTGACGGTGAACTGCGGGATCACCAAGCTGGTGTCCGGGCGCGGCGGGGTCACGCTCGTGTCGTTCAACGACCACGCGCACTTCGAGGGCCGCGCCGCCCGCCTGCTCACGTATCGGTGACCGTGGGGAACACCTCCTCGATCAGCGTCACCAGCGAGCGCGACAGCAGCGTGTGCACCTGGTCGCGGTCGAGGTCGCCGCGCAGCAGCCACTCGCGGCCGGCGGCCTTGACCATGCCGCCGTAGGCGCGGATCAGCGCGTTGCAGGCCTCGGAGTGCGCGGGGTCGACCTTCACGCCCAGCGCTTCCAGCACGCGGGCGGCCGAGCGCCGTTCGGCCTCGACGAGGATTTCCTCGACCTCGGGGTCGCTGCCCAGGCCATCCGGGGCAGTGGCCACCAGCCAGGTCTTGCCCTGTTTGGTGACGAGGGTGAGGAACCAGTCGACCGCGACGCGGGCCTTCTCCTCGAGCGGGCCGTCGGTGACGATGTCCAGCGCCGCGGTCGGGATCGTCATCGTACGGCGCAGCACCGAGAGGTACAGCTGGCGCTTGGTGCCGAAGTAGTGGTTGATCAGCCCGCGGGCGACGCCCGCCGCCGCCGCGATGTCCGATGTGGACACCTCGGCGTACGGGCGTTCGCCGAAGAGCCGGGCGGCGCAGGCGAAGATCTGCTCCCTGCGCTGGTCCGGTTCGAGTCTCCGCCACCGGGGCTCGGAGTCCGTCATGGGCGACATGCTGGCACGGGTCACCCGACGGAGTTGTTCTTTTCCGACATGTCGGCGAATACGTCATTCGATCGGAGGCACGTGTTAAGAGCGTAACCCGGTGGAAGGGGCCGCGCATGCGTGATCGGGATCCTGTCGGTATTGGAATTGCCGGGCTCGTGGTGCTGGTGCTGGCCTTGGTCGCGGCGGCGAATGCGGACTCGCTGCCGATCATCGGGGCGGGGATTGCGTACGAGGCGGAATTCAGCGAAGCGGCGGGGCTCGCGGTCGACGACGAGGTGCGGGTGGCCGGCGTGAAGGTCGGCAAGGTCGTGGATGTCGGGCTGGACGGTGGGTCCGTGCGGGTCAGGTTCAAGGTCGAGGACACCTGGCTGGGTGATCGGACGACGGCGGCGATCAAGATCAAGACGCTGCTGGGGCAGAAGTACCTGGCGCTGGACCCGCTCGGCGCGGCGCCGCTGGAGGACGTGATCCCGCGGGAGCGGACGGTGGCGCCCTACGACGTGCTGGACGCGTTCCGGGACCTGTCGACGACGGTTCGTTCGCTGGACACGGAGGGGCTGGCGCGGTCGTTCGAGGTGCTGGCGGAGGCGCTGCCCGGCGGGCCCACGGTGCGGGGCGCGTTGTCCGGTTTGACGCAGCTGTCGGAGACGATCGCGTCGCGGAACGCGGCGTTGTCGAGGCTGCTGGCGAACACGGCGGCGGTGTCGCGAACACTGTCGGACCGGGACTCCGCGCTGGTGCGGTTGCTGTCGGACGGAAACCTGGTGCTGGCCGAGGTGGCGGCCCGCACCCAGGCGATTTCGACGTTGCTGGCCGGGGCGCGGGAGTTGTCGCGGCAGGTGCGGGGGATGGTCGATGACAACGATGTCGCGTTGCGCGCGGTGCTGGGTTCGCTGGACCAGCTGACCGGCATGTTGCAGCGCAATCAGGAGTCGCTGGCCACGGGCGTCGCACGGCTCGCGCCGCTGATCCGCTACGCCACGAATGCCACGGGGCACGGGCATTGGGGGGACACGTACGTGTGCCTGCCGGTGGTGTCGGCCTGCTATTGAGCGCGGCGGGTTGTTGGGCTGGTGACGGTCCACTCGGGCGCTGGCTGGTGGTTCGCTCGCTGCAGCGGGTGGTCCTCCCGCGCTACCGCGGACGGCGCTGCCGTGCCGCCGCGAGTGGCGCTGCCGTGCTGCCGCGAGTGGTCGTTTCGTACGCCCGTGACTGGACCACTCGCGCTGCCGCGGGTGGCCCCTTCGTGAGCTCGCAGACGGTCCTCTCGTGCTGCCGCGAGTGGTCCTCTCGCGCGACGGTGACTAGCCCCCTCATGCGGCGATGAGTGGTCCTCTCGCATGGTCACGTGCGGTTGGTCCTCTCGTGCGGCGATGAGTGGCCCACTAGCGTGGCTGCGACTGGCCCTCTCGCGCGAGGGCGAGCGACTGGCCCTCTCGTGCGCCTACGAGTGGTCCTTCTCGTGCCGCTGTGTGTGGCCCTGTCGTGCGGCGGTGACTGGCCCTTTCGTGGGGTCGCGAGTGGTCCTCTCGTGCGGGGGTGGGCGACTGGGCCTCTCGTGCGCCTGCGACTGGTCCATCTCGTGCCGGTGCCAGTCGCCCCGTCGTGCGGGGGTGGGCGACTGGGCCTCTCGTGCGCCTACGAGTGGTTCTTCTCGTGCCGGTGCGAGTGGCCCTGTCGTGCGGCGGTGACTGGCCTTTTCGTGACGGCGCGAGTGGCCCTCTCGCGCCGTCGCGAGTGGCCCTCTCGTGCCCCGAAGCCGGCCACCGAAGCCCACCCCGAAGCCCACCCTCGAAGCCTGCCGCCGCAGACCCCGCAGCCCAGCCCCTACCCCCGCCGCCGGCGGCGGGGCTTCGCCGTGCTCTCGCGGACCAGCACCTCCCCCGACAGCCGCCGGACGCGGCCCCGGCCGGCGCCCCCGCTCTCGTCCAGGGCCAGCTCCAGCGCCTCCGCCCCGATGCGCTCCAGCGGCAACGACACCGTCGTCAACCCGGGCACGAAATCCCGCACCAGCGGCACGTCGTCGAAGCCGGTGACCGAAACATCCTCCGGCACCGACAGTCCCGCCGCCCGCAGTGCGCTCACCGCCCCGACCGCCATCACGTCCGAAGCAGCCAGCACGCACGTCGCCTTGTGTTTCGCCGAAAGGAGGGCCCTCGTCGCGTCGTAGCCGCCGTCCCGGTCGAACGAACCGGCGAACACGTCCCGATCGGACAGTTCGACCCCGAGCCCGGCCAGCCCCTCCCGGAACCCGGCCACCCGATCGGCCACTGTGGTCAGCTGCGGCGGCCCCGTCACCACCGCGAACCGCCGGTGGCCCAGCCGGTGCATCGCCTCGACCAGCGCCCGCGCACCGCCCCGGTTGTCCGGCGCGATCGTGTCCGCCTTGAGCGACCGGTGCCGCGTCACGACGGCCACCCGCCCGCCCCCGCGCCGGTAGGGCTCCAGCTCGGCCGCCATCCGCCGCTCCCACGCCCGGTCCTCGAACGCCGAACCGGTCAGCAGGATCGCCGACGCCCGCTGCGCCCGCAGCGTCGACACGCACGCCAGCTCCCGATCCGGATCAGCGAACGTCCCGGCCAGCATCACGAGCAGGCCGTGGCTGTCGGCCACCCGCATCACCCCACGGGTGATCGCCGCGAAGTACGGGTCGCTGATGTCGTGGCAGATCACCCCCACCGTCCGGCGCGACCCGCCGGCGAGAGCCTGCGCGTGCGCGTTGGGCGTGTAGGCCAGCTCCGCGGCGGCGGACAGGACCCGCTCCCGCAGGTCGTCGCGCACTCTGGTGGTGCCGTTGAGCGCACGCGACGCCGTCGCGAGCGAGACCTCGGCGGTCCTCGCCACGTCCTCGAGCGTCACGTGCTGCCGGTCGCTCATCGTTCCTCCCGCGGTCGGCGTTGGGCCGAATTCTAGGTCGGTTTCCGGCTTTTGCCTGGTCAGGACCACCCGAGCGAGTGGGGATCACCGAAAGTGACCCCGGAAATACCCCCGCGCCCCCGCGCGTTGCGAAATCACGGAGAAGTCCGCCGAAACGAAAGGACCCCCGCATGCTCTACGGCGACGAACACGTACGGCGCTACGAGGAAACCGATGGTGAAGTCGGTCACGACTGGGAGAAGGGCGCCCCGATCCTGATCCTCACCACCGTCGGCCGCAAGTCCGGTCAGGAGCGCAAGTTCGCCCTGATCTACCAGGAGCACGAGGGCGACTACGTGATCGTCGCGTCCAAGGGCGGCGCGCCCCAGCACCCCGGCTGGTACCTCAACCTGCAGGCCAACCCCGAGGTCAAGGTGCAGGTCAAGGCCGACAAGTTCACCGCCAAGGCCCGCACCGCGACCGACGAGGAGCGCGAGGTGCTCTGGCCGAAGATGGCGAAGGTGTGGCCGGCTTACGACGACTACCAGCGCAAGACCGACCGCAAGATCCCCGTCGTGATCCTCGAGCGCGCCTGATCAGGGGCCGGTCGTGGGTCCGAGCACCCACGACCGGCTCTCCCGCGAGGGCATAGGGTGGCGGGTATGAGTGCGCATTTCGACGTTGTGGTGCTGGGTGCCGGGCCCGGCGGGTATGTCGCGGCGATCCGGGCTTCGCAGCTCGGCCTGAAGACGGCGATCGTCGAGGAGAAGTACTGGGGCGGCGTGTGCCTGAACGTCGGGTGCATCCCGTCGAAGGCGCTGCTGCGCAACGCGGAGCTCGCCCACCTGGTCACCAAGGAGGCCAAGACCTTCGGGATCAGCTCGGACGGGCCGATCACCTTCGACTACGGCGCCGCGTTCGACCGCAGCCGCTCGGTCGCCGACGGCCGCGTCAAGGGCGTGCACTTCCTGATGAAGAAGAACAACATTCAGGAATTCACCGGGCGCGGCAAGTTCACCGACGCGCACACCATCGAGGTCACCGGTGAGAACGGCACCGAGACCGTCACCTTCGACCACTGCATCATCGCCGCCGGCGCCACCACCAAGCTGCTGCCGGGCACGCAGCTGTCCGAGCGCGTGGTGACCTACGAGGAGCAGATCCTCTCCCGCGAGCTGCCGGGCAGCATCATCATCGCCGGTGCCGGCGCGATCGGCGTCGAGTTCGCCTACGTCATGCACAACTACGGCGTGGACGTGACGATCGTCGAGTTCCTGGACCGCATGGTGCCGCTGGAGGACGCGGACGTGTCCAAGGAGCTGGCCAAGCGCTACAAGAAGCTCGGCATCAAGGTCCTGACCGGCACCAAGGTCGAGAGCATCGACGACAGCGGCGCCAAGGTCAAGGTCACCGTGTCCAGCAACGGCAGCCAGCAGACGCTGGAGGCCGACAAGGTCCTGCAGGCGATCGGCTTCCAGCCGCGCGTCGAGGGCTACGGGCTGGAGAACACCGGCGTCGAGCTGACCGAGCGCCGCGCCATCGCGGTCGACGGGCGCTGCCGCACGAACGTGCCGCACATCTTCGCGATCGGTGACGTCACCGCGAAGCTGATGCTCGCCCACGCGGCGGAGTCGATGGGCATCGTGGCGGCCGAGACGATCGGCGGTGCGGAGACCATGGAGCTGGACTACACCATGATCCCGCGCGCGACGTACTGCCAGCCGCAGGTCGCGAGCTTCGGCCTGACCGAGGCGCAGGCGCGCGAGCAGGGCTACGACGTGCAGGTCGCCAAGTTCCCGTTCACGGCCAACGGCAAGGCGCACGGCCTCGCCGACGCGGGCGGTTTCGTCAAGATCCTGTCCGACGGCAAGTACGGCGAGCTGCTCGGCGCGCACCTGATCGGGCCGGACGTGACGGAGCTGCTGCCGGAGCTGACGCTGGCGCAGCAGTGGGACCTGACGGTGCACGAGGTGGCCCGGAACGTGCACGCGCACCCGACCCTCGGCGAGGCGGTCAAGGAGGCCATCCACGGCCTCGCCGGACACATGATCAACTTCTGATCCACGATCGGGCTCCCCGCGTCCACCGGGCGCGGGGAGCTTTTTCGTTGACCTCCAGTTAACTGGAGGTGCCACCGTTGATCTCGCAGGCCGAGATCGAGGAGGCACTTCATGAAGGCAGCGGCGTTCACCGAGCCCGGTGGTCCCGAGGTTCTGCGCACCATGGACCTCCCGGACCCCCAGGCGGGCCCGGGACAGGTCCGGGTCCGCGTGCGGGCGGCGGGTGTCCAGCCGTTCGACGCGGCGGTCCGGGCCGGCTGGGAGCCGCCGTACGCGACGGGGCTGACCTGGCCGCGGATCCCCGGCAACGAGTTCGCCGGCGTGGTCGACCAGGTCGGGGACGGGGCGGCGTGGTCGGTGGGTGACGAGGTACTCGGCTACAACGTGCTCGGCTGCTACGCCGAGTTCGTGGTGGTCGGGGAGGACCAGATCACTTCGAAGCCCGCGGGTATGCCGTGGACCGTCGCGGGCGGGTTCACCGCCGGGACGCAGACCGCGTACATGGCGTTGCGGCAGCTCGAGGTCGGCGAGGGCGACACGGTGCTGATCCACGCGGCGGCGGGTTCGGTCGGTACCGCGGCGGTGCAGCTGGCGCGGCGGTGGGGTGCGACCGTGATCGGCACCGCGAGCGAGGCGAACCAGGACTACGTGCGCTCGCTCGGGGCGACGCCGGTCGTCTACGGCGAGGGTCTGGAGGACCGGCTGCGAACGCTCGCACCCGGTGGAGTGCACGCGGTCCTGGACGGCGCGGGTGGTCCGGCGCTCGATCTTTCACTCGCCCTGGTGAAGGAGCGGCGTCGCGTGGTCACCCTGGTGGACCACGGCCGGGCGGAGTCGCTGGGCGTGCAGCTGGTGCGCGGGCAGCGGTCGGCCGAGCGGCTGGCCGAGGTGGCCGGCATGTACGCCCGGGGCGAGCTGAGCTTCCTGGTGCGGCGGACGTACGCCTTGGATGAGGCCGCCGAGGCGCACCGGGAGATCGAGACCGGGCACGGACGTGGCAAGGTCGTGTTGACTGTGTAGGCGAACGGCCTGGCTGTGGTTCGGCTGGGGCCGGTGCTGGCGGGAGGTGCGCATGGGTGGGGTCGCCGTCGTGACGGGTGCGGGTTCCGGCATCGGCCGGGACGTGGCGCGGGGGCTGCTGGACGCCGGCTACCGCGTCGCGCTGGCCGGCCGCAGAGCCGACGCCCTGGCGGAGACCGCCGCCGGCGCGCCGGACGCCCTGGTGCACCCGGCCGACGTCACCGACCCCGCCCAGGTCAGCGCCCTGTTCGAAGCCGTGACGGACCGCTGGGGCCGGGTCGACGTGCTGTTCAACAACGCCGGCACGTTCGGCCCGGCCGGCGATCCGGACGAGATCCCGGTCGAGGCGTGGCAGCACACCGTGGCGGTGAACCTGACCGGCGCGTTCCTGTGCGCCCGCGAGGCGTTCCGGATCATGAAGCACCAGGACCCGCGCGGCGGCCGCATCATCAACAACGGCTCCATCTCGGCGCACACCCCGCGCCCCGGCAGCGCGGCCTACACGGCGACGAAGCACGCCATCACCGGCCTGACGAAGTCGCTGTCGCTGGACGGGCGCCCGTACGACATCGCGTGTGGCCAAATCGACATCGGCAACGCGGCGACGGAGATGACCGCGGGCATCGCGCGGGGCGCCCGCCAGGCCGACGGCCGTGAACTGCCCGAACCCACGTTCGACGCGAGACACGTCGCGGAGGCCGTGCGGTACATGGCGGACCTCCCGCTCACGGCGAACGTGCAGTTCATGACGGTGACGGCGACGAAGATGCCGTTCATCGGCCGAGGTTGAAACGTTCCCCCGCCGTCCGGCGATAGGGGAAGTGACGTTGACTAAACTGCAGGTCAGGACGGCCTGCGGGTCGTCGGCGCCAGGCCCTCGTAGCTCAGCCGGATAGAGCAAGAGCCTTCTAATCTCTAGGTCGCAGGTTCGAGTCCTGCCGGGGGCACCACAAGCATGGGACCAGGGTCGTCCCGGCGCCTGGTCCGCCCCGCCGTCGACGGCTGATCGGTCGCCGGGCCAGTTCACGCGAGGACGAGCCGCGGCGCGGGAACGGCCGGCGAGCGGTTCGCCGCTCGCCGGCCGTTCCAGTCTCGGGTGGGACAGTCGTCGGGCTTCAGAGGCTGCTCACCTCCTGCTTGGGCGCTTCCGTGCGGATCGTGGCGAGTGCGAGGAAGCCGCCGAGGATGGCGAGGGCGGCGGCGCCGAGGAAGGCGGCGGAGAAGCCGTTGGTGAGGGCGATGGTGTTGCCGAGTTCGCCGGCGCCGGAGGTGAGGGCGAGTGCGGTCATCGCGGCCAGGCCGAGGGCGGAGCCGATTTGGTAGGCGGTGTTGACGATGCCGGAGGCGAGTCCGTCTTCCTCGGGTTTGGCGCTGGAGAGGGCCATGCCCAGGGAGGGGATGAACGCCAGCGCCTGCCCGAGGGCGGCCACCAGCGAGGCGGGTAGCACGTCGATCACGAAGGATCCGGTGGGGCGGGCGAAGGACAGCCACACCAGGCCCGCGGCCAGTGCCCACAGCCCGGCCACGATCAGGTTCTTGGAGCCGAACCGGGCGATCAGGC
>NZ_BNAU01000008.1 GCF_014653945.1 Amycolatopsis deserti | reverse complement strand
ACCACCGCCGCGTGCAGGCGGTCGCCGTGCCGCGCGGGCGGTGCCTCGCGCGGGCGATCCGGTCCGGTCCTAGCTCGAACAAACTCACCGCCGCCGCGTGCAGGCGGTCGCCGTGCCGCGCGGGCGGTGCCTCGCGCGGGCGATCCGGTCCGGTCCTAGCTCGAACAAACTCACCGCCGCCGCGTGCAGGCGGTCGCCGTGCCGCGGCCCCGCTACGCGCGGGCGATCCGGTCCAGTGCTTGCTCGAACAGGCTCACCGTGGCGGCGTGCAGGCGGTCGCCGATGGGGCGTGGCGCCTTACCCGCGCAGGCGCGCGCGTGGGTGCCCTCCAGCACGATGCCCAGCTTGAAGCACGCGAGCACCGCGTACCAGGCGATCGCGGACGTGTCCCGGCCCGAGCGAGCGGCGTAGCGGGCCACGATCTCCTCCTCGGTGGCGAGGTCACCGGCCGTGGCGAGGCCGGTCCAGCCGAGCATCGGGCGGGTCGCCGGCCACGTCGCCAGCAGCCAGCCCAGGTCGAGGAGCGGGTCGCCGATCGTGCACATCTCCCAGTCCACGATCGCCGCCACCGCGGCGTCCTCGCGGGAGAACAGCACGTTCGCGAGGTGGTAGTCGCCGTGCAGGATTCCTGGTGTCCACCGCTGCGGCACGTGGCGGGCGAGCCACTCCGCCACCGCCGGCACGCCCGGGATGTCCGGCCCCGGGTAGCCCTCGTGGCCGGCGTAGGAGTCCAGCTCCGCCAGCCACCTCGGCACCTGCCGCTCGAGAAACCCTTGCGGGCGCCCGAAATCCGCGAGCCCCACCGCTTCGTGGTCGACCGACCCGAGCGCCGCCAGCGCGTCGGCCATCGCCAGGCCCATCTCGTGCCGCAGAGCGGGCCGGGTCGCGTGCGGCTCCGGCAGTTCGAGGGTCGCGTTGAAACCGTCGACCGGCTCCATGAGGTAGAAGACCGCCCCCGGCAGGACCGTCTCGTCCGGGCAGGCCGCGATCAGCTCCGGATGCGGCACGGCGGTGCCCGCGAGCGCGGCGAGCACCCGCATCTCGCGGCGCAACACGTCGTTGCTGCGCGCCCGCCGGTGGCGTGGCCCGCTGCGCAGCACGTACGCCCGGCCGCCACGGCGGAACGAGACCATCAGGTTCTGCGTGCCGCCGGCGATCGGCGCCACGTCCTCGACGGGGCCGCCGGGCAACCCCTGACCGTCCATCCACCCGGCGAGGGCCCGCACCTCCTCCGGCGACAGGACGTCGGTCTGCGGCATCGGGCCTCCTTCGCTTCCGGGAGCAACATGCCCGGAACGGGCGCCGCACGCAAACATTTGGCGGACGAACGTTAAACCGATAAATTATTCGCCAGCCGAACGTTCCTGTTAGACTCCGGTCATGGACCCGACCGCCCCCGAACGGCTGCGGACCCTGCCCAGCTGGCTGCTCACCCAGACCGCGCACCACGCGCACCGGCTCGTCACGCAGGGCCTGTCCGAGGCCGGCGCCCGCGGCTACCACTACCGGCTGCTGGCCGCCCTCGACGAGTCCGGCCCGGCCAGTCAGGCCACGCTCGGCCGGCGCAGCGCGATCCACCTCTCGGACCTGGTCGCGACCATCAACGAACTGGCCGACCGCGGCCTGGTGAGCCGCGAGCCGGATCCGGCCGACCGGCGCCGCAACGTCATCACGATCACCGCGGACGGCCGCCGCCACCTCAAGCGCCTCGACAAGCAGATCGCCCGCATCCAGGACGAGCTCCTCGCTCCGCTGAGCGGCCACGAGCGGGAGCAGCTGACCGGCCTGCTGGCCAGGCTGCTGCACCACCACGCACAAGACGCCTGAGCGGTGCGACGACGGTCACACCAGACGCGGTTTCGGCCACGCCCGCCTGGGTAGTCTCACCCGACCGTTGAGCAGCCAGCGGAGGGAGCCCGCGTGTCCGACTTCTGGATCGACAACGCCCTGCAACGGGTGCTGAGCCACCCCACCGACGTGCGCAGGTTGCGGGAGTCGGCCGCCGCCTTCCTCGACGGCTGCACGGTCGAGACCGTCACCGACGCACTGCTCGTCATCGACGCCCTCGCCAGCGCCGCCTACGACCAGGGCCGCCTGCCCGCCACCCTCCGCCTCGTGCGCGAGGGCACCCAGTCCGACTGGCTGCGCATCTCGCTGGCCGCGCCCGGCGTCGAGCTGCCCTCGGCGGACAGCGGCTTCGGCACCGGCCTGCACGTCCTCACGACCTGCGCCGCCCTGTGGGGGCGCAGCGGCGACGGGGACCATGCCGCCCTCTGGGCGCATCTGCCGCTCGCGGCTGCCGTCCCGGCCGCACTTCCCGTAGCGTTTACCCATGGAGTCGCCCCTGATCACCGACCGGCTGCTCATCCGTGACTGGACGGTCGACGACGCCGAAGCCGCACTCGCGATCTACGGCTCGGAAGAGGTCACGCACTGGCTGACCCCGGCGATGGACCGGGTCGGCGATGTCGCCGCGATGCGCGCGGTGCTCAACGCCTGGCGTGAGGCCCAGCCCAACCTGCCCCCGCCGCGCGGCCGGTGGGCGATGGAGCGCCGGGAGGACGGGCAGGTCATCGGCGGCCTGGGCATCCGGCTGCTGCCACCGTACGAGGAGGACCTCGAGCTCAGCTGGCAGCTGCATCCCGAGGCCTGGGGCCAGGGCTACGCCACCGAGGGCAGTCAGGCCCTGATCAGGTGGGCGTTCACGCAGGACACCGACGAGCTGTTCGCCGTCGCGCGACCGAACAACATTCGGGCGATCGCGACCGCGAAGCGGCTCGGCATGCAGTGGGTCGGCGAGACCACCAAGTACTACGACCTGCGCCTGCAGGTCTACCGCATCCGGCCGGGCGACCTCGACGACGCACCGGGGGCTTGACCACCACACCGGCCGCGCGGTTCACTGGCTGACGGGTCGACGTCGCCACAAAACCGAACGGGATTCTGCCGGGGTCGACACTCGACCCGGACGGGATTCGCGCGTCCAGGGCAATTCGGACGCCGCGGAGGAGAACGACGTTCGGAAGGTGGGCAGGCGATGAGCTTCAACCTGGCGATCATGCTGCGGGAGTCGGCGGCGGCCACGCCGGACAAGGACTTCCTGCGGTTCCCGTCGGGTGCGATGACCTACGCCGAGGTCGACGAGCGCTCCGGCCGGGTCGCCGTCGCCCTGCGCGAGCAGGGCCTGCGCCCCGGCGACAAGGTCGCCGTGCAGCTCGCCAACGTGCCCGAGTTCGTGATCGCCTACTTCGGGATCCTCAAGGCGGGCCTGACGATGGTGCCGCTCAACCCGTTGCTCAAGGCCGGCGAGATCGCCTACCACCTGGACGACTCCGACTCCCGGATGCTCATCGCCCACGCCGCGGGCGCCGCCGAGGTGTCCACGGCGCTCAAGGAGGTGGCCGGCGTCCGCGCGGTGGTCGTCGGCGACCTCGACGCGGGCGCTTGGCCGGAGGGGACGCTGTCGTTCGCGACGCTGCTGGCCCCCGCGGACGACGGCGACATCTTCCCCGGCGCGGCCGACGACACGGCCGTGCTGCTCTACACCAGCGGCACCACCGGCCGCCCCAAGGGCGCCGAGCTGTCCCACTTCCAGCTCTACATGAACTGCACGCTCGCGGGCGAGCGGTTCGGCATGGAGCCCGACGACGTGGCACTGGCCGTGCTGCCGTTCTTCCACGTCTACGGGCTGTCCAGCATCCTCAACGCCTCGGCGCGGCACGGCCGCACGATCTCGGTCGTGCCGCGCTTCGAGGTGACCGCGGTGCTGGAGGCGATCCAGCGGGACCGGGTCACGATCATGGCCGGCGTGCCCACGATGTACCACGCGCTGGCATACGCCGACACCACCGGCTACGACACCAGCAGCCTGCGGATCGGCAGCTCCGGCGGCGCCGCGATCCCCGAGGAGGTGCTGCGCCGCTTCGAGGAGAAGTACGGCATCCCGGTGCTCGAGGGCTACGGGCTGTCCGAGTCGGCGTCGACCACGACGGTCAACCCGGGCGCGGACAACCGCAAGATCCTCTCGATCGGCAAGCCGATCTGGGGCGTGGAGCTGCGCATCGTCGACGAGGCGGACCGCCCGCTGCCGACCGGGCAGGTGGGCGAGATCGTGCTGCGCGGCCACAACATCACCAAGGGGTACTACAAACGACCGCAGGAGACCGCGGAAGCGTTCCGCGGCGGCTGGTTCCACACCGGCGACCTCGGCTACGTCGACTCCGACGGGTTCGTGTTCATCGTGGACCGCAAGAAGGACCTGATCATCCGCGGCGGGTTCAACGTCTACCCGCGCGAGGTGGAGGAGCTGCTGTACCGGCACCCGGCGATCGGCGAGGCGGCGGTGATCGGCGAGCCGGACGAGCGGCTCGGCGAGGAGGTCGTCGCGGTAGTCTCGCTCAAGCCGGGCGCGAGCGCCGAGCCGGACGAGATCGTGGCGTGGGCGAAGGAACGCATCGCGGCGTACAAGTACCCGCGGCGGGTGCGGATCGTCGACGAGCTGCCGAAGGGCGCGACGGGCAAGATCGCGAAGCTGGAGCTGCGGGCGCGTCTGCGAGGATGACGTCATGCGGTACGACGTCAACGTCTCGATCCTGTTCACCGAGCTGGCGCCGGAGCGGCGGCCGGCCGCGGCGGCCGAGGCGGGGTTCGCGGGGGTCGAGTCGTGGTGGCCGTTCGACGGCGTGCCCGGTGACCGCGAGGTCGAGCGGTTCGTGACGTCGATCGCCGACGCCGGGGTGGAACTGGTGTCGCTCAACGTGCCGCACGGCGATCTGGCGGCGGGCGAGCGCGGGCTGGCCGCGTTCGCCGCGCGGACGGGCGAGTTCCGGGACGGGGTGGACGTCGCGGCCGGGATCGCGGAGCAGCTCGGGTGCCGGTTGTTCAACGTGCTGCCCGGCAACCGGACCGGCGGTTCGCGGGACGTGCTGTTGGACAACCTCGCCTACGCCGCGGAGCGGTTGCCGGGCACGGTGCTGCTGGAACCGCTGTCCGGCGCGCCGGACTACCCGCTGCTGCGCGCCGCGGACGCACTGGCGCTGGCGGACGAGGTCGGCGCGGACAACATCGCACTGCTGACCGACATCTACCACCTCGGCACCAACGGCGACGACCTGGACGCGCTGCTCACGCCGCCGCTGCTGGCGCGCACCGGGCACGTGCAGGTGGCCGACGCGCCCGGCCGGCACGAGCCGGGCACCGGGACGCTCGGCGTGACGGCCTGGCTGGAACGCCTGGCCGCGACCGGCTACGCGGGCTGGGTGGGCTTGGAGTACGCGCCGAGCGGATCCACTGTGGACAGCTTCGGCTGGCTGCCCGACCGTTAGTCCCGCACAACAGCCTTCCGCGCCGCGTCGTCGGCCACGACCACCCGTCGCATCAGGTCCACCAGCGTTTGACGTTCCGAAGTGGACAGCGCGCCCAGCGACTCCTCCTGCGAGCGGTGCGCCACCTCCTGCAGGCGGCGCACCAGCCGCATCCCCGAATCGGTCAGGGCGGCGCGCTGGCGGCGCCGGTCGTCGGGATCGCGTTCGCGCCGCACGAAACCTCGTCGCTCCAGCAGGTCCAGATACCCGACGAGGTGGCTGCGGTTGAGCCCGAGGCGGTCGGCCAGCGCGTGCTGCGCGAGCGGCCCGAAGTCCGACAACCCGGTCAGCACGGCGAAGTGCGGCAGCCGCAGGTCGTGCTCGGACAGCGCCGCAACCAGCCCGCGATGCCCGATCCGCGCCACGTGGCCGGCCAGGTAGGAGGGCAGGGCGAGCAGGGTCGGCGGTCGCGTCTCGCGGTCTTCCATGGCGGCGATCCTACCCTTCTGGACGTAATCATGTCGTCGTGTAATCATTACGTCATGACACGAACTTCCGCACCCTTCGCCGCGCTGCTGATCGCGGTGCTGTCGTTCTCGTTGCTGCAGACCATGCCGGTGCCCGCGTTGCCGACCCTGCAGGCCGAGTTCGGCAGGTCGACAACCACCGTGTCCTGGGTGCTCAGCGCCTTCCTGCTCACGGCGTCGGTCGCGACCGGGCTGCTCGGCCGCCTCGGCGACATGTTCGGCAAGCGCCGCGTGCTGGTGGCGTGCCTCGCGGTGTCCGGGGCGGGCACGCTGCTCGCCGCGCTGGCCCCGTCGATCGGCGTGCTGATCGCCGCCCGCGCGATCCAGGGCGTCGGCGCCGCGACGTTCCCGCTCGCGTTCGGCATCGTGCGCGACGAGTTCCCGCGGGAGCGGGTGCCGGTCGCGATCGGCTGGATCAGCTCGACCTTCGGCATCGGGTTCGGCGCCGGGCTGGTCATCCCCGGGCTGATCGTCGACGCGCTGAGCTGGGAGTGGATCTTCTGGCTGATGTTCGCGGTGATCGTCGCCGGGATCGCCGCGGTGACCGCGTTCGTGCGCGAGTCGCCGGTGCGTTCGCCGGGCCGGGTGGACTGGGCCGGCGCCCTGCTGCTCACCGGCGGCCTGGTCGCGCTGCTGCTGGCGATCAGCGAGGGCCGGGTGTGGGGCTGGGGCTCGGCGGCGATCATCGGCCTGTTCGCGGCGGCCGCGGTCCTGCTGGTCGTGTTCGCGCTGGTGGAGAGGCGCCTGGCGCGGCCGCTGATCGACATCGGGCTGCTCGGCCGTCCCGCGGTGCTGACCTCCAACATCACCGCGCTGATCATCGGCTTCGGCATGTACGGCGCGTTCACGCTGGTGCCGCTGCTGGTCGAGACGCCGTCGCGGGCCGGGTACGGCTTCGGCGCGTCGGTCACCGAGGCCGGGCTGTTCATCATCCCGATGGCCGTGACCATGCTGTTCGCCAGCCCGCTCGCCGGGCGCATCGGCGCGCAGGCCGGGTTCAAGCTGCCGCTGGTGCTGGCGTGCGTGGTCGGCGCGGCCGGGTTCGTGGTGTTCGCCGTCGCGCACGGCACGCGGTGGCCCATCTACCTGGGCAACGGGATCCTCGGCATCGGCGTCGGGTTCGCTTTCGCGTCGCTGGCCAACCTCGTCGTGGGCGCGGTCGACCCGCGTCAGACCGGTGAGGCGACCGGGGTCAACACGATCATGCGCACCATCGGCGGAACGTTCGGCGCGCAGATCGCGTCGACGATCGTGACCGGCGAGGTCATCGCGGGCACCCGGTTCCCGGTCGAATCCGGCTACACCACGGCGTTCGTGCTGTCCGCGATCGCGATGGGCGTGGCGGCGCTGGTCGCGCTCGCCGGCCCGGGACGACTGGTGCCCGCGGTGGCGAGCCGATGACGGACTACGGCCACGACCTGCTCTTCGGCGCGGTCCTCGTGCCAACGACGGCGCGGCCCGGCGAAGCGCTGGAACTCGCGCGTGTCGCGGACCGCGCGGGGCTGGACCTGGTGAGCGTGCCGGACCACCCGTACCGGCCGGAGTTCACCGAGGCGTGGACGACGCTGTCGGTGATCGCGGCGCGGACCGAGCGGGTGCGGGTGTTCCCGAACGTCGCCAACCTGCCGCTGCGTCCTCCCGCGATGCTGGCCCGCGCCGTGGCGAGCCTGGACGTGCTCAGCGGCGGCCGGGCCGGCCTGGCGCTGGGCGCCGGGGCGTACTGGGACGCGATCACGGCCGAAGGCGGGCCGTGGCACGCGCCCGCGGAGGCGGTTTCCGCCCTCGGCGAGGCGATCGCGGTGATCCGCGCGCTGTGGACACCCGGCGGGCCGGCCCACCTGCGGGGCAAGCGCTACGGCCTCGACGGCGCCGAACCCGGTCCCCCACCGCGCGAGCCGGCCATCTGGGTGGGCGCGCTCGGGCCGCGGATGCTGCGGCTGACCGGCACGCTGGCGGACGGGTGGCTGCCGAGCATGACCCGCATCCCGCCCGCCGGCCTCCCGGCGGCCAACGCGATCATCGACGCCGCCGCCGCGCACGCGGACCGCGACCCCGCCGCGATCCGCCGGCTCTACAACCTGTCCCCGCCGGCGCTCGGCCACCCGCGCGACTGGCCCGGGCGGCTCGCCGAGCTGGCGCTCACCCACGGGGTGAGCGCGTTCCTGCTCCCGGCCGAGGGCCCGGACCTGGTGCGGCTCTTCGCCACCGAGATCGCCCCCGCGGTCCGGGAACTCGTCGCCACGGCGCGGGGCGGGCACAGTCCGTCCCGCACGCCCCTGGCCCCCCGGGCCACCCCGGACGACAGCATCCGGGTGAGCACCGAGCGGGTCTGGGACGAGGACACCCGCCCCTCGGCTCCCGAGCCGGATCCCCGGCGCCGCCACACCGAGCGGGAACGGACCGCCGGTCGGCGGCTCGTCGAGGTGCACGACCACCTGCGCGCCGAGCTCGCCCGGCTGCGCGACCTGCTCACCGGAGTCGCCGCCGGCACCCTCGAGCCCGGCGCCGCGCGGTCCCACCTGCACACCCTCACCCTGCGCCAGAACAACTGGACGCTCGGCGCCTACTGCGAGTCCTACTGCCGCGTGGTCAGCGTCCACCACCACCGCGAGGACTCCGACGTGTTCCCCGCCCTGCGGCGGTCCGAGCCCGGGCTCGCGCCCGTGCTCGACCGCCTCGAGGACGAGCACCACGCCATCCAGGCCCTGGTCGACCGCGTCGACGCGGCGCTGGTCGCGTTCGTCGGCAGCGACGGGGACATCGCCGGACTGCACGCGGCGCTCGACGTGCTCACCGACGCGCTCCTGTCGCACCTGTCCTACGAGGAGCGTGAGCTGACCGGGCCCCTGGGCCGGTTGTGGGGCGGCGACGGCTGACGCACACCGGGCGCCGTTCTCCGCGAACGGGTGACGACATGGGCGCTGCGTATCTCCCCCGCGCGGAGGAAAGCGCTTTCGGGGGCCGGTGCGCCGCCGGTACCGGGGAGAACGGGGTTTGCGCACAGTAACCGGGGGGTCGCGGCTCGGTGGCGGACGCCGTACGACATGATTTCAGTCCGACCAGAGCATCTATCGAGTGATCGGTGACTGTGACGCAGAGTGAGAACGACCCCCGAGCCGCCGGGAGGGCATTTGTCGACAGCCCTGGCTTGACAGGGGTGGTTGCATACGACTCTGTCGTGACGTCGCCGTCTTCGTCCCGGTCCCCAGGATTTCGTGGAGCGTCGTGAAAAACACAGATGACAAGTCAGGCGAAGGCCACCACAAGTCGATTCGAAAGCGCCTGACCGGAACCGTCCTGATCCCGAGTATCGCGCTCCTCGTGATGTGGATCGCGGGCTCCGGCTACTTCCTGGTGGACGCGATCTACGTGCGCACGGTGGCCTCCTCCGTGCAGGACGTGTCGATCCCCGCCGTCACCGCGCTCGGCGCCGTCCAGCAGGAACGCCAGCTGTCCCTGGTCTACCTGGAACGCCCCCAGGTCGGCCTGCGCGACCTGCAGGCGCAGCAGCAGTCCATCGACAAGTCGCTGACCAGCCTCCGGTCCGCGCTGGCCGAGGTGAAGAGCCTCGTGCCGGACGAGATCGGCCAGCGGATGAACCAGATGGAGTCCAGCCTCGACCAGCTCCCGGTCATCCGCGCGGAGATCAACCTGCGCACGATCTCCAAGGAGCAGGTCAACGACTTCTACAACCGCCTGCTGGACACCTCGACCGACCTGTTCGACTCGCAGGCCCGCCTGGTGCCCGACGCCGAGTCGACCCAGGGCGGCATGACCTCGGTGGACATCTTCCGCGCCTCGGACCAGATGTCGCGCGCCGCGTCGCTGGCCTCCAGCGCGTTCGCCTCCGGCCAGTTCGCCCCGGCCGACCACCTGCAGTTCGCCCAGCTCGTCGGCAGCTACCGCGCCCAGCTGGCGAAGATCGCCGGCTACATGGCCCCCGAGGCCGGGCAGCGCTACCGCGAACTGACCTCCAGCGACGAGTGGCAGCGCCTCGCCGCCGCGGAGAACTCGATCATCACGCACGGGCCGGGCGCGTTCCGCGAGAACGTCGGCGGCCTGACCGTGCGGGAGAACGACTGGCGCGACCTCACCACGCAGGTGTCGGGGCGGCTGATCAACCTGACCGTCGAGCAGTCGGAGCTGGCCTCCGGCGCCGCGCTGGACAAGGGCAACGTCAACCTGTGGACGGTGATCATCGGCAGCGTCGCCGCCCTGCTCGCGGCGGTCGCCTCGATCTGGGTCGCCATCCGGGTGTCCCGCACGCTGGTCGACAGGACCCTGATGACGCGCCTGGAGCGCCTGCGCACCGACTCGCTGGAGCTGGCCCGCACCCGCCTGCCGAGCATCGTGAACCGGCTCAAGGAGGGCGAGTCGGTCGACGTCAGCGCCGAGCTGCCCCGGCTGGACCACGGCAAGGACGAGATCGGTCAGGTGGCCGAGGCGTTCAACATCGCCCAGCTGACCGCCGTCCAGGCCGCGGCCAGCGAGGCCAAGGCGCGCAGCGGTGTCAACAACGTGTTCCTCGGCATCGCCCACCGCAACCAGGGCCTGGTGCACCGCCAGCTGCAGATCCTGGACCGGATGGAAAGCCGCGAGGAGAACCCGGAGCAGCTCAAGGGCCTGTTCCAGCTCGACCACCTGGCCACCCGCGCCCGCCGCACCACCGAGAACCTGATCATCCTCGGCGGCAAGCAGCCGGGCCGCCGCTGGCGCAAGCCGGTGTGGCTGATGGACGTGCTGCGGGCCGCGGTGTCGGAGACCGAGCACTACTCGCGCGTCGAGGTGGAGAACGTCCCGCAGGTCGCGATCATCGGGTCCGCGGTGGCCGACACCATCCACCTGGTCGCCGAGCTGGTCGACAACGCCACCACGTTCTCCCCGCCCGGGTCGCAGGTCCACATGACCTCCACGCTGGTCGCGCGCGGCGTCGTGGTGGACGTGGCCGACCAGGGCCTGGGCATGAAGGACGACGTCCGGGAATGGGCCAACCGGATGATGTCGGAACCGCCCGAGTTCGACGCGATGGCCCTGAAAGCCGACTCCAGCCTGGGCCTTTTCGTCGTCGCCCGGCTCGCGGCCCGGCTCGGCCTCAAGGTCATGTTCGACTCCTCGCGCTACGGTGGCACCCGCGCCACGATCCTGATCCCGTCGGCACTGCTCGCCAACGGCGACCAGGTCGCCGAGAACGCCGATCCGGAGTTCCGCGGCGCCCCGGCGACCGCCGGGCCCGACTCGTACGAGCAGGAGGAGACCGGCGTGCCGGCCGGAGCGAACGGTATGGGACGACACGAGAACAACGGCGCCCCCGAGCCCGCTCGGCGGGTCCCTGCGGAGCTCCCCTCGGGACGGCACGCCGAGCCGGAACCGGAGAAGGCGGGCGAGACCACCGGTGTGCGGACGATCTCGGTGTTCGAGCCGGAGCCCGCGCCGTCGCCGACCCCCTCGCCGCGTCCCAAGCGCTCCCGGGCTCCGCTGCCGCAGCGCGAGCCGCAGCGCAACCTCGTCGCCCAGCTCCGTGACGACCCGGAGTCGGACGCCACCGATTACCACGAGTTCTCCGGGCGGACCCGCAACACGCTCTCGGCGTTCCACAAGGGAACCCGCCGCGGGCGCGACGCAGACGCACCGGAAGACCCCCGGGCCACCATTGACTGAGAGGGAAGTCGAACCTCATCGATGAACGAGAACGAGAACTCCAAGGTCGACCTGAACTGGCTGCTCGACGACATGGTCGACCGTGTCGTCGGGGCGCAGCACGCCGTGGTCCTCTCGGCCGACGGGCTGCTCATGGGCAAGTCCGCGAACCTGTCCAAGGACGACTCCGACCAGCTGTCGGCGATCGCCTCCAGCCTGCAGAGCCTCGCCAAGGGCGCCAGCAAGCACTTCCAGCGCGGCCCGGTGCTGCAGACCCTCATCGAGATGGCCGAGGGCTACCTCTTCGTGTGCGCGGCCGGTCAGGGCGCGTGCCTGGCGATCCTCGCCGAGGAGACGGTGGACGTCGAGATGATCGCCTACGAGATGAGCCGCCTCGTCAAGCGCGTCGGCGACTACATGACGTCGGCTCCCCGGGATGCCGCGAGGTTCGTTCCGGAGCACAACTGATGGCGGACGACCAGTGGTACGACGAAGCGGCCGGACCGCTGATCCGGCCCTACGCCATCACCCGGGGCCGGATCCCGTCCGTCGACATCAAGCTCGACGTGGCGACGCAGGTGATGGCCATCCGGGGCAACCACGACCCGATCGGGTTGACCCCGGAACACCTGACGATCCTCGAGTTGTGCCAGCGGCCGTTGTCGGTCGCTGAAATTGCCGTGTACGTCAAGGTCCCCCTCGCCGTGGTCAAGGTGTTGTGCAGCGATCTGATCGAACGGGGCGCCGTGATCGTCCGTTCGCCGTCGCAGCCCGCCAAGGCCCCCGATCGCGAACTACTCCAGGCGGTGCTCGATGGCCTCAACAAGCTCTGAAGAAGGCGGCGTCATCCCGACGCCGGTGAAGATCGTCATCGCGGGTGGTTTCGGCGCCGGCAAGACCACCATGGTCGCGTCGGTGAGCGAGATCGTCCCGCTGTCCACCGAGGAGGTGATGACGGAGGCCAGCACGGGCGTCGACGACCTCACCGGTGTCGAACGCAAGACCACGACCACGGTCGCGCTGGACTTCGGCCGCATCACCATCTCCCCGCAGACCGTGCTGTACCTGTTCGGCACGCCCGGGCAGGACCGGTTCTGGTTCATGTGGGACGAGCTCGCGCTGGGCGCCATCGGCACCGTGGTGCTGGTCGACACGCGGCGGCTGGACTCCAGCTTCGCGGCGATCGACTTCTTCGAACGGCGCAAGATCCCGTTCATCGTGGCGGTCAACTGCTTCGAGGACGCGGACGACTACGAAGAGGACGAGATCCGCAAGGCGCTGGCGATCGCCCCCGGGGTGCCGGTGATGTTCTTCGACGCGCGGTCGCGGGAGTCGAGCAAGCTGGCGCTGATCCGGTTGGTGCGGTACGCGATGAGCCGGTTGCCCGCCGAGTCCGCGGAGCTGGCGCGCGCCTGAGGTTTCGGTCCGGGACGTGGAAAGGCCACCCCTTCTTGGTGAGGGGGTGGCCTTTTTGCGCTACGCGCGTTTGCTCTACGCGCGTGGTTGCGCTGCGCGCGGCTGAAGGCGCCGGCTTCGCTTCGCTACGCCCGGATCTGCCCCTCCCGAACCCGATCTTCAATTGTTCGGTTGCCGAGAAGTCGCGTCAAGGCTGGAAAGAGTACCTTGACCCGACTGCTCGGCAACCGATTTGGCTGGGGATCGGGTTGCGGGAGAGGGGTGGCTCGTGGGGTGGTTGTTTTTTCGTTGCCGGCTGCCTGTCCGCAAGCCGGCAACGAAAAGCAACCACCTTGCCGACCAGCCCTCCCCCGCTCCCGATCCACAGCCCAGTTCTGCGGCCGATCAGGGGTTGTCAAGGTACTCTTTCCCGCCTTGACAACCCCTGCTCGGCCGTTGAAACAATGAAAAATCGGGGCGGCGGCCTCAATCGGGGCGTAGCGAAGCGAAGCCGGCGCTTCCAGCCGCGCGCAGCGCAAAAACCCGCGTAGCGGCTACGAAACCTGCCGCAACTTCAAGTTGAAGTGCCGCAACAACTGCGGCGCGTGCGTGACCCGGTACTCCGGCACCGACTCCGGGTTCTTCGCGATCGTCGCCAGGACGTCGGCCACGTACTCCAGGTGCGCGAGCGTGTAGGTCCGCCGCGGGATGGCCAGCCGGACCAGCTCGAACGGCGCCGGGGTGATCAGGTTGTGCTCGTCGTCGAAGGTGCCCAGGTACAGCGAGCCCAGTTCGGCGCACCGGATGCCGCCCGCCAGGTACAGCTCGCACGCCAGCGCGTGCCCGGGGAAGCCGTGCGGCGGCATGTGCTGCAGCAGCCGCCCGGCGTTGAGGTACAGGCCGTGCACCCCGGCCGGCTGCACGATGTCCACCCCGGCCTCGTTGATCAGCCGGGCGAAGTGCGCGGTCTCCTCGGCACGGTTGCGCAGGTAGTTCGGGTCCACGACCTCCCGCAGCCCCTGCGCCACCCGCTCCAGGTCGTGCCCGCCCAGGCCGCCGTAGGTGCGGAAACCCTCGGTCGCGATGAGGATCGCCTCGCACTGCTTGGCCAGATTCTCATCCCGCACGCCGATCGCCGCGCCCATCGGCGCGATCGCGTCCTTCTTCAGGCTGGCGACGAAACCGTCGGCGAGGGCGAAGGTCTCCTGCGCGACCTCCTTCGGCGTCTTGCCCGCGTAACCCTCCTCGCGCTGGGTGATCAGCCACGAGTTCTCCGCGAACCGCGCCGCGTCCAGGAAGAACGGCACCCCGAACCGGTCGCACAGCGCGCGCACGGCCTTCAGGTTCGCCATCGACACCGGCTGCCCGCCGCCGCCGTTGTTGGTGATCGTGATGAGCACCTGGCCGACGCGGGAACCATCCGGGCCGGACAGCGTTTCCTCGAGCGCGCCGAGGTCGATGTTGCCCTTGAACGGATCCCGGCTGTCCAGGTCGGCCGCCTCCGGGCACGGCAGGTCGCGTGCCTGCGCGCCGGCCAGCTCCACGTTCGCCCGCGTGGTGTCGAAATGCGTGTTGGACAGCGAGATCTGCCCCGGCTTCAGCGCGGTGGAGAACAGGATCCGCTCCGCCGCCCGGCCCTGGTGGACCGGGAACAGGTGCGGGAACGACGTCAGGTCCTCCAGCGCCGACTTGAACCGGAACCACGAGTCCGAACCGGCGTAGGACCGGTCGGCCGCCGCGGCGCCGGCCTCCTGCGCGGCCGACACCGCGCCGGTGCCGGAGTCGGTCAGCAGGTCGATCGTGACCATGTTCGCCGGCAGATCGAACATGTTGTAGCCGGCGCGGGCCAGCGCCTCCTCCCGCTCCTGCCGGGTCGTGATCGGGATCTCCTTGACAACCTGGACCCGGTACGGCGGGAACGACTTCATGCTGACTTCTTCCTCCCAGTTCACAACGTGGCCGTGGCGCCGACCCGCGTGCGGGGCGCGTTCACGGCGTAGGCCTCCGACGAAAGATATACCGTCGTTCCGGTGCCGAACCGGCCGAGACGCAGGGAGACGTGCGCGATCAGGCCCACCCCCGCGGCCATCGGGCGGTCGGTGACCGCCGCGATCGCCCGGTCCAGCTCCGCGGCGGGCAGCCCGGCCCGCGCGAAGTGGGCGAGCACCTGCTCACGCGCCGCCGCGTCGTCCGGGACGTAGTCGCGGATCGGGAGGTAGAGGCTGTAGTTGCCGGGGCGGCCCGAGTCGGCCTCCACGAAGGAGTAGCTGGAGATCAGCGGGCGCCCGGCGTACGGGCCGGTGCCGCCGCCGGCGTTGGTCAGGAACTCCCGCACCAGCAACGGGTCCACGCCCTCGACCGCCTGCGCCGCGTGCTCCACGGTGCTCGATTCCGCCGAATCGTGTGAAATGTAGAGCTTGACCCGGGACAGCGGGCCGTCGTCGAGGTCGAGCGCGAAGAACGAGAACTGGTCGGCGGCGCCACGCCGCAGCGCGTGCTCGGCGACCGTGTCGTAGGCGTCGCTCAACCCCAGGCGCCGCAGCCCTTCCGCGACGACCCCGGGGGCCGCGCACTGTCCGCGCACCTGCGGGTTGAAGTAGACCTTGAGCGCCGGGGCGCGGCCGGGACGCAGGATCACCGAGAACCAGAGCGTGAACTTCCCCTGCGGCCGCTCGGTGAGGAACAGGTCTTCGACCGCTTCGAACCGGTCCAGCCGGAGATCGAACCGTTGCGCCATGTGGGTGAGAAAGCGCTTCGCGGCATGGATGTTCGCCACGTGGCCGGGGTTCTCCGGGATCGTTTCACCGAGGATCCGCACGGCGCGCTCGCCGCCGGCGTCGAACGCGACGGAGAACTCCACGGGGGTCGCGTCGTCGGCGACGTCCGAAGGCCACAGCGGGGGCTCGGTCAGCGGGCGAGCGCCCGCGACCCCGAGGAGTTCCCGCAGGACGTCGACGGGATCGCCGTCGTGGTCCGGAAAGCCTGCCACCCTGCAGAGTTCTCCGAGCTGTCTACTGGCGTGGTCGAATAGGGTCACAGGGGCGACGTTCACACTCACTCCGACGGTCTGGCGAGCGACTGCTCGACTAGGCGGGGTACAGACCGCCGACCAACATAACGTCATCTTTCCGGCGAGACGTACCGCTGGAGGAGTGATCTTGGCCGCACGGTCAGTCACTACCGGACGCTGTCATCCTGGTTCGCTGCCACGACACCGGTTTTTCGCTGATCGCACGCCCGGAACCGCTTCGCAGCAACCGGTTCACACCGGCGCTAACTGCGAAAACGCTTTCTGGATGCGATCTGCGCCACTTTCCGCCGTGCCGTCCACAAAGGACCGACCGGAGCAACGTGCGAGCCGCCGTTCGGCGGGAGCCGGAAACCTTCGGGTGTCTAGAACACTGTTCACCTGATCAGCGGAGTGTCACGACCGGCCCCGATGAGCCACAATCGGGCCTGGTGGGCGGCCGGTCGCGGTCAGCGCGGCACGGTGAGCACCAGCGCGGCCGTGTCGTCGGCGACCCCGTCGTCCAGCTCCGACAACAGCTGCCCGAGTCGGTCGACGATCGCGTCCGCGTCCAGGCCGGCGAACCCGGCCGCCGCGCACGCCAGCCGGCCCTCGCCGACGAGCGCGCCGCGCCGGTCGCGGGCCTCGGTCAGCCCGTCGGTGTAGAGGAACAGCGCGTCCCCCGGCCCGAGCCGGGTGCCGACAGCCGTCACGGAGGCGTCCGGCAGCACACCCATCAGCTGGCCGCCCGGCGTGTCCAGGGCGCGCACCGAGGCGTCCGCCGCGATCCGCAGCGCGGGCGGGTGCCCACCACCGGCCAGCTCCACCCGGAACCCGTCCCCGTCCGGTTCGATCAGTCCGAACAGGACGGTGCAGAAGCGGCCGGCGGGTGCCCGGTAGTCCTGCAGCAGCACGGCGTTGAGCGTGTGCAGCACCGCACGCGGGTCGGACTCGCGCGCCGCGGCCGCCCGGAGCGTGTAGCGCGCGAGCGAGGTGAGCACGGCCGCCTCGGGGCCCTTGCCGCAGACGTCGCCGATGAAGAACGCCCACCGGTCCGCGCTCAGCGGGAACAGGTCGTAGAAGTCGCCCCCGATCATCTGCGTCGGCGCGGCCCGGTAGTACCCGGCGGCGCGCAGCCCGGGCACCTCGGGCAGGCCCGGCGGCAGCAGGGTCTCCTGGAGGGTCCGGGACAACCGGGCCAGCCGCTCGCGCTCGGTGTCGGCCTCCTGCCGAGCCCGGAGCAGCTCGCGCTCGTAGGCCCGCCGGTTGCGGGCGTCGAACACCGTGGTCCGGATCCCGGTGACCCCGTCCGGGCCGGCGCGCAACGTCGAGTTGACCAGCACCGGCAGCCGCGAGCCGTCGGCCGCGACCAGGTCGAGGGCGATCTCCCGCACCTCGGACTGCATCCGCAGCAGCGGCGCGTAGTGCGTCTCGTGGTAGAGCCGCCCGCCCGCGGTGAGCAGGTCGCTGAACCGGCGCCCGACCAGCTCGCCCGCCCGGTAGCCGAGCCAGCCGAGCAGGGTCGCATTGACCCGCACGATCGTCCCGTCCGGCCGGGCCGAGAGGTACCCGCAGGGCGCGTTGTCCCACAGGTCCTCGGCGTCGGCCCCGGTCAGCGCCGGTGCCTCCGGCTCGGTCACCGCGTCCCGCGGCCGGTCAGGAACGCCCCGATCGCCGCCGTCGTCAGGTCCGGATCGCTCAGGTGCGGGCAGTGCCCGTTGACCTCCAGCACCACCAGCTCGCTGTCCGGCAGCCGGTCGTGCACGTACTGCCCGACCGGCAGCGGCGCGATCGCGTCGTGCCTGCTCTGCAGCACGAGGCTGGGCACGGTCACCCGCGCGAGGTCGTCCCGGTTGTCGGACAGAAACGTGACGCGCGCGAACTCGCGGGCGATGAGCGGGTCGGTGCGGCAGAAGCTGTTGGTCAGCTCCGCGCCGAGCGCGGGGCGGTCCGGGTTGCCCATGATGACCGGCGCCATCGCCGCCGACCAGCCGAGGTAGTTGCTGTCCAGGGACTCCAGCAGCTCGTCGATGTCGGCCCGGCTGAAGCCGCCGGTGTAGCCGTCGTCGTCGATGTAGCACGGCGACGGGCACACCATGACCAGGCCGGCGAAGCGGGCCGGCTCGCGGGCCGCGGCCAGCACACCGATCATCGAGCTGACCGAATGGCCGACGAACACCACGTCCTCGAGGTCCAGCTCGGCGCAGATCTCCAGCACGTCGTCGGCGTAGCCGTCCAGCGTCCAGTAGCGCTCGGGCCGCCACGCGCCCAGGTCGGATTCGCCCGCGCCGACGTGGTCGAACAGCACCAGCTGGTAGTCCGGCTCGAAGGCGGGGGTGATCAGCCGCCACATCGCCTGGTCGCAGCCGAAACCGTGGGCGAACAGCATCGGCTGCCCGCCCGGCCGTCCGGCCACGGTCACCGCGTTCCTCGCCCGGATGTCCACCGCCGCCAGCGTAGCCGCCCCGCGCCGGGACGGCCGCCCGATCAGCCGAACCGGCGGCGGACCTCGGCCTTGCGGATCTTGCCGGAACCGGTCGTGGGCAGCGCATCGGTGAACTCGACCGATTTGGGCACCTTGTACCCGGCCAGGCGCGTGCGCAGCCAGGTCAGCAGCTCGCCGGGGTCGATCCGGCTGCCGGGTGCGGGCACGACGACCGCCTTGCCCACCTCGCCCCAGCGCGGGTCCGGCACCCCGATCACCGCGCACGCCTCCACCCCGGGGTAGCCGTACAGCTCGTTCTCCACCTCGGCCGGGTAGATGTTCTCGCCGCCCGAGATGATCACGTCCTTGAGCCGGTCGACCACGTGGAAGTAGCCGTCACCGTCCACGGTCGCCACGTCGCCGGAGTGGAACCAGCCGTCGCGCAGCACCTCCGCCGTCGCGTCCGGGCGGCTCCAGTAGCCCTTCATCACGTTCGGCCCGCTGACCACGATCTCGCCCTTCTCCCCGGGCCGCACCGGCTCCCCGGCCGGGCCGGCCAGCCGGACGTCGGTGAAGAACGACGGCACGCCCGCGGAGCCGACCTTCTCCTCGACGTGCTCGCGGTCCAGGACCAGCGCGCCCGGCGCGGCCTCGGTCATCCCGTAGCCCTGCACGAAGGCCAGTCCGCGGTCGAGGTACCGGCGGATCAGGTCGGCCGGCACCGGCGCGCCGCCGCACAGCAGGGTCCGCACGCTGGACAGGTCGGTGGTGTCCCACCGGACGTGCGCGGCCATCGCCTGGTACATCGTGGGCACGCCGAACATCAGCGTGACCCGGTCCCGTTCCACTGTGGACAGCACCGCACCGGGGTCGAACGCCGAGTGCAGGATCACCGTCCCGCCCTTGAGCAGGGTGGGCAGGCACACCATGCCCAGGGCGGCGGCGTGGAACAGCGGCGCGGCGACCAGGGCCCGCTCGCCGGTCGCCAGATCGGTCTCCACCAGGACGTTGACGCAGTTCCAGGTGAGGTTGCCGTGGGTGAGCATCGCCGCCTTGGGCCGTCCGGTGCTGCCCGAGGTGTACATCAGCAGGCACACGTCGTCCAGGCCGACGGGCAGGTCGAGCGGCTCGTCGCCTTCGGCGTCCAGCTCGCCGGCGGGCACGCGCAGCAGCCGGTCGCCGGCCAGCGCGGCGACCGTGTCCGCGTACTCCGGCGTGTGGATCAGCACCGTCGACCCGGAGTCGGCCAGCGCGTGGTCCAGTTCCGCCACGGTCAGCCGGAAGTTCAGCGGCACGAACACCGCGCCGGCCTGCCCGCACGCGAACAGGGTCTCCAGGTAGGCCGGGTGGTTGGGCCCGAGGAAGGCCACCCGGTCGCCGGGGCGGACCCCGGCGCCTCGCAGCCCCCGGGCCAGCCGCGCGACGCGGCGGGACAGCTCGCCGTAGGTCAGCTCCGTCCCCCCGTGCCGGACGGCGATCGCGTGCGGGCTCATCCTGGCGCGGCGCACCGGCCACGAGCCCAGGCCCTGGTTGCGCACTACTTCTCCGGGTCGAAGGCGCTCAGGCCGGGGCGGTAGGACTTCTGGTCGAGGAACTGCGTCAGGCCCTTGGCGCGGGCGCCGGCCTTGTCCGCGAACTGCGACTGGTCGAGCTTGGCGTAGAGGTAGTCCTCGGCCTGCTCCCACGGCATCTCCTGGGCGATCTTGTACCCGGTCTTGGCCGCGTGCAGGATCACCTGGTTCATCGACGCCAGCTTCAGCGCCACCTCGCGGGTGCGCTCTCGCAGCCGGTCGGCCGGCACCGCCTCGTTGACCAGCCGCATCTCCGCGGCGCGACGGCCGTCGAACGGCTCGCCGGTCATGATGTGGTACAGGGCGTCGCGCTGCGGGACGGTCGCCGCGAGCGCACGGGAGACCACGCCGCCCGGCGGGATGCCCCAGTTGACCTCGGACAGCCCGAACTGGGCGTCCTCGTCGGCGAAGGCCAGGTCGCAGGCCACCAGCGGGGTGAACGCACCGCCGAAGCACCAGCCGTTGACCATCGCGATCGTCGGCTTGCTCCAGTTCGCCAGCCGCTTCCACTGCCACTCCGCGCTGGCCCGGCGCACCCGGATCTGCACCGCCGTGCTGCCGGTCGCGTCGACCTCGCGGAAGTACTCCTTGAGGTCCATGCCCGCCGAGAACGACTCGCCGGCGCCGGTGAGGACCAGGACCCGGCAGCGGTCGTCGCCCTCCAGGTGGTCGAGCACCCGCACCATCTCGTCGTTCAGCGTGGGGTTCATGGCGTTGCGCTTGTCCGGCCGGTTGAGCGTGACCCAGGCGATGCCCTCGTCGAACTCCACCAGAACCGTGTCGCCCCAGGGTTCCGTCCGGACCCGCCCGTTGCCGACCGCTGTGCTCATCAAGACTCCTCTATATCAGTAGTTCTGATATAGGAGTACCAGGCGCCGCCGACGCACGTCAAGCGAGGACAATCCGCGGGCATGAGGTGTCCCTGCGGACTGGGTGAGACGTACGAGAACTGCTGCGCGCCACTGCACCGCCGCGAGTCGGCGGCGCCGACCGCCGAGCGGCTGATGCGCTCGCGGTTCAGCGCGTTCGCCGTCGGCGAGGTGGACTACCTGCTCGCCAGCTGGCACCCGGACACGCGCCCGGCCACGATCCGGCTCGACCCGGGCCAGCGGTGGACGCGGCTGGAGGTGCTCGCCACCACCGGCGGCAGCCCGTTCCACACGCACGGGACCGTCGAGTTCCGCGCCCACTACCGGGACGCCGCGGGGCCGGGTTCGCTGCACGAGGACAGCGAGTTCACCCGCGTGGACGGCCGCTGGGTGTACACCGGGCCGCGCCGGGTAGCCCGCGGGACATGACCGAGTTCGAACGCGAACGCGCCATGCCGGCCCCGGCGGAGCGGGTGTTCACCGTGGCCGCCGACGTGAACCGGCTCGACGAGTGGCTGCCCGGCGTGATCACCGTCCACCCGGCCGAGCCGGAGGGCTTGGACGTGGACGTGCACGACCCGGCCGGCGAGTACGAGGCGCCCGGGGTGCTGGGCGCGCGCCGCGAGCAGCTGCGGCTGGAGTGGGGCCGCCGCGGCAGCGCGGACTACAGCGGGTGGCTGCAGGTGTCTTCGGCCGAGGGCGGGTCCAGCTACGCCACCCTGCACCTGTCCTTCCACGGCGACCAGCCGGCCAACCACGGCGGCCAGGCGGCCGAAGACGTCGAACGGCGACTGGACGAGTCGCTGGACAAGCTGGCGAACCTGGTGTCGGCGGGGTGAACGTCGCCGTTGAGCACCTGCACGCCCTCCACATCGGACACCAGGCCGGCGACCACCGCGCGCTCCTGAGGCGCCGGGTATAGGTCGTTATACGGTCGGCGTGCGGGCATCCCGCGCGGCCGTGATCGCCTCCCGGACCATCGCCGGTGCCACTTCCGCGGCGCGCTCCCGGAACTCGCTCGCGTAGAGGCCGTCGATGATCAGCCAGATCCGGTCCGCCAGCCCCTCCCGGTCGGGCACACCGGTCTCCCCCGCCAGGCGTCCGACCAGCTCGCGGGTCTGGGCCAGGTACTCGCGCGCCATCCGCTCCGGCAGCTCGTCCCCGGCCGGGAACTCGGTCAGCAGGTTGCGGAACGGGCAGCCGCGGAAGTCCGGCCGCCGCAGCCGTCCGGCGATCTCGGCCACCAGCGCCACCAACTGCTCGCCCGGATCGTCGCCCGCTTCGCGCAGCGCTTGCGCCTCGGCGCGGTCCCGTCGCTCGCGGAACCGGCCGAGGTAGGCCGCGACCAGGTCGGTCTTGCTCGGGAAGTGCGCGTAGAGCAGGTTCTTCCCGCAGCCGACCTCGCCGATGATCCGGCTCATCCCGACCGCGCGGACCCCTTCGGTGTAGAAGAGCGCGCCCGCGACGTCGAGGATCCGCTCGCGCGTTCCCGGTGCTGCCGTGCGTGCCATGTGTCGAGGATAACGGACCGATCGGTCCGCCCGCTGTTGACAGCCGTGTGATCAGCGGCGCATGCTCGGACCGATCGGTCCGGGACCGATCGGTCCGCCAGAAGGGAGCACGCCAATGAGGGACGCCGTCATCGTCGAGGCCGTCCGCACCCCCGTCGCCAAGGGCAAGCCGACCGGCGCGTACGCCGCGGTGCACCCCGTCGAGCTGCACGCGCACGTGCTGCGCAGCGCCGTGGAACGCGTGCCGGGCCTCGACCCGGCCGAGATCGACGACGTCATCGGCGGCGCCGTCGGCCAGGTCGGCGAGCAGAGCGGCAACACCACCCGGTTCGCGGCGCTGGCCGCGGGCTTCCCCGAGTCGGTCGCCGGCGTCACCGTCGACCGGCAGTGCGGCAGCAGCCAGCAGGCGATCAGCTTCGCCGCGCAGGGGATCGTCGCCGGCGCCTACGACATCGTCCTCGCCTCCGGCGTCGAGTCGATGAGCCACGTGCCGATCGGCAGCTCGGCCAACGTCGACGGCGTCCGCGCCGACGTCTGGGGCCCGTCGGTCGACCGGCGCTACCCCGGCGGGCTCATCCCGCAGGGGGTGGCCGCCGAGCTGATCGCCCGCAAGTGGAACCTGTCCCGCACCCAGCTCGACGAGTTCGCCGTCACCAGCCACCAGCGGGCGGCCGCCGCGTGGCGCGACGGGCACTTCGCCGGCCAGGTCGCGCCGCTGAAGGTGACCGCCGCCGACGGCACGGTCACCCAGCTCGACGCCGACGAGACGATCCGGCCCGGCACCACCCTCGAGGTGCTGGCCGGGTTGCGTCCGGCGTTCGCGCACGACCACTGGACCGAGCGGTTCGGCGAGATCGACTGGAAGGTGACCGCGGGCAACTCCAGCCCGGTCAACGACGGCGCGGCCGCGCTCGTGCTCACCACCAGCGAGATCGCGCGGCAGCGCGGGTGGCGGCCCCGGGCGCGGATCCACACCGCGACGGTCACCGGCGACGATCCCGTCTACATGCTGACCGGGATCATCCCGGCCACCGCGAAGGTACTCGCCCGCGCCGGACTGTCCATTTCAGACATAGACGCGTTCGAGGTGAACGAGGCGTTCTCCTCGGTCGTGCTCGCCTGGCTCGCCGAGACCGGCGCCGACCCGGCGAAGGTCAACGTCGACGGGGGCGCGATCGCCATCGGCCACCCGCTGGGCGCGAGCGGCGCGCGGCTGGCCACCACCCTGCTCGGCGTGCTGGAGCGCACCGGCGGCCGGTTCGGTCTGCAGACCATGTGCGAGGCGGGCGGCACGGCCAACGCCACCATCATCGAAAGGCTCTGACGTGGACATCACCGGTTCGATCGCGCTCGTGACGGGCGCCAACCGCGGCCTCGGCCGCGTGCTCGCCACCGCCTTGCTCGACCGCGGCGCGAAAACCGTCTACGCCGGGGCCCGGGATCCACGGAGCATCACCGATCCCCGCCTGACACCGGTCCGGCTCGACGTCACCGATCCCGCGTCGGTCGCCGCGGCGGCGGAGCTGGCTTCCGACGCCACGCTGGTGGTCAACAACGCGGGCATCGGCAGCAACGGTTCGCTGCTCACCGCGCCGGACCTGGACGCGGCCCGGGCGGTGCTGGAGACCAACTTCTTCGGCCCGGTCCACGTGTCCCGCGCGTTCGCACCGGTCCTCGGCCGCAACGGCGGGGGCGCGCTGGTCAACGTGCTGTCGGTGCTGTCCTGGCTCGCGCCGCCGATCACCGCGGACTACAGCGCGGCGAAGGCGGCCGCGTGGTCGTTCACCAACTCGGCCCGGTGGGAGCTGCGCGGCCAGGGCACGCTGGTGGTCGGCGTGCACGTGGGCTACCTGGACACCGACATGGCCGCGCACGTGAACGGCCCGAAGGTGGCGCCGGAGGACCTCGCGCGGCAGATCCTGGACGCGGTGGAGAGCGGGCAGGAGGAGGTGCTGGGCGACGAGCTGAGCCGCGGGGTGAAGGCGGGCCTCGCCGGACCGGTGGCCGCGTTCGAGCGGTAACCTGGCCCGCATGGGGGGATTCCGGTTCGTGCTGCCCGTTCTGGTGTGCGTCGCGGCGTGTTCGGCGCCCGCGCCGCAGCCTCCGCCACCGCCGCCCGCGGAGTGCGCCCACTACGACGCGGGCCCGGTCGACGCGGCGCTGGGGCACCGAGGGTTCGTGCTCACGCTCACCAACTGCGGGACCGCCACCCGCGCGGTGTCCGGCTACCCGGACGTCCAGGTCCTCGGCCCGGAGGGCCGGGGGCTGGACGTCCCGGTGGAGCGGGGCACGTCCTACATGGCGATCGACCCCGGCCCCGGGACCTTCACGCTGGCACCGGGGAAGTCCCTGGTCTCGGTGGTGTCCTGGGCGAACACGGTGACCGACGGCGAGGTGCTGACCGGCTCGGCGCTCGGTGTCGCCTCCAGGCCCGGGGAGGCGCCGCAGCGCCTGCCGGTGGAGACCGACCTCGGCACGACGGGTGAGATCACGGTGACCGCCTGGGCCGAGGAGCTGGCGCGCTAAGCGTGCACCTCGTCGCGGGCCACCGTCCAGGCTCGGGCCTGCTCGCTGATCGTCACGCCCAGGCCGGGGCGTCCGGACAGGTGCATGCGGCCGTCCGCGATTTCCAGGTGCTCGTCGAACAGCGGGTCCAGCCATTCGAAGTGCTCGACCCACGGCTCGCGCGGATAGGCAGCCGCCAGGTGGATGTGGATCTCCATCGCGAAGTGCGGCGCCAGCCCCAGGTGCGCGTGGTCGGCCAGGGCCATGACCTTCAGGAACTGCGTGATGCCCCCGACGCGCGGCGCGTCCGGCTGCACGATGTCCGCGCCACGGGCCCGGATCAGCTCGGCGTGCTCCCCCGCGCTCGCGAGCATCTCGCCCGTCGCGATCGGGGTGTCGAACGCCGCCGACAGCTGGGCGTGCCCCTCGAAGTCGTAGGCGTCCAGCGGCTCCTCGATCCACACCAGGTCCAGCGGCTCCAGCGCGCGGCACATGCGGCGCGCCGCGGCGCGGTCCCACTGCTGGTTCGCGTCGACCATCAGCGGGACGTCGCCGATCTTGTCCCGCACCGCCGTCACGCGGGCCAGGTCGACCTCGTGCGACGGGTGGCCCACCTTGATCTTGATCCCGCCGATGCCCCGCTCGACGGCCGCGGCCGCGCGGTCGACCACCTCCTCGATCGGCGAGTGCAGGAACCCGCCGGAAGTGTTGTAGCAGCGCACCGAATCCCGGTGCGCGCCCAGCAGTTTCGCGAGCGGCAGCCCGGCCCGCTTCGCCTTGAGGTCCCACAGCGCCACGTCGAACGCCGCGATCGCCTGCACCGGCAAGCCACTGCGTCCCACCGACGCACCGGCCCACACCAGCTTGTCCCAGATCTTGGCGATGTCGCTGGGATCCTCGCCGAGCAGCACCGGCGCGATCTCGCGGGCGTGCGCGAACTGGCCCGGCCCGCCGGCCCGTTTCGAGTAGCTGAACCCGACGCCCTCCAGCCCGTTCTCGGTGGTGATCTCGGCGAACAGCATCGCCACCTCGGTCATCGGTTTCTGCCGTCCGGTGAGGACTTTCGCGTCGCTGACCGGGGTCGCCAGCGGCAGCGTCACCGACGAGATCCGGACGCGGGTGATGCGGTCGAGGGTCGCGCTCATGCGGTCTGCTCCCTGGTGTCGAACTCGATGCGGCGGATCTTCCCCATCACGGCGAGCCCGACGAGGGCCAGCACGCCGTGCGCGGCGACGAACCACAGCGCGGTGTTGAACGAACCCGTGGCCTGCACGGTGTAGCCGATGACGATGGGCGTGACGATCCCGGCCGCGTTGCCGAACGCGTTCATCGTCGAGCTGACGAAACTGGTCGCCTGCGGCGGCGCGATGTCGGTGGTGATGGCCCAGCCCAGCGAACCGACGCCCTTGCCGAAGAACGCCAGCGTCATGATCGCGATGATCAGCGCGCTGCTGTCGGTCAGGCTGCACAACGCGATGCTGGTCGCCAGCACCATGCCGATCACCGACGGGATCTTGCGTGCCGCGGTCAGCGACTTGCCCCGGCGCAGCAAGGCGTCCGAGGCGAACCCGCCGACCAGCCCGCCGGCGAACCCGCACAGCGCGGGCAGCGCGGCCACGAACCCGACCTCCAGCAACGACAACCCGCGGCCCTTGACCAGGTAGACCGGGAACCACGTGATGAAGAAGTAGGTCAGCGCGTTGACCGCGTACTGCGACAGGTAGACGCCCCACAGCGGGCGGGTGGAGAAGATCCGCGCGATCGTGCGGCGGTCCAATGGGGCGCGCTGTTCGGCGCGGGTGCGCGCGTCGTCCAGGTCGACCAGGGCGCCGCCGGTGGTCATGGTCTCCAGCTCGGCCTCAGTCACCCGCGGGTGGCGGCGCGGCGAGTCCATCCAGCGCAGCCACACGACGGCGAGCGTCAGCCCGAGCACGCCGAGCATGACGAACACCCAGCGCCAGCCGAACTCGTGCGTGATCCAGCCCATCACGGGGGCGAACAACGCGGTGGCGAAGTACTGGGCGGAGTTGAACACCGCGGTGGCGCGGCCGCGTTCGGCGGTGGGGAACCAGGTGGTCGCCACGCGCGCGTTGGCCGGGAACGCCGGTGACTCGAACACGCCCAGCAGCAGCCGGAGCGCGAACACGATCGTCACGGCCACCAGGACGGGCGTGGTGATCAGGCCGACCAGGCTGATCGCGGCGGTGACCACGGTCCACAGCGCGAGGCTCAGCGCGTAGATCTTGCGCGCGCCGAAGCGGTCCAGCAGCATCCCGCCGGGCAGCTGCCCGACCACGTAGGCCCAGCTGAACGCGGAGAAGATGTAACCCAGCTGGACGGTGCTGAAGCCGAGGTCGGCCTGCAGGCTGCTGCCGGTGATCGACAGGCTGCTGCGGTCGGCGTAGTTGATCGCGGTGATGATGAAGATCAGGGCGAGAACGAGGTACCGGGTGGGGACGCGGCGGCGGCCGGTCGCGGGGCGCGCCACGGCCTGCGCCGTCTCGGTTTCCGACATCGTGGTCCTCCTGCGTTGGAGTGTGTCAGGAGGTTAGGGCGGTGGATCGATTCCCGTCCAAGACTGTTTGGACATCGCGTGATACCGGCACGGCATCGCTCACGTCAGCTCGGCGGTGAGCGGCTCCAGCGCGGTGAGCACAGTGGACAGTGCCGGGTTCGCCGACTCGCGTGCCCACAACAGGTGCAGCTCCACCGGCCGGTCCGGCAGCCCGCCGAGCTCGGGCCAGGCCACCCCGTCGATCCGCATCCGCGTCGCCGACTCGGGCACGAACGCGATGCCCCGGCCGGCGGCGACCAGCCAGATCATCGTCTGGATCTGGCTCACCGCGTGGACCACGTTGCGGTGCGCGATCGGCACCAGCCCGACCACCAGGTCGTAGAAGTAGCGCGCCTTGACCGCCGAGTGCATGATCAGCGGCTCGTTCGCCAGGTCCTCCGGGGCGACCGGCCCGCCGCCGGCGAGCCGGTGCCCCGCCGGCACGCACAGCACGAGCCGTTCCCGGTGCACCGGGCGGGAGGCGAAGGTCTCGGTGTCGAACGGCGGGCGCGCCAGGCCCAGGTCGATCTCGCCGTTGGCCAGCGCGGCGACCTGTTCGCCGGTGACCATTTCGGACAGTTCCACGCGCAGGTCCGGCAGCCGGCCGCCGACCGTGTTGAGGACCCGGCCGAGCACCCCGAAGGCCGAAGCGCCGGTGAAGCCGATGCGGATCGAGCCGGCCTCGCCCGCCGCGATGCGCCGCGCGAGGTCGGGGGCGCGCCCGGCGAGCGCGAGCAGCCGCCGCGCGTCGACCAGGAACGCCTCACCGGCCGCGGTGAGCCGCACGCCGCGGCTGTCGCGGTCCAGCAGCTGCGCGCCGACCGACCGCTCCAGCTTCTGGATCTGCCTGCTCAGCGGCGGCTGGGTCATGGAAAGGCGCTCGGCGGCGCGGCCGAAATGACGTTCCTCGGCGACGGCGACGAAGCCCTCGAGCTGGCCGAACGAGAACTCCATGCCGAGAAGGTATCATCGGATGCAACAACGGTGTTGGACTGGTATCGCCGGTGGCACCTACGGTCGGGAAGCCGAACATCCCCAGTCCATCGAGAGGTCACCGATGTCCTCCCTCCCCACCGCCGGGCCGCTCGACGCCGCGGTCGGCAAGGTCTTCCGCCGCGTCGTCCCGCTGTTCGTCGTGATGCTGATCTGCAACCAGCTCAACCGCTCCAACATCGGGTACGCCCAGGAGCACCTGGAAGCCGACGTCGGCATCGGCGCGGCCGCCTACGGCCTGGGCGCCGGCCTGTTCTTCATCGCCTACGCGATCTTCGAACTGCCCAGCAACATGCTGATGGAGCGCTACGGGCCGAAGATCTGGCTGACCCGCATCATGGTCAGCTGGGGCCTGGTGTCCGCCGCGATGGCGTTCGTGCAGGGGCCCACGTCGTTCTACGTGCTGCGGTTCCTGCTCGGCGCCGCCGAGGCCGGGTTCTTCCCGGCGATCATCTACTTCTTCTCGCGCTGGCTGCCCTCGTCGCACCGCGGCCGGGCGACCGCGCTGTTCGTCGCGGGCTCCTCGATCGCCGCCGCGGTGTCCGGCCCGCTGTCCGGGCCGCTGCTGTCGCTGCACGGCTTCCTCGGCGCGGCCGGCTGGCAGTGGCTGTTCGGCCTGGAGGGCCTGCTGTCGGTCGTGGTCGGCCTGATCGCCTACACGCGGCTGGACAGCCGGATCGCCGACGCGAAGTGGCTGAGCGGGCCCGAGCAGAACGCCCTGGTCGCGGCCATCGAGCAGGAGGACGAGGCCCGCCGGTTCACCGCCGCGAGCGGGTCGGTGTCGCGCTGGCGCCTGCTGGTGCAGCCGCAGATCCTGGTCTTCTGCGTCATCTACTTCGCGATCCAGCTGTCCATCTACGCGAACACGTTCTGGCTGCCGAACATCATCCGCCGCATCGAGGGCACGAACGACATCACCGTCGGCCTGCTGTCGTCGCTGCCGTGGATCTGCGCGGTGGTCGCGATGTACTTCACCGGGCGCGCGTCGGACAAGCTGGGGCGCAGCAAGCCGCTGCTGATCGGCGCGCTCGTCGTCGCCGCGGCCGGCACCTACCTCGCGGCGGTGGTCTCGCCGGTGCTCGCGCTGGTGTTCCTGTGCGTCGCGGCGATGGGCTTCAAGAGCGCCAGCCCGCTGTTCTGGACAATCCCGCAGGGCAGCGTGCACCCGCTGGCCCTGGCGTCCGCGGTGGCGATCATCAACTCGCTGGGCAACCTCGGCGGGTTCGTCGCGCCCTACGGCTTCGGCCTGATCAAGGAGGCGACCGGCGAGGTGACCTGGGGCCTGTACGCCCTGGCCGCCGCGTGCCTGGTCGCCGCCGTCCTCGTGCTGTTCCTGCGCCGCGACCGGGTCGTGGCGCCCCCGGTAACCCTCCGAGAGACCGTTGGAGAGAAGTCATGACGTTCACCCCGACCGAGCTCGCCCGGCGGCTGGGCTCCGGCCTGCTGTCGTTCCCGGTCACGCACTTCGACCGCGAGCTGAACTTCGACGAGCCCGCCTACCGCGACAACATCGCCCGGCTGGGCAAGTACGAGGTGGCCGGGCTGTTCGCCGCGGGCGGGACCGGGGAGTTCTTCTCGCTCACCCCGTCCGAAGTGGACCGCGTGGTGCGGGCCGCGGTGGACAGCGCCCCCGAGGGCACGCCGATCGTCGCCCCGGCCGGGCAGAGCACGGCGGCGGCGGTCGAGTTCGCCCGCGCGGCCGAGCGGGCGGGCGCGGACGGCATCCTGCTGTTCCCGCCCTACCTCACCGAAGCGCCCCAGGACGGCCTGGCCGAGCACGTGCGCGCGGTGTGCGCGGCCACCTCGCTCGGCGTGATCGTCTACAGCCGCGCCAACGCCAAGTACACCGCCGAAACCGTGGACGCGCTGGCCGAGGACTGCCCGAACCTCGTCGGGTACAAGGACGGCGTGGGCGACGTCGAGGCGATCACCAAGATCCACGCGCGGCTCGGCGACCGCCTCACCTACATCGGTGGCCTGCCCACCGCCGAGACGTTCGCGCTGCCCTACCTGGAGCTGGGCGTCACCACCTACTCGTCGGCGATCTTCAACTTCGTGCCGGAGTTCGCGCTGGCCTTCTACGCCGCGGTGCGGGCCGGGCAGCGGGACGAGGTGCGGCGCATGCTGAAGGAGTTCGTGCTGCCGTACGTGGAGATCCGCAACCGGAAGGCCGGATACGCCGTGAGCATCGTCAAGGCCGGCATGACCGCCACCGGCCACCCCGCCGGGCCGGTCCGCCCGCCGCTGACCGACCTCACGCCGGACGAGCTGGCCGCGCTGACCACGCTGATCGAGACGGTGGCCGGATGCTGACCGGGGAGATGTTCGTCGGGGCGGCGCGGGTGAGCGGCTCCGGCAAGGAGGTCCGCTCGCGTGACCCGCGCACCGGCGAGGAGCTGGAGCCCGGCTACCGCTACGGCGGCGCGGCGGAGGTCGCACGGGCCGCTTCGCTGGCCGAGGAGGCGTTCGACGTCTACCGCGCCACCGACTCGGAGACCCGGGCGGCGTTCCTGGAGCGGATCGCGGACGAGATCGGTGCGCTGGCCGAGCCGATCGTCGAGCGGGCGGTGCTGGAGACGGGCCTGCCGCAAGCACGGCTGACCGGCGAGGTCGGCCGCACCACCGGGCAGCTGCGGCTGTTCGCCGCGACGCTGCGCGAGGGCAGCTGGCACGGCGCACGCATCGACCCGGCCCAGCCGGACCGCACTCCCCTGCCGCGTGCGGACATCCGGCAGCGGCGGGTGCCGCTCGGGCCGGTCGCGGTGTTCGGCGCGAGCAACTTCCCGCTGGCGTTCTCCGTCGCGGGCGGGGACACAGCCTCCGCCCTGGCGGCGGGCTGCCCGGTCGTGGTGAAGGCGCACGACGCGCACCTGGGCACGTCCGAGCTGGTCGCGTCCGCGGTGCGGGCCGCAGTGGTGGCGTGCGGGCTGCCCGAGGGCGTGTTCTCGTTGCTCGTAGGGGACGGGCCGGAGCTGGGCACGCGGCTGGTGACCGATCCGCGGATCCAGGCGGCCGGGTTCACCGGGTCGCGCCGGGCGGGGCTGGCGCTGGCTTCCGCGGCGGCCTCCCGGCCCCAGCCGATCCCGGTGTACGCCGAGATGAGCAGCGTGAACCCGGTGGTGCTGCTGCCGGACGCGCTCGCTTCGCGCGGTGCCGATCTGGGCGCGGCGTTCGTCGCCTCGCTGACGCTGGGGGCGGGCCAGTTCTGCACGAACCCGGGTCTGGTGCTGGCGGTCGAGGGGCCTGGCCTGGACGAGTTCTTGTTCGCGGCGGCGGAGGCGGTGCGGGCGGACCAGGGCGGGACGATGCTGACGCTGGGCATCGCCGGCGCGTACGCGAGCGGCCAGGACCGGCTGGCCGGACGGCCTGGGGTTACCGAACTGGCGCGCGGCGAGGCCGGGTCGGCGGCGGCCTGTGGTGGCGCGGCGCTGCTGACGGTCGACGGGTCGCGGTTCACCGCCGAGCTGCAGGAGGAGGTGTTCGGCGCGACCTCGCTGGTGGTGCGGTGCGCCGACCAGGCTGAGCTGCTCGGCGTGGTGCGTGCGCTGGAGGGGCAGCTGACGGCGACCGTGCACGCCTCGGAAGCCGATGAGCCGCTGGCCGCCGCGCTGCTGCCGGTGCTGGAGCGCAAGGCGGGGCGGATCCTGTTCAACGGCTGGCCCACCGGGGTCGAGGTCGGGCACGCGATGGTGCACGGCGGCCCGTTCCCGGCCACCTCCGATTCCCGCACGACGTCGGTCGGCTCGCTCGCGATCGAGCGGTTCCTGCGGCCGGTGGCCTACCAGGACGTGCCGGCCGCGCTGCTGCCCCCGGTGCTGCGCGACGGCAATCCGGAAGGCGTGTGGCGCAGGATCGACGGCGAGCTCTCCCGCGACTGAAAGGCTTTTCGAGATGACCGTTCCTGTGGTGACCGAGATGCGGGTGGTGCCCGTCGCGGGTCAGGACAGCATGCTGCTCAACCTCAGCGGTGCGCACGCGCCGTTCTTCACACGGAACCTGGTGGTGCTCACCGATTCCGAGGGCCGCACCGGGGTCGGCGAGGTGCCCGGCGGGGAGCCGATCCGGTCCACTTTGGAGGATTCGCGCTCACTGGTGGTGGGGCGGCCGGTGAGCCGGTACCACGCGGTGCTGGACGAGGTGCGGCGCCGGTTCGCCGACCGGGACGCGGCCGGCCGCGGCGCGCAGACGTTCGACCTGCGGGTGACGATCCACGCGGTGACCGCGCTCGAGGCCGCGCTGCTCGACCTGCTCGGGCAGCACCTCGAGGTGCCGGTGGCGGATCTGCTGGGCGAGGGGCGGCAGCGGGACCGGGTGCCGGTGCTGGGGTACCTGTTCTACGTGGGTGACCGGACGCGGACGGACCTGCCGTACCGGGGCGGGTCCGGTGACGGGTGGTTCCGGGTGCGCGACGAGGAGGCGCTGACGCCGGAGGCCGTGGTGCGGCTGGCGGAGGCGGCGCACGCGCGGTACGGGTTCTGCGACTTCAAGCTGAAGGGCGGGGTGCTGCCGGCCGAGGAGGAGGCGGAGGCGGTGCGGGCGCTGGCCGCGCGGTTCCCGTCGGCGCGGATCACGCTGGACCCGAACGGCGGGTGGCTCCTGGACGAGGCGATCCGGGTGGGCCGGTCGTTGCGGGACGTGTTGTCGTACGCGGAGGACCCGTGCGGCGCGGAGGGCGGGTACTCGGGCCGGGAGACGATGGCGGAGTTCCGGCGCGCGACGGGGCTGCGGACGGCGACGAACATGATCGCGACCGACTGGCGGCAGCTCGGGCACGCGGTGCGGATGGATGCGGTGGACATCCCGCTGGCGGACCCGCACTTCTGGACGATGGCGGGTTCGGTGCGGGTCGCGCAGTTGTGCGACGCGTGGGGGCTGACGTGGGGTTCGCACTCGAACAACCACTTCGACGTGTCGCTGGCGATGTTCACGCACGTCGCGGCGGCCGCGCCGGGCGACATCACGGCGATCGACACGCACTGGATCTGGCAGGACGGCCAGCGCCTGACGGTCGAGCCGCTGCGGATCGAGGACGGGGAGATCGAGGTGCCGCGGCGGCCGGGCCTCGGGGTGGAGCTGGACTGGGACCAGGTGGAGCAGGCGCACGAGCTGTACGAGCGCGAGGGCCTGAGCACACGCGACGACGCCGCGGCGATGCAGTACCTGATCGAGGGCTGGACCTTCGACCCGAAGCGGCCCTGCCTGGAGAGGTAGGAGGCGGCCGGCCTTGGGCGGGGCTGCGTGGGCTTCGCCGGGGGCTTCCCAGGCGTGCGGAGTCTCCCCCGGGCTGGGTCCCGTCAGGGGCTTTCCGGGCTGGGTCCCGTCAGGGGCTTCCTCGCCCCCCTGAGCGCGAGCGGACTTCGCACGGCGCCTCCCGGGCAGGTGCTCCCCCGACGTGAGCAGCCGCCCACGGCCGGATTCCCGCGCGGGCTACGCCGCCGCGCCCGGGTGCTGCCGGGGTACCGTCAGCGCGGTTGTCCGCGCGCGGGCTTCTCCGGGCCGGTCCGCGCCACCAGCCCGGAGAAGCCTCGACGGCGGGGGCGGCAGCCCCCTCGGCTGCCGTCGCCGCACCAGCCTCCGGCCCCACCACCCGGCGGCCATCCCCGCCACCGGGCCGCGGGAATCCTCCCGGCCCCACCACCCGGCGGCCATCCCCGCCGCCGGGCCGCGGGAATTCTTCCGGCCCACCTCCCGTCAGAAACCGTCCCCGCCGCCGGGCCGCGGGAATCCTCCCGTCAGAAACCGTCCCCCGCCGCTGGCGCGCAGCGATCCTCCTGTCAGAAGCCCTCCACGAAACGGCGCGGCGGCAGCCCCCGGACGCCGACCTCCGCTCGGTACAACAGGCCGCCCTCGCCGTCCTGCCTGGCGCTCGTCACGTACAGCTCGTCCAGGTCCGGCCCGCCGAAGGCGCAGCTCGTCGGGCAGGCCGCAGGCACGTCGACCGTCGTGAGGCGGTCGCCCGACACCGGGTCCAAGCGCCAGACCTGCCCGGCGCCCCAGATCGCCACCCACAAGCATCCCTGCGCGTCCACGGTCAACCCGTCCGGCAGCCCCACCCGCGGCGACACGCGCCGCAGCACCCGCCGTCCCGACACCTCGCCGGTCGCCGGGCGGTAGCGCCACGCCGCGATTTCCCCCGCCGCCGTGTCGACGTGGTAGAGCACGTCCCCGTCGGGTGACCAGTCCAGCCCGTTCGACATCCCCAGCCCCCGCACCGCCACCGCGACACTGCGCCCGGCGACGCAGAACAGCGCCCCGATCCGGCGGCCGTCGTGGGTGGCCGAGCCGGCCCAGCACCGCCCGCGCGGGTCGATCGCGGCGTCGTTCATGCGCGCGCCCGCCTCGAGCGGCAACTCGATGATCGGCGACGTCCGGCCCGAACGCGGGTCGAGCCACGCCAGACCGCGTTCGGTGACCGCCAGCAGGTCGCCGGGCCCTAGTTCGACCGCGCTGACCCGGGTGTCCAGGCCGACCGAGATCCCCGACCCCGACGGCGTCACGTTGTGCAACCGCAGGCCGGGAATGTCGACCCAGTACAGGACCCCGGCGGGATCCCACAGCGGCGACTCGCCGAGTTCGCTGACGGCGGTGCTCACGCACTCCGCCTGGCACAGCACCGGGCTGCGCTCGGAACCGATCATGAGACCTCGACTTCATTGGGTTTCACTAGCCGAAGAGCATATCCCAATCTCCGAATTGCGCTAGCCCCTGAACCGGGCCACGGGCCCCTGCTCCGCACGCCGACCTCGAGGTGGCCCTGACCAGTCCACTGTGGACGAACCGATCAGTACCCAGCGGCAGGTTCGCCGTTGGCGCGAGGCGAGTTCGCAGGCCACGAGCAGCAACGTCCCGCACGGCCCGATGGCGGGCCTGGTGCACGACCCTGGAGGCGTGGCGATGACCGGGTGAACCTCAGCCGTGGTGCACCGCCTCCACGTTGTGGCCGTCGGGGTCGCGCAGGAACACCGCGTAGTAGCCCGGGTGGTACTCCGGCCACTCGCGCGGCTCGTGCAGCACCTCGACACCCGCGTCGACCGCCGCGGCGTGCACGGCGTCCACCGCGTCCCGGTCGGGTGCCCGGAAGGCCACGTGCAGTTCGCGTGTCTCACCGCCGCGGGCGGAACTGAGCCAGAACTCCGGCTGCCCCTCCGGCCCGGCCATGCCCACCACCACATCGTCCCCCGCCGGGAACCGCATCGCCTCCCGCAACCCGATCGGGGCGAACACACGCTGATACAGGGCGGCGGACGCCTCGACGTCGGCCACCTGAACTCCAAGATGATCCAGCATGCGGGAAGGCTAACCGGCACCACCGACAATTTCCGGCCCCGGACCGGGCAGGTCCACAGTAGACGCAGCCCCGCCGCCGGCCGATCGAGCGCACAATGGGGAGACCGACGAGAGGGGACACCATGTCCGACGAGACCACGCCCGAGGGCGACTACACCGAATCCGGCGTGCCGAGCTTCGACTTCGTGCGCGACCGCATCGAAAACCGCTTCGCCACGGCGCTCGGGTCGACCGAGCTGGCGGGCGAGACCCCGGAGGCGGCGGAGTTCGAGGAGAAGCTGGCCGACCGGGACCGCGCCGCGCGGGACAAGCTGGAGGAGATCCGCCGCTCGATGCGCGGCGAGTGAGTCACGGCTTCTGCCATACCGAGACGTGCTTGCGGCTCTCCCCGGTGAACGGCTCGCGCGCCCAGCCCGCCCACCGCTCCCGCAGCCGCATCCCGGCCAGCTCGGCCATCAGGTCCAGCTCGGAGGGCCACACGTAGCGGAACGGGATCGACCGGAACGCGCCGCGGCCGCCGGTGACGTCCACGTAGTTCGAGCTCATCGCCTGCGTGGCCACGTCGTAGACGTCGTAGGCCCAGCTCGTCGCGCCGACGCGGAACGGCACGACGGTCTGGCCCGGCGGGAGCTGCCGCAGCGCGGGCACCCCGACCTCGACGACGAAACACCCGCCGGGTTCGAGGTGCGCGGCGGCGTTGCGGAAGCACGCGACCTGCTCCGCCTGGGTGGTCAGGTTCATGATCGTGTTGAACACCAGGTAGGCGACCGTGAACTTCCCCGGCACGGTGGTCGTCGCGAAGTCGCCGATGGTCACGCCGATCGCGTCGCCGCCCGGTTTGGCACGCAGCCGGGCCACCATGGCGCGGGAGAGGTCGATGCCGTGCACCGGCACGCCGCGGGCCGCCAGCGGCAACGCGATCCGGCCGGTGCCGATGCCGAGCTCGAGGGCCGCACCGTCGCCGGCCAGCCCGGCGAGGAACCCGACGGTCGATTCCACCACGGCGGGCTCGAACTCGGACGCCTCCGACTCGTCGTAGGTCGCGGCGACGTCCTCGCCGAAGTAGCCGTCGTCCATGGCCGGACGGTAGCGTGCGGCGCCGCGGCCGTGCCCGTCATTTTCCGCCGAAGAACTCGTCGAGCACCTTCGCCGTCGCCTCCGCGGGGATGCCGTGGCCGGCGCCGCCCGGCACCTCGGCGTACCTGGCCCGGGCGAGCTGGGCGGGCAAAGCCTGGGCGGCGGAACGCAGGCCCGGCCAGGTCTCGCTGCCGCTGAGGACGAGCACCTCCCGGTCGAGCGCGCGCATGGCGTCCGTGGGCAGGTTGGGCGCGGCGGTCAGCTTCGCGTCGTAGACCAGGCTCTGCGCGACCGCCTCCAGCCCCGGCCACATCGGGGAGCGCCGGATCTGCTCGACCGACTCCGGCGGCAGCCCGATGCCCTCGATCTGCATCGTCGCCACCGCGTCCCCGCGCCTGCCCTCGGCGACCAGGGCGGCGAGCTTCCCCGGCAGGTCCTTGGCCGAGCCGGCCAGCCCGCCGAGCGCGAACGGCGGTTCGTACAGCGCGAGCCGGGTGACCGCCGATCCGGCGACGGCGGCGTGCAGCGCGAGGATGCCGCCGGAGGAGAAGCCGAACACCGCGGCCGGCCCGCCCTCGGCCGCGATCACCGCGTCCAGGTCCGCGACCTCACGCTGGACCTGGTAGGCCCCGGCCTCGTGCGGCGGGATGGCATCGCCGCTGTCGCCGCGCCCGCGCCGGTCCACGCACACCACGGTGTACCGGTCCCGCAACGCCTCCGCGACCGGCGCGCACGCCGTCCGGTCGTTGAAGGCACCGCCGAGGAACACCACGAGCGGCCCGCTGCCGTCTCGTTCGTAGGCGATGGTCGTGCCGTCCGCCGAGGTCACTGTCCGCATGCCGTCCTCCTTCACCGAGGGCTCCCAGTGTGCCGGGGAACGGGCCTCGGCGGGAGGACGTCCGGGAAGCCGAAGCGCCGCACCAGGGACGGTTCACCGAAGACGGTGATCTTCGCGATGCCCGTGGCGGTCACCGTGAGGACCGCGAGGCCGAACGCGCGGTACGCGCCCCCGGCCAGCCGGTACGCCACGGCCGCCGGCTGGTTGTTCGCGGTCGTCGCCAGCATGCGCCACTCGCCGGGGTTGCCGATCACCGCGGGGGTCGCGATGAACGGCAGGCAGGTGCGGATCCCGGCGAACCACGTCGGCGTGCCCACCATCTCCAGGGCGGCGTCCTGGCGCAGCACGCGTTCCAGCAGGGCCGTGTCGGCGTTCTCGAACGCCGTCATGTACTGCTCCAGCAGCGCGCGGGCCTCCGGCGCGGACGGTTCCACCAGCTCGTCGTGCGCGTCCAGATCGGCCAGGCTCGCCCGCGCGCGCTGCAGTGCGCTCTTCACCGCCGCGACGCTCAGGTCGAGCATCCCGGCGACCTCGGCGGCCGGAAACGCCAGCACGTCCCGCAGGATCAGCACCGCCCGCTGCCGCGGCGGCAGCACCTGCAGGCTCGCGATCAGCGCCAGCCGCATCCCCGCCCGCGACTCGGCCACGGCAGCGGGGTCGGCCGGGAACGGCTGGAGCCACTCCACTCCCGGGGCCTCGCCGATCGGCCCGGCCGGGTCGTCCGACGGCGGGGCCAGCCCGGACGGCAAGACCCGGCGAGCGCGGCCCCGCAACGCCGTCAGGCACGCGTTCGTGGCGATCCGGTACAGCCACGTCCGCACCGACGCCCGCCCCTCGAACGCGCCGAAGGACCGCCACGCGCGCAGGTACGTTTCCTGCACCAGGTCCTCGGCGTCGTCGCGCGAGCCGAGCATCCGGTAGCAGTGCGCCAGCAGCTCGGCGCGGAACGGCTCGGCCATCCGGGCGAAGTCGCCGGTCGGGTCCACCTCAAGCACTCTGCCTCACCACGGCAGGCGGGAACACGGTCACCTTGTCCGGGAAGATCCGCACGATCACGCGCTCGGCGTCCGGTTCCGGCGGCGGTTGCCGACCGTCCATGTAGAGCCGGTACATGACCACCGGCAGCTCCTTGCCAGGGTCGGCGGTGATCTCCACACGGCCGCGGATCTCGGCGTAGTGGCCGGTCACCCTGGACACGACGAGGAGGCTCAGCCGCGGGTCGCGCTCGAGGTTGCGGGTCTTCCGGCGCCCGCGGACCGTGCTGAACACGATCGTGTCATCGTCGTCGCACTTGACGAAGACGACGGACGACTGGGGGTGGCCGTCGGGGTTGCTGGTCGCGACGATCGCGAAGTGCGGCTCGCCGACGAGGTGGTGGATGGTTTCGGGCAATCTCATACCGGTACCGACTCGCGGGGAGCCGGAAAGGAATCGGTCAGCGCACCGTCATCCGCACGCCCTCGGCCAGCCGGTACGGGCGCGTGTCCACCAGCGCGCCAAGCAGCCGCCGCAGGCGGGAGACCTCCGCGCGCACCGTGACGACGTGCTCGGCGTCGCCGTACAGCGCGCGGCTCAGCGCCTCCGCCGACAGCCCGGCGGGGCCGGCGCGGTGCAGCAGCACCAGGATTTCCGTGTGGCGGCGCGTCACCTTGCGCCGCCAGCCCGTGTCGCCGCCCTGCAGCGTCAGCAGCGGCGTGTGCGTCAGGTCCAGGTCGAGCGTCACGCGCCGGTCCGGCCCGGCCGGGCGGATCAGCCAGCCCTCGGCCAGCCGCTCGGGCAGGCACGCGCCGAGCCCGGGCACCGCGATCGGCTCCCCCGCCGACGGCGCGGCGATGCGGTCACCCACCGACACACCCGCTCCGGCCGCGACCCAGCCGTCGTCGTCGACCAGCAGCGCGGGGCCGGTGGCCAGCAGCGGTTCACCCACCTGGCGCAACCGGTCGAGCCGCCGCTGGTGCCAGCGCCAGATCTGCGCCTCGGCGAGCCGCCGTCCGGTCTCCACCAGCGCCCCGATCGCCGGGTGCAGGGTGAGCGCGGGGCCGCTGACGTCGATCACGCCGAGCAGTTCGCCGGTGCGCGGGTCGTGCACCGGGGACGCGGTGCAGTACCACGGGTGCTGGTTCTGCTCGAAGTGCTCGCCCGCGAGCAGTTCGACCGGGGCGGCCTCGGCCAGCGCGGTGCCGATCGCGTTGGTGCCGACGCGCTCCTCGGTCCACTCCGCGCCCTCGAAGAACCCCAGCTCGTCGGCGCGGCGCCGCACACCCGGCGTGCCCTCGCGCCACAGGATGACGCCGTCGGCGTCGGTGACCACCAGCAGCACGTGCGGCATCGCGCCGAGCACCTGCTTGAGGTCGCCGACCGCGTCGCGCAGCGGCGAGTTCTCCCGCCGCCGGGCCAGCTCGTCCTCGCTCAGCCAGTCGCGCGCGTTGAGGCCGTCGGCCTTCAGCCCGAGCCCGATCACGCGCGACCAGGACCGGGAGACGACGTCGCGCGGGCGCAGCGGCGGGCGGCCGCCGGCGATGACGGCGTCGTGCATGCGGATCAGGTCGCGGGCGTAGGCGGGCAGGCTACAGCCCGGCGGGACTGCGCCGGGCACGCTCACGCTCCACCTCCGCACCACTGCGTCGACGATCGAGCATAGGTCCCGCTCACGCCCGCGCCAAGACGTGCAATTCGCTGCAACCGTTGCCGGCCACCCCGCCGGACGGCTGTGATCGGTGTTACATCCCCAACGGCGAGGAGGAGTGGCGATGACACAGACGATCGACCGGGAGGCGCCGGCGCGGTCACCGCAGGCGCGCGTCGACGCCTGGCTGGAGCGGTTCGAGGCCGCGCTCGCGGCCCGCGACGTCGAAGCGGCGGCCGGCCTGTTCGCGGTCGACAGCTTCTGGCGTGACCTGGTGGCGTTCACCTGGAACATCAAGACCGTCGAGGGCCGCGAGGGCGTCGCCGACATGCTGTCCGCCTGCCTGGACGGCACCGATCCGTCGGGCTTCCGCACCACCGAAACCCCCACCGAGGCCGACGGTGTCGTCGAGGCGTGGCTGGAGTTCGAGACCGCCACCGGCCGCGGCAAGGGCCACCTGCGGCTCACCGACGAGGGGGCCTGGACGTTCCTGACGAGCCTGCGTGAGCTGAAGGGCTTCGAGGAGCCGCAGCGCGAACGCCGGCAGAAGGGCGTGCGGCACGGTGTCATCCGGGGCCGCCGGTCGTGGGCCGAGGAACGCGAGCTGGAGAACACCGAATTGGGCTACGAGCGCCAGCCCTACGTGGTGGTGATCGGCGGCGGGCAGGGCGGCATCGCGCTCGGCGCGCGGCTGCGGCAGCTCGGGGTGCCGGCGCTGGTGCTGGACCGGCACGAGCGTCCCGGCGACCAGTGGCGCAAGCGGTACAAGAGCCTGTGCCTGCACGACCCGGTGTGGTACGACCACCTGCCCTACCTGCCGTTCCCGGACAACTGGCCGGTGTTCGCGCCGAAGGACAAGATCGCGGACTGGCTGGAGATGTACACCCGGGTGATGGACGTGCCGTACTGGACGCGGTCGGAGGTGAAGTCGGCGTCCTACGACGAGGAGACGGCACAGTGGACGGTCACCGTCGACCGTGCGGGTGAAACCGTGGTGCTGACGCCGAAACAGCTCGTGTTCGCCACCGGCATGTCGGGCAAACCGAACATCCCGTCGTTCCCCGGGATGGATGTCTTCGAAGGCGACCAGCACCACTCTTCGCAACACCCGGGGCCGGACGCCTACGCCGGCAAGAAGGCCGTGGTGATCGGGTCGAACAACTCGGCCCACGACATCTGCGCGGCGCTGTGGGAGCACGGCGCGGACGTGACGATGGTGCAGCGGTCCTCGACGCACGTGGTGAAGTCGGACTCGCTGATGGAGATCGGCCTGGGCGACCTGTACTCCGAGCGCGCGGTGGCGAACGGGATGACCACCGACAAGGCCGACATGGTGTTCGCGTCGCTGCCCTACCGGATCATGCACCAGTTCCAGATCCCGGTGTACGAGCGGATCAAGCAGCGTGACGCGGACTTCTACGACCGCCTGGAGAAGGCCGGTTTCCTGCACGACTGGGGCGACGACGGGTCCGGGCTGTTCATGAAGTACCTGCGGCGCGGGTCCGGCTACTACATCGACGTCGGCGCGTCCGAGCTGGTCGCCAATGGTGACATCAAGCTGGTGCGCGGGCAGGTCGACCACCTGACGCGGGACGCCGTGGTGCTCTCCGACGGCACGGAGCTGAAGGCCGACCTGGTGGTGTACGCGACCGGGTACGGGTCGATGAACGGGTGGGTCGCCGACATCGCCGGGCAGGAGATGGCCGACCGCGTCGGCAAGTGCTGGGGCCTGGGCTCGGGGACGACGAAGGACCCCGGCCCGTGGGAGGGCGAGCAGCGGAACATGTGGAAGCCCACGCGGCAACCCGGGTTGTGGTTCCACGGCGGGAACCTGCACCAGTCGCGGCACTACTCGCTGTACCTGGCGCTGCAGCTGAAGGCGCGGTACGAGGGGATCCCGACGCCGGTGTACGGGCTGCAGGAGGTGCACCACCTGTCGTGAGGCTTCCGGGTCCCGGCCGTCGACGGGGCGGCCGGGACCCGGGTTCCAGCTACGCGAACCGCCGCTCCGCGTGGCGCGGCTTCCGGGGCCCGGTCGCGCGGGGGCGGCCGGGCCGCGGGTTCCGCCGAGGTGAACCGGCGCTGCACCCGCGTGGCCGGTGGCCGATGCCGCGGCCGACAGACCGGGGTGGAGGCGCTCGCTAGGCGCCGGTCTTCTCCGGCGGGTCGCGCGGCTCCGCGACTTTGGCGATGACGGCCCACGGCTGGCGCTGCGCGGCACGCCACTGGCTCGGCTCCCGGGGCCCGGCCATCAGGGGGCGGCCGGGACCCGGGTTCCAGCTATGCGAACGCGTTCACCCCGGTCAGTTCCGCCGACAGCGTCCACAGTCGTTCCGCCTGGGCCGGGTCGCTCGCCCAGTCGCGGACGCCCAGGAACATCGCCGGGCGGCCGGGGCCCGACGGGAGCGGGTCGCCGGAGGCCGGCTCGGCGATGTCGCAGTCCTCGCAGTACACGCCGCCCATTCCGGCCAGCCGCGGCGAGGTCGCGGCCCACACCTGCGTCGCCGCGCCCTGTTCGGGGCTCTTGAACCAGTCCGCGATCGGCTCGCCGTTCTCGTTCACCCAGCCGTTCGCGATCTGCTCCTCCAGCGGGACGTGCCGCTGCAACGGGGTCAGGATGCTGCCCGGGTGCACCGAGAACGCCCGCACCCCGGACGGCTCCCCCAGCTTGTCCAGCTGCACCGCGAACAACGCGTTCGCCGTCTTGGCCTGGCCGTAGGCCTGCCACTTGTCGTAGCCGCGCTCGAACCACAGGTCGTCCCAGCGGATGCCGGAGAAGTGGTGGCCGCGCGAGGACACCGACACCACCCGGGCGCCGGGCGCGATCGCCGGCCACAGGCGGTTCACCAGCGCGAAGTGGCCCAGGTGGTTGGTCGCGAACTGGGCCTCCCAGCCGGGCCCGACCCGCGTCTCCGGGCAGGCCATGATCGCGGCGCTGCCGATGACGATGTCGATGCGCCGCCCCGACGCCAGGAACCGCTCGGCGAAGGCCCGCACGCTGTCCAGGTCCCCCAGGTCCAGCTCGTCCACCTCGGCCAGGTCGCCCAGGGCCGCCTTGGCCGCGTCCGGCCGCCGGGCCGGGACGACGACGTGCGCGCCGGCGACGGCCAGTGCCCGCGTGGTTTCCAGGCCGAGGCCGGAGTAGCCGCCGGTGACGATCGCGAGCTTGCCAGTCAGGTCGATGCCGCGCAGGACCTCGGCGGCGGTGGTCGACGCGCCGAAACCGGATCCGATGCTGTGCTGTGCCGTGGTCATGGCGGCGACGCTAGGTGCTCGAGCGCGCTCCAGGTCAAACCTGCTTCCCGGACTTGACTGAATCTACAGTGCGAGCTACAAATATCGATGTCAGCGGTGTGGAACGCAGGACCTCCCCCGGGAGTGATTCGCGATGCCGGACGTGCTGGAGCAGCTCGGGTTCGCCGACCTGGTGTGCGACGACCCGGACTGGCTGCGGGACGAGTTCGCCGCGATCATCGACGCCAACTTCGGCGAAGCGGAGCGTCCGCGACCGCAGCCGCCGCGAATCCCACTCCCCGAGCCCGCCGGGCGGCCACGCGGCCCGGAGCGGGTGACCCAGCTGTGGCGGCGTCAGCGCTCGCCTCCGCGCGCGTGAACGAACCGTGGCCCACGACGAAAGGAGGACATGCGCGAACGATCGTTTCCCGGAACATCCGCGATCTCTTCCTGAGCCCCGCCGCCCCTGCGGCGGGGCTTTCCACGTCTCAGCCGAGGACGAGCGGCACCAGCAGCACGGCCACGTAGTAGGCCATGAACTGCACGCCGGAGGTCATGCCGAGCATCCGGTTCGCCAGGCCGCCGACGGCGCCGACGGTCAGGCTCACCGCGAGCGCGAGCGGCCCGCCCTCGTACCACGCCACCACCGCGATCAGCGCCACGAACGCGCCGATCAGCGCCTCGTGGCTGATCCGCCGCGCGACCCAGCCACTGGCGGCGCGCGCGTAGCGCATCGCGAACGGGTACACCACCAGCCCGGCGATCGCCACCCCGATCAGGCTGAACACCAGGAACTGCCAGGAGCTGAGCAGGGTGTGCAGGTTGTGCACGCCCCCGTCCGGTCCCTTGACGGTGTAGACCGGCGGCGCGTTGAACAGCGCCGCGGCGGGACCGGCGGCGACCGGGCTCAACGGCAACCCGAACGCGACGAGCGGGATGAGCGTCTCGGCCAGGTAGGTCGACTCCGTGGTGCCGTTCTTGACCGCCATCAACGTGGTCAGCCTGCGGTACGGGTGCCTGATCCGGGACCCGGTGATCTCCCCCGCGAGCACCGTCGCGGCGACCGGGCTGAGCATGAACGTCGTCGAGGTGACCCCGGCCGCGGCGGCGGTCGCGGCCGCCTGCCCGCGGTCGAGGATCCGCAGCGGGTTCGGGATCCAGCGCCGTCCCGCGCCGCTGTCCGGGGCGAGCCAGAACGGGCGCGGCCCAGTGCGCTCCAGGGTGCGCCGCCCGTTCCGGGACGAGGCGATGAGCAGGTCCACCACGAGCGGCCCGATCGCGATGCCGAGGAAGAAGCTGATCGACAGGCTCTTGTCCAGCTGGTCGGTGGCGACCGTGTTGAGCCCGGTCACCAGCAACGCGAACGGCACGATCGCGGCGATGCTGGCCCACCGGCCGGGCGAGAAGTAGCCGACGAAGATCGCGGCCGCGCCGAACACGAACGGCGCCACGGTCTTGATCGGCCCGGCCAGCGGGGCGAGCAGGGACGCCACGCCGACCGCGACCGGCACCGCGATGAACGCGGCGACCAGCCCGCCGGCCAGTGCCTTGCGCAGCGCGATGTGCGGGGCGCCGAGGCGGCGCAACGCGGTCGCGTCGTCGAGCAGCGGCACCGCGGTCGTGTCGCCCGGGATGCCCAGCAGCGTGGTGGGGATCGCGTGGGTCATGTGCTTGCTGACGGCACCGGCGATGAAGAACGTCAGCACCCCGGCCGGCGGCACGCCCAGCAGCACGACGAGCAGGGTGACCGGGGCGAGCGTGGAGGTCTCGTCGGTGCCGGAGACCAGGCCGATCGCGGCGAACACGACCGCGCCGAGCAGGCCCATGCCCAGGGCCCACAGCAGATCCGGGGTCATGCGCGCACCTCCGGCGCGGTCTCGCGGACCAGGCCCAGCTCGGTCATCTCGGCCCGCACGCGCGGCGGCAGCTCGGCGAAGGTCTCGGCGGTGCCGCCCATCCGTTCCAGTTCTGCGAGCGCGGCCTCCCGGTCCGCGGCCTGCTCGGCGCCGAACGTCCGCTTCGGACGGAACAGGCGGGCGCAGACGGCGGCGGCGAGCACGCACGCGGCCAGTCCGGCCAGCAGCGCGTAGCCTCCGGCCAGCGACGGCGTGTCGACCAGTGATCCGAACAGCGCCTTCGCGCCGAGGAAGACCGGCAGGCCGGCGGCCACGCAGATGACGACCGACGCGGCCAGGTGCCGCAGGTCGACGGCGTCGTTCCAGACGACGACGTAGGGCTGCTCTTCGTTGAGTGCCATGGTTTTCCTCCGTTGGGGGTCAGGCGCCGGTGAGCGCGCGCAGGGCGCGGGACGGGCTGGGCCGTCCCAGGTGCCCGGCCAGCCACACGCTGGTCTCGGCGAGTTTGGTCAGGTCGACACCGGTGTGGATGCCGAGCCCGTCGAGCTGCCACAGCAGGTCTTCGGTGGCGAGGTTGCCGGTGGCGCTGTTGGCGAACGGGCAGCCGCCCAGCCCGCCCGCGGAGGCGTCGACAGTGGTGACACCGCGCTGCAGGGCGGCGAGGGTGTTCGCCAGGGCCTGACCGTAGGTGTCGTGGAAGTGCACCGCGATCCGTCCGATCGGGACGCCCGCGGCGACGAGCCCATCGAGCAGCGCGACGACGCGGCCGGGGGTGGCGACGCCGATCGTGTCGCCGAGGCTCAGTTCGGTGCAGCCGAGTCCGAACAGCCGGGTGGCGACCGCGATCACCCGCGACAGCGGGACCACGCCCTCCTCCGGGTCGCCCCAGCACATCGACAGGTAGCCGCGCACGCCGAGCCCGGCTTCGCGGGCCCGGGCCACCACGGGCGCGAACATCTCCAGCGACTCGCCGACGGACCGGCCGAGGTTGGCCCTGGCGAAGCTCTCGGTGGCCGAGGCGAACACGGCGATGTCGGTGACGCCGAGGTCCAGTGCCCGCGCCAGGCCGCGCTGGTTGGGCACCAGCACCGGGTAGCGCACGCCGGGACGGCGGTCGAGGCGGCGCAGGACCTCCTCGGCGTCGGCCAGCTGCGGCACCCGGTCCGGGTGGACCAGGCTGGTCGTCTCGATCACGGTGTGCCCGGCGTCGGCGAGCCGCTCCACCAGCTCGACCTTCACCGCGGCCGGCACGAGCGCGGATTCGTTCTGCAGCCCGTCGCGCGGGCCGACCTCGCAGATCGTCACCGCGGACGGCAGACCGGGCAGCTGATCGGCGGTCACGTCAGCCCCGCGCCCGCAGCTCGGCGAGGACCTTCTCGGCGTGGTCGGCGCGGACCTTCCGGTCGGCGACCAGCCGCGCGACGACCGCCGGGACCTCTGCGGCGGTCGCGCCCACGGTCGTGGCGATGTTGCGGGCGTGCAGCGACATGTGCCCGCGCTGGATGCCCTCGGTCGCCAGCGCCCGCACGGCGGCGAAGTTCTGCGCGAGCCCGACCGCGGTGATGATCTCCGCCAGCTCGGTCGCGGTCCGCACGCCGAGCAGGGCGACCGCGGCCTGCGCCACGGGGTGGACGCGCGTGGCACCGCCGACGAGCCCGACCGGCATCGGCAGTTCCAGCGTGCCGACCACGTTGCCGTCGGCGTCCTTTTCGAAGCGGGACAAGGACGTGTACCGGCCTTGCGCGGAGACGGCGTGCGAGTGGGCGCCGGCCTCGACCGCGCGGGTGTCGTTGCCGGTGGCGAGCACGACCGCGCTGATGCCGTTCATGATCCCCTTGTTGTGGGTCGCGGCGCGGTAGGGATCGGCCTCCGCGAACGCGGCGGCGTGCACGATGTCGTCCACGACTGCCGGGCCGCCCAGGGATCCGGCGTCGAACACCGCGCGGGCCCGGGACAGCCGCAGATCGGCCTTGTTGGTCAGGATCCGCAGCAGCGCGCGGCCGCCGGCGATCTCCCCGGCGCGCGCGGCGACCGCCTCGGCCATGGTGTTCACCGCGTTGGCGCCCATGGCGTCGCGCACGTCGACCTGCAGGTGCGCGACGACGTAGGTCCCCGCGCGGGACGGCACCAGCCGCACCGAGATGTCCCGGACGCCGCCGCCGAACTCGACGAGCTTCTCGTCCTGCGCGTTGGCCAGCTCGATCAGCTCGTCGCGGGCCTCCAGCAGGCGGACGCGGCCCGCCTCCGGGTCGCGCACGCCGACGATCTGCACCTGCGCCTGCATGATCGGCGCGGTCGAGGACGTGCGGAACCCGCCGCGGACGCGGGCGATCTTGGCGGGGTTGCTGGCGGCGGCGACCACCGAGGCCTCCTCGGTCGCCATCGGGACCAGCACCTCGGCGCCGTTGACCACGAAGTTGGTGGCCACCCCCAGCGGCACGCCGAGGATGCCGACCACGTTCTCGATCATGTGGTCGGCCGCGCCGGTGTCGAGCCCGTGGGCCGGATCGAACGCCGCGACCAGCGCCGGGTCGAGCCCGGCCGCCTCGGCGACGGCCTTGCGCCGGGCCTCGACGGGCAGATCCCGGAGTCCCTGGATACGACTGGTGCGCGCCATAGCGCCCCTTCCACTTCCGTGTGGCTGCGTGACGACCAGGACGCTAGCTCGCGCACTTCGTCGCCGGAATGGACCGATCGTCTATCCGAGGGGCCGCGGTTATGGACGTTCGGCCAGGCGGGTCAGCCGGACCGCGACGGTCAGCCGGAACAGCCGGTCCGGGTCCTGCCAGCCCTCCCCGAGCAGCTCGGCGGCGCGGTCCAGCCGCTGCAGCACGGTGTTCTTGTGCACGTGCAGGGCTCGGGCGGTGGCGACCGGGCTCATGCGGTTGTCCAGATAGGAGGCGAGCGTGGGCAGCAGGGTGCCGGCGTGCTCGGCGTCCCAGTCCAGGACCGGCCCGAGGACCCGGCGCACGAACGCGGACACGCGGGCCTCGCCCGGCCCGAACAGCGCCGTGTAGGGCAGGTACTCGTCGGTGGTGGCCGCCGCGTCGGACACGCCCAGCGCGGGCAGGATGCGCACGCACGCGGTGGCCTGCTCGACGGGTTCCCGCAGGTCGTCCTCGGCCGCGGCGCCGACGGCCAGGACCGGGGCGGCCAGTGAGCGCGCGACGGCGGTGTGCACGGCCCGGGCCGCGGCGGCGGGGTCCTCCGCCGGGGTCAGGACGACGATGTGGTCCGCGTGCTCACCGACCAGGTCCCCGGTCCGGCGCAGCGCGCGGGCCGCCTGGTGGCGCAGATCGGCGGGGACCGCGACGACCACGACCGAACGCGGGCCGTCCAGCCGGATGCCGCGGGCCCGGGCGCGGGTGGCGGCACCCGCGCGCCGGTCGGCGTCGGCGGAGAGCAAGTCGGCGAGCAGATCCCCGCGCACGCGCTGCTCGGCCTCGATCAGGGCGTCCTGTTTGAGGCTGAGCAGCGCCGTGATCTGGGCGGCGCGCTCGGCGGTGCGGAACTCCACCGGTCCGAACTCGACGGCGCCCTGTTCCAGCAGCAGCGCGCCGAGCAGCGTCGGCCCCGCCACGACGGCGACCACGAAGGCGCCTTCGCCCGCCGGCACACAACGTCCGCTGCGGCGGCTCTGCTCGACGGCCTCCCGCACGCCGCCGTCGAGGTGATCGGTGTCCAGCAGCGCGACGCGGCAGCGCAGGGCCCGGCCGAGGGCCCCGGCCACCTCGGTGGCGTCGCCGCCCTGGAGGACGAGCGTGGTGAGGTCGCCGTGCACCTCGCTGGCGCGTTCCATCGCCTCCACGTGCCGGGCCAGCTCACCGTAGGCGCGGCGGGTCTCGTCGGCCGCGGTGTTGGCGCGGGCCAGCAGCCGGGCGGTCTGCAGCACGACGGCGGCGTGGTCGGCGAACGCCGACAGCAGCGAAATCTCCTCCGGGGAGAACGCGTGCTCGACGCGGTTGGCGGCGAACAGCACCCCGATGACCTCGTCCCCGGCCAGCAGCGGCACCCCGAGCAGTGAGACGAGCCCCTCCGCGGCGACGGTCTCGTCGATCCGGTCGTCGTGCGGCGCCTGGGTCATCGCGTCGTAGCGGGCGGTCCAGCACGGGCGGCGGCTTTCGACCACCTGGCTGGCCAGGCCCATCCCCGGCGGCACGCGCAGGCCCGGGAACGACGGCGCGACCGTGCCCAGCGTCGTGCGCACCCGCAGCTCCCGGCTGCCGACGTCGAACTCCGACAGGTAGGTGACGTCGGTGCCGACCAGGTCGTGGGCCCGCTCCACCAGCCGGGCCAGCAGCTCGTCGACGTCCCGCAGCTCGGCCAGCTCCCGCGCGGAGGAGAACAGGGCGGCGAGTTCCTGCCCACGGCGCCGCAGGCGGTCCGAAGTGGCCCGCAGGCGCCGGATCCCGGAGGCGATCCGCTCGGCGTCGGCGTGGTCGAGGCCGGCCAGCAGCTCAGCGACGTCGGTGTCCTGCTCGGCTGCTTCGAGCAGGCCGACGACGGCGGCGACGGGCAGGGTCATGCATCACCTCGTGGACCGGACGACCACCCGCAGCGGGCGCGGGATGGGCCCACGGTACAGGCGCCGTCAGGGCGTGGTGTGCCAGCGGTGCTCCGGGAGGAACTTCACGTCGTAGCGCTGCGGCACGGTGCCGAACTTGTGCGGCTCCGGCACCGCGGGCACCTTCGGCAGCCCCAGTTCCTCGGCCGGGACGCCGAGGTTTTCGAAGAACCGCTCGAACGTCCCGCCCGGACCGGCGGCCACGCCGACGACCATGCTGTGGTGCCGTTCCATCTGGTAGGCGTGCGGGCAGTTCTTCGGCACGAACCCGAAGTCGCCGGGGGTGAGCAGCTTCTCCTGCTGGTTGCCCTCGGTGTCTTCGACGAACAGCCGCACCGCGCCGGCCGTCACGTAGAACACCTCGTAGGTGTCGGGGTGCAGGTGGGCCGGGATGATGTCGCCCTTCGGGCCCTCGCAGGTGAAGAAGTTGAACGTGCCCTCGGTCTGCTCGCCGCCCGCGTAGATGGTGAACAGGTCGCCGAAGAGGTGGGCGCGGTCGCCCTCGCCCTTTTCGATGAAGTACGGCTTGCCCGGCTCGGCGGGGATGCGCGACGCGCGGCGGTAGGGGGTGGCGAACTCTGCCGTCATGATGTCTCCCGGTCGGTGCTTTCGTCAGGCAGCCTGACATATATCCTGTTGTGGTGCAACAAGAACCCACACTCGCCCAGTCGCTCGGCGAGGCACGGCGGTGGTTCGACGAGGCCCTGATCGCCGGGCTGGCCCGGGCGGGCGCGGCGCCGGTGTCGGGCACCCAGGTCGGGCTGTTCGCGGTGCTCGACGCGGGCGGCACGACGGTGTCCGAACTGGCCCGCCGCATGGGCGTGACCCGGCAGACGGCGCACCAGGCCGTCCAGGCGCTGACCCGGCTCGGGCTGCTGGAACAGGTGCCGGACCCCTCGTCCGGACGGCAGCGCCTGGTGCGGCGCACCGCGGAGGGCGAGCGGACGCACCGGACCGCGGTCGGCATCCTGCGCCGGGCCGAGGCGGCGCTGGCGCGCCGGATCGGGCGTGAACCGGTGCGGGCCCTGCGCGCGGCGCTGCACGCCGACTGGGACCGCCCGCCCTCCTGACCGGGTCATCGCGCCAGCTCCTCCAGCCGCCGCTGCTTGGTCTCGATGCCGAAGCGGAGCACGACCAGCAGCCCGATCAACAGCACGGCGGCGGTCAGCGCGAAGCTCCACACGACTCCGGTGGCGGCGCCGAGCAGCAGGCCGATGGTGATCGGCGCGATGACCGACGCGAGGTTGCGCATCGTGCTGCCGACCATCGTGGCCCAGGCGCGCATCCGCGTCGGGTAGAGCTCGGCGGTGTAGAGGTAGGCCAGTGGCGCGTTGATGTTCACGCCGAACAGCACCAGCGCGCCGCACACGAACAGCGCCACCCAGCCGGTCGAGCCGAGCAGCACGCCGCCGACGCTGCCGGCCAGGGCCAGCCCGTACCCGGCGGCGAACCAGAACCGGCGGCCCAGCTTGTCCAAAGAGGACGCGCTGACGTAGAGGGCGATGAGGTTGCCGACCACGATGCCGCCGGTGAGCAGGGACGCGACGGCCGGGGTGAGGTGGCCGACGCGGACCAGCAGCGTCGGCATCCAGGACGTGAACCCGCCCAGCGGCAGGAACGTGGTGAACCAGATGCACCACAGGGTGAGCGTGCGGCCGCGGTAGTCGCGGGAGAACAGCTCACCGAAGCGGGTGGGCGGCTCGGGCCGCACGTCGGCGGGTTTGTGCGGTTCTTCCAGGATGCGGCCGCCGCGGCGGGCGCTGGCCTCCATCGCCTCGACGATCTCGGTGGCGGCTGCCAGGTCGCCGCGGTGGATGAGGTGGCGCGGCGACTCGGGCAGGCGGAAGTGCGCCCACACCGCGGTGAGCACCGGGACGCCGGAGATCACGAACAGCCAGCGCCAGGCGTCCTCGGGCGGGAACACGGACAGGAACAGCGCGCCGACGAGCGTGGCGCCGAGGATGCCCCACACGAAGAGGCTTTCGTAGACGAGCACGATCCGGCCGCGGGCGCGGGCGCGGACGAACTCGTTGAAGATCGTCGCGGCGACGGGCACTTCGGCGCCCAGGCCGATGCCCTGGATGAGGCGGAAGGCCATCAGGCTTTCGACGTTCCAGGCGATGGCCGAGGCCAGCGCGAGGAGGCCGAACAGGGCGGAGGCGGCGACGAAGGCGGTCTTGCGGCCGTAGCGTTCGCTGATGACGCCGAAGAGGATGGCGCCGGCGATCTGGCCGACGTACCCGACGGCGATGAGCGTCCCGGCGACCGAGAGCGGCGCGCCGAGCGTGGTGAGGACCGCGGTGAGCGCGACGGACAGGATGAGGGCGTCGAAGGAGTCGAAGAACGTGCCGACGCCCAGTATCGAGGCCACCCGGAGGTGGTAGCGGGTCAGCGGAATCCGCTCGACGCGGGCGAGGAGGGCCGCGGCGTCGGTGGCGCGCGCGGCCGTGGGTTCGATGCTCAAGGTGCCTCCACACTGAGACGGGGAGCGGACAGGAGGGGATGGAGGGAGCAAGCACGTGGCGCGGTTGGCAAGCGGCGCAGCCGGCCGGGCCCAGGCGAGCGGAGCCGCGTCATGGGTGGCAGGTGCGGCGGTAACGCCCACATCCCTTGGCGATCGTGACTATGCGGCCTCGCAGGGAACGCCCATCTCGCCCGCGCGCACCCGGACGAAAAGAGCCGCCCCCGAAGGCTGCGCGCGCGGCGGTGGGTTCGATGCTCAAGGTGCCTCCACACTGAGACGGGGAGCGGGGGAAGATCAGCGGCTGAGCACAGCGGCGTGCGCGCCGCGGGCGATGTCGAGGACCTCGGCGGTCGGGGTGGTGCCGCGCCAGGCTATGTGCTGGTCGGGGCGGATCAGTAGCAGCGGGGCGCCGTAGGAGTCCTTGCCGGGCAGCCCGGGCAGGTCCAGCACCGTCAGCGGCAGGCCACGGGCACGGGCCGACTCCACAAAGGACTCCACCGGCACCGGATCCAGACGCAGGAGGGTGAAGCCCGGTCCGAGGTGGTCGAACAGCGACGAACCGTCCGGCAGCCACCGGTGCGGCAGGCGCGTTCCCGGGCGCGCCGAGCCGTGGTAGGTCAGCGGTTCGTGCGCGGGCACCGGCGAGCCGTCGTCCACGACGATCGGCGAGCCGGCGTAGTGGTAGCCGAGCACCAGGCCGAGGCTGTGGAACTCGCCGCGTTTGGCGGACAGCGCCTCGGCGACGCGAGCCCGCCGCGCCGCGCCCGCCGGGGTCGCGGCGTCGATGTCGGGGTGCGCGAACGCCCGCGCCAGGTGGTTCTCCTGCGCCGCCGCGTCCGCGATCGTCTGCCGCGCCACCGGGCGCCGCTCCGGCTCGTAGCTGTCCAGCAGCGCCGGTCCGGCCCAGCCGCGCAGCACCGCGACCAGCTTCCACGCCAGGTTCACCGCGTCCCCGACGCACGTGTTGTACCCGTGCCCGCCCCACGGCGGGTTCAGGTGCGCCGCGTCGCCGACCAGGAACGTGCGCTCCCCGCGATACCGGTCCACCAGCAGCATCCGCGCCACCCAGGGATCGGTCGCCTGCACCTCGACCTCGACCTCCGCCCCGATGAGCCGCCGCACCAGAGCGGCCGGGTCGACGTCGCCGTCCCGAACGTCCACGCCCTGCGCGATCGCCCACCACGTGCCGTCGGTGTCCATCCGCCCGACGATCCCGCCGAGCTCGGCGCCGAGCACCCAGTAGTGGACCGCCCGTGCGCACACCGTCTCGTCGGTCAGGGCGGGCGCGCGGAAGGTGATGTTCAGGTTGGGCAGCTCACCGCTCCCGCCGGAGTACCGCGCGCCGATCACGTCCCGCGTGATGCCGCCGGCCCCGTCGCAGCCGATCAGGTAGTCGGCCGTCACCTCGCGGACCGCGCCGTCCGGCCCGGCGATCGACGCCCGGACCCCGGCGGCACCGTCCTCGGCGGACACCAGCCGCCAGCCGAAGCGGGTCCGCACCGACGGCAGTTCCGCGACCGCCTCGCGCAGCACCTGCTCCACGATCGGCTGCGGGATCTGCTGGCCGCACTCGGCGAACTCGTCCCGCCGCCCCGCGTGCATCGCGAACGCGTTGGGGAACCGGGTGATCTCGTGCCCGGTGAGGCTGGTGCAGAACACCACGTCCTGCGCGTGCGACACGGGCAGCGGCGCGGCCGCGCGGACCCGGTCGGCCAGTCCCCAGCGGCGCAGCAGCTCCATCGTGCGGGCGCTGGTCGTCTTGGCGCGCGGCCGGTCGCCGGTGACGGTCTCGCGGGGTTCGACCAGCAGGCACGGGATGTCCGCGCGGCCCAGCTCGATCGCGACGGCGAGCCCGCTGGGGCCGCCGCCCGCGATGAGAACCGGAAAGTGATCAGGCAACGTGTCCCCCAAAGCAGTGAGTACGGGCGAATTCGAGTGAGAGGTCGAAGGCGGTGGCGGCGAGATCGGCATTGCCGAGCCACATGTGGTCGGCGCCGTCGAACAGCCGAAGGTCCACTTCGGAGCCGGCCGCGGTGAGCGCCTCGGCCAGCCGCCGCGACTGGGCGCACGGGACGAACCGGTCGGATTTCCCGTGCAGAAGCAGGAAAGGCGGTGCTCCGGTGTGGACGTGCGTGACCGGGCTGGCGTCGGCCGGGGAGGCGTCGCGGAGCAGCAGTGCCTCGCGGGTCTCGATGGATCCCGGCGCGGGCTGGGCGACCAGTCCGGCCTCGGCCAGGTCCGCCTCCAGCGCGGTCAGGTCGGCGGGGCCGTACCAGTCGACGACCGCGACCACGCCCGGCTCTCGCAGCCCGGCCAGCGCGGCGAGGTGCCCGCCGGCTGACTCGCCCCACACGACGATCCGGTCGGTGTCCAGGTCCAGTTCGCCGGCGTGGTCGCGTAGCCAGGCGAAGGCGGCGGACACGTCGTCGAGCTGGGCGGGGAACGGCGCCTCGCCGGTGAGCCGGTAGTCCACGCTCGCCACGGCGAACCCGGCGTCGGCGAGCCGCTCGAACGGGCTGGGCGACCAGTCCGCGAACATCGGGCCGAAGCTCTCCCGGCTGCCGACGCGCCAGCCGCCGCCGTGCACGAACACCACGAGGGGCGCCGGCCCCGGTGTCTGCCCGCGGTGGAGGTCCAGCAGCAGCGGCCGGAACCCCGGGACCGCGGCGTACTCGAGTGTGCGGCGGGTCATGATCACCTCGTTCGGATCGGCGGTGGTCCGGTGCGCCCCAGTATCGGGCGGTCGGTTCCGGCGGGACAGCGCGCGTTCCATTGGTTGGGTCTGTCAGACTCGACGGATGGATGGCGAACCCCCGGTCGCGCGACGTGGCAAGCGGCCGAAGAGCGGCGCGCCGGTGGTGGACCGGGCGCTGTCGCTGCTGGCCGCGTTCGACGAGGAGCACCGCGCGCTGGGCCTGGCGGACCTGAGCCGCCGGGCGGGCGTGCCGCGCAGCACCGCGGTGCGGCTGGCGGCGCGGTTGCGGGAGTGGGGCGCGCTGGAACGGGACGAGCGCGGCCGGTACGTGGTGGGCCTGCGGCTGTTCGAGATCGCGTCGCTGGCGCCGCGCAGTCACGGGTTGCGGGAGGTCGCGCTGCCCTACCTGGAGGACCTGCACGAGGTGACGCGGCAGCACGTGCTGCTCGCGGTGCGGGACGGCGCCGAGGCGCTGCTGGTGGAGCGGCTGTCGACGCGTGGCGCGGTGGAGATCGCGTACCGGGTTGGCGGGCGGCTTCCCTTGCACGACACGGGGGTCGGGATCGTGCTGCTGTCGGGCGCGCCGCCGGAGCTTCTGGAGGAGCGGTTCGCGGAGCTGTCCGCCGCGGAGGGCGTCAAGTTGCGCCGTCGCCTGGCCGACACGCGGCGCCAGGGCATGGCGATCTTCGACCGCCGCAAGCCGGCGCCGGTGTCGTCGGTGGCCGCGCCGATCCACGACCACACGGGCACGCTCGTCGCGGCGGTGTCGGTGGTGGTGCCGGCCGGGGCGGCGCGGCCGCGGGCCTACGAGCAGGTCGTGCGCGCGACGGCGCTGGCGATCTCGCGGGGCATGGGCCTGCGGCGACCCTGAACCGCCGCGACGAACTCCGCGGCGAGCCACTCCGGTTCGCCGGTGCCGAAGACGTGGAAGTCCGGCCGGATCAGCACCGCAGGAGCGTCCAGTTCGGACAGCCAGCGGGTGTAGGTGCCGTCCACATCGGTCACCTCGCTCAACGCGACCACCGGGATGTCCAGCTCCGCCAAGCCGTCCACCACACACGGTTCACGGGTGATCAGCGCTCCCGGGCCGCCGAAGACGTCGTCGAACAGGCCGGATCTGCCACCCACCGACACGCGGCCCTGCAGCGCCAGGCCGCCGCCCGCGGGGCCGGTGTGCACGCCCGGCCCCAGCCCCGGCCGCGGGGGCGCCGGGGGCTTGCCGCCCGCCGCGCGGGACGCGATCATCCGGCGGTCCCGTTCCGCGGCCTCCGCCGGGTCGGCGATGCAGATGACCTTCCCCAGCTCCACCGAGAACCGCACGAACGCCCGTGCGTGGTGCAGACGCTCACTGCCGTAGGTGTCCAGCAGCTCCGCCCCCGCCAGGCCGCGCAGCACCAGGTCCAGCTTCCACCCGAGGTTCATCACGTCCCGCACCCCCGCGCCGAGCCCCTGCCCGGCGAACGGCGGCATCAGGTGCGCCGCGTCCCCGGCCAGCAGCACCCGGCCGGCCCGCCACCGCCGCGCCCAGCCGGCCTGGAAGGTGTAGGTCGAGTGCCGGTCCAGCTCGGCGTTCTCGGGCGTGATCCCGTGCGGCGCGAGCAGTTCCCACGCCTTCTCCACGCAGTTCAGGTCCTGTTTGGACTCGTGCGGCAGCCGCATGAATTCCCACCGCCGCCGCCCGGGCCCGCCCGGCACCATCGTCGAGGGCCGCCGCACGTCGCAGGACTGCGTGGCGATGTGCGGGAAACGCAGCTCCGGCCGGGGTTTGACGTCGACCACCAGCCAGTCGTGGAAGTACCCCTCGTCGTGCCAGCCGATCCCGGCCCACCCGCGGACGCGGCTGTTCGCCCCGTCCGCGCCGACCACCCAGGACGCCGACACCACGAGCCGCTCGCTCCCCCGGCACGCCGAAACCACCCCGGTGGCCGCGTCCACGCCGGTCGCCTCCCAGCCGCGCAGCACGCGCACCGACGGCAGGCCGCGGATGATCGAGTCCAGCCGGGCCTCCAGCGCGGGCTGGCTGAAGAAGTACGTGTTGTACCAGCCGGATTCGCCGCGCCCGCTCCAGTCGACCTCGACCAGCGTCTCGCCGTCGCCGTTGCGCCACACGTACAGGTCGTCGTAGGGCTCGGTGATGTCCGGGATCGCCGACGGCGGCAGCCCCACCGACTGCAGGATCCGCGCGAAGTCCGAGCAGTGCGTCACCGCGCGGGGCAGCGGGTAGTCGGCCTCGTTGCGGTCGAGGACGACCACCCGGTGCCCGCGCCGGCCCAGCTGGATCGCCAGCAGCTTGCCCACCGGCCCGTAGCCGATGACTGCGACGTCGAAGTCCACGTCGACCTCCCGGTCTCTTCTGACCTGACCGGGCGAAGATAGGTGCGGGACCGGGTCAAGCGGCCCCTTCGCGTCCCGGTTCCCGGGACAGCAGCCGCTGCTTGCCGTCCACGATCGTGTTGCGCAGGACGCCCAGCCGGTCGACCTCGACCTCGACCACGTCACCCGGCTGGAGCAGCCATCGCGGCGTGCGCGCGTAGCCGACGCCCGACGGCGTGCCGGTGGCGAGCAGGTCGCCGGGCCGGACGGTGAACGTCCGTGAGATGTGCGCCAGGGTCTCACCGACGGTGTAGACCATCTCGGTGGTGTTGCCGTCCTGCACGGTCTCGCCGTTGACCCGCGTGCGCACCCGCAGCCCGTCGCGCAGGTCGCCGACCTCCGCGGCCGGCACCATCGGGCCGAGTGGCCCGGAGGAGTCGGCGTTCTTGCCGAGGATCCACTGCGAGGTCAGCTTCTGCGCGCGCCGCGCGGTGACGTCGTTGAACGCCGAGTACCCGACCACCGCGGCGAGCGCCTCCTCCGGCGAGGCGTCGACCAGCGGCCGGCCGACCCACGCGACGATCTCCCCCTCCCAGTCCAGCCCGTCCTCGTCCGCCGGGACCGGGATCTCCGCGCCGTCCACGGTCAGCGACTGGGTCCAGCGCGCGAACAGCGTCGGGTACTCGGGCAGCTCGGCGTCGCGGTAGGAGCCCTCGGCGACGTGCTCGAGATAGTTCAGCCCGATGCAGATCACCCGCGCCCCAGGCAGCACCGGCGGCACGAACCGCGCGTCCGTCAGCGTCTCGCCGGACGGCGGGCGCGCCAGGAAGCCCTCCGGGTCGGACCAGAACTCCTCGAGCCCGGCGATCACGGTCACCGACCCGTCCTCGGCCAGGCTCGCGACCTCGACACCGGCGCCGCGCGCCACTCCCACGATCCGCATCGTTGCTCCTTCGGTCCAGAAAACTTCCTAAAGGTTAGAACCTTTATGGTTGAATAGCACTATGACGAACCTGACGGGACTCGGGCGCACCCGCGCCGAGCAGCTCGCCGCCCTGCTCGAGGAGCGGATCCGCGGGCTCGCGCCGGGCGACCCGGTGGGCACGATCGAGGAGATCCGCCGGGAGTCGGGGCTGGCGCGGGCCACCGTCAGCGAGGCCATCCGGCTCCTGCGCGACCGCGGGGTGCTGGCGATCCGGCCGGGCCGCGGCGGCGGGTTGTTCGTCGCCGACCAGGGCCCGGTGGTGCGGATGCGGCACACGCTGCTCGGCGTCCGCGAGGACCCCTCGTCCGTGGCCGACGCCGTCGAGCTGCGCAACCACCTCGAGGAGCTGATCGACGTCGGCGCGGCCCGCTGCCGCACGCCGGACGACATCCCCCGCCCGCGCGCCCGCCTCGACGCGATGGCCGCGGCGCCCACGTGGGAGGAGTTCGTCCGCGCGAACTGGGCGCTGCACGAGGAGATCGCCGCGCTGTGCCCCAACGCCATGGCCCGCGCGGTCTACCTGGGCACGCTCGGGCACCTGTCCAGCACCGCACCGCACCTGGGCGACACCGACGCCGAGGCCTACCGGGCGCGGCGGCTGCAGGTCCACGTCGACCTGGTCGACGCCATCGCTTCCGGTGACGAGGCGGCCGTCCGCGCCGCCGTCGCCCGGCACAACACCACAGACTGAGGAGGCACCGTGGCCGAGTTCCGCCGTTACCTGTTCCCGCCGGGCTCCCCGCGCATCACCGGCATCAAGGGGATGGACGCCTACGCCTACCGCGAGGCCGCGAAGGAGGACCCCTTCACCGGCGGCCTGATCCGCGGCTGGAAACCGTTGCAGCTGCAGGAGTTCCGCGGCGTCACCGAGGACGGCACGCTGCGCCCGGACGTCCACCCGTTCGAACCCGCCCGGCCCGGTGAGGAGGCGCCGGTGGAGGCGATGATCGCCGCCGCCCGGGCGCTGGAGGCGGCGCTGGACGAGGAGAGCCGCGGCCGGCTGCGGTACGCGGTGGACGCGGTCGAGTGGCAGACCTGGGCCAACCCGGAGTTCATGCAGTTCGACACCGGGATCCGGCTGGAGTTCCAGCCGCCGGATGTGCAGCGCGCCGCCCTGGAGCTGGTGCGGGCGTCGCTGAGCCCGGAGGGGTTCCGGCTGGTGCACGACATGATGCGCATCAACGGCTTCCTCGGCGAGGTCGTGGGGCTGGAGAGCATCCTCAACGAGTTCAGCTACAACGTCGCGCTCTACGGCGAGCCGGACCCGGTGGAGCCGTGGGGCTGGCAGCTGTTCGGGCACCACTGCGCGGTCAACTGCCTGGTGGTGGCGGGACGCATGGTGGTCAGCCCGGTGTTCCTCGGCGCCGAGCCGAACGAGATCGACGAGGGCCCGCACGTCGGCACCACCGCCTACACCGACCGCATCCGGCTCGGCACCGACCTGATGGCCGCGCTCCCCGCCGACCAGCGCCGTGCCGCGGTGGTGTACGAGCGGATGGTGGACCCGGCGATGCCGCCCGGCCGCGTGCACCCCGGCGACGAGCGGCACCTGGCGGGCGCGTTCCAGGACAACCGGGTGATCCCGGTCGAGGGCGTCCGGGTCGCGGAGATGCCGGCCGCGGCGCGGGAGATCGTGCTGGCGATCGTGGAGTCGTTCGTGTCGCTGCTGCCCACGGGGCCGCGGGCGGCGCGGATGCGGGAGGTGCGGTCGTTCCTGGACGAGACGTGGTTTTCCTGGATCGGCGGGCACGAGCCGGGGGACGTGTTCTACTACCGCGTGCAGTCACCGGTGGTGATCGCCGAGCTGGACCACCACTGCGGGGTCTTCCTCGACTACGACACGCCGAAGCCGTTCCACATCCACACCGTGCTGCGCACGCCGCACGGCAACGACTACGGGCGCGCGTACGTGCGGGCCTGGCAGGACCGGCAGGCGTGAGCGCGACCGCCCGGCACCACGTCGCCAACGTGCTGCACACCTACGTGGAGATCGCCGACCGCAAGGACGTCGACGCGGTGGTGGAGCTGTTGGGCGCGGCGCGGGTGGTGTTCCCGGGCGCCGGTTCTGGTGGCGCGCGGGAGTTGTTCGGTCGCTTGTGGACGGATCCTGCGCCGCACCGGCACGACGTGAGCAATCTGATCGTGGAACCCGCGGGTGACGGGCTGTGGTCGGCGCGTGCGCACTACACCCGGTGGGTGTTGCGGCCGTATCCCGAGCTGCACACGTTGGGTGAGTACGCACTGGTCGTGGCCGAGGACGGGTGGCGGGTCCGTGCGCTGACCGTGACCCGGACCTGGACCCGGTGAGATGGCCGACCTCGCCCGCGTGACGCTGGTGCTGGACACCCTGGCGGAGAGCCGGGGCGGGCTGACCGTCACCGAGCTGGCGGTGCGCACCGGGCTCCCCCGCTCCACCGTGCACCGTGTGCTGCGGAGCCTGGAGCGCGAGCTGTACGTGGTGCGGGCGCAGGAGCCGGACCGGCCCGGGTACGTGCTCGGGCCGGCGCTGCTGAAGTTCGGGATGAACAGCCACCTGCGGCTGCTGGCCGCCACCCGGCCCGATCTGGTGGCGCTCGCGCGGGAGGTGCGGGAGCGGGTCGAGCTGGCCGTCTTCAGCGGGCGGGAGGTCGTGGTGGTGGACCAGATCGCCGCCCCGGCCCGGCTGCGCGGGGTGACGCAGGTGGGCAAGAGCTTCTCGCTGCACGCCAGCTGCATCGGCAAGGTGCTGCTGGCGCAGCTGCCGGACGCGCGGGTGGCGGAGCTGCTGCCGGAGCGCCTGGACCGGTTCACCCCGGCGACGGTGACCGAGCGGGCCGCGTTGCTGGCGGAGCTGGCGCGGGTGCGCCGGGCCGGGGTGGCGGTGGACCGGGAGGAGCACGACAGCGGGATCTCCGCGGTGGCGACGGCGCGGCTCGGCGCGGGCGGCATGTGGCAGGCGGTCGCCGTGGTGATGCCGAGCCAGGACTTCGCGGCCAAGTTCGAAACCGCGGTGCGCGGCCTGCGGCGCGTCAACCCGGAGATCGACGTGGTGGCCGCGCTGGAACGGTGAGTTGCGTCGTTGGGGCGCCGTTGCCCCACGCCACATGGGTTTCTCCCGCACTGGAGATCAAGGACAGAAGGGCGACCGGTCGTCTCGGACACGACCGGTGGAACCGCCGGCACCGGAGCTGTCCCGGGAACCGGGACGAACCCGTTCTGCCGCGGCCCCCGCCACCGCACCCTGGGACGGCCACCACTCCCGCCCGGAGGACACCGATGAAGCTGGCCAACCCGCCCCGCACCGGGGCGTCCGCGGCACACCGGCGCGTCGTCGTCGCCGTCTGCATGATCGTCACCGTCATCGAGGGCTACAACCTCATCGTCTACGGCTCGGTCGTGCCGTTGCTGCTCGCCGACCCGGCCCTCGGCATCACCGGCGGCCAGACCGGCCTCATCGGCGGGGTCGTCTACCTCGGCGCGGTGCTCGGCGCCCTCCTGGCCCCGGCGCTGGCCGAGCGCACCACCGCGAAAACCACCCTGGCCACCGGCATCGTGGTCTTCGGGCTCGGCTCACTGGCCTTCGCCGTCGCCACGGGCGGCACGATGCTCGCGTTCGCCCGGCTGCTCAACGGCCTCGGCGTCGGCGCCGCGCTGACCACCGCGATGACGATCGCCCGCGACCAGGCCCCCGCGCGACGGGCCTCGCTGGTCGTGACCATCACCATGGCCGGCATCCCGCTCGGCGGGGTGGTCGCCGCGCTGCTCGCGATCCCGGTGCTGCCCGCGTTCGGCTGGCGGGCGCTGTTCTTCACCGGCGCCGGGCTGAGCGTGCTGATCTTCGCCGTCCTGGCGCCGATCCACGTTCCGGCCGACCCCGCGCGGGCCGCGGCCGGCCAGGCGTGGACCGGGCGGCGCAAGCTCGCGGCCCTGGTCGCGGGGCGGCGCAAGTGGATCCTGCTGGCCGTCGCGGGCGCCGTCATCGCGAACATGGTCGCCTGGCAGGGGCTCAACGTGTGGGCCGCGCAGGCGATGATCGACCTCGGGTTCTCGCTCAGCAGCGCGCTTCTGTTCACCTTCGCGCTCACCGGCGCGGCGGTGCTCGGGTCGTTCGTCACCGCGTGGGCCGCCGACCGGCACGGCAGCGCGCGGATCGCCGTGGCCACCGGTACCTGCACGATCGCGGGCCTGGCCGGGATGCTCGTCCTGCCGACCGGGCCGGTGACCGCCGCGGTGTGCATCGCGCTGATGGGCATCGGCGGCCACTCGACGATGAACCTGGTGCACACCACGGCGTCGTCGGTGTTCCCGGCGCCCGCCCGCGCCGCCGCGCTCGGCTGGTCGAACGGGACGTCGTTCATCGGCGCGTTCTTCGGTCCGACGCTGGGCGGCGTGGCGATCGGGGCGGGCGGTGCGCACGCCGTGTTCGGGACGTTCGCCGTCGCCGCCGGGGTGTGCCTGGTGGCGGTGTCCGCGCTGGCCGGCTTGGCCCGCGCCCGGCGGTGTGACGGGCCCGCTCTGAACGTCCACCCGCCGGTGGCGGAGGCGCTCAGGGACGCGGGTTGACGCGCGTCCAGCGGCGGGCCCCGGAGCGTCCACCCGCGGCGGCCACGCAGCGGCGGCACGGGGCGATCCGGTGGGCCGAGGTGTCGGCGAGCCAGAGCGTGTCGATCCACAGCACGTGGGGGAAGCGGCCCAGGCGGGCGCGGTGCAGCGGGAGGCCGCAGAGGGTCTGGTTGGTGCCGGGCAGCCAGGCGTGGGCGTCGCCGGCGGGCTGGCGGACGTTGTCGTCGTCGGTCCAGGTGCTCGAGGCCGCGGTAGCGGGCGGTGGTTTCCTCGCCATGGGCGAGTGCTACCCGCGCGGAGGCGGGTGAACCACGGCCCGCCGGGCCGGGCGCCGGCGCAGCGGGCACCACCGAGCAGCGGCCCCCTGCCGGGCGGGGCCGCTGAGCACCGCCCGCCGGGCAGCAGGCATCGCCCGGCGGGTACGTGGGATCACGGCGGCGATCCGGAACGCCGAGTGCGCCGCGGTGGTCCGGGTGAACGACTCAGCGGACGCCGACCACGTCCGGTACGGCCTGCTCCGCCTGGGGCTCCGCCGCCGGGGGCACCTCCGCGTCGAACCGGCTGAACTCGAACCGCACGTCGCTGCGGTCGGGGCCGCACGGGGTCGCCGTGATGACGCCCGCCGTGTCGACCGCGGCCAGCTGGGCCAGCAGCCGCGCCAGGCGGTCCGGCGCGCCCGCCACCTCCTGGTCGGTCTGCACCAGCGTGCGGTGCAGGTTCGTCAGCCCCCAGCCGTCGGCGCTCCCGCTGCCCGTCGGCACGGGCAGGGCCACCGTCAGCAGCCAGCGCCCGGGTTTGCCCGTCACGGAGGGCGTGCGGTGGTTGGAGATCCCGATGATCTGATCGGCCCGGACCAGCCCGTCGCCCAGCGTGCGGATCCAGACGTTCTCCAGCGCCATCCCTCAAACCTCCTGTTCGGTCTCGCTCTGCTCGCCCAGCCGGCGCCGCAGCTCCGCGTTCTCGGCGCGCGTGGCGGCCAGCTGGTCCTCCAGCCGGACGATCCGCTCCGCCGCCGCGAGGGTCATCCCGTCGTCGAACAGCTCGCGGACCCGCGCGGCCAGCCGCAGCTGACGGCGCGAGTAGCGGCGGTGGCCGCCCGACGAGCGGTGAGCCTGGACGACCTCGGCGGCGTCGAGGCTGCGCAGGAACGCCGGCTGCACGTCCAGCGCGTCCGCCGCCTGACCCATCGTCCAGGCGGGGTAGTCCTCGTCATCCAGCTTGTCTACAGCCACTTGGCGAGTCTATCTGCTTTCGCTGCTTGACTCAATCTACAGTCCTCACTATAGATATTCGCGGGAGGTGAGGGCAGGTGTTCCCGAACCCGGGTCTCGACCCGCAGAGCAGAACGGCGCGGGGCCTGCGCCGGTACATCGGATTGATCGAGGAGATGCTCGGCTTGAGCGGGCAGGGCTCCTGCGTGCAACTGGAGGCGCCGCTGAGCGCCTACATCGCGATCGACGGGCACGTACCCGCGTTCCCCGACCGCGACGTGGCGCTGCTGTGGGACGAACGCTACGGCTGGGCCGTGGCGGTGGAAGCCCGCTGCGGCGAGGACCTGCTGGTCCTCGGTTACCTGGGCGGCCAGGTGGTCCCCGCGCCCCGCGTGGTGGCCGCGTTCGTGCGGCGCGCGCTGGGCGGTGAGCTGCCCGGCAGCCCCGAACCGGAGGTCCTGGAAGCGCCCGGCCTGCACGACGAGCTGGCCGCCTACGCCCCGGTGCCCGAGCTGCTGGCCGCGAGCTAGCGCCCACCCCTTGGGAACGGCACATCCTCCCGGGTCGTCCTGTCAGAATCGTGATCACGGACCCCGGGAGGACGTGTGTCACGACCGTTGCGGAAGCTGGGCTTCCTCACCATCGGCCTGTTCGACGAAGCCGATCCGCGCGCCGGCCACGAGAACACCCTCGGCATCATCGAGCTGGGTGAGCAGCTCGGGTTCGACAGCGCCTGGGTGCGGCACCGGCACCTGCAGTTCGGCATCTCCTCGCCGGTCGCGCTCCTCGCGGCCGCCTCGCAGCGCACGCGCCGCATCGAGCTGGGCACCGCGGTCATCCCGCTGGGCTGGGAGAACCCGCTCCGCCTCGCCGAGGACCTCGCCACCGTCGACATCCTCTCCGGCGGCCGCCTCAACCCCGGCCTGTCCGTCGGCCCGCCGATGCACTGGGAGCACGTCAAGGACGCCCTCTACCCGGACACCGCGGACGCCGAGGACTTCAGCCACCAGCGCGTCCGCCGCCTGCTCGACGCGATCCGCGGCGAGCCGGTCAGCACGTTCCGCGGCACCGAGGGTTTCGAGGTCTACTCCGACCGCGTCCAGCCGCACTCCCCCGGCCTGGGCCGCCGCCTCTGGTACGGCGGCGGCAGCCTCGGCTCGGCGCGCTGGGCCGGCGAGAACGGGATGAACTTCCTGACCAGCAGCGTCGTCAAGGCCGAGGAGTCGGAGGACTTCGCCGAGATCCAGCTCGCCCTCATCCGCGCGTTCCGCGCCCACCACCCCGACGGCGACCGGGCGCGGGTGTCGCAGGGCCTGGTGGTCATCCCGACCGACTCGGCCACCGCCGAACAGCGCGCGAAGTACGCCGCCTACGCGGCGAAACGCACGCCCCGCACCGCCACGCCGCAAGGCCCGGCGCGGTTGATGTTCGCGCCCGACCTGGTCGGCACTTCGGCCGAGATCGCCGAGCGGCTGCACGCGCACGCCGCCTACCGGGAGGTCGACGAGGTCGCCTTCGCGTTGCCGTTCACCTTCGAGCACGCCGACTACGTGCAGATCCTGACCGACATCGCGACCAAGCTCGGCCCCGAGCTGGGCTGGTCGCCCGCTATGGGGTGAGCACCACCTTTTCGCAGCCGTCCTTCTTGTCCCGGAACATCCGGTAGGCCTTGGGCGCGTCGCCGAGCTTCATGCGGTGCGTGATGACGAAGGACGGGTCGATCTCGCCCGCCGTGATGCGGTTCATCAGCGGCCGCAGGTACCGGTGCACGTGGCACTGCCCGGTGCGCATGCGCAGCGACTTGTTCATGAACGCGCCCATCGGGAACTTGTCGACGAACCCGCCGTAGACCCCGATGACGGACACGACCCCGCCGTTCGCGCAGGCCATGATCGCCTCGCGCAGGGCGTGCGGGCGGTCCGTCTCGGCCTTGACGCTCTGCTTGGCCCGGTCGTACACGCGCAGCGGGCCGACGTCGATGTGCGACTCCATGCCGACCGAGTCGATGCAGGCGTCCGGCCCGCGCCCGGCGGTGATCTCGTCCAGCGCGTCGAGCACGGGCGTCTCGGCGTAGTCGATCACGTCGGTGGCGCCGGCCCGCTCCCGCGCCATGTCCAGCCGGTAGCCGAACCGGTCGATCGCGACGACCCGTTCCGCGCCCAGCATCCGGGCACTGGCGATGGCGAACTGGCCGACCGGACCGGCGCCCCACACCGCGACCACGTCACCGGGGCTGAGGTCGCACATCTCCGCGCCCATGTAGCCGGTCGGCAGGATGTCGGACAGGAACAGCACCTGCTCGTCCGGGATGCCGTCGGGGATCTTGAGCGGGCCGAAGTCGGCGAAGGGCACCCGCACGTACTCGGCCTGCCCGCCCGCGAAACCGCCCAGCATGTGGGAGTACCCGAAGATCCCGCACGGCGAGTGGCCCATCAGCTTCTCGGCGATCGCCGCGTTCGGGTTGGAGTTCTCGCACAGCGACGTCAGCCCGCGCTCGCACGCCCGGCAGTGTCCGCAGGCGATCGGGAACGGCACGACGACCCGGTCGCCGGGCTTGAGCTTCGTGACGTGCGGTCCCACCTCGACGACCTCGCCCATGAACTCGTGGCCGAGGATGTCGCCCTTGCGCACGGTCGGGATGAACCCGTCGTAGAGGTGCAGGTCGGAGCCGCAGATCGCGGTCGAGGTGACCCGCACGATCGCGTCGCCGGAGTTGCGGATCTCCGGGTCCGGCACGTCCCGGACCTCGAGGTGGGTCCGGCCCATCCAGGTGTTGGCTCGCATTGTTCACTCCGATCAGACGGACCGGACGACCTCGCCGATCTCCAGCGTCTGCTTGAGGCGGCGCAGGTCGTCGCGGATCTGCTGGTTCGGCTCCGCACCGAAGAGTTTCGCCACGGCGGCGCCGAGCTTGCCCGCGGGCGGGTCGAACGACAGGTGCACGCGGATCTCGGTGCCGCGCCCGCCGGGTGCCGGGCGGAACTCGACGCGACCGGAGTTGCGCACCGCCGCCTCGCCCACGGACCGCCATTCGAGGTGCTCGCAGGCCTCCTCGCTGGTGATCTCGGCGTCCCATTCGACGTCCACACCGGCGGGGCCGCGGGCGCGCCAGCGGGTGCGGCCCTCGCCCAGTGGCCGCACGGATTCCAGGTGGCTCAGGACGCGCGGCAGGTTCTCCAATTCGCGCCAGGCCGCGTACACCTCGGCGACCGGCCGGTTCACCGTGATGCGCCCGGTGGCCTCGACCGGGGCGCGGTCGCCGTCGCGGGAAGTCATCACCGCGGCGACGACGTCGGCGACCGCCACCCCGGCCACGGCGGCGGTCGCCACGGTCGCGCGCCGCCGGGCGCCGGTGTCGCGGGCGCGGTCGCGCAGCGCGGCGAGCATGCCCAGGTCGAGCGCGTCACCGGCGACCCTGGTCCACAGCCAGGCGGCCGGTTTGCGCCGCGACTCCAGCCCCACGCCCGCGGTCAGCTCACGCGCGCCACCGGCCCAGCGTTGCAGCGCGCGGGTGCGCGGGTCGTCGCGGGCGCCGATCAGCCGGTTGAGCGCGCCGGGCGCGGCCAGCTGCACGGTCCCGAGGCTGATGCTGAAGACGCCGAGGCCGTCGGCCAGTCTGCGGGAAAGCTGTCGTTTCATCTCGGGTTCCCTTCGGCACGAGTGGGCGTGGTACCCGGTGGCCGTCGTTTCACTCCTGCGGCGGCGGGAACCCGGCCGCGTGGAGGAGCGATGGTGACGAGGTGCCGGATCGGGTTCGTCGGCGCGGGCGGGGTGGCCGCCCGCCACGCGCGCATGCTCGCCGGGTTCGACGACGTCGAACTGGCCGCGGTCACCGACCTCGATCCGGACCGGGCGCGGGCGTTCGGCCCGCGTGCCGTGCCCGGGGTGCCGGAGCTGATCGACTGCGGCATCGACGCGGCGTACGTGTGCGTGCCGCCGATGGCGCACGGCCCGGCCGAGGAGGCCCTCGCCGAGGCCGGGATCCCGATGTTCGTGGAGAAGCCGATCGCGCTGGACACCGGCGTCGCCGACCGGGTCGCCGCCGCGCTGGACCGGGCCGGCGTCCTCGCCTCGGTCGGCCACCACTGGCGCTACTCGGCCGCGGTCGAAGGCGCCCGGGAGGTGCTGGACGGCCACCCGGTGCGGCTGGCGATCGGCGCGTGGCTGGACAAGGTGCCGCCGGTGCCGTGGTGGGTGCGGCGGGACAGCTCCGGCGGGCAGGTGATCGAGCAGGCGATCCACGTGCTCGACCTGGCGCGCCTGCTGGCCGGCGAGGTCACCGAGGTGCACGCGGTCGCCGACGGGGCGCCGCCGAGCGCCCCGGACGCCGACGTGGACGGCGCCACCGTAGCCACCCTGCGGTTCGCCGGCGGTGCGGTCGGGACGCTCGTGGCGACCTGCCTGCTCGGGTGGAAGCACCGCGCCGGGCTGGAGGTGTTCGCCGACGGGCTGGCCCTGTCGGTGGCCGAGGACGTCCTGGAGGTCCGCGACGGCGACGGCGCGCAGGTGCGGCGGGTCGATCCGGACGACGCCAAGCGCGCGGCGGATCGCGACTTCGTCGACGCGGTGCTCGGCCGCACCGCGGGGGTCCGGACCTCCTACGCGGAGGCGGTGCGCACGCTCCGGCTGGCCCACGCGATCGCGCGCTCGGCCACCCGCGGGATTCCGGTGCGGCTCGATGGGTGAGGACCGGGTGCTCGTGGTGACCGGGCCGGGCGAGGTCAGCCTGGTCCGCGAACCCGCGCCGGACGGCGACGTCGAGGTCCGGACGCTCTACAGTGGACTGTCCGCGGGCACCGACCTGAGCTTCGTCAAGGGCACGCACCCGAGCCTGCGCGCGGGCTGGGACGCCGAGCTGGGCCTGTTCGACGCGCGCGGGCCGGAGCGGGGCTACCCGGTGCGGCGGTGGGGGTACATGCAGGTCGCGCGCGTGACCGCGAGCCGTGATCCGGCGTTCGCCGAGGGCGAGCTGCTCGCCATGACGTATGGGCACCGGGACGGTTACCGCGCCGACCCGCGGTCGGAACGGATGGTGCGGCTGCCCGCCGACCTGGACCCGCTGCTCGGCATCTACGTCGCCCACATGGGCCCGATCTGCGCGAACGGGCTGCTGCACGCGGCGGCCGACCTGCACGGCACGGACGTGCGGTCGCTGGCCGACGGGGTGCGCGAGCGGCGCGTCGTGGTGACCGGGGCGGGGGTGGTCGGGCTGCTGACGGCGTTGTTCGCGCGGCGGCACGGGGCCGAGGAGGTCGTCGTGGTGGAGCCGACGCCGCAGCGGCGCGCCGTCGTGGAGCGGTTCGGGATCGAGGCGCTCGATCCGGGGGCGGTGGATCCGGCGGTGCTGCTGAAGACGCGGTGGCGGCACGGGCCGGGCGACCGCGGCGCGGACGTGGTGTTCCAGTGCCGCGGGCAGCCGTCCAGCCTGGCGATGGCGCTGCGCGCGGCCCGCCCGCAGGGAACGGTGATCGACCTGGCGTTCTACCAGGACGGCGCGGACGCGGTGCGGCTCGGCGAGGAGTTCCACCACAACGGGCTGGCTATCCGGTGCGCGCAGATCGGCCGCGTGCCACGGGGGCTGGCGCACACGTGGGACCGCGAACGGCTGTCCGCGCGGACCATCGACCTGCTGCGCGCCGAGGGCGCCGGGATCCTCGCGCACGTGGTGACGGACGTGGTGCCGGTGGAGGAGGCGCCCGAGCTGTTGATGGCCCTGGCGCGGCGGCGCAGGCACGTGCTGCAGGCGGTGTTCACGTTCGGGTAGTCAGGCGAACGGGTCCTGCCCGGCGCGCACCTTTTCGTACAGGGACACGTAGTCGTCGGCCATGCGGGACGGGGCGAACCGCTCCGCGGCCACCCGGCGGCACGCCCGCGGGTCCAGCCGTCGCGCGTCGCGCCAGGCGGCCACCAGCCCGTCCTCGTCGCCGGGGTCCACCAGCAGCCCGGTCACGCCGTCGTGGACCAGTTCGGGCAGGCAGCCGCGCCGGTAGCCGGCGACCGGGGTGCCCAGCGCGAGCGACTCGACCACCGCGGTGCCACCCGGTTCGTCCCACTGCAGCGGGCACAGGCTCACCATCGCGCCGGCCAGCAGCTCGTCCCGCTCCGCCGGGCCCACCGAGCCGACCCACCGCACGCACCGGCCGTCCACCCACGGCCGCACCCGCTCCTGCCAGTACTGGACGTCGGGGTTGCGCGTCGCGTCGGGGTCGTCCCGCAGCGCCCGGGCCAGCGCCGCCGGCCGGTCGTAGGGACCCACCGGACCGGCGAGCACCAGCTGCTGCCCCGCAGCGTGGGCCAGGCGCGCCGCGACGTCCTGTCCCTTGCCGGGCGTGATCCGGCCGAGCACGATCGCGTACCGGCCCTTGTCCACGTCGACCCGCCGTCCGGCGAGCGGTGTCGCCAGGTGCACGTGCCCGAGGCTCACCGCGCGCAGCGCCGCCGGCGCCCGGGACAGCTGGTCGGCCGACACGCCGTTGACCCACACGCGGCCGCGGCCGTCGAAGTTCTCGTACAGCGCCGGGTGCTTGCCCAGGTCCCAGTGCAGGGTGTGCAGCGCGGGCGGCGCCGCGGAGCCGAGCGCGGCCAGCACCACCGGCCCGACCGCCTCGACGTGGTCGTGCACCAGGTCGACGTCGTCGCGCCGGGCCAGTTCCCGCACCACGTGGTCCATGTGCGCCATCACGCAGCCCATGACGCGGTTGTAGGGCAGTTGCAGCAACGGGAACTGCGGCACGGGATGGCGGAACACCACCTCGTCGGCGGGGATCGTGCTCGTCCCGACGGTGGCCAGCACGACCTGCACGCCCCGGTCCCGCAGCGCCGGAACCAAGGTGGCCACGACGTTTTCGATCCCGCCGTACCCGGCAGGCGGCACGGACAACCAGGGGCCGGCGTTCAGCAACACCCGCATCGGCGGTCTGTTCCCCTGTTTCCCGCCGTTACACAACGGAAATCCATTCACGACCGCGGCCCGCACCCGGCGGATGGTTTTCGGTGCGTCATCGGCGCCGCTGATGCCGTCCCTCAGCACAAGTGATTTCCCCTCCGGCCGAACAGGACCGAGACTTCCACGACAGTGGTGCCGGTCAGCGGAGAGCGGCACGCGACTTCCCCGGAGCACCCCGTGTCGGACCGCGTCCTGTCCACCCCGCCCGGCTCCGCCGGGATCGCCACCGACCCCGCCACCGGGCGGCCCGCCGGGCGGGCGCAGGCGCTCGTCCTGCTGTTCGCCAGCTGTCTGTCCGTACTGGGCTCGGTGCTGCTCGCGCCCGTGCTGCCCAGCATCCAGCAGGCCTTCGCCGGCACGCCCGGCGTCGCGGCGCTCACCCCGGTCGTGCTGACCGTGCCGGCGCTGGTCATCGGGCTCACCGCGACCGTGGCCGGGCGGATCGTGGACCGCCTGGGCCGCAAGCGTCTCCTGGTCGGCGCGCTGGTCGTCTACGCCGTCGTCGGCACGGCGCCGCTGTGGCTGGACTCGCTGCACCTCATCCTGGTCAGCCGGGTGCTCGTCGGTCTCACCGAGGCCGCGATCATGACGTGCTGCACCACGCTGCTGGCCGACTACTTCGCCGGGCCGCTGCGCGACCGCTACTTCGGGCTGCAGACGGTCTTCACCACCGTCGCCGCGACCGTGTTCCTCGCCGTCGGCGGCCTGCTCGGCGCGCACGGCTGGCGGACCCCGTTCTGGCTCTACGCCGCGAGCCTGCCGCTGGCGTTCCTCGCCGCACGTCACATCTGGCAGCCGCACCGGACCACGACGGCGAAGCTGCCGCCATTGCCGTGGCGCCGCCTGCTCGCGCCGGTCGGGGTGACGCTCATCGGTGGTCTGGTGTTCTACGTCCTGATCGTCGAACTGTCCTATGTGCTCGACGGGATCGGCGTGAAGTCCAGCAGCACCATCGGGTTCGTGAGCGCGATCGCCTCGCTCGCCACAGCTGTCGCGGCGTGGGCGTTCGCCAGGGTGGCCCGGTTCGGGCCGCGGGTGACGATCCCGGCCGCGTTCGTCCTGTCCGGACTCGGCATCCTCGGGCTCGGGTTGGCCGGGTCGCTGCCGGTCGCGGTCGCCGGGGCTGTGGTCGCCGGACTGGGCAACGGGCTGCTGCTGCCCGCCCTGCTGACCTGGGCGCTGGGATCGCTGACGTTCGAGCAGCGCGGCCGCGGCACCGGCGTGTGGACCTCGGCGCTGTTCGTCGGCCAGTTCGTCTGCCCGCTGGCGGTGCTCGGGCTGGCCGGCGTCCTGACCGGACTGTCCTCGGCGCTGCTGGTGCTGGGCGCGGTCGCGGTGGTGGTCGCGGCCGGGACGCGGCTCATCCGGGCGTGACCACCGGCTCGGGCAGGCGCAGCTCGTGCGGGTGCCGCGGGTCCGAGCCGTCGCGGGCCGTCCGCCCGACCGCCCCGGGCCGGCACCGCCATCTGGGTGAAGCCGGACCGGCGATCCTCACCCCCGCGCGTGAGGGGCTCGCCCCCGACCTTTCTCGGCCAGCTGCGGGTTTACGTATTGTCAACAATCTCTGCATTGACAATCCTACGAGCGCGCACCTAGCTTGATCGCGATCACGTCACCCGTTCGGGTGGCCGAGCTCCCGAGGAAGGCACGTCCATGCGCCGTACCGGAATCTCCCGCCGAGGCCTGCTGCGTGGCGCGGGCGCCACCGTCGTGGCGGCGCCGCTCACCGGCTTCCTGGCCGGGTGCAGCTTCACGCAGCCCGGCACCGGGCAGCCGAACTCCACTTTGGACCAGATCAGGAGCCAGGGGTACGCGCGCGTCGCCATCGCCAACGAACCGCCCTACACCAAGGTGAACGCCGACGGCTCGGTCACCGGCGTCGAGCCGGACGTCGTCTCGGCCGTGCTGAAGCGGATGGGAATCGGCAGCATCCAGGGCGTCGTGACGCCGTACGAGTCGATGATCCCGGGCCTGAACGCCAACCGCTGGGACATCATCGCGGCCGGGCTGTTCATGAAGCAGTCGCGCTGCGCGGAGATCCTGTACTCCGAGCCGGACATCGTCTCCACCGAATCGTTCGCGGTGCCCGCGGGCAACCCGCGCGAGCTCGCCGGGATCGCCGACGTCAAGGCCGACCCGGCCGTGCGCGTCGCCGTGCTGCCCGGCGGGTTCGAGGACGGCGTCCTCAAGACCGAGAAGGTGCCCGCGGGCCAGATCGTCAGCGTGCCCGACGGCCGCAGCGGCGTGGAGGCGATCCTGGCCGGCCGCGCCGACGCGTTCTTCCTGCCCACGCTGTCGCTGAACTCGCTGAAGACCGACGGCATCGAGATCACCGCGGCGATCAAGGACGTCCAGCAGACCGGCGCTGGCGCCGGGTTCCGCAAGAAGGACACCGACTTCCAGAAGGCCTACGACGAGCAGCTCGCCGCGTTCAAGCAGACCCCGGAGTACGCCGACACGCTGGCCAAGTGGGGCTTTTCCGCGGACGACGTCCGCGGGGTCACCCGCGACCAGCTCTGCGCGGTGAGCGGCTGACCGCGATGTCCGCCATCGCCCCCTACCTCCCGCTGCTGCTCGACGGCCTGCTGATCACGCTGGCGCTGACCGTCTGCGGCATGGCGCTCGCGCTCGCCGTCGCGTTCACCGCCGGCCTGGCCCGGCTGTCGCCGCGACGGCTGCTGCGCTGGCCCGCCGGGATCTTCGTCGAGGTGTTCCGCGGCACGTCCATGCTGGTCCAGCTGTTCTGGCTGTTCTTCGCGCTGCCGTTCTTCGGCGTCCAGCTCACCCCGTTCGCGGCCGGTGTGCTCGCCTTGGGCCTCAACGAGGGCGCCTACGCCGCCGAGATCGTGCGCGGGTCGATCAACTCGCTGCCGCGCGGGCAGCACGAAGCGGCCGCCACGCTGAGCATGAGCCCGTCGCTGAAGATGCGCCGCGTCCTGCTGCCGCAGGCGATCCCGGTGATGCTCCCGTCGTTCGGCAACGTGCTGATCGACCTGCTCAAGAACACCTCCCTGGTCTCGCTGGTGACGGTCGCCGACCTGACGTTCCGCGCGCAGATGGTCCGCACCAGCACCGGCGCGACGACGGCGGTGTTCGGCACGATCCTGGTGATGTACTTCGTGGTGTCCTACCTGCTGTCCCTGGGCCGCGGGTGGCTGGAGAAGCGGGTGGCGCCCGACCGGATCGCGCCCACCCGCGCGAGCCTGGTCCGCCGGGCCGCCGGCGGGGTGGTGCAGTGATGGTCTGGGACTGGAACTTCGCGCTGAGCATCCTGCCCGAGCTGGTGCGCGGGCTGTGGGTGACCGTGCAGGTGACGCTCGCCGGGATCGTGATCGCGCTCGTCGTCGGGCTGGTCGTGGCGATCCTGCGGCACCTGCGGATCCCCGTGCTGCGGCAGATCCTGTGGTTCTACGTCGAGTTCGTGCGCGGCACGCCGTTGCTCGTGCAGGCCTACTTCGCCTTCTACGTGCTGCCGCTGTACGGGGTCACGTTCTCCGCGATGGTCACCGGGATCATCGTCATCGGCCTCAACTACAGCGCCTACACCGCCGAGGTGTACCGGGCCGGCATCGACAGCGTCCCGAGTGGACAGTGGGAGGCGGCGACCGCGCTGAGCCTGCCGTGGCACCGCCGGTGGCAGGCCGTGATCCTGCCCCAGGCGGTGCGGGCCGTGGTGCCGGCGCTGGGCAACTACCTGATGCAGATGTTCAAGGACTCGGCGATCCTGTCCGCCATCACGGTGCTGGAACTGCTCGGGCACGCGACCGCGATCGGCTCCGGCAGCTACCGCTACCTCGAGCCGTACACGCTGGTCGGGGTGCTGTTCCTGCTCGTGAGCTACCCCGCAGCCAAGCTGATCCGACGATTGGAGCTCCGCCTTGCCCAGCCCCGCTGACCCGATGATCGCCTTCCGCGGCGTGCGCAAGTCCTTCGGCAGCCACGAGGTCCTGACCGGTCTGGACCTGGAGGTGGGTGCCGGGGAGAAGGTGTCGATCATCGGGCCCAGCGGGTCGGGCAAGACGACGATCCTGCGCCTGCTGATGACCCTCGAGCAACCCGACGCCGGGCGCATCGAGGTCGACGGCGAAACCCTGTGGGACGCCGGCGGTTTCGACACCGGGAAGATGAAGCTGGTGCGCCGCCGGATCGGGATGGTGTTCCAGCACTTCAACCTGTTCCCGCACATGACGGTGCTGCGCAACGTGACGGAGGCGCCGGTCCACGTGCTCGGCCAGGGGCGCGAGGAGGCCGAAGCGCACGCCCGCGAGCTGCTCGGGCTGGTCGGGCTGGAGCGGCACGTGGACAAGAAACCGGGGCAGCTGTCCGGTGGTCAGCAGCAGCGGGTCGCGATCGCGCGGGCGCTGGCGATGCGGCCGCGGGTGATGCTGTTCGACGAGGTGACCTCCGCGCTGGACCCCGAGCTGGTGGGCGAGGTGCTCGGCGTGATCCGGGAGCTGGCGCACTCGCAGTCGATGACGATGCTGCTGGTGACCCACGAGATGCGCTTCGCCGAGGACATCTCCGACCGGGTGCTGATGTTCGACTCGGGTGCGGTCGTGGAGGCCGGCCCGCCGTCGGTCATCTTCCACGAGCCGCGGGAGGAACGCACGAAGCGGTTCCTCAGCGCGGTGCTGGACCGCCGCTGAGCCGGGCGCGGGGCTGCCGCGGGTCCGTGCTCAACCTCCGCACGCCCGCAGGAGTCCCGCGTGCACCGGGCACTCCCGGCACACCGAGCGGTCGCACAGCCGGCACAACTCCGCCAGCGTCTGCTCGCTGCGCGCCTCCGGGCCCAGCACCGCCTCCGCCACCGCCGCCAGCTGCGCCCGCTGCTCCCCCGACAACCGCCCCACCAGGCGGGTCAACACCGCCTGCCGGGCGGCCAGCGCGTCCGCGGCGCGGCGTTCGCCCTCCGGGGTCAGCCTCAGCGGGCGGCGGCGGCCCTCGCTGTCGCGCGTGATCCAGCCCTGCTCGGTCAGCCGCCGCACCAGGTGGGCCGTCCCGGGCTGGGAGATGTGCAGCACCCCGGCCAGCCAGTCCGCCGTCCGGCCCGGCTGGTCCTTGATCGCGATCAGCGCCTCCCCCAGCGCGCCACCGGCCCCGACGGCCTCCGTGACCGCGTCCCGCACCGCGCCGGCGACCAGCAACGACATCGCGCCGAGCAGGTTTGCGCTCCGCGCTTCCGGCTCATTCATAAGTTATGAATATACGGGCTCTGGTCCTGATCGGCTGCCTGAACCTCGCCCAGCTGCCCATCGCGATGCGGCCGCTGCTCGTCACGCTCACCGGCGTCGAGGCCACCGGCAGTTTCGCCGCCGCGGGCCTGGCCGGGGCGGCGGCGGCCGTGGGCACCGCGGTCGCCGCTCCCCTGTGGGCCCGCGCGCTGCCGGCCTCGGGCGACCGCCGCGTGCTCGTGCTGTCCGGCGCGCTCTTCACCGCGGCCCAGCTGGCGCTCGCCGCCGCGCACGGGCCCGCCCTGTTCACCGGCCTCGCGGCGGCCTCGGGACTGGTCACCCCGCCGGTGTCGGCGAGCGTGCGCGCCATGCTCCCCCGCCTCGCGAAACCACACCTGACCAGGGCTTACGCGGTGAACTCGGTCGCGCTGGAGACGGTCTACATCGGCGGCCCGCTGTGGGTGAGCGGCTGGGCGGCGCTGGCCGGGCCGTCGGCGGCACTGGTCGCCACGACCCTGACCGGCGCCGCGGGCCTGGCGACCGGTGTCGCGCTGGTGCCCGCCTTCGCGCGGTCCCGGCCACGGCGCGGCCGCCTGCTGAGCGACCCCGCGGTGCACACGCTCGGCGCGGCCTACCTCGCCTACTGGGTGTGCATGGGCGCGATGTGGGTGCTGGTGCCGGCGTTCGCCGAGCACGCGGGCGCGGCCGGGCAGTCGGGCCTGCTCGTGGCGGTGTGGTCGGCGGGCAGCCTGGCCGGCGGGCTGGCGCTGGCGCTGCGCCCGCCCCGGGCCGCCCAGCGCGACAGCTACACCCTGCTGCTCGGCGCGCTCGCCCTGACGTCGCTGCCGCTGGCGCTGCCCGGCACGATCGCGGCGATGGCCGTGGTGATCGCCGTGTTCGGGCTCGCCCTGGCGCCGTGGCTCGCGGTGCACGACCAGCTGGTCGCCGCCACCGCCGACGAGCGCAGCGGTGAGCTGTACGGCTGGCTGACCACGCTGGGCCAGATCGGCAGCGCCGCGGGCTCGGCGGTGGCCGGCCCGTTCGGCGACCGCTACGGCGGCGGGCCGGCGTTCCTGCTCGTCAGCGCGGCCCTGGTGCTCGCGGCCGGGGTCGCGGTGACACGACGGAGCACCCTGCCGGGGGCCTGACCGTCAGGCCTTGCGCGCCACCCCGGCCCACACCACCGAGTCGTTGGGCGAGTCGAATTCGATCTCCGGGGCGTTGGCACCGTTCTCCTCCGGGTGCCACAGCGGCGTCCAGGTCGCGCCCGGCTCCACCATCTCCAGGTCGCCGAACAGCGCCTCGATCTCGGCGCGCGGGCGCCAGATCACCGGGGTCGCCGTGGCGTCGTACATCTTGCCGAACTCGGCCATCTCCTGAGCGCGGCTCTCCGGCACGCCGTCGGCCGTGCCGTGCGAGAGCACCAGGTACGAGCCGGGCGCGAGCAGTTCCCGGTAGCGGGCCACCGCGGCCGGGCCGATGTCCGTGCCGTCCGGGCCGGGCTGGGTGACGTGCAGGACCGCGATCAGCAACAACGCGACCGGCTGCGAGAAGTCGACCACGCCGGATTCGGCGACCTTGTTCCACAACAGGTCCGGGTCGCGCAGGTCGGCCTGGATGACCGCGTGCCGGTCGAGGTCGCCCTCCTTTTCCAGCAGCATCTGCGAGTGCGCGACGGCCACCGGCTCGTTGTCGATGTAGACCACGCGCGTGGTGGTGTCCAGCTCGTCGGCGACCTGGTGCGTGCTGCCCATCGTGGGCACGCCCGAGCCGACGTCGATGAACTGCCGCACGCCCTGCTTGACCAGGTACCGCACGGCCCGGTGCAGGAACAGCCGGTTGGACTTGGCGGCCGGGCGCACGAACGGGAACCGCTCGAGCGCCTTTTCCGCGAACACGCGGTCGACCGCGTAGTTGGCCTTGCCGCCGAGGTAGTAGTCGTACACCCGGGCCACGTTCGGGTGGTCCAGGTCGACGCCTTCCATCGGGAACTGCTCGAACCGGGACTTCGCCATCACAGCCTGCTTTCCGCCTGCGGAGATCAACACCGATAGCGCGAATACTAGCGGTCGCCGCGAAGCCCCGGCCGGGAACCGCCTATCCGAACGGTCCCGCGTCGATTCCGCAGGTCGCACCTTCCGCGGGCAGCTTTCCACCGATCAGGTAATCCCGTTTGACCTTCTCCGCGCAGGTGCTGTGCACGTACATCGTGCTGTGCCCGGCGCCCTCCACGACGAGCAGCCGCGCGTCGGCCAGTTCGCGCATGCCGTCGACGGCGCCGGCGAGCGGGGTGGACGGGTCGAACCGGGTGTTGATGACCAGGACCGGGTTCGCCGTGGGCCGGTTCCACGGCCCGGTGTAGGGCTGCACCGCGCTCGACGGCCAGTACGCGCAGGACATCATGTCGAACACGCCGATCCGCCCGAAGTAGGGCACGCGCTCGTCCTCGCTGACGGCCAGACGGCTGTAGGTGGCTTCCTCCCGCGGCACCAGGCTGTCCGCGCACTGGATCGCGTTGAACGCCTCGGTCCCGTTGTCCGGGTACGTGGCGGCAGCCGTTCGGAAAGCGCTTTCCGGCGCCTGGTACAAGCGCTGCAGGGTGTCCGCCAGATCCGGCCATCCGTCCGGTTTGGACAGATCGGCGGCGGTGGCGATCAGGGCCGTGTAGTCGTAGGTCACGGATCGTCCGTCGACCGTGATGGTGACCGGACCGCGCCGCACGCGCTCGGCGAGCGTGGACCACTTGGCGTGGACGTCCCCACCGGAGAACGCGCAGCGCGGGCCCGCGGCGGCGCACTGGCTCAGGAACTGGCCGAAGGTGTCGGCGATGCCGGTGGACACGTCCTGCCGGGTGTCGACCGGGAGCTTCCGCCCGGCGCCGCCGTGCCCGGTCGCGCTGCCCTGGAAGTCCATCGTGCCGTCCATCGCCAGGGCACGGACCCGGCCCGGGAACAGGTTGGCGTAGATCGCGCCGATGTGCGTACCGTAGGAGATGCCGTGGTAGGTCAGCTTCGCGTCGCCCACGGCGCGGCGCAGCAGGTCCAGGTCGCGGGCGGTGTTCACCGACGAGGTGTGCGGCAGCAGGTCGCCGGCCTGGTCCTGGCACCGGTCGGCGAGGTCGCGCGAGGCCGCGTAGAAGGCGGGCTCGGCCTCGGCGCCACCGGGCATCGCGGGGAACGACGCGAAGTACTCCTGCTGCTCCTCGCTGGTGGCGAAGCAGCGGACGGCGGTGCTGTTGGCGGCGCCGCGCGAATCCCACGCGACGAGGTCGAAGCGGGCGCGCAGCTCGTCGGAGAACAGCCACGGCCACTTCGCCCTGGCGCGCAACCGGTCGACGCCCGACGGGCCGGGGCCGCCGAAGTTGACGAACAACGTGCCGATCCGCCGGGCGCGGTCGGCGGCGGGCAGCTTGATCACGGCCAGGTCGATGGTGCGCCCGCGCGGGCGCCGGTAGTCCAACGGCACCGCCGCGGTGGCGCACTCGAAGCCGTCACCGCACCCGGACCACGCGAGGACCGGGGTGGGCGCGGCGTCGGCGAGCGTGTCGGCGTACGCGGTCGCGGGCGCGGCCAGCAGACCGCACGCCACCAGCGCCACCACGAGCAGGCGGAGGGTTTTCGTCACGGCCGCTGTTCAACATCACGTTGTCAACTGCCGAGGAAGGCGTCCAGTTCGTCGAGGAATTCCGGCCACGCCGGCTCCTGCTCGGTGAGGATGTGGTTGCGGCTGTCCAGGAAGCACAGCCTGCTGTCCGGGATGAGCGCGGCCAGTTCCTGCGCCTGCGCCTTCGGCACGCGCAGATCGCCGCGGGAGTGCAGGATCAGCGTCGGGCAGCGCACGGACGGCGCGATCGCGGAGACGTCGATGTGGGCGAAGACGTCCAGGAACCGCACCACGTTGTCGTTGGAGGTGGTGGCGCGCTGCAGGTCGTTGAAGGCGTCCCACAGCTCGCGGGACGCGTCCGGCAGGAACTGGCTGGCGAACACCTGGCGGAACGTCGGATCGTCGTGGCGCCAGCCGATCCGGCCCAGGACGAGGTCGAGTTCGGCCTCCTCCTTCTCCTCGGGGGTGGCCGCGCGCGCGAACCGGCCGCGGCTGTAGGCGCCGGCGAGCACGAGCCGGGACACCCGCTCCGGGTGCCGCACGGCGTAGGCGATCGCGACCGCGCCGCCCTGCGAGATGCCCAGCAGCGGGAACCGCTCCAGGCCCAGCCCGTCGACCACCAGCTCCAGGTCGTCGACCCAGTCGTCGAAGCGGAACTCGCCGATGTCCCAGTCGGACAGCCCGCAGCCGCGTTCGTCGTAGCGCACCAGGGTGTGCCGCCGGGCCAGGCCGTCCAGCCAGTGCGCCCAGATCGGGCTCGTCCACTCCAGGTCCAGGTGGGTCAGCCAGTTCGCCGCCTTGACCAGCGGCGGCCCGCACCCGGACAGCGCGTAGGCGACCCGCACGCCGTCGGCCGAGCGGCAGTAGCGGATCTGCTGCGGGGCGCGGGTGCGGGGCGGGGCCGCGCCGTTCTCCCGGACGTCGGCGACGAACCGGTACCCGACGCCGTGCACGGTCGCCACGATCCGCTGCTGTTCCCCGCTGTCCCCGATCGCGCGGCGCAGCGCCTTGACGCGGCTGGTGAGCGCGGACTCGCTGACGTGCCGGTAGCCCCACACCGAGTCGAGCAGCTCGTTCTTGCCGACGACCCGGTCGCGGTGCCGGATCAGGTGCGTCAGCAGGGCGAACACCTGCGGCTCGACGTGCACCGGCTCCCCGCAGCGGCGCAGCTCGAACCGCTGGGGGTCCACCGCACAGTCCTCGAACTCGTACATCCGGGCCACCTCGCCACCGAATCTCCACATCATCCCCACGAATCCGCCAAGCCACCAGACCCCCTCGCGGGTCACCCTGAACCCGGACACACCCCCGGCAGGAGGACGCCATGACCACCACCGAGACCCCGTACCTGCTCGGCAACGAGCCCGACGAGCTGCGCCGCCTGGAGGAGCAGGCCGCCGCGCTGGCGCCCGCGACGCGCGCGATCCTGGGCATGGCCGGCATCGAGCCCGGCATGCGGGTGCTGGACCTGGGCACCGGCGCCGGCGACGTCGCCTTCGAGCTGTCCCGGATCGTCGGGCCGTCCGGGTCCGTCGTCGGGATCGACCAGTCGGCGAAGGCGCTGCGCTGGGCGGCCGGCCGGTGCGAGGCACAGGGGCTGCGCAACGTCTCGTTCGTGCACGACGACCTGCACCAGATGCGGCTGACCGGCCAGGTGGACGCGGTGGTCGGGCGGCTGGTGCTGCTCTACACCCCGGATCCGGCGGCGGTGCTGCGGAAGTTCGCCGGGTACGTGCGGCCGGGCGGGGTCGTGGTGTCGATGGAGTACGAGATGAGCGTCGCCGGGCTGTTGCCGGCCACCCCGCTGAGCGAGCGGATCACCTACTGGATCAACGAGGCGTTCCGGCGGTCCGGGCTGGACCCGTACCTGGGCGCTCGGCTGGAGACGGTGTTCGCCGACGCAGGGCTGGCCGGGGCGACGGTGCTGGGGCTGCAGGCCTACCGCCCGCCGGGCGACCCGACCGGCGGCCGGATGGCCTCGGGCGTCCTCCGGACGCTCCTGCCCGTGCTGACCCGCACCGGGCTGGCGACGGCCGAGGAGGTCGGCATCGACACGCTGGGGCAGCGGCTGTTCGAGGACCAGGTGCGCAGCGGGGCCGTCTTCCGCCCGCCGACGCTCGTCGGCGGGTGGTCGCGGATCGGCGGAAGCTGACCCGTACCGGCGTGCCGGGTGCTGGCGTGCCGGGTGCTGGGGGCAGCACCCGGCACCGCCGCATGTGCGCGGCGTACTAGCGCTCGCGGCGTACTAGCGCTGGCGGCGTACTAGCGCTCGCGGCGTACTGGGCCGGCGCGGATGTCCGGCTCCCACCGCCGGGCGGCGCGCCGGACGGGCGGGGGCTCCGGGCGCTCCGTGCGCTGGGCCGGGCCGGGATGGTCCCGCAACTCGCGGTAGGCCGCCAGCACCTCCGCCAGCCGCTCGGGATCCGGCTCCGGCGCGTCGGGGTGCAGCGCGCGCACCAGGCGCCGGTACGCGGCGGTGATCTCGGCGGGCGTCGCCTCGCGTGGGACGCCCAGCACGGCGTACGGGTCCATCCTCATCACCCCGCTCTGACAACGTCGCGCGGCGCCGATCGGGTTCCGATGTCGAAACGCGGGCGACGGCCTCGACGTTCCGGGTGACAATGGCACCGCACCCGAGGAGGACGTCATGGCGGCACTGGACAAGGAGTTCGACGCGACGCTGGTGAAGAGCCCGGCCGAGGGCGGCTGGACCTACGTCGTGATGCCCGGCTCCGCCGAGTACTTCGGCACCCGCGGGCTGGTGAAGATCCGCGGCACCATCGACGGCCACCCGTTCCGCAGCTCGTTCATGGCCCTCGGCGACGGCACGCACAAGCTGCCCGTCAAGGCCGACGTGCGCCGCGCGATCGGCAAGGACGCCGGCGACACGGTGCACGTCCGGCTCACCGAACGCCTCGGCTGACCTCGAGCCACGGCGGAGCGCCGTTCCAACGGGACGGTGTCGTGCCAGACCCCGTCCCGCCGGGCGCTCCCGCACCCGCCGCACCACGCCGGGTCGCGGCCGCCCGCCGATCTCGGCCACCCACCTGGCCTCCAGCACCGAACGCCGGCGCACCGGTGAGCCGGCCGGGTCCGGACCGCGCCGAGACCGTCACAGCTTGACGGCTCGCACGACCGCCGAGTGCATGGCGTCGGCGACCGGGTGCGCGGGCGTCACCGAGATGCCGGTGACGCCCGCCGCCGCGAGGCCGTCGCGGCACTCGGCGAACGTGAGCGCTCCGGCGATGCACCCGGTGTACGAGCCGCGCTCGGCGGGCGTGAGAAACACCGCGCGGCAATTAGATGTGTGTTAGATAGAAGCACGTCGAATCAGGCGGGGTGCTTGCTCGCCGATTGGCGCGGGAGCCGCTGTCGCAGCCGCGGGCCGTGGAGCTGGCGCGGGTGTTCAAGGCGGTCGGCGATCCGGTGCGGCTGTTCCTGATCGTCGTCGCGCTCGAGCTCGCGCTCGCCGTCGCCATCGCGACCTTCGGCTCACCAGCGAGCCGTACGGGTCCTGGCGAGAATCCGTCGGAACCTGGCACTCCAGCCACTACTGACCGCGGTGGCGGACGCCTAGTTTCGGGTCTCGTGATCGTTATCGCGCTGCTCATCGGCGCCGCCTACGTCCTGGTCAACTCGTTCGTCCCGGAGGCGCACCGCCGCCGGTTCAACGCGCTCATGGTCGGCGGGGCCGGCGCCGCCTACCTCAGCGGGGGCGGGCTGGGGGTCTGGGAGTTCGTGTTCACCGCGGCCGCCACCTACGTCGCCTACCGCGGGCTGGAGTCGTGGACCTTCATCGGCATCGGCTGGCTCATGCACACCGCGTGGGACGTGGTGCACCACCTGCGGGGCGAGCCGATCGTCCCGTTCGCCGAGCACTCGTCCTACGGGTGCGCGATCTGCGATCCGGTGATCGCGATCTGGTGCTTCACCGGTGGCCGCTCGGTGCTGGACCTCGTCCGCGGACGGCTGGTGAAGTCCTGAGGGCGACCAGCGCCAGACAGCGATGAGCGGCGCAGCCGCGCAGGGCCGCGGGCCGGCCCCGGCCACAAGCAACAGAGCGGCAGGCAGCCGCTCGCCGGTACCCGTCACGAGCGCCGGCGCGGCGACCGGAAGCGGTCAGGCCCGGCGGGCCAGGCGCGCCACCAGCCCCGGCTTGCGGCGCGCCCTCCGCAAGCGTCCGGCGGTGGCGTCCTCCAGCAGGCGGCCCACCGTCTCCGCCGCACACGCCTTGTTCGCCCCGATCCCGCCGGACGGGCCGCGCTTGATCCAGCCCACCACGTACGTCCCCGGCCGCACGCGTCCGCCGTCGTTCGGGATCGTGCCGCTGTCCTCGTCGAACGGGAGCCCTTGCAACGGCGTGCCGCGGTAGCCGACCGCGCGCACGACGCCGCCCGCCGGGATCTCCACCCCACCGGTCACCCGGATCCCCCGCACCCGGTCCGCGCCCAGGATCTCCCGCGGCGCGGAGTGGAACCGCAGCACGATGCGCCGCTTCCCGGGCTGCGGCGGCGACGTCCAGTCGATCGTCTCCTGTTTGCAGTCCCGCAGCAGGGCGGCCCGCGGCTCGGCATCGATCGCCGCCGTGATGCGCGGGTCGTGCGCGTCGACCACGAGGTCGATGTCCTCGTGCCGGGTGAGCGCCAGCAGCTCGGGCGTGGTGTACGCGGCGGCCTCCGGGCCACGGCGGCCCAGCAGCACGACCTCCCGCACCTGGCTCGACTTCAGCCGCTCCAGCGCGGCCGGCGCGATCGAGGTGCCCTCCAGCGAACGCGGATCCGTGGTCAGGATCCGCGCCACGTCCAGCGCGACGTTGCCCGTGCCGACCACGACGAGACGTTCCGCCGACAGGTCGACCGCGTCCGCGGGCACGTCCGGGTGGCCGTTGTACCAGGCCACCACGGTCGTCGCCGCGACGCTGCCGGTCAGGTCCTCCCCCGCGATCCCCAGCCGCCGCGCCGAGGACGCGCCGACCGCGTAGATCACCGCGTCGTAGCGCCGCGCCAGCTCGTCCACGGTGACGTCCCGGCCCACCTCGACCCCCAGCCGCATCCGCAGCCGCGGGTGGTGGTGGTACCGCGCGAACGTCTCGCCGATCTTCTTGGTGGACGGGTGGTCCGGCGCGACCCCGTAGCGCACCAGCCCGCCGGCGACCGGCAGCCGGTCGATCAGCGTGACCCGGGAACTGGTGTGCAGCAACAGGTCCTCGACCGCGTACATGCCGGCCGGCCCGGTGCCGACCACGGCGACCTCCAGCGCCGGGAAGTCGCTCGGGATGGTGCGGCTGAACACCGGCGGGCCCCACGGGTGGAAGTTCGGCGCGGGATCGGCCGCCGCCGGCTCCCGGTCGGCGTAGAAGTCCGCGTTGATCTCCGCGTAGGGCCGCATCGCGGCGGTCAGGGCGTCCACCGGGAAGATCGCGTCGACCGGGCAGGCGTCGGCGCACGCACCGCAGTCGATGCAGGTGCGCGGGTCGATGTAGAGCATCTCGGTGGTCCCGAAGTCGGGTTCGTCCGGCGTCGGGTGGATGCAGTTGACCGGGCACACCGCCACGCACGACGCGTCGTTGCAGCAGGTCTGGGTGATCGCGAAGGCCATGGCGTCTAGAGGAGGTTGGCGCGCTTGTAGAACACGGTCGAGGCCTTGGTCAGCAGGCCGGCGGAGTCCAGGAACTCCATCAGCCCGGCGCAGCTGGACCGCAGCATCGACTTGTGGTGCTCGTTGGCCTTCGCCTCACGCAGCGCGCGCTGGGTGTCCAGCCCGGCGTTGGCGTAGACCTCGGGGTTCCACATGCTGCTGACGATGAAGTACGCCGCGATGGACACGACCAGCGCGTTGTACTGGCGCCGCAGCGGGCCCGCGCCCTTGAGCCGCTCGCGGGTCTCCTCGCGGGCGAACTTCATGTGCCGCGACTCCTCGACCACGTGGATGTTGTTGATGGTGCGCACGAACGGCACCACGCGCTCGTCGCGCATCCAGTCGCGCTGCATGACGTCGAGGACCTCTTCGGCGACCAGGATCGCCGCGTAGGCCGCCTCGCCCTTGGCGGTGGTCTTGAAGAACCGGCCCAGCTCGACGGCCAGGCGGCGCGGGCGGTAGGCCGGGGCCCGCAGTTTCGCGGCGCCGCGGGCGAACATGATCGAGTGGCGGCACTCGTCGGCGATCTCGGTGAGCGCCCACTGGAACGCCGGGTCGGTCGGGTCCTTGGCGTAGAAGTCGCGCAGCACCATCTGCTGCAGGATCATCTCGAACCAGATGCCGGTGCTGGCGACCGACGCGGCCTCCTGCCGGGTCAGCTCGCGCTGCTGCTCGGGGGTCATCTCGTTCCAGTACGCGGTGCCGTACAGGGTGCTCCACTCCGGGCTCGCGCCGTGGTAGCTCGTGTCCAGCGGGGTGTCCCAGTCGACCTCCGTGACGGGGTCGTAGGACAACGTCTCGGACGAGTCGAGCAACCGCCGCGCGACCGACTGGCGGTCAGGCTGCGCGGTGTCCGCGTGCTCGTGCGTACCGACGCTGGTCATGGCACCCTCCCTGACACGACTGCCTGTTACCTCGGTTTACTGTTACCCAAGGTAACACACATCCGCGGGCGTGCAAGCCGGCACGGTCCACCAGCACCGCGAGATCGGCCCGATCCCAGCTGGGCGGCGCCCGCGACCGACCGTGACCGAGCACCGCGATTTACCGAAACGGGTATTTCGGCCTTATCGCCGGGCGTCCGGAGCGGCCTACCGTTTCCGGCACGAGCGGAAGAAGGGCGGATGCCATGGAGATCAACCGGATCGGGCGCGACGTGAGCGTCCTGTGCGACCAGCTCGAGGTGCCCGGCATCGGCTTCCTCCCGGTCAACGCGTTCGTCATGCAGGGCGCCGAACCGGTCGTCGTCGACACCGGGCTGAGCCTGCCCGGCCGCGGCTACCTGGACGCGCTGGGGACGGTGATCGATCCCGCCGACGTGCGCTGGATCTGGCTCACCCACCCGGACCGCGACCACACCGGCGCGTTGTTCGACCTGCTCGAGCTGGCCCCACGCGCCCGCCTGATCACCACCTACCTCGCGATGGGCATCATGTCGACCGAGCGGCCGCTGCCGATCGACCGGGTGTACCTGCTCAACCCCGGGCAGACCCTCGACGCGGGCGACCGCACGCTGACCGCCTTCCGGCCGCCGCTGTTCGACAGCCCGGCGACGGTCGGCTTCTTCGACCACAGCAGCGGGGTGTGCGTCAGTTCGGACTGCTTCGGCGCCCCCATGCCGACCGCGGAACTCGCCGCGTGCGACGACGTCGCGAACGCCCCCGCCGACGCGCTGCACGCCGGCCAGCTGCTGTGGGCCACGGTGGACAGCCCGTGGGTGCACAACGTCGACCGCGACCGGTACCTGGCCACGCTGGCGCCGCTGCGGACCTTCGACCCGGCAGTCATCCTGAGCACCCACCTGCCCCCGGCGCCAGGCCGCGCCGCCGAGTTCCTCGACCGCCTCGCCATGGCCCCGGACGCGGACCCGTGGGTCGGCCCAGACCAGGCGGCGCTGGAACAGATGCTGGCGACCTTCGAACCGGAGCCGCACCCCGTTCCCTAGCCGAACAGCAGTGCGCTGCCGTGCGCGCGTTTGAAGTACAGGTGCGCGTCGTGCTCCCAGGTGATCGCGATGCCGCCGTGCAGCTGGATCATCTCGGCAGCGGCGTGCTGGAACGCCTCGGAGCACACGAGTTTCGCGGTCGCCGCGTCGGTCGGCAGGTCGTCGCCGGTCAGGGCGCCGTACAGCGCCGACCGGGCGGCCTCGACGTGCACGTGCACGTCGGCCATGCGGTGCTTGAGCGCCTGGAAGCTCCCGACGGGCCGGCCGAACTGGTGACGCTGCTTGGTGTACTCCACAGTCAGCTCCAGCGCCCTCGCCGCGGCGCCGACCTGCTCGGCGGCCAGCGCCACGACCGCGAGCGCACGCAGCCGCCCGAGGTCGAATCCGCCGGTGTCCAGCCGTCGCGCCGGGGCGGCCTCCAGCGAGACGACCGCGAGGCGCCGCGTCGGGTCGAGGGTGGTCACGGGCTCGCGGCGGGCGTCCGCCGGGTCGACTTCGAACAGGCCAGCGCCGTCGGGAGTCCGCGCCACCACGAGGAGGACGTCCGCGTGGTCGCCGTCGAGCACGTAGTGCGCCCGGCCGTCCACGCGGCCGTCCGCGAAGACACACGCCGGGGACCACCGTCCGTCCTCATCGGACCACGCGAGCGCGGCCACGCTGCTGCCCGCGGCGATGCCGGGCAGCAACCGCCGGCACGCCTCGTCGTTGCCGGTCAGCAGCAGCGCCTGCCCGCACAGCACCGCCGAGCCGAGCATCGGGGCGGGGGTCAGCGTGCGCCCCAGCTCCTCCAACACCACGCACGCCTCGGCCAGCGAAGCGCCCGCGCCGTCGTACTCCTCGGGAATCGCGAGAGCCGCGACACCGATCTGCTCGCACAGCGTCGACCACAGCTTGTCGTCGTATCCGAGCGGGGACGCCATCGCGGCGCGCACCTCCGCCGGCCCCGACCGCCGTGCCAGCAACGTCCGCACGGACTCCCGCAGCGCCCGCGCCTCCTCCGTCCACATCGGATCGATCCGGCTCATCGCGCCAGCACCCGTTCGCGGTGGAACCCGCCGTCGCCCCACGACCCGGTCAGGGCCCGCACTTTGGTGAGTCGCAGGCCGAGGTCGTGTTCGGCGGTGTAGCCGATGGCGCCGTGGACCTGGAGTGCGGTACGTGCGGCGAGGTAGGCGGCGTCGCCCGCTTTGACCTTGGCGGCGGAGACGTCCCGCGGGTCCAGGGTCACCGCGGCGCCGTGGACGAGGGGCCGGGCGAGTTCGAGGTGGGTGGCGACGTCGGCCAGCAGGTGCTTGACCGCCTGGTATTCGCCGATCAGCCGGCCGTACTGTGCGCGTTGTCTGGCGTAGGCGACTGCGGCGTCGAGCAGCCATTGCCCGGCGCCGAGCAGTTGCGCGGCCACGGCGAGAACCCCCAGGTCGAAAGCGCGCTCGGACTCGCCCAGGGGTACCGGCTCCCCGGTGAGCTGGAACAACCGCCGGGCCGGATCGATCGACCGCACGAACTCCCGCTGGGGTGACTGGATCTCCTGCACGGCACCGTCGCGCAGGACGAGCGTGAGGCTCGCGATGTCGGCGTCGAGTGCGAGCGGGACGTACGGCGGAGCCAGCACCGTGGCGAAGGCTTCTCCCGCCGCCAGTGCCGGCCACCACGGCTCGGCCGCGTTGACGGCGGGCGCGACCGCGGCGGTTTCCACCAGCGGGCCGGGGACGGCGTGGTAGCCCAGCGCCTCGAACGCCACGACCAGGTCGACGGGGCCGGCGCCGAGTCCGCCGTGGGCTTCGTCGATCAGCAGGGCCGGTACGCCGAGTTCGGCGAGGCCGCGCAGGATCTTGAGTCCGGGTTCGTGCCGCCCCTGTGCCCAGGCTCGGGCGGCGGCGGGGGTGTCGGCGCCGGTGAGGTAGTCGTGCAAGCTGGTGGCGAAGTCCCGCTGTTCGGCCGAAAGCGCGAATCTCATCGGCGGGCCTCCCTAGGCAGTCCCAGGAGTCGTTCGGCGATGGTGTTGCGTTGGATCTGGTCGGTGCCGCCGTAGATCGGGCCGGCCAGGGAGAACAGATAACCGTCCACCCACGCCTGGTCGGTTTCGGCGTCCGGGCCGAGGATGTCCAGCGCGGTCTCGTGCAGGCCGACGTCCAGGTGGGACCAGAACAGCTTGTTGACGCTGGACTCCGGCCCGAGCTCGCCGCCCTCGGCCAGCCGGGAAACGGTGCCGAAGGTGTAGAGCTGGTAGGCGCGCGCCCCGATCCACGCATCCGCCACCCGGTCCCGTGCCGCAGCGGCTTGCCCCTGCGTACGCCACAGATCAACCAGGCGGTCCGCGGCGGAGAGGAAGCGGCCGGGGCTGCGCAGCGAGAGGCCGCGTTCGTTGTTGGCAGTGGTCATCGCCACCCGCCACCCCTGGCCCGGTTCGCCGATCACGTCGGCATCGGGCACGAACACGTTGTCCAGGAAGATCTCGGCGAACCCCGGCTCCCCGTCCAGCTGCGGGATGGGCCGCACGGTCACGCCCTCGGCGCGCAGGTCGAACATGAAGTACGTCAGCCCGCGATGCCGCTGCTCGGCGGGATCGGTCCGGAACAACCCGAACGCGCGGTCGGCGAAGGCCGCGCGGGAGGACCAGGTCTTCTGCCCGGACAGCAGCCACCCGCCCTCGGTCCGGACCGCGCTGCTGCGCAGGGCGGCGATGTCGCTGCCGGCTTCGGGTTCGGACCAGGCCTGCGCCCACACCTGCTCACCGCGGGCCATGGCGGGCAGGATCCGGGCCCGCTGCTCGGCCGTGCCGTGCGCGAACAGCGTCGGCCCCAGCATGAAGATCCCGTTCTGGCTGACACGCCCGGGTGCGCCCGCGGCGTAGTACTCCTCCTCGAACAACACCCACTGCAGCAACGACGCATCCCGCCCGCCGTACTCGCGCGGCCAGGAAACCACCGACAACCGGGCATCAGCCAGCGTCGCCTCCCACTTCCGGTGTGCGGCGAAACCTTCGGCGGTGTCCATCGACGGCAGCGTGGGGACATGCGTGGCGAGCCATTCCCGCACCTCGTCGCGGAACGCCGCCGACTCGGCATCGATGTCGAGGTCCATCAGCGCTGCGCCCCGTCCCGCATCGACCGCGCGTCCTGCCCACCCAGCGAATCCGCCGAGGTCTCGGCGTTGTGCGCGTGGGCGAAGTGGTGCAACCCGAACACCGAGTCCATCCCGGACCGCATCCCCATCAGGTCCTCGGCCTGGTTGACCGCCTTCTTCGCCAGCGCCAGCCCGAACTGCGGCATCTGCGCGATCTTGTCCGCCAGCTCGAACGTCCGCTCCGCCAATTCCGCACGGGGCACGACCCGGTTGACCATGCCCCATTCCTTGGCCTGCTGCACGCTGAACCGTTCCCCGGTGAACAGGACTTCTTTCGCCGCTCGCGGCCCCAGCACCCACGGGTGCGCGAAATACTCCACCCCGGGAATACCCATCCGCACCACCGGATCAGCGAAGAACGCGTCGTCGGAAGCCACGATCAGGTCGCACACCCACGCCAGCATCAACCCGCCCGCGATGCACGCCCCCTGCACCGACGCGATCATCGGTTTCGGGATCTCCCGCCACCGGCGGCACATCCCCAGGTACACCTCCGACTCCCGGGCGAACCGCTGATCCCCGCCCTCACGCGTGGTGTGATCCCACCACACCACCGCACGCCGCTCGAACGACTGATCCACATCGCGCCCGGGCGTGCCGATGTCATGGCCCGCCGAGAAGTGCTTGCCCTCCCCCGCCAGCACGATCACCTTCACCCCGGCGTCGTTCACCGCCCGGGTGAACGCATCGTCCAGCGCGTAGGTCATCGCCGAGTTCTGCGCGTTGCGGTACTCAGGCCGGTTCATCGTCACCACCGCCACCGCACCCCGGCGCTCGTAGCGGACGACGTCTTCAGTCATGCCCTCTCCTCCGTCAGAAGTCGCTTCAGCACCTTGCCGGAAGCGTTGCGGGGCAGCTCGTCCACGAACTGGACGAGCCGCGGGACCTTGTAGTTGGCCAGCCGCTCCCGGCAGAACCCGATCACCTGCTCCGCGGTCAGCCCGGCGCCGACGACGAACGCCTTGCCCACCTCGCCCAGGCGCTCGTCCGGCACCCCGACCACGGCGACGTCACGCACGCCGGCCAGCTCGGTGAGGGCGTGCTCGACCTCGGCCGGGTAGACGTTGAACCCGCCGCAGATGTACATGTCCTTGAGCCGGCCGGTGATGGTCAGGTTGCCGTCGTCATCGAGCACGCCGACGTCACCGGTGCGCAGCCAGCCCTGCTCGTCGATCGCCTGCGCGGTCGCCTCGGGGTCGTCGAGGTAGCCGAGCATGACGTTCGGCCCGCGGACGACGACCTCCGCCCCGCGGATCGCCACCTCGAACCCGGCGGTCGCGCGCCCGGACGTGCTCGCGACCAGCTCGGCATCGTCGCCGGGGCGGCACATGGTCACCACCACCGCTTCGGTGAGCCCGTAGGCGGTCAGCACCGTGTCGAACCCCAGCTCGGCGCGCATGCGCCTGACCAGCGACGCGGGCACGGTCGCCGCGCCGGTGACCGCGAGCCGCAGCGACGAGGTGTCCCCGCGGTCCGGTTCCCGCAGCAGTGACTGGAAGATCGTCGGCGCGCCGGGCAGCACCGAGATGCGTTCGCGTTCGATCGCGGCCAGGGTCGCCCGCACGTCGAACACCACCTGCGGCACGATCGTGGCCCCGGTCAGCAGCCCGACCACGATCCCGGCCTTGTAGCCGAAGCTGTGGAAGAACGGGTTGATCACCAGGTACCGGTCGTCGGCGGTGACGCGGCCGCATTCCGCCCACGCGGCGGCCACGTCGACCACCTGCCGGTGCGCCGACAGCACGCCCTTCGAGCGGCCGGTGGTGCCGGAGGTGAACAGGATGTCGCTGACGTCGTCCGGCCGCACGGCGTCGGCGCGCGCTTCGGCGTCGGCCGCGGGCACCCGCTCGGCGAGGGCGAGGAACTCGTCCCAGCCGAGGGTGCCACTGGCCGGCCGGTGCGGTTGTTCGAGCGGGACGCGGACGACGGTGGCGAGGTCCGGCAGGGCGGCGCCGGTCGCCTGGATCGCGGCGTGCCGGTCGGCGCCGAGGAAGTCGGCCGCGACGACCAGCGCCTTCGCCCGGCTGCGGACCAGCAGGTCCACGGTCTCGGCGGCGGTGAATCGGGTGTTGACCGGCACCAGCACCGCGCCCGCATAGAGCGCGCCCAGGGCCGACAGGACCCAGTGGCAGGTGTTCGGGAGGTTGATCGCGACCCGGTCGCCGGGCGCGATCCCGCGGGCCAGGAAGGCCCTGGCGGCGGTCTGAACACGTTCCAGAAGCTGGTCGAACCCGAGCCTGACGTCGCCGTCGACCAGCGCCTCGGACGTGCCGAACTTCGCCGCTGCGTCGCGGACGACGGCCGGGATCGTGGTCTGTCCCACCGCACCCTCCCCTGGACCGAGAAACTAGAACATGTTCTCATTACCCTAGGTGCGTGGGAGGCCCGGCAGCAAGGAGGCGTGCGTTGGAGCTGACGCGGTTCCGCCGTGAGGTCGCGGAGTGGCTGGCGGACAACCTGACCGGTGAGTTCGCGGAGCTGCGTGGTCTGGGCGGGCCGGGGCGGGAGCACGAGGCGTTCGAGCTGCGGTTGGCGTGGGAGCGGCACCTGGCTGGGGCCGGGTGGACGTGTGTGGGCTGGCCGAGCGAGTTCGGCGGGCGTGGGTTGTCGCTGGATGAGCAGGTGGCGTTTCACGAGGAGTATGCGGCGTCGGGGGCGCCGGCGCGGGTGAATCACATCGGGGAGCAGTTGCTGGGGCCGACGTTGATCGCGTTCGGCACGCCGGAGCAGCGGGCGCGGTTCCTGCCGCGGATCGTGGCGGTGGAGGAGCTGTGGTGTCAGGGCTACTCCGAGCCCGGGGCCGGGTCGGATCTGGCGGCGGTGTCCACCTCGGCGGAGCTGCGGGACGGCGAGTGGGTGGTCAACGGCCAGAAGATCTGGACGTCGCTGGCGCACGTGGCGGACTGGTGTTTCGTGGTCGCCCGCACGGAGCGGGGGTCGCAGCGGCATCGGGGGTTGTCGTATCTGCTGGTGCCGTTGCGGCAGGAGGGGGTGACGGTGCGGCCGATCCAGCAGCTGACCGGCACCTCGGAGTTCAACGAGGTGTTCTTCGACGACGCCCGCACCCCGGCTGGCATGGTTGTCGGTGAGCCGGGTGAGGGGTGGCGGATCGCGATGGCCACGCTCGGGTTCGAGCGGGGCGTGTCGACGCTGGGGCAGCAGATCGGGTTCCGCCGCGAGCTGGACGGCATCGAGGCGGAGGCTCGCCGGCTGGGGACGTGGGAGGATCCGTTGCTGCGCGCCGATCTGGAGCGCGCCCGGATCGGTTTGCGGGTGCTGCGGGCGCACGCGTTGCGCACCCTGGGGCAGGCCGCGGGGCCGGAGGTGGCGGTCGGGAAGCTGCTGTGGGCGCAGTGGCACCGCCGCCTGGGCGAGTTGGCGGTGCGGGCGCGGGGCGCGCGGTCGCTGGTGGCCGACGGCGAGCTGGACGAGTGGCAGCGGCTGTTCCTGTTCACCCGGGCCGACACCATCTACGGCGGCTCGGACGAGATCGAACGCAACATCATCGCCGAGCGGGTGCTCGGCCTGCCCAAGGAGGCCCGGTGATCCCCCACTACCCACCCGGACACGACCTGCTCGCCGGCAAAGTCGTGGTGGTCACCGCCGCCGCCGGCACCGGCATCGGCTCCGCGGTCGCGAAACGCTGTCTCGAAGAAGGCGCGCACGTGGTGATCAGCGACTGGCACGAGCGGCGGCTCGCGGAGAAGGCCACCGAGTTGGCGGAGCTGGGCAAGGTGCACGCCATCGCCTGTGACGTCACACGTGAGGACCAGGTGCAGGCGTTGGTGGCGGGCGCGGTGGGGCAGTTCGGCCGCATCGACGTGATGATCAACAACGCCGGGCTCGGCGGGACCCGATCGGTGCTGGAGATGACCGACGACGAGTGGTCCCGGGTCTTGGACATCACGTTGACCGGCACGTTCCGCTGCACCCGGGCGGTGCTGCGGCAGTTCGTCGCCCAAGGTGGCGGTGGGGCGATCGTCAACAACGCCTCGGTGATCGGGTGGCGGGCGCAGGCCGGGCAGGCCCACTACGCCGCCGCCAAAGCCGGGGTGATGGCGTTGACCCGCTGCAGCGCCCTGGATGCCGCCGAGCACGGCGTGCGGATCAACGCCGTCGCCCCCAGCCTGGCCATGCACCCCTTCCTCGCCAAAGTCACCAGCGACGACCTCCTCCACCAGTTGGAGCAGCGAGAGGCGTTCGGTCGCGCCGCCGAACCCTGGGAGGTCGCCAACGTGATGGTGTTCCTCGCCAGCGACTACGCCTCCTATATGACCGGCGAGGTCGTGTCCGTGTCCAGCCAGCACCCCTAGGGAGCCGTTGTGCCCGAAGCCTTTCTCCTCGACGCCGTGCGCACCCCCGTCGGACGGCGTGGTGGCGCGCTGTCCGGGTGGCATTCCGCCGACCTGGGCGCACACATCATCCGGGCGGTGGTGTCACGGGCCGGGGTGGACCCGGACCTGGTCGACGACGTGATCCTCGGCTGCACCGACACCCTCGGCCCCCAATCCGGCAACATCGCCCGCACCGCCTGGCTCGCCGCCGGCTACCCCGACCACGTCCCCGGCGTGACCGTCGACCGGCAATGCGGATCCAGCCAGCAAGCGGTGCACTTCGCCGCCCAAGCCGTGCTATCCGGAACCCAGGACCTGGTGCTCGCGGGCGGGGTGCAGAACATGAGCCGCATCCCCATCAGCGCCGCGATGCTCGCCGGGCGGGAGTACGGGTTCGACGATCCGTTCTCCGGCTCCAAGGGCTGGCAGGAACGGTACGGCAGCGTCGAGGTGTCGCAGTTCCGCTCCGCCGACATGATCGCCGAGCACTGGGACATCACCCGCGAAGCCATGGAAGCCTACGCCCTGCGCAGCCACCGGCGCGCGATCGAGGCCATCGACACCGGCCGATTCACCGCAGAGATCGCCCCCGTCGATGACTTCTCGGTAGACGAGGGCCCGCGCCGGGACACCAGCCTCGAACGCATGCAAGGACTCAAACCCCTCTCCGAGGGCTCCCGGCTCACCGCGGCGGTGGCGAGCCAGATTTCCGACGGCGTCAGCGCCGCCCTGATCGCCTCCGAGTCCTTCGTACGGGAACACGGTTTGACGCCACGCGCCCGGATCCACCACATCTCCGTGCGGGCGGCGGATCCGGTGTGGATGCTCACCGGCCCCATCCCCGCCACCGCCCACGCCCTCCGCAAGACCGGGCTCACCGTGGACGACATCGACCTGTTCGAGGTCAACGAGGCTTTCGCCAGCGTGGTGCTGGCCTGGCTCGACGAAACCGGCGCCGACCCCGACCGCGTCAACGTCAACGGCGGCGGGATCGCCCTGGGCCACCCCATCGGAGCCACCGGCACCAAACTCCTCGCCACCCTGCTGCACGAACTGGAGCGCCGCGGTGGCCGCTACGGCCTGCAAACCATGTGCGAAGGCGGCGGAACCGCCAACGTGACCATCATCGAACGAATCTGATCACGCGTCGGCAGGCGGTGGAGAATTTCCTCCGCCTGGGCGACCGCGCCCTCCACGATGTCGGCCACCGTGGGCAGGTCGTCGATCAGGCCGACCACCTGGCACCGGAGCCCGGAGCACCCCGGCGGAAAACCGCCCCCGCCGAGGCGCGGCGCCCGAAGCCCCTCATCCACCCAAGCGGTGAAGGATCTCCTCCGCCTGGGCGACCGCGCCCTCCACGATCTCGGCCACCGTGGGCAGGTCATCAATCAGGCCGACCACCTGGCACCGGAACCCGGAGCACCCCGGCGGAAAACCGCCCCCGCCGAGGCGCGGCGCCCGAAGCCCCTCATCCACCCAAGCGGTGAAGGATCTCCTCCGCCTGGGCGACCATGCCCTCCACGATCTCGGCCACCGTGGGCAGGTCATCAATCAGGCCGACCACCTGGCCCGAGGCCAGCACTCCGGCGTCGGTGCGGCCTTCGACCAGGCCGGCGCGCAGCAGCATCGGCGTGTTGGCCGCCATCAGGATCTGGCTCCACGTCATCTCGTTGCCGTGCTTCATCGCCAAGCCCTCGCGGACCATCGCGGGCAGCGACAGCCCGGTGATCCGCCGGAACCGCACCGCGTTGCGTGCCGCCTGCACCAGTCCCCGGACGCGGCCCGTCGATTCCAGGCGCTCGACGAGGTCGGTGCGCAGGACGCGGTGCGGGAGGCCGTCCACGCGCCGGGTGACGACAGTGCCGGTGAGCCCCTGGGAGAGGTACACGCGCTTGACCTCCTCCGGCACGGTGCTTTCCTTGCTGAGCAGGAACCGCGTCCCCATCGCCACGCCCGCGGCTCCGTAGGCGAGTGCGGCGGCGAGCCCGCGTCCGTCGAAGAAGCCGCCCGCGGCGACGACGGGGATGTCGACCGCGTCCAGGACCGAGGGCAACAGCAGGGTGGTGGCTACGCCCCCGGTGTGCCCGCCGCCCTCGCCGCCCTGGACGATCACGGCGTCCGCGCCCCAGGCGGCGACCTTTTCCGCGTGCCGGGCCGCCCCCACGGACGGGATCACCACGATCCCGTGGTCCCGCAGCTTCGCGATCATCTCCTTGCGGGGAGCCAACGCGAAGGACGCGACTTTCACGCCCTCCCGGATCAGCAGGTCCACCCGGTCTCCTGCGTCCCTCGCATCCGCGCGGAGGTTGACCCCGAAGGGCTGGTTGGTGCGCTGCTTGACTTCCGCGATGGCGGCTTCGAGTTCGGGAAACGTCATGGTGGCCGACGCCAGGATGCCCAGCCCGCCTGCTTCGGCGGTGGCCGACACCAACCGCGGTCCCGCCACCCAGCCCATTCCGGTCTGCACGACCGGGTGCCGCACCCCGACCAGGCGGGTCAGCGCGGTGTCCAGTGTCATGACGGGACTTCCTTGTCCCGCAGGCCCTTCGGGTCGAGCACCTCGCGGATCAGCCGCAGCTCCTCCTCAGTGGGCTCGCGGCTGGTGAGCGCACTGGAGAGATCGATCTCGAAGCCGCTCGCCGCCGTGACCTCCTCGGGGGCGACCCCGGGGTGCAGTGAGACCGCGCGCATCGAGTGGTCGGGGGTGGCGAAGTCGAACACCCCCAGATTCGTCACCACGCGGTGGACGTCGTGGTATTTCAGTCCGGCTTTGGCGGCGTTGTCGTAGCCCACGCCCGACACGATGTCCACGGACTCGACGAACACGCGGGGGCTGTGGCGGGGGACCCAGTAACTCGTGCGGTGGTTGGCCGTGTTCCCTGGCGCGCCGCGCACGCCGAGGAGCTGCTTCGTCGGGCGGGCGTGGTCGCCGATGGCGGAGATGTTCTGGTTGCCGAACTTGTCGATCTGGTTGGCGCCCATCACCACGTGCCGCCGCCCGTGGGGGACGATCGTGTCGAGCATTTTGCGGAAGGGCTGCCAGCCCTCGATCACGCCGTCGGCGTCGATCAGGTAGGCCTCGCCGTCGGAGAGCAGCAGGTCCGGTTCGAAGGTCAGGCGGGCGAGTTTGGCGCCCAGCGAGGGGATGTAGCCCATCGGGCTCGCGACGATTTCGCCGTCGCCGCGGAAGAGTTCGGCCACCGCCACGACGGCGATCTCGGCCCTGGTCGCGCTCATGCCGCCGCCTCGAATCGATCCACTTCGGACAAGTACCGCGCCTCATCCCCCGACAAGAAGCGATCCACGAACCCCGGCCAGGCGTCCAGGTCCTTCGCGCAAGCCACGTAGTGCTGCTGGAAGCGTTCGTCGCGGCCGTAGTCGGGCACCGCGGTGGTGAAGTGCGCACCGCGCGGCGCCTCCACCACACCGTCCACCGAACCGCGGTTGAGCAACAACGACTGCACCGGCCCAGCCAGCTCCGCCGTCTCCACCACCTTCTCCACCGAGACGAACCGCTTCTTCGCGGCCAGGCAGAACAAGTCATCGAAATACGGATCCGGCCCGAGATACTGCGCATTCCCGCGCGCGTCGGCACGGTTCAAATGCACCAGCGCCACATCCAGTTCCTGCGCGGGCACCGCCACCAGTTCCTCCCCATCGGCATAGGGCGAGCGCACGGTGCGCAGGCCGGGATTCACCCGCATCACCTCCGAACCCAGTCCGGCCCGCAGCGGCAGGAACGGGAGTCGTTGGGCGGCGGCGGACAGGGCGGCGGCGAACATGCCCTCGTCGTACTCGGTCACCTCGATCGCACCGGTCTCCCGGGCGCGACCGAACCACGGGTCGAACGGGATCGAGTCCAGCGTGACGAACCCGAACACCACCCGCTTGACCTTGCCCGCCGCGCACAACAACCCCACATCCGGGCCGCCATAGGACACGACCGTCAGGTCCTTCACCGGCGTGCGCAGCAGGGCACGGATGAGGGCCATCGGCTTGCGGCGCGAGCCCCAGCCGCCGATGCCGATCGTCATGCCGTCCCGGACTTCCGCCGCGACGTCGTCGGCGGTCATGCGCTTATCGGCCATTGAGGAACTCCTCCCGAGCCTCATCCGAGGCGCCCAGCAGGTTCAACTCGAAGGTGAACCCCTGCTCGAACCGGTAACTGCGGTGCACGTGCTGGGTGTCGATACCGTTCAACGCCTCCTTCGCCGCCCGGATCACCCGCGGATCCTTGGCCGCGATGTCCCGCGCCACCGCCAACGCGGCCTCATCCAGCTGTTCACGCGGCACCACCTGGAAGACCGAACCGTGCTGATGCAACTCGGCCGCGGTGATCTGCCGCGCGGTGAAGTAGAGGGTGCGCATCAGGTGTTGCGGCACCAGCCGCGCCAGATGGGTCGCCGCGCCCAGCGCGCCCCGTTCCACCTCGGGCACCCCGAAGGTGGCGTCCTCCGAAGCCACGATCACGTCCGCGTTGCCGACCAGCCCGATCCCCCCGCCCAGGCAGAACCCGTGCACCGCCGCTACCACCGGCACCGCGCAGTCATACACGGCGCCGAACGCGGCGTAGCAGCCCTTGTTCGCCCCCACGAGTGCTTCGTAGCCGGCGGTGCGCTGGATTTCCTTGATGTCCACCCCGGCGTTGAAGCCGCGACCCTCGGCACGCAGCACTACCACGTGCACCTCCGGGTCCTGCCCGGCGCGCGTGATCGCCTCGGCGAGGTCGAACCAGCCCTGCACCGGCAACGCATTCACCGGCGGATAATCCACCGTGACGATCTCGATGCGACCGTCCCGTTTGGTCAGAACCGGCATCAGGACGCTCCATAAACGGGTTCGGGCGCGGGCGCCTCGGCGATCAACTTCTCCACCACCGGGCCCAACTCGGACGGCTCCCACCGGCTGCCTTTGTCCACCGAAGGACCATGGCGCCACGCCTGCGCCAGCGACACCTTCCCGCCCTCCACCTCGAACACCCGGCCCGTCACACCGGCGGATTCCACACTGCCGAGCCACACCACCAACGGTGAGATGTTCTCCGGCGCCATCACATCAAACCCGGAATCGGGCCGGGCCATGGCATCAGCGAACACCTCCTCGGTCATCCGCGTCCGCGCCGACGGAGCGATCGCGTTCACCGTGATGCCGTAGCGGGCCAACTCCGCGGCTGCCACGACCGTCAACCCGGCGATGCCTGCTTTCGCGGCCGAATAGTTGGACTGGCCGACACTGCCCAGCAAGCCGGCACCGGAACTGGTGTTGATCACCCGCGCGCTCGGCATCCGACCCGCCTTCGCCTCGCCGCGCCAGTACTCCGCGGCATGCCGCAGCGGGGCGAAGTGACCCTTGAGGTGCACGCGGATCACCGCGTCCCACTCCTGCTCACCCAGGTTGACCAGCATCCGGTCCCGCACGAACCCCGCGTTGTTCACCAGCACATCCAGACCACCGAAGTGCTCCACCGCGGTGCGCACCAGGTTCCGCGCCCCGGCCCAATCGGCCACGTCGTCGGTGTTCGCCACGGCCTTGCCGCCCAGGGACTCGATTTCAGCCACCACCTGGGCGGCTGGACCGTCGCCCGTGGCGGAGCCATCGAGGGCCACGCCCACGTCGTTGACCACCACCCGCGCACCCTCCGCGGCGAACGCCAGCGCATGCGCCCGCCCGATGCCGCGGCCCGCGCCGGTCACGATCACCACCCGGTCCTGGCACAACGTCATGAACCCTCCCGATCGACATCCGCGGCCGCCTGGTACGCCGGCACCTCACCACCGCCATGCACCTTCAACGTCGCCCCCGACACATAAGAAGCCAGACCCGACGCCAAAAACGCCGCGCACTGCCCGATCTCCTCCGGCTCCGCCAGCCGTCCCAGCGGCACCGTCTTGCCCACCGCCGCCACATCACTGCCGTAGTGCAGACGGGATTGCTCGGTGCGCACCATTCCGACATCCAAGGCATTCACCCGGACTCGAGGCGCCCACTCCACCGCCAAACTGGCCGTCAGGTTGTCCAAGCCCGCCTTCGCCGCGCCATACGCGGCCGTCCCTGGCGACGGGCGGGTCGCGGACACGCTGGAGATCATCACGATCGAACCGCCACCGTCCTGGCGCTGCATCACCGCGTTCGCCTGCTGCGCCACCACCAACGGAGCCAGCAAGTTCAACTGCACGATCTTGTCGTGAAACCGCGGCGACGCCTCCGCAGCAGACGCGAACGGACTCCCACCCGCGTTGTTCACCACCACATCCAGACGACCGTGCTCAGCCACAATCCGACCGATCAACGCCGACACCTGATCCGGATCACGCACATCGCAGGCGATGAAGTCGCCGGCCGGCTCCTCGGGCTCGCGCCGCGCGCAGGTCACCACGCGTGCGCCATACGCCGAGAACACCCGGCTGATCCCCCGCCCCACCCCGCGCACGCCGCCGGTCACCAGCACCACGGCACCGGCCAAGCCCAGATCGGTCTCCACGAACCCAAAACTAGAACATGTTCTCGTCCGGGACAAGGCTGCCGGGCTGGGCGTGGGTCAACCGACAGCAGAACGGGTTTCGATCCGGGTGCGGATCGCCCAGCGGGCGGCCGGGATCGTGCCCAGGCCGGCGGCGAGGAACACCGCGGCCAGCACGAACCAGCCGGGCCGGCCCCACGTGCCGACCAGCAGGGTCATCAGCGCGGGGCTGAGCATCTGCGCGCCGGCCTGGGCCGTGGCGGCGAGGCCCTGGTAGCGGCCGGTCGCGCCGGGCGGGGTGAGGTCGAGCGTGAGCGCCCACTTCGCGGCGATGAACCACAGCTCACCGGCCAGGTGGGCGGCGGTGGCGAGCAGCACCAGCCCGGCGGCCCACGCGCCACCGCCCCCGCCGGTCGCGGCGAACAGCAGGCAGGCGAGCGCCAGGGCGCCGCCCGACCAGGCCGCCCGCGCGGCGCCGCGCCGGGCCCCGGTGCAGCCGCGGCTCGCCACGACCTGCAGCAACGCCACGCCGAGCGAATTGACGATCACGACCACGCCCGCGAGCCCGGCCGGCAGGTGCGTGTTGCGGACCAGCCACAGCGGGAGCGCGGTCGAGACCAGGCCCCAGCACAGGGAGAGCAGGCCGGTCGTGGAGACCACGGTGAGGAACGCGGGATCGGCGAGCAGGGTGCGCGGTTTGCCGGTGCGCGGGACCGGGCGCACCGCGGGCACCCGGGTGAGCAGGGCGGCGTAGATCAGCGAGGTGGCCGCGTCGACGGTGATCAGGACGTGGAACGCGGCCGGACTGCCCAACGTCAGGCAGGCGGCCCCGGCCGCGGCGCCCACGGTGTAGCCGAGGTGGCTGGCGACGCGTTGCCGCGCCAGGTGCGCCACCCGGGTCGCCTCGTCGGCCAGCTGCGCGACGTAGGCGGTGCGGACACCGGCGGTGGCGCGTTCGGCCGTCGTGTTGACCACCGCGACGGCCAGGAACACGGCGACGTGGTGGGCGAACACGAACGCCGCCATCGAGACGCCCTCGATCGCGATCAGGGCGATCAGCAGCTCCCGCGGCCCGATCCGGTCCGCGAGCGCGCCGACCGGTGTCGCCGCGAGCAGGCCCGCGCCGCCGGCGAGCATCAGCCCGAGGCCGACGACCGGGGCGGGCAACCCGGCGACGGTCGTGAAGTAGACCGCCCACGTCGTGTACCAGGCGCCGCCGCCCGCGGTGGTGACCAGCACGCCGAGCGCCATCACCCGGAACGGACCGGGTGGCGAGATCTGGTCGCGCAGGTAGCGTCGCAGCATCACATACATCTATCACGTATCCGTGAAACGTGAAAGTCGATGGTAGGCTGCGGGTGTGACCTCCCTCGGATGGACGAGCGCGGAACAGCCCGTGGTGGCCACGGTGACCGGGCTGGCGCGCGAGCTGGCGGACCCGATCCGGCTGACCGTGCTGCAGCTGCTCGCGCACGAGGGGCCGCACGGCATGACCCAGCTGGCGGACATCCTCGGCGTGACCCCGGCGCGGCTGGGCAACCACCTGGCGAAGCTGCGCCAGGCCGGGCTGGTGGTCACCTCGCAGACCGGGCGGCACGTGACGTACCGCCTGGCGGACCCGGCGATCACCGCGGTACTGGACGCGCTGGCCGACTACGCGGGCGGATCGCTGCCCGTGCCCGGCCCGGCCGCGCCGCCGGAGCGGCTGTGCTACGACCACGCGGCGGGGCGGCTCGGGGTGGCCGTGCTGGACCACCTGCTGGCCGTGGACGCGCTGCGCCGCCGGGCCGACACCGACGAGCTGGAGCTGGGCCCGCGGGCGGCGGAGGTGCTGGACCGGCTGGCGATCGACGCGGCGGAGCTGGCCGGAAGCCGCCGCAAGACCGCGACGAGCTGCCTGGACCGTACGCTGCGCCGGCCGCACCTCGGCGGCGCGCTGGGACACGCGATCCTGACCCGGCTCCGCGCGGAGAACCTGGTGGAGATCGACCAGGACGGCCGGACGCTCACCCTCCGCTCCGGCGCCCCCGCGCGGCTGGCGGAACTGCTGCCTGGCCTGGCCTTCGCTGGGTGAGGCCGCGAGCGGGGACGCTCGGCTGAGGGGGCGGCGCCGAGGGCCCCGCCACAGTCGAACTACTCCCCGGCCTGCCCCCCGGATGACCCCGCGCGGGCACCCACCGCTCGACGCTGGGCCACCCGGCGCCGGCAGCGGGCGATCCCGCAGCACGGTCCGCCGCCCCGGCGCGCCCAGCCGCACCCGCGGGTCCGCAGCCCTGCGGGGCCGGCCGCGCCGCGAAGCCCACCCCTCAGGGTGCGATCGTCAACGCGGCGATCCGCTCCCCGCGCAGCTGGAACCGGTACCGCAGATCCACCTCTCCACCGGGGAAGTCCCCGGACAGGTGCTGCACCACCGTCCACTCCCCCGCACCCTCCTGGGAGAACCCGGTGAGCGTCGCCGTGTAGCGGAACTCCGTCGTGGTCCGGCGGGTCCACGCGCGGATCTCGTCCGGGCCGCGGTAGGTGCGCCCGTCGTCGACCACCACCGCGTCGGTGGTGAAGACGTCCGCGGCCGGGTCGGCGAGGTAGCCGCGCACGGCGGCCGGCAGTGAGTTCATCATCATTCCTCCTGGTCAGACGGTCGGCACCGTGCCGCCGTCGATGGTGTGCTCCGCGCCCGTGATCGCCGACGCCCGGCCGGACACCAGGAACGCCACCAGCTCGGCGACCTCCTCCGGCAGCGCCGGACGGCCCAGCGGGATCCCGCCCAGCGACGCGGTCAGCCGCTCCCACGCGGCCGGCTCGCCGAGCCCCTCGGCGGCCGCCAGCCGGGCGACCAGGGCGTCCGCCGCCGAGGTGCGGATCGCTCCCGGCGAGACCACGTTCACCCGCACCCCGCGCGGCGCCAGCTCCTTCGCCAGCCCCTTGCTGTACGTGGTGAGCGCGGCCTTCGCGGCGGCGTACCCGAGCGTGGCTTCGAACAACGGCAACCGCCGCTGGATGGACGACACGTGGACGACCGCCCCGCCGGCCGCCATGTCCGGCAGCAGCGCCCGGTCCAGGCGGACGGCGGCCAGCAGGTTGAGGTCGAGCTCGTCGCGCCAGTGCCGGTCGGTCAGCGCGGCGAACCCGCCGCCCGGCGCGGACGACCCGCCCACGGTGTGCACCAGGACGTCCAGCGCGCCGAACCGCTCCCGCACCTCGCGCACGATCGTGTCCACACCGCCGGCCTGCGTCACATCGGCGGTGACGAACGGGCCGTCGGTGCCGTCCGGGCGGGAGCGGGCGGTGGCCAGCACGGTGGCGCCGGCGGCGCGCAGCCGGGCGACGACGGCCGCACCGGTGCCCCGCCCGCCACCGGTCACCAGGGCGCGCCGCCCTTCGAGGGAATCGTTCATGCCTGTCACGGTCCGCCCTGCCGGCGCGGGAGGGTCAAGCGCTGGACCCTCCCGCGGGGAGAGGGTGCAGAATCCGCTCGTGCTGTCCATCGGCGAGTTCTCCCGGCTGACCCACCTGAGCATCCGCACGCTGCGCCGCTACCACGACGCCGGGCTGCTCGAGCCGGCCCGCGTCGACCCCGCCACCGGCTACCGCTACTACGACGCCACGCAGATCCCGGCCGCGCAGGTGATCCACCGGCTGCGGGAGCTCGACGTGCCGCTGCCGGAGGTCCGCCGCATCCTCGCCACGCCCGACCCGGACGCCAGGGCACTGCTGGTGGGCGAGCACCTGCGGCGGCTGGAGGACCAGCTGGAACGCACCCGCGCGGCGGTCACCTCCCTGCGGCGGCTGCTCACCCCGGAACCCGGGGAGCTGGCGGTCGAGCTGCGCCGCGTCCCGGCCACGACGGTCGCGGCGGTGGAGGCGATCGTCGGGGAGGCGGACGTCCACGGCTGGTACGCGGGCGCGATGGCCGAGCTGGACGCGCTCGTGCCGGACCCGGCCGGACCGCCCGGCGGCCTGTACGACAACGCGCTGTTCACCCACGGACGCGGCCGGATGCTGGTCTACCTGCCGGTGGCGGACCCGCCCGCACCGGCCGGGCGGGTGCGGATGGTGACCCTGCCGGCGGTGGAACTCGCGGTCACCACCCACCCAGGCGAGCATGACACGATCGACGTCACCTACGGTGAGCTGGGCCGGTGGGTGGTGGAGCACGCGCTCGCCGTGGCCGGCCCGGTGCGGGAGGTGTACCTCACGGGGCCGCGGGACACCCCGGATCCGGGCACGTGGCGGACCGAGATCGGCTGGCCGGTCTTCCGCGTCGCCCCCGCGTGAGGCGTCCACAGAGGACGCCCGGTGGGCGGGCGCCCGGCGCGGAATACTGGACCGGCACCCGGGGTTGACCGGGGGCGAGCCGGACTACGGACCACACGGTGAGAGGTGATGCGAGATGCGGACGTTCGTGCTGGCCGGCGGGTGCTTCTGGTGCCTGGACGCGGTCTACCGGACGCTGCGCGGGGTGCAGGACGTGGTGTCCGGCTACACCGGCGGCGACACGGCCCAGCCCTCGTACGAGCAGGTGTGCACGGGACGCACCGGGCACGCGGAGGCGGTCGCGGTGACGTTCGACGAGAAGGTCATCCCGGCGGAGGTCATCCTCGACGTCTTCTTCACCCTGCACGACCCGCGGCAGCTCAACCGCCAGGGCGCCGACGTCGGCACGCAGTACCGCTCGGCGATGTTCCCCGCCGACGACCAGCAGCACGCCGAGTTCGAGGCCGCCATCAAGCGCGCGGGCGACTGGTGGGACGGCGAGATCGTGACGACGCTGGAGCCGCTGGGCGAGTTCTACCGGGCCGAGGAGTACCACCAGGACTTCTTCGCCAAGAACCCCGGCCAGGGCTACTGCCTCGCGGTCGCGCTGCCGAAGGTGAACAAGGTGCGCCAGTCCTTCGCGCAGTACGTGATCTGACATCCGGGTCCCGGTCTCGTTGTCCGCGGGGGCGACCGAGGCCGGGATGCCGTCGTGCCGGATGACCAGCGAGACCCGGAACCGCCCGCCCCGCATCACCCGTTGAACCTCCTCCGCGACGCGAGGACTCTGAGACGCGACGGCCGCGACGGCAAAGGAGTCCCGCCATGTTCGCCAACGCAGAAGAGGTCCTGCGGTACATCGCCGACGAGAACGTGGAGTTCGTCGACGTCCGGTTCTGCGACCTGCCCGGCATCATGCAGCACTTCACGGTGCCGGCCCGGGCCTTCGACGCCGACGCCTTCGAGGAGGGCGTGGCCTTCGACGGCTCGTCGGTGCGCGGGTTCCAGTCCATCCACGAGTCGGACATGCTGCTGCTGCCCGACCCCTACACAGCCCGCGTCGACCCGTTCCGCGCGGAGAAGACGCTGATGATGAACTTCTTCGTGCACGACCCGTTCACCCGCGAGTCCTACAGCCGGGACCCGCGCAACATCGCCCGCAAGGCCGAGGAGTACATCAGCGAGTCGACCATCGCCGACCGCGCGTTCTTCGGACCCGAGGCGGAGTTCTACATCTTCGACTCGGTGCGCTTCGGCAATGTGGAGAACACCGCGTTCTACGAGGTCGACTCGGTGGAGGGCTGGTGGAACACCGGCCGCGAGGAGGCGGACGGCAACCTCGGCTACAAGACCCCGTTCAAGGCCGGCTACTTCCCGGTGTCGCCGCGCGACCACTTCGCCGACCTGCGCGACCAGATGGTCCGCAACCTGGAGGGCGTGGGCATCGAGGTGGAAAAGGCGCACCACGAGGTCGGCAGCGGCGGCCAGGCCGAGATCAACTACCGGTTCAACACGCTGCTGCACGCGGCGGACGACCTGCAGCTGTTCAAGTACGTCGTGAAGAACACCGCGTGGAAGCAGGGCAAGACGGTGACCTTCATGCCGAAGCCGCTGTACAACGACAACGGCTCGGGCATGCACTGCCACCAGTCGCTGTGGGACGAGAACGGGCCGCTGTTCTACGACGAGACGGGCTACGGCGGGCTGTCCGACCTCGCGCGGCACTACGTCGGCGGGATCCTGCACCACGCGCCGAGCCTGCTCGCGTTCACCAACCCGACGGCGAACTCCTACCACCGGCTCGTGCCGGGATTCGAGGCGCCGATCAACCTGGTGTACTCGCAGCGGAACCGGTCGGCGTGCGTGCGCATCCCGGTGACGGGCTCGTCGCCGAAGGCCAAGCGCATCGAGTTCCGCTGCCCGGACTCGTCGGGCAACCCGTACCTGGCGTTCTCCGCGATGCTGATGGCCGGGCTGGACGGGGTGCGCAACAAGCTGGAGCCGCCGTCGCCGATCGACAAGGACCTCTACGAGCTGCCGCCGGAGGAGGCGCGTGACGTGGCGCAGGTCCCGGCGTCCCTGGAGGCGGTGATCGACCGGCTCGAGGCCGACCACGAGTTCCTGCTCGCGGGCGGCGTCTTCACCGAGGACGTGATCGAGACGTGGATCGCCTTCAAGCGGGAGACGGAGATCGACCCGCTCCGGCTGCGCCCCCACCCGTACGAGTTCGCGCTCACCTACGACGTGTAGGTATTGACCCCGCGGTGCACGCGGACGGACGATGACCCCTCCCGGGCCGGAAAGGAGCGGGACATGACTTTCGTCCAGGTCATCGAGTACAAGACCACGCACCCGGAACAGATCAACGACATGGTGGACCGCTGGCTGGCCGAGACGCAGGGCAAGCGCACGGCCACCCACGCGGTGCTGATGAGCGACCGGGAGCACCCGGGCACCTACATGGAGTTCGTCGAGTTCCCGTCCTACGAGGACGCGATGCGCAACTCGCAGATGCCGGAAACCGACCGGTTGGCGAAGGAGATGATGGAGCTCTGTGACGGCGAACCGGTCTTCCACAACCTGGACGTGATGCGCGACGAACGGCTCTGACTAGGCCGCGTCCCGGGCGGACCGCCAGCGCCAGCCGGATCGCCGCAGCGTCTCCGCCCGGGACAGCACGCTCTCCATCCGTGCCGCGTCCTCGGCCTTGTCCCAGTAACGGTCGGCGGCCGTCGTCTGGGCGTCGTGCTTGCGGTAGAGCACGCTGGGCTCGGCGATGAACTCCCCCGGCGCCACCGCCTCCGCCGCCAGCAGCAGCCCGACGGTCTCCGCGCCGGTCAGCGCCGGCCACCCGCCCAGGGCGCGGACCAGGTCCGTGTGCGCGGCGAAGGTGTTGGCCTGCACGGACAACCGGTCGTCGACCTGCTCGGCGTAGAACCGGCCGGGCGCCACCGGCCCGGCGGGCGGGTCGTAGGGGCCGGGGCGCGTCGAGCCGTCCGGCAGCAGGTCGAGGCACGCCGAGGTGCACCACGCCACCCGGCGCAACGCGTCGATGTCGCGGGCCAGGGCGCCGGGCAGCAGGACGTCGTCGGCGTCCAGGGTGCGCACCACCGAGCCGGTCGCGCGGGCGAGCGCCATCGTCCGGGCCACCGCCGCGCGGCCGGGCAGCCCCGACCCGGGCAACACCCGGTCGTCGCGCGGCAGGGCGTCGAGCACGCCGCTGTCGCCGTCCTCCTGCACGCACCACTCCCACTCCCACCCGGCCGGGAGGTCCTGGTCCCGCAGCGAGGCGTAGGCCTGCCGCAGGAAGTGGTGTCCCCCGCGGTGGACGGCCGTGATCACGCTGACCTTCGGCAACGCATCCCCCAGATCGCAACGATGTCCGTGACCATCAAACCAGGTCACGTCGCGGCCGATGAAATCCGCGTGACTCGCACCCCGCGGCCGTTTCATCGCTTTTTCATCGCCGCTGCCTACCGTTCGCCGGGATTGTCCGGATGAACTGGGAGGGTTCGATGAAGAAGATCGCGGCAGTGCTGACCGGTCTGGCGGTCGCGGCGGGGGCCTACCTGGTGGCCTCACCCGTCGCGCAGGCTGCTCCGTGCGAGGGGACCTACACGATCGTCGTCGGCGGGACCGGGGACAACGACTCCGACGACCCGTACTGGCAGGGCGGCGTCAGCCAGCGCGTCGGCTATCCGGCCATCCCGATCGGGTTCAACGCGCGCCAGGGCGTCAACGAGCTGAACCGGCTGATCCGCGACCAGCGCAACGTCTGCCCGGGCCAGCACGTCAAGGCCGTCGGGTTCTCGCTCGGCGCCGCCGTCGTGCACACCTGGGTGACCGAGAACTGGCCGACCATCGACGACGTCAACGCCGTCCTGATCGCCGACCCCAAGCGGGCGGCCGGCCCGGGCAACGCCGGCGCCGCGGCGCACCCGTTGGTCGCCCCGGTCGTCGGCGCACCACTCGCCGGCGCGGACGACTTCTTCGGCGACATCCCGACCCTGACGCTGTGCACCGACGACATCATCTGCGACGCCAACGCGGCCTCCGGCCTGCCCGGCTACCTGTGGGAAAACCGCCACGGCAACTACAACTTCAACGTCGACGTCTACTCCGACGACGCGAGCGGACAGTGGTTCAACGGGGTCTACGTCCCCTGACCGGGACGTGCCCAGGGGCGCCCGCCGGTGCGGGCGCCCCCTCCTCACTCCACCTTTTCCGTCGGGGCGCGGCCGTTTCCGGTCGGCCCTGCCTCGTTCACCGGGGCCACCTGCAGGCAGAAGTCGCCGTCGTAGTGACGGTTTCCGGTCAGCACCGCCTGCTCCACGATCTCCGCGCTCTTCTCCTCCCGCCGGATCATCGGGTCGCTGCGCAGGTCCTTCGCCAGCGCCACGCACAGCACCACCATCACCAGTGCGAACGGCGCCGCCGCGATGATCGTCAGGTTCTGCAACCCGGTCAGCGCCTCGTCACCGCCGCCGCCGACCAGCAGCATCACCGCGGCCACCCCACCGGTCGCCACGCCCCAGAACACCACCAGCCAGCGCTTCGGCTCGATCGCGCCGCGTTGCGACATCGACCCCATCACCAGCGACGCGGCGTCCGCCCCGGAGACGAAGAAGATCGCCACCAGCACCATCACCACCACGCTCGCCACGGCGGCCAGCGGGAACTGGTCGAGCACCCCGAACATCTGCGACTGGGCGCTGCCCGCGCTCGCCAGATCGGCGCCGCCACGCTGCAGCGTGATCGCGGTACCGCCCATGATGCTGAACCACACCAGGCTCACCACGGACGGAACGAGGATCACGCCGACCACGAACTGCTTGATCGTCCGGCCGCGGCTGATCCGCGCGATGAACATGCCCACGAACGGCGTCCACGAGATCCACCACGCCCAGTAGAAGATCGTCCACGAGGACAGCCAGCTCTCCATGTTCGCGCCGCCTGAGGCGCCCGACCGCGAGATCATCTCGCCCATCTCGCGGAAGTAGTCGCCGACCGCCGAGGGCACCAGGTTCAGGATGAAGATCGTCGGCCCGACCACGAAGACGAACACGGCGAGCACGGCCGCCAGCACCATGTTGATGTTGGACAGCCACTGGATGCCCTTGGCGACCCCGGACACCGCCGAGGCCACGAACGCCACCGTCAGCACCGCGATCACGCCGATGAGCAGGCCGGTACCCGGGTTGTCCGACAGCCAGCCGCGCTGCACCATCCCGCTGCCGATCTGCAGCGCGCCCAGCCCGAGCGACGCGGCCGACCCGAACAACGTCGCGAAGATCGCCAGGATGTCGATCAGCCTGCCCAGCGGGCCCTCACTCACCCGCTCGCCGAACAGCGGCGCGAACGCGGAGCTGATCAGCTGCTTGCGGCCGCGCCGGAAGGTGCCGTAGGCGATGGCGAGCCCGACGACCGCGTACATCGACCACGGGTGGATGGCCCAGTGGAACAACGACGTGGCCATCGCGGTCTCCACCGCGGCGTCGGTGCTGCCCGCGACCGTGCCCGGCGGCGGCTCCACGAAGTGCGACAACGGTTCGGCCACCCCGTAGAACATCAGCCCGATGCCCATGCCGGCGCTGAACATCATCGCGATCCACGAGATCGTGCGGAACTCCGGCCGCTCGCCGTCGTGGCCGAGCGGGATCTTGCCGTACCGGCTGAACGCCAGCCAGATCGCGAACAGGACGAACCCGGTCGCGGCGAGCAGGAACGCCCAGCCGGTGTTGCGGATCAGCCAGTCCAGCACCCCGGCGGACACGCTGGACAGGCTGTCGGTGGCGAACACACCCCAGCCCAGGAACGCCGCCGCGACCACCGCCGCGACGACGAACACCACGCGATCCATCCCGCCGCGCGACTGAGGTTCCGCCGGTTCGGGTTCCGCCGGTTTGGGTTCCGCGGCCCGGGGTTCCGCGGGTTGCCGGGTCGTTGCTTCCTCACCGGGCACGACGCTCACCGCCTCTTGCTCGAGTTGGTTGTCCGGTTGCCCCCCTGCGCTCCGCGAGATGGTCACCGCGTCACCGCCCGCCGGCCAATGTCCGTTCGACCCACTGGTGGAACTCGCCGATGTGGTGTTCGGAGGGCACCAGGACCCCGCCCTGGGCGTAGGCGCGCGAGGACATCGCGGGCTGGCAGCGCTCGCAGGCGTCGAAGTCCTGCTGGTTCACGCGGTGGAACAGCTCGACCGAGTGTGACACGTCGCGGCCGGACTCCACCACTTCGCGGTCGTAGAGCCAGTCGCATTCGACGATCGTGCGGTCGGCGGCCATCGGGAACATCCGGTGGATGATCACGTGGTCGGGCACCAGGTTGACGAACACCTGCGGCCGGACGGTGATCGCGTAGTACCGGCGGTCCTGGTGCTCGTCCACCCCGCCGAGCCGGCCGAACCCGGGGCTGCCGTCCACGGTGAACCCGCTGACCTCCTCGCCGAACTCCGCGCCGTGGCCGACGTAGTACTGCGCGGCGTACCCGTCGGCGAACTCCGGCAGCACCTCGGTCAGCTCGGGGTGGATCGTCGCGCAGTGGTAGCACTCCATGAAGTTCTCGATGATGAGCTTCCAGTTGGCCTTGACGTCGTAGGTGATGCGCCTGCCCAGGGCCAGCTGGTCGATGCCGTAGTTGCCGATCGCGTCGAGCTCGCCGAGCCGTCCGGCCACGTCCGCCTGCACCGTCTCCTCGAACGAAGGCGGCTCCGGCGCCAGGCACAGCCATGCGTAGCCGAGCCACTCCCGCAGGTGCACCGGCTTGAGGCCGTACTCGGTGCGGTCGATGTCCGGCATCGAGGTCAGGTTCGGCGCCGCGACGAGCTTGCCGTCCAGGCCGTAGGTCCACGCGTGGTAGGGGCACTGGAAGTTCCGCTTGACCGTGCCGGTCTCCTCCACGCACAGGCGCGCACCGCGGTGGCGGCAGATGTTGAGGAAGGCTCGCAGGGCGCCGTCGCGCGACCGGGTCACCACCACGCTCTCGCGGCCGACCTGGACGGTGCGGAAGTTGCCGGGTTCCGGCAGGTCGGCGCCGCGCACCGCGCAGAACCACATCTGCTCGAAGATCTTTTCCTGTTCCAGCGCGAAGATCGTCTCGTCGGTGTAGGTGATCCCGGCGAGCGTGGGGATCAGGCTCGACGGGAGCCCGGACTGGTCGGCGGCCGGCACGGCGGTGGTGTTCTCGGTCAACGAACGCTCCGTGGTGGTGTGAGTGACCGGGGACTGGTTGTTGCTTCTTGCGCAACACCTGCGTGATATGCAACTGCGATGCGCACCACAGTGCGGCTTGCCCGCCGGTTCTGTCAAGACCTGAACGCGCGGCGGCGCGGAGTTTGCGAACCGGAAACATGAACGGCCAAATGCCTGGCAGACAAGGAACTCACGGGTAACAACAGGTTCCCCGGAATCGGCTCTTGACCCCGCCGGAAGCCGCCCGTAGCGTGACCGCCAGTTGATATATCAGTCCGCGAACAGAGGTATGAGACCGGGAGGCAGCATGTCGGTGGCCATCGGCCGCGCTGGCGCACTCAGCCCCCAGCGCGTGCTCGGGCGTTCCCTGCTCCAGACCGACCCGGAGGTGCACGCGGCGATCGGGCGCGAGCTCGGCCGCCAGCGGGACACCCTGGAGATGATCGCGAGCGAGAACTTCGCGCCGCTGGCGGTGATGCAGGCGCAGGGCTCGGTGCTGACCAACAAGTACGCCGAGGGCTACGCCGGCCGCCGCTACTACGGCGGCTGCGAGCACGTCGACGAGATCGAGACGCTGGCGATCGACCGGCTCAAGGCCCTGTTCGGCGCCGAGTACGCCAACGTGCAGCCGCACTCCGGCGCGCAGGCCAACGCCGCCGCCATGGCCGCGCTGCTGGAACCCGGGGACACGATCCTCGGCCTGGACCTGGCGCACGGCGGCCACCTGACGCACGGCATGAAGCTCAACTTCTCCGGCCGCCTCTACGACGTCGCCGCCTACCACGTGCGCGCCGACGACCACCGGGTGGACATGGACGAGGTCGAGCGGCTGGCGAGGCAACGCCGGCCGAAGCTGATCGTGGCCGGCTGGTCGGCCTACCCGCGGCACCTGGACTTCGCCGCGTTCCGCCGGATCGCCGACGAGGTCGGCGCCTACCTGATGGTCGACATGGCCCACTTCGCCGGGCTGGTCGCGGCGGGCCTGCACCCCTCCCCCGTGCCGCACGCGCACGTGGTCACCTCGACCACGCACAAGACCCTCGGCGGCCCGCGCGGCGGCGTGATCCTGGCCGAGGGCGCGCTGGCGAAGAAGCTCAACAGCAGCGTGTTCCCCGGCCAGCAGGGCGGGCCGCTGGAGCACGTGATCGCCGGCAAGGCGGTGGCGTTCAAGCTGGCCGCCGAGCCGGAGTTCCGGGAGCGCCAGGAGCGCACGCTGGAGGGCGCGAAGATCCTGGCCGACCGCTTCCTGCGGGAGAGCGGCATCGGGGTGCTGACCGGCGGCACCGACGTGCACCTGGTGCTGGCCGACCTGCGCGAGTCCGAATTGGACGGGAAGCAGGCCGAGGACCGGCTGCACGAAGTGGGGATCACGGTCAACCGCAACGCGGTCCCGTTCGACCCGCGCCCGCCGATGATCAGCTCCGGACTGCGGTTCGGCACGCCCGCGCTGGCCGCCCGCGGGTTCGGGCCCGACGACTTCGCCGAGGTCGCCGACATCGCCGCGCTGGCACTGCGCCCGGACGCCTCCGCCCTGGACAAGCTCGCCGCCCGCGTCGCCGACCTCACCGCCCGCCACCCCCTCTACCCGGAGCTGACGGCATGACTCCCACCCAGCCGCCGGGCGCGCACCTGCCCGACCACCCGGACTTCCTCTGGCGCAACCCGGAACCCAAGCGCAGCTACGACGTCGTGATCGTGGGCGGCGGCGGGCACGGCTTGGCCACCGCGCACTACCTCGCGCGCAACCACGGCATCACCAACGTCGCCGTGCTGGAGCGCGGCTGGCTGGCCGGCGGGAACATGGCCCGCAACACCACGCTGATCCGCTCCAACTACCTGTGGGACGAATCCGCGGCGATCTACGAGCACGCCCTCAAGCTGTGGGAGGGCCTCGAGGACGACCTGGGCTACCCGATCCTGTTCTCCCAGCGCGGCGTGCTGAACCTGGCGCACACCGAGCAGGACGTGCGCGACAGCGTGCGCCGGGTGGAGGCGAACAAGCTCAACGGCATCGACGCCGAATGGCTCTCCCCGGACGAGGTCGCCAAGGTCTGCCCGATCGTCAACGTCTCCGGCGACATCCGGTACCCGGTGCTGGGCGCGACCTACCAGCCGCGCGCGGGCATCGCCAAGCACGACTACGTCGCCTGGGGGTTCGCCCGCCGGGCCGACGAGGCCGGGATCGACCTGATCCAGGACTGCGAGGTCACCGGGTTCACTGTGGACGGTGACCGGGTCACCGGGGTCCGGACCAGCCGCGGCGACATCGGGTGCGGCACGGTCGCCCTGTGCGCGGCCGGGCACACCTCGGTGCTGCTGGACGAGCTGGGTGTGCGCGCACCGCTGCAGTCCCACCCGCTGCAGGCACTGGTGTCGGAACTGCTCGAACCGGTGCACCCGACGATCGTGATGTCCAACGCCGTGCACGTCTACGTTTCCCAGGCCCACAAGGGCGAACTGGTGATGGGCGCCGGCGTGGACTCCTACAACGGGTACGGCCAGCGCGGCGCCTTCCACATCATCGAGCGGCAGATGGCCGCCGCGGTGGAGCTGTTCCCCGTGTTCGCGCGGGCGCACCTGCTGCGCAGCTGGGCCGGGATCGTCGACGTCACGCCGGACGCCTCGCCGATCGTCGGCCGCACGCCCTTCGACAACGTCTACCTCAACTGCGGCTGGGGCACCGGCGGTTTCAAGGCCACCCCGGGCCTGGGCTGGTGCCTGGCCGACACGATCGCCAACGGCGAGCCGCACCCGTACGTGGCGCCGTTCGGCCTGGACCGCTTCGTCACCGGCGCGCTCGTCGACGAGCACGGCGCCGCCGCCGTCGCCCACTAGGAGCCACGCATGCAACTCATCACCTGCCCGTGGTGCGGGCCGCGCGAGGAAGTGGAGTTCCACTACGGCGGCCAGGCCCACATCGCCTACCCGGACGACCCGGCGGCGCTGTCCGACGAGGAATGGGCGCACTTCGTCTTCTTCCGGGACAACCCCAAGGGCCCGTTCGCCGAACGCTGGAGCCACGCCGTGGGATGCCGGCGCTGGTTCAACGCGGTCCGCGACACCCGGACCTACCAGTTCCTGGCCGTGTACCCGATGGGCCAGTCCGCACCGGAGGTGGCGTCATGAGCCGCATCAAGGGCTACGGCCGCATCGACCGCACCCGGACCGTCGGGTTCACCTTCGACGGGGTCACCTACACCGGGCACCCGGGCGACACGCTGGCTTCGGCGCTGCTCGCCCACGGCATGCACGCGGTGGGCTCGAGCGTGAAGTTCGGCCGCCCGCGCGGGATCGGCGCGGCCTGGGTCGAGGACCCGACCGGCCTGGTGCAGATCGAGGAGCCCTTCCCGGAGCCGATGCTGCTGGCCGCGACCGTGGACCTGACCGACGGTCTCGTCGCGCGCGGGCTCAACGGGCAGGGCCGGCTCGCCGAGGTGGCCGACACCGCCCGGTACGACCGCAAGCACACGCACTGCGACACGCTCGTCGTCGGCGCGGGCCCAGCCGGGTTGCTGGCCGCCCGCGCGGCCGCGCGGCGCGGGGAACGGGTCGTGCTGGTCGACGACCGGGCCGACGCGGGCGGCTCGCTGACCGGCACCGAGGTGATCGACGGGCGTCCGTCGCGGGATTTCGTCGCCGAGGTGGTGGCCGAGCTGGCCGCCGCCCCGGAGGTGCTGCACCTGCAGCGCACCACGGCGTTCGGGCACTACGACGACGGGTTCGTGCTGGCGCTGGAACGGCGCACCGACCACCTCGGCACCACCGCGCCGCGCAACGTGTCGCGCCAGCGGGTGCACCGGATCCGCGCGCGGCACATCGTCGTCGCCACCGGCGCGCACGAACGGCCCGTGGTGTTCGCCGACAACGACCGGCCGGGCATCATGCTCGCCTCCGCCGCCCGCGACTACCTGCACCGCTACGGCGTGCTCGCCGGCCGCGAGGTCGTCGTGTTCACCACGAACGACTCCGCCTACGCCGCCGCGCTCGACCTGGAGCACGCCGGGGCGCGGGTCACCGTCCTCGACGCACGGGCGAGCGCCCCGGAGCACTGGGCGGGCCTGTGCCGGGAGCGCTCGATCGCCGTGCGCCCGGGCAGCAGCGTCGTGGGCACCACCGGCGACGGGCGGATCACCGGCGTGGACACGGTGACCGCGGGCAAGCCGGAGTCGCTGCCGTGCGACCTGCTGCTGACCTCCGGCGGCTGGAACCCGGCCGCGCACCTGTTCAGCCACGTCCGCGGCGCGCTGCGCTACGACCCCGCGCTGGGCGCCTTCCGCCCGGCCGAGCCGATCCCCGGCGTGTCGGTGATCGGCGCCGCGAACGGCACGTTCGACCTCGCCGGGTGCCTGCGCGACGGCGCCGGGGACGACGCGCCCGCCACGCCCGCCGAGCCGGAGATCACGCCGCCGCTGGTGCTGTGGCGCACCGAGGGCGATTCGGCCCGCCAGTTCGTGGACATCCAGCGCGACGCCACGGTCGCCGACATCGAGCGGGCGGTGGGCGCCGGGCTGCGCTCGGTCGAGCACGTCAAGCGCCACACCACCATCGGCACCGCGCACGACCAGGGCAAGACGTCCGGGGTGATCGCCTCCGGCATCGTCGCCGAGCTGCTGGGCAAACCGGTCGAGGACACCGGCACCACGACGTTCCGACCGCCGTACACCCCGGTGGCGTTCGCCGCGCTGGCCGGGCGCGAACGCGGGAAGCTGTTCGACCCCGAGCGGATCACCTCGCTGCACAGCTGGCACGTCGCCGCCGGGGCGGTGTTCGAGGACGTCGGGCAGTGGAAGCGGGCTCGCTACTACCCGGCGCCGCACGAGAACATGGACACCGCCGTGCTGCGCGAGTGCGCGGCGGTCCGCGGCGGGGTCGGCATCCTGGACGGCTCCACGCTGGGCAAGATCGACGTGCAGGGCCCGGACGCCGCCGAGCTGCTCGACCGGCTCTACACCAACATGATGAGCACCCTGAAGGTCGGGCGCGTGCGCTACGGCGTCATGTGCGGCAACGACGGCATGGTGTTCGACGACGGCACCGTGCTGCGGCTGGCCGAGGACCGGTTCCTGGTCGTCACCACCACCGGCGGCGCGGCCCGCGTGCTGGACTGGATGGAGGAGTGGCTGCAGACCGAGTGGCCGGACCTGCGCGTGCACCTGACCTCGGTGACCGAGCAGTGGTCGGTGTTCCCCGTCGTCGGGCCGCGCTCCCGCGACGTGATCGCCGCGGCCTTCCCGCACCTGGACGTCTCCAACGACGCGTTCCCGTTCATGTCCTGGCAGGACACCGAACTCGACGGCGTGCCGGTGCGCATCGCCCGCATCTCCTTCTCCGGTGAGCTGGCCTTCGAGGTCAACGTGAGCTCCTGGTACGCCAGGGCGATGTGGCTGCGGCTGCTGTCGGCCGGCGCGCGCTGGAACATCACCCCGTACGGCACCGAGACCATGCACGTGCTGCGGGCGGAGAAGGGCTACCCGATCGTCGGGCAGGACACCGACGGCACGGTCAGCCCGCACGACCTCGGCCTCGGCTGGGCGGTGTCGAAGAAGAAGCGGGACTTCGTCGGCAAGCGGTCGTTCACCCGGGCGGAGAACACCAACCCGCTGCGCAAGCAGCTCGTGTCGCTGCTGCCCGCCGACGCCCGGACCAGGCTGCCGGAGGGCTCGCAGATCGTGGAGTTCCGGCCGGACGGCACCCTGCCCCCGCCGCCGGTGCCGATGCTCGGCCACGTCACCTCCAGCTACCACAGCGCCGAGCTGGGCCGCCCGTTCGCGCTGGCACTGGTCAAGGGCGGGCAGGCGCGCATCGGCGAAACCGTCCACGTCCCGGTCGACGGCACGCTGGTGCCGGCCGAGATCGGCGGGATCGTGCTGGTCGACCCGGAAGGAGCACGCCGCGATGGCTGAGCCTCGTCTCTACCCCACGCATCCGCTGCAGCAGTGGATCCCCGCGCTGGCCGCCGCCTCGCGCAACGCGACCGGCCTGAACCTGGAGGCCGAGCCGCCGGTGGCCGCGGTGGACCTGCGGGTGAGTCCACCGGCCGAGGTGCTCGGCACTCCGCTGCCCACCGAGCCGAACACCTGGGTCTACGCCGCCGACGGGCAGATCGTCTGGCTCGGCCCGGACGAATGGCTCGTCACCAGCACCGCCGCGGCGGGGCACGAACTGGAGGCGCGGCTCGGCGCCGTGGTCCGGCCGCGCGGCGGGGCCGCCATCGACGTCTCCGCGCAGCGCACCGGCATCCGGATCAGCGGACGGCACGCGCGGGACGTGCTGGCCACCGGCTGCTCGCTCGACCTGCACCCGCTGGCGTTCCCCGCCGGCCGGGCCGCGCAGACGACGCTCGGGCAGGCCCCGGTGCTGCTGCTCGCGCTGGGCACCGGCGACGACTTCCGGGTGTTCGTGCGGCCCTCGTTCGCCGGATACCTCGCCGACTGGCTCCTCGACGCGGCGCTGGAGTTCCAGCCCGCCGGGACCACCTCGTAGACCACAGACAGGAGACCACGATGAGCACCACACCCCGGGTTGTCATCATCGGCGCCGGCATCGTCGGCGCGAACCTGGCCGACGAGCTGACCGAACGCGGGTGGACCCGGATCACGGTCCTGGACCAGGGTCCGCTCCCGCTGACCGGCGGTTCGACCTCGCACGCGCCGGGCCTGGTGTACCAGACGAACCCGTCGAAGACGATGACCGAGTTCGCCACCTACACGGTCAACAAGCTGAAGAGCCTGGACGTGGACGGCGCCTGGTGCTTCAACCAGGTCGGCGGCCTGGAGGTCGCCACCACCCCGGAGCGCCTGGCCGATCTGCACCGCAAGCAGGGCTGGGCCACCTCGTGGGGCGTGCCCGGCGAGGTCGTCGGCCCCGAGGAGTGCGTGCGGCTGCACCCGCTGCTCGACCCCGAGCAGATCCTCGGCGGGTTCCACACGCCGACCGACGGGCTCGCGAAGGCCGCCCGCGCCGTGGTGGCCCTGCGGCGGCGAGCCGAGTCCCGGGGCGCCGAATTCCACGGCAGCGTCCGGGTCACCGGCATCTCGCACGCCGGCGGCCGGGTCACCGGGGTGCGCACCACCGCCGGTGACTTCCCCGCCGACATCGTGGTGTCCTGCGCCGGGTTCTGGGGTCAGGCGATCGGCGAGATGGTCGGCATGCGGGTGCCGCTGCTGCCGCTGGCGCACCAGTACGTGCGCACCGGCCAGGTCGCGGACCTGGTGGGGCGCAACGACGAGCTGACCGAGGCGGGGCTGCCGATCCTGCGCCACCAGGACCGCGACCTGTACTACCGCGAGCACGTGGACTGCCTGGGCATCGGCTCCTACGCGCACCGCCCGATGCCGGTGCGGCTGTCCGACCTGCCCGAGGTGTCCGACGACGACCTCACCGAGGCGGCGATGCCGTCCATGCTGCCGTTCACCGAGGAGGACTTCGCGCCCTCCTGGGAGCACAGCCGGCAGCTGCTGCCGTCCCTGCGGTCGGCCAAGATCGAGACCGGGTTCAACGGCATCTTCTCGTTCACCCCGGACGGCGGCCCGCTGATCGGCGAGTCCCCCGATGTCGCCGGGTTCTGGATTGCCGAGGCGGTGTGGGTGACGCACTCCTCCGGGGTGGCGCGCTCGGTCGCGCAGCTGCTGGTCGACGGCCGCAGCGAGATCGCCCTGCACGGCTGCGACGTGCACCGGTTCGACGAGATCGAGACCACCGATGCCTACGTCGACGAGACCGCGCAGCGCAACTTCGTGGAGATCTACGACGTGGTGCACCCGCTGCAGCCGAAGCTGTCGCCGCGCGATCTGCGGGTCAGCCCGTTCCACGCGCGGCAGAAGGAGCTCGGCGCGTTCTTCCTGGAGGCGCACGGCTGGGAGCGGCCGCACTGGTACGAGGCCAACGCGCACCTGGTCAAGGACCTGCCGCCGGAGTGGCAGCCGCCGTCGCGGGACGCCTGGTCGGCGATGTTCCACTCCCCGATCGCCGCGGCCGAGGCGTGGAAGACCCGCACCGCGGTCGCCCTCTACGACATGACGCCGCTCAAGCGCCTGGAGGTCTCCGGGCCGGGAGCGCTGTCGCTCCTGGACCGGCTCACCACCGGCAAGATGGACAAGTCGGTCGGCTCGGTCACCTACACGCTCGCCCTGGACGAGGCCGGCGGCATCCGCAGCGACCTCACCGTGGCGCGCCTGGGCGAAGACCGGTTCCAGGTGGGCGCCAATGGCAACCTGGACCTGGCCTACTTCCGGGCCGAGGCCGGTGCCGACGTGCAGGTCCGCGACATCACCGGCGGCACGTGCTGCATCGGTGTGTGGGGGCCGCTGGCCCGCGACCTGGTGCAGCCGCTGAGCCGGGACGACTTCTCGCACGAGGCGCTGAAGTACTTCCGCTGCATGCCCGCGCACATCGCCGGCATCCCGGTCACCGCGATGCGACTGTCCTATGTGGGCGAACTCGGCTGGGAGATCTACACCAGCGCCGAGTACGGGCAGCGACTGTGGGACGTGCTGTTCGAGGCCGGCCGCCCGCTCGGGGTGGTGGCCGCGGGCCGCGCCGCGTTCAACAGCCTGCGGCTGGAGAAGGGCTACCGGTCGTGGGGCGCGGACATGACCACCGAGCACAACCCGTACGAGGCCGGGCTGGGCTTCGCGGTGCGCAAGCAGAAGGGCGACTTCGTCGGCCGGGACGCGATCGCCGAGGTCACCGACGAGACGGTGACGCGCCGGCTGTCCTGCCTGACGATCGACGACGGCCGCAGCGTGGTGCTCGGCTCCGAGCCGGTGTTCGTCGACGGCGACCCCGCCGGGTACGTCACCTCCGCGGCGTTCGCCCACACCCTGGGGGTGCCGATCGCCTACGCGTGGCTGCCCGCCACCGCGACCCCGGGCACGCCGGTCGAGATCGGCTACTTCGGCCGCCGGGTGCGCGCCACCGTGGCCGCCGAACCACTCGTCGACCCCGAGATGCTGCGCATCCGGCGCTGAGGGAGGACCCCATGCGCACCCTCACCCTGGAAGCCTTCCTCGACGCGCTCGCCGCCCGGGTGCCCGCCCCGGGCGGCGGCGCCACCGCCGGGCTGCACGCCGCGCAGGGCGCCGCGCTGATCGCGATGGTCGCCCGCTACAGCGACGGCGAGAAGTACCGGCAGGACGCCGAGGCGATCACGCAGATCCGGGACAACGCCGACGATCTGCGCCGCCTCGCCCTGGCACTGGCCGAAAAGGACGCGGCCGCGTTCCAGGCCGTCACCCGCGCCTACGCGCTGCCGAAATCCACCGAGGGCGAGAAGCTGGCCCGGTCGCGGGCGATCGGCGCGGCCCTGGTGGAGGCCGGGCGGGTCCCGGCTCGCGTGATCGCGGTCGCCAAGCAGATCGTCAGCCTCGCCGAACGGCTCCAGCCGATCGGCAACCGCAACGTGATCAGCGACGTCGCGGCGGCCGCGGACGCGGCGAAGGCGGCGTTGTCCACGGCCCGGGTGAACGTCGAGATCAACCTGGCCGGCATCGGCGAGGGCCCGGCGCGCGACGAGCTGGCCGCGGCGATCGCCACGGTGGACCAGGCGATGGCGCGCGCGGACGACGTCACCGCCGCGGTACGGAAGCAGATCGCGCGATGACCGCCGTCCTCAGTGGAACCGAGCTGGGCCGGCTGATCCGGGACGGCGTGTCGGCCGACGCCGCGGCCCTGTCCGAGCGGGGCGTCCACCCCCGCCTGGCCGTGGTGGTCGCCACCGACGACGAGTCCAGCGCCTGGTACGTGCGCTCGATCGCGAAAACCGCGGCCCGCAGCGGCGTGCAGTGCGATGTCGTGGACCTCGGCGCGGGCGCCACCCCCGCCGGGATCACCGCCGAGCTGGAGCGGCTCAGCGCCGATCCGGCGGTGCACGGGATCATCCTGCAGACCCCGCTGCCCGGCGGCGCCCGGCTGGAGGAGCTGGCCACCGCCATCGACCCGGGCAAGGACGTGGACGGGGCCAACCCGGTGTCGCTCGGCCGGCTCGCCGCGGGCCTGCCCGCGCACCCGCCGGCCACGGCCGCCGCGGTGCTGGCGCTGCTCGACCACTACGAGGTACCCCTGGCCGGGCGCCGCGCGGTGGTGGTCGGGCGCTCCACCGTGGTCGGCAAGCCCGCGGCGCAGCTCCTGCTGGCCCGGGACGCCACCGTGACGATCTGCCACCGCCACACCGAGGACCTGGCCGCGGCCACGCGCGAGGCGGACGTCCTCGTGGTGGCCGTCGGCCGGGCCGGGCTGATCACCGCCGAGCACGTCGCCCCGCACGCGGTGGTCGTCGACGTGGGCACCAACCCCACCCCGGACGGCGGTCTCGCCGGTGACGCCGACGCACGATCGCTGTCCGGCCGGGTCGCCGCCCTGACGCCGGTGCCGGGCGGGGTCGGCCCGGTCACCACCGCGCTGCTGTTGCGGCACACCATCACCGCCGCGTCCCGTTAGGACAGTCATGACCAGTACCGGGAACCCCACCGCCGTCCGGACACCGGTGCCGGAGCTGCTGGCGCGGCCGCGCACGCTGGTGTGCGGCATCGTGAACGTGACGCCCGATTCGTTCTCCGACGGCGGCGCCTTCCACGACCACGGGGCCGCGGTCGCGCACGGCGAACGGCTCGTGGCCGAGGGCGCCGACCTGCTCGACGTGGGCGGCGAGTCCACCCGGCCCGGCGCCCACCCGCCCACGCTCGACGAGGAACTGGACCGGGTCGTGCCGGTGATCGCCGGGCTGGCCCGCGCGGTGGACGTGCCGATCTCGGTCGACACGTCCCGGCCCGAGGTGATGCGGGCCGCGGTGGACGCCGGGGCCGTGATGATCAACGACGTGCGGGCGCTGCGCCACCCCGGCGCTCTGCGGGCCGCGGCCGAGCTCGGGGTGCCGGTGTGCCTGACCCACATGCTCCGGCCACCGCACCTGATGCAGCGCGATCCGCGCTACACCGACGTGGTCGCGCAGGTGCGGGACTTCCTGCGGGCCCGCATCGAGGCCTGCCTGGCGGCCGGCATCCCGGTGGCACACCTGATCGCCGATCCGGGGTTCGGGTTCGGCAAGACGCTGGAGCACAACCTCGCCCTGCTCGGCGCGCTGCCGGAGTTCCGCGCGCTCGGCGTGCCGCTCATGGTGGGCCTGTCCCGCAAGGCGATGCTCGGTCAGCTCACCGGCCGCCCGGTCGGGCAGCGCGCGGTGGCGTCGATGACCGCCGCCGTGCTGGCCGCCGAGCGCGGCGCGAAGATCGTGCGGGTGCACGACGTCGCCGCCACGCGCGACGGCCTCGCGGTCCTGGAGGCGCTGCTGTGAACCGGTCAGATGATCGCGCGGATCGCCTTCTCGAAGCCGGTCACGTGCACGAGGGCCAGCTCGGCGGCGGTGTCCCCGTCGCCGTCGGCGATCGCCCGCAGCAGGGCCGTGTGCTCGCCGACGTGCCGGTCGAAGTGCGGCATCCGGTCCAGGAACAGGCAGAAGATGCGGGTCGCCAGGTTGTCGTAGCGGACCAGCGTGTCCTCCAGGTGCGGGTTGCCCGCGGCGCGGTAGATCGCGCGGTGCACGCGCAGGTCGCAGCGCATCAGCTGGGCGCGTTCGAGCGCCCGCACGTCGAGGTCCGCGACCTCGTCGGCGAGCTCGGCCAGCTCGGACTTCACGCCCGGGCCTGCGGTCTCGGCGGCGCGCCGCGCGGCGAGCGGTTCGAGCTGGACGCGGATCTCCGAGATGTAGGCCAGGTCGGTGATGTCGACCCCGGTGGCGAAGGTGCCGCGCCGCGGGTAGGACACCACCAGCCGGTCGACCTCCAGCCGTTTGAGCGCCTCCCGCACCGGCGTGCGGCCCAGCCCGAGCGAGGCGGACAGCGCGGTGTCGTCGATCGGCGCCATCGGCGGGATGTCCAGCATGATCAGCCGGTCCTGGATCGCCGTGTAGGCGCGCTCGGCCAGCGAGACCGGCGGGCCCTCGAGTTCCTGCGGTTGAGCGGTCACGAACCCCATCCTAACGCCTGAAAACCACGACTCGTCACTCTGGTATATCAACCCTACATCAGGAGGGACCATGACGGTCTCCGTCTTCGACCTCTTCAAGGTCGGCATCGGTCCGTCCAGCTCGCACACGGTCGGCCCGATGCGGGCCGCGTACCTGTTCGCCTCCCGCCTGGCCGACACCGGTCGCCTGGCGCGCACGGCGCGGCTGCGCTGCGAGCTGTTCGGCTCGCTGGGCGCGACCGGGCACGGGCACGGCAGCGTCAAGGCGGTCGTGCTGGGGCTGTCCGGGGAGCAGCCGCACCTGGTCGACCCGGTCGCCGCCGAACCCGCGGTGACCGCGGCACGGGCGGACGGCACGATCGCCCTGCTCGGCAAGCACCGGATCACCTTCGCCGTGGACGACGACATCGTGCTGCACCGCCGCAAGCGGCTGGACTTCCACAGCAACGGCATGGTGTTCACCGCCTCCGGCGAGGACGGCGAAGTCCTCGACCGGCGCGAGTACTACTCCGTCGGCGGCGGGTTCGTGCTCGACGAAGACGAGACCGGCCGCCGGGCGCTGGTGCCGGATCCCACGCCGGTGCGCTACCCGTTCACCACCGCGGACGAACTGCTCGCCCTCACCCGGGAAACGGGCCTGCGCATCAGCGATCTCATGCTCGCCAACGAGCTGTCCTGGCGCGGTGAGGCGGAAATCCGCGCCGGGCTGCTGCGGATCTGGTCGGTGATGCGGGAATGCGTGGACCGCGGCACGCACACGCCCGGCGTGCTGCCCGGCGGGCTGAAGGTGCGCCGGCGCGCCAACGACCTGCGGGAGCGGCTGGAACGCGACTCCGGTGAGCCGGACGCGCTGCACGCCATGGAGTGGGTCACCCTGTTCGCCTTGGCCGTCAACGAGGAGAACGCCGCGGGCGGGCGGGTGGTCACCGCGCCGACCAACGGCGCGGCCGGGATCGTGCCCGCGGTGCTGCACTACGCGGAGAAGTTCCTGCCCGGCTTCGACGACGACGCGGCCGTGCGGTTCCTGCTGACCGCCGGGGCGATCGGGTCGCTGTTCAAGGAGAACGCCTCGATCTCCGGCGCCGAGGTGGGCTGCCAGGGCGAGGTCGGCTCGGCGTGCTCGATGGCCGCGGCCGGTCTGGCGGAGATCATCGGCGGCACTCCGGAACAGGTCGAGAACGCGGCCGAGATCGGCATCGAGCACAACCTCGGCCTGACCTGCGATCCGGTCGGCGGGCTCGTGCAGATCCCGTGCATCGAGCGCAACGCCATCGCCTCGGTCAAGGCGATCACCGCCGCGCGGATGGCGGTGCGCGGCGACGGCCGCCACCACGTCTCGCTGGACAAGGCCATCAAGACGATGCGCGAGACCGGCGCCGACATGAAGGACAAGTACAAGGAGACCGCCCGCGGCGGGCTGGCTCTCAACATCGTGGAATGCTGAGGAGACACCGATGACGCGTTCGTTCACGCTCACCCTGGACTGCCCGAACCGGACCGGGATCGTCCACGCCGTCAGCGCCTACCTCGTCGAGCACGGCGGCAACATCGAGGAGTACCAGCAGTTCGACGACCCGGTGCGCAAGCGGCTGTTCCTGCGCACCAAGGTGACCACGGACCACGAGGTGGACCTCGCCGAGCTGTCCCGCGGTTTCGAGCCGGTCGCCGCGGACTTCGCCATGTCGTACGCGTTCCACCCGGACCGCAACGCGCGCATCCTGGTCATGGTGTCCAAGCAGGGCCACTGCCTCAACGACCTCATCTTCCGCTGGCGCGCGGGCAGTCTGGGCGCCGACATCGTCGCGGTGGTGTCCAACCACGACGATCTGCGCCCGATGGCGGAGGCGGCCGGGTTGCCGTTCCTGCACATCCCGGTGACGCCGGAAACCAAGCCCCAGGCCGAGGCGAAGCTGCTGGAGGTGGTGGAGGAGTACGAGGCGGAGCTGGTGGTGCTGGCCCGGTACATGCAGGTGCTGTCCGACCAGCTGTGCAAGGCGCTGCACGGCCGGGCGATCAACATCCACCACTCGTTCCTGCCCGGGTTCAAGGGCGCCAAGCCCTACCACCAGGCCTACGACCGGGGCGTGAAGCTGGTCGGCGCGACCGCGCACTACGTGACGCCGGACCTGGACGAGGGCCCGATCATCGAGCAGGAGGTCATCCGCATCGACCACACCTACGACCCACGCGCACTGCAAACGGTGGGCCGCGACGCCGAGGCGCTGGCCCTGTCCCGGGCGGTGCGCTGGCACTGCGAGCGGCGCGTGCTGCTGAACGGCAACAGCACGGTGGTGTTCCCCTGAGCCCGCTGAGCGCGCGGTTCGACGACCTGCGGGCGGGGACGGGTCTCGGCTTCCCGGCGCCCGCCCGGGTCGTGGCGGCACACCGGACGGAGGAGGTCGTCCCGGTGCTGGCCGAGGTGGAACGGGCGACCGCGCGCGGCGGGTGGGCGTACGGGTACCTCGGCTACGAGGCGGCCGCGGCGTTCGGCCTGCCGGTCCACCCGCCGGACCCGGACGGGCCGCCGCTGGCGTGGTTCGGGCTGTCCCTGCCGCCCGAACGCCTGCCCGGCCTGGGCGCGCCCGCCTCGCCCTACCGTGCACTGTGGACACCGGCCTGGTCCGAAGCGGACCACCACCGCGAGGTCGAGCTGGTGCGCGACCGGATCGCGGACGGCGAGACGTACCAGACCAACCTGACCGTCCGCATGCACGGTCTGCTCGACTGCACACCGCAGACCCTCTACCAGCACCTCGCGCGGGGACAGGCTGGGGCGCACCACGCCTACCTCGACCTGGGCCGGTTCGTGATCGCCAGCGCCAGCCCGGAACTGTTCTTCGAGCGGCGCCGCGACCACGTGGTGCTGCGGCCGATGAAGGGCACCGCGCCCCGCGGTCGGGACCCGGTCGAGGACCACGCGCACGCCGCCGCGCTGCGGTCAAGCGAGAAGGAACGGGCCGAGAACGTGATGATCGTGGACCTGATGCGCAACGACATCGCCCGCGTGGCGCGGCCGGGCAGCGTGCGGGTACCAGCACTGCTCCGCGTCGAGCGCTACCCGACGGTGCTGCAACTGACCTCCGACGTGACCGCGGAACTGGAACCGGGCACCGGTCTGGTGGAGCTGTTCGGCGCGCTGTTTCCGTGCGGTTCGGTCACCGGCGCCCCGAAACGCAGCAGCATGGATCTCATCCGGCGCCTGGAACCCACCCCGCGCGGGGTGTACTGCGGCGCGATCGGATGGGTGGCGCCGCCCGGCGCGCCGGTGCGGGCGCGGTTCAACGTCGCGATCCGCACCGCGGTCGCCGACCGTCGCACCGGCACCGCGGTCTACGGGGCCGGCGGCGGGATCACGTGGGGTTCCGATCCCGCCGCCGAACACCGCGAGGTGCTGGCCAAGACGGCGATCCTGCTGCCGCGGCGGGAGCCGGTCAGCGGGGGCCCAGGTAGCCGACGCGGAAGCTGATCTCCTCGGCCCCCGCGACGATCTTCTCCGCGATGTCCACGTAGGACGACGGCTCCATGCGGTACGCCGGCCCGGAGACCGACAGCGCCGCGATCACGTCACCGTTCGCGGCGCGGATCGGTGCGGCGACCGCGTTGAGGCCGACCTCCAGCTCCTCCACCGTGCACGCCCAGCCGCGCTCGCGGACCTGTGCCAGCTCCTCGGCGAGCTTGGCCCGGTCGGTGCGCGTGTTCGGCGTGAACGCGGGCAGCTCGGCCAGCGCGGACTCCCGCTCGTCGTCGGCGGCCCAGGCCAGCAGGACCTTCCCGCTGGAGGTGGCGTGCAGCGGCGTGCGCTGCCCGATCCAGTTCCGCGCGGTCACCGCCGCCGAGCCGTAGACCTGCATGATGTTGGTCGCCTGCCCCTGGTCGACGACCGCCACGTTCACGGTCTCGTCGAGTTCCGCGGCGAGCCGCTCGCACACCGCCCGGCTCTCCCGCGACAGGTCCAGCCGCGCCGTGGTGGCGCCGGCCAGGCGGACGATGCCGAACCCGAGGCGGTACTTGCCGCGCTCGCTGACCTGCTCCACCAGCTGCCACGCCTCGAGCGCGCCGACCAGGCGGAACGCGGTCGACTTGTGCACGTCCAGTTCCTGCGCGATCTCGGTGACCCCCGCCTCGCCGCGTCTGGCCAGGATGTCCAGGATGGCGATCGCCCGGTCCACCGACTGGACCTGGCTCGCGGACCCGTTCGTCGAGCGCTCGTTGTTCCGCATACCGCAACTCTACTCACATGACACAATTTCCCACTTCCAGGCCTTGACCGCTCCCCGCCCACTGCCGCACTCTGTTGCGGATAGCACGTGTAGTTGTGCATTACACAACGGAGCCGCCTCATGATTCCCGTCTGCGCTCTCCAGGACCTCCCCGTCGGCGAAGCCGTCCGCATCGACGGCGAAGTGCCGATCGCGGTGTTCAACGTCGACGGCACGCTGTACGCGATCGACGACACCTGCACCCACCAGGACGCCTCGCTGGCCGACGGCTGGCTGGAGGGCTGCGCGGTGGAGTGCCCCCTGCACGCCTCCTGTTTCGACCTGCGCACGGGCATCCCGAGCGGGCCGCCGGCGAAGAAGCCGGTCCGCACGCACGAGGTCGTCGTGGTCGACGGACAGATCTACGTCAACGTCACCGCACCCGAGCGGATGGGGGTCTGATGCGCACGATCGCGATCGCGGGCGCGTCGCTGGCCGGCCTGTCCACGGCGCGGGCCCTGCGGGAACGCGGCTTCGACGGGCGCCTGGTCGTCGTCGGCGACGAGCCGCACCGGCCGTATGACCGGCCGCCGCTGTCGAAGGAGTTCCTCGCCGGCGCGATGTCCGCGGCCGACCTGGCGCTGGAAAGCGACGACGAGGACCTGGACGCGGACTGGCGCCTGGGCCGCCGCGCCGTCGCGCTTGTCCCCGCGCTGCGGACCGTCGAGCTCGATTCGGGCGAGCGGATCGTCTGCGACGGCGTGGTCCTGGCGACCGGCGCGCGGGCCCGCCGTCTGCCCGGCCCCGCACTGGCGGGCGTGCACACGCTGCGCACCCTGGACGACGCGATCGCGCTGCGGGCCGATCTGGTCGCGGGCGCGCGGCTGGTCGTGATCGGCGCCGGGTTCATCGGGGCCGAGGTCGCCTCCACCGCCCGTGGGCTCGGCCTGACGGTGACCGTGGTCGAGCAGCAGGCCGTGCCGCTCGCGGGCCCGCTCGGCGCCGAGCTGGGCGCCCTCTGCGCGGCGCTGCACGGCGACCACGGCGTCGAACTGATCACCGGCGCCGGCGTGGCTGCGCTGGCCGGGACGGACCGGGTGCGGTCGGTGCACCTGACCGACGGCCGCGAACTGCCGGCGGATGTCGTCGTCGTGGGCGTCGGCGCGGTGCCCAACACCGAGTGGCTGGCCGGGTCCGGGCTCGACGCGGCGCGCGGCGTGCGCACCGACGCCCGGTGCGCGACGGCCATTCCGTCGGTGGTCGCGGCCGGCGACTGCGCGGTGGCGCACAACCCGTTCGCCGGCGCGGAGATCCGGCTCGAACACTGGACGAACGCGCTCGAGCAACCGGCCACCGCCGCGGCGACCCTGCTCGGCCACGAGCCGGTGCCGAGCACCCGCGCGCCCTACTTCTGGTCCGATCAGTACGGCACGCGCCTGCAGTTCGCCGGGCACCGCCGCGACGGCGACCGGACCGAGATCGTCGACGGCGACCCGGCCACCCGCCGGTTCACCGCCGTGTACCGGCGAGGCGACCGCCCGGTGGCCGTGTTCGCCATGAACCAGCCGAAGATCTTCGGCCGCTGGCGCCGCGAGCTCAGCGCCGCGCCGGAACCCGTCGCCCAGCCGTAGCCGCCCGGTCCTGGCCGCCCCTCGCGGCGGCCAGGACTCACGGCCCGTGGACCGCCCGGCGGAAGATCGCCTCGACGTCCGAAGCGGACGGTGCTTCGTCGCTGATCGCCAGCTGCATCAGCAAACCGCAGAACAACCCCGCCAGCACGCGTCCGGTCAGCGCGTCCGTCCGTGAGCCGAACAGCTCGATCAGCGCGTCGTCCCACGCCGCGCTGATCGGGCGCAGCCGCGGCCGGTGCATCGCCGCCACGTACAGGTCGTACTCGACCACCGTGTGCGGCCCCTCGTCGCGCACGTACCGCATCACCAGCTCGGCCAGCGCGGCCGCGAAGTCCGCGTCCGCCGGCACCGTCCGCTCCCACTCCCGCAGGCGCCGGACGTTGTCCTCGGCCGCCTGCCGCAGCGCGACCTCCAGCAGGTCGTCCAGGGTGCGGAAGTGGTACGTCGTCGAGCCCAGCGGCACCCCCGCGGCCGCGGCGACCGCCCGGTGGGTCAGCCCGTCGATCCCGCGCTCGGCGACCACGTCGATGGCCGCCCGCGCGATCTTCGAGCGCCGCTCCGGATCGTTGGGCCGCTGCCGGCGCGAACCGGCGACCTGTGACACTACTGCACACCCCCACCTGCGAAGACTCCCGGTTAACACGATCGTAGCCGACGAGTATGGACATTCGTACGCACTCTCATGTACAAATGTACGCACTGAACGTGCCGCGCATCACATCCAGCGCCGGCGTTGCCCGCTACCGCATCGGAAAGGGCTCATGAAGGACCTGTACATCGACGGAAACTGGACCGAGGGGCGCGACGGGTCCCGCACCGACGTCCTCAACCCCTACGACGCGTCCGTCATCCAGTCGGTCGCCCTCGCCGGGCCGGCCGACGTCGACCTGGCCGTCACCGCCGCGCGCCGGGCGTTCCGCCCCGGCTCACCGTGGCGCCGCACCACCGCCGGCGAGCGCGCCGAGCTGCTCACCCGCATCGCCGACCTGCTGCTCCGCGACCGGGAGGACCTCGCCCGCACGGAAAGCCTGGACACCGGCAAGACCCTCGCCGAGGGCCGCATCGACGTCGACGACGTGGTCGCGGTGTTCCGCTACTACGCCGCGGCGATCGCGCAGGAGGCCGGGCGCGTGGTGGACACCGGGAACCCGGGCGCGATCAGCCGGATCGTGCACGAGCCGGTGGGCGTCTGCGCGCTGATCGCCCCGTGGAACTACCCGCTGCTGCAGATCTCCTGGAAGATCGCCCCGGCGCTGGCCGCGGGCAACACGATGGTGCTCAAGCCGAGCGAGCTGACCCCGCTGACCACCATCCGGCTCGTCGCGCTCGCCGAGGAGGCCGGTGTGCCGCCGGGAGTGGTGAACCTGCTGCTCGGGCCGGGCGCGGTCGGCGCCGCGATGGTCGAGCACCCCGGGGTCGACCTGGTGTCGTTCACCGGCGGGCTCGCGACCGGCGAGAAGATCATGGCCGCCGCGGCGCGCGGGGTCCGCCGGGTGGCGCTGGAACTGGGCGGCAAGAACCCCAACGTGGTCTTCGACGACGCCGATTTCGACACCGCCGTGGACCAGGCCCTCAACGCCGCGTTCATCCACTCCGGACAGGTCTGCTCGGCGGGCGCCCGGCTGATCGTGCAGAACGGGATCCACGACCGGTTCGTCGACGAGCTGGCCGCGCGCGCCGACCGCATCCGGCTGGGCAACGGGCTCGACCCCGCCACCGAGTCCGGTCCGCTCATCTCCGAGCAGCACCGCGCGAAGGTCGAGGGCTACATCGCCGGGGCGCTCGCCGCCGGGGCCACGTTGCGCGCGGGCGGCACGCGGCCGGAGGATCCCGCGCTGCGCAACGGTTTCTTCCTCCGTCCCACCGTGTTCGGCGACTGCACCCGCGACATGGCCGTGGTGCGCGAGGAGGTGTTCGGCCCGGTGGTGACCGTGGAACGGTTCGCGACCGAGGAGGAAGCCATCGAACTGGCCAACGACACCGACTACGGCCTCGCCGGCGCGGTGTGGACCTCCGACGCCGGGCGCGCCCAGCGCGTGGCCGGGGCCCTGCGCCACGGCACGGTCTGGATCAACGACTACCACCCCTACCTGCCGCAGGCGGAGTGGGGCGGCTTCGGCAAGTCCGGCATCGGCCGGGAACTCGGCCCGTCCGGCCTGCACGAGTACCGCGAGACCAAGCACATCTACCACAACATCGATCCCCGGCCGCAGCACTGGTTCAAGGGCTGACCGGGATTCCCTTCTCCACGCCGCAGTACTGAAGAGGAGGCGCGCGTGAGCACCAGCAACGACCACGGACTGTCCGAGTTCGGGTACCGGCAGTCCCTCGACCGCAGCATCGGCAAGTTCGCCAGTTTCGCCGCCGGCGTCAGCTACATCTCCATCCTCACCGGCACGTTCCAGCTGTTCTACTTCGGGTTCGGCACCGGCGGGCCGGCCTACTGGTGGTCCTGGCCGATGGTCTTCGTCGGGCAGCTGGCGGTGGCCCTGTGTTTCGCCGAGCTGGCCGCCCGCTACCCGGTCGCCGGGTCGGTCTACAACTGGTCCAAGAGACTCGCCGGGCCCACCACGTCGTGGCTCGCCGGGTGGATGATGTTCACCGCCTCCGTGGTCACCCTGGCGAGCGTGGTGCTGGCCTACCAGGTCACGCTGCCGCAGCTGTGGTCCGGCTTCCAGCTGGTCGGCGACGGCAGCGGCGCCCACGACTTCGGCATCTCCGCGGTGATCTGGGGCGCCGTGCTGATCCTGTTCACCACCCTGGTCAACGCCTTCGGCGTCAAGCTGATGGCGCGCATCAACAGCATCGGCGTGTTCATCGAGCTGATCGCGGCGGTCCTGCTGGTCGTCATCCTCGCGGTGAACGTGGTGCGCGGGCCGGAGGTCTTCGTGGACACGCACGGGCTCGGCGAGGGGCACACGGGTGGCTACGCCGGCGTGTTCCTGGTCGCCGCGATCGCCTCCGCCTACGTCATGTACGGCTTCGACACGGCGAGTTCGCTGGGCGAGGAGACCGTCAACCCGCGGCGCACCGCTCCCGCGGCGATCCTGCGGGCGGTCATCGCGTCGTTCGTGATCGGCGGGCTGATCCTGCTGTTCGCGATCATGGCCGCGCCGGACCTGTCCGACCCGCGGCTGGGCACGTCGGCGGGCGGGCTGCAGCTGATCGTGCTGCAGGTGCTCGGCGGGCCGCTGGGCAAGGTGTTCCTGGGCTGCATCGTCGTCGCGATCACGGTGTGCGCGCTGGCCGTGCACACCGCCGGGATCCGGCTGATGTTCGCGATGGCCCGGGACAACGCCCTGCCGTTCGGGGTGCGCTTGGCGCGGATCAACGCCAAGACCGGCACACCGGTGGTCCCGGCGATCCTCATCGGCGCGGTCGCGGTGGCGATCCTGCTGGTCAACATCGGCACCCCGCAGATCTTCACCGCGGTCACCAGCGTCGCGGTGGTCATGATCTACCTGGCCTACCTGCTGGTGACGGTGCCGATGCTGGTCAAACGGTTGCGCGGCGGGTGGACGGGCCGCGACGCGGGCGGTCACTTCTCGCTGGGGCGGCTGGGCCTGCCGGTCAACATCGTGGCCGTGCTGTGGGGCGCCGGGATGTCCGTGAACCTCGCGTGGCCACGCGAGCAGATCTACGGCGGCGGAGCGCTGCGCTGGATGGCCCTGATCTTCATCGGGATCGTCGCCGCGATCGGGCTGGTGTGGTTCCGGTTCAAGGGCCGCCACCACCTGGGCACGCTCCCCGAACACCGCGCGAGCACCGGCAGCCGGCTCGTCGACGAGCTTTCCTGAGGAGGACGAACGTGAGCACGGAGAACTACGACTTCATCATCGTCGGCGGCGGCTCGGCCGGGTGCGTGCTGGCCAACCGGCTGTCGGCCGATCCGAAGGTGAAGGTGCTGGTGCTGGAGGCGGGCCGGTCGGACGCCAAGTGGGACGTGTTCGTGCACATGCCCGCCGCGCTGACCTTCCCGATCGGCAGCCGGTTCTACGACTGGGGTTACCGCAGCGAGCCGGAGCCGTTCATGAACCGGCGGCGCATCTACCACGCGCGCGGCAAGATCCTCGGCGGGTCGAGCAGCATCAACGGCATGATCTTCCAGCGGGGCAACCCGATGGACTACGAGCGCTGGGCGGCCGACCCCGGAATGTCCGGGTGGGACTACGCGCACTGCCTGCCCTACTTCCAGCGCATGGAGAACTGCCTGGCCGATCCGCCGGACGGGCGGTGGCGCGGGCACGACGGCCCGCTGGAGCTGGAGCGCGGGCCGGCGTCGAACCCGTTGTTCCAGGCGTTCTTCGACGCCGCGGAACAGGCCGGGTACCCGCGCACGGACGACGTGAACGGCTACCGGCAGGAGGGGTTCGGGCCGTTCGACCGGAACGTGCGCCGCGGCCGGCGGCTCTCCGCCGCGCGCGCCTACCTGCACCCGGTGCGGCACCGGAAGAACCTGACCGTGCGGACGCGCGCGTTCGTGTCGCAGATCCTGTTCCGCGGCACCCGGGCGGTCGGTGTCGAGTACTCGACCGGGCGGGGTGCGCCGCGTGAGGTGTACGGCAAGGAGATCGTGCTGTGCGGCGGCGCGATCAACACGCCGCAGCTGTTGCAGCTGTCGGGCGTGGGCAACGCGGCCGAGCTGAGCCGGCTCGGCATCGACGTGGTCCGCGATCTGCCCGGTGTCGGGGAGAACCTGCAGGACCACCTCGAGGTGTACATCCAGTACGCGTGCAAGGAGCCGGTGTCGATGCAGCCGCACCTGGCGACGTGGCGGCGGCCGCTGATCGGCGCGCAGTGGCTGTTCCTGCGGTCCGGCCCGGGTGCGACGAACCACTTCGAGGGCGGCGGTTTCGTGCGCAGCAACGACACCGTGGCGTATCCGAACCTGATGTTCCACTTCCTGCCGATCGCGATCCGCTACGACGGGTCGGTGCCCGCCGGCGGGCACGGCTACCAGGTCCACGTGGGACCGATGTACGCCGACACGCGCGGCAGCGTGAAGATCACCTCGACCGACCCGCGGCGGCATCCGGCGCTGCGGTTCAACTACCTGTCGACGGAGAACGACCGGCGCGAGTGGGTGGAGGCCGTGCAGGTGGCGCGGAGGATCCTCAACCAGCCGGCGCTGGACCGGTTCAACGGCGGCGAGATCTCCCCCGGCCCGGCGGTGGAGACCGACGAGCAGATCCTGGACTGGGTGGCGAAGGACGCGGAGACCGCGCTGCACCCGTCCTGCACGGCGAAGATGGGTGTGGACGAGATGTCCGTTGTGGACCCCGGCTCGATGCGGGTGCACGGCACGGAGGGCCTGCGGGTCGTGGACGCGTCGGTGATGCCCTACATCACCAACGGCAACATCTACGCGCCGGTGATCATGACGGCCGAGAAGGCGGCCGACCTGATCCTCGGCAACACCCCGCTGGCGCCGATCAAAGAGCCCTTCTACCGGCACCAGGTCGGCTGAGACAGCGACAGGTGCGGCGCCAGCGCGCGCAGGAAGTCCGGCGCGTCGAACGCCGCACCCGCCGACACCACGCCCTTCGACCGCGTCCGTCCGCTCAGGATCCGGTCGACGGCCTCCACCGCGAGCGGCGCGCTGATCGCGTAGATGTCCCGGCCACTCGCGGACATCCGGCGTTCCGCACCACCGGCGCGGACGACCACGTCCACCACGAAGGTCTGCCCGGACCGGCCCCGCTCATCGACGGCGGCCGCGGCCAGGTCCGCCGCCGCCTTCGCGGTCATGTAGGTGCGCACCTCGGGGACGGCCAGGTGCGTCGGCACGGTGACGATGTCGGCCATGCTGAACTCCCCGATGACGTCCTGCCGTCCGAGCGGGGCCGGGAACTCCCACTCCAGCGTCGGCAGGGCGTCGTCGTGGTACTGCAGCCCTCCGCCGCTGTAGCGGACGCGGCGGCCCTCCCGGCGCTCTCGCGACACCGCGCCCGCGGCCAATGTTCCGGCGGTCGGGTGCCAGCTGCTCAGGCCGTAAGCGATGTGCACCTCGTCCGCCGCCGTCCAGTCCCCCATCGCCGCGGTCACCAGCAGGTCGCCGAGACCGCCGAAGAACGCCATCGCCGGGACCACCACGGTGTCCGCGGCCCGGTCGGCGAACCGCGCGAACGTGTCGGCGTTCGCCTCGATTTCGGCCGCCACGTCCACGTACGGGATGCCCGCGCGCAGGGCCGCCTCGATCAGCGGGGCGGCGGTCGTCGCGAAGGGACCGGCGCAGTTGATCACCGCCGCCGCGCCGGCCAGGGCGCGGTCGAGCGCGGCCGGGTCGTCGACCGGCGCCGGCCGCACCTCCGATCCCGGCTCGGCCATCGCCAGCAGCTTGTCCCGGTCGCGTCCCAGCAGCAGCGGGACATACCCCCGCTCGCGCAGCTCCGCGACCACGAACCGCCCGGTGTGCCCGTACGCGCCGTACACCGCAACTCGTTCCACGCCTGCTCCCACCCGAAGTGATCCACTGCCGAAAGCCTGTCCCACCGGCCCGCCGCTGCCCAGTGTCCGGAACGACACGACCCGTACACTTTCCGACATGAGGTCTGTCGCGGTCGCCGCCACCGACGGGATGCTGCACTTCGAGCTGGCGCTGGCCTGTGAGGTCTTCGGCTCACCCCCGGACGCGGTGCGGGTGCCCTGGTACGACCTCAGCGTGTGCGGCACGCGCCCGGTGCGGGTGGGCCGCTTCCTGGTCGAGCCGGACGACGGGCTCGACCGGCTGGCGCGGGCGGGCACCGTGATCGTGCCCGCGCTGGCCGACGTCGACGACGACCCGCCGGCCGACCTGGTCGAGGCGGTGCGCGCCGCCCACGAGGCGGGCGCGCGGGTGGTCTCCCTGTGCACCGGCGCGTTCGTGCTCGCCGCCGCCGGCCTGCTGGACGGGTTGCGCGCGACCACGCACTGGGCCCACACCGGCGAGCTGGCCGCGCGCTACCCGCGGGTGACGGTCGACCCGGACGTGCTCTACGTCGACAACGGCCGCGTGCTCACGTCCGCGGGCAAGGCCGCGGCGATGGACCTGTGCCTGCACCTGGTCCGCCTCGACCACGGCTCGGCGATCGCCAACGTCGTGGCCCGCCGCCTGGTCGTGCCGCCGCACCGCGAAGGCGGCCAGGCCCAGTTCGTCAGCACGCCGGTGCCCGAGCCGGACGGCCATCCCCTGGGCGAGCTGCTGCCGTGGGTGATGGCCCGGCTGGACCAGCCGTTGACGGTCGAGGACCTGGCCCGCCGGGCGAACCTCAGCTCACGCCACCTGGCCCGCCAGTTCCACGCGGTCACCGGCACCACCCCGCTGCGATGGCTGCTGGCCCAGCGGATCCGCCGCGCGCAGGAGCTGCTGGAGACCACGGACGACGGCGTCGACGCCATCGCGGCGGCGGCCGGCATGGGCACCGCGACCACGCTGCGGCGCCACTTCCAGCGCGCGATCGGCGTGCCGCCGGACACCTACCGCCGCACGTTCCGCGCGCGGCCGCGTTCCGACCGGGCGATCAGCCACCACGCGCCCGCCGCGCCCGCGAGGTAGGCCACGCCGAGGAGCAGGAACGACACCCCGGGCCCGCGATCCCAGTCGGTGATCGTGCCCAGCACCACGCTCATCGCCGCGACGCCGACCAGCGTGCCGATCTGGCGGTTGGCGTTCAGCACCGCCCCGGCCACGTTCGCGTGCCCCACCCCGGCGAACTCGACCAGCGCGGCGGTCATCCCGGGCGAGATGATGCCGGCGCCGATGTTGGCGACTGCGACGGCGACAGCCAGCACCCAGTACGGCGTCGACGTCGACACCCCCACCATGGTCAGTGACGCGATCCCGGCGACCAGCAGGAAGACCGTCAGCAGGATCCCGTTCGGCACCCGGCCGGAGACGCGTGAGTAGACCAGGTTGCCCAGCGGGAACCAGATCGTCATCGGCAGCAGCATCAGCCCGGCGGCGAACGGATCGGCGCCGCGGGCGCGCTGGAAGTACAGGCTGAGCATGAACATGCTGCCGTAGACGGCGAAGTTGAAGGAAAACCCCACCAGATTGGCGCCGGTGAACCCCGCGCCGCGGAACAGGTTCCACGGCATCACCAGGTGGTCGGCACGCCGTTCCCGGACCACCAGCACCGCGGCGGTGACACCCAGCACGACGTAGGCGACGAGCAACGGGCGCGCCATCCAGCCCAGGCGCGGGCCTTCGATGAGCGCGTAGCTCAGCGCCGCGAGCGCGACGATCCACAGGACGTGCCCCGGCACGGCCAGCCGGATGCGGCGCCCCTCGACGGGCGCGATGCACCACCGGGTCAGCAGGATGCCGAGCACGCCGATCGGCAGGTTGAGCAGGAAGATGCCCTGCCAGCTGAAAGCGCTTACCAACAGCCCGCCGAGCGTCGGCCCCAGCGCGGCCGAGGTGGCCACGATCGCCGACCACAGGCCCAGCATCCGGGTGCGCTCCCGGGTCTCCGGGAACGAGAACACCAGCAGCGACAGGGAACTCGGCATGAACAACGCGGCACCGGCGCCCTGGACCAGCCGCGCGGCGATGAGCACCCCGGCGGTCGGCGCGAGCGCGCAGGCGAGCGAGGCGACGAAGAAGACCGCCATCCCGGCGAGGTAGACCGTTCTCGCGCCGAGGCGGTTCGCCAGCCCGCCCGCGAGCATCAGCAACGAGGCGAAGACCAGCACGTAGCCGTCGACGATCCAGGTGAGTTCGGTCAGCGACGCGCCCAGCTCCTGCTGGATCGCGGTGCCGGCGACGTTGACGACGGTCACGTCCAGCGACGCCATCACGAAGCCGGTGGCGAGGGCGGCGAGTTTCACACCCGATGAGTCACGCACGGTTATGACGATAGCCATCAAACTTGATGGTGGTCAAACTTCGACGATCATCGTAGTATCGGCGGCGTGACCAACGAGCGAATCAGCGACCACCCCGCGGCGGAGGACATCACGCTGCAGGGTGTGCTGGAAGCGCTGACCGACCCGGTGCGCCGCAGCATCGTCCGCCAGCTGGCGGACGCCGGCCGCCCCCTGGCGTGCGGCACCTTCGACATCGACGTCACCCGGTCGACCGGCACCCACCACTTCAAGGTCCTCCGGACCTCCGGCGTCATCCGCCAGCACTACGAGGGCACGGCGAAGCTGAACGAACTCCGCCGGGCCGAGCTGGAACGGCTCTTCCCCGGCCTGCTCGACGCGATCATCGAAGCGGCCCACCGGGAGACGGCGCGCCGGCGCGTGCCTGCCTGACCTCGGGACCGTCCGGCACCGGCGCGAACCCCCGGCGCACCGGGTACCGCTTCATCAGGACGTAGAACGCCACCGCCGACACGACCAGCCCGATGAGCCACGAGACGTCCGCCCCGCCCAGGACCTCGACCACGGGTCCGGTGTAGAGGGCGGTGCTCATGAACGGGACCTCGACGGCGACACCCACGGCGTAGGCGGTGATCGCGCGCCAGTCGGTCCCCTGGTACCGGCCGGCCGGGTTGAAGATGTCGGCGACGTCGTACCGTTCCTTGCGCACCAAGTAAAAGTCGACGAGGTTGATCGAGGTCCACGGGACCAGGACCACCGCGAGCAGCACGATGAAGTTCTCGAGGTTGTCGAGGAAGTCGCCGCGGCCGAGGATGGCGACCAGCACCCCGGTCGCCGAGAGCAGCGAGACCGTGAGCACCCGGCCGCGCTTGGAGATCGTGCGCGCGTGGCGCAGCGCGCCGGTGATGGTGACCAGCGACATGAACGCGCCGTAGAGGTCGACCGCGAGGATCGGCAGGCTGCTCAGCACCATGATCGCGAGGAACAGCCACGGCGCGAACCCGGCCTGCTCGGCGACGAAGCGGACGGAGCCACCGCCGAATGCCTCCGGGGCCGCGGCGGCCAGGAGCGCGCCGAAGACGAACATCCACACCGAGGAGACGACCGAGCCGGCGTAGGTCCACCAGAACGTCGCCTTCGCCGAGGTGCGGGCGGGCAGGTAGCGGCTGTAGTCGGCGACGTACGGCGCGTAGGTCAGCTGCCAGGTCGCGGACAGGGTCACCGCGAGCAGGAACACGCCCCAGCTGAACTCGCCGGTGCCGAAGGCGCCGCTGACGTCGTTGCGGAAGAAGAACCCGACGGTCAGGATGGCGAACGCGATCGCCGTCACCCACGAGACCGCGTTGACCCACACCTGCATCAACCGGTAGCCGAAGATCGCGATCACCGTCGCGGCGACGCTCGTCAGGACAATGCTGACGTCGACGTCCCAGCCGAGCAGCTCGGCGAGGGCGTTACCCGCGAGCACCGCGCCGCTGGCGATGTAGCCGAGGTACATCAGCACCACGAGCACGAGCGGGAGCACCGCGCCGCGGTACCCGAACTGCGCGCGGCTCTGGATCATCTGCGGGATGCCGAGCACCGGTCCCTGCGCGGAGTGCGCGGCCATGAAGATCGCGCCGACGCAGTGGCCGACCACCGCCGCGACGATCGCCCACGCGAGCGGCAGTCCCAGCGCCACCGCGACCGCTCCGGTGGCGATGGTGAGCATGTTCGCGTTGACGGTGAACCAGATCGGGAAGAGGCCACGCGCCTTCCCGTACCGTTCGGAATGGGGGACGAAATCGATCGAATGCTTCTCGACCTTGAGCGTCTCGTTGGGCGCCATTTCCAGCCTTCCCTGGCGAATTCGGGCACCGTTGCCCGGAAAATCGGCCGTCGCACAGCCTGCCGTTGCGGAAACGCTAGATCGCACCCTGGCTTCTGTAAAATCGAATTAAATGACTTTCTGCATCTGGTGATCAGATGCAGAGCCTGCATCGGTGTTTCCGATGCACACCGCCGGAAACCTCCGCTTTCCCGGCCTCCCGCCGGTGGCGATAGTAGTCGCAGCTCCGACGAAAGGTGTCCTCGTGATGAACCATGTCGACTGGGTGCGTGCGGCGGGCCGGCTGCGGCCGCGGACCGCGGCCTTCGTCGACGGCGACTGGGTCGAGGCGAAGTCCGGGAAGACCCTCGCCGACACCAATCCCGCGACCGGCCAGGTCGTCGCCGAGGTCGCCGCGTGCGACGCCGACGAGATCGACCTCGCCGTCGCCGCGGCGCGGCGGGCGTTCGAGGATGGCCGGTGGTCGCGGCTCGCGGTCGCCGAGCGGAAGCGGCGGCTGCTCGCCCTCGCCGGGCTGATCCGGGACAACGCCGACGAACTGGCGTTGTGCGACACGGTCGACGTCGGCCGGCCGATCGCCGACACGTCCGGAATGGACGTGCCCGCCACCGCGGACTGCTTCGCCTGGTACGCCGAGGCCATCGACAAGCTCTACGACGAGGTCGCGCCTGCTCCCCCGGGCAACTTCGCGGTCGTCCGCCGCGTGCCGCTGGGTGTCGTCGGCGCCGTCGTGCCGTGGAACTTCCCGCTCGACATCGCCGGCTGGAAGCTGGCGCCGGCGCTGGCCGCGGGCAACAGCGTGGTGCTCAAGCCCGCCGAGCAGTCCCCGCTGTCCGCGCTGCGGCTGGCCGAGCTGGCGGCCGAAGCGGGCATCCCGGACGGGGTGCTCAACGTCGTGCCCGGCCTCGGCGAGACGGCCGGGCAGGCGCTGGGCAGGCACCCCGACGTCGACGTCCTCGCGTTCACCGGCTCGACGCCGGTGGGCGGGCTCTTCCTGCGCTACGCCGGGGAATCCAACCTCAAGCAGGTCTGGCTGGAATGCGGCGGCAAGAGCCCGGTGGTCGTGTTCGACGACGCCGATCTGGATGCCGCGGCCGGCCTGGTCGCGTTCGGGTTCTGCGCCAACTCCGGCCAGGTCTGCTCGGCGACCACCCGGCTGCTCGTCCAGCGGTCCGTCGCCGCGGAGTTCCTCGGCCGGCTCGTCGCCAAGGTCCGGGAGTGGGTTCCCGGCGACCCGCTGGACCCGGCCACGAAACTCGGGCCGATGGTCGACGAAGCCGCCGCGATCCGCGTCCAGCAGGCGGTCGCCGAGAGCGGTGGAGAAGTCCACATCGGAGGGTCCCGCCGCGGCGCGTTCCTGGACCCGGCGGTGGTCTCCGGGCTGCGGCCGGAGGACCCGCTGGTGGCCGAGGAGCTCTTCGGCCCGGTGCTGGCGGCGCTGACGTTCGAGTCCGAGGCCGAGGCGGTCCGCCTGGCGAACGCGACCCCGTTCGGGCTCGCCGCGTCGGTGTGGACCCGCGACCTCGCCCGGGCGCACCGGGTGTCCGAGGCCATCCACGCCGGCACGGTGTCGGTCAACACCGTCGACGCGCTGAGCACGGCCACCCCGTTCGGCGGTTTCAAGCAGTCCGGCTTCGGCCGGGACCTGTCGCTGCACTCCTTCGACAAGTACACCGGGCTGAAGACCGTCTGGACCGCCTACGCCTGACCGCCGCCGGTGAGCTCGCAACCGGTTTCGGTCTCCAGGTAGCGCAGCACCAGCGCCCGCGCCCGGGGCACCGACACGCTCGAATTCCGGCCCACGACGTGCAGCCCGTAGGCGTCCTCGAGGGCGACGGCGTTGGCGGCCACGTCGGCGACCGGGCCGCGCAGCCGGAACACCCCGGCGTCGCGGCCGTGTGCGAGCGCGGCGGAGTACAGCGACACCTCGCGGTCCCACAACGCCGTCATCAGCGCGGCGTGCGTCCGGCTGCGCGAGGCGTGCACGTGCGTCTCGTACAGCACCCGGCACACCGGATCGTCCTCGTCGGCGGGCAGTCCGGCTTCCACGATCCGCACGAGACGGCGGCGCGGATCGGTCTCGCTGTCCGCCGCCTCCGCGCGTCCCCAGTAGAACCGGTCGACCGCGTCCTGGTGCACCTCCAGCAGCAGCTCGTCGAGGTCACGGTAGTAGTAGCTGACCAGCCCGGCCGACAAACCGGCCTCCTCGGCCACGTCCCGCACCCGCAGTCCGGTCAGGCCCCGCCGCAGGATGGCGCGGCCGGCCGCGGCCACGATCTCGTCGCGCCGCCGCGTCTGGTCCTTAGGTCGTGCCACGATCTGAATTCTTGATGGTCTGCATCAAAAAACTCAAGCCGCCTCTCGGTGAAGTTCCCGGCCGCAAGTCTTGCACAGCGGCCACCCAGCGTTCATTCTTTGCGCTACGTCGCAAAGAATACGGGAGACGCACATGAACCACCCCCTCGCCCGCCTGACGGCCGATGAGGTCGCCCGCAACCGCGAGCTGCTCCACGACGCCGGGATCGCCACCGCCGACACCCGCTTCGCCCTGGTGTCGCTGCACGAGCCGGCGAAGGCGGAGGTGCTGGCGTGGGCGCCGGGCCAGGCGCTGGACCGGCGGGTCCGGTCGCTCCTGCTCGACCGCCGCACCGGCGAGGTGCGCGAGGTGCTGGCCTCGGTGACCGCGGGGCGCGTGCTGGCCGACCGAGTGGTCGACGTGGTCGCCGAGGGGCAGCCGCCGATCCTGCACGAGGAGTTCGACCTGGTCGAGGAGATCCTCTGGAAGGACGAGGCGTGGAACGCGGCCATGCGCCGGCGCGGCATCACCGAACCGCGCTCGGTCCGGGTGTCCGCCCTGAGCGCCGGCTGCTTCGACATCCCCGGGGAGGAGGGCCTGCGCCTGGTGCGCTGCCTGGCCTTCCTGCAACTGAACGAGGACGACAACATCTGGGCGCACCCGGTCGACGGGGTCGTGGCCTACGTCGACCTGATCGCCCGCCGCGTGCACGACCTCATCGACGAGGGCCCGGCCGAGATCCCGGTGACCGCCTACGACTACCACCTGGACGACCCGGCCCGGCCGCCGCGGACCACGCAGAAGCCGATCGAGATCACCCAGCCCGAGGGGCCCAGCTTCACCGTCGACGGTGACGTCGTGACGTGGGAGAAGTGGCAGTTCCGCGTCGGCTTCAACGCGGTGGAGGGCCTGACGCTGCACCAGATCGGCTTCGCCGACGGCGACCGCGTGCGGCCGATCATCTACCGGGCCTCGGTCGCGGAGATGGTCGTACCCTACGGCGACCCCGGCCCGGTGCGGTTCTGGCAGAACTACTTCGACGCCGGTGAGTACTCGCTGGGCAAGGAGGCCAACTCGCTGACGCTGGGCTGCGACTGCCTGGGCGAGATCCACTACCTGGACGCCACGCTGCACGACGACGACGGCCACCCGCGCACGATCCGCAACGCGATCTGCATGCACGAGGAGGACGCCGGCGTGCTGTGGAAGCACACCGACGGCTACAACGGCAGCGTCTCCACCCGCCGCCAGCGCCGGATGGTCGTGTCGTTCTTCGTCACCGTCGGCAACTACGACTACGGCTTCTACTGGTACTTCTACCTCGACGGCACGATCGAGCTGGAGTGCAAGGCCACCGGCATCGTGTTCGCCTCCGCCTACCCCGGCGACGGCCCGGACGGCGCCGAGTACCCGTGGGCGAGCGAGATCGCGCCCGGCGTGGGGGCGCCCTACCACCAGCACCTGTTCTCCGCCCGGCTGGACATGATGGTCGACGGGCTCGCCAACGCCGTGGACGAGATCGACGTCCAGCGCGTCCCGATGGGACCGTCCAATCCGTACGGCAACGGGTTCACCCGCAAGATCACGCGCCTGGCCAAGGAGTCCGAGGCCGCGCGGCTGGCCGACGGCAACCGGGGCCGCGTGTGGCGGATCAGCAACACCGAACGGGTCAACGCGCTCGGCCGGCCGGTCGCCTACACGCTGCAGCCGGAGGGGCTGCCGACGTTGCTGGCCGACGACCGGTCGTCCATCGCGCGCCGGGCGGCGTTCACCCGCAAGCACCTGTGGGTCACCGCCTACGACGAGAACGAGCGGTTCCCCTCCGGCGAGTACGTGAACCGCAACGACGGACGGACCGGGATCGACACCTGGGTCCGCGCCGACCGCGACCTCGACGGCGCGGACGTCGTGGTGTGGCACACCTTCGGACTCACCCACTACCCGCGCACCGAGGACTGGCCCATCATGCCGGTGGACCACACCGGTTTCGTGCTCAAGCCGACCGGCTTCTTCGACACCAACCCGGCACTCGACACGCCCGCGCCGCAGCCGCGCCACGCCTCCTGCTGCCACCCAGTGACGGGACCACACCGTGACCACTAGCCACCCCGATCTGATCATCGTCAACGCCGAGGTGTTCTCGGCCGAACCGGGCGCCACCTCGGTGGCGATCGGCGGCGGGCGCATCCAGGCGGTCGGCCGCGAGCCACTGGACGAGCTGGCCGGTCCGGGCACCGAGATCATCGACGCCCGCGGCGCGACGCTGCTGCCCGGGTTCACCGACGCGCACGTCCACCCGCTGGCCGCCGGCGTCCAGCTGCTGACCTGCGACCTGTCCCGGCTGCCGCACTCGCCCGAGCGGTACCGGGCGGCGATCCGGGCCTACGCCGACGACCACCCCGAGCTCGAGTGGATCAGCGGCAACGGCTGGTTCGGTGACACCTTCCCGGGCGGGCTGCCGCACCGCGACTTCCTCGACGAGATCCTGCCGGACCGGCCGGCCGTGTTCGTCAGCCACGACGGGCACGGCGTGTGGGCCAACAGCCGCGCGCTGGACCGCGCCGGGATCGGCGCGGAGACCCCCGACCCGCCCAACGGCCGGATCAACCGGGATGCGGACGGGCGCGCGACCGGGGTGCTCGTGGAACGCGCGGGTGACCTGATCACGTCCCTGCTGCCGCCCGTCACCGAGGAATTCGCCGAGGCGGCGCTGCTGGCCGCCCAGCGGCACCTGCATTCGGTGGGCGTCACCGGCTGGCAGGACGCGTGCGTCGGTTCGCTGTGGGGACTGCCGGACCCGCTGCCGACCTACCTGAGGCTCGCGGGCGACGGCCGGCTGACCGCACGGGTCGTCGGCGCGCTGTGGTGGTCGGTGGAGGACGGTCTCGGCCAGCTCGGCTCGCTGGAGGAACGCCGGGCGGCCGGCACCGTCGGCCGGTTCCGCGCCACGACGGTGAAGATCATGCAGGACGGCGTGTGCGAGAACTGCACGGGCGCGATGCTCGAGCCGTACGCGGGGAACTTCTCCCACGGCACGGAATCCGGCCTGTCGTTCATCGATCCGGAGCAGCTGAAGCGGATCTGCGTGGAGCTGGACCGGCGCCGGTTCCAGATCCACCTGCACGCGGTCGGCGACCGGGCCGTCCGGGAATGCCTGGACGCGCTCGAAGCCGCCCGGGACGCCGGCCCCGGGCACGACAACCGGCACCAGATCGCGCACGTGGACGTGGTCTCCCCCGACGACGTGCCGCGGTTCGCCGAACTCGGTGTCATCGCCAACATCCAGGCGCTGTGGGCGCGGCGGGACTGGGAGATCGTCGAGCGCAAGCTGCCGTTGCTCGGCCCGCACCGGGAGCCGCACCACTTCCCGTTCGGGGCGCTGCACCGCGCCGGGGCGCGGCTGGCGATGGGCAGCGACTGGCCGGTCACCGACCCGAACCCGCTGTGGGCGATCTACACGGCCGCCACCCGGCTCGGCCCGCCCGAGGACCCGCACGCGGTCGGCGAGGGCGTGCTGTCCGAACCGCTCGAACCGGTGCAGGCCCTCGACCTGCGGGTGGCGCTCGATGCCTACACGGCGGGCTCGGCCTACGCCAACCACGCGGAGCACGAGACCGGGGTGATCGCGCCGGGCAGGCTCGCCGACCTCGCGCTGCTGGACCGGCCGATCCTGTCCGGCGAGCAGGTCAGCGCGGCGAAGACGGTGCTCACGCTCGTGGGGGGCGAGGAGGTGCATCGCGATGTCTGAGCATCGGGAGGAGCTGAGATGAGCGAGCCGTCCTTCACCCTGGTGCAGCTGCGGTACTTCGAGGCGGCGGCCCGGCACCTGAGCATGACCGCCGCCTCGCGCGAGCTGATGGTGTCGCAGTCGGCGGTGTCCACCGCGGTCGCCCAGCTCGAACGGGAGCTGGGCGTGCAGCTGCTGCTGCGTCACCACGCGCGTGGGCTGAGCCTGACCACCGCGGGGCAGGCGTTCCACCGGCGGGTGCTCGACTTCCTGGCCCACGGCGCCGAACTCGTCGAGGCGGCGCGGCAGGCGGGCACGGAGCTGGTGGGCACGCTGACGGTCGGCTGTTTCGCCACGCTCGCGCCGTTCCGCCTGCCGCGACTGCTGGCCGAGTTCGAGCACCGGCACCCGCGGGTGGTGGTGTCCGTCCGGGAGGGCGAGCACTCCGCGATCAAGGCCGCGCTGCGCGGCGGGGAGTACGAGGTCGCGCTGCTGTACGGCTACGACCTCGACGACGACATCGACCACGTCGTGGTGGACACCGCGCCGCCGTACGCCCTGGTCGGCCCCGACCACCCGCTGGCGCAGAGCGGCACGGTGTCGCTGGCGCAGCTCGCCGGAGAGCCCATGGTGCTGCTCGACCTGCCCAACAGCCGGGAGTACCTGCAGTCGATCCTGCGCGAAGCGGGCGTGGAGCCGCACATCCGCCACCGCAGTGCCGGGTATGAGACCGTGCGGGCCTTGGTGGCGCACGGGCAGGGCTTCGCGCTGCTCAACCAGCGCCCACCGGAGGAGACCACGTACGCCGGAGCCCGCGCGGTCCCTCTGGAGCTGACGGACGAGGTGGAGCCGCTGGACATCGTGGTGGCCTGGATGCGCGGCGCCCGCACGACCCGGCGGGCGCGGGAGTTCATCCGGCTGTGCCGGCAGATGTACTCCCACTGACACGGCTCTCGTCCAGTGAAACGGCCCGGGTCTCCGGCAAGAACGGCAACACGACCAATCCGACGGCGTACAAGGACCCGAGGATGACCGCCGCCTTCGTGACGCCACCGAGAGCGAGCACCAGGTTGCCGAACACGATGGGACCGAACGCCGCGATCAGGCGCGTGGAGTTGAACACGAAGCTGATCGCCGTCGCGCGGACCCGGGAGCGGAACAGTTCAGGCAGGTAGATCGCGAAGGCCGCGAACATCCCCAGCGTGAAGAACCCGTTCACGCCGGCCAGCCAGACGACCGTGGTGACCGAATCGGCCGAGAGGTAGAGAACTACCGTGGTCGCCACGGCGCCCACCAGGAACAGCGCGATGTACTTGCGGCGCCCGATGGCATCGGCGATGAACCCGCCCGCGATGTACCCGAGGATCGATCCGACGTTGTAGGTGATTCCGGCCAGGCTGGTCAGGTGGTTGACCACCGCCTGCCCTTGCCCTGCGGCAAGCTGCTTGACGAAGAGCGGCAGGGAAGTCGACACCGTGTAGTAGGCGCCGATCGAGAACAACGAAAGCACCAGCGTGAGCAGCACGCGGCGACGGCTGACCCGATCCCGGAACACCTGACCGAGCGTGGACCGCCGCTTTTCCGGAACATCGCGACCAGCGGCTTGCTGCCAGACCTCCGACTCCGTGACGTTCCGCCGGATGTACAACGTGAACAACGCCGGCACGACACCGATGACGAAGACGAGCCGCCACATCCCGGGGCCGAACTCGCTCAGGACGAGCCACACCGCGGAGGCGAGCAGCGCGCCGAACCCGAAGCCGGCCTGCATGGTTCCCGCGGCTTTCGAGCGCGCCCGGGTCGGCCACGTTTCGGCGATGAGCGCCGTCCCGGTCCCCCATTCGCTGCCCAGCGAAAGACCGGTCAGGAACCGGAGAACGAGCAGCATCTCCAGGTTCTGGGAGAACGCGGTGAGGCCCGCGAACGCCGAATACGCCGCGATCGAGAACACCATGACGCGCTTGCGCCCGACACGGTCGGCGACCATTCCGCCGATCACCCCGCCGATCGCCCATCCCAGCAGCGTGACGCCCACCGCGATTCCGCCCCACAACGGCAGATTCGCGCGCTGCCCGGGATCGAGGAGCTGGCTCAGCATCGGTGTCAACACGACGGTCAGCGCGTACGTTTCGTAGCCGTCGAAACCCCAGCCGAGAAACGCGGCGAACAACGAGCGCCAGTTCGCCGGCGTGACATCGCGGTACCACGGGCCGATATCCGCGGACAGCTGAGTCGTGGTTTCCTCGTCATTGAGGGCCATTTACTTCTCCTCATCGAACCGGTGGAAGAACCGCGGGGTCCGGCAACCGTAGGTGCGGCGCGGCCGATTCCGCTTCGGCGAGTCGCATGACGTGGGCGACCCCGCGTTGGCCCAATCTCCAAGGCAGCGGCGCCGGCTGCAGCGTTGGAGTTTCCGACGACGCCGGGCGCGCACGATGGGACGAAACGCCAACGGCGACCGGTCACCGGGCGGCTATCCTGTCCCGAAGCTCTGGCCACGAGGAGGTGCTGGTGACACTCGGTGATCTCCTCGCGGTGCTGGGTACGGAGCAGCTCGAGGTCGAGCTGCTCCTGCGCGACGGCACCGCCGTGCTGAGCGACGTCGCCATCCTCGATCCACCCGACCAGCCGGACCGGGGGCAACTCGTGCTCGCGGTCGGCGTCGACGCCGGTGATCCCCAAGCCGGCGAGGTGGTCGTCGACGCGGCGAAGGCCGGAGCGGCGGCGGTCGTCTTCCGCGCGACGGATCAGCCCGGCCCGGCGGCCCTCGCCCGCGAGCACGGCATCTCGCTCCTGCGGGCCAAGCCGGGCATCAGCTGGGCGCGGCTGGTCACGCTGGTCCGCACGGTGCTGACCGCGACGACGGCCGACCCCGGGTCCGCCCGGGACCGCACCAGCCCCAGCACCGTCTACGGCCTCGCGGACGCGATCGCCGTCACCGTCGGCGGTTCGGTGGTGCTCTACGACCGCGCCCACCGGGTCGTCGCCTACTCCGTCCAGGGGTTCGCGATCGACGAGGTCCGGCGGGACACGATCCTCGGCAGGCGAACGCCGGACCAGTGGATCGAGCGGTTCACGACCGACAACAGCGCGTACGAGACCTTCCGCCGGCCGGGCGAGGTGGTGCGTGTGGACGGTTACGAGAACCTGTCCACGCGGCTGCGCATAGCGATCCGCTCCGAAGGTGAGGTTCTCGGCGAGATCTCCGTCGCCGAAGGCGAACAACCGCTGGGCCCGGAAGCCGAAGCCGCGTTGGCCCGCGCCGCCCGTCTCGCCGTGCCGCACATGCTCCGGCACCGGCTGGTCGAGGACGCCGACCGCGCATCCAGGATGCGGCTGCTCCGCGGGCTGCTGTACGGCGACGTCTCACCGCCTGCCGAACTGGGCCTGGGCGGCCGGACCGGGCTCGTGGTGATCGGTTTCGCCGGCGCGGACGTCCCCTCCGGCGAGGGCGGCAGCCTCGCCGGGGAACGGGTCCTGCACCTGCTGTCGCTGCAGATGAACAGCATCGACCCCGCGGTCGGAGTGCTGCCCTCGGGATCGGTCTACTACGCACTGGTCCCGGCCGGCGAAGGTGATCGCGTGACCCGGATCGTGGAACCCGCGTTGCGCCACATCGAGCGGTTGGGCATCACGGCACACGCGGCGATCGGCCCGTGGGCGGCGGGGCCGGGCGACGTTCCTGCCGCGCGGCAGGTCGTGGACGACCTCCTGCACATCCTGCGTCGTCCGGACTGGCCGGCCACCCCCACTGTCGTCACCGCCGAAAGCCGCTGGCCGGATCTGGCGTTGCTGCCGGTCGAACGAGCTCTTGCCGGCACCGCGCCCTGCCCTCAGTTGCGCACGCTTCGCGAGCACGACGAACTCCAGAAGACCGACTACATCAGGACGCTGCGGGTGTTCCTCGACGAGTTCGGGTCGGTGTCCCGGACGTCCGAACGGCTCGTGCTGCATCCCAACTCGGTGCGGCACCGGCTCGAGCGCCTCGCCGAGATCGCCGGGCTGGACCTGTCGGATCCGGCTCAGCGACTCGCTGTGATGGTTCAGCTTCGCGCGCTGCCCTGGGCTGCCTGGGCGCCGTAGGAGCAGCGGTCATCGGTGGTGCTCGTCGCGGATCTCGGCCAGCACCTCGGCGGTGTGCTCGCCCAGGCCCGGCACACCCCGGCTGCCGGCGGGCGCACCGCCGCGGTCGAAGGGCGGACGCAGGGCGCGGATCGGCCCGCCGGGCGAGTCGACGTCGAACCACCGGGAACCGAGTTGCGGGTGGTCGAGGAGACCGGCCAGGTCGTTGACGGTGCCGGTGGGAATACCGGCATCGACGAGCCGGCCGACGATGTCGGACACCCCCGCGCTCGACGCGAACTCGCGCTCGATCAGGCTCTCCAGGCGGTCCCTGTTCCGGACGCGCAACTCGTTCGTGCGGAAGTCGGGGTGGTCGGCGAGGCCGGGCATGTTCAGCACCCGGTCGCACAGGGCCCGCCACTGAGCGGAGGTCTGGACCGCGAAGTTGACGTGCCCGTGGTCGCCGACGCGGTACACGCCGTACGGGACCATCATGTTGTGCCGGGCGCCTTCCCTGGACGGCTGCCGGCCGCCGTAGAGCTGGTGGTAGGCCGGCGCCATCATCCACTCGGCCAGGCAGTCCAGCATCGAGATGTCGATCGTCCGTCCGCGGCCGGTGTGCTCGCGCTCCAGGACAGCGGCGAGGATCGCCGACATCGCGTACACGCCGGCGCACATGTCGGCGACCGAGATGCCGACCTTCGCGGGCTGGTCCGGGGTGCCGGTCACCGACAGCAGCCCGGCTTCCCCCTGGATCAGGAGGTCGAACGCCTTGTGGTCGCGATACGGCCCGTCCGCGCCGTAACCGGAGATCGCGCAGGAGATCAGCCGGGGCCATCGACGGGCGACGACCTCGGCGCCGAAGCCCATGCGGTCGACCGCGCCCGGGCCGAGGTTGTGCACGAACACGTCCGCCCGGCCGAGGAGCTCCGCGAGGACGGCGCGTCCGTCGTCGGTCTTCAAGTCGAGAGCGACGCTGCGCTTGCCGCGGTTGGCCCAGACGAAGTACGCGGACTGGCCCTTGACGACCGAGTCGTACCCCCGGGCCAGGTCCCCGCCCGCCGGGTTCTCCACCTTGACGACGTCAGCACCGAGATCAGCCAAGTGGCGGCTGCACAGCGGGGCGGCCACCGCGTGCTCCAGCGCTACGACGCGCAAACCGGTGAGCGGTCCGCCGCTGGTCTTGGTCATGCCGGCTCCTCATCGACGGTGAACGGGTGCAAGCCCATGCTCGCGTTCCTCGAGTGGCCGATCCAGGTGCGCTTGTCCAACGTGGCGGGATCGGCTTTGCGCGATCCTCCATTCGCGACCCGGTCAACGGCGGTGCACCAGCCCCGCGACCGCGCAGACGCTGCCGTCCTGCCGCAACCGCACGTGCGTGAAGCGGGTCCGCCGGGTGGTGTGTTCAACCGTCGGTTCGAGCACGATGGGCTTGGCGGCGCTGACTCCGGCCAGGAAACGCATCGTCCCGGAGACCAGCCTCGCGGTGGGTGCGCCGCACCGGGCCGCCGCGGCGAACAGCACGCCGCCCTGGACGGCGCCCGCCCGGTTGGTCATCACCTCGCTCGGCACCAGCACGGTGGTCCCGCGCTCGTCGACCGTCGCGTCGCTGATCACCTGGTCAGCCCACGACCGGCCGGTGTCCGCCGCCGAGCGCGCGCTCGTGAGCAGTGATCGTTCCGCGGGGGTGAGCTCGCCCAGGTCGACCGAGGGGTGGGTGGCCGAATCCGGGCTGTCCCACGGGAGTTCGGCCTGCGATCCCCGGGATGGAACGGCGAAGGCCGCGCTGCAGTGTCCCAGAACGAGGTTCTCGCTCCGGATCACGCCGGCGGCGGTCCCGATGCCGTCATCTGCCACCGCGATGTCACCGACTTCGGCGAGCGTCGCGCCGGCGGCGCCGGGCGAGCCGGTCAGGTCGAGCGTGAGGCTCAGGGTCGGGAGAGGCCGGGTCCGCCCGAGCCGTCGGCGGAGCGCGCCGCCGAGCGCGAAGTCGGCCAACATGGCGATCTCCACCAGGCCGAGACGTTGCGGTGCGGGCGGGGAGGCGAAACCCAGCGTGAACGACCGCGGGGAGGACGCCGCGTGGCGCAGGCCGGCCACGCAAGCCAGAACGGGCGCACCCGTCGCGCGGGAGAGCGCGAGGGCACGCAGCAGCCAGTCCGCGGGCGAGTTCCGTCGGGAGTCCACCACCCCACTATCGCGGGCGCTTCTCGCCGCGGCGACGTGACACCGCCCAATCACGGGCCCCCGCTGTCGGGCGTTCCTCCGATGCCGATGGTGCCGCGTCCGCATTAGCGTTCACCGCGTCCCATCCGCACCCCGTCCTGGGAGGACGCGAAGTGACTGAATCCTTGACCGGCGTCAAGGCGCTGATGTTCGACTTCTACGGCACCGTCGTGGACATGCAGAGCGGCCTGACCAAGGCGATCACGCCGTACCTGCGGTCGAAGAACTACACGGCGCAGCCGCCGGGCCGGGTGGTGACGTGGTGGCGGCGGACGCACTTCGAGAACTCGATGATCGACGCCCTGCTCGGGCGGGAGCACATCCCGTACCGGGAGATCGGCCGGCAGACCGTGGACTACACGCTGACGCGTGCGGGAATCCCGCACACGATGGACGAGGTGCGCTCGCTCGTCGCAGAAATCGAGCGGCTCGAGCCGTTCCCGGACGTGGTCGAGGCGCTGGGGCAGCTGAAGGACGCCGGGCTCGAGCTGGTGATCCTGTCCAACGGCGACCCGGACATGCTCGAGTCCGGCGTCAAGTTCTCCGGCACCGAACACCTCTGGACCCGGGTGGTGTCGGTCGCCGAGGCCGGCGCCTTCAAGCCGCACTTCAGCACGTACGCCACCGGCGCGAAGGCCGTCGGCCTCGACCCGTCCGAAGTGCTGTTCGTCGCGAACCACGCGTTCGACTGCGTAGGCGCGAAAGCCGCCGGAATGCACACGGCGTTCGTCGACCGCCGGAAGCGCCCGTTCGGCAACGAGTACTACCCGCCAACCCTCGTGGTCAACGACTTCGCGCACCTCGCGCGCGAGGTCATCGCCCGCACGAAAAGCTGAGACGGGCAGCCGCACGCTCCGGCCCCGAGGGGCATGACTGTGCCATGCCCCTCGGGGCGGTTCTCGGTTCATGCCGTCAGGTGCAGATCACCCCGGCGCAGCCGTCCCGACTCGCGTGGCGGCTGGTCGCCGGGTCACCGGGCCGGACCGGTCCGGTACTGCGCCACGATGGCGTCCCACTCCCGTTCGGCGTCGTGCCCCTCCACTAGCCCGAGGTCCTGGTCGACCAGGATCAGCACCCCCCCCCCCCCCCCCCCCCCCCCCCCCCCCCCCCCCCCCCCGCCCAGATCCGCTCGATCAACGCGCCGACCGGGAGGATCATCTGCCCGGTGTGACCGTCCTGGACGAGCTCGTCGTTGACCCAGCAGCGCAGCCGCAACGGTGCCGTGAGGTCGACCTCGTCGAGGGTCACCACCGCGGGCCCGACGGGGCCGAAGCCGGGGAAGCTCTTGCCCAGCGAGAACTGCGGGGGCGCGCCGCTCATCTGCACGTCACGATCGCTGAAGTCCTGCCCCACCGTGAGCCCGGCGACGTAGTCCCAGGCATCCGCGTCCGCGACGTTCCGCGCTTCCCGCGCCATGACGACGACGAGTTCCACCTCCCAGTCCACGGAGGGCCGGCACGCAACCCCGTCTCCGCCGCGTGCGCCGCGTAGTTCAGGCCGACGGCGAAGACCTGACGCGGCCGCGGAACCGGCGCACCCAGGTCCTCGGGCCGATACGGCTCGCCGCCGTCGGTGCGCGCGGTGGCGGCCCACGTCACGAACTCCGGCCAGCGGGCGAACAGGTCCGCCGGCTCGGGCCCGAAGAGGCCGCCACTGGCCTTGGCGATGTCGATCGCGGTGCGGCCGCGCACCAGGTGGGCGCGGCCGCGCAGATTTCCGATGCGCATGTGGTTCCTCCTCAGTCCAACGGATCGTGTCGCGCCCACGCCGTGCGCAGGAACTCGACGGCGGGATCGACGACGGCGGGCGTCGCGAACACCGCGTCGGCGTGATCGGCTCCGGGCACGACGAGCAGTTCGGACCGGCCGCCCGCCGCCAGCACGGCCTCGTGCAATCGACGGCTCTGGGCCAGGCCGCACCGCCGGTCGCCGGAGCCGTGGCTGAGGTGGACGGGCGGCCGGTAGCGGGCCCGGCGCGCGGCGGTCAGCACCGACACCGCGGCGAGCCGGTCCTCGCTCGGCCAGGCGGGAACGCCGAGGAACGTGCACACCATGTTCGCCAGGGCCTGCCGTTCCTCTACTGTGGACGCCTCCGACAGCAACAGCCCGAAATCCGCGACCGGGTAGTGCAACACGAGCGCCGACAGCCGCGCGCTCACCGCGGCGTCGGCGAACGCGGCGCGGGCCATCAGGTACGCACCAGCCGAACTCCCCCACCCGGCGACCCGGCCGGGGTCCAGCCCGAACTCGCCACCCCGGGCCCGCACCCAGCGGATCGCCGCCAGCACGTCCTCGACCGGGCCGGGGTGGGCGACCTCGCCGGCCAGCCGGTAACCGACCGACGCGACCGCGATCCCGCCCGCGGGCAACGTCGCCCACGGGCCCATTTCCTTGCCCCCGCCGACGAATCCGCCTCCGTGCGCGTAGACCACGATCGGCACCGGTCCGTCCGGTTCCCGGGGCAGGTGCAGGTCCAGGGTCAGCGGACGCCAGCCGGTCACCGTGGCGTACCGGATGTCGAGGTAGGACACCGCTCCGTCGAGCACCCGCACGGGATGCGGCCGCGCCAACCCGGGCTGCGTCATGCCTGCGGCACCAGGATCGCGCGCCCCCTGATCCGGTTCAGCGCCAGATCGTCGAGCGCTTCGGCGGCCGCGTCGAGCGGGTAGCGGCGGGTGTGCAGGTTCACCTTCCCGCTTTCCGCGAGCACCATCAGCTCGACCAGGTCGCGGTAGGTCCCGACCATGTTGCCGATGACGTTCTTCTCGGACGCCACGGCCGCCACCGTCGGGATCCGCAGTTCCCCGCCGTACCCGACGACGAACAGGGAACCGCCCGCCGCGGTCATGTCCCAGGCGTCGTTTTCCGCGCCCTGCTCGGCGACGAAGTCGAACACGACCTCGGCACCGCGCCCGCTCGTGACGTCCAGAACCGCGCTCACCTGGTTGCCGTCGGCCCGGACCGTCGTGTCCGCGCCGAGGCGGGCCGCGAGCGCGAGTGCGGCCGGGTCCCGGTCGACCACGACGATCTTCGTCGCGGTCAGGGCGGCGAGGACCTGGATGCCGATGTGGCCCAGTCCCCCGGCCCCTTGGACGACGGCCGTGCTGCCCGGCGGCAGCAGCGGAACCGCCTTGCGCACCGCGTGGTAGGCGGTGAGGCCGGCGTCGGCCAGCGCGGCGACGTCGGCCGGGTCGGTGGCGGGGTCGAGTTTGACGCACGCCCGCGCGGTCGTGCGCAGGTACTCGGCCATTCCACCGTCGTGATCGGACACCCCGGGGAACGCGGCCGCGGCGCAGGCCATGTCCCGGCCCTCCCGGCAGGCCAGGCACAGCCCGCACGCGGGCTGCGGGTGCAGGATCACCGCGTCCCCGACCTCGACGTTGGTGACCCCGCCGCCGACCGCGTGCACCCAGCCGGCGTTCTCGTGTCCCAGGGTGTAGGGCAACCGCGGTCCCATCGCCTCAGCCCATTGCCCCTCGATGATGTGCAGGTCGGTCCGGCACACGCCGGCTCCCCCGATCCGCACGATCACGTCCAGCGGTCCGGACAGGACCGGGTCTGGCACCTCCTCGACGATCGGCTGCTTGTGGTAGTCGTGCAGGCGCACGGCTTTCATGCTCTTCCTCCTGGAAAGAACGCCTGACTCAGGCGAGCGGAGCGGGTGTTTCGGCGGCCGTGGTCGTCCGCGCCGTCCGCCGGGGCACGGTGATCACGAAGACCGCGACGGCGGCCGCCACCAGTGGCACGACGAGGAGCCCGAACAGCGAGCGGGGCGACCAGGAGTTGTCGAGCAGCAGCCCGGCCAGTACCGGTGCGGTCAGCGCACCCAGCCGTCCGAAGGCCATGGCCCAGCCCACCCCGGTGGCGCGCACCGGCGCGGCGTAGAGACCGGGAGCGAGGGCGTTGAGCCCGTTGCCACTGGCGTTGATGAACATGCCGACCGTGACCGCGGCGATCAACGCGGCGACGGCGGAATCGAGGAACAGGCTCATCGCCAGGTACGACACTCCCGCCGCGAGGAAGCAGACGACCGTCAGCACGCGCAGCCGCACCTTGAGGGCGATCAGGCCGAACAGCAGGGTGCCCGCGATCCCGCCGAGGTTGAGCAGGAGCCCGGCGTTCATGCCCTGCTGGGCGGAGGAACCGCTGTGCTGCAGCAGCAGCGGCGTCCAGCTCGCGGCGAAGTAGAAGCCCGCCATCATCACGAAGTAGGAGATCCACAGTAGAACGGTGCGCGCCGCGTCCCGGGTCAGCAACGTCGTCACCTTCACCCGGCGTTCGCCGGGCTCCGGGTCGGGCAGCGTGTCCACGGCCGGCAACCGCATCCGGCCCAGGAGCCGGTTGACCTTGCCCAGTGCACCCCGGGGACGGCGGCTGATCAGGTAGTCCAGTGATTCCGGCATCGCCGCGGCCACCCCGAACACCATGACCAGGGTCAGCACGGCGCCCACGAAGAAGGTGGCGCGCCAGCCGTACTCGGCGACCACGAGCTTCGCGACCGCACCACCGAGCACACCGCCGAGCGGCAGTCCCATCCCGTACAGGGCGATCATCGTGCCGCGCACCCGCCGCGGCGCGTATTCCGTGATGACCACGGGCAGGCTCGCCACCATGCCGCCGATGCCGAGACCGGTCAGCAGACGGCAGCCCGCGAGCATCTCGAACCAGGTGCTGAGCGCGGCCAGCGCCATCCCGGCGGTGCACAAGACCAGGCAGATCAGCGTGAGTGGCCGCCTGCCGATGCGGTCGGCCAGCGGAGCGAGCACGGCCGAGCCGAGCGCCATGCCCACCAGGCCGCTGCTGAGCAGCACGCCGATCCGGGAATCGGTGAGCCCCCACTCGTGCGCCACGCCCGGAGCCGCGAAGGACATCACGAGGACGTCGAACCCGTCGACGAGGTTGATCACGAGACAGATCACGATGACCCTGATCTGGAACCGGCTCATCCCCGACCGGTCGATGGAATCCCGCACGGACACGCCCTCACCCCTTCCGCCGGAACGCGGTCGCGTCGATCTCGACCAGGAGGTCCGCACGCACCAGGCCACCGACGATCAGCAGGGTGTTCGGCGGGTACTGCCCCCGCGGGTAGTGCTCGGCGAAGTACTCTTCGCGGGCCGCGTAGAAGTCGGCGACGTGGTCCCGGGACGTGAGGTAGCTGACGAACCGCACGACGTCCCGGATGGTGGCGCCCTGCGATTCGAGGATGGTGCGCACGTTGTCGTAGGCGCGGATCGTCTGGGTCCGCACGCCGGGACCGGTCACGGAACCGTCCTCGGCGATTCCGCACTGGCCGGCGACGAACAGCAGCTCGCCCGCGCTCGCCACGTGGGAGTACGCGCTGAACGGCGCCCCGACTCCGGGCGGGTTGTCATAACTCGGCGCGATGGTCATGGTCTCTTTCTCCTTCGTGGTCGGTCAGCCCACGCTGTCCGCGTGAGCGAGGGTGCCGCCCGCGAGGACCCGGCCGAGCGCGGCGGACAGCTCGGCCCCCTCCCCCGCCTGGCGGGCGCGCCAGGCCACGTGGCCGTCGGGACGCACGAGCGCGGCGCCCTCCCGGCCGATCGACAGGGGCCCGAGCAGGTGCGGCAACCGCTTGACCCGCAGCGGGACGACCGCCGAGGCCGTCAGGTCCTGTCCGGCGCGCTCCCAGCCGTGCGCGTCCGGCCCGCAGACGAGCACGAACTCGGTGTCGAACCAGTCGATGCTCGATTCGGTCTTGTTCACGTCGAGCCAGAAGTGCGGGAACCGCGCCCCGGGCCGGTCGGTCGGCCAGTAGTACTGCGAGTCGTACGGCGGCACGGGGGAACCGTCGTCGACGACGGCGCCGCGGGTGTAGATGTAGCCCAACGTGTGGCCGTCGCTGTGCAGCTGCTTGTTCTGGTCGATGAGCAGGTCGCGCCAGCGCTGCGGGTCCTCCTCGCGCCGGCGGAACGCCTCGTCCATCTCGTCGATCCGCGTCTGGTTGCGCACGGCGAAGTCGGTGTTGGACTGCGCGACCGGGCGGCGCTCGGAGTCGTAGGTGTCGAGCAGGACGTCACCGGCCCGTCCGGACAGCACCATCACGAGCTTCCAGGCCAGGTTGTGCACGTCCTGGACGCCGGAGTTCAGCCCGTTGCCGCCCGCGGTGGGGAACCGGTGCGCGGCGTCCCCGGCGAGGAACACCCGGCCCGCGCGGAACCGTTGCGCGACCTGGGCGCTCATCCGCCAGGTCATCACGTTGATGCGCTCGACCTTCAGGTCGGGCATCTCCCACTGCTCACGCACGTCCTGGATGAGGCGCTCCTCGGACAGCGGCTCCTCGCCCTCCCGCAGCTTCTGCACCGCCAGCCACCGGTCCCCGTCCGGACCGGTGGCCAGGACGTTCACGTCGGGCCGGCTGCGGTCGCGCGGCCGGACCAGGAATCCGATGGCGCTGCGGACGTGCGGCAGGTGCCCGACGTCGGCGCGGTAGTAGTGGTTCGCCATGAGCGCCAGGGTTTCCGGGCCGTCCATCGCGATGCCGGCGGTCTCGCGCACCCGGCTGTTCGCACCGTCGCACCCGACGACGTACCGCGCCCGGACGTCGAACTCCTCGCCGTCGGTCACCCGCCGGACCCGCGCCGTCACGCCGTCGGCGTCCTGGGCCAGCGACACGAGTTCGGTGGACCGGCGCATCTGAGCCCGCGGCCGGGCGGACAGCGCGTCGTCCAGCGCCTCCTCCACCGCGTCCTGGGGCACGATCGAGCGCGGCGCCGGGGTGTGCAGGCTCGGCGCGGGCTCGGTGTAGGCCACCAACGGCCCGTTCAGGCTTTCGCACCAGCAGGCCACGTCCGACTCCTGCGGCAGCCCCGCGCGGCGCACCCGGTCCTCGATCCCCCAGATGCGGAAGAGCTCCATCGTCCGCGGATGGCAACCTCGGGCCTTCGGGTGCGTGGTCGTGGCGGGCCGTCGCTCGACGAGCAGGCTCTCCACCCCGAACCGGTCGAGCAGCAGCGCGAGGCTCATCCCGACCGGTCCCCCGCCGACGACGAGCACAGGTACCTCGATCATCAAGACCGTCCTTTCCGGAAAGAGAGTCAGTCGACGTAGGACACCCGGGGCTTGCACCGGTCGTCCTCCAGCTCGGGCAACAGCACGACGCGTTCCTGTTCGAACGCGTCGGTGCGGGCGGTGACGAACGCCGCGTCCTCGGTCAGGCTCCGGTTGTAGGACACGTGGGGGCAGAACGGCGGGATGTAGAGGAAGTCGCCGACGCCCACGATCAGGTCGTGCTCGAGTTCGGCGCCCCAGAAGAAGTGCACACTGCCGCGGAGGCCGTAGAGCGCCGACTCGTGCTCGAGGTGGTAATGGACGTTCGACTTCTCCCCCGGCCCCAGCGAGGTCACCAGGAGCGACAGGTGCTTCGACGGCGTGGTCACCCCATTCACCCCGAAGAGCGCGTTGACGTCCTGCTTGGCGCGCTGCTCCCGCTCCGGGTGCACCAGGGTGACGTCACCGTCCCATTCGACCTTGAACTCCATGTAACCGGTCCTCCTCGGATCAGCGGCTGCGACGATGGGAGAAACGGTGCGCCGCGGGCCCTGCCCCGGTCGAGGTGGATGTTCAGAATTTGCACAGCGAAAGGCGTTTTCGGGGCATCTGCGGCCATAATCGACGGACGGTGTCCCGGGAGGAGGCGCGATGAGGTCCGTGGAGACCCGGCTGGCTTGGGAAAGCTTCCAGTCCGGTGCGCAGGCCCGGATCCGCCAGGAGATCTTCGCTTCGTGGCGGCGCTCCCGCAGCAACGGGGTCGACCCGGACCGGCTGGACCTGGCGCACGGCGAGATCGACGTGCGGTCCCCGTTCGTCCGCGTCGCGGCACCGGTCCTGCTCGGCATGGCCGACCTGCTGACCGGCAGCGACACCTCGCTCGCCCTCGCCGATCCGGACGGGTTCCTGACCTGGCGCTGGGAGTCCGAGCAGACCCTCACCCGGGCTCTGGACCGGATCGAATTCGAGCCCGGCTCCCAGGTCGCCGAGCAGAGCGCGGGCACGAACGGCATCGGGGTCGCCGCGACCACGCGCCGCCCCTCGATCGTGATCGGCGCCGAGCACTACAAGCAACCGTGGCACCCGTGGGCCTGCGTCGCCGCGCCGGTGGTCCATCCGATCACCCGGCGCGTCGCGGGCGTGGTGAACGTGGCGTGCCACGCGGACGACGCCAACCACCTGCTGCTGGTCGCGGTCCGGGCGCTGGTCGACGGGGTCACCACCGCGCTGCGCGAGGCCGCGACCTCCCGGCAGCGGCGCATGCTCGACGCGCACCTGTCCTTCCGGTCCGCGTCGGCCGGGCCGGTCGTCACCCTCGACCGCCAGACGATGATCGTCGAGGACGAGGCCGCCGAACTGGGCCTGGACCGGCCGGCCCTGTGGGCGGCGGTGCTGGAGGCGGGTCCGTCCGCGAGCGAGATCGCGCTCGCGGACGGCCTCCGCGCCCGCCTGTACCCGGTCACCCCGGGCCGGCTCGAAGACGGCGTCGTGCTGGTGCTCGCGCGCGGCTCCGCACCCGGCGGGGCTGCCTCCGGTGGCGGTGCCGCGGCATCCCTCGGGCCGCTGGAGCGGGCCGAGGTCCGGGTCATCACGGACACGCTCGCCGAGTGCGGGGGCAACAAGTCGGAGGCGGCGGCGCGCCTCGGCATCTCCCGGGGCACGCTCTACCAGCGGCTCCGCCGCTACCGGCTGGGGTGAACCGGCGCGCTCAGCGGTGGAATCGCGTGGTGACGGACAGCTGCTCGCGACCCACGGTGATCGCGTTGACGGGCGCTTCGGTGTCGGCGTAGCCGAACGAGATGCCGAACAGCAGCTTCCCACCGCTGATGCCGAGGACGTCCCGGACGGTGTCCGCGTAGAAGCTCAGCAGGCCCTGCGGACAGCTCGCCACGCCGTGGGCGGTCAGCGCGAGCAGCAGGGTCTGCCCGTACATGCCGACGTCGGCGGCCAGCCGCGCCTCCGCCGTGTCCGGCGCGAACAGCATGGCGACGTGCGGGGCGCCGTAGAACCGCAGGCTCTCGGCGTCGTACGCGGCGCGCCTGTCGCGGTCGTCCGGGCCGATGCCGAGCGCGCCGTAGAGCGCGGCGCCGAACGCGGCACGGCGACGCTGGTGCGCGGGCGCGTAGATGTCCTCGCTGTACGGGAAGTCGACCGAGGTCCGTCCGGCCCGGTGCGCGGCCACCAGCGCATCCGCGAGCGCGTCACGCCGCGCACCACTGACCACCTCCACCTGCCACGGCTGCGCGTTGGAGTTCGACGGGGCGGCAGCCGCCAAGGAGAAGACGTCACGGAGCGTCGTCTCCGGAACCGGCGTCGGGCGGAAGGCCCGGGTCGCCCGGCGGCCACGGATGAGCTGCGCCGCGTACCCGGCGAGATCAGGGGCGGGACCACTCATGACGAGGCTCTCCTCACTTAGGTAAACGTTCACGTTTACTTGGGACCGTAACAGCGATCCGAAGCCAAGTAAACGGTCGCGTATACTCGGTGACGTGGAGAACTCGACCAGACGGACGGGACGCGGGGCCCGGGAGCGGGTGCTCGCCGCCGCGACCAGGCTGTTCGCGACCCAGGGGATCAACGCGACGTCGATGGAGGACGTGGCGGCGCAGGCGCCGGTGTCGAAGCGAACGCTCTACGCGCACTTCCCGACGAAGGACGACCTCGTCCTCGCCCAGCTCCGCGCGCTGGTGGAGTCCGGCGACACCCTGCACGCCGTGCTGACCAGGGAGGACCTGCCGGCGCGCGACCGGCTGCTGGCGATGTTCGACATCCCCGCGCCCGCGACCGGGCCGGTGCGCGGCTGTCCCTTCCTGGACGCCGCGGCGGAGTTCCCCGACCCCGGCAGCGCGGCGCACGCCTACGCGCGCGCCCAGAAGCTGCTCATCCTCCGGCTGGTGACCGACCTGGTCATCGAGCTCGGCGTCGCCGAGCCCGAGCTGCTCGCCGAGCAGCTCGTCACCCTCGCCGACGGGGCCGCGATCCGCGCGATGACCCTGAACGACGCCGGCTACGGCCGCCACGCCCGCGCCGCCGCGGCGACCCTCATCGACCACGCGCAACGCAAGCCGGCCGAGTAGCCGGCAATGGCCTCAGTGGACGGTGAAGCCACCCGTCGACCGGGAGGGCCGTTCCCCTGTTCCTCGACGAACCCGGCCATGGCCTCGGCCTGGTTCTCGGCATGTCCGCGACCATCGGGGCGTCGATCACGCCGGGGCACACCGCGTTGTTGACGATGGTGCCCGCGGCCAGGAGGACATGGGGTCGGTGGCGGCGCTCCACCGTATCCGTCATGCGGTCTTCACGCCGGAAGCAAGGTCGGCGAAACCGCCTGTCACCTCACTGAGTGCGCCCCAACGCGGTCGCGTTCTCCACCAACACCGGCAGGAACTCGTCCCGCAGGCGGTCGATGCTGACCTGTGCCGCCATCACGTTGACGCTCATCGCCGCGATCACCTGGCCGCGGCTGTCCTTCACGGGCACGGCCAAGGCCCGCAGCCCCTCCTGCAACTCCCCGTCGACGATCGCGTAGCCGTCCGAGCGTGCGCGGCGAACGGCCTCCACGACCTGCGAAGCGTCCACCACTGTCCGAGCCGTGTGACGTTCCGGCGGCTGCCGGTCCAGGACTGCCGCCAGCTCCTCCTCGGAGAGGCTCGTCATGAGGACCCGGCCCGTGGCCGTCGACGCCGCCGGGAGCCTCGCCCCCACTTTCACACCGGGCGAGAGGATGTGGGTCGACTCCGCCCGGTTGACGAACACCGACCACCCGTCGTCCCACACGGCCAGGGACACGGATTGGTCCAGTGCCACTCGCGCGGCTACCAGGTACGGCTGGGCCAGGGCCGGCAATTGGGCGGTGCTCAGGTAAGCGGCACTGAGTCTGAGCAGCCGCAGCGTCGGCTGGTACCGCTTGCCGTCGTAGGACAGGTAGCCGCATTCGGTCAGGGTGAGCAGGCAGCGCCTGGCCGCCGGCCGGGTGATCCCGGTCAGCCGCGCGGCTTCGGCGACCGTCAGCGCCGACTGCGCCCGCTCGAACGCCTCGATCACAGCCAGCCCCTTGGCCAGGCCGCCCATGCCCTCGGACGCACGGGTGCCCTTGACATCGTCGGCCGACGAAACGTTAACTGTTCGATTATCAGCCATGTGTTCGTTATACGGACACTTTCCCCGGAAAGTCAAGCACCAAGGAGGGCGCATGACCGTCGTGACGGAGGAGACGGACGACCAGGTTCGCGATCCGGTCTTCACGGGACCAGGCACTCCTGCCGGGCGCCTCATGCGGAGTTACTGGCAGCCGGTGCTGCAGTCCCGGGACCTGGCGGCCGGGACGGCCCAGCCGCTGACCGTGATGTCCGAGCAGTACACGCTGTACCGGGGCGAGGACGGCGTGGCGGTCGTGATGGCGCCCCGCTGTGCGCACCGCCTGACCGTGCTGTCGGTCGGCACGGTGGAGGGCGACAGCCTGCGGTGCATGTTCCACGGTTGGAAGTTCGGCCCGGACGGGCGGTGCGTGGAAGCTCCCGGGGAAAGCGAGCGCCTCGTCTCGCGCGCCTCGGTCAAGGTGTACCCGACCCGGGAAGCGTACGGCTTGATCTTCGCCTACCTCGGGGACGGCGAGCCACCGAAGTTCCCCGGCCTGGATGGCTTCTCCCGCACCTACGGGCACGACCTCGGCAAGGCCACCACCTTGGACACCGAGACCTACGTGCGGCGGTGCAACTTCTTCACCAACGTCGAGAACGGCCTGGATCACGCGCACGTCCCGTTCACGCACCGGCTTTCCTCGGACCCGTCGAAGACGAAGACCGGGTTCTCGCCGGACGCCGTGCACCAGGAACCCATCGAGGTGGAACGCGGTGAGAACATCATCCGGGTCCGCGAGCGGGGCGGGAAGAGCCCGTACCAGGCCACCTTCCTGATGCCCAACGGTCTCCACCTGATCGTCGGCATCCGCGACGGGATCATGGAGCAGTTCGCCTGGCGCGTGCCGATCGACGACGAACAGCACCGCAGCTTCGCCATCGTCGCGCGGTACCTCCCCGACGGCCCCGCACCGCGAGCCGCCGCGGTCGATGTGGCGGACTGGCCACCGGCTGACGAATGCGCCGAACTGATCATCCGCGGGGAGAAGCGGCTCGTCGACTTCGTGGACCACCCGGCACTGGTGAACATCGAGGACCACGTGGCGCAGGTCGGCATGGGACGTCTCGCCGACCGCACGCACGAATACCTGGCCGAGTCGGACAAGGGCGTGGTCCAGCTGCGCCGCATGTGGCGCCGCGAGCTCGACGCCTTCGCCGACGGAGCGCCGGTGCGCCAGACATGGTGACCGCCGTGCCGATCCGGAACGCAGAGGAGGTCGCAGCAGTGACGACAGAACTGGTCGTCGCCGCGGAAACCTGGGAGGCCGACGGCGTCATCGCCCTCGTGCTCCGCCACCCCGAGGGCGCCGACCTGCCGCCCTGGACCGCCGGAGCCCATCTCGACCTGCATCTGCCGAGCGGACGCGTCCGGCAGTACTCACTCTGCGGACACCCCGGCAACCGCACGGAGTACCGGATAGCGGTGCTTCGTGAGGCTGACGGGCGTGGCGGATCCGCCGAGATCCACGACCTGCCCTTGGTGGGGCGACGGGTGACGATCCGCGGGCCGAGGAACCAGTTCGAACTCGTCCCGAGCCCGCGCTACCTCTTCATCGCCGGCGGGATCGGGGTGACGCCGATCCTCTCGATGATCTCGGTCCTGTCCGGCGACGTGGACTGGCGGCTGCACTACGGCGGCCGGAGCCGCAAGAGCATGGCCTTCGTCGACGAAATCGAGGCGATCGGCGGTCCCCGGGTCCAGATCGTGCCCGAAGACGAGCGCGGACTGCTCGACGTCGGCTCGATCGTGGCCTCGGCCGATCCGTCCACGGTCATCTACTGCTGCGGGCCGCAGGGGCTGATCGCCGCGGTCGAGGAAGCCCGCGATCGGCTCCGCCCCGAACTGCCCCTCCGCATCGAACGGTTCGCCGCCTCGTCGATGGCCGTCGAACGCCGCCGGCGCCAGGAGGCGGACGAGGTGTCCTTCGTCGTCGAACTCCGGCGGTCGCGGACCACTCTCGACGTGCCGCCGGGCCGGTCCGTCCTGGACGCGATCCGGGACGTGCTGCCCGGCGTCCCGTCCTCGTGCGAGGAGGGCTACTGCGGTAGTTGCGAGGTGGCGGTCGTCGACGGCGTGCCCGACCACCGCGACGAGATCCTCACCGAGGACGAACGCCGCAGCGGCCGGACCATGTTCCCCTGCGTGAGCCGTGCCCTGTCGGACCGCCTGGTGCTGGACCTCTAGCCATGACCATCCACTTGCGAGGAACCGCCGTGAACGTCGACATCGCCGAGGACGTGACCCGGGCCCACCGGGCGCTGGCCCACGTCGGTCAGTCCGACATGGTCTGGGGCCACGTGAGCGCGCGTGACCAGGATGGCCGTGGCGTGTGGATGAAGGCCGCCGGATGGGGGTTCGAGGAAGTCACGCGCGAACGCGTGCTGCTGGTATCGCCTGGAGGTGAGGTGCTGGCCGGCGAAGGCCGGCGCCACCTCGAGTATCCCATTCACACGCAGCTGGTGGCCGCCCGTCCCGATGTCGGTGCCGTCGTGCACAGTCACGCCCCGGCCGCCGCCGTGTTCGCCTCGCTCGACATTCCGCTGCGTGCCCTGTCGCACGACGCCGTCCCGTTCCTGGATCCCGACATCCCCCGCTACACCGACTCGGGCGACCTGATCCGCGACGACGCGATGGGCCTCGCCCTGGCACAGGTGGTCGGCGATTCGGCAGGCGCTCTCATCCCCGGCCACGGCTTCGTCGTCGTGGGGCCGAACCTGGCCGTCGCGGTCATGCGCGCCGTCCTCCTGGAACGAGCGTGCCGCAACCACCTCAGCGCACTCGCGGCGGGCGGACCGGTCCGCTGGTCGGACGAGAGCGAGATCGCCGCGAAGCGCGCGCGGGTGTGGTCGCTCGACCAGTACCAGGCCGGCTACGACTACCTGCTGCGCAGGGTCCACGACACCTCCCATTAGCGATCGAAGGAAACCCCATGCCGAGCGACACCGCCGCCGCGGTCACCATCACCTACTTCGGGCACTCGAGCCTGCTCGTCGAAGTGGCCGATCCGGGTGGGACGACCACTCGCATCCTGCTCGACCCGGGCGATCTCACGCCCGCGCTCGACGCTCTCGCGCCCGTCGACGCCGTGCTGGTGACCCACGGCCACCCAGACCACCTCGACCCGGCACAGATCCGGCGGCTCCGGTCCGACGGCGCGGTGCGGGTGTTCGGGCCGGCGGACCTGACGGAACAGCTCCGGGAGGTGGACGCCGTCACCACGGCCGTCGAACCCGGCGCGTTCGACGTCGGCGGCACGCGGATCGTGGTGACGCGCACGACCCACGAAACGCTGTACCCCGACTTCCCGCTGCCGGAGAACTTCGCCTACGAAATCGGCGGGCGGGTGTTCGCCACCGGTGATTCGCTCACGGTGCCCACCAGCCCCGTCGACGTGCTGCTGGCTCCGCTGGCCGGTCCGTGGATGAAACTCTCGGAAGGGATCGACTTCGTGCGCGCTGTCTCGCCGAAGACCGTCATCCCGGTCCACGACGCCGGCCTCGCCCCGGCGCACCGGAACCTGCATCGTGCCCTGTTCTCCTCGTTCGCCCCCACGGGAACCGTGATCGAGCCGCTGGACTCCGGCGAGTCCGTCACGCTCTGACGACTTCCGGTGCCGTGTTCAACAAAGGAGTTGACATGCGATTGTCCACAATGGCCGCCGTCGCCGCGGCCCTCCTCATGCCGTTGTCGCTGGCCGGCTGCGGATCTCCGACCTCGGGCGTGACCGGAACGTCGGCCGATTCGCCGGACGCCGCGAAGGCCGCCGCCGCGGTCCAGGCGGCCTCCGGTGAGCCCACGCTCACCGCGTCACTCGGAACCGCGCTCGCGCACCCCGCCGACCTCACCGGCAAGACGATCTACTACATCCCCCTCAGCCTCCAGGTGGCGACGTTCACCAACCAGCTCGCAGGACTCCAGCAGGCCCTGGCGAAGGTCGGCGCGACGGTCAAGTCGTGCGACGGGCAACTGAGCCCGACCGGGGTGGCGCAGTGCATCGACCAGGCGATCGGCGCCCGCGCGAACGCGGTGGTGACGAGCTCGATCTCCTACGAAATGGCCTCCACCGCCTTCAGCCGGCTCGCAGGCGCCGGAATTCCCACGCTCCTCACCGGCACCGAGCCGGTCGCCGGGGCACCCTCGGGCATCCACTTCCTGAGCCAGGGCTGGTACCAGCGAGTGGAGGCGAGACTGGCCGCCCAAGCGGTCATCGCGGATTCGAACGCGCGAGCCAAGGTCCTCTACCTGCGGACCTCCGACTCCAAGTCGATGGTGGAGATGGGCGCCGCCGGGATCGACGAGCTCAAGAGCGGCTGCCCGGGCTGCCGGGTCGACGTGATCGACGTCGCCGGCACCCAGGTGAGCCAGCTCCCCTCGATCGTCAGCGGCGCTCTCCTGAAGAACCCGTCGATCGACTACGTGATCCCGCAGACCGACAACTGGGTGCCGGGTGTGCTGACCGGAATCCAGAACGCGGGCGCGACCTCCCGCGTGAAGATGGCCTCGACCACCGCCATCCTGGGTTCGCTGCAGATCCTCAAGTCCAACCCGGTCCTGATCGCGGATGTCGGAGCCAGCCCGAACTACGTGGGCTGGGCGATCGCCGACTCGGCGATCCGCATGCTGTCTTCAGAGCCCGTGCCCGCCGGCTATCCGCCTCTCGTCCGGGTCTTCACCAAGGACAACGTCGGGACCCTGCAGTTGACGCCCCAGGCGGAAACGGGCAACGACTGGTACGGCTCCGCACCCTACGCGGCCGGCTTCGAGAAGCTCTGGGGTGTCTCATGACCCGGGCCGCGCCCGCCCGGCTGTCGTTGCACCGGATCCGCAAGGTGTTCGGCCCCATGACCGCGCTGGCGGGACTGGATCTGCAGATCGGACCCGGCCAGACCCACGCTCTGGTCGGTCAGAACGGCTCCGGGAAGTCGACCCTGGTCAAGGTCCTCGCCGGCATCCACCGGCCCGAGCCCGGCTCGCGCATCCTGGTCGACGGGCAGGAACTGGACGTTCCCGCGAAACCCCGTCAGCTGCGCGCGGCCGGACTGTCGTTCGTCCACCAGACGCTCGGCTTGGTGGCGGGCAAGTCCGTCGCCGAGAACATCGCGGTGGGCGACTTCGCGGTCACCAGGCTGGGGCGCATCGACTGGCGCCGGGAGGTGGTCCTGGCGCGGGAGCTGTTGCGGATGATCGGGGCTGAGATCGATCCCCGGGGCCAGGTCGGCACGCTCAGTCCCGCCGATCAGTCGAAGGTGGCGATCGCCCGCGCCATGCGGGCGCAGGCGCACGGCACCGGCCTCGGGGTGCTGGTGCTGGACGAACCTTCGCGGGCGCTTCCCCCCGATGCGCTTCGCGAATTCCACGCGTGTGTGCGGACCTTGGTGGACCGGGGCACCAGCGTGCTCCTGATCTCCCACAACCTCGAGGAAGTGCTGGAGGTCGCCGACCGGATCTCCGTGCTGCGGGACGGCCACCTCGTCGCCGCCGGCCTGGCCGCGTCCGAGACCTCGGCGCGGGAGATCGCGGAGCTGATGCTCGGCCGCCACATGGCCGTTCTCGCCGGCGAGCGCCGGAACCGGTCGTTTCCGATCGACGACGACGCGATCGTCGTCTCCGGTCTGCGCGACGGCGGCAGCGAGGTCGAGCCGTTGGCGATCGCCCGGGGAGAGGTCGTCGGAGTGACCGGACTCGCGGGCGGCTGGTGGGAACGCCTTCCGTACCGGATGGCGGCCGTCGCCCGCGCCGGATCCGGCCGGCTGACCCTGGACGGCCGGACCCTCGACCTCCGCCGTCTCAGTCCACGGCGGGCGATCGAGGCCGGTATCGCCCTGGTACCGGAGAACCGGACCGAGGCCGGTCTCGCGCTCACCGCCTCGGCCGCGGAGAACATCGCGCTGCCCTGGCTCACCCGCCGCCGCGGCAAGATGCTGTTGCGCGGCAGGCGACTCCAGGCCGCGGCGCTGCCGGACATGGCGGCTCTGGACGTCATGCCGCTGGATCCGGGCGCCCTCGTGGGACGGTTGAGCGGCGGGAACCAGCAGAAGGTGCTGCTCGCCAAGTGGCTGCACCACCCGCCGAAGCTGCTGCTCCTCCACGAACCGACCCAGGCCGTCGACGTCGGCGCCCGCGAGGCCATCCTCCAGGCGGTCCGCCGGATCGCCGAGGCCGGCGCCGCCGTGCTCTACGCCAGCGCCCAGCCCACGGACCTGGTGGTCGCCACCGACCGGATCCTGTGTTATCGCGACGGGCGGTTCCACCACATCACCGACCACACCCAAGAGGCGATCCTCGCCACCCTCTACCCCGGACAGGTCCTTACGCGAAGGAGCGTGTCATGACCCCCCTCCCGGACCAGGCCCCGGCTTCGCCCACCACCGACGAGCAGCGGCCGGTCACGGCCGCGTCCTCGCGCAACCCCGCTCTCACCACGCCCCGGCCGAGTCTGCTCTTGTCGAGGTACGCCGTGGTGGGCGTCTGGGCGCTCATGACCGCGGTCTTCACCCTCGCGGCGCCGGACACGTTCGGTCAGATCGCCACGTTCCAGAACATCTTCGGCTCCCAGCAGGCGCTCGTCTTCCTGGCACTGGGCGCCTTGTGCACGTTCGTGGCCGGTGAGTTCGACCTGTCCATCGCGTCGATCATGGGCATGTCCGCGACCACCGTCCCCGTGCTCGTCGTGCTGCACGGCGTCAGCCTCGGTGTGGCCGTCCTCGCGGCGATCGGTGTCGCGGTGCTCTCGGGTCTCGTCAACGGCCTGCTCGTCGTCCACCTCGGCGTCGACGCGATCATCGCCACGCTCGGCACCGGCACGTTCCTGCTGGGTATGGCTTCGTGGATCTCCGGGCAGACAACCGTCGGCGGACTCGACGTGAGCTACGGCGACTTCGTGCAGCAGACCCTCGGCGGACTCCCGCTCAGCTTCTACTACGGCATCGTGCTGGCGATCGCGTTCGGCTACGTCCTCACCTTCACCCCGCTCGGCCGGTACCTGACCTTCGTGGGAGCGAACGCGGAAGTCGCCCGGCTCGCCGGGGTGAACGTCAACGCCATCCGCATCGGCTCCTACGTCGTCGGCTCGCTCGTCGCCGGCGTCGGCGGTGTGCTGCTGGTGCTGTCCACGGGCGGCTACGACTCGACGAGCTCTCCGCAGTACCTGCTGCCGACCTTCGCGGCGGCCTTCCTCGGCACGGCCGTGGTCCGGCCGGGGACGTTCAACCCGATCGGGACGATGGTGGCGATCTACTTCCTGGCCACGGGCATCGTCGGCCTCCAGATCCTGGGGCTGAACGGCTGGATCCAGAACGCCTTCTACGGAGCGGCCCTGGTCGTGGCCGTGTCCATCGCCAGTGTCGTCCGTCATCGCCGGAGCAACTGAAAGGAGGTGCCGTGATGTCGGTTCAGTTCACCCATCAGGTGACCTCACCGGGGCCCGCTCAGGGGATGACGTTCACGGGACGGCGCAGGATCGGCGAGACGGCGGGCACCGGCGACCTTCCGCTGATCATCGCGGTGCACGGCGGCGGTTTCACGTCCGCGTACTTCGACGTTCCCGGCTACTCGCTGCTGGACCGGGCGGCAGCGCTGGAGGTGCCGATCATCGCGGTCGACCGGCCCGGGTACGGCGGCAGCAGCCCGGCGGCGGCCGGGGAGCCGGTCCTCCTCGCGAACGCAGCGGCGTTGGACCACCTGATCGCCGAACTGTGGGCGGCGAACGGAGCGGGTGCCGCGGGCGTCTTCGTCGTCGGCCACTCCATCGGCGCCGCGATCTCGCTGGCAGTAGCGGCGCGCAAGCCGGAGTGGCCGCTTCTGGGCCTCGCACTGTCCGGTTGCCTGCTGCGCGAGCCGGCGAGCTTCGCCGACCGGTGGGCGGCCCTCCCGGGCGCGACCCTGCGTTCGCCGGACGAGGACAAGGCCACGCGGATGTTCGGTCCGAAGTGGACCTACCGGGCAGACATGCCGGAGGCGAGCTACTTCGCCAACGTCGCGGTCCTCAAGGCCGAACTCGTGGAGATCTCGTCGGCCTGGCACGACCTCTTCCGCACCCTAGCGCCGGAGATCTCCGTGCCGGTTCACCTCCGGCAGGGCGAGTTCGAGAAGCTGTGGATCACCGACGACGCGCAGGTCGCGGAGTTCGCGGCCGCCCTGACTGCCTCACCGTGGATCGACGCCGAGGTCTTCCGGTCGGCGGGCCACGCCATCGACTACCACCGGGTCGGCGCCGCGTTCCAGCTCCAGCAACTGTCCTTCGCACTCACCTGCGCGGCGCGCCGATTCGCGGAACGTGGAGCCGCGACGACTGAAAAGGAGGTCCGATGAAAAGTCGTGGGGCGATCCTGCGCCAGGTGCCTGGCACCTGGGAGATCGTCGATCTCGAGGTCGACGATCCGCGGCCGGGCGAGATCCGGGTCAAGATGGTCGCCTCGGGGCTGTGTCACTCGGATGACCACATGTCGACCGGCGATCTCCCGGCCTCGGTGCTGCCGGTGTGCGGAGGTCACGAGGGAGCCGGGATCGTCGAGTCCGTCGGACCGAACACGCCCGGATTCGTCCCCGGCGACAAGGTGATCTTCTCCTTCCTGCCGGCGTGCGGGAAGTGCCGCTGGTGCTCCACCGGCCACCAGAACCTGTGCGACCTGGGGGCCTTCGCGATGATCGGCTCGCGCTGGGACGATCCGGCCAGCTTCCGGCTGAAGCTGGCCGACGGCACGCCCGTGGCGCAGGCGCTGGGGATCTCGACGTTCTCCGAATACACGACCATCTCGGCCCACTCCGCCGTGAAGGTTCCCGAGGACACGCCACTGGACAAGGCGGTGCTGCTGGGATGCGCGGTCGGAACCGGCTGGGGTTCGGCCGTCCACAGCGGCAAGATCAGCCCCGGCGACACGGTGATCGTCATGGGCATCGGCGGCGTCGGGGCGAACGCGGTCCAGGGTGCCCGGCACGCCGGAGCGGCGAAGATCATCGCGGTCGACCCCACCCCGTTCAAGCGGCACACGGCAACGGCAGTTCTCGGCGCCACGCACGCCGTCGAAACCATGGACGAGGCCACCGATCTGGCCAAGAGCTTCACCAACGGGCAGGGCGCGGACGTCGCCATCATCACGGTCGGTGTCATCACCGGCGACCACATCGGCCAGGCGTTCGCCGCCGTCAGCAAGCTCGGCACCGTGGTGGTCACCGCGCTGGGCAACATCGCCAGTGCGGGCATCCCGGTCTCCATCCCCGAGCTCACGCTGTACGAGAAGAAGATCGTCGGCTCGCTGTTCGGATCATCCAACCCCAACGCCGACATTCCGACGCTGCTGAACCTCTACCGGTCGGGCTCGCTCAAGCTCGATGAACTCATCACCACCGAATACCCCCTCGAAGACATCACCAAGGGATTCGAGAACATGCACGCCGGAGTCAACATCCGCGGAATTGTCCGCTTCTAGGTGGGTGGCCGCCGAATGCGTTGTGGCGGCGTCGAGTGTTGTGCGATACGTTCTCGCTCCCGCAGCTCGACAATCCGCGGCTGGAGTCTCGGCACTGGCCCGCCACAACGTGCCTCGGCTGTCGGTGCTGGACCCACTCACCGGGCAGTTCATCCGGGCCGGCAAGACCACCGCGGTGCGGTATGAGAGGCGTTGTCGGTCATCAACCGCTCGATCCTGGTGATGCCATGCTCGGCGAAGTGGGCGATGGCCCGGGCGAGGACAGCGGCGCAGGTGCCGCCCTTCTCGTCGGGCAGGATCGCGGAGTAGGCCAGCCGTGAGTGGTCCTCGTGGGCCTTCGAACGACGACATCCTCAAGCTGACGGTTTGTGCCTCTGACGCTGTGGTAGCTCAGCCATGGCGTGTTCGCGGAAGGCTGAGACCAGGGGGCTTCGGTCGCCGGCACGTGTGGCGAACACGACCTTGCTCGGTTCGACGTCGCGCAGCGGGATGGTGGTCAGGCCGGGATGCAGGCCGGTGGCGTAGTCGAGAGGCGGGCCGATGGCTACGGCCTGGCCCGCTGCGATGAGTTCGTGCTTGTCGTCGAGGTCCTCGACGAGCGGTCCGTCCGGCGCCGGGCGTCCGTCGGGGCGCGGGTCCATGCGCCAGTAGGCGTTGAGCAGTGGATCGGATTGCCGGACGTGGGGCATCGGCTCGTCGGCGATGTCGTCGAGGGTGACCGCTTCCCGGCCGACGAGAGGATGATCGAGCGGGACCACCAGGACGCGAGGCTCGTCGTAGAGGACCGTGACCTGTAGCTGGTCGGTGACGAACGGCAGCCGAGCCACGACCGCGTCGACGCGGTGGTCCAGAAGCGCTGATCGCGAGTCGTTCCAGGCCAGAAGCCGGGTTTTCACCTCTGCTTCCGGTTCCGCCGTTCGCAATGCGCGCACGGCCGGGGTGATGAGCAGGCCGCGGGTGTAACCGATGGTGATCATCCGCGGCCGGGCGGCGGCCCGGGCCTGGGCCATGGCCTGGCCGGCCGAACGCAGCAGCCGGACAGCTTGGGGCAGGAAGACCTCGCCGGCCTCGGACAGGCGGGTACCGTGCGTCGTGCGGTCGAGCAACCGGACGTCGAGCTGTTGCTCGAGACGCCGGATCTGACGACTCAGCGACGGCTGCGTGGTGTGCAGTGCCTCTGCCGCACGCCCGAAATGCTGGTGCTCGGACACGACGACGAAACTCTGCACCAGCCTCAGGTCGAGATCGATGAGGGCGGGGAAGGCGTCGGCCACACAGCCAGCGTAGCGCACCAGCCGTTATACGCCAGCCGTATCACCGCTTCCGGAAGTTTCATTGGACGCCGCGGGTTTCGCGGACCCATCGTGGGAACATGGAATCAGACGCAGATCACCAAGACCGGGTCCTCCCGTTTCACATCCACATCCCGGACAGTGCGCTCACCGACCTCGAACAACGGCTGACCCGGGTGCGGCTGCCCGGTCCGGAGACCGTCCGGGACGCGAGCCAAGGCGTGCAGCTCGAACGATTGCGAGAGCTCCTGAACTACTGGGCCACCAGCTACGATTGGCGCAAGATCGAGGCGCACCTCAACGACATCGGCCAGTTCCGCACCACGATCGACGGCCTCGGCATCCACTTCGTGCACGTGCGCTCGGCGCACGAGAACGCGACCCCTCTGTTGTTGCTGCACGGATGGCCCGGCTCGTTCCTGGAGTTCCTGAAGGTGATCGGCCCGCTGACCGATCCGGCCGCCCACGGCGGAGACGAGCGGGACGCCTTCCACGTCGTCATCCCGTCCATGCCCGGCTACGGGTTCTCGGACGCGCCCAGCACCGGCGGCTGGAACCCGGACCGGATCGCCGCCGCCTACGCGGAGTTGATGCGACGGTTGGGATACGACTCGTACCTGGCTCAGGGCGGCGACTGGGGCGGCGTGGTGGCCACCCGCATGGGCCGCCAGCGCCCGGCCGGCCTGCGCGCTGTCCACCTCAACTTCCCCGAATTCCTCGCCATGCCACCGGTCAGCGACGAGCCGACTCCCGAAGAAGCCGTGGCCATCGCCCAGGGGAAGGCGTTCGCCTCTGTCCACTCCGGCTATCACCTGCTGCAGCGCACCCGGCCGCAGACCATCGGCTACGCCCTGACCGATTCGCCGGCCGGGCAGGCTGCCTGGATCTACGAGAAGTTCGTCGACTGGGCCGCTCCGGGCGCGTTCACCATGGACGAGATCCTCGACCACGTTTCCCTGTACTGGCTAACCGGTACGGCTGCCTCGTCTTCCCGGCTGTACTGGGAATACGCGCGGCAACCCCTCGGGCTGACCGAACTGGACCTGCCGGTGGGCGTGAGCGCCTTCCCCGACGAGCTCACCCGCACGCCGCGGATCTGGGCCGAACGCGCCTATCACGACCTGCGCTACTTCAACGACGACATCGCCGCCGGCGGCCACTTCGCGGCGTTCGAGCAGCCCGCTCTGTTCGCCGACGAAGTGCGGAAGTTCGCGCGGACGGTGGCGGAGTCGTGAAGTGGGTCAGCTACCGGTCGTCCGACGGATCGGAACGATGCGGACTGGTGCGGGGAGCCAAGATCCTCGGTCACGCCGCGGGAACCACGTTGCTGGACGTGCTGCGTTCCGGGGAAGGTCTGGAGGCGGCCGCGGCCTTGGTGACGTCGAACCCGGCCGAGATCGTGGACCTGGCTTGGGCGGACGTCCTGGCACCGATTCCCACCCCTCCGTCGATCCGGGATTTCGCGGCCTTCGAGCGGCATGTCCGCAACGCGGGAGCCGTCGCGGGCGGCGATGGCACGATCAGCTCGGTCTGGTACGAGGAGCCGGTCTTCTACTTTTCGAACCCGGCCGCGATCCGGGGACCGCGCGATGACATCCCGGTTCCCGCGGTGACGAAGGCGTGGGACTACGAGGTCGAGGTCGCCGCCGTGATCGCGGACGATTGTTCGGACCTGGACCCGGCGACGGCCGAGAGCCACATAGCCGGCTACCTCGTCTACTGCGACTGGAGTGCGCGCGACGTCTCCGCTCGCGAGAGGGGTTTCCCCTTCGGGCCCTCGAAGAGCAAGGACACCGCGACAAGTCTCGGTCCGTACCTGGTCACGCCGGACGAGCTGGAGCCCTACCGGTCCGGCAACGGGTACGCGCTCACGATGAACGGCTACGTCAACGGTGAGCTGTACGGAGGTGGTAACTGGGGCGAGATCCACTGGTCCTTCGGTGAAATGCTGGCGCACGCATCACGGGACACCACGTTGCGGGCGGGTGACATCATCTCCAGCGGAGCGGTCGGTACCGGGTGCATCTTCGAGTTGTCCGGACACCGCGACTACCTCAGACCGGGTGACACGGTCAAGGTCGAGGTGGAGCGACTCGGCGCGGTGGAAGCACGGATGGTGGACAAGGGCGAGAAGCTCGTGCCCGAAATGCTGATCACGCGGGGCATCACGATCACCGCTCCGCCGGCGGCGGTGTTCGAGGTGATCGCCGATCCCCGTCGGCACGGCGAGTTCGACGGGTCCGGCACGGTCGCGGACACGATCGCCGGTCCTGGCCGCCTGACCTCGGGCTCGGAGTTCACCGTGTCGATGGTGCTGTTCGACGTGCCCTACCAGGTGACGAACACCGTTGTGGAGTACGAGGAGAACCGCCGCATCGCATGGGCCCATCCGGGGCAGCACCGCTGGCGCTACGAGCTCGAGGAGGTCGCGGACGGAACCTTGGTCACCGAGACCTGCGACTTCACCACCTCGCCGTGGGGGGAGCGCGTGGCAGGATCCGCCTGGGGCCGGCGGGATGCGGAGGCCATCGAGAAAACCCTGCTCCGGCTCAAAGCCCTCGTCGAGAGGGGCTAGGTTCGGTGCGGTGACGGCAACGTCGAGGCGCTCGCGGTCGGCGGGGAAGGACTCGGCCGGTCCCGAGGCAGGCGATGCGGGACCGGCGACTCCGGTTGACCAGCCCGGAACGGGAGGACCAGATCGCCTGCCATCGTCCTCTGGCTTCAATGACCTGCAGGACACCCCCTAGGTGTACTTGGCGGGAGGTTGGCGGCGGTCGGCTGGTGGGTGGGTGGCGAGTGCGTTGTGGCGGCGGTGAGTGTTGTAGTGCTCGAGCCAGAGGGCAAGTGTGGCGGCCCGGCTTCGGCGGTCGGTCAGGACGGCCGCACCGAAAGGTCGTGGTTGAACACGTCCAGCGGGTCCCAGGTTCGCTTCACCGCCTGCAGTCGCGCGTAGTTGTCCTTGTAGTAGAGCGTGTACCAGGGCACCCCGGAGGTGTTGCGGTCCGGATCGGCGAGGTCGACATCGGGGTAGTTGATGTAGGCGCCGTCGCTCACGTCGCCGCTCACCGGGGCCCCGCCGGTGGCCGCGAAGAGGTCCTCGTACAGCTCGCGCACCCATCCGATGTGGACGGAGTCCTCCGCCGGATCGCTCCAGGACACCGAATACTGCGCCTTGATGATCGAGTCCCGCTGCGGGATCGCGGTCGCCGCGGGCGCCACCGCGTTGATCGCGCCGCCGTAGCTGGCCAGCAGGATCGACGCCGACGTGCCGGCGTAGTCGGTCCTGGTCAGGTGGTGGTGGATCGCCGCGAGCTGACCGGGGCCGAAACCCCGGCGCAGGTACGACGACTTGTTCTTGACCCGCTTGCCCACGCCGGCGCCGAAGTCCGCGAACCCCAGCCGGTTCTTGGCGAGCAGCCACGGCAGCGCGCCGGTGGTAGAGACAGGTGCGACCCCGACGCCCTCGCTGACCGCCGCGACGAAGTCGGCCAGCAGCGTCCGCGCGTCGGAGCGGGTGCCGTCGAGCTGGACAGTCAGGGCGGGGTTGCCGGTCTTGACGTGGTTGAGCCACAGGGTCGCGAACAACGACGCGTACGGTGATCCGGGCGCGCTGTTGTTCTCGTGCCAGCGGTTGAAGTTGTCAACCAGCCGCGTGAACGACGTCTCCGTCAGCGCGCTCCACGGCCAGCTGAGCTGGCTGAACAGGATCGTGGCCGGCGGCTTGGGCAGCAGTGCGGCCGGATCGGTGCCGCTCGCCCCCGGCGAGCGCAGCCAGTACCGGGTGACGATGCCGAAGTTCCCGCCGCCGCCTCCGGTGTGGGCCCACCACAGGTCGCGCCGCGGGTCGGCGGGATCGGAGGTGGCCACGACGGTGCGCGGAGTGCTGTCGGAGCCGACGACCACCACCTCGACCGCCGAGAGGTGGTCCACCACGAGCCCGAACGCCCGGGACAGGGCGCCGTAACCGCCACCGCTGATGTGCCCGCCCGCGCCCACCTGCGGGCACACCCCGCCCGGCACGGTCACGCCCCACCCGCGGTAGAGCGTGTCGTACACCTGCCCGAGCGTCGCGCCCGCTTCGACGGCGAAGGCGTTGCGGGTGGCGTCGAAGTACACGCCGTTGTACTCGGCGAGGTCGATCACCGCGTCGACGCCGGGGTTGTTGACGAATCCCTCGAGGCAGTGGCCGCCCGAGCGCACCGCGATGCGCCGGCCCGCGCGCAGCGCCTGCCGCGGCCGGCGGTGTGACCGGGTTCGGCCCGGTCACCGTCCGGCCGTCCGATCCGCGGTACGCCAGCCTGACCGGTGGGTACAACTACCGGTTCCTCGGCAGCCCCGACTACTACCGGCTGGCCGGTTCGGCGACGCAGATCGAGCAGGCCGTCGGGGGGCCGCACCGCCCACGCCGGCGACGGCCCCCAGACCGAGCGCGGCCGATCCCGCCACGAAACCCCGTCGCGTCACTGTGCCCATCGATCGACTCCCTTTCTCCCGGAACGTCCTCGGGACGATGCGCCGGCCCCCTGGAAAGCGGCTGGAGTTCCACTCGCGTTTCCGCACTGTTTCGACAAGGCTTGTTCGAAATCACGTTCGAGCCGGATAGCTGATCACGAGCGGACTGTCACCGTGAGCTAGTTCACAGCCCAGTGGGTGAACGGAACCCTCCGGTCCATTCGGACGGCGACTCCCGAACGCTAGAATCTCAAGGGTTTTCCAGTGTCAACCCGAGGAGGCGATCGCCACTCGACGATCCGGTGTCCACTCGATCACGGGCTCACCCGACGACGGTTCGTCCAGGGGTAGGTCGTCGGCGGGCCCGCGGGAAGAATCCACGACGCGCAGAGAGGTTTCCTTGTACGAAACGATGTGGAAAAAAAGATCGCGGCTGACACTCGGTACGGTTCTCGGAAATGGGGGGTCTGCGAAATGATGAGTTACGAGGTGCTCGGCCCGCTGGCGGTCAACGACCACGGCGAGGCGTTCACACCCACCGCGCCCAAGCAGCGGCAGCTGCTGGCCTTCCTGCTGCTCAACGCGAACACGGTGGTGTCGATCGAATCGTGCATCGCCGAGTTGTGGGAGGACAACCCGCCCTCCAGCGCGGCGTCCACGCTGCAGACCTACGTCCTGCAGCTGCGGCGGCTGCTCGCGTCCCTTCCCTCGGTCGGCTCGGCGCCGTGTGCCAAGGACGTCCTGAAGACGCGATCCCGCGGCTACCTGCTGCGGGTGGCGCCCGGCCAGCTCGACGTCGACGAGTTCAACTCCTTCGCCGCCCAGGGGCGCGCGGCGCTCGCCCGGCGCGACGACGGCTGCGCCGCCCTGTTCTTCCGCCGGGCGCTGTCGGTCTGGCACGGTGAACCGCTCGCCGACGTCGCTCTCGGGCCCCGGCTGCGGGCGTGGGTCGCGGGCCTGGAGGAGCGCCGGCTGGGCGCGCTCGAACAACGCATCGAGGCGGACCTGCGGCTCGGCACGCACCACGAGGTGCTCGCCGAGCTGACCGGGCTCGTCGCGGCGCATCCCACCCACGAGAACTTCCACGCGCAGTTGGTGCTGGCGCTCTACCGGTGCGGCCGCCAAGCACAGGCCCTGCAGGTCATCGCTCGGCTGCGGTCGGTCCTCAACACGGAGCTGGGCCTGGAGCCCTCGGCCCGCATGCAGCAGCTGCACCAGGCCGTGCTGACCTGCGACGCCCGGCTCGACGCGTCGGTGGAGTGGCCGGAATCGGTGCTGTCGCTGGATCTCCTCGCCGAACGACGGGGCGAGCTGGCCGACCTGGTGCCGGGCTTCGCCCGGTGCCTGGAAGGATCGTCGGCCTGACCACGGTGTGCCGCCCCGGGCCCCCGGGGCGGCACACCGCTCACAACGGGATGTTGCCGTGGGCACCGCGCGCCGGGCCGCGCTCGTGCAGCGCCCGCGCCACCGCGCTGCGGGTCCGGTCCGGTTCCACGACCTCGTCGACCACACCCAGTTCGACCGCGGCACGCACCCCACCGGTCTCCCGTTCGTGCTCGGCCACCAGCCGTTCCTCGAGTGCCGCCCGGTCCTCGGCCGCCGCGAGCTCACGCCGTCGCAACAGCCGGACCGCGGCGGTCGCGCCCATGACGGCCACCTCCGCGCCCGGCCACGCGATCACGTGGTCCGCGCCCAGCCCGCGGCAGTTCATGGCGATGTAGGCGCCGCCGTAAGCCTTGCGCAGGATCACGCTCACCCGCGGCACGGTCGCCTCGGCGAACGCGTGCAGCAACTTGGCCCCGCGCCGCACCACGCCACCCCACTCCTCCTTGACGCCGGGCAGGTAGCCGGGCACGTCGACGAGCACGACCAGCGGAACGCCGAACGCGTCGCACATGCGCACGAACCGGGCCGCCTTCTCCGCCGACTGCGAATCCAGGCACCCGCCCTTGCGGATCGGGTTGCTGGCCACCACGCCGACGGTCGCGCCGCCGAGCCTGCCCAGCGCGGTGACGATGTTGCGCGCCCAGCCGGCGTGCAGCTCCTCCGGCGGGCCGTCGAGCAGGGCCTCGACCACCGGGTGGACGTCGTAGGCCCGCCTGGCCCGTTCCGGCAGCAGGTGGGCGAAGGGCCGGTCGGGCACCCGGGCGGGGTCGACGTGCCCGGGCGCGGCCAGCAGTTCCACGATCGCCGCCGCCCTGACCAGCGCGTCGGCTTCGGACCGCGCGACCACGTGCGTGACTCCGCTCGTCCGCCCGTGCTGCCCGGGCCCGCCGAGGCTCTCCGCGTCGATCTCCTCGCCGGTGACCTCCCGGATGATCCCGGGGCCGGTGATGAACACCCGCGCCTCCGGCGCCATGATCACGACGTCGGTGAGCGCGGGCCCGTAGGCGGCTCCGCCCGCGGCGGCGCCGAGCACGACGGAGACCTGCGGAATCCGGCCCGAGGCCCGGGTCATCGCCGCGAACACGCGCGACACCGCGTGCAGGCTGCCGATGCCGTCCTGCAGCCGGGCGCCACCGGAGTGCCACAGCCCGACCACGGGTAGGCCGGCCTCCAGCGCGTGCTCGTAGGCGGCGACGATGATGTCGCAGTTGCCCGCCGACATCGCACCCGCGCTGACCCGCGGATCGAGTGCGAAGACCGCGCACACCACGCCACGGAGCTGGGCGATGGCCCACACCCCGCCGTCGCGCTCTCCCCGGGGCACGACGGTGCCCGCGTCGGCGAGGGCACCGATCCGCGTCAGCGGTGCGCGGGCGTCCTGTTCCGTTCCAGCGACGGCCGTCATCGCCGCGGCCTCACGCGCGCGCCGCCGCGTTGACGCGGTCGAGCAGCTCGCGGGGGGTCTCGATCTGGTCGACGTCGTCGTCGCTGAGGGTCACGCCGTACTCGCGGGCGATGCGGGCGGCGGTCTCCAGCAGCGCGAGCGAGTCGTAGCCCAGCTCGGCGAAGGGGGTGTCGAGGATCTCGGCGTCGAGGTCGACGCCGTCGTCCTCGCCCGCGGCGGAGCGCAGGATGTCCTTCAGGGCGGTGATGGTCAGTGTGCTCATGGTGCTACTCCTTGGTGTGGTTGGGTTTTCCGGGCCGGGGTGCGCGCACGACCAGCGCCGCGTTGAATCCGCCACGACCGCGGGCCAGGACGAGCGCCGTGGTCAGCGCGGCGGGACGGGCCCGGCCGAGGACGAGGTCGATCTCGTGGGCCGGGTCGGTGGCACGGACGTGCACGGTGGGCGGGATCGTCTGGTCGCGCAGGCTCAGCAGGGCGGTGGCGGTGTCCAGACCACCGGCTCCCGCGTAGAGCCGTCCGGTGCCGGTTTTCGGTGCGGTGACCGGGATTCCGCCGGCGCCGAACAGCGCGGTGATCGCCGCGGCTTCGCGCCGGTCGGCCGCGGGGCGGCCGGCGGCGTCGGCGAAGACCACATCGACGTCGCCGGGTTCGAGCCCCGCGTCGGTGATGGCCTGCCGCGCCGCGCGCAACAGCCCGTCCGCGGCCGGGTCGCGGGGGTCCGGATCGAAGGTGGCCGCGTACCCGGCGATCTCGCCGAGCACCTGGGCGCCCCGCTCGCGCGCGAACTCGGCGTCCTCCACCACGAGGATGGCACCGCCCTCGGCGGGCACGTGACCGCCGGCCTCCCGGGTGAACGGCAGGTACGCCAGGTCCGGGTCGCCCGCGCCGCTGAGATCGCCGGTGCTGAGCTGCCCGGCCAGACCGAGCGGGCACAGGGCGCTGTCCACTCCCCCGGTGACGACGGCCGCCGTGCCCTTGCGGATCTGCCGCCGGGCCACGCCGAGCGCGTCGAGGCCGCCCGCCTGGTCGGCGACGATCGTGGCTCCGGGCCCGCGCAGGCCGTGGCGGATCGAGATCTGACCGGTGTTGACCGCGTAGAACCACGCGAACGACTGGTAGGCGCTCACGTGCTGAGCACCCAGCTGCCACAGGTGCTGCAGCTCGCGCTGCCCGAACTCGAACCCGCCCATCGACGACGCGGTGGCGATGCCGATGCCGAACTCGGGCGCCTCGGCGGCGGTGAGGCCGCTGCCGGAAAGCGCTTCCGCGGCGGCGGCCAGGGAGAGCCGGGTCCCGTGGTCGGTCTGCGGGAGCAGCCGGGACGGCACGTGCTCCTCCGGGACGAACCCGGGCACCTCGCCCGCCAGGCTCACCGGGTAGGGCGCCGGGTCGAACCGCGTGATCGGGCCGATCGCCGACTCCCCCGCGGCCGTGGCGCGCCAGTACTCCTCCGTGCCGATGCCGGTCGGCGCGACGACGCCGATGCCGGTGACGACCGCGCTGGTCATGCCGCCGTCCTTTCCGGCGCGGTGAGCACCACGGCGCTCTGGAAGCCGCCGAATCCGCTGCCGACGCTCAAGACGGTGTCGACGGTCTGCTCACGCGCGACCAGCGGGACGTAGTCCAGGTCGCAGTCGGGGTCGGGCTCGTGCAGGTTCGCCGTGGGCGGGACGACGTCGTGCTCGATCGCCAGCGCGCACGCGGCGAGTTCGAGGGCCCCGATGGCGCCCAGCGAGTGCCCGATCATCGACTTGATCGAGCTGACCGGCACGCGGTAGGCGTGCTCGCCGAGGCTGCGCTTGAACGCGGCCGTCTCGTGGCGGTCGTTCTGCTTGGTGCTGGAGCCGTGCGCGTTGACGTAGTGCACGTCCGACGGCGCCAGCCGGGCCTCGTCGAGCGCGAGCCGGATCGCCTCGGCCATCTCCACACCGTCGGTGCGCAGCCCGGTCATGTGGTAGGCGTTGCACCGGCTGGCGAAACCGGAGACCTCCGCGTAGATCCGGGCGCCACGGCGACGGGCGTGCTCGGCTTCCTCGACCACCAGGATCGCCGCCCCCTCCCCGAGCACCAGCCCGTTGCGGGTGCGGTCGAACGGGCGGGAGGCGTGCTCGGCGGCGTCGTTGCGCGGCGAGGTCGCCTTGATCGCGTCGAAACAGGCCAGGGTGATCGGGGAGATCGGCGCGTCGGTGCCGCCGGTGACCACGACGTCGGCGCTGCCCTCGCGGATCAGGTCGAGCGCGTGCCCGACCGCGTCCAGGCCCGAGGTGCACCCGTCGGAGACCACCGACACCGGCCCGCGCGCGCCGGTCAGCCGGGCCAGCTCGACGGCCATCGAGCTGGGCACGAAGTGGTCGTAGAGCTCGCGCACGGCGTAGTCCGGGTCGACCAGCCAGTCGCGGCCACCGTCGGAGAGCACCACGTATTCGCGTTCCATCGCGGTGGTGCAGCCGACCGCGGTGCCCAGCGCGACGCCGGTCCGCTCGCCGGGCAGCGCGCCGGTTTCCAGCCCGCTGTCCTCGACCGCCTCCCGCGCGGCGACGACGGCGAACTGGGCGGCGCGGTCGAGACGGCGGATCTCCCGCGGGCTGAGCCCCGCACCGGCCGGGTCGAAATCGACTTCGGCCGCGATCCGCGACCGGTACGGCGACGCGTCGAACAACGAGATCGGCGCGGTCGCGGACACGCCGTCGGTGAGCTGTTTCCAGTAGGCCGGGACGCCGATGCCGCCGGGTGCGACGGCTCCGATCCCGGTGATGACTGCTCGTCTGGTCATGGCAGGACTGCCTCACTGGTCGGGGTGGCGGCCGCGAAGATCTCCGCGACCGTGCTGGTGAACTGCGCGGCGTCGCCCCCGGCCCGTGCCGGGAGCAGAGCCACGGCGCGGGAACCGGCGGCGGTGACCGCGGGGTGGCGGCGGGCCAGTGCCGTCAGGCCCTGGCCGGGACCGGTTTCCACGAACAGGTGCCTGCCGGACTCCGCCGCCGCGGCGAGCGCGTCGGCGAAGTACACCGGCCGCGCGGGCTGGGCGGCCCAGAAGGCGGGATCGGTCGCTTCGGCCGCGGTCAGGAGCTTCCCGGTGTACCCGGAGTAGACCGGCAGTTTCGGCGGGGCGAGCGGGAGCCGCCGCAACGTGGGCAGAGCTTTGTCGGCGTAGGGCTGGAGAACGGGGCTGTGGAAGGGATTGCGCGTACGCACCGGGCGGACGGTGATCTCGGCCGCACGCAGCCGCCGTGCGGTGTTCGCCAGCGGCGCGGACGGGCCGGCGAGCATGATCTGCCGGGCCGCGTTGACCGCACCCACGTGCACTTCCGCGTCCAGGTACGGGATGACCTCGGCGACCGAGGCGGCGACGGCGAGCATCCCGCCCGGTGGCCCGTCCGCCAGTTGTGCCACCCGCTCGGCCAGCACCTCGGCGGCGTCGTGCAGCCGGAAGACCCCGGCGACCACCGCGGCGACGACCTCGCCGACGCTGTGCCCGGCCAGTGCCACGGGCTCGATCCCCTCGCCCCGCAGCGCGGTGGCCAGCGCGTAGCCGATCGCGAACAGCAGCGGCTGCGAGCGGCGCAGGTCGTCCAGTTCGATCTCCGGGTCCGGGCCGAGCCAGTCCGCCCGGATCCGCGCGCCTTCACCGCCCCACAGCGCGAAAACCTCGTCCACGGCCGCGCGGAAACCGTCGTGCGTGTGGTAGAGATCCACCGCCATCCCCGGGTGTTGCGCGCCCTGGCCCGGTACCAGCAGGACGACCGATCGCGTCATGGCCACCTCCGTTTTCCTTCCCGGTGAACGGATGCTGCCCGGCGCCGCTGGCGATTCGCTGGAGCCCGGGCAGGAAACGGATCAGCGCGCGTTCCACCCCGATTCCAGCGAGCGGCCCGACCATGACCGGGCCAGCGGTGCCGCGCGATCCGCCATCGCCTGGCAGGGCGGCCGACCCGGTCCGCCACGAGCCGCCGGCCGTTTTCGCCACGAACGAGTGCGGCCGGCGGCTGCCGCCGCGAGAGACGGGGAAGAACCAGTGCGGACCGAAGAACTCCACATCGCCGCGGTGGCGAGCGCGCTGCCGGACCGCGTGCACACCGCGGACGCCCTCGCGTCCGGGCAGTGCGACCGGCGCGTCGCCGAGCAGACCGGGATCGTGTCGGTGTCGGTGTCCGAAACCGCTTCGGCCGCCGAGCTGGCCGCCGAGGCCGCGGTGCGGGCGATGCGCCGATCCGGCGTGCCACCGGAGGACCTGCGCATCGTGCTGCACGCCGACGTGCACTACCAGGGCCACGACCTGTGGGCCCCGGCCTCGCACGTGCAGGACGCCGTGGGCGGGAGCCGGTGCCCCGCGGTGGAGATCCGGCAACTGTCCAACGGCGGGATGGCCGGTCTCGAGCTGGCGGCCCATGTGCTGCGCGGGCACGAGTCGCCGGCCGCCGCGCTGGTGACCACCGGCGACACCTTCGGCCTGCCCGGGTTCGACCGGTGGCGCAGCGATCCCGGCACCGTCTACGGCGACGGCGGCACCGCGGCGGTCCTGACCAACCACGGCGGTTTCGCGGTGGTGCGCAGCGTCGCGACGGTGTCCGACCCGACCCTGGAACGGATGCACCGCGGGAACGACCCGTTCGGCCGCATGCCCTTCAGCGTGCGCGCCCCGATGGACCTCGAGGTCCTCAAACGCGACTACCTGGCCTCGGCCGGGGTCGGCGCCGCGGTGCGCAAGGTCGTGGAGGGCCAGCGGGAGGCGCTGACCACCGCGCTGAAGGACGCCGAGGCCGACCTGTCCGACATCGACTGGTTCGTGCTGCCGCACTTCGGCCTGCGCCGCCTGACGGCCGGGTATCTCAAGGCCTGGGACATCGACCTGGACGCCACCACCTGGCCGTGGGGCCGCACGATCGGGCACCTCGGCGCGGGCGACCAGTTCGCCGGGCTGGAACAGCTCGTGCTCTCCGGGCGCGCCCGGCCCGGCCAGCGGCTGCTGTTCGCCGGGGTCGGCGCGGGGTTCAGCTGGTCGTGCGCCGTCGCCGAGCTGACCGCCGTGCCCGTGGAGTGGGACCCGGCGCCCCGCCACCAGCCAGACTCCAGCGATTTTCGACCGGCCGAACCCAGGCTCGGCAGCCAGGACCACCCAGCCGGCTCTTGACAGGCCGCGCACAACGAAGGACAGGACACATGCGAAACATCGTGCGCAGGCGCACCGGCGCGCTGGTGCTGGCGGTCGCCGCGGCCTCGGCCGTGGCCGCGTGCTCGGCGGGCTCGCCGGGCAGCACGGGCGACGCGGGCACCCCGCGTCCGGGCGGGACGCTCCGCTTCGGACTGGACTACACGCCCTCGTGCCTCGACCCCCAGCAGGCCGGTGAAGGCCCCAACCTCGAGGTCCTGGAGTCGCTGACCTACCAGGACCCGCGCTCGGGGGACATCGTGCCGTCGCTCGCCTCGTCCTGGGAGGTCGGTCCGGACGCGAAGACCTTCACGTTCCACCTGCGGGACGGGGTGACTTTCAGCGACGGCTCCGCCCTGGACGCGAGCGTGGTCAAGGACAACCTGGACGGGATCACGAAACTGGGCGCCACCGCCAGCAACTCCGGCGCCAACCTGGCCGGCGTCACCGCGGTCACCGCGCCCGACCCGCACACCGTGGTCGTCACGTTCGGCGCGCCCAACGCGCAGTTCCTCCAGGCCACCTCGACCCCGGCGCTGGCCGTCCTGTCGCGCGGCTCGCTCGCGGTGCCCGCGGCCGAGCGCTGCGCGGGCAAGATCGTGGGCACCGGCCCGTTCGTGCTGACCTCCTACACCGCCAAGCAGGAGATCGTGCTGTCCAAACGCCAGGGCTACGCGTGGGGCCCGCCGTCGTGGCAGCACACCGGCGACGCCTACCTGGACCGCGTCGAGATCAAGGTGCTGCCCGAGGCCGCCACCCGCACCGGCAGCCTGTCCTCGGGCCAGCTCGACGTGAGCAGCAACATCGCGCCGCAGGACGAGCCGCAGTTCGACGGCAACGGGTTCACCCTGCTCAGCCACAACAACCCGGGCGTCGTGCTGAGTCTCTACCCCAACGAGCGGCGCCCGGTGCTGCAGGACAAGACCGTCCGGCAGGCGCTGCAGAAGGCCGTCAACCGCCCCGAGGTGATCTCGACGTTCCTCAGCCCGCGGTACCGTGCGGCCACCAGCGTGCTGTCCTCCACCACGCCCGGCTACACCGACCTCGGCGCGGCACTGGCCTACGACCCCGACGGCGCGAAGGCGCTGCTGGACGCGGCGGGCTGGCGGCCCGGACCGGACGGCATCCGCGTCCGCGACGGCGCCCGGCTGAGCCTGGACGTGATCTTCGGCAGGCCGCAGAGCCTGGAGCTGATCCAGCAACAACTGAAGACCGTCGGCATCGAACTGACCCTGCGGCAGCTGCAGATCTCCGAGCTGCAGTCCCAGTTCGCCGCGGGCAACTTCGACTTCTTCCTGCTCAACTCGACCCGCGCCGATCCGGACGTGCTGCGCACCCTGTTCGGCCGCGCGCAGCTGACCGGCGCGGACGCGCTCAAGGCGGCGCTGGCCACGCAGGCCGGATCGCTGGACCCGCAGGTGCGGCAGCGGGCCGCGGCCGACGCCCAGCGGAGCCTGGTGGAGGACGCGCACGTCATCCCGGTCAACGAGCAGGCGCTGGTCATCGGGGTCAGCGACAAGGTGCACGGGATCGGGTTCACCGCGACCTCGGGCGTCTCGTTCTACGACGCCTGGCTGTCCTGACATGCCCGGTGGTCTCGCGAAAGCGCTGCGCCGCGCCGGTCAGGCGGTGTTCGTCGTGTGGGCGGCGTTCACCGGCGCGTTCGTCGCGCTGTACCTGCTGCCCAGCGACCCGGTCACGCTGATGCTCGCGCAGAAGGCGGGTGGGGACACGGCCGTGATCGACCCGGCGCAGGCCGCGCAGCTGCGCAGCGCTTACGGCTTCGACCGGCCGCTGTGGGAGCAGTACCTGACGCTGCTGGGCCGGGCGGTCACGGGCGACTTCGGCGTCTCGGTGCAGACCGGGGAACCGGTGCGCGGCCTGGTGCTGGGTGCCCTGCCGCAGACCGCGGGCCTGGCCGCGTTCGCGTTGCTGCTGGCGCTGGCCGGTGGTGTCACGCTCGCCCTGCTCGCCGGCCTGGCCCGCAACGGGTTCCTCCGCCAGCTCCTGGAGTCGGTGCCGGCGGCGGGCGTGTCGATCCCGTCGTTCTGGCTGGGCCTGCTGTTGTTGCAGCTGCTGGCGTTCCACTGGTCGCTGTTCCCCGCGACCGGTGGCGACGGGTTCGCGAGCCTGGTGCTGCCCGCGATCACGCTCGCGGTGCCCACGGCGGCGATCATCGCGCAGGTGCTGGGCCGGAGCCTGCGGGAGACCCTGGCCCAGCCCTACGTCCAGCTGGCGCAGGCCAAGGGCGCGAGCCGGACGTGGATCCTGTTCCGCCACGCGCTGCGCAACGCGAGCCTGCCCGCGGTGACGATCACCGGGATCCTGGTCGGCAACCTGCTCGGCGGCGCCGTCGTGGTGGAGACCGTGTTCGGGCGCCACGCGCTCGGCGCGGTCACCGTGGACGCGGTGTCCAACCAGGACCTGCCCGTCGTGCTGGGCCTGGTCGTGCTCGCCGCGGTGGTCTACGTCGTGGTCAGCCTCGTGGTGGAGGCGATCTACCCGCTGCTGGACCCGCGCGTCCGCCCGGTGGTGAGGTCCCGGTGACCGCCCTCGCCCCGTCCCGGTCCCGGTCCCGGCTGCGCGCGCTCGCGCGGCAGCCCGGTCTGGTCCTGTCGGTTCTGGTGCTGCTGGTGGTGGTCGCGTGGGCGCTGGCGCCGGGGCTGTTCACCGCGCAGGACCCGGTCCAGGGCGTGGTCGCGCAGCGGCTTCGGCCGCCCAGCGCCGAGCACTGGTTCGGCACCGACTACCTCGGTCGCGACCTCTACGCGCGGGTCGTGCACGGCGCGGCGCTCTCGCTCAGCGCGACCGTGGTCGCGGTCGGAGTCGCGCTGGTCGCGGGCGCGCTGATCGGCGCGCTCGCCGGATACGCCGGCGGCTGGGTCGACGGCGCGTTGATGCGGTTGATGGACGTGCTGCTCGCGATCCCCGGCCTGCTGCTGGCCCTCGCGCTGGTGACCGCGCTGGGGTTCGGCGTGCTGCAGGTCGCGGTCGCGGTGGGCGTGGTGAGCGTCGCGAACTTCGCGCGGGTGACCCGGGCCGAGGTGCTCACGGTGCGCCACGCCGACTTCGTCACCGCGGCCCGCGGCGGTGGCGTGCGCGGTCCGGGTGTGCTGGTGACGCACGTGCTGCCGAACTCGGCCGGCCCGGTGCTGTCGCTGGCGGCACTGGACATCGGCTCGATCCTGCTGACCGTGTCGGCGCTGAGCTTCCTCGGCTTCGGTGCCGCGCCGCCGACCCCGGAGTGGGGCGCGCTGGTGGCGGGCGGCCGCGACTACCTGCGCGCGGCGTGGTGGCTCACGACTTTCCCCGGGCTGGTGATCGCGGTGGTGGTGCTGTCCACCAACCGCCTGGCCCGGGCACTGGAACAACGGCGACGGGAGTCCTGGTGACGCTGTTGCGTGTGGACGGTCTGCGCGTCGCCTACGGCGCCGCCGAGGTCGTGCGGGGCGTGGACTTCACCGTCGCCCGCGGCGAAACCGTCGCGCTGGTGGGCGAGTCGGGGTCCGGCAAGAGCACCGTCGCGCACGCCGTGCTGCGGTTGCTGCCCTCGGGCGGCCGGATCACCGGCGGGACGATCTCCCTCGGGGACGAGGAGCTGACGCGGGCGGCGGAGTCGCGCATGCGGCAGCTGCGCGGCTCCCGGGTCGCCCTCGTCCCGCAGGACCCCGGCGCCTACCTCAACCCGGTCAAGCGGATCGGTGAACAGGTCGCCGAGGTGCGCCGGATCCACCGCCTCGCGGCCGGGGAACGGGCCGCGGCGGACGCGGTGAAGCTGCTGACCACGGCCGGCCTGCCGGACGCGGCGAAACTCGCCCGGCGCTACCCGCACGAGCTCTCCGGCGGGATGCGGCAGCGGGTGCTGATCGCGATCGCCCTGGCCGCCGAGCCCGCGCTGATCGTCGCCGACGAGCCGACCAGCGCGCTGGACGTGACCGTGCAGCGGGTGATCCTCGACCACCTGGGCGGCCTGAGCCGGGAGCTGGGCATCGCGGTGCTGCTCATCACCCACGACCTCGCCGTCGCCGCGGAGCGGGCGGACCGGGTGCTCGTGATGCGCACGGGCGAGATCGTGGAGTCCGGCCCGGCGGAGCTGATCCTCAGCCGCCCGGGGCACGACTACACGCGGGCGCTGGTCGCGAGCGTCCCCGGCGGCCGGGCGCCCGAACCACCCGCCGCGGACCGCACGCACCCGATCGTCGAGGTGGATCAGCTGCGCCGCACCTTCCCCGGTCAAGAGGCGCCCGCGGTGGACGGGGTGACCCTGGCGGTCGCCCCGGGACAGGCCCTCGGCCTGGTCGGCGAGTCCGGTTCCGGGAAATCCACCGTGGCGCGCCTGATCGCGTGCCTGGACCGCCCGTCGGCGGGCCGGGTGGTGCTCGACGGGACGGACACGGCGACAGCGAGCGGGGGCCGTCTGCGTGCGCTGCGCCGGACGGTGCAGCTGATCCAGCAGAGCCCCTACACCGCGCTGGACCCGCGGTTCAGCGTTGGACGCAGTGTCGCCGAACCGTTGCGCGCGTTCGGGATCGGCGACCGCCGGTCCCGGCGAGCCCGGGTGGCCGAGCTGTTCGACCTGGTCCGGTTGCCGCGCGACCTGCTCACCCGCAGGCCCGGCGAGTTGTCCGGCGGGCAGCGGCAGCGGGTGGCGATCGCCCGGGCGCTGGCACTCGAGCCGCGGCTGCTGGTGTGCGACGAACCGGTGTCCGCACTGGACGTCACCGTGCAGAGCGCGATCCTCGACCTGCTGGCCGAGCTGCGCGCCGAGTTCGGCCTGGCGTACGTGTTCATCTCCCACGACCTCGCCGTGGTGCGCCAGCTGTGCGACCGGGTCGCCGTGATGCGCCGCGGCCGGATCGTCGAAACGGGCGCCACCGAAGCCCTGTTCGCGAACCCGGGCCACGACTACACGCGCGAGCTGCTGGAGGCGATCCCGAAGGCGGCGACGGCTTCGAGAGCGACTCCAGACAGCCTGTACCCGGCGGGCACACGCTGAGGCGCACATCGTCATTCCCCGAAGGAGCTGGAAACAGTGAGCTATTCCCCGAAGGTGGCCTTCGTGACCGGCGCGACCAGCGGCATCGGCCTCGCCGTCACCCGGACACTGGCGGAGCGGGGTGTCTCCGTGTTCGGAGTCGCCCGCGACGCGCACAACGTCGCGACCGTCGTGGAGAAGTTGCGTGGAGAGGGGCTGGAGGTCTCCGGCACCGCCGCGGACGTGACCTCGGTCGAGGACATCCGCCGCGCGGTCACCGCCGCCACGGAGCGGTACGGCCGGATCGACGTGCTGGTCAACAACGCCGGGCGCAACGGTGGAGGCGAGACCGCCACCATCGCCGACGAGCTGTGGCTGGACGTCATCGACACCAACCTCACCAGCGTGTTCCGCGTGACCAAGGAGGTCCTGACCACCGGGCGGCTGCTGGATGGGCCGGCCGGCCGCATCGTCAACATCGCCTCGACCGGCGGCAAGCAGGGCGTGGTGCTGGGGGCGCCGTACTCCGCGTCCAAGCACGGCGTCGTGGGCTTCACCAAGGCGGTCGGCCTGGAGCTGGCCAAGACCGGCATCACGGTCAACGCGGTGTGCCCGGGTTACGTGGAAACGCCGCTGGCGCAACGGGTCCGCCAGGGTTACGCCGCGCACTGGGAGGTGTCCGAAGACGACGTTCTCGAGAAGTTCCAGGCCAAGATCCCGCTCGGCCGCTATTCCACCGCCGAGGAGGTCGCCGGCCTGGTCGGCTACCTCGTCTCCGACGTGGCCGCCTCCATCACGGCGCAGGCGCTCAACGTGTGCGGCGGGCTGGGCAACTACTGATTCACGACACCAAGGGAGCAACGATGCCGACACCGGCACTCCACCACACCCACCACACGGTGGCGATCGCGGCGCCACCGCGGGTGGTCTACGACCTGGTCGCGGACACCTCCGGCTGGCCGCACACCTTCTCCCCCACCGTGCACGTCGAGAAACTCGACGGCGACGACCACACCGAGCTGCTGCGGATCTGGGCCTTCGCCAACGGCGAGGTGCGTGACTGGACCTCGCGGCGGGAGCTGGACCCGGTCGCGCTGCGCGTCGCCTTCCGCCAGGAGGTCAGCTCGCCGCCGGTGCTCGCCATGGGCGGCGAGTGGCTCATCGGCGACGCCGGCGACGGCACGACACTGGTCGAGTTCCGGCACGACTTCTCCGTCGAGAACGACGATCCCGCCCACGTCGACTGGGTCACCGCGGCCATCGACCGCAACACCGGGGCCGAGCTGGACGCCCTGCGCGCGGCGGCCGAGCTCGGCGCGCGGCGCGCGGATCTGGTGTTCTCGTTCGAAGACTCGGTGACCGTGCGCGGATCGCTGGCCGAGGTCTACGACTTCGTGTACCGGGCGGACCTGTGGGACCAGCGCCTGCCCCACGTCGCCCGGCTGGCGTTCAGCGAGGACACCGCCGGCGTGCAGACGATCGACATGGACACCCGCTCGGCCGACGGCTCGGTGCACACCACCAAGTCGGTCCGCGTGTGCTTCCCCGGCGAGAGCATCGTCTACAAGCAGACCACGGTGCCGCCGATCATGTCCGCCCACACCGGACGGTGGCGGTTCACCGAGACCGGCGACGGTGTCGAGGCCACCTCGCGGCACACCGTCGTCCTCCGGCCGGAGAAGGTCACCGAGGTACTGGGGCCGGAGGTCACTCTCGCGTCGGCGCGCCAGAAGGTGCGTGCGGCACTGGGCACCAACAGCCTGGCCACCCTGAAGCTGGCCAAGCAGAACGTGGAGGCAAGCCGTGTCTGATCTGCCCGCGGCCGGGACAGCGCGGTCCGCCGCGCGCCTGCACGCCGAGTGGACCGAGTTCCGCCGCGCCTGGCTGGACTTCCTGAGCGCGCCCTACGGCCTGCTCTCCCCCGTCGGGCTGTACTGGCTCGGCGACCGCCCCGAAAGCTTCGACGAGGTGCCCGGCTCGTGGTGGGTCGAGGACTCGCGGCGGATCCTGGTGCGCGCCGCCGCCGGGGACGGCCTGGTGCTGGACGACCGGCCGGTCGACGGGGTCACCGAGGTCTTCGACGTCGCACGCCCGCGCAACATCCGGCCGGTGCGCCACGGTGAGGTGGTGATCAGCCCGGTGCTCTTCCCCGCGCAGACGTCCCAGCCGGCGCAGCTGGGGATCCAGCCGCGCGACCCGTACGTGGCGAGCAGGCGGCTCGAGCTGGGGATCCCGACCTACCCGTTCGATCCGAAGTGGATCGTCCCGGCGCGGTACGAGCCCTACGAGGGCCGTCGCCCGGTGGTGCTGCGGTCGGTGGTGGAGAACAAGGTCAAGGACCTGGGGATCTTCGGGCGCGTGGTGTTCGAGCTGGCCGACGGGGAACACACGCTCGAGGTCTACGCCGGGCCGGAACACGAGCTGCACATCCCCTTCCGGGACCGCACCAGCGGGGTCACCACGTTCGCCGGGGCACGGCTGGTGTTCGCGCCGCGGCCGGCGAGCGCGAACGGGGGCGCGTTCGAGTTCGATCTGGACTTCAACCGCTCGGTCAACGGGCCGTGCGGGTTCTCGCCGTACACCACGTGCGCACTGCCCCCGCCGGGCAACACGCTCCCGGTCGCGGTCGAGGCCGGTGAGCAGCTGCCGCTGTGGATGGAACAGCCGTCCGCCTGGGCTCGCTGAACCGCTTGCCGAGAAGCGGTGCCCCGTTCCACGAACGAGGCACCCCTTCATCTTTCGCGGTGCGTGGGGCGCCGGGCGCCCCACGACCCCCAGCATCACCCGGCCGCGGACCGCGGCTTCCCCGGAGCGGCCGCCGCGGCGGCGAGCGCCACCACCGCGATGATCGCCGCGATGGCCAGTGCCAGCACGTATCCGGACTCCGGGCTCCGCGCGCCCGAGGCGACGGCGGCCAGTGCGGCCAGGCCGATCGCGCCACCGAGCTGACGCGTCGCGTTGATCAGCCCGGACGCCAGGCCGGCCTGGTTCATCGGCAGGCCCGCGGTACCGGCCATCGTCGCCGAGGCCATCACCGCGCCCTGCCCGATGCCCACCACGATGGTCGGTCCGAGCACTCCCCCGGCGAACGTCGACGCGGTGGTCAGCAGCGCCAGCCAGCCCAGCCCGACCGCGGTCAGCGCGAGCCCGCCCAGCAGCAGCGTCCGCGGCCCCCATTTCGGCAGCAGCTTCGCCGATCCGCGCGCCGACACCGTCAGGGCCGCGGCCAGCGGCAGGTAGGCCAGCCCGGCCGCGACCGGCCCGTACCCGAGCACCTGCTGGAGGAACAGCGTGAGGAAGTAGAACATCGCGAACAGCGCCGCCCCGCTGGCGAACACGACGAGGTTCGCGGCCACCACGTTGCGGTGCCGGAAGATGTCCAGCGGCAGCAACGGGTCCTTGGCCAGCCGCGCCTGGTCGAGCACGAAGAAGGCGAGGACCACCACGCCGCCGCCGAGCGCGACGAGCGTGTGCGCCGAGGCCCAGCCGTGGGCCTCGGTGCCGACGATGCCGTAGACGAGGGCCATCACGCCGACCGTCGCGGACAGGCCGCCCCACAGGTCGAGCGTGCGCCCGCGCCGTCCGGTGTCCACATCGGACACCACGCGGGCCGCGAGCACGAGCAGCACCACGCCGATCGGGACGTTGATGAACAGGATCCACCGCCACGACAGCAGGCCCGTCAGCAGACCGCCGGCCAGCGACCCGACCGCGCCACCGGCGCCGACCACCCCGCCCCAGATGCCGAAGGCCCGCGCCCGGGTCTCCGGGGTGGTGAACGTCGTGGCCAGCACGGTGAGGGTCGCCGGCGCGACCACGGCAGCGCCCAGACCCTGGATCGCGCGGGCGATGACGAGCAGGGTCGCGGAGTTCGCGAGCCCGCCCAGGAGACTGGCCACGGTGAACACGGCGATGCCGGTGAGGAACGTGCGCCGCCTGCCGAACAGGTCGGCGAGCCTGCCGCCGAGGAGCAGGAACCCGGCGAACGCGATCGTGTAGGCGTTGACCACCCACTGCAGGCCGGGCGCGTCGAAGCCCAGGCTGGTGCGGATGGTGGGCAGCGCGACGTTCACGATCGACACGTCGAGCACGACCATGAACTGCGCGGCGCAGCACACGGCGAGGATCAGGCCGGTCGCCTGGCGGGCCGGTGCTGGTGGGGACGACGTGCTGGGTTCCGAGGTCACGGAAGGCTCCTTGAACGGGGACTGATCGGAGCGGAGCATACCGTTCCGATAGCTGCTTGTCGATCGAACGGAACGATCCGCTCCTGTAGACTCCGCACCGTGGCAACCGTGGCTCGCAAACCCTCCGCCGGTGGCCGTCGCGCCGAGGCGGAACGCAACGACGTGACCGTGCTCGCCGCGGCCCGCGACGTGTTCATCGAGCACGGGTGGGACGCTCCGGTCTCCGCGGTGGCCGCCAGGGCCGGGGTCGGCATGGGCAGCATCTACCGCCGCTACCCCAGCAAGACCGACCTGCTGCGGGAGATGTGCCTCGGCGCGATGCGGCGCGCCACCGAGGAGGCGCGCGCGGCGCGGGAGGAGGAGCCGGACGGCTGGTCGGCGCTGCGCCGGTTCATGCGGTGCATGGTCGAGGCGCGCTCGTGCTCGTTGTTCGTGCTGATCGGCAATTCCGCCGCGGGCGGGGAGATCGGCGAGGCGGTGGCGGCGCTGCGCGCCGAGATGGACGCGCTGGTCGACGCCGCGCACCGGCAGGGCGCGCTGCGCGAGGGCGTCACCTCCGCCGACATCTACCTGCTGCTGACGCAGCTGCGCTCGGCGCCGAGCATCGACGCGGCCCGGGCCGCCGCGCTGCAGCTGCGGTTCCTCGACGTGATCCTGGACGGGCTCGCCGCCCCCGGCGTCACCGCGCTGTCCGGCGCCGCGGCGACCTGGCCGGAACTCGTCTTCCGGGACGCCCCCGAACTCAGCTGACTCAGAACTCAGCTGACTCAGAGCTGGGCTGACCCCGGGCGCGATCGCCGCTCGACCCGGTCTCCAGCCGCCGCCACCACCCTGGGCATGCCCGGTTCCGCCGTAGCGGAACCCCGATCACACCAGGGAGACGCGGATGGCAGCCGACCCGCACGTCCTCGACGCCGCGCACGCCCGCTCCGTCGCCGCGCGTCACTCCGGCCACGCCGACGACCACCGCACGGTCGGCCCGGAGACAGTGGAAGCCGTGGTGGCGGCCGGGTTCGCGCGCCACCTCGTGCCCGCCCGCTGGGGCGGCGCGGAAGGCGGCTTCGCCGACCTGACCCGCGCCGTCGCCGAAGTGGGCCGGGGCGACACGTCCGCCGCGTGGCTCGCCTCGTTGTTCGCCTACTCCGCCCGGCTCGGCGCATACCTGCCCGAGGACGGGCAGGCCGAACTGTGGGACAAGGGACCGGACGTCCTCGTCGCCGCGGCGCTGGTGCCCGGTGGCCGGGCCAGGTCGACGCCGGAGGGCTGGCGCGTCAGCGGGCACTGGCCCTACACCAGCGGGATCGACACGGCGGACTGGGCGCTGGCCTGCACCCGCCCGGACGACGGGGACCCGGTGTTCGTCGCGGTGCCGCGCGCCGACTTCACGACCGCGGACAGCTGGCACACCGTCGGCATGCGCGGCACCGCGAGCCACACGCTGATCCTGGACGACGTGCTCGTGCCGCCGCAGCGGGTGTTCCGCAGCGCCGACGCGGCCGCCGGCCACAGCGTCGGCAACCCGGGTCCGGTTTTCGAGGTCCCGCTGCGGGCGATCAGCGGGCTCACGTTCACCGCTCCCCTGCTGGGCGCCGCGCGGGGCGCCTTCGACGACTTCCGCGGCACGGTGCGGCCCGGTTCCCCGGTCCCGGTGGGCGTGGCCCGCGCGGACGGGGAGACCGACGCCGCGGAATTGCTGGTGCACCGCGTGGCGGTCACCGCCGACCGGGGCGGCGCCGGCCCGGCGGAGGTGGCGCGCGGCCTGCGCGACAGCGCGCTCGCCGCCTCCTTGCTCGTCAGCGCCGTGGACCGGCTGGTCACCGCAGCCGGGACCGCGGGGCAGTCCCGGGGCCGTCCGCTGCAACGGTTCTGGCGGGACGTGCACACCGCCTCCAGTCACGTCGCGCTGCGTTTCGACAAGGCGTCGGCGGCGTGGCTGCACCTTCTCGAAGAGTCGACCGACCAAAGGAGTGTTGATGAGCACGCATGACTCCCCGGCCGTCGCCGTTCTCGGCGGCGGGACCATCGGCGCGAGCTGGGCCGCCCTGCTAGCCGACGCCGGCTACCGGGTCCGGGTCGCGGTGCGCCGGACGGAGACCGCGCATGCGGTCACCGCGGCGGTCCGCCTGCACGCGCCCGCGCTGGCCGCCGACGCCGACGCGCTGCTCGCCCGGCTGACCGTGACGACCGACGTCGCCGAAGCGGTCACCGGGGCGGAGGTGGTGCTGGAGAGCATCAGCGAACGGCTGGCGGACAAGCAGGAGCTGTTCGCGGCGGTGGAACAGGCCGCACCGGCGGACGCGCTCCTGCTGTCGTCCACTTCGACGCTGCTCCCGGACGCGATCGGCGCGCGGCTCGCCCAGCCGGGCCGGGTCCTCATCGCGCACCCGTTCAACCCGCCGCACGTCATCCCGCTGGTAGAGGTGCTGGGCGGTCCGGACACCGAGCCGAAGCTCGTCCGGCGGACCACCGAGTTCCTCACCGCGCTCGGCCGCACGCCGGTGGTGCTGCGGCGGCCCATCGCCGGGTTCATCGCGAACCGGCTGCAGACCGCCCTGCTGCGGGAAAGCATCCACCTGATCCAGCAGGGCGTGGCCACCGCGGCCGACATCGACGACGCGATCACCGGTTCGCTCGGTCCGCGCTGGGCGGTGGTCGGTCCGTTCCAGGCGCTGCACCTCGGGGGCGGGCCGGGCGGTATCCGCCAGTGGTTCGGCCACATCGGCGCCGGGCTCGCCGCGGGCTGGTCGCAGCTGGGCACGCCGGATCTGGACGACGACGGCATCGCCGAGCTGATCGCCCAGACCGAAACCGCGTACGGCACGGACGGCTACGAGCAGCGGGTCGCCGCCCGGGACCGCCGTCAGCTCGCCGTGCTGGCCGCGCTGCGCGACGAGGAGGGGGACGCCCGATGAGCGAGTTCACGACCACCACGATGATCAACCCCATCACGGTCATCGGGGACCCGGTGCGGTTCCGGGAGATCATCGACCTGATCGCGGCCTACATGAGCGAGCAGGACGGGTTCGTGCGCCTGCGGTTCTTCCAGTCGCACACCCACGCCGAGAAGTACTACATGCTCGCCGAGTGGCGGGACCTGGACGCGCACCAGGCCGCCGCCGACCGGCGCTCACCCGAGGTGCTCGGCTGGTTCGCCGAGCTGAAGGAGCTGACCGAGGTGGCGCCGGACTTCTTCGCCACCCTGGCCGCCCGCGACTCGGCGCCGCTCACGCGTGGCACGCAGGCGCCGCCCCGTTGAAGGTGACCATCTCACCGAAGGCTTCGAGGATGTCCAGGGGCGCCCCTTGCGGGAGTCCCTGGGCCTCGGCCAGGCCGCGGCGGATGTTGGGCACCAGGCGCTCGCTGTCCAGCCACCCGGCGAACGGGCCGGCACCGGCGGCGGCCGCGATCTCCAGGGGCGTGCGGCCGGCGGCGTCGGCGACCAGGTCGCGGATCCGGTGGAAGTAGGCCAGGTTCGCGTCGATGACCTCGGGCCCGGCGACCGGGCCGTGGCCCGGCACGACGACCGCGGGATCCAGGCGCCGCAACGCCTCCAGCGCCGCGACCGACCCGCTGATCGAGCCCATCAGCGTGAACGGGGTGACCCCGCTCATCACCACGTCACCGGTGTACAGCACACGCCGCTGCGGGATCCACACCACGGTGTCGGCGACCGTGTGCGCCGGGCCGACGGTGATCAGCTCCAGCCGCAGTTCGCCGATCCGCACGGTCAGCGCCTCCTCGAACGTGACGACCGGGGGCCGCACGCCGACCGCGCCCCACTCCACGTCGCGCCACAGCTGCTGGAGGTTCAGGCCGTTCTCGATGATCCCGGCGCGGGTCGGCTCGTTCGCCACGATCAGCGTCTCCGGCGCGAAGAACACGTTGCCGAAGGTGTGGTCGCTGTGGTGGTGGGTGTTGACGAGCACCGACGGCCGGTCCGCGCCCACGCCCGTCGCCGCGGCCCTGAGCCCCAGCGCGCGCCGTTCGGTCGCCGCGGTGTCGATGACGGCGGACTCCCCGCCGGAGACGACGACCCCGGCGTTGTTGACGCACCAGCCGCCGTCGGGCTGGACGTAGGCGTAGACGCCCTCGGCGACCTGTTCGATCTGCCCGAGGCGTTCCGAAGTGGCGGTCACGGCACTCTCCGATCCGGTGGATCCCTTCCACACCAAGGCAGGTTCCCAGCGGGTGGTCGAATCGCGGTCGAAGGAGGCTGCAGCCGCCGGGCGGTCCCATCGACCGCGCCTCCAGCGAACCTCCAGTCCGCGCGGCCAGGCTCGGCGGAGATTCCCGAGCCAGGAGGGCACATGCCGCACATCGATGTCACCGACCGCGCCCGCGTTTACGCCGAGGTGCAGCACTTCTTCGCCCGGCAGATCCGCTTGCTCGACTCCGCCGACGTCGAAGGGTTCGCGGCGACGTTCACCGAGGACGGCCGGATGCACCACGCGTCGCGCGACGACGACGTGCGGGGCCGCGCCGCGATCGTGGAGTCGTTGCGGGCGAACTTCGCCCAGCACGAGGGTGTGGTGCCCCGGCACTGGTTCGACAAGCTGCTGATCGAGCCGTCGGGCGAGGACACCGTGACGGTGTCGTACTACGCGCTGGTGACCCTCACGCACGCGGACGGTTCGGTGACGTTCCTGCCCACCTGCCTGGTCGACGACGTCCTGGTCGTGCGCGACGGGCAGCTGCTGACGAAGTCGCGCTCGATCACGCGGGACGACCTGCTGCTGGTGCCCTCGGCCCGGCGCGCGTCCTGACGTCGCCATGACGGGCATGGCTGCGGAGCCGGTGGACGTCTTCTGCGCCGGCACGGTGTTCTTCGACGTCGTCCTGACCGGGCTGCGCGGGTTTCCCGCACTGGGCACGGAGGTGCGCGCGCCGGGGATGGGGTCGAGCCCGGGCGGGATCGCGAACCTCGCGGTGGCCCTGTCCCGGCTCGGCCTGTCGACCTCGCTCGCCGCGATGTTCGGCACCGACGCCTACGGCGACTACTGCTGGGAGGTGCTGTCCGCTCACGAGGGGGTGGACCTGGGACGGTCCCTGCGGTTCCCCGGCTGGCATTCCCCGGTGACGGTGTCGCTGGTGGTGGACGGGGAACGGACGATGGTGACCCACGCCCACGACGGGCCGGTGCCGTTGGACACCGCGATCGGGCGGCCGCCGCGGGCGCGCGCCTACTTCGTCCACCTGGGCACCGAGGAGCAGAACTGGCTGCGGTTCGCGCGCGAGTCGGGCGGGCTGGTGTTCGCCGACATCGGGTGGGAGCTGTCGGCCGCGTGCCGCGAGCAGGCGCTGGACCAGCTGCGGCACTGCGACGTGTTCCTGCCGAACCGGGACGAGGCGCTGGCGCTGACCGGGCAGCGAACGGTCGAGGCGGCGCTGCGCGAGCTGGTCCGGCACGTGCCGCTGGTGGTGATCACGTGCGGCGCGGACGGTGTGGTGGCCGCGGACCGGGCGAGCGGCGAGGTGGTGTCGGTCCCGGCGCTACCGGTGGAGGCGATCGACACGACGGGCGCGGGCGATGTGTTCGCGGCGGCGTTCGTGCTGGGCACGCTGTCCGGATGGGCGACGCCCGAACGGGTCCGGTTCGCGACGCTGTGCGCTTCGCTGTCGGTGCGCCAGTTCGGGGGCTCGCTGGCGGCGCCGGGCTGGCACGACATCGCCACCTGGTGGCGGGAGGCGGACGAGGAGCTGCGGCAGGATTACGCGTTCGTCGCGGGGCTGCTGCCGAGCCACCGCCTGGTCCCGGTACGCCGGGCGAGCGCCACGCTGGCCGCGGTGAGCGGGCGGGCCGAGCCGGCACGGTGACCGCCGCGCCTCAGCGCAGCGCCTGCAACTCCGGGTGCGCCGCCCGGTACCGGGCCACCAGACGCCGCGCCACTGATCGGTCACCCACCAGCGGGTGGGCCGCGAAGGCGTCCTCGGCCAGCGCCCGCGAACCGGTCAGTGCCGCGGTGATCGTCGTCCGCTCGGCGGTCTTCACGGCGCGGGCCAGGGCGAGCTGCGCGTCCGGCAGCGGGTCCCCGGCGATCGGGTGCGCGCCGCCCGTGTCCACCAGGCACGGGACCTCGACGATCGCGTCCGCGGGCAGGCCGGGCACGGCACCGCGGTTGCGGACGTTCAGCACCGGGGTCGCCGCGCCGTCGCCGGCCAGGGCCCGCATCACCGCGACGGCCATCGCCTCGTAGCCGCCGCCCGCGGGTTCCCCGCTCGCCGGCGCGGGCGACGGCGAATAGGTCGCTTCCCGCTCGGCCAGCGTTTCGGTCCAGAGCCGTGCCGCCGCCGACGGCTCCGCCAGGGCGGCGCGGTAGAACGCTTCCTGGCGTTCGTGGAGGAACGCGCCCCGAGTGGGACTCCTCCGCGCCTTCTCGATCGCGGCGGCCGTGGCGTAGTAGTAGTACAGGTACTCGTTCGGGATCATGCCCAGCTCACGCAGCAGCGGCACGCCGAAGAGCCTGCCCTCCTCGATCGCGCCGAGCCGGTCCCCGGCGAGCAACCCGGGCAGCCGGTCGGCACCGGCCACGCGGACCGCGCGCAGCCAGCCCAGGTGGTTCAGCCCGGCGTAGTCGAACGACGCCCTGTCCTCCGGGACACCGAGCAGCCACGCGACGCGCCGGAACAGGCCGGCCGGGGAATCGCAGATCCCGATCACCCGGTCCCCCAGCACCGCCGCCATGGCCTCCGTGATCATTCCGACCGGGTTGGTGAAGTTGACGACCCACGCCGCGGGCGCCAGCTCCGCGATGCGGCGGGCCAGCGCCGTCAGCACCGGAACGCCGCGCAGCCCGTAGGCGAGCCCGCCCGCGCCCGCGGTCTCCTGCCCCAGCACGCCGCAGTCGAGGGCGATGCGTTCGTCGATCACACGCCCTCGCGTGCCGCCCACGCGCACCGCGCAGAACACGAAGTCCGCACCCGCCAGCGCCGCGTCGAGATCGGTGTGCGGCACGACGCCGGTGTTCCCGAGGACCGCGCCGATGGCCGCGAGCCGCCGGGGGTCGCTGTCGTAGAGGGCGATCTCCCGGACCGCGCCCCACCCCGCGACGGCGCGGTGGATGAGCGGTGTGCGGAACCCGCCACCACCGATGATCGTCAGGCGCACGACCGGGTCCGTTCCACCCTCACGGCACCTGCTCGACGACGGCCAGGAGATCGCCCTCCTGGACGACGTCACCGACGCGCACCGCCAGGTGGCTCAGCCGGCAGGCGGTCCCGGTCAGCACCGGGATCTCCATCTTCATCGACTCCAGCAGCAGGACCGCATCACCCGCCACGAGGTCGGCCCCGACGCTACGGGCAACCTCGATCACCTTGGCGACGATCTCCGCGTGAATTCGCTCGGCCACCCCACCAGGGAAGCAGGCAGCGCTGGAATCCCGCTGGAGCCGGGCTCGGCGCTGGGCGATCCGGGCCCGGCGGCCGAGCGCTTCTCCCCTAGGGATCGGCCGGCCGTGCGGGATCCACGGCAGTGACCTGGTTCGGGGCGGCCGGCTCAGTCGAAGCGCGGGGTCGGCGAAGCGGCCCGGAAGTGGCCGCGCAGCGTCTCGGTTTCGTAGTCGTGCCGGTAAATGCCCCGCCTGCGCAGCAGGGGAACCAGCTCGTCGGCGATCACCTCCAGCCCGTCGACCAGCACGTCGGGCTGGAGGTTGAACCCGTCGATCGCTCCGGAGTGGAACCAGTCCTCGATGTGGTCGGCCAGCTGTTCCGGCGTCCCGACGAAACCCGCGTGCCCGGAACCGGTGTAGCGCGTCTGCCGCAGGTACTCGCGCACCGTCGGGTTGGTGCGGCGGATCTGCGCGACGATCGATTCGCGGACACCCATGCTGCCCTGAAACGTCTGCGGATCGGCCGGGGCGGCGAGGACCTCCTCGGGGAACGGCTCGGACCGGCCCGCCGGCGGCGGCCAGCCGGCGGACCACGAGCGTGCCGAGACGGCCGGTGCCGCCTGCGACGAGGATCATCGGTCCGCGCCGGTCGCGGCTGGCGCCGGCACGGCGCCGACGGCGAACAGGAAACCGGAGATGTCGACGACGTCCCAGTGTTCGGCGAGACGGCCGTCGCGCAGCAGGTGGATGTCGGCACCGCGGGCGGTGACCGCCTTCCCCGTGGGCGCGAACCCGAACCATTCGCCCTCGTGCACGCCGTCGTTGCGCCACATCACGACCACAGTGTCCCCTTCGGCCACGACGTGCTCGATCGTGAAGCGGGGGTGGAACGCGGCGCGGATCATGCTCACCCGCTGCTTCAGACCCGCCACGCCCTGCGCCTGGCCGGGGAACGGGTAGTGCTCGACGTGGTCGGGGCAGGTGATCTCGTCCAGCACCTCCAGCCGGCCCTGGTTGCCGGCCTCCTCGTAGAGCCGCAGCACCGTCTTCTTGTTCTGGTCCGTGTTCGCCGACATTGGGCTCACCTCCGGGGTTTTCGGTCCCGATGAGCATCTCCCGCGGCCGTCGTTTGGCACCATGAAACGAGGTCACCGTTCGGGTCACCGTTTCGGGCACAGCGGGAAGGCGGCGATCGTGACCGACGACGAGCTGGGCGCGGTGCTGCGGAAGCTGCGCGCGACCTCCGGGATGACCCAGGAGGAACTGGCCGCACGCGCCCGCATCAGCGCCCGCACGGTCAGCGACATCGAACGCGGCCTGCGGACGGTGGTGCACCGCGACACCGTCCGACGGCTGGCGGCGGCGCTCGCGCTGGGTGAGTACGACCGGGCCCGGTTCGAGGCGCTGGCCCGGCGCACCGAACCGGCTGCGCCGCCCGTGCTGCCGGCACCCCCGACCGGGCTGGTCGGCCGGGAGCGGGAACTGACCGTCGTCACGCGCAAGCTGGGAGACCCGGCGGTGCGGTTGCTGACGCTGACCGGGCCCGGTGGCATCGGCAAGACGCGGCTGGCGCTGGCGGCGGCCGGGCGGGTGGCCGCGCAGTTCGGCGACGGGGTGTTCTTCGCCGGCCTCGGTGAGCTGACCGATGCCGCGCTGGTCGCGTCCGAAGTGGCCCAGGCGCTCGGGGTGGTGGTGCGCACCGGCGCGGACGTCGCGGATGAGCTCGTGCGGCACCTGGCGCAGCGGCGGGTGCTGATCGTGCTGGACACCTTCGAACACCTCACCCCGGCGGTGCCGCTGGTGTATGCGCTCACGCTCGGCTGCCCGCGCGCCACGTTTCTCGTCACCAGCCGCAGCGCGCTGCGGCTGCGCGGGGAACACGAGTACGCCGTGCCGCCGCTCGCGGTACCGGAGGGTGAGGTCGGGTCCGCGGACATCACGCGGTGGCCGGCCACGACGTTGTTCTGGCAGCGGGCACGAGCGGTGCGGCCCGACCTCGTCCTCGACGACGACACCGCGGCGCTGGTGACGGCGATCTGCCGGAAGCTGGACGGGCTCCCGCTGGCCGTCGAACTCGCCGCGGCACGGGTCAAGCACCTGCCGCTCGCCGCGATCCCCGCGCAGCTCGAGCGCCGGCTGCACCTGCTGGTCGGCGGGCCGCTCGACGCGCCGGTTCGGCAGCGCGCCATCCGCGACACGGTCGCGTGGAGCCACGACCTGCTCGGCCCGCGGGAACAAGCCGTGCTGCGCCGGTTGTCCGTGTTCTCCGGTGGGTGGGACCTCGACGCGATGGCGCCGGTGACCGGGTGCGATCCCGCCGACGCGCTGGCGGCGGTCAGCGCGCTGGTGGATCAGAGCCTGGTCGCGCTCGACCACGGCCGCCGCGAACCCCGGTACGACATGCTCGACGTCGTCCGCGAGTACGCCGCGGACCGGCTCGCCGCCGCGGGGGAAACCGCCAAGGTGCGGCGGCGGCACGCGCTGCACTACCTGGCCGTGGCCGAGTCCGCGGAACCGCATCTGGTGCGCACCGGGCACGAGGCGTGGTTCCGCCGCCTGGACACCGACCGCGCGAACCTGCGGCGCGGTATGGCGTGGGCCATCGACACCGGTGAAACCGACCTGGCCCTGCGGTACACGGTGGCGCTGTGGCGGTACTGGCGGCAGCTGGGTGAGCTGGCGGAGGGCCGGCGCTGGTCGGAGTCCGCGCTGGCGGTCGCCGGGCCGTCGCCGCCGTCGCTGCGCGCGAAGGCGTTGTGCGCGGCGTCGGCGCTGGCGTTCCCGCAGGGCGACCACACGCGGATGGCCGAGTTCGCCGCCGAGGCGCTCGAGCTGGCGCACCGCAGCGACGACCCCCTGGACCTGCGCAACGTGCTGACGATCCAGGGGATGGTCGCCATGTGGCGCGGCGACTACCGGCAGGCCCTCGAGCCCTACCGGCGCAGTGTGGACATCTGCCGCGGGCTCGGCACGAGCTGGTACCTGGCCACCTCACACCTGAACCTGGGCACGGCGCTGTTGCACACGGGCCGGGTCGAGGCGGCCGCCGCCGAGTTCGAGGAGGCGTTGCGGGTGTACCGCGAGCTGGGTGACGACGTTTTCGCCGCCCGGGTGCTCAACCATCTGGCGCACACCGCGCTCGCCCGCGGCGACCTGTCCGGGGCGGATCGGCTGGCGCGGCAGGCGCTCGCCGGTGCGGTCGAGCAGGGCGAGCGGCAGGGCATGGCGGAGGGCCTGGAAACGCTGGCGGCGCTCGCGGCGCGGCGCGACCGGCCCGAGCGGGCGGCCGAGCTGGCCGGAGCCGCCACCACGATCCGCGACGCCATTTCGGCCCGGGCCGCCCCGTTCGACAGCGCGATCACGGCCCCGGTCACCGACGCGGCCCGCGCCCGGACCGGCCCGGCGCGGTGGACGCGCGCCTGGAACCGCGGCCGCACGCTCGCCCCCGGCGACGCGGTCGCCGGTGCCCTGAACGATCCGATGGTTCCGCCGGCCACCTGAGCGCCAGGCGTGTACGACACGTACGTCGAAGCGTTCGAGCATCGCGGCAAGGGCATTACGGTGTATGCCGACGGATCGGCACCACCCAGCCCGTCGACCTCGGCCAGACACCCATCAACTGCGCGGTCCGCGAACTCGCCGAGGAACTCGGCATCACCGTAACCTGCGAGGCGCTCGCTTGATTTCCTCGCCACAGCTTGGCTGGACGCGAAACAGGGGAACCACTTCCGGGAGTATGGTTTCGCAGCCGCGCCAGCCTGATGGAGCCGCTGGCTGAATGGCTCGCCGGGCAGTGCAGGCCGCTGCGAGACTCACCGGAGAAGCCGCTGAAGTATGTGCGTCGTCGAAGCGGCGCTGCGGCGTCATCTCCAAACCTCAGTCATCACCGCATCCGGCCTCCGGTTGTTCCGACTGTTCGACGGTGCCCAGGCTGGCATCACGGACGCGCGTGCGGGCACGATGACCGGGCGGCCGGCAGGACGGGCCATGGGGCGGCATCCACAACTCGTCCGCAGCCCACCGTCGCCACAAAAGACCTGCTTCGAGGCGTAATGTCGGTCAATGGGGAATGCGGCTGCGAGGGATGCGATGGCGGCCACAGCAGAACCCGGTCGCGGGACGTCGCGCGCGCCCGTCGCCAGGGTGCGACGCCCCAGGGAGGGGTATTCGTTTGCGGCGCGGGTTGTCGGGGGCGTCGCGGGGCTGGGCGCAGCGTGCGGCAACTCTGTGTTCGTGCTGGCGGGTCCGCTCGGGTCGACGTTGAGCGCGAAGGCTTCGTACGTCAGCGAGCTGGAGGTGGGCGGCGAGCCGGCCAGTGGTTTGTTCCGGGCCTTTGACATCGCGACCGGCGCGATGATCATCGCCGTGGCGCTCACGCTGCCGACGGCGCTGTCCGCCAGGTTGGCTGTGCGCGTGGTGTCCGTCTCGTTGTGCGGGGCCGGGATCGCATCGATCTTCGATGCACTCAACCCGATGCCGTGCGCGCCCTCGGTGGACCTGCGGTGCCGATCGTATGAGGAAACGGCCAATCTGGTCGTGCAGCTGCAGCAAGGGCACACCGTATCGAGCGTGCTCGGCGAGTTGGCGATGTTTGCCGCCATGTCGGCGCTGGCCGTGGTCACATGGCGGGGCACCAACCGGCGCCTCGCGCGGATCGCCGTGGGGCTCGGCATGGGGTTCGCCGTGTCGGGGCTGGCGACGGTCACGCTGACCCTCGTCGGCAGCCAGGACGTCGGCGCAGTCGAACGGGCGCAGGTGGCGGTCGAGTCGGCGTGGCTGGCTTTGCTGGCCGTCCACGTCTGCACGGGAAACCGGCGGACGCGGGCTGGCCAGTATCCACAGCCGTTGGCGCCTCATCAGCGCCGGTAGGGCGAACCGGCGCTACGCTACCCTCCGCGCACACCTCATCCGCTGCGCCGAAGCAGCCCTGCGTGACATCCACGGCGGTCGCGCCAGCTGTGTCCCGGCTTCCTGCCGGCGCCGCGGAAACTCCGGAGGAACTCCTCGGCAGGCACGACGGAATGGTCAGATCGTCGTTCGGCCCGTCGGAAGCCGATTTCAGCCCATGCCCTTGCGGAGTCGATTGGGCATCGGAGCTACCACGGCGCTCGCCGGCGACGGTGCTGAGGTCGGACAGGCCAGCGCCAGGCCCAGTGACCGCGGCACCAGTCCCCTTCGCAGCGCCGGTGCCGCAGCCCTACGCACCCAACGCCCGCTGGCTCGAGACCGGCCCCTTCCGCGAAGTCGATCACCGGCTTGGTCAGCGATGGTCCGCCCCGGCTTCCTCCGGGCGCGGGCTGTGCCACAACCGGGACCCCATGACGTCGTCCGGCCGTGCGTACCACATCGCCGCAGTCCTGGATCGCGTCATGCGTACGCCCGCCCTGCGCACAACGCGCCTTCCCCACCCCGGACGACGCTTCCGACGCTCCATCACTGGTAGGAACCGGTGTGCATCTGGGTGGACCCGCCCCCCAGGGCACGCTCCCGTACTCGTTTCGGGGCTCATCGGCGCCGAGGGAATCGCTCATCTTGGAGAAACATCCCGCAGGAAGCGATTTGGCTCCCGGCGGGGAAATCGACGCAGAAGGGCGGTGGCCCTCCACGAGCAGTAGAGCACGACGATTCACCTCGCGGACCCACGCACCTGCAGCTGCGCCGCCTTGCAACAAGCAACATTCTTCGGCCCCTTCCGGTCGCCCCTGTCCCTGTCGGGTCGGGACCGCGCCGGATTCCGCCTTCGTCCGCCGGTGCCGATGGCAGTCGTGCCGGGCCGGCTTCAGCGGGGCCCGAGCGCCATGCCGTCGAACCGGTAGGGAGGTCCGGGCACGACCACTGGCTCTTCGTCGACCTGCACCGTGCGGAAGAAGCGGCGCGCACGCAGCTGCGGGTTGGCGAGCAGGTCCTCCGGTGTCGACACCGGAGCGAGGCTGACGCCGTGCCGTTGCCCGTCCTCGTAGAGATCCGCTTTGGACCGGTTGCGAGTGAAAGCCTGGAACAGCTCGCGGAACTCGGCGATCGCGGGTGCGGTCCGTCGCCACCGCTGATCCTGCCACCGCTCGGCGCGCAGGGCCGCCGCGCCGTCCACGCCTTCGGCCTCCAGCCACTCGACCAGACCGGGCCATCCGAGCGGCGAGCCACCGATGCCGGCGACGAGGTAAACCCAGCCGTCCGCGCATTCGAAGAGCCCGTTCGCGGCTTCGGCAGATGTGCTGCCGGTGCGGCATCGCACCACGCCTTCGAGGTCGTAGTACTGTGCCGCGTTTTCCAGTGAGTGCGTCACCGCCTCCTGCGCGGAGACGTCGACGAGCTGCCCCGCTCCGCTTTCCTCCGCGACGAGCAGGGCGATGAGCGCACCGACCGCGGCGTGGAGGTCGGTGACGATCGCGCTCTGCTCACCGACCGGCCTCACCGGTGCGCGATCCGGGTCGCCGGCCAAGTAGAGCAGGCCACCGGCCGCCAGCAGCGTCAGGTCACTCGCCGGCCGGTCGGCGTACGGACCGTCCTGGCCGTAGGGACTGAGGGCGACGTGGACGAGCCGGGGAAAGCGTTCACGCAGCCTGCCCGGCGTGAGCCCGAGCCGGTCGAGCTCCGCGGGACCGCCGCTGGTGATCAGCAGATCGGCTCCGGCGAGCTCAGCCTCGAGGCGCTCCGGGCAGGCGGTGCGCTGCCCCACCCGGAAGAACGGCGAAACCTGATCCGGGTTTACGCTGAGGATGTCGACCCGGACGACGTCCGCGCCCAGGTCCATGAGCAGCTTGGCCAGGTAATTTCCCAGATGAGACCCGACGTGGACGACACGAACGCCGGTCAGGGGCGGTTCTGAGGTGATTTCGGACATGCGAATTATGTTACGCGTCTTCGAAGGTACTGGACAAGCTTTCCCATACTGGATCGGCTACCGTGCAGTGGTGTCCGACGAACCGGAGTGGTGGCGATGAATCCCGCACGCATCGACCGAGCGTTGTCCGTCCTCGGCTACCTGGCCCATCACCACGAGGGCCGGAGCCTGACGCACCTGAGCGCAGATCTGTCGCTGCCGATGAGCAGCACGCACGATCTGATGCAGGCTCTGGTCGAGATCGGTGTGGTCCGGCTGGCGGGACCGCGCACGTACGCACTCGGTCCCCGTGCGGTCATGCTCGCGTTGTCGATTGTGGACTCCGTGCAGCTTCGCGCGGTGGCGCGGCCGTTCCTGCGTGACCTGAGCGAAGAGATCAACGAGAACACCTACCTGGCCGTCCGGACCGGCGATGAAGTGGCTTACGCCGACCGGATCGAAACCTCGCAGCAGCTGTCGGTGATCATCCGGCTCGGTGACGCGCGGCCGTTGCACGGCTCGGCGGTCGGCAAGCTGATGGCGGCGTTCGACGACGAGCTGGCCAAGCGCGTCCTCAGCTCGTCCAGGCTGGAGCAGTACACCCCGCTGACGCTGACGAACCGGGCGACGTTGCGCGCCGAGTACGCGGAGATCCGCGAGCGCGGCTACAGCGTCAGCGACGGGGAGAGCGTGGAGGGCATCATCGGGCTGGCCACGCCGATCGTGAACGCGAACGGCGAGGCGGTCGCGGCGGTGCATGTGTCCGCACCGCGTGGCCGCCTCGCCGAAGACCGCCTCCCGGTCGTGGTCAGTCACATGCTGGCGACCGCCGCCGCGGTGTCACGGCAGCTGGGCGCCTCGGCGGAACTGATCCCGGACAGCGATTTCAATACGGTGCTCGCGCACGAGAAGCGCCGTCGTGGCGCGGCGAGCTGATCTCGTCGACCGACAGGCCGGTCGTGCGCGGCCCGAGCACAGCGACGTCCACGACGAGGAGCGCCATCGCCGACGCGACCACGGTGAACAACGCGGTCGGCCCGAAACTGTCGAGCACCGGAATGAGGATGAACGGCATGGCTGCGGTGGCCAGCCGGGACAGAGCGTAGGCCGAGCCGGCCGCGCCGGCCCGTACCGAGGTGGGGAACAGCTCGCCCTGGTAGGTGTGGAAGGCGTTGGAGAACACGTTGCTGACCGCGGTGTAGCAGAACCCGAAGACAGCGATCGCAGCCCCGGTGGAGGCGTACCCGAACGCCAGTCCGAACACGGCCATGCCGACCGCGCTGGCGACGATGAGCCACTTCCGTTGCAAGCGTTCGATGACCGGGATCGACAGCGCGGAACCGAGGGGATACCCGAGGAACGACACGGCGCTGAAGGTGAGCGAATGGGACAGGCTGAAGCCCTTGGCGGCCAGGACCATCGGGACCAGTGAGCCGAACCCGTAGTAGCCGAAGGTCTGCAGCAGCTGGAACAGGTACAGCATGAGAGTCCGCCGCCGCCACGGTGGCCGGAGCAGTGCCCTGGCGGGCAGGATCTCCCCCGGGGCGCTGTCCGGTTCTGACTGCGCCGCCGGCGCGGCCCGCCGTCCCGCGGCCTTCTCGAAGCGCCGCACGACGCGTTCGGCCTGGTCGTGGCGGCCCGTCGCCGCGAGCCATCGGGGTGACTCGGGCAGGTTGGTGCGCAGGATCCAGACGATCGCGGCGCCGAGCGCGCCGATGAGGAAGAGCCAGCGCCATCCCGCCAGACCCAGCGGTGCCTCGCCGAGGAGCGCACGCGCGAGGAAGCCGGAAGCCGGTACCCCGCAGAAGCCGAGCGTGTACGCCCACGCGGTCATCCTGCCCCGGGCACTGGGCGGCAACACGTCCGCCAGGTAGGCGTCGGCGAGTGGGAGTTCCGCGCCCAGCCCGATGCCGGCGAGGAACCGGCACACGACGAGCATCCAGACATCGGTGCTGAACGCGGACGCCATGCTGAAGAACGAGTACAGGGCGAGCGTGAGCAGGAACGCGTTGCGGCGGCCGACGCGATCCGCGAGCCGCCCGATGGCCAGCGCGCCGGCGAAGGCGCCGATGAACGCGGAAGCCAGGACCAGCTTCAGCTCGGTGCCGGCGACGCCGAACTCCTGTTGCAGGACAGCGCTGACGCTGCTGGCGAGGAACAGGTCGAACAGATCGAAGAACGTCGCGATGCCGACGACCGCGACGACGTAGCGATGGAACCGGGTGACGGGGAGGGTGTCCAGACGGGTGCTGATGCGGTGTGGGTCGGGCATGGAGGTCCGTTCGGGCCGGGGCGGGCCCGGGCGAGCCCGGGCCCGCCGGGGATCAGGCTGTGCGGGCGGCGTGGGTGCCGGCGATCCGGCCGAAGGTGAGCGAGCGCAGCACCGATGTCGCGGGCGGGTACTCGTGGTAGAACAGCCCGGTGATCTCCCCGGCCGCGTAGAGACCGGGGATGGGGGTGCCGTTGGGTGTGACGACCCGGGCGTCGAGGTCGGTGCGGATGCCGCCGTAGGTGAAGGTGATCGCGGCGGTCAGCGGAAAGCCGATGAACGGCGCGGTGTCCAACGGCGTGGCCCAGTTGGACTTGGGCGGTGTGATGCCGGTGGTCGATTTGCCGTCCAGGCGGGAAGGGTCGAAGTCGCCAGGGCCGGTGGCGGCGTTGAAGGCGGCGACGGTCTTCTCCAGTGCCTCGGCCTCCAGACCGAGTTTGCCCGCCAGTTCGGCGAGGGAGTCCGCGCGTTCGGGCGGGACGTCGCTGAGGAACGCGTTCTCGATACCGGGGATCGCGAGCGTCTTGGCGTCGGCGATCCAGTAGGCGCGCTGGTTCTGGTTGCGCCAGATCTCGTACCCGATGAGCTCGAACGTGTTGTCCCAGGTGTCCTTGCCCTCGTCGAAGAACCGCTCACCCTGCTGGTTGACGAAGATGCCACCGGTGTAGCCGTAGAGCACAGCGTCGGCCGAACCGGTTCGCGTGTCCACGGGCTCGGCGTGGATCATGTCGAACTGGCCGGCCGTGTCGGCGCCGAGTTCGAGCGCCATGCGCAGGCCGTCACCCCGGTTGTTGGCGATGCCCGGCGCGATCAGGGGCAGGTCGCAGGCGCGCTCGCCGATGTAGCGGGTCAGCATCTCGTAGTTGCCCTCGAAACCACCACAGGCCAGCACGACGGCCCGAGCGCCGAGGCGTTTCGCTCGCCCGTCGCCGTCGCGGATGACGACCCCGTCGACCACGCCGTCATCGGACAGGGTGAGACGCACGGCCTCGGTGCGGTAGCGGATGTCCACATTGGCGTGCTGTTCGAGGCTGGACGCCAGTGCCTCGACGATGGCCTTGCCCCCGCCGTCGGGTCGTCCGGGCGGCGTCATGCGCGCGGTGCCCTCGTCGAAGGTGTGCGCCAGGGGGAATTCGTCGAAGACGAGCTTGACGCCGCGGTCCTCGATGAAGCGAATCGTCTCGGGCACCTCTGATTCGAGCTTGCGGCAGTAGTCGTAATCGGCACGGCCGCCGGAGACGCGCCGCACCCGATCGGGCCAGTCGGGGTCGAGCCGGCGTTCCTCGGTGATGCGCAGGAACGCTCCGGTCCACCGGGTGGCGCCGCCGCGGTCCTGTTCGGCGGACCGCTCGAGCACGGCTATCCGGGTGCGCCCCTGGGTGGCTTCGGCGTAGCTGACCGCGGCGGCGAGCCCGGCCGCGCCGCATCCGACCACCACGAGGTCGTAGTCGTCGATGGTGTGCATGGATGTCTCCTCGTCGTCGTTGACGAAATCCCTGCTCAGCGCAGGACGAACGGGTCCGCGACCGCGGCGCCGCTCGATTCGAACCAGATGGACTTGGGCTGGGTGAACTCGGCGAACCCGTCCAGCCCGTTTTCCCGGCCGTAGCCGGAGTTCTTGATGCCGCCGAAGGGGGTGGCGAACTGCAGCGCCCGGTAGGTGTTCACCCACACCGTGCCGGCTTCCAGTTCCCGGGCCACGCGGTGCGCGCGACCGAGGTCGTTGGTCCACACGCCGGCGGCCAGGCCGAACGGCGAGTCGTTGGCGATGGCGACGGCCTCGTCCTCGTCGCGGAAGCGGATCACGGACAGCACCGGGCCGAAGAGTTCGTTGCGCGCGACCGCCATGTCGTTGGTGACACCGTCGAGCACCGTGGGCGGGTAGAACCAGCCGCCCTCGGGCACCTGCCCGTCGGGACCGCCGGCGGTGACCTCCGCGCCGTCTTCGATCGCCTCGATCACGCGCGTTCGCACGCCGGTGAAGATCTTTTCCTGCGACATCGGTCCCATTTCGGTCTCCGGCGCGGTGGGATCACCCAGGCGGATCCGGCGGGCGCGCTCGCTGACGGTCTTGACGAGGGCGTCCGCCACCGACTCGTGGACCAGCAGCCGGGAGCCGGCCACACAGGTCTGGCCCGCGGCCGCGAAGATCCCCGCGATCACCCCGTTGGCCACGGCCTCGACATCGACGTCGCCGAAGAAGATGTTGGCCGACTTGCCGCCGAGTTCGAGAACCGTCTGCTTGAGGCCGGCCGCCGCGCGAGCGGTCACCGCCTTCGCGGATTCCGGGCCGCCGGTGAAGAACACCTTGCGCACCAGGGGGTGTCCCACCAGGGCGTCACCGGCTTCGTGGCCGTAGCCGGTGACGATGTTGAGGCACCCGTCGGGCAGGCCGGCCTGCTGCGCGAGCCGTCCGAGGAGCAGCAGGGACAGCGAGTTGACCTCGGGCGGCTTCACCACGACGGTGTTGCCCGCGGCCAGTGCCGGCGCCAGCCCCATCGCACCGAGCAACATGGGCGAGTTGAAGGCCGGGATGACGCCGATGACGCCGTACGGCTCGCGCACGGTCACCGCGGTGATCGAGGGGTTGTCGTGCGGAATCTGGCGGCCCTCGCCGTGGTGGGCCAGCGTCGCGTAGTAGTGGTACCAATCCCGCAGCATCACCTGCTGCCCACGCACCTCACGGATCACCTTGCCCGCATCGCGGGACTCCAGCGCCGCCAGTTCGTCGGCGTGTTCGGCGATCAGGTCGCCCAGGCGCCAGAGGATCTCGGCACGACGGCTGGGGCCGGTGCGGCGCCAGGCGCGGAAGGCCCGGTCGGCCGCGCTGACCGCCGATTCGATGTCCGCCGCGGTGCCGCGCGCGATCTCGGCCCAGGGTCGTGTGGTCATCGGATCGAGCGTAGGCAGGTACTCCCCCGAATCCGGCGGTGTCGCGAAGCCGTGGATCCAGTGAACGTGCCGCTCCATTTGCCCCACGTGTGAGGTCATCGCGCCACGCCTCCCACCAGGTCGGGCCGGCCACGGTCGGCAGGCAGCGGGAAACGGAGTTCGGCCGGGTCCAGCTTCCCGGCCAGGTAGTCCTCGAGCTGCCCCGCGGCGCCTTCCGCGAACTCGGCGAACGCCTCTTCCACGGTCCAGCCGATGTGCGGGGTGAGGACCACGTTGGGCAGCGAGCGCAGCGGGGAGTCCGCGGGCAGCGGCTCGTGCGCGAACACGTCCAGCCCGGCCGCCCGCAGCGGCCCGTTTCGCAACACCTCGACCAGCGCGTCCTCGTCCACGATGGCCCCACGCGCGGTGTTGACCAGCACCGATCCGGGTTTCATCGAACGCAGCCGCTCGGCTGTGAGCAGTCCCCGCGACTCGTCGGACAGCCGGAGGTGAATGCTGACCACGTCGGAGGTGGCGAGCAATTCCTCCATCGGCAGGCGCGGGATGCCGTCCGCGGCGTCGGTGCTGCCGCCCGGCCTGGCCCACGCCACCACGTCCATGTCGAAGGCCTGGGCGAGCCGCGCGACCGCCCTGCCCTGCAGCCCCATCCCGAGGATCCCCAGCCGGCGTCCCCGCAGGGTGCCACCGAGCAGCCCTGGCCACTGACCGCCGTCCCCTGCGCGCGTCGCTTCGGGGAACCGGCGCAGCGCGGCGACCGCCAACGCGAAAGTCAGCTCCCGCATGGCCGCTTCGCAAGCGTCATGACTCCGCCACAGGGCGACGGCGATGCCTCGGCGCTCGGCTTCGGCGAGATCGATGTGGTAGGCGTGGCCGCCGGTCTGCAGGATCAGCTCGAGGTTGGGCAGCCGGTCGAACGTCGCCCGGTCGAAGCGCGTGCGCTCCCGGATGGCGAGGACCACACGCACGTCCGCCAGGTCCTCGTCCGGCACCTCGGCGAGCGGCCGGTCGAGCACGGTGAGCTCGGCCAGCTCGGCGAGGCGGCGCGCCCCCGGCGCGCTACGGATCCGGCCCTCCCAGTCGTCGAGGAGGAAGAGTTTCGGCCGTACACGGTTCACGAGACCACCGCCAGCTTTCTCGTAGTGAGTTTCGAGTTTGCGAATACGGCGAGCATGCGACGCGTCGCCATCTATGTCAAGACCCCCTCCACCTTTGCTTGACAACCCTCGCGAAGCAGGTTCACACTCTGCCTGTCTTCGTGTTCACGAAGTTGATTTCGAGGTTTGGAGACTCTCGTGCCCGGTCCCCTGGCTGGGATCCGGATCGCCGACTTCACCTGGGTCGGCGCCGGTCCCTTCCTCACCAAACCGCTGGCCGACCATGGAGCGGAGGTGATCAAGGTCGAGTCGCGAACCCGCACGGACGTCATTCGCGACATGCCCCCGTTCGCCGACGGCGTGCGGGGGATCAACCGCAGCGGCTACTTCGCCAACCGCAACTCGAGCAAGAAGTCGATCTGCCTCGACCTGAAGGCTCGCGACGGGCATCGGCTCGCGCTTCGCCTCATCGCCGTCAGCGACGTCGTGGTCAGCAACTTCACGCCCGGCACGATGGACCGCCTGGGACTCGGCTACCGGGCCGCGTGTGCAGTGCGGCCGGACGTCATCTACCTCGAGATGCCGATGCAGGGCGCGTCCGGCCCGCACCGCGACTTCCGCGGCTACGGTCTGTCCATCGCGGCCGCGGGTGGCTTGTTCGGCCTGTCCGGTTATCCGGACAGGCCGCCGGTGGGTACCGGCACGAACTACCCCGACCACGTGCCCAATCCCCTGCACGGCGCGATCGCCGTGCTGGCCGCCCTGCGCCATCGGCGCCGGACCGGCCGCGGACAGTACATCGAGCTGGCCCAGCTCGAGTCGACGGTCAACCTGATCGGGCCCGCCGTCGTCGCCGCCGCCGCGGGCGAGGACGTCACGCGGCGGGGCAACGCCGACGACTGGGCCGCTCCGCACGGGGTCTACCCCTGCGCGGGCGAGGACCGGTGGTGTGCGATCGCCGTCCAGGACGACGAGCAGTGGTCCGCCCTCGTCACGGTGCTCGGCCTGCCGAGTGAGCCCGGCTTCGCCACCGCCGCGCAACGGCGCCGCGCGCCTGGTCTGGACGAGTGGATCAGTGCGGCCACCCGCGGCTGGGACCGCGACAAGCTCGCCGACGCCCTGGCCGATGCCGGAGTGCCCGCGGCCGGCGTCAACGACGCCCGCGACCTCATCGAAACGGATCCCCAGCTGCGCGCACGCGGTCACTGGGTGAGGCTCCGGCATCCCGAAATGGGCGACTGCCTCTACGACGGGCTGCCCTACCGCCTCTCGCGCACACCGGGCCGCCCCCGCAGCGCCGCCCCGCTGCTCGGCGCCGACACCCGTGAGGTGTGCACGCGGCTGCTCGGTGTCGCAGACACGGAGTACGACCAGCTCGAACGGACAGGAGTGATCGGCTGAGATGGCCATCGACACCGACCAGGTCGACGACATCCTCGTCGTGCGGCTCAACCGGCCCGAGGCCTACAACGCGCTCGACCCGGACGCCATGGTGTCCCTGCGGGAGACCCTGATCGGGTTCCGCGACAACCCGGAACTCTCCGTCGCCGTCATCACCGGCGCCGGCGACCGCGCGTTCTGCACCGGAGCCGACCTCAAACGAACCAAGGCGCCTGCCGGCCCCTTCGCGGCCGCGCATCTGGCACCGTACGAGATCGGTGTGCGCGACGGTGGCTACGTCCGCGCGATCACGATCAGCGAACTGGCGATCCCGAAGCCTCTCATCGCGGCCATCAACGGCCACGCGCTCGGTGGCGGGCTGGAGATCGCTCTCGACTGCGATCTGCGCGTCGCGAGCCCGAACGCCACCTTCGGGCTGCCCGAGGCCCGCTGGGCCAGCGTCCCGGCCGTCGGTGGCGCCTCGCACCTGCTGCGGGCCGTCCCACCAGCCGTCGCGATGAAGATGCTGCTCACCGGAGACCGCATCGACGCCGTCGAAGCTCATCGGGTGGGACTGGTCAGCGACGTCGTCGCCGCGGACCAGCTGATGGACACCGCACTCGGCCTCGCCCGCCGTATCACCGCGAACGGTCCGCTCGCCGTGCGGGCGATCAAATCCCTCGCCCTGCGCACACACGACCTGCCCTTGTCCCGATCGATCGAGCTCGAACAACTGCTGTGGGGCTTGCTCCGCGACACCGATGACCGGGCGGAAGGACGCCAAGCGTTCGCCGACCGCCGAGACCCGCGCTACCACGGCGCCTGACACATCCGAGGACACCATGACCGATCTGATCGCGGGCGACTGGATCGCCCGCAACGGTGACACGACCGCGCTGCGCATCTCCGTGTGCCGCGACTGCTCCGCACGGTGGTACCCGCCGCGGGAGGTGTGTTCGACCTGCGCTTCCGCCGAGCTCACGCAGACCGTCACCGGTGACCGCGGTGTCGTCTACGCCTCCACTGTGGTCCGCGTCGGTGCGGCCGGTTTCGACACCCCGTATGTGCTGTCCTATGTCGACATCGACGGGGTGCGGGTTCTGAGCCACAGCGAAGGCGAGCAGGCACTGGCGCCGGACACCCCGGTACAGCTCACCGTCGGCGCCATCACGTCGGGCAAGGAATCGCACATCGTGCGCCCGCTGATCGAGGTGGCTTCGCGATGAGGCACGTCTTCGTCGCCGGGGCGGCGGTCGCGCCCTTCGGCAAGCACCTCGGCCGCGGCGCCGCGGATCTCGGTGAGCAAGCCGTGATCGACCTCCTCCGGTCGGTGAACCTGCCGCCCGGCCAGGTCGGCGCCGGGTTCGTGGGATCGGTGTACGGCGGCTCGCTGGTCGGCCAGCGGGTCCTGCAGCGGGCGGGGATCTCCGGTCCGCCGGTCTTCACCGTCGAAAACGCCTGTGCCAGCGGCGCCTCCGCCGTGCATCTCGCCTGGCAGGCGGTCGCCTCCGGTGCGCATGATTGCGCGGTGGCGGTCGGGACGGAAAACCTGTCGGGCTTCGGTGGCGGCGCGCTGCCGCTCACGACCGCGGACGCGGAGATCGCCCAGGGTGTCGTGATGCCCGCGACGTACGCGATGCGCGCCCAGCGCTACCTGTACGAGACCGGCGCACGGGTCGAGGACCTGTGCCTCGTATCGGTCAAGAACCGGCGCAATGGCGCCAAGAACCCCCGTGCGCACTTCCAGGCCCCGGTCACTCTGGAGCAGGTCCTGCAGTCCCGTCCGGTGGCCGACCCGCTGCGGTTGCTGCACTGTTGCCCCAACAGCGACGGGGCCGCGGCCGTATTGTTGTGCAGCCCGGAGTTCGCCCGCGAACTCCGGACCCCGCTGGTGCGGGTACGGGCGAGCGTGGTGCGATCGGGACGGTTCCACACCGGCTTCCGGGACATGACCTGGCCCGACATCACCGAGCGCACCGTCCGCGCCGCCTACGAGATGTCCGGCCTGTCCCCCGCCGACCTCGATCTCGTTGAGCTGCACGACGCGTTCAGCATCGCGGAACTGCTGCATGCCGAGGCACTGGGCATAGCCGAACGCGGCAAGGCGCACCGCGCGCTCGCCGACGGAGAGTTCGACGTGGACGGCCGCGTCGCCGTCAGTCCCAGCGGGGGGCTGCTCTCCCGCGGCCACCCGGTCGGGGCGACCGGGGTGAGCCAGATCGGCGAAGCCTACTGGCAGCTCACCGGTTCGGCCGGCGACCTGCAGGTACCCGGCGCGACCGTGGCGTTGACCCACGTCACCGGCGGCGGGATCTTCGGCGTCGACAACGGCGCTTGCTCCGTCCACATCCTCACCGCGGAGGACTGATGCACACCGCGATCCTGATCGGTGACAGTGCGGCCATCGCCGCGACCCGAGATCGGCTGACCTCGGCCGGCTGGGACTTCGACGGCGCCGAAGTAGACGCCGTCGTCTTCGATCCCGGCCTCTTCGACGGCAAGGTGACGGGCAACCCGGCCGAGGACCTGCGCCGCCTCGCCAGGGAGCTGCTTCCCCGGCTCCGCTCCGCCGCGGACGGCGGGGCGGCGATCGTGGCCATCGGCAGCCGCGACCAGCTGGGGTGGGCCGACCGGCCCGCAATCGCCGCGGCGGCCGGAGCCCTGGCCGCGATGGTGCGCAGCCTCGCGCTCGAGCTCGCTTCCCGCGGTGTCACGGTCAACCTGGTCGCGGGCGGGACCACCGAGCCGGGTCCGCTCCTGCCCACCACGGTGACCCCGGCGGACATCGCGGAGACGGTTGCCTTCTTCGCCGATCCCCGCAGCCGCTACATCACCGGGCAGGTGCTGTTCTGCTGCGGCGGGTCGAGCCTGTTGTCGAGCCTCTCGGTCTAGGAGGGCCGAACATGATGCTGGAAGGAAAGACCGCAGTCGTCACCGGCGGCGCGCAGGGCATCGGCTACGCCATCGCCGACGAGCTGGCCACCCAGGGGGCGCGGGTCGTCATCGCCGACATCTCGCCGACCGGCTGCGTCGACGCCGCGAAGGCCCTGCTGGGCAAGGGACACGACGTCACGGGAGTCCCGGCCGACGTCACCTCGCGCGACGCGGTCGACGACCTCTTTCGTACCGCGGGCGAAGTCGACATCCTGGTGAACAACGCTGGAATCAGTGTCGACAGCGGCATTCGCCGCCTGTCCGAACAGGACTGGCAACGCACCCTGGCCGTCAACCTCACCGGCACCGTCAACTGCGCGCGAGCCGCGGCACGGTCCATGGTGGGAAACCGGGCCGGGAGCATCGTGAACATCGCCTCCCGCGCCTGGCTCGGCTGGTACGGGCAGGTCGCCTACGCCGCCTCCAAAGGCGGGGTCGTGTCCGCGACCCGCGCGCTGGCCATCGAACTCGCCCGCCACGACATCCGGGTCAACTGCATCGCGCCCGGCCTGATCGACACCCCGCTCCTGCGCTCCGAACCCCCCGAGGTCATGGCACGCCTCATGCGGGCCCAGCCCACCGGCACCATCGGCTCGCCTCGCGACGTCGCCTGGGCCACGGCCTTCCTCGCGGGCCCCCTGGCGAAGGCGATCACCGGGCAGGTCATGTACGTGTGCGGCGGAAAGAGCCTCTACGCACGACCGGCTGCCTGACTGACCGCTGCCGTCGTCTTGTGGGCGCGCGATGCGCGTCCACAAGACGCGCAGAGGGCGTCCCGCCACGACGAGAGCCGCGCACGGCGAGACGTCCGGGGCACCGCGGAGCCAACCAGATGCCGGCGCCGTTAGCCATGCCAGTTCAGGCCCTAGCGAAGGCACTTGTGCTCGCCGCGGTGGCTGCGCGCGCTGCCTCGCTCGTACCGGCCGCTGTTGCTCCGTGGAGCGGGATGGGGCCCCGCGTCGACCTGAATACCGAGGTCATCTCATATCCGCCAGGCCTACATCCAGAGCAACGGGAACGGCAAGGCGAAGGAAACCAAGACCTACAACGGTCTTCGACCGAGTCCCGTTTCGCACGTTATTCGGTTGATCTTGGAATCGACGAGGCTGAGCGAACGTGAAGGACATACGAAAAAGCCCGCTGACCTGGGCTTCCACCCAGAGCCAGCGGGCTCCACAGACCGTCGGGCTGACAGGATTTGAACCTGCGACCCCTTGACCCCCAGTCAAGTGCGCTACCAAACTGCGCCACAGCCCGGCCATCGCCTCCGCGAGGGGCGGCGACGGGGCATAGCTTATTACGGACCGCACACAGCCCGGTAGCGGGGTGCCTTCAAAGCGCTGGCCTGCGCGGATGGGGCCGACCCCCAGGCACGGCCCCACCCCTCACACGCGGGCGGCCAACCGGGCCGCCAGGTCCGGCGCGCCGGACAACGCCTCCTTGATCCACGCCGCCGCCGCGCCGGCGAACATCTGCCTCGGCGCGGCCGCCCAGTCGAGGCCTCCGAAGGGCGGCTCCGGGTCGTACTCGATTCCGAACTGCACCGCCTTCGCGACCTCCTCGCTGGTGAAGCGGGCCACCAGGTGCAGCGCCATGTCGATCCCCGCGGACACGCCCGCCGCCGTCAGCACCGCGCCCTCGTCGACCCAGCGGCGCTTCACCGGCGTCGCGTCGAACTCGCGCAGCGCCTCCAGGAAAGACCAGTGCGTGGTGGCTTCGCGGCCCTTCAGCAGGCCCGCCGCGCCGAGGATCAGCGAACCGGTGCACACCGACGCCGTCACCTCCGCCTGCGCGGCCGCCGAGCGGACGTAGTCCAGCAACCGCTCGTTGGTCAGGGCCCGGAGCGTGCCTGCCTGACCACCAGGCACCACCAGGGCGTACGGCGCGGGCACGTCGTCGAAGGTGCGCTCCGCGACGAGCGAAAGCGGCGTGTCCGAGGCCGCCGGGTCCAGCGTCTCCGCGACCACCGTGGCCTCGAACGACGGGTCGGCGTTGCGCAGCGAGGCCAAGACCTGGAGCGGGCCGATCAAATCGAGGGGCGTGAGCCCGGGGTACAGCACGAACGCGATCGTCTTCATGCCCCGCAGCCTGGCGCGCGCCGCAGCCCCGCGAACCGCAGATGTCCGAAAACCTGGGATCCTCGTCGGACGGACGGCTACGCTGGGGCCATGCGCCGGATGGTGATCGTCGGGTACGAGGACGCCGCCCTGCTGGACATCGCCTGCCCGGCCGACGTGCTCGACGCCGCCAACCGGTACGGCGCCACGCCGGCCTACGAGGTCAGCCTGGTCAGCCTCGACGGGCGGCCGATCCGCTGCCAGAACGGGCTGACCCTGGCCGCGCAGGACCGGCTCGACCGGCTCCGGGGACCGGTCGACACGCTGATCGTCGCGGGCGGGATGGGGCACACGACAGCCGCGGCGGACGTCAAGCTGACCACGCACGTGCGCCGGGTCGCCGCGACGGCCCGGCGGGTCTCCTCGGTGTGCACCGGGACGTCCGTGCTCGCCGCGGCGGGGCTGCTCAACGGGCGGCGGGCGACGACGCACTGGATGTGGGCCGGCCTGCTGGCCCGGCAGTACCCGGAGGTCACCATCGACCCGGCGCCGCTGTTCGTCCAGGACGGCAACGTGCACACCGCCGCGGGCGTGACCAGCGGGCTGGACCTGACGCTGTCGTTCGTCGAGGCCGACCACGGGCCGAGCCTGGCGCGCGAGGTGGCGCGCGGGCTGGTCACCTACCTGCAGCGGCCGGGCAACCAGGCGCAGGTGAGCATGTTCCTCGCCGCGCCGCCGCCCGAGCACCGCCAGGTCGCCGACCTGGCGGCGTACATCACCGGCCACCCCGACGGCGATTTGTCGACCCGGGCGCTGGCGGAGCGGGCGGGGTTGAGCGAGCGGCAGCTGACGCGGCTGTTCCAGGAGCACCTGGGCACGCCGCCGGGCCGGTTCGTGCGCAGGGCGCGGACCGAGGCCGCGTCCCAGCTGCTGGCGACCACGGACCTGCCGCTGACCGCCATCGCGCGGCGGTGCGGCTTCAGCTCGGCCGAGACGCTGCGGCAGGCGTTCGTGGAACTGTGCGGCACGCCGCCCTCGGCGTACCGGCGGGTGCACCGGCGCGGCCGGGTACGCGTGCGGACCGGTACCACGCCGCGACCACACGTTATCGAATCTCTACAGTAGGGCTTGATGCGCAAATACCTCTGGCTGGTCCCGGTGCCGTGTGCGGTCTGGCTGTTCTTCGCGGTGCAGGGCATGATGCACTACCTGCCCACCCGCCCCCAGATCGACCTCGAGGTCTACCGCTACGGCGTGCAGGCCTGGTGGGACGGCCGGGACATGTACGGCACGCTGCCGGAGGTCGCCAACGGCGCGGTACTGCCGTTCGTCTACCCGCCGTTCGCGGCGCTGCTGCTGTCGCCCCTGGCGATGCTGCCGTGGGACGCCTCGGTGGTCACGCTGTACATCCTCAACGGCCTCAGCATGTTCGTCACCGTCTACCTGGTGGCGCGCGCCGTCCGGCCGCAGCTCGGGCGGGACGGCGGCGTCGCGGTCGCCTCCGTCGTGCTTCCGCTCACCGTCTTCCTCGAGCCGGTCAGCCAGACGTTCGGCTTCGGGCAGGTCAGCATCATCATGATGGCCCTGGTGACGGTCGACTGCCTGGCCGGGCGCACCGTCTGGCCGCGCGGCTTCGGCATCGGCCTGGCCGCGGCCCTCAAGCTCACCCCGGCCGCGTTCGTGCTGTTCTTCCTCATCCGCCGCGACTACCGGTCGGCCATCACCTCCGCCATCACGTTCGGCGTCGCCACCGTGATCGGCTTCGTGGCGGACTTCGGCGGCTCCATCCACTACTGGTTCCAGGGCGGCCTCAGCGGCGGCGGGGTCAGCGGCACCGCGTTCGCCACCAACCAGGCCATCGAGGCCGTCATCGTGCGCACCGGGCTGACCGGCGCGGCGGAAAAGGCCGTGTGGCTCGTCCTGGTGCTCGGCCTGCTGGCGCTGGTCGCCAACGCGATGCGGCGCGCCGAGCCGGCGCTGGCGCTGATGGCCAACGCCGGACTCGCCCTGCTCGTCTCCCCCACCTCGTGGTCGCACTACTACGTGTGGGTGGTCCCGGCGCTGGTCGTCATGCTCGGCATCACGGTCCGCCGCGCCGAGGACCGCTCGTGGCTGTCCACCGCGTGGCTCGGCTGGGGCGCGCTGACCGCGGTGTTCTTCGTCTGGGCGCCGTTCCACAACCTGCCGGAAACCGACTTCCCGGTCGTGCACCGCGACTGGACGTTCCCCGAACAGCTCTCCGCCGCCACCTACGTCCTGGTCGGCGTCGCTCTGCTGCTCGCGTTCGCGCTCCCCCGCCAGAAGGCACGCGAGCTGACGACGCCGGTCATGCCCGCAACGCGCCCCGCCGGCGCTGCCAGCCGGTGACCGCGGAGCAGCCCGCCTCCAGTTCGGCCCGCAGCAACGCCTCCTGCTGAGCCGCGACCTCGTCCCCGAGCAGCTTCGCCACGCGGTCCAGGCCGGACAACGCCTCCCACGGCGCACCCGGCAACGCGCCCACGACCTCCCCCGCCGGCGGCAGCGGCAACCCCTCTTCGATGCCCGCCCGGCCCGCCGCCAACAGGGCCGCGAGCACCAGGTGCGGCTGCGCGTCGGCGCCGGCGAACCGGAACTCCAGCCGCTGGGACGCGTCCCGCCCGGCCACCCGCACCGCCGCCGTCCGGTCGTCGACACCCCACCGCAGCTCGCGCGGCGAGAACGGCGCCGTCCGCAGCCGCACGTAGCTGTTCCAGGTCGGCGCCCACACCGGGGCCAGCGCCGCCGCGTCGCGCAGCACGCCGGCGAGGAACGACGCCATCACCGGCGACAGCTCCGTGCCCGACGGCGTCTCGCCCGCCACCGAGGACAGCGACAGGTGCACGTGACACGAACACCCCTGCCCCGGCTCCGGCGCCGCCAGGTAGCTCGCGGTCACCCCGTGCTCCGCCGCCACCGACCGCACGATCAGCTGCTGCAGCAAGGCGTCATCACACGCCGCCAGCGCGTCCCGGTGCCGCAGCACGATCTCGTACTGCCCGGGATGGCACTCGGCGCGCGCGGACTCCACCCCGAGCCCGGACCGCTCCAACGCACCCCGCAGATCGCGCAGCAGGGGCCGCATCCGCTCGGTCCCGCCGACCGCGTAGTCCACGCCGTGCCCGCTCAGCGGACCGTCGGCGTCGCTGAACACGACCTCGTGCTCGAGCCCCGCCGAGGGCACGTACCCGAGGGATTCCAGCGCCATCAGCTGCTCGGTCAGGGCCCGCCGCGGAGCCGCCCGCACCGGTTCGCCGTCGGGCCACTCGACGTCGCACACGATGCCGCACAACCCGTCCGGCAACGCGGTCATCGTCGCCAGATCCGGTCGCATCCGCAGGTCCCCGTAGCCGTCGAGATAGCGAGCCAACGGGCTGTCCGGCCCGGCCGGCAGCGCCTCCCGCTCGACGTCCCAGGCGAACACGTACGTACAGACCCCGTACCCGCCGGAGAGCACCTCCTCGGCGACGAACCGCCCGGACAGCTCGACCGCGGCGAACCGGGCGTGCGGATCGGGCACCAGCAGCAGCACCCGTGGCACGTCCCCACGGGCCAGCGCCCCGCGCATGCCCCGGGCAGCCGCAGCCCGCTCGGCGAGCGTGCGCGGCCCGACCGGGCGCGGCGCTTTCACCAGGCCCCCGCTGGGTCCGGGGCGTGCAGCGGGTTCGGCACGCGCCCCCACCGCACATCGAACTCGTCGTCGCGGTCCACCTTGTCGAACCCCTGCCCGGCCAGGTGCTCGCGGTTCAGCGTGACCCGCTCGACGTCCGGGGCGAACAGCAGGCACGCGTCGAACCGCTGCGCCACATCCGGGTTCTCCGCGCGGTAGCGGCCGACGACCTCCCGCACCAGCTCCCAGAACCGCGCCCGCGGGAAGGCCAGGTCGTCGAGCAGGATCTCGGCCCAGAACCGCAGCTGCCCGGAGAACACCGAGCTGAACAGCGACTGCGCGAGCAGGTGCGCCGGCCAGCGCAGCATCTCCCCGGCCGCCTCGGGTGCGAGCAGGCGGTAGCAGTCCAGGTCCTCGTCCAGGAGATCGACGCCCTGCGCGAAGTCCTTGATCGCCACCCGCAGCGGCCGCCCGCGCTCGTCGACGATCAGGATCAGGTTCTGGCCGTGCGGGCAGAACCCGACGCCGTAGCGCAGCAGCCACTGCAGCAGCGGCGTGAGCAGCAGGTCGAACACCGTGGCGCACCAGCGTTCGGCGTCCCAGCCGGACCGCTCGATCAACCCGGTGATCACCGACGCCCCACTGAGATCGCGATAGGGCAGCGCGGCGAACGAGATCGCCTGCTCGCCCTCGGCCAGTCGGGACAGCAGCGGTTCCCGCCACAACGCACCGAGGGTTTCGTGGAACCGGTAGGGCAGCTCCTCGATACTGCCGAACAGCGGGTGCTCCACCGACACGCTGGCGACCTCGCCGAGCAGCTCGAACCGGTACTTCTCGGCGAGCAGGGGATCCGCCGCCCCGACCCGCTTCAGCCAGCTCGTCACCGCCGGCCCGGCGAGCGTCGCGCCCGCGGCCAGCCCGCGGTAGACGAGCGTGTTGCGCACCGACACCGCGGTCTTGACGTCGTGCCGGTCCGGCCGGGACACGTTCGCCAGCGTCCGCACCGTCTGATGTGGACGGTAGGCGTCCCGGGACTCGCCCAGCTCGATCACGATCCCGGTGGCGAGTTCACCGGCGTAGAGGGTGCCGAGGATCTCGTCGGCCTGCCACGGGTGCACCGGCACCCAGACGTACTCCGCGGGGTCGGCGAGGCGGGTGAACTCGGCGCGCTGGTCGTCGTCCAGCTCCCCGGCCAGCAGCCGCGAAGCCGACAGCTCGTCCACGCAGCGGAACCGCGCGTGGTCGCGGTGCACGGCGAACCACCGCAGCCGCACGTCAGCCCCCGCCTCCGGCGCGTACCGGGCGCGATCGACGGTGGAGAAGCCGACCCGGCCCTTGTTGAGCACCAGCCGGGGATGTCCGGTCAGGTGCCCGTCCGCCAGGTTGTAGTCCATCCTGGACAGTTCCGCGGCGGTGGGCGCGCGGCGCAGGCGGGCGGCCTCGTTGGTCACCGTGGCGGTCAGCTCGGCCAGCACGTCCGCGAGCCGCAGCCCGGACAGGCCCAGCTCCGTGCGCGCGTCCACCACGAGGGTCCGCGGATCGGTCGCCGGTTCACCGTCGCGCAAGGCAGATCCGGGCAGCACGGTCCACGATTCGAAGGCGCCGCGCCGGGCCCGGAACTCGTAGGTCACCTCCGGCAACGCCAGCCGCCACAGCCGGTGCTCCTCGTCGTCCGCCGGCGAGGGGTCGAACAGCCCCTCGTAGGACAGTTCGCCGAGCATCTTGTGCACGATCAGCGTGCCGGCCACGCGCCACGCCTGAGCTGATTCCACGCTCACTCCTCCAACCCGAACCGCGTGAACGCCGTGCGCGACGGCAACCGGTAGACGGTGCGGCCGCAGACCGCGTTGACGATCGAGGCGGCCCGCCACGCCGCCAGCCCGAGATCCGGCGCGCCGACGCCGTGCGTGTGCCGTTCGGCGTTCTGCACGAAGATCGCGCCGCCGATCTCCGGCGCGAGCCGCAGCCGGTAGTCGCGCTCGACGACCGGGCGGCCGCTGCCGTCCCGGGCGACCGCGTCCGCCAGCGGCCCGAGCAGCCCGTCCAGCGGTCGCTCGCGGTAGCCGGTGGCGGCGACCACCGCGTCGGTCACCCAGGTCGCCGTGCTGCCCTCCTGCCGGTGCCGCAGGCCCAGCGCGATCCGCTCGCCGTCGCGCCGCGCCGAAACCACTTCCACGCCGGGCGTCAGCGTGACGCCGGGCCAGCCGCCGCCGACCGTGCGGCGGTACAGCTCGTCGTGGATGTCCGCGATCGTGCCGGCGTCGATCCCCTTGTACAGCTGCCATTGCGCGGGCAGCAGCCGGTCGCGCTCGGGCTCGGGCAGCCGGTGGAAGAAGCGCGTGTAGTCGGGGGTGAACTGCTCCAGCCCGAGCTTGGAGTACTCCATCGGCGCGAACGACACCGTCCGCGTCACCCACCGCAGCCCGTCCGGTTGCTTGCGGTGCCGCAGCAGGTCCAGGAACACCTCGGCGCCGGACTGGCCCGAGCCGACGACGGTCACCGCGGGCAGCGACAGTAGCCGTTCCCGTTCGGACAGGTACTCCGCGGAGTGGATCACCGGCACGTCCGGATCGTCGGCGAGCGCCCGCAACGGTTCCGGCACCCGCGGTTCGGTGCCGATGCCGAGCACCACGTTGCGCGCGCTGATCTCCCCGGCGGCCGAGTGCAGCCGGAACAGCCCGTCGCGCCACTCGATCCCGGTGACGTCGGTGCCGAACCGGCAGCTGTCCAGCCGCCGCGACACCCAGCGGCAGTAGTCGTCGTACTCCGCGCGCGGGATGTGGAAGCGTTCGGCGAAGTAGAACGGGAAGAGCCGGTCCTTCGCGCGCAGGTAGTTCAGGAAGGAGAGTTCGCTGGTCGGATCGGCGAGCGACACCAGGTCGGCCAGGAACGGCACCTGCAGCGTCACGCCGTCCAGCAGCAGCCCCGGGTGCCAGCGGAACTCCGGGCTGCGCTCGTACAGCGCGACGGTCAGGTCCGCGACCGGGTGGGCGAGCGCGGCCAGCGACAGGTTGGCCGGGCCGATCCCGACCCCGGCCAGATCGACCCGAGTCACCGCAGGACCACCTCGGCCGGCCGCGCCGCGGCGGCCGCGACCACCGAGTCCAGCAGCGGCCGGTAGTCCTCGGCGTTCGCGTGCGGGTGCAGCAGCGTCAGCTTGAGCCACACGCCGTCGGACATCGTTGCCCGGCCGACGATCGCGGTGCCGGCTTCCAGCAGCGCGCGGCGCACCCCGGCGACCAGTTCGTCGTCGGCATCGACCGGCTTGAACAACACGGTGGACAGCGTCGGCCTGCCCCACAGCCGCAGCGCGGGGTGCCGGTCGATCATCTCGGCGACCTCGGCGGCGGTGGCGCAGCAGTGCTCGACGAGCGCGCCCATGCCCTCGGTGCCCAGCGCGCGGAAGGTGACGGCCATCCGGAACGCGTCGGGGCGCCGGGACGTGCGGATCGAGCGGCCCAGCAGGTCGGGCAGCCCGGCCTCGGTGTCGTCACCGGCGTTGAGGTACTCGGCACGCACGGACAACGCCGACAGGTCCGCGGTGTCGCGCACCGCGAGCAGGCCCGCGGAGATGGGCTGCCAGCCGAACTTGTGGGCGTCCAGCGCCACCGAGTCCGCCTCGTCGAGGCCGTCGAGCAGGGGCTTCAGCTTCGCGCTGCACAGCGCGAGCCCGCCGTAGGAGGCGTCCACGTGCAGGCGGGCGCCGTGGCGGCGGCACACGTCCGCGAGGTCGCGGAGCGGGTCGATCTCGCCGGTGTCGGTGGTGCCGGCGGTGGCGACCACGACCGCGGGCGCGCCGAGCTCACGCAGGGTCTGCTCCAGCGCGGCGGGTCGCATCCGCTCGCCGTCGCAGTCCACCAGGACCGGCGCGGGCAACCCCAGCAGCCACGCGGCGCGGGCGACGCTGTGGTGCGCGTTGCGCCCGCACACCGGGCGCACGGCCGGGTTCGGCTCGCGTGCGAGCAGCAGCCCGAGCAGGTTCGATTCGGTGCCGCCGGTGGTGACGACGGCGTCCGGCGCGGGCGCGTCCGGGTAGCACAGCCGGGCGATCAGCGTGACCAGCTCGCGTTCGATCTCGCTGGCGACCGGCGCCTGGTCCCACGAGTCCATCGACGGGTTGAGCGCGCTCGCCACGACGTCGGCGGCCACGGCGACCGCGAGCGGCGGGCAGTGCAGGTGCGCCGCGCAGGCCGGATCGGCGGGGTCGACCGAACCCGCGGCCAGCAACCGGGACAGCTCGGTAAGCGCTTGCTCGGCCCCGACACCGGTGGCCCCGGCCAGCGGCTCGGCCCCGGTCAGGGCCGCGACCCCGGCCGCGACGGCCGCGGGCCCGCCAGCCGGCCCCGCTCCACCGCGCTCCGCGGTCCCCTCGGCCATCGCGTCGAGGACCAGCGGGATCAGCTCGGCCAGCCGCCGGTGTCCCTCCCGGCCGCCGGCCAGCCCGGCGCTCTCCGGCATCGATTCGCCCACTCACCGCTCCTTAGGTATGCCTACGCTAAGCCACGATACGGACACCGTGCGCCGCGGGCACACCCCCGGCGGGCACGTTCCTCCCAAAGTGCCCGCCCGGGGAGCGTTAGTCATGCCGCCAAAGGGGTCACAGCGGCGTGCGCCGGGTCACCGGGGCGCCAGCGCCTCCACCTGCCGCACCGGGTCCTCGCCGGTGGGCAGCAGCGCGATCACCGGCGTGGTCAAGCCGTTGTCCACATAGGACTGGATCTTCTCGCGGCACTCCTCGGGGCTGCCGTGCACGATCAGGTCGTCGACCACCTCGTCCGGAATCAGCTCGTTCGCCCGTTTCCGGTCGCCGGCCCGCCACGCCTCGTGCATCGGCGCGAGCGCCTCGCCGCGGCCGAGCCAGTCGTGGAACGCCGCGTACACCGGCACCGTGAGGTAGCTGCTAATGAGCATGCGGCCCAGGCCCCGAGCGGCCTCGCGGTCGGTGGTCGGGCAGACGAAGATCCGCGCCGCCAGCTCGGTGTCCGGCCCGATTTCGGCGCGCACCTGCCGGACGTCGGTGGGTGAGAGCCAGTTCGTGATCGCGCCGTCGGCCTCCTTGGCGGCCAGCTTGAGCATGCCGGGCCGCAGCGCGGCGAGCATGATCGGCGGCGCCGGCTCCGGCGCGCGTTCCAGCCGGAACTTGCTGACCGAGAACGTCTCGTACTCCGCGGTCACCTTCTCCCCCGCCAGCGCGGCGCGCAGGAACCGCAGCGTGTCGCGGGTCCGGGCGAACGGCTTGTCGAACGGGACCGCGTTCCAGCTCTGCACGATCACCGGCGAGGACGCGCCGATGCCGAGCACGAACCGGCCGGGCGCGGCCTCGGCCAGGGTCGCCGCGGACATCGCCAGCAGGCCAGGGCCGCGCGTGTAGACCGGCACGATCGCGGTGCCCAGCCGCAGCTCCGGCGCCCATTGCGAGGCCAGCAGCAGCGGCGAGAACGCGTCCGTCCCGGCGGTCTCGGCCGACCACGCGTCGGTGTAGCCGAGCGCGGGCAGCCGCTCGATCAGCTCACGGTGCGCGGTCAGCGGCACCCCGGTCAGCGGAATCGTGATTCCCCAGCGCTTCATCGCGCAGCAGCCTCCAGCTCTCGTTTGATCCAGTCCACCTGGACCCTCATCAGGTTCTCCGCGACCTCTTCGGCCTGCGGGGTCATGTGGGTCGCGCCGACCAGCGGCAGGAACACGTGCGGGCGGCCCGCGGCCAGCAGCGCCGAGGACAGCCGCAGCGCGTGCGCGACGAACACGTTGTCGTCGGCCAGGCCGTGCACGATCAGCAGCGCGCGCCGCAGCTCCGGCGCGCTGGCGATCAGCGAGTTCCGCTCGTAGGACTCCGGTTCCTCGTCCGGCACGCCGAGGTAGCGCTCGGTGTAGTGGGTGTCGTAGAGGGACCAGTCGGTGACCGGGGCGCCCGCGACCGCGGCGTGGAAGACGTCCGGGCGGCGCAGCACGGCCAGCGCGGACAGGTACCCGCCGTAGGACCAGCCGCGGATCGCCACCCGGGACAGGTCCAGCTCGGGGTGGTCGGCGGCGACCGCGTGCAGCGCGTCCACCTGGTCGGTGAGCGTCACCTCGGCCAGCTCGCGCACGATCTCCTTCTCCCACGCCGGCCCGCGGCCCGGTGTGCCGCGGCCGTCCGCGACCAGGACCGCGAAGCCCTGGTCGGCCAGCCACTGCGAGGTGAGGAAGGCGTTGCGGCTCTGCAGGACGCGCTGGGCGTGCGGGCCACCGTAGGGGTCGAGCAGGACGGGCAGCTTGCCGTCCTCCGGCCGGTAGCCGGTGGGCAGGAGCAGCGCGGCACGCAGGCCGCGCTCGCCGACGGTGAGCCATTCCGGGTCGGGTTCCAGGCCCGGGTCGGCCGGGTAGGAGTCGACCTTCGCGAGCGGGCGGCCGTCGCGCAGCACGCTGACCTCGGGGCCGCTGCGGCGCAGGCTCCACGACGAGAGCACGGTGACCTCGGCGGTGCCCGCGCCGACGTGCACGCCGTCGCTGTCGGACAGCCGGGTCACGCCACCCGGGCCGGTGCGGTAGACGTGGATCTGGGTCGGGTCACTTTCGCTCGCGCTGAACAGGACCTGGGCGCCGACGTGCAGCACCGACCGGACCTGCAGGCCGGGCTCGGTGACCGGGTCGCCGTCGATCACCAGCCGGTAGCTGCCGTCGGCGGCGCTGACGTGCACCAGGCGCCCGTCGGACGTCCAGGCCGGCACGCCCGGCACGATCTCGACCCAGTGCGGATCGGTCTCGGTGTGCAGCAGCTTGGTGGAGCCGTCGGCCGGGTCGACCGCGTAGACGGCGAGTTCGCGCTGGTCACGCGGCTGCACGGCGAGCAGCGGCGGGCCGCCGGCCGACCAGTGCACGGCGACGAGGTACTCCCAGTCGCCGCGCTCGACGTCCACCCGGGTGCCGTCGAGGCCGAAGAAGGACAGCGACACGTCGACGTTCGTGGTGCCCGCGGCCGGGTAGGCGACGGTGTTCGCGCCGGCCTCGGGGTGGGCCGGGTCGGAGATGGTCCAGCGGGGCACGTCCGCGCGGTCGGTGCGCTCGACGAGCAGGGTCCGGCCGTCGGGCGACCACCAGTAGCCTCGGGCGCGGCCCAGCTCCTCGGCGGCGATGAACTCGGCCAGCCCCCAGGCGACGTCGTCACCGTCGCCCTCCTCCCCGGCGATCACCCTGTCCTGGCCCGTGGCGAGGTCGATGACGCGGAGCTTGCGGTCGCGGACGTAGGCCACGTGCGTGCCGGTGGGGTTCGGACGCGGGTCGACGACGGAGGTGTCGACCAGTTCGGACACTTCGCGACTGGTCAGGTCGACGGTGTAGAGCTTGCCGGACAGGGAGAACGCGGCCAGCCGGAACTCGTCGTCGACGGCGTAGCCGACCACGCCGCCCGCGCTCTCCCGCATGCGCTCGCGGCGGGCGCGCTCCTCCGGCGGCAGCTCCTCCTCGCCGGGCAGGAGCTCGGCGGCGTCCACGACCTTGGTCTCGGCACCCGTGGCGAGGTCGAGTTCCCACAGGCTGTTGCGCCGGTCGGTGCCGGACTCCGAACGCAGGAACAGCAGCCGACCCCCATCCGGCGCGACGCGGAACTCGCGTGGGGTGCCGAGGGTGAAGCGCTGGGTGCGGGCCTGCCGGCGCAGGAAGGATTGCTCGTCGGTCACGCCTCGCACTCTGTCAAACGACGCCCCGTCTTGGCGAGCGATGGTTGACTTTCTCTGTCAGTCATGGCTAACGTTAGCGGACACTGACAGAAGGGAGCGAGTCATGGGACAGCAGGTGGCGTTCTTCGAAGTGACCAGCGCGAACGCGGATCGAGCCCAGAAGTTCTACGCGGAGCTGTTCGACTGGCAGGTCCAGGCCGATCCGCAGATGGGCGGCTACGCGCTCGTCGACACGGGCGCGGGCATCGGCGGCGGGATCGGCCCGTCGACGGCGCCCGGCGACACCGGCGTCAAGATCTACATGCGGGTCGACGACCTCGACGCGTACCTGGACCGGGCGGAGCGGCTCGGCGGGAAGCGGCTGGTGCCGCCGACCGACCTCCCCGGCGACTTCGGGCGGTTCGCCATCTTCACCGACCCGGACGGCAACCAGGTCGGGCTCTGGGCGTAGGAGTAGACATGACGGACGACGAGCGGACGGACGAGGCGCTGCGGGCGCTCGCGGAGCCGAGGCGGCGCGCGATCCTCCGGCTGGTCGCCCGCGACGAGCTGGCCGCCGGCGAGATCGCGGAGTCCTTCGACGTGAGCCGCACGGCGGTCAGCCAGCACCTGACCGTCCTGAAGAACGCGGGACTGCTCGACGAGCGCCGCGACGGCACCCGCCGGCTCTACCGGGCGCGGCCGGACGGACTCGACGGCCTGCGGCGGTTCCTCGACGACATGTGGGCCTCATCCCTCGACACGGCGCGACGCCTGGTCGAAGCTGAGCGGGGGATCGGCGAAGACGACACGGCGAGAGGATCGGCATGACCGAAATCCTGAGCCGCCCGCCGGTGCGGCAGGCGACCCTGGTGCGCAGCGACGCCGCGCACACCTTCGACACGTTCGTCCGCACGATCGGCGTCTGGTGGCCGGTCGAGCCGTTCTCCCGGGGCGGCGACCGGGTGCGGGACGTGACCTTCGAACGCCGCCCGGGCGGCCGCGTCTACGAGACGTGGGACGACGGCACCGAGCACGACTGGGGCGAGGTGCTCGCGTGGGAGCCGCCGGAGCGGTTCACGATGAGCTGGCTGGTCACCCCGGCGCCGACCGAGGTGGAGCTGACCTTCCGGGCGCTGGGCCCGGCGCTGACCCGGGTCGCGGTGGAGCACCGCGGCTGGGAGGCGCTGGACGACGAGCAGCTCCGGGCGGCCTGCGCACTCGACGGCGGCTACGCCGGTGGCGCGTTCACCGAAGGCTGGGCACGGATCCTGGGCCGGCTCGCCGGGGAAGCGGAGCGTGCGGCATGAAGTACCTGCTGTTCTACGAGCCCGCCGACAACGTCCTGGAGCGCGGCGCCCCGCACATGGCCGACCATTCGGCGCGGCTCCGCGAGTTCCACGCCCGCGGCGACCTGCTGCTCGTCGGCACCCTGGAGAACCCGCAGGAGAACGGGTCGCTCAGCGTGTTCCGCACCCGGGAAGCCGCGGAGGAGTTCGTGGCCGGTGACCCGTTCGTGCGCAACGGGGTGGTGAAGAACTGGTACGTCCGCGAGTGGGACGAGGTCCTGGCGCCGTGATTTGTGCCCACAAAATTGTGGTAACCTTTCGGCATGACGGCACTGGACGACCACAGCGTGGGGCTGCGCGAGCTGCGGCACAATACCAGTGAGGTGCTCGCGCGGGTCCGGCACGGGGAGACCGTCGACATCACCGAATACGGCAAACTGATCGCCCGCATCGTGCCGGTCGAGGAACGCGAGACCCCCCCGGTCATGGCGCGGTTGCTCGCTTCGGGCCGGGCGCGGCCCGCCACCCGGCCCGGGTACCGCCCGCGGATGCGCGCCGGCGACGGCACCGACCGGCTCGGTGACGCCGTCCGCGAGCTCCGCGACGAGGAACGCTGGTGAGCCTGTACTACGTCGACACGTCCGCGGCCGTCAAACTCCTCGCCGAGGAGACCCACTCGAAGGATTTCGCCGCGTTCTACGACGAGCGGCCGGCCGCCTCCTGGGTCAGTTCGAGCCTGCTGCGGATCGAACTGACCCGGGCGGTCCTGCGGCGGTGGCCCGCCGTGCTCCCGGAGGCGCGCGAACTGCTCACCGCGTTCGACTACATCGGAATGGACGAGGAGATCGTCGAGGCGGCCGTGAACGAGCCGGACCGCGCGCTGCGCTCCCTGGACGCGATCCACCTCGCCACGGCACGCGTGCTCGCCCACGACCTCGACGGCTTCGTCACCTACGACGACCGCCTGGCCGGCGCCGCGGCCGACGCGGGTCTGCCCGTTCTCGCCCCGGGCGCAACGAACCGCCGGGAACGCGGGTAATTGCGCAACGATCAGCGGGTCGCAGCAACGATCAACGGATGATTCCGGGCGCGAACTGCCCTTAGCCTGAAGGGCATGACGACCTCCGCGGCCGAGTTCATCGCGCTCGACGAGCGCTGGAGCACGCACAACTACCACCCGCTGCCCGTCGTGATCGCCGAGGCCGAGGGCGCCTGGGTGACCGACGTCGAGGGCCGCCGGTACCTCGACTTCCTGTCCGCCTACTCGGCGCTGAACTTCGGGCACCGGCACCCCGCGCTCATCGCCGCCGCGCAGGAGCAGCTGGCGCGGGTCACCCTGACCTCACGCGCGTTCCACCACGACCAGCTGGGCGCGTTCTGCCGCGAGCTGGCCGGGCTGACCGGCACCGAGATGGTGCTGCCGATGAACTCCGGCGCCGAGGCCGTCGAATCCGCGCTGAAGGTCGCCCGGAAGTGGGCCTACGAGGTGAAGGGCGTGCCGGACGGGCGCGCCGAGATCGTGGTCGCCGGGTCGAACTTCCACGGCCGCACCACCACGATCATCTCGTTCTCCACCGACGAGTCCGCGCGCGCCGGGTTCGGCCCGTACACGCCGGGGTTCACGGTGGTGAAGTACGGCGACGCGGCGGCCCTGCGGGACGCGATCACCGAGCGCACCGCGGCGGTCCTGCTGGAGCCCATCCAGGGCGAGGCCGGGGTGCTGGTGCCGCCGGAGGGGTACCTGGCCGAGGCGCGCCGGCTGTGCGACGAGGCCGGGGCGCTGCTGATCGCCGACGAGATCCAGTCCGGCCTGGCCCGCACCGGGACGCTGCTGGCGCTGGAGCCCACCGGGGTGCGCGCCGACCTGTACACGCTGGGCAAAGCGCTGGGTGGCGGGATCCTGCCGCTGTCCGCGGTGGTCGGCCGGGCCGACGTGCTGGGGGTCCTCAAGCCCGGCGAGCACGGTTCCACCTTCGGCGGCAACCCGCTGGCGTGCGCGGTCGGCCGGGCGGTGATCAAGCTGCTGTCCACGGGCGAGTTCCAGCGGCGGTCGGCGGAGCTCGGGGCCCGCATGCACGGCCGGCTGAACGCGCTGGTCGGGCACGGTCTGGCCGAGGTGCGCGGGCGCGGCCTGTGGGCGGGCATCGACATCACCCCGGGCGGCCTGAGCGGCCGCGAAGCGTGCGAGGCCCTGGCGGAAAAGGGTTTGCTGGCGAAGGAAACCCACGGCGCGACGCTGCGCCTGGCGCCGCCGCTGACCATCTCCGAGGCCGACCTGGACCGCGGGCTGGACATCCTGGAGGACGTCCTGCGCCGCTGACCGGAACCGCCGCTGACCGGAACCGCCGCGCACCGGCAACCATCCGAGCACCATGAGGTACCTGGCGCTGGCGGCCCGACCGGGACACCGCCGTGGCCCTGCTGGCGCGGCCGGTCGGCGAGGGACGCCGCGGGTTCGCCTTCGTGTTGCCCGGCTGCGCCGAGACCGGCGCCGTCCTCGACATCCGCGACGACCGCATCACCGCGGACCTGGTGGGCGGTGAGAACGTCAACTGCGCCACGGCCAACTACTTCCTCGCGACGTTCGCGGTCGACACCGGCCGGGTCTCGCCGTCGGCGAAGCCGGTCCGCTGAAACCGTTCGCCCCTGCCGTACGTTGTGCAGGCGAGGAGAGGGGCAGGGGATGGAACGGGCACTGGTGCCGGGCGAGCTGAGCGACCCGGAGGAGCTGCACGCGCGGGGCCGTGAGCTGGGCGAACGCACCCCGCCGGCGGCGCACGACCACGCCGCCGCCGGGGAGCACCGGCCGAGCGTCGCCGAGTTCGTCGAGCGCAGCAACTCCGGGCGGCTGGACGATCTGGTGCCCCTGCGGATCGGGCGCATGATCGCCTCCCCGTTCTCGTTCTTCCGTGGCGCGGCCGGGTTGATGGCCGCCGACCTGGCCGGCACCCCGCACAGTGGACTGTCCGCCCAGATCTGCGGTGACGCGCACGCCGCGAACTTCGGCCTGTACGGCACGCCGGACGGGCAGATCGTGATGGACATCAACGACTTCGACGAGACCATCCGCGGACCGTGGGAGTGGGACCTCAAACGCCTCGCCGCGAGCCTGGTCCTCGCCGGGCGGGAGGGCGGGGTGTCCGAAGAGGACTGCCGGGACGCGGCCGAGGACGCGGTCAAGTCCTACCGGCGCGTGGTGCGCCAGCTCGGCGAGGCGTCGTTCCTGCGGTCGTGGAACGCGCTCGGCGACGCGGACGCACTGTCCAAAGTGAAGGCCCACGACCTGGCCGACGAGTTCAGCGAGGCCGCCGAAAAGGCCCGCCGCAACACCAGCGCCCGCGTGTCCGCCAAGTGGACCGAGCGCATCGACGACCACACCACCGGGCTGAGCCGCCACCGGTTCGTCGAGGACCCGCCCGTGCTGCGGCGCGTCGACGAGACCACCGCGGACGCCGTCGCGGACGGGCTGGTGTCCTATGTGCACACGCTGCGCGAGTCGCGGCGCAACCTGATCGCCCGCTACCGCATCGCGGACGTCGCCTTCCGGGTGGTCGGCACCGGCAGCGTCGGGCTGCGCAGCTACCTGGTGCTGCTGCACGGCAACACCGACGAGGACCTGGTGCTGCAGGTCAAGGAGGCCCGGCCGTCCGCGCTCACGCCGTACCTGCCGGAGCACCGCACCGAGCACGAGGGACAGCGGATCGTGCACGGCGCGCGCCTGGTGCAGGCCGAGACCGACATCCTGCTCGGCTGGACCACCGTCGAGGGCAGGCCGTTCATCGTGCGCCAGTTCCGCAACATGAAAGGCGAGATCGAGCCCACCGAGCTGGGTGGCAAGGACCTCGACGACTACGGCCGCCTCGCCGGCGCGCTGCTCGCCCGCGCGCACATCCGCTCGGTCCACCCACGGCTGCTGGCGGGATACTTCGACGGTGACGACCAGCTCGACGAGGCGATCGGCCGCTACGCCGTCCGGTACGCCGACCAGACCGAGGCCGACCACGCCGAGCTGGTCAAGGCGGTCGGGAACGGCCGCTTCCCGGCGATCACGGACTGACGCGTGAGGTGGGCGGTCGCGGCGGTCTGCGCGGTGGCCGCCCTGGCGATCGGCGTCCCGTTCGCCGGGGACACCGGCGCGAGCGGGCTCGACGCGACGATCACGGCCTGGATCGACGGCACCTTCGGCGGGCAGCCCGCGCTGCTTCGGTTGTTCGTGCTGCCCACCGAACCGGTCGTGCTGCTGCCGCTGCTCGCGATCGTGGTGCTCGCCTGCGTGCTCGGCCGCCGCTGGGACGGCGTGGCGCTGGCGGTGCTCGGGGTCGCGGTTCCGGTCGTGCTCAACACGTGGGTGCTCAAGCCGCTGTTCGACCGGGTGAAGACCGGCTACCTCGCCTATCCCAGCGGGCACACGGTGAGCATGGTCGCCACGCTCACCGTGCTGGTGCTGCTCGCGCGGCCCGGGACGGCGAAAGCCGTCACGGCGAGCGTGAGCACGGTGGTCCTGGTGATCGCCGGCCTCGGGCTGGTCGGCCTGGGCTACCACTACCCCACCGACGTGGCCGGCGGAGCGTGCTTCGCCGTCGCGGTGGTGCTCGCGCTCAGCTCACCGACGCGGCGTCTCGCGCCAGCGCGGTCAGCCGGCTCACCGCCCGCAGGTACTTCTTCCGGTAGCCCCCCTGCAGCATCTCCTCGGTGAACAGCGCCGCCAGCGACTCGCCGGAGACGACCACCGGGATGGCCCGGTCGTAGAGCCGGTCGGCGAAGGCGACCAGCCGCAGGGCGACGTTCTGGTCCGGCGCCGGCCGGACATCGCGGATGTGCACCACCGAGACGCCGTCGACGAGACGCCCGTAGCGGGACGGGTGCAGCTTCGCCAGGTGCGCGCACAACGCGTCGAAGTCGTCCAGCGTCGCGCCCTCGCGGCTGTCGGCGGAGGCGAGCAGCGTCTCCTCGTCCACCGGCGGCGGCGCCTCGGGCAGGCCGCGGTGCCGGTAGTCCGGCCCGTCCACGCGCACCACCGAGAACCGCGACGACAGCGACTGGATCTCACGCAGGAAGTCCTCGGCGGCGAACCGGCCCTCGCCGAGCTTGTCCGGCAACGTGTTCGAGGTCGCCGCGACGTACACGCCGGCGTCGGTCAGCTCCCGCAGCAGGCGGGTGACCAGCATCGTGTCGCCCGGGTCGTCCAGCTCGAACTCGTCGATCGCGAGCAGCCGGTGCTCGGACAGCCGCCGCACCGCCTCGCCGAAGCCGAGCGCGCCGACCAGGTGGGTCAGCTCGACGAACGTGCCGTAGGCCTTGGGCGAGGGCGCGTCGTGCCAGGTCGAGGCGAGCAGGTGGGTCTTGCCGACGCCGAACCCGCCGTCCAGGTAGAGGCCCGGCTTGCCGGGCGCGGGCGCGGAACCGCCGCCGAACAGCGACCGCAGCTTCGACTTCTTGGGCACCGACTTCTCGATGCGCGCCGCGAACGCCGAGCACGACTCGACCGCCTGGGCCTGGCTCGGCTCGTCCGGGTTGGGCACGTACGTGGAGAACCGCACGGCGTCGAAGCGCGGCGGCGGTACCAGGGCGGCGATTAGCTCGTCCGCTCCCAGCTCGGGCTGCCGGTCGGTGAGGTGCGCGGGCATTTCCCGAGGGTATCCGGACCCGGTCGCCCGGCCCCGGTGACGGCCGCGTGATGTGATGGAGATCGTGCGCAGCCTGTGGCCCGAACCCCTCGACGACGTGACCGACGACGACCTGGACCGGATCTACGGCTACCCGGCGGAGCTGGACCGGCCGTTCGTCCAGGCCAACTTCACCTCCTCCGCCGACGGCGCCTCGACCCTGGAGGGCCGGTCGGAGGGCCTGTCCGGCCCGGCGGACAAGCGGATCTTCTTCCACGGCCGCCTGCTGGCCGACGTCGTGCTGGCCGGCGCCGGCACCGTGCGCGCGGAGAACTACCGCGGCGCCCGCACCACCCCGGAACGGCGGGAGGCGCGCAAGCGGCTCGGGCTCGCCGAGGTCCCGCCGATCGCGGTGGTCACCGGCAGCGCCCGGCTCGATCCGTCGGCGCCGCTGTTCACCGACACCACGGTGCCGCCGATCGTCATCACCACCGAGCACACCCCCGCCGACCGGCGCAAGGCCCTCGCCGACGCGGGCGGGGACATCCTCATCGCCGGTGTGGAGACCATCGACCTGCGCAGCGCGCTCGACCAGCTCGCCGACCGCGGCCTGATGCGGGTCAACTGCGAGGGCGGGCCGCACCTGTTCGGCGAGCTGGTCGCCGAGGACCTGGTCGACCAGCTGTGCCTGACGGTCGCGCCGCTGCTGGCCGGCGGCGGCGCGGACCGCATCGCGATCGGCCGGATGGCCAGCGAGGCCCGCGACATGGAGCTGGCGTCGATCCTGGTCGAAGACGGTTTCACGATGCTGCGGTACCGCCGTCGCCCCTAAAGTGGGTCCATGCTGCCGCTCACCCCGCCGATCCAGCCGATGCTGGCGAAGCCGGCGAAGTCGATCCCGGACTCCGACGAGCTGCTGTTCGAACCCAAGTGGGACGGCTTCCGCTGCCTCGTCTTCCGCGACGGCGACGAGCTGACGCTGCAGTCCCGCGCCGGGAAGCCGCTGAACCGGTACTTCCCGGAGGTGCTGGCGCAGCTGCCGCCGCTGCTGCCGGACCGCGTGGTGCTGGACGGGGAGCTGGTCGTCGGCCGCGAGGGGCACCTGGACTTCGACGCGCTGACCGAGCGGATCCACCCGGCCGACTCGCGCGTCCGGCTGCTCGCCGAACAGACCCCGGCCACCTTCGTCGCGTTCGACCTGCTCGCCCTGGGCGCCGACGCGTTCCTGGACGAGCCGACCAGCGCGCGGCGGGAGCGCCTGGCCGAACTCGCCGGGCAGGAGCTGAACATCACCCCGGCGACCACGGACCCGGCGACCGCGCGGCACTGGTTCGAGCTGTTCGAGGGCGCCGGGCTGGACGGGGTCATCGGCAAACCGCTGGACGCCGGGTACGAGCCCGGCAAGCGGATCATGATCAAGTACAAGCACTCGCGCACCGCCGACTGTGTGGTGGCCGGGCTGCGCTGGCACAAGGACTCCACCCCCGGCGAGGCCGTCGGATCGCTGCTGCTGGGGCTCTACGACGACAACGGCGTGCTGCACCACCCGGGTGTGGTGGGGTCGTTCCCGGTCAAGCGGCGCAAGGAGCTGGCGGCCGAGTTCGCCGACCTGATCACCGACGGCGCCGGGCACCCCTGGCTGGACGGCACCGTCGAGGGACAGCGCCTGCCCGGCGGCATCACGCGGTGGCGGTCGACCGAGCAGCCATGGGTGCCGCTGCGGCCGGAGCGGGTCGTCGAGGTCGCCTACGAGCACACCGAGGGCGGGCACCCGTCGCGGTTCCGGCACACCGCGCAGTTCATCCGCTGGCGCCCGGACCGCGAACCGGACTCGTGCACCTACGCCCAGCTCGAGGAGGTCGCCCGCTACGACCTGGACGCGGTCTTCCACGGCGAAGTGAAGCGGACCCGCTGATGGCCGCCGGCTGGGCGGAACGACGCGCGCTCGCGGGCTCGGGACGCCTGGCCCTGCTGGCGACGGCGCACCTGTGCCGCCGCCACCGCCGCTCACCGGAGCCGCTGGTGCGGCTGATGTGCCAGGCCCGGGACGACGAGGTGGCGCACCGGGCGCGGACCACACTGGAGAGCTCGTGGGACCGCAGCCCGCTGTGGCGGGAGAAGATCTGGCACGCCCTCCGCACAGTCCTGGCCGCCGAGGCGGACCGGCTGGCCCGCGACGGCCGGCAGCTGCCGTGGGTGGCCATCGTGGCGCTGGTGGACGTCCGGCCCGAGCTCGTCACCCGTTACGACCAGCGCGACCTGGCCCGGAAACTGCTCGGCACGGTGCCGGTGCCCGAGGCGCCGTACGTGGCGGCCGCTGTTCGCCGTGTCCTGCGGAAACTGCCCCCGGGCCCGGCCGTCGAGGTGGTCCGTGAGCAGGCCGCGCGAGGGGACCTGGAAGCCGCCGCGGCGGTCGCCGACGCCCGGTACCCGCCTCCCGAGCCCGCCCCGCCACCCCAGCGGAAACCTCACCGGAAGGCCAGGGCCCGCCACGACGCCCCCGGCGGCACCGGGACCGCGGGCTCCGGCGGCTTCAGCACGGGCGGGTTCAACGTCCACGGCGTGTAAGCGCACCGCACCGACCCCGCTCACCACGGGTGAACGGGCCTCGTGCGAACCTCGGGGGTGAAGACGCACCAAGGGAAAGAGGAACGTCGTGCCGCGCCGTGGTTTCGTGCTCGCTGTGCTGCTGCCGGCCCTCCTCGCCGGCTGCACGGCGGGACCGTCGAAACGGCCGCCGGTCGTGGAGAACGACGAGCCGGTGTCCTCCGCGCCGGCCAGCTCCGCCACGGACGTGCCGCTGCCGCCGCTGACCGAACCACGCTCGCCGGCACTGGACTGGGCCGACTGCGACGCGCAGACCCGCGGCCGCCTCGGCGCTGAAGCGCCCGCCTACCTGCGGTTCAGCTGCGGCACGGTGATGTCCACACTGGACGACCCCGCCCTGCCGGGCCGCGTCCAGACCCGCGTGTCCGTGCTCAAGGCGGGCAACGGCGCGATCCCGCTGGTCGTGGTCAACGACATCGACGGGGAATCCGGCACCCTCTACGCGGCCCGGCTCGCGTCGGCGCTGCCGCCCGCGCTGCTGCAGCGGTTCTCGCTGATCGGCGTGGACCGGCGCGGCACCGGCGAATCCGACCCGCTGTCGTGCGTGCCCGAGGACACCCGCGGCCAGCTGCTCAACCAGGACCCAGCCGAGGACGACCTCGAACCGCTGCTGGACGCCGCCCGCAAGGCCGGGCAGCAGTGCGCGATCGACCTCGGCGGCGCGCAGCAGGCCTTCGACAGCTGGCGCACCGCGGGCGACCTCGAGGAGATCCGCGGCGAGCTGGGCGTGCCGAAGCTGCACGCGCTCGCCCACGGCGAGGGGTCGCAGGTGCTGATCTCCTACGCGGCCCGGTTCCCGGAGCGGGTCGGGCGGTTCGTGATGGACGGCATCCCGGACCCCTCCAGCGACACGGCCACCGTGCTCGGCGACCTGGCCGCCGCGCAGCAGACCACCCTCGACGCCTACGGCCGGGCGGTCGGCCAGGACGCGGCCGCCACGGTGACCGCGGTGATGGACCGGCTGCGGGCGGCGCCGCAGGTCCTGGCCGGCGGGTCGGTGTTCGGCGCGGGCACCGCGCTGCGGGCGGTGGTCACCGGGCTCGCCGACCGCGCCCGCTGGCCCGAGCTGGCCCAGGCGCTGGAAGCCGGGCGCGCGGGCGACGTCCGCGGGCTCGCCGCGTTCGTCTCGCCGATGCTCAACGGCGCGGACGTCTCGCCGTCCCGCCTGGACGGCACGCTCGCCACCGGGTGCAACGACACGGTCGCGCGGATGCCCGCCGACCAGATCTCCGGGCTGACCACGCAACTGCGCGGCCGCTACCCGGTCTTCGGCGGGCTGGTGACGCAGCGGCTCGTGTGGTGCCTGCCGTGGCCGGCGCGGACCGAGTCGCTGCCGACGCTGGGCACCTCCGGGCTGCCGCCGATCCTGGTCACCAGCACGCTGACCGACCCGGTCACCCCGGAGACCGGCACGGTGCGCGCGGCGCAGCAGATCCCGAGCGCGGTGCGGGTCGCGTGGCAGGGCACCGGGCACGGGGCGCTCGGCTCGCCGTGCGCGGCCGAGGCGGTGCGCGCGTTCCTCGTCGACGGCAAGGTCCCGGCCGACGGCACGCTCTGCCCCGCGTAGGGGGCCCGGCGCGGCACCCGTTTAGGCTTGTCCTCCATCCGCCGGACCACTGAGTACTGGGAGTAACTGTGCCGTCTTCCGCGGTCGAGACGCCGGCTGTGGCGCCGGCGCCCCGGGACAGCGCGCGACGACCGATTCCCTGGATCGCCGTCTGGCCCGTCCTCCTGCTGGGCGCGGTCGCCGGTTTCTTCTACGTCAGACAGGTCCTGGCCCAGCTGCCCACGTTGCTGCACCTGCTCGACCTGGGCGTCTACCGGATCGCGGGCGAGCGCGTGCTGGGCGGCGTGTCCGTCTACGACACGCCGCTGCTGGGCAACATCCGCGGGCAGTGGGAGTTCGTCTACACGCCGTTCGCGGCGCTGCTGTTCGTGCCGCTGGCCCACCTGAAGGGTGAACTCTTCACATGGGTGGGCGCGCTCGGTGACTACGCGATGCTGGCCGTCGGGGTGTGGGCGGCGCTGTCGCTGCTGCGGTTCCGGCGCGATCTGCGGCTGGTGCTGGTCAGCCTGCCGGTCGCGGCGCTGCTGATGTGGTGCGAGCCGGTGCGCGAGACGATGGCGTTCGGGCAGATCAACATCCTGCTCATGACGCTGGTGCTGCTCGACCTGGCGCTGCCGGACTCGTCGAAGGTCAAGGGCGTGCTGATCGGCGTCGCGGCCGGGATCAAGCTGACGCCCGCGTTCTTCGTGCTGTACCTGCTGGTGACGCGGCGCTACCGGGCGGCGATCGTCGCGGGAGTCGCCTTCGTGGTGACCGTGGCGGTCGGGTTCGCGTTCCTGTGGCACGACTCGGTGACGTTCTGGTCCGGCGCGTTCATGGACCCGACGCGGGTCGGCGTGCCGGAGAACCCGGCGAACGAGTCGCTGCGCGGGTTCTTCGCGCGGGCCACTGGGGTGACCGGCGGGATGCAGATCGTGTGGCTGCTCGTCGCGGCCGCGACCGCGGTGGTGTGCCTGCTGCTGGCGCGCCGCCTGGCCGCGCGCGGCGAGGAACTGGTGGCGGCGACGCTGTGCGGCCTGGCGACGACGGCCGTGTCGCCCTACAGCTGGGTGCACCACTGGGTGTGGCTGGCGATGCTGCTGATCTGCCTGGTCAACGTCGCGTTGCGCGGGTCGGTGCTGGGGTGGATCGGGCTGGCCGGGGCCGCGCTGATCACCTCCGGCGGGGTGCTGCCGCTGATCGGCTTCGAGGCCGACACCGTGCTGGGCTTCCAGCCGGCCGGGCTGGCGTGGCTGTTCCAGAACGCCTACCTGTGGCTGACGTTCGCGGTGTTCGTGGCGGTCGCGCTGTACTACCGGACCCCGAAGGACCCGGCGGCGCTGCCCGCGGACACCGACTCGGCCAGCAGCCGGTAGGAGTCCAGCATCTCGGCGCGGTCGTAGGTGCTGGTGGTCACCAGGACCTCGTCGGCGCCGGTGCGCTCCACCAGGCCGGCCAGTGCCGCGGCCGCCTCGTCCGGGGTGCCGGCGATCTGCCCCTCACGGGCCTGGTCGAAGTACCGGCGTTCGCGGTCGGTCATCGGGGTCGCCAGGATCTCCGCCGCCGGGCGCAGCGGCGGGAACACGCCGTGCGTGCGCGACCAGGCCGAGGACCACGCCTCCGGCACCAGCAACCGCTCGGCGGCCACGCGCGTCCCGGCCACCGCGACCGTCGCCGAGACGATCACGTACGGCATCGGGCAGCGCGACGACGGGACGAAGCCGTCGCGGTAGCGGGTGATCGCCTCGATCATGCGGGCCTCGCCGCGCACCGCGCCGATCACCAGCGGCAGCCCCAGTTCGGCGGCCAGGTCCGCGCCCGCCCCGGTGGCCAGCAGGAACGCCGGGATCGGCTGCCCCTCGGCCGGGAAGGCGTGCACCCCGGGGAAGGCGCGCTGGGTGCCGTCGAGGTAGCCGAGCAGCAGCCGGACCTGCTCGCCGAAGCGGTCGGCGTCGTCCTTGTCGTGGCCGAGCGCGCGCCGCACCCCGCCGGTGAACCCGACCGAGCGGCCCAGTCCCATGTCGATCCGGCCCGGGTGCAGCGCCTCCAGCACGCCGAACTGCTCCGCCACGACGAGCGGCTGGTGGTTGGGCAGCATCACGCCGCCGGTGCCGACCCGGATGCGCTCGGTGGCACCGGCGACGGCGGCGGCCAGGACGGTGGGCGCGGACCCGGCCACCCCCGGCACGCTGTGGTGCTCGGACACCCAGAAGCGGTGGTAGCCCAGCTCCTCGGCCTGCCGCGCGAACGCCACGGTGTCGCGCAGGGCCTGGGCGTGGGTGCCGCCTTGGCGGGTACGGGACCGGTCGAGCACGGACAGCTTCACGCCTTGGTCAACACGCTGGTCCCGCCGCCTGTTCCAGCTGCGGCCAGTGTCGCGGTCACCACCCGGATCGCGCCGATCACCGCCATCCCGGCGCGGACCGATCAGTCCTCCGGCCGCGCCCGGCTCGGCTGCACGCGCTTGGGCTCACCGGGCATCTTCGGGTAGTCCGGCGGGTACGGCATCTCGCCGAGGCCGTGGTCCCGCTCGTCGCGGGCGTACCACTCCAGCGCCGTCTCCAGGCCGAACGCCCGGTCGTCGAGGGTGGCGTGCGGGTCGCCGTGCTCGGCCAGCCAGTCCGGCACCGTGAGCACGTCGAAGTCGTCCGGGTCGACCTCCGGCAGCTGCTCCCACGTCACCGGCGTCGACACCGTCGCCCGGGGCGTGCCGCGCACCGACCACGACGAGGCCACCGTCCGGTCCCGCGCCGCCTGGTTGTAGTCGAGGAACACGCGGCCGCCGCGCTCCTCCTTCCACCACGCGATCGTGGCGAGGTCGGGCACGCGCCGCTCCACCTCGCGGCCCAGCGCGATCACCGCGTGCCGCACGTCGATGAAGTCCCACTCCGGCCGGATCCGGACCAGCACGTGCACTCCGCGCCCGCCGGAGGTCTTCGGGTACCCGGTCAGCCCGGCGTCGGCGAGCACCTCGCGCACCACGAGCGCCACCCGCACCGCGTCGCCGAACCCGGAGCTGTCCGCGGGATCCACGTCGATGCGCAGTTCGTCCGGGTGGTCCACGTCGGACCGCCGCACCGGCCACGGGTGGAAGTCCAGCGTGCCGAGGTTGGCCGCCCACGCGAACACCGCCGCCTCGGTGGGGCAGACCTCGTCCGCGGTCCGCCCGGAGGGGAAGGTGATCCGCGCGGTCTGCACCCAAACGGGTGCTCCCTTGGGAACCCGTTTGGCGTAGAACGGCTCACCGGAAACGCCGTCGGGGAACCGTTTCAGCGTCGTCGGCCGCTCCCCCACCGCCCGCAGCAACGGCTCCGCGACCGCGAGGTAGTACTCCACGACCTGCCGCTTGGTGATCCCGCGCTCCGGGAAGTACACCTTGTCCGGATTGGACACCCGCACCGTTCGGGAGCCCACCTGGTATTCGACCGCCTCACCGCGTCCTGCCACCGGATCACCGTAGCCCCGCCGGGCCGGTTCCGCGCGTGCCTTACCGTGGACGTCGTGTCCCGCCGCCTGAAGTTGATCGTCGCGCTCGTCCTGCTCGCCGGGGCGGTCGTGGCGGCGTTCACACTTCCGGTGCCCAGCCCCGCGGAACTGCGCAACTGGGCCGCCGGCGCGGGCGCGGTGACCGCACTGGTGTTCCTGGCCGCGTACGCGGTGCTCACCGTCGCCCCCATCCCCCGCACCGTCTTCAACCTCGCGGCCGGCCTGCTGCTCGGCGACGTGCTCGGGATCGTGGTGGCCATCACGGCGACCGCGGTGTCCGGCGCGCTCGGGTTCGGCCTGGCCCGTCTGGTCGGGCGCGACCTCGTGGCCCGCCACCTGGAACGGAAAGTCGTGCGTGCGGTCGACGAACGGCTCGCCGACGGCGGGATCCTGGCGGTCGCCTCATTGCGGCTGATCCCGCTGGTTCCCTTCGCACCACTGGGTTATTGCTGCGGCATCCTCTCGGTGCGGTTCCGCCCGTACCTGATCGGGACCGTCCTCGGCAGCCTGCCGGGCACGATCGCGGTGGTGGTGCTGGGCGACGCGCTCACCGGCAGCACACCGCCCGCGCTGCTGGCCTGCTACGGTGCCTTCGCGGTCGCCGGCGCCGTCGGACTGGCGCGAATCGCCCGCGGGACAGCTAACGCCGGGCGTATCAGGCAGCCCGCTACACTCGACCCGGTGCGCGAGGAGATCGTTCGCGCTGAGCCAAGCCAGCACATGCGGAGAGTTTCCGAGGAGTAGTCCCATCGACACCGGTCAGCTGATCGCAGGGCACTATCGCCTCGTTGAGCACATCGGCAGCGGCGCCATGGGCGTCGTGTGGCGCGCGGTCGACGAGCGCCTCGAGCGTTCGGTGGCGGTGAAGCAGATCCTCGCCCAGCCGGGCATGTCCGAGGCCGAGCGCAACAGCATGCGCCAGCGAGCGATGCGCGAGGCGAAGAACGCGGCGCGGTTCCAGCACCCGAACGCCATCGTGGTGTTCGACATCGCCGAGCACGGGGGCGATCCGTGCCTGGTCATGGAGTACCTGCCCTCGCGCAGCCTCTCCGCGGTGATCGCCGAGCAGGGCACGCTGCCGCTGGCCGAGGTCGCGCGCATCGGGCACCAGGTCGCCTCGGCGCTGGTCGTGGCGCACCGCGCCGGGATCGTGCACCGGGACATCAAGCCGGCGAACATCCTGATCGACGAGAACGGCACCGCGAAGATCACCGACTTCGGCATCTCGCGCGCGGCAGGCGACCTCACGCTCACCCAGACCGGCCTGATCGGCGGCACCCCGGCCTACCTCGCGCCCGAGCTGGCGCGCGGCTCGGACCCGGCGCCGGCCTCCGACGTCTTCTCCCTCGGCGCGACGCTCTACCACGCGCTGGAGGGCCAGCCGCCCTACGGCAACAGCTCCAACCAGCTCGCCCTGCTCTACACGGCGGCGAACGGGCAGGTCATCCCGCCGCGCAGCTCCGGCAAGGCGACCGCGCTGCTGATGAGCCTGCTGCGGGTCGAGCCGGAGGAGCGGCCGACCATGCTGGAGGCCCGCGACCGGCTGGCCGCGCTCGCCAACGGCGAGAAGGACACCAAGGGCGGCACGATGGTGTCGCCGCCGCTGTTCAGCTCCGGCCGCCAGCCCGCGGCCGTGCCCGCCGAAGCCCCCGCGCCCGCCGAGCGGCCGCCGTGGCAGCGCACCGGCGCCGCCACCGCCGCGCCGCCCGCCCCGCCGCAGCGCAGCCCGCGCAACCCGACGGCCGCGTTCATCCCGCCGCCGAAGCCGCCCCAGCAGGCCAAGCCATCGCCGCTGAAGCGCAAGGGCGTGCTGATCGGGTCCGCGGTGGCCGTGGTCGCGGTGCTCGTCGTGGTCCTGCTGGTCGCGCTCAACGGCGGCGACACCGCGAACGGCGGCACGTCGCAGGCCAACGTCGGCGGCCCCACACCCACCCCGTCGGCGCCGTCCAGCACCTCCAGCAGCGCCGCCCCGGCGGACCTGGGCAAGACGGCCAACACCGGATCGGTCGACTTCGGCTCGGCGGGCCAGGTGGTCAAGGCCTACCTGGACGGTTCCGGATCGGCCCAGGCGTGGAACCTGCTCACCCCGGCCGCGCAGGAGGTGTTCGGCAGCCAGCAGGCCTTCCAGCAGTACTGGAGCGAGCACAAGATCCAGGGCTACAGCTCGATCCGCGCGGACAACGGCGCCAACGCCGACGGCTCCGCCGACATGTACGTCTCGATCGACGGGGTCGGCCGCATCTCCTGGCGGGTGGTCAGCACCTCCGGGGGACTGCGGATCGACTCCGACACCAAGCTCGGCTGACCTACCCTGGTCGGTATGACCGAAAGCGGCCGCAACCCGCGCTTCGACGACGACCTGGTCGGGCTCGACCCCGACGATCCGGAAGCCCAGGCGTTCGCGAGGCACCTGGACCGGATGCAGCGGTGCGAGCCGGGGTTCACCGTCGAGGGCACCCTGCACAACGTGGCCGAGTTCGCCGAGTCCAGCGCCCGGGTCGGCGGCCTGCGCTGGTGGATCGCCGCGACCATCGTGGTGCTGCTGGTCCTGGGCGTGATCGTCGCCTCGTGGGACATCGTGGTACGGGCCGTGCAGTGGCTCGCCGAGTAGCCTGACGTATATGAAACCTCGCATGGAACCCGTCGTGGGAGCCACCCCGAAGGTGGTCAAGTCGGACCAGGAGTGGCGCGAGCAGCTCTCCCCCGAGGAGTACGCCGTGCTGCGCCAGGCGGGCACCGAGCGGCCGTTCACCGGCGAGTACACCGACACCAAGACCACCGGCGTCTACGAGTGCCGCGCCTGCGGTGCGGAGCTGTTCCGCAGCGACACCAAGTTCGAAAGCCACTGCGGCTGGCCGTCGTTCTTCGACCCGTCCTCCTCCGACGCCGTGCTGCTGCGCGAGGACCGGTCGCTGGGCATGGTGCGCACCGAGGTGCTGTGCGCGACCTGCCACAGCCACCTGGGCCACCTCTTCGAGGGCGAGGGCTACCCGACCCCCACCGACCAGCGGTACTGCATCAACTCGATCTCCCTGCGGCTGGTCCCCGCCGAGTGACGAAATCCCGCACCGCGCCACCGCGGCGGACGCCCGCCGGTTACGCTGCGGGCGCATGGGGGCGTACTGGGGACTGTCCGCCCGGGAACTGGTGGTGCTCTACGCGGCGCTGATCCTGGTGCCGCCGGTGGTGCGGCTGCTCGGCCCGGTGCTGCTGCGCTGCCGCCGCATCCGGATCGGCGCCGACCGGGTCACCCCGGCGGAGCTGGCCGCCCTGGCCGGCGGGGCGGAGCGCGCGGTCGACTTCGTGCTCGCGGACCTGGTCGCGCGCCAGTGGATCCGGGTGGACGGCACCGGGCGGCTGACCACCACGAGCCAGCGGGCTCCGGACGATCCGCTGGCCGTCGCCGTCGTGCTGGCGGTCTCGTTCTGGCGCGGCCTGGCGACCGCGCGCACCCTGCGCGTCTACCTGGCGAAAGGCACCCCGTTCGAGCAGCTCGTCGGCGGCCTCGCGGCCCGCGGCCTGGCGGTGGCGCCCGGTGACGCCGCCGGCATCCGGATCGCCTGCCGGGTCCTGCTGGTCGGGGTCGTGGCCAGCACGTTCGCCGGCGGTTACGCGGTGGCGGCCATCCCGGTGATGCTGGGCGGCGTGCTCGTCCTCGGGCTGGCCGAACTCGTGCCGCCGCCGCGGCGGACGATCGCGGGGTCCCGGCTGCTGCGCCGGGTTTCCCGGCCGCCGGGGAACCGGGGGCACGTGCCGCTCGTCGAATCGCCGACGCGCCCGTGGGGGACTTGGAGGTGATGGGGTGGCCGGACCAGTGCTCCTTTCACTCGGTGACGGGCCCGCATTCTGGGGTCTGCCCGCTTCGACGTTCCTGCCGGTCTTCGCCGTGCTGGTGGTGCTCCCCGTCCTGGTGCGCACGCTCGGCTCGCGGCTGCTGAAGCGGCGCGACGGCGGCCCGCACCGGCCGCCGGGGCCGGTCGAGCTGGGCTTTCTGGCCGGCGGTCCGGCGCGGGCGACCGACGCCGCGCTGGCCGGTCTGCTCGAGCAGGGGCGGGTCCGGGTGAGCAGCTCCGGGCGGCTGTCCACGACCGGTGGCCGTGCCCCGGCCGACGACCTGACCGGGGCGGTCTGGACCAGCGTGCAGTTCGGTCGCGGCACCTGGACCGTGCACGAGGTGCGCACCGAGATGCTCGGCCGCGCCGAGTTCGAGCAGCTGCGCGACCGCCTCACCGGGGAGGGGCTCCTGGTCGAACGGGGCCCGATGCGCGTCGTCCGGCGGCTGGCCATGGTCCTGTTGGTCGCGGTCGTGGTCATCGCGTTCGTGACGTTCCCGCACGGCACGTTCGTGCTCGCCGTGCTGCCGGCCGGGCTCCTCTGGACGCTCACCGACCGCCCGGCGCGCGGGCCGGCCCGGACGACGACGGGTGACGCGGCGCTGCGGGCCGCGAGCGTGACCCCGGGCGGGGCCGCGCGGGACGTGGCGCTGGGCGGTCTGAGCCGGTACCCGGACGCGGGCATCGCGCAGGCCCTGCTGTCGCCGCCACCGCCGCAGAAGCCGCGACGCCGCTGGGGGTCCGGTTCGTCCTCGGGAGGCGCGTACGGCTACGGCTGCGGGTCCTCCGGCAGCTCGTGCGGGAGCAGCTCCTGCGGTGGCAGCTCGTGTGGCGGCGGCAGCTCGTGCGGCGGCGGTGGTTGCGGCGGTGGCGGCGGTGATTGAGCGGCTGGGCGTGGGGATCGGGTGGCGGCCCGAGATCGACCTGTCGATCGCCCGGTTGCCGGGTGTGGAGTGGGTCGAGGTGATCGCGGAAAACCTGCACCCGGGGCACCTGCCCGGGTCGCTGGTGGAGCTGCGCGAACGCGGCTTGCCCGTGCTGCCGCACGCGGTGTCGCTGTCGCTGGGTGGCGCGGAGCCGCTGGACACGCGGCGGGTGGAGCACCTGGCGGCGGTCGCCGACGAGCTGGACGCGCCGCTGGCCAGTGACCACGTGTGCTTCGTGCGCGCGGGCGGGCTGGACGCGGGGCACCTGGTGCCGCTGCCCCGCACGCGGGAGGCGCTCGACGTGCTGGTGGAGAACGTGCGGCTGGCGCAGTCGATCGTGGGCAGGCCGTTCGCGCTGGAGAACATCGCCGCGCTGCTGGAGTGGCCGGACGCGGAGATGAGCGAGGCCGCGTTCCTGGCCGAGCTGACGTCGCGGACCGGGTGCCTGCTGATCGTCGACGTGGCGAACCTGTACGCGAACGCGCGGAACCTGGGCGCCGATGCGGTGGAGTTCCTGGACGAGGTGCCGCTGGAGCGGGTGGCGTACGTGCACGTGGCGGGCGGCATCGAGGTCGACGGCCTCTACCACGACACGCACACGCACCCGGTGCTGCCCGAGGTGCTGGACCTGCTGGGCGAACTGCGCCGGCGGACGGAGCCCCCGGGAGCCCTCCTGGAGCGCGACGGTGCGTATCCCCCGGACGCCGAGCTGGCCGCGGAACTGGCCGCGATCCGGGAGCGGCTGGGCGGCGCGGAGCCGCTGCACCACGCCAAACGCCCCCAGGAGCGACTGGGCGCCGCCGAGCCACCCGCGATCCGCGGGCCAGTGCCGCAGGCCGAGCCAGGCGCGACCCGGGAGCGGCTGTGAGCCGCGAAGAGCTCGCCGCCCGCCAAGCCGAGCTGCTGCGCGCGCTGCTGGCCGGCGGGGCTCCCCCGGCGGGCTTCGACCCCGGCCGGTTGGCCGCCGAGGTGCTCGCCCTGCGGGCCAAGCGCCGCTCCATCGTCGCCGACCTCAGGCCCGACCTCTTCCGGATGCTCGGCGACCGATTCCACCCCCTGTTCGACGCCTACGCCGAGGCCGCACCCCGCTCCGACGGCACCGGCTACCGCCAGGACTCCGCGAACTTCGCCGCGTGGCTCGCCGACCGCGGTGAACTGCCCCGGCGGCGCTGGTGGTCCCGCTCCACGCGCTGAGCAGCTCACGGCGTCGACCGGCTGGCTAGTGCGCCGTGATGCCGCCGTCGACGACGATCTCCGCGCCCGTGACGAAGGACGACTCATCGGAGGCGAGGAACAGGATCGCCGCGGCGATCTCGTCCGGTGTGCCTGCCCGTTTCATCGGGGTGCGCTGGATGTCGGCCTGCTGGTCGCCCTCGGCGTCGAGGATGTCCTGGATCATCGGAGTCGCGATGACGCCGGGATGCACGGAGTTGACCCGCACCCCTCTCGTCGCGTATTCGACGGCCGCCGTCTTGGTCAGCAGCCGCACCGCGCCCTTCGAAGCGTGGTACGCCGCGGCCGACCCGCCGCCGATGATGCCCAGGATCGAGGAAACGTTGACCACCGACGCGTTCCCGCTCGCGCGCAGCAACGGCATCGCGGTCTTCATGCCCAGCCAGGTGCCCTTCTGGTTCACCGCGATCACCTGGTCCCAGCCGGACTCGGTGGTGTCCTCGATGCCCGGCCAGTCCACGATTCCCGCGACGTTGACCAGCACGTCCAGCCGGCCGAAGCGCTCCGCCGTCCTGGCCAGAGCCGCCTGCCAATCCCGCGCCGAGGAGACGTCGAGGTGCACGCGCAGCACGTCCTCCCGCTCCGGCCCGCTCCCGGTGACATCACCCAGCACCAGCCGCGCCCCCTCCCGGGCGAACAGGGCCGCTGTGGCCGCCCCGATCCCACCCGACGCGCCCGTGATCAACGCGACCTTGCCGTCCAGCCGTCCCGGCATCCCGCTCCCTCCTACCGCTGCCACCACCTCCCCATCGTGCGGCGACATGAGCGGGCCAACCAGGGTGCACTACTCCCAGGACCGAACTCCCCGGCAGCGGCGGCCCGGTAGTCCACATCGGACTCGGCACGACTCACCCGGACAAGTCACGTGACGCACCAACCCGAACCCACTACCGGTCACCCTGGGATCGATCCCCCGCGGCCGCCACCTCCCGAACGGCCGGCATGGCCTCCGCGCTGGTGAAACTCGACCGGGGCCGGGCGCGTCGAAAACCTACGGCAGGTTCAGGATCAGCTCGGCCGGCACGACCTTGGTGCCGGTGTAGAACGGAATCTCCTCCCGCACGTGCCGCCGCGCCTCGGTGCCGCGCAGGTGGCGCATCAGGTCCACGATGCGGTGCAGCTCGTCGGCCTCGAAGGCGAGGATCCACTCGTAGTCGCCGAGCGCGAAGGACGCCACCGTGTTCGCCCGGACGTCCGGGTAGTCCCGGGCCTCCTTGCCGTGGTCGGCGAGCATCTTGCGCCGCTCGGCGTCCGGCAGCAGGTACCACTCGTAGGAGCGCACGAACGGGTACACGCAGATGTACTTCCGCGCCTCCTCTCCGGCCAGGAAGGCGGGGATGTGGCTGCGGTTGAACTCCGCGGGGCGGTGCAGTGCGAACTGGCTCCACACCGGCGTCGACACCCGGCCCAGCGGGGTGCGGCGGAACCCGGTGTAGGCGGCCTGCACCTGCTCGGGCGTCTCGGCGTGCCACCAGATCATGTAGTCGGCGTCGGCGCGCAGCCCGGCGACGTCGTAGACGCCGCGCACCACGACCCCCTTGCCCTCCAGGGCGTCGAGGTACTCGGTGGTCTCCGTCGCGGCCTGGCCGCGGTCCTCGGGCAGCCGCCCTGGCTCGACCCGGAACACCGACCAGGCGGTGTAGCGGATGGTGTCGTTGAGCTCCTGATAGTTCAGCCGCGCCATGCCCCCATCTTGGCACTGCCCGGAAAGCCGCTGCTAGCGCACCAGCTGTGAGGTGATGCGGGTCGCGGCCGCGGTGGCCGTCGCGATGCACGCCGGCACGCCGACACCGTGCAGGGCGGCCCCGGCCAGCGCCAGCCCCGGCACCGCGGCGACGGCCCGCTCGGCCCGCTCGACCAGGTCGAGGTGACCCGGCCCGTACTGCGGCAGCCCGCCGCCCCAGCGCTGGACGGCGACGTCGATCGGCTGCGCGGTGATCCCGGTCAGCTCGGCCAGGTCGTCGCGGACCAGGCGGACCAGCTCGTCGTCGTCGCGCCGCAGCGCGCCGGGCTTGCCGAACCGGCCGACCGAACCACGCACCAGCACCGGGCCGGTGTCCAGGTGCGACCACTTGCGGGAGGAGAAGGTGAAGGCCTTCGCGGCGAACGGCTCGCCGTCGGAGCGGCGTTCGCGCGCCCCGATCAGCACCCCGGAGGCGTCCGGCAGCTCGGTGCCGGGCGGCAGGGCCATCGCGACGACCGCCATCGACGCCAGCTCGACCTCGCCGAGCGCGGACGACGCGGCCGGCACGACGTCAGCCAGGAGCCGACGGGCCGCCGGGGCGGGCACCGCGAGCAGGACGGCGTCGGCGTCGATCGACTCGTCACCGACCTCCAGTCGCCAGCCGTTCTCCCGCCGCCGCAGCGCGGTCACCGGCTGTCCGAGGCGGATGTCCGGCTTGGCCAGCTCGACGAGCCGGTCGATCAGCGTGCCGAGCCCGCCGGGCAGGGTGCCGAACACCGGCGCGGTGCTGGGCGTGGCGGGGATCAGCCCGGCCGCGGCCGCGGTCAGCGAGGGCGCGCCGCGGTCGATCGCGGTGGCGAGGGCGGGGACGGTGGCGCGCAGGCCCAGGCCGTCGGCGCCGCCCGCGTAGACGCCGCCGAGCAGCGGGTCTACCAGGCGGTCCACCAGTTCGTCGCCGAAGCGCTCGCGCAGCAGGGCGCCCAGCGCGGTGTCGGACTCCAGCGTCACCGGGGGCAGCTCCGGCTCGGCCGCGACCCGCGCGCGGCCCGCGTCGGAAAGCACGTCGGTGACGGCGTCCGGCGAGCCGGGGATGCCCATCAGCGTCCGGCCGGGCAGCGGCGCGAGCCGTCCGCCGGCCCGCACGGTCGAGCGGGCCTTCGTCGGGTGGACCAGCTCCAGGCCCAGTTCCCCGGCCAGCCCGACGCCTTCCGGGCGGCGGGCGAGAAAGGCTTCGGCGCCCACGTCGTAGCGCACGCCCGCGATCTCCGCGGTGCGCAGTTTGCCGCCGAGCGCGCTGGTGGCCTCGACGACGGTGATCGCCGCGCCGTCGCCCAGCGCGGCACGCAGCCGGTACGCCGCGACCGCGCCCGAGACGCCCCCGCCGACGACCGCGACGTGCATCAGCCCTCCAGGCTGTGGACGAGCTCGACGACGCGGGCCAGCACGTCGGGATCGGTGCCGGGCGGCACGCCGTGGCCGAGGTTGAAGATGTGCGCGGCGGCGGCGCGGCCCTCGGCGGCGATGCGCCGCACCTCGGACTCGATCACCGGCCAGGACGCCTGCAGCAGCGCCGGGTCCAGGTTGCCCTGTACCACCGGCACCGGCTCGCCGTGCGCGGTCAGCCGCCGCACGGCCTCGTCCAGCGGGACGCGCCAGTCGACGCCGACCACGTCGGCCCCGGCCTCGCGCATGGCGGTCAGGAGCTCGCCGGTGCCGACACCGAAGTGGATCCGCGGCACGTCCAGGTCCGCGACCGCGCCGAGCACGCGCGCCGAGTGCGGCAGCACGAACTCGCGGTACTCGCGCAGCGTCAGCGCGCCGGCCCAGGAGTCGAACAGCTGCACGACGTCGGCGCCGGCCTCGATCTGGCCGCGCAGGAAGGTCACCGCGATGTCGGCGAGCCGTCCGGCCAGGTCGTGCCACACCTCCGGCTCGGAGCGCATGAGGGCCTTGGTGCGCTCGAAGCTGCGGCTGGGGCCGCCCTCGATGAGGTAGGAGGCGAGCGTGAACGGCGCGCCGGCGAACCCGATCAGCGGGGTCTGCCCCAGCCGCTCGACCAGCAGCCGGGCGCCGTCCAGCACCGGCTCGAGCCGCTCCGGGTCCAGCGCGGGCAGACGGCGGACCGCCGCGGCGTCGCGCACCGGCTCGGCGACCACCGGACCGGTGCCGGGCACGATGTCGACGTCGATGCCCGCGGCGACCAGCGGGACCACGATGTCGCTGTAGAAGACCGCGGCGTCCACGCCGAGGCGGCGGACCGGCTGGAGCGTGATCTCGGCGATCATCTCCGGGTCGAAGCACGCCTTGAGCATCGGCACGCCCTCGCGCAGCGCGCGGTACTCGGGCAGCGAGCGGCCGGCCTGGCGCATGAACCAGACGGGCAGCCGCGCGGGACGGTGGCCGCGGGCGGCCGCGAGGAAGGGGGACCCGGTGAGGTCCCGGTGGGCCGTGCGTGGCCGCGACTGCGCAGGAGTGGACATCGTCAACCATGGTGCCACGCGGCCCGGCGGCGCCTTCCCTCGGCGCGTCTGCCGCCCGGCACCCGCTCCCCGTCCTACAGTCGGGCTGTGACCGCGATGACTCATGCGCCCGAGATGTTCCGTGAAGCTGTCGCGGCGTTGCAAGCGATCCGGCCCCGGCCGGAGATGACCCTCGAACCCATGCGCGCGCCGCAGCGCCTGGCGCCCTGGTCCTACGCGCTCAGCTGCGACGCGACGGGTCCCGCGGACGTGACGGCCACCGGCCGGCTGGTGCTGCTGCACGATCCGGAGGGCCAGGAGGCCTGGAACGGGGTGCTGCGGGTGGTCGTCTACGTGCGCGCGGAGATCGACCGGGAACTGGCCAGCGACCCGTTCCTGCCGGCGGTCGGCTGGTCGTGGCTCACCGACGCACTGGAGCAGTCCGGGGCGGCGTTCACCGCGCTGGGCGGCACGGTCACCGAGACCTCGTCGGCCCGCTTCGGCGACATCAGCGGCCCGCCCCGCACCGACGACCTGGAGCTGCGGGCGTCCTGGACGCCGGCCGACCAGCAGCTGCGCCCGCACGGCGAGGCGTTCTGCCAGCTGATGTCGAGCGTGGCCGGCCTGCCGCCGGTCGGCGTTTCGCTGTTCGGCCACCGCCAGAGCGGCTGACACCGGTACTCCGGCGCGCCGGATGTGACGCAGACCTCACTCAGAGGCTCGCGGGCGACAGCGCTAGAGTTCGGTCGGGCGGTCGCCGGCCACCCTGAATTCCGCCGTGGGGCACCCTCCCGGGTGCGGTACAGGCCGCTTACGCTGCGCGAAGTGACCGGTTACGTCGATCCGATGACAGCGCTCCCCCGATCGGTCAACGCCGGGCGGCACCGCGCGTGAGCAGATGCACGGCCCGTATGCACGCGCAGCGCTCTGTCCCCGAGAAGGGCTTATCGCTGGCGCTCCGCGATGCGTTAGCCACGTCCTGTGTATTACTCCGAACGTGCTACAGGGATGCCAGCTAGTAACTACCCGATCGAGATAGATACCCGTTCGATCCCCCCGCGGAGGGCGATCGGCGGCTAGAGTGCCTCTTCGACGATACCACTTTCGGTCTAGAGCTGGCGCGGCTGATCGGCCGAAAGTACCCGGTGCCGGTCGGGGGGCACGACCGACTCCAGGGAGGTAGTGACGTGGCTGCCGTCGGCTTGTCGCAGGCCGTCAGATCCACGCCAGCCGGTGCTTTGCCGGCGAGCATGGTCCCGCACCCGCGGGAAGAGCTGTTTTCGGTGCTGGTGGTCGACGACCACCCGCTCCTGAGGGAGGCGATTGCCGCACGACTCGCACAGATGGGTGCGGGCACCGTACACGAAGCTGCCTCGGTAGCCGAGGCGAGGGCGCGGGCGACCGCGACGGGTCCGTGCGACCTGGCCATCCTCGACCTCGGGCTGCCGGACGGGAGCGGGATCGACCTGGTCACGGAGCTCCGTAGCCAGGGCTGGCCCCGGATCGTGGTGCTCGCCTCGTCCGACGACCCGTATGCCGTGCGCTCGGCCTTCCAGGCCGGTGCCCAGGCGTACCTGCTGAAGTCGGCCTCGCCCATGGTGGTGACCGACGGGGTGCGCCGGGTGCTGGACGGCGGGGTGTACGCGGACCCGAGCGTGGCCCCGGTCCTGGCGACCGGCACGCGGGTGCCGGGCACCGACAACACGCCGCGGGAGCTGTCCGCGCGCGAGGTCGAGGTGCTGCAGCTGGTCGCCGACGGCCAGTCCAACAAGGAGATCGGCGAGGAGCTCAGCCTCTCGGCGCTCACCGTCAAGTCGCACCTGTCCCGGATCGGGCGCAAGCTCGGCACCGGCGACCGGGCGCAGATGGTGGCGCTCGCGATGCGAGCCGGCGTCATCCGCTGATCCCCTGCCGAATCGCACGACCCCAACGGACGGGCGTACCGGTGACGGTGCGCCCGTCCCGTAGGGTTGACCGACGTGGAAACCGCAGATCAAGTGCCTGATACCAGCGAACCGGCCGACCCGGTCACGCTCAAGGAGCCGGCCGACGGGACGCCGGACGTGGTGGCGGACGAGCCGGGGCTGGCGCGCGCCTGCGCACGGCTCGCGGCGGGCACGGGTGCGATCGCGGTGGACACCGAGCGCGCGTCCGGCTACCGCTACTGGCCCAAGGCCTACCTGGTGCAGTTGCGCCGCGAGGGCTCCGGGACGGTCCTGGTGGACCCGATCGCCCTCGCGGGCAGGCTGGGGCCGTTGCAGGACGTGCTGAACGGCCAGGAGTGGGTGCTGCACGCCGCCTCGCAGGACCTGCCGTGCCTGGCCGAGCTGGACCTGGTGCCCGGGAGCCTGTTCGACACCGAGCTGGCCGGTCGGCTGGCCGGCTACGAGCGCGTGGCGCTGGGCACGCTGGTCGAGCGCCTGCTCGGCTACCACCTCGAGAAGGGCCACAGCGCGGCGGACTGGTCGAAGCGGCCGCTGCCGGTGGACTGGCTCAACTACGCGGCGCTGGACGTCGAGCTGTTGATCCCGCTGCGCGAGAAGCTCGAGGCGGAGCTGGACGCCCAGGGCAAGCTGGACTGGGCGCGCCAGGAGTTCGAGGCCGTGCGGACCGCACCCCAGCCGCCACCGCGGAGCGAGCCGTGGCGGCGCACGAGCGGGATCCACAAGGTGCGAACCGCGCGGGGCCTCGCGGCGGTGCGAGCGTTGTGGGAGGCCCGCGACGAGCTGGCCCGCAAGCGCGACCGCGCACCCAGCCGCGTGCTGCCGGACAGCGCGATCGTGAACGCGGTGCTGGCCGACCCGAAGACGGTCGCCGAGCTGCAGGCGCTGCCGGTGTTCGGGGGCCGCGTGCAGCGGCGGTACACGGGGAACTGGTTCCGGCACCTGCAGGCTGCCCGTCAGCTGCCGCGGGACCAGCTGCCCAACCCGGCGCAGCCCAACGACGGCCCACCCCCGGCGAACCGGTGGGCGGACAAGGACCCCGACGCGGCGGCACGCTTGGCCGCGGCCCGTGCCGGGTTGGCGAAGATCGCCGAGCACCACCAGCTGCCAGTGGAGAACCTGCTGCTGCCGGATCTGTTGCGCCGCACTTGCTGGCGGCCGCCGGAGGATCGCAGTCTCGAGGCCGTGGCGGCAGCACTCACCGCGGGAGGCGCGCGGCCGTGGCAGGTGGAGCTGACGGCACCGGTGCTGGTGGAGGCACTGCAGGCAACGGCCTGAGGCGGCACGTCGGCGGGTAGGCGGCCGCAGTGAGCTCCAGGGAGCGGTAGCCGCAGGCACGCGGCAGTAGCCGCCACGGACGGCCGTAGCAGCGGGCAGACCGCCGCCGGCTGCGCCGCCCGCAGGCGCGCAAGTGCCGGGGTCGCCGCGCGGGATGCTGAGTTCGGCGCCGCTCGCGGCGGATGAGCGCCATTGCGGCGGCGGGTGGGCCCTGCGCGCGTGAACTCACATCACAAAACGCAAGCCGGCGGCGCAAGCGGACCGACTACCCCAACCAGACCTCCCCCGCCCCCGATCCACAGCCTGCTTTTGGTCGCCGATCAGGCGTGTCAAGGTACTCTTTCCCGCCTTGACACGGCTGCTCGGCGACTGAAACACAATCAGGCATCGGGGGCGGGGGTGGTCGCAAGGTGACCGTTCGGCGCCGTGAGGCGCTCTTTTGAACCCGCCCGCAGGGCGGACTCCCCGCCTGCCCAAGGCGCAGCTTTAAAGATCAAAAGATGTCCTCGCCGGACGGGCAGGCTCCGGGATGACAGAAAAGCCCCTCGTCTCGCCTCGGGTGGGTGGGAGCTGGGTGGTCATCCCGTCGCCTTCCGGTTTGTGCATATCACCTTGAGCCAGGGCCGCAAGGTTGGCATGGTCGGCCTGCGGTTGGCGGCCTGGGTTGCGGCCCTGGCTCAAGGTGATCGTTCCGGTGTCAGGCGACGGGATGACCACCCAGCTCCGCTTTGGTTCACTGCGCGGCGCTGGCGCGCCGCTCGAAAAGGTGGTCTCTCCCACCACCCTGGTTACCCGCGGGTAACCAGGGTTAGAGTGGCGTCATTACCGCCGGGTAACCGGCGGTCCCAGTACTGACAGAGGGAGCACATCGTGGCCGCAACCCCCCTTGCGCCGACCGCGCGGGCGGTGCGCACCGTGGCCTTCGTCGAGGGGGTCCGCACCCCGTTCGGCAAGGCGGGTGACAAGGGCATCTACGCCAACACCAGGGCCGACGACCTCGTCGTCAAGGTCATCCGCGAACTGCTGCGCCGGCATCCGGAGCTGCCGCCGGAGCGGGTGGACGACGTCGCCATCGCCGCCACGACCCAGACCGGCGACCAGGGCCTCACGATCGGCCGCACGGCCGCCCTCCTGGCCGGCCTGCCGCGCTCGGTCCCGGGCTACGCGATCGACCGCATGTGCGCCGGCGCCATGACCGCCGTCACCACCGTCGCGGGCGGGATCGGCTTCGGCGCCTACGACATCGCCATCGCGGGCGGTGTCGAGCACATGGGCCGCCACCCGATGGGCGAGGGCGTCGACCCCAACCCGCGCATCGTCGCGGACAAGCTCGTCGACCCGTCCGCGCTGGTCATGGGCCAGACGGCGGAGAACCTGCACGACCGCTTCCCGGCCATCACCAAGCGCCGCGCCGACGAGTACGCCGCGCAGAGCCAGGAGCGCTACGCCGACGCCGTCAAGGCCGGCAAGATCGGCCCCGAGCTGGTCCCGGTCGCGATCCGCTCCGAGCTGGGCTGGGGGCTGGCCACCGAGGACGAGCCGCCCCGCCCGGGCACCACCGTCGAGACGCTGGCGAACCTCAAGACCCCGTTCCGCCCGCACGGCCGGGTCACCGCGGGCAACGCCGCGGGCCTCAACGACGGCGCGACCGGCGCCATCCTCGCCGACGAGGAAACCGCCCGCGAGCTGGGCCTGCCCGTCGCGATGCGGATGATCGGCTACTCCTTCGCCGGTGTCGACCCCGAGGTCATGGGCGTCGGGCCGGTCCCGGCCACCGAGAAGCTGCTCAAGCGCACCGGACTGTCCATCTCGGACATCGGGCTCTTCGAGATCAACGAGGCCTTCGCCGTGCAGGTGCTGGCCTTCCTCGACCACTTCGGCATCGACCAGACCGACCCGCGCGTCAACCCGTGGGGCGGCGCGATCGCCTGCGGCCACCCGCTGGCCTCCTCCGGCGTGCGGCTGATGACCCAGCTGTCCCGCCAGTTCGCCGAGCACCCCGAGGTCCGCTACGGCATCACCACGATGTGCATCGGCCTCGGCATGGGCGGCACCGTGATCTGGGAGAACCCTGCCTACGACGGGAGTGACAAGTGACGTTCACGGTTGAGCAGGCCAAGGCCGCCTTCCCGGACGAGGTCGTCACCCGGGCGACCACGCGCCTGATCCGGGTCCCCGGCCTGGACAAGCAGGTCGCACTGATCACCCTGGACAACGGGCACGACCACACCCGCCCGTCCACCTTCGGCCCGCAGGGCCTGGTGAGCCTGAACGCCGCGCTGGACGAGGCGTTCGCCGCGGACCCGGCCGCCATCGCGGTCACCGGCAAGCCGTTCATCTTCGCCGTCGGCGCCGACCTGTCCGGCGTCGAGGCGATCAGCGACCCGAACCTGGCGCACGAGATCGCCGAGACCGGTCACGCGGTGTTCCGCCGCCTGACCGACTCGGCCATCCCGACCTTCGCGTTCGTCAACGGCGCGGTCATGGGCGGCGGGCTGGAACTGGCCCTGTCCTGCCACTACCGCACGCTGTCGGAGTCGGCGGCCGCGATCTCCTTCCCCGAGGTGTTCCTCGGCCTGTTCCCGGGCTGGGGCGGCACGCAGCTGCTGCCGAACCTGATCGGGCCGGACGCCGCGGTCACCGTGATCATCGAGAACGCGCTGAACCAGAACAAGATGCTCAAGCCGAAGCAGGCCGCCGAGCTGGGCATCGTGGACGAGCTGCTGGGCAGCGCGGACTTCCTGGAGCAGTCGCTGCTGTGGCTGTCCAAAGTAGTCAACGGCGAGATCACCCCGCAGCGCAAGGAGATCGACCGCGGCGCCGGCTGGGACGCCGCGATCGCCCGCGCGAAGGCCGTCGTGGACGGCAAGACCAAGGGCGCGTCGCCGGGCGCGACCAAGGCCGTCGAGCTGCTCGAACTCGCCCGCGCGAACGACCTCGACGCAGGCTACGCGGCCGAGACGCAGGCGCTGGCGCAGCTGCTGATGGACGACACGCTGCGCGCCGGGCTGTACTCGTTCAACCTGGTCAACAAGCGGGCCAAGCGGCCGGCCGGCGCGCCGGAGAAGTCGCTGGCGCGCAAGGTGACCAAGGTCGGCGTGGTCGGCGCGGGCCTGATGGCGAGCCAGCTGGCGCTGCTGTTCGTGCGGCGCCTGAAGGTGCCGGTCGTGCTGACCGACGTGGACCAGGCGCGCATCGACAAGGGCGTGTCCTATGTGCACGGAGAGATCGACAAGCTGCTCGGCAAGAAGCGGATCTCGCCGGACGAGGCCAACCGGCTCAAGGCGCTGGTGAGCGGCTCGCTGGACAAGGCCGCCTTCGCCGACGCGGACTTCGTGATCGAGGCCGTGTTCGAGGAGATGGGCGTCAAGCAGCAGGTCTTCGGCGACCTGGAGAACTACGTCAAGCCCGAGGCGATCCTGGCGACCAACACCTCGTCGCTGTCGGTGTCGGAGATGGCCTCGAAGCTGCGGCACCCGGAGCGGGTCGTCGGGTTCCACTTCTTCAACCCGGTCGCCGTGCTGCCGCTGCTGGAGATCGTGCGCGGCGAGAAGACCGACGACGCGGCGCTGGCGACGGCGTTCGCGGTGGGCAAGCAGCTGAAGAAGTCCAGCGTGCTGGTGAAGGACGCGCCGGCGTTCGTGGTGAACCGGCTGCTGCTGCGCTTCCTCGGCGAGGTGCTGACCGCGGTCGACGAGGGCACGCCGTTCGACGTGGCCGACCGCGCGCTGGAGCCGCTGGGCCTGCCGATGTCGCCGCTGACGCTGATGCAGCTGGTCGGCCCGGCGATCGCGCTGCACGTCGGCGAGACGCTGCACGCCGCGTTCCCGGAGCGCTTCCCGGTGAGCGAGAACCTGAAGAAGTTCGTCGCGTCGGGCAAAACCGCGGTGTGGCAGTGGGACGACAAGGGCAACCCGACGGTCGACCCGGAGGTCGCGGCGCTGTGGCAGCAGGGTGACCGGCCCTCGACCGCGGAGGAGCTGCGGGAGCGGGCGCTGTCCGCGATCGCCGAGGAGATCCGGATCATGCTCGACGAGGGCGTGGTCGCGCAGGCGCAGGACATCGACCTGTGCCTGATCCTCGGCGCGGGCTGGCCGTTCTGGCTCGGCGGCATCACGCCGTACCTGGACCGGACCGGCGTGTCGGCCAAGGTGACCGGCAAGCCGTTCCTGGCCCCCGGCGTTGCCTCCGTCCCGGCGTAGTCGCCTGATCCGACGGCCCCTCACCCCGGCGGTGAGGGGCCGTCAGCGCATCGTGGACGCCCGGACGATCAGCTCCGGCTCCAGGCGTTCGGACTCCGCCTGCTGTCCACTCAGGACCTTCATCAGCAGTTCCAGCGCGCGGCGGCCCATCTCGTGCATCGGGGAACGCACGCTGGTCAGCGGGACCGGCAGCTCGGCCGCGAGCGGGGTGTCGTTGAACCCGGCCACGGCGACGTCGGTCCCGGGGCGCAGGCCCGCGTCCCGCACCGCGCCGAGCGCGCCGATCGCCGCGAAGTCGTTCACCGCGAAGATCGCCGTGGGCCCGGCCTCCGACAGCAGCCGCTCGGCGGCCCGGTGCCCGCCCGCGGTGTCGAACCCGGAGTGCACCGCCGGGACCTCCAGCCCCTCCTCGCGGTAGCGGTCGGTGAACCCGGCCGTGCGGTCGATGCCGGTGCTCGCGAAGGGTTCACCGGCGATCACCGCGGCCCGCCGGTAGCCCAGGTCGAGGAAGTGCTCGGCCACCAGCCGTCCGCCGCGGTAGTCGTCGCAGGTGACCGACGGGTGGCCGCCCGCGTGGCGGCTGACCAGCACGAACGGCACGCGCCGCTCGGCCAGCTCGGCGGTGAACTGCCCGTCGTGGTGGGCGTCGCCCAGGATGAGACCGTCCACGCGGCGGGACAGCGCCAGCTCGGTCCGCGAGCGCTGCTCGGCCGGCCGGTCGTGGCTGTTCATCACGAACGTCGCCAGGCCGTGCCCCGCGGCGGCGTCCTCGATGCCCTCGTAGATCGTGGCGAGGACGACGTCGGACAGCCGCGGCACCAGGACCCCGACGAGGTTGCTGCGCTGCGTGCGCAGGCTCTTCGCGTGCGGGTTGGGCCGGTAGTCCAGCCGGGCCGCCCACTCGCGGATCGCGTCGGCCGTCTCCCGTGACGCGGCGCGCGCCGCGTCCTCCGGCGATCCGTTGAGCACGCGGGACACGGTCGACACGTCCACCCCGGCGCTCCGCGCGATCGTCCGCAGGGTGGCCGGCCGCTTGCGCTCCTCTCGGCCCACTTCCCAGCCTTTCGCCCCGCCGCCCTTGACGGCGGCTCTCGGGCTCCTTGATACTACCCAAACGATTTTCCCAAACGTTTGTGTCGCGTCGCAACACGAACCCAATCGTTTGAGCACCGAGAGGAGCCCCGTGTCGTCATCCCTGGGGACCCGGCTGGTCCCGCCGCCCGGCGCCGGCTGGTTCGCGCACCGCTCCGTCGCGGACCTGGCCGCGGACCTGCGTGCCGGCCGGCTCGGCCCGCGCGACCTGGTGGAAACCGCGCTCGCCGAACTCCACCGGTGGGAGCCGGTGGTCAACGCGTTCGTCACGGTGGACGAAGCGGGCGCCCGGGACGCCGCCGAGCAGGCCGCCCGCGAACTGGCGGCCGGCGTGGACCGCGGGCCCCTGCACGGCGTTCCGGTCGCGGTCAAGGACCTGATCGACGTGCGCGGCCTGCCGACCACGGCGGGGTCGCACCACTTCGAGGGACGCGTCGCCACCGACGACGCCGACTGCGTGCGGCGGCTCCGGGCGGCGGGCGCGATCATCCTGGGCAAGACCGCCACGCACGAAATCGCCTTCGGGCCCACCGGCGACCGCGCGGCGAACGGCCCGGCGCGCAACCCGTACGACCCGGGCCGCATGACCGGCGGTTCCAGCAGCGGTTCGGCCGCCGCGGTCGCGGCCGGCGTCGTCCCGCTCGCGCTGGGCACCGACACCGGCGGTTCGGTGCGGATCCCGGCGGCGTGCTGCGGCGTGGTGGGCCTCAAACCCACCCACGGCGCGCTGAGCACGCAGGGGGTCCTGCCGCTGGCGCCGTCGCTGGACACGATCGGGCCGCTCGCCCGCACCGTCGCGGACGCCCGTCTGCTGTGGACGGTCCTGAGCGGAACCGAAACCACGCCGGCGACATCGCGGTTGGCGTGGCTGCCACCGGACTCGATCCACCCGACCCTGCCCGAGGTGACGGCCCTGGTCCGCGCGCGGCTCGGCGACCTGCCCGAAGTCGCTGTGCCCCAGGCGGAAGCGCTACGCGCCGCGTACTCGACCATCCAGGGCAGCGAGGCGTACGCGGTGCACGCGGACCGGTTCACCGCTGCACCCGGGCTCTTCGGCGAGGAAGTCCGCGAGCGGCTGCGAGCCGGCGGTGAAATCCGCGGCTGGGAGTACGTCCGCGCCCGCGAGCTGCGCGACCGGGCCCGCGGCGAGGTCCTGAACCTGCTGCGGGAGCACGGGATCCTGGCGCTGCCGACGGTTCCGTTCCCCGCCCCGCTCCTGGACGCCCGCGCTGGCGAACTCGGCGACGTGCGTGCCGCACTGCTGTCGCTGACCAGCCCGTGGAGCGTCCTCGGACTGCCCGCGGTGTCCGTCCCCGCCGGTCTCGTCGGCGAGCTGCCCGTGGGACTGCAGCTCGTCGGCCCGCCCGGCTCCGAGCACCAACTCCTGACGATCGCCGAACACCTCTGAAAGGACAACGATGTCGACGAGTGTCATCACCGCCGCCGCCGTGCAGTGCGACCCGCAGGTCGGGCTGGAGAACAAGGACAAGAACCTGAACCGGTCCGTGGAACTGGCCGGTGCGGCTGCCGACCGCGGTGCGAACCTGGTCGTGCTGCCCGAGCTGGTCAACACCGGGTACTCCTTCGCCACCCGGGAAGAGGCTTACGCACACGCCGAGGAACTGACCGGACCGACCGTCCAGGCGTGGACGGACCTGGCCCGCTCCCGTGGCATCCACCTGGTCGGCGGCCTGACCGAAGTGGACGGTGTGCGCCTGTTCGACACGGCCGTCCTCATCGGACCGGACGGGCTGATCGGGCACTACCGCAAGACCCACCTGTGGCACAAGGAAAAGCTCGTCTTCACGCCCGGCGACCTCGGCTTCCCGGTGTTCGACACGCGGATCGGCCGGATCGGCCTGCTGATCTGCTGGGACATCTGGTTCCCGGAGGTGGCGCGCCTGCTCGCGGTGCAGGGCGCCGACGTGATCTGCAGCGTGAACAACTGGGTGTGGACGCCGCCGCCGCTGTTCGACGACGCCGGCCGGTGCATGGCCGCCTACCTGACCATGACCGCCTCGCACGTCAACGGCGTGCCGATCGTCGCGGCGAACCGCGTCGGCGAGGAACGCGGTGCGAAGTTCCTCGGGTGCTCGCTGATCACCGGCACCAACGGCTGGCCCGCGAGCGAGGTCGCCGCCCCCGAGGGCGACACGATCGTCTACGCGGAGCTGGATCTCATGGCGACCCGGTCGGCGGCGATCTGGAACGAGCTCAACGACCTGCCCCGGGACCGGCGCACGGACCTCTACGATCCCCTGCTCGGGTACCGCGGCGGCCAGGCCTACCCCCGGTGACCCCGATGCTCACCACCACCCGCCGGGCGACGAAGCCCGCCGGCGCGCTCGGCCGCTGGCTGACCGGCGCCGCGCTGTTCGGGGTCACCGCGGGCCTCGCCCTGCTGCTGGCCCGCGTCACCGGCTCGCTGCCGCACGTCCTGCCCGGCTACGACGAGTGGCAGGAGCAGGCCTACCGCCGCATCCCGCAGTTCCTGCGGTGGGTCCTGGGCGACACCACCGAGGCGCAGTTCTACAAATCCGCGCTCGGCGGGCTCGGCCTGCTGGCCGGCGGCTGGATCGCGCACGTCGCGTGGAAGCGGCGGCGCCGCTGGGCCGGGTTCCCGGTCAGCGGTAACACCGGGTTGTGGCCGTGGGTCACCGCCGCGGCCCTGCTCGGGCTGCTGCTGTCGAACATCGCGTGGGGGTGGACGCTTCCGGCGAGCGGGAGCTGGCAGCCGACGTTCGTGGCGTTCGTGTCGGTCCCGCCGATGGTGGTCCTGACCTACGGAGCCGGGTGGCGGGTCGCGGTCACCGGCGCCGTCCTCGGCGCGGCACTGACCACGCCCGTGGCGTTGCTGCTGGTCAACTTCGTGTGCGTGCCGCTCGGGCTCCCCGCGGTGGTGGGTTCGGTGACCGCGATGTGGGTCAGCGCGCTGGTCGCGTTCCCGCTCTGCCGCCGGCTGCCGTGGCTCCCGGAGCCGGTTCCGCCGCCAGCCTCGGCCGGCACCACGCCACGACAGGGACCGGTGTGGGTGGTGCGCCGCGTGCTCGCCGACTTCAGCGAAGCTCCCTTCCACGGCAACGAAATCGCCTCGCTCGGATTGCTCGCCGGAACGGTGCTGACCTACCTGCTCAACCCGCTTACCCCGGTCTACGGCAGCGGCCTGCTGCCGGCCCTGCTCACCGCGCAGGTCCTCGCCGCCACGGTCGGCGTGCTGGTGTACCGGCGGCAGTGGGCGCGGCACGGCTGGTACCCGACGTTCGTGCCGGTCGTGTCGGTCGCGCCCGCGGTGGTGCTCACCTACGGCCCGACGTGGCCGGCCGTGCTGAGCGGCGCGGTGCTCGGCGCGCTGGCCGCTCCCCCGCTGGCCGCGTTCGCGTCCCGGCGCATGCCGCTCGGCGTGCATCCCTGCGCGGGCAACACGTTCGCCATGACGGTGTGCACCGCCACCCTGGTTCCCCTGCTGGACATCGTTCTGTGAAAGGAAAATCCATGACAGTTCTGCGGTTCGACCGCGACGGCACGACGTTGATCGCCGAGCGGCGCGACGGCGACGGGCCGCCGGTGGTCGTCGTGCCCGGGGTGATGGCCGACGCCGCCTCCTGGCGTCCGGTCGTCGAGGCCCTCGCGCTGCCGAACCCGGTCGTCGTGCTGAACCGGCGGGGCCGGGCGCCCAGCGGGCCGCTCGGCGAGGGCTACTCGGTGCGCACCGAGATCGACGACCTGCACCACGTGCTCGACGCCCTCGGCGGGGACGTGGAGCTGTTCGGCTGGAGCTACGGCGCGCTGATCGCGCTGGAAACCGCGGTGCAGCGGCATGACCTGCGGTCCGTCGTCGCCTACGAACCCGTGTCGAGCCCGTTCGGCGTCCAGGCGCTCGAGCCGCTGCGCGCGGCCGAGGGTGACCTGGACCGCGCGGTGGAGATCGTGAACCGGGACGTGTCGGGTTTCTCCGCCGAGTACGTGGCGGCGCTGCGGGACAGCCCGGTGTGGCCGGTGCTGCGCCCGCTGGCCCACCCGCTGGCGGCCGAACTCGCCGCGCTCAACGCCCACGAGCCGGCCTTCGACCTCTACCACGACCTCGCCGTGCCGGTCACGCTGCTGCTGGGCGAGGTGAACGAGGGCGTGCAGCCCTACGGCACGGCGTTCGAGGTGTTCGAGCGGGCGCTGCCCCAGGCGCGGCGGGTCGTCCTGCCCGGGCAGGGCCACCTCGCCCACGCCCAGGCACCCGACGTGCTCGCCAAGCACCTCGCGGCGGCGATCCGGCCCTAGCTGGACTTGGCCGCCAGGTGGGTGGTGGGCGGGTGGCCGCTGAGTTCGCCCTGGCGGCGTGCGAAGTGCGGCGGCTCGTTCGGTGTTGCTGGTGTAGACCTGCCCGTAGGCCAAGGTTGCCGGTCATCGACCGCTCGATCCGAGTGATGCCATGCTCGGCGAAGTTGGCGGTGGCCAGCGAGGAACCTCAACCCCCACCCACCGCCACCGAAGTCCCGGCCAAGTCCACCTAGTCCTCCTTCGCGATCCGCTCGCGCACGGCCGGCACGATCTCCCGCGCCCAGCGTCCGAGGGAGACGTCGTCGTGGGCGGCGTGGCCCGGCGGGAACAGGATGAAGCCGCTCATCCCGTGCTCGAGGACGCCCGTGGTCAGCTCCTCGACCCACTGGTCCACGGACCCGCCGATCCAGCGGCCTTCCTCGTCGCGCGTCTTCGCCAGCGGCGCGTCGGTGATCCGGCCGGGGAAGTTCAGGATCGTGCGGACCTCGCGCGGGTCACGGCCCACCGCGGCCGCCGCCTCGTCGATCACCGGTCGCGACGTGCGGTACCGCTCGCTCAGCCAGTCCGCCGCGTGGCCGGGGAGCCAGCCGTCGGCCACGCGACCGGTGGCGGCGAGCGACTTCCGCCCGACCGATCCGGTCCACACCGGCGGCGCGGGCACCGGCGCGGGCTCGATCTCGCGCACCCGGTAATGCCGCCCCTCGTGCGTCACCGGCTCGCCACCCCCGGCCAGGCTCTTGACCAGCAGGATCGCCTCTTCGAACGCCTCCACGGCCTCGGCCGGGGCGAACCGCCGCCCGCCCATGTCGGCGATCCGGTCCGGGAGCCCGCCCGCGCCCATCCCGAGCACGACCCGGCCGCCGGACAGCGCCGACAGGGTCGTCACCGTCCGGGCCAGCATGGCCGGGGGCCGCAGCGGCAGGTTGGTGACGTTGGCGAACCCCGCGATGCGCTCGGTGTGGCCGAGCAGGAACCCGACGGTCGCGTAGGCGTCCAGCCGGCTCCCGAAGTAGGGGTGGTCGGACAGCGAAACCAGGTCGAGCCCGTCGGCGTCCGCGCGCCGGACCATGCGCAGCAGGTCCGGCACCTCGTCGACGCCGGTGTGCGCACCGAACCCGAAAACCACCTCAGATGCGGTCATGAAGCCCTCCTTGAAGTTCGTACTACGAACCATAATGGTTCGTAGTACGAACCGCAAGAGGATCAACGGTCGAGGAAGACCGGAGGCACCTCGTTGTCCGTCACGACCCGGCCGAGCAGGCTCGCGAGCCGGTCCCGTTCCCCGGCGTCGAGCCCCGCGGGCAGCTGTTCGATCCGGCGGCACGTCTCGGTGTAGAACTCCCCCGCCAGCCGCTGCCCCTCCGGCGTGAGCGCGACCCGGACCGCCCTGGTGTCGCGAGGATCCGGTTCGCGACGCACCAGGCCGTTGCGTTCGGTGCGGTCGACCAGCCCGGTCAGGCTCGACTTCGCCAGCCGCAGCACTGCGCCCAGCTCGGTCATGCCGTACGGCCGCGCCATCAGCACGCACAACAGCTGCCCCTGCGGCATCGTGATGCCGTACTCGCGGGCCGATTCCGAATACACCGCGTTCACCAGGAACGTGGACCGCACCAGAGCGGTCACGATCCCCATCCGGCCGTCATCCTGTGCGGGCATTACACCAGACTAACAGTTCGCGGTGCGAATTACCTCACGCGTCGGGGTGGGGGCCGTGCCGGTCGCCGGATTCCAGGGTCGCCAGGCCGGCGATGTCGTGGGAGTCCAGCTCGAAGTCGAAGATCTCGATGTTCTCCCGGATGCGGCTCGGGGTGGCCGACTTCGGGATGATCATGTGCCCCATCTCGATGTGCCAGCGCAGCACCACCTGCGCCGGGGTCTTGCCGTGCTTGCGGGCGATCGTCGTGATCACCTCGCTGTCCAGCTGCCTGCCGCGCGCGAGCGGGCTCCACGCCTCGGTCACGATGCCGTGCTTCTCGTGGAACCCGCGCAGCGCGGCCTGCTGCAGGCCGGGGTGCAGCTCGATCTGGTTGACCGCGGGCACCACCTCGGTCTCGGCCATCAGCCGTTCCAGGTGCGGGATCTGGAAGTTCGACACGCCGATCGCGCGGGCCTTGCCGTCGGCCAGGATCTTCTCCAGCGCGCGCCACGTCTCCACGTACTTGTTCTGCCGCGGCACCGGCCAGTGGATCAGGTACAGGTCGACGTAGTCCAGTCCGAGCAGCTCCAGGCTGCCGTCGAACGCCTTGAGCGCCGAGTCGTAACCGTGCTCGGTGTTCCACAGCTTGGTGGTGACGAACAGCTCGTCGCGCGGCAGGCCGGACGAGCGCACCGCCGCGCCGACACCCCGCTCGTTGCCGTACAACGTGGCCGTGTCGAAGCTGCGGTAGCCGGCCTCCATCGCGACGTGCATCACCGCCTCGACCTCGTCATCGGGCAGCTTGTAGACCCCGAACCCGAGGGCGGGCAGCTCGACGTCGTTGTTCAACCGGATCGAAGGGACCATGCCCAGCACCGTAACTCAGCGGGTCGCGGGCAGCCGGACGGTGACCGCGAGGCCGCCGCCGACCACCGGTTCCGCGCTCACCAGCCCGTCGTGCGCCTCCACCGCCGCCCGCACGATCGACAACCCCAGACCGGCACCGTGCCGGGCCGTGCGCGCCACTCCGGCGCGGCGGAACGGCTCGAACAGCTCGTCGACCGCCTGCGGGTCGACCAGCCCGCCCGAGGAGCGCACCCGCAGCGTCGCCCACTGCTCCCCGGCCTGCGTGGTGACCTCGATCCAGCCGGCGTCGACGTTGTGCCGCACCGCGTTCTCCAGCAGGTTGCCCGCGATGCGCTCCAGCAGCGCAGGATCGCCCGTGGTCCACGCCGGCTCGCAATGGAAGGTGGTCTTCAGGCCGCGCTGGTCGGCCTCCCCGGACACCGCCCGCCACGCGCTGGCGACCAGCGCCGCGAGGTCGACCGGCTCGGTCACCACCAGCCCGGCGCCGTCGGTGCGGGCGAGCAGCAGCAACGACCCGACGAGCTGGTTGGCCCGCTCAGTCGCATCCCGCACCACGCCGGCCATGCGCCGCAGCTCGGCGGTGTCGGCCTGGTCGTCGGCGAGCGTGACGTCCAGCTCGGTGCGGATCACCGACAGCGGGGTGCGCAGCTCGTGGCTGGCGTTGGCGACGAAGTGCCGCTGCGCCTCGAACGCCGACTGCAGCCGGTCGAGCATCGCGTCGAACGTCTGGGCCAGCTCGGCCAGCTCGCCGCGCGCGTCGACGTCACCGATGCGCTCCCCCAGCGATTCGACCGACAGCCGCCGCGCGGTGCCGGTGATGTCGCGCAGCGGGCGCAGCACGCGGGAGGTGAACGTCCAGGCCAGGACCGCGGTGGCCAGGACCACGCAGCAGAACGCGATGGTGCCGGCGAGCAGCATCTTGTCGCGCGCGTGGTCGCGCAGGTGCGCGGCCAGTGCGGCGGCGTCCACGTCCACGCCGTCGACGCGCACGACCGTGCCCGGCGGCATCTGCGGCACCGCGGACACGGCGTCACCGACCAGCGTCCAGGCCAGCCAGAGCAGCACGAGGCTGACGCCGGCCGCCAGCCCGGTCGCGAGCAGCGTGATGCGCGCCCGCAGGCTGCGAACCGGCGTGCGTGTCGAGCGCGCGCTCACCCCTTCGCGGGGCCGGTGTCGCGTGCCCGGTACCCGGATCCCACCACGGTCTCGATGATCCCAGGTTCGCCCAGCTTCTTGCGCAGGGTCATCACCGTGACCCGGACGGTCGTGGTGAACGGGTCGGCGTTCTCGTCCCACACGCGCTCGAGCAGCTCCTCGCTGCTGACGACCGCGCCCTTGGCGGACATCAGGACCTCGAGGACGCCGAACTCCTTGCGGGTCAGGTCGACCGGGCCGCTCGCGCGGCGGACGGTGCGCTTGGCCGGGTCCAGCTGCACGTCGCCGACGGTGAGCAGCGGCGGCGCGGCCGGGGTGGCGCGGCGGCCGAGGGCACGCACGCGGGCGACCAGCTCGGGGAAGGCGAACGGCTTGGCCAGGTAGTCGTCGGCGCCCAGGGACAGGCCCTCGACGCGGTCGGAGACTGTACCGCTGGCGGTCAGCATGAGGACGCGGGTCAGCTCGTCGGAGGAGACGATCTGACGGCACAGCTCGTCGCCGGACATGCCGGGCAGGTCGCGGTCCAGCAGCACCACGTCGTAGCGGGTGATGCTCGCCTTCTCGTGCCCCTCGTCACCGGTGAGGGCGACGTCGACCGCCATGCCTTCCCGGCGCAGCCCGCGCGCGATCGCGTCCGCCAGCGGCGCCTCGTCCTCGACTACCAGAATTCGCACGCGGACCACCGTGCCACAGTTTCCTGAGAGTTACCTCAAAGGCGGTATCCTGGCCGTTCCCGATGGCTGGGGGTGGCCCGGATGAGCGGACTGGACGTCTTCACCGGCGAGTGGACCGTGGCGGTCGGGTTCCCCGGCGCGCCGCCGGCGCGGTCGGTCTTCGAGTGGATCCTCGACGGGACGTACCTGGCGCAGCGCACCGAGGTGCCGCTGCCCGAGGTGCCGGACAGCCTGGCCGTGGTGGGGCCGGACGGGAACGGCGGGTACACCCAGCACTACTTCGATTCGCGCGGGGTGAGCCGCCTGTACGCGATGACCTTCGACGGCTCGCGGTGGACGCTGCTGCGCGAGACCGCGGACTTCACGCCGCTGGACTTCGCGCAGCGGTTCACCGGAACGTTCAGCGCGGACGGCGACCGCATCGACGGCGCGTGGGAGAAGCGCATGCCGGACGCGGACTGGCAACTGGACTTCGAGCTGGTCTACACCCGGGCCAGGTGAGGCCGGCGCCCCCGCAGCCGCGGCGGCGGGCACCGGCGACTGGGCGGGCCGGCAGCAGCGGCCGCGCGCGGGCAGCGCGTTCTCGCCCGGCCCGCGCGAGGGCGCGGGCGTCCCGGCCAAGGCCGGCCCCGGCAGCCGCGCCACCGCAGGGCTGATCGCCCACCTCGTGGCACCCGGCCACCGGCGTCGGCCGCACCGGGTCGCCGCTGTCCACTGTGGTCATCTCCGCTGGTGTTCCCGCGCAGGTCACCTGCCGGACAGCACCCGCGCCGCGATCGTCACGAAGTCCTCCAGGTGCGGTCGCCGGTGCCCGTCTGCGACGGCGAGGCCGATCTCGAACTCCTCGGCGTCCCCGATGCGGCGGTGCACCACGTCGGGCCGGGAGTAGTAGCGCGCCACGCTGCGGGGGATCATCGCGATGCCCAGGCCGGCCGCGACCAGCTCCAGCTTCTCCTCGATCGTGCTGATCCGCCTGGCCTGCGCGTCGATGACGTGTTCGCCCTCGAGGTCGGCGTACCGCACCTGCCGCCGCTTCGCCAGCGGGTGCGCGGCGGGCAGGCACACCACTTTCGGCTCGCTGCCCACCCGCAGCGTCCGCAAGCCGGTGGGGTCGAACGGCTGCCGCAGGTACCCCACGTCGGCGCGGCCGTCGCGCATCGCCTCGGCCTGTTCGAACCAGTTGAGGTGCAGCAACTCGACCTCGACGCCCGGGTGCGCCTGGGCGAACGCCCGGACCGCCGGGGACACGGTCAGCCCGGGCGCGAACCCGAGCACCAGGCGGCGCGCACCCCGCGCGGCGCCGTAGGCCCGGCGCGTCGCGGCCACGGCGGTGGCCAGCACGCCGGGCGCGTCCGCGTACAGCTGCTCGCCGGCCGCCGTCAGCCGCACCGACCGCGTCGTGCGCTCCAGCAGCTCGCAGCCCAGTTCCCGTTCCAGCGCCCGGATCTGCCTGCTCAGCACCGGCTGCGCGATGTGCAGCCGCTCCGCCGCGCGGCCGAAGTGCCCGTGCTCGGCGACGGCGGTGAAGTACCGCAGCTTGCGCAGGTCCAGATCCATACCTGCAGGGTATCAATTCCGGAAAAGAGGTATTGGACGATCGGCGCCGTCCGGGCGGAGGGTGGTCGCATGATCGTCATCACCGCACCGACCGGCCGGATCGGCCGGCACCTCACCGAATCCCTGCTCACCGCCGGGGCGCCGGTCCGCGTCATCGTGCGCGACCCGTCCCGGCTCACCCCCGGGGTCCGCGAGAAGGCCGAGGTCGTCGTCGGCTCCCACGGCGACCCCGAGGTGGTCGGCAAGGCGTTCGCCGGCGCCGACGCCGTCTTCTGGCTGGTCCCGCCGAACCCCGCCGCGGACAGCCTGGACCGCGCGTTCCTGGACTTCACCCGCCCGGCGTGCGAGCTGTTCCGCACCCAGGACCTGCGGGTGGTCGGCGTGTCGGCCCTGGGCCGGGGAGTCGCGGTCAACGCCGGGCTCGTGTCGGCGTCGCTGGCGATGGACGACCTGATCGCGCGCACCGGCGTGCGCTACCGCGCGCTGACGATGCCGACCTTCATGGACAACCTGCTCTGGCAGGCGTCGTCGATCATGCGCGACGGCGTGTGGTCCGCCATGGCGATCCCCGATCACAAGCGGCCGCTGTGCGCGACCAAGGACATCGCCGACGCCGCCGCCCGGCTGCTGCTCGACGAGTCGTGGACCGGGCGGGGCGAGGTCCCGGTGCTCGGCCCGGAGGACCTGTCCCACCTGGAGATGGCCGAGATCATGTCGGACGTGCTGGGCCGCCCGGTGCGGTTCGAGCCGGTCACGGCCGAGGCGCTGACCGCCGGCCTGCGGCAGCAGGGCTGGTCCGAGACGATGGCGCGGGGCATGGTCGACATGATGGCGGCCAAGAACGCGGGCCTGGACAACGCCGAGCCGCGGACCCCGGAGTCGACGACGCCGACGACGTTCCGCCAGTGGTGCGAGGAGAACCTGCGCCCCGCGGCTTAGCGCCCGGCCGTCGTCCGTCCACGAAGGACTGCCGCGGCGACCTCCTGCCGACCGCGGGTGGCCGCGCTCGTTGTGTGAGCGCGGCCGCCGCGGGTGTCTACTCGGTCGGGGCGTCCGCCGTCGCCGGCTGGGCTTCGCCGATCAGGTTCGACGCCCACTCCGTCACGCGCCGCGCCACGTCCTGCGCGGTCAGGCCGACGCTCGCCAGCACCTCCTCGCGCGAGCCGTGCGGCAGGAACTTCTGCGGCACGGCCAGGTCGCGCAGCGGCACGTCGCACTCGGCGTCCCGCAGGACGGCCGACAGCGCGCTGCCGAAGCCGCCGTGGCGACCGCTGTCCTCGACCGTCACGACCAGCCGGTGCTCCCGCGCCAGGCCGACCAGCTCGTGCGGCACCGGCAGCACCCACCGCGGGTCGACGACCGTCACGCCGATGCCCTGGTCGGCCAGCCGCTCGGCGGCGGCCAGCCCGAGCGGCGCGAACGCGCCCACGGCGACCAGCAGCACGTCCGCGCCGGCGCCCTCACGCGGGCGGCGCAGCACGTCGACCACGCCGATCCGCTCGACCGCGGGCACCGACTCGGTGACGCTGCCCTTGGAGAACCGCAGCGCGGTCGGCCCGTCGGACACGGCCACCGCCTCCCGCAGCTCCTCGCGCAGGGTCTGGGCGTCCCGTGGCGCGGCGACGCGCATGCCGGGCACCATGCCCAGCAGCGACAGGTCCCACATGCCGTGGTGGCTCGGGCCGTCCGGGCCGGTGATGCCGGCCCGGTCCAGGATCAGCGTGACCGGCTGGCGGTGCAGCGCCACGTCCATCAGCAACTGGTCGAAGGCCCGGTTGAGGAACGTCGAGTACACCGCGACGACCGGGTGCAGCCCGCCCATCGCGAGGCCGGCGGCCGAGGTCAGCGCGTGCTGCTCGGCGATGCCGACGTCGAACCAGCGGTCCGGGTGCCGCTCGGCGAACTCGTGCAGCCCGGTGGAGCGCAGCATCGCCGCGGTGATCGCCACGACGTCCTCGCGCTCCTCGCCGATGCGCGCCAGCTCGTCACCGAACACCGACGTCCAGCTCAGGCCCTTCGGCTTGGGCAGGCCGGTCTCCGGGTCGATCGGGTCGGTCTGGTGCATCTGGTCGGCCTCGTGGTTCACCGCGGGCGGGTAACCGTGGCCCTTCTCGGTGACCGCGTGCACGACGACCGGGCCGCCGAACGCCTTGGCCGCCTGGAACGCCTTCTCCAGCGCGGCGATGTCGTGGCCGTCGACCGGGCCGAGGTACTTGAGCTTGAGGTCGGAGAACATCTCCTGCGGGCTCAGGGCGTCCTTGATTCCGGCCTTGGCCGCGTGCAGCGCCGCGTAGATCGGCTTGCCCACCACCGGGGTGTTGAGCAGCAGCTCGCGGCCGCCGTCGAGCATGCGCTCGTAGCCGGGCTGCAGCCGCAGCGAAGCCAGGTGCTCGGCGAAGCCGCCGATCGTCGGCGAGTAGGACCGGCCGTTGTCGTTGACCACGATCACCACCGGACGGCCCGGCTCGGCGGCGATGTTGTTCAGCGCCTCCCAGCACATGCCGCCGGTCAGCGCGCCGTCCCCGACGACCGCGACGGCGTGCCGACCGCCACCGGCCAGCTCGAACGCCTTCGACAGGCCGTCCACATAGGACAGCGCGGTGGAGGCGTGGCTGTTCTCCACCAGGTCGTGCTCGCTCTCCTCCCGGGACGGGTAGCCCGACGGCCCGCCCTGCTGGCGCAGCAGGTCGAAGTCGGGGTGCCGGCCGGTCACGATCTTGTGCACGTAGCACTGGTGACCGACGTCCCAGACGATCGCGTCCTTGGGCGAGTCGAAGACCCGGTGCAGCGCCAGGGTCAGCTCGACCACGCCGAGGTTCGGGCCGAGGTGGCCGCCGGAGCGGCGGACCTTGTCGACCAGGAAGTCGCGGATCTCGCCCGCCAGGTGCTCGAGCTGGCCGTGTCCCATGCGCTTCAGGTCGGCCGGTCCGTGCACGGACTCCAGCAGCGTCACTTTCCACCTCACCCGCATAGATCCGCGCCCTGCCCGCCAGGGCGCGTCCAGTCAGTCTACGGAGAACCGTAGTCCCCCGGCCGCCCCGCGCGTCCCGGGTCACTGATCACGTGGTGAGAACGTGCCGGCCGGTGCCGCAACCGTGTGAACGCGGTCTCACTGACATGACGCACCGGGGTGCGTGGGTGGTGACATCCCGTGAGATCGCATCCGGCCAGGCGTGGCGTTACTCAGTGCACGGGATTGGTGAACCGATCAAGACCGATGTGGGCGGCGGCGCGGCGAGGATTCGATCGTGTGAGTGGCCGCAACGAGAGGCCCGAGCGGGCCCGTGCGCCCCGGCAGCAGCCGGTATGCCGCTCGCCGTGGCGGCCCGTCAGGTCCACCGCGCGCCGGACCCGCCCTTCCGGCGGACCCAGTCACCCCGCCCTGACCAGCTCCACCGCCGCCGGCAGGGCGCCTCGACTTGGGCGGGCGCCTGCACCATCGGCTCACTCACCCCTCCCCCGCCGGCGGGGCGCCCACGAGCCCGTCAGGCACCATTGCACCCCCCCGCCACCGCCACATGCACCGCCTCCACCGCTGACTGACACCTGCCCAGCCCACGGCAATCCACGGCAATGGCACCCGCACCACCCGGCTTGCACCCGCCCGGCACCCCCGTCATCCCGGCCAGGCCACTCACCGCCCCACCAGCTCCACCCCCGCCGGCAGGCCGCCGTCCCGGTGCAGGTCGTCGAGGTGGGCGCGCAGCGTGTCGCGGAACGCGCGGGCCGCGTTGGTGGGCGCCACGTCGCTCCGCTGGGCCAGCGCGATCGTCCGCGTCATCTCCGGCGCGGTCAGGGGCGTCCCCCGCAGGGCGGGCCGCCCGGTCAGCACCAGGGTCGGCACGACCGCCACCCCCAGCCCCACCTCGACGAACCGGAGCACGGCGTCCATCTCCCCGCCCTGCGCCGCGAACACCGGCGTGAACCCGGCGGCGCGGCAGGCCTGCAGGGTGACGTCCCGCAGGTCGTAGCCCTCCCGGAACATCACCAGCGGCCGGTCGCGCAGCTCCTCGAGCCGGACCGCCGCGCCCAGGTCCACCCTGGCCGGCGCGGCCACCACCAGCCGCTCCCGCAGCAGCGGCACCGTCGTCAGGGCCGCCTCCGCCCCGGCCGCGATCAGCACCGCCAGGTCCAGCTCGCCGTGCGTCAGCGCCCGCACCAGGTCCTTCGACCCGCTCTCCTCCACCACCAGCTCGATGCCCGGGTACTCGCGGTGGAAGCGGTGCAGCACGTCGGCGAACACGGTGACGCACAGGCTCGGCGTGGCGCCCACCCGGACCCGGCCGCGGCGCAGCCCGACCAGCTCGGCGACCTCCAGCCGCGCGGTGTCCACGTCGGCGACGATGCGCCGCGCGATCGGCAGCAGCGCCTCGCCGGCCGGGGTGAGCGTGACGTTGCCCCGTGCGCGGCTGAACAGCGGCGCGCCCAGCTCGTCCTCCAGTGCGCGGACCTGCTTGCTCAGTGAGGGCTGCGCCACATACGTGCGCTCGGCGGCGCGCGTGAAGTGCCGCGTCTCGGCCACCGCCAGGAAGTACAGCAGCTGCTGCAACGTCATAGCTTCAGGCTATCGTCTCCAGCGCTTCGATATATTGGACGACTCGTCGTCGCGGGCCGCACGCTGCCCGAGTGGCCCTACTCGAACGTTCCGCACCACCACGACCACGCCGGCTGTGGTCCTCGACCGTCGGGCAGAAGGCGATCATGGCCGTGACCGGCCTGCTCCTGCTGCTCTTCGTCATCGCGCACATGCTGGGCAACCTGAAGTTCTTCGTCTCCGCGGCGAGCTTCGACCACTACGCGGCCTGGCTGCGGACGATCCTGGACAGCGTCCTCGGGCACTCCGGGTTCCTGTGGGTGCTGCGCACCGGGCTGGTCGTCTGCGTCGTGCTGCACGCCGTCACCGCCGCTCGTCTGGCGCGCCGCGCTCGCGCCGCCCGCCCGGTCCGCTACGCCCACCGCGGGCGCGTCCAGGGTGACTACGCGGCGCGGACGATGCGCTGGGGCGGGGTGATGCTCGCGTTGTTCGTCGTCTACCACGTGCTCGACCTGACCACCGGGCACCTCAACCCGAACGGCGTGCCGGGCGCGGTGCACGACAACGTCACCGCCGACTTCCGGCTCTGGTACGTGACGCTGGTCTACACGCTGGCGGTGGTCGCGCTCGGGTTCCACATCCGGCACGGGTTGTGGAGCGCGCTGCAGAGCCTCGGCACCTCCGGCGCGGCGCGGCGCACCGCGCGGGGTGTCGCGCTCGGCGTGGCGGCCGCCGTCACCGCCGGGTACCTGTCCGTCCCGTTCGCCGTCGTCACCGGATTGGCCGGGTGAGCACCGTGTTCGTCGAAGGAACCCCGATCTCCGACACCCGCGCGCCGGACGTTCCCCTCGCGCAGCGCTGGGAGCGGCGCCGGTTCACCGCGCGCCTGGTCAACCCCGCCAACCGACGCCGGCTTTCGGTCATCGTGGTCGGCACCGGACTGGCCGGCGCGTCGGCCGCGGCGACCCTGGCCGAACTGGGCTACCAGGTCCGCTCGTTCTGCTACCAGGACAGCCCACGCCGGGCGCACAGCATCGCCGCGCAGGGCGGGATCAACGCGGCCAAGAACTACCGCGGCGACGGCGACAGCGTTCACCGGCTCTTCCACGACACCGTGAAGGGTGGCGACTTCCGAGCCCGGGAGTCCAATGTGTACCGGCTGGCGGAGCTGAGCGTGCGGATCATCGACCAGGCCGTCGCGCAGGGCGTGCCGTTCGCCCGCGAGTACGGCGGGCTGCTGGACACGCGGTCGTTCGGCGGCGCGCAGGTGTCCCGGACGTTCTACGCCCGCGGGCAGACCGGGCAGCAGCTGCTGCTCGGCGCCTACCAGGCGATGGCGCGGCAGATCCACCTCGGGCGGATCGCGATGCACCCGCGCACCGAAATGCTCGATCTCGTGGTGGTGGACGGCCGGGCGCGCGGGGTCGTGGTGCGCAACCTGGTCACCGGCGAAATCTCCACCCACGTTGCGGACGCGGTGGTGCTGGCCACCGGCGGGTTCGGCAACGCGTTCCACCTGTCCACCAACGCCAAGGGCTGCAACGCGACCGCGATCTGGCGGGCGCACCGGCGGGGCGCGTTGTTCGCCAACCCGTGCTTCACCCAGATCCACCCGACGTGCATCCCGGTCAGCGGCGGGCACCAGTCGAAGCTGACGCTGATGAGCGAGTCCCTGCGCAACGACGGGCGGGTGTGGGTGCCGGTCGCGGCCGGTGACGCGCGGCCACCCGCGGAGATCCCCGAGGCGGAGCGGGACTACTTCCTGGAGCGGCGGTACCCGGCGTTCGGGAACCTCGTGCCGCGCGACATCGCCTCCCGCGCGGTGAAGAGCGTGTGCGACGCGGGCCGCGGTGTCGGGCCCGGCGGACGCGGGGTGTACCTGGACTTCGCGGACGCGCTTTCGCGGCTCGGCCGGGACGGAGTGGAATCCCGCTACGGCAACCTGTTCGCGATGTACGAGCGGATCACCGGCGACGATCCGTACCGGGAGCCGATGCGCATCTACCCCGCCGTGCACTACACGATGGGCGGGCTGTGGGTCGACTACGACCTGCGCAGCACGATCCCCGGCCTGTTCGTGATCGGCGAGGCGAACTTCTCCGACCACGGCGCCAACCGGCTCGGGGCGAGCGCCCTGATGCAGGGACTCGCCGACGGGTACTTCATCCTGCCCACGACGATCGGCGACTACGTGGCCGACGGGCCGTTCCCGGAAGTGGGTGATCTGTCCGGGCCGCGGGCGGAGGTCGAGGACCGGATCGCGCGGTTGCTGTCCGTGGACGGGGACCGGTCCGCCGAGGACTTCCACCGCGAGCTGGGTGCGGTGCTGTGGGAGCACTGCGGGATGAGCCGCACCGAGACCGGGCTGCGGAAGGCGCTGGACCTGATCCCGGCGCTGCGGGAGGAGTTCTGGGCGCGGCTGCGGGTGCCGGGTTCGGGCGCGTCGCTGAACCAGTCGCTGGAGAAGGCCGGGCGGGTCGCCGACTTCCTGGAGCTGGCGGAGCTGATGTGCGTGGACGCGTTGCACCGCACCGAGTCCTGCGGCGGGCACTTCCGGGAGGAGAGCCAGACCGCGGATGGCGAGGCCCGGCGCGACGACTCGGCGTTCTCGTACGTGGCCGCGTGGGAGTTCACCGGCGTCGGGCAGCCGCCGGTGCTGCACCGCGAAGCGTTGTCGTTCGATCATGTCACCCCCAGTCAGCGGAGCTACTCGTGAAACTCGTGTTGAAGATCTGGCGGCAGAAGGATGCGGCCGACCGCGGCCGGCTGGTGCGGTACGAAGTGGACGGCCTGTCGCCGGACATGTCGTTCCTGGAGGTTCTCGATGTGCTGAACGAGCGCCTGACCGCCGCGGGCGACGAACCGGTGGCGTTCGACCACGACTGCCGGGAGGGGATTTGCGGGGCGTGCGGCGTCGTGATCGACGGCACGGCGCACGGCCCGCAGAAGGCGACCACGACGTGCCAGCTGCATCTGCGGCATTTCGCGGACGGGCAGACCGTGACGGTCGAGCCGTGGCGGGCGCGGGCGTTCCCGGTGGTCAAGGACCTGGTGGTGGACCGCGGGGCGCTGGACCGGATCATCGAAGCGGGCGGGTACATCACCGCGCCGACCGGCAGCGCACCCGAAGCCCACGCAACGCCGGTGCCGAAGCCCGCCGCGGACCGCGCGTTCGAAGCGGCGGCCTGCATCGGCTGCGGCGCGTGTGTGGCCGCATGCCCCAACGGCTCGGCGATGCTGTTCACCGCCGCCAAGGCGACGCACCTGGGAACGTTGCCCCAAGGCGAACCGGAACGGCTGCCACGCGCGGCCGCGATGGCGGCCGCCCAGGACGCGGAAGGATTCGGCGGATGCACCAACACCGGCGAGTGCACAGCGGTGTGCCCGAAGGCGATCCCGCTGGAGGTCATCGGGAGTCTGAACCGGGACGCACTGGAGGCGACGCTGCGGTTGGGGTGAGGTGGGGTTGGGGGGAGATGGGGGGAGCGGGTGGTGTGGCGGAGTGCAGCGGCGGGGGCGCGACGCGGGGCGGAGGGGCGACGCGAAGCGGCGCGGGGCGAAGCAGCGGCGGCGTGGCGAGGCGGCGAGGCGCAGCGCCGCGGCCGCGCGCGAAGCGGCAGCGCGAAACGGCGGCGGAGCACGTTGCCGCGCAAAGCAGCGGCGCGGCGCGAGGTGGCGCGCTCCCGAAGCGGCGGCGCAGTGCGACAGCGCGGCAAAGCGAAGCGACAGGGCAGCGCGAAGCGCTGCGGAGGGGTCGAGCGCGGCGCGCCAAACGGCGGCGGGGCGCGGCAGGGTGGCGCGGCGGGAAGCGGCCGTGCGGCAGCCCGAGGGGAACCGCCCGCGCGACAGCGCAGCGCGAAGCGGCCTGCGGCGGCGCCGCGCGAAGCGCCAGCGCGGCGGCGCGACGACTTGCGGCCGCGCGGCAGGCGAAATCACCGCGGGCGCGGCACGGCCCTGTCGTCGCAGCGGGACCGCCTCGACAGGGGCACGCGGTGGTGCCAGGGCGCCTTGCCGGGGCGCGGACAGCACGTACCAGCCCGGGTAGGTCCCGCCCTGGTTGTGCCGCACGGGCGGAGCGTGCGGCAAAGCCACTACTCCGCTGTGCGGATCACGCGCCGAAACTGGGCGGCTCGAATCGTCCTAGCGGGACTCCACTTCGGGGTGCTCTGCCGTCAGCCGGGCGCGGTCGGCTGCTGCTCGGCCCGCTGTCCAGCCCTCGGCGTTGCTGATTGTCGTCGTGCGGCGGGTTGTGTGGGGGAACAGTTCCGCGAACAGCGTGTCCACCTCCTGCCCTCGGCGGGTCAGGACCGGTAGCAGCCTCGGATCGGCGAACTGCGCGCCTGCCCTCTGGTCCGCCGCGGTCAGGCGCTCGCCGATGCGGGTGGCGTACGCCAGCAGGAACGCGTGCCGGAACGAGCGGGTTCTCGCGCCGCGGCCGGTGGCCAGCATCGCCTCGTTGGCTTGCACCAGCAGCGACGTCGACAGCAACTCCACCAGGTCCAGGTCGACCTCGTGACCCACCAGCGCCACGAAACCCAGCTTCGCGTAGAACGCCGCCCGGCACCGGTTCGCCGTCGCCACCGCTGTCACCAGCGACGACTTCGGGCCCAGGTACGGCTGCTCCAGCCAGAACCGCCGCGCCGAACCAGCCCGCGCCGCCGGCTCCTCCACCAGCGCCCGCTCGAACGAGTACCGGCTCATCAGCTGCTGCGCCTTCGCCGACAGCGCCTCCGCCTCCTCCGGGAACGACGTCGACTCCGCCTTCGCCAGCAGCGCCCGGATCCGCGCCAGCATCTTCTCGTCCACCCCGGCCACCCGCTCCTCCGGCGCCGGCATGTCCGGCAACCGCGGCAGCGGCAACAACGCCTCCAGGACCGCCAGCACCACGAGCAGCGCCGTCACCCGCTCCACGCCGTGCCGCTGCGACCACTGCCCCAGCCACGGCCGATCCCGCGACCACCAGACCTCCGCCGAAACAGAGCCCGCGCACCCGGCCACCACGTCCAACGTCAACGCCACCCCACGCCGGTCCAGCCGCCGCAGCGCGATCTGGTGCACGTCCCGCGGCTGCCACCCGGTCCGCCACAGCCGCGCCAGCACCTCACGCAGCGCCAGCTCCGCCGCCCGGTCGATCAGCCCCGCGTCGTAGCGCGGGCCGGCCAGCTCCCGCGCCGCGAGCTCACCCAGCCGCCGCCGCGCGGCATCGCACAGCAGCACGGCGAACGTCTCCACAGTGGACCCGGTGGACCCAGTGGACCCAGCAGACTCAGCGGACTCCGCCACGAGCTCTCCCTTGCCGGTCAACGGTTTCACGCACACACCAGCAACGGAGCCGGCGGCCCCCGCCCGGCCCTCGAACGAGTCAGCGATGTCATGCCCCGCATCATGCCGGAGGGCACCGACAATTTCCGGCGCCTCAGCGGACCAGCAGCGCCACGCACTCCACGTGATGGGTCATCGGGAACGCGTCGAACGCCCGCAACCGCTCCAGCCGGTACCCCGAGTCGGCGAACGTCGCCACGTCCCGGGCCAGCGCCGCCGGATCACACGCCACGTACACCACCCGCTCCGGCCCGGCCGCGGCCACCGCCCGCACCACGTCCCGCCCGGCCCCGGACCGCGGCGGGTCCAGCACCACGACCTCCGGCTGCCCGGACAGCGACCGCAGCACCTGCTCGGTCCGGCCCGCCCGCCAGCTCACCTGCGGCAGGTCCGCCAGGTTCTGCTCACCGTCGCGCACCGCCCGGTGCCCCGACTCGACGGCCACCACGTGCCCGGTCACCCCGACCTGCCCGGCCAGCACCGACGCGAACAACCCGACCCCCGAATAGAGGTCCCACGCCAGCGCTCCCGGCGAGGCCCGCGCCCACTCCCGCACCACCGAGGCGAACGTCTCCGCCGCCGCCGGGTGCACCTGCCAGAACCCGTGGGCCTGCAACCGCCAGTCCCGCCCCGCCGCGTGCTGCACCGCCACCCCGCCGGCCAGCTGCCGCGCCCGGCGCTTGCCCCGCACGGTCGCCAGCTCGCGGGCGTGCACCTGGCCGTCCCCGTCGCTGGTCACCTCGATCTCGGTGCCCGGCCGCCACCGCCGCGACAACGCCCGGTCCAGCGCTCCCGGCACCGTGATCGGGCACTTCTCCAGCGGCACGACCCGGTGACTGCGGTGCGCCCGCAACCCGGCCCGCCCGTCCGGACCGGCGACCAGCCGGACCCGCGACCGCCAGCCCAGCACGTCCCCGGGCAGCGCCTCGACCTCCACCGGCCACTCCAGCCCGGCCAGCCGCTGGAGTTGCTCGGCCACCACGCGGCCCTTGAGCTCCCGCTGGAAACCCGGCGTCGCGTGCTGCCAGTCGCATCCGCCGCACTGCCCCGGCACCGCCAGCGGGCACGGCGGGTCGACCCGCTCCGGAGCCGCGCGGAGCACCTCCACCGCGTCCGCGCGGCAGAAGGAACCGCCCTTGTCCTCGGTGACCTCGGCCCGCACCAGCTCGCCGGGCAGCGCGTGCCGCACGAACACGACCCGGCCCTCCGCGCGGGACACGCAGTGCCCGCCGTGGGCCACGGGTCCCACGTCCAGCTCCAGGATCCGGCCGGTCCAGTCCTGTCCGGTCACTTCCCGCCGTCCTTGCCGGCCCCGGTGCGGGCCGCCCCGTCCGTGAAGAAGCCACGGCGCACATCACCGGCCGCCGGACGGCTCCGCGCCGCACGCCGGACCGCCTTCGCCGACGACGCGAGCTGCCACGGCACGCTGGTCACCATCACGCCCGGCTGGAACAGCAGCCGTCCCTTGAGCCGCAGCGCGCTCTGGTTGTGCAGCAGCTGCTCCCACCAGTGCCCCACCACGTACTCGGGGATGAACACGGTCACCACGTCACGCGGGTTGTCGCCGCGCACGCGCTTGACGTAGTCCAGCACCGGCCGCGTGATCTCGCGGTAGGGCGACTCGACGACCTTCAGCGGGACCTTGAAGTTCTTGGCCTCCCAGTCGGCGGTCAGCTGGCGCGTCTCGGCGTCGTCCACGTTGACCGTCACCGCCTCCAGCACGTCCGGCCGCATCGCCTTGGCGTAGGCCAGGGCGCGCATGGTCGGCAGGTGCAGCTTGGACACCAGCACGATCGCGTGGTTGCGCGAGGGCAGCACGGTCGGGTTGCCGTCCAGCCCGGCCAGCTCCTCGGCGACCCGGTCGTAGTGCTTCCGGATCGCGGTCATCAGCAGGTAGATCGCCACCATCGCGGCGATCGCGATCCACGCGCCGAGCAGGAACTTGGTGATCAGCACGATGACCAGCACGGTGCCGGTCATGGTCAGGCCGATCGCGTTGACCGTCTGCGACCGGCGCATCCGCCGCCGGGCCTGCGGATCGGTCTCCTGGGACAGCAGGCGGTTCCAGTGCCGCAGCATGCCGGCCTGGCTCACCGTGAACGACACGAACACGCCCACGATGTAGAGCTGGATCAGCTTGGTGACCTCGGCGTCGAACGCGATGATCAGGACCAGCGCGAACGCGGCCAGGAACAGGATGCCGTTGGAGAAGGTCAGCCGGTCGCCGCGGGTGTGCAGCTGGCGCGGCAGGAACCGGTCCTGCGCGAGGATCGAGGCGAGCACCGGGAAGCCGTTGAACGCGGTGTTCGCGGCCAGCAGCAGGATGATGCCGGTGCTGAAGGAGATGTAGTAGAAGGCCGGCGAGAAGTGCGGGAACACCGCCTGCGCGATCTGCGCGACGATCGTCTTCTGCTGGTAGCCCTCCGGGGTGCCGCTCAGCTGGGTCGCCGGGTCCTCGGCGAACTTGACGTCGGTGAGGATCGCCAGCGTGATGATGCCCAGCAGCATCGACACCGCGAGCAGCCCCATCATCAGCAGCGTGGTGGCCGCGTTCTTCGACTTCGGCTTGCGGAAGGCGGGCACCCCGTTGCTGATCGCCTCGACCCCGGTCAGCGCCGCCGCGCCGGAGGAGAACGCGCGGGCGATGAGGAACACGAACGCGAAGCCGGTGAACGTGGCCTCGGCGTGCAGGTCGAAGTCCGCGCTCTCGGCCCGCATCGGCGTGCCGCGGACCGCCTCGAACAGCCCCCACACGACCATGCCCAGGATGCCGATGATGAACCCGTAGGTCGGGATGGCGAACGCCTTGCCGGACTCACGCACCCCGCGCAGGTTGATCGAGGTGAGGACCACCACGATGATCACCGCGCTGAGCACCTTGTGCTCGGCCACGAACGGGATCGCCGACCCGATGTTGGCGACCCCGGAGGAGGTCGACACGGCCACGGTGAGGACGTAGTCGACCAGCAGGGCGCTGGCCACGGTCAGGCCGAATCTGCCGCCGAGGTTGGTGCTGGCGACCTCGTAGTCGCCGCCGCCGCTGGGGTAGGCGTGCACGTTCTGGCGGTAGGAGGCCACCACGACCAGCATGACCACCGCGACGGCGATGCCGATCCACGGCGAGTAGGCGTACGCCGACAACCCCGCGACGCTCAGCGTCAGGAAGATCTCCTCGGGCGCGTAGGCCACGCTCGAGAGGGCGTCCGAGGCGAAGATCGGCAGCGCGATCCGCTTCGGGAGCAGGGTGTGGGACAGCCGGTCGCTCCGGAACGGACGGCCGACGAGCAGCCGTTTGGTGGCGGTCGCAATCTTCGACACGTCAGAAGGGTACGGGCGGGTCCGCGAGAGGGCCGGACAAGGTAGGTTCTGCGTCGGCATCTACCGGGTAACCGCCGTTCGGGTGACACACAGGAGGCAGGACGTGCACGTGGTGATCATGGGGTGCGGCCGGGTGGGCGCGTCCCTGGCCGCGGCCCTCGAGCGCCTCGGTCACGAGGTCGCGGTGATCGACAAGACGCGGGAGGCGTTCCGGCGGCTCGGCAGCGACTTCCACGGCCAGCAGGTGCTGGGCATGGGCTTCGACCGGCAGGTGCTGATCGACGCCGGCATCGAGAAGGCGGGCGCCTTCGCGGCGGTGTCCAGCGGCGACAACTCGAACATCATCTCCGCGCGGGTGGCCCGCGAGAACTTCGGCGTCGAGCACGTCGTGGCCCGCATCTACGACCCCAAGCGGGCGGCGGTCTACGAGCGGCTGGGCATCCCGACCGTGGCGACCGTGCCGTGGACGACCGACCGGTTCCTGCGCACGCTGCTGCCCGACGGGGTCGCCTCGGCGTGGCGGGACCCCAGCGGCAACGTCGCGGTGCTGCAGCTGCCCCTGCACGAGGGCTGGGTCGGCCGCAGCGTCAACGAGCTGCAGGAGACCACCGGCGCCCGGGTCGCGTTCATCATGCGGTTCGGTACGCCCGTTCTGCCCGATTCCAAGACGGTGTTGCAGGCGGACGATCTGGTCTACGTGGCCGCGAAGTCCGGGACCGTCGGCGACGTGACGAGCATTGCGGCGCGTGCGCCGGAGGAGGAAGCCTGATGCGGGTCGCGATCGCGGGGGCCGGCGCGGTGGGCCGGTCGATCGCCAAAGAGCTGATCGACGGCGGCCACCAGGTCATGCTGATCGAACGCCAGGACGGGCAGTTCGAGCCGGACGCCGTCGAGCAGGCCGACTGGGTGCTCGGCGACGCGTGCGAGGTCTCGACGCTGGAGGAGTCCGGCATCGAGCGCTGCGACGTGGTGATCGCCGCGACCGGTGACGACAAGGTGAACCTGGTCGTGTCGCTGCTGGCGAAGACCGAGTTCGCGGTGCGCCGGGTGGTGGCGCGGGTGAACAACCCGGCCAACGAGTGGCTCTACACCGACGCGTGGGGCGTGGACGTCGCCGTGTCGACGCCGCGGATCCTGGCCGCGATGGTCGAGGAGGCGGTCAGCGTCGGCGACCTGGTGCGGCTGCTCACGTTCCGGCAGGGGCAGGCCAACCTGGTCGAGCTCACCCTGCCCGACCAGACCCCGCTGGCCGGGCGCCCGGTGAGCGACCTGGCGCTGCCGCGGGACGCCGCGCTGGTGACGATCCTGCGCGGCGACCGGGTGATCGTGCCGCAGCCGGAGGACCCGCTGGAGCCCGGCGACGAGCTGCTGTTCGTGGCCAACGCCGAGGTGGAGAACGACATCCGCAAGGCGCTGGGCTACTAGCGCCCGGCGAGGAGGTCCCGGATCGCGGCGGTGACCTCGGCGGGGCGTTCTTCCGGCAGGAAGTGGCCGCAGGGCAGGACCCGGGTGCGCAGATCGGGTGCCCAGCTCGCCCACACCTGCCGCGGGTCGAACGGCAGGACGAGGTCGCCGGGGTCCTGCCACATCGCCAGGACCGGCATCGTCAGGGTGCGGCCGGCGTCGCGGTCGGCCTGGTCGTGCCCGGCGTCGACGAACGCGCTGGCGCGGTAGTCCTGGCAGATCGCGTGGATCGACCGTGGAGTGCCCGCCGCGGCCAGATAGGCGGCCCGGATGTCGGCCGGGATCGCGCCGGGCACGCCGGTCCAGGTGTCCAGGAAATGCCCGAAGAACGCGTCCGGATCGGCTGTGATCATCCGTTCCGGCAGGTCGGACGGCTGGGCGAGCAGGTAGAGGTGGAACGCGAACACCCCGCCGGCGCCGTGCAGCGCGGCCCAGTTGTCGGCGGTCGGGATCACGTCGAGCACCGCGAGGTGCTCGATGACGTCAGGGTGGTCGAGTGCGGCCCGGAAGGCCACCAGCGCTCCCCGGTCGTGTCCGACGACGCTGAACCGCTCGTGGCCGAGTTCGCGCATCACCGCGACCATCGTCGCCGCGGTGGCCCGCTTCGCGTAGGCGGCGGGGTCGTCGTTGCCCGGGGACGGAGAGCTGGCGCCGTAGCCGGGCAAATCCGCGCACACCACGTGGAAGTCGTCGGCCAACGAGGTCGCCACGTGCCGCCACGCGATGTGGGTTTGGGGGAAGCCGTGGAGGAGCAGCACGGGATGCCCGGCGCCGCCGTGCACGACATGCACGCTCGCGCCGTCCACCGGCACCATCCGCTCGACCAGTCCAGGGATCATCCGACCCTCCAACTGTACGCCGTCCAATTCATACTGGACACTGTACAGTAGTTGTCGTGGAAGGTGGACGTGCTCCCGGCCATCGAGCCGGCCTCACCCGGACCGCGGTGCTCCGAGCCGCTCGCGAACTGCTCTCCGAGCACGGACTGGCCGGCTTGTCGATGCGGGCGCTGGCGGCACGGCTCGACGTCGCGCCGAACGCCCTCTACAGCCACGTCGCGAACAAGACGGCTCTGCTCGACGCCCTGCTCGACGACGTACTCGCCGGAGTCGAGACGCCGGCGGCCGACATCGAGGACCCCGCCGCCGCCCTGCACCGGCTGATGGCTTCGACCTACACCGTCCTCCTGGACCACTCGGACCTCGTGCCGCTCTACCTGAGCAGGCAGGGCGCCCACGGCCCCAACGCACAGCGTCTCGGGGAGATCACCGCCGCGCTCCTGCGCCGGGCGGACGTCACCGAGCCGACGGAGGCGTTGCGGGTACTGATCGTCTACACGATCGGCTTCGCGGCGTTCACCAGCCACCTGCCCCCGGGGGCCGGCACCGAGCAACAGCCGAGCGCGGCGGAGATGCGCGGCAACTTCGACCGGGGCCTGGACTGGCTGCTCACCGGCATCCGCGCGGCGGCGGACCGCCGCTAGGCCTCCTGCGGCGGCTGGCCGTACTTCAGCCGCAGCCGGGCCTCGGCGTCGGCCTCCTCGGCCACGCGGGCCTCTTCGATGGCCTTGAGGCGCTTGTCGGAGCGGCGTACCGCCCACACGACGACCAGCAGCGCCAGCCCGTACAGCGGCCAGCCCATGGCGATCTTGGCGAACGCCAGCCAGCCGGTGTAGTCGGCGTCGTAGAGCCACCGCTGCACGACGAACCGCGCGCCGAAGACGGCGGCGAGCGCGAGGGTGGCGATGTCGTAGCCGAGGCGGGACGGCTTGTCCCGGCGCCACGCGGTGCCGGTGCCGTTGAGGAAGTTCCAGATCACGCCCGCCAGCGGCCAGCGGACCAGCACGGACGCCACGAACACGCCGCAGTAGACCAGGCTCGCCCAGATCCCGAACAGGAAGAACCCCTTCGCGGACCCGGTGCGGTAGGCGATGAACGCGCCGATGCCCACGCCGAACAGGCCGGAGATGGCCGGCTGCAGCGACTCGCGGCGCACCAGGCGCACGACGGTGATCAGCGCCGCGCTGCCGACCGCGCTCCAGATGCCCACGGTCAGGCCGAAGAACGAGTTCGCGAGCACGAACACGACGATCGGCACCGAGGAGTAGACGAGCCCGGACACCCCGCCCATCTGCTCCAGCATCGTGGGCTCGGGCCGCTCACCCGCCCGCCCAGGCTCGGCCCCGGACTCGGCGGGGCGGTCGTCGGTCTTCTCGCCTGGACGGGCAGGTTCAGTCACGCGGTTACCAATTCAGGAGGTCGTCTGCAGCTCGTAGAACGGGTTGTACAGCACCTTCTGGCCGTCTCGCTCGGCCATGCGGCCACGGACCTTGATGGTCCGGCCCGGTTCGATGCCCGGGATGCGGCGCCGTCCCAGCCAGACTAGCGTCACGCCCTCCGTGCCGTCGAACAACTCGGCACGCAGTGTCGCCGCCTCTTTCGTGGGACACAGCTCCACGCTGCGTAACCGCCCCAGGACGGTCACCTCTTCGCCCGACCGGCAGTCGCAGGCTCGTCGCGCACCGCCGGCCTCGGATTTTTCGGACAGATCATCAGCGTCGAGTTCCTCGACGTCGCTGGTCAGCTTGCGTACCAGCCGGCTGAAATAGCCGCCGTCTTTGGCGGACATAGGCGTCTGCTCCTGTTCCGGGGCCCCCGACTCGAACGGCCCGTACGTCATCCAGCCTAACCTCGTGGGGGCCAGCACAACGGCTTTGCGGCAAGATCGCAACGTGACGTCCGCAATGCCGGAACCGGCCGCCGTCCTGCTACCCGGGACGGGCTCGGACGAGGTGTTCGTCCGGTCCGTTTTCGCAGGTCCGCTGGCCGCGTTCGGGATACGAACACTCGCCCCGCCGCCGCCCCGCGGGGCGGCTGTGACGGTGGGTCTGCTCACGTCACTCGACCAGGCGGCCGCGGACGGCCCGGTGCTCGCCGGAGGCATCTCGTTGGGGGCGCATCTGGCCGCCGAATGGGCGGTGCGCAATCCCGGCAACTGCGCCGGACTGCTGCTGGCGATGCCCGCCTGGTGCGGCCGTCCGGGCGACGCGCCCGCCTCGCTCGCCGCGCGCGCGTCCGCCGACCTGGTGGACGCCCACGGGCTGGACGAGGCGCTGCGGTTGGCGACGGCCGGGGTGGCGCCGTGGCTTGGCGCGGAGCTGACCCGGGCGTGGCGGCGACACGGGGACGGCCTGGCGGCGAGCCTGCGCGTCGCGGCGGCCCACCCCGCGCCGACGCTGGAGGCGCTGGCGGAACTGGACATCCCGGTCGGAATCGCCGCGTGCACCGACGACCCCGTCCACCCGGTCGCGGTGGCCCGCGCCTGGGCGAAAGCGCTTCCGCGGGCCGTGGTCCGGGAGACGACCCTGACGGCACTGGGCGCCGACCGCGAGTCACTGGGCCGGGCCGCTCTGCTGGCCTGGCTCCAGGCGGGCGGGTGAGGTCCGCACCGCCACCGCCGCGGCCGCCACGGCGGTGATCACCAGCGCGGCCACGGCGAGCAGGGTCGCGCCGTCCGGCCGCAGCAGCGCCTGGCCACGCAGTGCCTGCCAGGTCAGCAAGGCGATCAGGCCGAGGTACTCCACCGCCGCGATCCGGATCAGCCGCCGCCGCACGACCGCGGGCCGCAGCACGGGCACCCGGCGGGACAGCGCCTCCAGGCCGAACGCCAGCAACGGGATCAACTGCAGCGCGTGCAGGCCGGCGAAGTGCGCGATCCGCAGGTCGCCGCCGTCCACGCTCCAGCCGGTCAGCGGCAGGCCGGGCCCGTCCTCGGGCGCACCGACGCTGTGCGACCCGACGACGGCGGGCTCACCGCCCGCGTCGATCACGGCCTGCTGTTCCGGGGTCGGGGTGAACATCAGCATGCCCAGCGCCATCCCGGTCAGCGCCAGGAAGAGCCCGGCGCGGATGGCCGACGCCCGCGCGGGGTCGGCCAGGCGCTGCCACCACAGCAGCAGCGCGACGACCAGGGTCGCGGCCCACAGCAGGTACACCGCGGTGGCCATCTGGTTGTGGATGAACCGGTCGGCCTCGGTCGCGAAGTTGAAGTGCAGGCGCCGCCCGCGGACGATCGTCTGCCAGACGATCAGCACCATCTCGACGGTCAGGCCGGCGGCCACGACCGTGCCCATCCACCAGCCCCAGCGCCGCGCCCTGGGCAGCAGGGACAGCATCCACGCCAGGGTGGCCGTGTACAGCGCGATCGAGACGGCGAACTTGGCCGTCTTGCTCCAGACGGGAGCGCCGACGAGCTGTCGGGGATCAGCGAACAGGCCCACCACGGCAACCGCGGCGAGCACGGCCATCACGGCGGTGACGACCATCAGCGGGCGGTGCAGACCCGCCCGGCTCTCGATCAGCAACATGATCAAGAGCTTTCGGCATGGCGGGAGCGCGCACCCTGGTGCGCGCTCCCGCGATCACGGTGGGGCGGGCCCCACCTACTGCTGCGCCTGCTGCTGCGCGATGTGCTCGGCCACCGCGTCCGGCAGCGTGATCGGCAGCGGCGTGCGCACCGGCATGGGCGCGTCGCCGCGGTCGACGATCGTGCCGCGGACGATGTCGCGCAGCACCGCGGGCGCCTCGGCGGCCATCGACTGCGGGCCGGCGATCACGCCGCGCAGCATCCACCTCGGTCCGTCCACCCCGACGAACCGCAGCGCCACGTCACCGATCAGCGCGGACAGCTCCGGCCCCCACTCGCCCTGGCCGGGCGCGACCTTGGCGCCGTCGTTGCGCAGCTGCTCGGTCAGCTCGGCGATCACCTCGCGCCACAGCCCACCGGACCGCGGCGCGGCGTAGGCGCTGACGGTGACCTGCCCGTGCGCCGTCACCACGTGCACCGCCCGCACGCCACCGGCCTGCGGGTCCATCTCGACCTGCACCTGGGTGCCGTCGGGCACCGGGACCCGCACCGAGCCGAGGTCGATCCGCGGCCGGCCGTCCTCGGGCGCCTCGGTGATGTCGAACGGCCCCTCGGAGGCGTCCGGCTCCGGCTCCGGCTCCTCTTCCGGCTCCTCGGCGACGTCCTCTTCCCAGGACTCGTCGGGCTCGGCCATCGCGTGGCGGCCCCGCTTCTTGCGTCCGAAGATGCCCACTACTTCCTCGTTCCTTCCCCGGGGTTTCCGGTCAGCGTCGCATGCCCGCCGGTCGATCCGTACCCGCCGGCCCCGCGTTCGGTGGCCGTGAGTTCCGCGACCTCCACGAACTCGGCCGTCTCCACGCGCTGGACCACCAGCTGCGCGATCCGGTCGCCCCGCGCCAGCCGGATCGGCTCGGTGCGGTCGTGGTTGACCAGGCACACCTTGATCTCCCCGCGGTAGCCCGAGTCGATGGTGCCCGGCGTGTTCACCACGGACAGCCCGGTGCGCGCGGCCAGGCCCGAGCGCGGGTGCACGAAACCGGCGTAGCCCGGCGGCAGCGCGATCGCCACCCCGGTGCCCACCAGGGCCCGCTCGCCGGGCTCCAGGACGACGTCGGTGGTCGTCACGAGGTCGGCGCCGGCGTCGCCGGGCCGGGCGTAGGACGGGATCGGGACACCCGGATCGAGCCGGGTGAGCAGGACCTGAACGGGGGACACGGGCGGCGAGACTACCCTTAGGGCATGGGTGAGCACGCGAGCACGGCCGGTGCGGTGGGCGACACGGCCGCCGGGGACGGCACGACGCGGTATTCCGAACGGCTGTACCTGTCGTGGTGGGGCTGGCCGCTGCCACTGGCGGGCGCGGCGCTGCTGGCCTACGAGATCCACCTCGGCTACCCCGCGGTGCCGCTGTGGCTGCCGTTCGTGGTGCTGATGCCGTTGATGGTGGCGTGGCTGGTGGCCATGGGCCGGGCCCGGATCCGGGTGACCGGCGACGAGCTGGAGGTCGGGGACGCTCATCTGCCGTTGCGGTTCGTCGGTGAGGTGGAGGTCATCGGGAAGGACCGGAAGCGGAAGGCGATGGGACCGGAACTCGACCCCGCCGCTTACGTGACGCATCGCGGCTGGGTCGGTTCGCTGCTGCGCGTGCACCTGACCGATCCCGCGGACCCGACCCCCTACTGGGTGTTCAGTACCCGCAGGCCGGAGGCCCTGGCCGAGCTGCTCCGCTCAGGGAAGTAGCCCGGCCGTCCGCGGTGTCACGCGCAGTCGCGGCAGATCATCTGCCCGTTGTGCTCCTCCGCCAGCCGGCTGCGGTGGTGAACGAGGAAGCACACGGAGCAGGTGAACTCGTCCGCCTGCTTCGGCACCACCTTCACCGTCAGGTCCTCACCCGACAGCCCGGACAGGTCCGCACCCGGCAACTCGAAGTTCTCCGCGCTCGCGTCCTCGTCCACGTCCACCACGCCGGACTGCGTCTCGTTCCGGCGAGCCTTCAGCTCCTCCAACGAGTCCTCGGCGAGCTCGTCGGCTTCGCTGCGGCGCGGAGCGTCGTAGTCGGTCGCCATTGTCCCTCACCCCTGCGATCAGCTCTGTAATCACTGTTCAAGCACGCTGTTCGCATGCCATCGTGCCGCTGGACAACGTCCCAGCGCCCCGGTTTGTGCCCGCCGCCGTAGTGAGCCAGGTCTCTCTTCAGCAACGTGTTTCGGTACCTGATCTACGGGCGGAGCCCGCAGAGGGTAGCTCACGCTTTACCCGAACGCGCAGAGTGTCATTCGAAGCAGGACGTACGTCACCCAACAGGGGGAACGCATCGCGGGGACGTTCATGGGACCGTGCGACACGGACCCCGGCTTCGACCGGGTGACGACGCTGGTGCACTGTAACGCCTACGCTGATCAGGAACGACGGTTCGGGCAAGCGGGTGTTCGGGTCTTCGATCGAAGGGGTGGGGCAGGTGTCGTCGGGGATCGGTTACGGCAACCGGAGATCGCGGCCCTACCGCAAGCGCCGTCCGCTGCCCGCCCTGATCGTGATCGGGGTGCTCGGCCTCGTCGCGATGTTCATCTGGGTGCGCGCGATCACCAGCAAGCAGGACATCGACGCCGCGCTGCGGTGCGATCCGCCGCCCACTCCGCCGCCCGGTGTGACGTACACCAACCTGGGTTACACCGCGCTCGACGAGACGACGCCGGTGCCGGCCGACCGGATCGCGGTGAAGGTGCTCAACGCCAGCGAGAAGCGCGGGCAGGCCGCGATCACCACGGAAAGCCTGCGGCAGCTGGGTTTCACGCAGATCGCGCCGCCGGAGAACGACCCCGCCTACGCGACCACCGAGGCGGCCTGCCGCGGCCAGTTGCGCTTCGGCGACAACGGCAGCTCCGCGGCGCGCACGCTCAGCCTGGTCGTGCCGTGCGTCGAGCTGGTGCGGGACAACCGCGAGGACGCCAGCGTGGACCTGGCGATCGGCAGCGCCTTCGGCGACGTGGTGCCCACCAAGGCCGCGCGGGACATCCTCGCGCAGCTGCAGGCGTGGTCGGCCCAGCACGACGGCGACGGCGGCGAGCAGTCCGCCGTGAGCCCCCCGCTCATCGACGAGGCCCTGCTGGCCGCCGCACGCCCCGGCACCTGCTGACCGCGCGAGTCCCACGCTCCGCCGCGCGAGTCCCACATTGGGGCGGCCGAGGGATCGCCCGGCGGCCGGCGAAAGCCCGCGCTACACGTCCTTGACGCCGCACTCCACGGCCGCGTCGTAGAGCGCCTCGGCGATCGACGGTGCGGCCGCGAACGTCGCGTCCTCGCCCAGTGCCGGGTCCGAACCCGGCAGGTGCACCACCGCGCCCGCCTCGGACGCGACCAGCGCCCCGGCCGCCCAGTCCCACCGGTTCAGCCCGTGCTCCACGTACGCGTCCAGCCACCCGGCCGCCACCGCGCACAGGTCCAGCGACGCCACCCCGGCGCGGCGCACGTCGCGCACCCGGGTCAGCAGCCCGGACACGAACCGTGCCTGCCGGGCGCGCCGCTCGGCCTGGTAGGCGAACCCGGTGCCGACCAGGCTCAGCTCCAGCCGCGACGGCGAGGACACCGCCAGCCGCCGCCCGTCGAGCCACGCGCCCTGGCCCCGCACGGCCGTCCAGCAGCGCCCGCTGACCGGTTCCACGACCGCCCCGGCCACCGACACCCCGTCCACCTGCGCGGCCAGCGAGACGGCGAACAGGGGCGCGCCGTAGAGGAAGTTCACGGTGCCGTCGATCGGGTCCACCACCCACGTCACCCCGTCGCCGGCCGAGCCGCCGGCCTCCTCCCCCAGCACGTGGTCCCCCGGCCGCAGCTGAGCCAGCCGGTCGCGCACCAGCTGCTCGGCCGCGCGGTCGGCCGCGGTGACCACGTCGGTGTCGGTCGTCTTGGTCTCGACCGGCACCGCCTCACCTGCGACCATGGCCTCACGGGCACGTCGGACCAGGTCGCCGGCCTCGGTCGCGACCTGGACGGCGACGTCCTTCAACTCTGTTTCGGCAGCTCCCACGTCCACCATGGGACCACACCCGGTTAAAGTCTCCGGCACAGGTTTCTGAATCGAGCGAGAAGGGACGGCGCCAATGACGGCGACCCGAGGTTTCGGAATCGACATCGGCGGCAGCGGTATCAAGGGCGCCCTTGTCGACCTGGAAAAGGGCGCACTGATCGGCGACCGCTTCCGGATCGACACCCCGCGCCCGGCGACCCCGGACGCGGTGGCCGACGTGGTGGCCCAGATCGTGGCCCACTTCGGCTGGGACGGCCCGGTCGGCATCACGCTGCCCGCGGTCGTGAAGAAGGGCGTCGCGCACACGGCGGCGAACATCGACCCCAGCTGGATCGGCACCGACGCGGACGCGCTGTTCGCCAAGCGGCTGGACCGCCACGAGGACGACATCGCGATGCTCAACGACGCCGACGCGGCCGGCATGGCCGAGATCCGCTACGGCGACCCGGCGGCCCGCAAGGGCGTCACGACCCTGCTGACGTTCGGCACCGGCATCGGCAGCGCGCTGTTCCAGCACGGCACCCTGATGCCGAACACCGAGTTCGGCCACGTCGAGGTCGACGGGCACGACGCCGAGAAGAAGGCGGCCGCCTCGGTCAAGGACAACGAGGGCCTGTCCTACCCGCAGTGGGCCAAGCGCGTGAACCGTTACCTTTCCGTGCTGGAGAACCTCATCTGGCCGGATTTGTTCATCGTGGGCGGCGGGGTCAGCAAGAAGGCCGAGAAATGGGTCCCGCTGCTGGAGATCAGGACACCGGTCCTGGCCGCGTCCCTGCAGAACAACGCGGGGATCGTGGGCGCGGCGCTGGCGGCCGCCGAGGGCCTGGAGCACTGAGCCCGGGAGCGGCCGCGCCGCGTTCGACCGATGATCGGCCGCAACGCACCGGCGTATCGTCGTTACAATGGAACACGGCCCACGGTCGCGGAGGACAAAACCGCAGGCCGCGGGACGTTCCCCGAATCTGAGGCGGCCGGGACGCACCATCCCGGGTCGCCGTGATCGACCGCTGCGAAAGGGCGTACGTGGCAGCCGCAAAAACCGCTACCCGAAGCGGCACGAAGACAACGAGCGCCGCCGACGTGAGCGCGGAACCCGACGCGGGCCGTGAGAACGTGACCGAGGCCGAGGCTCAGGGCTCCGGCGCCACGAAGAAGGCGACCACCCGGAAGTCGGCCGCGGCCAAGGGCCCGAAGAAGGCTCCGGCCAAGGGCCGCACCACCCGCAAGGCCGGCAAGACCGACGACGGGGAGCCGGACGGCCCCGGCGGCGAGGACATCGAGGACGTCGACCTCGAGGCCGATCTCGCCGAGCTGGAGAGCGAGGTGGAGGTCGACGTCGTCGACGCGACCGTCACCGACGAGGCCGAGGACCTCGACGAGGACGAGCCGGACGAGAAGACGCCGGCCAAGTCGGGCGCCAAGTCGACCGACCGCGACTTCGTCTGGGACGAGGAGGAGTCGGAGGCCCTGCGGCAGGCCCGCAAGGACGCCGAGCTCACCGCATCCGCGGACTCGGTGCGCGCGTACCTGAAGCAGATCGGCAAGGTCGCGCTGCTCAACGCCGAGGAGGAGGTCGAGCTCGCCAAGCGGATCGAGGCCGGCCTGTACGCGGCGGAGCGGCTGCGCATCGCGGAGGAGGAGGGCGAGAAGCTCGCCACCCAGATGCGCCGTGACCTGCGCTGGATCATCCGGGACGGGGAGCGCGCCAAGAACCACCTGCTGGAGGCGAACCTCCGGCTGGTCGTGTCGCTGGCCAAGCGCTACACCGGTCGCGGCATGGCGTTCCTGGACCTGATCCAGGAGGGCAACCTGGGCCTGATCCGCGCGGTCGAGAAGTTCGACTACACCAAGGGCTACAAGTTCTCCACGTATGCGACGTGGTGGATCCGGCAGGCGATCACCCGCGCCATGGCCGACCAGGCCCGCACCATCCGCATCCCGGTGCACATGGTCGAGGTGATCAACAAGCTCGGCCGGATACAGCGTGAGCTGCTGCAGGACCTCGGCCGCGAGCCCACCCCCGAGGAGCTCGCGAAGGAGATGGACATCTCCCCGGAGAAGGTCCTGGAGATCCAGCAGTACGCCCGCGAGCCGATCTCGCTGGACCAGACGATCGGCGATGAGGGCGACTCGCAGCTGGGCGACTTCATCGAGGACTCGGAAGCGGTCGTCGCGGTCGACGCGGTGTCGTTCACGCTGCTGCAGGACCAGCTCCAGTCGGTGCTGCAGACGCTGTCCGAGCGCGAGGCCGGCGTGGTCCGGCTGCGCTTCGGCCTGACCGACGGTCAGCCGCGGACTTTAGACGAGATCGGCCAGGTCTACGGCGTCACGCGCGAGCGGATCCGCCAGATCGAATCGAAGACCATGTCCAAGCTGCGCCACCCCAGCCGGTCGCAGGTCCTCCGGGACTACCTGGACTAGGAGAACCGAACAAGCCCGGGCTGCCAACGGCAGCCCGGGCTTTTTTCTTTTCCAACCGCAAGCCGGCGGCGCAAGAAGACCGACTACGCCCCAGACCTCCCCCGCCCCCGATCCACAGCCGATCTTTGGTCGCCGACCAGGCGTGTCAAGGTACTCTTTCCCGCCTTGACACGCCTGCTCGGCGACTGAAACACAATCAGGCATCGGGGGCGGGGGTGGTCGGAAGGTGACCTTTGGCGCCGTAAGGCGCATTCCGCCCGCAGGGCGGGCTCTTCGCCTGCCCCAAGTCACCTCTAAAGATCAAGAGATGTCCTCGCCGGACGGGCAGGCTCCGGGATGACGGGAGACCGTTGTCGTCTCACCTCGGGTGGGTGGGAGCTGGGTGGTCATCCCGTCGCCTGCGGTTTGTGCATATCACCTTGAGCCAGGGCCGCAAGGTTGGCATGGTCGGCCTGCGGTTGGCGGCCTGGGTTGCGGCCCTGGCTCAAGGTGATCGTCACGTGTCAGGCGACGGGATGACCACCCAGCTCCGCTTTTGTTCACCGATCAAAAGCGTCCTTCGGGCCCTTCGTCACAGCAAGGGGCCACCGGGCTGCGCATCTTCAGGTGATCTTCTAACGTTCCACCATGGGCATCACCCGAACGCTTGACGTCAACGAAGTCCTCGCCCGGCAAGACGCCGGCGATCTGAAGCGCCGCCTGCGGGCCAGGGATCTGGTGGGCTTCGGCGTCGGGATCATCATCGGCACCGGCATCTTCACGCTCGCGGGCGTGGAGGCCAAGACGCACGCCGGGCCGGCCGTGACGTTGTCGTTCGTGATCGGGGCCGTTGTCGCGGGCCTCGCGGCCCTCTGCTACGCCGAACTGGCCTCCAGCGTGCCCACCGCGGGCAGCGCCTACACCTACGCCTTCGCCACCCTCGGCGAGGTGTTCGCCTGGATCATCGGCTGGGACCTGCTCCTCGAGTTCGCCCTCGGGGCCGCCGTCGTGTCGCGGGGGTGGTCCGGCTACCTCGCCAACCTGCTCGGCCTGCCCCAGGAGTGGTTCGGCGAGGACGCCACCGTCAACGTCGGCGCCGTCGCCATCATCGCCATCCTGACCGTCATCGCAGTGCTCGGGATCCGGGAATCGGCCCGGGTGACGAACGTGCTGGTGCTCGTCAAGGTCGCGGTGTGCGTCCTGATCATCGCCGTGGGCGTGTTCTTCATCAAGGGCGCCAACCTGACCCCGTTCATCCCGCCGGCCCGCCCGGGCGAGAGCGGCGCGAGCGTGCTGCACCAGCCGGTCGTGCAGGCCGGGCTCGGGCTCGAGCAGTCCGTCTACGGCATCGGCGGGGTGCTGTCCGCCGCGGCGATCGTGTTCTTCGCCTACACCGGGTTCGAGGCGCTGGCCAACCTCGGCGAGGAGACCCGCAACCCGCGCAAGGACCTGCGCGTCGGCATCCTCGGCGCCCTCGGCGTGTGCGCCGTGCTCTACATCGCCGTGTCGCTGGTGCTGACCGGCATGGTGCCGTTCACCGACATCGACGCCGGGGCCCCGCTCGCCGCCGCGTTCGACTCGGTCGGCCAGCACTGGGTCAGCGCCCTCATCTCGCTCGGCGCGGTCACCGGCCTGACCTCGGTGATGATGGTCGAACTGGTCACCATCGGCCGTATCGGGTTCGCCATGGGCCGCGACGGCCTGCTGCCCAAGCCGATCGGCACCACCCACCCGCGCTGGGGCACACCGCACCGCATGACGATCGGCGGCGCGGTGCTGATCGCCCTGCTCGCGGCGTTCGTGCCGATCACCGAGCTGTCCGACATGGTCAGCATCGGCGCGCTGTCGGCGATGGTGATCGTCGCGATCGCGGTGCCCGTGCTGCGCCACAAGCGCCCCGACCTCAAGCGACCCTTCACCGTGCCGCTGTCCCCGGTGCTGCCGATCATCGCCGCGCTGGCGTGCCTGTACCTGATGCTGAACCTGGACGTGCTGACCTGGATCCGGTTCGCCGTCTGGCTCGCGATCGGCCTGGTCATCTACTTCGCCTACGGCCGCAGGCACTCCCGGCTCGCGCCTAAGGAGTGAGGCGCGCCCGCGCGACGAGCGCCAGCGCCGCGGGCGCGTCCGCGGCGGGCACCACCAGCAGCAGCCCCCGCAGTGCGGCGACGACCCGGTCGAGCATCTGCAGGTGCACCCCGTCCCGGCCGGCCGACCGGTAACCGTCCACAATGGCCACCAGCGTGCCGCCGGGACCGCTGACCGTGCCCGCGAGGAACACCGGATTCCTGGTGCGCCAACGGGAACTCCAGAACGGCGGCAGCCCGCCGTCCAGGTAGTCGCGCAGCGCCCGGTCCGGTGTGTCCGGCGCGCCGAGGTCGGCGGTGTCCACAAAGGCCACCAGGGTGACGTCCAGCTCGGGCACCCCGGCCAGGATCGCCCTGAGCGCCGCGGCGGTCCACGCGCCCTCCGCGACGACCGCCGTCAGCTCGCCCCCGGACAACTCGGCGATCGCCGCCGCGGTGGACGCCGGTGACGACCCGGCCGAGGCGGTGTCGTCCTGACTCGTCACCGGAATCCCGTGCGCCCGCAGGGAAACCAGCGTCACGAACGCGGCCGATTCGCTCTTCTGCTGCGGCATCTCGGGCCGCGCGAGGTCGACGAGGCGCGCGGCGCCGGGGAACCAGCGCACCTCGTCGAGCAGTGCCACTAGTACCGCCACAGGTGGGCGGCGACGATGTCCTCGACCGTCCGATCGGCGGCCCAGCGCCGGTCGGAGGCCCGCACCGCGCGGAACGCGCCGAGCAGCTCCTCCCCCAGCGCCTCGCGCATCCGGTCGCTCGACGCCAGCGCGCGATCCTGTTCGTCCGGTGTGTCCGGAAGCCGGGCGATTCCGGCCGCCGCACGGCGGTCCTCGGTCCAGGTGCCCGGGTCCTCGGCGACCGGATCGGGCAGGGAAAGCCCTTCCGCCAGTCCCGCGACCCCGGCCGTGATCACCGCGGCGAGCGCCAGGTACGGGTTGGCCGAGGCGTCACACGGCTTCAGCTCGACGTTGGCGTGGTCGTCGCCGAGCAGCTGCGAGCCCGGCACGTACCGCAGCGGCGCCTCCCGGTTCTCCACGCCCCAGAACGCGTACGCGCTGGCGAAGTAGCCCGGCCGCAACCGCAGGGTGGACGGCACGCTGGGCGCCGTGACGGCGGTGAGGGCGGGCAGGTCCCGCAGCAGTCCGGCGAGGTAGCCGGCGCCCTCACCGTCCGGCAGGCCGGCCAGCAGGTTGCGTCCCTTGCGCCACACCGAGGTGTGCAGGTGCCAGCCGTTGCCCGCGGCCTCCGGGCTGACGATCGGCGCGAAGCTCAGCCGCAGGCCGTGCCTATGCGCGGCGGCGTGCAAGGTCTGGCGGGCCAGCAGCTGGTCGTCGGCCGCGGACACCGGATCGGTCGCCGTGAGCGAGAGTTCCAGCTGAGCCAGGCCGTACTCGGCGTGGAACTGGTTCAGCCGCAGGCCGTTGGCCTCGAAGTCGTGCAGCACGGTCGCGACGAAGTCGTCGAGCGGGATCAGGGCGTGCGGGCTGTAGGCGGGGCCGTGATGACCGGGCGCGGACGCGATGTCCGGCGCGCCGGCGGGCGCCACGGCGAACTCCATTTCGAACCCGGCGCGGATCTCGTAGCCCCGCCTGGACGCGGCGGACACCACGTTCTCCAGCGCCGTGCGCTGGCAGTAGGGCCACGGTGATCCGTCGGCGGCGACCTGCCGTCCGGGCGCCCAGGCGAGCGCGCGCTGCCCCGCGAGCCGTCGCAGGCGGTCGATCACCGGCACGAGACGCACGTCACCGGAGGGGGTGGCGAGTCCGGGGTGGCCGAAGGTGATGACGTCGTGGGTGTCGAAGACGGCGAACAACGACGTGGTCCCGATCCCACGCGTGGCCGCGGCGGCCAGGCCGGCGATCGGCACGATCCGCGACCGCGGGATGCCGTTGTTGTCGGCCCAGGCGATCTGCGCGCCGACGACCCCGGTCGCCGCCAGGTCCTTCGCGGCCGCCGACGCCTGCTTCGTCATGACAGCGAGTGTCTCACGCTGCCCCGCGCGGGGGATGGTTTCGCGCACGGACTGATCACGATCTCGCCTCGGGACGGTCCGGGAAATTCCGCTGAGAACGAACAAGCCCGTCCGCGCGGCCGCTTGACACCTGTTCTCCCGAGCCGGGTTTCGCCTCGTCGCACTGGTCCTGACCACGGGAAACGGGTTTCCGCGAGGTTTCTCCGTCCTGGATGGCGGGATTGATCTACGGCATCCGGGGTAATTCTGCGTGACACACATCCCAAGCAGCCGGGAACACTTGCCAGGCGCTCAGCGTCTGCAAGAGTGGAGGCCAGCGAACACCGCGGAGCCGACGGGCAACCGCAGGGCCGAAGTGGTCGCCGCTGGATCGATGGCATCGGGCAGCCGATGCCGGGACGGAGGGAGACTCCAATGACATCACCGACGCTCACCCGCCCCGAGTTGACCGCAGCCGACCGTTGTGACCGGTGCGGCGCCGCAGCACAGGTACGAGCCATCCTCTCCAGCGGTGGCGAGCTGCTCTTCTGCGGCCACCACGCCCGCGAGTACGAGTCGAAGCTCAAGGAGATCGCTGCGGAGATCCAGCGCGGCTGAGCCAGACCCACAGACAGCGAGCGGGCGCCCGGTTGACCGGGCGCCCGTTTTCGTTCATGCCCACGATGATTGTGTCCGGAGTCACATCAGGAACCACCGCGCCGCTCCCGGCGACCTGGAGGGAAAGCCGGTCCCTCCCCGCCGAGGAGCAGCATGACGACGGACGACCTCGTGCATCCGACCGCGCCGCCCGCCGCTCCGGCCCGCGGGACGCTGCGCCCGGTCCTACTGCGCCTGCACTTCTACGCCGGGATCCTCGTCGGCCCGTTCCTGCTGGTGGCCGCGATCACCGGCGTGCTGTACGTGTTCGCGCCCCAGCTCGAGCAGGTCGTCTACGACCACGAGCTGCACGTGCCCGCCGGGACCACGGCGCGCACGCTGGCCGCCCAGGTCGCCACCGCGGAGGCGGCCGTCCCGGAAGGCACGTTGTACAGCGTGCGACCCGGGCCGACCGCGACTGACACCACGCAGGTCGTCTTCACGGTCGACGGCCTGCGGGAGAGCTACTACCGGACCGCCTTCGTCAACCCCTACGACGGCGAGCTGCGCGGCGTGCTGGACACCTACGGCTCGAGCGGCGCGATGCCGATCCGGGGCTGGCTGGACACCCTGCACCGCAACCTCCACCTGGGCGACTTCGGCCGGCTCTACAGCGAGCTGGCGGCGAGCTGGCTGGCGGTCGTGGTGGCCGGTGGACTCGTGCTGTGGTGGGGCCGCCGCCGTCGCCGCAGGGCTGCGACCGGGCGGGCGCGGACGCTGTCCTGGCACGCGACCACCGGCACCTGGGTGGCTCTGGTGCTGTTCTTCCTGGCCGCGACCGGGCTGACCTGGTCGCAGTTCGCCGGGCAGAACATCGCCGAGGTGCGGGCCGCGCTGAGCTGGCAGACGCCGTCGGTGCCGTCGAAGCTGCCCGCCGCGGACGTGGACCCGGCGGTGGGCTTCGACGAGGCGTTGGCCGCGGCGCGCACGGTGGGCCTGGACAACCCGGTCGAAATCACCCCGCCCGCGGCGGGCCGGGCGTACGTCGTGAAGCAGATCCAGCGCAGCTGGCCGGAGAAGCAGGACGCGGCCGCGATCGACCCGCGCACCAGCGAGGTGCTCAGCGTCCTGCGGTTCGAGGACTGGCCGCTGGCCGCGAAGCTGGCCCGCTGGGGCATCGACGCACACATGGGCCTGCTGTTCGGGCTGGGCAATCAGATCGTGCTGGCGGTGGTCATGGCCGGCCTGATCGCCCTGATCGGGTGGGGCTACCGGATGTGGTGGCAGCGCCGCCCGGCCGGACGCGCCCTGGGCCGCCCCTACCCGCGCGGCACACTGCGGCGGCTGCCCAGGAGGGTGCTGGTGCCGCTGGCCGCCGCCGGGATTGTGGCGGGGTGGTTCGCGCCGGTCTTCGGGCTGTCGCTGCTGGGGTTCCTGCTGCTCGACGGGTTCCTGGGGTGGCGGGCCCACCGCGCCGGGACTGCGGTGACGAGCACTGGGGCGTAGCAGCCGCGCGCAGGCACGCCCGCGCGCTCCGGCCCCGGGAGTCGCGAACCCACCCGGCGACGGCCCTCAGCGGCCGCACCGCGACCCGGGCGTACGGGAACCACCCGCCGACGGCGCTGGCCCACCCCCAGCGCGGGCACCCCGGCCCACCGTGACACGCACCGGGACGTAGCACCCACCGCCGCGCGCAGGTCCTCGGGCACCAGCCTCGGGACCACCCGCCGCCATCCGGCTTTGGCCGAGGCCACCGGCCCCCGCCACCCAGCCGGACCACCACCCGGCTCGCCGGCCACCCGGCTCGCCACCACCCGGCTCGTCGGCTCACCAGGAGCGCAGCGTCGCGATGCGTTCCTCCAGCTGCTCCATCGTCGCCATCGCCGTGGGTGGGCCGCCGCAGGCGCGGCGCAGCTCGTTGTGGATCGCGCCGTGGGGTTTGCGCGTGCGGTGGTGGTACATGCCCACCAGGGTGTTCAGCTCCTTGCGCAGCGCGGCGATCCGCTCGTTCACCGACTGCGGCCGCGGCGCCGGCGCCGGGACCTGCTCCTTCTCCGGCTTCCGGCGGCTCGCGTCGGCCAGCTGCTCCTCCTGCCGCTTCCGCAGCAGCGCCCGCACCTGGTCCGGCTCCAGCAGGCCGGGCAGCCCCAGGTACTCCTGCTCCTCCTCGCTGCCGGAGAACACCGCCGTGCCGAAGGAGTTGCCGTCGTAGATCACCTGGTCCAGCTCGGCCGAGGCGCCCAGCGAGGTGAACGCCTTCTCCTCCTCGCCGGGCTCGTCCTCGGTGCGGTTGGCCTGCGCCAGCAGCTCGTCGTCCCAGCCGTCCTTCTCCCGGTGCGGCTTGCCGAGCACGTGGTCGCGCTGGGCCTCCAGCTCGCTGGCCAGCTCCAGCAGCACCGGCACGCTCGGCAGGAACACGCTCGCCGTCTCGCCCTTGCGCCGGGCCCGCACGAACCGCCCGATCGCCTGGGCGAAGAACAGCGGCGTCGACGCGCTCGTGGCGTATACGCCGACCGCCAGGCGCGGCACGTCGACACCTTCGGACACCATCCGCACCGCGACCAGCCACCGGTCGGTCGACTCGGAGAACTCACCGATCCGCGCGGTCGCCTTCGGATCGTCGGACAGGACCACGGTGGGCGCCTCGCCGGTGATCCGCGCCAGGATCTTCGCGTAGGCCCGCGCGGACTCCTGGTCGGTGGCGATGACCAGACCACCGGCGTCCGGGATGCCGCCGCTACGCAGCTGCTGCAGCCGGGTGTCGGCGGCCTGCAGCACCGACGGGATCCACTCGCCGCCCGGGTCGAGCGCGGTGCGCCACGCACGGGCGGTCTGCTCGGCCGTCAGCGGCTCCCCCAGCCGCGCGGTGAACTCCTCTCCCGCGCTGGTGCGCCAGGACGCCTCACCGCTGTAGGCGAGGAACACGACCGGCCGGACGACGCCGTCGGCGAGCGCGTCGGCGTAGCCGTAGGCGTGGTCGGCCTTGCTGCGCAGCGAACCGTCGCCGTCGGGCTCGTAGGTGACGAACGGGATCGGCGAGTCGTCGCTGCGGAAGGGGGTACCGGTCAGCGCCAGGCGCCGCACGGCCGGGGTGAACGCCTCGCGGATCGCGTCACCCCAGCTCTTCGCGTCACCGCCGTGGTGGATCTCGTCGAGGATGACCAGCGTCTTGCGGCCCTCGGTGCGCACCCGGTGCAGCGTCGGGTGGGCGGCGACCTGGGCGTAGGTCAGGGCCACGCCGCGGTAGTCGGCCGCGACGGCGCCCTGGCCGTTGCGGTAGTTCGAGTCGATCGGGATGCCCGCCATCGCCGCGGAGGCGGCCCACTGGTGCTTGAGGTGCTCGGTCGGGGTCACGATGGTGATCGCCTCGACCGTGCGGTCGGACAGCAGCTCGGCGGCGATGCGCAGGCCGAACACCGTCTTGCCTGCGCCGGGCGTCGCGACGGCGAGGAAGTCCTGCGGCTGCGTGCTCAGGTACTTCGTCAGCGCCCGGCGCTGCCAGGCCCGCAGCGGGCGGGCGGTGGAGTCGTGCTGGGGCTCGGGTGCGGCGAAGCCCTGACCGGTCCGATTACCCTGGGCCGTGTCCGACAAGGGATTCCTCCCCCTCCTCTCGCCGACGATGGAACGCGACATGCGAATGCCCCCACGGAACTGCCCGGCCGCGACGCCGGACGGGGGTGAGGGCGGCTCATCGGAGATTACCCGCCCCCACCGACAAGGGCCGCGAACGGCACGGCGGAGTTGAACACGCCACAGGTCTTGACAAGCCAAACCGCGCCGCGTCCGCCATGCTTGGGGCTGAGATGAGTTCACCGTCCGACGAGTCGCCCGAGGGCGCCGCCCGCCGCAAGGGTCCAGCGCGCCTGCTCCGGCGCACGCTGAACAAGGCCTGGGACGGCAACATCTTCTCCGAGTCCGCCGAGGCGGCGTTCTGGCAGACGCTGTCGCTGCCACCCCTGCTGCTCGGGCTGCTGGGCAGCCTCGGCTTCATGGGCGACTGGTTCGGCCAGGGCTTCGTGACCGCGGTGCACGACCGGATCATCACCTTCGCCGACAAGATCTTCAGCGGCAACGTGGTGAGCCAGATCATCGAGCCCACCGTGGACGACATCCTGACCATCGGCAAGGGCGAGATCGTCTCGGTCGGCTTCCTGATCTCGCTGTGGGCCGGCTCGTCGGCCATGTCGTCGTTCGTCGACGCGATCACGGTCGCACACGACCAGTACGGCGTGCGCAACGAGGTCTGGCAGCGGATCTACGCGCTGCTGCTGTACCTGGCGAGCCTGGTGCTGCTGGTGGTCGGCCTGCCGGTCATCGCGATCGGGCCGGACGTCCTGATCGACATCCTGCCGGACAGCTGGGCGCCGACGATCACCACCTGGATCAGCTGGCTGTACTACCCGGTGATCGGGGTGCTGCTGGTCCTGGCCGTGGCGACGCTGTACAAGCTGGCCCTGCCGCGCCGGCTGCCCTGGCACCGCGGGCTGCCCGGCGCGGTGCTGGCGATGGTGATCTTCCTGCTGGCCAGCGTCGGGCTGCGCGTCTACCTGTCCTGGATCACCAGCACCGGCTACACCTACGGCGCGCTGGCCACCCCGATCGCGTTCCTGCTGTTCACGTTCTTCATCGGCATGGCCATCGTCGGCGGCGCCTACTTCAACGCCGCGATCCAGGAGCTGTGGCCGGCGAAGATGACCCGCCGCCAGCGCCGCAAGTGGCGGCGGCTGGAGATGGAACGCGCCAAGGAACGCCTGCGCGAGGACTCGCCCTCACTGTGGGAGCGCACGACGCAGCCGCTGCGGAAGCCGCGCAAGCAGGAGGAGGCCCCGGCGGACGGGGACCTCGCGGATCAGTCCTCGCCGTCGGGACCGGGGCGCAAGCCCTCGTAGATCTCCTTGCAGGCCGGGCACACGGGCGAGCCGGGTTTGGGCGAGCGGGTGACGGGGAAGACCTCGCCGCACAGCGCCACCACGTACGTGCCCATGACCGCGCTTTCGGCGATCTTGTCCTTGCGCACGTAGTGGAAGACCTTCGGCTGATCGCTGTCGGTCTCCTCGGTGGACTCCGGGCGGGTGTCTACCTCGGGCAGCGTCGATGTGCTCATGTCCCCATTTTGCCGCAGCGCCCCGCGACGGCGACACCCGCGGGCTTCTGTACCTATTGGTATGTACAGTGAGGGCATGCCTCTCGTACGGATCGACGCCCTCCCGACCCACGACGACGCGACGCTGGCCGCGCTGGGCGACGCCGTCCACCAGGCCATGACCGAGACGATCGACGTGCCGGCGGACGACTTCTTCCAGGTCGTCACCCGCTCCGACGGCCACCTCCGCTACGACCCCGGCTACCTGGGTATCCGCCGGGACGACGGGGTCGTGTTCGTCAGCATCACCATGCGCGTGGGCCGCACCTACGCCCAGAAGAAGGCGCTCTACGCGCGGATCGCGGAACTGGCCTCTGAACGGGCCGGGATCGAGCCGCGCAACGTGCTGATCAGCGTGACCGAGAACCACCCGGTGGACTGGTCCTTCGGAGACGGCGTGGCGCAGTATCTGGGGTGAAGGGAGTGCCCGCCGATGACCGTTCCCCGCGCGACCCGCCCGCACATGCCCGGGTACGGCACCCTGCCCGCCGACCAGGGGACGGGACTGCTGCCCTGGTCGTGGGCGGAGAAGCGGCTGCGGGACTCCCACGACTACTGGCTCGCCACGGTGTGGCCGGACGGCCGCCCGCACTTGATGCCGGTGTGGGGCGTGTGGCACGACGAGGCGCTGTGGTTCTCCTCGTCGCGCTCGGCCCGCAAGGTGCGCAACCTGGAGGTCAACCCGGCGGTGACCGTCTCCACCGACGACGCGCTCAACCCCGTCGTGCTCGAGGGCGTCGCCAAGGTCGTGCGGGACACGGTGTCCGTGCGGGCGTTCCTGCAGGCGCTGAACGGGAAGTACCGGACGGACTACGGCACGGACTTCCTCGACCCCGCTGTCAACGCGACGGTGCGGGTGCGTCCGCGGTGGGTGTTCGGGCTCGACGGACGCGACTTCGGCGGCTCGCCCACCCGCTGGGACTTCACGGCGGACCGTCGGTGATGATGGTTCCTCGTGACACCCCCGATATCGCTGGCCGACGAGGTCGCCGACGCCGTGCACAGCGGCCGCGCGGTCGTCGCGCTGGAAAGCACGATCCTGTCCCACGGCCTGCCCCCGGGCCGCAACCTCGCGGTCGCGAACCGGCTGGAGGAGACCGTCCGCAAGGCCGGCGCGGTGCCGGCCACGATCGCGGTGCTCGACGGCGTCGCCTACGCCGGGCTGTCCCATGCCCAGCTGGAGCGCGTGTGTGCGCCCGACGCGGGGCTGGACAAGCTGTCCCTGCGTGACCTCGGGCCCGCGATCGGGCTCGGCCGCTCGGGCGCGACGACCGTGGCGAGCACCTCGGCGCTGGCGCACGCGGCCGGGATCGGCGTGTTCGCCACCGGCGGGCTCGGCGGCGTGCACCTCGGGGCGAACGAGTCCTGGGACATCTCGGCCGACCTCGGCGTGCTGGCCCGGGTGCCGGTGCTGGTGGTGTGCTCGGGGGTGAAGTCGGTGCTGGACATCGCCGCGACCCTGGAGGTGCTCGAGACGAACTCGGTGCCGGTGCTGGGTTACCGGACGGGCGAGTTCCCCGCGTTCTACCGGCGCACGTCGGGCTTCGCGGTGCCGTGGCGGGTCGACGACCCGGTCGCGGCCGCCGCCGTGGTCGCCGCGCACCGGCGGTATGCGTCCTCGGGCGTGCTGCTGGCGAACCCGATCCCGGCCGAGGCGGAGATGGACGCGGAACTGCACGACCGGCTGCTGGCCGAGGGGCTGGAGCTGCTGTCCGCGCGGGGGGTGCACGGCAAGGAGGTCACGCCGGTGCTGCTGGAGCACTTCCACACCGCGAGCGGTGGGGTGAGCCTGGACGCGAACGAGGAGCTCGTGGTGTCCAACGCGCGGGTCGCCGCCGAGGTCGCGGTGGAGCTCGCGTGAAGGTCGTCGTGGTCGGGGACGCCGGGCTGGACGTGGTGGCCCGGCACGAGGGACCGATCGTGCACGGCGGCGACTCGCGGTCGCGGGTGCGGCTGGCCGGTGGCGGCGCGGGCGCGAACACGGCCGTGTGGCTGGCCGCGAGCGGGGTCGAGACCACGCTGATCGCCCGCATCGGGGACGACGCGGGCGGGCGGATGGTTCGGGCCGAGCTGGAGGCCGCGGGCGTGTCGTGCGCCTTCGCCGTCGACGCCGCGGTGCCCACGTGTTGCGTCGTGGTGCTGGTGGACGGGTCGGGGCAGCGGAGCATGCTGCCGGACCGGGGCGCGATGGGGCGGTTCGCGCCGGAGGACGTGTCCCCGGCGGCGCTCGAAGGTGCCGATCACCTGCACCTGTCCGGGTACGTGCTGCTGGACCCGTCGTCGCGGCCGGCGGGGCTGGCCGCGCTGGCGGCGGCGAAGGAGGCCGGGCTGACGACGTCGGTGGATCCGCAGGCGGCCGCGTTGATCACCGATCCGCGGGCGTTCCTGGCGGACGTGCGCGGCACGGATCTGCTGATGCCCAACCGGGAGGAGCTGCTGGCGCTGACCGGTTCGGCCGAGCCGTCGGCGGCGAAGGCGCTGCTGGACGACGTCGGCGCGGTGGTGGTCACGGCGGGCCTCGAAGGCGCGACGTGGGTGTCCGCGGACGGCGAGGTGAGCGTGCCGGCGGAGGAGGCGGAGTGCGTCGACTCCACCGGCGCGGGCGATGCCTTCGACGCGGGCGTGCTGGCGGCGTGGCTGCGCGGGGAGTCCACAGTGGACGTCCTGCGGGCGGGCGTGCGGCTGGGCGCACGAGCGGTGACGAAGGTGGGCGCGCAACCCTGACGGTCGCGGAGCGGCCGGCACGCTGCCCCGCCGGCCAACACGCCGACCGGGCCGGCAAACACGGCGCCCGGAACAGCCCACACGCCGCCGCGGCGGCGCGTTGGCCGGTGGCGCCGTGTTTGCCACTCGCCGCGGCGTACTGGCCCGTTGCGGCGGCGGGTTGGCCGGTGGCGGCAGCGTGTTCGCCGTGGCGGCGCCGTGTTGGCCGCTCGCCGCGGCGTGTTGGCCCGTAGCGGCAGCATGTTGGCCGGTGGCGGCAGTGTGTTGGCCGGTGGCGGCGCCGTGTTGGCCGCTCGCGGCGGCGTGTTGGCCGGTGGCGTGTTGGCCGCTTGCGGCGGTGTGTTTGCCACTCGCCGCGGCGTGCTGGCCCGTAGTGGTGGCGTGTTCGCGCCGCGGAGTGCGGGTCAGCCGTCGATGATGCGGTGTTCGCGGTGTTCGATGGCCTTCGCGGAGCGCTGGTAGCGGTTGACCTTCTCCGACTTGCGCGGGGGGCGGTCGTTGGCGATCAGCACCGCGACCCACGGCAGCGGGATCGAGATGACGATGAACAGCAGCGCCAGCCACCACGTGTGGTAGAAGATCCCCGCCAGCACCAGGCACGGGAACCGCATGCCCATCATGAGCATGTACTTGCGCTTGCGGGCCGCGTGTTCCTCTTCGTAGGACGGGGCGGCCTCGGTGATGAGAACGGGGGCGTCCTCGTCGCCGGTACCCCGGGGGGACCTGTTCACCGCGACCACCTCCTGTGCCCTCCATGCTGCCACTTCCCCCGCACCGCCGATACTCGGGTGGCGTTAAATCCCGCACCACCCGCCGCAGATGCGCGTGAGGATCTCCACCGACTCGGCCAGGCGGGTGATCGAGCACCACTCGTCGGTGACGTGCGCCTGCTCCGGCTGCCCGGGGCCGCAGATGAGCGTCGGCACACCGCCCAGCGCGGGCGTCAGCACGGACGCGTCGGTGAAGTACGTCGCCGTCGCGACCTCCTCGCCGGCGCCGGTGACGTCCCGGACGATCTCGGCCGCCGAGGCGGCCCACTCGTCGCCCGGATCGGTCCACACCGGCGGCAGGTCGATCAGCGGCCGGACCTCGACCCCCGCCACCGAAGCCAGTTCCGCCAGCAGCGCCGCGTGGTCCTGCCCCGCGACCGTCCGCACGTCGACCGTCGCCACCGCGCGGTCCGGCACCGAGTTGGTGTTCAGACCGCCGGTGAAGGTGCCGACGTTGAGCGTCGGCGGCCCCATCACCGGGTGCGGCTCCACCTCGAACCGGTACTCCGCCAGCCGGGTCACCGCCGCGGCCAGCTTGACGACCGCGTTGTCCCCCAGGTGCGGCATCGACCCGTGCGCTGTCACCCCGGTGGCGAGCGCCTCCAGCCACAGCGCGCCCTTGTGGCCGTGGAACGCCACGTTCGCGGTCGGCTCGGTGATCACCAGCGGCCCGCTCGGCCCCAGCCGGCCGGCGACGAACCGCGCGCCCTGCGAGCCGGTCTCCTCCGCCGCCGTCAGCACGAGCCGCAGCCCGGACCGCCGCGGCCGGGACCGCGCCACCGTGAGCGCCGCCGTGACGATCGCCGCCACCCCGGCCTTCATGTCGCTCACACCACGCCCGTAGATCCGGTCGCCGTCGGTCTCCCCGGCGAACGGGTCGCGCTGCCACGGCGCACCGCCCAACGGCACCGTGTCGACGTGCCCGGACAGGCACAGCGGCGGCACGTCGTGCCCGGTCTCCCACTCGGCCACCAGCGTGCCGCGGCCGGGTTCGTGCTCGAACACCTCCAGCCGGAACCCCGCCTCCCGCAGCAGCGGCGCCACGACCTCCAGCGCCGCCGTCTCCGCGTGGCCCACAGTGTCGACCGCGGTCAGCGCGCGGGTCAGCGCGAGTGCGTCGGTCACGTTTCCCTCCTCAGTACCCGGTTTTGCCGTCGATCCGTTCGCGCAGCAGGTCGGCGTGCCCGTTGTGGCGGGCGTACTCGGCGAGCGTGTGCACGATGATCCGGCGCAGCGAAATCGGCTCGCCGGAGGACGCGTGCACGCCGGTGACGTCCAGCGACGGCGCGTCGGCGACGATGCGCCGCGACTGCTCGCACTGGGCGCGCCACACCGCCAGCGCCTCCGCCGGATCGCCGTCCAGCCGCTCGAAGTCCTGTTCCGGATCGTCGTCGGAGTAGTACAGGACCGGCACGTCCTCGCCGCGGAACTGGATGCGGAACCACCAGCGTTCGACGCCGGCGAGGTGGCGCAGCAGACCGTGCAGGGTCAGCCCGGACGGCGGGATCAACCGCTCGGACAGCCGATCCGGCGGCACGCCGGCGCATTTCAGCTCAAAAGTCTGCCGGTGCCAGTCGAGGTAGGCGGTGAGGATCTCGCGCTCGTCACCGGTCTTCGGCAGGGGCGCGCGCGTGTCGTCGGCCCACAGCTGGGCGAAGTTGGCGGCCGGGATCTCGGTCATGCTCCGAGCCTGCCACCACCCACCGACAAAAACGTGAGCGCGGCCACGACCAGCGTCTCCACCCCGGTCCGCAACGTCGGGTGCAGCACCGGCGCGAAGCGCGGCGAGTGGTTGGACGGCACGTCCCGCTCGAACCGCCCCTCGGCCATCGCGGTGAGCACGAAGTCCTGGTCCAGCCCGCCGACCAGCCAGAACACCGAGGGCACGCCGGCCGCGCGGCCGAACTCGCCGAAGTCCTCGCTGCCGGTGACCAGCGGCGCCTCCATGGTCCGGTCGGCGCCGAAGTGGGCGGTGAAGGCGTCGCTCAGCGTCCGGTTCGCGGCCTCGTCGTTGCTGGTCACCGGGAAGGTCGCGATGGGGGTGATCTCCGGGGGCCGTGGCGCGCCCGCGGCGGCCGCCTCGCCCTGGACGATGCGCTCGACCGCGGCCAGCACCCGGGACCGGACCTGCTCGTCGAAGGTCCGGACGTTGACCTCGAGCACCGCTTCCTCGGCGATGATGTTGGCCGCGGTGCCGACGTGCATCGAACCGACGGTCACCACGGCCTGTTCGGTCGCCGCGATCTCACGCGAGACGATCGTCTGCAGCCGCATCACCACCGACGCGGCCAGCACCGCCGGGTCGACGGTGGTCTCCGGGCGGGAACCGTGCCCGCCCCGGCCGTGCAGCACGACCCGCAGCGAGTCGGTCGCCGCCATCAGCACACCCGGACGGGTCAGCACCCAGCCGGCCGGACCGGGCACGACGTGCTGGCCGAGCACCACGTCCGGCGAGCCGACCAGGTCGAACAGGCCGTCGCGGACCATCGCCTCCGCGCCGTCGCCGACCTCCTCGCCCGGCTGGTAGACCACGACGAGGGTGCCCCGCCACGCGTCCGGCCGGGAGGCGAGCAGCCGGGCGGCGCCGTCCAGCCAGGTGGCGTGCATGTCGTGCCCGCACGCGTGCATGACCGGGACCTCGTCGCCGTCGGCGTTCGGCGCGCGCACCTCGCTGGCGTAGGGCAAGCCGGTCTTCTCGGCCACCGGCAGCGCGTCGATGTCCGCGCGCAGCATCACGACCGGGCCGTCACCGTTGCGGAGCACGCCGGCCACGCCGGTGCCGCCGATGCCGGTGTGCACCTCGAACCCGGCGTCACGCAGCCGCGCCGCGAGCTTGCCCGCGGTCCGGTGCTCGGCGAACGACAGCTCGGGGTGCCGGTGCAGGTCGACGTAGAGCTCCTCCAGGCCCGGCAGGAGCTCGCCGAGCCCCGCGAGCAGCTCTGCCCGGTCCGTGGTGGTCATGCGGCCATCACAGCACAGCCGCGGCGGCTCGCGTGGGAGGATCACCCACCGTGAGCATTCCGCGGTTCTCCGACGATTTCCTGGCCCGGCTGCGCGAGGCGTTCCGGCGCACCGGCTACGACGCCGACGGCGTGGTCGACGCGCTCGGCGGGGCGGCGCACGCGGCGCTGGGCCGCGGTGAGCCCGAGCTCGCCTTCCGCGCCAGCGCGGACGCCGGCGAGCTCGGCACGCTCATCCGCCTGTTCCTGCTGGGCGCGGCCGAGCCGGAGGCGGCGGTGCGGGCGGCCCTGGCGCCGGTCGCCCTGGACGACGCGCTCGCGACCGGTCTCGTGCGCGGCCGGGAGCTGCTGCGGGCGGGCCTGGACATCCGGCCGCACGGGGACGAGCAGGGTTCCTGGTGGGTGGTGTCGGACCTGGACTCCGACGCGCTCGGCGCCGAGGTGCCGCCGGACCACGTGCTCGGCGTCGGGCACGCGTCGCTGAGCCTGATCCGCGCCACGACCCGCCGCCCGGTGGGCAGCCTGCTGGACCTGGGCACCGGCAACGGGGTGCAGGCGCTGCACGCGACCCGGCACGCCCAGCGCGTCACCGCCACCGACGTGTCGGAGCGGGCGCTGGCACTGGCGGACGCGACGTTCCGGCTGAACGAGCTGGACGTGGAACTGGTGCGCGGCGAGTGGTTCGCACCGGTCGCGCGCCGCCGGTTCGACCAGATCGTGTGCAATCCCCCGTTCGTGGTGGGACCGCCGCGCGTCGACTACACCTACCGCGATTCCGGGCTGGGCGGCGACGACGCGAGCGCGCTGGTGATCCGCCAGCTGCCCGGGTTCCTGACCGAGGGCGGCACCGGGCAGCTGCTCGCCTCCTGGTTGCACGTCGACGGCGAGGACTGGGCCGACCGGGTGAGCCGGTGGCTGCCCGGCGGCACGGACGCGTGGTTCGTGCAACGCGACGTAGCCGACCCCGGGCTGTACGTGGGCACCTGGTTGCGTGACGCGGGAATCGATCCGCGCTCGGAGCGTGGCCGGGCCAAGGCCGCGGACTGGCTGGATTGGTTCGCGGAGAACAAGGTTCAGGGCGTCGGGTTCGGGTTCGTCACGCTGCGCCGGACCGACGCCGCGCACCCCACGGTGGTGTGCGAGGACCTGCGGCAGGCCTACGACGATCCGCTGGGGCCGGAGGCCGGCGCGTGGCTGGACCGGGTGAGCTGGCTGCGCGAACACGGACACGACCTGCTGGACGCGCGCTTCCGGGTGCCGCCGACGGTGCTGCTCGAGCGGGTGTCCGCGCCCGGCGACGAAGGCTGGGACACCACTGTGCTGCGGCTGCACCGCTCCGACGGGCCCGGCTGGCAGCACGAGGTCGACGAGACGGTCGCCGCGCTGCTGGCCGGCTGCCGGGGCGCGCTGCCGCTGTCGGACCTGCTGTCGCTGCTGGCGGCCGGGCACGGCCTGGATGAGGAGGCGTTGACCGAGGCCGCGCTGCCGCTGGTGCGCGAGCTGGTCCGGCACGGGTTCCTGGAGGCGGTGTGAGGGCCGTCGCGGCGCGGGTGACCGAGGCGAGCGTCACAGTCGAGGACGAGGTCGTCGGCGCGATCGAGGAGCCGGGGCTGCTGGTGCTGCTGGGGGTCCACGTTTCGGACACCGATGACAAAGCGGTCACCATGGCGCGCAAGCTGCACGAGCTCCGGATCCTGCGCGACGAGGAGTCCTGCGCCACTTCCGGGGCCCCGCTGCTGGTGGTGAGCCAATTCACGCTCTACGGCGACACCCGCAAGGGGCGCCGTCCATCGTGGACGCAGGCGGCCCGGCCGGACGCCGCGCTGGCGCTGTTCGACCGCGTCGTGGCGGAGCTGCGCGAGCGCGGAGCCCGTGTCGCCACGGGGAAATTCGGCGCCATGATGGCGGTGCGCAGCGTGAACGACGGGCCCTTCACGGTGCTCGTAGAGGTCTGAACCACTGCCCCGCCGGGCCGGTCTCTCAGCAAAACCTCAGCTTTGTGGAGCAACCCGGTCCGGTACCGCCTCGTCTGTATGTCGAGGAGGCGGGAACGTTTTGGCAACGGCCGGCGTTGGAACCATTGTCCAGCCGACGAGCTGGACGCGCGGGGGTGGAGCACTCCACAGGATTCACCCACGCGGCGCAGGAGCCGGTGTGACGCACCGAACGTGTCCGCCCGTGACCGGGGAGGCAGAACATGTCAGTACAGACTCTCGAGCGTCCGACTCGTGAGGTCCCCGAGCCCGAATTCGAGCCCGTCGAGTCCAGCGTACGCCCTTCGCCGAACCTCGACGCGGATCTCGACGCCCAGGGCCCGGCCGCGGACCTCGTGCGGGTCTACCTCAACGGGATCGGCAAGACCGCGCTGCTGTCCGCCGCCGACGAGGTCGAGCTCGCCAAGCGCATCGAGGCGGGGGTGTTCGCGCAGCACATGCTCGACACCGCGCCGAAGCTGAGCCCGCAGCGCCGCAAGGAGCTGGAGGCGCTCGTGCGCGACGGCCACAAGGCGAAGAACCACCTGCTGGAGGCCAACCTCCGGCTGGTCGTGTCGCTGGCCAAGCGCTACACGGGACGGGGGATGCCGCTGCTCGACCTGATCCAGGAGGGGAACCTGGGTCTGATCCGCGCGGTGGAGAAGTTCGACTACTCCAAGGGGTTCAAGTTCTCGACCTACGCGACGTGGTGGATCCGCCAGGCCATCACCCGCGGCATGGCCGACCAGGGCCGCACCATCCGGCTGCCCGTGCACCTCGTCGAGCAGGTGAACAAGCTGGCGCGCATCAAGCGCGACCTGCACCAGCAGCTCGGCCGTGAGGCCACCAACGAGGAGCTGGCCGCCGAGTCCGGCATCGCGGTGGAGAAGGTCGCCGACCTGCTCGACCACGCCCGCGACCCGGTGAGCCTGGACATGCCGGTCGGCACCGACGAGGACGCCCCGCTGGGCGACTTCATCGAGGACTCCGAGGCCACCGACGCCGAGAGCGCGGTCATCTCCGGCCTGCTGCAGGACGACCTGCGCCGGGTCCTGGCCACGCTCGACGAGCGGGAGCAGCAGGTCATCCGGATGCGCTACGGCCTCGACGACGGCCAGCCGCGCACCCTCGACCAGATCGGCAAGCACTTCGGGCTCTCCCGCGAGCGGGTGCGCCAGATCGAGCGCGAGGTCATGTCGAAGCTGCGCCAGGGCGAGCGGGCCGAGCGGCTGCGCGCCTACGCCAGCTGACGCCTTTTTGGTGCTCAGGGCCACTCCGCCTACGCGGGGTGGCCCTGTTCGCGTCTTGGGACTACCCGATCGGCAGTGTTGACGTATGACGCAGGTCACGTCACCGTGGAAGCAACGTTTGGTGAGTTCTTCACGTCCTACGGACGGTTGGAACTTCGCGGCGGGCACCCCTGTGCGCCCGGCCGCTTTCCCCGGAAGGTCGGGTCCGTCGGGGTGGGCCCGGCCTTCCGACTTTTTGTGGGATCCGTCACGGCGGCCGCGGCTCGCCGTTGCGCGTAACGAGCAGCGGCCGTCCCCGACACCACCCCCGTGCAGACCATCGGGTACTGGGACGCGTGGACGGTGTGGTGGCACGGCCGGTCCGTCGCGAGCTTCGAGCTGTGGAGCTGGCCGATCCTCGCGTGGGGTCGTCTCGGCAAGGGGCTCCAGTTCGCCGGCGGCCTGATCGTCGTACTCGACCTCATCGGCGCTGAACGGCTCCGGAAGGCGGTCATCTCGATCAGGCGCGCCCGGCGGGAGACGCTGCGATCGTTCCGAAGGCACCCTGTGCTGATCGTGCTCCTGTGGCTCGCCGGGACCGCCTTCGCGGCCTTCGTGGGTTTCACCTCCGAGAGCGAGCGAAGGCGTTCGTCCCCGGGGTGGTTCGCGCCACGTGATCTCCGGCGTAGTTCGCGCCACACCGCACCGTGGGCAAGCACGCGCAGGCGGTAACGTCAAGGGCCCGAATTGCCTGCGAGGGAGCCCGAGTGACCACCACCACCTTCCAGTACACCGACGTGCTGCCGCTGGGTCCGGACCACGAGACCGAGTACCGGCTCGTGACGGCCGAAGGCGTCCGGGTAGTCGAGGCCGCCGGACGGAAGTTCCTGGAAGTCGACCCCGACGCGCTGACGAAGCTCGCCCGGACCGCGATCACCGACATCCAGCACCTGCTGCGCTCGTCGCACCTGGCGCAGCTCCGCGCGATCGTCGACGACCCCGAGGCCAGCGGCAACGACCGCTTCGTGGCGATGGACCTGCTGCGCAACGCGGCCATCTCGGCCGGCGGGGTGCTGCCGATGTGCCAGGACACCGGCACCGCGATCGTCATCGGCAAGCGCAGCCAGGGCGTGCTCACCGGCGGCAACGACGAGCAGGCCCTCGCGCGTGGCATCTTCGACGCCTACCAGGAGCTCAACCTGCGCTACTCGCAGATGGCGCCGGTCACCTTCTGGGATGAGAAGAACACCGGCACCAACCTGCCGGCCCAGATCGAGCTGTACCACAAAGACGGGACCGGGGACCCCAGCTACGAGTTCCTGTTCATGGCCAAGGGCGGCGGCTCGGCCAACAAGACCTTCCTCTATCAGGAGACCAAGGCCGTCCTGAACCCGAAGCGACTGGCGAAGTTCCTGGACGAGAAGCTGCGCAGCCTCGGCACCGCGGCCTGCCCGCCCTACCACCTGGCGATCGTGGTCGGCGGCATGTCGGCCGAGTACAACCTCAAGGTCGCCAAGCTCGCCTCCGCCCGCTACCTGGACAACCTGCCGCGCGAGGGCTCCCCGCTCGGCCACGGCTTCCGGGACACCGACCTGGAGCAGCAGGTCCTGGAGATGACCCGCCAGTTCGGCATCGGCGCCCAGTTCGGCGGCAAGTACTTCTGCCACGACGTGCGCGTCATCCGCCTGCCGCGGCACGGCGCGTCCTGCCCGGTCGGCATCGCGGTGTCCTGCTCGGCCGACCGCCAGGCCAAGGCGAAGATCACCGCCGACGGCGTGTTCATCGAGCAGCTCGAGCGCGACCCGGCCCGCTTCCTGCCGGACGTGACCACCGACGACCTGTCCGACGAGGTGGTCCAGGTCGACCTGAACCGCCCGATGGACGAGATCCGCGCGCAGCTGTCGTCGCTGCCGGTGAAGACCCGGCTGTCGCTGACCGGCCCGCTGGTGGTGGCCCGCGACATCGCGCACGCGAAGATCGCCGAGCGCCTGGAGGCCGGCGAGGAGATGCCGCAGTACCTGCGCGACCACCCGGTCTACTACGCCGGCCCGGCCAAGACCCCGGACGGCTACGCGTCCGGCTCGTTCGGGCCGACCACCGCGGGCCGGATGGACTCCTACGTCGCCCAGTTCCAGGCGGCCGGCGGGTCGATGGTCATGCTCGCCAAGGGCAACCGGTCCAAGCAGGTGACCGCCTCCTGCCAGCAGCACGGCGGCTTCTACCTGGGCTCGATCGGCGGCCCGGCCGCGCGGCTGGCGCAGGACTGCATCAAGAAGGTCGAGGTCCTGGAGTACCCCGAACTGGGCATGGAAGCCGTGTGGAAGATCGAGGTCGAGGACTTCCCGGCGTTCATCGTCATCGACGACAAGGGCAACGACTTCTTCGCCGAGACGTCGGAACCGGTGCTGCAGATCAGCTTCCGCTCCTGACCCACGCGAAACGGGGCGCCACCCGCCACGGGTGGCGCCCCGTTTTCACGCCTGGAACAGGTTCACCAGCCGGTCCAGCGTCTTGTCGATGGCCTGCTGGTTCTTGCGCGGGAAGAAGCTCAGGTCGATCAGGAGCGGGATCCGCGCGGTGGACCAGTCGAAGGTCTCGGTGACCTCGGTCGAGCCGTCCTCGAGCGGCTTGAGCTGCCACCGCCAGCGGTGCCCGTTGAAGTGCCGCCAGGCGATCAGCCGGTTCTCGTCGAACTCGACGACCGTGTTGAGGATCTTGTACGGCGCGCCCATCTTCATGTCCATGCCGAAGCGGGAGCCGAGCGTCAGGCGCTCCGGCCCGCCGCCCTGCGCGGCCAGCACCGTGCCGGACCCGTCGATCAGCGGGTGCTTCGACGGGTCGGTGAGCAGCTCGAAGATCTTCTCCGGCGGAGCCGCGACGATCCGCGTGGCGGAGACCTGGCGTTTCTTCATGCCCCGGGATACTACCGGTCAGTAACCTCGTTTGGCGCTCTTCAGCACCACAGTCCGCTCGTTCAGGGGTTCGGACAGGGTCGCCGAGACCACCGGGAAGCGGAGGTCCATGGTGCACATCTGGCCGGCCAGGTTGCTCTTGCTCTCCACCAGGGTGACCACGACCTGCCGCGCGTCCTGCGCGGTCACCTCGGCCGCGGCGCGCCCGCACCCGCCTTCCTCGGCGCGGATGAACAGCTGCCTGCCGTCGGCGCTGACGTACACCTCGCGCGGGAAGTCCGAGGGCAGCGCCGAGGAGTCGACGCGCGTGGCCGGCACCTGGGTGGTGCCCGCGGGCGGGTGCATCTGCCGCGGCCCGCCGGGCATCACCGGGGGCAGGTCGGTCGCCGGAACGGTGGGCGCGACGATCGAGGGCTCGCTCGTGGGCCCGCCACCGGAGCCGGGCTGGACGGATTCGGGTCGCTCACCGCAGGCCGTGGCCGCCAGGAGGACGAGGCCCAGCCCGCACATCGTTGCTTTCCACCTCATGCCACCTGGACGGAACGGGCCCGTCGGCGGGTTGCACGAAAAAATTCCGGGGCCGTGTCGATCGAAACGTCCCCCGTTCGACCCATGGGGTGAGAGGGTCCGAGAGGGACCCGGACACCGAGGGAGAAGACCGGCCATGAAGTTCATGCTGATCTGGCGGGCCACCGACGAGGCCTACGCGAACATGGCGAACACCGACTTCAGCGAGATGCTGGAGACCGTCGGCAGGTACAACGACGAGCTGATCCGCGCCGGTGTGCTGGTCGCCGCCGAGGGCCTGGACGACGCGAACGAGGGCGTGGTCGTGGACTACTCGTCCGAGCCGCCGGTGGTCACCGACGGCCCGTACGGCGAGACGAAGGAGCTGTTCGGCGGGTTCTACATCCTCAACGTGGCCTCCAAGGAGGAGGCGATCGAGTGGGCCAAGCGGTCCCCGATCAAGGGCGAGGGCTTCAAGACCGAGATCCGCCGGGTGACCACGATCGACGAGTTCCCGCAGGACAACGAGTGGGTCCAGAAGGAGCGGGCGTGGCGCGAGGCGACCGGTCAGCTCTGAGATGACCGAACGCGACGCGGTGGCCGCCGTGTGGCGGATCGAGTCGGCGCGGATCGTCGGCGCGCTCGCGCGCTACACCGGCGATTTCGCGCTGGCCGAGGACCTCGCGCAGGAGGCGCTGGCCGAGGCGCTGGTGACCTGGCCGCGGGAGGGCGTGCCCCGCAACCCGGCGGGATGGCTGCTCACGGTGGGCAGGCGGCGGGCCGTGGACGCGTTCCGCCGCCGCTCCGCGCTCGACGAGAAGTACGCCGTCCTCGCAGGGGACCTGCGCGAGGACGGCGGGGAGGTCGAGTGGGACCCGGACCAGATCGACGACGACGTGCTCGCGCTGATGTTCATCTCGTGCCACCCGGTCTTGTCGCGGGAGGCCCGGTTGGCGCTGACGCTGCGGGTCGTGGGCGGTCTGACCAGCGACGAGATCGCGCGGGCGTTCCTCGTGCCGACGGCGACCGTGCAGGCGCGGATCACGCGCGCGAAGAAGACCCTGGCCGCGGCGCGGGTGCCGTTCGAGGTGCCGCCGCCGGACGAGCGGGCCAAGCGGCTCGGCTCGGTGCTGAACGTGATCTACCTGATCTTCACCGAGGGGTCGTCGGCCAGCTCCGGCGGTGACCTGATCCGGTTCGACCTCGCCGGCGAGGCCCAGCGCCTCGCCCGCGTGCTGTCGCGCCTGATGCCGGACGAGCCGGAGGTGCACGGGCTGCTGGCGTTGCTGGAGCTGACCGCGGCGCGGTTCCCGGCGCGCACCGGGCCGGACGGGGAGCCGGTGCTGCTGGAGGACCAGGACCGGCGGCGCTGGGACCGCTCGGCGATCCGGCGGGGCCGGGCGGCGCTGGCGCGGGCGGAGGCGGCCGGGCGGGGGCTGGGCGCGTACGGCCTGCAGGCGGCGATCGCCGAGTGCCACGCCGTGGCGCCGTCGGTGGCGGAGACGAACTGGGACCGGGTGGTGCTGCTGTACGAGGCCCTCGGCAGGCTCGCGCCGTCGCCGGTGGTGGAGCTGAACCGGGCGGTGGCGGTGTCGATGGCGCAGGGCCCGGCGGCGGCGTTGCCGATCGTGGACGCGCTGGCGACCGGTGCCTTGTCGGGGTCGCATCTGCTGCCCACGGTGCGCGGCGAGCTGCTGGTGCGGCTCGGCCGCGGCGAGGAGGCCCGCACCGAGCTGCGGCGCGCGATCGAGCTGTGCGGGAACGACCGGGAACGCGCGGTGCTGCGACGCAAACTGGACGCCCTCGGGTGAGCGCCACTCTCGATGAGGTACGGGTGACGGCCGGCCGTCGGCACGAACGGGCGCCGAACTTCCGGTGACGGATCGCCGCCCCGGGGAGCCCACCGGTTACCGTCTCCCCGTGACACGACTGACCCGCCGACTCGGGACCGGCGACGCGGTGGTGATCGGCCTGGGGTCGATGATCGGAGCCGGGGTGTTCGCCGCCTTCGCGCCCGCCGCCCGGGCCGCGGGGGCCGGGCTGCTGATCGGCCTGGCGCTGGCCGCCATCGTCGCCTACTGCAACGCCACCTCCTCCGCCCGGCTGGCCGCCCGGTATCCCGAATCCGGCGGCACCTACGTCTACGGGCGCGAGCGGCTCGGCGAATTCTGGGGCTACCTCGCCGGGTGGGGGTTCGTCGTCGGCAAGACCGCGAGCTGCGCGGCGATGGCGCTGACCGTCGCCGCCTACACCGCGCCCGGCGCGGGCCGGTTTGCGCAGTCGCTCGTCGCCGCGGCCGCGGTGCTCGCGCTGACCGCCCTCAACTACCGCGGCGTCCAGCGCTCGGTGACCGTCACCAAGGTCATCGTCAGCATCACGCTCGTCGTCCTCACCACCGCGGTCGTCGCGCTGGCCACCGCCGGCGCGCCCGACCCCGGCCACCTCACGCCGGCGATCGACGCCGGCGGCATCCTGCAGTCGGCCGGGTTGCTGTTCTTCGCCTTCGCCGGGTACGCGCGGGTCGCCACCCTCGGCGAGGAGGTCCGCGACCCGGAACGCACCATCCCGCGCGCCATCCCGATCGCGCTGGCGATCACGCTCGTCGTGTACGCGGTCGTCGCCGTTTTCCTGCTGCTGCAACTGGGCCCGGACGAACTGGCGTCCACTTCGGACCCGATCGCCACCGCGATCGCCGGCACGTCGTGGTCGGCTCTCACCCCGGTCGTGCGGGCGGGCGCCGCGCTGGCCGCGCTGGGTTCACTGCTCGCGCTGGTGCTCGGCGTGTCCCGGACGACGTTCGCCATGGCCCGGGACGGTCACCTGCCCGCTCCCCTGGCCGCCGTGCACCCGCGGTTCGGCGTGCCGCACCGGGCGGAGGTGGCGGTCGGTGTCGTGGTCGCCGCCCTGGTGCTGGTGACCGACCTGCGCGGCGCGATCGGGTTCTCCTCGTTCGCGGTGCTGACCTACTACGCCATCGCGAACGCGAGCGCGTGGACGCTCGGCACCCGGCGCGTGGTGCCCGTCGTCGGGTTGATCGGCTGTGTGGTGCTCGCGTTCAGCCTGCCGCTCGCCTCCGTCATCACCGGTGTCGCGGTCCTCGCCGTCGGCGCGTTCGCCTACCTCGTCTTGTCCAGGCGGGACAACGCCTCCTCGTAGCCGCTGACCAGGTCGGCGATGACCTCGGCCACCGGTCGCACCCGGTCGATCCGGCCGATGATCTGCCCGGCCGGCATCGACACCACCGTCGGGTCGTTCGCCGCGTGGATGCGGTTGTGCGCCTTGCTGACCAGCAGGTTCTGCAGCGGCATCGGCAGCGGGTCGGGCGCGTCCGGGGCCGACCAGGCCTGCGTCCACCGCGTCTTGAGCAGCCGCGCGGGCTTGCCGGTGTAGATGCGCGTCCGCACGGTGTCCGACGACGTCGCCCCGACCAGCGCGCTCTGCATCGCGGTCGAATCCGGCATCGTCTGCAGGTACTCCTCCGTGGCGAGCCAGATCGAGCCGGTCCACGCGCCGGAAGCGCCCAGCGCCAGCGCGGCCGCGACCTGCCTGCCCGAACCGATCCCGCCCGCGGCCAGCACCGGCGCCCGGTCGCCCACCGCGTCGACGATCTCCGGCAGCAGCACCATCGACGCGATCTCGCCGGTGTGCCCGCCGGCCTCGTAGCCCTGCGCCACCACGAAGTCCACGCCGTTGTCGACGTGCCGCACCGCGTGCTCGGCCTTGCCCGCGAGCGCCGCGACCGGCACCCCGTGCTCGTGGGCCTGGTTGATCACGTCCACCGGCGGGGAGCCGAGCGCGTTGGCGATCAGCTTGATCGGGTGCTTGAGCGCGACCTCGACGTGCGAACGGGCCACCGAGTGCAGCCAGCCGAGCACCCCGGCGCGTTCCTCAGTGTCCTCCGGCAGCTCCGGCACGCCCAGCTCGCGCAGGGTCCGCTCGACGAACGCGCGGTGCTCTTCGGGGATCAGCTTCTCAAGGTCCACCGCCGCACCTTCGGCGGGCACCTTCGCGGGCATGACGATGTCAACCCCGTAGGGCTTGCCGTCGGTGTTGGCGTCCATCCAGTCCAGCACCCGGTCGAGTTCCCCGGCGTCGTTGAACCGCACGCAGCCGAGCACGCCGAGCCCGCCGGCCTTGCTGATCGCGGCGGCCACGTGCTCCGACGGGGTGAACCCGATGATCGGGTAGCGGATGCCGAACGTCTCGCACAGCGCGGTGCGCATCAAGTGTCTCCTCAGGCCTTCTGGATCTCGGCGGGCGGGTTCTCGGCGGTGTACCGCTGCGCCCACGGGTAGTCGGGTTTGCCGCTGGGCAGGCGGCCGATCTCGTCGACGACCCACACGCTGCGCGGCACCTTGTAGCCGGCGACTTGCGTGCGCACGTGCGCCTCGACGTCGGCCAGGTCGAGGCTGCCGCCGGGCCGGGCCTGCACGATCGCGGCGACCCGCTGGCCGAGCCGGTCGTCCGGCACGCCGATGACCAGGGCGTCGAACACGTCCGGATGGGATTTCAGGGCGCCCTCGACCTCTTCCGGGAACACCTTTTCGCCGCCGGTGTTGACGCATTGCGAACCGCGGCCCAGGAGGGTGACGGTGCCGTCCTCTTCGTAGCGGGCGTAGTCGCCGGGCACGACGTAGCGCTTCCCGTCGATCTCGACGAAGATCTTCTCGGTCTTGGCCGGGTCCTTGTAGTAGCCCAGCGGCACGTGCCCGCGCCGCGCGATGCGCCCGACCGCGCCGGGCGCGCGTTCCACCAAGAGGTTGTCGTCGTCGATGAGGATGGCGTCCTTGCCGAAGTTGACCCGCGGGCCCGCCGAGTGGTCGGCGTCCTTGGCCACCATGCCGATGCCGGTGAACCCGCTCTCCGACGAGCCGATCGCGTCGGTGAGCACCAGGTTCGGGAACGTGCGCAGGTACTCCTGCTTGACCGACTGCGAGAACAGCGCGGCGTGGCTGGACACCGCGAGCAGCGAGGACGCGTCGTAGCCGCCCTGGTGGTAGGCCTCGATCAGCGGGCGCGCCATCGCGTCGCCGACGATCGTGAGCACCTGGACCTTGTGCCGGGCGACCTCGGTCCAGATTTCGTGCGGATCGAACTGCGGCACGAACACGACGGTGCCGCCGCTGAACATCGCGCCGAACGCGGCCCACTGGGCGGCGCCGTGGATGAGCGGCGCGGCCGGCAGCCGGACCATCGCGCCCTGCTTGCCCTGCTCGGACATCGTCCACTCGTCCGGCACGTACTCGCCGGTGACGAAGTCGATGCCGCCGCCCAGGGCGCGCCAGACGTCCTCGTGGCGCCACATGACGCCCTTCGGGTAGCCGGTGGTGCCGCCGGTGTAGAGGATGTAGAGGTCGTCGGAGCTGCGCTCGCCGAAGTCGCGGTCGGGCGACTGGGCGGCCAGCGCCGACTCGTAGTCGACCCCGCCGTAGCCCGAGCAGTCCGCTCCGCTGCCGTCGTCGACCACTAGTACGTGTTTCAGTTTCGGGGTCGACGGGAGCACCGCGGCGACCCGGTCGGCGTACTGCCGCTCGTGCACCAGCGCGACCAGGTCGGCGTTGGTGAACAGGTACTCCAGTTCGGCGTTGACGTAGCGGTAGTTGACGTTGATCGCGATGGCCCGCAGCTTGTACGCGGCGAACATCGCCTCGATCATCTCGACGGAGTTCCGGGAGTAAACGCCGATGTGGGAGCCGGGACCGACCCCGTGGGCGGCGAGGTGGTGCGCCAGCCGGTTGGCCCTGTCCTCCAGCTGGGCGTAGGTGACGTGCCGTCCTCCGCAGATGACCGCGGGGCGATCCGGCACGGCGTCGACGGCGTGCTCGAGCAGATCCGCGATGTTGTAAGCCACCCAGCCAAAGTAGAACATGTTATCGTTTTGGGCAATGGCGCCGGATGGAGAGGTACTCATGGAACAGCCGCACGCCCTGGTGGAACAACGCGCGCACACGCTCGTGGTGACGATGAACCGGCCGGAAGTCCGCAACGCGATCAGCGGCGAGATGATGGCGATCCTGGTCGAAGCCTGGGACCGGGTGGACAACGACCCGGAGATCCGGTGCTGCGTGCTCACCGGCGCGGGCGGGGCGTTCTGCGCGGGCGCGGACCTGAAGTCGATGAACCGCAACTCCCCCGCCGACTCCTACGAGCGCGGCACGTTCGACCCGGGCCGCATCGAGGGCCTGCTCAAGGGTCGGCGGCTGACGAAACCGCTGATCGCGGCCGTGGAGGGCCCGGCGATCGCCGGTGGCACGGAGATCCTGCAGGCCACCGACATCCGCGTGGCCGGGGAGAGCGCGCGGTTCGGCGTGTCCGAGGCGCGGTGGGGACTGTTCCCGATGGGCGGTTCGGCGGTGCGGCTGCCGCGGCAGATCCCGTACACGCTGGCCGCGGAGATCCTGCTGACCGGGCGGCACCTGACCGCGGCCGAGGCGAAGGAGATCGGGCTGATCGGCAGCGTGGTGCCGGACGGTCAGGCTCTGGAGCGGGCGCTGGAACTGGCGGACATGATCGCGGCCAACGGACCGCTCGCGGTTCAGGCGATCCTCCGCACGATCCGCGACACCGAGGGGATGCACGAGGAGGAGGCCTTCAAGCTGGAGGCGCAGTACGGGCTGAAGGTCTTCCAGTCCGCCGACGCGAAGGAGGGGCCGCGCGCGTTCACGGAGAAGCGCAAGCCCCGGTTCGAAGGCCGCTGAACTGTCGGTGGCCGTCGCTACCTTGGCGCGATGGACGGCGAATGCAAGCACCTCCTGCCGGCGGACCAGTGCGCGTACTGCAAGCCGCCGCCGGCGGGTGTGCTGCCGCGCGGCTGGCGCACCACGGGCGGGTCGGCCTACCACAACGACGACCGGTGCGAGTGGTTGCGCAAGGGGCAGGAGCACGTGCGCCGCAGGGGCGGCGAGACCGGTGCCGTGGTGCCGGTCCGCTGGGCGGACCTGGGCCCGGAGAAGCTCCAGCCCTGCGGGCACTGCTGCAGCGAACGGTGGCTGCGGGTGCGCGGAAAGGCGAATCCGCCCGGGAAGCCCTGTCTCGTGCGGGACTACGGGCAGTGGGTGCCGGGAACGCTGACCTGGGAGAAGCACCCCCGCGCCGACGGTTCGTGGTGGGCGTCGGTGCGCTTCGCACGCTCCGGCGAGGTGGTGACGGAAGAACGCAGCCAGCGGGACCTGCGGCCACGCCCAGCCTGAGCGGGGTGCCCGCATCACGCCCAGCCCGAGCGGGCACAAATCACGCCCAGCCTGAGTGCCCGATCAACCCCACGCTGGGGGTAGGTCGGCGGGGAGCCACGCGCGCACGGAACCGCGCCCCGCGGCCAGCCCGCGGGCCACTGGCAGTCCGCAGGGCGCGGGGAGCCTCCAGGCCGCTGACGGCACGCAGCGCGCGGCTGCCCGCAGGCTGCGGGCTGCCCACGGGGCGCGCACATTTCCAAAAACACCGAGCCGAACCCGGCCGGCCGGCCGCAGGAGGGTCAGATCTTGCGGTCCGTCCAATAAGGATCCCGCAGCTTCCGCTTGTACAGCTTGCCGTTGGGATCCCGCGGCAACTCCTCGGCGAAGTCGATGCTGCGTGGCCACTTGAACTTCGCCAGGCGCCCCTGCACCCACTCCAGCAACTCGGCCGCCAGCTCGGGCCCCGGGGAGACATCCGGCGCCGGCTGCACGACCGCCTTGATCTCCTCGCCCCAATCCTCGTGCGGGATGCCGAACACCGCGACATCCGCGACCTTCGGGTGCATGACCAGTTCGTTCTCGATCTCCGCCGGGTAGATGTTCACCCCGCCCGAGATGATCATGTCGTTCTTGCGGTCGTGCAGGAACAGGTAGCCGTCCTCGTCCAGGTACCCCACGTCGCCGAGGGTGAACAGGTCCCCCACCCGCGCCTTGCGCGTCTTCTCGGCGTCCTTGTGGTACTCGAACGTCGACGAGCCCATCCGCATGTACACCGCGCCCGGCTGCCCGGGCGGCAGCTCGTTGCCGTCGTCGTCCAGGATCTTGATCACCGAACCCGGCCACGGCAACCCGACCGAACCGGGCTTGCGCAGCCACTCCTCACCGGTGATCATCGTGCCGCCGCCCTCGGTCGCGGCGTAGTAGTCGGTCACCACCGGGCCCCACCACTCCAGCATCCGCCGCTTCACCTCCGGCGGGCACGGCGCCGCGCCGTGGATCATGTTCCGCAGCGACGACAGGTCGTAGCGCGACCGCACCTCCTCGGGCAGCGCCAGCAGCCGCCGGAACTGCGTCGGCACCATGTGGCTGTGCGTGACGCGGTAGCGCTCGATCAGCCGCAGCATCTCCTCCGGATCCCACCGGTCCATCAACACGACCGTGTGCCCCAGCTGGATCGAGATGGACGCGAAGTTCAGCACCGCCGTGTGGTAGAGCGGCGACCCGCACAGGTGGACGTGGTCGTCGAACGGCTTCAGCCCGAAGATGCCGAAGAACCACGTGGACGCGGCCGGCACCGTGTCCGGGTCGGCCCCGCTCAACGGCCGCCGCACGCCCTTCGGCCGCCCCGTGGTGCCGGACGTGTAGAGCATCGGCGACCCCGCCGTGCGCACCTCCGGGCGGCCGCTGCCTCCGGCGCCCAGCTCGGCCACGTCGCGGAACCCGTCGATCCGGCCCACCGCGAACCGGCCGGAAGCGGGCAACCCGGCCTCGTCCGCGGCCGCCACCGCCACCTCGGCGAACCGCTCGTGCGCGAGGAACGCCTTCGCCCCGGAATCGGACAGGATGTAGGCCACCTCGGGCCCGACCAGGTGCCAGTTGACCATCACCACGTACAGCCCGGTCTGCAGCGCGGCGAAGTAGGCGGCGAGCAGCTCGTCGCTGTTGGGTTGCAGCACCACCACGACGTCGCCGGTCTCCAGGCCCAGCTCGCGCAGACCGCGCGCGTAGGCGTTGGCCTTGTCGGCGAGGGCGCCGTAGCCGACCTCGCTCCCGTCGGGGTTCACGATCGCCGTCCGGTCCGGCTGCCCGGCCGCGATGTTCCACAGGCCGATCGTCTCCAGTGCGGTGGTCATGCACCCGAATCTAGAACTTGTTCCACTTACCGCGCAAGCTCCCGGTGGAGCGTCTTGCCGACAGATCGAGAACGTGTTTCACTTCGATTCGTGAGTACACCGCTGTCCGCGCCGCTGGATCTCGCCTTCGACTACACCCGCTCCCTCGGGCCCGTGCTCGGCCGGTTCGCCGCCGGTCTGCGCGAGCGCCGCATCGAGGGCGTGCGCGGCTCGGACGGCCGCGTGCACGTGCCGCCGGTGGAGTACGACCCGCTCACCGCCGCGGCGCTCACCGAGTTCGTGGCCGTGTCCGACGAGGGCACGGTGCTGACCTGGTCGTGGATCCCCGAACCGCTGGACGGCCAGCCGTTGACCACGCCGTTCGCGTGGGCGCTGATCCGGCTGGACGGCGCCGACACCGCGATGCTGCACGCCGTGCACGTGGCAAGCCCCGCCGACATGCGCACGGGGATGCGGGTGCGCGTGCGCTGGGCCGACGAACCCGTCGGCCATATCCGCGACATCGCCTACTTCCTGCCCCTCGGCGCCGGCGACGGCCCCTCCCCCGCGCCACCGCCGAAGTCCGAACAGGACGGCGTGATGGTCACGCCGATCCAGCTGCACTACCAGCATTCGGCCTCCCCGGAGGAGAGCCGCTACCTGCGCGGCCTGGCCGAGGGCAAGCTGATCGGGCAGCGCTGCCCCGCGTGCGAGAAGGTCTACATCCCGCCGCGCGGCGCCTGCCCCACCGACGGTGTGCCCACTGTGGACGAAGTGGAGCTGCCGGACACCGGGATCGTCACCACGTTCTGCATCGTCAACGTGCCGTTCCTCGGCCAGCGCATCAAACCGCCCTACGTCGCCGCCTACATCCTGCTGGACGGCGCCGACATCGCGTTCCTGCACCTCGTCCTCGGCTGCGACGCGTCCGAGGTCCGGATGGGCATGCGGGTGCGCGCGGCGTGGAAACCGCGGGACGAGTGGTGGACGAGCCTGGAGAACATCAGCCACTTCGAGCCGACCGGCGAGCCGGACGCGCCGTACGAGTCCTTCGCCCACCACCTGTAGAGGGGAACTGCCATGCGAGACGTCGCGGTGGTCGGGTTCGCCCAGGCCCCGAACGTGCGCTCCACACCGGGCACCACGAACGGCGTGGAAATGCTCGTGCCCATCTTCGCCGAGGTCTACCAGCGGACCGGACTGTCCAAGGAGGACATCGGATTCTGGTGCTCCGGCTCGTCGGACTACCTGGCCGGCCGGGCGTTTTCGTTCATCTCCGCGATCGACGCGATCGGCGCGTTCCCGCCGATCCACGAGTCGCACGTCGAGATGGACGCCGCCTGGGCGCTGTACGAGGCGTGGCTGAAGATCCGCACCGGCGAGGTCGACACCGCCCTGGTGTACGGCTTCGGCAAGTCCTCGGCCGGTCAGCTGCGCCGGGTGCTGGCGCTGCAGCTCGACCCGTACACGGTCGCACCGCTGTGGCCGGACTCGGTGAGCATCGCCGGCCTGCAGGCCCGGCTCGGGCTGGACGCCGGGCTGTGGAGCGAGAAGGACCTGGCCGAGGTCGCCGCCCGCAGCCGCGCCGACGCCACCCGCAACCCGCGCGCCCAGTTCTCCGGCACCAGCGAGGTCGCCGACCTGCTGGACGCGCCGTACGTGGCGGATCCGTTGCGGGCGCACGACATCGCGCCGGTGACCGACGGCGCCGCGGTGATCGTGCTGGCCGCGGCCGAGCGGGCGCACGAGTTCGCCGAGCGGCCCGCGGTCATCACCGGCATCGAGCACCGCGTGGACACGCCCGTGCTCGGCGCCCGCGACCTGACGCGCTCGCCGTCGACCGAGGCGGCCGGGCGCGCGGTCGGCACCGGGGACGTGGAGGTCGCCGAGCTGCACGCGCCGTTCACGCACCAGGAGCTGATCCTGCGGACCGCGCTCGGGCTCGGCGACGACGTCCGCGTCAACCCCTCGGGCGGGGTGCTCACCGGCAACCCGATGTTCGCGGCCGGGCTGGCGCGCATCGGCGAGGCCGCCACCCGCATCCTCACCGGCCAGGCCTCGAAGGTGCTCGCGCACGCGACCAGCGGCCCGGCCCTGCAGCAGAACCTCGTCGCGGTCCTGGAGGCGTGAACATGGCGAAGCAGCTCGCCGCGGTGCTCGGCACCGGGCAGACCCACCACCGGGCCAAGCGGACCGACGTGTCCATGCCCGGCCTGCTGCGGGAGGCGATCGACCGGGCGATGGCCGACGCGGGGGTGGACTGGCCGGACATCGACGCGGTCGTCATCGGCAAGGCGCCGGATCTGTTCGAGGGCGTGATGATGCCCGAGCTGTTCCTGGCCGACGCGCTCGGCGCGACCGGGAAGCCGTTGCTGCGGGTGCACACCGCGGGCTCGGTGGGCGGGTCGACGGCGCTGGTCGCGACGAGCCTGGTGCAGTCCGGCATCCACCGGCGGGTGCTGACGGTGGCGTTCGAGAAGCAGTCCGAGTCGAACGCGATGTGGGCGCTGTCGATCGCGCCGCCGTTCACGATGCCCGTCGGTGCGGGCGCGGGCGGGTACTTCGCGCCGCACGTGCGGTCCTACATCCGGCGGTCGGGCGCGCCCGAGCACGTCGGCGCGATCGTCGCGGCGAAGGACCGGCAGAACGGCGCGCTGAACCCGTACGCGCACCTGCGCCAGCCGGACATCACCGTGGAGAAGGTGCGGTCCTCCCAAGTGTTGTGGGACCCGATCCGCTACGACGAGACCTGCCCGTCCTCGGACGGCGCGTGCGCGATGGTGATCGGCGACGAGGCCGCCGGCGACGCGGTGGCGGGCGCGGCGTGGGTGCACGCGACCGCGATGCGCACCGAGCCGACCACGTTCGCCGGCCGCGACCAGGTGAACCCGCAGGCCGGCCGGGAGGCCGCGGCGGCCCTGTGGCGCGAGGCGGGCATCACCGATCCACTGTCCGAAATCGACGCGGCGGAGATCTACGTGCCGTTCTCCTGGTTCGAGCCGATGTGGCTGGAGAACCTGGGGTTCATGCCCGAGGGCGAGGGGTGGAAGCTGACCGAGGCCGGGGAGACCGCGCTGGGCGGGCGGCTGCCGGTCAACCCGTCCGGCGGGGTGCTGTCGTCGAACCCGATCGGGGCGTCGGGGATGCTGCGGTTCTCCGAGGCGGCGAAGCAGGTGATGGGCCGGGCGGGCGACTACCAGGTCGACGGCGCGCGGCGCGCGCTGGGCCACGCGTACGGCGGAGGGTCCCAGTACTTCGCGATGTGGGTGGTCGGCGCGGAGAAGCCCTAGGTGCGCTGTCCGGGGATGTTGGTGATGGGCTGAGGACCTCCGGGATCGGTGTGGATCGCGCCGGGCCGCCGCGACTGGCCCGGTGTGTCGTGGACGAGGGCTGGTCGTCGCCACACCCAACCGGAGGCTCTCCCCACGTCAACCCCGCCCTACGGCCACCGATGTCCTGGCCAAGTACACCTAGACGGCGGTGGGCAGCTCGAAGGCGGCGAACACCGCCGGGTCCTGGAACACGACGGTGCGGGCGATCTTGCCACCGGTCACCGTGAACACCTGCAGGGTGTGCAGCCGGTGCCCGTCCGCCGGGTCCGGCGCGTAGGCGGCCGCGGCCGGCTGGCCGTTCGCCGCGGTGGAGACCATGCGCCAGCCCGCGCCGCGCATCGCGAACACGCGCCGGATGAACGCGGCGTAGTCGTCTCGACCGCGGTACCACAGCGGGACCGGCGGCATTTCCAGCACGGCGTCGTGGGTGAGCAGCTCGACGAGCGAGTCCACGTCGGCCGCCTCGAACGCCCGGACGTAGGCCTCCACGGTCCGGCGCGCGGCCGGGTCGCCGGACGGGGCGACGTCTTCGGCGGCGGTGACGGGCAGCCCCGCCCGCGCCCGCTGCAGGGCGCTGTTCACGGAAGCGACCGAGGTGTTCAGCAGTCCGGCCACCTCCGCGGCGCTGAAGGCCAGGACCTCGCGCAGCACCCAGACGGCCCGCTGCCGCGGCGGCAGCGCCTGCATGGCCGCGACCAGCGCCAGCCGCATGCTGTCCCGCCGCACGGCCTGGTCCGCCGGATCGCCGAGCCGGGCGTCGGGGAAGGGCTGCAACCAGGGCACGTCGAAGGCCGGCCGCAGCGCCGCCCCGGGGTCGGTGCTGGGCGCGCCCAGCCCGGACGGCAACGGTCGGCGCGCCTTGCCCGCCAACGCGGTCAGGCACGCGTTGGTCGCGATGCGGTACAGCCAGGTGCGGATCGACGCCCGCCGCTCGTCGTAGCGCTCGCGGGCCTGCCACGCCCGCAACATGGTCTCCTGCACCAGGTCCTCGGCCTCGTGGACCGACCCGAGCATCCGGTAGCAGTACGCCAGCAGCTCCGCCCGGTGCGGTTCGGTCAGCGCTGCGAAATCCACCCTGGCCATCGCGATGAGTATGGCGGCTCCCGCCGGTATGTACCTCCGCCGGGCCGCACCGGGCCGGCGGAGGACAACCGAGGAGTCCACATGGGCACGTTGATCGTCATCGAGTTCGTCACGCTGGACGGCGTCGTCGAGGACCCGGACGGATCCGGCGGCACACCGGGTGGCGGCTGGGCGTTCCGGCACGGTCCGGAGGCGGTGGCCGGCGACAAGTTCGGGCTCGGCACGCTGCTCGACACCGGCGCACTGCTGCTGGGCCGCGTCACGTGGGAGCTGTTCGCGAAACTCTGGCCGGGCCGGACCGACGAGTTTTCGGCGAAGATGAACGCCATCCCGAAGCTCGTCGTGTCACGGTCGCTGACCAGCGCGGACGCGTGGCAGAACTCGTCCGTGCTCGGCGGGGACCTGATCTCGGCGGTGCGCGGGACGGACCGGGACCTCATCGTCACCGGCAGCATCGGCGTCGTGCACACCCTCGCCGCCGAGAACCTCGTCGACGAGTACCGGCTCCTGGTGTTCCCGACGACGCTCGGCGCCGGACGGCGCCTCTTCACCGCGCCCGCGGATCTGCGGCTCCACGCGGTCCAGCGGAAGGGGGCCGCCGCGCTGCTGACCTACCGGGCGGCGGACGGGAAGCCGCCCACCTCGCGCTCGTAGGCCGCGGCCACGCGGAGGACCGTCGCGTCGTCGAAGCGGCGCCCGGCGATCATCAGCCCGGTCGGCAGGCCGTCCACAGGGGCCGCGGGCACCGAGATCGCCGGGTGGCCGCTCGCGTCGAAGGGCGCCGTGTTGCCCACCATCCCCAGTGCGTTGACCATCCGCTCCTCGCGGGTGGCGTCCGGCCCGGGCAGCGGCTTCGCCACGTACGGGACCGTGGGCAGCACCAGCACGTCCACCTGGGTCAGCGCGGCGTCGTAGCCGGCCCGCAGCTCCCACGCCAGTTCACGCGCCATGGCGTAGTGCCGCATGTCGTACCGCTGTGCCGCGTAGGCGCCGGTGAGGATCATGGTCTTGAGCGTGTCCGACATGTCGTCGGCGTGCACGCGCCGGCCCTGAGCGAAGTGCACCATCAGCTCGGGGTCGTACCGGCCGGGCACGTTCATGCCGTAGCCGTTGCCGTCGATCATCTGCCGCGCGGTGCCGTCCGTGCCGATCACGGTCCACACGTCGAGCCCCTCGCGGTGCCACGGCACGCTCACCTCAGACACCACGGCACCCGCCGCCGCGAGCCGGTCGGCCGCGGCGCGCACGGCGTCGTCGACGCCGGGCTCGGACACCGGCAGCCCGAAGCCCTCGGTGAGCACCCCGACGCGCACGCCGCGGATGTCCTGCTCCACCGCGGCCAGGTAGTCCGGCGGCTCGGGCGTGCGGTGCTGGCGCGGGTCGAACCCGTCGTCGCCGGCGAGGACGCTCAGCAGCAGCGCCGCGTCCCGCACGGTGCGGGTCATCGGGCCGAGGTGGTCGATGGTGGTCTCGATGGGGAACGCGCCGGTGTAGGGCACGAGCCCGTGCGTGGGCTTGTGCCCGACCACCCCGCAGAACGCCGCCGGGATCCGCACCGAGCCGCCCTGGTCGCCGCCGATCGCGAGGTCGGCCTCACCGGCGGCGAGCAGGGCCGCGTTGCCCGACGACGAGCCGCCCGCGTGCCGGGTGGGGTCCCACGGGTTGCGCACCGGGCCGCCGGCCGACGTGAAGCTGGACCCGGAGTAGCACAGGTCCTCGCACACCGCCTTGCCGACGACCGTGCCGCCCGCCGCGAGCACCCGGCTCACCACGGTCGCGTCCCGGCGCGGCACGAACCCCTCCACCGCGCGGGATCCGTTCATCATCGGCACGCCGGCGACCGCGATGTTGTCCTTGATCACCACCTCGCGGCCGCTCAGCGGACCGTCACCGGACGGCGGGATGCGGGTGCGCACGTACCACGCGCCGAGCGGGTTGTCCTGGGGCCACTCGTAGTCGCGGTGCGGGGCGCTGGGCGCCGAGCGCGCGTAGAGCCGCTCGACGGCCTCGTGGGCGGCGAGGTTGGCCTCCACGAGACCGGCGAAGGACTTCCGGTCGGCGTCGCTCAGCTGGAAGCCGTAGCGCGCGGCCAGTTCTGCGAGTTCTTCCGGGGTGGGCGGGACGACGGGCACCGGGCACCTCCTGGCGAGGACGATCGCCTGCGAGGTGTGAGCGTAACCCTTATTCGTAGGCCACCCGGTAGTGCTTGATGCCGTTCAGCCAGCCCGAGCGCAGCCGTTCCGGCGGCGCGACCTCGCGGATACCAGGCATTTCGTCGGCGATGGCGTTGAAGATCAGGTCGATCTCCAACCGGGCCAGATTCGCCCCGATGCAGTAGTGCGAGCCGGTGCCGCCGAAGCCGACGTGCGGGTTCGGGTCGCGCAGGACGTCGAAGCGCTCGGGCTCGTCGAACACCTCGGGGTCGAAGTTGGCCGAGCTGTAGAACATGCCGACCCGGTCGCCCTTGCGGATGTGCTGGCCGCCCAGCTCGGTGTCCGCGGTGGCGGTGCGCTGGAAGGCGATCACCGGGGTGGCCCAGCGGACGATCTCGTCCGGCGCGGTCTTGGGCCGCTGCTCGCGGTAGAGCTCCCACTGGTCGGGGTGGTCGAGCATGGCCTTCATGCCGTGGGTGATGGCGTTGCGGGTGGTCTCGTTGCCGGCCACGGACAGCAGGATGACGAAGAAGCCGAACTCCTCCGAGGTGAGCGACTCACCGTCCACATCGGCCTGGATGAGCTTGGTGACGATGTCGTCCATCGGGCACTTGCGGCGCTCCTCGGCCATGTTCCACGCGTAGCCGACCAGCTCGGCGGAGGCGGCGATGGGTTCGACGTCGTACTCCGGGTCGTCGTAGCCGATCATCTGGTTGGACCAGTCGAAGATCTTGCGGCGGTCCTCCTGCGGGATGCCGATCAGCTCGGCGATGGCCTGCAGGGGCAGCTCGCACGCGACGTCCTCGACGAAGTCGCCGGAGCCCTTCTTCTTCGCCTCGTGCACGATGCGCGCGGCGCGGTCGCGCAGGGTGTCCTCCAGCCGGGCGATCGACCGGGGGGTGAAGCCCTTCGAGACGATGCGGCGCAGCTTGGTGTGCTGGGGCGCGTCCATGTTGAGCAGCACGAGGCGGTTCGCGTCGAGGCCCTCGTCGGTCATGTTCTCGTCGAAGCGGATGATCGCCAGCTTCTCCTGCGAGGAGAACAGCTGGCTGTCCTTCGACACGGTCTTCACGTCCTCGTGCCGGGTCACGACCCAGAACCCGTCGTCGCGGAAGCCCGCGCGGTTGTGCGGCTGCGCGTTCCACCAGACCGGCGCGGTCTTGCGCAGCTCCGCGAACTCCTCGAGCGGGAGCCGCGTCGCGATCAGGTCGGGGTCGGTGAAATCGAAGCCGGCGGGGATCAGGGGCGTGGCCACGGCTACCTCCCGAGGTGCCTCACATCGTCGTGGAACACGTTCTAAAGGCGATTAGAGCATACGGTGTTAACTAAGTCGAGAGGTTGAGTGAAACCCGTTTACTCGATCTTGAAACGGCTGGTCGTCCGATTGGTCCCCGAATGGCGGTTGACCTGGGTCACACTTGCCCGGAACTGCAACAAGTTCTACTTTGGGGTTCAGCCGAGTGGAGGAGAGCTGCCGTGGGTGAACCCGTCATCGTCGAGGCCGTCCGGACCCCGATCGGGAAGCGGCGTGGCTGGCTGGCCGGGTTGCACGCGGCCGAGCTGCTGGGAGCGGCGCAGCGCGCGCTGGTCGAGCGGGCCGGCGTGGACGCCGCGATCGTGGAACAGGTTATCGGCGGTTGCGTCACGCAGGCGGGTGAGCAGTCGGGCAACGTGACGCGCACGGCGTGGCTGCACGCCGGGCTGCCGGAGGCCACCGGCGCGACGACGATCGACGCCCAGTGCGGATCCGCCCAGCAGGCGGCGCACCTGGTGGCCGGGTTGATCGCGGCGGGGGCGATCGACGCCGGGATCGCGTGCGGGGTCGAGGCGATGAGCCGCATCCCGCTCGGCGCGAACCGGGGGGTGGACGCGGGCGCGCCGAAGCCCGATTCGTGGGCGATCGACATGCCCAACCAGTACGGAGCGGGGGAGCGGATCGCGGTGCGGCGTGGTCTCTCGCGGGAGGACGTCGACCGGTTCGGGATGGCGTCGCAGGCCAAGGCGGCGACGGCGTGGGCGCAGGGCCGGTTCGAGCGCGAGGTGGTGCCGGTGAAGGCGCCGGTGCTCGACGAGGAGGGCCGGCCGACCGGCGAGACCCGGTTGGTGGCGCGGGACCAGGGCCTGCGGGAGACCACGCTGGAGGGGCTGGCGCGGCTGAAGCCGGTGCTCGACGGCGGCGTGCACACGGCGGGCACGTCGTCGCAGATCTCGGACGGCGCGGCGGCGGTGCTGATCATGGATTCGGAGCGGGCGGCGGCGCTGGGCCTGCGTGCGCGGGCGCGGATCCGCGCGCAGGCGCTGGTCGGTGCCGAGCCGTACTACCACCTCGATGGCCCGGTGCAGGCGACGTCGCGGGTGCTGTCGCGCGCCGGGATGGCGGTCGGGGACGTCGATTTGTTCGAGGTCAACGAGGCGTTCGCCTCGGTGGTGCTGTCGTGGCAGCAGGTGCACGAGCCGGACCCGGAGCGGGTGAACGTCAACGGCGGCGCGATCGCGCTGGGGCACCCCGTGGGCAGCACCGGAGCCCGCCTGCTGACGACGGCGCTGCACGAGCTGGAACGCCGCGATGGGGCGACCGCGCTGGTCACGATGTGCGCCGGAGGGGCCCTGTCCACGGCAACCATCCTGGAACGGCTGTAGGGCGCCGCGCGGCCGGTCGCTCGGCTGCCGCGGCAGGCGAGGACACCCACCGCGCGAGGTGGGGGTGCCGACCGTGCGCACGGCGCGCGGGCCGCGGGCGAGCCGCGCGTGGGGCGCGGCCGAGCCGTGCGTGGGGCGCGGCCGAGCCGTGCGTGGGGCGCGGGCCCGCGGAGCGCGGACCATGCGGGTCGGACGCGGGAGGCCGTGCGCGGGGCGCGGGCGGGCCGCGCGTTGGGCCGCGCGCGTGGGGCGCGGGCCAGCCATGCGCGGGGCGTGGGCCCGCAGGACGCGGGCGGACCGCGCACGGCGGGCGCGGGCGAGCCGTGGGCGTGGAGCGCGGGCCAGCCATGCGTGTGGGGTGCGGGACAGCCATGCGCGGGGCGTGGGCCCGCACGACGCGGGCGGGCCGCGCACGGCGGGCGCGGGCGAGCCGTGGGCGTGGAGCGCGGGCCAGCCATGCGTGTGGGGTGCGGGACAGCCATGGCGGGACGCGGGCGGGTCGCGCATGAGGCGCGCGCCGACGGCACGTTGGCGCGAGCCAGTCGCGCGCGTCGGGCGCGGGCCAGCCATGCGCACGGCGTGTGGGCAAGCCCCGCCCACCCATGCGCGCCGACCGCGCGCGGCGTGCGGGCGCGCGCGGCGTGCGGGCGCGCGCGGACGCGGGCCGGCCGTGCACACGGGACGCAGCCGAGCCGCGGCGCCCGAGGTGGAGGCGCCATGCGCAGCGGTGCGCAGA
>NZ_BNAU01000007.1 GCF_014653945.1 Amycolatopsis deserti | reverse complement strand
AGCGCCGATGGTACTGCACCCCCGCGGGTGTGGGAGAGTAGGACACCGCCGAACACAACTTCACACAAAAAGCCCAGGGGCTCGGTCGAGAACTTCACGTTCTCCCGAGCCCCTGGGCCTTTTTGTGCGCTTATCCTGAAGAACATGACGCGTCTTCTGGTCCTGCAGCCCGATCCGTCCGATCCGGTCGGGCCCCTCGGTGACTGGCTCACCGCCGCCGGCGCGGAACTCGACATCCGCCGGCTGCCGGAGGACCCGCTGCCCGATTCCCTCGACGGGTACCACGGCCTGGTCTGCCTGGGTGGCGGCATGAACGCCGAAGACGACGCCAAGCACCCTTGGCTCGCCGACGTGCGGGCTCTCCTGGCGACCGCGGCCCGCACCAACGTCCCCACCCTCGCGATCTGTCTGGGCGCGCAGCTCCTCGCGGTCGCCACCGGCGGGCGCGTCGAGCCGGGCGAGTCCGGTCCGGAGGTCGGCGCGGCGCTCGTCGCGAAGAAGGATGCCGCCTGGACCGACCCGCTCTTCGCCGACCTCCCGCTCATGCAGGACGTCATGCACTTCCACGAGGACGCCATCACCCAGCTGCCCCGCGGCGCGGTCCTGCTCGCATCCGCTCCCAAGTACCCCAACCAGGCCTTCCGGCTGCACCGCTGCGCCTACGGCGTCCAGTTCCACATCGAGACCACCACCGACGTCGTGCAGGCCTGGGCGGACGAGGCACCCCAGATGGCCGCCACCCGGGCGCCTAGCGCCTTCGACACCGAAACCCTCGACCGCAACCACGCCGACATCGCCGAGACCTGGCAGCCGTTCGCGACCAGGTTCGTCCGGCTGGCCGAAGGCGCCCTCGAGAGCGCGCCACCGGCGTCCCTTCCGCTCACTTGATCAGCAACGTCACGCCCGACACGGCTACGGTGGACCCTGATGGCAGAGCAGTCACGAGGGGCCGGCTCCCCTGCGCGCTACGGCTTCACCGACGACCGGGCCGAGGAGACCCTCCGCGCGGCCGGATGGTGGACCGACACCGGACCTGCCCAGGAAGCCCTCGACGTCCTGGTCGCGCTCTCCCGCAGCGCCGATCCCGACCTCGCGCTGCGCAGCCTCGAGCGCATCCGTGAGACCGACGAGCAGGGCTGGCCGGAGCTCGACACCGCCCTGCGCGACAACCGCACCCTCCGCGGCCGGCTCGTCGGTGTCCTCGGCACCTCGAGCGCCCTCGGCGACTTCCTCGTCGGCCACCCGGGCGAGTGGCAGCGCCTCGCCGGGGACAAGTGCACCGAGGCCGACTGCTACGCCGACACCATGCTCGACGCCGTCCGTGAGAACGGGGCGATCCGCACGGGCTCGGCGGCCGAGAACGCCCTCCGCGCCGCCTACCGCGGTCTGCTCCTCGAGATCGCCGGCACCGACCTGGGGCACCTCGTCGAGAGCAGCCTCCACCGGCCCCGCTACGCCGAAGTCGCCCAGCAGCTCACGCGCCTGGCCGAAGCCGCGCTCGTCACCGGACTGGAGATCGCGCAGGCCGAGCAGGCTCCCGGCGGCCTCGGCGACACCCGCCTGGCGGTCATCGCGATGGGCAAGTGCGGTGGCCGCGAACTCAACTACGTCAGCGACGTCGACGTGATCTTCGTCGGCGAGGGCGACCTGCAGCTCGCCACCCGGCTGGCGAGCACCATGATGCGCGTCGTCGGCAAAGCGTGCTTCGAGGTCGACGCGGCGCTGCGCCCGGAAGGCAAGCAGGGCGCCCTCGTCCGCACCCTCGACGGCCACGCCGCCTACTACGCGAAGTGGGCCCGCACCTGGGAGTTCCAGGCCCTCCTCAAGGCCCGCCCGGTCGCCGGCGACGCCGACCTCGGCAACCAGTACGCCGAGATGGTCACGTCGATGGTGTGGTCGGCCGCCGAGCGGGAGAACTTCGTCGCCGACGTCCAGCAGATGCGCCGCCGCGTCGAGGGCCACGTGCCCTCCGAGCTGGCCGAGCGTGAGCTGAAACTCGGCCGCGGCGGCCTGCGGGACGTCGAGTTCGCGGTGCAGCTGCTCCAGCTCGTCCACGGCCGCGCCGATCCGAGCCTGCGTTCACCGTCCACGGTCGAGGCGCTGACGGCGCTCGGCTCGGGTGGGTACGTCGGCCGCAGCGACGCCGCCGAACTGGAGATGTCGTACGAGTTCCTGCGCACGGTCGAGCACCGGCTGCAGCTACGCCGCCTGCGCCGCACCCACCTGTTCCCGGACTTCAACGACTCCGGCGAGCTGCGCGTACTCGGCCGGGCGATCGGCATCCGCCCGGAGATGGGCCGGGGCGAGGGCGAAATCCTGCTCGTCGAGTTCCGCCGCCACAACCAGCGCATCCGCCGTCTGCACGAAAAGCTGTTCTACCGCCCGCTGCTGCAGTCCGTCGCCAGCGTGTCCACAGAGGACCTGCGCCTCACCACGAAACAGGCCGCGCAACGGCTGGCGGCACTGGGTTACGCGGCACCCGACGGCGCGCTGCAGCATATCCGGGCCCTCACCTCCGGCGTTTCGCGCCGGGCCTCGATCCAGAAGGCGTTGCTGCCGGTCCTGTTGGACCTGCTCGCCGACACCCCGGACCCGGACGGCGGCCTGCTGGCGTACCGGAAGGTGTCCGAGGCCCTCGAGGACACCCCGTGGTACCTGCGGGTGCTGCGGGACGAGGGCGCGGTCGTCGAACGGCTCGCGTCGCTGCTCGGCACGTCGAAGCTGGTGCCGGACCTGCTCGTGCGCGCCCCCGAGGTGCTGCAACTGCTCGGTGACCCCGCACGGCTGACCGGCCGGACGCCGGCCGAAGTCGCCAAGTCGCTGCGCGCGACCGTGCGGCGGCAGCCGGGACTCAACGCGGCGGTGGCGGCGGCGCGGTCGTTGCGGCGCCACGAGATCCTCCGCGTGGCCGCGGCCGACCTGCTGGGTCTGCTGGACGTGCGCGAGGTTTGCGAGGCGCTGTCCTCGGTGTGGGTCGCGGTGCTGGAAAGCGCCCTGTCCGCCGCGATTCGCAAGCGCTGTGCGGAACTGGGCGGCGAGGCGGCGAAGATCGCCGTCATCGGCATGGGCCGCCTGGGCGGCGCCGAGCTGGGCTACGGCTCGGACGCCGACGTCCTCTTCGTGTGCGAGCCGGCCGAGGGTGTGTCCGACGGCGACGCGGTCCGCTACGCGTCCTCGGTCGCCGAGACCGTGCGCAAGATGCTCGGCGCCCCGAGCGCCGATCCACCCCTGCAGGTGGACGCCGACCTGCGACCGGAGGGGCGCGGCGGACCGCTGGTCCGCACGCTCGACTCCTACCGGGCGTACTACGCGCGCTGGGGCGAGGTCTGGGAGACGCAGGCCCTGCTGCGCGCCCGGTTCGTCGCCGGTGACGCGGCGCTGGGGGAGCGGTTCATCGAGATGATCGACCCGATCCGCTACCCCGACGGCGGGCTCGACGCGGCCCGCGCCCGCGAGGTGCGGCGCATGAAGGCGCGCGTGGACACCGAGCGGATGCCGCGCGGAGCCGACCCGACGCTGCACACCAAGCTGGGCCGCGGCGGGCTCGCCGACGTGGAGTGGACCGTGCAGCTGTTCCAGCTGCGGCACGCGTTCGAGGTCCCGGACCTGCGGACCACCTCGACGCCGGGGGCGCTGGCCGCGCTGGCCGAGGCGGGCCTGGCCGAACCCGAGGACACCGCGTCGCTCACCGAGGCGTGGCTGCTCGCGACTCGGGTGCGCAACGCGGCGATGCTGGTCCGCGGCAAGGCCGTCGACCAGGTGCCCAGCTCCGGTCGCGACCTGGCCGCGGTCGCCCGCGTCCTCGGCCAGAGCGCCGACGATGACCCGGGCGAGTTCCTCGACTCCTACCGCCGCACCACGCGGCGCGCCCACGCCGTCGTCGAGCGGCTGTTCTACGAAGCCTGACGTGGCGAACGTCCCACCCCGCGGCGGCACGACCCCGTCTTACAGTGGAGCGGTGACTGCGCGCGAACCGTTCCGGGTGGAGATCAAGGTCCGGCACTACGAACTGGACACGCTCGGCCACCTCAACCACGCGGTCTACCACTCCTACGGCGAGGTCGCCCGGATCGAGGCGATGGAACGCGCCGGCGGCGACAAGCTGCGCGAGGAGAACGTGTCACCGGTGCTGCTGGAGTCGCACATCGTGTTCCGCCGCGAGATCCGCGCCGGCGAAACCGTCTACGCCACCTGCGAGGCGAAGTTCGGGACCGGCAAGACGTTCCGGATGACCAACAACATCGTCAAGGCCGACGGCACACTGTCCGCGGAGATCACCAGCACGCTCGGGCTGATGGACCTGGAGCGCCGCAAGCTGGTCGAGGACCCGCGCGGCCGCTTCGAACGCGCCGGGGTCGACCTGTCGGTGCTGGGCGCGGAATGATCTGACACCCGCGGCCGCGTCACCCGTAGAGCGCGTCCTTGACGTGCAGGGTGTCGCAGTACTCGCGGATCGCGGTGATCTTGCCGTCGCTCAGGCGGAAGAACAGGGCGTACTCGTTGTCGTACGGGTTTCCGTTGGTGCTCTGGCCGGTGGCGTGCCATTCGATCGCGACGATGGGGCCGTCGGAAACGATCGTGGTCAGCTCGATCTTCAGGCTGCCGTCGGCGAACAGCCCGAGCCCCTGGCCGAGGAAGTCGTTGATGACGGCGTCACGTCCGGCGTAGTGCCCCGCGACGGGTAGTGTCCCGTGCAGATGCCAGCTCGCATCCTCGGCGAGAGTGTCGGCGATGGTGGTGAGGTCGCCGCCGTGGAGAGCGTCGACGAACCGGCGAATGACCTTTTCATTGTCGAGGTTGCTCATGCGCTAGCGCCTTCCGGTCGATATCTCGGCCGCTGGAGCGGTATTGTGAACAAGATACATTCGTCGGTGACGGTGTCAAGTGGGCACAGGGGAGGTTGGTGTGGCCGAGGCGAGCACCGGGGAGCCGGGGCAGTCCGTCGACGTCGCTTCGCGGGTGCCCGCCGTCAGCCGCGCGGTGGCGGTGCTCGACGACATCGCACGCAACGGCCCGGCGACCCTGGCGAACCTCGCCCGGCGGCTGGCCTTGCCGAAGAGCAGCCTGCTCGGCATCTGCCAGGCTCTGACGGAGGAGCGGCTGCTCGCACAGGACCTCGGTGGCCGGTACACGCTCGGGCTCGGCGTGGCGGAGCTGGCCGCGGCTCAGGCCGCTCGCCCACCGCTGTTGAGCACGCTCGGTGTCACCGTGCCGAACAGCGTGAACCCGTTCTACGCGGTGGAAATCGCGGGTATCCGGCAGGCTGCGGGTGAACTCGGTGCCGAGGTGGTCGCGGTCGACGCGGGGCAGGATGCCGACGTCCAGATCCGGCAGATCGACGGGTTCGTCGAGGCCGGGGTCGACGCGATCGTGCTGGACGCCGTCCACTCGACCGCGGTCGGCGAGGTCGTGGCCAAGGCGCAGGCCGCCGACGTCCCGGTGGTCGCGGTCAACGTCGGAGCGGAAGGCGCGTGTGCCACCGTGACCACCGACAACGTGCAGGCCGGGCACCTCGTGGGCAGCTATCTGGCCGGCCTGCTGAAGGGGCGGGGTCGTGTCGCCATCGTGGACGGTCAGCCGGTGACCGCGGTCGCGGACCGGATCGTCGGGTTCCTCGGAGCGCTGCGCGACCACCCGGACATCGAGATCGTCGCCCGCCAGCGCGGCGACCACTCCGTGGCCTCCGGTGAGCACATCGCCCGCCGGCTGTTGACCCGCCATCCCGGTCTGAGCGCGATCTTCGCGATCAACGACCCGATGGCCGCCGGCGTGCTCGCCGCGATGACCGACCTGGGCGTCGCGGTTCCGCTGGTGAGCATCGACGGTGCCGCGATCGCTGTCGAGGCGATCAACGCCGGTGGGCCGTGGCAGGCGACCGCGGCGCAGGATCCGGCGCGGCTCGGGCGGCTGGCGGTGCGGTACGCGGCCCGGGCGCACGCCGGCGACGCGCTCGCGGGCGGGCAGCGCAGGCTCCTGCCGACGACGTTGATCACCAGAAGCAGTCTCGCCGACTACCAGCCGTGGGGATGAACGATGGTTCGATCAGAGAGCCGGGGCGGTTCGCCGGCCGTGCGTCGGGCGGCGCGGGTGTTCCGTGAGCTCGCCGCGCACGACGAAACGATGAGTGTGGCGGAACTCAGCCGCCAACTGGACGCTCCGAAGAGCTCGGTGGCCGACATCTGCGGGGTCCTGACCGATCTCGGCGTGCTGGCGCGGGATCTCGACGGTCGCCTGCAACTCGGTCCGGCCATCGGCCGCATCGCGCGCGGGCTGGTCGGGGGCAGCCGGCTGCTGGAGGTGTTTCCGCGCGCGTGCGCCCAGGCTGAGGGTCTGCGCGGTCGGACTGTCGTGCTCGCGGTGCTGGCCGACCTCGACGTGGCCTACCTGGCGGTCCGGCCCGGTGTGCGTCCCCTGGCGCTGACGTTGAAGCCCGGCATGCGCATGCCGGCTTGGTCCACCGGCACCGGGCGCGCGTTGCTGTCCGCGTTACCGGTCGACGTCGTCGAACGGATGCACCGCGGACGGGTGCCCGAATCGCCGAGCGGCCATCCGTTCCGGCTCGCCGAGCTGACCGCCGCGGTCACCCTGGCCCAGCGGCGTGGATACGCCTCCAACGCCGAACTCGGTGAAATGGAGCTGGCCGGGACCGCGGCGGTCATCAGCGGCCTCACCGGCTGTATCGCGGCGGTGGGCTCGGTCGTCGATCTCGACCAGGTCCGTGACCACGACGAGGACGCCGAGCCGGTCCGCGGCCTCGCTCGCCGGCTCGCCGAGCTGATCCAGGACTGAGCCCCCGGCCTCCGCCGCGAACTCCAACTCCGCTCCAGCCTCTTGACAGAACACCGTGCGCCCTTTTCACTGTTCAGTAATTCGGTCTCAAGGACGAGATTCTGAACATCATCTGCTCGTCTGCGACGTGGCGGGCTGAGCTGGAAGGAGCGGGGCATGGTGGCCTCTGTGGATGACCCGGCCGAGGCGGTCAGCCGGGCGGGCGCGGCGCGCGGCGCCCCCGTGCGTCTGGCCGTGCGGGGACTGGTGAAGAACTACCCGGGTGTCCGTGCTCTGGACGAGGTGGACTTCGACCTCGCGGCCGGCGAGGTGCGTGCCCTGCTGGGCAAGAACGGGGCAGGCAAGTCGACCCTGGTCAAGATCCTCTCGGGCGCGCTGCGACCGGACGCCGGCCGGGTCGAACTGGACGGCCGGGCGGTGCAGCTCGCCGGTCCCGCCGAGGCGCGGGCGGCAGGCATCGCCACCGTCCACCAGGAACTGAGCCTGGTGCCCGAACTGACAGTCGCCGAGAACCTCTTGCTGGGACGCTGGCGCGAGGCGGGCGCGCGGGGGCCGTTCATCAACTCGGCCGCGATGGCTGCCTACGCGGAGCGGCACCTCGCCACCCTGGGGGTCGCCATCGACCCGAAAGCCAAGGTCGGCGCGCTCAGCGTGGCGCAGCAGCAGATGGTCGAGATCGCCAGGGCGCTGTCCTACGGCGGCAAGGTCCTGATCTTGGACGAGCCCACGAGTTCGCTGCCCGCGGTGGAGGTCGCGGCTCTGCTCGACCTGGTGCGGCGGCTGGCCACCGACGGACTGTCCGTGGTGTACGTGTCGCACCGGATGGACGAGATCCCCCAGGTCGCGGACTCGGTGACGGTGCTGCGCGACGGCCGGCACGTCGCTACCCGGCCGATCAGCGAAGCGAACACCGCCCGGATCGTCGACATGATGACCGGAGGCGCGATCCACGCCCACCGTCCGCGGACGACCGCCTCCGGCGGGCGCACCGTGCTCTCGGTGGCCGGTCTGTCCACTGCGGACAGAGTCCGCGACGTGTCCTTCGAGCTGCGCGAGGGCGAAGTAGTCGGCATCGCGGGGCTTCTGGGTTCCGGCCGCACCGAGCTGCTCCGCTGCCTGTCCGGTCTCACCGCGCCGACCGCCGGGTCCATCCGCCTCGACGGGCGGCCGTTCACCCCGCGCGGTCCCCGGCAGGCGATCCGGGCTGGAGTCGGGCTCGCGCCAGAAGACCGCAAGGGGGAAGGACTGGCACTGGGCATGAGCGTGTCGGCCAACCTCGTGATGTCGTGCCTGCCCGCCGTGCGTTCGCGCGGCCTGTTGTCCGGGCGGCGGGAACGCCGGCTGGCGACCGGCAGCTGCACCCGCCTGTCGGTGAAGACGCCGTCGCTGAGCACCGCGGTCGGCACCCTGTCCGGCGGGAACCAGCAGAAGGTCGTCCTCGGCAAGCTCCTCAACGCCGGTACCCGGGTTCTCCTGCTCGACGAGCCGACCCGCGGGGTCGATGTGGAGGCCAAGGACCAGATCTACCAGCTCATCCGGGACCTGGCGGCGGCCGGAACCAGCGTCCTGATGGTCTCCTCCGAACTCGAGGAGCTGTTCGAAGTCTGCGATCGGTTGCTCGTCCTGCGCGACGGCCAGGTGGTGGCACAACCGAAGGTCGCGGACACCGCGGTGCCCTCGGTGATGGCCCTGGCGATGGGGGGACAGCAGTGACCACCCCGATGCCCGCCACGACGCGGCCCACGTCCGGGCCCCCTCCGCAGCGAGGTGCAGTGGCGCTGGTCAGTCGCGCGGGCGGGGAGCACCTCGGCCTGCTCGGCGCGCTGGTCGTACTGGTCGTCGTGCTGTCGTTGGCCGTTCCCAGCTTCCTCAGCGGAAGCAACCTGCTCGACGTGGCGAGGCAGCTCTCGTTCACCGGAATCATCGCCTTCGGCATGACCCTGGTGATCGTGGCCGCTGAGATCGACATCAGCGTCGGGTCGGCGATCGCGTTCAGCTCGTCGTTGTTCGGTTTCCTCGTGGTCCACCAGCACTGGCCGATCTGGCTGGCCGCCGTCACCGTGTGCGTGCTCGGCGCGCTGATCGGCGCGGCTGCCGGGCTGATCCGTGCCGCGCTCAACATGCCGTCGTTCATCGTGACCCTCGCGCTGTTCTCGGCATTGAGCGGCCTGGCACTGCTGATCACCGACGCGGTCCCGTTGCCGATCACCGATCCGGCGTTCGCCACCTGGGGCAACGGAGCGGTGCTGGGGGTGCCCGTCCCCGCGGTGATCTTCCTCGTGGTGTTCCTGCTCTTCTGGCTGATCGCGAAGCGGACCACGTTCGGCCGCAGCGTCTACGCGATCGGCAGCAACGCCGAAGCCGCGCGGTTGTCCGGAATTCCGGTACGCGCCGTCCGGACGACGCTGTTCGCCACAACCGGTCTGCTCGCGGCGGTGTCCGGGCTGCTGCAGACGTCCCAGCTGGGCGCGGGCAACCCGACCATCGGCACGGGTGTCGAGTTCGCGGTGATCACGGCCGTGATCGTCGGCGGCGCGAACCTCTACGGCGGCCGCGGCTCGATGGTCGGGACGCTGCTCGGCGTCGTGTTCATCGGCGTGCTCAACAACGGCATGGTCTTGCTCGGTGTGAACAGCTACGCCCAGAACGTCGCCAACGGGGCGATCGTGCTGCTCGCTGTCCTCGTCAGCGCCATCAAGCCGTCGCCGGGGCCGCGGCGACTCCTCGGTACCGGACGCAACTAGCCGGACAAGAAAGGTCTTCCCCATCATGAAACGCCGATCCACCGTCGCACGGCGGAGAACCACCATCGCGCTCGCTGCCTGCCTGCTCCTGCTCGCCGGGTGCAACTCGGCCGCCACCGACGGCAACCGGCTGACCGCGTGTGTCACCACGTTGTTCCCCACGGGCACGTTCGCCGAGTTCGTCGGCGCTCTGCAGGAACAGGGCGCCCAGCACGGCATGGCGTTCGACGTCCAGGACGTCAACAACGATGCCGCCAAGGAGAACCAGGTGCTGACCGCCTGCGGCACTCGCAAGGTGGACCTGGTCATCGCCAGCGTCGTCTCACCCACCGGGTCACTGGCCGCGCTGCGCCGCCTGAAGTCCAGCGGCGTTCCGGTGGTCTGCTACAACACCTGCCTCAACCCGCCCGATGCTCAGCAGCTCGCGCAGGCGTTCGTGACCAACGATCAGACCCAGCTCGGCGCCACCACCGCCGCGGCGGCCGCCGACTACATCCGGACCGAGCTCGGCGGCAAGGCCACCGTCGCCTACCTGACCTGTGAAACCTACGACGTGTGCAAGCAACGGCGCCAGGGACTCGACCAAGGACTGTCCGGCCTGGACGTCAACGTCGTGGCTGCCCAGGAAGGATTCGTCGTGGACAAGGCCACCCCCGTCGCCACCTCGATCCTCGCCGCGCATCCGGACGTCGACGTCTTCATCGCCGAGAACGAAGACGGCGTCATCGCCGCCGCGAACGCCATCAAGGCACGTGGGCTCACCGGCAAGGCGGTGGTCTTCGGCATCGGCATCAACCCCACCGTCGCTCAGCTCCTGCTCGACCCCGTCGGCACGGTCGTCGAGACCACCGGCCAGGACGCCGCGTCCTGGGCGGGCGAGGTGATCAAGATCGCCGAGCAGATCCACAGTGGACAAAGCGTCACACCCTATGAGCGCTACACGCCCGGCCCTGTCTTCACCCGTGACAACCCCGCCCCGGTCCAGGCGTACCTGGCCGGCCACGCGGGCTGACGACGCAGTTTCGGAGAAACCATGCGGAAGTTCATCAACAAACCGGATGCGGTGGCGAGGGAGACCCTCGACGGGTTCCTCGCCGTCCACGGCCGCGACTTCGAGGCGATACCCGGCACGCTCGCGGTCCGGCGACGGGGTCGGGCCGGCAAAGTCGCGATCGTGTCGGGCGGCGGCAGCGGGCACGAGCCGGTGTGGCTGGAATACCTCGGTCCCGGCTTCGCGGACGCCGTCTGCCAAGGCGACGTCTTCGCCGCGCCCGACCCGCACAGCATCGTGACGACGGCGAAGTCCGTCGACAGCGGGCACGGCATCCTGTTCCTGTACGGCAACTACTCCGGCGACCGGCTCAACTTCGACCTCGCGGCGGACCTGTTGCGCGAGGACGGGCACCAGGTCGAGACGGTCCGGGTCGCCGACGACGTGGCCGCCGCCGGACCGGACCGGATCGCCGACCGGCGCGGCATCGCGGGCGGGTTCTTCCCCGCCAAGATCGCCGGCGCCGCCGCCGAAGCCGGGCGGCCGCTCGAGAGCGTTCGCGCGCTCACCCAGCAAGCCGCCGATTGCACCCGCAGCATCGGCGTGGCCAGCGGTGCGGGCATCGTCCCCGGAACCGGCCGGCCCACCTTCGAGCTGCCGGACGGGAAGATGGAGATCGGGATGGGGATGCACGGCGAAGTCGGGGTGCGCCGCGCGGACCTGATGACCGCCGACGACACCGTCGACGCGATGCTCGACCTCGTCCTCGCCGACCGTCCGGTCCCCGCCGGGCACCCCGTCTGCCTGCTGGTCAACGGGCTCGGCGCGACAACCCGCGCCGAACTGTTCATCGTGGCACGGCGGACGGTGGAGAGCTTGGCCGAGCGCGGAGTCACGATCCACGACACCCAGGTCGGTGAGTTCGCCACCAGCCAGGAGATGCACGGCTTCTCGCTCAGCGTGTTCGCCATGCCGCCGGAACTGCGCCAGTACTACGACGCGCCCGCGCGCACGTCGTTCTTCCACGGGGTGAACGGATCATGACAACGGAACTCACCGCCGAGCAGCTGCGGGCCGTGCTGGTGAGCGTGGCCGACCGGGTCATCGCCGCCGAGCCCGAGCTGAGCCAGGCGGACCGCGAGGTCGGGGACGGCGATCACGGACTCGGGATGACCCGCGGCTTCACCGCCGCGCGCGCCGCGCTCGCCGGCACCACCTTCGGCGACGTGCACGAAGTGTTCACGACGACCGGGAACGCGCTTCTCCGCAGCATGGGTGGAGCGTCCGGAGTCATCTTCGGGCTCTTGTTCCGTGCCGGTGCGGCCAACCGCGCGGCAGCGGACCGCATCGGCGTGCCGGGGCTCGCCGACCACTTCGCCCGGTCCCTGGCCCAGATCACCGAGCGCGGCGGCGCGGCACCAGGCGACAAGACCATGGTCGACGCGCTCGAACCCGCCACACGCGCGCTGGCCGAAAGCGCCGCGGCCGGCCACGACCTCCACACCGCGTTGCGTCGTGCGGCGGAAGCCGCTGCGGACGGCGCAGACCGCACGAAGAACTACCTCGCCCGGTTCGGCAAGGCCGTCAGCCTGAAAGACCGGTCCCTCGGCCATCCCGACCCGGGCGCCCTGTCCACCGCGCTGATCTTCGCGGCCATGGCGGACTGGGCCGGGAACCACCTCACGTCGTCCACCACACCACAGGGAGAGCGGATCATGAACAACGCGGAACTCACCGAACTGAACAAGCGCCGCAAGATCTACCAGATCGCCTTCATCACCCGCGATCTCGAGAAGAGCATGCGGTCCTGGGTGGAGAACCTGGGCATCGGTCCGTGGACCGTCCTCACGTTCACCGAAGAGACCATGAAGTACCTCAAGGTCGGCGATCAGGAAGTCACCGAACCCTTCAAGTTCCTGATCGCGATCTCCTGGATCGGCGACATGCAGCTGGAGATCATCCAGCCGGTGTACGGGCCGACGATCTACGAGGACCACCTGGCCCGCAAGGGCGAGGGACTGCACCACATCAAGGAGCAGATCCCCGACGAAGACATCGACCGCGTGCTCGCCGGCTACCGCGACAAGGGAATCGGTGTGCTGCAGACCGGGCAGTTCGAGACCGACGTCCACTACTACCTGGGCACCGAGCCGAAGCTCGACTTCATCTACGAACTCGGCAATTGCCCGCTGCTCGACCTGCCGCCGGACATGGTTTCGGTCTATCCGCCGGAGGACGCGCGCTGACATGGTCACGCAACGACTGGACCGGATGTTCAACGCCAGCGGCCGTTGCCTCGACGTCGCGATCGACCACGGCATGGTCGACGAACCCAGTTTCCTGGGCGGCATCGAGGACATGCGGTCGGCCGTGCACACCATCGCCGAGGCCGCACCGGACGTCATCCAGCTGACCCCGGGCATGGTGCGCCACCTCGACGGGCTGCGCGGCCACCGCCGCCCGGCGCTGGCGGTGCGCACCGACGTGTCCAATGTGTACGGATCGACGTTGCCGCGGCACCTGTTCTCCACGCTGGTGGACGAGGTCGTGGACATCGCGCTGGCCGCGGACGCGGTCTGCGTGGTCGTCAACCTGCTGCAGCTGCCGGACCAGCCCGAGCTGCACCACCAGTGCATCCGCAACATCGCCAGCCTCAAGCGCGCGTCCGAGCGGGCAGGCATGCCGCTGATGATCGAACCGCTGGTGATGGCGCCCAATTCGCAGGGCGGTTACCAGGTCGACGGCGACCTGGTGAAGATCACGGCGCTGGTGCGCCAGGCAGCCGAACTCGGCGCCGACGTCATCAAGGCCGATCCGTGCACCGACCCCGAAGACTTCCACCGGGTCGTCGAGGTCGCCACGTCGGTCCCGGTCCTCGTGCGAGGCGGCGGCCGGGCTCCCGACGACGAACTGCTGGAACGAACGGCGCAGATCCTGCGGCAAGGCGCCGCGGGCATCGTCTACGGACGCAACATCATCCACCATCCCCATCCGCGGCGGATGGTTCGAGCGCTCATGACGCTGGTGCACGAACCGGACACGCCGCTGCAGACCGCGCGAGACATCCTGTCCGGCACGGTGCCGGACAGCCGAAACTGACACGAGGGGCAACACGTTCATGCGCATCTTCCTCACCGGAGCGACCGGCTACCTCGGCGGCTCGCTCGCCGTGCGACTGGTGGAAGCCGGTCACCACGTTCGTGGCCTCACGCGTTCCGAGACCACGGTCGCCGCCCTCCGCGCGCGGGGCGTCGACCCGGTTCTCGGTGACCTCGACCGGCCCGAAGTTCTCGCCGAGGAGGCACGGGCCGCCGACGCGGTGATCAACGCGGCCGACAGCGATCACGCGCGCGCGGTCACCGCACTGGTCGCCGCGCTGGAGGGCTCCGGCAAACCCCTGCTGCACACCAGTGGTTCGAGCATCGTCGGCGAGGCCACGGCCGGCGAAGCGCAGGAGGAGGTCTATACGGAGGCTGACGTGGCCGAAGGCGGTGCCTGGAAGCCGGCTCCGGACAAGGAGGCCCGGGTGGCGATCGACCGCGCGGTCCTGGCCGCGGCCGACCGCGGTGTTCGCTCGGTGGTCCTGTGCAACTCCATGATCTACGGAACCGGCCTGGGGCTGAGCGCCGACAGCGTCCAGATCCCCCGCCTGGTCGCTACCAGCCGCCGGACGGGAGTCGTGCGCCACATCGGCCCGGGGGGAACATCTGGTCCAACGTGCACCTGGCCGACGTCTGCGACCTCTACCTCCGCGCGCTGGACGGGGCTGCCCCGGGCTCGTTCTACTTCGTGGAAAACGGCGAGGCCAGCTTCCGCGAGATCACCGAGACCATCGCCACCGCACTCGGACTCCCCGGGCCCCAGCCCATGGACATCGAGTCCGCCATCGAGGAATGGGGCTACGAGCCCGCCGTATACGCGCTGGGATCCAACAGCCGGGTGCGGGGCGTCGCGCCCCGCGCGGCACTCGACTGGCGGCCGCGGCACACGTCGGTCACCGACTGGATCGCGGAGTCGCTGGCCTGACAACCGCGGCAAGACGGCCCGCCGGCGAAAAGCCGGCGGGCCATCATCGTTGCCGGCGTTTCCGCAGGCCGGCCCGGGCCATAAAGAACGCCGACGGCGAGGGCGTTTTCCGCTCCTCGCCGCCGGCGCGCTCAGGGTGTTTCTACCCGGTACGAATCACACGTCGTAGTACAGCGCGAACTCGTACGGGTGCGGACGCAGCCGCAGCGGGTCGATCTCGGTCTCGCGCTTGAGCGAGATCCACGTCTCGATGACGTCGGGGGTGAACACGCCACCCTCGGTCAGGAAGTCGTGGTCGGCCTCGAGGTTGTTCAACACCTCGTCGAGCGTGGCCGGGACCTGCTTGACGTCCTTGGCCTCCTCCGGCGGCAGCTCGTAGAGGTCCTTGTCGATCGGCTCCGGCGGCTCGATCTTGTTCTTGATGCCGTCCAGGCCGGCCATCATCATCGCGGCGAACGCCAGGTACGGGTTGCCGGACGAGTCCGGGCAGCGGAACTCGATGCGCTTGGCCTTGGCGTTGGAGCCGGTGATCGGGATCCGGACGCAGGCCGAGCGGTTGCGCTGCGAGTACACCAGGCTGACCGGCGCCTCGAAGCCCGGCACCAGGCGGTGGTAGGAGTTCACCGTCGGGTTGGTGAACGCCAGCAGCGACGGGGCGTGGGCCAGGATGCCGCCGATGTAGTGACGCGCCATGTCCGACAGGCCGGCGTAACCGGACTCGTCGTAGAACAGCGGCTGGCCGTCCTTCCACAGCGACTGGTGGCAGTGCATGCCCGAACCGTTGTCACCGAACAGCGGCTTCGGCATGAAGGTCGCGGTCTTGCCGGCGTTCCACGCGGTGTTCTTGACGATGTACTTGAACAGCTGCAGGTCGTCGGCGGCGTGCAGCAGCGTGTTGAACTTGTAGTTGATCTCGGCCTGGCCGGCGGTGCCCACCTCGTGGTGCGCGCGCTCGAGCGTGAAGCCGGAGTTGATCAGCTTCTGGCTGATCTCGTCACGCAGGTCGGCGAAGTGGTCGACCGGCGGGACGGGGAAGTAGCCGCCCTTGAAGCGGGTCTTGTAACCGCGGTTGCCGCCCTCTTCGTCGCGACCGGTGTTCCACCAGCCCTCGACCGAGTCGATCTCGTGGAAGGAGCCGTTCTCGCGCGAGTCGAAGCGCACCGAGTCGAACACGTAGAACTCGGCCTCGGGGCCGAAGAACACGGTGTCGGCGACGCCGGACTCGGCGATGTACTGCTCGGCCTTGCGTGCGATGTTGCGCGGGTCGCGGCTGTACGCCTCACGGGTGAACGGGTCGTGCACGAAGAAGTTGATGGAGAGGGTCTTCTCCTTGCGGAACGGGTCGATCCGCGCCGTCTCCGGGTCGGGCAGCAGCAGCATGTCGGACTCGTGGATCGACTGGAAGCCGCGCACCGAGGAACCGTCGAAGGCCAGGCCCTCTTCGAACGCGTCCGCGTCGAACGCCTTCGCGGGGACGGTGAAGTGCTGCATCACACCCGGCAGATCACAGAACCTGACGTCAACGAACTGCACGTCCTCATCTGCGATGAGACGCTGGATATCGTCTGGAGTAGTGGACACCCTCTGTAACTCCTTCATACGCATTGCCGGGGGCAGTACTCTCTTCGGCTCACGCTAAGAGCGCGGTGTTGCCCGACCGTCACCCGTATGTTTCGCCCATGTTAACGGGCTGGGCGATATCCCCCAGCAGACCAGGGCGGACGTGGCGCACGCCACCGGCATACCCTGGTCGGGTGGCGAGATGGACCGGTGAGTGGTTGTCCGCACCTCGGCCCGGCGCTGAGGAGCCTCCGCGCTGGCGAGGGGAACGGCTCGGCCTTCCCGAGCAGGGGGTCGGTGCGGTCGCCGGCGGCGGCACGCGCCTGCTCGGGCTCGTCGTCGACCTGGTCGCCGCGTCCCTGCTGACCTCCCTGTTCGTGCGCCCCGACCTGCAGGACACCGCCGCGATGCAGTCCTACAACCTGTGGTCGATCGCGGTGTGGGCGGTCATCACGATCATCCCGGTCTCGTTCTTCGGGTTCACCCTGGGGATGTTCGTGACCGGCATCCGCGTCGCGCGCCTGGACGGCGCCCAGATGGTCGGCGTGCCGCGGGCGATCGTCCGCGCGGCGCTCACCTTCGTGATCATCCCGGCCGCGATCCGCAACGCCGACGGCCGCAGCTGGCTCGACCGGCTGACCGGGACCGTGGTCATCCGGATGCGCTGACATGCGAAAAGGCCCCGACCGGGTGGTCGGGGCCTTTTCGTCGTTCCGGGTCAGCGGCGCTTGATGACGCGCTGCACGCTGCGCATCTTCGCGCCCTGCGGCATCGGGCCCTTCGGCATGGCCGCGCCACCGCGGTTGCCGAGCGCGGCGAGCTTGGCCTCCAGCGCGTCGACCTGCGCCGGGCGGAGGTTGCGGGGCAGCTTCATCATGTGGCTCGACAGGCGGCGCAGCGGGACCTGGCCCTCCTCGTTGCCGACGACGACCTCGTAGATCGGGGTGTCGCCGACCAGGCGGGCCACGCGCTTCTTCTCCTGGGTGATCAGGTTGCGCACGCGGTGCGGCGCGCCCTCACCGACCAGCACGACACCCGGGCCGCCGAGCACGCGGTGCACGGCGTCGAGCTGCGTGGTCGCGGCCACCGTCTGGGTCACCTTCCAGCGGCCGCGCAGGTTGTCCAGCGCCCAGCCCGCGGCTCCGGGCTGGCCCTCGGCCTTCGCGAACACCGTGCGCTGCACCCGGCGGCCGAAGATGATCACCGCGGCGAGCACGCCGAGGACGATGCCCAGCGGCAACAGGACCCACAGCATGTCGAGCAGCAGCCCGACCACGACGAAGACGCCGGCCACGACCAGGAACGCGCCGAGCATCCACGGGATGAGCGCCTTGTCCTCCCGGCGCTGCATCTTGAACGCTTCCCAGATCTGACCGCGCCGGGCCTTGCTCGCGGCGCGCCGTTCCCGCTTGGCCTGCTTGGCAGCCTCTTTGTCCTGCTTTCCCGCCATATGAACCAGGATACGGCCGGGCAGGGCGGCGCGATCCTGTCGGTCCCCTCTGCGAGGATGCCGGGGTGGCTAGCGCACCTGTGACCAAGTCCCCGACGGGCCTGTTGGACGGGCTGGACCCCGAGCAGCGTGCCGCCGCCGCAGCCCCGCGCGGGCCGGTCTGCGTCCTGGCGGGCGCCGGCACCGGCAAGACCCGCACCATCACCCACCGCATCGCGCACCTGATCGCGTCCGGGCACGTCGCCGCAGGTCAGGTGCTCGCGGTCACGTTCACCGCACGCGCGGCGGGGGAGATGCGGACGCGGCTGCGCGCGCTGGGGGTGGACGGCGCCCAGGCCCTGACGTTCCACGCGGCCGCGCGGCGGCAGCTGCGGTACTTCTGGCCGCGCGTGGTGGGCGACCGGATGTGGGACCTGCTCGACGGCAAGCTGCGGCTGGTGGCCCAGGCGGCGCAGCGCTCGCGGATCAGCAGCGACACGGAGATCCTGCGGGACATCGCCAGCGAGATCGAGTGGGCGAAGGCGTCGCTGATCAGCCCGGAGGACTACCCGGCGCAGGCCGCGCGGCTGCAGCGGGACACGCCGATGCAGGCCGCGCAGGTGGCCGAGGTCTACCGCAAGTACGAAGAGGTCAAGACCGCGGCGCGGATGCTCGACTTCGACGACCTGCTCCTGCACACGACGGCCGCGCTGGAGGACAACGCGGACGTCGCCCGCGAGTTCCGCGACCGGTACCGGTGCTTCGTCGTCGACGAGTACCAGGACGTCACCCCGCTGCAGCAGCGCCTGCTCGACGCGTGGCTCGGCGGGCGCGACGACATCACGGTGGTCGGCGACGCGAACCAGACCATCTACTCCTTCGGCGGGGCCTCCCCGCGGCCGCTGCTGGACTTCACCCGCCGCTTCCCGGAGGCGACGGTGGTGCGGCTGGAGCGGGACTACCGGTCCACGCCCCAGGTGGTCGAGCTGGCGAACAAGGTGATCGGCGCCGCGCGCGGCCGGCCGGCGGGGTCGCGGCTCAAGCTGGTCGGGCAGCGCCCGGACGGTCCCGAGCCGCGGTTCGCGGAGTTCGACGACGAGCCGACGGAGGCCGGCGCGGTGGCCGGGCGGGTGCGGCAGCTGCTCGACTCGGGGGTGCCGGCGAGCGAGATCGCGATCCTCTACCGGGTCAACGCGCAGTCGGAGGTCTACGAGCAGGCGCTGACGGACCTGGAGATCCCGTACCTGGTGCGCGGGGGCGAGCGGTTCTTCGAGCGTCGGGAGATCCGGCAGGCGATGGCCGCGCTGCGCACGGCGGCGGGGGATCCGCCGTCTTCGGAGCTGGTTCCCGCGGTGCGCGCGGTGCTGGCTCGCGTCGGGTTGACGGAGCAGCCGCCCTCGGGCGGGGCGGCGAAGGAGCGGTGGGAGGCGCTGCTCGCGCTGGTGGAGCTGGCCGAGGAGCTGGCGTCGGCGGTCGAGGGTGCGTCGATGGGCCGGTACGTGGCGGAGCTCGAGCAGCGCGCGGCGGCGCAGCACCCGCCGACGGTCGAGGGGGTGACGCTGGCGTCGCTGCACGCGGCGAAGGGCCTGGAGTGGGACGCGGTGTTCCTGGTGGGCCTGGCCGAGGGCACGATGCCGATCCAGCGCGCCGACGGCGACGAGGCGGCGATCGAGGAGGAGCGCAGGCTCTTTTATGTGGGGGTCACCCGGGCGCGGGAGCACCTGTGGTTGTCGTGGTCGCTGTCGCGCCACCCCGGCGGGCGACGGCACCGCCGCCGCAGCCGGTTCCTGTACGGCCTGATCCCGGAGGAACACCCCACGGCGCGGGTGCCCCGCCGCGCGGCGACCACGAGGACGAAGCCGAGCTGCCGCATGTGTGGCGAGCAGCTGGCGAACACGCTGGAGGTCAAGCTCGGCCGGTGCGCCCGGTGCCCGAGCGATCTGGACGAGGCGCTGCTGACGCGGTTGAAGGACTGGCGGGCCGAGCGCGCGCGGGAGCTGAAGGTCCCCCCGTTCGTCGTCTTCACGGACGCCACACTGGTCGCGATAGCCGAACAACGCCCCGAGGACCAGCGCGGCCTGGTCTCGATCTCCGGCATAGGCCCGACAAAGGCGCACCGCTTCGGCGACGAGGTACTGTCCCTCCTCCGGGAGAAGCACCGCTGACCCAGGGTGCTGCCTCACGGGAGGCGCGCCTGCCGGAAGCCCGGTGTCCCCAGCGCGGCGGGTGTGGTCAGCCCGGCGGGTGTGGTCAGCGCGGCGGATGTCGACTGCATGGCCGGTGTGGTCAGCGCGGTGGATGTCGACTGCATGGCCGGTGTGGTCAGCGCGGCGGGTGTGGTCAGCGCGGCGGGCTCGCAGCTTGGCGGCCGCCTCTCCGCTAGCAGCCACGCCCGGCGACGGCGTTGTCTTCGCCGGGCAAGGAAGCCTGATGGAACTCCTGTCCCCTCCTCCGCGGCAGGCCGCTCCTGATCCAACCGCCGTCCTTCCTCACCCGCGCGCTCTCGTCCCGCGCGGGAGCAACTGATCGGCCTGCGGTGCTTTCTCCGCGACAAAACCCACCTACCGGTGCGCGGCGGGCACTCCGCTCGTCCGCCGCCCCCCTTCTCCCTGGGCGGGCGTTCCCGCCAGCCGCCGCCGGTCCATCAGTTCGAGGGGCGCCCCGGGCCGAGGACGCTCGGCAACTCGCCCCGGCCACCCACCGCCGAGGACGCTCGGCAACTCACCCCGGCCACCCATCGCTGAGGACGCAGGGGCCAGCGAGTCAGGGCCCCGCCCGCGCCTGCCGAACACGACCCTTGTTAGGGCGGGCCCTGTACTCCAAGCCCTTGTGGTGAGCGCGGCCGTTGTCGCAGCGTGCGGCCTGGGGCCGTGTGCATCCGCTGCCGGCACGGTCCTCTACAACGGGCGGTGCCTTGCCAGAGCGGACCTCGGCCGTTGTCGCAGCGTGCGGCCTGGGGTCGTGTGCATCCGCGGCTGGCACAGTCCTTTACAACGGGCGGTGCCTCGCCACAGCGGACCGCGGCCGTTCGGGCTCGGGACGTCGCTGCTTCCGGATGAGTCCGGTGAGGCCCGACGATGAGGTGAACCGCGGTGACCGCGTGGCGCGTGTTCGCTCCGAGCGTGGCTGGCCGGCTTGGGCGATGTCCGCCACACTGAGGGACCCTTTGCCGCGTCCGGGCACCCGGGCGGCGGTCCGGGGCAAGCACGCTTGACCGCGCCGAAGGGCGACTTCGCGCGGCGGAACCGCTGCGCAGGGACGATCTTCGCCGCTGGGAAAAGTTCTGCGAAAAATCAGTTGCCCCGCGTCGGGCGGGGGCAATAGCCTGCATGGGCGGGTGAAGAGTGCCCGCGAAGCGAACGCCCGTCGCCCGCCGGCGATGAGCGAAGGATGAGAGGAGGTGCTGGGACGTGAAGACTTCGATCACGGTCACGAACCCTGGCATCGCTCTGCCCTTCGCCCGCTCGGCGATGGCTTGCGCGAACGGCTGGGGCGTCGGCAAGGCCGGCGTCGAACTGCCGATCATCGCCCGGCAGCGTGACCGCTTCGACGGGACCCGTGTGTCCGCCGTCAAGCCGGCGTACGTCCCGACCAACAAGCAGACCCGACTCCACGTTCCGCTGGCTCCGCCGGAGCTCAGACTCTGACCCCCCGTCAGGGAGACAGGCTCACGAGGGCCGCGGAACCGAGATTCGGATCCGCGGCCCTCGTGTTTTTGTACCACCTCACAACCGAAAAACCGTTACTACACAAAGGAGAACGGGAATGTCATCGGCAATCGCCTTCGCGTCAGAGAAGGCGTTATCCGACGAACTCGCCCTTCCGGGATCCGGGATCGGTGAGCTTTTCGACGCCGTGGCCTCGCCGGAAGCCGACCTGCCCTGCAGGTCCGGCGACGCCGACCTGTGGTTCGCGGAGTCACCGGCGGATCTGGAGCTGGCCAAAAGCCGGTGCGCCGACTGCCCGATCCGGAGTGCGTGCCTGTCCGGCGCGCTCGCCCGGCGGGAGCCCTGGGGGGTCTGGGGAGGCGAGATCTTCGAGCGGGGTGTCGTGGTCGCGCGGAAGCGGCCGCGGGGACGTCCTCGCAAGAACCCGGTGGAAACGCCCGTCGCGGAGAAGCGCATCGAGCGCCGCAACCGCACTGACCAGCAGAGTGCAGCCGCATGAGTACTGACGCCCCCTTCGTCGCAGTGAGCTGGACGAAGCATCCCAGCAAGCCGCGCCCCCGCGCGGGGGTCGCACCCATGACCAAGGAGATCACCCGAATGTTGCTCAACGAAGAACTGGCGAGAGCACGAATACAGGACCTGCACGACGACGTCCGCGCGCAGCCGATGCGCAACGAGCGCGCCGCCCGCCGATGGGACCGTGTCGCCCGATGGGCTTCCCGCCGCGCAGGTCGCTACCGCGGCTAGTCACCCGGCGACTCCGCAATCAGCGGCTCGCCATGGCACTTCGCGGTTTGACGGCCCGGCGGTGCTCGAGGTGAAAGCCTTGACCACCGCCGGGCTTGGCGCGGTTTTGCGGTGCCGCTCGTTCATCAGCCAACCGGCTGCGCCGCAGTCCCGGCGCGTCCGGCAATTGTGCGAACCCAGCGCGCTCGCCCATCAACGCTGAGGGCGGGGCGCCCGCCCGAGCGCCGGCAATGTTGCGGGCCCGGCGCGTCTGCCCGAGCGCCGCTAATGCTGCTGGGCCCGCCCCGCCCGCCCGAGTGCCCTCAATGCTGAGGCGGCCGCGTTTACCCCGGTGCCGCTAATGCTGCGGGCCCGGCCCACCCGCCCGAGTGCCGTCACTGCTGTGGCCCGGCGTGTCTGCTCGAGTGCTGTCACTGTTGTGGCCCGGCGTGTCTGCTCGAGTGCTGTCACTGTTATGGCCCGGCGTGTCTGCCCAAGCGCTGTCAAGGCTGAGGCCCCGCGCGTCAGCCCGAGTGCCGTCACTGTTCAGGCCCGGCGCCTCTGCCCGACCGCCGCCAATGCTGCGGGCCCAAGCCGCCCGCCCGACCCACAGCCGAGGTGGTGGCGCGTTCGCCCGCCAGCACCGAAGCCTTGCGCGTTCGCACGCCCGAGCCGGGGCTTGAGCGTTGACTGTCAAACACCTCGGCATTTGGCATGTCCGGCTGCCGGCGCCCGAGTTCTTGGCATGTTCGGGGCCAGCAGCAAGGGCTCGCACATTCCCCCGGCCGACGGCCGTTCATTCGCTGGGCCGGTGCCTTGCCTATGGCACCCATGCGGCGCGAAATCACGGCGACTGTCCCGCCCGCGGTGTTGAATGACCGGCATGGCCGCACACACCCACGACGACATCGACTGGGCCGAGCGAATTCCGGCATTGCGCAGCGCCGATCGAGTCCATGCGCGGACCCACGCGGAGATCGCCGCCCGGTTGGTCAGCCATCTCGCCGACCATCCAGTAGTCGTCGACGCGGGTAGCGGGGCCGGCGGGATGAGCGCCGCGTTCGCCGCCGAGCTGGCCCGTCGAGGCGGTGGGACAATCGTTCTCGTCGACGCCGTTCCGGAGTTGCTCGACGTCGCCGAAACCGCGGCTAAGGCGGCCGTGGAGCGGGCTCAGTCGGACCGCACTGGCCGGACAGATCCGGACGCCCCTGCGACCGAGACCGCGGGCACGGGTTCGACCGGCCAACAACAGATCGCACTCGAGCAAGCGCGAGCTGAGCTCGCCGGAGCCGCCACAGCGGCGACTGTCGGGCGCGGCCATCCTGGCGCCGAGGCTGTGGCCAGCGCTGCGCTCGCCGGCCAGGTTTCGATCGAGCGCGTTCGAGCTGACGTCGCCTCAGCGGAGCTCGCTCAGCTCGTCCAGCCGGCGGATCTCGTCTGGGCCGCTTCGATGGTGCATCACCTCCCTGATCAACAAGCCGGAATCGCCGGCCTTGTCACAGCTCTCAAGCCACACGGCATGCTCGCCCTGGTCGAGGGGAGTCCACCCACTTACTGCCTGCCCTGGGATCTGGGGATCGGTGAGCCCGGGCTGGAGCGGCGTCTGCTGGCGGCGGGGGATCGATGGTTCCAGCGGATGCGTGCCGACATGCCGGGCTCGGTCCGGATGCCGTACGGCTGGAACACCGCACTGGCGAAGGCAGGGTTGGAGCGAGTCGGTTCCTTCAGTCGTCTTGTCGATTTGCCCGCACCGTCGGACGAGGCGGCACGCAATTACGTGCTCGAGCACATCGCCTGGCTGGCGTCGGCCGGCGATGAGTTCGTGACGCAGGAAGACCGGGACATCCTGCGTCGTCTTCTCGATCCCGAGGATCGGGAGTACCTGGGCAACCGGGAAGACATCTACGTGCTCGGAACACAGACGGTCCACTTCGGATGGCGCAGATGAACGAGCCAGTCGTCTGCTCCCGCTGCGGCGCTCAACGCAAGCCGGACGAGGACCCGCTCGAGACCCTGGCGTGGGTCAGCGACCGTGAAGGCGGCGCTCTGCGCTGGCTGTGCCCCCGATGCACTCGTGAGCATGTCCGTGACATCGAGGGCAAACTCCCCTCTGAATACTGGTGAGCGCTCGTCATGCCGCGACCTCCTTCAGTGCCTGGACCTTCGGCCGCCGACGGCGAGCTGCCAAGGCGAACGCGCTCGTGAGTTCCCGCGCGACTGTCCTCGCGTCACCGCGTAGGCGGTTGGAAGTGGTGCGGACCAGCACCACTCCGGCCCCGGTGAGCGGCAGGTGGCTCGTGGCCGGACGGTCGGAACGGGTGGCAGCGGGGTCGAGAACCCAGCCCATCGCGATTTCGTCCCACCAGGCGTCGACGACACCGAGGCGGCGTCCCGCCGAGTCGCAAATGGTCACGTTCCATACCGGTGGTGGCAACGGAACTCCGCCGAGCAGCTCCCTCGCCACACCTTGCTGGTAGGTGTCGCGAAGCGAGCCCAGGGTGCGGAGCGTCTGCCGGACAGCCGACGTTCCGCGTTGATTGCCGGCGTCGACCTCGTCGCGCAACTGCTCTGCCGTGCAAAGGCCGTAGTACACGGGCAGGGTGAGCAGGCGCCTCAGCCTGTCCGGATCGGTTTCGTACCGGGCGAGATCGATGGTGGCGCGGGCGGGCGGCGCGAACGGCAACCCGTCCACGACGACCGGTTCGGGGACACGAGACGTGCGGTCCAGCCAGGTGAACTCGTGCGATGCGATCCGGCGGCCCACGGGGATCAGCACGTGGACGCGCCGGGACGGTGACAGTGGAATGCCCTGTGCCTGCAAGGCATCCGTGCCGCTGATCACCGCGCCCCCACCTGCGTGGTAGATGGCGGCGCGGAGCTGCTGATCCCGGCTGGGTTCTCGGTTGCTCAGCAGGATCACGCCCGGCAGAAGCCTGCGCCATGGGCCGCCGGGGCGGCAACGGGACGAGATGACGTGCTGGCTCAGGCCCGCTCGACGCAGGCGCGTGCTGGTGGTGACGTCCTCGCTCGGGGCCGAGCGTCGCTCTGCCGGAGCGGTGATGGTTTCGGTCATGGCTCCAGAGTTGCGCGGGGGACGGGGCGGTGGAAGACGTGACAGGAAACTGTGGACAACTCGGTGGTGCGAGTGGACATCTCGTGCGGTTTTGGCCGTGATTGTGGATAACTCGTGCTTCTGTCGAGCCTTGTCGGCCGCGAGGTCCGAGATTTACGGCATGCTGGGTGTCACGGCGAGACATCCGGACCGGGAACGGATGGCAACGAGGGTTGGGGCGCGCTAGTGCACAAACAGCGACTGGGAGTGGAAAGCGATGAGGAGGTGGTTCTTGGGTAGGAGGAATTTGGTGTGGCGGAAAGGACTGTGATCGTGCGGGGTAGGAGCATTGGAGGTTGCGTCTTGAAGAGTTGATCAAGGTTGACGCATTCACCGTGGCGCCGGTGGGTGAGCTCGCTTTGGCGCGGGAAACCGGAAATCGCCATCGGCCAGCGGCGGCTGTTATTGGGGAGCTGGAATCCCGAGCGCTCAGTGGATGCACAAGGGCGGGCGACCCTGCCACGCCGGGCGAAACAGGGCGAGAGGTACGGGATCAATCGGCGAAGCCCGGCTGCCACCGTTCCACGATCCCGCGGGCGGGGATCTCGGCGTCGAGCTGGCACAGAATTCCCGTCGAGCCTGCCGTCACGCGATGGATCAGCAGGTATTCCGGCGGAAGGTTCAGCGATCGGCCGGTCCGGAAGTCGCGGCCACGCGTGTCGCCGACCCGCATCGCTTGGCGTTGCATCCAGCGGCGCGTGAAGTGGAAGCGCTCGGTGGCGAGGGGCTCGGTGAACGGGGCAAGGTAGGCGAGGACGTCGTCGGCGCTGAGTTCGGTGCCGGGGCGGATGAAGCCGGAGGAGCGCAGCAACTTCATGAGTTCGGTCGACCGATGATCGAGCGCGAGACGGGTCATCTCGCCCAGCTGACGAGGGATGCCGTGTGGCAGGCGGGCCACCGCGCCGAAGTCGATCACGGCGAGACGGCCGTCGTCGAGCAGCATGAAGTTGCCCGGGTGCGGGTCGGAGTGCAGGAGCTTCGCCCTGGCTGGTGAGGAGAAGTGGAACTCGGCCAGGAGCGCGCCGACGTGGTTGCGGGTTTCGGCGTCCGCGCCGGCGATGATCTTGGCCAGGGGAGTGCCGGTGACCCACTCGGTCACGAGCACCTTCGGGGCGCTGGCGACGACCTTGGGCACCAGGACCTTGTCGTCGCCGTCGAAGGCCTTCGCGAACTCGCGCTGGCTGTCGGCCTCGCCGCGGTAGTCCAGCTCCTCGTCCATCCGCGCCGACAGCTCGGCCAGCAGCGGCTTGACCTCTGTTCCCGGCAGGAGTGCCTGGAACAGGCGGCTGAACCGCTGCAGCTGCCGCAGGTCGCTGCGCAGCGCTTCGTCGGCGCCGGGGTACTGAACCTTGATCGCCACCTCGCGTCCGTCGTGCCACACGGCGCGGTGCACCTGGCCGATGCTGGCCGCGGCGGCGGGAGCGTCGTCGAACTCGCGGAACCGCGTCTCCCACGACCGGCCGAGCTGCTCGGCGAGCACGCGGCGCGTCTGGCGGGCCGGCATCGGCGGCGCGGCGGCCTGCAGGCGGGTCAGCGCGTCGCGGTACGGGGCGGCCAGCTCGTCCGGCACCGCCGCTTCGAACACGCTCAAGGTCTGCCCGAACTTCATTGCGCCGCCCTTGAGCGTGCCCAGCACCTCGAACAGCTGCTCGGCGGCCTTCGCCGACAGGTTCGCGTTGACCTCTTCCGCGCTCTGACCCGTTAGCCGCCGCCCCCAGCCGCCGACCGCCCGTCCCGCGATTCCGAGCGGCAGGCTCGCGAGCTTCGCTGCGCGTGCGGCCGTGCGGCGGGGAATCCCGGGATCGGTGCGGTCGTCGGTCTCTTCGGGGAAGTCGGTCACTCCTGCGATTGTGCCTTGTCGACCATGATCTCCGCAGCCGTCGGCGCAGGGACGCTGCTGACCAGCGGCTCTGGGCGTGCCCCGCAGGTGCAGGCCGGGTGGGGCGCCCACGGACGGTGGTAGATCGTGTTCTCGTACGGGTCGACTTCCATCGTCATGTTCCAGCCCGGCGGCACCCCGTCGACCGGCCCGAGAGCCCGGAGCACCTGACCGGTCGCCAGGGCCGCGGTGGCTTGCACCGTCACCAGATCGGCCTGCTGGGTGCGCCCGGCGAGCTGTCCCGCGATCGTGGGCCAGCGGTCGTCCATCGAGCGGCGGATCAGGTCCGCGCACCCCAGGCAGCTGCTCCGGCCGGGCTCGACGAGCGGCCCGACGATCCCGATGCCCTCCCGGACGCGGACCGCCAGGTGCGGAACCCGCTCGTGCATGAGCTGCTGGACCAGCTCGGGTGCCGGGACGATGGCGTCGGCGAGCACGGCGAGTTCGGGTAGCCGCCCGTCTCGGAGGCGCCGAGTCACGGTGGCCGGGTTGACCCGACGGATCGCATCGGCTGCCGCGGCTGATCGGGATCGGCCGATGTCGGCGTCGGTGTAGCCGGTGCCGGTGTCCTGCTCGGTGACCTTGCCCTCGGCCTCGACGCGGACCTGCCCCACCCCCGCGGCCGCGAGCTGCACCGCCATCGCGACCGTAAGCCGCCCCGAACCGAACAGCACGATGGCGCTGTGACGACGCCGGGCGACGGTCTCGCCGTGGCTCTGCCGTGCCGACAGGGACCACAGCCCGGCCTCATGGGCGGGCCGGTTGTAGGCCGAGGGCGGCCACGCCTCCTCCACCAGCCCGAGCCGGGTCAACTTCGTGAGGAGTTCGCGGAGGATCTCGACGTGTTCGCTCTTGGCGAGCGCGAACAGGCTCTCCAACCGGAGGCTGCCGTCGAGGCGGTGCATCACGTCCACCAGATCGGGTGGCAGGTCCGCGACCACCATGGCGTGCCGGGGGTCGAGACCGATCTGCACCTCGCCCGGGCCGCGGTCGAACACCTCGAGGCCGGACCGCAGCCAGGGGCGTTCGGGCAGGAAGAGCGGTCGCTGACTTGTCGCTGTATCCATCATGGAGCACAGAGTGACGGAACGTCGCTAAGTATCCGCTAACCAAGATCGCGACTTATCCACAGGCGGGCCGAAATGTGGATAACTCGGGCCTTCTCAAAGTCGGCTCTCCCGAGTTGTCGGTCCCTGCCTTTACCGTGGACGGGTGGCGAACGCACGGGTGCCCTCTTTGAGGAACCGGGACAACACCGGGCAGTCATCGAACCCGCAGCTCAAGGTCGAAGTACGGCGTAGTGCACGACGAAGGCGGACGGTCAGCGCGTACCGGGTCGGCGACACCCTCGTGGTGCTCATCCCGGCCAGCATGAGCCGAGCCGAGGAAAAACACTGGGTGGCCGAGATGGAGCGCAAGCTCCAGCGCACGGAGATCAGGCGGGCGTCTCCGGCGCGCGAGTCGGATGCCGCGCTGCTCGCGCGGTGTGCGCAGCTGTCAGCGCGGTACCTCGACCGGCAGGCGCTGCCCGCGAGCGTCCGCTGGGTGCCGCCGATGCGGACCCGGTGGGCTTCGTGCACGCCGGCCGACCGGACCATCCGGGTGAGCGACCGGCTGCAGAACGTACCGGCATGGGTGCTGGACTACGTGCTGGTGCACGAACTGGCACACCTTCGGGTAGCGGCGCACAACGCCGAGTTCTGGGAGCTGGTCCGGCGCTACCCGAAGACCGAGCGGGCCATCGGCTACCTCGAGGGCCTGTCCGCGGCGGCCGGTTGGGGAATCAGCGAGCTGGACGAGGACTGAGCAGTCGGAACACGGCCGGGGGACCTCGCCGTTGGCGGGTCCTCCGGCACCGGGAAAGGCAGGCGGAGGGGCGGCCGAAACGGGGGAGTGTCGGCGCCGGATGAGTAGCGGCGGAGTGGGAGAGCGTCGGCGCCGGGTAACGAGCCGCGGAGCACGGGAACAGGGGCAACCCGCTGGATGGCTAGCGGGCGGACCAGCGGCGCCGCCGAGCCGGATGACACGCGGGTGGACCAGGAGACGGGCAGCCGCGCCAGCGCGCGGCCGAGGCAGTGGCAGTCGGGCGGTGGGGCACGGTGCCGCCGTCGACGGGCTTAGTGCCGGCCACAGGGGGTGGCCGCTGCTGGATCCGCGATGGTGGATCAGGGTGCCTCGTCGGCGGGCTCGGAATGCTGCTGCCGATTCGTTTCGGCGGGGGCCACGGTGCCACCGGTCCGCGATGGTGGGCTCGGGGTTGCGCCGTCGGCGGGCTCAGATGGCGCCGTCGATTCCCAACGGTGGGATCAGGGTGCCCCGCCGGTGGCATTGCGGCGGGCCCAGGCTGCCGTCGGTTCGTTGCGGCGGGGGCCACGCTGCCGCCGATCCGCGGCGGTGGGCTCAGCGTGCTGTCCTGGCACGGGGGAGTTCCGCCGTCAGCTGGGGGCGAAAGCGCACGTCAGGGCAGCTCGCGCTCGCGGTTGGCTCGGTCTCGCCCCCTGGGCGGGATCAGCTCGCTGATGTTGGCTGGGGACGGGGAGCCGCCGGCTTGCTCCGCGTGGACACCGCAAGCCCATGGCCGGGGATGGCGAGCCGCCGGCTCCGGTTTGCTCCGCGTGGACATCGCAAGCCCACCTGGCCGGGGACGGCGAGCCGGCGGCTCGCCGCGGGGATACCGCAAGCCCACCCCGGCGTCGCGCGCGAGGTGGGCTTGCGGTGTCCTGCGTCAGTCGCCGGGCTCGTCGCCCTCCTTGGGGTTTGCCGGCTTCTCCTCGGGCTCCGTGCGCTCCAGCTCGGCCATCGGGTCGTCCAGGTCGCCCGGCTTGCCCAGGCGCTCGGCGAACTCCATCGGGTCGTCCAGGTCCTCGGCCGACGGCATCAGGTCGGGGTGCGACCACAGGCCGTCCCGCTTGTCGACGCCGTGCCGGTCGCCCACGAGCTTCCACAACGCGGACGCCGCGCGCATCCGGCGGGGCCTCAGCTCGAGTCCGACCAGCGTCGCGAACGTCTGTTCGGCCGGGCCGCCCGTCGCGCGGCGGCGGCGGAGCGTTTCGCGCAGGGCGTCGGCTCCGGGAAGACGGTCGCCGACCGCATCCGCGACCACCACGTCCACCCAGCCCTCCACCAGGGCGAGCAGCGTCTCCAGCCGGTTCAGCGCCGCCTGCTGCTCGGGCGTCGTCTGGGGCTCCAGCAAGCCGGAGGACAACGCCTCCTCGATGCTGGCCGGGTTGGACGGGTCGACCTGACCCGCCAGCTGCTCCAGCGCGGACGTGTCGACCTTGATGCCGTGCGCGAACTCCTCGACCGTCGCCAGCAGGCGCTGCCGCAGCCACGGCACGTGCGAGAACAGGCGCTGGTGCGCGGCTTCCCGCGCGGCCAGGAACACCAGGACCTCGCTGCTCGGCAGCTCCAGCCCCTCGGTGAACTTCTCGATGTTCCCGGGCAGCAGCGCCGACGTCCCCTCGGGACCCAGCGGCAGACCCACCTCGGTGGAGGTCAGCACCTCCGACGCCAGCTGAGCCAGCGCGTTACCCAGCTGCGAACCGAACGCCATGCCGCCCATCTGGCCGACCATCGACAGCAGCGGGCCGGCGGCCTGCTTCGCCTCGGCGGGGAGCGCCTCCACCCACGCGCCGGACACCTGCTGGGCCACCGGGTCGCACAGCCGCTGCCACGTCGGCAGCGTCTTCTGCACCCAGTCCCGCGGCGACCACGCCGCGGTCACGTTCGCACCCGCCGGCAGGATCGTCGCCGCGTCCAGCCACAGCTCCGCGAGGTGGCCGGCGTCGCGCACGGCGCTGTCGGCGTCACCGCTCGAGGCGAAACCGATGGTCCCGCCGCCGCTACCACTGAGCTTCTGCAGCGCGATCTGCTTCGCGAGGTCGTAGTTCACCGGGCCCGACGAACTGCCGGCCTGGCTCAGCATCTGCCCGAGCTGGCTCAGCATCTGGCCGAGCTGGTTGAAGGCGTCGGCGCCGGACTGCTGACCCTCCGGCCCGTTGTCACCGGGCTTGTCGGGATCCGGGGGCCCGAAGCCGAACGGGAGATTGCTCATACCACCACCGTACGCGGCCGGAGCAGCCGCGACCGCGCCAGTGGTGTCCGATTTCGCTCGCCGCGATCAAGGCCTGGTGATCGAGCGTGCGGGCCGGTCACCGTACGCTGTGGGCCGTGAGCGAGTCCCGCGACGAAACCACTGCTCCCGGCGCCGCGACGGGCACCAAGCCCGCGAACGGCGACCAGGCCCGCAACGGGCACCGCGCGACCCGGCCCCCCGAGCGCGCCCGCATGACCAGGCGCGGCTGGACCGTGGTGACCAGCGGCGTCCTCATCGTCGTGTTCGGGCTCATCGGCGCGTTCGTCCAGGTGCCCTACGTCGCGATCGGTCCCGGCCCCACCTACGACACGCTCGGCCAGGTCAACGGCGTCCAGGTGGTCGAGGTCGACGGGCAGCAGACCTACCCCACCGCGGGCGAGCTGCGCATGACCACCGTCTCGCTCAACGACGAGATCAGCCTGTTCGGCGCGCTCGGGCTGTGGGTCAGCGGCCGCTACGCGCTCGCGCCCCGCGAGGAGTACTTCCGCCCCGGCGAGAGCGACGAGCAGGTCCAGCAGCAGAACGTCCAGCAGTTCCAGGACTCGCAGAGCAACGCCGAGGTCGCCGCGCTGCGCCACCTCGGCTTCCCGGTCAAAGTGCTCGCCCAGACGATCGTCGAGAACACCCCGGCCAGCCGGGTCCTCGCCGCGGGCGACCGGCTGCTGTCGGTCAACGGACGCACCATCACCAACGAGGACGACGTCACCGCCGCGCTCGCCGACACCACCCCTGGCCAGACCGTGCCGATCACCTTCCAGCACGGCACCGAGCCGGCCCGCACCGAGCAGATCACCCTGGCCGCCAACCCGGACCCGAACAAGAAGCAGGGCTTCATGGGCCTGCAGCCGATCGACCGGGCCGACGTGCCCTTCGACGTGAAGATCTCGCTGCAGGACGTCGGCGGCCCCTCGGCGGGCCTGATGTTCGCGCTGGCGATCGTCGACCGGCTCACCCCCGGCGAGATGGTGGCCGGCGAGCACGTGGCCGGCACCGGGGAGATCACCGAAAAGGGAGCGGTCAACCCGATCGGCGGGATCTCGTTCAAGGTCGTCGCCGCGCGGGAGGCCGGCGCCACCGTGTTCCTCACGCCCGAGGCCAACTGCGCGGAAGCCTCCGCCGCAGCGCCGGACGGGCTGAAGCTGATCAAGGTGACCGACCTGAACAGCGCGCTCTCGGCGCTGGAGGCGCTCAAGGCCGGGCAGCCGACGCCGTCCTGCTGACGCGGACCGCCGGCTCCGGAACCGTGGGACTCGCGCGCGGCAGGGTGGGACCCGCGCAGGAGGCGTGGGGCTCGCGGCCGGGGGAGTGCGGCACGCGACCGGGAGCGTGGGGCTCGCGCGCAGGAGTGTGGGGCTCGCGGCCGGGAGCGTGGGGCTCGCGCGCGGGAAAGTGGGATTCGCAGGGCAGGGCGGGCTCGCGCGTGAGCGCGCGGGGGCGCGGGAGCTGAACGTGGGGGCCTCGTGTAGCTGAGCGTGGGACTCGCGCACGGGCGCGAGGGGCTCGCACACGGGAGCGTGGGGCTCGCGCGGGGGAAAGTGGGATTCGCAGGGCAGGGCGGGCTAGCGCGCGGGGGCGCCGGACGTGGGAGCTGAACGTGGGGCCTCGTGTAGCTGAGGCTGGGACTCGCGCACGGGCGCGAGGGGCTCGCGCGCTGAACGTTGGGACTCGCGCGCGGTTGAGTGTGGGGTCCTGCGGTTGAGTGTGGGGCTCGCGGCCGGGAGCGTCGGGCTCGCGCGGCCGAACGTGGGCGCTTGGGAGTGTGGGCTCGGGCGGCTGAGCGTGGGACTCGCGCGCGGGAGTGGGGGACTCGGGCGGCAGGGCCGGAGTCGCGCACGGGCGCGTGGGACTCGCGCGGCAGGGTCGGACTCGCGCGCGGGCGTGGGCTCGGGGCTTCCTCGGTCGAGCGTGGGGCTCGCGACCGAATGTGGGACTCGCGGGCGTGAAGGTGGGCCTCGCGGGGTGATCAGGGTGCCAGTGTTGCCCGGAGGGCGTCCAGCAGGTTCGGCGCCAGGTCCGGGTGCTCGACGACCTCGTCCACCGGCTCGGCGTCCTCCGCCTTCGTGTAGCCCCTCAGCCGCATCACGCAGGCTCCCGGGCCGTCCCGCAGCACGGCCGCCACCAGACGCGCCTCCGTCCGCTCCGGGTGGTCCGCCGCGGCCTGCCGCAGCCGCTCCGCGTCGCCGGACTCGGACAGCTCCGACTCGGCGCTCGGCGGCAACACGATGATCTCCTGGGCCAGCGCGCAGCCGATCACGGCCTCCGGCCACGCGATCCGCCCCAGCGCCTCCGCCAGGTCCCCCTCCGGCAGCGGTTCCTGCGCCACCGGGGTCAGCGCGCTCGACGGGTCGAGCTGCCCGGCCAGCTCCGGCTGCTCCCGCAGCAGCGACGCGGTCGGAACGAGCGCGAACAGCTGCGGCGCCTGGTCCCACCCGGCGGCGGCCACGAACTCCTCGACCTCCCGGGCGAGCGCGGCGATGGCCGGTCCGGTGGCGGGGTTGACTTCCGATGCCATCTCCTCATCGTGTCAGGTGCCCGCCGGAGGTGTCCGATTCGGGCCGGTCGGGGAACCGTGAGCGGCCCTCCTAGAGTTAGGGGTTCAGGGGTGTCCTGCGTTACGGGCTCCCCGCCAGCGGACCACGACAACAGGAGCGTGCGCAGTGGCCAGTCGGCCCCCAGTGAGCCTGCCGAAGCTGTCCCGTCGCAGCCGGGTACTGCTGATCATCGCCGCGGTGATCATCCTGGCGCTGCTACTCGGTGCGCGCCTGTTGGACACCTACGTCGACTGGCTGTGGTTCGGCGAGGTCGAGGCCCGTCAGGTCTTCAACACGATGGTCGTCACCCGCATCGTGTTGTTCTTCGCGATCGGGCTCCTCGTCGGCGGCTCGCTCGCGCTCAGCCTGTGGATCGCCTACCGCACGCGGCCGGTGTTCGTCCCGGTCTCCGGGGCCGACGACCCGCTGGCGCGCTACCGCTCCGCCGTGGTCGGCCGCATCCGGCTGTTCGGCATCGGCATCCCGCTGGTCACCGGTCTCATCGCGGGCGCAACCGGCGAGGGCGACTGGCAGCGCATCCAGCTGTTCCTGCACGGCACGAGCTTCGGCCAGTCCGACCCCGAGTTCGGCAACGACATCGGCTTCTACGCCTTCACGCTGCCCTTCTACCAGTGGCTGCTCGGCTGGCTGTTCGTGGCGGTGACGATCTCCTTCATCGGCGCCCTGATCGCGCACTACCTCTTCGGCGGCATCCGGCTCGCCGGCCGCGGCGGCCAGCTCGCCGGATCGGCCCGCGTCCAGCTCGCCGTCACCGCCGGCCTGTTCGTCCTGCTGAAGGCGGTCGAGTACTACTTCGACCGGTACAACCTGCTCTTCTCCGACCGCAACCCGTTGTTCAACGGCGCGACCTACACCGACCTGAACGCGGTCCTGCCGGCGAAGCTGATTCTGCTGTGCATCTCGGCGATCTGCGCGGTGGCGTTCTTCGCCGGCGCCTTCCTGCGCAACATCCAGCTGCCCGCGATCGCGCTGGTGCTGCTGATCCTGTCCGGCGTCCTGGTCGGCGTCGCGTGGCCGGCGATCCTCGAACAGTTCTCGGTCAAGCCGAACGCCAACCAGAAGGAAGCGCTTTCCATCAGCCGCAACATGGATGCGACCAAGGCGGCGTTCGGGCTCAACAACGTCCAGTACGAGGACTACACCGGCACCGGGCAGGCGACCGCCTCGGAGATCAGCACGGACACCACGACCGTGCCCAACATCCGCCTGCTCGACCCGAACGTGCTCGCGCCGACCTTCACCCAGCGCGTCGGCCGGGAGAACTTCTACGGCTTCCCGCAGAAGCTCGACATCGACCGCTACGAGATCGACGGCAGGATCCAGGACTACGTCGTCGCCGCCCGTGAGATCAACACCGCCAACCTCACCGGCAACCAGACCAACTGGATCAACAAGCACCTGGTCTACACGCACGGCAACGGGTTCGTGGCGGCCCCGGCCAACACCATCGACCGTGCGGTGAGCAGCGCCAACAGCGACGGCGGTTACCCGATCGCGGTCACCAGCGACACCCAGAACCCGACCGGCGCCGGCATCAACCCGACCAACCCGACCGCGCCCGGCATCGCGGTCAGCGAGCCGCGCATCTACTACGGCGAGCTGACCAACGACTACGCCATCGTCGGCGGCCAGGAGGGCCGCGCGCCGGGCGAGTACGACAGCGCCAGCAGCAGCAACTACCGCTACGAAGGCACCGGCGGGGTCAACCTCGGCAACTGGTTCAACCGCCTCGCCTTCGCCGCGAAGTACGGCGAGCGCAACATCCTCTTCTCCGACGCCATCAGCGACGGCTCGAAGATCATGTACAACCGCGACCCGCGGCAGCGCGTCAGCAAGGTCGCGCCGTGGCTCACCGTCGACGGCGACCCGTACCCGGCGGTGGTCGACGGCAAGATCGTCTGGATCGTCGACGGCTACACCACGCTGAACAACTACCCGTACTCGCAGCAGACCCAGCTCGGCGCCGCCACCGAAGACAGCCTCGCCGGCGTCGCCCGCCAGGCCAACAACAACATCAACTACATCCGCAACTCGGTGAAGGCGACCGTCGACGCGTTCAACGGCACCGTCACCCTCTACTCGGTCGACGACAAGGACCCCGTCCTCAAGGCGTGGGAGCAGGTCTTCCCCGGCCTGGTCAAGCCGAGCAGCGCGGTCACCCCCGAGCTGCGGTCGCACTTCCGCTACCCGGAGGACCTGTTCAAGGTCCAGCGCGAACTCCTGACGAAGTACCACGTCACCGACCCGCAGGAGTTCTACACCACCAACACCTTCTGGAACGTGCCCCAGGACCCGACCCAGGAGGGCGGCACCAACCTCGACGCCTCCGGCCTGGCCAACCAGCCCGGCTACTACGTCCTGGCCCAGGCGCCCGGGCAGGGCGGCACCACGTTCCAGCTGACCAGCCCGCTCACCGCCCTACAACGGCAGTACCTGGCGGCGTGGATGACGGTGTCCTCCGACCCGAAGGACTACGGCGCCATCAAGGTTCTGCGGCTACCCACCACAGCCGCCGGCAACAGCCAGGTCGACGGCCCGGTCCAGGTCCAGAACAGGTTCCAAAGTGACTCGCGGTTCGCCTCCGAACGGACTCTGTTCAGCAACCAGAGCGTCACGGTGATCTTCGGCAACCTGATCACCCTGCCGGTCGGCGGCGGGTTCCTCTACGTCGAACCCGTCTACATCCAGCAACGCAACCAGAACAGCTACCCGCAGCTGGCCCGCGTGCTGGTGTCCTACGGGTCCAAGGTCGGATTCGCCTCCACCCTCGGCGACGCGCTCAAACAGGTCTTCGGCGACCAGGCTGGCCAGGCGGCGACCTCGCCCACCCAGCAACAGCCCACCACGCCGCCGTCGACACCGACCACCACACCGACCAGCCCGCCCGCCACCGGCGGCACGGGCAGCACCCCGGCCCTCGACCAGGCCGTCGCCGACATCCAGTCGGCACTCGAACGGCTCCGGCAGGCCCAGCAGAGCGGCAACTTCGCCGCCCAGGGCGAGGCGCTCGCCGCGCTCGACGCCGCCGCCCGCGCCTACGAGAACGCCAAGGCCGCCCAGACGACCTCGGCACCGCCCCAGCCAGGCGGCTGACCAGCCACGCCGGGTGCCGGAGACCCTTCCGGCACCCGGCGTGCACGGCCCGGCAACCAAGGCGTAAACTGGTTCTCACAACGCGGGGTGGAGCAGCTCGGTAGCTCGCTGGGCTCATAACCCAGAGGTCGCAGGTTCAAATCCTGTCCCCGCTACAGAGGCAGGGGCCCCTGTATCCGCGGAAAGCGCGGATCGGGGGCCTCTTTCGCATTGCTCTGGGGGTCGAACCCCCAGGCCCCCGGCAGGGGGCGAGCCCCCTGCACCCCCGTGCGGTGCCGGTGGTGTGGTGATCTTGCGTTGGGTGCGGGGTGGCCCTTCGCGCCTGGCGGCGCTGGGGCCCGGGGCCCCTGTGTTCGTCGGGAAGCGCGGGTCGGGGGCTTCTTTCGCATTTGCTTTGGGGTCGGACTCCCAGGTGCCCGGCAGGGGGCGAGCCCCCTCGTCAGGGCGTGAATGGGGCTGTTGAGCGGCGGATGATCAGTTCTGGGGGTAGCCGGACCATCGAGGCCTCGGGTGGGTCCTCGGACAGCTGCTCCAACGCCAGGCGCGCGACTCGGCGGCCCAGTTCTGATGCGGGCAGTCTGATCGTGGTCAGCGGGGGATCGATGTGGTCCGCCAGCGGCGCGTCGTTGTACCCGACGATGGAGATGTCGCGAGGGCAGCTCAGGCCGGCCTCCCGCAGCGCGTCCATGGCGCCGACCGCCATCTGGTCGTTGTGGGCGAAGATGGCCGTTGGCCGCTGGCCGCCCGCCGCCAGCAACTCCGCCGTCAGCCGGCGTCCCTCCTCGACCGTCGGGCTCGCGGCGACGAGACCGGAACCGACCTCGCGCGCAGTCGTTTCGGACAGCACGGAGTGGAACCCCGCCGACCGGCCGCTGAACGACGAGACATCCTCTGGCCCGCGCAACTGGGCCACGTCCTGGTGGCCGAGCTCGACGAGGTGCTGGGCCGCGAGCCGCCCGCCCAGGCGGTCATCGTGCGTCACCGTCGGGAAGTTGCCTCCGTCGACACTCCGCACCGCGAGGACGACCGGAGTGCTCGCGGCCGCCGCTCGAACGAGCTCCAGGTCGCCCTGATGAGCCGCGGTGAGGATGATCGCGTCGACCCGGCGGCGCGCGAAGTGCCCGAGGATCTCCTGCATCGTACGGGCGTCGTCGTGGGTCTCGGCGATGAGAAGCATCAGGCCTTCGTGGCGGATCACCTGCTCGATGGCCCGCAGGATCGGCGGCAGGAACGGGTTGGACACATCCGCCACCACCATCCCGATCAGGCCGCTCGAACCCGTGCGAAGACTCCGCGCCATCGCGTTCACCTGATAGCCGAGCTCAGCGGAGATCCGGAGGATCCGATGCCGCGTCTCCTCGCTGACCAGATGACTTTTCGCCGGGTCCAGAGCTCGCGACGCGGTCGTCGGATGCACACCGGCCAGCGCCGCGACGTCCTTCAGCGTCGGACCCGCTTCACGCGCTCTCATTGCTGCCCCCGCCCGTCGTCATCTCCGCAAACGATAGCAGCGCTGAACCCGATGCGGTATGCGCCGGGGCGACGAGTGTTCTCCCCGTCCAGTGGCACCCCAGGGGTAGCGCAGCAATCGATAGCACTCCCCGGCCCAGTCGATCACTTGTGACCCTTGACACTGGCGACAGTTGCCATCTACCGTCCACTGCTATCGATTGCAGAAGTCGCTCGGGGCCATCGGGCCGCCCGGGCGGGAACCATGTCGGACGTCGATCGGACAACGCATGTCGAGCCGGGCACCAGGGCTCTTTTCCGACCGGGTTTGCAAACGATTGCAGACCCGGCGCGAGGCACAGGAGAAGCACGTGAACAAGAACCGCCGCACCCTTGGGATCACCGTCGCCCTGGCATTGACCGGCGCGACGCTCGCCGCCTGCGGGGACATGGGCGCCGCCGGCAGCGGCGACGGCGCACGCAGCGTTGTCGTCTTCATGCCCCCGGGCTCGGACAACTACCTCGCCGAGTGGCAGCGAGGCGCCCGGGCGGAGGCCGAAAAGCTGGGCCTCGACATCAAGATCCTCGAGAACCAGTTCAGCCAGCCCGAGCAGGACACGCAGGTGCAGCAGGAACTGGGCAGCGGGCGCAAGCCGGACGCCTACGTGTGGTGGCCGGTCGACAACGCCGCGGGTCTCGCCTCACTGAAGAAGCTGCACGACAGCGGGGTCCCGACCTTCCAGACCAACCAGAACCCCGACGACCGCGGTCTCGAATACATCGTGGCTTACGCCGGTGTGGACGACTTCGAGAACGGCGACGTGTCGGGGCGGCTGGCCGTGCAGGCCCGCGACCAGCTCAAGGAGGGCGGCGCTCCGCTGCACTCCGCCGGCGGCAACGCCATCGCGATCACCTTTCCCGCGGGCTACGGCGCCACCCAGGACCGCATGGACGGCTTCGGCAAGGGCATCGGCGGATCCGGCATCCAGGTCATCGCCGAAGCTCCGGCTGGCTTCGACCAGACGACGGGCTACAAGGTCGGCGCACAACTGATCGCGGCGAACAAGGCGAAGGGCATCGACATCGTCTACGCCCAGAACGACGCCCTCGCCGACGGCGCCATCCAGGCACTCGAGGAGGCCGGCTACCAGCCCGGCAAGGACGTCGCGGTCATCGGCGGCAACTGCCACGGCGACTTCACCAACCTCCAGGCGGGCAAGCAGTTCGGCACCGGTCTCCAGGCCGCCAGGCTGGAGGGCCAGTACACGATCGACGTGGTGCACGCCTACCTGAAGACCGGCCAGGTCAAGGATGGCGAGAACCGTCCGGGCGCGTCCCCGGACCAGGCTCCGGCGGTCGACTCGGTCTCGCGGTTCAACTTCATCCCGAACCCGATGGTGCACTCCGCCGAGGTGCAGTCCACCAGCCTGTGGGGTCACAAGATGACCGACCTGTGCACGTACTGACCGCCACCCCACGTTCCCCACGAGATGCGAGGAATCCGGTGTCCACAGAGCCCTATCTGCGGATGGCAGACATCGCCAAGAGTTTCGGCGCGGTGCACGCGCTGAAAGGCGTGAACTTCGAGCTCCGCGCCGGCGAGGTGATGGCGCTGGCCGGTGAGAACGGCGCCGGCAAGAGCACCCTGGTGAAGATGCTGTCCGGCATCCACCGCCCGGACAGCGGCGAGATCCGCATCGACGGCCGGCGGGTCGACATCCACTCGTCGCGCCGGTCCGCGGAGGTCGGCGTCGCGGTCGTCCAGCAGGAACTCAGCGTCGTGCCCACGATGACGGTCGCCGAGAACGTGTTCCTCGGCAACGCGGACAGCGGCCAGAACTGGAGCGGACGACGGCTCGCCGCCCGCGCGAAGGAGCACCTGCGGACGGTCGGCCTCGACTACGTCGACCCGCGGACCCCGGCGGGCACGCTTTCGGTCGCCGAGCAGCAACTCGTCGAGGTGGCTCGCATGATCGCCCGCGACGCCCGCATCCTCATCCTCGACGAGCCCACGGCGGCGTTGTCCGACACCGAGATCGAGCGGGTCAAGGCCGTCGTGCGAAGTGTGGCCGCCGAAGGCAGGTCGGTCATCTACGTGACCCACCGGCTCGGCGAGATCTTCGAGCTGGCGAACCGGGTCACGGTGTTCCGCAACGGCGAGAGCAGCCCGCCGCTCGAGACGGCCGAACTCGACGTCGACGGCCTGATCACGAAGATGCTCGGGCGCCGGCTGGAGAACATGTTCCCCGACCGGGTCGCCGGACGCACGTTCGGCGCGACCGTCCTGTCCGTGTCGCGGATCGCCGCGGCGGGCCTGGCCGAGCCGATCAGTCTGGAGGTCCGCGCGGGGGAGATCGTCGGTCTCGCCGGCCAGGTGGGCAGCGGCGCCACTCCGCTCCTCGAGGCGATCGCGGGCGCGCGGCACAGCGACAGCGGGAGCGTGACGCTGGCCGGCGCGCCCGTGAAGTCCAGCAACCAGCACGCCGCCATCCGCGCGGGCATCGCCTACTGCTCCGGCGACCGCAAGCGCGACGGGATGTTCGGCATCCGTCCCGTCTCGGAGAACCTGACCTCGGCCTCACTCGCCAAGGTCACGCCGGGCGGATGGCTCAACCGTGCGCGCGAGCGCCGGATGGGCACCGAGATCGCGCAGGCGTTCAGCTTCGACACCAAGCGCCTGAAAGCGCTCGCGTCGACGCTCAGCGGCGGCAACCAGCAGAAGATCGTGCTGGGCAAGTGGCTCGGGATCGAGCCCCGGGTCCTGCTCATCGACGAGCCGACCCGAGGGGTGGACGTCGGCGCCCGCGCCGAGATCTACCGGCACCTGCGCAAGCTCGCCGACGAGGGGCTGGCCATCCTCTGCGCCTCGTCCGACGCCCAGGAGGTGCTCGGCCTGGCCGATCGCGTCGGCTCGCTGTATCGCGGGCGCCTGGTCGCCTTCCGCGACGCCGAGGACGTCGACTACGCCCAGCTCACTGCCGACATCACGCACCCCGAGGGTGCGCGCGAGGAGGTCGCGTCATGACCGTTCCCCACGGCGATCTGGCCGAACCGGACACCGAGCCGGCACCGGCGACCCCCGGCCCGGCCAGGGTGCGATCCACCGGAACCGGTGGCCCGAAAGCGCCGAGGTGGGTGCCGAACAGGCGCAACCTGCCGGTCGCCGTCATCGTCACCCTCGCGGTCGCTGTCCTCGCTGCCGGTGCGCTGGCGACTCCCGCCTTCCTCACCGCCGAGAACGTCCTCAACATCGTCCGGGCGGCGTCGGTCGTCGGCATCGCCGCGCTCGGGATGACCTTCATCACCATGTCCGGCAACTACTTCTCGATGTCGGTCGAGCAGACCGCGGCGTTCAGCGCGGTCAGCTTCGCGATGCTGATGAACACCGGCATCGGCTGGCTCCTCAGCGTGGTGTGCGCCCTGCTCCTCGGCGCGGTCGTCGGCATCGCGCAGGGCCTGGTGGTGGCCGCGGGAGCGAACCCCATCATCACCACACTCGGCGCCGGCGCCGCCCTGTTCGGTCTGGCGTCGGTGATGACCGACCAGAAGCAGGTCAACATCCAGGACAACACGGCCCTGTTCATCGGCACCGGCCGTCCGCTCGGCGTCCCCGTGCAGACCTGGGCGCTGATCCTGCTCACCGTCGTCTTCTCGGTCGTGCTCATCCGGACCCGGACCGGACGCCAGATGACGCTCGTCGGCGCCAACCGGCACGCCGCGAAGGCCAGTGGCCTCAACGTCAAGCTCGCGTCGCTGACCGCGTTCACGATCTCCGGGGTCGCCGCCGGGCTCGCGGGTGTGTTCGCGGCCGCGCAGACCAGCCGCGGGATCGTCAACCAGTTCCCCGACTTCAACACCGAGGTGATCGCGGCGGTGCTGGTCGGCGGGACGCTGGTGCAGGGCGGACGCGGGTCGATGTGGCAGACCTGTCTCGGCGCGATCTTCATCGCCATGGTGTCCAACCTGCTGGCGCTCCGCGGGTACAGCTTCGGCGTTCGCATCACCGTCGAAGGCGTCGCCGTCGCCATCGCCGTCAGCACCTACGCACTCGCCCGGAGGCGGTCGGCATGACCATCCGCAAGAAGATCGACAGTGACCTCGCCGTCCGTCTCGGCATCGCAGTCGTCCTGTTCGCCTACTTCGCGATCACCCTCCCGGTGTTCACCTCGACCGGCAACATGTTCACGGTCATGGAGGGCTTCGCCTTCCTCGGTCTCATCGCACTCGGTGTCGGCCTGACGGTCATGGCGGGCGAGCTGGACCTGTCGATCGCGTCGGTCGCCGTACTCGGCGGCGTCGTCGCCGTCAAGCAGGCCGAGCACGGCATCTTCGTCGCCGTCCTGTCCGCACTGGCCGTCGGGGTCGTCCTCGGTGTGGCGCAAGGCATCGCCATCTTCTGGCTGAAGATCAACTCCTTGGTCTTCACCATCGGAACGCTCGTCGCGTTCCGCGGCGTCGCCTACCTGCTGTCCGATTCGAAGACGATCATCGTGCCCGATCTGGACATCGCCGACCTGGTGTCGAAACAGCTGTACATCTTCTCGCCCTTCAGCATCCTGACGATCGTCGTGCTGCTCCTGACCGGTCTCTTCCTCGCCTACACGAGGTGGGGCAAGGAGATCGGCGCGGTCGGCGGCGGGCGGGTCGAGGCACTCGCCGCCGGAATCCCGCTGTGGCGGCCCCTGGTGATCGCGTTCGGCACGTCCGGTGCGATGGGCGCGCTCGTCGGCGCCATGCTCAGCCTCAAGTCCGGCTCGGCCTCGCCGACCGAGTTCGCCGATCTGCTGCTCCCCGGGGTGACCGCCGCACTCATCGGCGGGGTGAGCCTTCGCGGTGGCCGCGGCACCGTCCTGGGCATCGCGGCCGGCACGCTCACCCTCCGGTTCATCGTCAGCGGGCTGAGCATCCAGGGCAGCGCCGTCTACGTCGCGAACTTCGCGATCGGCGTCCTCGTCCTGGTCGTCCTCGCCGTGGAGCTGTTCAAGGATTCCGACGCCACCAAGCGCTGGTTCGCGCGACTGTCGAGCGAACGAGCACGTCCAACCCCATGAGAACGAGAGTGCGAGGACAACTGCAGTGAGCGATTTCCGAAGCGTCGCAGGCAAGACCGCGATCGTCACCGGCTCGTCGCGGGGGATCGGGGAGGGTATCGCCGAGACCCTGGCGTCGGAGGGCGTGCACGTCCTCCTCGCCGACGTGCGGGAGGAGGTGCACGCCACCGCCGAGCGCATCGCGAAGGAGCACCCGGACGTCAAGATCGCCTCCCGGGTCGTCGACGTGTCGATCGAGGAACAGGTCGAGGCCGTGGTCGCCGACGCCGTCGCCGAGTTCGGCCGGCTCGACATCATGGCCAACAACGCCGGGATCCACGTCACCCCGGCCGACGTCGTGGACACCCGCATGAGCGACGTCGACAAGCTGCTCGCCGTCAACTACAAGGGAATCTTCCACGGCTGCAAGCACGCCGGACGGCAGATGATCGCCCAGGGGCGGGGCGGCAGCATCGTGAACACCGGTTCCTTCTTCGGCAAGGTCGGCCATCCGGGTTCCGCCGCCTACGGCGCCAGCAAGAACGCGGTGCACACCCTCACCATGTCGCTGGCAGTGGAGCTCGCGAAGCACGGCATCAACGTCAACGCGCTCTGCCCCGGCCTCGCGGCCACCGAGATGCACTGGGCGTTCGTCGAGTCCGACGCGAAGGAACGCGGCATCACCTTCGACGAGATGAAGCAGATCGAGCTCGACACCATTCCGCTCGGCCGCTACGGCTACGGGTCGGACATGGCCGGCGCCATCATGTGGCTGGCCTCGAAGTCCGGCTCCTACGTCACCGGCCAGTGCATCAACGTCAACGGCGGTCTCGACTTCACGTGACCGCCTTCCCGCTCCAGAACCCGGAGGAACCGATGCCCCGCCTCAACGGAAAGCACGCACTGGTCACCGGTGGCGCACGCGGCATCGGCCGGGCCATCGCCGAACGCTTCATCGCCGAAGGCGCGGTGGTGACGATCGCCGACATCCGCGAACCGGAGGGACAGCGCGCCGCTGATGCCTTCGGGGCCCGGTTCACGCGGATGGACGTCACCGACGCCGACGCCTGGGAGAGCGCCGTCGCGGAGGCGTGGACGCGTCAGCCGATCGACGTCCTGGTCAACAACGCCGGCGCGGTGATCAGCTTCGATCCCCTCGAAAAGACCTCGGTGGAGACCTTCCGCCACGTCGTCGACCTCAACCTCACCAGCTGTTTCCTCGGCATGCGCACCGTCATCCCGCGGATGCTCGAGGCGGGATGCGGTTCGGTCATCAACATCTCGTCCATCTCCGGCGTGGTCGGGCACGACGTGGCACCGGCCTACCAGGCCGCCAAGGGCGGCGTCCGCACGCTGACGAAGAACGCCGCCGTCACCTTCGCCGCCCGCGGTGTCCGGGTCAACTCCATCCACCCCGGCATCATCGCGACCCCGATGGTCGCCGAGCAGCCCGCCTGGGCGACCGAGGCGTTCGTCGCCGCCACCCCGATGGGCGCTCCCGGCGAGCCCGACGACATCGCCCACGCCGCGGTCTACCTCGCCGGCGAGGAGTCCCGGTTCGTCACCGGCGCGGAGATGTACGTCGACGGGGGCTTCGTCGCCCAGTGACCACTGCCGCTCCGCACCGCTGACCGCCGCACCAGCCGCCACCACTGGCACGACTCGACCCGCTCGAGCGTGCAAACGATTGCAGGAGTATCCACATGAGAGCCGCCGTCTTCCACGACCGGGACGACATCCGCATCGAGGACGTCCCCGAACCGACCTGCGGACCCGGGGACCTGGTGCTGGAGGTGAGCGCGGTCGGCATCTGCGGAACCGACGCCCACGAGTACCACAGCGGGCCGCACATGTTCCCCATCCACCAGCAGCACCCGGTCTCCCGCCACGTCGGCCCGATGATCCCGGGGCACGAGTTCTCCGGTGTCGTCCGTGAAGTGGGCTCGGACGTCTCCGGCTTCGCGGTCGGCGACCTCGTCGTGTCCGGCGCCGGCATCGCCTGTGGTGAGTGCGTCCAGTGCCGGCGCGCCCGCACCAACCTCTGCGAGCGGTACTCCACGGTCGGGCTGCAGCGCGACGGCGCGCTGGCCGAGTACGTGTCCACCCCGGCGGCGAACTGCCTCCAGGTCGCTCCCTACGGCCTCACCCCGGACGCGGCCGCCCTGGCCCAGCCCATGTCGATCGCCGTGCACGCGATGCGCCGCGGGCGTCTGACCGGCGCGGACGACGCGGTGATCGTCGGAGCCGGCGGCATCGGCGCCTTCCTGACCTTCGCGGCGAACTCGGTCACCGGCAACCTCATGGTGATCGACATCGACGAGCAGCGGCTGAAGATCGCCGATGCCCTGGGGGCGCCGCACGTACTGCGCACCGGTGACCCGGACGAGGCGCGCGCCGCCGTCAGCGACGCCGGCCTCGACCCGACGGTGGTCTACGAGGTGTCCGGGACCCCGGCCGGGCTGCGGACCGCGTTGTCGATCCTGCCCCGCGGCGGTCGTCTGGTCATGGTGGGCCTGCAGGGCAGGCCGGTCGAGTGGGACGTGCGGACCCTGAGCCTGATCGAGCACGAGGTCATCGGCACCAACGCGCACGTCTTCGCCACCGACATGCCGACCGCGCTGGAGCTGCTCGCGTCCCGGCTCGACCCGTGGACCGACATCGCACCGATCGCGCTGTCACTCGACGAGCTCGTCCCGGAGGGTTTGCAGCCGCTGGTGGAGCGCCGCAGCACCCGGATCAAGACCCTCATCGACCCGCACGCGGCCACGACTCGCGAGACCCGAATGGTGGCCGGAGCATGAGCACCGTCGCGTTCCTCGGCCTCGGCCGGATGGGGCTGCCGATGGCGGCCAACCTGGCGAAGGCCGGGCACCAGCTGCGCGTGTGGAACCGGACCGCGTCCAAGGCCGCCGACTTCGCCCGCGAGAACAACGCGATCGCCGCGGAAACCCCCCGTGCCGCTGCCGCCGGCGCGGACTTCGTCATCACCATGCTCGCCGACGACGCCGCCCTCCTCGACGCCCACCGCGGCCCGGACGGCATCCTCGCGGGCATCCGGGCCGACGCGATCGCGATCGACATGAGCACGGTCTCACCCCGGACGGTGCTCGCGTTGCGGGACGAGGTGGCCGAAGCCGGCGCCCACTTCGTGGATGCTCCCGTCTCCGGCAGCACCGCCGCCGCGACCGCGGCCTCGCTCACGATCATGGCCGCCGGTGATGAGGACATCGTCGACCGGGCGCGACCGATCCTGGCCGGCCTGGGCAGCCTCATCGTCTACATGGGACAGAGCAGCCGCGGCGCCGTCATGAAGCTCGCGGTCAACTCCATCGTGCACAGTCTCAACGGTGCCGTCTCCGAGGCGCTCGTGCTCGCCGAGAAGTCCGGCATCCCGCGGGAGCAGGCGTATCGGGTCTTCCTCAACAGCGCCGTCGCGGCCCCGTTCGTCCAGTACCGGCAAGCCGCGTACGAACGTCCCGACGAGACGCCGGTGGCCTTCCGGCTGGCCCTGGCCGAGAAGGATCTCCGGCTCGCGCTCGAGGTCGCGGATCGTGCCGGTGCGCCGATGCCGCAGGCCGAAACGAACCGGCGGCTGCTGCAGGAGGCCGTCGACGCCGGCTATGCGGACCTGGACGAGTCGGGCCTGGCGGAATACCTCCGCAGGGAGAAGCCATGAAGGCGCTCGTCTACACCGCCCCCGGCGTCGCCGAGGTCCTCGAACGCGAACGACCCGCGCCGGGCCCGTCGGAGGTGCTGGTGCGGATGGTCACCGTCGGCATCTGCCACTCCGACTTCGACCTGCTCGCGGGCAACTACGTGCTGCCGCTGGAGTTCCCGCTCGTTCCGGGCCACGAGTGGCACGGGCGCGTGGTCGAGATCGGCTCGGCGGTGACGACCTTCGCCGTCGGTGACCGCGTCGTCGGCGAGTGCTCGGTGGCGGCCGACGAGCACTTCGGGTTCACCCACGACGGCGCGCTCGCGGAGTACTTCACCGCGCCGGCCGCCTGGCTGCACCGCATCCCGGACACGATCGACGACACGGTCGCCGCGCTGATCGAACCGTTCATCGTCGCCTACGGCGCGACCCGCGAGTTCGACGGCGGTGACGTCGTGGCGGTCCTGGGCGCCGGCCCGATCGGCCTGCTGGCCACGGCGTCGGCGGCCGCGAAGGGCGCCAGGACCATCGTCGTCGAACCCGACGCCGGCCGCCGCGAGCTGGCGGTAAAGCTCGGCGCCGAGCACCTCGTCGACCCGCTGGCCGGCGATCCCACCGAGCAGGTGCTCGAGCTGACCGGCGGCCGGGGCGCCACCGGTGTCGTGGAGTGTTCCGGCAACACGGCGGCGCAGGCGAGCGCGCTGACCATGGCCGCCTACCACGCACAGCTCAACTACGTCGGCATCAACGTGGGCGGGATCGCCCAGGCCGAACTCGGGCTGATCATGGGCAGGGAACTGCGCATCCGCGGCTGCGTGGGCTCCTTCGGCACCTCCTGGGACGCCACCATCCGCTTCGTCGAACGCCTTCCCGTGGACATCTCCGCGCTGGTGTCGAAGCGGTTCGCGCTCACCGACTCCCTGGCCGCGCTCGAGGCCGCCAAGGACCGCACCAACGTCAAGGTCCACATCCACAACCCCGCCGTCTGAAGGATCTCCAGTGACCACGCGAGCACCCCAGCCCCTGCCCGCCCCCGGGCACATGGGCGTCGACTACGAGGAGCGCGTCGACTTCGACCGCCTCCGCCGCTACCGCCTGGACCGCGCGAAAGCCGCGCTGGAGAGCAGCGAGTGCGGCGCGTTCCTGCTCTTCGACTTCTACAACATCCGGTACACCACGCAGACCTGGATCGGCGGCGCGCTGGGCGACAAGATGATCCGCTACGCCTTGCTGGCCCGCGACGAGGACCCGGTGCTCTGGGACTTCGGGTCGGCGGTCAAGCACCACAAGAAGTACTCCCGGTGGGTCCCCGAGGAGAACTACCGCGCCGGGTTCCTCGGCTTCCGCGGCGCCGTCGCACCCTCGGTCGGCCTGATGGCCGAGGCGGTCGCCGAGATCAAGTCGATGCTGACCGAGGCCGGGGTCGCCGACATGCCGGTGGGTGTGGACATCGTCGAGCCGCCGTTGCTGTTCGAGATGGAGCGGCAGGGCCTGCGCGTGGTCGACGCCCAGCAGCTGATGCTGGACGCCCGCTGCATCAAGTCGGCCGACGAGATCATGCTCCTCAACCAGGCGGCCGCGATGGTCGACGGGGTCTACCAGGACATCGTCGAGATGCTCAAGCCCGGCGTGCGGGAGAACCAGATCGTCGCCCACGCGAACAAGCGGCTCTACGAGATGGGTTCCGACCAGGTCGAGGCCGTCAACGCGATCTCCGGGGAACGGTGCAACCCACACCCGCACAACTTCACCGACCGGCTCATCCGGCCCGGCGACCAGGCGTTCTTCGACATCATCCACTCCTACAACGGCTACCGGACCTGCTACTACCGCACCTTCGCGGTCGGCAGCTCCACCCCGGCCCAGCGCGACGCGTACAAGAAGGCCCGGGAGTGGATGGACCGGGGCATCGAGGGCATCAAGGCCGGCGTCGGCACCGACGAGGTCGCCGCCCTGCTGCCCGCCGCCGAGGACTTCGGCTTCGGCAGCGAGATGGAGGCGTTCGGCCTGCAGTTCGCCCACGGCCTCGGCCTCGGGCTCCACGAGCGGCCCATCATCTCGCGCCTCAACTCGATGAAGGAGCCGGTGGAACTCCAGGTGGGCATGGTCTTCGCGCTCGAGACCTACTGCCCGGCGGCCGACGGCTTCTCCGCCGCCCGGATCGAGGAGGAGATCGTCGTTACCGAAGACGGTCCACGTGTCCTGACCCTGTTCCCCGCGCAGGATCTCGTCGTCACCAACCCGTACTGACCACAGAAGAGGACTACCCGTGAACGATCTCGACGACATCATCAAAGCGCTCGGACCAGTCCCGCTGGGACCCGTCATCGGTGGCAAGCCGGCCGATGGCGACGGTGTCATCGAAGTGAGGGATCCCGCGACGGAGAACGTCATCGCCGAGGTGGCGAACGGCACCGTCGCCGACGCCGTCGCCGCGGTGGACGTCGCGCAGGAGGCGATGGGCGGCTGGACGGCGAGCAGCCCGCGGTTCCGCAGCGACGTGCTCCGGCGGGCCTTCGACCTGATGACCGCCCGCGCCGAGGCGCTGGCCCGCCTGATCGTGCTGGAGAACGGCAAGTCGCTCCCCGACGCCCGGGCCGAGGTCGCCTACGCGGCCGAGTTCTTCCGCTGGTACTCCGAGGAGGCCGTCCGCCTCTCCGGCGCGATCGAGCACGCCCCGGCCGGCACCAACAAGATCGTCGTGCTGCGCCAGCCGATCGGGGTGTCGCTGCTGATCACGCCGTGGAACTTCCCGGCGGCCATGGCGACCCGCAAGATCGGCCCGGCCCTGGCCGCGGGCTGCTCGGTCATCCTGAAGCCCGCGTCCGAGACGCCGCTGACCGCGCTCGCGATCGTCGCCATCCTCGCGGAGGCCGGCGTCCCCGACGGTGTCGTCAACATCGTGCCCTCGACGCGCTCCGACGACCTGAGCTCGACGCTGCTCGATCACGACCTGGTCCGCAAGGTCTCCTTCACCGGCTCCACCGAGGTGGGCCGCGTCCTGCTCGGCCACGCGTCGCGGACGGTGGTGTCCGCGTCCATGGAGCTCGGCGGCAACGCGCCGTTCCTGGTGCTGCCCGACGCCGACCTCGACGAAGCCGTCGCCGGCGCGCTGGTCGCCAAGCTGCGCAACGGTGGCTCGGCCTGCACCGCCGCGAACCGGTTCATCGTCCACTCCGCCATCGCCGAGGAGTTCACCAGGAGGTTCGCGGCCGCGGTCGAGCCGCTCGAGGTCGGCCCCGGGCTCGTCGAGAGCACCAAGATCGGTCCGCTGGTCAACGCGAAAACCCGGGACAAGGTCGCCGAGCTGGTCCAGTCGGCGCTCGACGCCGGAGCGGTCCCGGCGGCCGGCGGGTTCGCACCGGACCGGATCGGCTACTACTACGCGCCGACCGTGCTCGGCGGAGTGCCGCAGGACGCCCACATCCTGTCCCAGGAGATCTTCGGTCCGGTCGCACCCGTGGTCACCTACGACGACCTCGACGAGGCCGTGGCCCTCGCCAACCGCACGGAGTTCGGTCTCGTGTCCTATGTGTACACCGGCGACCTGCGTACCGGGATGCGGGTCGCCGAGCGCCTCGACTCCGGCATGGTCGGGCTCAACCGTCCGGTGGTCTCCGACCCCGCGGCTCCCTTCGGTGGCACCAAGCAGTCCGGCCTCGGGCGCGAGGGCGGGCACGAGGGCATGCTCGAGTTCACCGAAAGCAAGTACGTGGCGGTGGACTGGTGACCACGACCGAACACACATCGGGTCCACCGCCGGCGATGATCGCCACCTGCTGGACGAGCGCGGGGAACGTCGCGCCCATGGACGCCGACGAGCGCAGCCCGCTGCCGATCGAAGAGCGGGTCCGGGCGGTCGCCGCGGCCGGCTGGGACGGCATCGGCATCGCCCAGGACGACCTGCGCGAAGTGCGGGACACCATCGGGTTCCCCGCGCTGCGCGAGCTGATCGCCGACGCGGGCATCGCGCAGACCGAAGTCGAGCTGCTGACCGACTGGTGGACCACGGATGCCCGCCGGGCACGCTCCGACGAGACCCGGCAGCTGCTCCTCGACGCCGCCGAAGAGCTCGGCGCCAACCACATCAAGGTCGCCACCACGTACGGCGATCCGGCCGAGGACCTGACGCCGTTCGTGCGGCCGTTGCGCGAGCTGTCCGCGCAGGCGGTCGATCGCGGCACCCGCATCGCCATCGAAGGCATGCCGTTCTCGCTGATCGGCAGCGTTCCCGCCGCGGCCGAGCTGGCGCACGCGGTCGGGCATCCGGGCTGCGGCGTGATCGTGGACAGCTGGCACGTGTTCCGGGCCGGCACCACGCTCGCCGAGCTCGAAGCCGCGCTGACGCCCGACATCCTGTTCGGCGCCGAGCTGGACGACGCCGACGCCACGGTGCGGGGGAGCCTGTTCGAGGACACCATCCACCACCGCCGGCTGTGCGGCGAAGGGGTTTTCGACCTCGTCGGGCTGGTCGAGACGCTCACCCGCGCCGGCTGGACCGGCGGCTGGGGGGTGGAGATCATCTCGCGCGAGCACCGCGCCCTCCCGATCGACGAAGCGCTCACGCGCGCCATCAGCACGGCCCGCCCGATCGTGCGGGCCGGGATCGCCGCCGCACGGGCAGACACCGAGGAGAACCGATGACCTACAACCTCGACGGCAAGGTCGCGTTCGTCACCGGCGGTGGCCGGGGACAGGGCCGCTCACACGCGATCGCCTTCGCCCGCGCCGGCGCGAAGGTCGCCTTCTGCGACTTCACCGGATCCTTCGACCACACCGCCTACGCGATCAACCGTCCGGGCGACATCGCGGAGACCGAGAAGCTGGTCAACGCCGCGGGCGGCGAATGCCTCGCGATCGAGGCCGACGTCCGGTCGCTGCCGGAGATGCAGCGGGCCGTCGGCGAGATCGTCGAGCGGTGGGGACGTCTCGACATCGCGGTCGCCAACGCCGGTATCGACTCCTACACCCCGGTCCAGGCCATGGCGGCGCAACAGTGGCAGGACACCATCGACGTCAACCTCACCGGCGTCTTCAACACCATCCGCGCCGCCTCCCCGCAGATGATCGAGCAACGCGGTGGCTCCATCGTCGGGATCTCCTCCAGCGTCGGCAAGGTGGGCACGGCGAACAACCCGGCCTACATCGCGTCGAAGTGGGGTGTCATCGGGCTCGTCAAGGCGGCCGCCGCCGACCTCGGCCCGCACTTCGTGCGCGTGAACGCCGTCTGCCCCGGCTACATCAGCACGGAGATGATCGACAACGGCACGCTGCCGCCCCTGTTCTTCCCGGACAACCCGGACGCGACCGAGGACGACGTCACCGCGTACGTGAACTGGGCTGTGCACACCATCCCAGCCGGCCGCCTGGACAGCGAAGAGGTGTCCAACGCGGTTCTCTTCCTGTCCTCGGACCAGTCGCGCTACATCAGCGGCTCGACGATCGACGTCAACGCCGGGTGGAGCGCTCGCTTCACCGCCTGACCGCACGACCGGCCCGGCATCAGGACTCCGCCGGGCCGGTTTCGTGCGCGATCGACGCGAGGAATTCGGGGCTGCGCGCCAGCTCCACCCGCGTGCGCTGGATGTGCAGCGCGAGCACGTTCGAAGCGCTGGCGGTGTCGCCGCTCGCGATCGCCTCGATCAGCAGCCGGTGCTCGGTGTTGACCGCCCAGGTGCCGCGATCGCCCATCCGGCGCGCGAACTCGCGCCGGTAGTGCTGAGTCGTGTCCCACAGCCGCTCCACCATGCTCGCCAGGTAGGGAGTGCGGTTCCCGGCGTAGGTCGCCCAGTGGAGTTCGCGGTCGAGCGCCATGAACCGTTCGAGGTCGTCGTTCGCCTCGATCTCCTCCTGGATCTCGCGCAACCGCGCGACCACGGCCGGACCGAGCCGGGCCATGCTGTCCGTCAGGAGCAGGGGCTCGATCCGTTCCCGGATCTGGTAGGTGATCGTCAGGTTGTGCAGGTCCATCTGGGTGACCCACGCGCCCGAGTTGGCGCGAATCTCGACCAGGCCACGCGACTCCAGGATGCGCAGCGCCTCGCGCACCGGAATCCGGCTGGCGGAGAACTCGTCGGCCAGCTCGTCCTGCTTGATCCGGGTCCCCGGAGGCAGCCGCCCGGCGAGAATGCGCTCGCGCAGGACCTCGGCGATGCGCTGACTCGCAACCGGCGAGGCACCTGTCGCGGTCACGGACACTCCTTCCGGTCAGTCGAACGCGGCAGGGTCGTGATCGAAGGCCTTGCCGCCGGGGTAGGAGACTAGCTCGAACTGCATCCCCCACGGGCTGAGGAAGTACACCCAGCGCTGTCCCTCGCTCGCGTTCCTGCTCGCGGTCGGCTCACCCATCACCGTCAACCCGTTGGCGTGCAGGGCCGCCACGGCGGCGTCGAGGTCCTCGACGTAGATCGCGACGTGGTGGCCCCCGACGTCGCTGTTGCGGGGCGGCTCGCTCCGCTGATCGGGTGCCTCGTACTGGAACACCTCGAAGATCGCCTGGCCGCCGAGCCGGTAGAAGTGCAGCCGCCGCATCACCGCCCGGTCGTCCACGCCCAGGTGCACGCTCATCCAGTCGTCGTCGTGCTGGTACGGCCCCAGCCGGTACAGGTACTCGCACCCGAGGACCTCGGTGAAGAAGGCGTGCGCCTGGGCGAGGTCGGGGACGGTGACACCGAAGTGATCGACCCGCCGGACGCCGGGGATCCGCGTGGCAGTCATGTCATCTCCCGCTTGCAATGGATACATTCGACCGCCTACGGTAGAGAAATCAGCGGATGAACGCCAGCGGTAACCTCTAAATGGATCCATTGACAGTTTTGGGAGAAGCGCGATGACGACGCACACGGACCTGGTCCCCGGCGCACCCTGGGTGGAGCTCACCACCGGCGCGCGGGACTGGTCGGAGGCCGATCCGGATGTGCTTCTGCAGCTGCTCGGGCGCGCCCAGTGGATCCGCTCGTTCGAGGAGTACGTGCTCGAACTCGCCGGCCAGGGCCTCATCCACGGCCCGGCCCACTCCAGCGTGGGTCAGGAGGGCGGCGCCGTCGGCTCGATCCTCCCGCTGCGCTCGGACGACTTCGTCAACGGATCCCACCGCGGCCACCACCAGTTCCTCGCCAAGGCGGTCGGCCACGTCCTCCAGCCGAAGCCCGGTGCCCTTCCGGAGATCACGCCCGAGGTGCACGAGGTGTTCCGCCGCACGCTCGCCGAGATCTGCGGCCTCGCCGACGGCTTCTGCCGCGGGCGCGGCGGGTCCATGCACCTGCAGTGGCGCGAGGCCGGCGCGATGGGCACCAACGCCATCGTCGGTGGCGGCGTCCCGCAGGCCGCCGGCTTCGCCTGGAACATGAAGCACGCCGGAACGGACGCCGTCTCGGTCACCTACTTCGGCGACGGGGCGGTCAACATCGGCTCCGTCCTGGAGACCTTCAACCTCGCGGCCGCCTGGAAGCTGCCGGTCTGCTTCTTCATCGAGAACAACCAGTACGCCGTCTCGACGCCGGTCGCCAAGGCCACCGCGGAGACCCGGCTTTCCGCGCGCGGCCCGGGCTTCGGCATCCCGAGCTGGCGCGTCGACGGCATGGACGCGCTCGCCGTGCACACCGCGATGACCGAGGCGGTCGGCCACATGCGCGCCGGCCACGGCCCGACGATCATCGAGGCCGATCTCTACCGGTACTACCACCAGAACGGCGCCTTCCCCGGTTCCGCCTTCGGCTATCGCTCCAAGGCCGAGGAAAAGGCGTGGCGGGAGCGCGACGCCATCGACCAGCTGCGCGCGGCCGTCGTCGAGCGCGGCCTGCTCACCGCCGAGGCGATCGACGCGGCGAAAGCCGAGGCCGACGCCGTCATGTCCGGCATCGGTGACGGACTGCTGGAGCCGGTCGCCGGGGGCAAACCGGGACAGCGCCGCATCCGGGCCGACCTGTGGCCCGACACCGGCTTCGTCGACGTCGGCGTCCGCGGTGACCTCTCCGAGCTCGACGGGCTCCGGTTCGAGGACCAGGACGAGTTCACCGGTGAGCTCGGCGAGCGGCGGTTCATCGACGTCGTCAGCGACGTGATGGGACGGCGGATGGAGACCGACAGCCGCATCGTCGTGATGGGTGAGGACGTCGACGGTCTCAAGGGCGGCACCAACGGCGCGACGAAGCGTGCCCTCGAGCTCTTCCCCGACCGGGTCCTCGGCACACCGATCAGCGAGAACGCGTTCGCCGGGCTCGGCGGCGGGATGGCGCTCGACGGCAGGTTCCACCCGGTCGTGGAGTTCATGTACGCCGACTTCATGTGGGTCGCCGCGGACCAGTTGTTCAACCAGATCGCCAAGGCCCGCCACATGTTCGGCGGGGAAAGCGCTGTCCCGTTCGTGCTGCGCAGCAAACTCGCCGCCGGGACCGGCTACGGCTCCCAGCACTCGATGGACCCCGCCGGCATCCTGACCACCGCGCCCGGGCTGCGAGTGGTCGCCCCGTCCACGCCCTACGACTACGTCGGGTTGATGAACACCGCGCTCGCCTGCGAGGACCCGGTGGTCGTGCTCGAGCACGTCGACCTCTACACCTCAACCGGCGTCGGCCCGGTCGAGGACCTCGACTACCACCTGCCCGTCGGCAAGGCGGCCGTGCGCCGGGAGGGCTCCGACCTCACGGTCATCTCCTACCTGTCCATGGTCGGCCACTGCCTGGAGGCGCTCGACCAGGTCCCCGAGCTCTCCGCCGACCTCATCGACCTGCGCTGGCTGGACCGCGCCTCCCTCGACTGGGCGACGATCGAGGAGAGCGTGCGGAAGACCAACCGGGTCCTCCTCGTCGAGCAGGGCGCGATCGGCACCTCCTACGGCGGCTGGCTGGCCGACGAGATCCAGCGCCGCCTCTTCGACTGGCTGGACGCCCCCGTCGAGCGGGTCACCGGCGCCGAGGCGTCACCGAGCATCAGCAAGGTGCTCGAGCGCGCCGCCATCGCGAAGACCGACGAGGTCGTCACCGCCCTGCGGCGCATCGCCGCCGAGTGACCCCGCCCCAACCGCTACCGACTGAGAGACGAGGACGATTCCATGGCTGAGCTGTTGCCGGTGCCGGAGGTGGCTGCCGGAGCGACCGAGGTCGTCGTCGGCGAGTGGCTCGTCGACGTGGGGGACGAGTTCAAGGCGGGCGAGGCGATCGCCGTCATCGAGACCGAGAAGGCGGTCGTCGAGATGGAGGCAGAGAAGGGCGCCACACTGCTGCGCGCTCTCGTGGAGCCCGGCTCGACCGTCGACGTCGGAGCGCCCATGGCCCTGCTCGGCAGCGCCGACGAGCTCACCGCGGACCTCGACGCCCTGCTCGCCGAGCTGGGCGTGAACGGGCCGGGCCCCTCCCGCGTTCCCAGTACCGAGCCGCCCGCTGTCCGGCCGATCGGCACGACCGAGCAGTCGCGGGTCTTCATCACCCCCATCGCCCGCAAGCTGCTGCGGGAGGCCGGGCTCAGCCCCGACGGCCTGACCGGGAGCGGTCCCCACGGCCGCATCCGGCGCCGGGACGTCGAGGCCCTCGTCGCCGCCGCACCGGCGACGAGCGGGGGCCGCGACGAATCGCCGGCACCGGTCGCGCCGGCCACCGAGGCGGTGACCGGCTGGACCGACGTCGAGCACACGCGACTGCGGCGCGCGATCGCGCGACGGCTCACGCAGAGCAAGCAGGAAATCCCGCACTTCTACGTCAAGCGCACCGCGGTTCTCGACGAACTGCTCGAGCTGCGTGGCCGGATCAACGCCACCTCGCCCGCGAAGATCTCGGTCAACGACTTCCTCATCCGGGCCATCGCCGTGGCACACACGCGGGTGCCGGACGCGAACGTCATCTGGACCGACGACGCCCTGCGCCGCTTCGACAGCGTCGACATCTCGGTGGCCATCGCCTCCGGGCGGGGTCTGGTGACCCCGGTGCTGCGCGGCGTCGAGAAATCCTCGCTCTCGGCGATCTCTGCCCAGGTGAAGACCCACGTCGAGCGGGCCGACGCCGGCCGCCTCCAGCAGGAGGACCTCGAGGGCGGTTCGATCACCATCTCGAACCTCGGCATGTACGGGGTCGACGAGTTCTCGGCCATCATCAACCCGCCCCAATCGGCGATCCTCGCCGTCGGGGCCGGCCGCCCCACGCCGGTCGTGGTGGGGGACGAGGTGACGGTCCGCACCGCGGTCCAGCTCGTGATGTCGGTCGACCACCGCGCGATCGACGGCGCACTCGCGGCGCAGTGGATGGACGCCCTCGTCACCGCGATCGAGAACCCGCTGAGCCTGGTCGTCTGACCACGGCCGCGACCCACGACCAATACCGGCCAGGAGAGATCATGACCCACGACTTCGACGTCGTCGTCCTCGGCGGCGGCAGCGGTGGCTACGCGACCGCCCTGCGCGCCGCCCAGCTCGGAAAGTCGGTCGCGCTCATCGAGCGCGACCGGCTCGGCGGCACCTGCCTGCACCGCGGCTGCGTGCCGACCAAGGCGCTGTTGCACGCGGCCGAGCTCGCCGACGCCGCGCGGGCCGGCTCCGCACACGGCGTCCGGACCACGTTCGAGGGCATCGACATGGCCGGCGTCAACGCCTATCAGAACGGGGTCGTCGACCGCCTCCACCAGGGCCTCCAGGGACTCGTGAAGGCGGGCGGGATCACCCTGGTCTCCGGCGAGGGGAAGCTGGCCGGCCCGACGACCGTGGACGTCGAGGGGGAGCGCTACACCGCCACCGACCTCGTCCTCGCGACCGGCTCCACCGCCCGCACCCTGCCCGGCCTGGAGACCGGCGGCCGCGTGATCACCAGCGACGACGCGCTGCGGCTCACCGAGGTGCCCGCCAGCGTCGTCATCATCGGCGGCAGCGTCATCGGCGTGGAGTTCGCGTCCGTGTGGAAGTCCTTCGGCGCCGAGGTCACGATCGTCGAGGCACTTCCATCGCTGGTCCCGCTGGAGGACCCGGCCATCGGCAAACAGCTGGAGCGCGCGTTCCGCAAGCGCGGCATCCGGTTCCGCACCGGCACCCGGTTCAACGCCGTCGAGCAGACCCGCGACGGCGTGCTGGTGAGTCTGGACAACGGCGACACGATCCCGGCCGACCTCGTGCTCGTCGCGGTCGGTCGCGGCCCCGCGTCCGCGGGACTGGGGTTCGCGGAGAACGGAATCCGGCTCGACCGTGGCTGGGTCGCGACCGACGAGCGGCTGCGCACCTCGGTGCCGCACGTGTACGCGGTCGGCGACCTGGTCGCCGGCCTCCAGCTGGCTCATCGCGGCTTCGCTCACGGCATCTTCGTCGCCGAGCAGATCGCCGGACTGAACCCGCCGCCGGTCGAGGACAGCAGCATCCCGCGCGTCACCTACTGCGACCCCGAGATCGCGTCGGTCGGCCTCACCGAGTCCCAGGCGCGCGAGCGGTTCGGCGATGTCGGCACCTACGAGTACCACCTGGGCGGCAACGGCAAGAGCCAGATCCTGGGCACCACCGGTTTCGTGAAGCTGGTTCGCGAGCCGGACGGCCCCATCGTCGGGGTCCACATGATCGGGGCCCGCATGGGCGAGCAGGTCGGCGAGGCGGCGCTGATGGTCAACTGGGAAGCCCTCCCCGACGACGTCGCCCGCTTCATCCACGCCCATCCCACGCAGAACGAGGCGCTCGGCGAAGCGGCTCTCGCGCTGTCCGGGAAGCCCCTGCACGCCCATGGATGAGCCGGTGCGGCTGCCCATCTGGTAGGCAGGTCGTATGCGGTTGCACGCCGGCAGGGCCGGTGCTTCGGAGGTCGCGGAGCTCGCTGTCACTTCCGCATTGCTGCGCCAAGCCGCTGACGAGGAAATCCCGGAGACGCTGCGCGTCTACCGTCCCGCCGGCCCGGCAGTGGTGTTCGGCCGCCGGGACACGCACCGGCCGGGGTTCCCGGCCGCCGTCGAGTCGGCCGTCGCGGCAGGGTTCGAGACGTGCGTCCGCGGCGTCGGCGGGCGCGCGGTGGCCTACACCGGCAACGCGCTCGTCATCGACCACGTCCGGCATCAGACGCCTGCCGCGGCAGGGCTCAACGACAGGTTCGCCCGCTTCGGTGACCTCTACGCAGCCGCGCTCCGCGAGCTGGGTGTCGACGCACGGGTCGGTGCCGTCCCCGGTGAGTACTGCGCGGGAGAGCACAGCGTCAACGCCCGCTCGGTCGTGAAGCTCGTCGGCACGGCGCAGCGCGTCGTGCGCAACGGGTGGCTGTTCAGCGCGCTGATCGTCATCGACGACGCCGAGCCCCTCCGGCGTGTGCTGACCGACGTCTACGCCGCGCTCGACCTGCCGTTCGACCCGGACACCGTCGGCTCGGTCGCGGACGAGGTCCCGGGCTGCGGAGTCGCCGAAGTCGAGCACCGGATCCGGGCCGCGCACGGCGTGTGCTCCCGGCCGGCGACCCCGTTCGAGAGCAGCACCCTCGCGGCCGCGCAGGACCTGTTGCCGCGCCACCTCGTGTGAACCCCGGGAACGCGCACACGGTTGTGGGCCGCCGGACACTTCGCCGACGGCCCACAACCGGATGGGTGATCTACTTGAGACCGACCTGGTCGGCGGTGTAGAAGCCCCGGTCGACCAGGACCGGCTTCACGTCGTCGTCGCGCACCAGGCTCAGGTCGAAGAGCTTGGTCCGGACCTTCGTGGTCCCGTTGTCGTACTCGGTGTCGCCCGCCGGGAAGCCCTTTCCGTCGAGCTGGTCGGCGACGAGCTCAGCCGTGCCCTTGGCCAGTGTCTTGTAGTCCAGGTACACGGTCGAGTACTGCTGACCCGCGAGGATCGCCTTGACCGAGTCCACTTCGGCGTCGCCACCGGTCAGCAGAGGCCAGCGGTCGGTGCCGGGGCTGAAGCCGGAGCTGGTGAGAGCCGAGATGACGCCGCGGGTCAGACCGTCGTAGGGAACCCAGACCGCGTCGAGCTTCGCACCGCCGGAGTAGGTCTTGGTGATGATGTTCTCCATGCGCTTCTGGGCCGTCTCGGGGTTCCAGTTCAGCGTCGCGGACTGGTCGAAGGTGTCCTGGCCGGACAGGACGCGCAGTGTCCCGCGGTCGAGGTAGGGCTGGAGGGTCGACCGGTAGCCCTCCCACATGTCGTGCGCCACCGAGTCGATCGGGCTGCCGTTGACGATCTCGATGTTGAACGGGCCCGTCTTCCCGGTGTCCTTGCCGTCCGCGTCCTGGATGCCCAGGCCCTGGAGGATGGCGGTGCCGCTCAGCGCGCCGTACTTCTTGTAGTCGAACGTCGTGTAGAAGTCGACGGCGTCGGTCTGCTGCAGGAGCCGGGTGTAGGCGACCACCGGGATGTTGCTCGCCTTGGCGTCGGCGAGCGGGCCGCCGAGAGCTTTGCCGTCCACCGCCACCACCACGAGCGCTTTGACGCCCTTGGTGACCATGTCCTCCAGTTGGGACACCTGGGTGGGCGCGTCGTCGTTGGCGTACTGGACCGAGGTGTCGTAACCGCGTTCTTTGAAGGTCGCGGTCATCTGGTCGGCCTCGATCTGCCAGCGGGCGTTGGTGGTGCTGGGCATCAGGATGCCGATGGTTCCACTGTCACCGGACTCACCCCCGCCACATCCGGCGAGCGCTGTGGCGAGCGCCAGGCCGGTGACGGCCAACAGGACCTTTTTCACGGACGTTGTCCCTTCCGATCGTTTTGGCTCAGACGCTCTGCCGGCCGCGTCGCTTCTTGTTCCAGAAGTCGAAGGCGACGACGACGAGGAGAACCAGTCCGAGGACGACCTGCTGCCATTGGGCGCCGAGGCCCATGATCGACATGCCGTTGTTGATCACACCGATGGTGAGGCCGCCGATGATGGCGCCGCCGATGGTGCCGATGCCGCCCTGGACGGCGGCACCCCCGACGAAGGCCGCGGCGATGGCCTCGAGCTCGAACCCGGAACCGCCGGCGGAGGACGCCAAGTTCAGCCGGGCGGTGAACGCCAGGCCGGCCAAGGCAGCCAGGAAGCCCATGTTCACGAAGAGGAAGAAGTCGATCCGCTTGGCGTTGACACCGCTCAGCTCGGCCGCGCGGCGGTTGCCTCCGACCGCGTACACGTACCGGCCGAGGGAGGTCCGCTTGGCGATGAGGGTGTACAACGCGGCCAGCACGAGCAGGATGACCAGGACCATCGGGGTGCCGCGGTAGTTGGCCAGGACCCAGCCGAGGGCGAAGACCGACGCGCTGAGGGCGATGAGACCGAGGGCGAACGGAACCGGGGAACCGGCGGGCTCGTCGTGCGACTTCCTGGCCATGCGCCCCCGGACGCGGGTCACGACGATCGCGGCCACGAGGAGCACGGTGAGGACGAGGGTCAGGATGTCGGTGCCCCCGCCCGGGTGCGGGTTGCCCAGGTAACCGGAACCGAGCTTGGTGAAGCCCTGGGGGAACGACCCGATGTTGGTCGGGCCGATGACCATGAGGGTCAGACCGCGGAAGGTGAGCATCCCGGCCAGCGTGACGATGAAGGAGGGGATGCCCACGTAGGCGATCCAGAACCCCTGGAACGCTCCGGCGGCCGCGCCGATCGCCAGGGACAGCACGACCGCGAGGCCCCAGGGGATGTGGTGGTTCACCATCATGACCGCGGACACCGAGCTGACGAATCCGGCCACGGACCCCACGGACAGGTCGATGTGCCCGCCGACGATCACCATCACCATGCCGATGGCGAGGATGAGGATGTAGCCGTTCTGCACGATGACGTTGGAAACGTTCTGGTTCCGGACGATGACACCGTCAGTCGTGAGGGTGAACACCACGATCACCGCGGCGAGGGCCACGAACATGCTGTTGCGGGAGAGGGCGGCGACGAACGGGTTCACGCGCCGGTGCTCCTCGATACCCACCAGGGGCGCCGGCGTGCTCTGCTCGTCTTTGGACAGGGTCGCGCTCATCGTGCTTTCTCCAGGGTCATGAGCCGCATCAAGCTCTCCGGGTCGGCGCTCTCGACGGGGAGGTCGCCGGTGATGCGGCCGTCACACACGGCCATGATTCGGTCTGCGATTCCGAGAAGTTCCGGGAGCTCGGAGGAGACGACGAGGATGGCCTTACCGTCGCGGGCCAGCTCGTGGATGATGTGGTAGATCTCGTACTTGGCGCCGACGTCGATGCCGCGCGTCGGTTCGTCGAGGATGAGGACGTCGGGATCGGCGAAGATCCACTTGCTGAGGACGACCTTCTGCTGGTTGCCGCCGCTGAGGTGGCCGGCCCGGGCGAACACCGACGGCGCCTTGATGTTCATCGAGTTCCGGAAGCCGTTGGCCACGCCGATCTCCTTGCGCTCGTCGAGGAGCCCGCGCGCGGTGACCTTGTTCAAGGAAGCGAGGGTGATGTTGCGCCGGATGTCGTCGATCATGTTGAGGCCGAGCGCCTTGCGGTCCTCGGTCGCGTAGGCCAGGCCGCAGTCGATGGCTTGACGGACGGTCTTCATCCGGACCTCGCGGCCGTTGACCCAGGTCGTGCCGGTGATGTTGCTGCCGAAGGCGTGGCCGAACAGGCTCATGGCGAGTTCGGTCCGCCCGGACCCGACCAGGCCGCAGACGCCGAGGATCTCGCCGGCCCGGACCTCGAAACTCGCTGAGTCGACGACCTTCCGGGTCGGGTCCAGGGTGTCGTACACCGTCCAGTTCTCGACGCGGAGCACGCTCCGGCCCAGCTCCTTGGCGGGGCGCTGCGGATAACGGTGCTCCATGTCGCGGCCCACCATCCCGACGATGATGCGGTCTTCGGTGACGTCGGAGGTGTCGAGGGTTTCGACCACCCGGCCGTCCCGGATGACGGTCACCCGGTCGGCGATCTGCTCGATCTCGTTCAGCTTGTGGCTGATGATGACCGCCGCGATGCCTTGTTCCTTCAGCTCGACGACCAGGTTCAGCAGGTGCTGGGAGTCCTCGTCGTTCAACGCCGCGGTCGGCTCGTCGAGGATGAGGAGCTTGACCTCCTTCGAGAGCGCCTTGGCGATTTCGACCAGCTGCTGCTTCCCGACGCCGAGGCCGGAGACCGGCGCGCTGACGTCCTCGCGCAGGCCCACCCGCTTGAGCAGAGCCGCGGCTTCGCGCTTCGTCCGGTTCCAGTCGATCAGGCCGAACCGCCCGCGCCGCTCGTTGCCGAGGAAGATGTTCTCGGCGATGGACATGTGGGGGCTCAGCGCCAGCTCCTGGTGGATGATGACGATGCCGTGGCGCTCGCTGTCGCGAAGGTCCTTGAGCTGGAGGAGTTCGCCCTCGAACCGGATCTCGCCGTCGTAGGTGCCGTGGCCGTAGACCCCGCTGAGGACCTTCATCAGGGTGGACTTGCCGGCGCCGTTCTCGCCGCAGAGCGCGTGCACTTCGCCGGGCAGCACGTCGAAGGACACGTCGCTGAGCGCGATGGCGCTGTCGAACGTTTTCGTGATGCCCCGCATTTCGAGCACGGGCCGGGGTGGGGAGGTCATGGGCTGTCCGTTCGGAAGGCGGGGGAGTCGGGGCCGGGCGCCGGGGTCAGACGAGGATCATGCCGCCGTCGATGGGGATGATCTGGCCGGTGATGTAGTCCGAGTCCGGGCCGGCGAGGAAGATCGCGGTCGGGGCGATGTCGGCGGGCCGGCTCGGACGGCCGAGGAGGATGTCGGCGGCCATCCCCTCGAACTTGAGCTCCGGTTTGCCGATGTTCTCCAGAGCCTTGTCGAGCTCGACCCACAGCGGGGTGTCCACGACGCCCGGGGCGAAGCCGTTCACGGTGATGTTGTGCTCGGCCAGCGCGCGGGCGGCGGACTGGGTCAGGGAGATCACGGCGGCCTTCGACGCGCAGTAGGGGCCGATGGCGGCGTAGCCCTGACGGCCGGCGATGGAGGCGGTGTTGATGATCTTGCCGGAGCCGCCCTGCGCGATGAACTGCTTGGCGGCCTCCTGGGTTCCGACGACGACGCCCCAGCCGTTGACGCCGGTGATGAAGTCCCAGTTGTCCTTGTCGATGTCGAGCCAGTTGCGCGGGTCGTTGACGCCGGCGTTGTTGAACATGGCGTCGAGCCGGCCGAACTCCGAGACGGCGAGGTCGATCGCGGCGCGAACCTGCTCCCGGTCGGTGACGTCGGCGGCGATGGACACCGCCCTGCCGCCGTCCTTGACGATGCGCTGGGCGGTCTCCGCGGCCTCGTCGGCGAGGAGGTCCACCACGACGAGGTTGGCGCCCTCGGCTGCCATCGCGTGAGCGATACCGGCGCCGATGCCGCGGGCGGCGCCGGTCACCACGATGGTGCGATCGGTGAGGCGAGCGGTCACAGGAATCTCCTTCTGGTTCGCCGATGCTGCTTGCAATCGGTTGCAGAACCATAGGCACGGCCCTGGCGGTGCGTCAAGCGTCACAATGAGCGCCACGTAGTGCACTTCGAGTCACGGCTCGAGATTCGCGGAGGTTCATGGCGTGATCGTTTTGCAATCGTTAGCAACGTCGTGGGTCCGGAGATCCGCCCCAGGACTGCTCACGGTCCGCGTGCCGGCGGCGCGTGGGAGTGATCCGCATCGGCGGGAGCTGGTGGCGCTGGAGTGGCCTGAGTGGCCTTTGTGGCCTTGTCCCGTGTGGACTAGGGGGTCCGTGTGGGCGGCCTGGCGGGGTGTGTATAGTGGTTCTTACAGCGCGGGGTGGAGCAGCTCGGTAGCTCGCTGGGCTCATAACCCAGAGGTCGCAGGTTCAAATCCTGTCCCCGCTACCAGTGGAAGAGGGCCCGGTTCATCTGAACCGGGCCTTTTTCGTGCGCTTGGGTCACCCCCGATTGGGCCGGACGGGGGAAGGTAATGACCTTTGTGGACATTGACCGTGACCACTGTGGACAGATCGGCGGAAAAGTGGCACCTTGTAGGTGTGTCTGAACTCAATGCAACAGCAGCGGCATTGCTCGGCCTGCTCCAGGACGGCCCGGCCACCGGGGGGCAGCTGGTTGCGGCGGCGGAGGAGCGGTTCGGGACGTTCTTCAGCGTCACCCGCAGCCAGGTCTACCGTGAGCTGCCCGCCCTCGCCAAGGAAGGGCTCGTCCGGCTCGGCAAGCAAGGACCGCGCTCCAGCCAGCAGTACCTGATCACCGCCGCCGGGAAGAAGGCCTTCAAGGCCTGGCTGACCTCCGACGCCGGCCCCGACCACCTCCGCAGCCCCCTGATCCTGCGCCTGGTGCACGCCGGTTTGCTCACGCCCAAGCAGCGTGCCGCCCTCATCGACACCGCGCGGGCCGCCTACCAGGAGGAACTCGACGAGGCCAGGGCCGCCGTCAAGGCCGCCACCGACCCGCTCAGCAAGGCGACCGCCGAGTACCACCAGACGTGCGTGCGCGGGGCGCTGAAGCTGGTCGACGTGGTCAGCGGGCTCTGACCGGCCACGAGGGACGAAGCGGCCGGTTCCCGTAACCGGCCGCGTCCCGTGCCGTAACCTTGAAGGTTGTGAGTGGTGACTTCGCAGCCGACCTGAAGGACCTCGCCGGCAAACTGGCGCAGGTCGAGTCCGTCATGGACCTCGACGCCCTGCGCGCCCAGGTGGCTGACCTGGAAGAGCAGGCGTCCAACCCCAACCTGTGGGACGACCCGGAGGCCGCGCAGAAGGTCACCAGCCAGCTGTCCCACCGGCAGGCCGAGCTGCGCCGGGTCACCGACCTGCGCCAGCGGCTCGACGACCTCGAGGTGCTCCACGAACTCGCCGAGGCCGAGGGCGACAACGCCAGCAAGGCCGAGGCCGAGGGCGAGCTGACCCGTCTCGCCAAGGAAGTGGACGCCCTCGAGGTCCGCACCCTGCTCTCCGGCGAGTACGACGACCGCAACGCGGTGGTCACCATCCGCGCGGAAGCCGGCGGCGTCGACGCGGCCGACTGGGCCGAGATGCTCCTGCGCATGTACCTGCGCTGGGCCGAGCGCCACGGCTACCCGACCGACGTCTACGACATCTCCTACGCCGAAGAGGCCGGCATCAAGTCGGCCACCTTCAAGGTCGCGGCGCCCTACATCTACGGCACCCTCTCCGTCGAGCAGGGCACCCACCGGCTCGTCCGGATCTCGCCGTTCGACAACCAGGGCCGCCGCCAGACGTCGTTCGCCCACGTCGAGGTGCTGCCCGAGGTCGAGGAGGTCGACCACGTCGAGATCCCGGAGAAGGACATCCGGGTCGACGTCTTCCGCTCCTCCGGCCCCGGCGGGCAGAGCGTCAACACCACCGACTCCGCGGTGCGCATCACCCACCTGCCCACCGGCATCGTCGTGTCCTGCCAGAACGAGAAGTCGCAGCTGCAGAACAAGGCCGCCGCGCTCAAGGTCCTCCAGGCCAAACTCCTCCTCAAGAAGAAGGAGGAGGAGCGCGCTGAGCTCGACGCCCTCAAGGACTCCGGCTCGAGCTGGGGCAACCAGATGCGCAACTACGTTCTGCACCCGTACCAGATGGTCAAGGACCTGCGCACCGAACACGAGGTGGGTAACCCCAGCTCCGTGCTCGACGGGGAGATCGACGACTTCCTCGAGGCCGGTATCCGCTGGCGCAAGCAAGCCAACGCTGCGTAATCAGCGAGACCTACGCAATAGGCCAACCCGGGCTTAACGACGCCCATGGGTAGGATGGCCCACCGTGATTCGGCTCGACAGTGTCTCCAAGGTCTACAAGACGTCGACGCGTCCCGCACTCGAGAACGTGTCGGTCGACGTGGACAAGGGCGAGTTCGTCTTCCTGATCGGGCCCTCCGGGTCCGGCAAGTCGACGTTCCTGCGCCTGCTGCTGCGCGAGGAGGTCCCCACCAAGGGCCGGGTCTTCGTGTCCAACTTCGACGTCGCCAAGATGGCCCGCCGCCGGATCCCCCGCCTGCGGCAGACCATCGGCTGCGTCTTCCAGGACTTCCGGCTGCTCGGCAACAAGACCGTCGCGGAGAACGTCGCGTTCGCGCTCGAGGTCATCGGCAAGCCGAAGCACACCATCAAGAAGGTGGTGCCGGAGGTGCTGGAGCTGGTCGGGCTGGAAGGGAAGGCCGACCGGATGCCGCACGAGCTCTCCGGTGGTGAGCAGCAGCGGGTGGCGATCGCCCGCGCGTTCGTCAACCGGCCGCTCGTGCTGCTCGCCGACGAGCCCACCGGGAACCTCGACCCCGACACCAGCCAGGACATCATGCTGCTGCTGGAGCGGATCAACCGCACCGGCACCACCGTCCTGATGGCCACCCACGACCACTCCATCGTGGACTCCATGCGGCGCCGGGTCGTCGAGCTGCAGCTCGGCAAGGTGATCCGCGACGACGCCCGGGGCGTGTACGGCGTCGGCCGCTAGTCACCCCGAACCCCGCCAGCCCCCGACCTGAGGAACCAGCTCCCCGATGCGTGCCAGTTTCGTGTTCAGCGAGGTCTTCACCGGCCTGCGCCGCAACATCACGATGACCATCGCGATGATCATCACCACGGCCATCTCGCTCGGCATGCTCGGCGGTGGGTTGCTGATCGTGCGGACCATCGACAAGATGCAGGTCAACTACATGGCCGACGTCGAGGTCTCGCTGTATCTCACGCAGGACGTCAGCGCCAACGACAAGTCCTGCACCCAGGACCCGTGCCGCGGACTGCTGGCCGACCTGAACAGCAACCCGGCCGTCGAGTCCGTCGTGTTCGAAAACCGCGACCAGGCCTACGAGCGGTTCAAGAAGCTCTTCCAGGACAACCCCATCCTGGTCCAGTCCGCCCGCCCGGAGGCGCTGCCGGCGTCGCTGCAGGTCAAGCTCAAGGACCCGAGCCGCAGCGACGTCATCACCCAGGAGTACGCCACCCGCCCCGGCGTGTCCCGGGTCGACGACCAGAAGCAGTTCCTCGACCGCTTCTTCGGCGTCCTCGGCGGCGTGCGTGACGGCACGTTCGTCATCGCCCTCATCCAGGCGCTCGCCGCGCTGCTGCTGATCTCCAACACGGTGCAGATCTCGGCGTTCACGCGGCGCACCGAGGTCGGCATCATGCGCCTCGTCGGCGCCACCCGCTGGTACACGCAGCTGCCGTTCCTCCTGGAAGCGGTGGTCACCGGCGTCATCGGCTGGGCGATCGCGGTGGGCGGCCTGATCGCGGCGAAGTTCGCGTTCATCGACCGCATCCTGTCCGTCACCGGCGGGATCATCCCGAACATCCAGGTGCTGGACGTGATCGTGGTGGCGCCGTGGCTGCTGCTGGCGTCGATCATCATCTCGGCCACCACCGGGTACCTGACGCTGCGGCTCTACGTGCGGCATTAACGCCGTGCTCCAGCCGGGACGTGTGGGATAACCTGGACCTATGCCCAAGGAACGAGGCTCCAAGGTGATCGCGTCGAACCGCCGCGCGCGGCACGACTACGCGGTGCTGGACACCTATGAGGCCGGGATCGCGCTGGTGGGCACCGAGGTGAAGAGCCTGCGGGCGGGCCGTGCCTCGCTGGTCGACGCGTTCGCCACCGTCGACGACGGGGAGGTGTGGCTGCGCAACGTCCACATCCCCGAGTACGAGCACGGCACCTGGACCAACCACGAGTCGCGGCGCAAGCGGAAGCTGCTGCTGCACAAGGGCGAGATCGAGAAGCTGATCGGCAAGACCAAGGAGGGCGGGCTCTCGCTCGTCCCGCTGTCGATGTACTTCAAGGACGGCAAGGTCAAGGTCGAGCTGGCGCTGGCGAAGGGCAAGAAGGCCTACGACAAGCGCCAGGACCTGGCCAAGCGGGACGCCCAGCGCGAGATGACCCGCGCCATGGGACGGGCGCTGAAGGGCCGCCGCTAGGTGGGGCCGGAGCGCGACGAGGACATCCGCGGCTGGGTGCGGAGCCTCGGCCTGGACGGTCTGGTCGACCTGCACCTGCACTTCCTGCCCGAGCGGATGCTGGTCAAGGTCTGGGCCTACTTCGACCGGATCGGTGAGCGCACCGGCTACTCCTGGCCCATCCAGTACCGCGTAGCCGAGGACGAGCGGGTCGCCCTGCTCGAGTCGTTCGGGGTGCTGCGGTACGCGCCGCTGGCCTACCCGCACAAGCCCGGCATGGCCCAGTGGCTCAACGGCTGGCTGCGCGAGTTCGCCGAGCGCGTCCCGGCCGCCGTGCCCACCGCGACCCTCTACCCGGAACCGTCGGCCGCCACCTACGTCGTCGAGGCGCTGCAGGCCGGCGCCCGCTGCTTCAAGGCGCACGTCCAGGTCGGCGCCTACGACCCGCGGGACGACCTGCTCGACCCGGCGTGGGGCGCGCTCGCCGAGGCCGGGGTGCCGGTCGTCGTCCACGCCGGACACGGGCCCGAACCGGGCCCGCACACCGGGCTCGACGTGTTCGGCGAGGTGCTGGCCCGGCATCCGCGGCTGACCGCGGTGCTCGCGCACGCCGGGATGCCCGAGTACGACGAGGCGCTCGCGCTCGTCGAGCGGTATCCGCGCGTCCACCTGGACACGACGATGGTCGGCGTCCCGTTCACCGAGAAGCTGATGCCGCTGCCGCCCGACTGGACCAGCCGGCTGGCCGACATCGCCGACCGGATCGTGCTCGGCACCGACTTCCCGAACATCCCGTACTCCTACGCCACGCAACTGCGGGCGGTCGCCGGCTGGGCTGCCGACGACCGCCTCGGGGACGACTTCCTGCGGGCCGTCCTGCACGACACCCCGGCGAAGCTGCTCAACGTCTGACCGCGACCCGCACCGGTTTCGACGCCAGCAGCAAGGCGGCCAGCACCAGCGCGACCCACGGCACCGGGCCGGAGAGCATCCCGGTGCCCATCGGGGTGGTGAACCCCTTCGCGGCCAGGCCGAGCAGCCCGGCGGAGCCCAGCACGGTGGCCGCGGCGAGCTGTCCGGCCGGGACGGTGGCGGCCGGGCTCGGCCGGGTTTCGAAGCGGCCGAACGCCTTCAGCAGGCCGGCCAGCACGACGGCGGCGGCGCCGAGCCACAGCGGGGCGACGGCGAACCAGTCCGCGCTGCCGGGTTCCGGCGTCGCGTAGCCGAAGCCGAGCACCGCGATGCCCGCGACGACGACCAGCGCCGGCATGTGCCACAGGTACAGGCTCATGAACCGCGGCCCGCTCCAGCGCAGCACGGCGGCGACGGCCGGGCGCTCGGCCAGCGTGGCCAGTGTCGGCTTGAGCGCGAGCCAGAACCCGGCCTGGCCCACGGCGAGGCTCATCAGGACGGCGGTGGGCGGGCTCATGTTGGACACCGGCGCGCCCGGCATGCCGATCATGCTCGCCGGGTACGGCCCGAACGCGACGGCCAGCGCGGTCACCCCGAACCCGGCGACGGCCAGCCCGGCCGCACCACGACGGCTCAGCGTGCCCAGGCGCCCCTCGGCGTAGGAGAAGCCGAGCTGGTGCACCGCGAGCCAGACGAACACCGCGTTGGCGTAGCCGAGCGGGCCGAACACTTCGAACCGTCCGAAGTCGACGATCACCGCGAGCCCGGTCAGCACCAGCGGCACGCCCAGGCCCCAGCGCCGGTGCGCGGCCAGCATCAGCGGCGTCGCGGCGACGGTGATCAGGTAGACGGCGAGGAACCACAGCAGCTGCCCGGCGATCGCGCCCGCGATCTGCACCGGTTGCTCCGGCGCGCCGAGGTCGCGCAGCAGGTCCGGGGCGAGCAGCCACACCGCGAACAGCGGCAGCACCGGGATCAGCAGGCGCTTCAGACGCGTGGACAGCCAGTCCCGCGTCGACGCGGCGCGGCGCATCGACATCAGGTTGGCCGCGCCACCGGCGAAGAACACCATCGGCATGACCTGCGACAGCCAGGTCAGCGCCCACCAGCCGGGGGTGGCCAGCGCGTTGCCGGTCGCGAGACGGCCGTCGTCGTAGCTGAGGACGGGCATCAGCCAGTGCTGCCCGATGACGGCGAGGATCGCGGTCGCGCGGACCACGTCGAGGAAGGTGTCGCGGGCTCCCGCCGGGGCCTGCCGCAGGCTTGGTCGCATGCGTTCAGCCTGGTCGCAACGGGTTCCCGGCACAGCCGGGCAGACCGCCGTCTTCGGGCGGGGGACAGGTGCAGGACCGTGGTGGGGTGCGCCCTACCTACAGCTCGCGAGCCTCGTCGATCTCGGAGGCGGGCAGGCCGCAGAGCCGGTACTCCCAGCCGGCCTCCGGGGAGAACCCGAGCTGGTAGAAGGTCTCGATCTTGGGGCCCTCGTGCAGGTGGACGTGCCGCATGACCGTGCCGCTCACCGGGTCGTCGAGCGTCTGGACCCGGCCGTCGAGGGGGCCGCCGAAGAACCGGACGTTCTCTTCGGTCATGGAGCCCTCCTCGTGCGGGAAACCGATGGCGACGTCCGACCATGGTAGGTGAGCGGCGGACCGGGCGCCGCCGTCAGAACGGGTGAGGAGCGATTCACCACACCGGGCGCACGGTGACCCTCCGATGTCGGGTCATCTCGGCCGCGAACGCCGACAACCCTTGGTGCATCCGGGCGAAATCCCCGTCGCCGATCAGGTTCACCCACCGCTCCTCGGCCTCCTTGGACAGCGCCACCACCCGGTCGACGCACCGCCAACCACGCGGCGCGAGGACGACCAGCCTGCTGCGGCGGTCGGTGGGATGCGGCCGGCGTTCCACGTAGCCGCGCGCGGCCAGTTCGTCGACGAGCTGCACGGCGGCCTGTTTGGTGATGCCGAGGTGCTCGCCGAGCTCGACGGCCGTGGCGGCGCGGTGGGACAGGAAGTGGAATGCGAAGCCGTGCGCGGGGCGGACGTCGGCGAACCCCTCCTCGGCGAGGCGTTCGTGGATCTCGTCCATCAGTGCGCGGAAGGTCAGCGCGAGCAGGCCCGGCATGTCGCCAGCGGTCATGGTCAAGCTCCTTGACTATATGGTCAAGCTCCTTTACCTTATTACTGGTAAAGGTACTTGACTACTTGGAGGTCGACATGCCCGTCGCGACACTCGCGGAAGCGCCCCGGTTCGAACGTGGCGGCGCGGTGTTCCGGCCGCTGGCCGTGCCCAGCCGCGGATCCGCCGAGCTGGCCGTGTGGCTGCTGGAACTCGCGCCGGGAACGACCGGCGAGGAGCACTCGGTGAGCCGGGAAGAGGTGTTCGTGCTGCAGTCCGGCGGGCTCGACCTGACCCTCGGCGGTGAGGTGCACCGGCTCGTCCCCGGGGACGCCATGATCGTGCCGCCGGACACCCTGTTCCGGCTGGACAACCCGGCCCCGGAACCGGCGCGTGCGACGGTGTGCACGTCGATCGGAATGGTCGGCACGGTGGGCGGCACCACGATCGTGCCGCCCTGGACCCGCTAGGGGCGGCCGAGGTAGGTGAGGACCGCGCGCACCCGGCGGTGTTCCTCCGCGCTGGCTTCCAGCCCGAGCTTGGCGAAGATGTTGCCGATGTGCTTCTCGACCGCGCCGTGCGAGACGACCAGCGACGCGGCGATCGCCGAGTTGGACAGGCCCTGCGCCATCAGCCCGAGCACCTCGGACTCCCGCGCGGTCAGCGCGTCCAGCGGGTTCTTCCGTCCACGAGCCATGACCTGCGCGATCACCTCCGGATCGATGGCCGTGCCGCCCCGGGCGACACGGCGGACCGCGTCGAGGAAGTCGGCGACATCGGCCACGCGTTCCTTCAGCAGGTAGCCGACGCCGCCGGCCCCGCCGGACAGCAGTTCGACCGCGTAGCTCTCCTCGACGTACTGCGACAGGACCAGCACCGGCAGGCCCGGGACCGCCTCGCGAGCGGCGAGCGCGGCCCGCAGGCCCTCGTCGGTGAACGTCGGTGGCATCCGGACGTCCACGATCGCCAGGTCCGGTTTGTGTTCGGTGACGGCCCCGACGAGCGCGTCGCCGGTGTCGACCGCGGCGACCGTGTCGATGCCCTCGTCGGCGAGCAACCGCTCGACCCCGGCCCGCAGCAGGACCGCGTCCTCGGCGATCACCACACGCATTCCGCCAACCCCCAGTTCGTGAGTGAATTCGCCCTATTCACTCACGAACCGGGTCACCAGGTACACGGCAGGTCGGCACGGACCACCGTCGGCCCGCCCTGGGGACTCACCACCGTCATCACACCGTCGATCGTCGCGGCCCGGTCGGCCAGCCCGGCCAGGCCGCCGCCGGGCCGCACCTCGGCCCCGCCGCGCCCGTTGTCGGTGATCTCGATGATCACCTTGTCGTCCGTGCGCCACGCCTTGACCTGCGCTTCCGTCGCGCCGGAGTGCTTGGCGACGTTGGTCAGGGTCTCGCCGGCGATGAAGTAGGCGGTGGTCTCCACGGCGGCCGGCGGGCGCGGTTCGATGTCGACCGTCACCTCGACCGGGATCGGCGTCTTCGCGGCCAGCGCGGACAGCGCCGCGTCGAGGCCGCGGTCGCCGAGCACCGCCGGGTAGATGCCGCGCGCCAGGTCCCGCAGCTCCGACACGGCGAGCTTGGCGTCGGTGTGGGCCTCCTCGATCAGCGCGCGGACCGCCTCCGGTTCCTTGTCCAGCTTGTTCTTGGCGCGGCCCAGGTTCAGCGCCACCGCCACCAGCCGCTGCTGGGCGCCGTCGTGCAGGTCCCGCTCGATGCGGCGGCGCTCGGCCTCGGCGGCGTCCACCCCGCGCGCCCGCGACGCCTGCAGCTGCTGCGCCTTGACGCGCAGCCGTTCGGCGCGGTTCGGGCCGAGCAGGGCGACCGCCAGCGAGCCGTGCACCCACCCGATCCACGGCGCGACCCAGATCGCCATCGGCACCAGCACGATCGATGCGATGCCGATCGCGAACTCGACGACGCTCAGCGGGAACGCCACCATCAGGTACGCCAGATCCCGCCACGTCGTGCTGTCGACCAGGCGCATCCGCCACCGCCGCAGCACCCCGCCCTCGACCGGCGCGCGGTCGGCGGGCGGCAGGGGAGTGCCCAGCATCTTGCGCACCCAGCGGCGCTCCAGGTCGCCGAACCCGCGCACCATGCTCGTGGTCAGGAGCAGGATCGGGATGCCGACCCAGATCACCGTCGTCGCGATCCCGACCAGGCCGAGCACCACGACCAGCACGAACTGGACCAGGCGCAGGGCGAAAGAGGAGATCATGTAGACGATCGACTTCGCGGCCCCCGGACGCGGCTGCTCGATCGGCCCGTGTTCACCGGCCACGAGGCTCATCATGCCACCGGGTTCGGCTGGTCGGTGGCGGATCCGGCGAGCCGGCGGGCGCGCGGGCCGGGGCCGAGCATGGCGCGGGCGAACAACGCGTGGGCGGTGCCGAGACCGCGGGTGAGGCCGATCGCCAGCGCCAGGACGATCAGGCCCAGCGCGGCCCACGGCAGGGCGTCGACCGGCGAGTCGACCGCGATCCAGCGCAGGTCGTAGGAGGGGAAGAAGTACGCGCCCCCGGGCAGGTACTCGCAGTAGAACGGCAGCGCCGTCGCGGCCAGTCCGACCGACCAGAAGGCGACCATGAGGGTGAACTCGGCGATCCCGAGCGGCAGCAGGAGCACCAGGTAGAGGGCGTCCCGCCAGGTCGCGCCGTCGGTCAGCCGGGCGCGCCAGCGCGCCTTGAGGCCGAACTCCGGCAGCGGCTTGTACGGCGTCACGACGTAGGTGCCGAGCATCCGGTGCACCCGGGCGCGCTCGAACCGCCCGGCCGCGCGGGCGATCAGCACCGCGAGGCCGAGGATCGGCAGGCCCACCCACACGATCGCGGTGCCCAGACCCGCGGTGAACAGCGTCACCATCAGCGCGAACCCGGCCACGCCCAGTGGCAGGTTGCTCAGCAGGTACCCGAGCGCACCGAGCACCGGCGGACGCGGGCGAGTGCCGTCCAGCGCGGAATACGTCGGCCCCATGGTCCGTTCCTCTCTCAGCATCACGGACCCAGCATCGCGAGGTTTCCGCTGGTGGGCCATGGGGCGCGCGGGCGTCACCGGGGTGGGGACAACCCCACCCGGTGCGGAACAAACCCGGTTGCCGCGGGCGTTATGCTGGTAACGGAACACCATCAAGGGGGTGAACGGTTTCGACTCTGGACGTTGAGTCAAGGGAAGCGTGCCGGTGCAGGCGAGAGACCACCGTTAAGCGTCGTCGTAACCAAATAAGCGCCAAGACTAATAGTCAGCGCGACTTCGCCCTCGCTGCCTGAGCGAGTGCGAGTCTGTCGGCCCGGGAGCGCCTCCGTCCCGGTAGCCGGCATCAGCTAGGAGGCTCACCTTCCGGACCCGGCCGCGGGGACCGGAAGGGAAAACCACAGCGGCTGGGCCCGTCACACCGGCTTGTTCGCGTGACCGGTGGGGCCGAGTAGAGGCAGAGCGAACTGCGCACGGAGAAGCCTAGGCAAGGCGCCAGAGGACCCGGGTTCAATTCCCGGCACCTCCACTCGGCCGAAGGCCGAGACCTGCTCGCCGAGAGCGGCTCGCGGGTCTCGGCCTTCGTCGTGTCTTCTGGTGGTCGAACCCCCAGACCCCGCCAGGAGGGCTTCGCCCCCTGGACCCCCATCTGGTGGTTGCGTTCGGGCGTTCGGGCGGCGGTTGTTGGTCGTACCCGGCTGGGTGATCGCTTTTGCGAGGAGGCCTTCCCCGTACCCCGCCGGCGGGCTTCGCCCCCTGGGTGCCCGTCCCGGTTGCTCTCGGGCCCCGCCGGGTGGGCTTTGCCCCGTGGGTGCCCGTCCCGGTTGCTCTCGGGCCCCGGCGGGTGGGCTTTGCCCCGTGGGTGCCCGTCGCGGTTGCTCTCGGGCCCCGGCGGGTGGGCTTTGCCCCGTGGGTGCCCGTCGCGGTTGCTCTCGGGCCCCGGCGGGTGGGCTTTGCCCCGTGGGTGCCCGTCGCGGTTGCCCTCGGGCCCCGGCGGGTGGGCTTCGCTCCTTGGGCGCACGTCCCCGTTCCTCGCGGCCCCCGCCAGGAGGGCTTCGCGGTCCGGGCCTTGCCCCCAAGCACCATGCCGCCGGCGGCGGTTGGGCTCAATCGCTTCGTTCGCTGAACGCGTTCCCGGCGCCGGTCACGTAGGGTTTCTGCCGCCGACCTGCCTGGTCAGCGCCGCCGCTGTCGTGCCCACCTCGTGGGCCACCGCCGGCCACGTCTCGGCGCACCCCGACTCACACACGTGCCGGAAGGTCACCGCCACTGACGCCAGCGGGCGGCCGTTGTGGTCGAAAACGGCGTGCGCCACCGAGGCGAAATCGCGGGTCACCTGGCCGTCCTCGACCGCCCAGCCGCGTGCTCGGACCTCGGCCAGGGCTCGTCGCAGCTCGGGCAAGGTCGCGGGGCCCCGGCCGGTTCGCGTGACGAAGGCCGCCGCCTGCGGGTAGAGCGCCCGGACGTGGGCATGGGGCAGGTGAGCCAGCAACGCCTGCCCGCTCGCCGGCAGGTGCGCGGGCAGGCGCACCCCCACATCGGTCACCAGCGTTTCCGGCGCCGACGGGCGCTCCTTCACGAGGTACAGCAACTCGTTCCCGTGCAGCACCCCCAGCTGCGCGGTGTGCCCCACCCGGTCCGCGAGCTTGCGCAACAACGGCGCCGCCAACCGCTCCAGCGGGTCGTGCCGCAGGTACGCCGAACCCAGCTCGAACGCGGCGATCCCCAGCCCGTACCGGCGCTCGGCCGCCAGGTGCACCACGAAACCCGCCGCCTCCAGCTCCGCCAGCAGGTGGTAGGTCGTCGACCGGGGCAGGTCCAGCTCGCGCGCGATCGCCGCGGCCGAGATCGGCCCCGGCCGCGTCGCCAGGACGCGCAGCACCGCCAGACCACGGCGCAGAGCGGGCACATCCGTCATCTGTCTGGGATACCAGACACAACCACTCCGCGGGGACCTCCGGCCGGCTCCTCAGGGGAGTGCAATGAGCCCATGAGCACAGTGCGGTTGGACTCCGGGCCACTCGCCCGGCAGCAGGTCGTCGCGGTCGCGCGGCACCACGCGGCGGTCGAGCTGAGCGACGAGGTCCGCAAGACGCTCGGCGAGACCCGTCGCCACATCGACGCGCTCGCCGACGCCGACCAGCCCACCTACGGCATCTCCACCGGCTTCGGCGCCCTCGCCATCCGGCACATCCCGGCCGACCGCCGCACCGCCCTGCAACGCTCGCTCATCCGCTCCCACGCCGCCGGCACCGGCCCCGCCGTCGAGCCGGAGGTGGTGCGCGCCCTGATGCTGCTGCGGCTGCGCACGCTCGCGTCCGGGCACACCGGCGTCCGCCCGGCGACCGCCGAAGCGCTGGCCGCGATGCTCAACGCCGGCGTCGTCCCGGTCGTCCACGAGTACGGCTCGCTCGGCTGCTCGGGTGACCTCGCGCCGCTCGCCGCCGTCGCGCTCGCGCTGATGGGCGAGGGCGAAGTGCTCGACGGCCGGTCCGCCGCGCAAGCGCTCGCCGAGGCCGGGATCGAACCCGTCACCCTCGCCGAGAAGGAGGGCCTGGCCCTCACCAACGGCACCGACGGGATGCTCGGCATGCTCGTCCTCGCCCTGGACGACCTCAACCGGCTGCTCGACACCGCCGACCTCACGGCCGCGATGAGCGTCGAGGCCCTGCTCGGCACCGACCGGGCCTTCGCCGCCGACCTCCAGGCACTGCGCCCGCACCCCGGGCAGGCTGTTTCCGCCCGGCGGATGTTCGCCGCGCTCGCCGACTCGGAGATCGTCGCCAGCCATCGCGGCCCGGACTGCACCCGCGTGCAGGACGCGTACTCGCTGCGGTGCGCGCCCCAGGTGCACGGCGCCGCCCGGGACACCGTCGCGCACGCCGAACTGGTCGCCGACCGCGAACTCGCCGCCGCCATCGACAACCCGGTGGTGCTCGCCGACGGCCGGGTGGAGTCGAACGGCAACTTCCACGGCGCGCCGCTGGCCTACGTCCTGGACTTCCTGGCCATCCCGCTCGCCGACGTCGCGAGCATCGCCGAACGCCGTACGGACCGGATGCTCGACGTGTCCCGTTCGCACGGGCTGCCGGCCTTCCTCGCCGACGACCCGGGCGTCGACTCCGGGCACATGATCGCCCAGTACACGCAGGCCGCGATCGTCAGCGAGCTGAAGCGGCTGGCGGTGCCGGCCTCGGTCGACTCGATCCCCAGCAGCGCGATGCAGGAGGACCACGTCTCGATGGGCTGGTCCGCCGCGCGGAAGCTGCGCCGTGCGGTGGACGGGCTGACCTCGGTGCTGGCGATCGAGCTGCTGACGGCCGCCCGCGCGCTGGACTTCCGCGCGCCGCTGCGGCCCGCGCCGGTCACGGCCGCCGTCCGCGACCTGGTCCGGAAACACGTCGCCGCACCAGGGCCGGACCGCCACCTCGCGCCGGAGATCGCCGCCGCCGAAGAACTCGTCCGTTCGGGAGCCGTCCTGACCGCACTGGAGGAAGCATGAGCCGCACCGTCCGGGCCGCCCGCGGAACCACGCTGACGGCGAAGAACTGGCAGACCGAAGCCGCGTTGCGGATGCTGCACAACAACCTCGATCCCGAGGTCGCGGAGCGCCCGCAGGACCTGGTCGTCTACGGCGGCACCGGCAAGGCCGCCCGCGACTGGGCGAGCTTCGACGCGATCACCCGCTGCCTCACCGGACTGGAGCAGGACGAGACCCTGCTCGTGCAGTCCGGCAAGCCGGTGGGCGTGTTCCGCACGCACGAGTGGGCCCCGCGCGTGCTGATCGCGAACTCGAACCTCGTCGGAGACTGGGCGACCTGGCCCGAGTTCCGCAGGCTGGAGAAGCTCGGCCTGACGATGTACGGCCAGATGACCGCCGGCTCCTGGATCTACATCGGCACGCAGGGCATCCTGCAGGGCACCTACGAGACGTTCGCCGCCGTGGCGGAGAAACGGTTCCGCGGCACACTGCGCGGGACGCTCACGCTGACCGCCGGACTGGGCGGCATGGGTGGCGCCCAGCCGCTGGCGATCACCATGAACGGCGGCACCGCCCTGGTCGTCGAATGCGATGCCACGCGCGCCCGGCGCCGCCTGGAGACCCGCTACCTCGACGAACTGGCGTCCGATGTGGACTCCGCGATCCGCCGGGTCACCGAGGCGAAGAAGGCCGGCGAGGCCGTGTCGGTCGGCGTGATCGGCAACGCCGCCGAGGTGTTGCCGGAGCTGCTGCGCCGCGGGCTCGAGGCGGACATCGTCACCGACCAGACCTCCGCGCACGACCCGCTCGCGTACCTGCCGACCGGCGTCGAAGTCGCCGACTGGCACGACTACGCGGCCGCGAAGCCGGACGAGTTCACCGACCGCTCGCGCGAGTCCATGGCCGAGCACGTGGGCGCGATGCTCGGTTTCCTCGATGCCGGTGCTGAAGTGTTCGACTATGGCAACTCCTTACGTGGTGAGGCGAAGCTCGGCGGCTGCGAGCGGGCCTTCGACTACCCGGGTTTCGTGCCCGCCTACATCCGCCCGCTGTTCTGCGAGGGCAAGGGCCCGTTCCGCTGGGCCGCGCTCTCCGGCGACCCGGCGGACATCGCGGCGACCGACCGTGCCGTCCTCGACCTGTTCGGGGACAACGAAACCCTCACCCGGTGGATCCGGATGGCCGGTGACCGCGTGGCGTACCAGGGGCTTCCGGCACGCATCTGCTGGCTCGGCTACGGCGAACGGCACCTCGCCGGGCTGCGGTTCAACGAGATGGTCGCCAGCGGCGAGCTGAGCGCCCCCGTGGTGATCGGCCGCGACCACCTGGACGCCGGCAGCGTCGCCTCCCCGTACCGCGAGACCGAGGCGATGGCCGACGGTTCGGACGCCATCGCCGACTGGCCACTGCTCAACGCGCTGGTCAACACGGCCTCCGGTGCGAGCTGGGTGTCACTGCACCACGGCGGGGGAGTCGGCATGGGCCGCTCGATCCACGCCGGACAGGTGTGCGTCGCGGATGGCACGCCACTGGCCGCGCAGAAGATCGAGCGAGTGCTGACCAACGACCCGGGCATGGGTGTGATCCGGCACGTGGACGCCGGGTACGAGCGCGCCGCGGAGGTGGCGCGGGACCGTGGCGTGCGGGTGCCCATGCAGGAGGAGGCGTGAGCCTGCTCGACGATCTCGCCGACGTCGGCCGCGCCCCCGGCGGCGGATACGCCCGCCATGGGTTCGACCGCGCGGAAACCGAGATGCGCCACTGGTTCCGGGAACAGGCCGGTCGGCGCGGACTGGACGTGGACACCGACCGCAACGGGAACCTGTGGGCGTGGTGGGGCGCGCCGGGCCCGGACGCGCTGGTGACCGGCAGCCACCTCGACTCGGTGCCCGGTGGCGGCGCGTTCGACGGTCCGCTCGGCGTGGTCAGCGCACTGGAAGCGGTGTCCCGGTTGCAGGAGCGGAAATTCCGCCCGGCGCGGCCGTTCGCCGTCGTCGTCTTCGCCGAGGAGGAGGGCGGCCGGTTCGGCGTGCCGTGCCTGGGTTCGCGGCTGCTGACCGGCGCGATCGACCCCGACCGGGCGCGGGCTCTTCGCGACCCGGGCGGGATCACGCTCGCCGAAGCCGCTGCCCAGGCCGGCGTGGATCCCCGGCACTTCGGGCGTGACGATGTAACGCTCCAGCGGATCGGGACGTTCGTCGAACTGCACGTCGAGCAGGGGCGGGCGCTGGACGTGCCGGTGGGCGTCGGCAGCACGGTGCTGGAGCACGGGCGGTGGCGGTTCTCGTTCACCGGACAAGGGAACCACGCGGGTACGACAGTTTTGCGCGATCGCCGTGACCCGATGCTGCCCGCCGCGGAGGTCGTGCTCGCCGCCCGGCGCGCGGCATCCACAATGGACGCTCGTGCCACCGTGGGCAGACTGGTGCCACGACCAGGGGGAACCAACGTCATTCCGTCCACAGTGGATCTGTGGCTGGACGCGCGCGGAAACAGCCGCGACGTGGTCGCGGAGCTGACCGAGGCGGCCGAACGCGCCGCGGCCGCGGAGGGGTGCACGGTCACCGTCACCGAGGAGTCCTACGGCGACACCGTGACGTTCGACCCCGCGCTGCGCGACCGGCTGACCGGCCTGCTGGACGCGCCCGAGCTGCCCACCGGCGCCGGGCACGACGCCGCGATCCTCGCCGCCCACGTACCCACCGCGATGCTCTACGTGCGCAACCCGACCGGGATCAGCCACGCGCCGGAAGAGTTCGCCGAGGACGCCGACATCGAGGCGGGCGTGGTCGCGCTCGCCCGGGTCCTGGAGACATTGTCGACATGACGATCTTGTGGGCCGAGCACGCGTGGTTGCCGGACGGGGTCGCGTCCGGGGTGCGGCTCGAAATCGCCGACGGTGCATTCACTGAGGTCAGCAAAGATGCGCCACGCAAGGGAACGGTGCTGCCCGGGCTCGCGTTGCCCGGCTTCGCCAACGGGCACTCACACGCCTTCCACCGGGCCCTGCGCGGTCGCACGCACCACGACCGGGGCACGTTCTGGACCTGGCGCGAGCGGATGTACACGCTGGCCGAGCGGCTCGACCCGGACTCCTACTACCGGCTCGCGCGGGGCGTCTACGCCGAAATGGTACTCGCCGGGTACACGGCCGTCGGCGAGTTCCACTACCTCCACCACGCACCGGGTGGCAAGCGCTACGCCGACCCGAACGCGATGGGCCACGCCCTGATCCAGGCCGCAGAGGACGCGGGCATCCGGCTCACCCTCCTCGACGCCTGCTACCTCGCCGGCGGTTTCGGCCGCGAACTCTCCGCCGTGCAGCTGCGGTTCGGCGACGGGGACGTGGACGGCTGGGCCGAGCGGGTGGACGCGCTGAAACCGGGATCGGCCCTGGTCGGCGCCGCGGTGCACTCGGTACGGGCCGTTCCCGCCGGACAGCTGCCGTTCTTCGCGGACTGGGACGGCCCGCTGCACGTGCACCTGTCGGAGCAGCGGGCCGAGAACGAGGACTGCCTGGCACACCACGGATGCACCCCGGCCGAACTGCTGGACGGTGCCGGCGTCCTCGGCCCGCGCACCGTCGCCGTGCACGGCACGCACCTCACGGACACCGACATCGGCCTGCTGTCGCAAGTCTGCTTCTGCCCCACCACCGAACGCGACCTCGGCGACGGTATCGGCGAAGCCCGACGGCTGGCGGACGCGGGCGTGGACCTGTCCCTGGGCAGCGACAGCCAGGCCGTGGTCGACCCGTTCGAGGAACTGCGGGCGCTCGAACTGAACGAACGGCTCGCGGCCGAGGAGCGGGGGTGCTTCGGCGTCGCCGAGCTGCTGGCCGCGGGCACGCGCCACTCGGCACTCGGACGCGACGGGGGCCGGCTGGCGGTGGGCGCGCCCGCCGACCTGGTCGTCGTCGGGCTGGACTCCGTGCGCACGGCCGGGACGGAGCCGTCAGGCGCGGTGTTCGCCGCCTCGGCCGCGGATGTGACCGACGTCCTGATCGGGGGCCGGTGGGTCGTGCGCGACCGCGCGCACCAGCTGATCGACCGCCCGGCGACGGTGCTGGCGGAGGAGGTGGAGGCGCTGTGGCGGTCCTGATCACCGGCATCGGCGAGCTGACCACGAACGACGAGGAGCTGGGCACGATCACCGACGCCGCGATCGTGTTCGACGGGCCCACGATCGCCTGGGCCGGTCCCGCCGCGGCCGCGCCGGACGCGGACGAGCGGGTGGACGTCGAGGGCCGGGCCGCGCTGCCGGGCTGGGTGGACAGCCATACCCACCTGGTGTTCGCCGGCGACCGCACCGCCGAATTCGAGGCCCGGATGGCCGGTCAGGCGTACTCCGCGGGCGGCATCGCGGTCACGGTGGAGGCGACCCGAGCGGCCACCGACGCCGAGCTGACCGCCAACCTGCGCCGTCACGTGGCCGAGGCCGCGCGCCAGGGCACGACCTGCCTGGAGACCAAGACCGGCTACGGACTGACCGTGGCCGACGAGGCCCGCTCCGCCCGCATCGCCGCCGCGGTCGCCGACGAGGTCACGTTCCTCGGCGCCCACCTGGTGCCGCCCGGCGCCGAGCCGGAGTCCTATGTGGATCTCGTCTGCGGCGAGATGCTCGACACGGTGGCGGGATCGGTGCGCTGGGCCGACGTGTTCTGCGAGACCGGGGCGTTCGACGAGGCCCAGTCGGAGCGGGTCCTGCGCGCCGCCGCGCGGCGTGGTCTCGGCCTGCGGGTGCACGGCAACCAGCTCGGCCCCGGCCCCGGAGTGCGGCTCGCGGTCCGGCTGGGCGCCGCCAGCGTCGACCATTGCTCCCATTTGTCGGATTGGGACATCGAGGCGCTCGCGTCGTCGAACACCGTGGCGACCCTGCTGCCGGCCTGCGATCTGTCGACCCGTCAGCCGCTCGCGCCGGCCCGGCGGCTGCTCGACGCGGGAGCGACGGTGGCGTTGGCCACCAACGCCAACCCGGGCAGCTCCTACACGACGTCGATGAACTTCTGCGTGGCGACCGCGGTTCTGCAGATGGGCATGTCCGTGGAAGAGGCGGTGCGCGCGGCGACCCTCGGCGGCGCGCGGGCCCTGCGCCGGACCGACGTCGGCGTGCTCCGGCCGGGCGCGCGGGCCGATCTGCACGTGCTGGACGCACCGTCCCGCACGCACCTCGCCTACCGCCCCGGGGTGCCGTTGACGTGGCAGGTATGGCGGAAGGGTTCCCGTGTGGCGTAAGCCAAATCACTCGCTGATACCCGTTCACCGGAAGTTCATCGGCCGCCGCGAGTAGCCCGTCACCCGAAAGGTACCGTGGGAGGTGTGGACCTCTCGCTGATCGTCCTGGTGGTCATCGTCGCCGCACTGGCCTTCGATTTCACCAACGGTTTCCACGACACCGCCAACGCCATGGCGACCTCCATCGCGACCGGCGCCTTGAAACCTAAGGTCGCGGTCACCATCTCCGCCGTCCTCAACCTCATCGGCGCGTTCCTGTCCGTCGAGGTGGCCAAGACCATCTCCGGCGGGATCGTCGACGACACCAAGGTCACCCCCGTCGTCGTCTTCGCCGGACTGGTCGGCGCGATCCTGTGGAACCTGCTGACCTGGCTGTTCGGGCTGCCGTCGAGTTCCTCGCACGCCCTGTTCGGCGGCCTGATCGGCGCCACCTGGGTCGCCTCCGGCGCCGACGCGGTGCACTTCGCGCAGGTCGTGCAGAAGGTCCTGATCCCCGCCGTGGCCTCGCCGCTGGTGGCCGGACTGGTCGCGGTCGTCGGCACCTACCTCGTCTACCGGATCACCGCGAAGGTGCGGCAGGACGTGGTGGGCAAGTCGTTCAAGCGCGCGCAGGTGCTCTCGGCGTCGCTGGTCTCGCTCGCGCACGGCACGAACGACGCCCAGAAGACGATGGGCGTCATCACGCTCACCCTGATCTCCTCCGGCGCGCTGGCCGCCGGGTCCGGTCCGCCGCTGTGGGTCGTGCTCAGCGCCGGGCTGGCGATCGCGCTGGGCACCTACATGGGTGGCTGGCGGATCATCCACACGATGGGCCGCAAGATCACGGACGTGCAGACGCCGCAGGGCTTCGCCGCCGAGACCAGCGCGGCCGCCACGATCCTCGCGTCCTCGCACCTCGGGTTCGCGCTGTCCACCACGCACGTCTGCTCCGGCGGCATCATCGGCTCCGGGGTCGGGCGGCGGCTGGCCGAGGTGCGCTGGAGCGTCGCCGGCCGGATGGCGCTGGCCTGGCTGCTGACCCTGCCGGCCGCGGCCGCGGTCGGCGCGATGGCCGCCGAGGTCGCGACGATGGGCACCGCCGGCACCGTGGTGGTCGGCCTGGTGCTGGTCGCCGCGGCGCTGGGCATCTGGCTGTGGTCGCGGCGCAACCCGGTCACGCCCGAATCCATGGCCCCCGAGGCCGAGCGACCCGTCCCCGTGGCGGCCTGAGGAGGCTCACCGTGCACATCGACTGGAGCGCCCTGGGCAGCGTGTTCCTCGTCGCCCTGGCCGCGGTGGCTGTGGTGACCGGGCTGTTCGCGGTCGGCGTCCGTGGCGTCGCCGCCCGCGCCGACGCCCGGGAGGCCGGTGCGAGCGGCACGGCAGGCGCGGTGACGGCGGGAGTGTGCTTCGCCGCGTGCGCGGCCGTTGTGCTCTACGGCATCTACCTCATCGTGGCGGCGTGAGCGAGCACGTTGACCACTGAGCCGCTCGGATCCGCCACGAAGAAGCGCCGCACGCCCCAGGCTTCGTCGGTGAGCGGGTAGACGACTCGCAACCCCCGGCTGACGACCTCGGCGTGGGCCGCGTCGACGGCCTCCGGTGTCCCGACATCGATCCCGAAGCGCGGTTCGGGTGAGCCGGGTCGTTGAACGATGATCTGCGCGGCCGGGTTGGCTGGGGACCGGAGGTTGAGCACGGGATCCTCCATCGCCACCTCCAGCCCGAGGACGTGGACGTAGAAGTCGCGCACCGGCGCGAGGTCGGTGGTGGTGAGGTAGGGCACGATTCGCTGGACCATGCCGCCCATGGTGGCGCCGTCGAGGGGCCGCCGGCTTGGACGAATGGGAACCGTCAGCGCAGGTGTTCAGGCAGCGCGGCCAGCCGCTCCGGCGGCAGCAGGTCCCGCACCTTGCCGATCTTCGACGGATCGTCGAGCAGCGCGGCGACCTCGGGCAGGGCCGCGTCCGGGATGAACTCCAGGCTGGTCACGATCGTCGCGTCCGGCAGGTGGTCGACGAACCGGGCGATGGTGACCCAGTCCTGACGCCCGCTCAGCTCGCGCGCGACCGCGACGACCACCGGCGCCGGCAGCTTCGCGATGATCCCGCGCGCCCGCCGCGGATCCAGCTCGGCGGCCACGTCGGCGAGGAACGCCGGCGACAGGCGCCCGGCGATCTCCGCCCCGCGCGAGGCTTCGACCAGCCCCGCGATCCGCGCGGCGAGCAGCGGCCCGAACACCCGCTCGGCGATCTTCGCCAGCACCGGGACCGGCAGCAGCTTGCTCGCGCCCGCCATCCGCTCCAGCACGCCCAGGTGCGCGTCGAACAACACGGTCGTGGCGCGTTCCCGCAGCTCACGCAGGTCCTCGACGGGAACCTCGGCGAGGTAGGCGAGCCGTTCGACGCCGACCCCGAGCACCCGCGCCAGCTTGCGGATCTCGGCTTCCTGGGGCGTCACAGGCCGACCGCCTTCCGGACCGCCGGCCGCAGCAGGGCGGGCACGAACTTGAGCGCGTCGTTGCCCGCCTTGGCCAGCGCGGCCGCCTGACGACGGCGAGCGGAGCGCACCGCGTCGGCCAGGTCCTGCTGGTGCGCTGGATCCAGCGCGGCGACGCCCGCGGGCGGTTCGGCGCCGAGCTGCTCGGTCAGGGTGCGTTCGGCCATGCCGATCATCATGCCTAATGTCGCGGCATGACACAGGACATCGAAACATCACGGCTCACCGTCAACGGGCTGACGGCCTACCTCGCGCGGCCCGCCGGCGGCAGCGAGTCCGGGATGCTGCTGCTGCCGATGGTCACCGGCATCGGCGAGCAGGTGCGCGAGTGGGCCGAGGCGATCGCCGCCACCGGGGTCACCGCGCTGGTGTGGGACCCGTTCCACGGCCCGAGCAGCGACGACACCTCGATGCCGGACCTGCTGGCGAAGATGCCCGAGCTCGACGACGCGGTCGCCCTGGACGAGCAGACGCAGCTGCTGGACCACCTCCTCGGCGAGCTGGGCTGCGCGAAGGCGGGCGTGATCGGGTGGTGCCTCGGCGGGCGGTTCGCGCTGATCCTGGGTGGCCGGGATCACCGTGTCGCCAACGTGGTCGCCTACCACCCGACGGTGCCGGGGGAGACCCCGCCGAACCACACGATGGACGCCATCGCCCACACCGGCCTGATCAAGGCGCCGGTGATGATGCTGTACCCGACGGCGGACGAACTGGTCCCGCGGTCCCGCTTCGACGAGCTGCAGTCGGCGCTGCAGGGGCGGGTCACCGGGCCGAGCCTGATCCACGTGTACCCCGACGCCGAGCACGGTTTCGCCAACAAGACGCGGCACGGCACGCCGGTCAACGCCGAAGCCTTCGCGTTGTCCTGGCCGCAGGTGCTGGATTTCATCCGGGTGACCACCAAAATCTGACTTTCGACAGATACCGCCCGTCCACGTTGGTCGGTACCGTCCGATCCCGTGGGGAGATTCTGGGGAAGAGCAGCGGAAGTACTCGCGGGGGCGCTGGTCGTCGCCCTGGTGGTGTACGAGAGCCGGCACAACGCCCAGCCGTGGGAGCTGATCGGCGGGATGGCGGCGGCCGTCGTCGCGGTCGCCGCCGCCCGGCGCGGCCCGTGGTTGTCGCTGACCGTCGCGGTGGGGTCCAGCCTCGCCATGATGTTCAGTTTCGGCGGGCGGGTTCCGGTGTGGCCGGTGCTGCTCATGGTGCCGTTCGCCTACCTGGCCGGGCGGCGGATGGAGTCGGTACGGCCCGCGCTGGTGACGTTCCTGGGCGTCGGGGCTGTCGGCGTCCCGCTGTCCTTGGCGATCGGCCGCTACGAGATGGCCGACTGGGGCGCGTCGATCGGGGTGATGCTGTTCGCCGCCGTGCTGCCGTGGCAGCTCGGGCGGTACATGCGCACGCGGGACGATCTGGTGCGGGCGGGGTGGCAGCGCGCGGAGGAGCTGGAGCTGCGGCAACGGATCGTCGCGGAGGAGGCCCGGCTCCGCGAGAGGGCCCGCATCGCCAGCGACATGCACGACTCGCTGGGCCACGAGCTGAGCCTGATCGCCCTGCGAGCCGCCGCCCTGGAGATGTCGGGCATCGCGGAAGCCAAAGCCCTGCGCGAAAACGCCGCCGCCGCAACGGAACGCCTGCGCGAAATCATCGGCCTCCTGCGGGAGGACGCCCCACCGGTCGACCCGCTCCACGGAGGCGTCCCCACACTGATCGACCGCGCACGAACGTCCGGCATGGACATCACCTACGACGACCACCCCGCTGCTGTCGCCGCCAACGCCGCCAACGCCGCCAACGGCGCCACCGCCACCAACGGCACCGCCGCCACCAATGCCGCTACGCATCAGCCCACCGACGCACCCCCGTCGTTCCCCGATGTCACTCCACCGATCGCCGGCGCACCCCCGTCGTCGTTCCCCGGTGCCACTTCGCCGGTCGCGGGTCCGTCTCCTTTGCCGACCGACGCCACTCCGCCAGCTGCCGGTTCTTCTCCGTTGGCAGCCGGTTCCCTTCCGCCTGCCGCGGGTTCCTCTCCTTCGGCTGCCGGTTTCCCTCCGTCGCCGGCCGGTTCCTCTCCGCCGGTCGCCGGCGCGCCCCCGTCGTTCCCTGGTGCCACTCTGCCGGTTGCGGGTCCGTCTCCTTTGCCTTCCGGCGCCACTCCGCCAGCCGCCGGTTCTTCTCCGTTGGCGGCCAGTTCCCCTCCGCCGGTCGCCGGTGCACCGCCGTCGTTCTCCGGGGCCACGCTGCCGGTCGCTGGTTCGTCTCCTTTGGCCACCGGCGCCACTCCAACAGCCGCCCGGTCTTCTCCGTTGCCAGCCGGTTCCCCTCCGCCAGCCGCGGGTTCCCCAGCACCGGCCGCCAATTCCCCTTCGCGGGCGGCTGGTTCCGATTCGTCAGGCGCCGCTTCCCCTCCGACAGCGGCCGGTACCCCTTCGCTGGTCGCCGATTCCTCTTCTGAAACCCCTGCTGTCCGCGTCGCCTCCGAGGAACCGGCGGCAGACCATCCCTCGCAGGAAGGCCCCGCACGCGCACCCGCACCCGCGGCCGCGCCGAGCCAAGGAACAACACCAAACCGAGCGCGCGCGCTGCCTCTGGTCCAACGACCCGGCGCGCTACAAACAGCGAATCCCCACGGACACACCCCGAGCCAAGACCACCCGCACGCCACCTCGGAGGCCCGGCAAACCGGTCAATCCACGGACACGCAACCCGAAGCACCACGAGAAACCGCAGAACCCCCCATGGTCGAGCGCGCCGCCTACCGCGTGGTCCAGGAGGCGCTCACCAACATGACCAAACACGCCCCCGGCGCCCGCGTCACGGTCATGATTTCCCGCGCGGCCCAAGAGACAGTCGTCCGGGTGTGCAACGGGCCGCCGCCGGCCGGGCCGCTTCCGGGCATCGTTTCCGGCCGACGTGGCCTGGAGGGGCTACGCGAACGCGTCCGGCTGCTCGGCGGCACCCTCCGCGCCGGGCCCAAGGACGGCGGCTTCGAGGTGGTGGCGCGGCTACCGCACGCGTCCTCGCCGGCGCCCGTCCAGCCCGTGCAAACCGAATCCGCCCGGCAGCACGTCCAGGCGCGGCGCGAGGTGCGCCGGAGGTTGCTGGCCGCGCTGATCGTGCCACCGTCGATCATGGCGGGGCTCCTCGGTGTGGTGGGGATCGTCTACCTGTACCAATGGCAGACCTCCGTGCTCGACCCCGCCGACTACGCGCAGCTGCGACCCGGCCAGACCCGCGCCGAGATCGCCTCCGTCCTGCCGCAACGGCAACGCGGCCCGCACGTCACCGCGCCCGAGCCGCCCGGCGTGACGTGCGAGTACTACGGCACCGGCCGCAGCATCGTCCAGCTCCGCCTGGACGCCTACCGCCTCTGCTTCGCGGGCGACCGGCTCGTGAGCAAAGAACTCCTGACCGACGAGCGAGAAGAGAGACCGACGTGATCCGTGTACTGCTGGCCGACGACGAGGCCATGATCCGGGCCGGCGTCGCGGCGATCCTGTCCGCGGACGGCGACATCGAGGTCGTCGCCGAGGCGGGCGACGGTCGCGAGGCCGTCGAGCAGGCTCGGCGCACCCGCCCGGACGTCGCGCTCGTCGACATCCGCATGCCGCGCCTCGACGGGCTCGCCGCGGCCGAGGAGATCCGCGGCCTGCTGCCCGGCACCGGCGTCATCATGCTGACCACCTTCGGCGAGGACGCCTACATCGAGCGCGCCCTCGCCGGCGGGGCCAGCGGTTTCCTGTTGAAATCCGGTGACCCCCGCGAACTGCTCGCCGGAGTGCACGCCGTCGCCGACGGGGCGGCCTTCCTGTCGCCCAAGGTGGCGCAGCGGGTGATCGCCCAGATGTCCGGCGACCGCGTGTCCCGGGCCACCGCGGCCCGGGACCGCATCGCCGTCCTGACCGCGCGCGAGCGCGAGGTGCTCGCGCTCGTCGGCGCCGGTCTGTCCAATGCGGACATCGCCGAGCGGCTGTTCGTGGTCGAGGGCACCGTGAAGGCCTACGTCAGCACGATCCTCAGCCGCCTGGACGTCCGCAACCGCGTCCAGGCGGCGATCATCGCCTACGAAGCGGGGTTGGTGACATGAGGTCACGCATCGCGTCGCCGCAGCACCTCGTGCCCCACCGCGAGCGCGGCGGCCGCCCATGCGGCGAGGATCAGCAGCCCAGCCCACGACGGGTAGGGCGGAACCAGACCGGACACCGGGTTCGGCTGCCCGGACGGCACGAGCGCGGCGGCTCCCGCGACGCCCGGCATGAAGTTCACGGCCCCGAGCCCGAGCGAACCGGCCACCATCGCGGTCATCAGCATCACCAGGAACGCCACCGTGATGCTGCCCGCGACGCTGCGCAGCGCGGTCCCGATCCCGAGGCTGAGCAGCCCGGTGAGCGCGAAGTAGGCCCCGTTCGCGGCACACGTCTGGATGATCTCGCCGGTCGACGTGGCGCGGCCGAAGCCGTCCATCAACGGCGTCGCCGCCGCGATCGCCACCGCTGCCGTCACCACGCCCAGCACGAACAACACCGGCGCCAGCACCGCGGCCTTCGCGGCCAGGAAACGGCTCCGGATGGGAACCCACTGCAGCGTCGCGCGGATGCTGCCCGTCGCGTACTCGCCGGCGACGAACAAGCTCGCGAGCGCGATCACCGCGAACTCGGCGAGGTAGAAGCTGCCGCCCGCCACCAGATCGACCGCCGACTCCTCGGTGCTGCGGTTGTAGGCCACGGAGGTCGCGGACGGCAGCACGAACACCAGCATCAGCGCCACCGCCCCGGCCAGGCCCCAGAACGTCGAGCGCACGGACCAGAACTTCGTCCACTCGGAGCGGATCGCCGCGGTCGTCGTCATCACACACCAGCCTTCCGCGCGGAGTCCGCGCCGTACTCGACCGCGTCCGCGGTCAGATCCATGTACGCCTGCTCCAGCGACGCCCGCTCCTCGCTCAACCCGTGCAGCCGGACGCCCCGCTCGAAGGCCAGGTCGCCGATCGACTCGACCGGCACGCCGGTCACCAGCACGGAGTCGCCCTCGATCCGGGCGGCGGGCAGCCCCGCGGCCAGCCGCGCGCCATCCGCCGGGGTCGCGCACCGGGCGCGCACCACCGATCCGCCGGCGAGCAGCTCGCCCAGCGGGGCGTCCGCCAGCAGGCGTCCCCTGCCGATGACGAGGAGGTGGTCCGCGGTCAGCTGCATCTCGCTCATCAGGTGGCTGGAGACCAGGATCGTCCGGCCCTCCGCGGCCAGCGAGCGCATCAGCTGCCGGACCCACCGCACGCCGTCCGGATCGAGCCCGTTCACCGGTTCGTCGAACAACAGCACGCCCGGATCGCCGAGCAGCGCCCCGGCGATCCCGAGCCGCTGCCCCATGCCGAGCGAGAACTGGCCGGCGCGCTTGCCCGCCACGTCCGTCAGCCCGACCGTGGCGAGCACCTCCTCGACGCGCCGGTCGGGGATGTCGTTGCTGCGGGCCATCGCCAGCAGGTGCTTGACCGCCGAGCGGCCCGGGTGCAGCGCCTTGGCGTCCAGGAGAGCGCCCACGGTGCGCAGGGGCCACCGCAGTTCGGTGTACCGCTTGCCGTCCACGAGCGCGTCACCGGAGGTGGGGCGGTCCAGGCCCAGCACCATCCGCATGGTGGTCGACTTGCCGGCGCCGTTCGGGCCGAGGAAGCCGGTCACCTTGCCCGGCGGCACCATGAAGGTGAGCTGGTCCACGGCGGTTTTCTCGCCGAAGCGCTTCGTCAGCGCGCGTACCGTGATCATGGGTTCGACCGTAGGAACCGGACACGCCGGCGCACATCGGTCGAAGGGCGTCCACCCCACTGCACTTTCGGCAGGGCAGAATGCGGCCCATGATTTCTCGGCGCACGGTGAGCCCGCTCGACGTGGCCATGCTGGCGCTGGCCGTCGTGTCCGTCGGCCTGGTCGTCTACGTGACGTTCTTCCCGCACTCACCCGAGACCGCGCACCGCATCTTCGTCATCGACGCCTCGATCTGCGGGGTGTTCCTGATCGAGTTCCTGTGGCGGTGGTCGCGCGCCGGGTGGGACAAGCGCTTTCCGCTGCGCAACTGGTACGAGATCCTCGGCATGATCCCGATCGCGCACCCCGCGCTGCGCAGCTTCCGTCTGTTGAGGATCGTCATCGTGATCGTGCGGCTGGCCCGCACCGCCGACCGCGCGTTCGGCGAGCTGTTCACCCAGCGGCTGGTCGAACGCATGTCCCGGCCGATCGTGCTGGCCATCAAGAAACCGATCACGATCGCGGTGCTCGACGAGGTGGTCAAGGTCATCGAGACCGGCAACTACCCGGAGAACCTGGCCCGCTCACTCGGCGAGAACCGGGAGACGCTGCGCGCCATCATCACCGAGAAGATCAAGGACGACCCGCAGGCGGGCCGGCTGTCCCGGCTCCCGTTCCACGACGAGATCCTGAGGTCCCTTGTGGACACCACGATGCGCGTCATGCTCGAGGTGCTGATCGACCCGCGGACGGAGGCGTTCTTCGCGCACGTCGTCCGGGAGAACCGGGAGCAGATCCGCCAGGCGGTCGTGCTTGGCCTGCACGAAGACGAGAACGAGGAGCTGGAGCGCGATCTGGCGGCCCGGCCGGAGCGGTCCTACGGCCTCTGAGGAGCCACTGGCCGGGCGGGTCGGGCACCCCGTCCGCCTCCTGGCGGGCGTGCACCGGATCGGCAGGGGCTTGGTGGCGCCGGTGGAGACTTCGATTGCTTCCGCGGGGCGGGAGAGGCGGGTGGTCTGGTGCCGCCCTACGGCGCCTGGGGGTCCGCGGGCCAGGCGTGCTTGGGATAGCGCCCGCGCAGCTCCGCCCGGACGGCTGGGTATCCGTTCGCCCAGAACGACTCCAGGTCGCTGGTGACCGCCGCCGGGCGGCCGGCGGGGGAGAGCAAGTGCAGCACGACCGGCACGCGGCCGTCCGCGACCTTCGGCGTTTCCCGCCACCCGAACGCGAGCTGCAGCTTCACCGCGAGCACCGGACGGCCGGCGGAGTAGTCGACCCGGAACCGGGACCCGGAGGGCACCTCGATCCGGTCCGGTGCGAGTTCGTCCAGCCGGCCGGCCTCGGGCCAGGGCAGCAGGCGGCGCAGGGCGGACGCGGTGTCGATCCGGGCGAGGTCGGCGCGGCGGTTGGCCCGGGACAGCTCAGGCTCCAGCCATTCGTCCACTCTGGACAGGAGTGCGGCATCGTCCACCGCGGGCCACGGGTCGCCGAGGGCGTCGTGCAGGAAGCCGATCCGCGCCCGCAGGCGCTCGGCCTCCGGAGACCAGGTCAGGACGTCCCCGTCCCGGAGCCCGGTGAGCAGGGCCTCGCGCACGAGAGCGGGGTCCGGGTCGCGCAATGGGCGGTCGCGCAGGACGATCGCGCCCAGCCGCCGCACCCGCCGTGCCACCACGTCGCCGTTCCAGGACACGTCGTCCTGTTCGGTCACCAGGTTCGGCGCGGCCCGGACGGCCAGCTCCTCGTCCGCGCGCGCGGCGAGCCGGATGATCCCGTGGGCGCGCCCGGGGTCGCGCGTCGCTTCCGCGACCGCGAGCCACTCGGCGTCGCCGAGGCCGCTGCCGGCGGGCAGCTCGGCGGCGGTGCCGCCGGCCATCAGGTAGACCGGCGAATCCGGCCCCCGCCGCCGGGCCAGCCGCTCCGGGTGGGCGAGCGCGACCACCAGGGCCGGATCGGGTGCGTCCGGGCCGCCGGGCACCAGCCGTTCCAAGCGGCGCACCTCGGCGTGCCAGCGGGACCCGCGATCGTCGCGGAGGCGGCGCAGCTCGGCCTCGACGTCGGTGAGGGTGCTGCCGGCGTCCATCAGCGCCACCACCTCGGCGGCGGCACGGGCGCCGACCGCGGCGGCCCCGTCGAGCAGCGCGCGGGCGAGACGCGGGTGCAGGCCCAGCTCGGCCATGCGGCGGCCGCGTTCGGTGACCGTGTTCCCGTCCAGGGCGCCGAGCGTGCGGAGCAGCTCCTGACCGGCGGAGAGCGGACCGTCCGGTGGCGGATCCCACCAGGACAGGCCCGCCCCGTCGGGTGTCGACCAGCAGGCCAGCTCGAGGGCGAGCCGGGCCAGCTCGGTGGTGCGGATCTCCGGCTCGGGATAGGCCGGCAGAGCCGCCTGCTCGTGCTGCGGCCAGCAGCGGTACGCCCGGCCCGGTGCTTCGCGCCCGGCCCGGCCGGCTCGCTGCTCGGCGACGGCGGCCGACACCCGGACCGTCGCCAGGCCGGGCAACCCGCGGCGGTGGTCCACCCGCGGCACCCGCGCCTGCCCGGAGTCGACGACCGCCCGCACACCCGGCACGGTGAGGCTCGACTCGGCCACCGCGGTCGCCAGCACCACGCGACGGCGGTCGCCGGGGCGCAGTGCGGCATCCTGCTTGCCGGGTGCGAGCCGGCCGTGGAGCGGCAGGACGTCCACGTCCGGCAGGTCGAGCATGCCGGTCACCCGGGCGATCTCGCCCGCGCCGGGCAGGAAGGCCAGGACGTCGCCGTCGCCGTCCGTGAGCGCCGTGCGCACAGCCCGGGCCACGCACGCCTCGATCCGTTCGCCGCGGGCGGGCGGGAAGTAGGTCGTCTCCACCGGGTACGTGCGGGCCCGCGCGGTGACCACCGGCGCCGCGCCGAGCAGCTCCGCGAGCCGCCCGGAGGCGACGGTGGCCGACGTCGCCAGCAGCCGCAGGTCGTCGCGCAGCCCGCCACGCACGTCCAGCAGGAGGGCGAGCAGCAGATCGGCGTCGAGGTGCCGCTCGTGGCACTCGTCGAGCAGCACGGTGGCGACGCCGGGCAGCTCGGGGTCGTTCTGGACGCGCCGGACCAGCAGGCCCGAGGTGACCACCTCGACGCGCGTGCGCTTCGACACCTTCCGGTCGCCGCGCACGGAGTAGCCGACCGTCTCGCCCACCGGTTCACCCAGCAGTGCGGCCATGCGGGCGGCCGCGGCACGGGCGGCGAGGCGGCGCGGCTCGGCCACCACGACCCGGCCGTCCGAGCGCGCCATCAGGTCCAGCGGCACCAGCGTCGTCTTGCCGGTGCCGGGCGGTGCGACCAGTACCGCGGTGCCGTGGTCATCGAGGGCGGCGGCGAGCTCGCCGAGGACCGCGCGGACGGGGAGATCGGGCAGGTTCATGGCGACAGCAACCGTAGACGGTGGGTGAGAGCTGAGTCCCTGGTCACCCGGACGTATGGGATTCGCGCGCGAGCCCCGGAACTCACGGGTTTCTCAGGGCGGGCCGATAGCCTGGGGCCGTGTTCCGCCCGTCCCCCTCCGTGCTCGACGCCGTCGGCACCCTCGTGCGGCTCGGCCTGGCCGCGGTGTGGCTGGTCTCCGGGATCGCGAAGATCAGCGACTCCGGTCAGACGTACCTGGCCGTCAAGGCCTACGAGGTCCTGCCGGACGCGCTGCTGCACCCGGTCGCGACCGCGTTGCCGCTGGCAGAGCTGGTCCTGGGTGCCTTCCTGCTGCTCGGGCTCGCGACGCGCTGGGTGGCGATCGCCTCGGCCGTGCTGCTCGTGGTGTTCATCGCCGGGGTGGCCCAGTCCTGGGCGCGGGGGCTGACTATCGACTGCGGCTGTTTCGGCGGCGGTGGCGAGGTGACGGCGGGACAGACCCGGTACCCCCAGGAAATCGCCCGTGACGTGGGTTTCCTGGTCCTGGCCTGCTGGCTGATCGTGCGCCCGGCGACCCGCGTCGCGCTGGACGGCTGGCTCCGCGGCGGGGCGCCGCAGGCCGAGGTGGAGAAAGAGAGGATCTGAACAACGTGGGTGGAGCGGAACGGTCCGCGCGCAAGCGCCGCCAGCAGCAGAGCGCTGGGGCCCGGGCGGTGACCCAGGCCCGCGGCGGTGGCGGCCCCAGCCGGAAGACGATCGTGTCGGTGGTCGCCGTGGTGCTGCTGGCCGCCGTGGTCATCGGCGGTGTGATCTGGACCAACGCGTCGAAGAACGAGACCGAGGGCACGGCCATCACGCCCCAGACCGCGTCGGCCGTGCTGGACACCGCGGACGAGCGCCAGGGCGCCACGGTCGTCTCGGGCAAGGCCGACGCCAAGGTGAAGCTCGACATCTGGGCCGACTTCCTGTGCCCCTACTGCGCGCAGCTCCAGCAGCGGTACGGCAAGCAGATCGAGGAGCAGATCCAGGCCGGGAACGTGCAGGTCACCTACCACATGATCCCGCTGCTGAACAACAGGTCGGACCCGCCGGGCTACTCGCTCGACTCGGCGAACGCCTCCCTGTGCGCGGCGGACCAGGGCAAGTTCACCCCGTACCACGACAGCCTGTTCGCCTCCCAGCCCGAGGAGGGCAAGCGCGGCTACGACAAGGGGCAGCTGATCAAACTGGGCCAGGACCTGGGCATCACCGCGCCCGAGTTCGCGACGTGCGTGAACGCCGGCACGTACGACCAGCAGCTCAAGGACGCCCTGACGAAGGTCTCCGAGGACCCGAACTTCCAGGGCACGCCCACGGTGCTGCACAACGGCCAAATGATCAACTGGACGCAGGACGGGTGGCTGCCGAACCTGGTCAACCAGGCCGGATGACCTTCCGCGGGGGGCCGGTCCCGCAGGACCGACCCCCCGTGCAACGGCCATTCCGGTGTCATGTAAAGTAGTCGCAGACGAGATGCGGAGTTCAACTTCGCTCCGGGGCTATGGCGCAGCTGGTAGCGCACCACACTGGCAGTGTGGGGGTCAGGGGTTCGAGTCCCCTTAGCTCCACAGTAGTCAAGATCGCCTGACCTGTGTATTGCCGCAGGTCGGGCGTTTTTTGTCTTACCGAGAGTTCGTACATGGTGGATTGCGCTTCAGTTACCAGTTGAGCAACTGGGGCAGTGGCTCATGGTGGGCAAATGGGGTCAAGCTAACCTGCCTTAGGTGGTTCCTCCGTACGGGTGATCTTCCCGATTTGCTTCCAGTGGCGGCGCTCGGGACAGAGGCGCTGGACTGGTCCGGCCCGATCAGATCTCGCCGAGCCTTCGACGACCTGCGGGACCTGCGCAGGCTCGCACGCGACCATGACCGGGAGAACAGAACCGGTGTACCGAATGAGTGGAGCGGTGGCGCGGTGAGCCGCGAGGACACCAACCGTGCCGTGTTCGGCCAGGGGCCCGCCTGGCCGAGCTTGACCCATCCGGTGCCACGCCGATCCGGATCGGGGAGAACGACCTGTGGCGGGCTTCCGCGCGGCGTGGTCGCCCGCATCGCCCGCGCCGGGAAGGACGCCGCGGCGGCCAAGGAGGTCGCGGTCGCTCGATGGCTGGAGAACCGAGGCGTCGACGCGGTGCGTGTGGTCCGTGACGTCGACCAGCCGGTGCGCGCCCAGGGCCGCCCGGCGAGGTTCTGGCACGAGGCTGCTAGCCCACGAGCGAGGAAGCGTCGCGGCGAAGGTGGGGCCATGGGACGGAGGGAATTCTCCTGCCGTTGATCTGTTCGTGGTCCGGAGGGCGATCCGACCATCGAGACAGATGCCCACGCGCACCGGACCGGGCTGTCACGGCACACCGGAACCGGTCCGGCGTGCCGGGGCCTCCTGGTGTCATGGTGTCGCGGCGGGACTCCGCTGAATCTCGGGGTGGGTGGGGATCGCGGGGCGAGCAGCTCGCCCGCCCAGGCCGGGAGATCACCTCAGCGGGGTCAGCTTGCGCGTCGTGACGCCGTCCTGGTCCTCGTAGGCGTGTTCGCCTTCGAGTCTGCCGTGCTCGTCGTACGGCCAGATGAAGCGCAGCGCGGTAGGTGACCACGTAGGTCGCCTCGGGATCGGCCACCCCGGTGCCGGCGCGGGCGAGGAAGTGACCGGGAGCTGGTGGTGGAACCAGGCCTCGGCGGCGAACCTCGGTCCGCAACGGCGGGCTCCAGCCCGGTCGTCCACAGCAGGGCTTCCGCCCACGCCTCTCGTCGGAGAATCGCCCAATCTCTTCGAGGCTGGTGTGCACGATGTTCGCCCGGTCCGCACCAGGCGGTAGACCGGACACCGTGGCCGACCTGCGGGTCTGGAGCGGCCTCGCCGGGCTGCCCGTCGCGGCCGCCGCTATCCGCGACGAACTGGTCGCCTTCCGCGACGAACACGGCCGCGACCTCCTTGACCTGCCCGGCGCGCCACGCCTCGACCCCGGCACACCCGGTCCGGTCCGGTTCCTGCCCGCGTTCGACAACGCGATCCCCCGCTACCAGGGCCGCAGCCGGATCATCGACGACGTCCACCGCAACCCTCGGTGGCCGGCGAGCGCGTCGCGCTGGTCGGCGGCCGGGTCGCCGCGACCTGGACCGTCAAAGCGGACACCGGTACCGTCGCCCCGCTGCGCCGCGTCACCCGCGCTGAGCGGACCGCCGTCGACGAGTAGGCGCGGCAACTCACCGCGTTCCTCACCCGCGACGGCCGAACTTCCTGACACGCCCGCGTCATGTCCGCGGCCCCCACCCAGTCTGAGGGGTGCGGGGGCGCGAAGCTCGCCGGCGGGCGCCGTCCGGTTCTGGGGTCGAAGGGGGTGGGACGGACGGTGTTCCCGGCGAGCGTACGCTACCCCGGCTCAGAGCAGGCCCAACTCGTAGGTGCGCATGATCGCCTCGTCCCGGTTGGAGGCACCCAGCTTCCGGTACACGCTCTGCAACTGGGAGCGGACCGTCGCCACGGAGACGACCAGGCTGCGCGCGATCTCCTGCGGCGAGTGGCCCTGCGTCAGCTCGGTCAGGACCCGTTGCTCGCGGTTGGTCAGCGCCACCAGGTCGATCCGCTCCGGGAAGACGGGGCGCGCAGGGGCCAGGCGCGCGGCCGCGGACTCCGTCAGCTCGACCTCGCCGAGGAGTTCCGCGCGTTCCGCCGCGGGCAGCGTCGCGAGGGACGCCACCTCGTCCGGCTCGCGGACCGAGGACAGCATCCGGACGGCGCCGCGGGCGGCTTCCCGGTCACCCATCCGGAGCGCGGCCACGGCGTGCACGAGCAGCAGCTGGGCCCGGTCGCGGCGCGGCGTGCCCGCGTGCCACACGCTGCGCGCGGCGATCGCCCTGGCCTGCCGGTGGTCGCCCGCCAGCAGGTGCAGCCGGGCCGACGGAACCGCCAGCCAGACCGGCACCGCGGCCGTTTCGTGCCGGAGCATCCGCAGCGCACGGTTCCCCTGCCCGGCGGCGATCAGCAGGTCGGCCCTGGCGCGGTCCAGCACCTGCTGCGCGATGCCCGGCCCGGCGCTGGCCTGCCTGCTGATCCGGATCCGTTCGAGCTGGTCGAGCCCGTCCGCGGGGTCACCGAAGTGCAGCGCGGCGGCGCCGACCAGGGCCGCGACGAACGGCCACACCTCGATCGGCTTGGTGCCGTCGCCGGTCACCGCGAGAGCGGCCGCCACGCCGTCCCGGTCGTGCCGGTCGAGCGCGAGCCAGCCCTCGGCGATCGTCGCTCCGACGGTGCCGAGGAAGGCGACCGACGCCATCGGCGGCGGGTACGACCGCATCGTCCTGATCCACCGCTCGGCCGCCCCTGTCTGGCCCTGGTGCGCGAAGACCATCGCGAGGTTCGCCGCGGCGTTGATCCCGGCGAAGTGCGTGAGCGGTTCGGCCCGCGCCTGCTCGTGCGCCAGCTGGTAGAGGGCGGTGGCGCCGTCGAGGTCCCCGGCCAGCGATCGGGTCAGACCCCGTTGCAGCGCAAGCCATCCGGGCCGCAGCGTCGATCGTTCCCGCGGCAGCGGGCGGAGTTCGTCCACCCGCCGTGCGAGCTCCTCGCCGAGCTCGTCCGCCTCGTCCAGGCTGCCCTGTGCCCGCAACTGGATGAGCTTCGCGGTGCCCAGCGCGATCAGCGTGGCCGGCGGGGCGTCCGCGGTCAGGTCGAACTCGGCGGCCATCCGCGCACCCACTTCCATGTAGCGCCGGAGGAACGCGCGCAGTTCCGCATCCGCGGGAGCGGCCAGCGCGTGGGCGTTGGTGAGCCACGCGATGACCAGTCGCGGCCTGCCGTGCAGGACCTCGGGCGGGATCGCCCCGAGCGCGGCGACGAGCATCCCGGCCAGGTCCGCGGGCAACGCCAGCCAGTGCCGGTCACAAAGGTCCTCCAGCTCGTCCCAGTCCTGCGCGCCGACGATCCGGCGCAGTTCTGCGGAAAACTCGTCGAGCGAGCTGCGTTCGTGCACTTCTCGGATAGTAATCACCGCGGAAAACCGCATTGCTGGAAGCGCTTACTGCTACTGACAGTGTCCTCGCGGTTCACCCGCCCGGTGCGCGCAAGATCAACTAATCTCGGGTCACCAGTCGGAGAACGCACAGGAGTTGGTGGATGCCCGCGGCCGCCCTCGTCGCGATGTACGTCGGGGAGGACCCGGCTCGCGCGCAGGCGCTGCGATCGGCACAGCCGGCGGGTCCCGCGCCGCGGTGGGAGATCGCGGACGCGAGCGTCGCGGGTCTCCGCGCGGTGCGGCAGTCCGATCCGGACATCGTGATCGTCGACGGCGACGTGGCCGACCTTCCTGCACTGTGCCGCGACATCCGCGCGGCGGCGCCCTCCGCGGTCGTGCTGCTGCTGGCCGAGGACACCCCGCCGCCGCCCGGCGTGGACGGCGTCATCAGCTGGGCGGTGCTCCGCAACGGCCTGCCGGGCAACGTGTTCGGCGCACTCGCCGAGGTCGCCGTGGTAGCCCGGGTGCCCGGCGACCGGGTGTCCGGCCTGACGGCGCAGGAGATCGCGGTCCTGGAACGCGCCGCGCGCGGGATGACGGCGGAGGAGACCGCGGCCGAACTCGATCTCACCCCGGGCGCCGTCCGCTCCGCTCTGCGCGCGGTGAAGACGAAGTTGCGTGCGTCGTCGCGGGCGCACGCGGTGGCGCTCGCGATACGGGCGGGTCTCTTCCCGACCTGATCCAGTGGTCCGCGTCAGGTTCCGCCGCGCCGGCCGGTCTCTTCGGTGTGGTCAGGATGACGCTGCTGGTCGTGGTGTGGTTGACGGCCGTCCTCGCTGCCGCGCCGGCACTGGCCGCACCGCAACGCGACGCGGACAACGCGTACCAGGAACTCCGGCGCGCCCAGGACGAACTCGCCGCCGTGCAGATCGAAGTGAGCGGCAGGGAAGCCGAACTCGCGGCGACTGAGCGGAACCTGTCGGCCGCGCTGGCCGGCAGCGGGTCCACTGGCGAGGCGTTGCGCGCGGCGCGGTCCGCGGCCGTGGCGGCCCGGTCACGCGTGGCCGGTTTCTACTCCGGGGTTTCCGCGGAGTTCCGCCGTGGACGGGAGTTCGCGGTGCTGGACAACAGCGCGCCGCTGGACTACCGGGCGGCGCTGCCCCTGCTCGATTTCGTCGCCGCCGACCAGTTCGCGGAGGTGCGGGCGGCCGAAGAATCCGTGCGTCAGGCCGAGTTCGCGGTCACCGCGTCCGCGGATGCCCTGACACACGCTGAGGCGGCCCGCACCGCGGCGGCCGATGCGCTCGCCGCCGCCGGAGCACACCGCGAAGCCGCCCTCCGCGACGTCGAGGACGCACAGCGCCGCGTGGACGCGCTGTCGCCGGTCGGCGAGGGCGATGCCGGGAACGTGGTGCGGTTCGCGTTGGCGCAGCTCGGCAAACCCTACGTGTGGGGCGCCGAGGGACCGGGCAGCTACGACTGTTCGGGTCTCGTGCTGGCCGCGTTCCGGTCCGTCGGCCTGACCGTGCCGCGCACGAGCGCGCTGCAGGCGGGGGTGGGTGTCCCCGTGCCGAGGGACCAGGTCCGCCCCGGCGATCTCGTCTTCTACTACCAGCCCGTCAGCCACGTCGCCGTCGTGATCGACGAGTCGCGTGCGGTGCACCTGTCTCGTCCAGGTGAGCCGGTCCGGATCGCGGACATCGACGCGATCGGCCCGGTCAGCGGGATCCGGCGGCTGCTGCGTTGAGAACCGCAACCAGAGGAGGAACAACCTTGTCCACGACTTCCGCCGTTCACGGCAGATCCGGCATCCGCGTCGCGGTGGCCGACTCGCTCCCGCTCTTCCGAGAGGGGCTCTTCGCTCTGGTCCGGCGCAGCGCCACGATGCGCTGGGCCGGTCACGCGGGCACCGCGCCGGACCTGCTCCGACTGGTCGAGCACGCGCACCCCGACGTCGTCCTGCTCGGCGCGGGCGTGAACCGCCAGCCGCAGCTCATCCCGCTGCTGACGGGGGTCCGGAACACGGTCGCGGTGGTGGTGCTGCTGGAGCCCGGCCAGCTGAACCGCGCCCACCTCGGCGAGTTGCTGCGTGCCGGGGCCCGCGGCGTGGTCGCGCGCGCGGCCGACCCGTTCCGCATCACCGAGGCGATCGCTGCCGCAACCCGGCAGATCCACGTCGACGGGCAACTGCGGGGACTGTTGCTGCCGCGGGAGATCGCGGGCGAGGAGCCCCTCCCGGTCCCGACGCGGCCCGCGCTGAGCGCGCGCGAGTACCAGGTGCTGCAGCTCATCGCCGAAGGGCTCAGCACCACGCAGATCGCGGCGAGCCTGCTGCTGTCGGTGGAGACGATCCGGACCCACGTACGGGGGGTGCTGCGCAAGCTCGCCGCGCGGGACCGCACCCACGCCGTAGCCCTCGCGTTCCGGGCTGGGTTGCTGGTCGTGCCCGGGCAGCCCGACGCCGAGCGGCGACAGGCGTCCTAGTGCCGTCAGGCGTGCAGGACCCCGAGGTTGAAGTTGGTGTGCCCGAGGGACCTGCTCAGCCGCTGCCGCAGCGGGAACAGCATCTCCATCGACCGCGCACCGGTGATGTCGCCGAGGTCGACGATCGCGTCCACGGGCCAGCCGAACTCGCGCAGCAGACCGGTCACCATCGTCTTGGCCTGCCTGCTGTCGCCGGCGAGGAACGCGACGTGCTCGCCGGGCACGCGCTTCGGGTTCACCATCACCGACGGGCTCACCGTGTTCAGCGCCTTGACCACCCTGGTCTGCGGGAACAACGCCTGGATCTCCTCGCCGAGGCTGCGCTCGCCGGTCCGCAGCAGGGGCGGGTCCGCCGCCGGGTCGCTGACCGCGTTCGCGACGTCGACGAGCACCTTGCCGGCGAGTTCGTCCTCACCCGCCGTGCGCAGGGCGTCCACGGTGGCCGTTCCCGCGGTGGCGTTGACCACGATCGACGCCGACCGCGCCGCCTCCGCGTACGTGCCGGCCCGCGCCAGCTCGCCCGCCGCGCGGACCCAGCGGGTGATGTGCGGCTGCCCCGGGTCGCGGCTCCCGATCACGACGCGGTGCCGGAGCTCGACCAGCCGTGCGGCGAGGGTACGACCGACGATCCCGCTGCCCAGTACCGAAATCCGCACCGGGTTGGTCCTCCGTGGCCGTCGAGGGGAATGCGCTTTCTCCTCCGGTATACCTGCGCCGGGGAGTCCGGACAATGCGGACGTTGATGAAACGCGTGATGAAATCCGGCGGTCACGAGTCGCGGGAGGCGAGCAGATCGTATTGCCGCCGCAGCGCCGTCCGCGCCCGCCACAGCAGTGAGCACGCGGCGGCGGGCGCGATGCCGAGCTCGGCGGCCACCTCCTGAGGGCGATGTCCCAGCACCTCCACCATCCAGAGGACCCGGCGCCAGCGGGCGGGCAGGGCCGTGAACGCGTCGGCGAGGTTCCGGTCGCCGCCCAGTTGCTCGTCCAGGGGCGGCGTTCTCGGCTCGACGACGACCGGGGACAGGCCGGCCGCGACGGCGCGTCCGTTCCGCGCGCCGAGGTCGATGGCCAGGCGCCGGACCGTGGTCCGCAGGTAGGCGGGGAAGTTGGTGGCCGGACCGCCACCGCCCTCCAGCGCCAGCATCGTCCGCACCAGTGCGTCGGCGGTCAGGTCCTGCGCGTCCGCCGGACAGCGGGCGACCGAGCACGCGTATCTCAGCACCGCGGCCTGGTGTCTGCTGACCAGGACCGCGAACGCCTCGCGATCACCCCCACGAGCTTCGCCGAGCAGATCGTCGTCCGACATACCGGCCAGTTCCCGCGTCGCGGTGTCACCCATCAGCCCCTCCTCCATGCACTTCCAGGTGAAGAATGCAACTACAGGTTTGGCGAACCGATTGGGTGAACTCGAACTACTCAGAGCGGATGAATCCGCGTTCGATCCGCTCAACGGGTGATTAACGGGTTTTACGGATAACAGCTGCGCTGGACCGGCCGATACCGCACGACCGGATCCGGGCGCTTATCACGAAACGGTAACGCTACTCCATTTTTGCGCCCGGACCAGCTGTGCGCTGCTCAGATGAGCGGTTCGTCCACCAGGGACGGGAAGAGGTCGAGCAGCCACGCGGCCTGCCGCGCGGGATCGGCGCCCCGGGGCCACCCGGCGATCGACACGGTCAGGCCCGGCGCCCCCGGCAGGCCGTGGAGGAGTTCGCCGAGCCGTTCGGCCCGCTCCGGGCTCGTCACCAGCACCGCGACGTCGCAGGGGCCGACCGATCCGGCGGATTCGCGTGCGCCGAGGTGTGGCCGGAGGTGGTCGGCGATCGTCGTCCGCGCCGACATCGAGGACCAGGGCGCCGTAGCCGGTTCCCACCGCGCCACCAGGACGTGCCGGTCCACGTCGTCGTAGCCGGGGGAGGTCAGGTCGTGCAGGAAAGCGGAGCGGGTCCGCAGCCCGGTCACGGGATCCGTGCCGTGCGCGAGGAGGGCGTCGCGGGCGACGATCTCCCGCATCGCGCGGGCGGCGGCCGCCACCAGGTCCGCGGGGGCAGGCCCCAGGGCGGCCCCGGGCAGGCACGAGGCGAGTGCGTCGACGTCGCGCGCGAAGTCGACGTCCGTGGCGGCCGAGCCGAGGCGCTGGTCGGCGAGTTCGCGCAGCGCGGGGAGCAGGCCGCTGCCGGACAGGCAGGCCTCGACGACCGCGGGCGCCGCGTCGGTCTCCCAGGCGAGGTCCGAGGGCCACCCGAGTTCGCGTGAGCGCGCCCGCCACCGGGTCAACAGGGTGGTCACCGCCGTGGTCACCGCGTCTCCCGCCGATCGTGTGGTTCGTTCACGTTCCTCGTCGCCGTGACGGTGCGCCGGCGGGCTCTCCACTACCGAACCACCCCTCGCGCGATCCACCTCGCATCGACCGTGATGCTACTCACGGTGTGCGTGGACTGTCGAGGTCAGGCCGGGACCGTGGTCAACGCTGGTTCCACAGGGAGCAGGCCGAGCGCGTGCGCCCGCGCGAGCGCCTCGTCCCGGCTGCCCGCCTGGAGCTTCCGGTACAGGCCGCGGACGTGCGTCTTCACCGTGTTGTAGGAGATGAAGAGCTGGTGCGCGATCCGCTGGCTGGGCAGCCCGGCCGCGAGGTAGCCCAGGATGAGGCGTTCCCGGTCGGTGAGCACCACCAGGTCCAGCCGCGCCGGGTACAGGTCCGGCAGGGCGCGCAGCGCGGGCTCCCGCAGCAGCGCGACGGCTTCGGGACCGGCCTGGTCCGCCAGCTCGTCGAGCTCCGCGCGCGGCACGGTCCGGAAGGGACGGAGGAGTCCGGTCCGCCGGGCCGAGGCGGCGGCGCGGCGCAACGTCTCCGCGGCGCCCGCGCGGTCGTCCGACCGGAACTGGGCGATGGCGCGGATCAGCAGCATCTCCAGCTCGAGCGATCGCGGCGCGGTCCGCAACCAGGCCGGATCCTCGCCTAGGTGCAGCGCCTCGCGCGGGTTCCCGCCGAGCAGCAGCAGGCGGGCGCGGATCACCCGCAGCAGCGGGTGCCGGGGATCGAACCCGTCGAGCACAGCCCCGGCCTGGTTGCCGTGTCCGAGCGCGATGAGCAGGCCGGCCTCGGCCGCGGCCAGCAGCGCGCCGGCGAGGGTGCCTGGTCCGTGGTCGTGGCGGTGGTCGGCGCGGACCTGGTCCAGGTGCTTCAGCCCGCCCAGCGCGTCGCCCGCGTCCAGGAGGTATCCGGAGTGGACGAACGCGGTGAAGGGCCACAGCACGTCCGATCGCGACTGCCGGTGCAGGTGGGTGACGCACTCCGCCGCGGTGGTCAGGTCGAGGCGGTTGAGCGCCACGATCGCGCGGGTCAGCGTCGTCGTGCCCGCGCCGTCCGGGAGGTCGCCGCCGGTGGCCAGCGAGACGAGGGCGAGCTGGTCTGCCGCCTCCGCCGCGCCGCCCGGCGGGGCGAGGTCGACGGCCACCGAGAGCGCCGACCGGGCGGCGAGCAGGTCCCCGGTCAGCAACCGGGTCGTCCCCACCTCCCGGAAGAGCCGCGACGACCGGGGCGATCCCGCGCCAGCCAGGGCGAGCAGCCGGTCACCGTGTGCCTTCGCCCGGGTCAGCATGCCGCGTCCGCGGAGCACCAGCAGCGTGGCCAGACCGGTGTCCAGGACCTCATCGAGGTCCGGTGGCGCCGACGCCGGGAGCGACGGGAGCGCGGCGAACACGTGGTTGTCCGGCGCGCGCAGCAGGAGATCGCGGGCCGCCATGACGCGCGCGCTCGGTGCCAGGTCGGCCAGGGGGAGCACGGCGAACGCGGACGCCAGCACGTCGGCGTGGTTCTCCAGGAGGTCGAGCCAGTTCTCACTGATGATCCGCACGGCCAGTTCCCGGTCCTGCGCCTGGACGGCCTCCGACAGCGCCGCGGCCGGCCGCTGGTGATCGCGGTACCACCGCGCGGCCCGCACGCGGAGTTCCCGGACCCGCTCCGGTGAGCGGATTTCCGCGGACAGCACGGCACGCGCGGCTTCCGGCCAGCGGGTGGTGTGGTCGGGTTCGCGGACCAGACCGAGCGCGCCCAGCCGCTCCAGCAGGTCCTCGCCGTCCGCCATGGATGCGAGCAGGCCGGCCGGTGCCGGGCCGAGCACCGCGGCGGCCCACGCGAGATCGCGCAGCGGGCCGTCGCCCAGTTCGGACAGCAGTCGGTCGCGCAGATACTCGGAGACGATCGCGGACGCGGTCGGCGTGGGGCGGCCGGCCCGCTCGCGCAGCACCAGCGCCGCGGCGCGCACCGGTTCCGGCCAGCCGTCGCACTCGCGGTGGATCACCCCGGCCGGCGCGCCGCGCACACCGCAGGCCTGCAGCACCGCTTCCGCCTCGTCCACAGTGAACGCGAGGTCGTGCGCGGTCAGCTCGACCGTGTCCACGTCGAGGCGGTGGTGCCTGCGGAAGTGGCGCCCGCCGCGCACGCACACCACCAGGCGCAGACCGTCGCACTCGCGCAGCAGGTAGAGCAGGTCGCGTTCGACGCCGTCGTCGGTGACCTCGTCGAAGTCGTCGATGACGAGCACCAGTTCGCCCGCCGCGCGCACGGCGCGGACCAAGCCGTGCAGCCGCGACCGGGCCGTTTCGCCGAACTCGGCACCGCAGTCCAGCAACGCGTCCCGCACGCGGTGCCAGAACTCCTCGGTGTCGGCGGTGGCGCGCACCCGTGCGGCCCTCCCCTTTCCCCTGCCACGCAACCACTGCGCCACCAAGGTGGTCTTGCCGAACCCCAGCGGCGCCCGGAGCACCGTCAACGCCGACGGCTGGTCCAGTTCTCGCATCAACCGCGGCCGCACGATCGCCTCGCGCGGCACCCGCACCCGGTCTCCGTTCACCACTCGACTCCCCTGCCAGTGCTGTTCCACCGAGAAGACCGGTGGTGATCGCCGGACATGTCGCGGGTGAGGTGAGGGTGAGATCACGCCGGGCCGGGCCGGGACCGCGGGGTTCGTCCAGCCGGGCCCGGGTGATCACGGGGTGGAAACCGGCGGTTCCGCTCGCGTCCGCCGCGCCACGCGGCCTACGACTGGGAGCAGTCCCATCTTTCCACGCGGCTGTTCGCGTGGTCGAGGGGTGGGTTGACGTGTCCTTTCTCAACCGACAGGCATGGAGTTCGCCGTGTCCGCAGATCACACTGCTCAACCGGACGCTGCCGCCGAAAGACCGCCACGCCGGCGCGGGCGGCATGCCCGGCAACGTGTTCCACTGAGCCGGCGATGGCGCCGCCTGGGGCGTGGACCGCGGCGCGGTCTCGCCGCCGGGGCGTCGTTCGCCGTCCTCGCTTCGCTGATGGTGACGGGCGGGGTGACCGGCACCGGCACGATCGCCAGCGCGGCCGCCGACACCAACGTCACCTGCACCACCGACCCGAACATCTTCAACACCGGGTACGACGCGGCGACAGGCGGCAAGCTGTCCGGCGGCACCGACCCGAACTGGGAGGTCGCCGGGCCGTTCGGGCCGACGAACCCGGTCACCGCCGCCGCGCCGCCACCCGCGAATGCGACCTGGGTCCCAGCCAACGTCAACAACGTTTCCCCGGCGGCCTGGGACGCGAGCCCCTACGGCAACGCGGAGTGGATCTCCCAGCAGACCACCGCGAACCCGGGGCAAGGCGTGGTCCGCGGCGACTGGTACTACCGCTACCAGTTCAGCCTGGACGCCGCCGTCGACCCGGCCGCCTTCACCCTGGGCGTGAACTTCCTCGCCGACAACTCGGTGACCCAGGTCTACGTCAACGGCGTGCCGCAGAGCGGCAAGACGACCGGGCTGCCGAGCGCGCCCGCCGGTCAGGACCCGTACCTCTACGCGGGGTTCAAGACCCCCGCCGCCGCGCAGACCACGCTGAGCAACGACTGGCGGACCGGGCTCAACACGATCGTCGTGCAGGTGAAGAGCGGGAGCCCGATCGAGGGTTTCCTCGCCCAGGTGCGCCCGAGCGTGCTCTGCCCGACGCTGGAGGTCACCAAGACGGTCGCCGGGCGCGCGGCGGCTTCCGACCAGTTCACCGTGAGCGTGGCCGACAGCGGCGGCACGGTGATCAACTCGGCCACCACGTCGGGCAACGGCACGTCGGCGAGCACGGGGCCGACGGCGGTGCGCGCCGGCGCCACCTACACCATCACGGACGCGATGGCCTCCGGCGCGTCGAGCAGGCTGAGCTACTACCGGCCGGCGATCGCCTGCACCAACACCACGACCGGGCAGGCCGTGGCGGTGACCGGATCGGCGCCGTCGTGGAAGTTCACGGTGCCGGCCGGGGGCGCGTTCAAGTGCACGGTGACCAACACCGCGACCGAGTCCTGGACCTGTGACGCGTTCGGGTACCTGTTCCAGACGCCGTCGGCCACGAGCCCGAACGACATCTTCCAGGTCGACCTGGCCACCGGCGCGGCGAAGAAGATCCTGGAGACCCCGACACCGGTGAACGCCGTCGGGTTCAACACCCTGGACGACTACTTCTACGGCTTCGACAACCAGGGGCACCTGGTCCGGGTCAACGCCGACGGCAGCCTCACCGACCTCGGCACCCCCACTCCGGGCGAGAACTTCAACGTCGGCGACTTCGACAGCGAGGGGCACCTGTGGGTGACCCGGTCGGTGAACCCCGCCAACTGGTACGAGATCGACCTCGCCCCGGGCTCGGCCACTTACGGTCAGGTCATCGCGTCCGGCTCGATCGCGACCCCGGCCGGGCTCAACTCCGGCGCCGACTGGTCGTGGATCGACGGCGCGCTCTACAAGGTGGGCTCCGGCGCGGGCGGTGTGCCGCACCTGCTGAAGTTCGATCCGGCCACCGGCGCGGAAACCGACGCGGGCCCCATCATCGGGATGCCGAACAACCCGCTGGTCGGCGCCACCTACGCCGACGCGGCGGGCTACCTGTACAGCTCGGACAACAACACCGGCGACATCTACCGCATCGACCCGAAGACCGGCCAGGCGATCCTGGCGTCGCACGGTCCGGCTTCCGGCGGCAACGACGGCGCCCGCTGCGCCAGCGCGCCGATCCCCACGATCACCGTGGAGAAGCAGGTGGCCGGCCGGGTCCAGCCCGCCGACCAGTTCACCGTCGGCCTGCGCGACAGCCGCGGCACCCAGCTGACCTCGGCGACCACCACGGGGGCGAACACGTCCGCGAGCACCGCGAACTGGCCGGTGACGCAGGGCGCCACCTACACGGTCACCGACGCGATGGCGCCCGGCTCGCCGGACGCGATCACTTCCTACGACGCGACCATCGTCTGTGTCGACTCGACGACCGGCGAGCCGGTCCCGGCCGGCGGTGCCGGTCCTGACTGGACACTCTCGGTGTCGGACCCGCACGACTACAAGTGCACGGTCACCAACGCGCCGGGCACTCCGTCCTACGAGGTGGCGAAGACCGCGGACACCGCCGGTCCGATCCACCCCGGCGACAAGGTCACCTACACCGTGACCGTCCGCAACACCGGTGGCGTGCCGTACACCACCGAGAACCCGGCCACGGTCACCGACGACCTGTCGGCGGTGCTGGACGACGCGACCTACAACAACGACGCCAGCAGCGGCGCCACGGTCCAGGGCAGCACGCTGTCCTGGTCCGGTCCGCTGGGGGTCGGGGCGACCGTCACCATCACCTACTCGGTGACGGTCGACAACCCGGTGACCGGGGACCAGAAGCTGCGCAACGCCGTGGTGGGCGGGACGAACTGCCCGCCGGGTTCCACTGACGCGGCCTGCGCGCCGCCGGAGATCCCGGTGCAGTCGTTCCGCGCGGTGAAGACCACCGACGCCACCGCGGTCACGCCGGGTTCGGTCGTCGACTACACGATCACCCTCACCAACACCGGCGTCGTGGACTACACGGCAGAAAACCCGGCGTCTTTCAGCGATGACCTGTCGGCGGTGCTCGACGACGCGACCTACAACAACGACGCGGACAACGGGGCGACCTACGCCGCGCCGACCCTGTCGTGGTCCGGTCCGCTGGCCGTCGGCCAGTCCGTCGAGGTGCACTACTCGGTGACCGTCAACGATCCGGACACCGGTGACCAGAAGCTGGCCAACGCGGTGGTCACCCCACCCGGGACCGGCGGCAACTGCCCGGCCGGCTCCACCGACCCGGCGTGCACCACGACGACGCCGTCGAAGTCGTTCAGCGTCAGCAAGTCCGCGTCCCAGCAGGACGCGAACCCGGGCGAGACCGTCACCTACACGATCGTCGTGACGAACACCGGCCAGGCTGACTACACGTCCGACGCCCCGGCGTCCTTCACCGACGACCTGTCCGCGGTGCTGGACGACGCGACGTACAACAACGACGCCACCGGCGGGGCCACCTACGCCGAACCGGTGCTGTCGTGGTCGGGCCCGCTCGCCGTGGGCGATTCGGTCACCGTCACCTACACGGTGACCGTGCACGACCCGGACACCGGCGACAAGCGGCTGGAAAACGTCGTCACGAACCCGCCGGGCATCGGCGGCGGCTGCGCGCCGGGGTCGACGGATCCCGCTTGCCGCAACGTGATCCCGGTCCGGTCGTTCTCGGTCACCAAGACGGCCGACCCGGCAGAGGCCGGGCTGGGCGACACCGTGACCTACACGGTGACGGTGACCAACACCGGTCAGGCCGACTACACGGCGGAGACCCCGGCCGGCTTCAGCGACGACCTGTCGGCGGTGCTGGACGACGCGACGTACAACAACGACGCCACCGGTGGGGCCACCTACGCCGAACCGGTGCTGTCCTGGTCCGGCCCGCTCGCGGTCGGGCAAACCGTCACGGTGACCTACTCGGTGACCGTGAACGACCCCGGCACCGGTGACCACGACCTGGCCAACGGAGTCAGCGCACCGCCGGGCGTGCCCGGGTTCACCTGCCCGGACGGCTCGCTCGGGCCGTGCGAACCGACCCACGTGCCGGTGTCCGACTACACCGTCACCAAGAAGGCGTCGGCCGCGCAGGCCGGCACCGGTGAGACGGTCACCTACACCGTCACGGTGACCAACACCGGCAAGACGGACTACACGGCCGAAAACCCGGCGACGTTCACCGACGACCTGTCCGGTGTCCTCGACGACGCCACCTACAACAACGATGCGACTGGTGGCGTGACTGTGCACGGCACGACGCTGTCCTGGTCCGGTCCGCTCGTGGTCGGCCAGTCCGTGACGGTGACCTACTCGGTGACAGTGAACACGCCGAGCACCGGTGACCACCACCTGCGCAACGCGGTGACCGGCGGCGGCAACTGCCCGCCCGGCGCGGACGACCCGGAGTGCCGCACGGACACCCCGGTCGCGTCCTACACCGTCGCGAAGTCGGCGTCGGCGGAGAAGGCCGTGCCCGGCGACACCATCACCTACACGATGACGGTGACCAACACCGGCCAGACCGACTACACGGCCGAGAACCCGGCCGGGTTCAGCGACAACCTGGCCGCGGTGCTGGACGACGCGACGTACAACAACGACGCCACCGGTGGCGCCACGTACGAGGCGCCGGTGCTGTCGTGGTCGGGTCCGCTCGCGGTCGGCCAGACCGTGACGGTGACCTACTCGGTGACCGTCGACAGCCCGGACAAGGGTGACCACCAGCTCACCAACGCGCCGGTGCTGCCGGACGTCCCCGGCGCCGGGTGCGCCGACGGCACGGCCGGACCGTGTGCCCCGGTGGAAACCCCGGTGCAGTCCTACGACGTGGTCAAGACGGTCGACAGGGCCAAGGCCGCGGCGGGGGACAAGCTCACCTACACGGTGACGGTGACCAACACCGGCAAGGTCGGCTACACCGCCGAGGCCCCGGCCTCGTTCACCGACGACCTGTCGGCGGTGCTGGACGACGCGACGTACAACAACGACGCCACCGGCGGGGCCACCTACGCCGAACCGGTGCTGTCGTGGTCGGGTCCGCTCGCGGTCGGCCAGACGGTGACGGTGACCTACACCGTGACCGTGAACAGCCCGGACACCGGCGACCAGAAGCTGGGCAACACCGTGGTGACCCCGCCGGACGGCGGCGGCAACTGCCCCGAGGGGAGCGCCGATCCGCAGTGCACGGCCAACGTGCCGGGCAACCAGCTGACGGTCACCAAGACGACCTCGTCGGCCACCACGGCGCCGGGGGAGAAGGTGACCTACACGGTGACGGTGGCCAACACCGGTCAGGCCGACTTCACCGCGGAGGCCCCGGCCTCGTTCACCGACGACCTCTCCGAGGTGCTCGACGACGCCACCTACAACGGTGACGCCACGAACGGCGCCACGGTCGAGGGCACCACGCTGTCCTGGTCCGGTCCGCTGCCCGCGGGCCAGTCGGTCACGGTGACCTACTCGGTGACGGTGAACAGCCCGGACACCGGGGACCGGTTGCTGGACAACAAGGTGGTCACCCCGCCGGAGCTGAACGGCAACTGCACCACCGGTTCGACCGACCCGGACTGCGGCACGCGCACGAGCGTGCGGTCGTTCGAGGTGGTCAAGCACGCCTCCACCGGGCACGTCGGGCCGGGCGGCAAGGTCACCTACACGGTGACGGTGACGAACACCGGCCAGGTCGCCTACACGGCGGACGAACCGGCATCGTTCACCGACGACCTGTCCGGTGTGCTGGACGACGCGACCTACAACGGTGACGCCACGAACGGCGCCACGGTCGAGGGCGCCACGTTGTCCTGGTCGGGTCCGCTCGCGGTGGGCGGCACGACGACGATCACCTACTCGGTCACCGTGAACGATCCGGCCGGTGGCGACGGGAACCTCCACAACGTGGTGGTCACCCCGCCGGGCTCGGGCGGGTTCAACCCGGGTGGCAACTGCGCCGCCGGTGCGGACAACCCGGACTGCCGGACCGACACGGCCGTCGCCACGCCGGGCGGTCCCGGCGAGGCGCCTGCCCCGGGCGGCCCCGGCAAGGCGCCCGCGCCGGGCGGTTCGAGTGGCGGCAAGCTCGCCACCACGGGTGACAACACGTGGGTGCAGCTCCTCCTGGCGGGGATCTTCCTCGTCGCCGGCGGTGCGCTGCTCACGGTGATCAGGGTCCGCCGCCGCCACGGCTGACCCGGTCGACGCTCTGCTCGTCCCGGTCGCGTGGCCGGGGCGGGCAGAGCCCGTTCCGCTCAGGAGGAGCACTTCGATGATCCGTGCAGTACTCGCCGCCGCCGTCCTGGTCGTCGTCGTCGGCCCGGTCGCCGCCGCGGAACAGGCCCGCCCCAGCGGGCTGTCGGTCGGCCTTTTCAACGGGGTGACCGAACTCCGGTCGGGCGCGGCGGCCACCTATGTCACGACCGTCCGCAACGGCGGGAGCACGCCCGCGCCGGTGACGATCGTGCTGACCCTGCCGCGCTACGCCACCATCACCCGCGCGGATCGGGCGGTCGTGTCCGGCGCGGAGGCACGGTGGACCACGACCCTGGCTCCCGGGGAGTCGGTGACCGAGTCCGCGCAGGCGGGCATCGGGACCATCGCGCTGTCCGACGACCGCGTCATCGCGCTCGCCGCGGTGTACCAGGCCGGGGCGGGCGCGCCGTTGCTGGTGCGCACCGCGGACGCGGACACAGTTCCCGGCACCGCGCCGGAGCCGGGCGGACCGGGCATTTGGCCGTGGCTGGCCGGGATTCCGCTCGTGGCGGCCGCGCTCCTGTGGTGGCGGCGCCGGAATGCCTGACGTGGCCGTGCGAACGGTGCGCAGGCTGGTTCACGTCGCCGGTGAGCTGTTCGTCGCGTTCGGCCTGGTGGTGCTGTTGTTCGTGGTCTACGAGGAGTTCGGCGTGCAGGCGCGGGTCGCTGAGCAGCAGCAGACGCTCGACCGGCAGCTCGACCAGCTGTGGCAGGACCGCACGGCGCCGGTGGAAGCGATGCCGATGGCGCGGCTCTACCTGCCCCGGCTCGGATTGCACTGGACGGTGGTGGAAGGCGTGTCCGCGGCGGATCTGCGCAAGGGGCCCGGCCATTATCCGGACAGCCAGCGGCCCGGCGAGACCGGGAACTTCGCGGTGGCCGGTCACCGTGTGCGCGGCACCTTCTGGGACCTGGACAAGCTGGGGCGCGGCGACGCGATCGTGGTGGAGACGGCCGACCGGTGGTTCGTGTACAGGGTGACGAACACGAGCGTGGTGTCACCTGCGGACAGCGCTGTCATCGCGGCCAATCCAGACGAACCGGGTGCCCCGCCGGTGACGAGCCTGCTGACGTTGACGACGTGCAATCCCAAGTGGGGCAACTGGGAACGGCTGATCGTGCAGGCCGAACTGGTGAGCGCACTGGATAAACCGGGCGGCGCGCCGCCGGAGCTGGAGGGATGAGCAGTGCTCGACCTGGTGTGGCGGTGGCTGCCCGGGAACCGGGTGGTGAAGCTGCTGATCTTCGTGCTGGTCGCGGCGGCGGTGGGCATCACCTTGTGGTACTTGGCTTTCCCGCGCGTGGACGAGTGGCTGCACGCCGACACCGCGGTCATCGGTGACACGATCAGTTGATCAAGGTTTCGGGACGGCGCTGCGGACGATCATCATCGGGTGGGTGGGAACGACGCGTTGCGTGCTTTCTTCGCGAGGTGCCGGGAGTACGGCATCGACGTGCAGGAAGCCCGGCGGGCACTGGCTCGCGCCAGGACGGACGTGCGATCGGGACGGGTCCTCGAGGTCGACCCCTACCAGCTGGCGTGGCGGCGGCTGCGGCGCCGCAACACCTGACGGCATCCGGTTGTGACTCCGATCGCATTCGAAAGTGTCGGCCCATTCCGCGACATGCCGGGCAGGGCTGCGCTGTCTCCACACCGGAGCAACGAACACCGAGGGAGCACGGATGATCTGGCGCGACAGGGTACGGGTGACGAACGGGTCCGCTGTGCTCCGGCGCTACCGCCGCACGGTGTGCGGGTGCGGGCGCAAGCAGCGCAGGCTCCAGGTGTTCGGCACGCCCCTGCGGGACGAGACCGGCGCCCTCCGTTCGCGGCGCAGCCTCCGGCGCGCCCTGCGTGCCGCGGCGAAGGCGTGGCAACCTGATCGGACCTGCGACGCGTGCGCCCGCCGGTCACGAGCCGCTGTTCCGAACCGGAGCAACGTGACCGTGCGCTGACTCGCCCGGCGTGGCGGAACCAGGCGCGGAGTCGGCACGTCCATGCGAGGACAGCCCGCCCGCGGAAGGACTTCCATGGCCCAGGCGCCGCTGCGCGCGTTCCTGGGGAACGCGGGCTTCCAGCACACGAACGCGCTCACGACGGGGCCGGACGGGTCGGGCTGCGGTGGCCTCGGCGACCAGGGTGTACCGGAGGGACGGGCTGCTGAGGATTCCACCACCCCCACCCCCGCCTCCGTCGTACACTGCGCCGTTCCGGATGTCCGGCGGAGGAGACGCCACCATCCGGTGCCCCGGACAGCTCCTACGGCAACCCGGGCCACCCGATGGCAATGGACATGCCCGGACCGATGAGGGTGGCGCGGGTACTCCTGTTCGTCATGGGTGGCATGCAGCTCACCGTTGGTGTGCTCGTCGCCGGCCTCTTGGCCGGCATCATCGTTAACGACGGCGGCAGCATCGCCGAGGCCGTCGCCATCGTCAGTGTGCTGCTGGGCCTGGGTGCGCTGTCGATCGTCCTGGGGACGAAGTTCGCCACCCGCGGCGGAGGTGTCCGGGTCACCACGATCGTGTACGCCTCGCTGATGATCGTGGCCTGCCTGGGCAGCCTGGGTCTCGCGGACGGCTTCGGCCCCATCTTCACGGGCGGGCCGGTCATCGGGCTCGCCTGTGGCGGCATCACCCTGGCGTTGATGGTCACCGCACAGGCCGGCGCCTGGTTCAACGGCCCACGCTAGGTGCTGAGCAGTACGGCACGTACACACGCGCGGGTCCCGCCTTGGCCTGCAGGCGGCGGGCATGAGCGCTTTCGCGTACGGGACGCTCCTCACTGCGGGTTGCGATGGCTTGTCCGTCCCGGTCGGCGGTAATTCCCCTTCACCGCACCGGAGCACGGGTCTGCGGGTCCGCTCGCGTTCACGCCAAGGCGGCGATCGCACGATGAGCGATGGACCAGGTGGCCCCGGTGAGACGTCAATGGCCACTCCGCGCCGTACTTGACTCTTAGAGTTCTAACACTTAGAGTTCTAAGTGTGCTCGGACAGAGCAAGACGACTCACCCGCAGGAGTACGAGATGCACGCGAATCAGCCGGGAATGGTGCTGAAGGTCAAGGCGAAGCCCGGAATGGGGGACGAACTGTTCAAGGCGTGCCACGAGCTTCACTTCAACGGTGACCCGGACGGCCCGGTCGACTGGGTCCTCGCTCGCTCCGATGAAGACCCCGACCTCATGTGGGCCTTCGAGTTCTACCGCGACGACGCGTCGTTCGACCGCCACTACTCGAGCCCGACGCTCCAGGAAGGGCGGCTCGATGAAGGGCACCAACGGATCGCCGACCTCGTCGCCGACGGCTCTGAGGAATGGGGCGTCCGAACACCGGTGCACATCGTCTCGTCCAGTTGAGGGTTCGAAGTATGGATGCGACACCGACCAGCAGCCTTGATCTGATGCGCTGGATCGTCTGGGCGCAGCGGAAAACGGGTGAGGACTGGATCCGGGAGCGCGGGCTCAGCCATGAGCAGAGCGCCGCGCTCGTCTACCTGGTTCGCAATCCCGGCGCGATCCAGCGTGACATCGCCCAGATGAGCCGCACCAGCGCGGCGAGCGTGTCCAGCCTCTTGCGGGGGCTCGAGCAGCGCGGTCTCGTCGAGCGGCGCACGGAGCCCGGAAACGAACGCAGCAAACGCGTCTACGCGACACCGGCGGGACGCGAACTCATCGCCGGGTTCGACACCGCGATGACCGGCGTCGAGGAGACGATCCTGGCCCCGCTGGACCAGGCGGAGCGGGCCACCCTGCATGCCCTGCTCACGAAAATCGCCGCGGATCTGCCACAGCCGACCGTGTCCTGACCCGACGCGTGGCCGATCCTGCTCCGGAAAAGGACCACCATGAACACCCCTCACGTGACGATCATCGGCGCCGGACTCGGCGGCCTCACGCTCGCCCGCGTCCTGCACGTCCACGGAATCCCGGCCACGGTCTACGAAGCCGAGCCCGCGCCGACGGCCCGCGCGCAGGGCGGGATGCTCGACATCCACGACTACAACGGGCAGCTCGCCATCGAGGCGGCCGGCCTGATGGACGAGTTCCGGGGCATCATCCTCGAGGGCCGTCAGGCGATGCGGATCCTCGCTCCCGACGGGTCCGTCCTGTTCGACAAGCCCGACGACGGCAACGGCGGACGACCCGAGGTGCAGCGCGGTGACTTGCGGCAGATCCTGCTCGACTCACTGCCCGCCGCCGCCGTGCAGTGGGGCCGCAAGGCTGTCAGCACCCGTGCCCTGGGCGAGGGGCTCCACGAGGTGACCTTCGCCGACGGCGGCACGATCACCACGAGCCTGCTGGTCGGAGCAGACGGCGCCTGGTCACGCGTGCGGCCGCTGCTCTCCGACGCCACACCCGAGTACACCGGTATGTCCTACGTCGAGACGTACCTGTTCGACGTCGACACCCGGCACCCGGCGACCGCACACGCCGTCGGCAGCGGCTCCATGGCCGCACCCGCGGCGGGCGGCAAGGGGATCCAGGCCCACCGGGAGAAGGGCGGGACCATCCACACCTACGTCGTGCTCCGCGAGTCGCTGGAGTGGTTCGACGCCATCGACTTCGCCGACGGCGCGGCTGCGGCCGCACGCATCGCGAAGGAGTTCGACGGCTGGGCGCCGGAACTCACCGCACTGATCACCGACGGCGACGTCCCACCGCTTCCGCGCCCCATCTTCGCCCTGCCGCTCGGGCACCGGTGGGAGCGGGTGCCCGGGGTGACCCTGCTCGGCGACGCCGCCCACCTCCTGACGCCGAACGGCGAAGGCGCCAACAGTGCCGTGTACGACGGCGCCGAACTCGGCAAGGCCATCGCCGAACACCCCGGCGACATCGAGACCGCCCTCACCCAGTACGAGGAAGCCATGTTCCCCCGCAGCGTGGAGTTCGGCTCCATCGGCGCGGAACTCCACGACCTCGACGACGACGACGCGGCCGCGGGCCTGATCAAGCTCTTCACGGAGAAAAGCGACTGAACCCGCTGCTGGTGTCGCATCGGAACCTTATGCCAGTGCGGGACCTTCCGGTGCGGCCGTTCGCTCCTGCGCTGATCGGTGGAAGATCGCCAGGAGGGCGAACCAGACCAGGATCAAGATGCCGGCCGGACGCAGGAACGATTCCGGAAGCACGTCTCCCACGAAGGAATACGCGGCGAGCCAGAGACCGGTGATCACGCCGACCACACTGACCGGCACGGCCCTGCTCACCAAAGAACTCGCCACGATCCAGACGCCGGCGAGGACGTGCCCGCCGAGCCGGACCGCCCAGGCGGTGTCGTACGCGACGTCGTTGATCATCAGGATGCCGGCGAGCACGTCCAGTGCCACCCATCCGTAGCCGGCCGCCTTGGCCCACGGTGCGGACTCCAGACGCGAGACGAGGAAGAGGATGGAAAGGTGGAAGAACACTCCCACGTATTCCCCCCACGCCACGTCCGGGTCCACGAAGAACGCGATCACGACAGGGAAGAACAGCACGAGAGGAAGGAGCGCCAAAGAGCGCAGGCTCGCGTAGTGCCGTCGGGTATCGAGCATCGGACATCCTTAGGTGTGGGCCGCCTTGTAAGGTCACACGCTAGAAGGGTGGTGTTGACATGTCAACAGCGGATCCGGGGGAGTCGATCGAGCTGTGGCTGCTGTGGAAGCGCGCGTACGAGACGGTTCGTGCCGCGGTCATCGCCGACATGACCGCGGCGTCCGGTCTTTCCGATGCCGAGCTGAGCGTCTTGGTGCACCTGCACGAATCCGGCGGTGTCCTGCGGCAGAACGCCCTCGCCGCGGCCCTGGGCTGGGATCGGACGCGGCTTTCGCACCTGCTGACCAGGATGGAGAAGCGTGACTACGTCGCGCGCGGCAAGGTGGCGAACGGGGTCGAGATCACGTTGCGGCCGGCGGGCCGTCGCACGATCGACGCTTCGGTGCCGGCCCTGTCCGCCTCGACCCGTCGACACCTGCTGGACCGGCTCGGCCCCGGCGACGCGGCAGCGCTCAAGAACATCGTCGAGCGATTGCTGTCCACTGAGGACGGTCGTTGATCTGCTACCGAGCGACGCGCTTTCGACGTCACCGATCCGGCCTCGGTGGAGGCAGCTGCCGAGACCACTGTGGACCGTCTCGGCACGGCGGAGGAAGTCGCCGAATTGGCGGGGTTCCTGCTTTCCGAGCGAGCGTCGTTCGTCAACGGCAGTGCCCACTACGTGGACGGCGCGTACTCGGCCGTCTGACAGCTGCTTGTTCGGCAAGCGAGACCCAGGCGGGTCGCGCATGCGAACCGCGATCACCAGGCCACGTCCGGCGTCGCGGGCTCCCATTGGGGTTGGCTGTCCACGCCCTGGGCGTCACCGGACGGCTGACTGATCTTCGTCGTGGGCCTTCTCGGCCCGAGCACGTGCCACCACGTGTATCGCTTCGGCTGCCGTGCTCCACAGGTTGATCGCGGCAAAACCCGCGAACAGGATGGGAATGTACTCCCTGGCCTTGAATGGCTCGGCGAGGATGGCAAGGAGCATGGCGGCCTCGTAAACGAGCGCGGCTTTCAGGCACAGTTCGTTCAACTTTTGCCGGTCCGCCTTGGCTGCCGCGCCGCGGGGAACGGGGAGTACGAAGATCAGCACGAGTGGTGCGATCGCCAGGAGCTGAATCGCTCCTAGTCGCCAGTCGTACTCCCAGTAGGGCTTGATCGCGATGTACGAGGTGGCGAGCGCGCCGATGACGCAACAGACTCCGGCAAGGCGACGCATCACGTCTCACCACCCGTGCGGAACCGTTGTTCGTTGCCGCCGTTAAGAGGCTCGGCGTTGAACTGATCGTACCTTTCTCGGCCAGAGCGGTGAATGAGCTTGGTCCCACCGCGGCGCAACTGCCATGGTGACACCGTCAACTCCACGCACAGCGAGGCTGACCGGGTCGAGTTTCTGGCCCGTCGGCTCAGCATCGGCCTCATCGGGGCCGGGGTGTCTTCGGCGCGTGGGAGCTGAGCGAGGACTGCGGCCCGATGCCGATGCGTCCTGGCGCGGCTGTGCGACGCTCGCCGCCGATTTGGTGCGGGTGTGGCGCTCGAGAGCGACGCGTTCGACAGTGCGTGGCAGGAGGCCGAGGAGCCTCGCCGCGTTGCGCGCGCTTGGGCAGTTGCACGTCACCGCGCCCGCCACGGTGAAGGCGCTTTCAGGGTCGTTCGCCACCGCCGCGCCCGGGATGGCCGAGGAGCGGGCGCGCGACATGCGCTTCCCCCGCAGCGATGCGGCGTCACCGGGCGGCGGCAGCGCCGGATAGCAACAGCCGCAGCGCCGCCTCGGTGGTGCTGCCCTTCGCCGGGGTGAACGTGACCAGCCGCTGCCGGGTGTCGCCGGGCAGCTCGAAGTTCTCGTAGTGGAGGGTCAGCACCCCGGCGTCGGGATGCCGGAAGCTCTTGGTCCCGAACGCCCGCAGCTCCACATCCCCGGTGTCCCACATCCGCCGGAACTCCGCGCTCTGCCCGGACAAATCGGCCACCAGCTCGGCGAGGTCGGCGTCGTCGGGATGCCGGCCGGCGACCAATCGCAGCTGGGCGGCGGTCGCCGCGGCCACCTCTTCCCACTCCACGTAGAGGTCCCGGGCCGCCGGGTCCAGGAACAGCGTGCGCGCGAGGTTCTGCGCCTCGCCGAAGAGCCGGCTCGCGAGCGAATTCGCCGCCAGCACGTCGAACCGGTCGGTGATCACCAGCGCCAGCACCGAATCGATCAGGTCGAGCATGCGCCGCAGTTCGGGCCGCACCGACTCGGCGGCGCGGGCGCCACGCCGCGATGGCCGGGCCAGGGCGCGCAGGTGCTCGCGCTCCACCACGTCCAAGCGGAGCGTGTCGGCGATGGCGTTCAGGACCTCGTCCGAGGGATGACCGGCCCGCCCCTGCTCCAGCCGCTGGTAGTACTCCACGCTGATCCCGGCGAGCTGTGCCAGCTCCTCCCGGCGCAGGCCGGGCACGCGCCGCCGGCTGCCGGGCCGCAGCCCCCACGAGGAGAGCATGAGCACCGCCCAGGACCGCGCCGACGTCATCGACACCTGCACCCGGATGATGTGGCTGGTCGACACACGTGATTGGGACAGCTTCACCGAGGTGTTCGCCGACCAGGTCACCCTCGACTACACCAGCATCTACGGCGGCGAGCCGTGGACGCAGACCCCGGACGAGATCAACGCCCAGTGGTCGAGCCTGATCGGCGCCTTCGACGCCACCCAGCACCTGCTCGGCAACCACCTCGTGACGGTGGACGGGGACACCGCGGTGCTCACCGCCGTGTTCCAGGCGACCCACCTGCTGGCCACGACGTTCGGCTCCCCTCGCTGGACCCTCGGCGGCACCTACCGCTTCGGGCTGGTCCGGGTGGACCGCCGCTGGCTGATCAACGAAGTGGTGATGACCGCCACCTGGGCCGACGGCAACAAGGACATCCTCACCATCGCCGCCGGGCGGTGAGGCTGGGCACCCGACTGTCAGGATCCCGCCAGGTCGAGCAGCCGTTCCGCGGCCACCCTCGCCCCGTCCGGGCGGATCTCGCCGGCCACGGTCTTCGCTCGCGCGGCGGTGTCCGGCGCCAGGGCCGTGCCCAGCGCGGCGGACAGCGAGTCGAGCGTCGGGGACGGGCCGTCGTGCGCGGCGCCGATGCCCAGCTCGGCCACCCGGGACGCCCAGTACGGCTGGTCCACCAGCTGGGGCACCACCACCTGCGGCGCGCCCGCCCGGGCGGCCGTCGTCGTGGTGCCCGCGCCGCCGTGGTGCACGACGGCGGCCACCCGGCCGAACAGCGCCTGGTGGTTGACCTCGCCGACGGCGAAGCAGTCCGGCTCGTCGACCGCGGCCAGCTCCGCCCAGCCGCGGGCGAGGAGGACGCGGCGGCCGTGCGCCCGGACCGCGTCGATCACCACCCGGGCGAGGTCCGGCGTGGCGCGCATCGCCATGCTGCCGAAGCCCACGTAGACCGGGGGCTCCCCGGCGTCCAGGAACGCCAGCAGCTCGGCGGGGAGCGGGCGGTCGTCGGGCAGGAGCCACGCGCCGGTCTGCACGAGATCGAGGTCCGTCATGCCCTCGCCCGGGCACAGCACCGGGTCGGCCGCCAGCCACGGCTGGTCGGTGAGGACGTGGTCGCGGACGTTGTCCACCGGCGGCAGGCCGATCGCCGCCCGGTGGCGGTTGAGCGCCTCGCCGTACAGGGCGTTCACGCGCTGGGCGTCGTGCTCCCACAGCACCCGGTTGTCGGTCTCGTCGGGCGGGGACGGACGGCCCGGCCGCGGCTGAGGCGGGAAGTGCCGCGACGGCAACCCGAACGGGTGAAAGCACGCCAGCACGTAGGGGATGCCCAGCTTCTCGGCCACCGACCGCGCGCCCGCGGGCATCAGACCGGTCGCGAGGATCACGTCACTTCCCTCGGCCGCGTCGGTGAGCGTCTCGAACCGCGCGGCGACCAGCTCGGCCGCGAGCCGGAACGGGTCCGGCCGCCCGCCGGTCACCAGCGCGCGCACCCCCTGGCCCATCGGCACCAACGGCACATCCGCGCGCGCCAGCAGCGCCGCGAACTCCTCGTCCGGCGGCACGCACACCCGCACCTCGCCGCCGAGTTCGCGTACCGCCACGGCCAGCGCCACCAGCGGCTGGACGTCCCCGCGTGATCCCCACGCCGTCAACACCACACGCATGTCGTGATCCCCCATCTCCCGTTCCGGCCGCTCATGGTGCGGCATGCCCCGGGTCTTGCCGCAAGCCCCGGTGCGCGCGGTACGGTGAAGGTGGGGAGAGGGGTGTGCCAGCTCGCACCCGAAAGTGATCGCCCCGTCCGCGCCATACCGGCCGCCCAGCGCCGTCTCCACTCCGGACGATCCCGGACACGAGGAGTGGGGGCAGGATGAGCGGGCGCGTGACGAACGGTCTTGCCGTGGCCCGGTGCTACCGCCGCACGGTGTGCGACTGCGGGCGACGGCAGCGCAGGCTCCGGGTGTTCGGCACGCCACTTCACGACGAAACGGGCGCGGTCCGGTCGCGGCGCGTCCTCCGGCGTGAGCTGCGTGCGCAGATGCGGGCATGGCAGCCGGACCGGACGTGTGATCGGTGTGCCCGTCCCGAGCCTCCACAGTGGAGCGGGTGCGGCGGAACCGGACGGACCCGCGGCGCGTCCACGGGGTGACCCGCCCACGCCGGAAAGGACCTCCGATGGCCCAGCCGTATCCCGTGCCACCTCCCCGTCGCCGGTGGCCGCTCGTGGTGGTCGCTCTGGTCGTCGGGCTCGTGGTCGGCGCGGGAGTGGTCGGGCTCGTCTGGATCGGGTCCGGCTCGGGTGCCGCCGGATCCGACGCCGAGGCCGCTTGCGCCGCGGTGGCGCGCACCACGTCGCTCGATCCGCAGACGCAGTACGCCGGGTTCCAGCGCTGGGGTGCGGCCGCGCAACTCGCGGCCGCGGCGGCCGAGCAGGAGCCGCGGTACCGGGCGCTCGCCGACGCGGTGAAGGCCCCGGTCGACATCGTGATGCGGTCGTTCGCCGCGGAGGGGCCGGAGTTCGACGCGGCGGTGGAGCGGGCCCGGTCCGCCTGCGCGGATCTCTAGGGAGCCGTGACGGGGCGGCCGCCGGTCACCCGCAGCAGGTCCAGCTTGCTCGCGTCCGCGCTGCCTGCCGCCGTCGTGTAGGTGACCATCCGCAGGTCCGCGCCCGGCACGAGGAGCACGTCGCAGTCGAACTGGATGTCGCCGACCTCGGGGTGCTTGATCGTCTTCCGTTCGGAGGAGTGGACGGCCGCCGCGGTTTCCGTGGCCCAGTACCGGGCGAACGCGCCGGAGGTCTCCCGCAGCTCCCGCACCAGGCGGTCGAGCCGCGCGTCCAGCGGGTATCGCGACACGGCGTCCTTCAGGTCAGCCACCAGGGACAGCGCGAACGCCTCGTCGCCGCGCTCGGACCGCACGGGCGGCGCCGCGCCGGTGAAGACCGCTCTCGCCAGATTCCGTTCCGTGGCCGGGACCGCGGACGGGTCGCCGAACAACGCGGCCCACATCGCGTTCCACCAGACCAGCGTCCAGTCCGCGGCGAACACACCGATCGGCACGTCGCGCAGGCGCGCGGCGAGCCGCTGGACACCCGCCGGGACGTGCGTGCTCACCGTCCCGTCCCGCGGCGGCAGGAGGCCGGCCGCGCGGTAGAGCTGGTCGCGTTCGGGCCGGGACAACTGCAGTGCCCGCGCCAGCGCCCCGACCACCTGCGCCGACGGGTGTTTCGCGCGTCCCTGCTCCAGGCGCAGCACGTAGTCCACGGACAGCCCGGCCAGCTGGGCGAGTTCCTCCCGGCGCAACCCGGGGGCGCGGCGGCCGCTCGTCACCGGCAAGCCGGCGTCGGCGGGGGAGAGGCGGTCGCGCCAGGCGCGCACGAGCCCGCCGAAACCGGTGTGGGTGGCTGCCATGCCCCCATTCTGGCCGCGTGCCCCCGGGGCAGCCTGGGTACTGCGGGTCCCTGGCTGATCTCCGCGCCGGGCGCGACCGTGAGCCGCATGGCACACACGATCGTCATGACCGGCGCGAGCCGCGGCATCGGGCGCGCCGCCCTGGCGGAGATCCGGCGCCGCGACCCGGACGCGCACCTGGTCCTCGTCGCGCGGGAGAACCTCGGCGACGGCACGGTCCTGGCCGACCTCGGCTCGCTGCGCAGCGTCCGGGACGCCGCCACCACGATCCGCGACCGGCTCGACCGCGGTGACCTGCCGCCGTTGCGCGCGTTCGTGGGCAACGCGGGCATCCAGTACACCAACGCGCTCACCGAGGGGCCGGACGGGTTCGAGTCCACGTTCACGGTCAACGTGCTCGCAAACCACCTTTTCGTGCGTGCGCTGCAGGACCGGTTCGCAACGCCCGGGCGGATCGTGATCACCGCCAGCGACACCCATTTCGGCGACTTCCGGCACAACCTGGGGCTGGTGCCCGGTCCGGTGTGGCAGTCCCCGGAGGTGCTCGCGCGGCCCGGAGCGTTCGGGAAGCCGGGGACCGCGGCGGCGGGGCGCACCGCGTACTCGACGAGCAAGCTGGCCACCATCCACCTGGTGCACGAGTACGCTCGGCGCCTGCCGCCCGGGGTCGCGGCCGTCGCCTACAACCCCGGATTCGTCCCCGGCACCGGTCTCATCCGCGACGCCGGTCCGCTCGCCCGGTTCGCGGTGCGCCGGATCCTGCCTGCCCTGACCCGCACCCCGTGGGCGACCAGCGTGGCCGCGGCGGGCCGCTACCTGGCCGACGTCGTCCTCGGCACGACCGCGGCGCCCAACGGGTCCTATGTGGACCGGAGGGCGGTGACCCGCTCGTCTCCGGAGTCGTACGACCGGCAGCGCGAACGGGAACTCTGGGAGGTGCTCGAGCGGTTCACCGTCGGCTAGGTGTATGAGGCCATGACGTTGGCGTCGCCGGTGCGGGCCGGCCGACCTCTGTGCCGCAGCAGCCGGAAGCGCCGCAGCCCGCGCCCCTGCTCCGGAAACGCGTCGATCCGTGCGGTCAGTAGGCGAGCGCCGCGGCCGAACCCTAGCTCGATGCGGTGATGAGCGCGTCGTTCCGCGACGAGCGGGTATCGGGGTGCCATGCGTGCATCGGTGTTCCTCGCCGTTCTGGCGACCGCCCTCGTACCGGCCACCGCTGCGGCACAGGGGGTTTCGACGTTCGACGGCCGGGACTGCCCGCGGGGCAGCCTGTGCCTGTACCGCGACCACGGCTTCACCGGCGGCGGCCTCGCCCTGCGGCCGGGGGACCGGGTCGGCGACCTCGGCGCCCACGACCTCGCCGACGTGGTCTCGTCGTGGACCAACGACAGCGGCGTCACCTGCACCTGGTACGAGAGCCCGGACTTCTACGGCAAGGCGCACGAGATGCTCGACGGCTTCCGCGTCGAGCTGCCCACACCGGAGGACGACACCCCGTCGTCGGTCGCCTGCGGCTGAGGCCGGGTGTCCAGGCCGGAGTGCGGATCAACGATGACGGCGTGCCGGGCGGTGCTCAGGTCAGCGCCGGCAGCCGGAGCCAGGTCCGGTCCGCGCCCTCCGCCGTCAGCAGTGCGGGCTGGCGCACAACCAGTTCGGACAATCCCAGCGTCGGCTCCGTGATGTCCTCCTCTCGCTGGTTTCCTCATCCACCGACCACGGTGGTCTCGGGGGCGCGCCGGGCGCGCCGGGTGGTGATCCGCCGCCAGGCCGCGGTGACGTCGTCGGCCAGCCGGCACGGCGAAACGTCCAGCGGCAGCCGCACCAGGACCTGCGCCGCGCAGCGCCCGCCGTCCACATCGGACACCGTCAGGTCCTCGGGCGCGGGCAGCATCTCCTCCAGCACCAGGCCGTCGACGCCCGGATCGGCCAGCATCCGGTCGAACACCCGCAGCGTGGCGACGCTGTCCAGGTCGACCGGCCGGGACCGGTTGCCGTGCCGGGCGAACACCCACCGCGGCACGCCGGTCGCCAGCCGCAGGTTCGCCAGCGCCCGCATCCGCGCGAACCGGTCCCCGCCCGGCTCCGGCAGCAGGTCACGGCCGGCGAACACGGTCGCCGGGGCGATCACCAGGTCCGGGTCGAGCAGCAGGCGCGGCGTGCGGGTGCGGCCGGGGAAGGCGGCGCGGGGATCGCCGAACACGCGCGGCAGGGTGAACCGTTTGGCCGGGGACGCGGCGGTGAGCAGCGAGACCACCACGTCCCACGGCGGCGGTGGCCGTCGCGTCGCGTGGTAGACCGGCCACAGTTCCCGGCCCGCGCGGTCCTCGGCGATCACCCCGCGCGCGTCCCGGCGCAGCGTGATCTCCCCCAGCGGCAGGTAGCGGCGCATCCCGGCCGGATCGTCCACATAGGTCGCCGGGTCGGCGTCGCCGGTCCAGCTCCGCGTGTAGCGCGGGCGGCGCACGGCGTTGGTGCCCTGGCTGCCCTGCGGTGGTACGAGGATCTCGACGAGTTCGGCGCCGCAACGGGCCGCGGTCTCGGTCAGGAACGCGCGGTAGGCGCTCACCTGGGGCACCTCGCCGTGCAGGCCCTGCAACGCGGCGGCGAACCGCGCGTCCGCCACCCCCGCCGGGGTGACCGCCTCCAGCACCGCCCGGCCCGCCGGCAGCGGGCGGAGCAGGCAGTCCACCGGCCACGGCGAGGGCCGAGCCGGGGGCGCGCCCAGGTAGTCCAGCACGGCGGGGCCCAATTCGATCTCGCTCTCGTCGGCGTGCCGGGCCAGCCACTCGCACAGCCGCTGGTAGATCGTCCGCGGCCGCGGTTCCGGCCACGCCGAGGCCGGAGGCGCGGGCCGCAGCGGCTCGGCGGAGTCCAGCGCCTCCGTGACGATCTCCGACACTGGCCGCGGCTCGGGGCCGACGAGTTCGAGCGCGGGGTGCGACCGGCGGTCGGCGATCACCGCGGCGAGGCGTCCCGCGTGCGCGACCAGCTCGGGCAGCCGCGCCGGCACCGCGACGCCGCCGTGCGCGCGGCGGTGGACGTCGGTGAACCCCGGGCTGGGCCCGGCGGAGACCCGCCGGCGGCGCAGCTGTCCGGTCGGCGCGGACGACACCTGCACGAGCCCCAGCTGCGCCAGGTGCCGCAGGAATTCACGCAGCACGGGCTTTTGGCGCGCATCCGGCGCGAGCAGCGTGACCACCTCCCGGGTGCGCATCGCGCGCGAGCCGAGCACCCGGCACAACGCGTCCACCACCGGTGTGCGCCGGATGTCGCCGCGGCGGACCGCGTCCGGGCCGTCGTGGTCGGCGACGTGCCAGCACAACCGGTCGCCCTCGGTCCACCGCAGCGGCGTCAGGCTCAGCCACGCGTCCGGCAGGACCGGGGCGGTGGTCAGCCTGCGGCGGTCCTCCTGGATGTTGGTGAGCCGGTGCACCGCGTGGTCGCCGACGGTCAGCGGGCCCGGGCCGGACCCGGCGAGGGCGACGTGGGCCAGCCAGCCGCGCGGGGTGGTCTCGAACGCGGCCCGGAACAGCAGCCGCAGCAGGTAGTCGGCGCGTTTGCGCAGGGGCTTGCTCGTCCACGGCTCGCCCGCGGCCAGCCGGGCGCGGACGTCCTCGACGACGCCGGGCGCGGTGGCCGTGATCATCCGGGCCGCGGCCGGATCGCCGATGATCAGGTCCCACACCAGGCCGTGGTGCATCCGTTCGGTCTTCTCGACCGCGTCGTGCAGCGCGGCGGTCTCGGCGGCCAGCGCGGCGCCCCACTCCACGATCCGGGCCAGCGGCCGGAATTCCAGATCGCCAGGCTGGACGAAACCGCCGCGGTGCAGCCGCCGCCGGACCTTGAGCGCCTGCCGCCGCAGGTCGCGTGGCAGGGCCGGGACCAGCTCCTCGCCGATGCGCTCGGCGACCTCCGCGGCGCACACGCGGTAGGCGGTCTCGGCGCGGATCAGGTGACGCATCCGTTCGGTCAGGTCGGGCGTGCCGAGCGCGGCCGGAAGCGCCGCGGGCAGGCCCGCGACCCTCACCAGCCCGGGAGCACCGACCAGCGCGGGATCAGTCATCGCCGGCCGCCGGCGACTCGGCGAGCAGGACCTGCCTGCCGAAGGCCAGCCGCGCGCGGTTCCAGTGGAACACCACGTAGTACGCGGCCGCCCGGCGCGGGCCGACGCGGGCGCCGTCGGCGGTGAAGTACCGGTTCCACCACCGAGCCTGCTCGGTGTGCCGTTCGGCCAGACGCCGGGCCGGTGCCGGCACGGTGGCGGCCAGTTCGTCCGGGCGGTTCCGCGCGGCCGCGCCCGCGGTGAGGAACGTGGTGAGCTCACGGCTGGTCCGCCCCTCGGTCAGCGCGTGGACGCAGTCGGCGAGGAAATCCCGCGTCGGCACGGACTTCTCGCGCAGGCGCCCCGTCGCAGGCACCGCCATCTCGCCTCCCGAAAGGAATTCTCGAAACGGTTTCCGGAACAGCGGAAATCCGTGTTCAGTCTCGGTCGGGAGGCGGGCGGCGGAAAGTGCGCGACCGGCTTTTCGCCGGGTCGAACGACCCCTGAACGTGGTGACCAGGTCAGGCGCGACGCCGGTACTCACACCGGTCAGGCGAGAACCGCCGGTGTCAGCGGTTTCGCCACACCGGCTTCCGTTTCTGCGCGAAGGCCGCCGGCCCTTCGAACGCGTCCTGGCTGACGAGGAGTTCGTCGAGCGCCGGTGAGGGATACCGGACGGCTTCGACGGTGTCGGCGATTCCGTCCGCCTCCGCCATGATCCGCAGCGAAGTGCGCACCGAGGTCGGCGAACCCTCGAGGATCGCCGCGGCCAGCTCGCGCGCGACCGTCAGCGCCTGCCCGGCCGGGGCGACCCGGCTGACCAGGCCGTAGGACTCGGCTTCCGCGGCGGACAGGCGCCGTCCGGTGAGGATCATGTCGTTGGCGACCTTCGGCGGCACCGTGCGCGGCAGCCGCACCAGGCCACCCGCGGCGGCGACCAGGCCGACCCGCACCTCGGGCAGGCCGAACTGCGCGGTCTCGTCGGCGACCACGATGTGGCAGGCGAGGGCGATTTCGCAGCCACCGCCCAGCGCGAACCCGTTGACCGCCGCGATCACCGGCTTGGGCAGGGACTCGCGGCTGGTCAGCCCGCCGAACCCGGTCTTGGGCACCCACATCGGCTTGCCACTGGCCGAGTACACGAGGTCGTTGCCCGCGGAGAACGACTTGTCGCCGGCGCCGGTGATGATCGCGACCCACAGGTCGGGGTCGGCGAAGTAGGCGTCGAACACCTCTTCCAGCTCGGCGTTGGCCGGCGGGTGCAGGCTGTTGCGCGAGTCCGGGCGGTTGATGGTGACCTCCAGCAGGTGCCCGTCGCGGCGGACCAGCACGTGCTCGTAGTCGTCGCGGAAACCGGGACGGCGCGGCGGGAACAGCTCGTCCATCCGCTCGGCCGTCAGCGTGACCCGGTTGCCGAACCCGAACGAGCGCACGTGGATCTTGCTGCCGATCGGCTCGCCCTCCAGCAGGCGGCCGAGCGTCTCCTCGTCCTTCGTGGACGCGAGGAAGCGACGGCCGTCGTCGAGCCGCCCGACGACCACGGCGGTGCCCGCGGCGTGCTGGACGGTGTAGGTCTCCAGCGTGGCCCAGCCGTCCGGGTGCACCGTGGTCGGCACCGTCGGGCGGGCGTCCAGCTCGGCCTGCAGTTCCGCGCTGCGGCTGGGCCGCCACTGCGCGGGGGTCGTCGAGTAGACCCCGGCGGAGTACTTGGACAGCATGCCGCCGTTGGCGCCGACCAGGCCGAACGCGCCCGGTTGCGCGCGCAGCCGCGAGACGGTCTCGCAGATCGCGTGGGTCGAGTAGTTGTTGCCCGGGCCGCCGAAGAACGGCAGGCCGCCGGTGACGGTGAGGCCGCGCGGGTCGTCCGGGGCCAGTCCGAGCCCGTCGCACACGGCGAACACGGCGATCGGGAAGCAGCTGTAGAGGTCGATCGTGGACAGGTCCTCGACGCCGATGCCGGCGACCTCCAGCGCGTGCCGCACCGCCAGCACCGCGGCGGGGGAGCCGCTGAGGTCCTCGCGCTCCAGCAGCGGCTGTTCCTCCAGGTCGGCGTGGCCGTGCAGGAAGACCCACTTCTCCTCGGGCACGCCGAGTCGCCGTGCGGCGCCCACCGACATCATCAGCACCGCGGCACCCTGGTTGACCTGCTCGCGGGCGACGAGGAACCGGGTGTAGGGGTCGGCGATCGGGCGGTTGCGCTCGGACGGCGTCGCCAGCTCGCGCGCGTCGCGCTCCACCGGCGCGGCGGCGTGCGGGTTCGCGGCGGCGACCTTGGTGAACGGCGCGAACAGCTCGCCCATCGCCAGCGCGTACGCCTCGCGGGACAGGCCGAGCCGGGCGCGGCGGGCGTTGTCGAACAGCGCGTACTGGCTGGTCGGCTCGATCAGACCGTGCGCCAGCATCTGCCGGTTGGCCAGGCCCTTCAGCCCGAACCCGCGGTCCTCCAGGTCGCCGTCGACGTGCTCGGTGAAGTCCGGCTTGTCCTCGGCCTGCTGGAAGTGCCGGACCGTGGAGATGGCCTCCGCGCCCGCGACGAGCGCGACCTCGGCGCCACCCGCGGCGATCGTCCCGGCCAGCTCCGTGACCAGGTGCTGCGGCGACTGGCCGCCGGTGACCTCCAGGACGGCGCGGGCCGGCGCGGCGCCGATCCGGTTCGCGACCGAGCGCGGGAAGTTGTCCGACCGGCCGAGCGGCGAGTGGGAGATCGGCGTGGAGATCTCGAACTGCCGGATGCCCGCGACGGTGTCGACGGCCTTCGCGACCGCACCGGGGTCGGCGCCGGTGTCGGCGAGGGCGTCCCGGGCCGCCGCGGCCGCGAGTTCGACCGCGGACAGCCCGCGATAGCCGGGATCGTCGATGCGCTCGGACGCCTGGCCGACGCCGACGAGGACCGGCGTCCGGTGATCGAGAGAGGTCATACCGCACGGTAACCCGGCGGCGACCTCCCGATCATCAGCTGCGGATCACGAACTCTGTGAGATGTTGACCATCCACGAGACGCCGAACCGGTCCACGCACGCGCCGAATTCGTCGCCCCACATCTGCTTCTCCAGCGGGACGGTGACGGTGCCGCCGTCGGACAGCTTGTCCCAGTAGCCGCGCAGCTCGGCGGCGTCGTCGCCGCTCAGGCTGATCGACATGTTGTTGCCGGGCTGGTGTTCCATGCCCGGCGGGGTGTCCGAGGCCATCAGTGTGAAGCCGCGGTCGGTCTCGAGCATCGCGTGCATGACCTTGTCCGCGTCGGCGCCCTCCATGCCGCCGAAATCGCCGAAGGTGTTGAGGTTCAGCTCGCCGCCGAAGACCTGCCGGTAGAACTCCATCGCCTGACGGGCGTCGCCCGCGAAACTGACGTACGGATTGAGCCGCGAAGCCATGTCCGGATCTCCCTCCATCGCGAGGCGGTCCATCCTCGCAGACCGCCCTGCCTGCGACAACACCCTGCGGGGTAGGAAAAACTTCGCCAGAATCGGGCTGTGGCCGGGTCGGTTTGGTACGTGGGTTACGGGTCGAACCTGCACGCCGGGCGGCTGCGGTACTACCTGGAGGGCGGCACCCCGCCCGGCGGGCAGCGGTCCTGTCCCGGGTGCCGCGATCCCCGTCCGCCGGAGCGGGTGGTGGCGCATTCGATGCCCGGCGGGGTGTACTTCGCGACGGAATCCGCGACGTGGGGCGGCGGGCGCGCGTTCTACGACCCGGCGTTGCCCGGGATGGCGGCCGGGCGGGCGTACCTGCTGACGCTGGGCCAGTTTTCGGACCTGGCGGCGCAGGAGATGTACCGGGCCCCCGACGGTGACCTGGACCTGTCGACGGTGCTGTCCGCCGGGCGCGACGTGCTGGGCCCGGGACGGTACGAGACGCTGCTGTACGTCGGCGACCTCGAGGGGTTCCCGGTGCTGACGTTCACGGCCCCGTGGGCGGCGGACGAGGTGCCGTGGAACCCGCCGTCCGCGGTGTACCTGCGCATGCTGGGGGAGGGGCTGCGGGAGGCGCACGGGTGGCCGGTGCCCCGCGTGGCCGAGTACCTGTGCGGCCTACGCGGGGTGGCGGGGTTCTGGTCGGCGGACGAGGTGGTCGGGTTGCTGGCTCAGTAGGCCAGCTCCGCCAGGCGCTCGGGGTCGCTGATGATGTCGATCGCCGCGATGAGGTCGTTCACCACGGTGAACGCGAAGAGCGTCTGGGGCTGGCCGTCGCGCAGGATGAGGCGGCCCGCGACGCCGTTGACCAGCACCGGGACCGGCTGCCCGCCCTGTCCGGACTGCCGGAAGGTGAGCGCCTGGCCGGCCACGGCCTCGGCGCCGTGCACCAGGCGGGACGCCGCGGCAGGCAGCGAAGCCGCGTCGACGCGCAGCACCACGTCCGGGTCCAGCACGCTGACCAGCGCGGCGAAGTCGCCGTCCCGCGCCGCGGCGAAGAACGCGTCCACCACCTCGCGCTGCCGGGCCACGTCGCCGTCCGGCCTCGTCGGGCTGCCCTGGATGCGCCGCCGCGCGCGGCTCGCGAGCTGACGGGCTGCCGCGGGTGTGCGGTCCACGATCGGGGCGATCTCGTCGAACGGCAGCGCGAACATGTCGTGCAGCACGAACGCCAGCCGCTCCGCCGGGTCGAGCGTGTCCAGCACGACGAGCAGCGCCAGCCCGACCGAATCGGCGATCAGCGCCTGGTGCTCGGGGTGCGCACCGTCCTCCGGGGCGATGATCGGGTCCGGCAGGCGCTCGGGGTACTCCTCGCGCCGCGACGTCCGCGACCGCAGCATGTCCAGGCACACCCGGCCCACCACCGTGGTCAGCCAGCCGCCCAGGTTGCGCACCTCGCCGGCGTCGCTGCGGCTCAGCTTCAGCCACGCCTCCTGCACCGCGTCCTCGGCCTCGGTCAGGGAACCCAGCATCCGGTACGCCACCGCGCGCAGGTGCGCCCGGTGCGCTTCGAACCGCTCGGCCAGCCACTCGTTCTCGGTCATACCGCTCTGACGGATCCCGTCACGCCGATGTGACCGGCGGACAGATGCGGATCACGATCAGGCACGAATCGTCCTCGGTGTCGGAGGTCGCCTCGGCCAGCAGCTGGTCGGTGATCCGCTCCACGTCCGCCCCGGCGTGGCAGGCGGCGGCCGCCAGCCTGTCCAGGCTGTCGTCCAGCAGCACCCCGCGCCGCTCGATCAGCCCGTCGGTGAACAGGATCAGCGTGTCCGCGGGCCGCAGCCGCAGCACACGCTCCTCGAACCGGGCGCTCGGCCGCGCGCCGAGCAGGATCCCGCGCGGCAGCGGCAGCTGCTCGGCCACCCCGTCACGCACCAGCATCGGCGGCAGGTGTCCGGCGCGCGCCCAGGTCAGCGTCCGGCTGTCCGGGTCGTACAGCCCGCACAAGGCGGTGCCGGTGACGCCCCGGTTGACCGTGAACGTCGTCGTGTTCAGCCAGTCCAGCAGCTGCCCCGGGCCGGCCCCGGTCACGGCCAGCCCGCGCAGCGCGTTGCGCAACGCGATCATCCCGGTCGCCGCGCCGATCCCGTGCCCGGCCACGTCGCCGATCACCAGCAGGATCCGCCCGTCCGGCAGCACCGTCGCGTCGTACCAGTCGCCGCCGACCTTGTGCTCCTGCTCCGCCGGCCGGTACCGGACGGCGACCTCGAGGCCGTCCATCTCCACCGGCCGCGCGGCCGACGGCAGGATCACCTGCTGCAGCTCCCGCGCGATCCGGTTCTGCCGCTGGGCCTCGTGCTCGGTGTCGGCCAGCCGGTCGCGCGTCGCGTTCAGCGCCACCTGGCTCTGGTACTGCGCCGACAGGTCCTGGTAGATCCCGCGCACCGCGACCAGCTCACCGCTGTCGGACAGCACCGGCTCGCCGTGCGCGCGGATCTGCCGGTGCGTGCCGTCCGGCCGGATCAGCCGGAACACCGTCGCCGCTTCCTCCCCCGCCAGCAGCGTGGTCTGGAAGAGCTCCAGGATCGGCAGGTCGTCGGGGTGGACGTAGGTGCACAGCTCGTCCCACGTGACCGGCCCCGCCGACGCCGGCAGCCCGAACAGCTCGAAGGTCTGCTCGGTCCACGCCATCTCGCCGGTGAGCACGCTGTGCTCCCAGCTGCCCAGCCGCGCGATGTGCTGCAGGTTGTGCAGCAGCTGCGCGAGCCGGTGGTCGTCGTGGCCGACGGTCAGCCCGATCCGCACCCCGTCCAGGAACCGGGTGATCCGCACGTCCACCATCGCCGGGGTGGCCGTGCCGCCGGTGCGCGCGACCAGCGGGATCGGTCCGAGCTGCGCGGACGCCCCGGTGGTCAGCACCTCCACCGCGCGCTCGGCCAGCCCGTAGGCGCACAGCAGCGGGTACGTCCGGGTCAGCCCGCGCCCGATCAGGTCTGCCGCGCGGCGCCCGTGCGGATCCGCGAAGTCCTCGCCGACCTGGGCGATCTCGAAGTCGGCCACCTGCCCGGACTCGTCCGTGCGCGGCCGGGCGAACAGGGCGGAGTCCAGCAGGCCCACCGTCGACGGCAGCGCCCCGGCGGGCTGCGTGCTGAGCATGATCTCCCGCCCGCACAGCGCGGCGAGCGCGGTGAGCCGCCGCTTCTGCTCCGGCGGGAAGTCCGGGAGCGGCGCGGCCCAGACGAACTCCACGACACCGGCGATGCCGCGCGAGGTGGTCACCGGGACCACCGCCCGCGCCCCGCGATGACCGTCGGCCAGCAGGGGCACCGCGGGGGCGAGTTCCGCCTCCGGGAACCAGTGCGGCCGCCGTTCCCGCGCCGCCCGCTGCGGCAGGCAGTCCATCAGCACCGGGAGGTGCCGCCAGCGGCTGGCGTCCAGCAGGTTGAGCCCGGTGTGCGCGACGAGCCCGAGCGCGCCGTCCGGCTGCACCTGCCACAGAGCGACCGCGACGGCGTCCGCGGTGCGCCGGACCTCCTCCAGCAGGGCGGAACTCTCCGCGTTACCGCCGGGCAGCCGAGCGAAGTCCGGCGCGGCGCCGGGCACGGCGACCGGGGACCGCGGTGGCCGCACAGCGCCCGCGACCAGGTCGGCGGCCAGCTCCGCCACCGAGATCCCGGTCCGCGCGGCGAGGTCGGCCAGGTGCGTGGCGGCTTCGCCGGGGGAGTAGCCGAGCCGTTCGACGAGAACGCCTTCGGCGAGCGGGACGAGCAGCCGGCCGTCCCGTTCCGCCCGCAGCCGCTCGATCTCCTGCTGCTGGCACTCCACGACGGCGGCCAGCCTCGCGACCCGCGGATCGAGGTCGCTGGTCTGCGGCGGGTGCTGGGCCGTCACCTCAAGCCCCTCGGTCGCGGTGGGCGGACGAAAACGAGTCTAGTGAAGTGGCGCTGGGATACATCCCGCGCTACCAGTAGATTCCTCTTCTGCGGTGATTGTCCGCAAGGGCGATCGGTAGGGCCTCACGAAATCGGAGTGCGCTGATGGCGGAGATCCGGACTGCCCAGCCCAAGCGGGACGCGGGCCGGGGCAGCGAGCGTGAGCTGGCCGATCCGCGGCTGCAGCAACTCCTGGCCGGGCTCACCGCGGTGCGCGACGGGGATTTCGGCACCCGCCTGCCGCAGGTGGGCGACGAGCTGATGGACGAGATCGCCGCGGTCTTCAACGGCATGGTCGACCAGTTGTCGGTGTTCACCTCCGAGGTGACGCGGGTGGCGACCGAGGTGGGCACCGAGGGCAAGCTCGGCGGCCAGGCGCGCGTGCCGGGGGTGTCCGGGACCTGGGCGGATCTCACCGATTCGGTGAACGCGATGGCGGGCAACCTGACCGCTCAGGTGCGCGACATCGCGCAGGTGGCGACCGCGGTCGCGAAGGGCGACCTGTCGCAGAAGATCACGGTGGACGTCCAGGGCGAGATCCTGGAGCTGAAGGAAACCATCAACACGATGGTGGACCAGCTGTCCTCGTTCGCCGACGAGGTGACGCGCGTGGCGCGCGAGGTGGGCACCGAAGGGATCCTCGGCGGCCAGGCGGAGGTCCCCGGGGTGTCCGGCACCTGGAAGAACCTCACCACTTCGGTGAACTTCATGGCCGGGAACCTCACCGATCAGGTACGCAACATCGCTCAGGTGACCACGGCCGTGGCGCGCGGCGATCTGTCGCAGAAGATCATGGTCGACGCGCGCGGGGAGATCCTGGAGCTGAAGAACACCATCAACACGATGGTGGACCAGCTCTCCTCGTTCGCCGACGAGGTGACGCGGGTGGCGCGCGAGGTGGGCACCGACGGCCGCCTCGGCGGTCAGGCGCAGGTGCCCGGGGTCGGCGGAACGTGGCGGGCGCTCACCGATTCGGTGAACTTCATGGCGGGCAACCTCACCGATCAGGTGCGCTCGATCGCCTCCGTGGCCACCGCGGTCGCCGACGGCGACCTGTCCCAGAAGATCACCGTCGACGCGCGCGGCGAGATCCTGGAGCTGAAGAACACCATCAACACGATGGTGGACCAGCTGTCCGCGTTCGCCGACGAGGTCACCCGTGTCGCGCGCGAGGTGGGCACCGAGGGCCGCCTCGGCGGTCAGGCGGACGTCAAGGGCGTGTCCGGCACCTGGAAGGCGCTCACCGAATCGGTGAACGTCATGGCCGCCAACCTGACCGACCAGGTGCGCTCGATCGCCGAGGTCACCACCGCGGTCGCGAAGGGCGACCTGTCGCAGAAGATCCGCGTCGACGCGCGCGGCGAGATCCTCGAACTGAAGGAAACCATCAACACGATGGTCGACCAGCTGTCGGCGTTCGCGGACGAGGTCACGCGCGTGGCCCGCGAGGTCGGCACGCACGGCAACCTGGGCGGCCAGGCCAACGTCCGCGGCGTGTCCGGCACCTGGAAGGACCTGACCGACAACGTCAACGTGATGGCCTCGAACCTGACCAGCCAGGTGCGCTCGATCGCGCAGGTGGCCAGCTCGGTGGCGCAGGGCGACCTGTCGAAGAAGATCACCGTGGAGGCCAAGGGCGAGGTCGCCGCGCTGGCCGACACGATCAACACGATGGTCGACACGCTCGGCGCGTTCGCCGACGAAGTCACGCGCGTGGCTCGCGAGGTGGGCACCGAGGGCATCCTCGGCGGCCAGGCCCGCGTGCCCAACGTGGCCGGCACGTGGAAGGACCTCACCGACAACGTCAACTCGATGGCGAACAACCTGACCAACCAGGTGCGCAACATCGCCCAGGTGACCACGGCGGTCGCGGACGGCGACCTGACCAAGAAGATCGACGTGGACGCGCGCGGCGAGATCCTCGAGCTGAAGACGACGATCAACACGATGGTGGACACCCTCGGCTCGTTCGCCGCCGAGGTGACCCGCGTGGCGCGCGAGGTGGGCAGCGAGGGACGGCTGGGCGGCCAGGCCGAGGTCGAGGGCGTGTCCGGCACCTGGAAGCGGCTCACCGAGAACGTCAACGAGCTGGCCGGGAACCTGACCCGCCAGGTGCGGGCGATCGCCGAGGTCGCCAGCGCCGTGGCGACCGGCGACCTGACCCGGTCGATCTCGGTCGAGGCGCAGGGCGAGGTCGCCGAGCTCAAGGACAACATCAACTCGATGGTGCGGTCGCTGCGCGAGACCACGCACGCCAACCAGGAACAGGACTGGCTCAAGACCAACCTGGCCCGCATCGCCGGCCTGATGCAGGGCCACCGCGACCTGGCCACGGTCGCCGAGCTGGTGCTGGACGAGCTGGTGCCGCTGGTCAACGCGCAGCAGGGCACGTTCTTCCTGGCGAGCGGGCAGAACGGCAGCACCCGGCTGCGGCTGATCGCCAGCTACGGCGCGCACTCCACCGAGGAGCTGCGCACCGAGGTCGAGCTGGGTCAGACGCTGATCGGGCAGGCGGCCCGCACCCGGCGGCCGATCATCGTGGACAAGACCCCGCCCGGGTACGTGCGGATCTCCTCCAGCCTGGGCGAGGCGCCGCCGGTCAACCTGGTCGTGCTGCCGATCCTGTTCGAGGACCGCACTCTCGGGGTGATCGAGCTGGCCTCGTTCGAGCGGTTCACGCAGGCGCAGCGTGACCTGCTGGACCAGCTGGGTGAGACGATCGGGGTCAACGTCAACACGATCGTGGCGAGTTCGCGCACCGACTCGCTGCTCGAGGAGTCCCAGCGGCTGGCCGCCGAGCTGCGGGTGCAGCAGGAGGAACTGCAGCGCTCGAACGCCGAGCTGGCCGAGAAGGCGGCGCTGCTGGCCCGCCAGAACCGCGACATCGAGGTGAAGAACACCGAGATCGAGCAGGCCCGGCGGGAGATCGAGGAGCGCGCCGAGCAGCTCGCGCTCGCCTCGAAGTACAAGTCCGAGTTCCTCGCCAACATGTCGCACGAGCTGCGCACACCGCTGAACAGCCTGCTGATCCTGGCGAAGCTGCTCGCGCAGAACCCCAGCCGCAACCTCACCGCCAAGCAGGTGGAGTACGCCGAGGTGATCCACTCGGCGGGGTCGGACCTGCTGCAGATGATCAACGACATCCTCGATCTGTCCAAGGTGGAGGCCGGGCGGATGGACATCCACCCGGAGCCGTTCGCGCTGAACCAGCTGCTGGACTACGTCGAGGCGACGTTCCAGCCGCTGACCGCGGAGAAGGGGCTGACCTTCGCCGTCACCGCCGACCAGGACGTGCCGCGCGAGCTGGTGACCGACCAGCAGCGGCTGCGGCAGGTGCTGCGGAACCTGCTGTCCAACGCGGTCAAGTTCACCGACCACGGGCGGGTCGAGCTGCGGGTGCGGATGGCCCGCGAGGAGGAGCTGCCGCCCGGCACGAGCGGGCCGGTGGTCGCGTTCGCGGTCACCGACACCGGAATCGGCATCGCGAAGGAGAACCTGAGCGCGATCTTCGCCGCGTTCCAGCAGGCCGACGGCACCACCAGCCGCCGCTACGGCGGCACCGGGCTCGGGCTGTCGATCAGCAACGAGGTGGTCTACCGGCTCGGTGGGGAGATCCGCGCGGAGAGCGAACTCGGCGAGGGCAGCACGTTCACGCTGTTCCTGCCGCTGGGCCGTGCCGAGAGCGTGCCCGCACCCGCGGCGGCCGAGACCGAGCAGGCCGTCCCGGAGCGTGAGAACTCCCGTGAGACGCACGGCAAGCGGCAGGTCCTGGTCGTCGAAGCGGCCGGCACCGGTCTGCTGTCGCTGCTGGCGAGCAGCGCTGCCGCCGACCTCGCCGACACGCACGGCACGGTCACCGTCGCCACCGTGAGCACGGCCGAGCAGGCGACGAACGTGCTGCTCAGCCGCCCGCACCACTGCGTCGTGCTGGACCTCAGCCTGCCCGAGGGCGGGGCGTTCGCCGTGCTGGACGCGCTGGCCGACCACCCCGACCTGCGGTCGGTGCCGGTGCTCGCGCACCCGTCCCGCAAGCTGACCCCGGAGCAGGAAGCCCTGGTGCAGACCCGCGCGGCGATGCAGCCGCTGGAGCTGCTGCCCTCGCTCGACGAGCTGCGGGAGCGGATCGCGCTGCACCTGTCCGCCGATCAGCCGGACGACGTCATCCCGCTGACCCAGCCACGGCCGCTGCCGTCGCCGACCCGGCCCGGCAGCGACCGGTCCGTGCACGAGCCGTTGCGCGGGCACAAGGTGCTGATCGTGGAGGACGACCCGCGCAACGTGTTCGCGCTGCGCGGCGCGCTGGAGAGCTACGGGCTGGACGTGCGGCACGCGGTGAACGGGCGCAAGGGCATCGACACGCTGCTGGCCGAGGACGACATCGAACTGGTCCTGATGGACGTGATGATGCCGGAGATGGACGGCTACGCGGCCACCGCGGCGATCCGGGAGATCCCGCGGTTCGCCGACATGCCGATCATCGCCGTCACCGCGAAGGCCATGCAGGGCGACCGGGAGAAGGCGCTCGCGTCCGGGGCCAGCGACTACCTGACGAAACCGGTCGACGCGCAGGAACTACTCGACTGCCTGCGGCGGTGGCTGCCGGAGGTGCGTGCCTGACCCGCCGAGGCGGATCCGGCGAAGGAGGAGTTCCGCCCGGGCTCGCGGCAGTGGAGGATGGGTGCGTGCAGGCACCCGATCCACTCAACCCGCGCGACCCGGCCGGCGATCCCGTCGACGGGCTGGCGGTGGCCGTCGAACGCCGCGGCGAGGCCGTCGTGGTCCAGGTCAGCGGCGAACTCGACCTCCTGACGACGCCGCGGCTGGACGACGCGGCGAGCCGGGCCCTGCGCGAACACCCGTCCTTGCTGGTGCTCGACCTGACCGGCGTGACGTTCCTGGGTTCGGCCGGCATGGCGTCCCTGGTCGCCGTCCGGCAGGCCGCGGGGGACGACCTGCCGATCCGGCTGGCCGCCGCGGACCCGGTGGTGCTGCGCGCGATGGAGGTCGTGGGCCTGGACGAGGAGTTCCCGCTCTACCCGACGTGCGAGGACGCGCTGGCCGGCTGAGCAGCCGGTCACGGAAGCGGTGCTGCCGCGCCCAGCCCCTGCTCCGCCGCCGCCGCGCGGACCGCGTCGATCACCAGCTGCAGCGACGGGCGGGCCGACGCCGTGCGGTGCGCGATCGAGACCGTGCGCATCGGCGGCTCGGTCAGCGCCACGATGTCCACCCCGGGCGGCCGCAGCGACAGGCCCAGGTCCGACACCAGCGTCACGCCCAGCCCGGCGGCCACCATCGCCAGCGCGGTCGCCTGCTCGCCGACCTCGTGGTTGATCTTCGGTTCGAACCCGTACCGCTGGCAGGCCAGCCGCACCGCCCGGCCGAAGTGCGAGCGCGGCCCGGCCAGGATCCACGGGTGCTCGGCCAGCTCCGTCAGGCTCACCGTGTTCGCCGGCACCGCCCCGCGCGGCACCGCCGCGTGCAGCCGCTCGACCGCGATCACCACCCGCGTCAGCGCCGGGTCCCACGGCATCGGATAGTCGGAGTAGTCGATGACGAACGAGAAGTCCAGCGCGCCGTCCCGCACCGCGCCCGCGGTCTCTTCCGGTGCCAGCTCCTTGGTGCGCACCTCGATCCCCGGGTGCTCCTTCGCCAGCGCGGACAACGCGAACGGCAGCAACCCGGACGCCACCGACGCCCACACCCCCGCCGTCAACCGCGCGGTGACGCCCTCCTGCGCCTCCTCCAGCGCCATCGTCGCCCGTTCCACGGACTTGAGGATCTCCTCGGCGTGCTCGGTCAGCACCACGCCCAGCTCGGTCAGCTGGACGCGCCTGCCGAGCCGCTCGAACAGCTTGGCCCCGACGTCCCGTTCCAGTTGCGCGAGCTGCTGCGAGACGGCCGAAGCCGTGTAGTGCAGGGCCGCCGCGGCCGCCGTGACGGTCCCGCGGCGGTGCAGCTCCCGAAGCATCCGCAACCGGTGCAGCGAAAGCTCCATGGGGCCAGCGTAGGTAAGGATCACCCGCTGTGCAGGGAACGTGAACGGAACCGTGCATGATCCCTAACTGGACGTCCCCGCCGCCCCTGCCGCACCCTGGTGGTCAGCGGGAATGGATCTCCCGATTCCACTCAGACCGGCGAACCGAAGCCACCACGCCGTGGCGGAGGCGGGCTGTGCTGTGCCCGGAATCGGCGACAGGCTTGGAGGGGACAGTTGACCACGATGCAGGACCCGCGGGGGCTCGCCGTCGAGCGGACGCTCCCGCGCACGCAGGAGCCGATGCTGCGGCTGACCTGGACCGACCCGGTCACCGGCACCCACGGCTACCTCGTGGTGCACACGCTGGTCTCCGGTCTGGCCACCGGCGGCACCCGGATGCGCGCCGGCTGCACGCTGTCCGAGGTCGAGGACCTGGCCCGCGGGATGGCCGCCAAGACCGCGACCTTCGACCTGCCGGTGGGCGGGGCGAAGGGCGGGATCGACTTCGACCCGAAGGACCCGGGGGCCGTCGGGGTGCTGGAGCGGTTCTGCCAGGCGATGCGCCCGTGGCTGGACGCGCACTGGGTGACCGCCGAGGACCTCGGGGTGCCGCAGCACCTGATCGACGAGGTCTTCGAGCGGCTCGGCCTCGAGCAGTCCTACCACGCGGCCATCCGGCGCTCGCCCGATCCGGCGCGGACCCTGCGCCGCGTGCACGCCGGGCTGAACGCGCCGGTGCCGGGCGGTTTGCTGCTCGGCGACGTGGTCGGCGGGTACGGCGTGGCGCAGGCGTGCCTGGGCGCGGCGGGCGCCTGGGGCTGGGAGCCGGCCGCGACGACCGTGGCGATCCAGGGCATCGGCACCATGGGCGGCGGCGCGGCGTGGTACCTGCACGAGGCGGGCATGCGGGTGGTGGCGGTCGCCGACGCGGCCGGGACGCTGTACGACCCGGCCGGGCTGGACGTCCCGGCGCTGCTGGAGCTGCGGGACGGGTTCGGCGAGGTGGACCGGTCGCGGCTGCCCGCGGCGGTCCGGCAGCTGCCGCGGGAGGCGGTGGTCGGGATCGAGGCGGACATCTTCGTCCCGGCGGCGATCTCCTACGCGCTGACGCCGGACAACGTCCCGCAGGTCGCGGCGAAGGTCGTGGTGGAGGCGGCCAACGCGGCGACCACTCCCGAGGCGGAGGCCATGCTCGTCGCGCGCGCGATCCCGGTGATCCCGGACTTCGTGGCGAACGCGGGCGCCGCGGCGTGGGCGTGGTGGCTGCTGCTGGGCCAGGTGGGCGCCGACCCGGTCGACTCGTTCCACCGGCTGCGGACGGAGATGCGGTCCAAAGTGGCGCTGCTGCTGGCTGCCTGGCTGGCCGACGGCGTCCCGCCACGCACGACGGCGGAGGAACTGGCGGCGGCGAACCGTGCGGCGCGCCTGGCCGCGGGGGATGCCGGGGTGGTGATTCCCTGAACACGCTGAAGGGCCCTTCGCTGCCTCGCGGAGGGCCCTTCGGCGTGTGTGCACACGTTGCGCGGCCTGGTTCGCCGACGGGGAGGTGAACCAGGTCCGCTTTTCCAATCGGCGGTTGCGGCCTTCGGAGCCGCCGTCGGCGGGACCGTAGGGCCTCGACCTCGTAGTGCCCGGGCACCTCGGGGTCTGGTACCACCGTGCCTGAATCGCCCGCCCCGGATCCAGGGCCGAAGGTCCCTTTTCACCCTCGTGGCACTCTCCTGGCATGGACGATCCGCTGCGCACGCTCTCCGCCATCCGCGCCACCCGCGTGTTCGCCGAACGGCCGGTGCCGCGGGACCTCGTCGCGGACCTGGTCGAGGCCGCGCGCTGGACCGGGTCGGCCCGCAACCGCCAGCCCTGGCGGTTCGTCTCGGTCACCGACCCCGGCCTGCGCCGCGCGCTGGCCCGCCTCGGGCAGTACGCGCTGCCGCTCGCGGCCGCCCCGGTCGCGCTGGTCCTGCTGTCCGACTCCGAAGCCGGCCACGACACCGAGTTCGACCTCGGCCGGGTGTGCCAGACGCTCGTCGTCGCGGCGCACCTCGCGGGTCTCGGCAGCTGCCCGGTCTCGCTGTACCCCGAGGCCAACGCCGTCGCAGCCGCCGCGCTCACCGGGCACGGGCACCCGTGGCGCGCACACCACGCGCTCGCCCTGGGCTGGCCGGGTCAGCGACCGCGCGGCCGCTCCGCCATCCCGACCGGCCGCAAGGACCTGTCCGAGCTCTTCACCGAGCGGTAGCCCGCGGCCACCTCCCGCGCCGCCCGCACCAGCGCGGAGACCGCGGGGGAGTTGGTGCCTTGCGGCCAGGCGAGCAGCAACCGGGCCGGGGCGGCGTCCACGACTGGGACCGTGACCAGGTTGTGGTCCAGCGTGTCCAGCACCGACCGCGGCAGCAGCGCGATGGCCCGGCCGCGGGAGGTCACCCGCAGCAGCTTCGCCAGGTCGGTGACCTCGACACCACCGTCGTCGGGATAGCCGGCCCAGCGGCCGACCGGCTCCCCGCGCAGGTCGCTGAGCTGCAGGATCGCCCGTTGCGCGAGGCGGTGGTCCGGCGGCAGCAGGGCCGCTCGCGGCTCGGCGCGCAGTTCCGCGGTCTCCAGGCCGGCCGCGTCGTCGAAGGGCGTGTGCAGCAGCGCGAGGTCGGCGCGGCCGTCCCGCAGCAGCGAGACCCGGTCCTCGTGCGCGGTCACGAGTTCGACCGGCACCGCGGCGGGATCGCTTTCGTACCGGCGCAGGATCCTGGGCAGCAGACCCGCGTCGCCACCGGGTTTCGCGGCCAGGGCGAGGTAGGGCACGCCGCGGCCGGCGCGCTGGGTGCGGCGGGCCGCCGCGGCGACGGCCGCAAGCGCTTTCCGCGCCTCGTCGAGCAGCACCTCACCGGCCGGGGTGAGCTCGACGCGCCTGCTCGTGCGGTCGAACAGGGTCACGTCCAGCCGTCGTTCCAGCGACCGCACGGCCTTCGACAGAGCCGGCTGGGCCAGTCCCAGCCCTTCCGCCGCGCGGCCGAAGTGCAGGGCCTCCGCGACGGCGACGAAGTAGGCGAGTTCTCGCGTCTCGACCCGATCCATTCCGGGAGGTTATCGGATGTCCGTTTTCATCAGACGTCTGAGGAGTTGGTACGGTGCGGATCATGACGCCCGTGCTGCAGGTGAGCGATGTCGATCTCGTCCGCGAGGGCCGGTACCTGCTCCGGTCGATCTCGCTGACGGTGCGCGAGGGCGAGCACTGGGCGCTGCTCGGCGCGAACGGGGCCGGCAAGAGCACGCTTCTCGGGCTGCTGGGGGCGGTCACGCACCCGACGCGCGGGACGGTCGACGTGCTCGGGCACCGGCTGGGGCGGGTGGACATGCGCAAGCTGCGGTCGTTCCTCGGGCACGTCAACCCGCGTCACCCGCTGACCTCGCCGTTGTCGGTGTTCGAGGTGGTGCTGACCGGGCTGACGAACACGACCGAGCTGGTGCCGCGCTGGCAGCCGACGGCGGAGGAGCGGGAGCGCGCCGAGCGCCTGATCCGCATGCTCGGACTGGGCGGCCAGCGCGACTCCCGCTGGCCGACGCTGTCCCAGGGCGAGCGTGGCCGGGCGCTGATCGCCCGCGCGCTGATGCCCGCGCCGCGGCTGCTGCTGCTCGACGAGCCGGCGACGGGCCTGGACGTGGCGGCGCGCGAGCAGCTGCTGTCCAGTGTGGACAGACTGCGGCGGGAGCACCCCGCGCTGGCGACCGTGCTGGTGACCCACCACCTGGAGGAGCTGCCCGCGAGCACCACGCACGCGCTGCTGCTGCGGGAGGGCCAGTGCTTGACGTCCGGCCCGGCGGATGACGTGGTGACCACGGACCACATCAGCAAGTGCTTCGACCACCCGGTGCGCATCACCCGCACCGAGGGCCGGTGGACAGCCCGCGCCGAGCCGATGGTCTAACGAACCCGCCCCACGCCGCCGAGTAGCACGGCGCTCGCCTGGTCGTCGGGGGCCGGGAGGTAGCCACGCGGGGCGTTCCAGTGCGTGGCGTGCACCAGGCCCGGCGGCACCAGCTCGGTCCCGTCGAACAGTTCCAGCACCTCCTCCGGGGAGCGCGTCGTGACGTTCTGCTGCACGTTCGCGTTGTAGGTCTGCGTCACCTCGGACTGGCGCCGCCGGGCCTGCTCGTCCTCGGTGAGCGTGATGTGGGTCAGGCCGAGGTAGCTGCCCGGCGCGAGCCGCTCGACGTAACGCCGCACCAGCGGGACCACGTCGCCCGGGACGAAGGGCAGCACGGACACCAGCAGCAACCCGACCGGCTTGGCGAAGTCCAGCAGCGTGGCACGCGCGAAGATGTCCTCGGGCTCCCGCGCATCGCCCCGCAGGCAGATCGCGTTCGGGTCATCGGCGAGCAGCTCGTTGCTGACCCGGACCGTGTCCGGGTCCAGGTCGACGTAAACGACCCGGGTGCCGGACGCGTACCCCTGGGCGATCTCGTGCACGTTGCCCGCCACCGGATAGCCCGAGCCGATGTCCAGGAACTGGCGGATCCCCTGCTGGATCATCCAGCGCACCGCCCGTTGCAGGAACTCGCGGTTGTACCGGGCGACCTGCCCGGCCAGCGGGAACACCTTCTGCGCCGCGATCGCCACCTCGGCGTCGCACGGTAGGTGGTGGTGCCCGTTGAGGTACCAGTCGTAGACACCCGCGGCCGTCGCCTTGGTGCGTTGCTGGGATGTCATCGGCGTCCACCACCCGTCCGGCTGCGTGCGGCCAGTCTTGCACGCCGGTCAACGGCCGGGCTAGCGTCGCTTCTTGCCGAACGACTCCATCTCCGCCACCTGCCGCCGCGCCTCGTCGGCCGACTTGTCCGCCGCGGTCGCCGCCTTGCGTGCCGCGGTGAGTTCCTTGCGCACCGCTCGCTCTTCGCGTGTGGCTTCGTCCAGCTGTTCGCGCAGCTCGGCGACCCGCGCCGCGGCCTTTTCCGCCCGGGCGCTCACCTCGTCCAGCGCCTGCTGCGCTTGCTCGCGGGCGGCGTCCGCCTCCGCGGCCTTCTCGCGGGCCTCCTCGAGCGCGGCCTGGCGGCGTTCGGCCTCCGGGTCCCGTCGCGCGGGCTTCTTCTTCGCCGGCGGTGGCGGGGCCGTCTTGCGCTTCGGGGACGCGGCCAGCGCGGCCGCCAGCCAATCCTCCGAAGAGGACGGTGACAACGCCACCGAAAGCCGTCCCGCGGCCACTTCCGCCGCGGCGTCCGGATCGGACACCGCCGCCTCGAAGGTGTCCTCGACCTGACGCATCGCCACGTCGCTGTAGGGCACCCCGGCCTCCCCGGCCACGCCGCCCGCGCGGCCACTCAACCGGCGGATCAGCTCGTTGCGCTGCCGCGACAACGTGCGCAGCTCGTCGCCAGCCAGCTTCTGGTGAGCGGTCCGCAACCGCGCACCCAGGTCGGCGAGCTGCCCGATCTCGTCCGGGTGCCGTCGGCTGACCTGGTTGACCAGCCACGCGGCGACGGTCGGTTTGCGCAGCTGGGTGATGCGCTTCGCGACGTCCGGCTGACGGGCCTTCGCCTCCTTGGCCCGCTCGGTGCGGACGGCGGTGAACTCGTCCCGGGGCAGCGCGTACAGCTCATCGGCGACCGCGTCGAACCCCCGGGGCGTCATGCCTCCATCATCGGCTCGCCGGCTACCACCGGCAAACCGTCATTCGGCCGGCTGCTGCTTCGCGATCTCCGCGCGCACCTGGTCCATGTCGACCTCGCGCAGCTTGCCGATCAGCTCTTCCAGGCTCTGCTCCGGCAGCGCGCCCGGCTGGGCGTAGAGCACGACACCGTCGCGCACCGCCATCAGCGTCGGGATCGACTGGATGCCGAAGGCCTGCGCCAGCTCGGTCTGGTCCTCGGTGTCGACCTTGCCGAACACGATGTCGTCGTGCCGGTCGGCCGCACCCTCGAACACGGGCGCGAACATCCGGCACGGCCCGCACCAGGCCGCCCAGAAGTCGACGAGCACCATGCCGTCGGAGTTGACGACCTCTTCGAAGTTGTCCTTGGTCAGCGTTACCGTCGCCATACGGGGTGCAACACGGCCCCGGGGTCACCTATTCCGGGTAGGTTCACCCACCACAGGCTCGGCGGAACTTGTGGCGATCGCGCACATAGGCTTCCCGCTCCCGGCCGCTTACCGTCTGTCGCCATGAGTGGCTACTGGGACGGGCGGGTCGCGCTGGTGACCGGCGCCGGCAGCGGGATCGGACGCGCTTGCGCGCACGCCCTGGCCGAGGCCGGGGCGAAGGTGCACGCGGTCGACATCGACGCGAGCGCGGCCGAACGCGTCGCCGGCGAGACCGGCGGCTGGGCGCACACCGCGGACCTCGCCGACCCGTCGAGCATCGACACCCTGCCCGCCGACGTCGACATCCTGGTCAACAACGCCGGCTTCCAGCACGTCGCGCCGCTGACCGAGTTCCCGCCCGAGGTGTTCACCCGCATGCACGCGGTCATGGTCACCGCGCCGTTCCTGCTGATCCGCCGGGTGCTGCCGCACATGTACGCGCAGAACTGGGGCCGGATCGTCAACCTCTCCAGCGTGCACGGCCTGCGCGCGAGCGCTTTCAAGTCCGCCTACGTGTCGGCCAAGCACGCGCTCGAAGGACTGTCCAAAGTGGTCGCCCTGGAAGGCGCGCCGCACGGGGTGACCAGCAACTGCGTCAGCCCGGGCTACGTCGACACCCAGCTGGTGCGCGACCAGATCGCCGACCAGGCCACCGCGCACGGACGCCCCGAGGACGAAATCCTGGGCGAGGTCCTGCTGCGGCGTGCCGCGATCAAGCGGCTCATCGACCCGGCCGAGGTCGCCGACGCCGTGCGCTGGCTGTGCGGCCCCTCGGCCGGGCACATCACCGGGATTTCCCTGCCCCTCGACGGCGGCTGGACCGCCGCCTGACGTTTCCGCCACGGCACAAAGGAGTGTTGCCCATGCCCCGCAGCGAGAACCGCTCGATCGCGAAAGTCGTCGGCGCGAGCCTCATCGGCACGACGATCGAGTGGTACGACTTCTTCCTCTACGGATCGGCCGCGGCACTGGTCTTCAACAAGCTGTTCTTCCCCGGCAGCGATCCGCTGACCGGGACCCTGCTGTCGTTCGCCACCTACGCGATCGGCTTCCTCGCCCGGCCGCTCGGCGGTCTGGTGTTCGGCCACTTCGGCGACCGCGTCGGCCGGAAGAAGCTGCTGGTGTTCAGCCTGCTGCTGATGGGCGGCTCGACGTGCGCGATGGGCCTGCTGCCGACGTATGCGACCGTCGGCGTGGCCGCGCCGCTGCTGCTCACCGCGCTGCGGCTGGTCCAGGGCTTCGCGCTCGGCGGCGAGTGGGGCGGCGCGGTGCTCATCGTGTCCGAACACGGTGACGACCGCCGCCGCGGGTTCTGGGCGTCCTGGCCGCAGTGCGGCGCCCCGGGCGGGAACCTGCTGGCCACCGCGGTGCTCGCCATCCTCGCCGCGGTGCAGTCCGACGCCGCGTTCACGTCGTGGGGCTGGCGCATCCCGTTCCTGCTCTCCGGGGTGCTGGTGATCATCGGCCTGTGGATCCGGCTCACCGTCACCGAATCGCCGGTGTTCCTGGCCGCGCAGGAGAAGGCCCGTCAGCGCGGCGAGCAGCACCGCGCCCCGGCCCTGGAGGTCTTCCGCGACTCCTGGCGCCGGGTGCTCATCACCATCGGCGCCCGCATGGCCGAGAACGTGTCCTACTACGTGCTGACCGCGTTCATCCTGGTCTACGTCACCGGCCCGCTCGGGATGAGCAAGTCCACCGGTCTCAACGCGGTGCTCATCGGCTCGGCGATCCACTTCGTCACGATCCCGCTGTGGGGCGCGCTGTCCGACCGGATCGGCCGCCGCCCGGTGTACCTGTTCGGCGCGGTCGCGATGGCCGGCTGGGCGTTCGCGTTCTTCGCGCTGATGGACACCCGCTCGGCCGGGATGATCGTGCTCGCCGCGACGGTCGGCCTGGTGCTGCACGGCGCGATGTACGGCCCGCAGGCGGCGTTCTTCGCCGAGCAGTTCCCGACCCGGGTCCGCTACACCGGCCTGTCGATCGGCGGTCAGCTGTCCTCGATCGCCGCCGGTGCGCTGGCGCCGATCGTCGCGGTCGCGCTGTTCAAGGAGTTCGGCGGCACGCTCGCGGTCTCGCTGTACGTGGTGACGATGTGCGTGATCACGGTGATCGCGGTGACCAGCGCCAAGGAGACCGCGCGCACCTCGCTGCACGACGAGGAGCCCGCGGTCACCGCGGAACCGGTCACGCGATGAGACGATGACCGGCGTGGACGACGACGTGCTCCGGCTGCTCGACCTGCTCGCCGGTGGGGCGAGCAGCGAGCAGCTGGCGCGCGCCGGCGCCGCGCACCCCAAGGCCACCGAGCTGGCGCTGCGCATCCACGCCACCCTCACCGCGCACCGCCGCCGCGAGGCCGAGCTGACCGCGTTGTTCGACACGGCCAGCGACCTGGCCCGCCTGCGCGATCCGGACGCCGTGCTGCGCTCGATCGTGCGGCGGGCCCGCACGCTGCTCGGCGCGGACGTCTCCTACCTCAGCCTCAACGACGAAACCGCCGGGCGCACCTACATGCGCGTCACGGACGGCTGCGTGTCGCCCCTGTTCAAGGAGGTCATCCTGGGCATGGGCGAGGGGCTCGGCGGTCTGGTGGCGCAGAGCGCGCGCCCGTACGCGACGCCGGACTACTTCCGCGACGAACGTTTCCTGCACACCTCGCCGATCGACGACGCCGTCCGGGACGAGGGCCTGGCCGCGATCCTCGGCGTGCCGCTGTCGCTGGGCGGCACGGTGATCGGGGTGCTCTACGCCTCCGACCGCACCCCGCGCGACTTCACCCCGGACGAGGTCGCGTTGCTGTCCTCGCTGGCCGACCACGCGGTGATCGCGCTCGACAACGCCCGGCTGCTGGACGAGATCAGCTCGCACTCCGCGGCGATGCACCGCGCCGAGGAGGCGCACGACCGGCTCATGGACCTGGTGCTGCGCGGCGGGGACGTGCCGGAGGTGGCCGCCGCGGTGGCCGACGTCCTGCACGGCTCGATCGGGTTGTTCGACGCGGCGGGCGAGGAGCTGGCGCACGCCGGAACCGCCCCGCCCGCACCGGATCCGGAGCTGGTCGCGGTGTCGCGGAGCACCGGCCGGTCGGTGGCCAGCGCGGGGTCGCTGGTGTGCGCGGTGCAGGCCGGCCCGGAGCTGCTCGGCAGCATCGTGCTGGCCGGGCGGGAGGCGTTGCTCGACGCGGACCGGCGGCTGTTCGAGCGGGCGGCCGTGGTGACCGCGCTGTTGCTGCTGCTGCGCCGGTCGGTCGCCAAGGCGGAGGAGGAGGTCCGCGGTGAGCTGCTGACCGACCTGCTCACCGCGCCGGACCGCAACCCGGGCGCGTTGCTGGCGCGGGCGGAACGGCTGGGCGTGGACCTCACCGAACCGCACGCGGTCCTGGTCGCGCACGCCGAGTCGGTGTCCCGGGCGCGGTTGGTGGTGGCCGCGGCCCGGCACGCGGCGCTGGCCGGCATCCAAGCGGAGGAGGTCGTGCTGCTGGTCCGCGGTGAGCCGGACGCGGTGGCGTCCCGGATCGCGGAGGCGCTGACCGCGGCGACGGACACCCCGGTGACGATCGGCGCGGCGGGCCCGGCCCGTGGACCGGCGGCGATCGCGGCGGCGCACGCGGAGGCGATCCGGTGCCTGCGGGCGTTGCTGGCGCTGGGCCGGTCCGGCGAGGGCGCTTCGGCTGCCGGGCTCGGGTTCCTCGGCGTGCTGCTCGGCGACCGCGGCGACCTGACCGGGTTCGTGCGGCGCACGATCGGCCCGGTGCTCGACTACGACGAGCGGCGCGGCACGGATCTGACCGGGACGCTGCGCGCGTACTTCGCCGCCGGGGGCAACCTGACCCGGGCGAAGGAGGCGCTGCACGTGCACGTCAACACGGTGGTGCAGCGCCTGGACCGGGTGGCGACCCTGCTCGGCGACGACTGGCACGAGCCGGGGCGGGCGCTGGAGATCCAGCTGGCGCTGCGGGTGCACACGCTTGACGGCGCGCCGGAGCGGGTAGCCGGGGGCCGACGAAGGGAGGCCCGATGAAGGTGACCGCGGGTGATCTGAAGGCGCTGCTGCGAGCCGGGAACGGCGCGCAGCTGGTCATGCAGGAGGGTGCCCTCGCGGTGCTGCCGGCCGAGGAGCTGCCCCGCCACGAGGGCGCGCTGACCGTCATCGAGCGCGAAGCGCTGCGGCAGCGCGTGGGCGAGGAGCCGGACGACCGCTCGCTCGACGAGCAGGCCGCGATCCTCTCCACCGAGATCGACACCCTCGGCGCCTAGACGAGTAATGCCTGAGTTGGGGTGATGTCCGGAGTGAGGCGAAGGGTGTTCAAGATCAGTTTCTGACGACCGACCTGAACGCCCTTCTCACCGCACTCCAGGTCAAGATCGACGACCACCTGGCGGGCCGGCGTCGGCTGGGCCGGCCACCGAGGCTGGCCGACGCCGGGTTGGTCACCCTGGCCGTGGCCCAGGCACTGCTGGGGTTGACCTCCGAGGCCCGCTGGCTGCGGTTCCTGCCCGCCCGGATGCCCGGCGCGTTCCGCTACATGCCCGGCCAATCCGGCTACAACCGTCGTCTGCGTGCCGCGTTACCGCTGGTCAAGCTGATGGCATATCCCGGCAGAAGTTCCTCAAACCCCAGTGCCCCCGGCAGAACGGCAAGATCGCCGCACTCGAGTACACCTAGGCCGGGCCGCTGCTCGTCACTGTGATCCGGTGGCCGCCAGCCGCGCGCTGATGGGCTCGAGTTCGGCGATCAGCTCGTCCAGTTCGGCGGGGGAGAGGGCCTCGTACGGTGGGGCGGCGAGTTCGTCGGTCAGGGCTTCGATGCGGTGTTTGGTCTCGCGGCCGGCGTCGGTGAACCGGCCGTCGGCGTCGATGAGCCCGCGTTCGCGCAGGCCGTCCATCACCGCGGCCAGCCGCGCCTTCGGCAAGTGGTGGATGCGCCCGAACGTTTCCGGGGGATGGATGCCCATGTCCACCGCGGAGAGCACGTGGGCCTCCGTGCCGCCGATGCGCGCGCCGACGAGAGCGGCGACGTGCCCGTCACCACGGTGCTCGCGCAGCATGTTCGCGGAATGCCACAGCCGCGCGACCGGATCGCCCGGCACCGGGCAGGTGCGCAACCCGGCGTACATCACCCGGCCCGCGGTGGGCGCGCTCGTCGCGGCTTTGGTGGTCAGGTCGGCGGCGCGCACCAGACCCGGGGACGCGGCCAGCTCGTCGCCCAGGATCCGCCGCAGGGAGGCCGCGCTGCCCCGTTCCCGCGCGGCGAAGGACGCCTCCGGCGGGATCGTCTCCCACGCGCTCGGGATGTGCCGCGCGGCCTCCCCCTCGGCGAAGTTGTAGAAGGCCGCGTGCACGACTTCGGCCGGCACCCGCCCCAGTGGCGCGGCGCGGCTGGCGAAGTAGCCGTCCCAGTAGGTGCGGTGCCCGAGCGCGGCCAGCTCCGCGTTGCACTCGTCGGCGAAGAAGGTGACCAGGCAGATCGGTTCCAGGAGCTCGAACATGCGACGGGCGATGTGCACCATGTCCTCCATCATGTCGGTGGTTTCAGCGGGCGTACTCCGCCAATCGGGGTTCCGCCGGGACGTGCGGGTACAGCGCGACTTGGGTCGCCACGACCGTCGCCATCCGGGCCTCGTTCACGGCGAGGAACACCGGGTCCACGCCGGGCATCAGCAGGCGCGTGCACACGTCCGCGGGCAGGCGCGCAGGATCGGCGGGACCGTCGTGCGTGAGCGCGTCCACCACCAGCGCGAACGCGACGCCGTCGGTGGTGCCGGTGGTCAGGTGGTCGGCCACGTGCGCGGGGCACACCTCCTGCAGCCCGACGTTGCTGATCCGGCCACGCCCGGTGTGCAGCGACGAGCTGCCGTAGTCGTCGAGGTTCGGCGCGACGACCTCGTCCAGGATCGTGTAGACGTTCGTGTAGTCGATGCCCGCCCAGGTCTCCGCGCCGCTGTTCAGCGCGGTCAGGAACGCCGAACCCGACCGCTGCTGCCAGAACGCGGGCGCGCACCCCGGCAGGCACACCGCGTGCGCCACCACGGTCCCGTGGTTGGACGGCGCCAGCCCGATCACGTCGCCCACCCGGGAACGCGTGTCCGGCCAGTACTTCAACGCCCAGCGCGGGATCATGCCGCCCTGGCTGTGCCCGACGATGTCCACGTCCCGCCCGGCGGCGGCGCTGACCGTGCGGATCGCGTGCACCACGTACTCGGCCGCGACCTGGATGTCGGCCATCCCGTTGTCCGGCAACGCGACCGTGCAGAACGGCCGGCCCAGCGCGGTCAGCGCCAGGGCGTAGTTCCAGGCGAAGACCTCCGGCGTCAGCGTCGTCCCGGCCACCAGCAGGATCGGGTTGTGGCCGGACCCGGCGACGTCCCCGGAACACGCGATCGCCGCGTCCAGCGTGGCCTCCGGCACCCGCAGCGGCGGGCCGTCCGCGGCGGCGGCGGCGGACGCGGGCGCCAGGACCGAGCCCACGAGGACCAGCAGGGCGAACAGCGAGCGCTTCATGACTGTCCTTCCGGCACACTTCATCGTGTGAACCGAGGGGATCTTGTCACGGCCGGGCCGCTGGAGGCGACTCACCGATGGTGAACACCTTCGTGATCCACGCGGCCCAGGTCTTCGACGGCGAACGCACACACCGCGACCTGCCGGTGCTCGTCAAGGACGGTGTCATCGAGCGCCTCGGCGGCCCCGTGCCGGACTGGCCGGTCGTCGCCTCGCCGGGCACGCTGCTGCCCGGGCTGATCGACATGCACACCCACCTCTGCGGCGACGGCGGCTTCGGCGCGCTCGACCGCCTCGCCGATTACACCGAGGACGAGCTGGACGAGGTGATCGAGCGCGCGCTGCGGGCCCAGCTGGCCGCCGGGGTCACCAGCGTGCGGGACCTGGGCGATCGCCGGTACGCGACGCTGCGCTGGCGCGGCCGCCCCGGTCTGCCCACGATCGTCGCGGCGGGGCCGCCGATCACCAGCGCCGGCGGGCACTGCTGGAACATGGGAGGCGAGGCGAGCGGCCCCGACGAGCTGCGCGCGGCCGTGGCGGAGCGGGCCGAGCGCGGCGTGGACATCGTGAAGGTCATGGCCAGCGGCGGCGGCATGACCCCGGGCACCGACATCCTGGCCTGCCAGTTCACCCTCGACGAACTGCGGCTGATCGTCGAGGAGGCGCACGCGGCCGGGCTGCCGGTGACCGCGCACGCGCACGGCACGCCGTCGGTCGAGCAGGCGGTGGCCGCGGGCGTGGACGGGATCGAGCACTGCAGCTGCTTCACACCCGAGGGCATCCGGATGAGCGACGAGCTGGCCGCCGCGATCGCCGCGCGCGGGATCACCGTGTGCCCGACGCTCGGCGCGATCGGCGAGCTGACCCCGCCGCCCGCGCTGAGGGAGTTCCTGGAGCGGACGGGCTCGACGATCCGCGACCGGATCGGCCAGGTGGCCCGGCTGGCCCAGGCCGGCGTGCGGCTGGTGTCCGGCGCCGACTCGGGCATCTCGCCGGCCAAGCCGCACGGCATGATGGCCGCCTCGGTGGAGTGGCTGGTCGACGGCGGCATCGCCGCGGAGGCCGCGCTCGCGTCGGTGACGTCGGTGGCCGCCGAGGTGGCCGGCCTCGACCGCAAGGGCCGCATCCGCCCGGGTTTCGACGCGGACCTGCTCCTGGTGGACGGCGATCCGCTGACCGACATCACCGCCTTGGCGCGCCCGGCGAAGGTGTGGCTGGCCGGGACCGCTAGATGATCTCGAGGTTGGCCATCATGCCCATGTCCTCGTGTTCGGCGTTGTGGCAGTGGAAGAGGTACCGGCCGCGATAGCCGTCGAACCGCGTGATGATCTCCACCGATTCCCCCGGCCGCAGTGAGACGGTGTCCTTGAGCCCCACGTCGTGCGGCAGCGGCGGACGGCCGCTGCGCGACAGCACCCGGAACCCGGCCAGGTGCAGGTGGATCGGGTGGTGTACGTCGGCGACCAGCCGCCACACCTCGACGTCACCGAGCCCGGTGACGACATCGGAGCGCGCGGGGTCGAACGGCAGCCCGCCGATCAGCCAGCCGTGGTGGCCGTGCATCCGCCCCGCGCGGAAGGCGAACTCCCGCACCCGCACCGCGTCGGACCGTTGCCAGACGGGCAGATCGGCAGAGAGCACGCCAGGGATGCGGCTGTCGTCGGCCGCGCGGCGGGCGACGCGGAACGCCATCACCTCACGCGTGCGGCCCGCGCCCAGCCGGTTCAGGATCCGGACGCGACCGCCGACCGGGACACCGGCGAAGTCGACGATCACGTCGTAGCGTTCGGCCGGCGCGACCGGCAGCGTCGCGTGGGTGACCGGCGCGGCGAGCAGTCCCTGGTCGGCGCCGATCTGGACGAGGTCGAGCCGCCGCCCGTCGTCGGTGACGGCTTCGAGTTCGTAGTGCCGCGCGTTGGAGGCGTTGAGCAAGCGCAGCCGGTAACGCGCGGCGTCGACCTCGTGCACGGGCCACGGCGCGCCGTTCACCAGGATCACGTCGCCGAGCACACCGGCCAGGTACTCCTCGGTCACGCCCGGCCGGTCCGGCAGCGCGGGGTAGATCAGGCTGCCGTCGGCGGCGAACGCGCGGTCGGCGATCATGAGGGGCAGTTCGCGGGGGCCCGCGGGCAACCCCAGCGACTCCTCGGCGTCGTCGCGGACGATGTGCAGCCCGGCCAGGCCGCGCCAGATCGCCGGAGCGGTGTAGTCCATCCGGTGGTCGTGGTACCACAGCAGCGTCGGCCGCTGGTCCAGCGGGAAGGTGTAGTCCCGGGTCAGCTCGGTCACCACGGCCCGCGGATCGTGCATGCCGTGCCCGTGGTCCACTCCGGACCACGGCAGGACGAGATCGGTCGGGTAGCCGTCGGAATCCGCCGGGGTGCGGCCGCCGTGCAGGTGCACGACGGTCGGCACGGACAGTTCGTTGCGGTGCGTCACGGTGACCGGATGGCCGCGGCGCGATTCGATGGTGGGACCGGGAAAAGTGCCCTCGTACGTCCACAGTGGAGTCCGGAGGCCGGGCAGGATCTCCGCGCTCGCCTCCCGCTGGGTGATCTCGTAGCGGCCGGGGGCGACCGGCCGCAGCACGGGCGGGATCGGCAGCGGCACCTGGAACGGCGGCGGCAGCGGCGCCGCGCTGCGCAGCTGCGCGCCGGTCATCGACGGGTGGCGGGCCAGCGCGGCCGCGGTCGACAACCCGGTGGCCGTCACCAGCCCGAGCGCCCCGCCGATGCCCAGCACCTGCCGTCTGGTCAGGCCCTGGTCACGAATGGCGCGCCTCCCGCCGGGCGAGGGGGCCGCGCCAGACGGCGACGAACTGCACGACCAGCGCGGCGATGGTGATCACGCCGAGCGGGATGTGCAGCCACAGCGCGCCGTCCAGCCCGGCGAAGTACTGCACCGTCTCGGCCGCCGCCACCGCCGCCGAGCCGAGGAACGGCCAGGCCCAGCGCATCCGCGCCCACACCACGATCGCCACGATCAGCTGCAGGTAGCCGAGTGAGCTCGTCACGTCGGCGCCGATCGCGTGCCAGCGCAGGCTGTCGAAGTCGCCGGTCAGGTACACGCCGGCGAACACCGGCTGACCGGCGATCGCGACCAGGTGCGCGGTGACGACCGCGCGGAACGCCCATCCGGTGGGTGTTGTCGTTCGTTGCACGCTTCGACGCTATTTCCCTGAGGTTATCTTGTCTAAGATCAGTATTGCTATTACGTTATGACCGAGGAGGCATGGTGGAGCTGAACTCGCTCCGGCAGTTCCTGGTGGTGGCCCGGTTGGAGCACCTCAGCCGGGCCGCGGAGGAACTGCGCGTCGCCCAGCCGTCGCTGAGCCGCACCATCGCCCGTCTGGAGAGCGAGCTCGGCACGCCGCTGTTCGACCGGAGCGGACGGCTCCGGCTGAACGACGCCGGCCGGCTCTTCCGCGATCACGTCGAACGGTCCCTCGGCGAGCTGGACGCGGGGCGCCGCGCGGTCGCGGAGGCCGGCAGCGCGGGGCTGGGCGCCGTCCGGCTCGCGTCGGAAACCTTCCTCACCCTCACCGGCCCGCTCGCCGCCTACAAACGCGCCCACCCGTCGGCCGAGCTCGAGCTCCAGTGGTCGCCGGCCGAGGACATGCCGCGCCGGTTGCGGGCCCAGGACGTCGACCTGTGCGTGTCCTCGCAGCCGATCCACGCCGACGGACTGGAGTCGGTGCGGCTGTTCGACGACGCCGTCGGCGTGGGCACGGCGCTCGACCACCCGCTGGCGCGCCGGGCCTCCGTGCGGATCGAGGAACTCGCCGGCCAGCCGTTCGTCACCGCGCGCCGGGGCCATTGGCTGCGCCGCCTGCTCGACCGGGTCTTCGCCGCCCGCGACCTCACGCCGAAGATCGTGTGCGAGGCCGACGAGCCGGGCGCCATCGCCGAGCTGATCGGTGCGGGGCTCGGCATCGGTCTCGTCCCCGGGTTCGCCCGCCGCACCGCCGTCCGGGCCCCGCTGACCTGGGTCGCCGTCGACAGCCCCGACTGCAGGCGGCGGGTCACCCTGCACTGGGCGACCGGGAGCCACCTGTCACCCGCGGCGCAGCTGATGCGCGACACGATCAGCGGCTGGGACTGGCCGGCCGGCGACCGGTGATCAGCTCGCGGTCCACGCGCGCAGCTTCTCCGGGTTGCGGACGGCCCAGATCCGCTGGATCTTCTCGTCCGCGATCTCGAACGCGTACACCGACACGGTCACGCCGTCCAGCTGGGCGACCAGGCCAGGCTGGCCGTTGACCGTGCGTTCCAGGAGCGTGTGCGCGCGGAACCGGCTCTCCAGGCGAACCAGGGCGTCCAGGATCTGCGCGGCGCCTTCGACCGGGTGCAGCACGGTGCTGACCAGGCCGCCGCCGTCGCTGATCGCCGTCGCGTCGGGGGCCAGCAGGCCGAGGAGGGCGTCGATGTCGCGCGCTTCCCACGCCTGTTTGAAGTCCCGGACGATCCGCGCCTGCCGGGATACCGGTGTGGCGGGCGGTCGCGCGTCGCGGACGCGGCGGCGGGCCGACGAGGCCAGCTGGCGGCACGCCGCCGGGGTGCGGCCGACGACCTCGGCGATTTCGGCGAAGGAGTAGCGGAAGACGTCGTGCAGGATGAACGCCACGCGCTCGGCCGGGGTCATCGAGTCGAGCACGACGAGGAACGCCATGCTGACCGACTCGTCGAGCGTGACCCGGTCGGCCGGATCCGCGGGCCGCCACTCGGAACTGTCCGGCACCGGCTCGGGGATCCACTCGCCCACGTAGGTCTCGCGCCGCGCGCGGGCCGAGGACAGCACGTTGAGGCAGAGGCGGCCGGCGACCTTGGTCAGCCACGCGCCGGGGAGACGATGGCCTCCTGCTCCGCCCGGGACATGGCGTACCAGCGGGCGTAGGTCTCCTGGACCACGTCCTCGGCCTCGGCCAGCGACCCGAGGAGCCGGTACGCCAGGTTGATCAGCTGACGCCGCTCGCTCATGATCGCGGTCAGGCCCGCATCCGGTTCGGTCATCGTGTGTTCGGCTCCCTCGGTCGCGCCTTCTCCACCACTTCCGACAAGACAGCGGCGCGGAACGTCAGGCCTGACATTTCCCGGCGATGAGTTGTCGGTTCCGGTGAGAGAAGGGAATCCCACCATGAACACGACCCACAGGGTGATCGTCATCGGCGGCGGGTACGCGGGCACGCTCGCGGCCAACCGCCTGCGGATGCGCGACGACGTCGAGGTCACGCTGGTCAACCCCCGTCCGGCGTTCGTCGACCGCATCCGGCTGCACCAGTTCGTCGCCGGCACCGGCGCGGCCACAGTGGACTACGACTCGATGCTGGACGACGGTGTCCGCCTCGTCGTCGACACCGCCACGCGCATCGACACCGCCGCCCGCACGGTGCGGCTGGCCTCGACCCGCGAGCTGGACTACGACTACGTGATCTACGCGGTCGGCAGCACCGGGGCGACGCCGTCAGTGCCCGGCGCGGCGGAGTTCGCCGTGCCGCTCGCCGAACTGGAATCCGCGCAGCGGCTGCGCCACGAGCTGGACGAGCTGCGTCCCGACGCACCGATCACGGTGGTCGGCGGCGGGCTGACCGGCATCGAGGTCGCCGCCGAACTGGCCGAACGGGGACGCCGGATCGCCCTGGTGTGCGGCGGGGCCCTGGCTCCGTCGTTGAGCGCCGGGAGCCGCCGGTACATCGCGAAGTGGCTGTCCCGGCACGGGGTCACCGTGCTCGAGTCCGTCCGGGTGGCCGAAGTCCGGACGGACACCGTCGTCTTCGCGGACGGAACGGCGCGTCCGAGCGCGCTGACCATCTGGTCCGCGGGCTTCGCGGTGCCGGAGCTGGCCGCCGCGAGCGGGTTGCGCACCGACGACCTCGGCCGGCTGCTCACCGACGAGACTCTGACCAGCGTCGACGACGACCGGATCGTCGCGGCCGGCGACTCCGCCGCGCCGTCGGGCCTGCCGATGCGAATGAGCTGCCAGGCCGCCGCGCCGCTCGGCGCGCAGGCCGCCGACACCGTGCTGAGCCGCATCGCCGGGACCGAACCGGCGGCACTCGACCTGGCGCTGGTGGGCTCGTGCGTCAGCCTCGGCCGGCACGCGGCCGTGCGGCAGTTCGCCCGCAAGGACGACACCGCGCTGAACTTCCAGGTCGGCGGCCGCCTCGCCGCCGCCTACAAGGAGCTGGCCTGCAAGCTCGGTGTGCTGAAGATCCGCCGCGAGGCCCGCAAGCCCGGGTCGCTGCGGTGGGTCAAGGGTGGCCGCCGGGTCACAGGCCCAATGACCGCAGCAGCGCCCGCAACTCCGACTCGTACAGCTTCGCCGGGTCGGTGACCTGCGGGCCCAGGTGCCCGTAGACCTCGAGCGAGACCAGGCCGTGCATCCGCCCCCACGTCCGCAGCGACAGGGCGAGCACGCCGGGCGGCAGGTCGGGGAACTCCTCGCGCATGTGCTGGACCAGGGCAGGCCCGAAGTCCTCCCAGGTGAACTCGTCCGGGGCCTGGACCATCGGCCAGGCCCCGGCGATCAGCTCGGTCAGCAGCGCGCACGCCCGGCGCTCCGCGTCCGCCGCGGCGCCGCCCTCGGGGGCGCGGTAGCCGGGCACCGGATCGCCGTAGATGAGCCGGAAACCCTCGGGGTTGGCCAGCGCCCACTCGCGCAGCGCGCGGCCCCACGCCAGGATCCGCCCGGCCGGGTCGTCCGTGGGCACGGCGTCGCGCGCGGCCTCGGCGGTGTCCACGAACGAGGTGTAGACGTCCGAGATCAGCGTGGTGATCAGGTCGTCGCGGGTGGGGTAGTAGCCGTAGATCGCGCCCGCCGTCATGCCCATCTCGCGGGCGATCGCGCGCAGTGAGATCGCGTCCGGGCCGCCCTTGGCCATCAGCTCCAGCGCGATCGTCTTGATCTCGCGTGCCGTCTCCGCCCGCAGCCGTTCCCGGCGGCTCGTCGTCGCTCCACCCACCTTGACACTGTACGGCGTCGGTCTACTATTCAGCGTAGATTTACTACACGCCGTGTAGTTCACAAACGCCGTTGAGGAGATGTGATGGCGAGAGCAGTTCTGTTCGACCGGCTCGGCGGGCCCGAGGTGCTGCGGATCGAGGACCGGCCGGTGCCCGAGCCCGGCCCGGGCGAGGTGCGCATCCGGGTGGACGCGATCGGGCTCAACCGGGCCGAGGCGATGTTCCGCGCCGGCACCTACTACGAGCAGCCGGTCCTGCCCGGCTCCCGGATCGGCTACGAGGCGGCCGGCGTGGTGGAAACCGGCGTCGAGGGCTTCCCGGAGGGCGCCGAGATCAGCACCCTCGCCTCGTTCTCGATGCGGGACTACGGCGTGTACGGCGACCGGGTCGTGGTTCCCGTGTCGAGCCTGGTCCGCCGCACGGTGGACGAGGTGACCGGTGCGGCGGTCTGGCTGACCCACCAGACGGCCTACGGCGCGCTGGTCGAGCGTGGCGGCCTGCGGCCCGGGGACACCGTGCTGATCACCGCCGCCTCCAGCGGGGTCGGCATCGCGGCGATCCAGATCGCCAACCACCTCGGCGCGGTGCCGATCGCCGTCACCCGCACCGGCGCCAAGCGTGACCAGCTGCTCGCCGCCGGCGCGGCGCACGTCGTCACGCTCGACTCCCAGGACCTGGTCAAGGAGGTGCGCGAGCTGACCGGCGGCGCGGGCGCGGCCCTGACGTTCGACCCGGTCGGCGGTCCGGGCGTAGTGGACCTGGTCGAGGCCACCGCCGTCGGCGGGCTGCTCGTCGAATACGGCTGGGTCGGCGGCGAACCCGCCCCGCTGCCGATGAACTGGGACCGGCAGGTCACGGTGTTCGGCTACGGCAACGGCAGCTACCTCGCGCGGGACCCGGAGCGGCGGCGCCGGTCGGAGCACTTCATCAACGCCGGCCTGCGCATCGGCACCCTGCGCCCGGCCGTGGACCGCGTGTTCGACGACCTGACCGACATCGTCGAGGCCCACGCCCACCTCGAATCGAACGCGCAGGTGGGCAAGGTCGTGGTCCGCGTTCGTCACTGAGCGAGTGAACCCCGGCCGGCGCGGGTAGCCCTCCCGGCGAAGCGAAGGAGGTCACCGTGTCGACGGACAAGAAGGACGTCATCGCGTTGCTGGAGGACCAGCACCAGGAGATCCGCCGGCTGTTCGGGGTGGTCGAACAAGCCAAGGGGGACGAACGCACGGACGCGTTCCGCGAGCTCGTGCGCCTGCTCTCGGTGCACGAGACCGCGGAGGAGGAACTGGTCCACCCCGAGGTGCGGCGCCAGCAGGGTGGCGAACCGGTCGTCGAGGCCCGCGTCGGCGAGGAGCACCGCGCCAAGGAACTGCTGTCCACACTGGACGGGATGGGGCCGGACGCGGAGGGCTTCGACACCCTGCTGATCCAGCTGCGGGACGACGTGCTCGCCCACGCCGAGCACGAGGAGCGGCTGGAGTTCCCGCTGCTGCGCCAGGCCTACGACGCCAAGCGGCTGGAAGCGATGGCCGACACGGTGCGGGCGGCCGAGGCCGTGGCCCCGACGCGCCCGCACCCGGGGACGGAAAGCGCCGCGAAGAACATGCTGCTCGGCCCGCCGGCCGCTCTCATGGACCGAGCGCGCGACGCGATCCGCAGCGTGTTGAAGCGCTGAGCCCGGGGAGCCGGCCGCCCGTCGCGGGCGGCCGGCCCACCGGGGTCACAGACCGACCCGCACCACGCTGCCGCTGCCGGGTCCGCTCGGCGGGTTCGGGCACGCGGCGCAGTTGGACACGTACGCCTTGCCGTCGCGCAGCGCCAGGCCGCCGGGCATCGTCAGCTGCTGCGTCACGATGTTCTGCGCGCCGTTGCGGCCGACCTGGATCAGGGCGCCGGCCGGGTCACCGCTGAGCAGGCCGTTGTGCGCGATCTCCAGCACGTAGAGCTTCCCGTGCGTGAAACCGATGTCGATGATGTTGGTGAAGCCCTCCGCGTACACCTGCGGCGCCTTGCCCGGCACCACCCGGTACACCCGCGCCGCGCCCTTCGGGAACGGGAAGCCGGTCAGCTCACCGACGTAGAGCGCACCGTCCGGGCCGAGCGTGACCGAGGTCGGCACCGCCTGCATCGGGATCTTGGTGCCCGGCGGCAGGCCGAGGAACGGTGGTGCGTCGACCATCCGTTCGGGGAAGGTCGCGATGGTCACGATCCGGCCCTTCTCCGGGACCCAGAGCAGGGAGTTGCCACCGGCGTCGACCACCACGCGACCGCCGGGCAGGGCCAGGACCGAGTTCGGGTTGCTGTCCGGCTCACCGCCGTCGGGGTTGGCGGTTGCCTCGTAACCGGCGATGTCGGCGACCGGTTTTCCGTTGCGCAGCAACCACCCCATGTACTGCTGGCCCTTCGGCGGCAGGTTCGTGCGCGCCGCGGGGTTGGCCCCCAGACCCACAGTGACGTACATGTTGCCCTTGCCCAGGAACGAGACGTCCGACGGGCCGATCGCGCCGGAACCGTCGCGTGCGGCGATCGACGGCAGCCCGGTCAGGACGCGGCTCTGCTGCCCGCGGTCGATCCGGGTGACCGCACCGGTCTCCCCGTAGCAGACCTCGTCACCTTCCGGGCCCGCCATACAGGGACCGGCGCCCCCGCGGCCGGATTCCGCGACGTACAGGGCCCCGTCCGGCGAGAACGCGAGCCCGCGCGGGCTGTTCAGGCCTTCGGCCACTGTGGACACCTTGCCGCCGGCCTCCGCGCTCAGCGGCACCAGTGTCACCGCGAACGCGGTGGCGGCCGTCAGCAGGATTCGGGATGTTTTCATACGCCCGTCCTTTCACGACGATTTGCCCCCCTTCCGGAGACGGAATCGCGCGGACGAACGTTACGAGGAGATTTCGGTTGAGGGCGCAAGTAAACCCGCAGGCGTTGCGTCGGGATTTCCACCAGCTGCCAGGACAGCAGGCCGCACGCGTAGGCCAGCGGCAACGCCAAAGCCATCAGCAGGTAGGAGTCGCGCACCCCGGCGAACACGATGAGTTGCTGCACCGGCATCGCCCAGATGTACATGCCGTAACTGCCGTACACCCACTTGTCGTACCGCGCCAGCCGCCGCGGCCAGTGGTGCGCCCACACGATCGCGCCGTACCCGGCGGCGAACGGCAGTACGATCCGCGCGGCCGGCTGCAGGACGGGCACGAAGTTGACCACCAGGTACACGGCCACGCCGGCGTACGCGGCGCCGCGGGACAACGGGATCGTGCCGTGGTAACGGTGCATCACCATGCCGACGACGAACGCGACACCGAACGCGACCATCGCGCCGACCGGCACCGACAGTAACGACCCGCCGCGGCCCTGGAACGTGTAGGTGGCGCCGAGGAAGGCGTCCAGCACGACGATCCCGGCCAGCAGCGCGAACAGGCCCACGCGGGCGCGGCTGAGCAGACCGGTCAGTCCCGCGACGAGGACCAGCGCGTAGCCGGTGGTCTCCATCGGCAGCGTCCACAGTGATCCATTGGCCGACCACGGGTACGGGTTTTCCGCGAACACGCCGGGAAGCAGGTGCTGCAACGGGTACAGCGCGGCGTTGTGCACCACGTATCCCCAGGTCGCCGTGTCCGTCCAGTACTCGGCGGCGTCGAGCACGGTGACCAGCGGACCGATCACGAACGCGGTGAACATGACGACGACCAGCAGCGGTGGCCAGATCCGCAGCACGCGCTTGGCGACGTAGCGCCACCACGACGCGTCGCGCGTCCAGCTGTCGGTGATCTGGAACCCGCTCATCGCGAAGAAACCCATCAGCGCGAAGTAACCGGGGGACAGGTCCCAGCTCGCCGGCAGGATCGTCAGCCGCTGCGGGTCGACCAGCGGGAACGAGTGCTCGACGACGACCATGCTCGCGCCGATGAGCCGCAGCCACGCGAACCCGGTCTCGGCCTTGGCGTACTTCGCGGGGCGGATCTCCTGCGTGCGCTCCGCCGCGTTGTCGGCCGGAACCACGTCAGCCCAGCAACTCGGTGAGCGCGGCGCGCGCGACGTCCGGCCCGAACTGCGCGGCCACCGCGGCCTGCCCGGCCCGGGACAGCCGGAGCCAGAGCGCGTCATCGGTCAGCAGCGACACGATTCCCGTCGCGATTTCCTCGGCCTTGTCGCCGACGAGGACCTCCGCGCCGTCCCGCAGCCGCATGCCCTCGAACGCCAGCGTCGTGCCGACCACCGGGACACCCGCGGCCAGGCTCTCACCGACCTTGCCCTTGACCCCGGCGCCGAACCGCAGCGGCGCGACCGACAGGCGGGCGGTGTCGTACAGCGCGGCGAGGGCGGGGACCCAGCCGCGGAACTTCACACCGTGGCCGTCCAGCGTGCGCAGCTCGTTCGTCGGATCGTGGCCCACGATGTCCAGCACGGCGTCCGGCACCTGGCGGCGCACCAGCGGCCAGATCTCCCCGGCCAGCCAGTAGGCCGCGTCGCGGTTGGGCGGGTGCTCGAAGCTGCCCACGAACAGCACGCCGGGCCGTCCGCCCGGGCTCGTCTCCGGCCCCGCGGTGTGCACATTGGACAGCACGCTGACCGGCGCGCCCGGCGCGAGCTCGGCCAGCAGGTCCCGCTCGGCCTCGGACACCACGAGCGTGCGGTCGCAGGCGCGCACCAGAGCCAGTTCCAGCTCGCGGTAGAGCTTCGCGCGCTGGTGCAGCATCGCCGAGGTCTCCGGCGCGCCGCCCAGCCGCTCGACCAGCTCGGCCTCCCGGGACAGGCGCACGAAGTGCAGGTCGACGGTGTCGAACACGATCCGGGCCCGGGGCGCGCAGATCCGCAGCCGGTCGGCCAGGTGCCACGCCACGGTCGGCCGGGACAGCAGCGCCAGCCGGATGTGCTTGCCCGCCTCGTGCAGGAACTGCTCCCGCAGGCCGTCGTCGGCCAGCACGGTGATCCCGGCGCGGTGCAGCTGGTCCAGGTACGCCGGGTCGGAGGGCGGGCCCATCGGGCAGAACACCACCCGGTGGCCGAGCGCGACCAGCTCGTCCAGCAGGCACCGCAGCCGCACCGAGCCGGAGTCGCGGTCCGGCGTGGGCACGGTGACGTCGGCGACCAGCACCAGATCGCCGTCGCGCTGGGTCCGCCCCGGCACGCGCTGGCGGGCGATCCACAGCGGGACGCCCGGGTCGGCCTGCCCGGCGAGCGCGTCCGCCCACTTCTCCGCGAAGACCTCGCGGTTGACCTCCTGGAACCGCTTGACCCCCTGCGTCACGTCGGTGCCGTGCGAGACGCCCTCGTGGTGGACGACGACCGCGTCCGGAACCACCACGGTGCGGTAACCCGCGGCGCGGACGGCGAAGGCCAGGTCGGTGTCCTCGTAGTAGGCGGGGGAGTAGCGCTCGTCGAAACCGCCCAGCCGCCGCCACAGGTCCCGGCGCACCAGGATCGCCGCGCCCGAGCAGTAGTCGACGTCGCGTACGGCCTGGTAGCGCGGATCGTCCGGGTTGTCGCCGTGGCCGTAGTTGGCGGCGCTGCCGTCGGCGAAGACGATGCCGCCGCACTCCTGCAGCCTGCCGTCCGGGTAGACCAGCTTCGCCCCGGCCAGTCCGATGTCGTCGCCGCTCCGGACGACGTCGATGAGCGCGTCCAGCCAGCCGGGCCGGACCTCGGTGTCGTTGTTGAGCAGCACCAGCAGCTCACCGCGGGCCTGCGCGGCGCCGAGGTTGACGGCCCGGAGGAACCCGAGGTTCTCCGGGGTGCGCACGAGCCGGACGCCGGGGCACGCGGCGAGGTGTTCGGCCGAATCGTCCGGCGAGGCGTCGTCGACCACCACGACCTCGAACGGCACGCGCGTGCCGCTGTCCTCGATCGCCTGCAGGCAGCGGCGCGTGTAGCTCCACTGGCCGTGCACCGGGATGACGATGCTGACCAGCGGCTCCTCGCTGGTGGTGACCGCGACCGGGCCTTCTGTGCCTTCGGTGCCGCGGCGCCGGGGCCGGTAGCGCTCGATGACCTTGCGGTACTTGGGGCCGTCGCTTTCGGCGGTGAGCCGCTCGATCTCGGCGCGCAGCGGTGCGGCGGCGCGCTCGGCGGCGGCGCCGAGCAAGGTGAGCTGCGGGTCGAGCATCGTCGCCGCGGCCGGCACCTCCACCGGGTTGTCGGAGGCGATGCCGACGAGGTAGGTGTGCGGCGCCCCGGTGCCGACCGACCAGCTGTCCTCGCCGGTGCGGCGCAGTTGCTGCGACAGCACCGGGCCGTGCTCGCGGTCGCCGGTCAGCACCGAGCCGACCGCGACGTTCTGCCGCAGCACCGTCACGTGCCGGAACGACGCGCCGAGCAGCGCGCGGAACTGCGGCTCGGTCAACTCCTTGACGTGGAAGGGGTTCTCGTTGCCGTGCTCGTGCGTGTAGACGAGCACGTCCGGGGTGCTGGTGAAGAAGACGCCGCCGGGCGCGAGGCGGGCGCGCACCAGGGCCATCAGCTCGTCCTGCTCCTCGACGTGCTCGAGCGCCTCGAAGCAGGTGATGACGTCGAACCGCCCGGCGTCGGCGAGCAGGGCCGGGTCGGTCATCGAACCGGTGGTGAACCGCAGGTTGGGCTGCCCGCCGTAGCGCGCGCGGGCGTGTTCCACGGTGGCCTCGTCGATGTCGACGCCGACCACCTCGGAGGCGTGGGTGGCCAGCAGTGCGCTGCCGTACCCCTCGCCGCTGGCGAGGTCGAGCACGCGACGGCCGAAGGCGTAGCGGGCGGCGAGGGCGTAGCGGTGGTAGTGCTCGTAGATCACCTGGATGTCGTCGGTCCACGGCACGCAGCGCTCGCCGGTCCAGTCGATCCCCCGAGAACCCGCCATGGGCCGGAAGGCTACCGGTACCGCGGCCGTGGATGATACTGATGCCCGGTAATCTGCGGCGGGGAGGGAATTACTGACGGTGTCCAGTGACGTCCGCCGGCAGCGCCGGGAGCTGACCCTCGGAATCGCGATCATCGTGGTGCTGGGGCTGGGTCTCGCCGTGTCCGCCACTGGTTACCTCCTCACGCGCAACGCCGGCCTCGCCGACCCGCCGGACGCGAAACCGGCGCCCGAGCACAGCGCGCTGGCCCTCGTCGAACCGCCGGGCGCGCCCGGGCCGAGCGGGTCGTTCGCGCTCGCCGCGCTGCGCAGCACGGTGTCGCTGCCGCAGCCGATGGTCGACGTGCTGACCACGGCCGGGATGAGCGACGGGGTGCGCAAGACGGCTGTCCGGGCCGAGGTGACGATCGGGCTGTACGCGCTGGTGACCGGCGACGCGCGGGCCGCGGTGCGGGCCTACTGCGCGGGCGTGGAGTTGCAGGGGCTGGTCGCCGATCGTGATCTGTCGCTGGAGGGCGTCACGGTCTACGGGACGCCGGTGGGTGCGCCGCTGGCCCGCTTCGGCGCGGCGTACGTGCTCTACGACCGTGTGGTGGTGGTGGAAACGGCCGGCCCCGGCGACGCGGCGCACGACGTGTTCCGCACGACGCTGGACCGCCAGATCGAGCTGGCCCCGCCCACCGACCGCTGAGGGGTGCGGTGTGGACGGTCCTACCAGTCCGGTTCCCAGGCGCTCAACCGGAGTGCGCTTTCGAAGCGGTGCTTGCGCCCGGTGAGCGGGTCGGTGAACGCGAGCACCTTCGCCAGCAGCTGCAGCGGGCGGCGGAAGTCGCCGGGCGGGACCTCCCGCACCTGCGGGTAGAGCGGATCGCCCAGGATCGGGATGCCCAGCGAGTTCAGGTGCACCCGCAGCTGGTGCGTGCGGCCGGTCTCCGGCACCAGCCGGTAGCGGCCCAGCCCGTCGCGGTGTTCGAGCAGCTCCACGTGCGTCCGCGCGTTCACCGGGCCGGGCAGCTCCCGCGCGGTCAGCACGCCGCGCTTCTTCACGATCCGGCTCTCCACCGTGCGCGGCAGCACCAGCTCCGGCGAGTACCGCGCGATCGCCTCGTATTCCTTGTGCACCAGGCGATCCCGGAACAGGTTCTGGTACGCGCTGCGGTGCGCCGCGGTCTTGACGAACATCAGCACGCCCGCCGTCAGCCGGTCCAGCCGGTGCGCGGGGGACAGGTCCGGCAGGTCGCGGCTGTGCCGCAGGCGCACCAGCGCGGTCTCCCGCACGTGCCCGCCGCGCGGGGTCGTCGCCAGGAAGTGCGGCTTGTCGACCACCAGCAGGACGTCGTCCTCGTGCAGCACGGTCAGCTCGAACGGCACCGGCACCTCGTCGCCGCGGTCCCGGTGGAACCACAGGAACGTGCTGGGCGTGAACGGTGTTCTGGCGTCGATCGGCCCGTCGACGCCGACGATCGCGCCCTCGGCGAGCATCGCGTCGATGACCGCCGGGTCCAGCTTCGTCAGCTTCCGCACCAGGTAGTCGCGGATGGTGTCCCACGGGCCGTCCGGCGGGGTCCGGATGCGCGCCGCGTTCACCCCGTCACGCGGCGGCAACGGGGACGGGGGCGGCTTGCGTCTCATCGCTCAGCACTGTAGCGAGGCACGACAGTGCAGCTCAGAGCGGAGCCGGACGATCCGGGCCGGGGGCGCATACACTGGAGGAGCCGCTCCGTCCAGGTGCCGTGGCTGTGCCGCACCGCGGCGGTGGGCGCGCATCCCCGTGGTTGTCGGTGCCCTCCGTTACCCTGCACTCTCGTGGGGCCACAGGCGCCACACCACCCCAATCGCTACTGGGAGAGAAGAACCTGTGACTGCTTCTGCTGAGCCTCTCTACGGGGCCGACGACCTTACCCACCTGGAAGGCCTGGAAGCGGTCCGGAAGCGCCCCGGCATGTACATCGGGTCGACCGACAGCCGCGGCATCAACCACCTGTTCACCGAGATCGTCGACAACTCGACCGACGAGGGTGTCGCGGGTCACGCCACGAAGGTCGTGGTCACGCTGCACGTCGACGGCAGCGTCCAGGTCGACGACGACGGCCGCGGCATCCCCACCGGTGTGCACGCCAAGTCCGGTCTGTCCGGTGTCGAGCTGGTGCTCACCCGGCTGCACGCGGGCGGCAAGTTCGGCGGTTCCGGCTACAAGACCTCGGGTGGCCTGCACGGTGTCGGCGCCTCGGCGGTCAACGCGCTGTCGCACCGCTTCGACGTGACGGTCCGCAACGGCGGCAAGGTGCACGAGATGTCGTTCGCGCACGGCACGCCGGGCGTGTTCGACGGGCCGGGCCCGAAGGCGAAGTTCACGCCGCAACCCGGGTTGCGCATCACGGGCAAGATGAAGCGCGGCGAGCGCACCGGCACCTCGATCCGCTACTGGTACGACTCGCGGTACTTCGAGAAGGGCGCGGAGCTCGACGTCGAGCAGGTGCGCACGAAGCTGCGCAACACCGCGTTCCTCGTGCCGGGCGTCACGTACGTGCTGCGCACCGCCACCGAGGGGACGATCAGCGAGGAGACCTTCCACTTCCCCAACGGCCTGTCCGACATGGTGGAGTTCCTCGCCCCGTCGGACGAGAAGCCGGTGTCCGGCACGCTGATCATCCAGGGCGAGGGCGCGTACAAGGAGAACGCGGCCGACGCCAACGGGGTGATGCGGTCCAATGTGGAGCGTCATGCCGAGGTGGAGATCGCGCTGCGGTGGGGCACCGGGTACGAGCGCACGGTCGAGTGCTTCACCAACACCATCCGCAACGTGCACGGCGGCACCCACCGCCGCGGCTTCGACCGCGGTGCGACGAAGGCGTTGCAGGAAGCGATTTCCCGCACCCGCGGCCTGCTGAAGGCCAAGGAGGACCTGCCCACGCTCGACGACGTGCTCGAGGGCATGACGGCGGTCATCCACGTGCGCATCCCGGAGCCGCAGTTCACCTCGCAGACCAAGGACGAGCTGTCCACGTCCGGCATCACGCGCGTGGTGCAGGGCGTGGTCGAGCGGCACCTCAAGGAGTGGACCGAGAACCGCCGGACCAAGGCCGAGGCCAAGGTCGTGCTGCAGAAGATCGTCGACGCCGCGCGTGTGCGGCTCACGCAGAAGCAGCAGAAGGACGCGGCGCGCCGCAAGACCGCGCTGGAGGGCGCGGCGATGCCGCCGAAGCTGGTGGACTGCCGCACCACCGGCATCTCGCGCAGCGAGCTGTTCCTCGTCGAGGGTGACAGCGCGCTCGGGTCGGCCCGGATGGCGCGGGTGTCGGAGTACCAGGCGCTGCTTCCGCTGCGCGGCAAGATCCTCAACGTGCAGAAGGCCTCGCTCGGCGACACGCTGAAGAACGCCGAGATCGCCTCGATCGTGCAGGTGCTCGGGGCGGGCACCGGCCGCACCTTCGACCTGTCCGCGATGCGCTACGGCCGGGTCATCCTGATGGCCGACGCGGACGTCGACGGCTCGCACATCCGCACGCTGCTGATCACGTTGTTCGCCAAGTACATGCGGCCGGTGATCGAGGACGGCCGCCTGTTCGCGGCGATGCCGCCGCTGCACAAGATCGTCACGAAGGGCCGCAACCCGGAGACGATCTTCACCTTCACCCAGCGCGAGATGGAGCAGAAGGTCGCCGAGCTGGAGGCCGCCGGCAAGCAGATCGTCAAGCCGGTCCCGCGGTTCAAGGGCCTGGGCGAGATGGACGCCGACGAGCTGTGGGAGACCACGATGAACCCGGCGACCCGTTCGGTCCGGCGCATCACGCTGGACGACGCCGAGGCCGCGGAGGCCGCGCTCGAACTGCTGATGGGGGAGAAGGTCGAACCCCGGCGCAACTGGCTCGTCGAATCCGCCGCCCGCGTGGACCGCGAAGCGATCGACGTCTGAGTTCCCCTAGGAGACAACAGCAATGGCACGCCGATCCAAGACAGCCGTCACCCGGGTCGATCCGGCCGCGTTCGACCAGGCGGGCGCGCAGGTCTTCGAGAACCCGGTCAAGACCGAGATCGAGGACTCCTACCTGGAGTACGCCTACTCGGTCATCCACTCCCGGGCGCTGCCCGACGCGCGCGACGGCCTGAAGCCGGTGCACCGCCGGATCCTGTTCTCCATGAACGAGGCCGGCTACCGGCCCAACCACGCGTACGTGAAGTCCTCCCGCGTGGTCGGCGACGTGATGGGCCGCTACCACCCGCACGGCGACACGGCGATCTACGACGCGATGGTCCGCCTGGCGCAGGACTTCTCGATGAACGCGCCGCTCATCGACGGGCACGGCAACTTCGGCAGCCCGGACGACGGCCCGGCCGCGTCGCGGTACACCGAGGCGCGCATGTCGCCCGAGGCGATGCTGCTCGTCGGCGAACTGGGCGAGGAGACCGTCGACTTCCGGCCGAACTACGACGGTTCCCTGATGGAGCCGTCGGTGCTGCCCGCGGCGTACCCGAACCTGCTGGTCAACGGCACGTCCGGCATCGCGGTCGGGATGGCGACCAACATGATCCCGCACAACATGGGCGAGGTCATCGCGGCCGCGCGGTGGCTGATCAACCACCCGGGCGCGACGCTGGACAAGCTGATGGAGTTCGTGCCGGGCCCGGACCTGCCCACCGGCGGGATGCTGCTGGGCCTGGACGAGGTGCGGAAGGCGTACGAGACCGGGCGCGGCGTGGTCCGGATGCGCGCCAAGGTCGAGATCGGCCCGCTGCCCGGCAGCCGCGGCCGCCAGGCGATCACGGTCACCGAGCTGCCCTACGGGGTCGGGCCGGAGAAGGTGATCGAGAAGATCACCGAGGAGGTCAACAAGTCCAAGCGGCTCACCGGGATCGCCGACGTCAAGGACCTCACCGACCGGGAGAACGGCACGCGCCTGGTCATCGAGTGCAAGGTGGGCGTCAACCCGCAGCCGCTGCTGGCCGACCTGTACCGGCTCACGCCGCTGGAGCAGTCGTTCGGCATCAACAACCTGGTGCTGGTCGACGGACAGCCGCAGACGCTGGGGCTCAAGCAGCTGCTCGAGGTGTTCCTGGACCACCGCTACGAGGTGGTCACGCGGCGCACGAAGTACCGCCGCCGCAAGCGCGAGGAACGGCTGCACCTGGTCGAGGGCCTGCTGATCGCGTTGCTGGACATCGACAAGGTGATCCGGCTGATCCGCAACAGCGACGACGCCGCGCAGGCCAAGGACGGGCTGATGAAGCGGTTCAAGCTGTCCGAGATCCAGGCCACCTACATCCTGGACACGCCGCTGCGCCGGCTCACCAAGTACGACAAGCTCGAACTCGAGGACGAGCAGGAGAAGCTGCGCGCCGAGATCGCCGAGCTGACCAGGATCCTCGAGGACGACAAGGAACTGAAGAAGGTCGTCTCCAACGAGCTGGCCAAGATCGCGAAGGACTTCAAGACCGAGCGGCGCACCGCGCTGATCGACGGTGACCTCAAGGAGGTGCTGGCCGCGTCGAAGCCGGCCGGGCCGCTGGAGGTCGCCGACGACCCGTGCCAGGTGATCCTGTCCGCGACCGGGCTGGTGGCGCGCACGGCGGCGGAGTCGGAGGAGGCGCCGGAGGGCCGCCGCCGCAACGGCCGCGTGAAGCACGACGCGGTGGCGGCGATGGTGCACTCGACCGCGCGCGGCCAGGTCCTGCTGGTCACCAGCCGGGGCCGCGCGTTCAAGACCGACGTGCTGCCGCTGCCGGTGTTACCCGAGCAGAGCGGCACGGTGTCGCTGCGTGGCGGGATGGCCGCGCGCGAGCTCGTGCCGCTGGACAAGGGCGAGAAGGTCATCGGCATCGCGCCGCTCGGGGAGCAGGCCGCCGGGTCGCCGGGTCTCGCGCTCGGCACGCGGCAGGGCGTGGTGAAGGTGGTGGCGCCGGACTGGCCGGTGCGCTCGGACGAGTTCGAGATCATCGGCTTGAAGGACGGCGACGAGGTGGTCGGCGCGGTGTGGCTGGCCGACGGCGAGGAGACGTTCGCCTTCCTGTCCTCGGACGCGTCGCTGCTGCGGTTCCCGGCGTCGCTGGTGCGGCCGCAGGGGCTGAAGGGCGGCGGCATGGCGGGCATCAAGCTCGCCGGGGACGCCGAGGTGGTGTTCTTCGGAGCGATCCGCACGGACGACGGGGAGCACGGCGAGCCGATGGTGGTGACGGCCACGGGGGCGAGCGTGAAGATGACGCCGTTCGCCGAGTACCCGGCGAAGGGCCGCGCGACCGGCGGCGTGCGGGCGCAACGTTTCTTGAAGGGGGAGACCCGGCTGACGGTCGGCTGGGTCGGCCCACGCCCGGCCGCGGCGTCCAAGAACGGCGACCCGGTGGAACTCCCGGAGCCCACCCTCCGCCGCGACGCCTCGGGAGCCCCCCACCCGGGCCCGGACGTGGTGGGCCACCTCATCGAACGCAGCTGACGCCCGGCAGGGCGGGACTTCCGCGAGCGGAGGTCCCGCCCGGGTGCACTCCGCGCGAATGCACCTCACCCGGGGCGCCTCGCCTCGGGGGACACTCCGCCCGGGTGCAACCTGCCCGGGGCGTCTCGCCCCGGGAACACTCCACCCGAGACCACCCCGCCGAGACCACCCCGCCGAGACCACCCCGCCGAGACCACCCCGCCGGGAGCGCCCCGCCAGGGGGTGGCCCCGCGTGAGTGCACCTCGCTCGAGGCCGCCTCACCAGGGAGTGCCCCCGCGGGTGCACCCGCCCCGGGAGCACTCCGCCAGGGTGCACCTCGCCCTCGTGCACCCCGCCGCCCGAGACCGCCCGACCCGCAAGCGCTCCGCCCGAAACCACCTCGCCGCGGGGCGTCTCGCCCCGGGGGCCCCGCGGTTGGTGCGTTCGTTCGCCGGGCTCTGCGGCGCCTGCCCCGCAGGCGGGCGCGAGCGGCGCTCACTCCGCCGTTCTCCGGCCCCGTTCTACGCTCCCGGGACAGCGTCACACCGCGCCCACCACTCGAACGAGTGATCCTGCGGAGGGAGCCCGGCATGGCGGAAGATCGGTCGGTCCTCACGCGCCCGGCGCCCGCGCCCGACGGCGAGCTGCGCTACGGCCCCGAGCCAGACCACGTCGCCGATCACTGGCGCGGCCGGCCGGACGCACCACTGATCATCATCATCCACGGGGGCTTCTGGCGGCCCGGCTACGACCGCCGGCACATCCGGCCCCTGGCGACCGCCCTGGCGCGGACCGGTCTGAACGTCGTCTCGATCGAGTACCGCCGCGTCCCCGGCGCGCCCCGCCTCGCCACCGCCGACGTCGCCGCCGCGCTCGGCGCCCTGCCGGTGGAACTCGCCGGGGAGTACGACGGCCGCGTGGTCGTGACCGGGCATTCCGCCGGCGGTCACCTCGCCCTGTGGGCCGCCGCGAGCGCGCCTCCACCCGGTCTCACCGCCACCGTCGCGCTGGCCGCCGTCGCCGATCTCGCCCTCGCCGACCGGCTCGGCCTCGACGGTGGCGCTGTCCGCGACTTCCTCGGCGACACCCCGCCGGACGGCCTCGACCCCGCCCGGCTGCCCGCGCCGGCCCGGCCCGTCGTCCTGGTCCACGGCACGGCGGACGAGATCGTGCCCCTGCAGCTGTCCCGCGCCTACCGCGAAGCCCACCCGGCCGCGCGCCTGATCGACGTCCACGGCGCCGGGCACTTCGCGTTGATCGACCCGGACAGCACGGCCTGGCCTGCGGTATCGTCGAACCTGACCGCCCCGGCAACCAATGCGGAACCGTGGCGGCGACGACCTGATTCCTCGGAAACCACAGGTTTCTCCGACCTGGGCAGGGGCTAGTCTCGCATCATGTCCACATCGGCCAGCGCGCGACTGGAAGCCGAGCACAAGCTCCAGCGCATCGGTCTCGTCAGCGACAGCGCGCTCGCCCACCTGGCCACCGAGGACCTGCTGCCCGAACTCCTGGACCGCGTGCGCCAGGTCCTGCACTCCGACACCGCCGTCGTGCTGCTGCTCGAACCGGGCGGCCGGGAACTGGTCGCGGTCGCCGCGCGCGGCATCGAGACCGAGGTGTCCCAGGGCGTCCGCGTCCCGGTCGGCAAGGGCTTCGCCGGGCAGGTCATCGCGCGCCGCGAGCCGGTGCAGCTGCAGCGGGTCGACTCGACGACGGTCGTCAACCGGCTGCTGTGGGAGAAGGGCATCCAGACCCTGCTCGGCGTCCCGCTGCTGGTCGGCGGCGAAGCGCTGGGCGTGCTGCACGTCGGTTCGCTGTCGCCGCGCGAGTTCACGCCCGAGGACGTCGAGCTGCTCCAGCTGGCCGCCGACCGGATCGCGCTCGCCGCCCACGCCCAGCGCGCCAAGGCCGAGCGCGCGGCGGCGGCGGAACTGCAGCGCAGCCTCCTGCCCACTCAGCTGCCGATCGTCCCCGGCCTCGAACTGGCCGCGCGCTACGTGCCCGGCGACGAGGGCGCCATCGCCGGCGACTGGTACGACGTCTTCCTCCTGCCCAACGGCTGGCTCGGCGTGGTGATCGGCGACGTCGTCGGGCACGGCCTGCCCGCGGCGATCGTCATGGGCCGGATGCGCAGCGCCCTGCGCGCCTTCGCGCTGGAGGGCGGCGACCCGGCCGAGGTGCTCGCCAACCTCGACCGCAAGATGCAGCACTTCGAGCCGGGCATGATGGCCACGGTGCTCTACGCGCTGGTGGAGCCGAACTTCGAGCGGCTGCACGTGTCCTCGGCCGGCCACCTGGTGCCGGTCCAGGGCCGCGTCGGTGAACGGGGCAGGCTGCTCGACGTCGCCGTCGACCCGCCGATCGGCGCGCTGCGTGACGTGCGGCGCCGGGTGACCGTGACGGAGATGCCGCCCGGATCGGTGGTCTGCTTCTACACCGACGGGCTGGTGGAGCGGCGCGGCATCGCCCTCGACGACGGGCTGGAGCGCCTCTGCGACGCCGTGCACCCGGCCCAGCCCCACACCGTCTGCGCCGACGTGATGGCCGAGCTGATCGGCGAGGACACCCCGGACGACGACGTGGCGCTGCTGGCCCTGCGCCGCCAGGACCGCGCGGACCTCGGCCCGCTGGAGCTGACCGTGCCCGCGGTGCCCGAGTCGCTGAAGGAGGTCCGGTCGGCGATGCGCCGGTGGCTGACCATCGTCAACGCCGGCCAGGACGCGACCGCCGACCTGCTGGTCGCGGTCGGCGAGGCCACCTCGAACGCCGTCGAGCACGCCTACGGCCCGGCCGGCGGGGTGATCAAGGTGCGGATGGAGCTGCGGGGACGGGACGCGATCGCCACCGTGTGCGACGAGGGCCGCTGGCGTCCGCCGCGCGGCGAGAACCGCGGCCGCGGCACGCTGTTGATGCACCGCTGCGGTGACGAGGTCCGCATCGACCACCACGCGCACGGCACCGAGGTCATGATCCGCCGGTCGATCGGGCAGGCGGAATGACGGCGGCGACGATCGACGCGGACAACGACGGTGGGCACGTCCTGCTGCGGGTCAGCGGGGAGATCGACCTCGCGAACGCGACCACCGTGCAGGACCAGATCTTCTCCGCGATCGGCAACGACGCCATGCGCGTCTCCATCGACCTCACCGATGTGACCTATTTGGACAGTTCCGGGCTGCGGGTGCTGTTCACCCTCGCCGGGCGGCTCAAGGTGCTGCAGATGGAGCTGGACCTGGTCGTCGCGCCCGCCTCGCCGGTGCGCCGCGTCCTGGAGATGTCCGGCTTCGAACCGCTGGCGAAGGTGCGTGAGGGTTGACCGCGGCGGGTAGTCCGGGCGCATGGTGAGTGTCGGTTACTTCCTGTCCAGCGAGGAGCACGGGCCCCGTGAGCTGGTGGAACAGGCGAAGAAGGCGGAGCAGGCCGGGTTCGAGCGGTTGTGGATCTCCGACCACTTCCACCCGTGGACCGGCGAGCAGGGCAACAGCCCGTTCGTGTGGTCGGTGATCGGGGCGCTGTCCCAAGCGGTCTCGCTGCCCATCACGACCGCGGTGACCTGCCCGACCGTGCGCATCCACCCGGCGATCATCGCGCAGGCCGCGGCGACGGCGGCGGTGCAGTGCGAGGGCCGGTTCGTGCTCGGGGTCGGCTCGGGTGAGGCGCTCAACGAGCACATCCTCGGCGATCCGTGGCCGCCCGGGTCGCGGCGGCTGGAGATGCTGGAGGAGGCCGTCGAGGTGATCCGCAAGCTGCACACCGGCGAGCAGGTCACGCACTACGGCAAGCACTACACGGTCGAGCAGGCGCGCATCTACACGCTGCCGGAGCAGCCGGTGCCGATCTACGTGTCGGCGTTCGGGCCGAAGACGGCCCGCCGGATCGCGAAGATCGCGGACGGCTTCGCCACGGTGATGCCCGACGGCGAACTGGTCCACTCCTACCGCGAGGCCGGCGGGCGCGGCCCCATCCAGGGCGGGTTCAAGGTGTGCTGGGCCGACTCCGCGGAGCAGGCGCGCGAAACCGCGCACCGGTTGTGGGCGAGCGACCTGCTGCCCGGCAGCCTCGGCCGCATCCTGCCGACGCCGCGCGACTTCGAGCAGGCCGTGCCGGTGGTCACCGAGGAGCAGGTCGCGGGCCAGATCCCGTGCGGTCCGGACGCCGACGCGCACGCGCAGGCCGTGCGCCAGTTCGCCGACGCCGGGTTCGACGAGGTGTACGTGTCGCAGATCGGCCCGGAGCAGGACAAGTTCTTCGACGCCTGGTCGTCGAAGGTGTTGCCTCAGCTCACCGGCTGAGGCGCGAGCGGCCCGACGTAGCGGGCCGCCGGGCGGATGATCTTCGACCCGGCGGCCTGCTCCAGCACGTTGGCGCACCAGCCGACCACCCGGCTCACCGCGAACGTCGGCGTGAACAGGGCGCGCGGCAGGCCGCACAGTTCCATCACGACACCGGCGTAGAACTCGACGTTGGCGTACAGCTCGCGGCCCGATTTCAGCTCGGCAAGGATCTCGACGACCCGCCGTTCCACGGTCGTCGCGAAGTCGACGAGGTCGCCGCCGAGCCCGGTCGCGATCTCGCGCAGCAGGACCGAACGCGGGTCCTGCGTCCGGTAGACGGCGTGGCCGAAGCCCATGATCCGGTCGCCCGCGGAGATCCGGGCGCGCACCCACTCGTCGATGCGGTCCGGGGTGCCGATCGCGTCGAGGCTCGCCAGCGCGCGGTCGGGTGCGCCGCCGTGCAGCGGCCCGCTGAACGCGCCGAGCGCGGCGGCGACGGCGGACACCACGTCGGCGCCGCAGGAGGCGACGACACGCGCCGTGAACGTCGAGGCGTTGAACCCGTGGTCCACCGTGGCGATCAGGTACTGCTCGATGGCCCGCGCGTGCGCCGGGGACGGTTCCGCGCCGCTGACGAGGTGCAGCCAGTTCGCGGCGGCGCCGAGGTCGGCGCGGGGTTCCAGGGGCTCCAGGCCGCTGCGGAGGCGGTGCAGCGCGGCGAGGATCGTCGGTGTCACCGCGCAGACCAGCATGGTGTCGGCCTTGCGGCGCTCGGGGCCGGCGTCCCACAGCGGCGGCAGGTCGCGGGCCGCGGCGAGGACGGACAGTGCGGTGCGCAGGCCGGCGATCGGATGGTCGCCGGCGCGGGCGACCAGCGGCAGGATCTCGCGCAGCTCGTCCGGCAGCACGCGCAGCGGCGCCAGTTCCTTGGCGAAGCGCGCGCGTTCCTCGGGTTCGGGGAGGCGGCCCTCCAGGAAGAGGAACCAGACGTCCTCGAAGGTCTTGTGGCGCGCCAGATCGATCGCGTTGTACTGGCGGTAGTGGTAGAAGCCCTCGCGCCCGCGGACGTCGCCCAGCTCGGTGGTGGTGACGACGACGTTGCGCAGACCCGCGGGCACGTCGATGAGTTCGGTCATGCCTTCACTGTCGGTACATTGATTGAGTATTGTCAATATTGATAAAGTCAATGTGCATCGAGAAAGCGCAGGTCGATGAGCGACGAGGGCTTCCTCACGACGGCCGAGGTGGCGCGGCGGCTGGGTGTGAAGGCAGAGACCGTCTACGCGTACGCGAGCCGGGGGCTGTTGACGAGCGTCAAGCGGACGGGGCGGCGGGGGAGCCTCTTCGCGGCCGAGGAGGTCGACCGGCTGGCCGGGCGGGGGCGCGAGCCGGGCGTGGTGGAGGGGATCCGGACGCGGGTGACGCGCTTCGACGGCGACGAGGTGTACTTCCGCGACCAGCGGGTCACCGACCTGGCCGGGGAGTGGTCGTACGAGTCGGTCGCGCACTTCCTGTGGACGGGGGAGCTGGTGGACCGGCCGGCGTTCCCGGAGCCGGCGGAGGCGGCGGCGCTGGTGCGGTCGGCGACCGGCGCGCTGCCCGCGACCGCGCGCCTGACCGATCACCTGCGGGTGGCCGTCGCCGTGCTGGGCGCGGCCGATCCACTGCGGTTCGACCTCGCGCCCGAGGCGGTGCGGCCGGCGGCGGAGCGGTTGATCGGGGTGCTCGCGGACGCGCTGCCGGGCGAGACCGCGCGCGGCACGCTGGGGGAGCGGCTGTGGCCCAAGCTGACATCGCGGCCGCCGGAGCCGCGGATCCTCGACGCCGCACTGGTCCTGCTCGCCGACCACGGGCTGGCAGTGTCCACAGTGGCCGCCCGGATGGCGGCGAGCGCGCGGGCGAACGTGTACGCGGTGGTGTCGGCCGGGCTGGGCGCGATGGACGGGCACTACCACGGCGGGGCGAGCACGCTGGCGTACCGGTTCCTGGCCGAGGCGCGGGAGAACCCGGTGGACGCGTTGTCCGAACGGCTGCGGACCTCCGGCACGATCCCCGGGTTCGGGCACCGGATCTACCAGCGGCGCGACCCGCGGGCGGACGCGCTGCTGGCGCTGCTGCCGGAGAACCCGGTGGTGGACCTGCTGCTCGACCAGCTCGCCGGCCGGGCCGACCTGTTCCCGAACACCGACCTGGCGCTGGCCGCGATGATGCACAGCTTCGACATGCGCGCCGACGCCGGGGAAGCGATCTTCGCGGTGGCCCGGATCGCCGGCTGGGTGGCCCACGCGCTGGAGGAGTACGACGAGCCGGGGTTGCGGTTCCGGGTCCTCACCTGAGCTCGAGGCTGCCCACCGCCAGCGCGAAGAACAGCCCCGGGAAGTACATCGTCCCCAGCTCCCGCGCCCGCACGTGCGCGGCCAGCGCCCCGAGGTAGAACAGCACCAGCCCAGCCGCCGCCGCGATGCCGAGCCACTCCACCCCCAGCAGGCCGAGCAGCAGACCCGCGGCACCGGCCGCCTTCAGCGTCCCCAGGAACGGCAGCCAGGACGGCGGTACGTCCACGGCCGCCGAGTTGGCCAGCACGAACTCGGCCCGCGCGAAGTCCGCGGCCGCGATACCGGCGTTGAGCACGATGGTCAGCCCGACCACGATGACCCGAATGGCTTCCATGCCACCAGCCTCGGGCGGGCGAGGCGGCGACGTCCAATACCCGCTTCCATAACCTGGTCGCATGGATGTGGACACGCGCCTGCTCCGCTACTTCGCCGCCGTCGCCGAGGAGGGCCACCTCACGCGCGCGGCGGAGCGCCTCTTCGTGTCCCAGCCCGCGCTCACCAAGCAGATCAAGCAGCTCGAAGCGCAGCTCGGCACCACGCTGTTCACCCGCTCCCGCCACGGCATGGCGCTCACGGACGCCGGCCGGGTGCTCGCGGACCGGGTGCCCGCCCTGCTCGACGGGTGGGACCGGGCCTGCCGGGAAACCCGCGCCGCCGGCGGCCGGGTGCTGCGCGTCGGCTTCCTGGCCAGCGCCGCGAACGAGGCGACGCCGGCCATCATCGCCGCGTTCGGCCGCCGTCGCCCGGGCTGGCGGGTCGACATGCGCCAGGCCGCCTGGTCGGACCCGACCGCCGGGCTGGCCGGCGCCGACGTCGACGCCGCACTGGTCCGGCTCCCGTTCCCCGGGCAGGACGCGTTCCGGGTGCGGGAACTGTTCAGCGAACCGCGCTGGGTCGCGCTGCCCGCGTCGCACCCGCTCGCCGGACGCGACGAGATCGCCTTCCGCGAGCTGTGGGACGAGCCGTTCGTCGCCGCCCCGGCCGAGACCGGCTGGTGGCGTGACCACTGGCTCGGGGCGGACGAACGCGACGGCGAGCCGCGCATCGGGGCCGTCACGGACCAGCCGGACGAGTGGCTGAGCGCGATCGCCAACGGTTACGGCATCGCGCTCGCCCCCGAATCCGCCGCACGCTTCTACGCCCGCCCCGGCATCGTCTACCGCCCGGTGCGCGGCCTCAGCCCGACCCGGGTCGGCATCGCCTGGCACCCGGCCGGCGACGACAACCCGGTCGTCGCCGACTTCGTGGCCTGCTGCGTGGAAGCGGTCTAGTCGTACTTGGCCGTCAGGTTGGTGGCAGTCGGCTGGCAACCACACCGCCGTCGCCGTCGAGGACTGCCGGCACGTCGCCGGAGCGGTGTCGCGGATGCTGGTGACCGCAGGCCAGAACGTGGTGCCCGTGCCGCCCAAACTGATGGCCCGAGCGCGTTCCTCGGCCCGTACTCGGGGCAAGTCCGACCCGATCGAGGACCTGGCCGAGCGCACCCGCACGATCAACCGGCTGCACTGGCAGCTGCAGGACCTGACCGCACTCCGCGCGCAGGTGGCCAGCTACGACGCAGGATCGACAAGCTGAAGATCAACGAGAGCCGCCGGTCGAGCGTGGTCCTGGACGAACCACGCCGGGACCGGAGGCTCTGCCACGTCACACCGACCCGCAGTTACCAATGTCCCGGCCAAGGACATCTCTAGTGCGAATCGCGCGGCACCTTGTGGCCCCGGGAGCCGCGCAGGAAGTCGAAGTCCGCGCCCTCGTCGGCCTGCAGCACGTGCTGCGTGTAGAGCCAGGTGTACCCGCTCTTGTACGGCGACTCCGGCGCCTGCCAGGACGCCCGCCGCGCGGCCAGTTCCTCGTCGGACACCTCGACGTTCAGCGTCCGCGCCGCCACGTCCAGCGTGATCAGGTCGCCGGTCCGCACCAGCGCCAGCGGGCCGCCCACCGCGGACTCCGGCGTCACGTGCAGCACCACCGTGCCGTAGCTGGTGCCGCTCATCCGCCCGTCGCAGATCCGCACCATGTCCGTGACGCCCGCCTTCAGCAGCTTCGCCGGCAACGCCACGTTCGAGACCTCCGGCATGCCCGGATAGCCCTTCGGCCCGGCGCCGCGGATCACCAGGACGGTCGTCTCGTCCACGTCGAGGTCCGGGTCGTCGGCGACGGCGTGGTAGTCCTCGACCGTGTCGAACACCAGCGCCCGCCCCTGGTGCTTGAGCAGGTGCGCCGACGCGGCCGACTGCTTGATCACCGCGCCGCCCGGGCACAGGTTGCCGCGCAGCACCGCGGTGCCGCTGCCGGCCGGCTGGAACGGCTCCTCGACCGTGGTGATCACGTCGGTGTTGAAGTTCTCCGCCCCGGCCACGTTCTCGCCGACCGCGTTGCCGGTGGCGGTCACGCTCTCGCCGTGCAGCAGCCCGGCCTCGGCGAGCTGGCGCATCACCACCGGCAGGCCGCCGGCGTAGCAGAAGTCCTCCATCAGGTACTTGCCCGACGGCATCAGGTTCACCAGGGTCGGGATCTCGCGGATGAGCGTGTCGAAGTCGTCGAGCGACAAGTCGACCTCGGCGCGCCCGGCGATCGCGAGCAGGTGGACGATCGCGTTCGTCGACCCGCCGATCGCGGCGTTGACGCGGATCGCGTTCTCGAACGCCTCACGCGTGAGGATCCGCGACGGCCGCAGGTCCTCCTCGACCATCTCGACGATCCGCTTCCCGGCCGACTGCGCGATCTCGAACCGGCGCGCGTCCACCGCGGGCCAGGTCGCCGAGCCGGGCAGCTGCATGCCCAGCGCCTCGGCCATGCACGCCATCGTCGACGCGGTGCCCATCGTCATGCAGTGCCCGTTCGAGCGGGCCATGCAGCCCTCGGCGAAGAAGCACTCCTCCTGGGTCATCCGCCCGGCCTTGAGCTCCTCCTCGAACTTCCACACGTGCGTGCCGGACCCGACGTCGGTGCCGCGGTACTTGCCGTTGAGCATCGGGCCGCCGGTGACCATCACCGCGGGCAGGTCCACGCTCGCCGCGGCCATCAGCATCGCCGGGGTCGTCTTGTCGCAGCCGGACAGCAGCACCACCCCGTCCAGCGGGTTGGCGCGGATGAGCTCCTCGACCTCCATCGCCATCAGGTTGCGGTAGAGCATCGCGGTCGGGCGCATCAGCGTCTCGCCGGTCGCCATCGTCGGGAACTCCAGCGGGAACCCGCCCGCCTGCCACACCCCGCGCTTGACCGCCTCCGCGACGCGGGTCAGGTGGGCGTTGCACGGCGCCAGCTCCGACGCGCTGGTCGCGATGCCGATCACCGGCCTGCCGTCGAAGACCTCGGCCCCGAAGCCCTGGTTGCGCATCCAGGAGCGGTAGATCATCCCCGCGCGTCCGGTCGCCCCGAACCACGCCGTGCTGCGCCTCTGCCCCGTCACGAACTTGTTCCTCTCCGTCGAGTGCGATGCGATCCGAACGTTAAATCATTGGATGATTGAAGTCCAGAGGCGTCGGACGTCACAGTGGTCGCGCAGGCCAGAGAGTTGTACAGTGCTAACTGTTATAGGACTACAACGTTTGGGGTGCGCGTGCCGGAACTGTCCCACCGCCGTCGTCTCCTCGTGCTGGCGATCTGCTGCCTGAGCCTCTTCGTCGTCGCGATGGACACGACCATCGTGAACCTCGCGCTCCCGTCGATCGAGCGCGAGTTCGCCGCGAGCGTGTCGAGTCTGCAGTGGACGATCGACGCGTACACGCTCGTGCTGGCCAGCCTGTTGATGCTGTCCGGGTCGACCGCCGACCGGATCGGGCGGCGGCGCACGTTCCAGACCGGGCTGGTGCTGTTCACGCTGGGGTCCCTGCTGTGCAGCGTGGCGCCGAACATCGGGCTGCTGATCGTGTTCCGCATGCTGCAGGCGGTCGGCGGGAGCATGCTGAACCCGGTCGCCATGTCGATCATCACGAACACGTTCACCGACGCGCGTGAACGGGCGCGGGCGATCGGGATCTGGGGCGCGGTCGTCGGGCTGAGCATGGCGCTGGGCCCGGTGGTCGGCGGCGTGCTGGTGGACGCCGTCGGGTGGCGGTCGATCTTCTGGATCAACATCCCGGTCGGGATCGCCGCACTGGTGCTGACCGCGTTGTTCGTGCCGGAGTCGAAGGCGCCGCGGGCGCGGCGGCTCGATCCGGTGGGGCAGCTGCTCGCCGTCGTGGCGCTGGCGAGCCTGACCTACGGGATCATCGAGGGGCCGCACCACGGCTGGGTGTCCGGGCCGACGCTCGGGTGCTTCGCGGTGGCGGTGGCCGCCGGGATCGGGCTCGTCGCCTACGAGCGGCGTCGGGCGGAACCGTTGCTCGACCCCCGGTTCTTCGCGAGCGTGCCGTTCTCCGGGGCGACGGTGATCGCGGTGTGCGGGTTCGCCGGGCTGAGCGGGTTCCTCTTCCTGAACGCGCTGTACCTGCAGAACGTCCGCGGGTTCACGCCGCTGCACGCGGGTCTGCTGACGCTGCCCAGCGCGCTGGCGATCTTCGCGCTCGCGCCGCTGTCCGGACGGGTGGTCGCCGCGCGCGGCTCGCGGATCCCGCTGGTGGCCGGGGGACTGGGGCTGGCGGTGAGCGGGGTGCTGCTGACCCGGCTCGGCGCGCAGACCGGGATCGGCTGGCTGGTGGTGGCCTACGTGGTGTTCGGTGCCGGGTTCGGGATGCTCAACCCGCCGATCACGAACACCGCGGTGTCCGGGATGCCGCGCGCGCAGGCCGGCGTGGCCGCGGCGGTGGCGTCGACGAGCCGTCAGGTCGGGGCGTCGCTCGGGGTCGCCGTGCTGGGCGCGGTGGTCACGTCGCACATCTCCGGCGGGTTCACGACCGGCTTCCCGGCGGCGAGCCACCTCGCGTGGTGGATCATGGCCGGATGCGGCGTGGTGGTGATGGCGCTGGGCGTCCTGACGACGGGCGGCTGGGCGAAGGCGACGGCCCGGCGGGCGACGGTGCTGTTCGACGAGCCGGCGGGAGCGCGGACGTGAGCGCGGCGGAGCGCGTGTGGGAGCGGATGCAGGACGTGCTGGGCCGGCACGACCGGCGCAAGGCGGTCACCGAGGCGCTCGGGATGAGCTTCATCAAGATCAAGGCCCTGCGGCGGCTGGCGTCCGGGCCGCTGACGCTGGCGGACCTGGCGGAGCGGCTGAACACCGACCGCCCGTACGTGACGCTGGTGGTGGACGACCTGGAGCAGCGCGGGCTGGTGTCGCGGACGGTGCACCCGCAGGACCGGCGACGCAAGCTGGTGGCGGTGACGGCGGCGGGCGCGGAGGCGGCGACCACGGCGGAGCGGATCCTCAAGGAGCCGCCGCCGTCGCTGGCCGCCCTGGACGCCGACGAGCTGGCCCAGCTGGACCGCCTCCTGGCGAAGCTCACCGCCGGCTGACCGGTCTGCGAGCGCAGAACTCGCGGCCGGTGCGCGAGTTCCACCTTCCTGCGGGCGCGTTCCGCGTTCAGTCGCCGAGGGTGATGGCTCTCGAGGCCAGGTGCAGGGCCAAGCGGTCGTCCGGGCGGGAGAGGTCCACGCCCAGCAGCTGCTCGATCCGGGCGATCCGCGCGGCGACCGTGTTGCGGTGCACCCCCAGCACCGCGGCCGTCTCGGCGATCGAGGACTCCGCGTCCAGGTACGCCGCGAGCGTCCGCACCAGGTCGCCGGGCGCGTTGCGCAGCGGGGCGACCAGCGCGCGGGCCGCGGGCTCGAACGTGTCCGTCCGCGTCCACTCCAGCAGCAGCTGCGCCATCCCCAGCTGGTCCACGTGCAGGAAGTGCCCCGACTCCGGCCGGGTCGCGGCCAGCCGGGCGGCATCGGTCGCCTCGGCGATCGTCGCGGCCAGGCCGTCCGGGCGCGGGTGCGGGCGGCCGACCCCGAGGTGCGAACCGAGCGTGCGCCGCAGCGTCTTGTGCGCCGCCCGCAGCCGCGCCGCCAGCGTGCGCACCCGCTGGGCCGTCGGCTCCTGGTCGAACGTCACCCACCCGGTCCAGCCGTCGCCGTGCTCGACGACCACCGCCGTGATCTGCTCCGCCCGCAGCGCGCGCACCACCTCGGTCGTCCGCGCCACCGTGTCCACACTGGACGCCACGCCGATGCGCAACCCGACGTGCCAGCCGCCCAGCCGCCACCCCGCGTCGGCCGCCCGGCGGCGCAGGTCCGCGCCCGGCTCCGCGTCCAGCCGCAGCAGGTCGCCGAGCAACGCGGTGCGCGACCGCGCGTCCCGTTCCAGCTCCAGCCGGTTCGCCAGCAGCCACCGCTGCACCGCGCCCGCCGCGACCGCCAGGGCCGGCGGCACCACGTCCGCCCGCGCCGCCTCGGCCCCGGTCAGCTCGGCAGCCACCCACAGCACCGGGCCGGCCAGCAGCGCCGGGTGCGCCAGCAACACCCCGTCGTCGAGGTCCACCCGCTGCGGCACCGGCTCACCAACCCGGATACGCCCGGCCGACGCCAGCTCGCCCGCCACCGGCTCGCCCCGGTCGTCCAGCAACGCCACCGGCGACCGCAGCAGCCCGCGCAGCGCGGACACCACCTCCTCCGGCGAGCGCAGCCGTTCGCCGAGCGCGCGGTGCGTGGCGAGCACCAGGTTCGCGCGGTCCAGCTCGGGCGCGGCGAGCATCAGCCGGGCCTCGACGAGCAGGTCCAGCGGGCGCTCCGCCGTCACCAGCAGCGGCATCGCGAGCCGGTCGGCCAGCAGCCGGGTCGCGGTCAGCGGTTCGACCTCGGGCAGGAGCAGGCCCGCCGCGCCGCTGTCCGCCCCGCGCCGCAGGAGCGCGTCGATCTGCCAGTCCGTGCCCCGCAGCTCGCGCGCCAGCACCAGCAGCTCACCGGCCGCCGGGCTGTCCCCGGCGTCCAGCGTCGCCCGGACCGTCTCCAGTGGACGGTCCAGTCCGGACCCGCCCGCCGCCACCCGGACCCCGGCCCACGACGGCAGCGCCAGCAACCGACGCAGGATCATGCGAGCACCGGATCCGAGTCGATGCCGTACGCGCGCGGCCGCAGCACCGGCAGCCGCCGCGGATCGGTCCAGAACGGCGCCGCGGCCAGCCGCAGCACGTCGACCTCGATCCCGGCGCGGATCGCGTCGCACGGCACCGGGACGCCGGTGCGGTGGTCGACCACGGCGAGCACGTCAGGGGTGGACGCCACCGGCTGCCCGTCGCGCAGGGCCAGCAGGTACTCGTTCTCCATCTCCAGCCGCAGCAGCGCGCCGGTGCGGTGGTCGGTCAGGGTCGCGCTGCCGCGGCCGAAGCCGGCGCGTCCGTGCTGCCCGGGCCCGATGTGCCGGGACACCTCGAGCACCCGCCCCATCGCGAGCACCTGCCCGCCGGACGCTTCGGCGAGCCGGTCCGGCTCGGGGCTCTCCCCGGCCGCGAGCACCCGCCGCCCCAGTTCGAGCGCGCCGGTGACGCTGCCCATCACCGCGCACCCGGGCAGGTCCCCCGCGGGCACCGGGGCGAACGCCATCGCCGCCCAGCCGCCGGAACTGGCGAGGAACGCGCGGGCGCCGCGCTCGACCGACTCGTCCGAACCGGCCGCCAGCACCAGCACCTGACCACCCGGTTCGGCGAGCGCGGCCGGCGCCAGCCCGCGGCCGGTCGCGGCGATGGACAGTTGGTCCAGCCGCGGCAGCCCGCGCCCGGACAGGTCCGCGTCGGCGCACGGCAGGCCCAGCTCGACGGCGGCCACCAGCGGCATCAGCCCGTTCAGCCCGCCGATCTCGATCGACACCAGCGCCCCCGCGGGTGTGCCGGTCCAGCGTTCGATCGCCGCCACCGCGGTCGCGAACTCCGAGCCGCTGGGCAGTTTCTCGGTGAACGCGGCGGTCGCGCCGACGATCCCGACCGGCATCACGAGCGTCGCCGGATCCAGCGCCGCGGGCACGTCGGGTTCGCGGCCGTGGGTGACGAGCTGACGCAGCAGCGCCGCGGCCGTCATCGTGTCGCCGCCCCCGCCCGACCCGAGCAGCGCGACGCCCCGTTCGAGAGCGGGCACGTCCGCCGCGGTGATGCGCATGCTGGCCTTCATGTGCTGAGCTGGAGGTATGACCAGGGTAGACGATCCCGCGACCATGACCCCGGAACAGGCGCGCGCGGCGTTCCGCGCCGGAACCGTGGCGCCGACGTCGGGGTGGGCGGCTGGTTTCACCCAGACCAACCTGATCGCCGTGCCGCGCGACTGGGCCTACGACGTGCTGCTGTTCTGCCAGCGCAACCCGCGGCCGTGCCCGGTCCTCGACGTCACCGACCCGGGCAGCACCTCGACCGTGCTCGCCCCCGGCGCCGATCTGAGCCGGGACCTGCCCCGCTACCGCGTGTGGCGGCACGGCGAGCTGGCCGAGGAGGTCGACGACGTGCGCGGCCTGTGGCAGGAGAACCTGGTCGCGTTCTCGATCGGGTGCAGTTTCACCTTCGAGACCGGGTTGCTCGCGGCCGGCATCCCGCTGCGGCACCTCGAGCAGGGCCGCAACGTGCCGATGTACGTGACGAACCGCCAGTGCCGGCCGGCCGGGCGCCTGCACGGCCCGCTGGTCGTGTCGATGCGCCCGATCCCGGCCGGCCTGGTCGACGAGGCGACCGCGATCAGCGGCGCGATGCCGGCCGTGCACGGCGCGCCGGTGCACGCCGGCGACCCCGCCGAGCTCGGGATCGCCGACCTGGCCCGCCCCGACTTCGGCGACCCGGTCGAGGCGGAGCCCGGTGACGTGCCGGTGTTCTGGGCCTGCGGGGTCACCCCGCAGGCGGCGTTGATGGCGTCGAAGCCGCCGTTCGCGATCACCCACTCGCCCGGCCACATGTTCATCACCGACCGGCGCGACAGCGAGTACCGCGTGACTACGGCAGCGCGGTGAACGGCGCCAGGAACGTGCGCGCGGACGGGGTGTCCAGGCGGTAGGTCACGTTGGTGGCGTAGCACGGCGCGTCACCGGTGATGGTCGTGGACACCAGCACCCGCTGCCCGCCGATCGTGGCGAAGTTCGGGCCGCCGGAGTCGCCGTAGCAGGCGCCGCCGTTGCCCTGTGGCGCGGTCATCGCCAGGCGCACCCAGGTCTTGTTGAGCGCGTCGAAGCTGACCGGCGCCTTCATCCGCACCCCGCCGCCCGGGTGGGTCTGGCCGCCGGGACCGTTGACGGCCTCCTGCGTCCCGTAACCCACGACGACGAACGGCGTGTCGTTCAGGCCGCGCGGCCCGAGCTGGTCGAGCTGCCCGGCGGTGGGCAGCTTCGCCGGGGTGAACGACCAGCGCGCGGCGACCTGCTGCGCGGGCAGCTGGATGACCGCGATGTCGTGGGCGTCGGCGGAGTTGCCCGGGTAGGCCGGGTCGGTGTGGGCGACGCCCGGCACGCCCACCGCGCGCGCCACGGCCGCGGGGTCGCCCGGGTACTGCTGCGCGGCCGCGTCGAGGCCGGACTGCACGTCCTGGTCGAGCGAGACGTAGAACCGCACGTTCGCGGGCCAGTCGCTGGTGCAGTGCGCGGCGGTGAGGAAGGTGTCGCGGTCGACCATGGTGCCCGAGCAGACCCAGTCCACGCGGTCCGGCGTGGCCGGGTTCGCGTCGTTGTCCCAGGTCGCGACGAGGGCGCCGGCCTCGGTGCGCTCGGGCGCCGGGGTCGCGTTGTAGGAGCTGATGGCCGAGGCCGGGGCCGCCGTCGCCAGGATCGCGGCGACGGCGGCGGCCGATGCGAGTGCTGCTTTCATCCGGAAGAGTCAACCTCACGGAGGCGCGAAAAACACCCGACCAACGGCCCTACCGGAACGAGTAGCCGCCGTCCGGGTAGAGCGTCGAGCCCGTGGTGAACGTGGCGCCGAACAGGTAGAGCACCGCCTCGGCCACTTCGGACTCGTTGCCGACGCGGTGCAGCACCGTGTCCGAACGGTACTGCGCGAAGCTCGCCTCGCGGACGTCCGAGGGGCGCTGCGACCACAGGTTCCCGTCGATCGTGCCCGGCGCGACCACGTTGACCCGCACCGGCGCCAGCTCCACCGCCAGCCCGCGGCCGAGCCCCTCGATCGCGGCGTTGCACGCGATGTACGCGGGCGCCGGGCCCGGCGGGCGCACGCTCGCCGCGCCGGACATCAGCACCACCGAGCCGTCCCGGGACAGCTTCGGCGCCGCGTGCTTGACCGCGTGGTACTGGCCCCAGAACTTCGTCACGAACGGGCTCGCCGCGTCTTCGTCGGACAGCTCCCGCATCGGCCCGGTCGTGTAGGAGGCGCCGGGCGTGAACAGGTGGTCCACCCGCGGCACGGCGCCGAAGAACTCGGCCAGCGAGTCCTGGTCGGTGTTGTCCACGACGTGCCACTGCGCGCCGATCTTCTCCGCCGCGGCCTCCAGCGTCGCCGCGGTGCGCCCGCCCAGGAAAACCCGCGCCCCGGCGTCCGCGGCCCGCCGCGCCACCTCGAACCCGATGCCCGACCCGCCGCCGATGATCACGACGACCCGATCCGCCAGACTCACAGCAGTTCCTCCACCGGTGTGAACTCGTAGGACAACCCGAACGCGGCCGGCCCGAACGTCGCCAGCGCCTCCGGCGTGCGCATCAGGTCCGGGGTCGAGATGCCGACCACCACGACCCGCTGGCCGTAGCGCAGCGTCTCGGTGGTGATCGGCTCGGCCGACTCCGACTCCAGCACGCAGACCAGGTCCGGCACCAGGCACCGCACCTCGCCGTCGACCAGCGCCAGCAGGTTCTCGTTCTGGAACAACAGCTCGAGCTTGTGCTCGCCGTCGAACGACACCGCCTGCGCCCGTCCGCGCGCGAACCCGGCCTCGGTCCGGCGCTCCACATCGGACACCTTGCCGCGGAAGATCACGCGCAGGTTCTGGTACAGCGTCTCGTGCAACGCCCCGGCCAGCTCCGAAACCGGGTCCAGGTTGTTCTCCCGCGCCTCCCGGATCGTGCGGCCCACGGTCAACGCGAGCGACAGCGTGCGGGGCACCGCGGTGCGCTTGACCTCCGCGCCGCTCATCGCGTACTCGGCGATGTGCGCGACCCCGCCCAGCCGGATCGTGACGCCGCGTGCGAGCCACTCCATCCGCCGGTTGTCCGAGCCGGTGTCGATGACCGTGGTCTCGCCGCGTTCCCCGCCGATCGCCATCGGCGAGCCGGGCACGCCGTAGACGCCGAAGGTCTCCATCTGCAGCTCGGGGAACGCGCGGCCCATCCCGTCGGCGTCGACCACCGGCAGGCCCAGCCGCGCGCCGACGACCAGCGGGATCATCGAGTTGATGCCGCCGCACTCGATCGGCATCGTCGCGCTCGCCCGCTGGCCCAGGTGTTTTTCCAGCGTGCGCAGCGCCAGCACCGGCTCCTCGCCGCTGGGCAGCTTCTCGTGCACCACGGTCGGTGCGCCCATCTGCGCGGTCGGCACGACCAGGTCCTCGTCGCCGACCTCGGACGGGTCGAGGATCGTGATCGGCCCGTGCTCGCGGATCGCCTGCCGCACCAGCAACCGGCCGACGTACGGGTCACCGCCGCCACCGGTGCCGAGCACGGCCGCGCCCCGTGCCAGGTCTTCGAGGTGCTCCTCGGTCAGCGTCCAGCTCATGCCGGAACCCCGACCGGGTCGATGTCGTAGCCGAAGTAGCGCGGCCCGGCCAGCTCGATGCCCTCCGGCGTGTGCCAGCGCGGATCCGCGGGCGCGGCGATCACCGTGACCCGCTGGCCGTACCGCAGGCCCTCGGTGGTCACCGCCTCCCCGGACTCGGAGTCCAGGCAGCAGATCAGGTCCGGCACCGACGCCCGCGCGACGCCGTCCCGCTCGGCGACCAGGTGCTCGTTCTGGAACTTCAGCACCATCTCGCTGCCCGCGTCACCGTCCATTCCGGACAGCTTCGCCTCGCCGCGGGCGAACCCGGTGACCGTGCGCCGGGCGACGTCGACGACCTTGCCGCGGAACAGCTTCCGGCCACCGAGCCGGTCCACCACCCGCGCGACGGGATCGGTGTGCTCGGCGCGCGCCTGCCGCACCGCGGAACCCAGCTCGGCGCACAGGCTGAGTGTGCCCGGCACGAGCGACTCGCGGGCCTGCGCGCCGGACATCGCGTAGTTGCTGATCATCGCCGAGCAGCCCATGTCGATCGTCGCCGACCGCGCCAGCCGCTCCGCCCAGTGGTTGTCCACGGTGTCCAGCACGCCGCGGTTGCCCTTCTCGTCGGCGATCGACATCGGGGTCGCGCGGATGCCGTACAGCGTGGGCAGCACCATCTGCAGCTCGGGGAACGCGCGGCCCATGCCGTCGGCGTCCACCAGCGGCAGGCCCAGCTGCGCCGCCGCGACCACCGGGATCAGCGAGTTGACCCCGCCGGCCTCGGCGCACGCGATGTGCGTCAGCTCCTTGCCCAGGTAGGTCGCCAGGGTGCGGGCGGCCAGCCCGACCTGCTCGGCCGAGGGCAGCTTCTCGACCATCACCGTGGGCGCGCCCATCATCGCGACCGGCAGGACCACCGCGTCGTCGCCGACCTCGTCCAGCGGCACCAGCTCGACGGGACCGTGGTCGCGCACCGCCGACGACGCGAGCAGCCGTCCGATGTAGGGGTCGCCCCCGCCGCCGGTGCCGAGGATCGCGGCGCCGCGGGCAATGTCGTCGAGGTGGTCGATCGTGATCTCGCGCATCGTCACGCTCCCAGCTGCAGGTCGCCGACCGCCTTGACCCGGATGCGGGTGGCGTTGCCGGGCAGGTAGGGGATGGGCACCTCGTCGAAGTCGACGATGCCGACCGACGCGGGGCTGGCCCCGGCCGCGATCGCGCGGTCCACGGCCTCCTGCTTCGCCTCCTCGACGACGGCTTCGCGGCGGCCCGGCTCGATCGCGTACACCCGGTCGACCTCGCCACCGATCTGCGCGATGGCCGCACCGATCGCGTTGGCTACCGCGTAGTTCTCCGGCCGGTGCACCTTGCCGGCGTCGGACAGCTCGTCCGGCAGCAGCACCGAACCACCGCCGACCGCGACCACCGGCAGCGGCTCGGCCGAGGTGCGCATCCGCTCGACGACGTCGGACACGTCGGCGGCGATGCGGTCCAGCGCGGCCCGCACCAGGTCACGGTCCAGGTGCGCGACCAGGCTCGGGTCGCCGATCTCGGCGCGGCCCGCGGCCACCGCGAGGTCGGTCGCGGTGAGCGTGTCGCCGCCGAAGACCAGGGCCTTCGAGGTCAGCTCGTAGCCCACCGAGTCCGGGCCGACGGCCGTGCCGCGCACCCGGCTGCCGCCGCCGATGCCGATGGACAGCACGTCCGGCATGCGGAAGTTGGTGCGGATCCCGGCGACGCTGACATCCGTGGTCGCCTCGCGCGGGAAGCCCTGCCGCAGCACGCCGACGTCACTCGTGGTGCCGCCGACGTCGACCACCGCGCAGGTGTCCAAACCGGACAACACGGCCGCGCCGCGCATCGAGTTGGTCGGGCCGGAGGCGAACGTGGCCACCGGGTAGCGGCGGGCGAAGTCGACGTCCATCAGCGTGCCGTCGTTCTGGCTCAGGTACAGCGGCGCGGTGATTCCCGCGCCGGACACCGACGCGGCGAGGCCGTCCACGATGTGCGCGGCCAGCTCCCGCAGAGCGGCGTTGATGACGGTCGCGTTCTCCCGCTCCAGCAGGCCGATCCGGCCGATTTCGTGGGACAGCGAGATCGCCACGTCCGGCAGCTGGGCGGCGATGATCTCCGCCGCACGGGCCTCGAACTCGGCGTTGACGGGGGAGAAGACCGAGGTGATCGCGACGCTGCGCACCCCGGCCGCGCCCATGTCCTCGGCCGCCTTGCGCAGCTCGGACTCGTCGAGCTCGGCGATGTGGCGGCCGTCGAACTCGTGCCCGCCGTGCACCAGGTAGCTGCGCCCGGACACCGCGTCGACCAGCCGCTGCGGCCAGTCCACCATCGGCGGCAGTGACGCGCCGGCGGGCAGGCTGAGCCGCACGGCGGCGGTCGGCGCCAGCCGGTGCGCCTCGACGAGCGCGTTGATGAAGTGAGTGGTGCCGATCATCACCGCCTGCACCGCCGCCGGGTCGAACGCGCGCTGCTGCTGCAGGCCGTTGATCGCGGCGACGATGCCGGAGGTGACGTCCTCGGTGGTGCTGGTCTTGATCGAGGCGAGCACCTGCCGCCCGTCCAGCAGGACCGCGTCGGTGTTGGTGCCGCCGACGTCGATGCCGATGCGCACGAGAGTTTTCCTTTCCTAGACGGCGGGAACGGGGTCGGCGTCGGCGGTGCGGCTGCGGCCGATGCCGCGCACCAGGCCGAGCTTGCCCGCGACCACGTAGAGCACGAACGCCACGACGAGCGAGTTGATGCTGGGCAGGCCCCACTCGACGAACTTGCCGATCAGCGCCGAGGCGACCCAGACGACGATGGTGGCCGGCACCCACACCGGCGCGTCCTCGGGCACGGTTCCCTTGGCACGCGCGGCTTCCAGTTCGCCGCGCCACTTCTTGACCACGAAGTACTCGGCCACCATGATCCCGGCGATCGGCGGGAACGCGACGCCGAGCAGGGTGAGGAAGTCGGAGAACGCGCCGAGGATCCCGGCGGCGGCGAGGACGCTGCCGACGATGCCGAGCACGGCGGTGATCAGGCCGCGGTGGGCCTTGCGGCCGGAGACGGTGCCGATGAAGTTCACGACGCCCAGCCCGGACGAGTACAGGTTCCAGTCGTTGATCTTGATGGTTCCGGCGATCACGATCAGCAGACCGACCCAGCCGACCGACGACGTCACGATCGTGGTGATCTCGGCCGACTTCACCGCGTGCGCCAGGAGCACGCCGGCCATGCCGATCACGTACTCGCCGAGCGTGATGCCGACCAGCGTCTGCTTGACCACGTCACCGGTGGTGCGGTTGAACCGCGTCATGTCCGGCGTGATCACCGCGCCGACGATGAACCCGCCGGCGACGAGCGTGGTGCCCTCCAGCAGGCTCAGTCCCGGGCCGGGCGGCGCCGACGACACCAGCGCGGCGACGTCGTGGCTGGACAGCTCGGAGATGATCGACCAGCCGACCAGGATCAGGAACGCCGGGACGGTCAGGTACGCCGTCCACGCCATCGAGTGGAAGCCGCGCACCACGATCGCGGTCACGAGCAGGCCGAACACCAGCGCCCACGCCCATTCCGGCAGGCCGCCGATGAGCGAGACGAGACCCTGGGCCGACACCGCGGACTGGATGCCGAACCAGCCGATGAGGCTGATCCCGATCGCGAGCCCGATCAGCGCGGACCCGCCGCGGCCGAAGCCGGTCCAGCGGGCGATCATCGACGTCGACAGGCCTTCGCGCATGCCGATCACGCCGACGAGGATCGTGATGAGTTCGAGGATCACCGAGCCGAGGGTGAACGCGAGGAACGCCTGCCAGAAGCTCATCCCGAAGCCGACGGTCGCGCCGAGCAGGAACTGCGAGAGCGCGGACACCTGGCCGAACCGTTGGATCGCGACCGACCACCATGAGTAGCGGGCGCTGTCCGGGACTCTGGTGAGGGCGTAGTCGTCGACACCGACTGACGAGGCCATGCCGACCTCCTTATCCGGAGAAGAAGCGGTTCCCAGCACCGTAAACAGCGCGAACGGCCCGGTCACTGTGCGAGGTGCACAGGCTTGCCGTCGCGCCTGTGCACCTCGCCCGGTCAGAGGCTGCGGACCCCGTCGAGAAGCCGGTCGACCTCGGCGGCCGTCGTGTAGGGCGCGATGCCGGCCCGGACCGCGCCGGTGTCACCGAGTCCCAGGTGGCGGGAGCATTCCAGCGCGTAGAAGCTGCCCGCGGGCGCGTTCACGCCGCGCGCGCCGAGGCGCTCGTAGACGACCTGCGACGGCACGCCCTCGACGGAGAACAGGACCGTCGGGGTACGCCGTCGGGTGGGGGAGCCGTATCGGGTCACGCCGGGGATTCCCGCGAGTCCGGCGTCGAGGCGGTCGAGCAGGGCCTGCTCGTGCTCCTCCAGTTCGGTCAGCGACCGCAGCAGGCGCTGACGGCGGGTGCCGTCGCCGGGCACGAGGCCGGCCAGGAAGTCGATCGCCGCGGTGGTCCCGGCCAGCAGCTCGTACGGCAGCGTGCCCAGCTCGAACCGTTCCGGCACGGCGTTGGTCGAGGGCGCGAGCTTGTCCGGGTGCAGGGTCTCCAGAAGTTCGGGCGCGGCCGCGACCAGCCCGAGGTGCGGACCGAGGAACTTGTACGGCGAGCAGCCGTAGAAGTCGGCGCCCAGTGCGGTGACGTCGACGGGCGCGTGCGGAGTGAGGTGCACGCCGTCGACGTAGAGCAACGCTGGGGTTTCGTGCACCGCGGCGGCGATCGCCGGGATGTCCGGGCGGGTGCCGAGCAGGTTGGACGCCGCGGTCACCGCGACCAGGCGGGTGCGGTCGGAGAGCAGGCTGGTGATGGCGTCGACGGCGAGCTCGCCGGAGGACGGGTCGAAGTCCGCCCACCGCACGGTGACCCCGTGCGCCTCCGCGGCCTGCACCCACGGCCGGATGTTCGCGTCGTGGTCCAGCCGGGTCACCACGACCTCGTCGCCCGGCTGCCAGGTCTTGGCGAGCGTGCGGGAGAAGTCGTAGGTCAGCTGGGTCATGCTGCGCCCGAACACGACGCCGCCGGGCTCGGCGCCGAGCAGGTCGGCCGCGGCCTGGCGCGCCTGCGCCACGATGCCGTCGGCGCGACGCTCGGCGGCGGTGATCGAGCCGCGGTTGGCGATCGCGGCGCACAGGGTCGCGGCGACGGCCTCGCCGACGACGTCCGGCACCTGCGAGCCGCCGGGGCCGTCGAAGTGCGCGGCGCCCTCGTCGAGCGCGGGGAAGTGCTTGCGTACTGCGGTTACGTCATAGGCCACGGGGCCCAGCATGCCTCAGGAAGCGGCGAACGTGCGGCGGTAGTCGTGCGGGGACACCCCGACCACGCGGTGGAAGTGGTGCCGGAGCAGGGCTCCCGTGCTGAACCCGCACTCGCGTGCGATCTCCTCGATGCTCAGCCGGGTGGTCTCGAGCAGGGTGCGGGCGTGCAGGACCCGTTGCGTGGTGAGCCACTTGACCGGTGTGGTGCCGGTTTCGGCGGCGAAGCGGCGGGCGAAGGTCCGCTCCGACATCTGCGCGCGCCGGGCCAGCGCCGGGACCGTGTGCTCCTCGGCCAGGTTCTCCACCATCCACGCCAGCACCGGTTCCAGGCTGTCCCCTGTGGACTCCGGCATGGGCAGCTCGACGAACTGCCGCTGGCCACCGTCGCGCTGCGGGGGCACCACCATGCGGCGGGCGATCGCGGTGGCCGGCGCCGAGCCCAGCTCCCGGCGGACCAGGTGCAGGCACGCGTCGATCCCGGCCGCGGTGCCGGCGCTGGTGATGATGTCGCCGTCGTCGACGAAGAGCACGTCCGGGTCCAGGATCGCCTCGGGGAAGCGCTGCTTGAACTCCTCGATGTGCTTCCAGTGGGTGGTGCACGGCCGTCCGTTCAGCAGGCCGGTGGCGGCGAGCAGGAACGCGCCGCTGCACACGGTCAACAGGGTGGCGCCGTTCGCGTGGGCCGCCCGGATGGCGTCGAGCACCGCGGGCGGGTAGTCGTCGCGCACCGCGGCCGCCGGGATGGCGACCAGGTCGGCGCCCTCCAGCCCGTCGAGGCCGTGCTCGGGGATGAACTGCACGCCGACGCCGGCCTGGATGGGTTCGCCTGGCCGTTCGCCGCACACGCGGAACTCGATGGGCGGCACGCCGTCCTCGGTCCGGTCGATGCCGAAGACCTCGCAGACGACGCCGAACTCGAAGACGGCGGCGCGGTCGACCAGCACGCTGGCCACGGTTCGGAGCATGGTCACAGAGTAGCTGGCAGGATTTTGCCGGACAAGGACCGTTCTGCCACTTCTGGCAGGTTCTGATGCGGCGAATAATTTCTGCCATGATCGGTTTGTTGATGTTCCTCCTGCTCATCGCCCTGATCGTGTGGGGCCTGAACCGCAACCACCGCCGTCAGGAGCCGCCGCGGATGTCCGGCAGCTTCGACCTGGAAGACCGCGACGCGCTCCGGATCCGCGGCGAGGTGGCCGCCCGCCGGGCGGAGGTCGCCCGCCCGGAGTTCCGGACCGCCACGGCTCCGCGCACGCGTCACCACCTTTCGCGCGCCTGACGACGACCTAGACTGGGCACCACCTCGACGCCGAGGAGGACGCGTGCCCGAGCTGAGCCTGGCCGACACGAACGGCATCCTGCGCCAGCCGTGGATCCACCCGGCCCGCTCCAGCGCGGGCCTGGGCTGGGACCGGCTCTACGTCTCCACCCAGGCCGAAACGCCCTACCGCGCGAGTTTCGACGCGGCGGGCACCCACCTGGTGATCCTGCACCTGGATGGCCCGGTGACCGTCCGCCGCGGGCGGCACCAGGTGGCCCGCATCCCCGCCGGCGGGCTGTTCCTGCACCCCGCCGGCCGCGATCTCACCGTGGAGTTGGGCGGGCAGCTGCGGACCGTGCACGCCTACCTGCCCGACTCGGTGCTGCGTGAGGCCGCCGGCGGACCGGTCGGCCTCGGCGAGGAGGTGGTCGTCGCCGATCCACTGGCCGAACAGGTGATGCTGAGCCTGGACGACGTGCTGCGCCGGTGGACGCCCACGGCCCGCACCTACGTCGACCACCTGGGCGGCCTGCTCGCCGCGCACCTGGCCCACCGCTACGGGACGGCTGTCGAGCCGGAGTCGGCCGCGCTGTCCCGGACCCAGCTCGCCGCGGCGCGGGAACTCATGGAGCAGCGCCTGGCGGACCCGCTGCCGCTGGCCGACCTCGCGGCCGCCGCGGCGCTGAGCGTCAGCCAGTTCACGCGCCGCTTCAAGGCCGCCACGGGCGAGACCCCGCACCGGTACTTGATGCGGCTACGGGTCGAGCACGCTTGCCGGTTGTTGCGGGGGAGTGCGTTGTCCATTCCGGAGGTGGCTGCGCGATGCGGGTTCTCGCACCAGGAACACCTCACGCGCGTGATGCGCGGACGGATGGGGGTTACGCCGGGGGCGTATCGGCGGGGAAATTCCTAGGCCGACTCCACCCCAAAACCGCAAGCCGGCGATGGACGCGCATCCGCCCGTAGGGCGGGCTCGTCGCCTCCCGAGGCGCGGCTTTTAGGATCAAAAGATGTCCTCGCCGGACGGGCAGGCTCCGGGATGACCACCCAGCTCCGGCTGGTGCAAAGCCCCGGCTGGCGCGCCGTGCGCGTTTTGTGCCGAAGGATGCTCAGAACGTGCAGGCGTCCGTCCACCGCTGCGGCCGATACTCGTCACACATCGGCGGCAAGCGGAGTGGAGCGCGAAAATGCGGGGCTTCGTCTACTCGGCTCATCCGGCCCGGGTCGTGTTCGGCTCGGGGACGGTCGCTCAGGTGCGCGAGGAGGTGGCGCGGCTCGGCGGCACGCGGGTCCTGCTGCTGTCCAGCCCACCACTGCACGACGCCGCCCAGCCGGTGCGGGACGCGCTCGGTCCGCTGCTCGCCGGGGAGTTCGACGGCGCCGCCATGCACACGCCCGTCGAGGTCACCGAGCAGGCCCTCGACGTACTCGCCGAACACGAGGCGGACTGCCTGGTCGCGATCGGCGGCGGCTCCACCACCGGGCTGGCCAAGGCGCTCGCCGTGCGCACCGGTCTGCCGCAGGTCATCCTGCCGACCACGTACGCCGGCTCCGAGGTCACCCCCGTCCTCGGCGAGACGGAGAACGGCCGCAAGACCACCCGGTCATCGCCCGCGATCCTGCCCGAGACGGTGATCTACGACGTCGACCTGACCCTCGGCTTGCCCGTCGCCGTCTCGGTGACCAGCGGCATCAACGCGATGGCCCACGCCGTCGAGGCCCTGTACTCCCCGCAGGCGAACCCGATCGTCGACGGCATGGCCCTGGACGCCATCGCGCGCATCGCCCGGTCGCTGCCGACGCTCGTCGCCGATCCGTTCGATGTGGACGCCCGCGCCGACCTGTTGCAGGCCGCGTGGCTCGCCGGGACCTGCCTGGCGACCGTCGGCATGAGCCTGCACCACAAGCTCTGCCACACCCTCGGCGGCTCGTTCGACCTGCCGCACGCCGAAACCCACACGGTGATCCTCCCGCACGCCATGGCCTACAACGCCCCGGCCGCGCCCGAGGTCATGACCCGCATCGCGGCCGCGCTCGGCGCCCCCGACGCACCCAGCGGTGTGTACGACCTCATCGTCCGCTGCGGCGGGCCGACCTCGCTGCACGAGCTGGGCATGAGCCTGGACGACGTGCCCCGCGCGGCTGAACTCGCCACCGCCAAGCCGTACCCGAACCCGCGCGAGCTGACCCGCGAGGGCATCGAGGAGCTGCTGCGGCAGGCGTGGCACGGCGAGCGCCCGGGCGGTGGCCGCGCCGTGCCCGATCTGAGCTGGCTCACCCGCCAGGTCGTCGCCAGCTTCGACCAAGCGCCGGACCCGCGTGCGAAACAGCTGGTCACCGACCTGGTCCGGCACCTGCACCACTACGTCTCCGCCAACGACGTCACCCAGGACGAATGGCAGTACGCCATCGACTTCCTCACCCGCGCCGGCCACATCACGACCGACACGCGGCAGGAGTTCGTGCTGCTCTCCGACGTGCTGGGCGTGTCCAGCGCGGTGGACGTGCTCACCAACTCCCGCACCCCGGACACCACGCCGTCGGCGGTGCTCGGCCCGTTCTACGTCGAGGGCCCGCCGGCCGTCGAACACGGCACCGACATCGCCCGGGGCCTGCCCGGCACCCCGATGTGGGCCGACATCCGCGTCGCCGACCCGGACGGCAAGCCGGTCCGCGACGCCGTGGTCGACGTGTGGCAGTCCAATGAGGACGGTTTTTACGACGTGCAGCTGCCCGACCTGGATGGCCCGGTCCTGCGTGCCCGCTTCCACAGCGACGCCGACGGCCGGGTGCGGTTCTGGTCGATCCTGCCCAAGGAGTACCCGATCCCGGAGGACGGCCCGGTCGGCCGGATGCTCGCGGCCACCGGACGGCACCCGTGGCGGGCGCCGCATGTGCACTTCATGATCAACGCGCCGGGGCACCAGCAGCTCATCACCCAGCTGTTCGTGCGGGGCGGGCCGTACCTGGACACCTCGTCCGGTCGCGGCGACACCGTCTTCGGCGTCAAGGATTCCCTCGTCGTGGACTTCGTCCCGCGGCGCGGCCCCACCCCGGACGGGCGGGCCGTGGACGGCGAGTGGCGGTTGCTCGAGTTCACCTTCCGCATCGCGCGCTAGGAGTTTCCATGCAGACCTTCGACACCGACGTCCTGGTCGTGGGCAGCGGTCCCGCGGGTGGTTCCGCGGCGTTGCTGCTCGCCACATACGGGGTGCGGACGCTGCTCGTCAGCAAGTACGGCTGGGTCGCGAACACCCCGCGCGCCCACATCACCAACCAGCGCACGCTCGAGGTGCTGCGCGACGCCGGCGTCGAGAAGGAGGCGCTGGCCGCGGGCACACCGCAGGAACTGATGGGCGACACCGTGCTGTGCACCTCGCTGGCCGGCGAGGAGATCGGCCGCATCCGCACGTGGGGCACCGGGCCGCGGTCGCTCAGCGAGTACGCGGCGGCCAGCCCGTGCGGCATGATCGACCTGCCGCAGACCTACCTCGAACCGATCCTGGTCAACAACGCCGCGGCCCGCGGCGCGAAGGTGCGGTTCGACACCGAGTTCCTGTCCTTGGAACAGGACGCGGACGGCGTCACCGCGCGGTTGTTCGACCGGGTCCGGGGCGACGAGTTCACCGTCCGCGCCCGGTACCTGATCGGCGCGGACGGCGGCCGCAGCCTGGTCGCGGAGCAGGTCGGGCTGCCCATCGCCGGGCAGAGCGGCAAGGCCGGCAGCATGAACATCGTGTTCCGGGCCGACCTGTCCCGGCACGTCGCGCACCGGCCGAGCGTGCTGTACTGGGTGATGCGGCCCGGGGCGCACCTCGGCGGCATCGGCATGGGCCTGGTGCGGATGGTGCGGCCGTGGGACGAATGGCTGCTGACCTGGGGTTACGACATCTCGCAGCCGCCACCGGAGGTCGACGAAGCGGCCGCGCGCGAGATCGTGCACGACCTGGTGGGCGACCCGTCGATCGATGTGGAGATCACGTCCACTTCACTGTGGACGGTCAACCACTCCTACGCCACCGAGTATTCCCGCGGCCGGGTCTTCTGCGCGGGCGACGCCGTGCACCGGCATCCGCCGTCGAACGGGCTCGGGTCGAACACCTCGATCCAGGATTCCTACAACCTGGCGTGGAAGCTGGCGATGGTGCTGCGCGGTGAGGCGGGGCCGGGGCTGCTGGAGACGTACACGGCGGAGCGGGCGCCGGTGGGCAAGCAGATCGTGGACCGGGCGAACCTGAGCCGCGACCAGTTCGGGCCGATCTTCGCGGCGCTGGGCATCGCGGGTGGTGGGGACGACGAGGGCATCGTGGCCGGGCTGGCGGCGTGCCGGGCGGCGGATGCGGAGGGCGTGAAGCGGCGGCAGGCCCTGCACGAGGCGATCGAGCTGAAGAACTACGAGTTCAACGCGCACGGGGTCGAGCTGAACCAGCGGTACTCGTCAGGCGCGGTGATCCCGGACGACGCTGAGCCGGAGGTGTGGGAGCGGGATCCGGAGCTGTACCACCAGTCCTCGACCCGGCCCGGGGCGAAGTTGCCGCACGCGTGGCTGGTGGACTCGCAGGGTGCTCGCTTGTCTACTTTGGATTTGGTCGGGCGGGGCGAGTTCACCGTGGTGACCGGTCTCGCCGGTGGGGCTTGGGTTTCCGCCGCGGAGGAGTTGTCGTTGCGGGCGGTGTGCGTCGGGGATTCCGGCGCCCGGGACGCCTATGGCGAGTGGCGCCGGGTGTCGGGCCTGGATGAGGGCGGTTGTGTCCTGGTTCGTCCGGATGGTTACGTGGCCTGGCGGAGTGTGTCGGAGGTGCCTTCCGGGCACGTGGAGGTGCTCCGCGAGGTGCTGAACCGGGTGCTGCACCGTCAATCTTTCCCCAATTAGCCACGATCGGGTGAAGCCGACGGTGCCGGGACTGTCTTTTTGTCGGTGCCGCCCTGCATAGTCGATCGCACAGCAACGCGAACTCCGAGGGGGAGACGATGTGCGGAAAGTGCGACCGGCCGGGCGGGCACCTGCGGCACCTGTGCGAAATCATCGGCGAGCACGGGTGGGCGGTGATTTCGTTCGAGGGCAACGGTTCGCGCCCGCCGTGGGCGTACACGGTGGGCCTGACGGGCCGGGGAAGACCGGAGCTGCTGGTGACGGCCATGGAGCCGCTGCCGGCCCGCGACGTGCTGAACGAGGTCGCCGCACACCTGCTCCACACGGGCGAGCCAGACCTCGATCCGGGCGAGCGGCTGCCGGGCCCGGGAAACCTGCTGATGGAAGCCGTGGCGGTGGAGGTGCCGTCGGTGCACCTGACCACCGCGGTGGACCTGTACGGCCCCCGGATCCGGGCAACGCAACTGGTCCACGCGGACGCCCAGGGGCACTGGCCATGGCACCAAGGATGGCAAGGCCCCGGCGGACGCCAGCCAGTACTAGGCCCTCGCGCCGCCGCGAGCCTCGCCCAGCTGGCGAACCCTCCTTGGCCCTAGGAAACCCGTGCGCCAGGCGGATGGGCTGCGCGGGTGGGCAAGGCACGGTGGCTTAGCGGACCCACGCGCCCGGCCTTCGACGCGCCCCCGCCTGGCTTCGGCGCGCACGCGCTTGGCCTTACCGCGCACGCGCCTGGCTTCGGCGCGCACCCGCTTGGCCTTGCCGCGCACCGCCTGGCGTCGGGCGCGCCGCTTGCCCGGACAGACAAGGCACCCTGCCGCCGAACAGGCCCACGTCCCAGCCACCCGCCGCCGCGCATGCCCAAGAGGGCACCGCCACTCGCCCTCGCCTTGGACACCGCTGAGGCGCAGCGCCGACGGCAACAGCCTTCCGCGGGAGGACGGATTCCCGGCCAGGGCAACCCTGGCCGGGAATCCGCTGCCGACTCCTTGTACATGATCGACTCGACGGTGGAGCCAGCCCATCAAGCATGGCGGGCGCCAAATCTGCCGCGCGAGCAGGACGCGGTGCATCGCGCTCGATCGGCGCGGGCATCGGCCGGGCGTGCTCAGGCGCGCCCGGGAGCCCGGCCGAGGCCGCCGCCGCCGACGACCGATCCGCGTTCACACAGAGGAGGAGAAAGACGCCCCACTCAGAACCAGCCGACGCCCGGCACACAGCGGTGCCCAAGGCCCGCGCGCGGCGGTGCGTCTTGGGTTGCCCCCGGGCGGAGCCTCGCCTCGGCCCGCCGACAGCGGTGCCCCCTCGGACCCACCCGCAGCGGTGGCTAGGGCCGCCCGCGGCGGTGTGCCTTGGGTTGCCCCCGGGCGGAGCCTCGCCTCGGCCCGCCGACAGCGGTGCCCCCTCGGCCCGCCGACAGCGGTGCCCCCTTGGACCCACCCGCTGCGGTGGCTAGGGCCGCCCGCGGCGGTGTGCCTTGGGGCCGCTCCCAGGCGGAGCCTCGCCTCGGCCCGCCGGCAGCGGTGGCTTAAAACCCATCGACAGCGGTACCCCAAGGCCCGCCCACAGCGGTGCGCCCTAAGGCCGCCCGTGGCAGTGCCCTAAAGCCAGCCGACAGCGGTGCTCTTAGGCCCGCGCGCGGAGGTGCGCCTTGGGTCGCGCCCAAGTGAATCCTCGCCTGGTCCGCCGGCTGCGGTGCCCCTCGGCCCCACCCACTGCGGTCGGCACCGGCCCACCGGCAGCGGGAACCTCACCGCGGCTTGCGGCGCCGCACGGCCATCCAGTCGAAGTCGCGCACCCGGAAGTTCACGCCGTTCGCGGCACGCACGTCGCGGCGGTGCTCGATCAGTTCGTCCGTCGTCCAGGGGCTGACTGGCCGCTTGCGGCGGGTGCGCAAGTCGTGCACCCCCGCGGCGACCAGCAACAAAACAATAAGGCTGACGATGACCACCAGAATCACCATGGAAGACCTCCCCCAGACGGGTCCCCTCCGATTCTGCCACCGATCGTGCCAAGAAGGGAGAACTCACGTGTGAGACCCGCGCGGCTGGGCGACCATGCGAAGGAACGCCACCGCAACGAACGGGAGGACACGCATGGCCACGATGCTGGCCGGCCGGCTGGAGATCGGCTCGCGCAAGTTCGGCGTCCGGGAGGTGCCGATCCCCGAACCCGGGCCCGGCCAGGTCCGGATCAAGGTGCGCGCGGCCGGCGTGTGCCTGTCCGACGTGCATCTGATCGACGGCACCCTCACGCCGCTCTTCCTGGAAACCCCGGAAGTCACGCTGGGTCACGAGGTGGCGGGCGAGATCGACGCGATCGGGCCCGACGTCCCGGACCGCTGGCACGAGGGCCAGCGCGTCGCGCTCGAGGCGGGCGAGCGCTGCGGCCAGTGCCCCAACTGCGCCCGCTTCCGCGACCCCTGCCTGCAGGTCCGCACGCGCGGCGTCGACTACGACGGCGGCTGGGCCGAGTACGCCCTCGCCAGCCAGCACACCCTCATCCCGATCCCCGACGACCTGCCGTTCGTGCAGGCCGCGATCGTGCCGGACGCCGTGTCCACGCCCTGGGGCGCGGTCACCGCCACCGGCCAGGCCCAGCCGGCCCGCCCGGCCGGGGTGTGGGGCGCGGGCGGGCTCGGCGCGCACGCGGTGCAGCTGCTCCGGCTGATCGGCGCCGCCCCGATCGTCGCGGTCGACCCGTTGGAAGCGGCGCGGGAGCGGGCGCTGGAGTTCGGCGCCGACCTGGCGCTGGACCCGGGCGACCCCACCCTGCGCGAGCAGATCCTCGCCCTCACCGGTGGCGCCGGGCTGGACGTCGCGTTCGACATGGCCGGAGTCCCGCCGGTGCGCGAGCAGGCGGTGAGCTGCCTGGGCCTCGGCGGACGCCTCGTGCTCGTCGGCCTCACCCCGAAACCGCTCACCGTGACCGACGGCATCGGCTTCAGCTACCGCGGCCAGCGCCTCCTCGGCCACTACGGCTCCCAGCCCGGTGCCGTCGAGCAGCTCATCGAACTGGCCCGCTACCACCGCGTGGAGTGGAGCCGCTCGATCAGCGGCACCTACCCGCTCGCCGAGGCCGCGACCGCCGTCGAGCACCTGGAACGCAAGGAGGGCAACCCGATCCGTCTCGTGCTGGTGCCCTGAGCCGCGCTGGGGATGCACGGCGCCACCGGCTGAGGCAGGCTGGGGGCATGGCCGAGGACAGGGTGACGGTGCAGGTCGACGGGCGCCGACTGTCCTTGTCCAATTTGGACAAGGTCCTCTACCCGGAGGCGGGCTTCACCAAGGGTCAGGTGATCGACTACTACGCGCGCATCGCCCCGGTGATCTTGCCGCACCTGCGCGACCGGGCGCTCACCTTCCGCCGCTGGCCGGGCGGCGTGCAGTCGAACCCGTTCTACGAGAAGGACGCCGGACGGCACGCCCCCGACTGGGTGAAGACCGCGAAGATCGCCGGTGGCGGGCGCGGGCAGAGCTCGGACGTCAACGCGTATCCGCTGGTCAACGACGTCCCGACGCTGATATGGGCGGCCAACCTCGCCGCGTTGGAACTGCACGTGCCGCAGTGGACCGTCGGCCCGCGCGGGGCTCGCCGCAACCCCGATCTGCTGGTGTTCGACCTCGACCCGGGCGAGCCGGCGACGATCGTCGAGTGCTGCCGCGTCGCCGAGCGGCTGCGGGACCTCCTGGCGGCGGACGGGCTGCGGCTCTACCCGAAGACCAGCGGCTCCAAGGGCCTGCAGCTGTACGCGCCTGTGAAGACCGCGACACCGGAGGACACCTCGGCCTACGCCAAGGCCGCCGCGAAGAAGCTCGCCGACGAGACGCCGGACGAGGTCACCGCGGCGATGACGAAGAGCCTGCGGCCGGGCAAGGTGTTCATCGACTGGAGCCAGAACAACCCGCACAAGACGACGGTCGCGCCGTACTCGCTGCGCGGCCGCGCGGAGCCGACCGTGTCCACCCCGGTCACCTGGGACGAGGTCGAGGCCTGCCGCCGCCCGGCGCAGCTGAAGTTCCTCAGCGACGACGTCCTCGACCGGGTCGAGGAGATGGGCGACCTGCTCGAAGACCTCCACGAGAACCCGGCGAAGCTGCCCCGCGCCCGTTGACCGCGCAGCCGGATGCGCCCCCGTGCCACCCAGCGCGACGGCGATCGCCGCGGTCGGCGGAGGCTGGTAGCCCATCCGCGAGCGCCCCCGTGCCACCTGCCCGGCGCGCGTCGGCGTCCGGCGGTGCAACGGCAGGCACTGAGGGCTGGCCCCGATCGTCAGCACGAGCGCGATCAGCAGCTCACCCGCCAGCACCACGAGGGTCAGCTTCTCCGGGACCGTCGAGCAGCCGCGCCACCCCCAGGACGAGGAGCGCGACGTACCCGGCGAAGAGGACCGGCCAGACCGCCCGGCGCCGGCGTTCGCTCACCCTCGATACGCACACGGCCCCGCTTCAGCGCGGCGGTCAGCGCGGTATCCACGACCCGCCCGCCGAGTAGGAACCGATCTCGGCCGTGGTGAGCGCCTGGGCCGTCGGCCCGTCCACCCCGACCAGCCCCGGCCGAGGAGCGCCGGGACCGCCAGCAGCCCGGCGTAAATCCACAGGAACCCCGGCCCACCCCCGGCCGGTTCCCCAAGCACGCGACCCCGCAACCAGCCTCAAAATCTCTCGACCTGGCCGGCACGGGGCCACCCGCAACAGGCCCGCACCAGAACGCGAGCCGCTCAGCTGCTGCGGGTTTTCGCCGCTACCCAGGCCTCGACGCCGTCCAGGAACCGGTCCACGCCGAAGCTGAGGTCCATGGGCAGTCCGTCTGCGTCGACCCGCTCGGGTCCGGACTGCGCACTCGTGGATTCGGCGGCGTGCACGGCTGCCAGCGCGGGGTAGGCGTCCGGGTCGATGAGTTCGGCGAGTGCGTGTGCCAGTTCGGCTTCGTTGTGCGGCGATCCGTCGGCGGTCTTGTGCGCACTGTTCATGTCCAAGCTGATCTGGGCTGTGCCGCGCACGACCGCGGTCAGGTGCAGGGCCGCCGCCCGTGCTTCGGCACCCACGAGCCCGGCCGTCAGCAGGGGCTGCAGCAGGCGGTCGAGCCACGCGAGTTGGTTGGGGCCGATCGGTGCGTGATCGAGCGGGACACGCAGGAGCCAGGGGCGGGTCTGGAAGCCGGCCCACAGCGCACCGACCCAGTGCCGGACGGCGCGCCGGAAGTCGCCCGTGCTGTCGAGTTCGGGGGGTTGCCCGGCCGCGATGTCGGCCACGACCTCCAGCAGGAGGTCCTTGCTCGGGATGTGGTTGTAGATGGACATCGTCGAGTAGCCGAGCTCGGCGGCGATCCGCTGCATCGACAGCGCTTCCAGGCCCTCGGCGTCCGCGATCCGGACGGCGGCCTCCGCGATCTGCCCCACGGTGAGCTTCGGCCGGGGCCCGCGCCGGCCCCGGGAGCGCCCGCCGGGTTGCTCGGGCTGTACATCGGCTGGCACACCGCGGCCGGCCCCTCCGTGCGGGTGGCCAACCTCGTCGGCTCGGCGCTGTGGATCACGGTCACGATCATCGGGCTGCGGATGGCTTGCCGGCGCCGCTACGGCGAACATCGCAAATGGATGTCGCGCAGCTTCGCGCTCACCATGTCGATCGTCCTCAGCCGGGTGATCAACGTGCTGGCCACGATCGCGCTCGCGTCCGAGGTGGACACCACCTTCCGCGGCAGCGACGAACTGATGCGGTACAGCGCCGCGAGCATCGGGGTCTGGCTCAGCCCCCTGCTCCTGCTGCTGCTCACCGACTGGCTGCTGGAACGCCGCAAGCCAGGTGGGCGCGGCGCGCATCGACCCCCAGTAACGTGAGGCGCATGAGCCCACGCTGGTACGAGGAAGGGGAAGAGCCCGACTACCGGTTCACCCTGGCGAACGAGCGCACCTTCCTGGCCTGGCTGCGCACCGCGCTCGCGCTCATCGCCGGCGCCGTGGCGCTCATGCAGTTCGTTCCGCAGTTCTCGGTCGCGGGGATGCGCGCCGGCCTCGCCGCGTTGCTCGCCGTCACCGGCACCCTGCTCGCGGCCTTCGCCTACCGGCGGTGGGCCCGCGTTCAACGCGCGATGCGCAACAAGCGGCCGCTGCCGATGACGTGGCTGCCGTTCGTCGCCGGGTGGGCCGCCGCCCTCGCCGGGGCCGTCGTCCTCGTGGTAGCGCTGGTCACCGCCCGATGAGGGACCCGGGGCTCCAACCCGAGCGCACCGCGCTGGCCTGGCAGCGCACCGCCCTCGCCGCCGCCGTCGCAGCCGTTCTGCTGCTGCGTGGCGGCCTGGTCCGCGACGCCCCGCTGGAGATCGCCGCCGCGGGGTGCGCCGCCGCGGTCGTGGTGCTGTGGTTCATCGCCGTGCGGCGCCCGCCGACGACCGGCAGCACCCGCCGCGTCCTGGGCGCGGCCACCCTCGCCGTCGCGGCGTCCGGTGTCCTCACCGCGGTGCAGATCGTCCTGCTGCCCTGAACGCGTCGCGCAGCAGGCGCAGACCGGCGGCGATCCCGTCCAGGGACACCGCCCCATATCCGAGTGCGAGCCCCCGCTCCGGCGGCGAATCGGCGTAGTAGGTGTGCAGCTGGTCGACCGCGACTCCCGGCGCGCGCACAGCGGAGGTGTCGACCACGGACTTCGCGCACACGTGCAGTCCCGCGGTCGAGGGCACGAGCCGCAGCCACTCGCCGAAGTCCCGGCCCAGCGTGCGCACGATCAGCTCGTGCCGGGCCGCGTACTCGCGCGTGGCCTTGCGGACGTGCCGCGTCAGCAGGCCCTCGTCCAGGAAGCGGGCCAGCGCGGCCTGCGTGGTGAGGTCGCCGTGCCAGTCGGTGAGCTGCTTGGCCTTGAGCAGCGCGGGCCGCAGCGCGGCGGGTGCGATCAGGAAACCCAGCCGCAGCATCGGCAACAGCGTCTTGGAGAACGAGCCCACGTAGATGACGCGCCCGGCGCGGTCCAGGCTCTGCAACGGGTCCAGCGGCCGCCCGGCGAAGCGGAACTCGCTGTCGTAGTCGTCCTCGACGATCACCGCGTCCCGCCGCCCGGCCCACTCGAGCAGGGCGGCCCGGCGCGCCGGCGACATCGGCGTGCCCAGCGGGAACTGGTGTGACGGCGTCACGTAGACCAGCCGGGCGGCGCCCGGGATCCGGTCCACGACGATCCCCTCGTCGTCGACCGGCACCCCGGTGACCCGCGCGCCGAGCGATTCCAGCAGCCGCCGCACCGGCGGATAGCCGGGCTCCTCGACCGCGACGCACGCGCCCGGCTCGACGAGCACCCGCCCGACGAGGTCGAGCGCCTGCTGCGCGCCCTGCGTGACCAGCACGTCCTCGGCCGAGGCCCGCACCGACCGGGCGATCCCGAGGTGCCGCGCGATGGCCGTCCGCAGTCCACCGTGCCCAGCCGGATCGGCGTAACCGGCCGGGATCTCGCTGCCCCGCAGGCTCTGCGAGACCAGCCGCCGCCAGGTCTGGAGAGGGAACAGGCTCACGTCCGGCGCGCCGACGCGGAAGTCGTACCGCACCGGGGCCGCTGCGACGGGATCCGGCAGCGTGTCCCAGAACGGCCGCGCGGCGAGCACACCCCGCGGTGCCCGGCGGGTGGGCCCCGGCGCGGTTCCGGCGACGAACGTCCCGGCGCCGACGCGGCCGGTCAGCAGGCCCTCGGCGGTGAGCCGGTCGTAGGCGGCCGCGACGGTGTTGCGGGAGACGGCCAGGGTCCGCGCGAGTTCCCTCGACGGCGGCAGTCGTTCGCCGGGACGGAGGCGCCCGTCGGCGATCGCGTCGCGGACCTGGCGGTAGATCTGCGCGACCAGATCACCGCCGGTCAGGCTGATGTGCAGGTCCACCGCGGCTCCGGTAATGGCCCAAACAGACAGGTCGAAATTGGAGCTTACCCCGGGCCAATTCACTTCCTAGTGTTTCTGCCATGACGACCACCAACCTCTTGGCCGAGCTGAAGCGCGTCCGCACGCGGCGCCTGGTCGTGTCGTGACCGCCGCCCGGTTGCTCGCCGCCGCACAGCTGGTCAACTCCCTCGGCGACGGCGCCTACTACGTCACCTCCGCTCTGTACTTCACGCTGGTCATCGGGCTGCCGCCGACCCAGGTGGGGCTCGGGCTGACCCTCGGCTGGGCGGCCGGAGCCGTCGCCGGGGTGGGTGCCGGCCACCTCGCGGACCGGTACGGGCCGCGACGGGTCGCGGTGCTGCTCGCGCTCGGCACGGCCGTCGCGCTCGGCGGGTTCGTCTTCGCCCGCTCGTTCCCGGCCTTCCTCGCGCTGGCCTGCGCCTATGCCTGCGGCCAGAGCGGGCTCGCGGCCGCGCGGCAGGCGTTGCTCGCCGGTCTGGTCGAGCCCGCCCGTCGCACCCGGGTGCGTGCGCACCTGCAGGCGGCCACCAACGCCGGACTCGCGATCGGCGCCGCGGCCGGGGGCATCGCGCTGCAGGTCGGCACCGCGGTCGCCTACCAGGTGGTGTTCGCCGCCGACGCCGCCGGGTTCGTGGTCGCGGCGGTGGTCCTGTCGCGGGCGCCGGAGGCCGTGGTGGTCCGCGAGGGTCCGCGCCGGGCGGTGCTGCGCGACCGGCCCTACGTGGTGCTGGCCCTGCTGAACACGATCATGATGCTCAACATGCCGCTGCTCAGCCTGATCATTCCACTGTGGATGGTCGAGCGGACGGACGCGCCGTCCTGGCTGGTGTCGGCCCTGCTGCTGGTCAACACGGTGAGCGTGGTGTTGTTCCAGGTCCGGGTGGCGCGGCGGGTGTCCGGGCTGCGCGGCGCCGCCCGTGCCGCGTGCGGTGCCGGGGTCCTGATGATGCTCGCCTGCGCGGTGTACGCGGCATCGACGAGCTTCTGGGTGGTGCTGCTCGTCGCGGCCGGCGTCCAGGTGGCGGGGGAGATGCTGCTCGCGGCGGGCGCCTGGGAGATCAGTTTCACGCTCGCGCCGGACGGGAAACAGGGCCAGTACCAGGGTTTCTTCGCCTCCGGCGTGGCGATCGCCCGCATGGCCGGACCGGTGCTGCTGACGACGTTGATCCTCGGCGGTGGCGTCACCGGCTGGCTGGTCCTCGGCGCGCTGTTCTTGCTGACCGGTCTCGCGTTCACGCCGGTGACCCGGTGGGCGGCCGGTGATCGGTTCACGGAATGGTCTTCCGGCCCTAGGCCGGATACCGCACGCGTTCCTAGCATCGGGCCTTGACGTTCAACGGCGAACGAGGAATCGAGGCGGCAGAAGTCATGGCGGGCAACAAAGCGGTCACTTATCGGGGGCCCGGCAAGGTCGAGGTCGACACCATCGACTACCCGACCTTTTCGATGAAGGACGGCCCGGGCGTGCACCAGGCCAACGTGGGACGCGAGACTCACCACGGTGTCATTCTCAAGAACGTGGCGACCAACATCTGCGGCAGCGACCAGCACATGGTGCGCGGCCGCACGACGGCACCCGAGGGCTTGGTGCTGGGACACGAGATCACCGGCGAGGTCGTCGAGGTCGGCCGGGACGTGGAGTTCATCAAAGAGGGCGACCTGGTCTCGGTGCCGTTCAACATCGCCTGCGGCCGGTGCCGCAACTGCAAGGAGGGCAAGACCGGGATCTGCCTGAACGTCAACCCGGACCGGCCGGGGTCGGCGTACGGATACGTCGACATGGGCGGCTGGGTCGGCGGGCAGGCCGAGTACGTCATGGTGCCCTACGCGGACTGGAACCTGCTGAAGTTCCCGGATCGCGATCAGGCCATGGAGAAGATCCTCGACCTGGCCATGCTGTCCGACATCTTCCCGACCGGGTTCCACGGCTGCTTCACGGCGGGCGTGGGCGTCGGGTCGACCGTGTACATCGCGGGCGCCGGACCGGTGGGTCTCGCGGCGGCGGTGTCGGCGCAGCTGCTCGGGGCGGCGGTGGTGATCGTCGGTGACCTGAACGCCGACCGGCTGGAGCAGGCGCGCAGTTTCGGCTGCGAGACGGTGGACGTGTCGAAGGGCGATCCGAAGGACCAGATCGCGGAGATCCTCGGCGTGCCCGAGGTGGACTGCGGTGTCGACGCCGTCGGGTTCGAGGCGCGCGGGCACGGCAAGGAGGCGGCGGACGAGCACCCGGCGACGGTGCTGAACTCGCTGATGGACATCACCGCGGCCGGTGGTGCGCTGGGCATCCCGGGGCTGTACGTGACGGGCGACCCGGGCGCGGCCGACGAAGCCGCGCGGCACGGTTCGCTGTCCATCCGGATCGGCCTGGGCTGGGCGAAGTCGCACGCGTTCACCACCGGGCAGTGCCCCGTGATGCGCTACCACCGGCGCCTGATGATGGCGATCCTGCACGACCGGGTCCAGATCGCGAAGGCGGTCAACGCGACGCCGATCCCGCTGGCCGAGGCCCCGCGGGGCTACCAGGAGTTCGACCAGGGCGCGGCGCGCAAGTACGTGCTCGACCCGCACGGCATGCTGGCCAACGCCTGAGGGAGGGCCGTGCCGGAGGCTGGAGGCGGCCTCCGGCACGGCCTGCCCGGCTGGGCGGCCATGGGTGGGCACCGGCCCGCTCGCTGAAGCGCAGGCGGCCCCTGCCGCGGGCAGATCAGCTGTACGCGAGCAGGAACGTGTCCACGGCCGCCGCCGCGACCGCGTTCCGTTCGTTCTCCGGGAGGTCTCGTGTGCCCATCCGGGTCCGCGCCTCCAGTGGGGCCGTCAGCAGCGCCCCGAATTGCTCCGCCGCCCGGGTCGGGTCCGTGATCTTCAGCCGGCCGTCCAGGGCGAGGCGTGCCAGCCGGTCGGCCAGTGCGTCCGTCACCACGTTCGTCCCGGCGCGCGTCTGGATCGTGTCCAGCAGCTCCGGGAACCGCGCCAGCTCGGCCTGCAGCAGCCGCCGGAAGGCCCACGACCGGGGGTCGGTGTAGCACTCGATCAGGCGGCGGCCCACCTGCTCCAGCGCCGCCCGCAGATCCTCGCCCGCGTCGCGGAGCCGGTCCACCGCCTCCAGGTTCTCCGCGACCGCCTTGGCCGCCTCGGCCATCATCGCTTCGCGGAACAGGTTCGCCTTCTCGCTGAAGTGGTTGTAGACCGTCGGCTTGGCCACTCGGGCCTCGGCCGCCACCTCCGCGACGCACGCCTGTGCGTAGCCCTGCCGCGCGAACACCGTGAACGCCGCGTCCAGGATCGCCTGCCGTTTGTCGATGCGTCCGCGCGTGGCCATACCCCCATGCTACTCGAATTGAACCCGCTGGTTCACTTATCCGTTCGAGTCAGATAACTTGAACCCATGAGTTCAATCAGCGTGGAGGAGCGCCTCGACCCGGCGCTCGTCCGGATGATCACCGCGGTCCTGCTCGGCGGGATCCTGGGCATCCTCAACAGCACGATGGTCGCCGTCGGCACCGACGTCCTCGCCGCCGACTTCGGCGCCTCGCTGAGCACGATCGGCTGGGCCACCACCGGTTTCCTGCTCGCGGTCACCGTCGCGATCCCGTTCACGACCTGGGCCGTCGACCGCTTCGGCGGGCGGCGCACGTGGCTGTCCGGCCTCGCCGTCTTCCTGGCCGGCGCGCTGGCCGCCGGACTGTCGTGGGACGTCGGCAGCCTCATCGCCGCGCGCGTCGTGCAGGGCCTGGGCGCCGGGATCCTCGACCCGCTGGTCCTGACGCTGCTCGCCCGCGCCGCCGGCCCCGCCCGCGCCGGGCGGGTGATGGGCCTGATGGGCGTGGTGCTCTCGCTCGGACCGGTGCTCGGCCCGGTCGCGGGCGGCGCGGTGCTGGACGTCCTCCCGTGGCGGTGGATGTTCCTCCTCAACGTGCCGCTCGGGCTGGTCGCCGTCCTGCTCGCCCTGCGCTCGATCCGCGGCGACGACGCTTCCGCGCCGGCGCCGTCCCGCCTCGACGTGCGCGGCCTGGCGCTGCTCGGCCCGGGGTTCGCCGCGATCGTCCTGGCGCTGTCGCAGGCGGCCGAGCATTCCGCGTTCACCACGGCGTCCGTGCTCGTTCCGCTAGTCGCGGGTGTCGTGCTGCTGCTCGCCTACGGCGCGCACGCCAAACGGGCCGCGGCGCCGCTCATCGACCTGCGCCTGTTCGCCCGGGGCGGGTTCACCGCGAGCGTGGCCGTGATGGCGCTGGTCGGCCTCGGCACGTTCGCGAACCTGTTCGTGCTGCCGCTGTACTACCAGCAGATGCATGGCCACGGCGTGCTCGCCGCCGGCCTGCTCGTCGCGCCGGTCGGGATCGGCGGGGCGATCTCGATGCCGCTGGCCGGGCGGCTGTCCGACCGGATCGGCGCGCGGATGCTGGTGCGCGGCGGCGCGATCGTGGCCCTGCTCGCCGGGCTGGCGTTCACCTGGATGGGGCCGGACACCGCGCAGGCCTGGCCGGCGGTCGCGGCGCTCGTCATGGGCCTCGGGCTCGGTTTCGTCGGCGCGCCCACGATGGGGTCGCTGTACCGGACGCTGCCCCCGCGGCTGGTGCCGCAGGGCAGTTCGGCGCTCTACATGCTCAACCAGCTCGGCGCGTCGATCGGCGTGGTCGTCGTGACGCTGATCCTGGAGACCGCCGGCGACGCGATGACCGGTTTCCACGGCGTGTACTGGTTCGCGATCGGCGCGATCGTCCTCGTGCTGGCCGCCAGCCCGCTGCTGCCCGGGCGGGAGGAGCGATGAGGACCATCGTCGTCACCGGCGGCACCGACGGTATCGGCGCGGAGCTGGCGCGCGAGCTGCTCGCCCGCGGGGACCGGGTGGTCGTCGTGGGCCGGAACCCGGCGAAAGCGCCGCCCGGCGCGGACTTCGTGCGGGCCGACCTGAGCCTGCTCGCCGCGACCCACACCGCGGCCGACGAGATCACCGCGAAGTACCCGTCGATCGACGGGCTCGTGTTCTGCGCCCGCTTCTTCCGCTACCGCAGGCACGAGACCCCCGAGGGGTTCGAGGACAACTTCGCCCTGTTCTACCTGAGCCGGTTCGTGCTGGGGGAGCGGCTGGCCGGTGCACTGTCCACAGCGGGCCAGCCGGTGATCGTCAACGTCGCCGGCCCCGGCGCGCCGGCGGACGTCATGAACTGGGACGACCTCCAGTTCACCCGGCGCTACGACCCGCTCGCCGCGATGAGCCAGGGCGGCAAGCTCAACGACCTCCTCGGTGTGTCGTTCGCCGAGCGGCACCCCGGAATCCGGTACGTGCTGGTGCACCCGGGAGTCACGTCGACCGGCTTCGCGGGCGAGTACGACGTGGCGACCGCGCGGCACGTGGAAGCGTTGAAGGGGTTCGGCAAACCGGTGGCCGAGGCGGTGGCGCCCATCGTGCGGGTGCTCGATGCGCCGCCGGCCGAGCCGTTGAGCGCGTTCGTCGAGGGCAGGCGGATCGCGGTGCGCGGACCCGGCTTCGACGCCGGCGCGGCGCGGCGGTTGCGAGCCGAAACCCTGCGGCTGACCGGAGGGATCACGGGCGAGTCCTGAACTCGGGCGCGTCCCGGCTGAGCACGCCGTTCACCGCTCCCGGCAGCTCGTCTCCCAGCGCGGCGAGCAGCCGGGGGATGTCGGCGGAAGCGTTGTCGTGCAAGGCTTCCGCGACGATCAGCACCGAGCGGGTCGTCGCCGAGACGGCTGAGCGCGCGCTCTGCCGGTGCGTCCACCGGCGGGCGTGCGCGCCGCCGTGCTCGTCGGCGTAGATCACCTCGCCGGGTGCCGGCTGCTCGGTGTCGCCGGAAAAGGCCACGTACTTCTCGGCGCCGGTGGCGTAACGGACTTCGAGCAGGCCGTCGATGGTGTCCGCGTCGAACACGGCGACCGGAATCGCGAAGGCGAGCGACACCGCGTTGCCGAGGTCGATCAGCGGGTGGATCGACGGCAGCGCCTTCTCCTTGCGGAACCGGCGCAGCAACGACTCCGCCGCGCACCGGTACTGCGTCGGCTTCAGGCCCATCCGCGCGAAGGCCTGGCGCCACGCCTGGATCTCGGGCAGCGCCGACTCCGGGCCGGCCGCGAGGCGCTCGGCCGCGATCCGCCAGTACCGCTCGAGGTCGCCGCTCGGTTGCGCGTTCTCGGCGTACAGGACCCCGGGAACCAGCTGGGGGAAGTCCGACCAGATCTCGTCGGCGTGCCGGAGCCGGATCATTCCGCGGCCAGCCGTGCGGCGAGGGCGACGAACGTGCCCGCGAAGATCCACCGCATCCAGGCCCGCACCCGCGGCCGGGACAGCACGCGGTCGCGCATCGCGGCGGCGCCGGCGCCGTAGGCGAGGAACACGACCAGCGTCAGCGCCATGAACACCGCGCTCAGCTCGGCCATCGTGAGCAGCGAGTGCGGGTCCCCGGCGTGCACGAACTGCGGCAGGAACGCGAAGAAGAAGATCGTCAGCTTGGGGTTCAGCACGTTCACCAGCACCGTGGACACGATCACCCGTGCGGCCGACCGCGGGGCGGGCGCCTCGGGCGGCTGGTCCTTCTCCCGCAACGCGGACCACGCGAGGTAGAGCAGGTAGGCCACCCCGGCGTACTTGATCACCTGGAACGCGACCGCGCTGGCGTGCAGCAACGCGGCGAGACCGGTGATGGCGGCGACCGCGTGCGGGACGATGCCCAGCGTGCAGCCCACTGCGGCGATGACGCTCGCCCGCGTGCCGTGGGCCAGGCCCGCGCTCATGGTCATCAGCGCGCCGGTGCCCGGCGTGGCGACGATGACCAGGGCGGTGAGCAGGAATTCGACTGACATGACACCACCCTGGCGTGATACTGGTCCGATGGACAGGTCCAAAGCCGAGCCGGTCGAGAGGTCCATAACCGGATCGGACTTCCTCCAGCTCGACATCGGCGACGCCCCCGCGGGCGGCCGGTCGGCGTGGCTCGCGGCGCGCCTGAGGGACGCGATCGCCGACGGGCGCCTGCCGGTCGGCGCCCGGCTGCCCGCGACGCGGACGCTGGCCGCCGAGCTGGGCGTGTCGCGCGGTGTCGTCACCGAGGCGTACCAGCGGCTGGTGGAGGACGGGCACGTCGCCGGGCGCGGCCGTGGCGGGACCGTCGTGGTGGCGGTGCCCGTCACCGCGTCGCCCGCACCGGCGCCCGCGCCGAGCGCGGACGTCGTGTTCGAGCCGCGGGCGGACGTCTTCGACCGGTTGCGCGCCGCCCCGGCCCGCATCGATCTCACCCCGGGCGTGCCGGACCTGGCCGCGTTCCCGCGGGTGGCGTGGCTGCGCGCGGAACGGGCGGTGCTCGGCGACCTGTCGGCGGCCGACTTCGGGTACGGCGATCCGCGGGGCGCGCCGGTGTTCCGGCTGGCCGTGGCGAACTGGCTCGCGCGCAACCGGGGTATCCGGGTCGACGCGGCCGATGTCGTGGTGGTGGCCGGGGTCGCGCAGGCGCTCGGCCTGCTCGCGACGGTGTTCCAGGCGCACGGCATCGACGAGGTCGCGGTGGAGGACCCTGGTTCGCTGGGCGCGCGGCAGCACCTGCGCGACGCCGGCCTGGCCACCCCGCCGGTGCCGGTGGACGATGACGGTGTCCGCGTGTCCGAACTGCGGTCGCCCGCGGTGCTGCTGACGCCGGCGCACCAGTTCCCGACGGGCGTGGTGCTCGGCGGCGAGCGGCGGCGCGAGCTCATGCGGTGGGACGGCCTGATCATCGAGGACGACTACGACGCCGAGCACCGCTACGACCGCCCGCCGGTGCCCGCGCTGCGGTCGATGCTGCCGGAGCGGGTCTGCTACGCGGGCAGCATCTCGAAGCTGCTCGCTCCGGCGCTGCGGATCGGGTGGGTGCTGGTGCCCGCGCGGTACCAGCGGGATGTGGTGGACGCGAAGCGGTACGCCGACCTGGGCAACGCCGTCCTGCCGCAGCTGGTGCTGGCGCACCTGATGACGTCGGGCGAGCTGGAGCGGCACCTGCGGGTCTTGCGGCGCCGCCACCGGCACCGCCGGGACGCGATGATCGCCGCGGTGCGCCGTCACCTCCCCGGCGCCCGGGTGCACGGCGCCGCGGCCGGCCTGCACCTGATGATCACCTTCGCGGCACGGCTGTCCGATGTGGACCTCGCGGCGGCGGCGCTGGCTCGCGGTGTGAAGGCGCAGCCGCTGTCCTGGCACCGCCAGCGCCCAGGCGAACCGGGCCTGGTGCTCGGCTACGCCGCCCGATCACCGAGCGAGATCGAGGAGGGCGTGCGGATCATCGCGGAGCTGGTGCGATGAGGACGGTGCCAGCCGAGGACCCGCGTGCGAGTGCTCCACGTCGGTGGTGCTCGTGGATGGTTCGCCGCGAACCGTGCGGACGTGGGCCTGGCACGACACCCTGCGCGGCGGTCGTCCGGTGCCACGGCCCGGTCTCCCCGGGCCCACGAAGCGGCGAAACTCCGCGGCGGGCGGAATATCCCGTCGCGTGTGGACCGTTGCCCCACGATATGAAGGCAATCGCACTGCGGGAGTACGGCTCGGCGGACGACCTCCGGCTGGTCGACCTCCCCGACCCCAAGGTCGGCCCGGCGGAAGTTCTGATCAGGGTCAAGGCCGCCGGCATCAACCCGGTCGACTGGAAGCTCGCCGGCGGCGGGCTGGACGCCCTGATGGAGGTCCGGTTCCCGCTCGTACCCGGGTGGGACGTCGCGGGCGTGGTCGAGCGGGTCGGGCTGGACGCGGGGGAGTTCGCGGTCGGCGACGAGGTGTTCGGCTACATCCGCAAGGACTGGGTGCAGCAGGGCGCGTACGCGGAACTGGTGACGGCGAACGTCCGCATGCTCGCGAAGAAGCCGCGGTCGCTGGACTGGGCGCAGGCCGCGGGCGTGCCGCTGGCCGGGCAGACGGCGTACCGCTCGCTCAAGCGGGTCGGGCTCACGGCCGGTGAGACGGTGCTGATCCACGCGGCCGCGGGCGGTGTCGGCTCGTTCGCGACGCAGATCGCTGTCGCCCTGGGCGCGCGGGTGATCGGCACGGCGAGCGAGCGCAACCACGACTACCTGCGTGCGCTGGGCGCCGAGCCGGTCACCTACGGCGAGGGCCTGGCCGAGCGGCTGCGCGAGTTCGGCCCGATCGACGCCGCGGTGGACTTCGTCGGCGGCGACGCGGTCGAGGTGTCCCGCCAGTTCGTGAGCGCCCACCGGATCGCGTCGGTCGCCAACCCGGAGGTCGGCCCCCACGGTTACGTGTGGGTCCGCCCGGACGGCGCGGAGCTGGCCGAACTGGCCCGCCTGGCCGACGACGGCAAGCTCACGGTGCACGTCGACCACGCCCTCCCGCTCGCCGAGGCCGCCGAAGGGTGGCGGCTCAGCCAGTCCGGCCGAACGCGCGGGAAGATCGTCCTGACCGTCTAGGCGACGAAGATGCAGAACGGGTGCCCGGCCGGGTCGGCGTAGACGTAGAGCGGTTCTTCGGGGTCGTCGCTGCGGTCGCGCAGCAGCCGGGCGCCCAGGCCCAGCGCCCGCTCGTGCTGGGCCGCCAGGTCCGCCTTCGTCGGGACCGTCAGGTCGAGGTGCAGCTGCTGCGGCACCGGGCCCTCCGGCCACGTCGCCGCAGGCAGTGCGTCGACCTGCTGGAAGGCCAGCTGCGGAATCCCGTCCGGGGTGCGCAGCACGAGCCAGTCGGCGGCGCCGTCCTCGTCGCCCGGCCGGTACACCAGACCGAGCAGCTCGCGGTAGAACTCCGCGAGCTGCCGGGCGTCGGTGCAGTCGAGGACGACCTGGCGGAACATCGGCAGGGTCATGCCGATCATCCTGCCGCAGACGGCCCCGGCGGCAGGGCAACTACCCTGGCCTGGTGCCCGAACGCAGACCGGCGCCGCTCCCGCCGCGCCACGGGCTCGACCCGGCCCGGCTGAAGCTGCCCGCCGAGGGGCCGTGGGCCACGATCCGCGACCACCTCGCCGAGCGCCTCACGCGCCTGCCCGCGGGGCGGCTCGACGAGATGCTCGCCGAGGGCCGGATCGTCGGCGCGGACGGGCCGGTCACCGCGGACACCCCGTTCCGGCCGGGCGCGTTCGTGTGGTTCCACCGCGACCTGCCCGACGAGGTGCCCGTGCCGTTCCCGATCGGCGTCGTGCACCGCGACGAGCACCTCGTCGTGATCGACAAACCGCACTTCCTGCCCACCATCCCGCGTGGGCGGCACGTGCTGGAGACGGCGCTCGTCCGGCTGCGGCGCGACCTCGGACTGCCCGAGCTCAGCCCCGCGCACCGGCTGGACCGCGTGACCGCCGGGCTGCTGATGTTCGTCACGCGGCGCGAACACCGCGGCCGTTACCAGACGCTGTTCCGGGATCGCCGCGTCACCAAGGAATACGAGGCGATCGCCCGGCACGACCCGGCCCTCGACCTGCCCGCGGTCGTGCGCAGCCGGATCGTCAAGGACCACGGGAGCATCACGGCCCGCGAAGAACCCGGCCCGGTCAACGCGGAGACCCGGATCGAACTGCTCGAGCACGCCCACGGCCTCGGCCGCTACCGGCTGGTCCCCACGACCGGCCGCACGCACCAGCTGCGGGTGCACATGGCCGGCCTGGGCATCCCGATCCTCGGCGACCGCTTCTACCCCACGGTGACCGAATCCGGACTCGACGACTTCAGCCGCCCCCTGCAACTGCTGGCGAAGACGCTGGCGTTCCGCGACCCCGTGACGGGCGAAGAGCGCCACTTCACCAGCAGGCTCACGCTCAGCGCGTGGGTGTCCTATCCGGACTGGTGTGGCTCACCGCCTTCTCGACCAGCGCCCCGATCCGCTTCTCCACTTCGGGAGTGACACTGGTCAAGGCGAAGCCGGCGGGCCACATCGGACCGTCGTCGAGCGCCGCCTGGTCGCTGAACCCCAGGGTCGCGTAGCGGGCCTTGAACTTCTCCGCGCTCTGGAAGAAGCACACGACCTTGCCGTCCAGCGCGTAGGCGGGCATCCCGTACCACAGCTTCGGTTCGAGGACCGGCGCGGCGGCCCGGACCACGGCGTGGACGCGCTCGGCCATCGCTCTGTCCGAAGGCGCCATGTCGGCGATCTTCGCGAGCACGTCCTGTTCGGCCTGAGCCGCCTTGTCCGCCCGGGAGCCGCGACGGGCCGCGGCCTTCAATTCCTTGGCGTGGTCCCGCATCGCAGCCCGTTCCTCGGCGGTGAAGCCCTCGTACTTCGCACCCGCGGTGCTTCCCATGATCATCTCCTTCGGTTTATCGGCACGCACCGTGCCGTTGATGAACAGAATGCCTCCCGGGTTCGCCGCTGTCAACGGCACGCTTCGTGCCGATAGACTGTCGGCATGACCGACCAACCCCGGCGCCGCGGCGCGGCACGGACGGACGAACTGCTGCAGGTGACGCTCGACCTGGCCACGGAGGTCGGGTACGCGGGCCTGAACATCGAGGCCGTCGCGCGCCGGGCCGGCGTCGGGAAGCACACGATCTACCGGCGCTGGCCGTCGATGGCCGCGCTCCTGCTGGACGCGCTCAGCCGGGTGTGGACGACCGACCTGGACTACCGCGACACCGGCGACGTCGGAGCCGACCTGCGCGAGCAGTTCCTGCGGTCGGCGCCGGCGCTCTCCCAGCCGCCGATCGGCCCGGTCTACCGCGCGGTGATCGCCGAGGCCCAGTCCGACGCGGCGTTGCGGGCGACCCTGCACGAGCGGTTCCTGGCGACGGTCGAACAGAGCACCTTCGACCGGATCACCCGGGCGCAGCGGGCCGGCGAACTGGTCGCCGACGCGGATCTGCGCTTCCCGGCCGAGGTTCTCTGCGGCACCCTCTACTACCGCTGGTTGCTGTCCACGAAACCGATCGACGAGGAGGCGGTGAACAGCCTGGTGGACATGTTCATGGCGGCCTACGGAACCGGTTCGCGCTCCTGAGCGGCGGGTGACTTGGGCTGAACATGAGTCAGCCCCTACCGCGTTCCCGCTGGTAGGGGCTGACTTGGAGGGAGTGCCCTCGGCAGGATTCGAACCTGCGACACCTGCCTCCGGAGGGCGTCCTTCTGCTGTCCATATGGTCTCTAGCTGCGATTTCGTTGCTTTGCCGTGTCGCACCACGTCCCATTGATGTCGGTCGCCTCTGGGGTTCGCACCATGAGCCGCACCACGCAAGTGAGCGTGCTTCACCGGCCGGGCTGGCCGGTGAACGAGAGACGTGGTCCGTGTTCGGATAGCCGATGAGCTGGCACTTTCGACGACGCCATCCTCCGCCTGCAGCTCCAACGTCGCCTGACGCTCATCAGAGCTGCCGCGGCTGGCGCGCGTTCCGCTCCGCCAGGCCCGGTGAGTATAGGGATCAGCGAGCTTTTGCTTTGCGGTTCACTGCACGTCTTGCCTGAAAGTTAACTTTTCGCCGACTCGCCTGCCCAATTGAGGGCATACACAACGTTGCTGAGGTAAAGTTCTTCGAATGACAAGCACGCCTTGGTGGCTTCTTATTATAACTGCAGTAGTTTCTGGGGGGATTGCAATGGCGGCTGGATGGATAACTACAAAGCAGGCGAACAATCATGCAGACAGGCGCCTAGTGCAACAGTTGGAGCACGAGCGCGAGATGGAGAGAAAGAAACTAGTTCATAGCTCCATGTACGAGCTTTACGAACAGGCAACGATAGTTGCAATGAATTTCATGATCTTCATTCCAGAAATTGGAACGAAGAAGCATGCAAATATGGTATCTCTCACCGAGTTCATGCGCGAGCTGGGGCGCGAGACGGATAAGATTATCGATCTCATACCTCGTGTCATGCTCGTTGCGTCACCCAAAGTCGCCAGCTCGTACAACGCCTTTCAAGTAGCAGCTCTGGAGTTTTCTAGTTATGTCCTAAGTCAAATAGACTTTGATAAAGATCCTGAGTCGATCAGAACTGGTGTCCCGAAAAGTGCCGCGAATCTTCTTAGAGAGCTGTGCAGGACGTCTATCAAAGACATGCGGGAGAGTCTCGGGGTGTCAGAATCATTGGCGGAAGATCTTGAACGCCAAGCTGCCGAGACCGGTTACCGATGGAAATCGGCGAAGCGTAAGTCTGAAGATAAAGCTGCGCATCCCATGTAGCCTTACGAATTGTTTACACTAGACCCTCGTTCGTACTTGTCGTTGGATTGCCTCGCGGGGGGTCAGGAATCGCGCGCATGATACATGACGCGACTCAGTCCTTGTGCGAATGTGAACAAGCCTTCGTTGTTCCACGATGAGGCTGTTCCCAGTAGTGCAAGGGGCTCATCAGCTAGGATCGAGTAGATATGGAGTCCTCTGACTTCCCAATTCGCTTCGACGTGCCCACCGAACTGGGGCCAGAAGTTTTCATTGTCGACGGTCAGCAGGCAGGCGAATTCGTAGTTGCCGCTGACCATGTTGAAGCCGAAGCTGGTGCACTCGAACAGCAGGCCGTCGTTCGTCAGGAGTGACCGCATTGGTTCTGAGAGCCGTCCAAGGTGCATCGGGAGGGCGGCCCGCGGGGCGCTGATGGTGTTGTCGAGGTCTGCGCGGCCAAATAGTTCCTCTTCGAGTTCGCGGAGCAGCGTGTTGCGGAGTGACGTGTCGGCATGGACGTTCGTCATGGGCTGGTGGAAACCCTTAGGGATCACGGTCAGCTGTCGTGCGGCGTTGACGACTAGCTGTGAACGCTCCTGGATCAGCAAGAGGTGATCAGCTTGAATGTGCTCGCCTACTGGTCGGGCGATCGCGCATAGTGCGAGCACACCACCGGCGCAGAGCCGTGACGCAGGGTGACCACCGATGTCAGCGAGGGGAGGTACCTGTCTCGGAGGGGCAGTGAGCCCGGCTGGATGGGCTTACCGGCCGCGAGGGCGTCCAGGAGTTCGCTTTCGAGCAGGTCAAGTGTCAGGGCGTATTCAAGGAAGGGAGTCACGTCGATAGTGCCGCGGATCAGGCCGTCGCGGATGTCCACGTCGAGCAGGCGGTACGTCTGCTCGTTGGTGAGGCGGACACCTGAGGCTTCTACCTCGGCGAGTCGTTCGAGGGCAGCTTCGGGGACGGGATCCGCGGTCGGTTCGGAAGGCGTCGGAGCGAGGGTTAGAGCGTCGGTGGTCTCGTTGAGCGGGATGTTGAGGTCGAGCCATTCCGGTCGCGTGAGGATGCTGGTTTCGAGAGCTTGGCCGCCGAAGTGGGCTGTGTAGAGGCTGTAGTCCGGATCGGTGCCGTAGTAGGCGCGGAGCGCGGCAACGACATCGGTCCGGCTCACGCGGGCGCGTCGGGCCTGGCGGATGGGTAGCTCGCGGCGGGTCTTGGGCAGGCGGGCCGTCACGCGCCGGGTGCTCGTTCCTGGCTTCCAGTTGAGTCGTTCGTCGAGCCAGGCACAGGCCGCCTCGACGTCTGGGCTGAGGGTGCCGGGGTCCGAACCGGCGTCGCCGTCGATCAGTGTGCGAAGTTGCTCTGGTGTCTACCGGAGGAGTCGCGCTAGCTTCGGTCGCAGGTACAGGAGTGGGGCGTAGTCGCCGGCCTCCCAGCGGATGACCGTCGAGCGGTCGACGTTGAGAGCGGCAGCCAGGTTTTCCTGCGTGTACCCGGCTGCCTTGCGCGCCGTTGCCAGCTCCGCCCGTCTCAGTCGGTCGTGCTTACAGTGCGCTGGCCTTCGCTCGCTTAATCAACCGTCAGTCTTCGCTCCTGTTTCTTGATCAGTCTCCATAGTCGGGGAAGATCTATCAATCTTGAGTCGATGGTTTCAGTCCATCCACCGCGCGGCATCTGAGATGCCGAGAGATACGGTTTTGCGCCGTATTCCTTCCAAAGGATTCTCAAGGTTGACTGCTCAACTCGATAAGCGTCGACGAAGTGGTTGAACTCAAGCTTCTTGTAGATTTTCCAGCCGTGTTTTTGGTGTACATCCAGGCGACCTGCTCGATGGCCCATCACGCCTATTTTGTAGGCGCCATATCTATCATGTGCGATGAGGTAGAGCACGCCGGTGCCTCGGAGTGAGAATCCGGCCTTGCCGCAGTATAGGCACCCCGCGTTCCGAATCCGAACCTGTCCAAGGCGGACGATAGTCTCGCGGTCGCAGCGAAGACAGCGGCATCGCCACGGCGTCAGAGCTGTGGTGTAAGGTTCCAGTGGCTCCAATCCGATTTCGCGCACATCTGCCGCTGCAGCAGCCGGATCAATGGGTGCTTTGCCGCCGCAGTGGATGCAGCCGAGGTGGCCGCTGCGGACGTTGTTCAGGCGCGGTGTCACCGTGCGGCCGCAGTTCATGCACATCGACTTCCATGGAGTCTTGGTATGAGTGAAAGGCACGAGTGGTTCCAGGCCGTTCGCTCGCATATCGGCTTCGGCCCTGACGGCTTCGCGTTCGCGTTTCGCAGCCACCCTGTCCTTTACGGCGCAAGGACGGCAGCCGCCCCAGCCGTTGCGGATGTTATGCAGCCGCGGTGAGACGAGGTTGCCGCACCGCATACAACGACAGGGCCAAGGTGTCTCCGAGTTCCGGTAAGGTTCCAGCGGCTCAAGTAGTGCTGCACGCAGGGTGGCTATTGCTTCAGATTCACTGAGAGCCCGGGGCATCGACCTAGCCGTTCACTCGGGAGCAGCGTCAAGGACTGCTCCAGATTTTGACGATCTTGTCGATTGGGTCGTCAGAGGGGCTCATGTCGTTACAGTCGAAAGTGACGCCTCCTTTCCCTGAGATGGGTCGCGGACGTGCTGAGCTGATAGTCAGAAACGAAGCGCAATTACGTCTGCTGTTTCCGTGTCGCCAGTCGGAGCGATTACAGTTGCACGCTTACCACGGCTGGCGGTCACTAGGCCGTCGGCCTTCAGTTCCATGATCGCGCGGTGCGCAGTAGCGACACCCACGTGATAACGCGCGGCAAGCTCGGCAACGGGTGGCAGTTGATCCCCGACACGAAGAATCCCTGCGGCAATTGCGCCGCGGAGATCGGCGGCAATCTTCTGGTACGGGTTCGCGACGTCCGGTTCCAGCGTCGATCGGGCGTTGCTCTGGACGTCGATAGTGATTGGTGCCTGCGGCATCCGTCCGGTCAGCTTTCCGGCGGCCTTCTGGTCCGCCTCGGCGACCCACGCCGAGTACACCTTAAGCGTTGTCTTAAGCGTTGTCGTACCGCCTCCGGAGTGGCCGAGGCGGCCGGCGACGGTGCGCACGTCGACGCCTGCGGCGATCAGCTCGGTAGCGGAGTAGTGACGTAGCTGATGCAGGTGCGTGTCCAGGCCCAGCGAGCGGGACATGCGGCGATACCGCTGGGGCACCGTGCTGGGCTTGAGTCAGGTGGAGTGATCAACCTCGGGAGAGAACACCCGGCCGTTCTTCGCCAGCGTGACACCAACTGTCCGGGCTTCGGTCTCGCAGTGCTGGCGGTACGCGCGCAGCAGCCCCACAGTCTCGGGGTCGAGCGTGATGCGCCGTTGCTGGTGCGTCTTGGTGTCCTTCTCCCACGTCTTGCCGCCGTCCTGGGCGATGCTGGTGTGAATCCGCAGCGTTGCGTTGTCCAGGTCGAGCCAGTCCCAGCGCAGCGCGGACAGCTCGCCCCGTCGAGCGCCGGTGGTCATGGCTAGCCAGACGAGCATTCCCCACGGCAGATCCTTGAACGCTTCGTTGACGATGGCGGTCGCCTCCTCTGGTGAGGGCGGCCGCGGATCAGGAGTTGGACGCTTCGGTGGGTGGGCCTGGTCGAGTGGGTTGACCGTGATCCACTGGCAGCGAATGGCAGTCTTGAGCGCTCCGCTCAGGCACGTGTGGATCTTTCGGATCGAGGCGGGGGAGAGCGGGTCGCACTTGTGGACCCGGCACTTGTCCGTGCACTCGTGCTCGCCCTTGACGCGATGATCGACGGATGGGCGGCCACCGCAGTGGTCCCGGCACGTGCGGAGCGTCTTGTAGAACGAGTCGAACGTCTCGCCGTTCAGCTTGGCGATCGGGAGGTTCCCGAGTAGGGGCTTGATGTGCTTCCGGATCGCGATCTCGTAACGAGTGCGCGTCGTCACATCGACGTCGATGAACTCCATGTACCGGTCGAGGAGCTGGCTGACCGTCGCGCGCGTCCTGGGGTTGCGGCTCTCGTTGACCTGGTTCACGAACTTGACCAGGACCTTCTCGGCCTCCGCTTCGGCCTTGGGGCCGGCTGGGATGGTCTCGCGGAGGTAGTGGCGCTTGCCGCTGAGGGGGTCGACGCCCGCGTAGACCTTGACCCGGAGTGCTCCGCTCGGCAGCGTCTCGATCTCGCCCCTCCGGCGGCGCTGAGGCCGCTTCCTGGCGTCGGTCGTGGTGCGAGGGTAGCGGGGTCGCACCACGTGCGGCACCACGCAAAGCGTGGTCAGAGCGTCGAATAACGCTCTGACCTGGGTGCCCTCGGCAGGATTCGAACCTGCGACACCTGCCTCCGGAGGGCAGTGCTCTATCCCCTGAGCTACGAGGGCCCATCGCTGGGCGACGTGGCATAGCCTAGCGCACCGGTGTTTCCGCCCGGCGAGCGGCTACCCCTTCGAGGGGGAGCGGCGGGCCTGCTGCTCGGTTAGGCTGCTCGGATAAGGCTAGCCTTACCTGCGCTTGCATACATGCGCATATCACTATATATTCCGGGTGCGGGACAGAGGAGGACTCCAGCGCATGGGACACGGCCACGGACACGGGCACCAGCCGCCCGGTAGCGCGTCCGCTCGCCATCTGCCCCGGCTCGCCGCGGCGCTCGGGCTCGGCGTCGCCTTCCTGGTGCTCGAAGCAGTCGTCGGGGTGGTCACCGGGTCGCTCGCGTTGATCTCCGACGCCGGGCACATGCTCACCGACGTCCTCGGGCTCGCGATGGCCCTCACGGCGATCGTCCTGGCGCGGCGGTCCGGGCCGACCTACCGGCGGACCTTCGGGCTCTACCGCGCCGAGGTGCTCGCCGCGCTGGCCAACGCCGTCCTGCTCTTCGGGGTGGCCGGCTACGTGATCTTCGAGGCGGTCCAGCGGTTCGCGAACCCGCCCGAGGTGCCCGGCCTGCCGGTGCTGCTCGTGGCGGTCGGCGGGCTCGCCGCGAACCTCGTCGCCTTCGCGCTGCTCCGCGACGGCTCCAAGGAGAGCCTCAACCTGCGCGGCGCGTACCTGGAAGTCCTCGCCGACCTGATCGGCTCGATCGGCGTCCTCGTCAGCGGCCTGATCACCCTGACGACCGGCTGGCGCTACGCGGACGCCCTCATCGGTGTCGCGATCGGACTGTTCGTGCTGCCGCGCACGTTCACCCTCGCCCGGCGCGCGCTGCGCATCCTGTTCCAGCACGCCCCCGCCGAAGTGGACGTCGAACGGATCTCCGCGGACCTCGCGGCGCTGGCCGGCGTGTGCGACGTGCACGACCTGCACGTGTGGACGCTCACCTCGGGCATGGAAGTCGCCTCCGCCCACCTCACGCTGGAGCACGAAGCCGAACCGGCCGAGGTGCTCTCCGCCGCGCAGACGCTCCTCAAGGACGACTACGCGATCGAGCACGCCACCCTGCAGTGCGAGCCGCGCGAATCGGCGGCCCGCTGCCAGGAACTCAGCTGGTGATCACGGAAACGGCAGCGGCTGCGCGCCCCGTGCGGTGAGCATGTTCCGCATCACCGTCATCTCCGCGCCCTGCGACGTCAGGATGCTCTGCGTCAGCGCCTTCACCGCCGGCACGGTCGTGTGATCGTGCGCGTACTGCGCCATCTCCGTGCCGCCCTGGTGGTGCCGCAGCATCAGCTGCAGGAAGTAGACGTCCAGCTCGGCCCCGGACAGCGACCGCAGCTTCGCCAGCTCGTCGTTGGTCGCCATCCCGGGCATCGGCGCGCCGGCCGCCGCGGCTGACGACGGCGGCGCCATCGCCATGTGGTTGTGCCCGGCATCGGTCGTCATCCACGTCATGTACGCGCCGGTGGCCTGCTCCGGCTGACCCCACAGCATCAGCCAGCCCTTCATCCGGCCGACCTGTTCCCGCTGCGTGGACTCGATGTCGAACGCCAGCTGCCTGAGTTGCGGGTCGCTGGTGTGGTCCCGCTCCCAGCTCGCCATCGTCACGGCCTGCAGGTGGTGCACCGACATGTCCTGCGCGAACCCGACCTCCACGGACCCCTCCGCGGGCGTGGCCGACGTGTCGTTCCGCAGCGCGGTCGACGTCAGGAACATCCCGAGCACCGCGCCGACCAGCAGGACCACGATCACCGTCGCGCCGATGACGACCGGCCGGGGGCCCGGCCGGCCCGCCACCGGAGCTTCGTCGTCCGCCATCGGGATCAGGACGTCGGGGCCGAGCTGGGCATCCCGGTGTCCTGCTGCGTGCCCTGCGAACCCTGGTAGTCCATCGGCTTCGCGTCCGGACCGGGCGGAGTCGGGTCGAACGGCGGCGGGTTGTCCGGGTCGAAGGCGCCCGCGCCCAGCGCGTCGCACGAGGCGCCGACCTCCGGGTAGGTGTTCTGGTTGGTCCGCAGCGCGGTGATGAACTGGTCGATCCGCTCGTCGGTGGCCGAGTCGACCTTCAGCTGGTGACCCCACGACTGCAGCGAGACCGGCTTGTCCAGCCCGGGGTAGGGCGACATCATCGTGTACGGCTTGCCCTCGACCTTGGACTTGAGCGTGTTCAGCGCGTCACCGGTCACCTGGTCGGGGTTGTAGGCGATCCACACCGCGCCGTGCTCGAGCGAGTGCACCATGTTCTCGGTGCGCACCGCGACCGGGTACACAACGCCGTTGCACGCCGCCCAGTAGCCGTCGTGCGGGCCGCCGTAGGGCGGCGTGTGGTCGTAGGCCACCCGCTCGGTCGGCAGGATGTGCACGCTGGCCTGGTACTGGCCGGTGACGATGCCCGGGATGCTCAGCGACGGGTCCGGGTTGTCCGCGGTGGGCGCCCAGCTGGCCAGCGCGCGCTTGGGCGCCGACTGGACCAGGTAGTACCCGACCACCACGGCGGCGAGCGCGACCACCGCGACCACCGAGATGATCGTGCCCCAGGGCACACCCTTCTTGGACACCACCGAGCCGCGGGCCGCCTTCACGCTGCCCTTCTTCGGTGCGCCCTTCTTCTTCGTGCCGCTGGCCATGGCTCCCGCGTCTCCCGTCAAGTGGATACACCCGGGTAGAGTTTAGGGACCCGGTGTTCGGTCCCTGTCAACGCCCGAGGTCGCGGCCCTTACACTCGGCTGGTGACTCCCGAGGCCCTAGCTGACCTGGTCCGTACGTCCGCCGCGCAGGTGCTTTCCGCCCGAGGCGCCGACACCGCCGTGCTCCCCGCCGCGGTGACCGTCGAGCGCCCGCGCAACCCGGAACACGGAGACTACGCCACCAACGTCGCGTTGCAGGTGGCGAAGAAGGCCGGCCTGGCCCCGCGCGACTTCGCCCAGGAGCTGGCCGACGCGCTCGCGGCCGCCGACGGCATCGCCTCCGCGGAGATCGCCGGCCCCGGTTTCGTCAACCTCCGGCTGGCCGCCGACGCCCAGGGCGAGCAGATCCGCCAGGTGCTCACCCTCGGTGCCGCCTACGGTCGCGGCGAGGCGCTCAAGGGCCGCAAGATCAACCTCGAGTTCGTCTCGGCCAACCCGACCGGCCCGGTCCACCTGGGCGGCACCCGCTGGGCGGCGGTCGGCGACGCGCTCGGCCGCGTGCTCCAGGCGCAGGGCGCCGAGGTCACCCGCGAGTACTACTTCAACGACGCCGGGGCGCAGATCGACCGGTTCGTCCGGTCCCTGATCGCCGCCGCGAAGGGCGAGCCCGCGCCGGAGGACGGCTACGCCGGCGCCTACATCACCGACATCGCCGCCGAGGTGCTGCGCCAGGAGCCCAGCGCGCTGTCGCTGCCGGAGGCCGAGCGCCACGAGACGTTCCGCCGCGTCGGCGTCGAGCTGATGTTCGGCGAGATCAAGAAGAGCCTGCACGAGTTCGGCACGGACTTCGACGTCTACTTCCACGAGGACTCGCTGCACCAGTCGGGCGCGGTGGAGAAGGCGGTCGAGGGCCTCAAGGAGAACGGCAGCCTCTACCACGCCGACGGCGCCTGGTGGCTGCGCTCCACCGAGTTCGGCGACGACAAGGACCGCGTGGTCATCAAGAGCGACGGCGCCCCCGCCTACATCGCCGGTGACATCGCCTACCTGCAGGACAAGATCGGCCGCGGCTTCGACCTGTGCATCTACATGCTCGGCGCGGACCACCACGGCTACATCGCCCGGCTCAAGGCCGCCGCGTCCGCGATGGGCCACGACCCGGCCGTGGTCGAGGTGCTCATCGGCCAGCTGGTGAACCTGGTCAGCGACGGCAAGCCGGTCCGGATGAGCAAGCGCGCCGGCACGGTCATCACGATGGAGGACCTGGTCGAAACCGTGGGCGTGGACGCCGCGCGCTACGAGCTGACCCGGTACTCGGTGGACTCCAGCATCGACATCGACCTCGACCTGCTGCGCAAGAGCAGCGACGAGAACCCGGTCTACTACGTGCAGTACGCGCACGCCCGGCTGGCCTCGCTGCAGCGCAACGCCGCCGAACTGGGACTGAAGTACGACAACGACGCCGACTTCGGGCTGCTCACCCTCGACCGCGAGGGTGACCTCATCCGCACGATCGGGGAGTTCCCGACCGTGGTCCAGCGTGCCGCCGAGCTGCGGGAACCGCACCGCGTGGCGCGCTACCTGGAAAGCCTCGCCGGCGCGTTCCACAAGTTCTACGCCGTCGCGCAGGTTCTCCCCAAGGGCGACGAGGAGGCCACCCCGCTCACCTACGCCCGGCTCGCCCTGTGCGAGGCGGCGCGCCAGGTGTTCGCCAACGGCCTCGCCCTGCTCGGTGTCTCCGCTCCGGAACGGATGTAACTTCTGATGGCTCACCCCGCCGGCCCGCGGCACGCGGAGGTCTACCCGCACGCCGACACCTCCGGTTTCCCCCCGTCCAGTTCCGCCGAGCTCGACCGGCTCTACCCGAAGGTCTGGCCGCGCAACGCCTACCGCGCCCCGGACGGCGTCGTGCGCATCGCCGGCGTCGACGTGCGCGAGCTGGCCGAGACCTACGGCACGCCGCTGTTCGTCGTCGACGAGGCCGACTTCAAGTCGCGCTGCGCCGAGTACGCCGAGGCGTTCGACGACCCGTCGCTGGTGCACTACGCGGCCAAGGCGTTCCTGAGCACCGAGGTGGCCCGCTGGGTCGCCGCGCAGGGCCTGAGCCTGGACGTCGCCAGCGGCGGCGAGCTGGCCGTCGCGCTGCGCGCCGGGTTCCCGCCCGAGCGGATCACCTTCCACGGCAACAACAAATCGGTCGCCGAGCTGGAGACCGCGGTCGGCGCCGGCGTCGGCACGGTCGTGCTCGACTCCTACTACGAGATCGCGCGGCTGGCCGACGTCGCCGCGCGGCTGGACGTCGAGCAGAAGGTGCTGGTCCGCGTCACGGTCGGCGTCGAGGCGCACACGCACGAGTTCATCGCGACCGCGCACGAGGACCAGAAGTTCGGGTTCTCGCTGGCCGCGGGTGATGCCGCGGAGGCGGTGCGCCGCGTGCTGAACGCGCCGTCGCTGCGCCTGGTCGGCCTGCACAGCCACATCGGGTCGCAGATCTTCGACGCCGACGGCTTCGAGGTCGCCGCGCGCCGCGTCATCGGGCTGATGGCCGAGCTGGTCAAGGAGCACGGCGAGCAGCTGCTGGAGCAGCTGTCGCTGGTGGACCTCGGCGGCGGCTTCGGCATCGCCTACACCGACAAGGACAACCCGCCGCCGCCGGCGCAGATGATCACGCAGATCCGCGAGATCGTGCGCAAGGAGTGCGAGTTCGCCGGGCTGCCGGTGCCGCGAATCGCGGGCGAGCCCGGCCGCGCCATCGCCGGGCCGGGCACCGTCACGCTGTACGAGGTGGGCACCATCAAGGACGTGTCGCTGGGGGACAACGAGTCCCGGCGCTACGTCAGCGTGGACGGCGGCATGAGCGACAACATCCGCACGCCGCTCTACGACGCGGTGTACGACGTCCGCCTGGTGTCGCGCGCGAGCGACGACGGGGCAGGCGACCAGGTCGGCGCGGCGTTGAGCCGGGTCGTGGGCAAGCACTGCGAGTCCGGCGACATCGTCGTGCGGGACTGCTGGCTGCCCGACACCCTCGCCCCGGGTGACCTGCTCGCCGTCGCGGCGACCGGCGCCTACTGCTACTCCATGGCCAGCAACTACAACCGGCAGCCGCGCCCGGCGGTCGTCGCGGTCCGCAACGGCAGCGCACGGCTGCTCCTGCGCCGCGAGACGATCGACGACATGCTGCAGCTGGAGGTGTCGTGACTGAAATGTCCACTGTAGACGGCAAGACGGTGCGCGTGGCGCTGCTGGGCTGCGGCACGGTCGGCACCGAGGTCGCGCGCCTGCTCACCGAGCACGCCGACGAGCTGGCCGCCCGCGCCGGCGCGCCGGTCGAGCTGGCCGGCATCGCGGTGCGCCGCCCGGACAAGCACCCCGAGCTGCCGCAGCACCTGCTGACCAACGACGCCGCCGCGCTCGTGGAGTCCGATGTGGACGTCGTGGTCGAGCTGATCGGCGGCATCGACCCGGTGCGCGAATGGCTGCTCACCGCGCTGCGCAAGGGGAAGTCGGTCGTCACCGCGAACAAGGCGCTGCTGGCCGAGTACTCCGCGGAGCTGTTCGAGGCGGCCGACTCCAGCGGCGCCGACCTCTACTTCGAGGCCGCGGTGGCCGGGGCGATCCCGCTGCTGCGCCCGCTGCGCGAGTCGCTGGCCGGTGACCGCATCACCAAGGTGATGGGCATCGTCAACGGCACCACCAACTTCATCCTGTCCGCGATGGACTCCACGGGCGCCGGTTACGCCGAGACCCTGGACGAGGCCAGCCGCCTCGGTTACGCGGAGGCGGACCCGACCGCGGACGTGGACGGCTACGACGCCGCGTCCAAGGCGGCCATCCTCGCCTCGCTGGCCTTCCACACCCGCGTCACCGCCTCCGACGTGCACCGCGAGGGCATCTCGAACGTCTCCGCCTCGGACATCGCGGCCGCGAAGGCACTGGGCCGCACGGTGAAGCTGCTTTCGATCTGCGAACGCGTCGAGGGCGAGGACGGCACCGAGTCGGTGTCGGCGCGCGTGCACCCGGTGATGATCCCGCGCAGCCACCCGCTGGCGAACGTCGGCGGCGCGTTCAACGCGGTGTTCGTCGAAGCCGACGCGGCGGGCAGCCTGATGTTCTACGGCCAGGGCGCCGGTGGAGCGCCGACGGCCAGCGCGGTGCTCGGCGACCTGGTCGCGGTGGCCCGCAACCGGGTGGTCGGCGGCCGCGGCCCGCGCGAGTCGGCGCACGCCCAGCTGCCGGTGCGGCCGATGGGCCAGACCCCGACGCGCTACCACGTCAGCCTCGACGTGGCCGACAAGCCCGGTGTGCTGGCGCAGGTCGCGCAGGTGTTCGCGGCGCACGAGGTCAGCATCGCCGCGGTCCGCCAGCGTGACCGGCACGACACGGCCAGCCTGGTCATCGTGACGCACCTCGCACCGGACGCGGCGCTCGAAGCGACCGTCGAGGCCATCGGGAAAATGGACGTCGTCAACGAGGTCGTGAGCGTGATGCGGGTGGAAGGCGAGGATTCATGACTGCGAAGGCCGGCTGGCCCGGGATCATCGAGGCGTACGCCGACCGGGTACCGGTTCCGGCCGGGGCGGAGGTCATCACCCTCGGCGAGGGCAACACGCCGCTGATGCCCGCCCCGCACCTGTCCGAGCTGACCGGCTCGACCGTCTACCTCAAGGTCGAGGGCGCCAACCCGACCGGGTCGTTCAAGGACCGCGGCATGACGGTGGCGATCACGCACGCCAAGGCCAGCGGCCTGCAGGCGGTCATCTGCGCCTCCACCGGCAACACCTCGGCCTCGGCCGCGGCCTACGCCGCGCGCGCCGGCCTGACCTGCGCGGTGCTGATCCCGCAGGGCAAGATCGCGATGGGCAAGCTCGCGCAGGCCATCCTGCACGGCGCCCGCATCCTGCAGATCGACGGCAACTTCGACGACTGCCTCGAGCTGGCCCGCAAGACCGCGATCGACCACCCGGTCACGCTGGTCAACTCGGTCAACCCGGTGCGCCTGATCGGCCAGAAGACCGCTGCCTGGGAGATCTGCGACGTCCTCGGCCAGGCGCCGGACATCCACTGCCTGCCGGTCGGCAACGCGGGCAACATCACCGCCTACTGGGCCGGGTACTCCGAGTACGCCGCGGACGGTGTGGTGAAGAACACCCCGCGCATGTTCGGGTTCCAGGCGGCCGGCGCGGCCCCGTTGGTCAAGGGTGAGCCGGTCGCCGAGCCGGAGACCATCGCGACCGCGATCCGGGTCGGCAGCCCGGCCTCGTGGGAGGGCGCGGTCAAGGCGAAGAACGCCTCCGGTGGCCTGTTCGAGGCGGTGACCGACGAGCAGATCCTCGCCGCCTACCGGCTGCTGGCCAGCAAGGAGGGCGTGTTCGTCGAGCCGGCGTCGGCGACCAGCGTCGCGGGCCTGCTCGCGACCGCCGCCGACGGCCGCCTGCCGAAGGGGTCGACCGTGGTGTGCACCGTCACCGGCCACGGCCTGAAGGACCCGGGCACCGCGCTGGAGGGCAACGTCGAGGTCGAGCCGCTGGCGGTGGACCCGCGGGCGGTGGCGGCCGCGCTGGAGCTGACGTGACCGCTCTGAAGGTGACCGTCCCGGCGTCGAGCGCGAACCTCGGCCCCGGCTTCGACGCGCTCGGGCTGGCGCTCGCGCTGCACGACGTCGTCGAGGTGCAGGTCACCGACGCCGGGCTCAAGGTCGAGGTGTTCGACGCCGGGGCCGGCGGGGTCGAGGACGTGCCGACCGACGAGACGCACCTGGTGGTGCGGGCGCTGCGGCGCGCGTGCGAGCACCTCGGCGTCACGCCGCCGGGGCTGCATCTGCGGTGCTTCAACAAGATCCCGCACGCGCGCGGTCTCGGTTCGTCGGCCGCGGCGGTGGTCTCCGGGATCGCCGCCGGGTACGCGCTGGCGGGCCGGTCCCTGGACGGCGACGCGGTCCAGCTGGCCGCCGAGTTCGAGGGGCACGCGGACAACGCCGCCGCCAGCCTGCTGGGTGGTTTCGTCCTGGCGTGGTGTGAGAAGGGCCGCTTTCACGCCGAACGGCTGACGCCGCACCCGTCGATCCGTCCGGTCGTGGCGGTGCCGTCGGTGAAGTCGTCGACCGAGGCGACTCGCGGGCTGTTGCCGGCCCAGGTGCCGCACGCCGACGCCGCGTTCTCCGCCGGCCGCGCGGCGCTGGCGGTGCACGCCCTGACCACCGACCCGTCGCTGCTGCTGCCGGCCACGGAAGACCGCCTGCACCAGGACTATCGCGCGCCCGCCTACCCGGCGACCGGGCGCCTGGTGCGCGACCTGCGCGCGGCCGGGGTCGCGGCGACGGTGTCCGGCGCCGGGCCGACCGTGCTGGCGCTGACGGTGGACGGAATAATCCCGGCCGCCGTGGACGTTGCAGGGTTCGAAGTCATCGAGCTGCCGGTCGACCAGGCCGGGGTTCAGGTCACGGGCCGGTAGATTCCGTGCGGAGATTCGCGGCACGCCGGGGGGTGGTTGTTGCACCTCGTGCCCGGTCGGTCTACCCTCGGGGGCGTTCGATCACCGCGCGCAATCCGCACCCGGTGTCGGTCCCGGGGGTTCCATCCCGGATCGCATTCTCTCGTTGAGTCGATAATTCCGCATAGCTGGTGCAGGGATTGACCTAGGCGGGTTTCCGGTAGCTACGGTGACACGAATTCGGCGCGTTCCACCTGGAACACGCGAGACCCCGTGTGGCGGCTCGGCCGCTGTGACCCGCGTGTCCCGGCCGGGGAAGCCACACCGGGCAGGAGCAGACCGTTCCGCGATCGGACGCGGGCGGTAGTCCGCTGATCCACCTGGAGGCGTGGATCGGTCAGGAAGGACATGTGTGAGCAACACCGATCTTTTGAGCGGCGACGTGGCGGCCGCCGCGACGAACGCTGAGCCAGGGGAGAGCAACGGCACGGCCGCGCCGAAGCGCCGCAGTGGCGGCCTGTCCGGCATGGTGATCGCCGACCTGCGGGAACTCGCCACCCAGCTGGGCATCGGCGACACCAAGGGGATGCGCAAGGGTGACCTGATCGCCGCGATCCGCGAGCGCCAGGGCAAGGCTCCGCGCAAGCGCGCCGCCGACGAGACCCTGCCCCTCGACGGCATCGCCGCGAAGGTGGAGGCTCCGGTGCAGACCAAGCCAGCCGAGAAGGCGCCCCGGCAGGCCGAGGCCCCGGCCGACAAGCCGGCCCCGGCGGAGAAGGCCGACCAGCCCGCTCCGGCCGACAAGCCCGTGAACGGCGCCGAGGCGCCCCAGCAGGCCGAGGACACCCCGCGGCGCGAGGGCGGCGCCCGCCGTCGCCGTGGCGCGAACCGCGCGGCAGGCAGCCCGGACAACCGCGGCGGCAACGACAACCGCGGCAACGACCAGCGCGAGCAGCGGGGCGGCAACGACCAGCAGCGCGGTGGCGACCAGTCCCAGCAGGGCGGCGGCGACCAGCGCAAGCAGAACAACCGCGACTCCGGCTCCGGTGGCGGCCAGGCCAAGCAGCAGAACCAGGGCGGCCAGAACTCCGGTGGCCAGAACTCCGGTGGCGCCGATGACGACGAGGGCGGCCGTCGCGGCCGCCGGTTCCGGGACCGCCGTCGCCGCGGCAACCGCGGTGAGGGCGGCACGGACACCGAGATCCGCGAGGACGACGTCCTGCTGCCGGTCGCCGGCATCCTCGACGTGCTGGACAACTACGCGTTCGTGCGCACCTCGGGCTACCTGCCCGGGCCGAACGACGTGTACGTGTCGCTGTCGCTGGTGCGCAAGCACGGCCTGCGCCGCGGTGACGCCATCACCGGTGTGGTCAAGCAGCCGCGCGAGGGCGAGCAGCAGCGCCAGAAGTTCAACCCGCTGGTGCGCGTCGACAGCGTCAACGGCCTGGACCCGGAGGAGGCCAAGCGCCGCCCCGAGTTCACCAAGCTGACCCCGCTCTACCCGAACGAGCGGCTGCGCCTGGAGACCGAACCGCACAAGCTGACCACCCGCGTGATCGACCTGGTCATGCCGGTCGGCAAGGGGCAGCGCGCCCTGATCGTGTCGCCGCCGAAGGCCGGCAAGACCACGATCATGCAGGACATCGCGAACGCGATCACCACGAACAACCCCGAGTGCCACCTGATGGTCGTCCTCGTCGACGAGCGTCCGGAAGAGGTCACCGACATGCAGCGGTCGGTGAAGGGCGAGGTCATCGCCTCCACCTTCGACCGCCCGCCGTCAGACCACACCTCGGTGGCCGAGCTGTCCATCGAGCGCGCCAAGCGCCTGGTGGAGATGGGCATGGACGTGGTGGTCCTGCTCGACTCGATCACCCGCCTCGGCCGCGCCTACAACCTGGCGGCCCCGGCGTCCGGCCGGATCCTCTCCGGTGGTGTCGACTCGACCGCGCTGTTCCCGCCGAAGCGCTTCCTCGGTGCGGCGCGCAACATCGAGAACGGCGGCTCCCTGACGATCTTCGCCACGGCGATGGTCGAGACCGGGTCCACCGGTGACACGGTGATCTTCGAGGAGTTCAAGGGCACCGGCAACGCCGAGCTCAAGCTCGACCGCAAGATCGCCGAGCGGCGCGTCTTCCCGGCGGTGGACGTCAACCCGTCCGGCACCCGCAAGGAGGAGCTGCTGCTCTCGCCGGACGAGCTGGCGGTCACGCACAAGCTGCACCGGGTCCTGCACGCGCTGGACTCGCAGCAGGCCATCGACCTGCTGCTGTCCCGCCTGCGCAAGACGAAGACCAACATCGAGTTCCTGATGCAGGTCAGCAAGACGGCGCTCGCCTCGGATGACGACTAGTCGTTCGTAGCACGCGAAACGGCCACCCTCCCCCAGGAAGGGTGGCCGTTTTCGCGTTGTCCTACCGGCGGGGGACCGCCGCGGGGGTCCAGCCGCGGTAGTTGCTGTAGTAGCTGTAGCCGCCCTGGGCCTTGGTGACGTGCCCGATCCTCCCGCCGACGCTGGTCGCGTAGAAGCCGCCGGCGCCGTCGGAGATGCCCACGTGCCCGTACGGCGACGCGATGTTCCAGTACACGAACGCGCCCAGCGGCGGGTTGCGGTCACCGGCGTGCTTGGGGCTGGCGCCGTTCCAGTGCGCGTTGGCCGAGGCCCACACCCCGGTGGTGCCGTAGGCGTTCTCCACGGCCTTCTCGCAGTAGCCCTGGTAGGCGGTGCTGCCGATGCGGGCGTGGAACCAGGCGACCGCACCGGACGGGGTGCCGTCACCGGCGGCGAGGATCGAAACGTCGCTGCTCGGGGCTGCGGCGAGGGTGGCGGCCTGGCTCGTGAGCGGGACCACCGTGAGCGCGGCGGCCGCGAGGGCGGCGACGGCGACGGATGTGATGCTGCGGGACATCGGCTCCTCCTCACCCGGCGGGTCCGGGTCTCGGACAGCAGCCTGACGCGGGCCCGTACAAAACCCGTACACGTCCCGTACCCGGAATACGCGCCGCGCGGGGGGCGTTGACCTGCATGTCAGCGCGTCTGGCAGAATCAACCCGCTAACGTCCGGCTCCGGTTCACCCCACGTGAAAGAACACCGCGGGGACCCGGCGGCCACCGAGAGAGGACTCCATGAAGAGCGGTATCCACCCCGAGTACGTGCCCACCACCGTCACGTGTGGTTGCGGCAACACCTTCACCACCCGCAGCACCAAGACCTCCGGTGCCATCACGGTCGAAATCTGCTCGAACTGCCACCCGTTCTACACCGGCAAGCAGAAGATCATGGACACCGGCGGCCGGGTCGCGCGCTTCGAGGCGCGCTACGGCAAGCGGGCCGGCAAGAAGGCCGACGCCAAGTAGCTTCACCACCGGCGCCCACTCCCGACCACCGGGGGTGGGCGCCGCTTTTGTGCCACCGGAACGAGAGGAAGGTGCGGTCGTGGATTCGTCCTCCCTGCACGGGCTGCTCGACGAGTACGCCGAGCTGGAGAAGCAGCTGGCGGACCCGGCCGTGCACGCCGACCAGGGCCGGGCGCGCAAACTCGGCCGCCGCTACGCCGAGCTGAGCCCGATCGTCAAGGTCATCAACGAGCTCGACCAGGCGCGCGACGACCTCGGCACGGCCCGCGAGCTGGCCGACGAGGACTCCACGTTCGCGGCCGAGGCCGAGGAGATCGCCGCGCGCATCCCGCAGCTGGAGTCCCGGCTGACGGAACTGCTGCTGCCGCGCGACCCGTACGACGGCTCGGACGTGCTGATGGAGATCAAGTCCGGTGAGGGTGGCGAGGAGTCGGCCCTGTTCGCGGGCGACCTGCTGCGCATGTACCTGCGCTACGCCGAGCGGCACGGCTGGAAGGCCGAGGTGCTCGACGCCGTGCACTCGGACCTGGGCGGCTACAAGGACGTCACCGTCGCGGTGAAGAGCAAGGGGACCGATGCCGACGGCGTGTGGGCGCGGCTGAAGTTCGAGGGCGGTGTGCACCGCGTGCAGCGCGTGCCGGCGACCGAGTCGCAGGGCCGGATCCACACCTCCGCCGCGGGTGTCCTGATCTACCCGGAGCCGGAGGAGGTCGAGGTCGAGATCGACCCGAACGACCTGCGCATCGACGTGTTCCGGTCGTCCGGCCCCGGCGGGCAGAGCGTCAACACCACCGACTCGGCCGTGCGGGTGACCCACCTGCCCACCGGGATCGTCGTGTCCTGCCAGAACGAGAAGTCGCAGATCCAGAACCGCGCCCGCGCCATCCAGGTGCTGCAGGCGCGGCTGCAGGCCATGGCGGAGGAAGAGGCCGCCGCCAAGGCCGCCGACGCGCGCAAGTCGCAGGTCCGCACGGTCGACCGCTCCGAGCGGGTGCGCACCTACAACTTCCCGGAGAACCGGATCTCCGACCACCGGGTGAACTACAAGGCCTACAACCTGGACCAGGTGCTCGACGGCGACCTCGACGCCGTGCTGGACGCGCTGGCCGCCGCCGACCGCGAGGAGCGGCTGGCCTCCGCCGGTCAGTAACGGAACTCCCGGATCCGGGCGAGCCACTCGTCGCGGGCCTCGGCCTGCATCGAGTGGCCGCTCGCGATCTCCATGTATTCGGCGCCGGGGATCCCCTCGGCGAGTTCGCGTTGCACGTCGATCGGCACGAGAACGTCCTGCCGGGTGCCGATCACGCGCGTCGGCACGGTGATCCGGCCCAGCTCCGCGCTGGTGTCCGCCGACGCGACGAGGTCGACCTGCTCCGCCGTGCCGTCCGGCACGACCAGGCCGGCCAGGGCGTCGCCGAGTGCGCGTGGCGACAGGGCGTTGAGGAACTGCCCGCCGACGGCCGCGAAGGTCATGTACTTCGCCAGCAGCTCCGGGTTCCCGAGGTCCAGCAGCTCCCGCCACACCTCGACGGCGAGCCGCATCTGGTTGGACGGCCGGGCGAACCCGGCGGTCAGCACCAGCCCGGTCACCCGTTCCGGGTGGCGGGTGGCGGCGCGCACCGCGACCGCGGTGCCGAGCGAGTAGCCGAGGATCGTGAAGCGCTCCACCCCGGCGTCCTCCGCGGTCGAGACCAGCGTGTCGGCGAGGCTGTCCAGGGACGGCGGTCCGCCGACGGGGTAGTCGCGGCCGACCACGGTGTGCGTGCTGGCGAGGTCGTCCAGGATGGGCCCGAAGTTGGCCTGGACGCTGCCGCCGGCGCCGTGCGCGAGCAGCAGGCCCGGACCGGAACCGCGGACGACGTGCGCGAAATGTTCGGTCATGCCGCGACGTTAGGTACTGACACCGGTGTGAAGGTCAAATACGAGTGAGCGAGGTCGCATGCGGATCGGGGGGCTGTCCGCCCGGACCGGCGTCAGCCAGCGGTTGCTGCGGTACTACGAGGAGCAGGAGCTGCTCAGCACGAAGCGGGACAGCAACGGCTACCGGATCTACGACGACGACGCGGTGACCACCGTGCGGCAGATCCGCGCCCTGCTGGCCGCCGGGCTGACGACGTGCGTCATCCGCAAGCTGCTGCCGTGCGCGCGGGGGGAGAAGCCGGAACTGGAGCTGTGCCCCGAAGTGGTGAGCACGCTGCGTGAGCAGCTGGACGCCCTGGACGAGCGCATCGACGATCTGCGGCAGACGCGCGGGGCGCTCGCGGCATACGTCCCCACCGCCGGCTGAGGGCTGTGGAAAAGTTGGGTGCGTGAAGCGGCAACCGTTGCGACTGGCGATCCTCGAGGCGATGCGCATCCTGGAGGAGGCGGGGGTGGCGTCTCCGCGCGCCGACGCCGAGCTGATCGCCGCCCACGTGCTGGGCGTCGAGCGCGGGCGCCTGCCGCTGGTGCCGCTCGTCGACCCGCCGGTGGTGGAGGCGATCGGCAAGCTGGTCGCCCAGCGCGCGAAGCGGGTGCCGCTGCAGCACCTGACCGGGTGGGCCGGGTTCGCCGGCATCACGCTGGACGTCGGCCCCGGTGTGTTCATCCCGCGGCCGGAGACGGAACTGCTGGTCGAGTGGGGGTTGCGGCACATCCACGGCCGCGAGTACCCGGTGGTGGTGGACCTGTGCACCGGGTCCGGGGCGCTGGCGCTGGCGATCGCGCACGAGCGGCCGGACGCGGTGGTGTACGCGGTGGACATCGACCCCAACGCGCTGGCGTGGGCGCGGCACAACGCGGACAAGCAGGCCGCGGCGGGGGACACGCCGATCCGCCTGTACTCCGGGGACGTCGGCGACAACACGATCTTCGCGGAGCTGGACGGCCTGGTGGACCTGGTGGTGTGCAACCCGCCGTACGTCCCCCCGGGCGGTGACCTGCCGCCCGAGGTGGTCGACTTCGACCCGCCGCAAGCGGTCTTCGCCCCGGACGGCGGCCTGGCGGTGGTCCGGCAGGCCGTGGCGACCGCCTGCAGGCTCCTCAAGCCCGGCGGCGGACTGGCCATCGAACACGACGACACACACGGCTCGGCGGCCCCGGCGCTGGTGGCGTCGCGCAAGGTGCTGACGGAGGTCCAGGACCACCGCGACCTCGCCGGACGCCCCCGTTTCGTGACGGCACTGCGCGGCTGAGCCCCACCACCGGCCCGGCCGCCGGTCGTGGCGCCACCCGCAACCGAGCCGTTACGCGCCCCGGAATAGTCTTCACCCATGAGCGCGGTGTACGACTGCAGCCGTCCGGAGACGCGGGCCGAGGGGCTGGCCGCGGCGGCGAGCGCGGTGCGTTCGGGGCGGCTGGTCGTGCTGCCCACGGACACGGTGTACGGCATCGGGGCGGACGCGTTCGACTCGGCCGCCGTGCGCGCGCTGCTGCGGGCCAAGAACCGCGGTCCCGACCTGCCCGTCGGCGTCCTCGTCGGTTCGTGGTCCACAATAGACGGTCTCGTGCTCGGGGTTCCGCCGCAGGCACGCGCCCTCATCGAGGCGTTCTGGCCCGGCGATCTGTCCATTGTGCTCCCGCACGCGCCGAGCCTGCGCTGGGACCTGGGCACCACGCGCGGCACCGTGATGCTCCGGATGCCCCTGCACCCGGTCGCGCTGGAGCTGCTGCGCGAGGTCGGCCCGATGGCCGTCTCCAGCGCCAACGTCGCCGGCCGGTCCCCGGCCACCGACGCGGCGGAGGCCCGGGAGCAGCTCGGCGAGTCCGTGTCCGTCTACCTCGATGCCGGTCCGAGCCGGGAGGCGTTGCCCTCCTCCGTCGTCGACCTGACCGGGGACGAGCCCGTGCTGCTGCGGGCCGGCGCGGTCAGCGCCGAAGCGGTGAGCGAGGTGCTCGGCGCACCGGTGAAGACCGCGGCCTGATGACCCCCGTAACCACCGCCGGCCTCCCGATCCGGGAGTACATCCTCGTCGGCCTCATCGCCGCGACCCTGACGTTCCTGCTCACGGGTGTCATCCGCCGCCTGGCGATCCGCCTCGGCGCGATCGCCAACCCGCGCGCCCGCGACGTGCACGTCATCCCGATCCCGCGCATGGGCGGCGTGGGCATGTACCTGGGCGTCGTCGGCGGCATGGCGATGGCCCACCAGCTGCCGGTGCTGCGCCGCGCGTTCGACTTCTCCCTCGACCCGGTCGGCGTGCTCATCGGCGGCGGCGTCATCGTGCTGATCGGCGCGCTGGACGACCGCTTCGAGATCGACGCCTGGACCAAGCTCGCCGGCCAGGTCATGTGCGCCGGCATCCTGGTCATCTTCGGCGTGCAGTGGAACGTCTTCTGGGTGCCCTGGGGCGGCAACGGCGACGCGCTCGGCTCGGTCGTCACCCTGGACAACAACCAGGGCGGGCTGCTCATGGTGCTGCTCGTCGTGGTGCTGGTCAACGCGCTGAACTTCGTCGACGGGCTGGACGGCCTGGCCGCCGGGCTCGGCTTCATCGCCGCGGCCGCGACCTGCGCGTTCTCCCTCGGCCTGCTCAACTCCCAGGGCGGCGACGTCGGCGTCTACCCGCCCGCGCTCATCGCCGCCACGCTGGCCGGCGCGTGCCTGGGCTTCCTGCCGCACAACTTCCAGCCCGCGAAGATCTTCATGGGCGACTCCGGCTCGATGATGATCGGCCTGATGCTCGCCGGCGCCACCACGTCGGCCTCCGGGAAGATCAACTACACCCGGTTCGGCGGCTCGGACGCGCTCGCGCTGCTGTCGCCGCTGCTGGTCGTCGTCGCGGTGCTGTTCCTGCCGGTGCTCGACCTGCTGATGGCCGTCATCCGGCGCACCCGGCGCGGCGAGAGCCCGTTCGCGGCGGACAAGATGCACCTGCACCACCGCCTGCTGGAGATCGGCCACTCGCAGCGCCGCGCGGTGCTGCTGATCTACCTGTGGGCGGGCCTGCTCGGCTTCGGCGCGGTCTCGGTGACGCTGTTCGACACGACGGCGGTACTCTGGATTGTCGGCGCGGGCCTCGTCCTCGCCGCGATCGTGTCCGTCATTCCGCGCCTGAGGTCGCGGAACCAGGGAGTGTCATGACCGACAAGACCGAGAACCCGCACGCGCAGTCGGTGCTCAAGCTGGCCGACGCGATGCTGCGCTTCGCGCTGTGGCCGGCGGTGGCCACGGTGGTGATCGGCGCGGTCGTGTCGACGATCCTGTCCGGGGTCCCCGGGTTGCTCGGCTCGCTGGTCGGCGGTGTGGTCGCCTTCGCGTCCTCGCTGGTCACGCTGTTCATGATGCGCAAGTCGGCCGCCATGGAGCCGTTCGCGGTGATGGCGGTGGCCATCGGCGGCTACATCCTCAAGGTGCTGGTGCTGTTCGGCGTCATGACCGCGCTCAAGGGCGTGGACGCGTTCAACCGGTACGCGCTGGCGTTCACCACGCTGGCGGTGATCCTGGTGTGGGCGGCGGCCGAGTTCCTGGCCTTCCGCAAGACCAAGATCCCGACGATCATCCCCGGCTGAATTCCGCTGGTCGGAGCGCGTTTCCGGAGATCGCGACCGGGACGGGAACCGAATTAGGAGTACGCCCGTACGGTGTCGATTTACCGGCTGGTATCGTCCGCACTGTGGAGGTGGGGCCTCGGGCCGCGCTCCCGATGCGGAACCCCGACCGGCAACGTGGCGATCGAGACGGATGGCCCCTGAACCGGGATGGCTGATTCTGCCGTCGGAGATCGTAGTACCGAAACCCCCAAGTGGCGGAATGTACACGCGGTGTTCACTCAGGGGATCCGCCTCCAACCACCCGAAACGTATCGGGTACGTTAAGTCCAGATCGTGACGATTCCCCCGGCGGAGTGAACGCCGGCCGGGAGAACCGGAAGGAGCCCAGTTGGGCGCGCTGGTTTTGGCCGAGGGCGACACGTTCGTGCCCCCGGGTGCCGGAGACTTCGAGCTGCCGTCGATCTTCCTCGGCGTCACCAAGCCGATGATCCTCATCGTGCTGTCGGTGATCATCATCGCGGCCTTCTTCCTGCTCGCCTCGCGCAAGCTGAAGGTGGTCCCGAGCAAGGGCCAGTTCGCGGCCGAGTACGTCTACGACTTCGCGCGCAACGGGATCGCCCGTGAGCAGATCGGGTCGAAGGACTTCAAGCCGTTCATCCCGCTGGTGCTCGCCCTGTTCAGCTTCGTGCTGATCAACAACATCTTCGGGATCATCCCGGTCGTCCAGTTCCCGACCTTCTCGCACATCGGTTTCCCGATCGCGCTGTCGCTGCTGGTCGTCTACCCGGTCTACCACTACGTGGGTTTCAAGCGGCACGGTTTCGTGGGCTACCTCAAGCACGCGACCGTCCCGCCGGGTGCGCCGTTCGCGATCTACCTCCTGCTGACGCCGATCGAGTTCCTGCAGAAGTTCGTGCTCAACCCGCTCACCCTGGCGGTCCGGGTGTTCGCCGCGATGTTCGCCGGCCACCTGATCCTGCTGGTGTTCACGCTCGCGGGTGAGTTCCTCCTGCTCCACGCGGGCGGGGTCTTCAAGCCCATCTCGCTGGTGTCGTGGGCCTTCGCCATCCTGATGACTTTCGTGGAAGCGCTGATCCAGGTGATCCAGGCCTATGTGTTCGCCGTTCTCTCGGCGAACTACATCGGCCAGGCGCTGGCCTCGGACCACTAGGAAAAGAAAACCGACAAGCCCCCGATCCGCGTGGTAGCGGACCGAATGAAAGGGAAATGCAAGTGAGCAGCATCGTTCTCGCCCAGGCCGCCGAGACCATCAACCTCAACCAGGGCCTGGCGGCCATCGGTTACGGTCTGGGCGCCATCGGCCCGGGCATCGGTGTGGGTCTGATCTGGGCCGCCGTCATCAACGGCACCGCCCGTCAGCCGGAGGCCCAGGGCAAGCTCATGGGTATCGCCTGGACCACCTTCGTGCTGACCGAGGTGCTCGCCCTGATCGGTCTGGTCGTTTACTTCATCGCTTCTGCCTGATCGTCCGCCTGACGCGTTGGGAGACGTTGTGGTGAAGACCCAGATCGTGCTGGCCGCGGAAGAGGCGCCGAACCCGGTGCTGCCGCACCTGAGCGAGCTCATCCTCGGCCTGGTCGCCTTCTTGATCCTGTTCTGGCTGCTCAAGAAGTTCGCCGTGCCCCGCTTCGAGAAGATGTACGAGGAGCGCACGGCGGCCATCGAGGGTGGCATCGCCAAGGCGGAGAAGGCCCAGGCCGAAGCCGAAGAGGCGCTCGCGAAGTACCAGGCACAGCTCAAGGACGCCTACTCCGAGGCCGCCAAGATCCGCGACGACGCTCGCCTCGAGGCGGAGCGGATCAAGGAGGAGCTGCGGGCCGAGGCCCAGGACGAGGCCGCCCGGATCATCGCCCAGGGCCACGCCGCGCTGCAGGCCCAGAAGGCACAGATCGTCACGGAGCTGCGCAACGAGCTGGGCCGCAACTCGATCGAGCTGGCGAGCCGGATCGTCGGGGAGCACCTCGAGGACGAGGTCCGTCGCCGTGGCACGGTCGACCGGTTCCTCGCCGAGCTCGGCAGCAGCGCCGGTAACGGAGCAGGAAAGTAGCCCAGATGACGCTGACGCTGCACGCCGCGAGCCGCGAAGCGCTCGCCTCCGCCGAGACCCGGCTCGCCGAGGTCACCGGCGAGGCCGGCGCCGACCCGGCCGCTCTCGGCAACGAACTGCTGGCCGTGGTCGACCTGCTCGGCAGGGAGATCGGCCTGCGCCGTGCGGTCGCCGACGCCTCGTCCGACCCGGAAGCCCGCACCCGCCTGGTCCGCTCGCTGCTGACCGGCAAGGTGTCCGAGCAGGCCCTGCGCGTGCTCGACGCCGTGGTCGCGGCCCGCTGGTCCAGCCCGCGGGAGCTGGTCGACGGAGTGGAGTCGCTCGGCCGCAACGCGCTGCTGACCAGCGCGGAGAAGGCCGGGAAGCTGGACGCCGTCGAAGACCAGCTGTTCCGGATCGCCCGTATCGTGGTGAGCAACCCGGAGCTGGAGCAAACGCTGTCCGACCAGACGGCACCCGGCGACGCGAAGCGCAGGCTGGTGCGCGAGCTGCTGCAGAGCAAGGTGGACGACGTCACGCTTGCGCTGGTCGAGCAGGTCGTGGGCCGGTCGACGGGCCGCAGCGTCGGGTTCAAACTGGACGAGCTGGTCCAGCTGGCCGCGCAGCGCCGCGAGCGCTCGGTCGCGTACGTCACGAGCGCGAGCGAGCTGTCGGCGGAGCAGCGGGAGCGGCTGGCCGAGCAGCTGCGCCGGATCTACGGGCGGCCGATCGGGCTGCACGTCGAGGTCGACACCCGCCTCGGCGGCGGGCTCATCGTCCGCGTGGGCGACGAGGTCATCGACGGCAGCACCGCGGGCCGGATCGCCGAGCTGCGCAGGCAGCTGGCCTGACACACCACAAGACTTTGCACACCTGCAGGAACGAGAGAGCGGGAACGACATGGCGGAGCTGACGATCTCCTCGGATGAGATCCGTAGCGCGATCGAGAACTACGTCTCGAGTTACTCACCCGAAGTCAACCGGGAAGAGGTCGGCGTCGTCGTGGACACCGGCGACGGCGTTGCCCACGTCGAGGGTCTGCCCTCGACCATGGCCAACGAGCTGCTGGAGTTCCCCGGCGGCATCCTCGGTGTGGCCCAGAACCTGGAGCCGCGCCAGATCGGTGTCGTCATCCTCGGTAACTACGAGAAGATCGAAGAGGGCCAGGAGGTCAAGCGCACCGGCCAGATCCTCTCGATCCCGGTCGGCGAGGGCTTCCTCGGCCGCGTCATCGACCCGCTCGGCAAGCCGATCGACGGCCTCGGCGACATCGTGGCCGAGGACCGCCGCGCACTGGAGCTGCAGGCCGCCTCGGTCGTGCAGCGCCAGCCGGTGTCGGAGCCGCTGCAGACCGGTATCACCGCGATCGACGCGATGACCCCGATCGGCCGCGGCCAGCGCCAGCTGATCATCGGTGACCGCAAGACCGGCAAGACCGCGGTCTGCGTCGACACGATCATCAACCAGAAGGCCAACTGGGCGACCGGCGACCCGAGCAAGCAGGTCCGCTGCATCTACGTCGCGATCGGCCAGAAGGGCTCCACCATCGCCGGTGTCCGCAAGTCCCTCGAGGACGCGGGCGCGCTGGAGTACACCACCATCGTCGCGGCCCCCGCGTCGGACTCCGCCGGCTTCAAGTGGCTGGCCCCCTACACCGGGTCGGCGCTCGGCCAGCACTGGATGTACCAGGGCAAGCACGTCCTGATCGTGTTCGACGACCTGACCAAGCAGGCCGACGCCTACCGCGCCCTGTCGCTGCTGCTGCGCCGCCCGCCGGGCCGCGAGGCGTTCCCCGGCGACGTCTTCTACTTGCACTCCCGGCTGCTCGAGCGCTGCGCGAAGCTGTCGGACGAGCTGGGTGGCGGCTCGCTGACCGGTCTGCCGGTCATCGAGACCAAGGCCAACGACATCTCGGCCTACATCCCCACCAACGTCATCTCGATCACCGACGGGCAGTGCTTCTTCCAGTCCGACCTGTTCAACTCGGGTCAGCGCCCCGCGGTCGACGTGACCACCTCGGTCTCCCGGGTCGGTGGTGACGCGCAGATCAAGGCGATGAAGACGGTCTCCGGTTCGCTGCGGATCGACCTGTCCCAGTACCAGGAGCTGCAGGCGTTCGCCGCCTTCGCCTCCGACCTGGACCCGACCTCGCGCGCCCAGCTGGACCGCGGTGCCCGCCTGTACGAGGTGCTCAAGCAGCCGCAGTACTCGCCGGTCCCGGTCGAGCAGCAGGTCGTCACCGTGTACCTCGGCACCAAGGGTCACTTCGACGACGTGCCGGTGGAGGACGTGGCCCGGTTCAACACCGAGCTGCTGGAGAACATCCGCCACAAGCACGACGACATCCTCGCCGAGATCCGCGACAAGGGTAAGTGGACCGACGAGCTCGCCGAGCGCGTCGCCGCCGCGACCGCCGAGTTCAAGAAGGGCTTCACCACCTCTTCGGGTGAGCAGCTCGTGAACGAGGCCGAGGCCGAGGCGATGGACGCCGACAAGGTCGGGCAGGAGACCGTCAAGGTCAACAAGCCCGCCCCGACGAAGTGACCGGATAGCTGATGGCGCAACTTCGCGAGCTCCGGGCAAAGATCCGGGCGACGAAATCGATCGGCAAGATCACCAAGGCGATGGAACTGATCGCCACCTCGCGGATCGGCCGTGCCCAGGCACGGGTCGAGGCTTCGCGCCCGTACGCCACGGAGATCACCAAGGTGCTCTCCGCACTGGCGAGCGGGGCCGCGAGCCTCGACGACCCGTTCCTCGTCGAGCGGCCCAACCCGAAGCGGGCGGCCGTGCTGGTGGTGACCAGTGACAAGGGCCTGTGCGGTGGTTACAACACCAACGTGCTGCGGGCCACCGAGGAGCTGCTCTCGCTGCTGCGCTCGGAGGGCAAGGAGCCCCAGGTCTACGTCATCGGCGGCAAGGGCCTGAACTACTACCGGTTCCGGGGCCGCGAGGTCGTCGACAGCTGGACCGGGTTCTCCGACCAGCCGCACTACGAGAACGCCGCCGCCGCGGGCGAGACGCTGACCAAGGCGTTCCTCGCCGGCGCGGACGACGACGCGAACGGCCCGGGCGAGGACGGCATCCTGGGCGTGGACGAGGTGCACATCGTGTACACCGAGTTCAAGTCGATGCTGACCCAGACCCCGGTCGCCAAGCGGATGGCGCCGCTCGAGGTCGAGTACGCCGAGGAGGGTGCCGAGCCCGCTCCGGGCGAGATCCTCCCGGCGTACGAGTTCGAGCCCAGCGCGGACCGGCTGCTGTCGGCCCTGCTGCCGAAGTACATCAACACGCGGATCTTTTCGGCTCTGCTCGAGTCGGCCGCTTCCGAGCTGGCCGCCCGGCGCACCGCCATGAAGTCGGCGTCGGACAACGCCAGCGAGCTGGTGGAGACCTACACCCGGCTGGCGAACCAGGCGCGGCAGGCCCAGATCACGCAGGAGATCAGCGAAATCGTCGGTGGGGCCGATGCGCTCGCCGCTGTAGGAAGTGATGAGTAGATGACCACCACTGAAACCCGGACCAAGGGCCGGATCGTCTCGGTGACCGGCCCGGTCGTCGACGTGGAGTTCCCGCGCGGCGCCGTGCCCGAGCTGTTCAACGCGCTGAAGGTCGAGGTCGAGTTCGAGCAGCTGCGCAAGACGATCACCCTCGAGGTCGCGCAGCACCTCGGCGACAACCTCGTCCGCACGATCTCGCTGGCCCCGCAGGACGGTCTCGTCCGCGGCGCCGAGGTGATCGACACCGGCGCGCCGATCTCGGTGCCGGTCGGCGACGAGGTCAAGGGCCACGTCTACAACGCGCTGGGTGACTGCCTCGACCAGCCGGGCTACGGCGCGGACCTGGAGCGCTGGAGCATCCACCGCAAGCCGCCGGCCTTCGACCAGCTCGAGGGCAAGACCGAGATGCTGGAGACCGGCCTCAAGGTCATCGACCTGCTCACCCCGTACGTGCAGGGTGGCAAGATCGGCCTGTTCGGCGGTGCCGGCGTGGGCAAGACGGTGCTGATCAAGGAGATGATCACCCGTGTCGCCCGGAACTTCGGTGGCACCTCGGTGTTCGCCGGTGTCGGCGAGCGCACCCGTGAGGGCACCGACCTGTTCCTGGAGATGAGCGAGGACGGCGTCATCAACGACACCGCGCTCGTCTTCGGCCAGATGGACGAGCCGCCGGGCACCCGTATGCGGGTCGCGCTGTCCGCGCTGACGATGGCGGAGTACTTCCGCGACGTCAAGAACCAGGACGTGCTGCTGTTCATCGACAACATCTTCCGGTTCACCCAGGCCGGTTCCGAGGTGTCGACCCTGCTGGGCCGCATGCCCTCGGCCGTGGGTTACCAGCCGACGCTGGCCGACGAGATGGGTGAGCTGCAGGAGCGGATCACCTCGACCAAGGGCCGTTCGATCACCTCGATGCAGGCGATCTACGTGCCGGCGGACGACTACACCGACCCGGCCCCGGCCACCACGTTCGCCCACCTGGACGCCACCACCGAGCTGTCGCGGTCGGTGTTCCAGAAGGGCATCTTCCCGGCCGTGGACCCGCTGGCCTCCACCTCGACGATCCTCGACCCGGCCATCGTCGGTGAGGACCACTACCGGGTGGCCTCCGAGGTCATCCGGATCCTGCAGAAGTACAAGGAGCTGCAGGACATCATCGCGATCCTCGGTATGGACGAGCTGTCCGAAGAGGACAAGCTGACCGTGCAGCGGGCCCGCCGGATCGAGCGGTTCCTGTCGCAGAACATGCTCGTCGCCGAGCAGTTCACCGGCCAGCCGGGCTCGACCGTGCCGCGCGCGGAGACCGTCGAGGCGTTCGACAAGATCAGCAAGGGTGAGTTCGACCACTACCCGGAGCAGGCGTTCCTGGGCATCGGTGGCCTCGAGGACCTCGAGAAGAAGTACAAGGAACTCACCGGCAAGTGATGTCGGGACGACGGCGGGGCGGGTGTCCTTTATGGACTCTCACCCCGCCGTTGTCGTAACCGGTCGCGAACCTATTAGACTGCGCTCATCGGCGCGGGAACGAAGGAGAACCACGTGGCTGAGATGACCGTCGAGCTTGTCGCCGTCGAGCGCCGTCTCTGGTCCGGTCAGGCGACGTTCGTGGTCGCGCAGACCACAGAGGGTGAGATCGGCCTGATGCCCGGCCACGAGCCGGTACTCGGTCAGCTCGTCGAGGGTGGCGTCGTCAAGGTGACGACCACGGACGGTGAGACCGTTCGCGCCGCGGTCCACGGTGGCTTCCTGTCCGTGACCGCCGAGCGGGTGAGCATCCTCGCCGAGTCGGCCGAGCTCGCCGACGAGATCGACGTCGAGGCCGCCCGGTCCGCGCTGAGCGGTGAGGACGAGGCCGAGCGGGCCAGAGCGACCGCCCGGCTCCGCGCGGCCGGCCAGTCGGTCTGATCCGGCGACGAGCAGGAGCCGGCCGTGGAAATCACCCTCGTTGTCCTGGTCGTCCTGCTCGGTCTTGCCGTCGTCGCGTTCTGGTACAGCTTCCGCTGGGGGCGGATGCGCCGTCACGGCGGGGTGAGCGTCGCGTTGCGGTGGGATCCGGACAACGCGCGCGCCGGCTGGCACCTGGGCCTGGGGCGCTACGAGGGTGAGGTGTTCGCCTGGTACCGGGTGTGGAGCCTGCGCACCGGCCCGGACCGGGTGTTCGAACGCGAGACGTTGATGATCGCGGACCGTCGCGACCCGATCGGAACGGAGGCCTACGCGGTGCCCTCGGACGCGACGGTCCTGCGCTGCGAGTCGGCGGTCCAGGAGCCCATCGAGATCGCCATGGGGCCGGACGCGCTGACCGGCTTCCTGTCCTGGCTGGAGTCCGCCCCGCCGGGACGCCAGGTGCCGCGGGCTTCCTGATCTAGTCTGGCGGGAACCGGCGCACCCACCGGCGTTGCCCCGGCGTTTCGACCGCCCGGGGGTGGTGGTGCCGCCGCGCCCAGGCGACGGCCTCAGCGGGGTCGACGCCGCTCAGCACGGCGAGGCAGGCGATGACCGTGCCGGTCCGCCCGACCCCGCCGGCACAGGCGACTTCGACCGCTTCGCCCGCGCGTGCCCGCTCGTGCAGGCCGCGGATCTCCCGGACCGCGGCGTCCGGGTCGCGGGGCAGCCGGAAGTCCGGCCAGTCAAGCCAGGTGTGCGGCCACCCCAGGCTGGCGTCGTGCTCGCGGCGCAGCCGCGCAGAACCCAGGTAGAGGCCGAACCGGGCCAGTGGGTCGCGGGCGCCGCAGACCGCGCCCGCGGACCCAGGCTCCGTCCGGCAGCCGGATGCTGCCCGGCAGCGCCGCGTCGCCGGTCACGGCGCCGTCAGTCCTCGCCGCCGGGCTTCCAGAGCACGTCGCCCTCGGGGTTGGCCAGCCGGGCCAGGATGAAGAGCAGGTCGGACAGCCGGTTGAGGTACTTGACCGCCAGCACGTTCGTCCGGTCCGGGTCGGCCTCCACCAGTGCCCAGCCGGCCCGCTCGGCCCGTCGGCTCACCGTGCGCGCCTGGTGCAGGAACGCCGCGCCCGGCGTGCCGCCCGGCAGGATGAACGACGTCAGCTTCGGCAGGCGCTCGTTGAACGCGTCGCACCAGCCTTCCAGCCGATCGATGTAGGCCTCGGTGATGCGCAGCGGGGGGAACTCCGGGTCCGGCACCACCGGCGAGCACAGGTCCGCGCCGACGTCGAACAGGTCGTTCTGCACGCGGCGCAGCACCACCGCGATCTCCTCGTCGAGACCGCCCATCGCGAGCGCCAGCCCGACCACCGAGTTCGTCTCGTCGACGTCGGCGTAGGCGGCCAGCCGCGGGTCGGTCTTCGGCACGCGCGAGCCGTCGCCGAGCGCGGTCGTGCCGTTGTCGCCGACCCTGGTGTACACGCGGTTGATCCGTACCGGCATACCGAGCACCTTACGACTGCTCGAACAGCCGCATGGCCTCCGGAGCTTCGAAACACACCGCGGAATCGATTCGCGCCCGCAGGTCCCGCACCAGCGCCCGGCCGCCTCGCCAGTCGCCGGGCCGCACGGTGATCGCCCCGCCGTGCGTGCCGAACAGGTGCAGGATCGGCAGCTGCCCGTCGGTGTGCTCGATGCCGACCCCGGCGAGGTCGTCGAACCGCACGACTGCCGCGGGCGACGGGTTCTGCCCGAAGTACGTGGACAGGCCCTCCTCGCCCACCACGAGCCGGTAGCCGCGCGGGGCGGTCGAGCCGACCAGCGCGCGCTTCATCTCGCGTCCGGGCGGCGCGGGCAGCGGGCTGCCGGGCAGTTCCGGCAGGTCGCGCGGCACGTGCTGCTCCGGCGCGCACAGCACCAGCCGCCCGGCCAGGTCCCGCGCGGCCACCGCGACGGCCGCCGGGTCGAGCCCGGCCAGCACGCGCTGCTGGTGCTCGGCCGCCGACGGCCACCCGGTCAGCTCGCTCATCGCCGCGTCGAAGGCGCGGTAGACGGCGAAATCCCGCTCGGCGATCTCCTCGGCGAGCCCGGCCCGGTCGACCGCCAGCTCCTCCTCGGTCGGCCCGCCGCGCCCCAGTTCGGCCAGCTCGGTGCGGATCGCGTCGACGACCCGGGCGGCCTGCTTGTCCGGCACGTCGGTGCCGAACCCGAGGACGGCGCGGCGCGCGTCCACCATCTGGTGGTCGAAGGCGATGTCGTAGACCAGGCCCTCCAGGTGCCGCAGCCGGTCGGTGAGCCGGTGGATGAGGATGCCGGCCGCGCACGCTGTCTCCGCCGACCAGTCGACCAGCGCACAGCCCACCACACCGTTCGGGATGGTCGTCTGCGCCGGCGTGGGCAGGTCGAACGGCTCGGCGGTCACCGGCTGCCGCGGCGGGCCGTCGGGCAGCGGGAGCGTCAGGCCGGCCGGGGGAGGGCCGGACAGCACGAGGGCGGCGTTGCCGCGGTGGAACCAGCGGGCGCACCACTCACGCGCCTGCTGCGGGCCGGCGTGGACGGCGGCGAGCTGGACGTTGCCGGTCAGGCCGAACGCCCGGTTGCCGAACCACAGCGCCGACGGCAACCACGTGGTGACGCCGGGGCCCTCGTTGCCGCGCTCCTCGGCCAGAAGCACGCCCCGCTCCAGCCGCAGCGGCCCGGTGTCCAGGTTCGCCAGGGACTCGCACACGCGGCGCAGGTGCTCCACGACGGTCTCCGGGGCGCTGGTGACGTCGAAACTGGTGTGCAGCACCTCGGTCGAGGCGTTGTTCTCGTAACGGCTCGTGCGCACCCGCCGCATCGCCAGGTGCTCGACGAGGTGGGTGATCCCGGTCTCCAGGAACGACTCGTGCGCGAGGCCGACCCCGAACAGCAGGCTCGCGCTGAGCCGGCCGGGCTGGTCGGTCCAGAAGACCGGCACGCCGTCGATCTCCGCCCGGTGCACCTCGGGCAGGGACGGTGGCGCCGGTGGGGTCAACATTTCGCTCAAGGTTCCCCCAGTCGGGTGGGACATCCGGGCGCGTTATCGCCGCGAGAGGCCACAGTGTTTCACACGACAGTGCGAACGCGGTCGCCCTCTGTTATGTCCCGCCCCTCCGTTCGGGTGCTCGAACCGGAAGGCATGATGACGGCCATGAGCGAGCACTTCGACGTGCACGGTGGTGCGCGGCTGGTGGGCGAGGTCGAGGTCGTCGGGGCCAAGAACAGTGTTCTGAAGCTGATGGCGGCCGCGCTCCTCGCCGAGGGCACCACCACGATCACCAACTGCCCGCAGATCCTGGACGTCCCGCTGATGGCGGACGTGCTGCGCAGCGTCGGGTGCGAGGTGGTCCTGGACGGCGACACCGCGAAGATCACCACTCCGTCCGAGCTGTCCCACCGGGCCGACTCGCCCGCGATGGGCAAGCTGCGCGCGTCGGTGTGCGTGCTCGGCCCGCTGGTCGGGCGGCTCAAGCGGGCCGTCGTGGCGCTCCCGGGCGGGGACGCGATCGGCTCCCGGCCGCTGGACATGCACCAGAACGGCCTGCGCGCGCTCGGCGCGACGAGCACCATCGAGCACGGCTGCGTCGTCGCCAAGGCCGACCACCTCAAGGGCGCGCAGATCTGGCTGGACTTCCCGAGCGTCGGCGCGACCGAGAACATCCTGATGGCCGCCGTCCTGGCCGAGGGCACGACGGTGATCGACAACGCCGCGCGCGAGCCGGAGATCGTCGACATCTGCGTGATGCTCAACCAGATGGGCGCGCAGATCGAGGGCGCCGGCACGTCCACGCTGACCGTGCATGGCGTGACCGAGCTGCACCCGACCGAGCACCGCGTGATCGGCGACCGCATCGTGGGCGCGACGTGGGCGTTCGCGGCGGCGATGACCCGCGGCGACCTGACGGTCAAGGGCGTCAACCCGCACCACCTGGACCTGGTTCTGGAGAAGCTGCGGATGGCCGGCGCGGAGATCACGACGTTCGACGAGAGCGGTTTCCGGGTGGTGCAGAACGACCGGCCCAAGGCGGTCGACTTCGTGACACTGCCCTACCCGGGGTTCGCCACGGACCTGCAGCCGTTCGCCGTCGCGTTGTCCGCGGTGTCCGAGGGCACGTCGATGATCACGGAGAACGTGTACGAGGCGCGGTTCCGGTTCATCGAGGAGATGGTCCGCCTGGGCGCCGACGCCCGAACCGACGGCCACCACGCGGTGGTCCGCGGGGTCGACAAGCTGTCCTCGGCGCCGGTCTGGGCGTCCGACATCCGCGCCGGCGCGGGCCTGGTGCTGGCCGGCCTGTGCGCCGACGGGGTCACCGAGATCTGGGACGTGTTCCACATCGACCGCGGATACCCGTACTTCGTGGAGAACCTGAATCGGCTGGGCGCCCGGGTGGAGCGGGTCCTCGGCGCGGCGGAGCGCTCCTGACCGCGCCTTAGATCTTCGCCCGTCGCTTCGCCAACGTTCTCGAGGAAGCCGCGCCGGACGAGTGGGCCGTGGCGACCGACGTCGACCTGCGCCTGCGTGATGTGCCGCTTCTCAACCGCAGGCTGGATCTCGTCGTCTACGATGCCTCGCTCGACGAAGACGCTGTGCTCCGGCCGCAGCACTGCCTCCTGGCCGTCGAGGTGATGTCGCCCGGTCCGCAACGGCGGATCAGACGGACAAGCTCACTCCACCGCCAGCCCGACGCCGAAGCCGATCAGGGCGGTGCCGGTGACCGCGTCCATCGTGCGGCGGACGCGGCGCCGGTTCAGCCACGTCTTCGCCCAGCGCACCAGGAACAGCAGCGTCAGCTGCCACACGGTGCCCACCACCAGCACCGTGTACGCCAGCAGCAGCGCCTCGGCGGCACCGGTCGTCGCGGGGTCGAGGAACTGCGGCAGCACCGACAGGTAGAACGCGATCACCTTCGGGTTGGTGATGTTCGACAGGAACCCCTCGCGGAACCGCCGAAGCCCCTTCCCCCGGCGCCGGCCCAGCTCGTCGAGCGCCTCGTAGTCGCCCCGCCACGCGCCGCGCAGCGCCTGGAACCCCAGCCAGCACAGGTAGGCCACCCCGGCCCAGCGCACGGTCTCGAACAGCGGCCGCACCTGCACGATCAGCGTGCCCAGCCCGAGGCCGACCGCCGTGGCCTGCACGAAGTTCCCCAGCGCGATGCCCGAACACGTGAACAACCCGCCGCGCGCGCCGCCGGCCAGTGCGTTCTTCAGCACGACCATCGTGTCCGGGCCCGGCACGACGGCGATCAGCAGGGCGAACACCAGGTAACTCACGTACAGGCTCCACGTCACACCCAAGAGGCTAACTCGGCCGTCATGATGGGGGCAGGCTGATTTCGCACCCAGTGACGTGCGTCCTTGCGGTGCTGCGCGCGAAGTTACCGGCGAGTACGCTCTGTGTGTCGTTCATCTGGAGGTGCACCGATGCCCTACCCCACGGATCGCGAGCGGGACCGCCCCTGGGTCATGCGCACCTACGCGGGGCATTCCTCGGCGGCGGCCTCCAACGAGCTGTACCGCCGCAACCTCGCCAAGGGCCAGACCGGCCTCTCGGTGGCCTTCGACCTGCCCACCCAGACCGGCTACGACCCCGACCACCCGCTGGCCAAGGGCGAGGTCGGCAAGGTCGGCGTGCCCGTCTCGCACATCGGCGACATGCGCCGCCTTTTCACCGGCATCCCGCTGGCCGAGGCCAACACCTCGATGACGATCAACGCGCCGGCCATGTGGCTGCTCGCGCTCTACGTCACCGTCGCGCAGGAGCAGGCCGACGCCGAGGGCCGCGACCGCGACGAGGTGCTCGCCAAGCTCACCGGCACCACGCAGAACGACATCATCAAGGAGTACCTCTCCCGCGGGACCTACATCTTCCCGCCCGCGCCGAGCCTCCGCCTGATCACCGACGTGATCGCCTGGACGGTGCACCACATCCCGAAGTGGAACCCGATCAACATCTGCAGCTACCACCTGCAGGAGGCCGGCGCGACCCCGACGCAGGAGGTCGCCTACGCGCTGTCCACCGCGATCGCCGTGCTGGACGCCGTCCGCGACTCCGGTCAGGTCGACCAGGCCGACATGGCGAAGGTCGTCGGCCGGATCTCGTTCTTCGTCAACGCCGGCGTGCGGTTCGTCGAAGAGATGTGCAAGATGCGCGCGTTCACCCGGCTCTGGGACGAGATCACGCGCGAACGCTACGGCGTCGAGGACCCGAAGGCGCGCCGCCTGCGCTACGGCGTCCAGGTCAACTCGCTCGGCCTGACCGAGGCCCAGCCGGAGAACAACGTCCAGCGGATCGTGCTGGAGATGCTCGGCGTCGCGCTGTCGCGGGACGCCCGGGCGCGCGCGATCCAGCTGCCCGCGTGGAACGAGGCGCTCGGCCTGCCGCGGCCGTGGGACCAGCAGTGGGCGCTGCGCATGCAGCAGGTGCTGGCCTACGAGACCGATCTGCTGGAATACGAGGACATCTTCGCCGGTTCGCACGTGATCGAGTCCAAAGTGGAGGAGATCGTCTCGGGCGCCCGCGCGGAGATCGAGCAGGTGGCCGATCTCGGCGGCGCGGTGGCCGCGGTGGAAAGCGGTTACATGAAGTCGCAGCTGGTCGCCTCGCTCGCCGAGTACCGGCGCGAGGTCGAGTCCGGCGGCCGGGTCATCGTCGGCGTCAACAAGTTCGACACCACCGAGCCGAGCCCGCTGCAGGCCGAGGGCGCCAAGGCGATCGAGACCGTCGATCCGGCGGTGGAGAAGCAGGCGGTCACGGCGCTGGAGGAGTGGCGCCAGCAGCGCGACCAGGCCGCGGTCGACGAGGCGCTGACGCGGTTGCGCGAGGTCGCCAAGACATCGGAGAACCTGTTCGACGCGACCCTGGCGTGCGCGGCGGCCGGGGTGACCACCGGGGAATGGGCCGGCGCGCTGCGCGAGGTGTTCGGCGAGTACCGGGCGCCGACCGGGGTGAGCGCGGCGGCGATGTCGGGTGACGCGGCCGAGCTCTCCCGCGTGCGCGACCGGGTGCGCGCGACCGGCGAGGAGCTGGGCGAGAAGCTGCGGATCCTGGTCGGCAAGCCTGGTCTGGACGGGCACTCCAACGGCGCCGAGCAGGTCGCCGTGCGCGCCCGCGACGTCGGGTTCGAGGTCATCTACCAGGGCATCCGCCTCACGCCGGAGCAGATCGTGGCGGCCGCGGTGCAGGAGGGCGTGCACGTCGTCGGCCTGTCGGTGCTCTCCGGCTCGCACCTCGAGGTCGTGCCGCAGGTCGTCGACGGGCTCCGCGCGGCCGGCGCGGGGGACATCCCGGTGATCGTCGGCGGCATCATCCCGCCCGAGGACGCGCGGCTGCTCGTCGAGCGCGGCATCGCGCGCGTGTTCACGCCGAAGGACTACGAGCTGACCGAAATCATGGACGAAATCGTTTCGGTGGTGCGGGAACGCCACGGATTGCCCCAGGACTGAGCCAGTTCTGTCACGTTCCGTGCGTACCGTCCACACGCAACGTTGATCTCTTTCCGATAACAGCGAGTGGCGATCTCGTCGCTTCTTTTGACCCCATCGGACGCACCGCCTACGTTCGGTGAACCGGCTGAACCGAATAAGGGGTGCGACGAAGATGACGCACGGTCAGTGGACTCGACGGGACTTCTTCCGGCGCTCGGCGGTCGTGGGCGCCGCGGCGGTGGCGGGGCCAACCTTGTTGGCGGCCTGCCAGAGCACCGAGAGCGGGAACACCCTCGACGCGGCGAAGAGCGCCAAGACGATCAAGATCGGCATCGCCAACGAATCCCCGTACGGATTCGCCGACACGTCCGGCAACACCACCGGAGAAGCGCCGGAGGTGGCGCGTGCGGTGTGCAAGGCGCTCGGGATCGACACCGTGCAGGCCAACGTGGTGCCGTTCGACCAGTTGATCCCCGCGCTGAACGCGAAGCAGTTCGACATCGTCGCGGCGGGCATGAACATCACGCCGACGCGCTGCAAGGCGGCGCTGTTCTCCGATCCGGACTACTCGGCGCTGACCGCGTTGCTGGTGCCCAGCGGCAATCCGCAGGGCGTCAAGACGCTCGCCGACGTCGCGGCCAAGAAGGTCAAGGTCGCGGTGCTCTCGGCCGCCGTGGAGAAGGGTTTCGCCACCGGCGCCGGGGTGTCCGAGGACCAGATCGAAACGCTGGACACCCAGGACAACATGTTGCGCGCGGTGACCGCCGGGCGCGTGTACTGCGCCGCGCTCACCGACATCTCGCTGAAGTGGCTGGTCAAGCAGAACCCGAACTCCGGCGTCGAGGTCACCCCCGGCTTCCAGCCGACGGAGAACGGCCAGCCGGTGCAGACCGCGGGCGGTTTCGTGTTCCGCAAGGAGGACACGTCCCTGCGCGACGCCTTCAACCAGCAGCTGAAGACGTTGCACGACAACGGGGAATGGCTGCGGATCGCCTCGCCGTTCGGGTTCGACCAGAGCAACCTGCCCGGGGCCGGCCTGACCACCGACAAGCTCTGCGCGGCCTGACGCTCGAGCACGGGGACGCGTCGTGTCCGACTCGGCATCCAACATCATCTCGACCATCCTCAGTGGACTCGGCGCGACGGTGGCCGCGGCCGGCGGTGGCATCGCGCTGACGATCGTGCTGTCGTTCATCGCCGGGCTCGCGATGCTGTCGCGGTCCCGGGCGGTGCGGTTCGTCAGCCGGGTCTACGTCGAGGGCTTCCGCGGCACGTCGGAGGTCGTGCAGCTGTTCTGGCTGTACTTCGTGCTCCCGGCGCTGGTCGGGTTCAAACTGGTCCCGTTGTTCGCCGGCATCATCGTGCTCGGGCTCAACCACGGCGCCTACGGTGCCGAGATCGTGCGCGGCGCGGTGCAGTCCGTGCCGCGGGCGCAGCGCGAGGGCGCGGTGGCGTTGTCGTTCAGCCCGGCGCAGCGCATGTTCCGGGTGATCCTCCCGCAGGCGGTCGTGGAGATGCTGCCGACGTTCAACAACCTCTTCATCCAGCTGATGAAGAGCACGGCACTGCTGTACTTCATCTCGGCCGGGGAGATCACCGAGAAGGGCGAGCTGCTGCGGCCGGTGTACGGCAGCCAGCTCGTGCTGATCTACGGCGTCGAGCTGTTGTGCTACCTGGCGATCGCCATCGTGATCACCGTGGTCATGCGCCTGCTGGAACGCGTCCTCGCCAAGCGGCTCGGACGTGAGCCGCCGAAGCGCGACAAGGCGTTCGCGAAGGTGGGGGTGACCACCTGATGGAGTGGAACTGGGACTACGTCGGGGAATCCATCCCGCTGCTGCTGGAGGGGTTGCTGGTCACCGTCGAGCTGACGCTGCTCGGTTCGGCGGTCGCCTACGTGCTGGGGCTGGTGTTCGCGCTGGTGCGGCGCGCGCGGATCCCGGTGCTGAGCCAGCTGCTGTACCTGTTCATCGAGGCGGTGCGCTCGACACCGCTGCTGATCCAGGTGTTCTTCATCTTCTACCTGCTGTGGCCCGCACTGGGCATCACGCCCTCGGCGTTCCTCACCGGGGTGATCGCGCTGGGCATCCACTACGCGACCTACACCTCCGAGGTGTACCGCGCGGGCATCGACGCCGTCCCGAAAGGACAGTGGGAAGCCGCGACGGCGCTGAGCATCCCGCGCACGCGGGTGTGGACGGGGATCGTGCTGCCGCAGGCGGTGCCGCGCGTGCTGCCCGCGCTGGGCAACTACATGATCTCGATGTTCAAGGAGACCCCGCTGCTGATCAGCATCGGGGTGCTCGAGGTGCTCAACCGCGCCAAGGAGCAGGGTGCCCAGACGTTCCAGGTGCTGGAGCCCTACACGCTGGCCGGCATCCTGTTCCTGCTGATCAGTTACCCGTCGTCGATCCTGGTGCGAAGGTTGGAACGCCGTGTCGGACAGCTCTGAGATGATCCGGTTCGAGGGGGTCGTGAAGAAGTTCGGCGACCACGTGGTGTTGCGGGAGCTGGACTTCTCGGTGCGGCCGGGCGAGTTCGTGACGCTGATCGGGCCGAGCGGTTCGGGCAAGACCACGATCCTGCGGCTGCTGATGACGCTGGAGAAGGTGAACGCCGGACGGATCTTCGTCGGCGGCGAGTGCCTGTCACACGTGGAGAAGAACGGGAAGTTCGTGCCGGCGGGGGAGAAGCACCAGCGGCGCATGCGGCGGCGGATCGGGATGGTGTTCCAGCAGTTCAACCTGTTCCCGAACATGAAGGTGCTGCAGAACGTCACGGAGGCGCCGATCCGGGCGCTGGGGCTGCCCCGCCAGGAGGCCGAGCAGCGCGGCCGCGAACTGCTGGAGATGGTCGGGCTGAGCGAGAAGGCCGACGCCCACCCGTCGCAGCTGTCCGGTGGGCAGCAGCAGCGGGTGGCGATCGCGCGGGCGCTCGCGATGCGACCCGAGGTGCTGCTGCTGGACGAGGTCACCTCGGCGCTGGACCCGGAACTGGTGGCCGGGGTGCTGAAGGTGCTGAAGGAAATCGCGTCGACCACCGACATCACGTTCCTCTGCGTGACGCACGAAATGCAGTTCGCGCGGGACGTGTCGGACCGCGTCCTGATGTTCGACCACGGGCAGATCATCGAGGACGCGCCGCCGGAGAAGCTGTTCACGAACCCGGACCACGAGCGAACGCGGGAGTTCCTGCAGGCCGTGCTCGACCGGGGCTGAGCCGGACGAGCGCGACCGAGCGGGCGGCGATCACGGCCACCTGGGCGAGCGCCAGGGCGGCGAACCAGACCACCAGTGCGGGGGAGTAGTACGCGACCTGCTCGAACGTGAGGTCGCGCCCGCCTCCGACGACCCTGCCCAGCAGGTACGGCAGGGTCACCAGCACCACGACCGGCACCAGTCTCGGCGCGAGCCGGACAACCAGGCCCCACCACGGCCGCCCCGCCATCCGCGTCGCCCAGCGGCGAGCGCGCAGCACGCCCCGGATCCCGAGGGCCAGACCGGCGAGGGTCAGCGCGCCCAGCGCCAGGTCGATGACCAGCCGCATCGACGAGGGCTCCGGTGGTGTCCGGCCGCCCAGGATCGCCGCGATGCCGTCCTCCAGCTGGGCCGTCCCCTCGTTGCCCAGGGCGACACCGCTGTCGGCCATCACCGCGATGCCGTGGCCGTCGGGCAGCATCAGGGCCCCGGCGGTGGCGGTGAACCAGATCCCGCTGTGCCGCACCCAGCCGTGCGAGTCGGTTTCCCAGCCCATCGCGTAGTTGTCCCGCGCGGGTGAGTGCATCAGCGCGAGGCTGCCCGCGGACACCAGCCCGCCGCCCGTGCGCTGGACGACCAGCCAGCGGGCCATGTCCTCGGCGGTCGCGATCACGCCGTCGGACCCGGCCACGAACCGGTCCGGTTCGGACGCCGGGAGCGACAGGCCGTAGGCGTAGACGTGCCCGTCCGCCGCGTCCGGCGGCAGATCCCGTGGCGTGCGGGTGATCGTGGTCGTGGAGCGCATCCCGGCGGGCTCGAACACGTGCCGCCGCAGGTAGTCGCCGAACGGCTCGCCGGAGGCCACCTCGACCAGTCGCGCGGCGAGGTGGAAGTTGGTGTTGGTGTAGTGGTACTCGACGCCGGGATCGGAGGCCAGCGTGGCCTGCCGTGCCCGCTCGACGGCGCCGGCGAGCGAGTCCGGCTGCGGCAGGCTCTTCTCCGGCAGGGTGGTGTCGGTGATGCCGGAGGTTTGGTTGAGCAGGTGGCGCACGGTGATCCCGCCGCCGCGGGGATCGGCGAGGCGGAACTCGGGCAGGTAGGACACCACCGGTGTGTCCAGCGCCAGGGTGCCCGCCTCCACCTGCTGCATCACGGCCAGCGCGGTGAACGCCTTGGACACCGACGCGATGGGCCGCGGGGCCGACGTGGTGGTGCCGTGTGCGCCGAGGTGGGCGATCCGGTCGCCCTCGGTGATGGCGACGGCGACGCCGGGGTAGCCGGCCTCCGCCGCGTACTCGGCCACGTACCGGTCGACCGCCGCCCAGTCCGGCTCCGGCGCGGCCATCGCCTGGCCGGGCACCACGGCGAGCGTCATGGCGGCCATCGCCGCCCACATGATCTTCACCTGTTCAACCTAGGAATCCGGGGTCCCCGCGGGCAGGACCCGAACGGCAGCGCCCCACCCCGACTTTCGTCAGGGGGGAGCACAACACGCGCGCCGCGAGGTAGCGTCGGACCATGGCCGAGTACGAGCACATTCTGGTCAAGCGCGACGACGCGACGGTCACCATCACGATGAACCGGGCCACGCGCCGCAACTCCCTCTCTGAAGCCCACCTGGCCGAGCTGCTGGCGGCGTTCGAGGAGACGGCCGCCACCGACGCGACGGGCATCGTGCTGGCGGGGGCCGGCCCGGTGTTCTCGGCGGGCCACGATTTCGGCGACGTGGCGTCGCGGGATCTGGACGGGGTGCGGCGCCTGCTGACCCTGTGCACGCGGCTGATGCGGACGATGGAGTCGGTGCCGCAGGTGGTGATCGCGCGGGTGCACGGGCTGGCCACGGCGGCGGGGTGCCAGCTGGTGGCGTCGTGCGACCTGGCGGTCGCGGCGGAGTCGGCGGGTTTCGCGTTGCCCGGCGGCAAGGGCGGGTGGTTCTGCCACACGCCGGCGGTGCCGGTCGCGCGGGCGATCGGGCGCAAGCGGCTGATGGAGCTGGCGCTGACCGGAGACGTCATCGACGCGGCGACGGCCCTGGAGTGGGGCTTGGTGAACCGGGTGGTGCCGGAGACGGACCTGGACACCGCGGTGGCCGACCTGCTGGGCCGGGCCACGCGCGGCAGCCGGGCCAGCAAGGCGCTCGGGAAGCAGACCCTGTACGCCCAGCTGGACCGCCCGGAGGCCGACGCGTACGCGATCGCGGTCGAGGTGATGGCGGCGGCGTCGCAGACCCCGGCGGCGCGGGAGGGAATGGCGGCGTTCCTGGAGAAGCGGAAGCCGGAGTGGCCCGCCTGAGGGGTCCGTTCGGTCTGGTCCTTTCGGGTGAACTGAAAATTCAATCACTACGTTCCGCTATGTCCGGAACGAGGTCTGTTCGTGCAGTTCAGAACCACTGTGGATGGCGCCGGTCAAGATCCACTTCCCCCGGCTCGTCCGCCTGAACACTGTTACACGCGCGAGCGCACGGCGATGGAGGGTGCGACGCAGCGGGACGGCCCGCTGCCGCGCACTCCAAGGAACACTCGTGACTCAACCGCCCTATGCCCCGCCCGCGCCCGCGCAGCCGAAGAACGGCCTCGGAACCGCTGGTTTCGTCCTCGGACTCATCGGCCTCGTGTTCGCCTTCATCCCGATCGTCGGCGTCGTGGCGTGGCCGCTGGTCATCATCGGCCTGATCCTGTCGCTGGTCGGCCTGTCCCGTGCCACCAAGGGTGCCGCGACGAACAAGGGGCTCGCCATCGCGGGTGTCGTGTGCTCGGCGGTCGGCCTGGTGATCTGCATCCTGTGGACCGCCGTCTTCGGCGCCGCGGTCGACAAGGTCAACGACTCGACCCCGACCAGTGGTGACCCGGCCGCGGCCGCGCACCAGATCCTGCTCGAGGTCACCACCGGCCAGCGGAGCAACCTCAGCTGGACCAGCGGGCTCAGCGTGAACAACCAGGAGATCGTCGAGGCGGGGCAGACCTGGTCCAAGACCCTGGGCGTCGAGGACCTCGGCTTCACGTCGATCACGGTCACCCCGGTGACCACCGACATCAATGCCCAGCCGAACAGCTGCAAGATCACCGTGGACGGCAAGCCGGTCGCCGAAAACTCGAACCTGGTGGCCGCGATCTGCAGCTACACGGGCGGCTGACGTGGTCGCGCGGGGTCCCGGCCGGGGCCCCGCGCCGTTCCGAGGCGTGGGACCGGCGCCACGCGATCGGATGAAGGGCGGCGCCGACCGATTGACCCCGGAAACCGAACGGCAATAAGCACGACGAGTGATCTCCCAGCGGCGCGGACCGCGGTCGGCTTGGCGACAGGGAGCGTGGCCCGCCCTGCGGCAGGGGCCACAGCCGCCCTGGCGCCACGGACCGCAGCCGCCCCGGCGGCGCGGACTGTGGCTGGCCGTGCGGCAGGGGCCGCAGCGAGCGCTGCCGCGCGATCCGCAGGCGGCCCTGCCGCGCGATCTGCAACCGCCCCGGCGGCGCGAGCCGCAGCCAGCCCTGCAGCGCGATCCGCAACCGCCCCGACGCCACGGACCGCAGCCGGACCTGCGCCACGAACCGCGGCTCTCCCGGCGGCGTGGGCCGCAGCTGGCGCTCGTCGCCGTCGTGCAGGTTCTCGCCATGGGCCTGTGGTTTTCGGCGTCCAGCGTCGTCCCCGCGTTGCGCGACGAGTGGGGCCTCGGGCGTGAGGCGGGCATCCTGCTGGCCGTCACGGTCCAGCTCGGGTTCGCGACCGGCGCCGTCCTCTCCGCCGCCGTCAACCTCGCCGATCGCGCCCGCCCGCAGGTCCTCGTCGCCGCCGGTAGCGCGCTCGGGGCGGCCACCACGTTCGCCTTCCCGGCGGCCGGCCCCGCGGCAGCCGTCCCCCTGCGGTTCGTCACCGGGTTCGCCCTCGCGGCCGTCTACCCGGTCGGCATGAAGATCGTCGTCTCGTGGTTCCCCCGGCAGCGCGGCGCCGCGCTCGGCGTGCTCGTCGGCGCGCTGACCCTCGGCTCGGCCATGCCGAGCCTGCTGGGCGGCATCGGCGACTGGCGCGCCGTCCTCGACGTCGCCGCGGCGCTGGCCCTCCTCGCCGCCCCGGTCGCCCTCATCCTCGTCAAACCAGGCCCGGACTGGCACCCCTCCCCGCCGTGGGCACCCCGCTACGTGCTCGACATGATCCGCTCCCGCCCGCAACGCCTGGTCTGCCTCGGCTACTTCGGCCACATGTGGGAGCTGTACGCGCTGTGGGCCTGGCTGCCCACCTACGTCGCGGCCGCCGGCAGCGGCGACAGCTTCACCATCATCGGCGTCGCGGGCGCGGCCGGCGCTCTGCTCGGCGGCCTCCTCGCCGACCGTTTCGGCCGCCCGGCGGTGACCATCGGTGCCATGCTGACCAGCGCCGCGTGCGGTCTGCTGTCCGCCGCGGCGTGGGGGACACCCCTGCTCGCACCGCTGCTGCTCGTCTGGGGCGCCGCCGTGATCGCCGACTCCGCGCAGTTCTCCGCGGCCCTGTCCGAGGTCGCGGACCCGCGCTACGTCGGCACCGCCCTCACCGCGATGACCGCCGCCGGGTTCGTCGTCAGCGCGGTCACCATCCAGCTCCTCCCGCTGCTCGCCGACCTGACGGGCTGGCGCGACGCGGTCACCCTGCTGTCGATCGGCCCGCTGCTGGGTGCCGCGGCGATGACTGGCGTTCGTGCAGCAGCAGGAGCCCGTACGCCGCGATCGACTGGGCGTCCGTGATCTCGCCGCGCGCGATCATCTTCTCGAACTCGTCCCGGCTGAACCACGCCGTGCGCATGTCCTGTTCCTCGTGCTCGCGCTCGTGCGGCCCCTCGGTCAGGTCCGTCGCCAGGTAGACCCGGCCGCGCTGGCTCGACATGCCCGGCGCCACGTCGAGCAGCCCGAGGTCGGTCAGCGAACCGGCGACCAGCCCGGTCTCCTCCCGCAGCTCCCGCGCGGCCAGCTCGCGCGTGTCCAGCTCGGCCAGCCCGGGCGCGGTGCCCTGCGGGAACTCCCACCGCCGCAGGCCCAGCGGGTACCGGTACTGCTCGACCAGGTGCAGCCGGTCGCCGTCGAGCGGGACCACCAGCGCGTAGTCGGGCTTGTCGACCACCCCGTAGATGCCGGGCGAGCCGTCCGGGCGGCGGATGTCGTCCTCGCGCACGGTCATCCAGTCGTTCCGGTACACCTCGCGCGAGCCGAGCCGTTCGATGGGATCCACGCGACCAGTCTGCCGAAGCATCTTCTACCCTCGCCGGGTGCGTCTCGTGATCGCTCGTTGCCAAGTGGACTACGCCGGCCGCCTGACGGCCCACCTCCCGATGGCCACCCGGTTGCTGCTCATCAAGGCGGACGGCTCGGTGTCGGTGCACTCCGACGACCGCGCCTACAAACCGCTGAACTGGATGAGCCCGCCGTGCTGGCTGATCGAGGACGGTGACGTCTGGACGGTGCAGAACAAGGCGGGAGAGAAGCTCGTCATCACGATCGAGGAGCGGATCGACGAGATCAGCCACGACCTCGGCGCCGAGCCGGGCCTGCAGAAGGACGGCGTCGAGGCGCACCTGCAGGAGCTGCTGGCCGAGCACATCACCACGCTCGGCGAGGGGTACACGCTGGTCCGCCGCGAGTACCCGACGGCGATCGGGCCGGTCGACATCCTCGCCCGCGACGCCGACGGCGGTTCGGTGGCGGTGGAGATCAAGCGCCGCGGCGAGATCGACGGCGTCGAGCAGCTGACCCGCTACCTGGAGCTGCTCAACCGCGACCCGCTGCTGGCGCCGGTGCAGGGCGTGTTCGCCGCGCAGCTGATCAAGCCGCAGGCTCGCACACTCGCCGAGGACCGCGGCATCCGCTGCCTGACCCTGGACTACGACGCCCTGCGCGGCACCGAATCGGACGACCTCCGCCTGTTCTGACCTGCGATCAACGGCCCCTGCGCGGCGACTGGAGAGCCGCGGCAGGGGCCGTCGTGCGTCCGGGGCTGCCGAGTTGCGTCGTGTGACGCTGCGCGGTTGGGTTGTCACCGGTTTGATCTCGACACGGTCAAGGCGTGCCTGCTGGCGTGCACAGCCGGGATACCGCGTAGTAATGTGCGCTCGTCACTCGATCGTGGTGATTTTTGTTCGGAGATGTTGGACTCCCGGAGGTGCATCGGTGCATGTCCTAGCCGCAGCGAACCTGCGACTTGATGCGCACGCGATCGACTACGTGTTGCTCGCGTTCTACTTCGTGCTGGTGCTCGGCATCGGCTACCTGGCCCGGAAACAGGTGTCGAGCAGCATCGACTTCTTCCTGTCCGGTCGCTCCCTGCCGGCCTGGGTCACCGGGCTCGCCTTCATCTCCGCCAACCTCGGCGCCATCGAAGTGATGGGGATGTCGGCCAACGGCGCGCAGTACGGCCTGCCGACCGCCCACTACTTCTGGATCGGCGCGATTCCCGCGATGCTGTTCCTCGGCATCGTGATGATGCCGTTCTACTACGGGTCGAAGGTCCGCAGCGTGCCGGAGTTCATGCGGCGCCGCTTCGGCACCGGCGCGCACCTGACCAACGGCATCAGCTTCGCCCTGGCGCAGATCCTCATCGCCGGGGCGAACCTGTACCTGCTGGCCAGCGTGGTGAACCTGCTGCTGGGCTGGCCGATCTGGTTGTCGATCATCATCGCCGCCGTGATCGTGCTCGCCTACACCGCGCTCGGCGGCCTGTCCGCCGCCATCTACAACGAGGTGCTGCAGTTCTTCGTCATCGTCGCCGCCCTGGTGCCGCTGACGATCGTCGGCCTCTACAAGGTCGGCGGCTGGAGCGGCCTGGTCGACAAGGTGACCGGCAGCCCCGGCGGCGCGGAGCAGCTGAACTCGTGGCCGGGCAACCAGCTGACCGGCTTCGGCAGCAACTTCCTGTCGGTGCTGGGCCTGGTGTTCGGTCTCGGCTTCGTGCTGTCCTTCGGCTACTGGACCACGAACTTCGTCGAGGTCCAGCGCGCGATGGCGTCCAAGAGCATGTCCGCGGCCCGCCGCACGCCGATCATCGGCGCGTTCCCCAAGATGCTGGTGCCGTTCATCGTGATCATCCCCGGCATGATCGCCGCGGTCACGGTCACCGAACTGCAGGGCCAGAACAAGCAGGCCCTGCTCGACGGCGGGTCCGCCCCCAGCGGCGCGACCTTCAACGACGCGCTGCTGCTGCTCATGCGCGACCTGCTGCCCAACGGTGTGCTGGGTGTCGCGATCGCCGGTCTGCTGGCCTCGTTCATGGCCGGCATGGCGGCGAACCTGAGCTCGTTCAACACCGTGTTCACGTACGACATCTGGCAGGCCTACATCAAGAAGGACAAGCCGGACTCGTACTACCTGAACATGGGCCGCTGGGTCACCGCGGGCGCCACGATCCTGGCCATCGGCACGGCCGCGATCGCCTCGCGGTACTCGAACCTGATGGACTACCTGCAGCAGCTGTTCTCGTTCTTCAACGCGCCGCTGTTCGCCACGTTCATCCTGGGCATGTTCTGGAAGCGGATGACCCCGAAGGCGGCCTGGATCGGTCTGCTGTCCGGTACCGCGTCGGCGATCGTGGTGTTCCTGCTCGCCGAGACCGGGGTGTGGGATCTGCCCGGCCAGGGCGCCAGCTTCATCGGCGCCGGTGCGGCGTTCGTGGTCGACATCGTGGTCAGCGTCGCGGTCTCCGCGGTGACGCGGCCGCGCGAGGCCTCGGAGCTGACCGGGCTGGTCTACTCGCTGACGCCGAAGGCGTCCCGTCAGCACTCCACGACCGGCGAGGACGCGGGCTGGTACCGCAACCCGGGCCTGCTCGCGGGGATCGTCCTGCTCATCACGATCGCGCTGAACATCGCCTTCTAGGAGGTTGGCAGACATGGCTAGCGAAACCCCCGTGCGCACGCGCCGGGCAGGCGCGTTCGACATCCGGCTGATCATCGCGCTGCTGACCGGTGTCTACGGCGTGGTCCTGACGGTCATGGGCATCGGGTTCACCGACGACGCCGAGCTGCAGAAGGCGGCGGGGGTGAACATCAACCTGTGGGCCGGGATCGGCCTGCTCGTGTTCACCGCGCTGTTCGTGCTGTGGGCGCTCGTGCGGCCGATCCGGGTCCCGGTGTCGGAAGGCGACGAGACCCCGGCCGAATAGGAAGGTTCGGAACATCCCGGCGAGGCCGGGCGGCTACGGTGCTCTGCGTGCTCCGTGTCGCCCGGCCTCGCCGTTTCGTCCCCGTGGTCCTGCTCGCCGTGACCGTGTCCGCGTGCGGTGGGCCGGACCTGGGCAAGCAGAACTTCCCGCGCACCACCGTCACGCAGACCACCGCCGCGACGGGCCCGGTCGACGACCCGGAGGTCGCGCTGGACGCGCAGCGCACCGTCGACCCGTGCGCGATGCTGCAGGGCGACACCGTCACCGCTGTCGGCACGCCCGTCGAGGACGGTCTCCACTCCAGCGGGCTGGACCGCTGCAGCATCGAGGTCACCGACGCCGGCGGCAAGGAAGCCCGGCTGAGCCTCACGATGGGGGACAGCCTCTTCTTGTCCTCCGTGCCCCAGATCGGCGTCGTCGAAGGCCTGCCGGTCGTCGCGAACAGCCTGGACGACCCGGACACCACGGAGAACGAAGGCTGCGTCGTCTCGGCGATCACCTCCAGCACACCCGCGCTGGGCATCTCCGTCCAGGTCACCTACGACGGCGGAGACGCCTGCGGCGCCGGGATGACCGTGATCCGCGAGGTCGTCGCCAAGATGCACGCCGGTCCGCCCCGGCTCAGCCGTGCGGCGAACTCCGCGGTGCCGCTGGACCCGTGCACGCTCGCCGCCGACGCCGTGGTGGCCGACGTTCTCGGCCGGGGCACCGCGAAGCGGCCCGGCGGACTGCACGAGTGCCACTGGTCGGGCGGCAACGCCGACGGTCACCTGCGGATCTCGGAGACCGTCGAGCCCTCCGACGGGGACGACGGCACCCGGGTCGACCTCGGCGGCGGCACCACCGGCTACCAGGAGAAACGGACCACCGCGGGCAACAGCTGCGCCATCGCCTGGACCCACCTGAGGACCGGCGACGGCGAGGGCGAGGTCGTCAAGTTCACCTACGACAACTTCCACGACGACGCCGCCGGGGACGACTCGTGCGGCAAAGCGCGGCGCATCGTCGACACGATCCTGCCCAAGCTGCCCAAGTCCTGATAGGAAGGGGGCGACGACGGAGTCAGGAGGCTGGCATGAAGAAGATCATCAACGATCCGGCCGACGTGGTCACCGAATCGCTGCGCGGACTGGCCGCCGCGCACGCGGACATCCTGCGCGTGCAGGAGGACCCGAACGTGGTGGTGCGCGCCGACGCGCCGGTGGCGGGCAAGGTCGCGGTGATCTCCGGCGGCGGGTCCGGGCACGAGCCGCTGCACGGCGGGTTCGTCGGCCTCGGCATGCTCGACGCGGCGGTGCCCGGCGCGGTGTTCACCTCGCCGACGCCGGACGCCGTGCAGGCCGCGATCAGCGCGACCACCGGCGAGGCCGGGGCGCTGCTGATCGTCAAGAACTACACCGGTGACGTGCTGAACTTCGAGACCGCGGGCGAGCTGGCCGCGGCCGAGGACCTGGACGTGCGCAGCGTGGTGATCGACGACGACGTCGCGGTCGCCGATTCGACCTACACCGCCGGCCGCCGGGGCGTCGGCGGCACGGTGCTGCTGGAGAAGATCGCCGGTGCCGCCGCCGAGCGGGGCGACTCGCTGGACGCGGTGGAGGCGCTGGCGCGCAAGGTCATCGGGCAGGTCCGCTCGATCGGGGTCGCGCTCACCGCGCCGACCGTGCCGCACGTCGGCGAGCCCAGCTTCGACCTGGGCGCCGACGAGATCGAGTTCGGCATCGGCATCCACGGCGAGCCGGGCCGGGAGCGGATCCCGGCCGAGCCGGCCGACGAGCTGGTCGCGCGGATGGTCGGCGCGATCGTCGAGGACCTGCCGTTCGGCGAGGGCGACCGGGTGCTGCTGTTCACCAACTCGATGGGCGCCACCCCGCTGGTCGAGCTGTACCTCGCGCACGGCATCGCCGAGCGGCTGCTGGCCGATCGCGGCATCATGGTCGAACGCCGGCTGGTGGGCCCCTACATCACCAGCCTGGAGATGCAGGGCATCAGCCTGACCCTGCTCAAGCTCGACGACGAGCTGACGGAACTGTGGGACGCGCCGGTGAACACCGCCGCACTGCGCTGGAAGGCCTGAGGACATGGGATGCACGCCGGAGGGCGTCGCGAACGCGTTGCGGGGTGCCGCGGCCGTGATCGCCGAGCACCGCGCCGAGCTGATCGAACTCGACCGCGCGATCGGGGACGGTGACCACGGCGAGAACATGAACCGCGGTTTCCAGGCGATCGTGGCCGCGCTGGACGGCACAGTGCCGGACACGCCGGGCGGGGTGCTCAAGCTCGCGGCGACCACGTTGATTTCCAAGGTCGGCGGCGCCGCGGGGCCGTTGTACGGCACGGCTTTCCTGCGGGCGTCGACGGTGGTGTCGAACCAGCCGGAGCTGGGCGCGGCGGAGGTGGTGGCCGCGCTGCGGGCGGGGCTGGAGGGCGTGCAGGCGCGCGGCAAGGCGGTGGAGGGCGACAAGACGATGGTCGACGCCCTGCTGCCCGCCGTGATGGCGGCCGAGAAGGCGGGCGGCCAGGACGTCGCGGCGGTCCTGGCCGCGGCCGCTGAGGGTGCGGCCGGCGGTGCCGAGTCCACTGTGGACCTGGTCGCGCGGAAGGGCCGGGCGTCCTACCTCGGCGAGCGCAGCGCGGGACACCTCGACCCGGGCGCCCGCTCGACGGCGCTGCTGCTCGAGGCGTTCGCGAAGGCGGCGCGATGAGCGTCGGGCTGGTGCTGGTGTCGCACAGCGCGAAGCTGGCCGAAGGGGTCGCCGAGGTCGCCGGGCAGATGGCGCCCGACGTGACGATCGTGCCCGCCGGTGGCCTTCCCGATGGTGGCATCGGCACGGACTACGACTCGGTGGTCGCGGCGGTCCAGCGCGCCGATTCCGGGTCGGGGGTCGTGCTGCTCTACGACCTGGGCAGCGCGCAGATGACGGCGGAGCTGGCGGTCGAGTCGCTGGCCGACCCGGAGGCGGTCGTGGTCGCCGACGCGCCGCTGGTGGAGGGCACGATCGCGGCGGCGGTGGCGGCCCAGAACGGGGCGGACCGGGCGGCCGTCCTGGAGGCGGCCGCCGCGGCGGGCGCACCCCCGGAACTGGGCACGGCGGCGGAGCCGGCGGCGGACTCGGTGGAGCTGACGCTGACCAACGAGGTGGGCCTGCACGCCCGCCCGGCGGCGGTGCTGGCGCGCGCCCTGGCGGGGATCGAGGCCGAGGTGAGCGTGCGGTTGGGCGACCAGGAGGCGGACGCCCACAGCGTGCTGGCGCTGATGGCGCTGGGCGCGCGCAAGGGCGACCGGATCCAGGTGCGCGCGGGAGGCCCCCAAGCGGCCGAGGCGCTGCGCGTGGTGCAGGAACTGGTGGAAGACAACTTCGGCGAACCCGCCTGAGCCGAACCCCGCCGGCCCGAGCCCCACGCTCGCACCCGGGGTCCACTCGCGGCCGGAGGTCCACGCGCGCCGCCACGCCCCACACTCGCGCCGGCCAAGCCCCACGCTCGCACCCGATGCCCGCACTCGCGCCGGGCGAGTCCCACGCTCGCACCTGAGGCTCACGCGCGCCGCCACGCCCCACAATCGCGCCCCCAATCCACGCTCAGCGGGGCGAGTCCCACTCTTGTCGGGCCAAGTTCTGCGCTCGCGCCCGCGAGCCCCGCGCTCGCGCCCCACGCCCCACACTCGGGCCGGGCGAGTCCCGCGCTCAGCGGCCCGAGCCCCACGCTCGCGCCCCCCATCCCACGCTCAGCGGGGGAGTCCCGCCCTTGTCGGGCCGAGTTCTGCGCCCGCGCCCGCGAGTTTCACACCCAACGGGGCCGGCTCCACCTGCGGCGGAGCGAGCACCCCTCGGCGCGACTTCCGCCGTCGGCGCCCAGCCCGCCCCCGGCACCCGTCTCCCGGTGCGTGGTCCGGCCACCGTGGAACTCGCCCGGGTGCACCTGATTCGATACACCTCCCATGCCGTCGTCACGCGTGGCACCATCGAGGGCTACCGACGAGTAACCCGGAGGCCGCTATGGCGCGGACGATCGAAACGGCAGGCGTGGTCGGGCTCGGCACGATGGGTTCCGGCATCGCCGAGGTCCTGGCCCGCAGCGGCATCCGGGTCATCGGCGTCGAGGTGGACGCGGCCGCCGTGGAGCGCGCCCGCGGGCACGTCGAGCAGTCCACGGCCCGCGCCCTCACCGGCGGCAAGCTCGACGAGAACACCCGCGCCGCCCTGCTCGGCCGCATCACCTACACCACCTCGCTGACCGACCTCGCCGACGCCGACCTGGTCATCGAGGCCGTCCCGGAGAGCCTGGACCTCAAGGCCGAGGTCTTCGCCCAGCTGGACAAGATCGTCCCGCCGGAGGCGGTGCTGGCGTCCAACACGTCGTCCCTGTCGGTGACCGAGATCGGCGTGCACACCTCGCGCCCGGGCAAGGTCGTCGGGATGCACTTCTTCAACCCGGCGCCGGTCCTCAAGCTGGTCGAGATCGTCCGGACCGTCGTGACCGAACCGGACGTGATCGCCGACGTCACGGCGTTCGCCGGGCGCCTGGGCAAGACGCCGGTCGTCATCGGCGACCGCGCCGGGTTCATCGCCAACGCCCTGCTCTTCGGCTACCTCAACCACGCGGTGCGGATGTTCGAGCAGCGCTACGCCACGCGCGAGGACCTCGACGCCGCGATGCGACTGGGCTGCGGTTACCCGATGGGGCCGCTCGCGCTGCTCGACCTGATCGGACTGGACACGGCCTACGAGATCCTCGAGTCGATGTACCGGCAGTCGCGCAACCGGCTGCACGCGCCCGCGCCGCTGCTCAAGCAGATGATCACCGCGGGTCTGCTCGGCCGGAAGTCCGGACGCGGCTTCTACGCCTACGAGGGGCCGGACTCACCGGTCGTCGTCGACTCGGCGCCCGGCGTCGCGCCGGTGGAGGCCGGCGAGGTCCGCCCGGTGCGCACCGTCGGCGTGATCGGCACCGGCACCATGGCGACCGGGATCGCCGAGGTGTTCGCCAAGAACGGGTACGACGTCGTGCTCCGCGCCCGCACGGGCGAGAAGGCCGAGGCGGCGGTGGCGCGGATCGGCAAGTCGGTGAACCGCGCGGTGTCGAAGGGCAAGCTGTCCGAGGCCGACGGCGCCGCCGCACTGGCCCGCATCCGGCCGGCCGCCGACTTCACCGCGCTGTCCGATGTGGACCTGGTCGTCGAGGCGGTGGCCGAGGACCTCGCGGTCAAGCGGGAGGTGTTCGCCGTACTCGACGCGGTGGCGAAGCCCGGCGCGATCCTCGCGACGACGACCTCGTCGCTGCCGGTGATCGAGTGCGCGGCGGCCACCGAGCGCCCCGGCGACGTCGTCGGCCTGCACTTCTTCAACCCGGCGCCGGTGATGAAGCTGGTCGAGGTGGTGCGCACGATCGCCACCGCGCCGGACGTCGTGGCCACCGCGCACGCGGTCTGCGCGGCGGTCGGCAAGCACCCGGTGCACTGCGGCGACCGGGCCGGTTTCATCGTCAACGCGCTGCTCTTCCCGTACCTCAACGACGCGGTGAAGATGCTGGAGGCGCACTACGCGCAGGCGGCCGACATCGACACCGCGATGAAGGTCGGCTGCGGGCTGCCGATGGGACCGTTCGAGTTGCTGGACGTCGTCGGGCTCGACGTGTCGCTGGCGATCCAGCGGACCCTGTTCAACGAGTTCCGGGAGGAGGGCTTCGCACCCGCGCCGCTGCTCGAGCACCTCGTCACGGCCGGACGGCTGGGCCGCAAGACGGGGAAGGGCTTCGCGGACTACACCACTCAGTGACCGCAGCCGCACGCGCCGCCGCAGCAGCCGCCGCCCGCGGGCGCGCCGGCGGCCGACCCGGTCAGCGCGACGGTCGTGAGCAGCTTGACCGTGTCCGTGTGCCCCTCGGGGCAGGTCGCGGGCGCGCTCGACTCGCTCATCGGCCGGTTCACCTCGAAGGTGCCGGTGCATTCGCGGCAGCGGTAGGCGTAGGTCGGCATGTCGTCATTATCCGGTACGGCGTGCGCCCGCGGCCACCTTCCTGCCAAGCTGGCCTCGTGGAGCTGCCAACGCTGTCCGGCCAGGGGCATCTCGCCGACGTGGTGCCTTCCGTACTCGCGACCCTGGCCGTGCCCGGGTGCGTCAACACGCTCGACCTGCCGGAGTCGGTGGGCGCCTGCGTCCTGCTGATCGACGGTCTGGGCGCCGAGCTGTTGCGCGCTCACGCCGCCGACGCGCCGGTGCTGACCGAGCTCGTGCGGGCGACGCTGACCGTGGGCTGCCCGTCGACGACGGTCGCCGGGCTGGCCGCGATCGGGACCGGGCTCGCCTCGGGTGAGCACGGCATGGCGGGGTACACGTTCGAGGTGCCGGGCTGCGGCGTGCTGAACGCGTTGCGGTGGCGCGAGCACCCGGGCGGTGGCGAGATGGACCTGCGGCCGGAGGACGTGCAGCCGCTGCCGACGACCTTCGAGCGCGCGGCCGCGGCGGGCGTCGAGGCGGTGGTGGTGTCCGAGGCCAAGTTCGCGAAGTCGCCGCTGACCAGGGCGGTGCAGCGGGGCGGGACCTACCGCGGCGTGTACGCGATGGGCGACCTGGCCGCGGAGACGCTGCGGACCCTGCGCGAGTCGCCCGGTTTCTGCTACGCCTACCACAGCCAGCTCGACGAACTCGGTCACCGTTATGGGCCGGGTTCGCCGGCGTGGGTGATGCAGCTGCGGCAGGTCGACCGGCTCGTCGAGTCCCTTGTGGACGGTCTGCCGCCTGGACGGCTGCTGGCGGTGGTGGCCGACCACGGGATGGTCGCGCTGGACGAGAACGTGATCGACTTCGACGCGACGCCCGCGTTGCAGGCCGGGGTGCGCGCGCTGGGCGGGGACCCGCGGGTGCGGCACGTGTACACCGAAGCCGGTGCGACGGAGGACGTGCTGGCCGCGTGGCGCTCGGTGCTGGGGGAGCGGGCGTGGGTGGCACGCCGCGACGAGGCGATCGCCGCGGGCTGGCTGGGACCGCGCGTGAGCGACCGGGTGCGCTCCCGTTTCGGCGACGTGATCGCCGCCGCCCGGGACGACTTCGGGATGCTGCGCCGGACCGCGGAGCCGCTGGAGTCCGCGCTGGTCGGCCAGCACGGCTCCCTGACGCCGGCCGAGCAGCTGGTCCCGCTCGCGATCGCGCAGCGCTGAGGCACGCCCCGTCGGCCCCGCGATGGCGAGCCGCTCCGGCGCGAAACCGGCGGCGGCGTTGGGTGCTGGTCTTGGGGATCCGTGGTTCGGGTGGGTGGGAGCTGGTGGCAGTGTTTGGTGCCTGCCCCGCGGACCAGCCGTTCAACTGGGGACTGCCGCGGCCTGCCCCTGCCGGGTGTGGAGGTTCAGCGGCGGTCCTGGCCCATGCGGGCACGACTACGGCGCCCTCGCCCGGACCACGCTCTTCTGGCAGGCCGCCCCTCTGGAGCGAGTCCTCGGAGGGTCACACCTTCGGCGGGCGGAGGCCGTCGAGCATCACCGTGAGCAGGCGGTCGGCCGTCTCCTCGCTCCCCTCAGCCGCCACGCAGATCCCGTGCCCGAGCAGCAGCAGATCCCGCGGCCGCACGTCCTCGCGCACCGCGCCCGCCTCCTGTGCCGGCGTCAGCACCGCCGCCGCGGCGTCGTTCATCAGCTTCTTGCACAGGGCGAACGTCTCGGAGTCCCGGTCCATCGCGGCCTTCAGCGTCGCCGCCAGCCCGCGTTTGTGCAGCACGAACGCGACGTGCTCGCGGATCCACAACTCCAGCGCCGTCACCGGCTCGTACTCCGCCAGCAACCGGTGCGCGGCCTTGCTGAGCTCCTCGATGTCGTGGCGGTAGACGGCTTCGATCAGCGTCTCGCGCGTCGGGAAGTGCCGGTAGAGGGTGCCCGCGCCGACACCGGCCCGCCGCGCGATGTCGTCCAGCGGCGCTTCCGGCCCGTGCTCCAGGAACGCCTCGCGCGCGGTGCTCAGGATCCGCTCGTAGTTGCGCCGTGCGTCAGCCCGCATCGGCCGCGGTGCCGTCATGCGCCTCACCTCAAAACCGGACACATTCTCCGGATACTCTTGCGCAACCGGAGACTTTCTCCATATGCTAGCTCCATCGAAGCGGAGAGTGTGTCCGCTTTCGCCTGAACCTGATGGAGTCTTCTTGCCTGAGACAACGCTGCCCGTGTCCGGCACGGCCGTCGCCGCGACCGCGGCGCGGCCACGCCCCGGCGTGGTGCTGGCAACCCTGCTCACCTGCCAGCTGATGATCGTCCTCGACATCACCGTCATGAACGTCGCGCTGCCCCGCATCCAGGCCGACCTCGGGTTCACCGCGGCCTCGCTGAGCTGGGTGATGTCGAGCTACACCCTCGTCTTCGGCGGCTTGCTGCTGCTCGGCGGACGTGCCGGCGACCTGTTCGGCCGCAAACGGATGTTCGTCGGCGGAGTGCTGCTGTTCACCGTCGCTTCGTTCGCCGGCGGGCTGGCGGGCTCGGCCGAGTGGCTGATCGTCGCCCGGATCGCGCAGGGCCTGGGCGCCGCCGCCGCCGGGCCGAGCACGCTGGCCCTGCTCACCACGACCATCACCGAACCCCGTGCCCGGCTGCGGGCGCTCGCCCTGTTCTCCGGCATGTCCAGCGCCGGGTTCGCGGTCGGTCTCATCCTCGGCGGGCTGCTCACCGAGTGGCTGTCGTGGCGGGCCGTGCTGTTCATCAACGTGCCGTTCGGGCTGGTCGTGGCCGCTCTGGCGGCCCGGTTCGTGGTGGAGCCGCCCCGGCAGCGGGCGCGGCTCGACCTGCCCGGCGCGGTGACCGGGACGGTCGGGGTCGCGGCGCTGGTCTACGGGTTCATCCGCGCCGCCGAGTCGGGTTGGACGGACACGCTGACGGTGGTCTCGCTGATCGCCGGTGTGGTCCTGATCGGCGTGTTCCTCACCGTCGAGGCGCGCACCGCCGAACCGTTGCTGCCGCTGCGCCTGTTCGCCGACCGCAACCGCGCCGCCGCCTACGCCAACTTCTTCTTCGGGCCGATGGCCGGCATGTCGATGTTCTTCTTCATGACCCAGTACCTGCAGGACGTGCTGGGCATGAACGCGCTGGGCACGGGATTCGCCTTCCTGCCGATGGCGTTGCTGGTGTTCGCGCTGAGCCGGGCCATCCCACGACTGCTGCCCCGGTTCGGGCCCAAGCCGGTCGCGATCGCCGGGACGCTGTCGATGATCGCCGGCATGGCGTGGCTGACGCAGCTCGGCACCGGCACCACGTACCTGACCGGCCTGCTCGGCCCGACGCTCCTCATGGGACTGGGCATGGGGCTGGCGTTCTCGCCGCTCAACGTGATCATCATGAGCAGCGTCCCGGCGCGGGACGCCGGTGCGGCGGGCGGTGTGCTGCAGACGATGCAGCAGACCGGCTCGACGCTCGGCCTGGCCATCCTGGTCACCATCTTCGGCGCGGCGACGCGCACCGCGACCGGCTCGCCGCACGAGGTGCTGGTCACCGGGATGACCGCCGCCTTCACCGGCTCGGTGGTGATCGGGTGCCTGGCGTTCGTGGTGGCACTCACCTTCCGGCGCAAGGCCGACGGGACCGCGTAGGCGATACCGTGGCCGGGTGCCGCGCCGCAACCGACCACAGCGTGGCCGCCCCGACGCCGACCGCGCCGGGGCGGCTTCCGGTTGGGCGCGCGCCGAGTCCGGCGCGGACGGTGACTGGCTGGTGCGCAGCGTGCCCGGCAGCCAGGCGACCAAGGTGTACCGCTGCCCGGGTTGCGACCACGAGATCCAGCCCGGCGTTCCGCACGTGGTGGCCTGGCCCGCCGACGAACTGGGCTCGGTCGCCGACCGCAGGCACTGGCACCGCGCCTGCTGGCAGGCCCGCGATCGCCGCGGTCCGACGCGGAAGCGGTTCTAGAGCTTCCGGAAGTGGCGGGACACCGCGCCGTCGTAGAAGGTCTCGGTGTAGGCGGTGAACCCGAGCCGTTCGGCGACCCGCAGCGACGGCTCGTTCGCGATGTTCACGCTGATCTGCACCGGGAGGTCGGGCAGCTCCCGCTCGGCCCAGCCGATCACCGCCCGCGCCATCTCCGTGGCGTACCCGCGACCCCACGCCTCGGGCCGGAACCGGTAGTAGAGGTTCAGCAGCCGGGCGCCGCCGAACTCCAGGTGCTGCAGCCCGCCGATGCCCGCGACCTCCCCGGAGCCGAGCGGCACCACCGCGAGGTAGCCGAAGCCGTGGGCCTTCCAGTGCTCGAGCCAGGCCGTGAGCTTGACCTCAGTCTCCTCGGGGCCGGGCGGTGCGGGGTGGTAGCGGTTGGTCCGCGGGTCGGTCTGGATCTCGACCACGTCGTCCCGGTCCTCCGGGCCCAACGGCCGCAGCAGCAGCCGGTCCGTGCGGATCTCCCGCCACTCGACGCTCACGTGGCGACGGTAGCGCGCCGGTCCAGCACAATCTCGGTATGGCTGATCTTCCCCTGGTTCTCCTCCACGCGTTCCCGGTGGACGCCCGCATGTGGAACCCCATGCGCGACGGCCTCACCGCGCGGCACCGCCTGATCACGCCCGACCAGCGGGGCCTCGGGCGGACGCCGCTGCCCGGCACCGACCGCGAACCCGGCCTGGAGGACGCGGCCCGGGACGTGATCGCCCTGCTCGACAAGCTCGGCCTGGAGCAGGTCGTGCTCGGCGGCTGCTCCATGGGCGGCTACCTGACCATGGCCGTGCTCCGCGCCGCGCCCGAGCGCGTCGCCGGCCTGGTCCTCATCGACACGAAGGCGACCGCGGACTCGCCCGAGGCGGCCCAGGCCAGGCGGGACCTGGCGAAGCGCGCGGAGTCCGAGGGCGTCACCGGCTGGCTCGCCGAGTCGCTGCTGCCGAACCTGCTCAGCGCCGAGACCCGCGAGGCGCGCCCCGGCGTGGTGGAGACGCTGCGCGACCTCGTCGACAGCCAGCAGGGCGCGGGCGTGGCGTGGGCGGCCCGCGCGATGGCCAACCGCCCGGACGCCACCGAGCTGCTGGCCGCCGCCGACGTGCCCGCGCTGGTCGTCGTGGGCGAGGAGGACGGCCTCACCCCACCCGACGCCGCCCAGGCGATGGCCGAGTCCCTGCCCAAGGGCGAGCTGGTGGTCGTGCCCCAGGCCGGGCACCTGACGCCGCTGGAGGCGCCGGCGATGGTGACCGAGGCGATCCTGGGGTGGTGGCCCTTCGCGTAGGGCCCGCGGTGGTGGACGGGCTCGCCGGTTTCGCCGGTCTGGGGATGCGTCGTCGAGAAGTGCCCGGCACTAGCGGGCGCCGTGTCGGCCGATGCGGTGGAGCCGAGCCACGGTTGGCACCTCACGCTGCAGAAGGCGCCGGCGCTGGTGACGGAGGCAGTCGTGAGGTGGGGCCCTTCGCGTAGGGCGCGGCGGTGGCGGGCCCGCTGGCCTGGCCTGCGTGCGGACGGGAGGAGAGCTGCCCGGCGCCGAGTTGGAGCCGAGTGACGGTTGCGGGCAGCTGACGCTGCGGGAGGCGCCGGCGATCGTGAGCGAGGCGATCCTGGGGGTGGCTCTTCGCCCAGGGCGCCCGGTGATGGACGGGCTCCGCCGGTCGCGCCGGTATCCCGGAGGGGCCGGGAGCTGCCCGGCGCCGGACTGCAGCCGACCCGCGGTTGCGGGCACCCGACGCTGTGGGAGGCGCTGGCGATCGTGAGCGAGGCGTTCCTGGGGCGGCTCTTCGCGTAGGGCGCGTGGTGGTGGACGGCCCGGTCGCGCCGCGCCGGTATCCCGGTCGCGCCGGGAGCTGCCCGGCGCCGAGTTGGAGCCGAGTGACGGTTGCGGGCACCCGACGCTGCGGGAGGCGCCGGCGACGGTGACCGCTCTTCGCGTGGGGCGCGCGGCGGTGGACGGCCCGTCGGCGGACCACCCAGTGCTGGCCCGGCGAGCCGTGCCCGCTGCCGCCCACGACGGCCGGGCCTATGCCGGCCAACGAGCGTGCCATCGCGCACCCGTGCCCACTCGGGCGCCCGCCGGAGGCCGCCAGATCGGGCCCGCCCCGCCGCCGACAGTGCGTCCCAGCAGTGCACCGCCGTCTCCAGGGCCATCCGCCGGTGGATGAACCCCCGTCCTTCCGCTCCGCCCACGTCCACCTGGGCTCGGCCGGATCGAGCGCCGCCAAGGTGCCCGCCAGCACCTCGACGCCCTCGGCGAACCACGCGACCAGCTCGCCGTCCGCCGGCCGCGGCGGCTCCCGGTAGTCGTCCGGTCCCGGACGCCATCCCCCGCCAGAACCGGTGGACCTCACCGGTGTGCCAGACCAGGTCGGCCACGTCCCAGCCCGGGCACGCCGCCACCGGTGCACGCAGGTCTCGCACCGCTTCCGCCAAGCGGCCGCCGTCCCCGCGCAACGCGGTCGGGTACCCGGGCTCCCTCATGCCGGAGAAGCTAGAGGGACCCACCGACAGTTTTGAATCGCCGCAGGTCAGTCTGCGCTTCCGGCAGCCGGTCGGGGAACCGGCGCGCGACCGCGAACCGCCAGCAGACCCCGAACAGATCGCGCAGCCGCACCCACGGCGCCAGCTCGTCCGGATCCGGCCCGTCCGGGTACGCCGCGACCGCGGCGCGGCCGTCCAGCCGCGAGGTCAGCGCCAGGCAGGCCAGGTCCCAGAGCACCGGTCCGGCCCAGGTGTCCTCGAAGTCGAGCCAGCGTGGGCCGCTCGCCGTGGCCAGCAGGTTGCCCGGATGCGCGTCCCCGTGCAGGGCCTGCACCGGGCCGTCCGGCAGGACGGCCTCCAGCGCCGCCACCTCCTCCGCCAGCTCCGCGGGCAGGTCGAACCGCGTGATCCAGGACCGGGCCTCGGCCAGCGGGCCCGGTGCGTCCAGTTCGTCCGGGAAGTCCCGCAGGGCGGCGTGCAACTCGGCCAGCGACCAGGCCACCTCGGCGGGGGAGAAGACGTGATCGGGGTCGTGACGTGTGAAACGCCACAGTGTCACCGGAAGGCCGTTCACCAGGTGCGGACCGGGGCTTTCGAACGGCGGTACGACCGGAGAATCCCGCATCTCGAGGAACGACGAAAGTGCCACTTCGCGCGCCAGCGACTGGAGCACCCCGGGCCGCGCGACCAGCGTCGTTCCGGGCACCCTGGCCACGATCGCACCCAGTCTCACCAGCACGTTCGACCGCGTGGCCAGCACTTCCGGGTACTCGGTGGGCAGTCGGAACCGCTTGCCGACCTCCACCGCGGCCGCCACGGCGGCGGTCGTGTACCGGTCTCCCATGGCGTGATCTTCCCAGCCGGTGCGCACCGGGGTCGGGGGCGAAGGATACGATCCGGACTGGTCGCGTCGCCGCGGCCGCTGACACACCGAAGAGGACCTTGGAGGCAGGAGTGACAGCCGTAGCCCCGCAGCCGATTGTCACGCGTCCGTACCCGGCGCGACAGGAGGCCAAGGGTTCGTTGCTGCTGCGGTTGTTCCGCACGACGGACCACAAGCAGATCGGCATCATGTACCTGGTCACGTCGTTCGCCTTCTTCATGGTGGGCGGCGCGATGGCGATGCTGATCCGCACCGAGCTGGCGCACCCGGGACAGCAGTTCCTGTCGCAGGAGCAGTACAACCAGCTGTTCACCATGCACGGCACGATCATGCTGCTGCTGTACGCGACCCCGATCCTGTTCGGGTTCGCGAACTTCGTCATGCCGCTGCAGATCGGCTCGCCGGACGTGGCGTTCCCGCGGCTGAACGCCTTCTCCTACTGGCTGTACCTCTTCGGCGGCATCATCACCGTCTCCGGCTTCCTGACCCCGGGTGGCGCCGCCGACTTCGGCTGGTTCGCCTACACCCCGCTGTCGGACGCCATCCACTCGCCGGGCATCGGCGCGGACATGTGGATCGCCGGCCTCGCGGTCTCCGGTCTGGGCACCATCCTCGGCGCGGTCAACATGGTCACCACGATCGTCTGCCTGCGCGCGCCGGGCATGACCATGTTCCGGATGCCGATCTTCACCTGGAACATCCTGATCACCAGCATCCTGGTGCTGCTCGCCTTCCCGATCCTCACCGCCGCGCTGATGGGCCTGATGGCCGACCGGCACATCGGGGCGCACGTGTTCGACCCGGCCAACGGCGGGGTGATCCTGTGGCAGCACCTGTTCTGGTTCTTCGGGCACCCCGAGGTGTACATCGTCGCGCTGCCGTTCTTCGGCATCGTCTCCGAGATCATCCCGGTGTTCTCGCGCAAGCCGGTGTTCGGTTACAAGGGCCTGGTCTTCGCGACCCTGGCCATCGCGGCCCTGTCCGTCGCGGTGTGGGCGCACCACATGTACGCCACCGGCGCGGTGCTGCTGCCGTTCTTCTCCTTCATGACCTTCCTGATCGCGGTCCCGACCGGTGTCAAGTTCTTCAACTGGATCGGCACCATGTGGAAGGGCCAGCTGAGCTTCGAGACGCCGATGATCTTCTCCGTCGGCTTCCTCGTCACCTTCCTCTTCGGTGGTCTGACCGGCATCCTGCTGGCCGCCCCGGCCATCGACTTCCACGTGTCGGACAGCTACTTCGTGGTGGCGCACTTCCACTACGTGCTCTACGGCACGATCGTGTTCGCGACCTTCGCCGGCATCTACTTCTGGTTCCCGAAGATCACCGGGCGGATGCTCGACGAGAAGCTGGGCAAGCTGCACTTCTGGACCACGTTCCTCGGCTTCCACGGCACGTTCCTGGTCCAGCACTGGCTGGGTGCGGAGGGCATGCCGCGCCGGTACGCCGACTACCTGGCCAGCGACGGCTTCACCACGCTGAACACGATCTCGACGATCGGCGCCTACATCCTCGGCGCGTCGACCCTGCCGTTCATCTACAACGTGTTCAAGAGCTACCGCTACGGCGAGCTCGTCACGGTGGACGACCCGTGGGGGTACGGCAACTCGCTGGAGTGGGCCACCTCGTGCCCGCCGCCTCGGCACAACTTCACCGAGCTGCCGCGTATCCGCTCCGAGCGGCCGGCGTTCGAGCTGCACTACCCGCACATGGTCGAGCGGATGCACCACGAGGGTGAGATCGGCTTCTTCGGCAAGCCGAAGGTCCACGCCGGGGTCAAGGCCCCGTCGCAGGCCCTCACCGACGCGGTCATCCCGGGCGACCACGACAAGGACAACGCGAGCGAGCAGTGATCCGCGGCGTCCGGGTAGGAACGAGACCATGACGCCGGTGCTGATCACGACGACCGGGCCGGACAAGCCGGGCGTCACGTCGGTCCTCTTCGCCGCCCTCACGCGGCACGGGGTCGAGATGCTCGACGTCGAACAGGTCGTCATCCGCGGCCGGCTCACCCTCGGTGTGCTGGTCGCGGTGGCCGACGACCCGGAGGGCCTGCAGGAGTCCGTCGAGCAGGCGATGGCCACCGTCGCCATGCACGTCGACGTCCGGGTCGGGGACGAGATCGGGGAGGACCCGTTCGCCCCCGCCCGGCAGGGCTCGACGCACGTCGCCGTGATCCTCGGGCGGCCGCTGACCGCCCGCGCGTTCACCGACTTCGCCGGACGGCTGGCCGCGCTCGGCGCCAACATCGACGCGATCCGCCGCATCGCCGACTACCCGGTCACCGGGCTCGAGGTGCACCTGTCGGTCGCTGAGGACACCGAGCAGGCCGACACCGAGCTGCGTGCCGCGGTCGCGGACGTCGCGTCCGCCGGTGGCGTGGACATCGCCATCGAGCGCGGCGGGCTCGCGCGGCGGGCCAAGCGGCTCATCGTGTTCGACGTGGACTCGACGCTCATCCAGGGCGAGGTCATCGAGATGCTGGCCGCGCACGCCGGGGTCGAGCCGAAGGTCCGCGAGATCACCGAGGCCGCCATGCGCGGCGAACTGAACTTCACCGAATCACTCGAACGGCGGGTCGGGCTGCTGGCCGGGCTCCCCGAATCGGTCCTCGACGAGGTGGGCGAGCAGATCCAGCTCACCCCGGGCGCGCGCACCACGGTCCGCACCCTCAAGCGGCTCGGGTTCCGCTGCGGTGTCGTCTCCGGCGGGTTCACCCGGATCATCCAGCCGATCGCCGACCAGCTCGGGCTCGACTTCGTCGCGGCCAACGAGCTGGAGGTCGTGGGCGGCAAGCTGACCGGGCGGGTCGTCGGCGAGGTCATCGACCGGGCCGGGAAGGCGACGGCGCTGCGCCGGTTCGCCGACCACTACGGCATCCCGCTGGCCCAGTGCGTCGCGGTCGGTGACGGCGCCAACGACATCGACATGCTCAAGGCGGCCGGAATGGGTGTCGCGTTCAACGCGAAGCCCGCGCTGCGCGAGGTCGCGGACACCGCGCTGTCCCACCCGTACCTCGACGCCGTGCTGTTCGTCCTCGGTGTCAGCCGCGCGGAGGTCGAGGCCGCGGATGCGGCCGACGGCCTCTCGCTCGCCCGGCCATGAGCGTGCTCGACCCGCTGGCCGCCCGGTACGCCACCTGGCTCGGGCTGCCGGCCGAGGAGACCGCGCTGCCGGAGGCTTCGCCCGAGGAGATCCGGGCGATGCCGGTGATCCTGCGGCTGGAGAAGGCCGAGCCGCCGTCGCGTACCGCGCTGCTCGAAGCCGCCGCCATCGCGGCGCTCGCGGTCTGCCTGGACGAGCGCGCGCGGCCGGGCGGGGAGTGGCACGAGCCGGTGCACGACTGGGTGTCCGGTCATATCCGCAAGGTCGCCCGCCGGGCGCGCGGCGCGCACTGGGTCGCGGCGCAGGAGTTCCCCGGGGTGACCGTGTCGGTCGGCGGCGCCGAGGTCAGGGCGCTGGTGCCGGGCCGGGTCGTCGACGTGCCGAAGGAGATCAGCCGGCTGCAGATCTCGGGCAGCGACCTGCCGGCCGACGAACCCGGCCCCGCGCCGGACGATCTGCCGTTGCTGCTGCTCAACCCCGAGGTCGCGATGACCGTCGGCAAGGCGGCCGCGCAGGTCGGGCACGGCACGATGATCCTCGCGTCGCTGCTCGGCGACGATGAGCTCACTGCGTGGGCGGAGCGTGGCTACGGGTGCGCGGTGCGGACCGCGACCGTGGCCCAGTGGAAGCAGTTGCACCCGGGCGACGATCCCGCGGCGGCCTGGCGCGAGCGGCGGGTCGTCGCCGTGCGGGACGCCGGGTTCACCGAGGTCGACCCCGGGACCGTCACGGTCCTCGCCCAGTGGCGCTGACCCCGACCGAGGAGTGCGTGTGAGTCTGGACGTCCGCCGCGAAGGCGAGCACGAGTTCATCGGGCGCAACGAGCGTGGTGCGTCGGTGCGGATCGGCCGGAAGGGGGCACCCGGGTCGTTCTCGCCTGCGGAGTTGCTGCAGATCGCGGCGGCCGGATGCGCGGCGGTGACCGCCGAGGAGCTGATCACGCGCCGGACGGACGCGCCGCTGCGCGTGGCGGTGAGCGCCGATCGGCGGGAGGGCGCGTCCGAACTGGACGCGGTGCACGTGCTCTTCGATGTCGACCTGTCGACCCTGACGGCCGGCGAGCGCGAAAAGCTGGTGGAGGCGGTGGACCGTGCCGTGGAGCGGCTGTGCACGGTGTCGCGGACGCTGAAGAAGGGGATCCCGGTGACGGAGGACTTCGCCGGGTAGACCGGAGGTCGGATCGCGCTGGTTCGGCAGGTTGGGGGTGCCGCATTGGCGGCTTGGGGGCGCGAGCCCTCGCGCATGAGCGCTCGGCGCGCCCAGGGATGATTTCGGGCGCGCGCGGAACTCACGGTGCGGCGGTGAAACGCGCGCCGGTGGGGGCTCGCGCTGCCGGGTGTGGCTCGCCTCGCTGAGGTGGTCGCGTCAGTGCGGGCCCAAGCTGTCAGCCGGCGGCGGCGTCCAGCCGTTTGAGTGCCGCCTTGGCCACCTCGGGGTCGTACGTCGGCCAGAACGGGGGGAGCGAGGAGCGCAGGAAGCCGCCGTAGCGGGCCGTTGCCAGGCGTGAGTCCAGCACCGCCACCACGCCCCTGTCACCGACCGAGCGGTGCAGCCGGCCCGTGCCCTGCGCCAGCAGCAGCGCCGCGTGGGTGGCGGCCACCGTCAGGAAACCGTTGCCGCCGCGGGCTTCCACCGCCCGCTGGCGCGCCGACGACACCGGGTCGTCCGGGCGCGGGAACGGGATCCGGTCGACGATCACCAGCTGCAGCGACGGCCCGGGCACGTCCACGCCCTGCCACAGCGACAACGTCCCGAACAGGCACGTCCGCGCATCGTCGGCGAACTTCGACACCAGCAACGACGTCGCGTCTTCACCCTGGCACAGGATCGGGAACTCGATCCGGTCCCGCAGCTCCTCGGTCGCCTGCTTCGCCGCGCGCATCGACGAGAACAGGCCCAGCGTGCGGCCCCCGGCGGCCTCGATCAGCGACGCGATCTCGTCCAGCGTCTTCTCACCGAGACCGTCGCGGCCCGGCGGCGGCAGGTGCTTCGCCACGTACAGGATCCCGTTGCGCCGGTGGTCGAACGGCGAACCGACGTCCAGACCGGACCACTTCAGCTCGTCGTCGTCCGCCGGGGCGGCCTTGTCCGTCGCCGTGCCCTCGGCCTTCACCACCCGGGCCTGCGACGGCGGCAACCCCCACTGCCGCGCCAGCGTGTCGAACGCGCCGCCCAGTGCCAGCGTCGCCGATGTCAGCACCGTCGTCTTCTGCGCGAACACCCGCTCCCGCAGCAGGCCGGCCACCGACAGCGGCGCCACGTGCAGCATCGGCGGGCGGTTGCCGAACGAGAACTTGTCGTTGGACAGCCACACCACGTCCCGCTGGTGCGCGGTGTCTTCGGCGAACGCGTCGAGCAGCCGCACCGCGGTGTCGTGCACCTCTTCCAGCTGCGAGCGCGCGAGCTTGCGGGCGGTGGCCTCCTCGACGTCCTCCTTGCGGTCCGAGCCCAGCGCGGTCAGGCACGCGTGCGCCCCGTCCCGCACCGCGGCGACCGCGCCGCCCAACGCTTTCGGCAGCGTGTCCATCCGCCCGGCGGGCAAGTCCTCGAGGATCATCGCCAGGCCCTCGGACGCCTCCTGCAGCCGGTCGGCCGTGTCGGCGTCGATCAGCTTCCCGCAGCGCCGCACGGCCACCGCGACCGCCGACGACGTCAGCTCACCCGTCGCGACGGACGTCACGCGGTCGACCAGCTCGTGCGCCTCGTCGATGATCACCAGGTCGTGCTCCGGCAGCACCTGGTAGCCCTGCAACGCGTCGATCGCCAGCAGCGCGTGGTTGGTGACCACCACGTCCGCCTTGCCCGCTTCGCCGCGCGCCCGCTCGGCGAAGCAGTCCTGGCCGATCGGGCAGCGCGCCACGCCCAGGCACTCCTTGGCGGTGACCGACACCTGGCGCCACGCCTGCTCGGACACGCCCGGCACCAGCTCGTCGCGATCACCGGTCTCGGTGTCGGAGGCCCACTCGCGCAGCCGCGTGACCTCCTTGCCCAGCCGCGACACCGCGAACGGGTCGAACAGCGCCGGGTCCTCGGGCTCCTCCGGCGCGCCCGAGTCGAGCCGGTGCAGGCACAGGTAGTTGCGACGGCCCTTGAGGATCGCGAACGTCGGCATGCGGCCCAGCGGCTTCTTCAGCGCCTTCGCCAAGCGGGGGAGGTCCCGGTCGACGAGCTGGCGCTGCAACGCGATCGTCGCCGTCGACACGACCACCGTGGTGTCCTTCTCGACCGCGTGCCGGATGGCCGGGACCAGGTACGCCAGCGACTTCCCGGTGCCGGTGCCCGCCTGCACGGCCAGGTGCTCCCCGGTGCGGATCGCGCGGCCGACCGCCTCGGCCATCTTGACCTGCCCCGGGCGCTCCGCACCGCCGAGCGCCTCGACAGCGGTCGTGAGGAGCTCGTTGACACCGGGGAACGCAGTACGGACGGCCACCAGGACACGGTACCGGGGGCCACCGTCAAGAACGGGCCGCCGCCCCACTCCCGGCAAGATCGAGATCCACTCGTCCGGGTGGCATCCGGCCGGGTGGGTCAGGCTCCCGCCGCGACCTGCCGATTGTCGAGGAGGTATTTCTCAGGCGAAAGGAGCGGCTCATGAAGCGGGCCAGGCGGATGGTGGCGGTGGCGGTCCTGTTCGGGGCGGCGGTGGCCGTGCCGGCGAGCGCGCAGGCGCAGTCGGACGCGACCGGCGCCGGCTCGGTGGGGGCGGTCGACATCACGGTCAACGGCGTGTCGGCGCACTCGGACCCGATCGCGCCGTGCGTCGTGGACGGCACCGCGGAGGGCCGCACCGACCCGATCACCGTCGGCACGCGCACGAAGTACGGCCTGAGCAGCACCACGTGCAGCCGCAACGCCGACGGCACGGCGAGCGTGAAGGTGACCGGCCAGCGGTTCGAGACCAGTGTGCTGCAGCAGTTCGGCGGCCCGGTGATCAAGGCCAGGACGTTCGGCGCGGGGTGCAACACCACGGCCAACGGCAGCAACGGCTACATGCAGCTGGGCACCGTCACCGGCATCACGGTGCCGCAGAACATCCCGCCGAACCACGTGATCACCATCCCGGGCACGACGCCGGGCGCGCCGCCGATGGCGGAGGTCGTGCTGAACGAGCTGATCGTGCCGGTGCCGGCGGACGGCAGCCTGACCACGAACGCGATGCACATCAAGCTGTTCCCGCAGGGCGGGCCGGCTTCCGGGGACATCCTGGTGGGGTCGGCGAGCTGCTCGCCGTTCGGGCTCTGAGGCGCTCGGGGGGCCGGTGCCGGCCCGTCCCTGTGGGGTGGGAAGCGGTGGTGGGGGGCAGTGGCGCCTGACCGCGCGGCGAGTGGGGTGCCGGGCGCGCCGAAAACCACGGCCACCGGCTTCAGCGGGGCGGCGCTCCTACGCGTAGCGGTCCGCCACCGACGCCAGGTGGGACGCCCGCTTGGTCAGCTCGTCGAGGCGGCCGCCGTCGAGGGCGTCGCCCAGCAGGGGGCTTCCCACGGCGACCGCGAGCGCGCCCGCGGCCAGGTAACCGTCCACATCGGACAACGACACCCCGCCCGCCGGCACCAGCGGCACCTCCGGCAGCGTGGACTGGACCTCCTCCAGGTACCGCACGCCGCCGGAGGTGGCGGCCGGGTACAGCTTCACCGCGGCCGGCCCGTACCGCCACGCCGCGTCGACCTCCGTGGGCGTCAGCGCGCCGCACACGATCGGCAGCGCGTACTCCTGCGCGCGCCACAACACGTCCGGCGAGAACGTCGTCGTCGCGATGAAGTCCACGCCCGCCGAGGCGCACCGGTCCACCGCGGACACCGTGCGCACCCCGCCTGCGCCGATCAGCGCGTCCTGCCCGAGCTCGACCTGCAGCACCCCGATCGCGTCCAGCGCGCCCGGCGTCGCGAGATCGACCTCCAGCACACCGAGCCCCGCCTCGTAGAGGACCTGGCCCGCGTCGGCGAACCAGGCCGACGAGTCGGCACGCAGGACCGCCATCACGCGGCTGGTCGCCAGCCGCTCCCGGAAGCGGTTGTTGTGCTTCCGCAGCACGGTCCGCATCAGCCGACCCGCGGGGTGCCCACGAGGTCCACCCCGGCCGCGCGCAGTTGCTCGAGCGCCTTGTCCACGGTCTCCCGCGCCACACCGGCGGTGAGGTCCAGCAGGACCCGCACCGAGAACCCGGCCGCCGCCGCGTCCAGCGCGCTCGCCCGCACGCAGTGGTCGGTCGCGATGCCGACCACGTCGACCTCGGTGACCTGTCGCTCGCGCAACCAGTCGGCCAGCTTCTCGCCGGCGTCGGTGTGGCCCTCGAAACCGGAGTAGCCGTCGCTGTACTGGCCCTTGGAGAACACCGCCGTGATCGGGCCGACGTCGAGCGCGGGGTGGAACGACGCGCCCGGCGTCCCGGCCTCGCAGTGCCGCGGCCAGGACCGCACGTAGTCCGGGTTCTCGCTGAAGTGCGCGCCGGGGTCGATGTGGTAGTCGCGGGTCGCGGCCACCGCCGAGTAGCCGCCGCGCGCGAGGTGCTCGCTGATCTTCGCGGCCACCTCGGCCCCGCCGGCCACGGCGAGCGAACCGCCCTCGCAGAAGTCGTTCTGCACGTCGACGACGATCAGTGCCTTGCTCATCACGCCTCCTGGGGGAAGACGGTGGGGATCGCGGGTTCACCGCTGGAGAGCTTGAGGCCCTCCCACGGCAGGCTGACCAGCCCGTCGCGCAGCCGCTGCCGGCTGTCCTCCAGCGTGGGCAGGTCGTCGACCGGCTTGCCGCCGCGCACCAGCGGGATCGGCAGCTCGCGGTCGTTCTCCCCGGCCCCCGGACGCTGGCCGGCCGCGTACACGACCTCCTCCAGCGCCGTGCCGGTCGGCTTGTGGCGGCGCAGCGCGGACTTCTCGCCACCGCGCGAGGCCTTGTTCTCGCTGCGCTTGGCGACCGGGCGGCCGTCGACCTCGACCAGCTTGTAGACCATCCCGGCGGTCGGCGCGCCGGACCCGGTGACCACCGAGGTGCCCACCCCGTAGGCGTCGACCGGCTCCGCGCGCAGGGCCGCGATCGCGTGCTCGTCGAGGTCGCCGGACACCACGATCCGGGTGTCCTTCGCGCCCAGGGAGTCCAGCTGCTCGCGCGCCTTGCGGGCCAGCACGCCCACGTCGCCGGAGTCGATGCGGATCGCGCCCAGCTCGGTGCCGGCCACGCGCACCGCGGTCTCGATGCCGCGGGTGATGTCGTAGGTGTCCACCAGGAGTGTGGTGTCGGTGCCCATCTTCTCGACCTGGGCGCGGAAGGCGTCCTCTTCGCTGTCGTGCAGCAGCATGAACGCGTGCGCCACGGTGCCGCGGGTCGGGATGCCGTAGCGGCGTCCGGCCTCCAGGTTCGAGGTGGTGGCGAATCCGCCGATGTAGGCGGCGCGCGCGGCGGCGACGGCGGCCATCTCGTGCGTGCGGCGGCCGCCCATCTCGATGATCGGCCTGCCGTGCGCGGCCGAGGACATGCGCGCCGCGGCGGAGGCGATCGCGCTGTCGTGGTTGAGGATGGACAACGCGACGGTCTCCAGCAGGACCGCCTCGGCGAAGGTCCCCCGGACGGTGAGGATCGGCGAGCCGGGGAAGTACAGCTCACCCTCCGGGTAGCCGTCGATGTCACCGCCGAACCGGTAGTTCGCCAGCCACGACAGGGTGGCGTCGTCCACCACGGCGGTGGAGGCGAGCTGGTCGATTTCGGCGTCGGTGAACCGGAAGTCGGCGATCGCCTCCAGCACCCGGCCGGTGCCGGCGACCACGCCGTAGCGCCGTCCGGCGGGCAGCCGCCGGGCGAACACCTCGAACACGCACTGGCGATCGCCGGTGCCGTCGGCGAGGGCGCTGCCCAGCATCGTGAGCTCGTAGTGGTCGGTCAGCAGGGCGGTGCTGCCGTGCGTCTCGGGGAAACCCATGGGATCAGACTATGAGGTACTTGCGCGTTCGGCCGAATCACCCGAACAGACCCACCACCGGTCCACGTCGTGCCGGTTCCGTGACACCATGGGTCGCATGACCACGCCTGTCGCATCCGAACAGACGCAGGTTGAACCACTCGGCACCGAGGCAGGCGCCGCGGACCAGCCGTGGCAGACGATCGTCTGGAACGACCCGGTGAACCTGATGTCGTACGTGACGTACGTCTTCCAGAAGCTGTTCGGCTACAGCCGCGACCACGCCACCAAGCTGATGCTGGACGTGCACCACAAGGGGCGCGCGGTGGTGTCCTCGGGTACCAAGGAGAAGGTCGAGGCGGACGTGACCAAACTGCACGCCGCGGGGCTGTGGGCGACGATGGAGCACTCTTCGTGAGGGGCTGGCAGCGCAAGGGCGGCCGCGTGCACGCCGGGTTCGAGCAGCAGGAGGCCGCGGTGCTGCGCGGCCTGGTCAGCCAGCTCGAGGACATGCTGCGGGCGCGCGCCGAGGAGGCGCCGCAGGACCCGCTGGCCGAGCTGACCGGCATCCGCACCGGCCCGTCGCAGTCGCCGGACGACCCGGTGCTGTCCCGCCTGCTGCCGGACTACCACAAGATCGACCCGGACACGCCCAGCCAGGAGGTGCTGGACTCGGCGAGTGCGCTGCGGTCGCTGCACGAGCCCGAGCTGGTGGACGCGAAGGTCGGCGTCGCCACGGTGGTCATGGAGACCCTGCCGCGCGACGGCGGCGACGTGAAGCTGACCTACGAGCAGGCCGACGCGTGGCTGTCCGCGCTCAACGACGTCCGCCTGGCGCTGGGCACCGCGCTCGACGTCACCGAGGACATGCCCGACGAGCTGCCCGAGGACGACCCGCGGGCGCCGCACCTCGGGGTCTACCACTGGCTGACCTGGGTGCAGGAGAGCCTCGTCCAGGCGCTGACGGCGTGATCACCGACGTGCCCGGGGTGCTGGTCGGGCACCACCACCGGATCGGGGACGGCTGGGCCACCGGGACGACCGTCGTGCTCGCGCCGCCGGGCACCACGGGCGCGGTCGACCAGCGCGGCGGCGCGCCGGGCACCCGCGAGACCAACCTGCTCGAGCCGGAGAACCTGGTCCGCCACGTCGACGCGATCTGCCTGTCCGGCGGCAGCGCGTACGGGCTCGCGGCGGCCGACGGGGTCATGCGGTGGCTGGCCGAGCAGGACCGTGGTTTCCAGGTCGGCGTCGAACCGCACGAGGTGGTGCCGATCGTGCCCGGCGCGGTGATCTTCGACCTGCCGCGCGGCAAGTGGGGCAACCGGCCGGACGCCTCCTTCGGGTACGCCGCGTGCGAGGCGGCGGGTGTCGCGGTCGAGCAGGGCAGCGTCGGCGCCGGCGCGGGGGCGACGGTCGGCTCGTTGAAGGGCGGGGTCGGCACCGCGAGCGAGCGCGTGGGCGACTTCGTGGTCGGCGCGCTGGCGGTGGTCAACGCGCGCGGTGAGGCGGTGTCGTTCGAGACCGGGCGCCCGTTCGCGGCCGACCACGAGGTGGCGGGCGAGTTCGGGGTGCGCTGGCCGGACCGGGCGGCCGCGGTGCCCGGGCGGGAGACGGACCTGAACACCACGATCGGCGTGGTGGCGGTCGACGCGGACCTGTCGAAGGCCGAGTGCCGTCGCTTGGCGGTGGCGGCCCAGGACGGCCTGGCGCGCGCGGTGCGCCCGGCGCACTCGATGTTCGACGGCGACACGGTGTTCGCGCTGGCCACGGGCGCACGGGACCTGCCGGCGGCCGAGGGGCCCTTCGGGGTGACCACGCGCGCGGCCGGGCTGGACGAGCTGTGCACCGCCGCGGCGCGGGTGTTCGCGCGGGCCTGCGTGCACGGGCTGTTGAGCGCGCGGGGCGTGGCCGGGGTGCCCGCGTACCGGGACGTGTGGCCGGAGGCGTTCGAGTAACGCGGCTGGCGGGGTCGCGATCTGATGGCCGTGAAGGGTGCGCAGGGCTGGTCCGTGGTGATCCACGACCACATGAACTCGTCGCCGTCGATCGCCTACGCGATCCAGGAGGCCTTCGGGATCCCGTTCGACCGCGGGCTCGAGCTGGTCGACGAGGTGATCGAGCACGGGCACGCCGAGCTCGCCGTGTGCGCGCAGCGCGAGCAGGCCGAGCAGCTGGTCGCGCACCTACAGGTGCTCGGGGTGGTCGCCGGGCTGCGGGGCTGCTGACGTGGACTTCCTCAACGCCATCCCGCAGCGGGACGGCCAGGTCCTGGTGGAGATGTCGCCGAACGTCGCCGAATGCCTGCACGCCATCGCCCGTGACCTGCTGGTCGCCCTGGAGACCGGCTACCGCGGCCGGCGGCGGCTCCGGGACGAGGACCTGTTCCCCGACGCCTACCAGCTCGCCCGCGACAGCGCGGGTTTCCGGCAGCGGCACGGCGCCGCCATGCGGGCGAGCGTCACCGCGGCCGTGCGCGCCGTCGTGGACAACTACCGGGGGCAAACGGTGTTCACCCTGGACCGCGCCTGGGTGCGGGCCTGGTTCACCACGGTCGCCCACGCCCCCGCTCTCTACGTGCGCAAACCGCGCTGGACGGTGGGCACCTGGACCCGGCTGCCGGTCACCGAGAACGAGGTCAGGCTCTTCTGGCTGCACTACACGCAGGCCGCTCTGGCGCAGGCGTGCGCAGTCTCACTCTGTGAACCCCCGGTGTCCGGCACGTAAGATGTCCGTCGTGCTTCGGATCCGCCGTGAACTCGTCGACGAGATCGTCGCGCACGCCCGCCGGGACCACCCGGACGAGGCGTGCGGGGTGATCGCCGGTCCCGAGGGCTCCGACCGCCCCGAGCGGTTCATCCCGATGCTGAACGCGGCGCGCTCGCCGACGTTCTACGAGTTCGACTCCGGTGACCTGCTCAAGCTCTACCGCGAGATGGACGCGAACGGCGAGGTCCCGGTCGTGATCTACCACTCGCACACCGCGACCGAGGCCTACCCGTCACGCACCGACGTGTCCTACGCCTCCGAGCCCGACGCGCACTACGTGCTGGTCTCCACCCGCGACCCGGAAACCCACGAGTTCCGGTCGTACCGCATCGTGGACGGGGTCATCACCGAGGAGCCCGTGGAGATCACGGAATAACGCCGGGCAGCCCGACGTCTGTCCTGGAAGAAACCCAAGCGGAGGTAGTTACCCATGGCCGTGACCGTGTCCATCCCCACCATCCTGCGTACGCACACGGGTGGTCAGAAGTCGGTCGAGGCGTCCGGCAAGACCGTGCTCGAGGTGATCGACGACATCGAGTCCCGGCACGGCGGCCTCAAGGCCCGCCTGGTCAAGGAGGACAAGCTCCACCGCTTCGTGAACGTTTACGTCAACGACGAGGACGTGCGCTTCGCCGGCGGCCTGGACGCCGAGGTCAAGGACGGCGACACGGTCACCATCCTGCCCGCGGTGGCCGGCGGCGCCCGCTAGGTCATGGCCCGGTACGAATCGCTGCTCGAAGCCCTCGGCGGCACGCCGCTGGTGGGGTTGCCCCGGCTGTCCCCGACGCACGACGTGCGCCTGTGGGCCAAGCTCGAGGACCGCAACCCGACCGGCTCGATCAAGGACCGGCCCGCGCTGGCCATGATCGAGGCCGCCGAGCGCGAGGGCAGGCTGCGCCGGGGGTCCACGATCCTCGAGCCGACCTCCGGCAACACCGGCATCTCGCTCGCGATGGCCGCCAAGCTCAAGGGCTACGGCCTGGTGTGCGTGATGCCGGAGAACACCTCGGCCGAGCGCAAGCAGCTGCTGCAGGCCTACGGCGCGCGGATCGTGTTCTCGCCCGCCGCGGGCGGCTCCAACGAGGCCGTGCGCCGCGCCAAGGAGCTGGCGGAGAAGAACCCGGACTGGGTGATGCTCTACCAGTACGGCAACCCGGCCAACCCGGACGCGCACTACCGCGGCACCGGGCCCGAGCTGCTCAAGGACCTGCCGACGATCACCCACTTCGTCGGTGGCCTGGGCACGACGGGCACGCTGGTCGGCGTCGGCCGGTACCTGCACGAGCAGAAGCCGGACGTGCAGATCATCGCCGCCGAGCCGCGCTACGGCGAGCTGGTTTACGGGCTGCGCAACCTCGACGAGGGGTTCGTGCCGGAGCTGTACGACCCGGACGTGCTCAACGGCCGCTACTCGGTGGGCGCCTACGACGCGCTGCGCCGCACGCGTGAGCTGCTGGAGCACGAGGGCATCTTCGCCGGCATCTCGACCGGCGCGGTGCTGCACGCGGCGCTGGGCGTGGCCGAGAAGGCCGCCGCGAAGGGCGAGAAGGCCGACATCGCGTTCATCGTCGCCGACGCCGGCTGGAAGTACCTGTCCACCGGCGCCTACAGCGGCACGCTGGACGAGGCTGCCGAGCGCCTCGACGGGCAGCTCTGGGCCTGAGCCAGACCCGGGAACGCCCCTCTTCCACCACGGGAGAGGGGCGTTTTCGCTGCCCGGCCGATTCAGGGTTTTCTCCCGATTCCCGGGGGCCGCGCCGCTCGTACCGTGGAGTCATGAGCACGTTGCCCGCACCTCAGGCCGACCAGGCGAAGCGCGTCCTGCCGGCGAAGCCGAAGACCGCCGCGCTCGTGGTGCTGGCGTTCACCGCGCTGCTGTACCTCGTCGAGGGCCTCGACGTCGTGCTGAACAACCGGCTCGACGCCGAGGGCATCGCGCCGCGCTCGCTCGGCGGTCTGGACGGTGTGGTGTGGGCGCCGCTGCTGCACGGCAGCTGGGCGCACCTGCTCGCCAACACGCTGCCGGTCGTGGTGTTCGCCTTCCTCGCGATGGCGAGCGGGATCGCCCGCTGGGCACTGGTGACCGCCACGATCTGGCTGGTCAGCGGGCTGGGCGTGTGGCTGACCGCGGAGCCGGGCACGATCACCATCGGCGCCTCCGGACTGGCCTTCGGATGGCTGGCCTACCTGCTGGTCCGCGGTCTGTTCAACCGCGCGTTCTGGCAGATCGTGCTCGCCGCGGTGCTGATCATCGGCTGGGGCGGGATGCTGTGGGGCGTGCTGCCCGGACAGCCGGGCATCTCGTGGCAGGCGCACCTGTTCGGGGCGCTCGGCGGGGTCCTGGCCGCCTGGTTCGCCGCGCGGTCCGGGCGGAAGCGGGCGGTACCCTCGAACCCGTGAGCAGTCGTGAGGCCCCGATCGGTGTGTTCGATTCCGGCGTCGGGGGCCTCACGGTCGCCCGCGCGATCCTCGGCCAGCTGCCGTCCGAGCAGCTGCGGTACGTCGGGGACACCGCGCACAACCCGTACGGCCCGCTGCCCATCGCACGAGCGCGGGAACTCGCCCTCCAGTCGCTGGACAAGCTCGTCCAGGACGGGGTGAAAGCCCTGGTCATCGCGTGCAACACGGCGTCGGCGGCGTGCCTGCGCGACGCGCGGGAGCGCTACGACGTGCCGGTGATCGAGGTCGTGCTGCCCGCGGTGCGGCGGGCCGTCGCCGCCACCCACACCGGCCGGATCGGCGTGATCGGCACCGAGGGCACCATCCGCTCCCGCGCCTACGAGGACGCCTTCGCCGCCGCGCGGGACGTGTCGGTCACCAGCGTCGCGTGCCCCCGGTTCGTGGACTTCGTCGAGCGCGGTGTCACCTCCGGGCGCCAGGTGCTCGGCCTCGCGCAGGGCTACCTCGAACCGCTGCTGCGCGCCGAGGTGGACACGCTCGTGCTGGGCTGCACGCACTACCCGTTGCTGACCGGGGTCCTGCAGATCGTCATGGGGCCGGACGTCACGCTCGTGTCCAGCGCCGAGGAGACCGCCAAGGACGTCGTCCGCGTGCTCACCGAACGGGACATGCTGGCCGACCGGGACACCCCGCCCCAGCACGAGTTCATCGCCACCGGCTCGCCGGAGCCGTTCGTCCGGCTCGCGCAGCGTTTCATGGGATTCGCACCCGGTGTGCTCTCGCCGCTGAGCGCCTGAGCTGGCAGGGTGTTCTTCCGTGCGACTGACGATCCTCGGTTGCTCGGGCAGCGTTCCCGGCCCGGGCGAGCCCGCGTCCGGGTACCTGCTCGAAGCGGACGGCTTCCTGCTCGGCCTCGAGTTCGGCAACGGCGTGTTCGCCGAGCTGCAGAAGCGGCGTGACCCGTTCGACCTCGACGCGCTCGTGCTGTCGCACCTGCACCCGGACCACTGCGCGGACTTCAGCGCGCTCACCGTGCTGCGCCGCTACCACCCGGCCCCGCCCTACGACACCACCGCGCGCCGGCTCCCGGTGCACGGCCCGGCGAACGCGCCGGTCCGGCTGGCGATGGCGTACGCGCCGAACGAGACGGAACTGGCCGAGACCGACCTGTCCGACGTCTACGAGTTCCACGCGCTGTCCGCCGAGCCGGTGAAAATCGGCCCGTTCGAGGTGACCGCGATCCCGGTGTTCCACCCGACCGAAGCGTTCGGGCTACGGGTGCGCCACGGCGGCCGGACGCTGGCCTACACCGGCGACACCGGGCCCTGCGACACCCTCACCGACCTGGTCCGCGACGTCGACGTGCTGCTCGCCGAGGCGTCCTGGACCGACGCCGCGGACCGGCCGCCGGGCGTGCACCTGTCCGGCAAGCAGGCGGGCGAGCTGGCGCGGGACGCGGGCGTGGAGCGGCTGCTCATCACGCACGTCGCGCCGTGGAGCGACCGGAGCGCCATCCTGGCCGAGGCGCGAGCGGTCTTCCCCGGCGCGACGCTCGTCGAGCGGGGCGCGGTCTACGACGTCTGAGGCCCGCAGCGCCGCCCAGCAGGCCAGCCCGATGGGGATGATCAGCCAGCAGGACAGCAGCCGGTAGACCAGCACGGCGGCGGCCGCGGCCGGTTCCGCCGCGCCCGCCGAGACCAGGCCGGTGAGCAGGCTGATCTCGATGACGCCGATGCCGCCCGGCGTGAGCGGGATCTGCCGCACGAGCTGCACCGCGAGGTAGAGCGTCGCCAGTTCGAGCGGACCGAGGCCGATGCCGGCGGCACGGGCGGCCGCGATCAGGCAGACGAGGTCACCCAGCCAGTTCGCGGTCGCCGCGGCCAGCGCGAGGAGCCAGTGCCGCGGAGCGACCGCGCTCGAGCGCCGGGACACCAGCGTGACCAGTACGACCGAGCCCGCGACGAGTGCCACCGCGGCCGCCGGGTGGATCGCGGCGAGCGCCCCGGTGCCGTAGAGCAGCGCCAGCCCGAGCGCCGAGAGGATGCCGGAGAGGACCATCACCGCGGCGGCCGCTTTCCGGTCCGCGCCACCGGCCCGGAACTGGGCGAAGGCGTACGCGGCGGACACGGCCGACCCGGCGGGCAGGCTGATCGAGATGGCGGAGCGGCTGTAGGTCAGGGCCAGCACGCGTCGGCGTCGCAGGGTCACCCCGAACGCGGTCAGCAGCCGTCGCTGCTGGCGGGCGAACATGCCCATCGACACGAACTCGGCGGCCGCCGCGACGGCCAGCCAGCGGGGGTCCGCCTCGCGCAGCGCGGCGCCGATCGCCGGCGGCGAGGGGAGACGGTCGCGCAGGGTCAGGACCACGATCGCCAGCACGGCCACGAGCCCGAGGCCGGTCAAGAGTCTGCGCCGCATCACGCACCCCCTAATTCACCTTACGATGAATTCTCCTCCGTGGAGCGCGGTTGTCAACGTGCGATGAATTACGCGGGGAGGTAGTCCTCGGCCAGGGCGTCCGCGTACGCGTGGAAGAGCGCGACGAAGTTCAGCGTCCCGCCGGGCACGTCGAACTCGGCCAGGTCGTAGGCCAGGTGCGATCCGCGGTGGGCGGGGACGTCGTTGGTGACGTCGGTGAACCAGTCGAGGAAGGTCAGCTGTCGCTGATCGCCGGGGCCGACCGGCGGCGTGAGCAGGTCGAGCAGCATCGGGCGGTTGCGCAGCGTCCAGCGGTAGAACTCGGAGAACTGGTAGAAGCGCTCCTCGACCGGCGTGGCCGCGACGCCGTGCACCTGCTCGGCCAGCGCGACGCCGTACTCGGTGGACGCCTGCTCGGCCTCGCTCCACGCGCGGTCGTGCGCCGATCGGGCGGACAGGCGTCCGTCACGCAGGCGGGTGAGATAGCTCGCCCACAGTGGCGCACCGGGGTTGCCGAAGGTGTCCGTGCTGTCCCCGCGGGCCAGGGCGATGCCCCGTTCGACGCCCTCCAGGATCCCGGCATCCACATAGGACACCCAGGTGCCGGACGCGCCCAGACCGCGGTCGGCGAAGAACCGCAGGACGCCCTCGATGTTGCGCCAGCGCGGCGCGTAGCCCGGGACGATGTCCGCCGCCGGGCCCGCGGCGAGTTCACGCACGAACGCCAGCCGGTCCGGGATCGACATCGCGTCGATGTCCTCGACGGTGCAGGTCAGCGTGTTCGCGCAGGTGGCCGTGGCGGCGGTGGCGGGAGTGGCGGTCAGGCACAGCAGGCAGGCGAGCAGGGTCGCGAAGGCGGCGCGCATGAACAGGCACAGTAGCGGGGTTCTACGCTGCACGCGTGGTGCGAAAAGACGGCAGGAACGACGACCAGCTCCGCGACGTGAAGATCACGCGGGGATTCCAGCAGTGGCCGGCCGGCTCGGTGCTCATCGAGTTCGGCAACACGAAGGTGCTCTGCGCGGCGAGCGTCAGCGAGGGTGTGCCGCGGTGGCGGACCGGATCGGGCTTGGGCTGGGTCACGGCCGAGTACGCCATGCTGCCCTCGGCCACGCACGACCGCAGTGACCGCGAGTCGGTCAAGGGCCGCATCGGCGGGCGGACCCACGAGATCAGCCGGCTCATCGGCCGTTCCCTGCGGGCCTGCATCGACCTGGCCGCGCTGGGCGAGAACACGATCCAGCTCGACTGCGACGTGATCCAGGCCGACGGCGGCACCCGGACGGCCGCGATCACCGGCGCGTACGTGGCGCTGGCCGACGCCGTCACCTGGCTCGCGGCGGCCGGGCGGCTGGCCGATCCGCAACCGCTTTCGGCGATGGTATCGGCGGTCAGCGTCGGCGTGGTGGACGGGCGCGTGCGCCTGGACCTGCCCTACGAGGAGGACTCGCGGGCCGAGGTCGACATGAACGTCGTCGCCACCGACGCCGGCACGCTGATCGAGGTGCAGGGCACCGGCGAGGGCGCGACCTTCACCCGCTCCACTTTGGACAAGATGCTGGACCTGGCGCAGACCGGGTGCGCGGAGCTGACCCGGCTGCAGTCGGCCGCGCTGGCCGAGCCGTACCCCTACGAGCTGCCGGAGCCGGTCGCGGGCAAGAAGAAGGGCTCGAAGTGACCCGGGTCCTGCTCGCCACCCGCAACGCCAAGAAGCTCGGCGAGCTGCGGCGGATCCTCGCGGCCGAGGGCATCGAGGGGCTCGAGGTGGTCGGCCTGGCCGACGTGCCGGAGTTCCCCGAGGCGCCGGAGACGGGCGCGACGTTCGAGGAGAACGCGGTCGCCAAGGCCAGGGACGCCGTCGCGGCCACCGGCCTGCCCGCCGTCGCGGACGACTCCGGCCTGGCGGTCGACGCGCTGAACGGGATGCCCGGCGTGCTGTCCGCGCGCTGGGCCGGCCGGCACGGCGACGACCAGGCGAACCTGGACCTGGTGCTCGCGCAGCTGAGCGACACGCCGGACGAGCGCCGGGGCGCGGGCTTCGTGTGCGCCGCGGCGCTGGTGCTGCCGGGCGGCGCGGAGACGGTCGTGCGCGGCGAGTGGCGCGGCCGGCTGATCCGGAAGCCGCGCGGCACCAACGGGTTCGGGTACGACCCGATCTTCGTGCCGGAGGGGGAGAGCCGCACGTCGGCGGAGATGGAACCGGCCGAGAAGGACGCGGCCTCGCACCGGGGCCGCGCGCTGCGAGCGCTGCTGCCCGCGCTGCGCGAGCTGGCCGGACGCTGAGAAGTGGAGCCCCGGGAGCCACCCGCTCGGATGGCTCCCGGGAGTTCAGGCGGCCGCCGGGAGATCGGCGGGTACGAGGCGGAACGAGACGGTCTGACCCGGCCGCGCCTGGGCCATCACCGGCAGGTCGTCGGTCAGCACGACGCCGATCACCGGGTACCCGCCGGTCACCGGGTGGTCGGCGAGGAACACCAGCGGCAGCCCCGACGGCGGCACCTGGATCGCGCCCGGCACCATGCCCTCGCTGAGCAGCTCGCCTTCCCGCGACCGCTCCAGCGCCGGACCGGCGAGCCGGACGCCGACGCGGTTGCTCTCCGAGGTCACCTCGTAGGTCGCCGTCGAGAACGTCTTCAGCGCCTCGGGCGTGAACCAGTCGTCCCGCGGGCCGGGCATGACCCGCACGGTCAGCGCGAACCCGGCCGGATCGGGCACCGGCGCGACCTCGACCGAGGGCAGCGGACCGCACTCGTCGGTGCCGATCGGCAGCACGTCACCCTCGCTCAACGCGGCGGGGCCGAGCCCGGCCAGCAGGTCCGTCGAACGGGACTCCAGCACCTTGTCCACGCCGATCCCGCCGCGCACCGCCAGGTACGTGCGCAGCCCGGAGGTCGGCGCGCCCAGCGTCAGCTCCTCGCCCGGCCAGACGGTGAACGGCGCGTTCATCGCCTCACCGCGGCCGCCGCGCCGGATCGGACACGGCGCGCCGGTCACCACGACCCGCGCCACCTGCCGGAACCGCAGCACCAGACCGCCGAAGGTGGTCTCCAGGACCGCGGCGCCGTCCAGGTTGCCGACGAGCCGGTTCGCCAGCGCGGCCGACCGCCGGTCGGCCGCCCCGGACCGGCCGACCCCCAGGGCGGCCAGTCCGGGACGTCCCAGGTCCTGCACCGTGGTCAGCGGACCCGGCCGCACCACCTCGATCATCGAACCTCCCGGAAGCGGATGCGGGTGCCCGGCCGCAGCAGGGCGGGCGGGCGGCGGGCCGGGTCCCACAGCGGGACCTCGGTGCGGCCGACCAGCTGCCAGCCACCGGGCGAGGACCGCGGGTAGATGCCGGTGAACTCACCGGCGATGGCGACCGCCCCGGCCGGCACGTGCGTCCGGGGCGTGGCCCGCCGCGGCAGGTGCAGCTTCGGGTGCAGCCCGGTCAGGTAACCGAAACCGGGCGCGAACCCGCCGAACGCCACCGTGTACTCGGCGGCGGTGTGCATCTCGACCACACCGTCCGCGCCGAGGCCGGTGTGCTTGCCGACCTCGGCCAGGTCGGCACCGTCGTAGTACACGGGGATCTCCACCAGCTCGCCGCGCATCGCCTGGGCGGGCACCGGTTCGGTGCCCGCCAGCAGCTCCACCAGCTCGCCGGCGCCGATCACGGCCGGGTCGAAGCGCACCAGGAGGGTGCGCGCCGCCGGCACCAGTTCCGTCACGCCGTCGGGACGAGGGTCGGACAGCGCGGAGTACAGGCCGAGCACCGCGTCGATCCCGCCGGTGTCCCCGACGTCGACCAGCAGCGCCTGGTCCCCGCATCGCCGGATGTTCATGCGAAGCTCCGCACCTCGACCCCGGCCGACACCAGCGCGGACCGGGCCGCGGTGGCCAGTTCCACCGCGCCCGGGGTGTCGCTGTGCACGCACAGCGAACCCGCCTGGAGGGGGATGACCGTGCCGTCCACGGCCACCACCTCGCCGTCCCGCACCAGCCGGACGCACCGCCGCGCCACCTCGTCCGCGTCGGTCAGCACCGCGCCCGGCTCGCGCCGGGGGAGGAGCCGCCCGTCGGGCGAGTAGCCGCGGTCGGCGAAGGCCTCGGCGATGGTGGTCAGCCCGGCCTCGGCGGCCCGCGCCAGCCACCGGGACCCCGGCTGGCCGAGCACGGGCAGCGTCGGGTCGTACTGCCACACCGCCTCGGCCACCGCGCCCGCCTGCTTCTCGTGCGTGGCGATGGCGTTGTACAGCGCGCCGTGCGGCTTGACGTAGGCGATCTCGCCGCCCGACGCGCCGGCCAGTGCGTCGAGCGCACCCAGCTGGTAGAGGATTTCGTCGATCAGTTCGACGGGGTCCACGTCGAGGAACCGGCGGCCGAACCCGGCCAGGTCCCGGTACCCGACGTGGGCTCCGATGGTGACCCCGCGCTTCACCGCCGCTTCGCACACGTGCCGCATGGTCGAGGGGTCACCGGCGTGGAAGCCGCAGGCCACGTTGGCGCCGGTCACGACGTCCAGCAGGGCTTCGTCATCGGCGATCCGCCAGGCGCCGAACCCTTCGCCCACGTCGCAGTTCAGGTCGATGGTGGCGGTGGTCGCGGGGGCGCTCATCGTGCGACTTCCACCGTCTCGCTCGCGGCCACGACCGGCTCCTCCTCCGGAGCCCGGCGGCTCAGGGCGACACCGATACCGGTCACGATCGCGGTCACCAGGACGTACAGCGCCACCGCGACCCACGAGTCGTAGCTGTCGAGCAGGGCCGTGAAGATCAGCGGCGCGACCGCGCCACCGACCACACCGGCGAGGGTGTAGGCCAGCGAGCTACCGGTGTAGCGCAGGCGCTCGGAGAACTGCTCGGTGATCATCGCGGCCTGCGGGCCGTAGAGCACGGCGTGGATCGCCAGCGCGACGACCATGCCGACCGCGATCGCCAGGTAGGACTTGCTGCCCGCCAGCGGGAAGAACAGGAACGGCCAGATCGCCGCGGCGATGGTGCCGATCGCGTACATCTTGCGGCGGCTGACGCGGTCGGACAGCGCGCCCGCGGCCGGCATCAGGAACAGCTGGAACGCCGAACCGATCATCACCGCGGTCAGGCCCTGGCTGCGGCTCATGCCCAGCTCGCTGGTCATGTAGGTGAGGACGAAGACGGTGAACAGCGAGTACAGGACGTCCGGGCAGATGCGGATCAGGATGCCGGCGATCAGGGCACGCGGCTCCTGGGTGAAGACCTCCTTGATCGGGGCCTTCGGCTTCTCGCCCTGCTCGGCGATCTTCTTGAAGACCGGGGTCTCCTCGAGCTTCATCCGCAGCCACAGGCCGAACAGCACCAGGACACCGGACAGCAGGAACGCGATGCGCCAGCCCCAGGACTCGAAGGCCGCCGTGCTCAGCGTCGCGGCGAGCAGCGCGATCACACCGTTGGCCAGCAGGTTGCCCGCCGGCGGGCCGATCTGGGCGGCGGAGGCCCAGAAGCCGCGCTTCTTCGGATCGCCGAACTCACTGGACAGCAGCACCGCGCCGCCCCACTCGCCACCGACACCGACACCCTGCGCGAACCGCAGTGCCACGAGCAGCACGGCGGCCCAGCCGCCGATCGCGGCGTGGGTCGGCAGGACGCCGATCAGGAAGGTGGCGATACCGGTCAGCAGGAGGGTGAACACCAGGACCTGCTTGCGGCCGAGCTTGTCGCCGAGGCGGCCGAAGATGAACCCGCCGAGCGGGCGGGCGAGGTAACCCACGGCATAGGTGGAGAACGCCGCCATCGTGCCGGCGAGGCTGTCACCCGACGGGAAGAACAGCTTGCCGAACAGCGTCGCGGCAGCCACCGAGTAGGCCGCGAAGTCGTAGTACTCGAGAGTGGTGCCGGACAGGCTAGCCACGAACGCACGGCGCAGTGAGCGCTTGTCCGTGGGCTCAGTCGAAGCGGTCATCACGATGTCCATCCATCGAAGGGGAGTGAGGTAGGTCATGAAGTTAGGGATTGTTGAACGATCCGTCAATACTTTCGAGGAACATGGATCGCTCTTCGAAGCGTCTGGATAGACTTTTCGTAGAACAAGTCGCAGGTTGGACCGTCCTTCGATGGACTGGTTAAGTTTCCGTTACACGGTCCGACCCTGAAAACACCGGAGGCCCCGCGTGACCACCGACGCCGAGTCCACGGGCTCGATCCTCAGCACCGGCCTCGAGGCCGATCGCCTGCTGCTGGGGCGCACGAGCACGGCCGAACGGCTGGCGGACATCCTGCGGGGACGCATCACCGAGGGCTTCTTCGAACCCGGCAGCCGATTGTCCGAGGAGGCGATCGGCGGGGCGCTGGGCGTCTCGCGGAACACGCTGCGTGAGGCGTTCCGGCTGCTGACGCACGAGAAGCTGCTGGTCCACGAGCTGAACCGGGGCGTCTTCGTGCGGCGGCTCTCGGTCGAGGACGTGATCGACCTGTACAAGGTGCGCAAGCTCGTGCAGTGCGCCGTGCTGCGGGAGATCACCAGCCCGCCGGGGGACAAGCTGCAGGCGGTGGAGGCCGCGGTCGCCGACGGGGAGGACGCCAAGAAGCGTCAGGCCTGGCGCGAGCTGGGCACCGCCAACATCCACTTCCACCAGGCGCTGATCACCCTCGCGGGCAGCCCCCGGGTGGACGAGCTGGTCCGCGGACTGCTCGCCGAACTGCGGCTGGTGTTCCACGTGATGGCCGACCCGCAGCCCTTCCACGAGCCGTACCTGGAGCGCAACCGGGAGATCCTGGAGACGCTGCGCACGGGCGACGGCGCCACGGCGGAGCGCCAGCTGGCCGCATACCTGGACGATGCGGAGAAGCAGCTGGTGGAGGCCTACCGCCGGGTGATGTGAGCCGCGAGCGGCAAACACGCCGCGGCGGGCGGCTAACGCGCCGCGGCGGGCGGCCAACACGGCCCCGCGAGCGGCCAGCACGCGCGTGTTTGCCGTTGCGGGTGGCGTGTTGGCCGGTTCGGGCGGGCGCCGGTGAGAACTCAGGCGGAGATCTTCAAGTCCTTCAGCAGCTTCGCCACGTGACCGGTCGCCCGGACGTTGTACATCGCCTTCACGATCGTGCCCTCGGGGTCGATCACGAACGTCGAGCGGATCACGCCCTGCACGATCCGGCCGTAGTTCTTCTTCTCGCCGAACGCGCCCCACTCCGTGAGCACCGTCTTGTCCGGATCGGACAGCAGCGGGAACGTCAGGCCCTCCGCCTCGGCGAACTTCGCCAGCTTCTCCGGCTTGTCCGGCGACACGCCGAGCACCTGGTAGCCGGCCCCGTCGAGCTCGCCGAGGTTGTCCCGGAAGTCGCAGGCCTGCTTGGTGCACCCGGGCGTGCCGGCCGCGGGGTAGAAGTACACGACGACGTGCTTGCCCCGGAAGTCCGACAGCGAGACCTGCTTGCCCGTGCTGTCGGGAAGGGTGAAGTCGGGGGCCTTGTCGCCGGCGGTGAGACGTTGCGGGTCGGTCATGCCCCGAGCGTATCCGGGCGAGGAGTCAGGCGGGCCCGCAGTACACGGCGATCACCGGGCTGGTCGCGGTGGGCCGCAGGGTCAGCCGCATCTCGGCGGGCTCCGGCGGCGCGGTGAAGGCCAGGTTCAGCCGCACGTCGCGCCCGGGCTGCACGTCCTTGCCCGCGTCGACGATCCCGCTGTAGCCCTGCGTCGAGTCCACCACCTGCTTGGACGCCACGTCCCCGACGGTCGCCGACACGCTCAGCCCGGACAACCGGTACGGCTGGTCGCCGTCGTTGCGGATGATGATCTCGAACGCCACGGCCCGGTCGCTGCGCGGATACGCGCTTTCGCTGGGCTTGAACGGTTTCGGCGCGGACACCGACACCGCGACCCCGTCGCCGAACCGGAACTGGCCGCCGAAGTCCAGGGTGCGCAGCGCGGGAACCGCCTGCTGGATCGCCACGTCACCACCGGTGCTCGTCGACCCGCCCTCGACCTGCGCCGGCGCACCGCAAGCGGTCACCGCCACCAGGGCGAGAGCGGCCATCGCGTGCCTCGGGGTGCGCACAGGGGCCACTTCCTCACGTCTTCACTGCGCCCGGCTGGTCCGTTCGGGGTAGGTATTTCCGCCGGGCGCGCTCCACTCTGTCGCTACTCGCGAGTGCGTGCGAGTCACCAAGCGGGGTTGACGCGGACCTGGTGTCGGGCTGTGGCCGATCCGTGACCGGAGCGGCACCAGCCGTGATGGCGCTCACCCGCAGAGGTTCAGACCGCCATCGCGAGGAAGAGGATGAAGGTGCCGCAGCCGACCAGCCACGCCACGATCAGCCAGCCGAAATCGCGCCACGGGTCGACCGTGTGGTTGTCCTCGCCGGGCACGTAGACGCCGCGCTGCTCGAACCAGTCCGCCACGCTGCTCACCCACGACAAGGGGTTGCGTCCCGCCACGCTCACCTCCGGTATCGCGCGATCACGGTCACAGTATCGGGTGGGCAGAGCTATCGGCTTGTCACGGTGCGTACGACATTTGGCCTATCGAGTGTGACCTCAGTCACGACCTAAGGCAACGAACTGATAACAACAGTAATCATGTCGCGGGCAGTAAGCGGATTTGGAGAGGTTCAGCGTGACGAGCGACGACAAAGACACTCGAGCGAGTGCCACGACGCGGCAGATCAGTGTCGCGGAGTTGCTGCACCGGGAAGGCGTCACGCAGGAGTTCACCGCGGTGAAGCTGCCGAAGGAGCCGGTGGACGACTCCGGCATCACCCCGGAGATGGCCGAGGCGCCCACCGTGCGCATCCCGGCGGCCAGCATCCTGCGCCGCGAGAGCGAGCCGGGCAGCCGGTGGGACAAGCGCAAGGCCGGCCGCATCGGCGCGCTCGCGGCGGGTGTGGCGGCGCTGGCCGGTGTCGCGGTCAGCACCCTGACCACCGGGCAGCTGCACGACGCGGCGGCGCCCGGCGGGGCGGGCGGCGGCCCGGACACGAGCACCGGCCACACGTCGACGAGCACGATCGCCGCTCCGCAGCAGCAGTTGCTGGCCAGCAGCACGCCGACCTCGACCAGCTCCGAGCTTCCGCCGTCGGGCAGCGCGTCCTCGCAGGCGCAGACGCAGGCGGCCCAGCAGGGTGGCACCGGCGGCTCGAGCAGCCAGGCGCGCAGCGGCCAGTCCACGACCGGCCGTGACACGACGGCCGCGCCGTCGACCACCTCGGCCGCCCCGGCGCCCGCCGCGGGCACTAGCGGGACCCAGGCCCAGGCCACCAGCCCGCGGGCGACCACGACGCCCCAGACCACGACACCCCAGCCCACGACCGAGCCGACCTCGGAGCAGCCGAGCAGCTCGCCGCAGTCGACCCAGCCGACCACCAAGAAGAACGGCGGCCTGCTGGACGTCGTGGGCGGCCTGGTCGGCGGTCTGCTCGGCGGCTGACCCCTCGACGCGAACCGAAGGCCACTCCCGCGGGAGTGGCCTTCGTCGTGTTCAGCGGGGCATGCGCCGCCAGATCGCCCGCGGCAGCAGCCGCATCAGGAAGAACACCGGGCGCAGCACGGGCGGCACCCAGACCTCCCCGCGTCCCCGCCGCAGCGCCCGCACCGTCGCCGTCGCGACCTGTTCGGGCGTGCTGGAGAACGGGGCGGGCGACATGCCCTCGGTCATCCGCCCGATCACGAACCCCGGGCGCACCAGCAGCAGCCGCACGCCGCTGCCGTGCAACGCGTCGGCCAGGCCGCTGGCGAACCCGTCCAGCCCGGCCTTCGCCGAGCCGTACACGTAGTTCGCCCGCCGCACCCGCACCCCGGCGACCGAGGAGAACACCACGAGCTGTCCGCTGCCCTGCGCGCGCAACAGGTTCGCCAGCTCGGTCAGGATGCTCACGTGCGCGACGTAGTCCGTGTGGATCACGGCCATCGCGTGCGCCGCGTCGCGTTCGGCCCGCTCCTGGTCGCCCAGGATCCCGAACGCGACCACGACCGTCTCCAGTGGACCGTGCTCGGCGACCACCGCGTCCAGCACCTCGCGGTGCCGCGCCACGTCGTCGGCGTCGAACTCGACCCGCGCCACCTCGGACGCGCCGGCCCGGCGCAGCGACGCCTCTTCGTCGTCGAGGTCGCCGCTGCGCCGGGCCGCCAGCACGAACTTCCGCTCACCGTCCACGAGTTTCCGTGCGACGGCGAGGCCGATCTCACTGCGCCCGCCGAGCACCAGCACCGTTCCGCTCACGCGGGGCAGTCTGCCTGACGATCAGTGGGCGGTGCGGCCCGGCCGGTGCATCCGCCAGCGCGACGGGCGGTGCCGGCCCTGCGCGGGCGGCATCTGCTGCGGAACCGGGCGGGTGGGCACGTCGGCGTTGCCGGGCACGTTCTCGTCCGTGATCGGCGGCAGCACCATCGAGGCGGTGTCCACGTCGCTTTCGTCGATCATCACCCTCTTGCGCGCGGGCATCAAGGCCATGATCAGACCGACCAGGGCGGCCAGAACGTGCAGCCAGTTGTCGGCGGCGTCGAGGTTGAGCGGGTTGCCCAGACCGGACACCGGATTCGACGAGATGACGCCCGTGATCATCAGGCCCCAGACGGACACCACGCCGTATCCCAGGAACAGGATCCAGCCGAACATCCGCGCCGACGGCGAGGCCGCCGAACAGAGCAGGCCGAGCACGCCGATGGCCGTGTGCACCGCGTTGTGCAGCGGGTTGATCATGAAGCCCACGATCGTCTCGGGCTCGTTGCTGGTGAAGTCGCTGAAGCCGGTCCGCAGGAACCCGGCGACGCCAAGCACGAGGAAGAGCAGGCCGGTCAGCGCGGCGAGCACCTGGACCGGCTGGAAACCGGACTTCCGGACGCGGGCATCTCCCGGGAGAGACATATCGCCTGTCCCCTCTATCCGATGGTCATCACGGTCCGTGATGTGCCTACCGGATTACCCGGGGCCGAATCGGGCAAACTCACCGGACCAGCCGCCCGAGCAGGGCGGACGCGACCGCGATGGCGACCGCGGCGGAACCGGCGAGCACGCCGAGGTCCACCCAGACGTGGTTCGCGGTGCCGATCAACAGCCCCCGGAGGGCGTCCACCTCGTAACTGAGCGGGTTGGCGTGGCTGAGCACCCGCAGCCAACCGGGCATCAGATCCACCGGGTAGAGCGCGTTCGATCCGAAGAACAACGGCATCGTGATCGCCTGCCCGATGCCCATCAGCCGTTCGCGGGACAGCACGAGCCCGGCGATCACGATCGACAGGCAGCAGAAGAACGCCGAGCCGAGCACCACGGCGAGCGCGGCGCCGAGGAGCTTCAGCGGGTTCGCGGTGAGGCCGACGCCGAGGACCGCGGCGAGGATCAGCACGATCACCGCCTGCACGAACGCCCGCACCCCGGCCGCGAACGCCTTGCCGGTGACCAGCGCGGCGCGCGGGGTCGGCGTGACGAGGAGCTTGCCGAGCACACCGGCGTCGCGTTCCCAGATGATCTGGATGCCGTAGAAGATCGCGATGAACAACGCGGACTGCGCGAGGATGCCGGGGGCGAGGAAGTCCAGGTAGGGCGTGTCGCCGGTGGGGATCGCGCGCAGGCGGGTGAAGGTCTCGCCGAAGATCAGCAGCCACAGCGCGGGCTGGATCGCGCGGGTGATGAGTTCGGAGCGGTCGCGGCGCAGCTTCTGCAGCTCCACCAGGCACATCGTGCCCACCCTGGACAGCAGGCGGCGGACCGGTCGCGGGTCAGCCCAGGCGGCGGGCGGTGCGGCGAGCGGCACGGACATCACGCATCCCTCCCTTGCCGGCGTCGTCGAACGCGTCACCGGTGACCGCGCGGAAGACATCGTCCAGAGTGGACTCCGGGCCCAGTTCGGCGCGCAGCTGCGCCGGGCTGCCCTGCGCGCGGATCCGGCCGCGGTGCATCAGCGCGACCTGTTCGCAGTACTGTTCGGCCTCGTCCATGTAGTGCGTGGTCACCAGCACGGTCATGCCGGTCTCGGCGCGGACCTGCTCGATGCGCTCCCAGACGCCGGTGCGGGCGACCGGGTCGAGCCCGATGGTCGGCTCGTCGAGTACCAGCAGCCGGGGCGCGCTGACCAGCGCCTGCGCCAGTTCGACGCGGCGGATCATGCCGCCGGAGTAGGTGGCGGCCGTGCGGTCGGCGTCGTCGAGCAGGCCCACGGCGCCGAGCGCGATCTCGACCTGGTCGGCGCGCTCGCGTCGCGGGACGTCGAAGAGGCGGGCGAACAGCGCCACGTTCTCCCGCCCGCTGAGCGAGCCGTCGGCGGAAAGTTGTTGCGGCACATAGCCGATCAGCCGCCGCACGCGCATCTTCCGGTGGGCGGCGTCGAGCCCGAACACCTCGATCGCGCCGGCCGCGGCCGGCAGCAGCGTGGTGATCATGCGGATGGTGGTGGTCTTGCCGGCGCCGTTGGGGCCGAGCAGTCCGAAGACCTGCCCCGCCGGGATCTCCAGGTCGACGCCGTCGACGGCGACCGTGTCGCCGAAGGCGTGCCGGAGCCCGGTGCAGCGCACCGCGGGTGTGGTCATCTCTCCTCCTGGATCGCGGCGATCAGCCGGCCGAGCGCGGGCAGTGCGGCTTCGATCGCGCCGCGGTCCCCGGCGGGCAGGGTCGCGATCGCCGAGGCCACGAAATCGGTGCGGGTGCGCCGCCAGTTCGCCAGCCGGTCCCGCGCCGGGCCGGTCAGGTCGAGCCGCGCGGCCCGGCGGTCGGCGGGGTCGATCCGCCGGTCCAGCAGTCCGCCCTCGACGAGCTGGTTGACCAGCGTGCTCACCGAGTTTCCGGCCAGGTGCAGGGCACGCGCGGCCGCGGCGACGCCGATGCCGGGATGTTCCTCGACCACCCGGAGCAGTTCGATCTGCGCCGGACGCAGGGGCGCGTGCGGCAGCGTGTCCCGCACGCGCCGCCGGACGACCCGCCGCAGCGCGGCCGTGGTGGTCATCAGGTTCTCGGCCAGTTCTCGCACGTCGCCAAGATAGCTCTAAGCCAGAGCTATTAGCAACGCTCACTAATTTCGCGTTCCGGAGGAACGGGAGTATTCGTGAAGGGTGAATCCTGGTCCTCGAGACGATCGGCCGCCGTACCGGTCGGCCCCGGCACACGCCGGTCGGCCCCGGCACACGCCGGTCGGCGGGAAGGTCGTCGACGGCGCGTTCTGGTTCGTCTCCGGTGACGGGCGGCGGGCGTCCTACGTCCGCAACATCGAGGCCAATCCGAAGGTGCGCGTGCGGCTGGGTCGCATGTGGCGCACCGGCACGGCGCACCTCCTGCCCGACGACGATCCGCACGAGCGGCTGACGGGACTGCCCGCGGGCAACCTCATGATCGTGCGCCGCCTGGGGATCGCACTGCTGACGGTACGCGTCGACCTCGACTAGCTCAGGTGGAAGACCGCGCCCGGAGCGGCGTACGCGACCGGCCCGTCGAAGCGCGCCGCGGCTCGCGTGACGGCCTCGCCGGGGGTGAGGAACGGCCCGACGTGGGTGAGGATCAGCTTGCGCGTCCCCGCCGCGGTCGCGGCGGCTCCCGCGTCCTCCGGCGTGTGGTGGACCTCCGACGGGACGGGGCCGTCCGCCTCGCACAGCAGCGCGTCGCAGTTCTTCGCCAGCGCCGCCACCGCCGGGCAGGGCGCGGTGTCGCCGGAGTAGGCCAGCGACGCCGCGCCGGCCTCGATCCGCACGCCGAAGGCCGGCATGCCGTGCTCGACGGCCGCGGCGGTGAACGTCATCGGCCCGAGTTCGGCGCGGTGCCCGTCGGACAGCTCGTGCACCGCGAAGGCCCGTTCGACCGGGCTGCGGGACGGGCCGTTGGTCAGGAACCCGGCCAGCCGGTCGGCGATCCCGGGCGGGCCGAACAGTGGGATCGGCGCGGCCAGTTCGAGGTCGGCGAACAGCGCGCCGTAGTAGGCGGTGAGCAGGTCGGCGCAGTGGTCGGCGTGCAGGTGCGAGATCCAGATGCCGGCCAGCCGGTCTAGGCTGGTGTGGCGGCGCAGTTCGGCGAGCGTGCCGGGACCGGCGTCCAGCCACACGTGTGTCTCGCCGCTGGAGACCAGGTAGCCGGAGCACGGGTTGGCCGGCTCGGGGTAGGGCGTGGCGGAACCGAGCACCGTCAGGCTGAGATCGCTCACCGGTCCGAGCCTAGCGTGCCGCCGTGATCGACTTGTCGACATCTCTACTGTGGACGGAAACACCCGTCCGGGTGGCGGGGCCTGCTCGCTAAAGTCCTGCGGGTGAGTACCGGAATCTCCACATTGGCGAGTCAGTGCCCCGCGCTCTCCCGGACGAGGGCGCTGGCGAGCTGGGTCGGCGACGGGAGACCCGTTACCCCCAAAGGAGTTCTGCGGCCCGCGGACGTCCCCTCGGTCGCCGGGGTGCTGGGCGTCGAGGTCGGGGAGAAGGTCCGCTCGGCCGCGGACGTCGTCACGATCCACCGGCCGTGGGTGGCCGCGGAAGGCGCGGGGCTGATCGAGGTCGGCGTCGCGGAGGCGGTCGCGCGCCCGCCGCACGACGATCCGGCGCAGCTGTGGCTCAAGGGCCTCGACGCGGTCCTGCGCGCGGAGTCGGCCGATCCGCGCCGCCGTGGCGCGTTCGCGTTGTGCCGGGCGGTGCTGACCGCGCTGGCGAACGGCCCGCTGTTGGACGACCTGGTGTTCTCGGTGCACCGGCTGCTCAAGGGCAGCGAGGACGCCGACGCGGTCGCGTCGAGTTTCGGTGGCGCGGAACTGTTCCCGCTCGATGCCGCCCTCGACGTGCTCACCGAGTTCGGTGCGCTGGACGGCGACCGGAAGGTGACGCCGCTGGGCCAGTGGGCGCTCGACGAGTGGGCCGCTCGTGAACCGCGGCCGGTCACGCCCGACCTGCGTGCCGCCCAGCTGCTGGGCCGTCTCGCGCCGCTGCCCGCCGACGAGGCCTGGCGCCAGGCGCTGCGCTGGTTCGCGGGCAGGCGCCCGGTCGACGGCGCCGCGCAGCTGCTGTACGCCGCCGAGTTCGCGTCACCGGTCGAGCGCGTGGCAGCCATCGAGGTGGTCGCCGGGTTCGGCGACGAGGTGCTGCCGGCCTGGCACGTCGCGCTGGGCTACCGCAACGTGCGCCCGCACGCCGCGGCGATGCTGGAGATGTGGGACGAGGGCCCGGGGTTGTCCGGCCCGGAGCGGCGGCGGCTGGTCACCGAGTACGCGTTGTCGGCGCGGGAGCGGAGCGGCGTCGAGGAGGCCTACCACTACGTACGCGACCGCGGCGGGCTCGACGCGCTGGAGCCGGAGGCGACCGCGTTGCGCCGTGAGCTGCGGGCGTTCGCCGAGTCGGTGCGGCTGACCGTGTACCAGCTGAAGGTCACCGTGACCGGCCGGAAGCCGACGTCGTGGTGGCGGCTGGTGATCCCGGCGAGCGTGACGCTCGGCGTGCTCGCCGAGGCGCTCGACGCGGACGGCGAGGAGCACCACTTCGAGGCCGACGGCGTGCGGTACGCCGACCCGTTCTTCGGCCTGGGCGAGGACCGCGACGAGCACGACGTCCGGTTGTCGCACGTGCTGGTGCGGCCGGGGACGAGCCTGCGGTTCTTCGCGGGCGACGTCGAGCACTCCGTCACGTGCGAGAAGATCCTCGACCCCGACCCGCAACTGAGCTACCCGCGCTGCACCGGGGCCGCCAAGGGGACGGAAAGCGCTTCCGCGCGCAACAAGCGCCTGGCCGCGATGCGCATCCCGCACCCGGCGCAGCCCTGACCCTCGCGAGTTCGGCACCCGAGTCCGCGGGCTTCAGCCGCGCGTCAGGCGCTCCAGGAGGAACGCCCGCAGCTCGTCCAGCTCGGTGTCCACCGCGACCTCGATGCGGCCGGGCGCCACATCGCCTTCCGCGTCGGCGCGCAGGGCCTGCCGCCGCCGGTCGACCAGCGTCGCGCCGCGGGCCGGGCCCAGCGAGCACTCCACCTCGACCGGGTAGGTCTCCGTCCGCAGGATGCCCGGCCGGATCGCCTCCGCGACCGCGACCGCGTCGTGCAGCACGATCCCGTCCCACCCGAGCGCCTTGCGGTAGTGCGCCAGGTAATCCGGCGTCAGCGCGTCCAGCGCGGCGCCGATCGGCCCGGACGCGGCGAGCTTGCCGAGCCACGCGCTGTCCACGGCGCACCGGTAGGTCAGGTCCATCGGCACCAGCACGCACGGCACGGTCTCCTCGACCAGCACCCGCCGCGCCGCCTCCGGATCGCTCCAGATGTTGAACTCCGCCGCGCCCGTCGTGTTGCCGCCGGCCAGCCCGCCGCCCATCACGACGATGCGGCCGATCTTCTGCCGCACCTCGGGATGCGCCGCGAGCAGCAGCGCGATGTTCGTCAGCGGCCCGATCGGCGCGATCGTCACCGGCTCGTCCGCGGCCTCCAGCAACGACACCAGCAGGCTCACCGCACCGCCCGGCTCCAGCTCGCGAACCGGCTCGGGCAGCGCGGCCGAGCGTCCGGACAACCCGTCCGAGCCGTGCACGTGGCTGGCGCGTCGCAGCTGGGCGTGCACCAGCGGTCGTGCGGCCCCGGCCGCGACCGGCACGTCCGCGCGCCCGCACAGCGCCAGCACGCGGCGCGCGTTGAGGGTGGTCGCTTCGAGCGGGACGTTGCCGAAGACCGTCGTGATCCCCAGCAGGTCGACGTCCTCGCTCAGCGCCGCCAGCGCGATCGCGAAGGCGTCGTCCACGCCCGGGTCCGTATCGATGATCAACGGGGTCGGCATACTGTCAACCTATGACATCGATGTGGGGATCGCCGGTGCTGTCCCGGGTTCAGGCGTGGCGCCGCGCCCGGCGCGACCCTCGTCAGGCGAAGTTCCTGACCGCCGACTCGCTGCGCTGGGTGCTGCGCAACCGGGCCTACACCCCCTGGTACCTGGTGCGGTACTGGCGGCTGCTGAAGTTCCGGCTGGCGAACCCGCACATCATCCTGCGCGGCATGGTGTTCCTCGGCAAGGACGTGGAGATCCACTGCCGCCCCGGCTACGGCCGCCTGGAGATCGGGCGCTGGGTGCACATCGGCGACGGCAACGCGATCCGCTGCCACGAGGGCTCGCTGCGCATCGGTGACAAGGCCGTCTTCGGGCGCCAGAACGTCATCAACTGCTACCTCGACATCGAGCTCGGCGCGGCGACCCTGGTGGCCGACTGGGTCTACATCTGTGACTTCGACCACATCACGACCGACATCAACCTGCCGATCAAGGACCAGGGGATCGTGAAGACGCCGGTCCGCATCGGGCCGGACACCTGGATCGGCACCAAGGTCTCGGTGCTGCGCGGCACCCGCGTCGGCCGCGGTTGCGTGCTCGGGGCGCACGCCGTGGTGCGCGGCGACATCCCGGACTACGCGATCGCGGTCGGCTCCCCGGCGCGCGTCGTGCGCGACCGGCGGGCCGACTACGAGGCGGACGCCGAACGCCGCGAGGCCATCGCCGACATGGCCCGCAAGGCGAACAAGGCGCTGCAGAAGACCCTCGAAGATCGGGTCTAGCGGGTCGCGAGCGCGGTCAGCGCCGCGCGCACCTGATCGCGGATCGACTCGTCGTGGATGAGGCCGTCCGCACCGATCGCGTCCCGCGGCAACGGGATGTGCACGCAGGCGTCCTCGACGATCCGCGTCCCCAGATAACCCAGCACGGTCCGCAGCGACGCGTGCGCCCCGGCCGCGCCGGTGATCGAGGACGACACGTTGATCCACGCCACCGGCTTGCCGCCCATCGCGTCCGAGCCCACCGCCCAGTCGAGCAGGTTCTTGAACGACCCGGGCAGCGCGCCCGCGTACTCCGGCGTGCAGAACAGCACCGCGTCCGCTTCCTTCAGCAGCCCGCGCAGGCCCGCGACGGCGTCCGGCAGCGGGTCCCGGTCGTCGTCCGGATCGAAGTGCGGCAGCGACCGCAGCCCGTCGTAGACCTCCACGACCGCCCCCTCCGGCGCGATCGCCCGCGCGGTGGCGAGCATCGCGGAGTTGGCCGAGCCCGCCCGCGTGCTCCCGCTGACGGCCAGGATCCGGAAGAGCGTCGTCATGCGCCCACGCTATCCCTTGGGCACCGCCGGGTACGGGACGAAGGTGCTGGTGTTCTCGTCGACCGTGAGCTGCTTGCCGATCGTCGGGAACGCGCGCTGCGGGCAGGCCGGCCGTTCGCACACCTTGCAGCCCATGCCGATCGGCGTCGCGGCCGCCTTCGCGTCCAGGTCCAGGCCGGTGGAGTAGATGAGCCGCCCGGCGTGCCGGAGCTCACAGCCGAGCCCGACGCTGAACATCTTGCCCGGGCTGCCGTAGCCGCCGATGTTGCGCGACACCGTCCGCGCGATCCAGAAGTAGCTCTTGCCGTCCGGCAGCGTCGCGATCTGGGTGAGGATCTTGCCCGGTGAGCTGAACGCCTCGTAGACGTTCCACAGCGGGCACGAGCCGCCGACGCGGGAGAAGTGGAAGCCGGCCGCGGACTGCCGCTTCGACATGTTCCCGGCGCGGTCCACCCGCACGAACGAGAACGGCACGCCGCGCCGCTTCGGCCGCTGCAGGGTGGACAGCCGGTGGCACACCGTCTCGAACCCGACGCCGAAGTGGTCGCACAGCCGCTCGATGTCGTAGCGGAAGTTCTCCGCGGCGGACAGGAACGGGCCGTAGGGCAGGATCAGCGCACCGGCGAAGTAGTTGGCCAGGCCGACCCGGGCCAGCGACCGGGCCGCCGGGCCGGAGAACGCCCACGAGTCGGCCAGCTCGGTGATCAGGTCGTCGTACTCCAGCAGGGCGATCTGCGAAGCCATCCGGAACGCCCGCTGGCCGACGCGCAGGCTCGGCGCGAGCCGCAGGATCTTCGCGTCGGGGGAGTAGCGGTGCTGCTGGCCGGCGGCCTCGTCGATGCCCTCGCTGGTCACCTGCACGCCGTAGTGGGTGGCGAGCCGCTCTTGCAAAGTGTTGTGAACGCCGCCGCGCCGCAGGCCGATGTCCTCGGCCATCCGCTCGGCGCGTTCGTCCAGCTCGGCGACGTAGTTCTCGCGCTCGTAGAAGAAGTCCCGGACCTCCTCGTGGGGCAGGGGTGCGGCGGCGCTGCCGTGCGGGCCCATGCCGTTCTCGGTGACCAGCGCGGCCGTGCTCTCCACCGCCGCCCGGTAGCTGCGGTGCAGCCGGACCAGGGCCTGCGCGATGGTCGGCAGGTTGGTCGCCAGCTCGTTGAGTTCGCTGGTCGTCGCCTCGATGCCGAGCGACTCGTCGAGCAGCGCTTCGCGCACGTCGGCGACCAGGCGGCTGGTGTCGTTGTTGGCGAAGAACTCGGTGTCGACCCCGAACGCCTCGGTGATGCGCAGCAGCACTGGAACGGTCAAGGGACGCGAGTTGTGCTCGATCTGGTTGAGGTAGCTGGGGCTGATCTCCAGCAACCTGGCCAGGTCCGCCTGGCTCATCGACCGGCTCTCGCGTAGGTGGCGCAGCTTCGCGCCGGCGAAAGTCTTCTCCACGACAGGCCCTTTCCGAAGAGCTTTTCCCGACCGCACCGATCACGTGACCGATTCAGTCCCCGAACTTTGCGGCGGCTGCGAAACCGCGTTTCGCAACCTTCACAACATGCTACGCCAAAATTTGCAGAAATTGGCAAATTGGAGCGCTGGCGGTGTTTGCGCAGCGCATGTCATGGTCGTTGCAAGCAAGCGAGTCATCGCAAAGTTCGCAAAGGTGGAGAAATCCCATGGCAGAGCAGCCCAACGAGTTGCAGCAGGAAGCCGCGAAGCTCGAGCAGCAGTGGGCGTCGGACCCCCGGTGGAAGGGTGTCAAGCGCTCCTACAGCGCGGCCGACGTGGTGAAGCTGCGGGGCAGCGTCGTCGAGGAGCACACGCTGGCCCGCCGCGGCGCCGAGAAGCTCTGGAACCTGCTGCACACCGAGGACTACGTCCACGCCCTCGGCGCGCTGACCGGCAACCAGGCCGTCCAGCAGGTGCGCGCCGGCCTGAAGGCCATCTACCTGTCCGGCTGGCAGGTCGCGGCCGACGCGAACCTCGCGGGCCAGACCTACCCGGACCAGAGCCTGTACCCGGCCAACTCGGTCCCGGCCGTCGTCCGCCGCATCAACAACGCGCTGGGCCGCGCCGACCAGATCAACTGGGCCGAGGGCAACACCGACATCGACTGGTTCGCGCCGATCGTCGCCGACGCCGAGGCCGGCTTCGGTGGCCCGCTGAACGCGTTCGAGCTGATGAAGGGCATGATCGCGGCCGGCGCCGCCGGTGTGCACTGGGAAGACCAGCTCGCGTCCGAGAAGAAGTGCGGCCACCTCGGCGGCAAGGTGCTGATCCCGACCAAGCAGCACGAGCGCACGCTGAACGCGGCCCGCCTGGCCGCCGACGTGCTGAACGTGCCGACCCTGGTCGTCGCCCGCACCGACGCGCAGGCCGCCACGCTGATCACCAGCGACGTGGACGAGCGCGACCAGAAGTACATCACCGGCGAGCGCACCTCCGAGGGCTTCTACAAGGTCCGCAACGGCATCGAGCCGTGCATCGACCGCGGCCTGGCCTACGCCGAGTACGCCGACCTGCTGTGGATGGAGACCTCCACGCCGGACCTCGAGGTCGCCCGCCAGTACGCCGAGGCGATCAAGGCGAAGTACCCGGACCAGATGCTGGCCTACAACTGCTCGCCGTCGTTCAACTGGCGCAAGCACCTGGACGACGCGACCATCGCGAAGTTCCAGCGCGAGCTGGGCCACATGGGCTACAAGTTCCAGTTCATCACGCTGGCCGGCTTCCACGCGCTGAACTACTCGATGTTCGACCTGGCGCACGGCTACGCCCGCGAGGGCATGACCGCCTACGTCGACCTGCAGGAGCGCGAGTTCGCGTCGGAGGAGCGGGGCTACACCGCCACCAAGCACCAGCGCGAGGTGGGGACCGGCTGGTTCGACCTGGTCAGCACCGCGCTGAACCCGGAGAGCTCGACCACCGCGCTCACCGGGTCCACCGAAGAAGCCCAGTTCTAGAAGAAGTCGCGAGCGGCCAGGGCGCGCTCGCCCTGGCCGCCTCGCGGCCCCTCCAGGAAGGCTTGCCATGTCTCACAGGTTCACCTCGCAGATCGAGGTCGCCGGCCCGGCCGGCGAGCGGTACGACGAGATCCTCACCCCGGCGGCGCTGGCCTTCATCGCGCGGCTGGACAACGAGTTCGCCGGACGGCGGCGCGAGCTGCTGGACGAGCGGCGGCTGCGTCGGGAGAAGCTCGCCAGTGGCGAGGAGGTGCTCGACTTCCGGCCGGAGACCCGCTGGATCCGCAACGACGACTCCTGGCAGGTGGCGCCCGCGGCGCCCGGCCTCGAGGACCGGCGCGTGGAGATCACCGGCCCGACCGACCGCAAGATGACCGTGAACGCGCTGAACTCCGGCGCGAAGGTGTGGCTGGCCGACTTCGAGGACGCGACCTCGCCGACCTGGTCGAACATCGTCGGTGGGCAGCTGAACCTGTTCGACGCCATCCGGCGCGACATCGACTTCACCACCGAGTCGGGCAAGCGGTACACGATCTGCGACAACCCGGCGACGATCGTCGTCCGGCCGCGTGGCTGGCACCTGGTCGAGAAGCACCTGCGCATCGACGGGCGGCCGGTCTCGGCGAGCCTGGTGGACTTCGGTCTGTACCTGTTCCACAACGCGCGCCAGCTGCTGGCGCGGGGCAGCGGGCCGTACTTCTACCTGCCCAAGCTGGAGAACCACCTGGAGGCGCGGCTGTGGAACGACGTGTTCCGCCTCGCGCAGCAGGAGCTGGGCATCCCGCAGGGCACCATCCGGGCCACCGTCCTGATCGAGACGATCACCGCGGCGTTCGAGATGGACGAGATCCTGTACGAGCTGCGTGAGCACGCCGCCGGGCTGAACGCGGGCCGGTGGGACTACATCTTCTCGATCATCAAGAACTTCGGCGACGCCGGTGCGGACTTCGTCCTGCCCGACCGCGCCGAGGTGACGATGACCGCGCCGTTCATGCGGGCCTACACCGAGCTGCTGGTCCAGACCTGCCACAAGCGCGGTGCGCACGCGATCGGCGGGATGGCGGCGTTCATCCCGAGCAAGGACCCGGAGGCGAATGCGCTGGCGTTCGAGAAGGTCCGGCAGGACAAGGAGCGTGAGGCGCGCGACGGCTTCGACGGCTCGTGGGTCGCGCACCCCGGCCTCGTCCCGGTCTGCCGCGAGGTGTTCGACGAGGTGCTCGGCGGATGGCCGAACCAGCTCGGCCGGACGCGTGAGGACGTCTCGGTGACCGCCGAGGACTTGCTGAACGTGGCGAGCGCCGGCGGTGAAGTCACCGAAAAGGGTTTGCGGGCCAACATCAACGTCGCTCTGCGCTATGTGGACTCGTGGTTGCGGGGCACCGGTGCTGCGGCGATCTTCAACCTGATGGAGGACGCGGCGACCGCGGAGATCGCGCGGGCGCAGGTGTGGCAGTGGATCCGCAACGGCACGAAGCTCGACGACGGCACCGCGGTCACGGACTCGCTGGTCCGGACCATGCTGGACGAGGAGCTCGCGTCGATCCGGGCGGACCTGGGCCCGGAGGCCAAACTGGACGACGCGCGGGAGATCTTCGTCGAGACCGCGCTCGGTGAGAAGCTGCCGAGCTTCCTGACCACCGGCGCGTACGCGCGCTACCTGACGGATCTGGCCTAGAGCTCGGAATCTGCTGAGAGGACTCCGGTTTTCCCTCTCCTGACGGGGAGAACCGGCTCGCGCTGGCTGTGGCCGGACAGCGCGGACACTCGGGCCCGGTAGGTATGCTCCACCTACCGGGCCCGACTTGTGCGCGAAGTTTCTGTCTTTGGGTAGATGTGTAGAACCCTCCGTAAGCGCAATCCTGGACTGCGGCACCGTTCATCCAGGGCGCCGAAGGAGCTGGTAATGATCCCTGCAGTCCGCCGTTTCACCCGTTCGATTGTGGTTTTCGTGAGTGTGGTCGCCGCGTGTGTCTGCGTGCCGGCCGCGCAGGCGGAGCCGGGGATCGTCGGAGGCACGCCCGCGAACATCGCGGAGTTCCCGTTCACCGTGGCGCTGACCGATGCCACCGGCCTCCAGTTCTGCGGTGGCACGCTGGTCGCGGCGGACAAAGTGCTGACCGCGGCGCACTGCGCGCAGGGGGAGAGCCCGCAGGCGCTGCGGGTCGTGAGTGGACGGACGCAGCTGAGCGGCCGTGACGGGACGGTGTCCACTGTGTCCCGCGTGTGGGTGCACCCGCAGTTCAGGGACGCCACGCAGGGCTACGACGTGGCGGTGCTGACCCTGACGCAGCCGGTGTCCGCGCAGCCGCTGCCGCTGGCCAGGAAGGACGACGCGGGCTACCGGGCCGGCACCGAGGCGACGATCCTCGGCTGGGGCAACACGAAGCCCATGGGCGACTCGTCGGACGTCCTGCTGAAGGCAACGGTCCCCATCACGAGCGACGACTACTGCGCCAAGGCGTACCCCCAGCAGTACACCCCTGAGGCGATGGTCTGTGCGGGCTACGAGCAAGGCGGAGTGGACACCTGCCAGGGCGACTCCGGAGGCCCCCTGGTGGCCGCCGGAAGGATCATAGGAGTCGTCTCCTGGGGCGAAGGTTGTGCGGAGCCAGGAAAGCCCGGAGTGTACGCCCGGGTGGGCTCCTACTACGACGAGCTGCAAGCCCAGGTAACCCCACCAGCGGAGGTACTGCCCTAGCCTCGCGGAAGCACCGCCGGAAGCACCACACGGCGAGCCCTGCACGCCGGGCCACCCCCACCCGGCCGGTCCCGGTCCGCTCGCCCGGTCGGCTGGTCCTGGCCAGCCGACCCGCTCGGCTCGCCCGGTCGGCTCGCCCGGTCGGCCGACCCGTTCGGCTGGTCCCGACCCGGCCGACCCGGCGGACCCGGTCGGCTGGTTCCGGCTGGCTCGCCCGGTCGGCCCACCCATTCGGCTCGCTAAGTCGGCCGACCCGGCCGGCCCGTTCGGCTGGTCCCGGCTGGCTCGCCCGGTCGGCTCGCCCGGTCGGCTGGTCCCGGTTGGCTGGCCCGGTCGGCCCACCCGTTCGGCTGGTCCCGGCCGGCCCACCCGGTCGGCTTGCCAAGTTCGGCCCACCCGGTCGGCCGACTCGCTCGGCTGGTCCCGGCCGGCCGACCCGTTCGGCTGGCCCCGGCCGGCCCACCCGCTCGGCTCGCCCGGTCGCTTGCCAAGTCGGCCCACCCGGTCGGCTTGCCAAGTCGGCCTACCGGGTCGGCCTACTCCGGCCGCCCGCTCGAGCCGCCCGGCTGCCCCGCTCGCCCGTCGGGCTGCCCCGATCGTCCGTCCGGCTGGCCCGCTCGGTCGAGTTCGCCCGCTCGACCCGCTCGACCCGCTCGGCCGCCCGCTCGGCCGGTCCGCTTGGCCGGTCCGCACGTTCGGCCCGTCCGGCTTTCCCGCCCGCCGGCTGGCCCGCCGGTTGGCCGCCCACTCGGCCGCCCACTCGGGCGGCACGCCCGGCTGGCTCGCCCGTCCGAACCGCTCCGGCCGCCCGCTCGCCCCTCCGGTCGAGCCGTCCGGCTGGCCCGCTCCGGCCGCGTCGCTGGCCAACCCGTCCGGCTGGCCTGCTCGCTCAGCAGCCCGGTCGGCATGCTTGGCCGACTTCGCCCGGTCGAGCCGCTCCGCCAGCCCTTGGGGCCGCTCGGCCGCGTCGCTCGCCAACCCGTCCGGCTGGCCTGCTCGCTCACCAGCCCGGGTCGGCCCGCTCGTTGGGCCGGCCGCGTGCTCGGATGGCACGCGCACTCAAGCGGCACGCTCGCTGGGACAGCACGCTCGCTCGGGTGGCACCCCACGGCTTGCACTGCTCGGCCGGCCCGGTCACCCGTCCTTCGGGCTGGCTGGCCCGCTCGGATGGCGCGCTCGCTCGGGGGCCACGCGGCGTGCACCGCCCGGTCGGCACGCTTGGCCCGCTTACGCCGGCCGGCCCGCTTGGCCGCCCGGCCGACTTCGCCCGGCCGACTTCGCCCGGTCGACCCGCTCGGTTGGCCCCTCGCTCGGGCGGCGCCCCACGGCCTGCATTGCTCGGCGGCCCTCCGGGTGGTCCCGCTTGGTCGGCATCGCCGGGCGCCCCGCTTTCGCGGCGCCGTTTGGGGCGGCGCCCGTCGGACGGCCCGGTGGCCTCGTGCCTTTCGGGTAACACCGCCCGGACCTCAAGGCCGCTCGGGCCATTCCAGGAAGCTCCCGTTCAGGCGGCGTACCTCAAGTGATCGCCGCCACCTCACCGCTGTCCGGCCGCGGCCCAGCGCGCCCCCCAACCCGACGCCTCCTCACCCCACAGAAGCCGTTCGCATCAAGATCTCTGCCGCCGCCTTCGCCGTGTCGGCCGCAGCGGGGTCGCCCGTGATCCCCGCGATCACCGTCGCGCCTTCCAGTAGCGCGAAGATCTGGTCGCCCAGCTCGTCGGCGCCAGCCAGCGAGCGCAGGTAGTCCCGCACCAGCTCCTTGTGCTCGCGCACCACCCGCGCGACACCAGGCGCCCCCTCCCCGAGTTCGCCGAAGGAGTTGATGAACGCGCACCCCCGGAAATCGTCCTCGGTGAACCACTGCCGCAGCCAGTCGAACACCGCCGGCACCGCCTCGGCCGGCGGCTGGGTCGACACATAATCCGCCAGCGACCGGCGCCATCGCTCGTCCCGGCGGCGCAGGTATGCCTCGACCAGATCACCCTTCGCCGGGAAGCACTGGTACAGCCGCTTAAGCGACACGCCCGACCCCGACCGGATCGCGTCCATGCCCACCGCCTGGATGCCGCGCGCGTAGAACAGCTCCTCGGCTGTGTCGAGCAGCTTCGCCCGGGCTTCGTCGTGGTCCATCACACCTGGTCCTTGCGTGGAGAACGTTCGTTCTCTATCGTAGCGCACCAGTGGAGAACGCTCGTTCTCCGAATTTGGAGGAGCCATCATGTCCGACCGTCCGCCGTTCCCGCACTTCGACGAGGCCACCGCAGCCCAGAAGGTCCAGGCCGCCGAGGACGCCTGGAACACGAGGGACCCGGAAAAGGTCGCGCTGGCCTACACGCCGGACTCGGTCTGGCGAAACCGCGACCAGCACGTCATCGGCCGCGACGCGATCGTCGAGTTCCTCCGCCGGAAGTGGGAGCGCGAACTGGACTACGCGCTGCGCAAGGAGCTGTGGGGCTTCCGCCGCAACCGGATCGCCGTGCGCTTCCAGTACGAATGCCACGACGCCGACGGCCAGTGGTGGCGCAGCTACGGCAACGAACTCTGGGAATTCACGGAGAACGGCCTGATGCGCCGCCGCGAGGCGAGCATCAACGACGTCCCGATCACCGAATCCGAGCGCCGCATCTTCGGCCCCCGCCCGGAAGCCGAGCGCGGCGTGCCGCTGCCGGTGTTCTGACGCCGAATTCGAGCGGCGCATCTTCGGGCCCCGCCCGGAAGTGGAGCGCGGGCAACCGCTGCCGGTGTTCTGACGCCCGACTCCGAGCGCCGCATCTTCGGACCTCGCCGGAAGTGGAGCGCGGCCGGTCGCTGCCGGCGTTCTGATGCCCGAATTCGAGCGCCGCGTCTTCGGCGCGCGCAAGATGCCGAGCGCGACCGACCGCTGCCGGTGTTCTGACCGCCCGAATTCGATCGACACCACGCGGCGCGGCTGTCAGCGTGAGGGCGTGCGCCTCATCCCGTTGCCCGCGGACACCTACCACGCCCTCGCCGACGGCGATCTCGCCGCGGCGAACCGCGTCGCGCCGGTGGAGCTGACGCCGTACTTCGTCAACCCGCGCTGGTTGCCCGGCTGGGGACGGGCGAGCGCCCGCGTCCGCGCCGATCCGGGTGTCGCCGACTGGCTCGCGGGCGCGATCGCCGGGCCGGACGGCGTGGTCGGCCGCGCCGGCTACCACGGTCCGCCGGACGAGCGGAGCGCGGTCGAGGTGACCTACGAGATCGAGCCGGCCTGGCGCCGCCGGGGCTACGCGCGTGCCGCGCTAAACGCCCTCGTCGCGCGAGCCGTCGGCGAGCCGGGCGTCCACTCCGTACGAGCGGTGATCCGCCCGCACAACACCGCCTCGCGGCGATTGGTGGTGACGAGCGGTTTCATCGAGACCGGGGAGGAGTTGCCGGACGGGCCGTGGGTGGTTTACGAGCGCGCGTTGCCCTGACGGGGCCAGGCGCCGGGCCCGAATACATCGCCTCGCGGTGATTGGTGGGGCGGGCGTTTCGCCGAGACGGGGGCGGAGTTGCCGAACGGGTCAACGTGTTTGGTTTACGAGCGTGCACTCCGCTGACGGGGCCAGGCGTCTGCCACAACACCGCCTCGCGGCGATGGGTGGTGACGAGCGGCTTCAGCGAGACGTGGGGAGGAGCTGCCGAACGCGCCGTGGGCCGTCTTCGAACTGCGTTGCGTTGAAACGGGCCGGTCGTCCGCCCAGCGCGGCGAACGTGCGCGCTGATTCCGCACTCCGCTGCCGAACCCCGGCCAACCGTTCAGCGAGCGGACTTCCTCGTGCCGGCAGCAGTTCCGCTCTTCCGACCGACGGGCTTCGCGGCGACCGTCGGCGGCTCCGGGTTCAGCACGTTGCCCGTCGGGATCTTGGGGCGTCCCAGCTCGCCGTGGTCGCGGATCCGCGCCTTGCGGTAGACCTCCGCGGTCGTCGCCGCGATGTGGGCCCAGTCGAAGTCGTCGGCGAGACGGGCCTGCGCCGTCCGCGCGCGGCTCTCCGCGGCCTCCCGGTCCCGCAGCACCGAGTTCACCGCCGCCGTCAGCGCGGCCACATCCCCGGGCGCGAACGACAACCCGGTGACTCCGTCGACCACGACCTCGCCCAGCCCGCCGGCCGTCGACGCCACCAGAGGCGCCCGCGCGGCCGCCGCTTCCAATGCGACGATCCCGAACGGCTCGTACCGGCTCGGCAGCACCACCGCGTCCGCCGCCGCCAGCACCGCCCGCAACTCGCGGTCCCGCAGGTGCCCGGCGAACTCCACCGCGTGCTGCATCCGCATCCGCCGCACCTGCTTGACCAGCTCGTCCAGGTGCCGCCCCCGCCCGGCGACCACCAGCCGCGTCCCGCGGTGCGCGCGCCGGATCTTCGGCAACGCCGACACCAGGTCCTGGACGCCCTTCTCCCACTCCAGACGCCCGAAGAACAACAGCAGCGGCTCACCCCCCGGCGCGTACTTCTCCCGCGCCCGCGCGACCTCGTCCGCCGCGACCTGCCACCCGCGCTCCTCGATGCCGTTGTGGATGACCGTGATGTCCTCCGCCGACACCTCGAACAGCTTCGCGACCTCGGCGCGCATCGCCTGCGAGCACGTGATCAGCGCGTCCGACCGGTTCGCCAGCCACCACTCCACGGAGTGCACCTGCTGGTTCAACGGCTGCGACAGCCACCCCGAGTGCCGGCCGGCCTCGGTCGCGTGGATCGTCCCGACCAGGGGCCGCCGCAGCGCGCCCGCGAGGCTGATCGCCGGATGCGCCACCAGCCAGTCGTGCGCGTGCACGACGTCCGGCTGCCACGACCGCGCCAGCTCGAGCCCGGCGCGCACCATGCCGTGGCCCATCGCCAGCGTCCACGCCACGAGGTCCCGCTCGAACGTCACGTGCATCGGATCCTCGGCGACGCGGATGATCCGCACGCCCTCGACCACCAGATCCGTCGTGGGGTGCGTGTGCGCGTCGGTGCCGGCCGGATGCCGCGAGAGGACCACGACCTCGTGCCCGTCCTGGACGAGATGCCGGGCCAGCGCGTGCACGTGACGGGCCAGCCCGCCGACCACGACGGGCGGGTACTCCCAGGACAGCATCAGCACGCGCATGACAGGAGGTTACTCACTGGTCAACTAAGAACTGAACCGCCCGAAGACCCGGCCCTATTTGGGCGTGATATCGATCACAGGGCAGGCGGCGTGGCGAGCGTGGGTGGAAGGGCGCTGTGGCGAACCCGGTGGAGGCGAGCCGGGCCGGGAGGCAGCTGCGCCCTGGCGGCGAGCTGGATCGCGGGGATGGTGGGCGGTAACGCCGGGGCGGTGATGCGCGGCTGCGCGCGGTCGGATGGTGCGGGGTGGCAGGCGGCGAGGGTGGCTGTGGCCGATGGAGCTGGATGGTGTGGGTGAACGGTGGGCGGCCGCTGGGCTGGGGTGAGTGGTGGGTGGGTCTGGATGGCGGGCGAGCGTGGCGGTGGGCGGGAGCGGAGCTGTGCGGAGTGGTTGGTGCAGGCGAAAGGGGGTGGTGGGCGCCGAGCGTGGGCTGGTGGGTGCGTGGCCGGTGGCCCTCGATCGTGCAGCCGAACGGGGCGGGGGCGCCGAGCCTGGGTTGGTGGGTGCGTGGCCGGTGCCCCTCGATGGTGCAGCCGAAAGGGGGTGGTGGGTGCCGAGCCTGGGTTGGTGGGTGCTTGGCCGGTGCGGTTGGTGGTTGCAGTGCTGTCCGGACGATGTGGGCGGCCGAGCGGACGTGGGCCGTGAGGCCGTGCCGCGGCCAAGCGCTGCACGGGGTCAGAGTTGCCGCGCGTCCAGCTGGCCGAACGGGTTGTCCTGCCGCGCCCAGCTCTCCACCTCCGCCGGGAGGGGGCCCCGGCCGATCCACCCCGCCAGCTCGTCGAAGCGCGAGGTGTGCACCGCGGCGCGGCGGCGGGCGTAGTCGGCCGCCGAATCCTTCGTCACCATGAACGCCCAGTCGCTCGAGAGGGCCATCGTCGCCTCGCCGACCGCCCAGTCCGCCACCCGGTCGCGGGCGCCGGAACGGGGGAGCGCCAGCAAGCGCTCCTGCAACGCCGCGTTGTCCGCCACCATGTCCGCCACCTGCTCGCCGTCCCAGACGCGCCAGTCCTTGCCCGAACCCCACGACGACGCGGGCAACTCCACGGGCGCCCCGACCAGACCGGCCGAAACCGCGCCCCGCAACGTCGTCACCCGCACGCCCGCCTCCGGCAGCGCCCGCAACACGCCTTCCAGCCACGCCGGGCCCTCGTGCCACCAGTGGCCGAACAACTCGGTGTCGTAAGCCGCCACCACCATCGCTTCCCGGCCGTGCACAGAACGCAACGAGCGCAGCCGCGAGACCACCGTCTCGACGAAGTCCTTCACGTGCGTCCGCAGCGTGTCCGCCGCCAGCGCCGGGTCGTACGGCGCCTTGTCCGCCGGCTCCACCTGCTTGCCCGTCACGCGCGACGGCTTCAAGCCCACCTCGTGCGCCCACGTGTGGAAATCCCGGTAGTTCGCGTGCCCCGGATAACCCGCCCGCGGCGACCACACCCGGTAGGTGACCTCCAGATCCCGCCCGAAACACAGCACGTCCGACGAACCGACCGGCCGCGCGAACGCCGTGTCCCCGCGCAACGACGGACCGTCCACCAGGAACCGCCGCACGCCGGCCGCCGCGTAGCCCTCTTCCATGCCCGGCGCGTAACCGCACTCCGGCGCCCAGATGCCCTCCGGCCGGTGCCCGATCCGCAACGCCGTGTCCGCCAGCCCGCCACGCAACATGAACGACCGGACCCGCGGCTGGAGCAACGGCTGGAACGGGTGCGCGTACGGACCACCGAGCAGCTCGATCACATCCGAGTCCACAAGGGACCGCAACACCGGCGAAAACCCGTGCCGCCACCGGGTTTCGAAGTCCTCCAGCGACCGCGTCGCCGTGCGGTACTCCGACGCGGCCAGCTCCCGCAGCAACGGGTCGTCCCGCCACAGCGTCCCGGCCTGCACCGTCCGCAACTGCCAGTGCCCGAGCCACTCGTGGAACGCCCGCAGCGCGTACGGATCGTCCAGCTGGGCCGCGAGCACCGGCGTCACGCCGAGCGTCAGCACGTCCCGCCTGCCCTCGGCCGCGAACCGCCGCAGCAGGTCCACCACCGGCAGGTACGAGTGCGCCCACGCCTGGTACAGCCACTCCTCGCCGACCGGCCACGACCCGTGGTGCGGCAGCCACGGCAGATGGCTGTGCAGCACCAGGCAGAACGTCCCCTCGCCGGTCACGGCCGCACCGCCACCGCGACCAGGTCCAGGCTCTCGTCCACGCGGTCGCCGTGGATCTCGAAGTCCGCCGCGCGGATCGCCGCGACGTCGGCCAGCAGCTCCGGCGGCCACGGCGCCTGCCCGGGCAGGTGTCCCATCACGACCTCCAGCTGCGCGTCGATGATCGACCCGCCGTACCGGGCGTCCAGCGCCCGCACCCCCGGCCCGTGGTGCAGGCCGTGCAGCACCTCCACCTCGAAACCCGCCTCCCGCAACAGCGAATCCAGCTCGTCCGCCGCGAGTTCCCTGGTGTGGAACGGGTTCAACGGCCTGTCGCTGTCCGGGGTGAACGTGAGCCGGTTCGGCGTGGTCACCAGCAGCCGCCCACCCGGCCGCAGCACGCGCCGGCACTCCGCCAGGAACGCGCCCTGGTCCCACAGGTGCTCGATGACCTGGAAGTTCGCCACCACGTCGACCACGCCGTCCCGCAGCGGCAGGTGCACCAGGTTCCCCCTGGCCGTCCACACCTGGGGATAACTCCGGGCGACGTGCTCGGTCGTCGGCTGGTCGTAGTCGAGCGCTAGCACCGACTTCGCGGTCGCGGCGATCAGCCCCGCGCCGTAGCCCTCACCGCAGCCGGCCTCCAGCACCACGGCGTCCGCGCACCACGGCAGCAGCGCGTGATAAGCCGCTTCGTGCCGCCGGAACCAGTAGTTCTCCTCGGCGATGCCCGGGACCGTGCGTTCCCCGGTCAGGTGCAGTGCTTCGGCGCGCGACGTACTCACCCCGGCGACACTACTGGGTGGTTCAGGGCCACTTCCGCAGCACGACCGACCACGACGAGGAGTCGACGCGGAACTCGGGCACCAGATTGCCCGCCTTCGCCATCGCCGAGCGGATCCGGAAGATCCCGCGGCCGAACCGGTTGACGTAGCCCAGCGCCTTCATCGCGCGGGCCAGGTTCGGGTTGCGGTAGTCGTGCACGCGGTCGAAGTTGTCCGGCCGGACCTGGCCGTACGGGCCGCCCGGGTTGGTCACCTCGATGCGGTCGTCGAACCAGGTGATGCGCACCGGCGCGTGCGAGGTCTCGTAGTCGCGGTGCATGACCGCGTTCATGCACGTCTCCCGCAGCGCCTCCAGTGGGTAGTCGGGCAGCTGCTCCTCGCGGAAGCCCTCGCCGTCGGTCAGCCGCGTCCGCAGGTGCCCGCTGAGCAGAGCGCTCAGCCGCACCGCCGTCTCCACCAGGTTGCCGCGCAGCTCCTGCTGGTCGGCCACGGGGGCGTCGGGGTCGAGGCCCTGGTAGCGGACGAACTGGACGTAGGCGCCGGGGACGTGTGCGCTCGGGTCCCGCCCGATCGTCAGCACGCCGAGCGCGGTCGGGACGCCACCGGGCGTGGTCAGCCGCAACCAGGCCAGGTCCTTGGCGACCGGTCGGGAATTTTCCTCCAGCGCCTCGCTGGCCACGAACGACGGCAGGTACGCGGTGCGGAACAGGCGCACGTCGAGGTCGCCCTCGGCCGCGGTCGCCAGGGGTCTGCTGTCGAAGGGGCCGGCGGCGAAGCGGCGCAGGTCGGGCTGGACGTGCTGGTCATCCCGGACGCTCGTAGCCGTGTGCACCGTGACGGCTCCCCTCAGTAGCAGCAATGCGAGCTGAGGCGTAACCCTATCGGGTGAGCGAAGTACTCCGTCGCGGTTCCGGTGGAAACGATCCAACTACTCGGGGACTGTCACGTTCTTGTCGGCTGCGTAGTCCTCATGGCATGCGACTCGCGATACTGACGCTGCTCGCCCTCACCGGCCTCGTGGTCGGCTTCTGGGCGGCGGTCCTGCCGGAGAGCTTCTACGGCGACTTCCCGGTGATCCGGCCGAGCTGGGTCTCGCTGGACGGCCCCTACAACGAACATCTCGTCCGCGATGTCGGTTCGATGTTCCTCGCGCTCGGCGCGGTGACGGTCGGGGCGATCGTCGTGCGGACCACGACCGCCGCGCGCCTGGCCGGCGTCGCGTGGCTGGTCTTCTCGGTGCCGCACGCGATCTACCACCTGGCGCACCTGCACGTGTTCCCGCCGCTGGACCAGGTGCTCAACGCGGTCGCGTTGCCCGGGTTGGCCCTGCTGGCGCTGGCGGTCGTGGTGCTGCCGGAAAAGATCAGTACGGCCGGCGACCGTGCCCGCTCACGCGTGCTTTGAGCTTGGCGATGGCGGACTTGGCCTGGGCGCGGCGGCGGGGGTCGTTGGCGAACTGCTGGGCCTGCCGGATGGCGCGCTTGCCCTGCGGGGAGTTCGCGAAGCGGGCGATCTTGTTGAACAGCGAAGCCATGTCCGTCCTCCAGGGCGGTATGCCGGTTTCGTCACCCGGACAACGGACGGGGTACCCCGGTGGTTCCTCGCCTACGCCGGGGAGACCGTGACGCTGAGCGCACCCGGGCCGACGTGCGCGCCGATCACCGTGCTCGCCTCGACGATGCTCAGCTCCCGGACGTCCGGGATCCGGTCGCGCAGCTGCTGCACCAGCATCAGCTCGCGCTCGGTGGGGCGGAAGCAGGAGATCGCCAGGTCGGTGGGCCGGCCGCCGGCCCGCTCGACGGCCAGGTCGACGAGCTTGGCCAGCGCGCGCCGGTTGCCGGCGGCGCGCGCGAGCGGGGCCACTTCGCCGTCACGCACGGTGAGCAGCGGCTTGATCGACAGCGCGGTGCCGAGCAGCGCGGCCGCGCCGCCGATCCGCCCGCCGCGGCGCAGGTACTCCAGCGTGTCCACGTAGAGCAGTTCGCTGCTGGTGGAGAACCTGCGCTCCGCCGCCTCGATCACCCGCTCGACCCGTGCGCCCGCCGCGGCGGCCCGGGCCGCGGACAGCACGGCGAAGCCGAGGCTCATGCCGGTCGTGCCGCTGTCCACCGGGTACACCGGGATCTGGACCTGTTGCGCGGCTTCGCGTGCGGCCAGCAATGTGGCTGACATGCGCTGCGAGATGTGCAGGCTGACGATCGCGCTCGCCCCGGCGGCGGCAGCGTCCTGGTAGGCCCAGAAGAAGGCGCCCGGATCGGGCGGGTTGGTGCTGACCCGTTGCCCGGACCGCAGCGCCTCGGTGAGCTCGCCGCGGTCGAACCGGTTCTCCTCGTCGACCTGGTCCCCGACCTGCAGCTGCAGCTGGATCACGGTGACGTCCCACTGCCTCCGCAGCTGCTCGGGCAGGGACGCGGTCGAATCGGTGACGACGGCGACGTGGTTGGGCACGGGAAGTGAGGTTAGACCGAAAGCACCATCGGGGGTAACCCGTCCGCGCAAGCCTCCACTCGGAGTAGCCTGGGCCTATCGGAGATAAAGCTGAACGATCGTCCCGATAAATCGGGATTCCGGGTGAATGCCGTCACCTCGGGGCGCGTTGGCGGCCGAATCTCCCTACGCTACCGACCAGTAAGGCTGGTTCAGGGAGGTCGAAGGGGACCAATGACGAACATTGTTGTCCTGGTCAAGCAGGTGCCGGACACCTACTCGGAGCGCAAGCTCTCCGACGGTGACCACACGCTCGACCGCGAGTCCGCCGACGCCGTTCTCGACGAGATCAACGAGAAGGCGGTCGAAGAAGCGCTGAAGATCAAGGAAGCCGGCGAGGGCGAGGTCACCGTGATCTCGGTAGGCCCGGACCGCGCCACCGACGCCATCCGCAAGGCCCTGTCGATGGGCGCGGACAAGGCCATCCACGTCTCGGACGAGGCCCTGCACGGCTCCGACGCCGTGGCCACCGCCAAGGTGCTCGCCGCCGCGGTCGGCAAGGTCGAGGGCTTCGACCTGGTCATCGCCGGCAACGAGGCCTCCGACGGCCGCGCCGGCGCCGTGCCCGCGATGCTGGCCGAGCTGCTCGGCCTGCCGCAGCTGACCCAGGTGCGGTCGCTGACCGTCGAGGGCGGCACCGTCAAGGCCGACCGGGAGACCGACGACGGCCTGACCCACCTCGAGGCGAACCTGCCCGCGCTGGTGAGCGTCACCGAGAAGATCAACGAGCCGCGGTACCCGTCCTTCAAGGGCATCATGGCCGCGAAGAAGAAGCCGGTCGAGACCCTGACGATCGCCGACCTCGGCGTCGACGCGGGTGCGGTCGGACTCGGCAGCGCGCTGTCCACTGTGGTCGAAGCGGCCCCGAAGCCCCCGCGCACCGCGGGTGAGCGCGTCGAGGACGAGGGTGACGGCGGCAGCAAGATCGCCGAGTACCTGGTCGGCCAGAAGATCATCTGAGGCAGGAGCAACGGAGCAATGGCTGAAGTTCTGGTTCTCGTCGACCACCTGAACGGCGAGCTCAAGAAGACCACGTTCGAAGCGCTGACCGCCGCCCGCGAGCTGGGCGAGCCGTCGGCCGTCGTCGTCGGCGCCCCGGGCACCGCCGGCAAGTTCAAGGAGCAGCTGGGCGCCTACGGTGCCCAGAAGGTGTACGTGGCCGAGTCCGAGGACGCGGCGAACTACCTGGTGACCCCGAAGGTCGACGCGCTGGCCAAGCTGGTCGAGCAGACCTCCCCGGCGGCGGTGATCGTCACCGCGTCCGCCGAGGGCAAGGAGGTCTCCGGCCGCCTGGCGATCCGCGTCGGCGGCGGCCTGATCTACGACGCCGTGGGGGTCAACTCCGACGGCACCGTGGAGCAGTCCATCTTCGGTGGCGCGTACTCGGTGAAGTCCAAGGCCCAGGGCCTGCCGATCATCTCGGTGCGCCCGGGTGCGGTCGAGGCTTCGCAGGCCGAGGGCGCGGCGGCCGAGGAGGCCGTCGAGCTGCCCGCGGTGGACGCCGCCAAGTCCGCGAAGATCACCGGTGTGGAGCCGGTCGTCGGCGGTGACCGCCCCGAGCTGACCGAGGCCACGATCGTGGTGTCCGGTGGGCGCGGTGTCGGGTCGGCCGAGAAGTTCGAGGTCGTGGAGAAGCTGGCCGACTCGCTCGGCGCGGCCGTGGGCGCCTCCCGCGCCGCGGTCGACTCCGGCTACTACCCGGCGCAGTTCCAGGTGGGCCAGACCGGTAAGACGGTCTCGCCGCAGCTGTACGTCGCGCTGGGCATCTCCGGGGCCATCCAGCACCGGGCCGGGATGCAGACCTCGAAGACGATCGTCGCGGTCAACAAGGACCCCGAGGCGCCGATCTTCGAGATCGCGGACTTCGGTGTGGTGGGCGACCTGTTCAACGTCGCGCCGCAGCTGACCGAAGAGGTCACCAAGCGCAAGAGCTGACCGCTCGCTTGACGCAGGGGCCACCGCCGGGAGTTCCGGCGGTGGCCCTTCGGCGTTTCCGGGCCTACCGTTCCGGGAGTGGAGGTCTGGGCCGCCGGCGATGCGTACGAGGCGTACATGGGCCGCTGGAGCGCGCCGGTGGCGGAGGAGTTCCTGCGCCGCCTGGCCGTGCCGAGCGGGAAGCGGTGGCTGGACGTCGGCTGCGGCACCGGGGTGCTCACCGGCGCCATCCAGAAGGGGCAGCCGCGGGTCGTGGTCGGGGTGGACCCGTCGGCGGGGTTCTTGGCCGCCGCGAAAGCCCGTCGCGCCGGGGCGTTCGTCCAGGGCGATGCTCGGGCGCTTCCCGTGCGGGACAACAGCTTCGACGCGGTCGTCAGCGGGCTCGCGCTGAACTTCGTGCCCGATCCCGCGGGCGCGGTCGGTGAATTCGCGCGGGCCGCGGCACCCGGCGGGACGATCGCGGCCTACGTCTGGGACTACGCCGGTGGCATGGGGATGCTCCGTATCTTCTGGGACGCGGCCGTGGAGCTGAACCCGGCCGCCGCCGAACTCGACGAGGGCCGCCGGTTCCCGGTGTGCCATCCACAGGTCCTCGTCCGGCTGTGGACCGGCCTGGACGAGGTGACCGTCGCGGCGATTGACGTGGACACGCCCTTCGCGGACTTCGACGACTACTGGGCCCCGTTCCGGGGCGGCCAGGGACCGGCGCCGGGCTACGTCGCCGCGCTCGACGACCGGCGGCGCGACGCCCTCCGCGACCTGCTTCGCGAACGCTTCACCAGCACCGGACTCACCGCCCGAGCCTGGATGGTCCGTGGCGTCAAGCCTTCCGCGGACCGTTGAACGCGTGCTCGCGCACCAGACCGTCCACGCTGTCGCCGAAGACGCGGGCGTCGTGGTCCGGTGCGGGGTTCTCGACGGGCCGCGCCGGGGTGCCCGGCACCTGCTCAGCGCGCAGCCGCGGCACCGCGTACGGGTGCTTGCCGCGCACCCAGTGCACGAGCCGCTCGCGAACCAGGCAGCGCAGGTCCCACAGCGTCGGCGCGTCCACCGCGCTCACCAGCGCCCGCACGCGCACCAGGGTGTGCGTCGCGTCGGTCACCTGCAGCACGCTGACCCGGCCGTCCCACAGATCGGTCGACTCCAGGATCCGCCGCAGCTCCTCACGCATCTCCTCGACCGGCATCGTCCAGTCCACGTCCAGCTCGACCGTCCCGAGCAGCGCGGCGTCGCGGCGGGTCCAGTTCTCGAACGGCTGCGACATGAACTGCGCGGTCGGGACGACCAGCCGCCGGTCGTCCCACAGGTGCACCACCAGGTAGGTCAGCGTGATGTCCTCCACGCGGCCCCACTCGTTCTCCACGATCACCACGTCGTCCAGCCGGATGGCGTCGCTGAACGCGATCTGCAGCCCGGCGAACACGTTGCCCAGCAACGACTGCGCGGCCAGCGCGGCGATCGCGCCGATGACCCCCGCCGAGGCCAGCAGGCTGGTGCCCGCCGTGCGCAGCGCGGGGAACGTCATCAGCATCGCGCCCAGCGCGAGCACCGCGACCGCCGCCACGATCACCCGCCGCACCAGCCGGATCTGGGTCTGCATGCGCCGCGCGTGCCGGTTGTCGGCCACGTCGACGCGCCACCGGTTGAGCATCGTCTGCTCGATCGCGGTCAGCACGCCCGCGAGCAGCCAGGCGCCGGTCCCGATCAGCGCGAGCGTCAGCAGGTGTGAGGTGACGGCGCGCCACGATCCGGTGGGCAACGCGACGAGCACGGTGATGCGCAGGACGACCATCGCGCCGAACCAGCGCAGCGGCCGGCGGATGTGCTCGGCCAGTTCGCCCAGCACGGTGGCGCGCTGCCCGAGCCGTCGCAGGACCCGCCGCAGCACGTACTCGACCGCCAGGAACAGGCCGAACACCACCGCCGCCACACCGAGCGACACCAAGATCCGCAACCAGCTGCCGGACATCCCTCTCACTTCCGGTCGGCACCACGTTCCGTGGGGCCATACCCCGATCGTGTGGATCTCATGACTTGAGCCTGATCACGCCCGGCTACCTGAGAGAACCCTGAGAACCCGCGGTTCATCCAACGTGCACGAGGTGGTCACGCGATGAACCTCCTGGCGGTTTCCTTCGCGCCGGTACACCTACACACATGACGCGGTCCCAGTTGCTCGTCACCACCGACAGCCAGGACGGCCAGCTGCCCGAGGGCGCTGCCCGGTACTCCCTCCTCGTCGCCTACGACAACGACGAAGTCGTTGCCGCCCAACGACTCCGTTACCAGGTCTTCGCCGAGGAGATGGGTGCCAGGCTGCACTCCGCCCCCGGCCTGGACGCCGACGAGTTCGACGAGTTCTGCGACCACCTCGTGGTGCGCGACGACAACACCGGCGAGATCGTCGGCACCTACCGGATGCTCCCGCCCGGACGCGCCGAGCGCGCCGGCGGCCTGTACGCCGAAACCGAGTTCGACCTGTCCAACCTCGCCGGGCTGCGGGGCTCGCTGGTGGAGACCGGCCGCTCGTGCGTGCACCCCGACCACCGCTCCGGCGCCGTGGTGAGCCTGGTGTGGGCCGGGATCGGGCGGTACATGCTGCTGTCGGGCCACCGCTACCTCGGCGGCTGCGCCTCGGTCCCGCTCACCGACGGCGGTTCCTACGCCGCCGGTGTGTGGGACGTGCTGCGCGCCAAGCACTACGCGCCCGAGTCGCAGCGCGTGCGGCCGCTCAACCCGTGGCCGGACGCCGGCGTCGCGCGGCCGTCGCGATCGGTGCTGCCGCCGCTGATCAAGGGCTACACGCGGCTCGGCGCCAAGGTTTGCGGCCCGCCGGCGCACGACCCGGACTTCGGCGTCGCCGACTTCTTCACGCTGCTCGACCTGCAGTCGATGGACGAGCGCTACCTGAAGTTCTTCCTCGGGAACCAGGCGTGAGCCACCCCTGGATGCCGGTCTCGCCGTGCGGGGACGGGTGCCTGACGCCGGGCGCCCCCACGGTCGGTGGGCCGCGGCGCGCGCTGCGGTTCGCCGCCGCTGTGGCCGTGGTGCTGCTGGCTTTCGCGGCTCTGCCGGTGTTGTTCGTGCCGCGGTTGCGGGAACCGTTGGCGCGCCTGGTGTTCCGCGGCGTGCTGCGGGCGTTCGGGGTGCGGCTGGTGGTGCGGGGCGAGCCGCTGGACGGCGGCGGCCGCGGGGCGCTGGTGGTGAACAACCACATTTCGTGGCTGGACATCGTGGCGGTCAACGCGGTGCGGCCGATGCGCGCGCTGGCGAAGAAGGAGATCGCGGGCTGGCCGGTGCTGGGCACGCTCGTCGCACGTGGCGGCAGCATCTTCCTGGACCGGGAGCGGCTGTCCACGCTGCCGGCCACGATCGACGACCTGGCCGCGGCGCTGCGCGCGGGCTCGCTGGTCAACGTCACGCCCGAGGGGACGACGTGGTGCGGTCTGGCGTCCGGCCGGTTCCGCCCGGCGACCTTCCAGGCGGCGATCGACGCCGGTGTCCCGGTGCGGCCGCTCGCGTTGCGCTACCGGATGGCCGACGGCCGCGAGACGACCCAGCCGGCGTTCATCGGACCGGAGTCGCTGATCGACTCGCTGAAGCGGGTCGCGGCGCTGCGCGGGCTGGTGCTGGAAGTGACGGTGTGCGGGGAGATCGCGCCGGGGCGGGCCGCGGACCGGCGGGAGCTGGCTGGGTTGGCGGAGGCTTCGGTGCAGGCGGCGCTGGGGAATGTGGCTTTGCCGGCCCAGCGGCGGGCTTCGGCGAGGCGCTACGCGCGTATCTAGGGCGCCTGCTTCGCTTCGCTACGCCCGGATTCGCCCCTCCCGAACCCGATCTTTCAGTGTTCGGTTACCGAGAAGCGGCGTCAAGGCGGGAAAGAGTACCTTGACCCCGCTGCTCGGCAACCGATTTGGGCTGGGGATCGGGTGCGGGAGGCGGGCTGGCTCGTGGGGTGGGTGCGTTGCGTTGCCGGGTGGCGGTTTTGTGGGGTGTCTTGACCTCCACCGCACTGGAGGTGTCAGCCTGAGGTCATGATCGTCGAAGCCCGGTCGCGGGGCGTGTTGTGGACGGCCGAGCACCGGACGACCACCGTGGCCAGCCTGCTGGTCGTCACGCTGATCGCGTTCGAGAACATGGGCGTCGCCACCGCGATGCCCACCATGGTCGCCGACCTGGACGGGCAGCGCCTCTACTCGTGGCCGTTCACCGCGTTCCTCGTGGCGAGCGTCGTCGCGACCGTGCTGTCCGGGCGCTTCTGCGACCGCCGCGGCCCCGCGCTTCCGATGATCGCCGGGCCGGCCCTCTTCCTCGCCGGCCTGATCGTCGCCGGGACCGCGCCGCACATGGCGCTCCTGCTCGCCGGCCGGGTCCTCCAGGGGCTGGGCTCGGGCACCGTCCTGGTCGCCGTCTCGCTGCTCATCGCGCTCGTCTACACCGACCGGGAACGGCCGATGATGTACGCGGCCAACGCGGCGGCGTGGGTGCTGCCCGCCGTCGTCGGGCCGACCGTCGCGGGCCTGGTCACCGAGCACCTCGGCTGGCGCTGGGTGTTCCTCGGCCTCGCGCCGCTGGCCGTTCTCGGTCTCCTGATGCTGATCCCGGTCGCCCGCCGGCTCACCCACGTCGCCGGTGAACGACAGCGGCGGGCCGGGATCGTCGTCGCCCTCGCCGCCGCCGTCGGCGTCGCCGCGCTGACCTGGGCCGCCCAGCACCCGAGCCCGGCCGCGCTCGGCTACGGCGCCGCCGGGCTCCTCGCGCTCGTGCTGGCGGTCCGCCGTCTCGTCCCGCCCGGCACGGTCACCGCGCGGCCCGGGCTGCCCACCGTGGTCGCCTCCCGCGCCCTGCTCGGCGGTGCGTTCGCCGGGATGGAGGCATACCTGCCGCTGGCCATGGCGACCGTGCACGGCTACAGCCCGGCGCTGGCCGGTCTCCCGCTGACCGCGACCGCGCTCACCTGGTCGGCCGCCTCCGCCGTGCAGGGCCGCCACCCGGACTGGTCCCGCGAGAAGCTGCTGCGCGCCGGGTTCGCCATGGTCGCCGTCAGCGTGCTGCTGTTCGGGTTCGTCGCGCAGCCGTGGTTCCCCGGCTGGCTCGCGTTCGTCGCGTGCCTGATCGGCGGGGCCGGCATGGGCATCGCCTACCCGTCGATCTCGCTGCTGTTGCTGCGCTTCTCGCCCGAGCACGAGCGCGGGTTCAACACCTCCGCCATGCAGCTGGGCGACTGGGTCGCGTCGGCGCTGACGGTCGGCTTCGGCGGGGTCCTGCTCGGCCTGCTCGCCTCGGCCCGCGAGCCCGCGCCCGCCTTGGGTGTGCTCGCGCTCACCCTCGCCGCGCTCGCCGTGGTGGGCGTCGTCATCACCCGCCGGTGGCCCACGCGCGGGTGATACCGCACGGTCTACCCTGGTGGTGCGATGACCTATCTCGACCACGCGGCGACCACCCCCATGTCGCCGTCCGCCATTGCGGCGATGAGCGAGGCGCTGTCCACGGTGGGCAACGCCAGCTCGCTGCATTCCTCCGGCCGCCGCGCGCGGCGGGCCGTCGAGGAGGCGCGGGAGGTCATCGGCGAGGCGATGGGCGCCCGTCCGTCCGAGGTCATCTTCACCGCGGGCGGCACGGAGAGCGACAACCTCGCGGTCAAGGGCATCTTCTGGGCCCGGCACGGCGCCGACCCGGCCCGCCGCCGCGTCCTGGCGAGCGCGGTCGAGCACCACGCCGTGCTCGACGCGGTGCAGTGGCTGGCCGACCACGCGCAGGCCGAGGTGACCTGGCTGGACGTGGACGAGCACGGCCGCGTGCTGCCGGAGACGCTGCGCAAGGCCATCGAGGCCGACCCGGACGACGTGGCGCTGGTCACCGTCATGTGGGCGAACAACGAGGTCGGCACGGTCAACCCGATGCCGGAGCTGGCCGCGATCTGCGCCGAGCACGCCATCCCGCTGCACACCGACGCCGTCCAGGCCGTCGGCGGCGTCCCGGTCCACTTCGCCGACAGCGGCGTGGCCGCGCTGACCCTCACCGGCCACAAGCTCGGCGGCCCGTACGGTGTCGGCGCGCTGCTGCTCTCGCGCGACACCGAATGCGTGCCGCTGCTGCACGGCGGCGGTCAGGAACGCGACGTCCGCTCCGGCACGCTCGACGTGCCGGCCATCCGCGCGTTCGCCACGGCCGTCGAGGAGGCGGTGCGCGAGCAGCCGCGCTACGCCGAGCGGGTCGGCGCCCTGCGGGACGCGCTCATCGAAGCGGTCCGGCGCGAGGTGCCCGACGTCATCCTCAACGGCATGCCCACCGGCGAGGGCAGGCTGCCCGGCATCGCGCACTTCACGTTCCCCGGCTGCGCGGGCGACAGCCTGCTGATGCTGCTGGACGCCAAGGGCATCGAGTGCTCGACCGGCTCGGCGTGCACCGCGGGCGTCGCGCAGCCCAGCCACGTGCTGCTGGCGATGGGCGCCGACGCCGCGTCGGCCCGCGGGTCGCTGCGGTTCTCGCTCGGCCACACGTCCACCCCGGAGGACGTCGAGGCGGTGGCGCGGGAGATCGGCGCCGTGGTCGCGCGGGCGCGGCAGGCCGGCCTGTCCGGGCTGCGCAAGAACAAGCAGGAGGTGTGATGCGGGTACTGGCCGCGATGAGCGGGGGAGTGGACTCGGCCGTGGCGGCGGCCCGCGCGGTGGAGGCCGGGCACGACGTGGTCGGCGTGCACCTGGCGCTGTCGGCCAAGCCCGGCACGCTGCGCACCGGGTCGCGCGGGTGCTGCACGATCGAGGACTCGCACGACGCGCGCCGCGCCGCGGACATCCTCGGCATCCCGTTCTACGTCTGGGACTTCGCCGAGCGGTTCACCGAGGAGGTCATCGAGACCTTCGTCGGCGAGTACGCCGCGGGCCGCACGCCCAACCCGTGCGTCACCTGCAACGAGAAGATCAAGTTCGAGGCCCTGCTGGAGAAGGCGATCGCGCTCGGCTTCGACGCCGTCGCCACCGGACACTACGCCCGGCTGTCCATGGTGGACGGTGTGCCGGAGCTGCGCCGCGCGGTGGACGCGGACAAGGACCAGTCCTACGTGCTGGCCTCGCTGACGCCCGAGCAGCTGCGCCACTCGATGTTCCCGGTCGGCGACACCCGCAAGCCGGACATCCGCGCCGAGGCCGAGCGCCGCGGCCTCGCCGTCGCGCGCAAGCCGGACAGCCACGACATCTGCTTCATCCCCGACGGCGACACCAAGAAGTTCCTGGAAAAGCGCCTCGGCCAGCGGCCGGGCGATCTGGTGGACGCCGAGACCGGCGCGGTCCTCGGCCGCCACACCGGCGTGCACGGCTTCACCATCGGCCAGCGCAAGGGCCTGGGCATCGACCGCTCGGTGCTGGACGGCAAGCCGCGCTACGTGCTGGCGCTGGAGCCGGTGTCCGGCACGGTCAAGGTCGGCTCGGCCGACGCGCTGACCGTCCGCGAGATCCGCGCCGACCGCCCGGTCTGGCCCGGACGGCCACTGGACGGCCCGACGGAGTGCGTGGTCCAGGTCCGCGCCCACGGCGGTCTCGGCGAGGCCGTCGCGGAGACCGACGGTGACCAGGTGCGGATCCAGTTGCGCGAACCGCTCACCGGCGTCGCTCCCGGGCAGGTCGTCGTGCTCTACCGGCCGGACGCCGCGGGGGACATCGTGCTGGGCAGCGCGAAGATCGTGGCGACCGACGGGTAACGCCCGATCCGGTGAACTCGATGGCTGCGCGGTTTAGCCGCGCGGCGCTAGCATCGTGGTCCGGTTCCGGCCGGAGACACGACCACGTTGCCGAGGGGGCGAACCTGGTGTCCGACGTGCCGCGCACCCCGCTCACCGAGCGGCTGCTGGACCTCGCCGTCGAGTACCGCTCCGGGGCGTCCGTGGTGCGCGCGACCGGCGAAATCGACCTCTGCACCGCGCCCCGGCTCGCCGAGACGCTCGCCGGGCAGCTCGGTCCGGTCGTGCTCGACCTGACGCGGGTCGCGTTCCTCAGCGCCGCGGGCGTGCAGGCGATGCTCGACGTGCGCGAGCTGCGGGTGGTCGCGCCGCGGTGCAGCCAGGTCGCCCGCGTCCTCGACCTCACCGGCCTGACCGCGATCCTGCCCCGCTACGAGACCGTGCCCGAGGCCTTGAGTTCATGATCTGCTGACCCTCCGGAAGAGGGCGACCGTCGGCTGAGGGCGGACGCAGAACCCTCGGGGAAGGCACTTCCGGTGGCGCGCGCGGCTTCGATTTCACCGGGTACACGCGCGGCAGCGCGATGCGCCGCGTTGCGCAACCGCCGACCCGCCGCCCTGGTGATGGAAACCCTCGACGGGATCGCGCTGCCGGACGTCACGTCGGGAACGGTGCGAGGCGACGCGGGCCGACACTGAGCACGGCCCACACGACCTTCCCGCCGTCCTGCGCGGGGGAGCAGCCCCAGGCGCTGGACAGCGCCGAGATGACCTGCAGGCCGTAGCCCTGCAGCCGGCCGCTGGGCCGCTGCCGAAGCACGGCCGGGTGCGGGTCCTCGTCGCGGACGGCGATGGTCAGGTAGCCGCGGCGCAGCTCCAGCCGCACCTCCAGCGCGGTGCCGGCGTGCGTGATCGCGTTCTCGACCAGCTCGGTGGCCACGCCGAGCGCGTCCTCCAGCCGGTGCCGGATGTTCCACTCGCGACAGGTCTCCTGGACGAACCGCCGCGCGCCGTGCGAGCTGCTGGGGAGCGGCAGGAACACGGCCGACCGCCGCCGTCGCTGCGGCGGTTCCGCCACCGCTTCGATAGCCGTCTCCAGGCGGGGGTAGACGGGCACGAAGCGGCGGATCGCGCTGCCGGAGAGCAACTGGTGCCGCCGCGGGTCGTTCGCGACGAGCAGCACCGGCACGGCGGGCCACTGGTCGGTGCGCATCCGGACCGCCGAAAACACGGTCAGAGCGGGCTCGGTGGTCACGTCCAGGTCGTCCACCTGCGCGATCAACGCCCGTGGCTGGTCCAGCGTCAGCTTGATCAGGCTGTCCCGGAGTTCCCCGTAGCTGTGGCCGTTCAGCCTGCCGGTGAGGTCGACGACCGTGCACCCGGCGACCTCCCGCCGCCGGATGCGGACCCGCCCAGCGGTGCTCATCTTCCGACACCGCCTCCACACTTCTCGTCGGTCGTGTCAGCGGTTTGATACCCCGCCGGGGGGCCAGTCATTCCTCCTCATGCAACTCCTGGTGGGCCAATCCCCGCAAGAGGGGCAGAAAGACGTCGTCGACAATCTCGGTAATCGTTTTCTCGTCGATTTCCCGGTGGTGGAAGATCGCCTCGGCGCGGATGAGGTCGAGGGGCACGCGCGCGACCCGCGGCGGAATCTCGACCGGCGGAATCTCCCCACGGGCCACGGCTTTCCGCACGATGGCCTCGACGGACGGCCGCTGCCGTGCGGCGGCGATCTGCCTGAGCAACAAGGCGAACGCTTGCGGATCGCGGCACGTTTCGCTCATCAGTCCGACGACAACGTCGCGCGGGGTGTCCTGAAATCGGTGCAGCAATCGATGCATCAGCGCCAGCAAGTCCGACCGGAGGCCGCCGGTGTCGGGCGGGTCCTCGCCGTCCGGCAGACGACGGCGCCAGGCCGCGAGGACCAGTTCGGGGCGTCCGGGCCAGCGGCGGTAGATCACCGGCTTGCTGGTGCCCGCGCGGACCGCGACGCCTTCCATGGTCAGCTTGGCGTAGCCGACCTCGACGAGTTCGGCCCAGGCCGCGTCCAGGATCGCCGACTCCAGCTCCGCCCCGTGGCGCCTCGACTTCGGCTGCGGCACCCGCCCTCCAAAATACGTTGCGTTTCTTACGGCGGTAGTCTACGCAGTGGGTACCGATCGTTTCCTAGGGGGAATCGTGCTCATCCGGATATTGCGGACATTCCTGCGTCCGTACTGGCGAGCGCTCGCCGCGGTGGTGGTGCTGCAGCTCGTGGGCACCATCGCGTCGCTCTACCTGCCGAGCCTCAACGCCGACATCATCGATCGCGGCGTGGCCACGGGGGACACCGGCTACATCCTCTCGACCGGCGGCTGGATGCTGGCCGTGACGCTGCTGCAGATCGCCTGCTCCATCGGCGCGGTGTACTTCGGGGCACGCAGCGCGGCCGGGTTCGGGCGCGACGTGCGGGCCGCCGTCTTCCACCGCGTGGGCGGCTTCTCCGCCCGCGAAGTGGCGCAGTTCGGGGCGCCGTCGCTGATCACCCGCACCACCAACGACGTGCAGCAGGTGCAGATGATCGTGGTGATGGGCTGCACGATCCTGATCATGGCGCCGATCATGTGCGTCGGCGGAATCGTGCTCGCACTGGAACAGGACGTGGGGTTGTCCTGGCTGCTGCTGGTTGCGATCCCGGTGCTGCTCGTCGCGATCGGGCTCGTCGTGTCGCGGATGGTGCCGCAGTTCCGGCTCATGCAGACCCGCATCGACCAGGTCAACCGCGTGCTGCGGGAACAGCTGTCCGGCATCCGCGTGGTGCGGGCGTTCGTGCGCGAGCGCGACGAGGTACGGCGGTTCGCCGTCGCCAACGACGAGCTGACCGTCACCGCGCTGCGCGTCGGCCGTCTGCAGGCGCTGATCTTCCCCACGGTCCTGCTGGTGATGAACGCTTCCAGCGTCGCCGTGCTGTGGTTCGGCGCGCACCGCGTGGCGGGCGGGGAGATGCAGATCGGCGCGCTGACGGCGTTCCTGAACTACCTGATCCAGATCCTGATGTCGGTCACCATGGCGACCTTCATCGCGACGATGATCCCGCGCGCGTCCGTGTGCGCCGAGCGCATCGCCGAGGTGCTGGACACCGACTCGTCGGTGCGGCCGCCGCTGCGGCCGGTGCGGGAGGTGACCGAACACGGCGCGGTCGAGTTCCAGGGGGTCGAGTTCCGGTACCCGGGCGCGGACGCCCCGGTGCTGCGGGACATCTCCTTCCGCGCGGAGGCGGGGAAGACCACCGCGATCATCGGCAGCACCGGCGCCGGCAAGACCACGCTGCTGTCGCTGGTGCCGCGGCTCGTCGACGTCACGGCGGGGCGGGTGCTGGTGGACGGCGTCGACGTGCGGGAACTCGACCCGGACGTGCTGTGGAGCCGCATCGGGCTGGTGCCGCAGCGGCCGTACCTGTTCACCGGCACGGTGGCGAGCAACCTGCGCTACGGCAAACCGGACGCCACCGACGAAGAACTCTGGCAGGCGCTGGAGATCGCGCAGGCGCGGGAGTTCGTGTCGGAGATGCCCGGCGGTCTGGACGCGCCGATCGCGCAGGGCGGCACGAACGTCTCCGGCGGGCAGCGGCAGCGGCTCGCGATTGCGCGGGCACTGGTGCGCAAGCCGGAGGTCTACCTGTTCGACGACTCGTTCTCGGCGCTGGACCTGGCGACCGACGCCCGGCTGCGCGCGGCGCTGGCCCCGCACACCGCGGAGGCCGCGGTTCTCGTGGTGGCGCAACGGGTTTCCACGATCGTCGACGCCGATCAGATCGTCGTGCTGGAGAACGGGGAGATCGCCGGCCGCGGCACGCACGCCGAGCTGCTGCGCGACTGCCCCACCTACCTCGAGATCGTGCAGTCCCAGCTCACCGCGGAGGAAGCGGCGTGACCAGACCAGGTTTCCCCGGCGCGCCGGCCGGGCCCGTGCAGAAGCCGAAGAGCTTCGGCGACGCCGCCCGCCGCCTGATGGGCCGGCTGCGCCCGGAACGGCTCACGCTCGCGTTCGTGGTCGTCCTCGGCGTCGCCAGCGTCGCGTTCACCGTGGTGGGGCCGAAGATCCTCGGCCACGCCACCGACATCATCTTCGGCGGGTTCATCTCCAGCCGGCTGCCCGCGGGCACTACCACCGAGCAGGCGGTCGCGGCGGCGCGGGCGGAGGGCAACACCAACCTCGCCGACATGCTCGCCCGGATGGACGTCGTGCCGGGCGCGGGCATCGACTTCGCCGCGCTCGGCCGGGTGCTGTCCTGGGTGCTGGTGCTGTACGTGGCCGCGTCGGTGTTCGGGTGGCTGCAGGGGTACCTGCTCAACGGGGCCGTGCAGCGCGTGGTGTACCGCCTGCGCGAGGACGTCGAGGCGAAGCTTCACCGGCTGCCGTTGCGGTACTTCGACGGGCAGCCGCGCGGAGAGCTGCTGTCCCGCGTCACCAACGACATCGACAACATCTCCCTGACGCTGCAACAGACCCTGAGCCAGCTGCTCACGTCGCTGCTGTCGCTGATCGGCGTGCTGGTGATGATGTTCGTGGTCTCGCCGCTGCTGGCGGTGATCGCGTTGCTCGTGGTCCCGGCCTCGATCGCGCTGACCAGGGTCATCGGGAAGCGCTCGCAGAAGCTGTTCGTGGCGCAGTGGAAGCACACCGGCGCGCTCAACGCGCACATCGAGGAGGCGTTCAGCGGGCACGAGCTGGTGACGGTTTTCGGCCGCCGCCGCGAGGTGGAGCAGGAGTTCGCGCGCCGCAACGGCGATCTCTACCGCGCCGGGATGGGCGCGCAGTTCATCTCCGGGATCATCATGCCCGCGATGATGTTCCTGTCGAACCTCAGCTACGTGGTGCTGGCCGTCATCGGCGGTCTGCGCGTGGCGACGGGGACGATGACGCTCGGCGACGTGCAGGCGTTCCTGCAGTACTCGCGCCAGTTCACGCAGCCGCTGACGCAGGCCGCGTCGATGGCGAACCTGCTGCAGTCCGGGGTCGCCTCGGCCGAGCGGGTCTTCGAGCTGCTGGACGCGGCGGAGCAGGAGCCGGACACCGCGTCGCCGCAGCTGCCGGAGCAGCGCCGGGGCCGGGTGGAGTTCGAGCACGTCGGCTTCTCCTACGACCCGGAGCGGCGGCTGATCGAGGACCTGTCGCTGGTCGCCGAGCCGGGGCAGACGGTGGCGATCGTCGGCCCGACCGGGGCGGGCAAGACCACGCTGGTGAACCTGATCATGCGGTTCTACGAGCTGGACGCGGGGCGGATCACGCTCGACGGCGTGGACATCACCGAGATGACCCGCGACGAGCTGCGCGGTCAGACCGGGATGGTGCTGCAGGACACCTGGCTGTTCAACGGGAGCATCCGGGACAACATCGCCTACGGCCGGCCGTCGGCGACCCCCGAGGAGGTGGAGGCCGCCGCGCGGGCCACGTTCGTTGACCGGTTCGTGCGCAGCCTGCCCGACGGTTACGACACGGTGATCGACGACGAGGGCACCAACCTCAGCGCGGGGGAGAAGCAGCTGGTGACGATCGCGCGGGCGTTCCTCGCCGACCCGTCGCTGCTGATCCTCGACGAGGCCACCAGCTCGGTCGACACCCGCACCGAGGCGTTGCTGCAGCAGGCGATGGCGGCGCTGCGGACCGACCGCACCTCGTTCGTGATCGCGCACCGCCTGTCCACGATCCGCGACGCCGACCTCATCCTGGTGATGGAGTCGGGGCGGATCGTGGAGCAGGGCACGCACGAGGAGCTGCTCGCCGCGGGCGGCGCCTACTACCGGCTGTACTCCGCGCAGTTCCGCAGCCCGGTGGAAGCTGTGTCCTGACGGGTGGGGCGGCCTCGTCCGGCGACGAGGCCGCCCGCCACGGCGGCGGCGATCACGACAACGCCGAACGCGGTGGCCCCGGTCGCCAGGCCGGTGGCGTCGCTGAGGAACCCGGCGGCGAGCGGCAGGACCGCGGCGGGCACGTAGCCGCCGACGTTCTGCGCCGCGGTCGCCTCAGCGAGCCGGTTCGCCGGGACGCTCGCGTTGACCAGCGTGAGGCCGCCGAACTGGCCCATGCCCTGGCCGGTCCCGGCGAGCACCGCGGCGACCGCGAGCAGCGTGAGCGACGAGGTCTGCAGCGAGGCGATCAGGGCGGCCATGCTCGCCGTGGTCGAAGCGGCGCCGGCGATCAGGATGGTCCGGGCGGGCAGGCCGCGCACGGCGAACTGGATGCCCGTCGCGCCGAGGAACATGACGAACGCGAGCGCGCCGGCGACGATCCGGTCGGTGCTGCCCAGCAGGTCGGTCAGGACGGACGGGCCGAGGGACAGCACGAACGAGGTGGCCGTGATGCCGGGCGCGAACACGGCGATGCCGCGCAGGACCGCGCCGCGGCCGTCCGGGTGGACGTTCGGGATCCGGATCCACGCGCGGCTGGTGCTCTGTGGGCGTGGCAGCGGCAGCCGCGCGACGACGACCGCGGCGGAGGCGAGCAGGACGATCTCGGCGAGGAAGATCGTGACCGTCGGCCCGGGCAGGGTCTCCGACGCGACGCCCGCCAGCAGCGGCCCGAGGCCGGCGCCGAGGACCATCGCGGTCGAGGACGCCAGTGCCGCGGTCTTGCCGCGTCCCGGGGCGACGTCGTTGACCGCGGCCATGCCGGCGGAGACCGCGGCGCCGACCGCGAGCCCGGCGAGGAACCGCGCGATGGCCAGGGCGAGCACCGAGGCGGCGGTCGCGAAGAGGACGCAGGAGACGATGCCCAGCGCGAGTGCCGGCAGGAGAACGGGTTTGCGCCCGATCCGGTCGGAGACCACACCCGCGACCAGGAGCGCGCCGAGCAGGCCAGCGATGTAGCAGGCGAAGACGACGGTCAGGACGCCCGAGGAGAAGCCGAGTTCGCGTTGCCAGAGCACGTAGAGCGGGGTGGGGGCGTTGGACAGGACGAACACGGCGAGGACCGGCCAGGCGGCGAGCCAGGCGGCGCGTTTCGGGATCACGAGGACTCCTAGTTCGACTTTTCTCGTACTTGTTCGAAGATAGCCGAACTAAGGGCTATGATCGGGATTGTGACCGAGGAGGCGCTGCCGCAGCCGGCGCGCGAGGAGATCCGCCTGGAGACGGTGCTGTCCGCGCTGAGCGACCCGCTGCGGCTGGGGATGGTGCGGAAGCTGCTGCTGGAGTCGCCGGGCGTGCCGCGCTCCTGCGGGTGGTTCGGGATCGACCGCCCGAAGTCGACGCTGAGCCACCACTTCAAGCTGCTGCGCGAGGCCGGCGTGACGACCCAGAGGCAGTACGGACTGGAGCGACGCAGCGAGGTGCGGGTGGCCGATTTGGAGGCGCGCTTCCCGGGGCTGCTGGAGCTGGTGCGGAACTGGGAGCCACCGGCCGCCGCGTGACGTGGCGGGTGGCGGGCCGAGGGCGCTTTGGGACGCGCCCTCCCGGCGAAGACCTTGCCACGGGCGATCCCCTCCCGCGCGCGTGCCGGCACTGCCCCCGGCACCCGCGAAGGCGTCCGCCCCTCAGAGCATCAGCTTGAAACCCACGTGGCTGGCCGCAAACCCCAGCCGCTCGTAGAAGCGGTGCGCGTCCACCCTCGAGGCGTCCGACGTGAGCTGCACCATCGCGCACCCGCGCCGCCGGGCCTCGTCGACCGCGAACTCCATCAGCGTCGCCCCGAGGCCGCCGCCCCGCTGGTCCGCGCGCACCCGCACGGCCTCCACCAGCGCCCGCGTCGCGCCGCGGCGGGACAGGCCCGGGATGAACGTGAGCTGCAACGTCCCGACCAGCGAACCGTCCCGCTCCGCCACCGCCAGCAGCTGGTTCGGGTCCGCGTCGATGGCCTCGAACGCCCGCAGGTACGCCGGATCGCCGGGCTGCTCGCGCCGGGCGCCGAGGTGGTCGTCGGCCAGCATCGCCACGATCTCCTCGACATCCGACCGCCGAGCACGTCTAATGTGGATCTCACTCACGACAATCGAGTATGGCACCGGCGCCGAAGGAGGAGTCCCCTTGACCACGCTCCGCTCCAGCACCGTCGCGGACATCCTCCGCCGCAGCGCGGCCCGCTGGCCCGCCCGCGTCGCGCTGAAGTTCGCCGGACGGCAGTGGACCTACGCCGACCTCGACGCCGCCGTCACCCGCGCCGCCGCGCACCTGCTCGGCCTCGGGCTCGTCAAGGGCGACCGGGTCGCCGCGTACGGCAAGAACTCCGACGCCTACCTCATCGGCTTCCTCGCCTGCGCCCGCGCCGGGCTGGTGCACGTCCCGATCAACTACAACCTCACCGGCGACGAGCTGGCCTACCTGGTCGAACAGTCCGGCAGCCGGGTCGCGCTCGCCGACCCCGCCCTCGCCGGCAACCTGCCCGCGCTGGAAGAAGTCGTGCCCCTGCGCGACGCCGACGGTTCGCTCGTCGCGCTCTCCGGCGATGTCCCCGAGCTGGACGCCGAGGTGAGCGACGGCGACCTCGCCCAGCTGCTCTACACCTCGGGCACGACCTCCCGGCCCAAGGGCGCGATGATGACCCACCGCGCGCTGGTCCACGAGTACATCTCGTGCATCACCGGCCTCGACCTCACCGCGGACGACGACCCGCTGCACGTCATGCCGCTCTACCACTCCGCCCAGATGCACGTGTTCCTCGTGCCGTGGCTGGCCGTCGGTGCGACCAACACGCTGCTGGAGACCCCCGATCCGACGGACATCCTGCGCCGCCTGGCCGAGGACCGGCACGGCGCGTTCTTCGCCGCGCCGACGCTGTGGGTCGCGCTGACCAACCACCCGGACTTCGGCTCGCGGGACCTCACCGCGCTGCGCAAGGCGTACTACGGCGCGTCGATCATGCCCGGTCCGGTGCTCGACCGTCTCCGCCAGGCCATGCCGGAACTGGGGTTCTACAACTGCTTCGGCCAGTCGGAGATCGGCCCGCTGGCGACCATCCTGCGCCCCGAGGACCACGCCGAGCGCCCCGATTCGGCCGGTCGCCCGGTGCTGTTCGTCGAGCTGCGCGTGGTCGACGCCGAGGGCAACGACGTGTCGCCTGGCGAGTCCGGGGAATGCGTGTACCGGAGTCCTCAGCTGTGCGAGGGGTACTGGGACAAGCCCGAGGAGACCGAAGAAGCGTTCCGCGACGGCTGGTTCCACTCGGGCGACCTGGTGCGCATCGACGAGGAGGGCTACATCTACGTCGTCGACCGCATCAAGGACGTCATCAACACCGGCGGCGTGCTGGTGGCCTCCCGCGAGGTGGAGGACGCGCTCTACACCCACCCCGCGGTCGCCGAAGCCGCGGTGATCGGTGTCCCGGACGAGAAGTGGATCGAGGCGATCACCGCCGTGGTGGTGTCCAAAGAGGACGTTTCACCGGAGGCGCTGATCGCCCACGTCCGCGAGCGGCTGTCCGCGTTCAAGGTCCCGAAGGCGATCCGTTTCGTGCCGGACCTGCCGCGCAACGCCTCGGGCAAGATCCTCAAGCGCGAGCTGCGGGACCAGTTCTCCTGACCGGCCCCGCCGGGGCTCACGCCGGCTGGCCGTGATCCGGCGGCGCGGATCTCCCCCGAAAGGGCGGCCTAGCCGCGGCCGGTCACCGGCGCCGGGCCGGCTTCGCGGACGGCGCCGCGAACAGCACGGTCCGCGCGGCGGCCACGTCGAGTTCGCCCGCCACCCGGCTGGTCTCCTCGACCAGCGGGTGGCTGAACAGGACGGGCTCGGCCGTGACCTGGGTACGGGTGTGACGGGTGGTCTGGATCATGGAAGCTCCTTGGCGGGTGGCCGGCGCCATCGGCGCGGCAGCCACGGGTGGAAGAACGACCGGCCGGTGGATCGTCGAACGGCGGCCGGTGGAGTCGGTGTCAGCGGGGGGCGAGCATGAGCATCGCATCAGGTTCGCCGTTCCGGTGCTCCTCGCAACCGGCGTCGACGGCGACCGAACCCGCCCGCTGGTACCCACCCTACGCGAAGTCGCGCGCCGCCGCCCGCGCCACCCGCTCAGGCCACCGAATAGCGGCGCACCCCGTCCTCCACCAGGAGCATCAGCTTGCCCTGGTGCACCAGCAGGTCGAGGTGGGCGGCGGTCTCCAGGACGGCCAGCATCTGGTTGAACACGTCCATCTCGCCCAGCTTGCGCTGCCGCCGCGTCCAGCCCAGCCGCAGCGCCGACTCGTACGCCGTCCCCGCACCGTCCACAATGGTCGTCGCGATGACGTCCAGCCGCTGGGCGTGGTGGTCCAGCAGCTCGTCGACGCGGGCGTGCACGCTGTCGGCCACCGGGCCGTGCGCCGGCAGCATCCGCCGGTCCGGCATGCCGCGCACCAGGCGCAGCGAGTCCAGGAAGTCCCGCAGCGGCATCTCCGCCACCGCGGGCTGGAACCCGATCGACGGTGTGATGTGCGGCAGCACGTGGTCGCCGGTGAACATCAGCCCGGCCGCGCCGTCGTCGAACACGACGTGCCCGGCGGTGTGCCCCGGGGTGTGCACGACGTCCAGCGCGCGGCTCGGCAGCACCGTCCGCCGTCCCGGCGTCAGCCACTCGTCGGGCTGCTCCCAGATCGAGGCCTCCGTGTTGCGGCCGTGGATCTCGAACACCCGCACCAGCTCGTCGGCCACCGGATCGGCGCCGCACGCCCGCAGCGACCGGATCTGGCTGATGAGCGGCACCACGTCCGGATCCGCCGTCATGCGCAACGACGGCTCCTCCTGCGAGCCCAGCGCGATCCGCCCGCCGAACTCGCGCCGCAGCGCGACCGCCTGGGTGTAGTGGTCGCGGTGCACGTGGGTGACCAGGAACTGGCTCACGTCACCGAGTTCGGCGCCCAGCCCCTTCAGCGCCGCGGCCAGCTGCTCGCGCGCCTCCGCGAGCGCCCAGCCGGAGTCGATGAGCACCAGGTCGGAGCCTTCGCTCAGGGCGTAGACGTTGACGGCCCGCAGTCCGTCGTTCGGCAGCGGCAACGGGATCCGGTGCACGCCCGGCGCCACGGCGTACAGGCCGGGCTCGCTCCACTCGGCGCTGCCTTCGGGAATTGGTTCCACGAGATCTCATCGTCCTTTCCGACCCGGGATATTTCACTTTGGAACTTCCCGGGTGGAATGTCCACCTGCCGCGGTTGAGACCCACGTCACGCTGGGCGCAGCGCGGTCTCCACGGTCAGCGCGGCGGCAAGCACCAGGCTCGCCAGCGGGTCTGTGAGCTGGGCGAACACCTCGACGACGTAGCCGCGGCCGGGCTCCTCGGCCGCCCGCGCCACCTCGCCGCCGGAGAAGTCGGTGATGCGGAAGTCGCCGCGGTGCCGGTTCTCCAGCGCGCCGACCGGGTGCCCGTGGGCGGACAGGGCGAACCGGTCCGGCCCGTCCGGGGCGATCTCGCCGATCGGCGTCCCGTCGGCGCGCATCACCAGAAAGCGGGAGTCGTGCACCCGCACTTTCAGCACGACACTTCCGCCGGAGTCGCGCACCGCGAAACAGTTCGGGCGGAACCGCGCGGATCCGGTGATCATCCGCAGCGCTTTCCGGAACGTGCGGTTCTCGGCTTCCGCGACGGTTCCCAGCGGCTGCCCGTACTGGTCCCGCACGCCGGATTCGGCCGCTCCGGCACGGTGGCTGACCACCAGGAAGGGCTCGGTGAACAGGGTGCCACCGCCCGCGTGCCGCGAACCGCTCGTCATGCCGGTCAAGGTTAGCCAGCGGAAATCAAGAACGGGAGACGGCCGGTGAATTACGCGGAAATGTCCGGTTGACCGGATTTCCGATTGTGGCGGCCTTTTCGCCAAGCGCCGCCGGTGCCATTTCCCCGGCCGCGCGGGGCCGGGGCGCGGGTGGCCGGGCGGCCTTGGAGAATCGGGGTGTGAGCGAACACGTCTGGCCACCCGGTGCGGCCACCGCGGTGGGATCGATGCCCGGTACCGACCCGGCCGAGGCGGCCGCGGTCGTCTTCGGCGAGCTGCCCGATTTCCCGCACCTGCCGGAGCTGCCGGCTCGCGGCGTCGGCGCGGACCTGATCGGGCGGACCGCCGCGATGCTGGTCGACCTCGCGATCGAGGTCGTGCCCAGCGGCTACCGGGTCGCCGCGCGGCCGGGGCGGGACCACCGGCGGGCGGTCGACCTGCTGCGCTGGGACCTCGACGCGGTCACCGAGGCGGGTGGCGCCCCGGTGATCAAGACGCAGCTGGCCGGGCCGTGGACGCTGGCGGCCGGCATCGAGCTGCCCCGCGGCCACCGCGTGCTCACCGACCGGGGCGCGGTGCGCGAGTTCACCGAATCGGCGCTGGAGGGGCTGGCCGCGCACGTCGGGGAGCTGAAGGCCCGCACCGGCGCCGAGGTCGTGGTCCAGTTCGACGAGCCGACGCTGCCGGACGTGCTCGCCGGCTCCCTGCCCACGCCGTCGGGCTACGGCACCGTGCCGGCCGTGCCCGAGCCGGAGGCGCGGGAGCTGCTCGGCCGCGTGATCGAACGGGCCGGTGAGCTGACCGGGCAGCCCGTCGTCGTGCACTGCTGCGCCGCGCGGCCGCCGGTCGGCCTGCTGCACGCGGCCGGTGCCGGCGCGCTGGCGATCGACGCGACGCTGCTGGGCGGGGCACCGTCGACCCTGCTCGACGAACTCGGCGAGGCGTGGGACAGCGGGACCGTGTTGTTCCTGGGCCTGGTGCCGGCGCTGGAGCCGGCGCGACGGCCGTCGCTGCGTGAGCTGGCGCAGCCCGCGCTGGCGCTGGCCGACCGGCTCGGGTTCAACCGCTCGACGCTGGCCGACCGGGCCGTGCCGACGCCGACCTGCGGCTTCGCGGGGGCGACCGCCGACTGGACGCGCCGCGCGCTGAAGCTGACCACGGATCTGGGCAAAGCGTTCGTGGAGCCACCGGAAGGCTGGTAGGACTTCGGCGATGCGATGGTTTCGACGGAATCGGCGCGAGGACGACCTGCCGGACCCGCGCACCGCGTGGCCCGAACAGGCGGTGCCGGACGACCCGGTGGCGGCCGCGGAGCGGTTCTGGCGCCGGTGGGCGGAGATGCTGCCGGAGATCAGCGCGGCGCTCGGCGACCGCGAGCCGCAGCGCGTCGAGGGTGAGCTGGCCGCCGCGGTCGCGCAGCTGCACCCGAACCTGCACGTGTCACTTGAACGGGGGCAGCGCGCCATCTACGCCCTCGTGGTGAGCGGTCAGGAGGACCCCGCGCTGCGGCCGTTCACCGACGCGTGGAAGGCCGCGGCGCCGCCCGAGGACGCGATCTGGGAGTACCACGACTCGGTGCCGCCGGTGCCCGATCCGACCGGGGTCACGGTGAACCTCGGGACGCGGTCGGTCGCGCTGGCCGACGTCCGGGTCGCCGCGCTGGTCGACGAGGCCGAAGGGGTGGTCGACGTCGCGGTCCACCACCCGCTGCTGGGTGAACTCGACGCGGCCACCCGCTCGGCGATGACCTTCCTGCCGCTGGACGCCACGCTCGGCGAACGGCTCGCGGCGGAACGGTTACGCAGGGTGGAGGCGGCCGAGACCGAGCCCGCCGGCGCCATCACGCTCCTGGAACTGCGTGACCTGGTCCGCGGTCTGGACGAGGAACGTCCGGAAACTGTCGGGGGTGCTGACTAAGCTGACCGACTGTGAGTGAGACTCCCGCCGCACAGGACGTCACCGAGGTTCCCGCCGAGGTCCGCGAGCGCCACGGCGCGCTCGCGGAAGAGGTGCGCGGGCACCAGTTCCGGTACTACGTGCTGGACTCGCCGGTCATCACCGACGGCGAGTTCGACGAGCTGCTCAAGGAGCTGGAGCGGCTGGAGTCGGAGTACCCGGGCCTGGCCACGCCCGATTCGCCGACGCAGAACGTGGGCGGCACGTTCTCCACCGACTTCGTCGCGGTCGACCACCTCGAACGCATGATGAGCCTGGACAACGTCTTTGACGAGGAGGAGTTGCGGGCGTGGGTGGACCGGGTCGAGCGCGAGGTCGGTGGGTCCACGCAGTACCTGTGCGAGCTGAAGATCGACGGCCTGGCCATCAACCTGCTGTACGAGAAGGGGCGGCTGGTCCGGGGGCTCACGCGGGGCGACGGCCGCACGGGTGAGGACGTCACGCTCAACGTCCGAACGCTGGAGCAGGTGCCGGAGACGCTGACCGGCACCGACGAGTACCCGGTGCCCGACCTCGTCGAGGTGCGCGGCGAGGTGTTCTTCCGGGTCGAGGACTTCGCCGAGCTGAACGCGCGGCTGGTCGAGGCGGGCAAGCCGCCGTTCGCGAACCCGCGCAACACCGCGGCCGGGTCGTTGCGGCAGAAGGATCCGAAGGTCACGCGCAGCCGGAAGCTGCGGCTGATCTGCCACGGCCTCGGCAAGCGCGAGGGGTTCGAGCCGGCCCGGCAGTCGGAGGCCTACGAAGCGCTGGCGGCGTGGGGGCTGCCGGTGTCCGGCCACACCAAGGTGGTCGACAAGGCGTCCGAGCTGCTGGAGCACATCCGGTACTGGGGCGAGCACCGGCACGACGCCGAGCACGAGATCGACGGCATCGTGGTGAAGGTCGACCAGGTGTCGCTGCAGCGGCGGCTGGGGAGCACGTCCCGCGCGCCGCGGTGGGCCATCGCCTACAAGTACCCGCCGGAGGAGGCCACCACCCGGCTGCTCGACATCCAGGTCAACGTCGGCCGCACCGGCCGGGTCACACCGTTCGCGGTGATGGAGCCGGTGAAGGTGGCCGGGTCGACGGTGGCGATGGCGACGCTGCACAACGCGCAGGAGGTCAAGCGCAAGGGCGTGCTGATCGGCGACCGCGTGGTGATCCGCAAGGCGGGTGATGTGATCCCCGAGGTGCTCGGTCCGGTGGTCGACGTGCGCACCGGGGACGAGCGCGAGTTCGTCATGCCCACGTTCTGCCCGGAGTGCGGCACGAAGCTGGCGCACCAGAAGGAGGGCGACGTCGACATCCGGTGCCCGAACGCGCGGTCGTGTCCCGCGCAGTTGCGGGAGCGGCTGTTCCACCTGGCCGGGCGAGGCGCGTTCGACATCGAGATGCTCGGCTACGAGGCGGCGACGGCGCTGCTGGAGTCCGGTGTGGTCGTCGACGAGGGCGACATCTTCGATCTGGACGAGGAGAAGCTGGGGCGGGTCGAGCTGTTCCGCACGAAGGCGGGGGAGCTGTCGGCCAACGGGCGCAAGCTGCTGGCCAACTTGGACAGCGCCAAGGACCGTCCACTGTGGCGAGTGCTGGTGGCGTTGTCGATCCGGCACGTCGGCCCGACGGCGGCGCAGGCGCTGGCGCGGGAGTTCGGCTCACTGGAGGCGATCGAGAACGCCGACGAGGCCGCGATGGCCGATGTGGACGGTGTGGGGCCGACGATCGCGAACGCGCTGCGCGAGTGGTTCGCCGTCGACTGGCACCGCGAGGTGGTGGAGAAGTGGCGCCGCGCCGGGGTCCGGATGGCGGAGGAGCGCGACGAGTCGGTGCCGCGCACGCTGGAGGGCCTGTCGATCGTGGTGACCGGCTCGCTGAACACGTTCTCGCGCGACGAGGCCAAGGAGGCGATCATGTCGCGCGGCGGGAAGGCCGCGGGGTCGGTGTCGAAGAAGACGGCGTTCGTCGTGGTCGGCGACGCGCCGGGCTCCAAGTACGACAAGGCGGTCCAGCTGAAGGTCCCGATCCTGGACGAGGCCGGTTTCCAGGTGCTGCTGGACCGGGGCCCGGAAGCCGCCGCCGAGGTGGCGCTGCCGACGGAGGAGGCGGCCGGTGAGTGAGGCGACTGCGCCGACGGGGAGCCGGCTGGTCGGTGAGGTGACGGTGCGACCGGCGCGGCCGGAGGAGTTCGCCGCGGTCGGCGCGCTGACCGCGTCCGCCTACGTGGCGGACGGCCTGATCACCGCGGACGACGACTACGTCCGCGAACTGTCCGACGCCGCGCACCGGGCCGAGCACGCCGAGCTGCTGGTCGCCACGGACGACAGCGGCCTGCTCGGCTCGGTGACGATCGTCCACCCGGGCACGCACTACGCCGAAATCTCCCGCGAGGGCGAGCTGGAGTTCCGCATGCTGGCCACCGCGCCCGCCGCGAGAGGCCGCGGCGTCGGCGAGGCCCTCACCCGCGCGGTGCTCGACCGGGCCCGCGCCGTGGGCGCCCGCGCGGTGGTGATGTCCAGTTTGGACGCGATGAAGGCGGCCCACCGCCTCTACTCCCGCCTGGGCTTCAGCCGTCTCCCCGAACGGGACTGGGAGCCGTTGCCGGGGCTGTGGCTGCGCGCTTTCCGACTGTCCCTCTGAGGCCGGACGACGGCGGCACCCGGGGTTTTAGTCCCCGGCCGGAGCGGGGTTCGCGGCGGCTGGGACGGTCGCAGCGAACGCCCCAGCTCCTCCTGCCACCGCCGCGGTCCTCGTCTCGATCGCTCGCACCACCGCGGCCATGTCCTCCCCGGCGTGGCCCAGCCGCAGGGTCTCGTCGTACAAGCGGTGGCACACGTCCAGCAGCGGCGACGCCAGCCCGGCCGCGCGGGCGGCCTCCGCGACCAGCTGGTTGTTCTTCAGCACGTCCGCGACGGCCGCCTGCACCTCGAAGTCCCGCGCCACCAGCTTCGCCACCTTCACCCGCGACACGTCGCTCGCCATCGGGCCCGCGTTCAGCACCTCCACGAACCGCGCCAGGTCCAGGCCCTGCCGCTCCGCGAAGTGGGTCGCCTCGGCCAGGCCCGTCACCATCGTGATCAGGTACAGGTTCACCGCGAGCTTCATCAGCAACGCGCCCGGCACCGGCCCGCACTCGACCACCTGACGGCACATCGGCGCCAGCAACGGCCCCACCTGGGCCACCGCGCCCGGCTCGCCCGCCAGCATCGCCACCAGCTGCCCCGCCTCGGCCGGCTTGCGCGACCCCGACACCGGCGCCTCGACGTACCGGCCACCCGCCGCGGCGACCTCGGCCGCCAGCCCGCGTGAATACTCCGGCGACGTCGTCCCCATGTGCACGACGATCCGCCCGCCGACGTTCGCCGCGAACCCGCTCCCGCCACGGTCCAGTGCGGCATCCACCGCGGCACCGTCGGCCAGCATGAGGAACACGACGTCCACCCGGCGGCACACCTCGGCCGCGCTCCCGGCGACCTCCGCCCCCGCCGCCCGCAGCACCTCGGCCTTCGCGGCGGTCCGGTTCCACACCACCAGCGGCGTGCCCGCGCGGACGAGGTTGAGCGCCATCGGCGTGCCCATCACACCGAGCCCCAGGAAACCCAGCTTCATGTGAGCACCCTAGCGCGGGACTATGACAGTTGTCATGACCCGCTCAGGTGCCCGATCAGCTCGATCAGCTGCCGCCGGAAGGCCGCGTCGTCGCCGAGCGCGCCGATCACGGACGCGTCGTCCCGCGCGATCCGCTCCGAGGTGGCGAGGACGTCCTCGCCCGCGGGGGTGAGCCGCGCCAGGGAGCGGCGGCCGTCCAGCGGATCGGGCACGCGGGTGACGTACCCCGACCTGGACAGCCGCTCCAGCGTGCGGCTCATCGTCTGGTCGGTCACCTGGCACCGCCGGGCCAGCACCCGCTGGGACAGCGGCCCGCCGCGCAACGTGTGCAGGGCGATCAGCCCGGCGTGCGACAGACCGAGCGTCTCCAGCCGCGCCGCCCACCGCTGCTCGACGAGCCTCGCCGCCGCCGAGAGCAAGCGCCCGGTGGGCCAGGAGGCGATCCCTTCCTCGCCCGGCGCCGGAGCGCCGCCACCCGGGGGTTGTCCAGAGGCAGGGGCTTCGTTCGCGGGCGGCGGTGTCGCGGCCGTGGACAGCTCGGCAGCCGGCGGCGGAGCACCGTCGCACGGTGTCCGATTTGCCGGGCCTTCCTCGGCGGCCAATCGCGCCTCCCGGTAATGTTCAGCCTGCTGAGCAATTTCCCCGATCCTAGGACTGTATTAGCCCATGAGGACCGCCCGCCTGCTCGTCCCCGCCCTGCTCGTCGTCGCCTGGCTGGTGCTCGGCGGTATCGGCGGCCCCTACGCCGGCAAGCTCAGCGACGTCTCCACCAACGACAACTCCGCCTTCCTCCCGGCCTCCGCCGAATCCACCCGCGCCCTCGCCGAACAGCGCACCTTCTCCACCGACGAAACCCTCCCCGGGATCGTCGTCGCCGAGCGGGCCACGAACATCACGCCCCAGGACACCGCCTTCCTCGCCGACGCGGCCGCCCGCATCCAGGCCATCCCCGGCGTCACCAAAGCCGCGAGCCCGCAACCCGCCCAGGACGGCCAGGCCCTCGAACTCACCGTCTCCGTCCGGGTGGGCGGCGAACCGGGCGAGGTCGTCGAGCGGATCCGCGGAGAACTCGACCACGCGCCCGACGGTCTCACCGTCCTCGTCACCGGTCCGGCCGCCCAGATCGCCGACCTGGTCACCGCGTTCGGCGGCATCGACGGCCTCCTGCTGCTGGTCGCCGGCATCGTCGTGGCGCTGATCCTCGTCGTGGTCTACCGCAGCCCGCTGCTGCCGCTCGTCGTCCTGCTCTCCGCCGTCTTCGCGCTCGGCCTGGCCAGCCTGGTCGTCTACCTCCTCGCCGACCACGACGTCCTCACCGTCAACGGCCAGAGCCAGGGCATCCTGTTCATCCTCGTCTTCGGCGCGGCCACCGACTACGCGCTGCTGCTGGTCTCCCGGTTCCGGGAACAACTCCGCGACACCGGAAACCGCTACGAAGCCGTCAAGCTGGCCTGGCGCGCCACCCTCCCGCCGATCGCCGCCTCCGCCGGGACCGTCGTGCTCGGCGTGCTCTGCCTGCTGTTCTCCGACCTGCAGTCCAACCGCGGCCTCGGCCCGGTCGCCGCGATCGGCATCGCCGCCGCGTTCGCGGCCTCCGTCACCTTCCTGCCCGCCGTGCTCGCGCTGCTCGGCCGCGCCGCGTTCTGGCCGGTCCGCCCGAAGCTCGGCTCCCCGCACCCGGAGTCCAGCGGCATCTGGGGCCGCATCGCCGAGGCCGTCGCGCACAAACCCCGCGCGACCTGGATCGGCACCACCGTCCTGCTCCTCGCGGGTGCGGCGTTCGTGCCGCAGCTCAAGGCCGGCGGCGTCGCCCAGTCCGACCTCTTCCTCACCCCGGTCGACTCGGTCGCCGGCCAGGAGGTCCTGATCGAGCACTTCCCCGGCGGCTCCGGCTCACCGACCACGATCATCGCCAACGCCGGCCAGGCCGAAGCCGTCGCGCGGGCCGCGCGGGTGGACGGCGTCGCGCAGGTCGCCGCGGCTCCCACCGTCGTCAACGGCCGCGTCCAGGTCATCGCGATCCTCACCGACGCCGCCGACTCCGAGGCCGCGCTCGACACCGTCGGCCGCATCCGCCAGGCCGTGCACGCCGTGCCCGGCGCGGACGCGCTCGTCGGCGGCACCACCGCGACCCAGCTGGACACGCAGGAGACCTCGGAACGGGACCGCGCCGTGATCATCCCGATCGTCCTGGTGGTGATCTTCGCGGTGCTCGCGCTCCTGCTGCGGGCCCTGCTCGCGCCGTTGCTGCTGATCGCGACCGTCGTGCTGTCCTTCGCCGCCACCATGGGCGTGTCCGCGCTGGTGTTCAACCACCTGCTGGACTTCCCGGGCGCGGACCCGGCGGTGCCGCTGTTCGGGTTCGTCTTCCTGGTGGCGCTCGGGATCGACTACAACATCTTCCTGATGACCCGGGTCCGCGAGGAAGCGCTCGGGACGAACACCCGCGACGGCACGCTGCGCGGGCTCACGCTCACCGGCGGCGTCATCACCTCGGCCGGGGTGGTGCTCGCGGCGACCTTCGCGGCGCTCGCGGTGATCCCGATCCTGTTCCTGGCCCAGATCGCGTTCATCGTCGGCTTCGGCGTGCTGCTGGACACCCTGATCGTGCGGTCGCTGCTGGTGCCGGCCCTGACGCTGGACGTCGGGCGGCGGATCTGGTGGCCCTCGAGGGTGCCGTGAGACTCAGCCGTCGAGCACGACGGCGACGATCCCGGCCAGGTGCGCCAGGCGCGCGACCTCGGCCGCCCGGAACATCGGGCCGCCGGGGCGGCCGACGAGCAGCGCCTTGTCCGGCTTGCCGAGCGGCGTCGCGGCCAGCTCGGTGCCCAGCTCCTGCCAGGTCTCCGGGACCCACGAGTCCTCGGAGTCCAGGATCGTGGCGCGCTCCAGCGGCAGCCACGGCAGGTCGGTGATCGGCGCCTCGGGCGACGCGCTCGAGGAGGCCAGGCGGTAGATACCCGCGTCGCTGACCGACACCACGATCGCCCAGCCCGCGCGGATGATCCGCGGCACGCCTTCGACCAGCACGGACAGCCCGGACGCGGGCTGCGCGGCGATCTCCTCGACCAGCTCCAGCTCGCGGTGGGTGTCCAGCACGCCGGCGTACGGCCGCACCGCGTCGACCTCGACGCCCTCCACGCTCTCGGCCGCGGTGATCACCGCGTCCGGCAGCCGTCCGGAGGGCAGTTCGACGACCATGTCGTCGATCGCGACGCCACCGCCGCGCTCGACGACGTCCACCGAGAGGATGTCCGCCCCGATCATGCCGAGAGCCGTCGCGACCGCTCCGAGGGTTCCTGGCGTGTCCGGGAGCTGCACCCGGATCAGGAAGGACAACGTGAACCCCTCTCGGGTCCGGCGCTCCCGCCTCGCCGGGGAGCGCAACCGGCCGCTGATTGTGACAGACGAAGGCCGTCACGGGGAGCCATCGTCTGCCTACCGAGACCGGATCGCGCGCCCGCCGTGAACAACCCGGTCGAGGTCGCGGGGCCCGCCGCCATAGACTTGTGACTCACCGAAACACCGATCCGCACACCCCGGGAGTCACCCGCGTGCCCAACATTTCCCGCGACGAGGTCGCGCACCTGGCCAAGCTCGCCAGGCTCGCGGTCACCGACGACGAGCTGAACGTTTTCGCAGGTCAGCTCGACCACATCCTGGACGCGGTGGCCAAGGTCAGCGAGGTCGCCGCCGACGACGTGCCGCCGACCTCGCACGCCGTGCCGCTCACGAACGTCTTCCGCGAGGACGTGGCCCGGCCCGGACTGACCCAGCAGCAGGCCCTGGCCGGTGCGCCGGCCGCCGAGGAGGGCCGCTTCCGGGTGCCGCGGATCCTGGGGGAGGAACAGTGACCGACCTAACACGGCTGTCGGCCGCCGAGCTGGCCGAGAAGATCCACGCGCGCGAGGTGTCCTCGGAGGAGGTCACGCGGGCGCACCTGGACCGCATCGGCGAGGTCGACGACCACGTCCACGCGTTCCTCAACGTCGACGCCGAGGGCGCCCTCGCGGCGGCCCGCGAGGTCGACTCCGCCCTGGCCGGCGGCCAGGCCCCGGCCTCGCCGATCGCCGGTGTCCCGCTCGCCCTCAAGGACGTGCTGACCACCGTGGGCCTGCCCACCACCTGCGGTTCGAAGACGCTGGAGAACTGGATCCCGCCGTACGACTCGACGGTCACGCGCAAGCTGCGCGAGGCGGGCGTGCCGATCCTGGGCAAGACCAACATGGACGAGTTCGCGATGGGCTCCTCCACCGAGAACTCGGCGTTCGGCCCGACGCACAACCCGTGGGACCACGCCCGCATCCCGGGCGGCTCCGGCGGTGGCTCCGCCGCGTCGCTGGCCGCGTTCGAGGCGCCGCTGGCGATCGGCACCGACACCGGCGGCTCGATCCGCCAGCCGGGCGCGGTCACCGGCACGGTCGGCGTGAAGCCGACCTACGGCGGCGTGTCCCGGTACGGGCTGGTGGCGTTCTCGTCCTCGCTCGACCAGGCCGGGCCGTGCGCGCGCACCGTGCTGGACGCGGCGCTGCTGCACGAAGTCATCGCCGGGCACGACCCGCTCGACTCGACCTCGATCGACGCGCCGGTGCCGCCGGTCGTCGCCGCCGCCCGCGAGGGCCTGCGCGGTGACCTCAAGGGCGTCAAGGTCGGCGTGGTCAAGGAGTTCAGCGGAGAGGGCTACCAGGCCGGCGTGCAGCGCTCGTTCGAGGGCGCCGTCGAGCAGCTCAAGGCGCTCGGCGCCGAGGTCGTCGAGGTGTCCTGCCCGAACTTCGTCTACGCGCTGCCGGCGTACTACCTGATCGCGCCGAGCGAGGCGTCGTCGAACCTGGCCCGGTTCGACGCCATGCGCTACGGCCTGCGGGTGTCCGACGACGGTTCGCACAGCGCCGAAGAGGTCATGTCGCTCACCCGCGAGGCCGGGTTCGGCCCCGAGGTCAAGCGCCGCATCATGCTCGGCACCTACGCGCTGTCCTCCGGCTACTACGACGCCTACTACGGCTCGGCGCAGAAGGTGCGGACGCTGATCACGCGCGACTTCGACGCGGCGTTCGAGAAGGTGGACGTGCTGGTCTCGCCGACCACCCCGACCACCGCGTTCAAGATCGGCGAGCGGGTCGACGACCCGATGGCCATGTACCTCGCCGACCTGTGCACCATCCCGGCGAACCTGGCCGGCAACGCCGCCATGAGCGTGCCGAGTGGACTGTCCGACGAGGACGGTCTGCCGGTCGGCCTGCAGATCATGGCCCCGGCGCTGGCCGATGACCGGCTCTACCGGGTCGGCGCCGCCTACGAGGTCGCGCGCGGCTCGATCATCGACCGGGTTCCGGAGCTGAAGGGAGTCTCGGCGTGACCGCCGTTGCCGAAGTGATGGACTACGCCGAGGTCGTCGAGCGGTTCGACCCGGTGCTCGGGCTCGAGGTCCACGTCGAGCTGAACACCAAGACGAAGATGTTCTGCGGCTGCGCCAACGAGTTTGGCGGCGAGCCCAACACCCACGTGTGCCCGACCTGCCTGGGCCTGCCCGGTGCGCTGCCGGTGCTCAACGGCAAGGGCGTCGAGGGCGCGATCCGCATCGGGCTGGCGCTCAACTGCGAGATCGCCGAGTGGTGCCGGTTCGCCCGGAAGAACTACTTCTACCCGGACATGCCGAAGAACTTCCAGACCTCGCAGTACGACGAGCCGATCGCGTTCAACGGCTACCTGGACGTGACGCTGGACGACGGCGAGGTCGTGCGCGTGGAGATCGAGCGCGCGCACATGGAGGAGGACACCGGCAAGTCGCTGCACGTCGGCGGCGCGACGGGTCGCATTCACGGCGCGGAGCACTCGCTGCTCGACTACAACCGCGCCGGCGTGCCGCTGATCGAGATCGTCACCAAGCCGATCGTCGGCATGGGCTCGCGGGCGCCGGAGGTGGCGCGGGCGTACGTGACCGCGCTGCGCGATCTGCTGCGTGCGCTGGACGTGTCCGACGTGCGCATGGACCAGGGCTCGCTGCGCTGCGACGCGAACGTGTCGCTGATGCCCAAGGGCACGACCGAGTTCGGCACCCGCACCGAGACCAAGAACGTCAACTCCTTCCGCAGCGTCGAGCGCGCCGTGCGGTACGAGATGACGCGTCAGGCCGCCGTGCTGGTCGCGGGCGGCAAGGTCACCCAGGAGACCCGGCACTTCCAGGAGTCCGACGGCACCACCTCGCCGGGCCGCACCAAGGAGACCGCCGAGGACTACCGGTACTTCCCGGAGCCCGACCTGGTGCCGATCGCGCCGTCGCGCGAGTGGGTCGAAGAGTTGCGCGGGACGCTGCCGGAGATGCCGGCCGCGCGCCGCAAGCGGATCCAGACCGAGTGGAACCTGTCCGCCGAGGAGCTGCGCGACCTGTTCAACTCGGGCGCGGTCGACCTGGTCGAGGCGACGGTCGCCGAGGGCGCCAAGCCGAACGAGGCGCGCAGCTGGTGGGTCAACTTCCTGGCGCAGGAGGCCAATGCCCGCGAGGTGGAGATCGCCGCGCTGCCGATCACCCCGGCGCAGGTCGCCCGGGTGGCCGCGCTGGTCGACTCCGGCGAGCTGACCAACAAGCTCGCGCGTGAGGTCGTCAAGGGCGTGCTGGCCGGCGAGGGCGAGCCGGACGAGGTCGTGGAGAAGCGGGGCCTGAAGGTCGTGTCGGACGACTCGGCGCTGCTCGCCGCGGTCGACGAGGCGCTGGCTGCGCAGCCGGACATCGCGGACAAGATCCGCGGCGGCAAGGTGCAGGCCGCGGGCGCGATCGTCGGCGCGGTCATGAAGGCGACCAAGGGCCAGGCCGACGCCAAGCGCGTCCGCGAACTCATCATCGAGCGGGTCGGCGCCTGAGGATGCCGTCGAAGGTGTCCGCGGAACCGGAGCGGTTCTCGCTCGCTCGCGTCAGCTCGCGCGAGTGGACGGGCCTGGGGGCGGGCGTGGTGGCCACGCTCGCCCTGTTCCTGCCGTGGACGAACCTGTCGGCGACGAACCAGGTCGTCGACGAAGCCCTGCGTGAGCTGCCTTCGTCGGACGTCGCGCGCGACGCCTGGACCACCGGGTTCCTGGCGTGGTGCGGGCCGTTGCTGCTGCTGGTCGCCGGTCTGGCGGTGGTGGCGTTCGGGCAGTTCCGGAAGGTGCGGGTGGCGGGCCTGCCGCACCTGTGGCTGATCTTCGCCGGGGTGGCGCTGCTGCTGATGGTCCTCGGCTGGTTCGCGATGGGCTGGCAGTTCGACTCCGACACCCGCGGCCTGCTCGAGGACGGCGGGATCGGTCTGTACGCCGGGATCGGCCGGTACCTGGGGATGCTCGGCGCGCTGGCTTCCACGGCCGCGGCCGTGCTGGACGTGCGTGCGCTGCGGCGTCGCTGACTGGGGGAGCCATGGCGTTCGACGCCGATGTGGCCGTGGTCGGGCTCGGCACGATGGGCTCGATGACCGCGTGGCAGCTCGCCCGCGCCGGGGCGGACGTCCTCGGGTTCGAGCAGTTCGGCATCGGGCACGACCGGTCCGCCGCCGGTGGCGAGTCGCGGATCTTCCGCACCGCCTACCAGGAGGGCCCCGAATACGTGCCGCTGCTACGCGAGGCGCAGCGGCTGTGGCGGGAGCTGGAGGCGGAGTCCGGCTGGCGGCTGCTGACCACGACGGGCGGGCTGACCATCGGCACCGAGGGCACCGAGGCGATGACCAACGTGCTCGCCTCGATCGACCGCTTCGGCCTGCCCGCGGAGGTGCTCGACGCTGAGGCGATGGCGTGGCGGTATCCGCAGCACCGGCTGGCGGACGGCGAGATGGCGGTGCTCGACCACACGGCTGGCGTGCTGCGGCCGGAGTTCGCGGTGATCGCGGCGGTGACGCGGGCGGCCGCGCTGGGCGCCCGGGTGCACAGCGGCGCGGCCGTGACCGCGATCGAACCGTTCGACGACCACGTGGTGATCGTGGCCGGCGAGCGCCGGTTCACCGTGCGGCAGGCGGTGGTGGCTGGTGGGCCGTGGACCGGGAGGCTGGTCCCGGCGCTCGCGGACGCGGTGCGCGTGCGGCGGATCGTGATGACGTGGTTCGCGACCACCGACCCGGCGCGGTACGGCCCGGAGCGGTTCCCGGTCTTCATCCGGCAGAGCGGGGAGCGGCACTTCTTCGGGATCCCCACCTTCGACGGCGGATCGGTGAAGGTGGCGCTGGTCGCGGAAGATCCGGTGGATGATCCGGACGCGCTGGACCGGGACGTGCGGCCGTCGGCGCTGTCGGCGATCAGCTCGCTGGTGGGGGAGTGCCTGCCGGAGCTGCATCCCCATCCGCATCGGGTATCCGTGCACATGGACGGGTACACCGCCGACGGGAATCCGCTGGTGGGGAACGTGCCCGCGGTGCCGAACCTGGTGGTGCTCGGCGGGTTTTCCGGGCACGGGTTCAAGATGGCGCCGGCGATCGGGCGGGTGGCTGCGGAATCAGTGCTGCACGGCAGCAGCTCGTTGCCCGCGGGTTTCCTGAATCCGGACCGGTTCTAGTCCTTGCCGGTGCCGCCGCTCGGGGTGGCCTGCAGTGAGATCAGCACGACCCGGTCATCGCTCGAAATGGGCTGGCCGCCGTCCTTGTTGACGGTTCCCACGAGCGCGAACTGGCTGTCGATCTGGTCCAGGCCGCCGTACCGGCCGTAGGCGGTGCCGTTCTTGCCGTCCATCAGCGCCTTCGGCTTGCCGCCCACCGAACCGTCCAGCGTGATGGGCAGTTCCTGCAGGTTGGCGCCCACCGACGTGGCGATGACGACCGCCGTGCCGCTGTCCGCGCAGCCCGCCAGCGCCGGCTTCTCCGGCCAGGTCCAGGTCGGTACCGCGAGCGACGCGCCCGGCACGATCGGGTACAGCGCGTCCGCCGAGGTGCCCCGGTCGGTGATCCACATCCGCGAACCGTCCGTCGCCTTGCAGAGGCCTCCGGGGGAGTGCACGCCGCTCGCGTACACCCGCGAACCCGGCGTCGGGTTGCCCTGGGCCGCGTTGCCCGCCGTGTCGATGCGCAGCACCTTCCCGGCGAGCGAGTTCGGGTCGGCCGCCGCCGACGGGTTGCCCGCGTCGCCCGTCGCGACCAGCAGGGCGCCCTTGCCGTCGGCCATGATCGCGCCCCGGTTGCCGGTCGCGCCCTTCGGGATGCCCGTCAGCACCGCCTTCGGCTGCTGGCCGCGCGTGAAGCGCACGACGCGGTTGTCGGTGGCCGTGGTGAGGTACGCGAAAACCAGCTGGTCCTCGGCGAACGTCGGGGACAGCGCGAGCCCGGTCAGGCCGCCGTCGCCGGTCGCCTGCACGTCCAGCCGGATGACCTCGGCCGGCGCGTTGCCGCTGGAAACCTGCAGCACGCGGCCCGTCTTGCGCTCGGCGGCCAGCGCGCCCGGCGCGGCGCCGGTGTTCGGCAGCGCCGCGAGCGCGGACACCGTGTCCAGGCAGGTCGCGATCACCGACTGGTCGTAGTCCGTGCAGCCTTGCGGCGGCGGGATCGACGTCCGCGGCGAGCTGGGCCGCGACTCGTCGTCACCGCCGTCGACCTCGGGCAGCTCGGGCTGCGGGCCGGCCGGGGCGGTCAGTTCCGGGGCCGGTTCGAACGTCTGGTGCGCGGCCCGGTCGTCGAACCGGGCGCAGCCGGTCAGCAGCAGCCCGCAGGCCGCCACCAGCCACCACCGCGACTTCCGGTTCCCGACACGCACGCCTCCCAGCCTAGGTGCCGGTGGGTGAACGACGGGTAAGTACCGTGGCGATCATGCCCGTGACCGTTCTGGTTCCCGACGAAGACGGCCTGCGCGCGCTCGGCGAGCTGGCCGGGGTGCGGCCCGTCCGCTACACCTGGCGCGAGCCGCTGCCGCCCGAAGCCGCCGACGCCGAGGTCCTCGTCCCCGGCGCCCACCGGCCCGAGGAACGCGACGCCGTGCTCGGCGCGCTGCCGAACCTGAAGCTGATCCAGCTGCTGTCGGCGGGCGCGGAGAACTGGATCGGCACCGTGCCGGACGGTGTGCTGCTGTCCACCTGCCGCGGCGCGCACGGCGGCAGCACGGCCGAATGGGTCGTCGCGGTGCTGTTGTCGATCTACCGCGAGCTGCCCGGGTTCGCCGCCGACCAGGCCGCGCACCGCTGGAACCTGCACGCCACCGACACCCTGCAGGACAAGCGGGTGCTCGTCGTCGGGGCCGGTGACCTGGGGCGGCAGCTCCAGCGGCGGCTGCATGCCTTCGACGCGCGGGTCACGATGGTCGGCGTCAGCGGTCGGGAGGGCGTGCACCCGGTGGACGAGCTGCCCGGGCTGCTGGGCGCGCACGACGTCGTCGCGCTGATGGTGCCGCTCACCTCGCGCACCCGGGGGATGGTGGACGCGAAGTTCCTCGCCGCGATGCCGGACGGCGCGATCCTGGTCAACGCCGCCCGCGGACCGGTGGTCGACACCGACGCGCTGCTCGCCGAGCTGACGGCGGGACGGCTGCGCGCCGCCCTGGACGTCACCGACCCCGAGCCGCTGCCCGCGGACCATCCACTGTGGACGGCGCCGAACGTGGTGCTGACGCCGCACGTGGCCGGCTCGGTGACCGGCAGCAAGCGGCGCTCATACGCGGTGGTGGCGGCGGAAATAGCGCGCTACGCCGGCGGCGAGCTGCCGAACAACCTCGTGCACGGGGAGTACTGAGGCCGATGATCCTCCGTCACGTGACGATCGACTGCGCCGAGCCGTACGAGCTGGCGCGGTTCTGGAGCGAGGTGACCGGGTGGCCGGTGTCCGGCGAGGACTCGCCGGGCGACCCCGAGGTGCTGGTCGAGGCGCCCGCGCCGGTGCCCGGGCTGCTGTTCATCCGGGTGCCGGAGGGCAAGGCGGTGAAGAACCGCCTCGACCTCGACTGGATGCCGGACGAGCGGACGCGCGACGAGGAGGTGGCGCGTGTAGTCGCCCTCGGCGCGACGGTGCACGAGGACCATCGCAGGGCCGACGGGCTCGGGTGGGTCACGCTGCTCGACCCGGAGGGCAACGAGTTCTGCATCGAACGCAGCGCGGGCGAGCGCCGGGCCACCTGACACGGCGCCGCGGGGTCTCAGCCGCGCTGTCAGCGTGGAGGCGGTCCGGTGTCAGGACGGCGGGCGAATCTGGTCCCACCAAGCCGGACCGACACAGGAGCCCCCGATGCAGAAGTTCGCCACCACCGCCCCGATCACCGCCGAGGCCGTGCGCGGCACGCTCGTGCTGCGCACCGAGGCCGGCGACACTCGGTCGGCGCCCAGCTGACCATCCACGCTCCGGGCGCTCCAGTGCGGGGAGGGTTGGGCGGTGATGTCGCCGTGAGCCGAGGGTCAACGGGCAGGTGTGGGCGGGCAGCGTCATCAAGACCTCTCGACCGCCAGGGACCTGAACACGTTCATCCGCGCGCTGCTGGGCGGCGAGCTCCCGCCGGCCCCGCTGCTGGCCGAGATGCTCACGCCGCACGGCGAGCTCGGCCTCGGTCTGGGCCTGTGGGTGCAGGACCTCGGCCCGACTGGGCGTGGCCCGTTCGCGTTGTGTCGCCCCGGATCCGCTCGCGCGCCGGACACCGATGGCCTACCCTGCGCGGGTGACCAGCCCTCAGGACGAGCCGAAGACCCAGAACCTGTTCACGGAGTCCGGGTACTACGAGGCCACGGACACCGCCAGCACCAGCATGCTCTCCGACGTCGAGGACCGGCCGTCGCCGCCGGTCAACCGGTACCACGGCGGGATCGACTTCGGCCTGCTCGTGCTGCGGCTCGTGCTCGGCGCGATCCTGGGCGCACACGGGCTGCAGAAGGTGTTCGGGCTGTTCAACGGCCCCGGGATCGACGGCACCGCGCGGATCCTGGAGTCGGTGGGCTACACCGCCCAGCCGACGCTGCTCGCGTGGGTCACCGGGCTGAGCGAGCTGATCGGCGCGGTGCTGATCGTGCTGGGTCTGTTCACGCAGATCGGGGCGGCCGCGCTGCTCGGCGTCACCGCCAACATCGTGTACGTCCAGTGGCACGGCGGGCTCTTCGAGCCGAGCGGCTTCGAGTTCGAGCTGCTGCTGGCGGCCGTGGCGTTCACCCTGCTGTTCACCGGCTCCGGCCGGATCGCCCTGGACGTCAACACCCCGTGGCGGCGCCGCCCGGTGCCGTTCGGGGTGTTCTTCTTGCTGATCGCCGCCGCGGCGGCGGTGGTGGTGATCGTGCTGGCGCGATAGGTGTCGTGACCTGACAGGTCGTAGACGTTTGGCCAGTCGGGTGGGTGGCCTGCCGGGGCTGTTTGGGCGTTGGGTGTTGTAGTGGTGAAGCCATCCGGGCAAGGCGTCGAGCCGTTGGGGTGGGGTCAAGCAACCGGCGGCGGTTCAGGCCGAGCCGCAGTAGGTATCGGCCGACGGTGCGGACCGAGATGGTGATGCCTTCGGCGGTCAGTACTTGTGCTGTCGGCGCAGCTGCTCGATCCTGGCCACCACCTCGGTTGGGGTGGCGTCGCCAGCGGTTGACCCACTTGCTGGCGCATTGGTGGAGCTATCCGGGCAAGGCGTCGAGCCGTTGGGCGTTGGTAGTCCAGGGTTGCGCGGTGATGCCGCGCCGGCGGACCAGGCCACGGCGCGGTGCAGGAAGGCGGTGGCGGTGGCGTCACGTTCGTCCGGGAGGCTTCGACGTAGGCCAGGTGCTCGCCCGGGGCGCGGCGCTCGTAGCGGATACCGTTGTGCCGCCAGGTCACGACAGCTAGCAGCGCACAGCGAAGGGCCCCGGCTGCGACCAGCCGGGGCCCTTGCTCTTCCTGACTTACTTGTTCGGGTCGCGCACCGCGCCGGTGTCGGCCGAGGTGGCCATCCGGGCGTAGGCGCGCAAGGCCGCGGTCACCGGGCGCTGGCGTTCCGCCGGCTGCCACGGCCGCTCCGACGCCTCCATCTTCGCGCGGCGTTCGGCCAGCACGTCGGCGTCCACCAGCAGCTCCAGCTTCCGCTCGTGCACGTCGATCAGGATCTGGTCGCCGTTTTCCACCAGGCCGATCGTGCCGCCGGACGCGGCCTCCGGCGAGATGTGCCCGACCGAGATGCCCGACGAGCCGCCGGAGAACCGGCCGTCGGTGATCAGCGCGCACTTCTTGCCCAGCCCGGCGCCCTTCAGGAACGCCGTCGGGTGCAGCATCTCCTGCATGCCCGGCCCGCCGGCGGGACCCTCGTAGCGCACCACGAGCACCTCACCCGGCTGGATCTGCTTGCCCAGGATGACCGAGACGGCCTCCTCCTGGCTCTCGACCACTCGGGCCGGCCCCTGGAACCGCCACAGCTCCTCGTCGATACCAGCGGACTTGATCACCGCGCCGTTCTCGGCCAGGTTGCCGCGCAGCACCGCGAGCCCGCCGTCCTTGCTGTAGGCGTGCTCGATGTCGCGGATGCAGCCGTTCGCCGCGTCCGTGTCCAGCTCGGTCCAGCGGTTGGACGTGGAGAACGCCTCCGTGGTGCGGACCCCGCCCGGTGCGGCGTGGAACAGCTCGATCGCTTCCTCGGACGCCGACCCGCCCCGGATGTCCCACTTGGACAGCCACTCGTCAAGGGAAGAGGAGTGCACAGCAGTGACATCCCGGTTGAGCAGCCCGGCCCGGTTCAGCTCGCCCAGGATCGCCGGGATGCCACCGGCCCGGTGCACGTCCTCCATGTGGTAGTCGGAGTTCGGCGCGACCTTCGACAGGCACGGCACGCGGCGGCCGATCGCGTCGATGTCGGAGATCGTGAAGTCGACCTCGCCCTCCCGCGCCGCGGCCAGGATGTGCAAAACCGTGTTGGTCGAGCCGCCCATCGCCATGTCCAGCGCCATCGCGTTCTCGAACGCCTTGCGGTTGGCGATCGAGCGGGGCAGCACGCTGTCGTCGTCCTCGCCGTACCAGCGCTTGCACAGCTCCATCACGGTGCGGCCGGCGTCCTCGAACAGCTTGCGGCGCGCGGCGTGCGTGGCCAGCGTCGAGCCGTTGCCAGGCAGCGACAGGCCCAGCGCCTCGGTCAGGCAGTTCATCGAGTTCGCGGTGAACATGCCCGAGCACGACCCGCACGTCGGGCACGCGGACCGCTCCACAATGGACAGCCCGTCCTCGTCGACAGCGGGGTTGGCCGAGGCGGAGATGCTGGTGATCAGGTCCGTGGGCGCGTGCGCGACACCGTCGACCACGACCGCCTTGCCGGCCTCCATCGGCCCGCCGGAGACGAACACCACCGGGATGTTCAGCCGCATCGCGGCGTTGAGCATGCCCGGCGTGATCTTGTCGCAGTTGGAGATGCAGACCAGCGCGTCGGCCTGGTGCGCGTTGACCATGTACTCGACGGAGTCGGCGATGATCTCGCGCGAGGGCAGCGAGTAGAGCATGCCGCTGTGCCCCATGGCGATGCCGTCGTCCACCGCGATCGTGTGGAACTCGCGCGCCACGCCACCGGCCTCGCGGATCGCCCCGGCCACGATGTCGCCGAGGTCCTTGAGGTGCACGTGCCCGGGCACGAACTGGGTGTAGGAGTTGGCGATCGCGACGATCGGCTTGCCGAAGTCGCCGTCGGTCAGCCCGGTGGCCCGCCAGAGGGAGCGGGCGCCCGCGGCGTTGCGGCCGTGGGTGGTTGTTCGGGAACGCAGAGCAGGCATGTCCGCCAGATTACGCCCGGCCGCCGTTGTCCCGTTCAACCGGCGGCGCATCCCACACCGAATCCGGCGCAGCCTTCACTCCAGTGGGAGAAACCGCAGGTCAGCGCATTGTCTCAGGGAGTGAGAACCGGCGTAACCGGGCGCAATGGCGTCGGATACGCGGTTGAAATACGCGATTCCTAGTTTTCCGGCACCTGAGGGAAGGGATCGGATATGGGCGTTCGCGCGATCGGCGGTAACACCGCGGTGATGCCGTGGAGACCGGGCGGCAAAGCCCGTTCCCTAGCGTCGCCGGGAATGAGGACCCAGCACCGGCGCGGCGAAGGGCGGGCCCACGACGTGCGCCGCCTGCGGGACATGATCCGAGCGGCCGTCCAAGGCGGCAGCTACCCCGGCGGGCAGCTGCCCACCGAAGCCGAGCTGATGGCCGCCCACGGGGCCTCCCGCGCCACCGTCCGCGAAGCTCTTTCCCTGCTGCGCGCCGAAGGGCTGATCGAACGCACCCAGGGCATCGGCACGCACGCGGTCGTCCGGCCGGCCGACGAGAAACTCGTCGAGGCCCACGGGGTGATCCGGCCGGACCAGCACAGCCTGCTCAACCGCCGGACCCGGCCCCGGCTGCTCGACCGGTCCGAAATCGCCGCGCCCGCGCTGGTCGCCGACCGGCTCGGGGTGCCGGCCGGGACCCCGTGCCTGCGGCTGGAGTACGTCGCGCTCCACCAGGAGGAGCCGATCTGGCTCGCCACCAACTACGCGCTCTTCCCCGAGGCGGCGCGGCTGCGCGACAGCCCGTTCGTCACCGACTGGTACGCCCTCATGGCCGAGGCCGGTGTCGAGTTCGGACAGTCCGAGTTCATCATCGGCGCCGAGCCGGCCGACCCGCTCGTCGCCGCGGTGCTGGGCATCGCGCCCGGCGCGCCCGTCCTGGTCACCGAGCAGACCATCGCCGACGCCGCCGGGCGCCCGTTCGACCTGGCCTTCGTCCACATCCGCGCCGACCGGTTCCGGTTCGTCTCGCGCGGCACCCGATTCCCCGGGAGGGAAGCGTGATCCAGACCGTCACCGACGCCGCCGCCGCGCTGCGCGCGGGCGCCACCACGTCCGTCGCGCTCACCGAGGCCGCGATCGCCGCCGCCGACCACCGCGACGCCGAAATCGGCACCTACCTGCACCGACTCGACGACTACGCGCTCGAGCGGGCCGCAGCGGCCGATGCCGAGCTGGCCCGCGGCGTGGACCGCGGCCCGCTGCACGGGATCCCGTTCGGCGTCAAGGACATCATCGCGATGGCCGAGGGCCCGACGACCGCGCAGAGCCTGGTCCTCGACCCGGCGTGGGGCGCGGGCCGGGACGCGCCAGTCGTCGCCCGCCTCAAGGCCGCCGGCGCGGTGATCACGGGCAAGACCTCGACGATGGAGTTCGCTTGCGGCATGCCGGACGACACCAAGCCGTTCCCCGTGCCGCGCAACCCGTGGAACCCGGACACCTGGCCCGGCGGGTCCAGCTCCGGCACCGGCAGCGGGGTGGCGGCCGGAATGTTCCTGGCCGGGCTGGGCACCGACACCGCGGGCAGCATCCGCATCCCGGCGGCGTTCTGCGGCGTCAGCGGCCTGATGCCGACGTTCGGCCGGGTGCCGAAATCCGGGTGCGTGCCGCTGGGCTACAGCCTCGACCACATCGGGCCGCTCGCCCGCTCGGCGCAGGACTGCGCGGCCGTGCTGGAGGTGCTCGCCGGACTCGACGCGAGCGACCCGGACTGCGTGGACGCGCCGTTCACCGCGCCCGCCTTCGACGGCGACCTGACCGGGCTGCGGATCGGCGTGGTGCGCGAGGGCCACTTCCCGGACCACGCGGATCCGGCGCTGGTGAGCACGTTCGACGCCGCGGTCGCGGTGCTCGCCGAGCAGGGCGCGACGCTCGTCGAGGTGACGCTGCCGTACCGGACCGAGATGATCACCGCGGACCTGGTCACGATGGGCTGCGAAGCGCTGGCCTACCACCGCAACGACCTGGGCGGCCGCTGGGACGACTACTACGCGGCGACCCGCGCGATGCTGGTGACCGGCGCGATGGCCTCCGGCGCCGACTACGTGCAGGCCCAGCGGGTGCGCCGGGTCGCGCAGGACGCGCTGGCCCGGTTGTTCGAGACCGTCGACGTGATTGCCGCGCCCACGGCCGCGGTCGGGGCGCCGACCTTCGCGAGCATCACCACGCCCGGCGGGGGCGTGGACGTCGCCGATCTGTTCTCGCTGATCTTCACGCCCTACTGGGACAGCGTCGGCAACCCGGTCCTGGCCGTGCCGATGGGGTTCACCGCCGACGGCATGCCGTTGTCGCTGCAGCTGGCCGGTCCCGCGTTCGGCGAGGCGGCGATCCTGCGGGCCGGCGACGCGTTCCAGCAGAGCACCGACTGGCACCTGCGCGTGCCGCGGCCGGCCGGCGTGGCCGCGGCCTGAGAGGAGAGAACATGGACGACCTGACGATGGTGCGCGGCCTGCTCGCCGCCGCCGGCCTCACCACGAGCGAGGCGGAACTCGCCGCCTACGTCCCGGCCTACACCGGGCAGCGCGCCGCACTCGACGCCCTCTACGCGGTGCCGGAGGCCCGCTACACCGACCCGGCGCTGCGCTTCCGCGCCGGCGCCCGGATCGAGGACTGGGCCCGCTAGTCCGTCGCCGCGTCCGGGGACTCGGGGTCCACGTCGTCGGTCAGGCCGCTCGGATCCTTCATGCGGCCCTCGCTGACCAGCGAGATCACCGGCAGGTGCCGGGTGCGCACCGACGGCAGCGCGACCTCGCTGCCGTCGGTCAGCACGGCCCGCACCTTGGCCTTGTCGTTGATCGCCAGGCCCTTGAGCGCCGACCACGGCATCTCGCGGTGGCCGAACACCGTCCGCACGCTCAGGCCGCGCGCCGAGGCGACCGTGCGGGTGCGCAGCACGTAGACGAACAACCCGATCGGGACGACGTACATCAGCCACAGCCCCGGCACGTCGGCGAAGGCGGCGGGGATCATGCAGACCGCCAGGAACACGACGGCGAGCAGGGTGATCAGCGGGACCCGGAAGATCGCCTTCCGGCCCTCGTGCTGCGTTTCGGCCACGCCACCATGGTGCCTTCCGCCGCCCGGGACACCTCCGCCGGGTGTGCCCAGTATCCGGGATCACGATCCCGCAGAGTTGACACCATCTGGCGCGACCCGTTAACGTCAGCGCCGTGACACCGCAGATTGGCCTCGTACTTTTCCCGCGCGTCGACGCGTAGGGACCGATCGAGCCCGCCTGCGTCGACGCGCGACCCTCGTGCGACCTACCAAGGTCGGCGGGGGTTTTTTGTTGCCCACGCCTTGCCAGACCCGACCACCTGACGAGAAGCCCGACGAGACCCACGAGGCAGAACTGATGACAAGCGCCACGTCGCGATCGGACACGAAATCCGGAGGAACTCCGGCCGCCGCGTCGCCAGCCCAGCTCGGCAACCGCCCCAAGCCCGCCCCGCCCGCCGGCACGCCGGTCCGGGTGACCGGTGCGCAGTCGCTGGTGCGGTCGCTCGAGGCGATGGGCGTGGAGGTGGTCTTCGGGATTCCGGGCGGCACGATCCTGCCGGCGTACGACCCGCTTCTGGACTCGACCAAGGTGCGCCACGTCCTCGTCCGCCACGAGCAGGGCGCGGGGCACGCGGCCACCGGGTACGCGCAGGCGACCGGCAAGGTCGGGGTCTGCATGGCGACCTCCGGCCCCGGCGCCACCAACCTGGTCACCCCGCTGGCCGACGCGAACATGGACTCCGTCCCGGTCGTCGCGATCACCGGCCAGCAGACCCGGGCGCTGATCGGCACCGACGCCTTCCAGGAAGCCGACATCTGCGGCATCACGATGCCGGTCACCAAGCACAACTTCCTGGTCACCGACCCGATCGACATCCCGAGGGTGATCGCCGAGGCGTTCCACCTGGCCTCCACCGGCCGTCCCGGCCCGGTCCTGGTCGACATCCCCAAGGACGTGCTGCAGGAGACCACGTCGTTCTCCTGGCCGCCGGAGATGCACCTGCCCGGCTACCGGCCCACGCTGCGCCCGCACGGCAAGCAGGTCCGCGAGGCCGCGAAGCTGATCGCGCAGGCCCGCCGCCCGGTCCTCTACGTCGGCGGCGGCGTGATCAAGGCCCAGGCGCACGAGCAGCTCAGGCGGCTGGCCGAGCTGACCGGCATCCCCGTGGTCACCACGCTGATGGCGCGCGGCGCGTTCCCCGACTCGCACCAGCAGCACCTGGGCATGCCCGGCATGCACGGCTCGGTCGCCGCGGTCGCCGCGATGCAGCGCGCCGACCTGCTGGTGGCGCTGGGCGCGCGCTTCGACGACCGGGTGACCGGTCAACTGTCGTCGTTCGCGCCGGAGGCCAAGGTCGTCCACGCCGACATCGACCCGGCCGAGATCTCCAAGAACCGCAAGGCCGACGTGCCGATCGTGGGCGACTGCGCGGAGATCATCACCGAGCTGATCGACGCGGTGAAGGCCGAGACCGAGCGCCTCGGCGAGCCGGACCTGGCCCCGTGGTGGACGCAGATCGACGCGTGGCGCCAGACCTTCCCGGCCGGCTACGAGTGGCCCAGCGACGGCACGCTGTCGCCGCAGTACGTCATCGAGCGCATCGGCCAGATCGTCGGCCCGGACGCCGTCTACGCCGCCGGGGTCGGCCAGCACCAGATGTGGGCCGCGCAGTTCATCAAGTACGAGCACCCGCGCACCTGGCTCAACTCCGGTGGCCTGGGCACCATGGGCTACGCGGTCCCGGCCGCGATGGGCGCCAAGTTCGGCGTGCCGGACAAGCAGGTGTGGGCCATCGACGGCGACGGCTGCTTCCAGATGACCAACCAGGAGCTGGCCACCTGCGCCATCGAGGGCGCGCCGATCAAGGTCGCCGTCATCAACAACGGCAACCTGGGCATGGTCCGCCAGTGGCAGAACCTCTTCTACGCCGAGCGGTACTCCAACACCGACCTCGGCACCCACAAGCACCGCATCCCGGACTTCACGCTGCTGGCCGAGGCGCTGGGCTGCGCCGGCCTGCGGTGTGAGACCAAGGACGAGGTCGACGACGTCATCCGCCGCGCGATGGAGATCAACGACCGGCCGGTGGTGATCGACTTCGTGGTCGGCAAGGACGCCCAGGTCTGGCCCATGGTGGCGGCAGGCACCGGGAACGACGAGATCATGGCCGCGCGCGGCATCCGCCCGCTGTTCGAAGACGACGAGGTTTCGCAGTGACCACGCATACGCTGTCCGTGTTGGTGGAGAATGTCCCCGGGGTGCTCGCCAGAGTCGCCGGGTTGTTCTCCCGCCGCGGTTTCAACATCGAGTCCCTCGCCGTCGGGCCCACGGAAAACCCCGAGGTGTCCCGGATGACGATCGTGGTCGCCGTTGAGGAGCTACCGCTCGAACAGGTGACCAAGCAGCTCAACAAGCTCGTCAACGTCATCAAGATCGTGGAGCTCGAGCCCGTCTCGTCGGTGCAGCGCGAACTGCTGCTCGTCAAGGTCCGGGCCGACGCCACCGTGCGCAGCCAGGTCCTCGAGACCGTCCAGCTGTTCCGTGCGAAGGTGGTCGACGTCTCGCCCGAGGCGCTCACCATCGAGGCCACCGGCACCGGTGACAAGCTCAGTGCCCTCCTGCGCATGCTCGAGCCCTATGGCGTGCGTGAGATCGTGCAGTCCGGCATGGTCGCGGTCGGCCGGGGTCCCCGGTCGATCACCGCCTCCGCGCCCCGCTGAAGTTTTTTAGAACCGAAAGGAATCAGTTCCCCTCATGTCTGTCGAAATCTTCTACGACGACGACGCCGATCTCAGCATCATCCAGGGTCGCAAGGTCGCGGTGATCGGCTACGGCAGCCAGGGCCACGCGCACGCGCTGAGCCTGCGCGACTCCGGGGTCGATGTGCGCATCGGTCTTCCGGAGGGGTCGAAGTCGCGCGCGAAGGCCGAGGAGGAGGGCCTGCGGGTGCTCACCCCGGCGGAGGCGTCCGCCGAGGCCGACCTGATCATGATCCTCGCGCCGGACACCAAGCAGCGCTTCATCTACAGCGAGGACATCGAGCCGAACCTGAAGGACGGCGACGCCCTCTTCTTCGGCCACGGCTTCAACATCCGCTACGAGCTGATCAAGCCGCCGGCCAATGTGGACGTGGCGATGGTGGCGCCGAAGGGCCCGGGCCACCTGGTCCGCCGCCAGTTCGTCGACGGCAAGGGCGTGCCCGCCCTGATCGCGGTCGAGCAGGACGCCTCCGGCAACGCGCAGGCGCTCGCGCTGTCCTACGCCGCCGCCATCGGTGGCGCCCGCGCCGGCGTCATCAAGACCACCTTCAAGGAGGAGACCGAGACCGACCTGTTCGGTGAGCAGGCCGTCCTCTGCGGTGGTGCCTCCGCGCTGGTGCAGACCGGGTTCGAGGTGCTGACCGAGGCCGGTTACGCGCCCGAGATCGCCTACTTCGAGGTGCTGCACGAGCTCAAGCTCATCGTCGACCTCATGTACGAGGGCGGCATCGCCCGGATGCGGTACTCGATCTCCGACACCGCCGAGTACGGCGACCTCACCCGCGGCCCGCGTGTCATCACGCCCGCGGTGAAGGAGGAGATGCGCAAGATCCTGGGCGAGATCCAGGACGGCACCTTCGCCCGCGAGTGGGTCGGCGAGGACGAGACCGGCCGCGCCACCTTCCGCAAGCTGCAGGAGGCCGGCGAGCAGCACCCGATCGAGGAGACCGGGAAGAAGCTGCGTGGCCTCATGTCGTGGGTCGACCGGCCGATCACCGAGACCGCCTGAGTTTTCCGCGGCAGCAGGGACCGCTCCGGGGTGCGCCCCCGGAGCGGTCCCTTCTTCGTCGCGGAGTTACCGTGAGCGCGTGGACGACAAGGCGCGGGTTCGCGAGGAACTGGATCTCACCGGCGCCAGGTGGCAGGCGACCGGCGGTGAACTGGAGTTCGCGCACGTCGAGCACACCGACGGCCTCGTCTACACGGCGCTGCGGAAGGCGACCGACCCGGACGGCACGGTCCTGGTCTTCACACCGTCCGAATGGGACGCGTTCGTGGCCGGCGCCCGCGACGGCGAGTTCCACGACCTGGCGGGCCTGAGCGCCGACTGACCGGCCGCGGTCAGAGCACGAGTTCGGCCAGCCGCCGCCAGCCGGCCAGGGGCAGGCCGGGCTCGTCGGTGATCACCTGCAGGCACACGTGGTCCGCGCCCGCGTCCAGATGGGCCTTGACCCGGCCGGCGATCTCCTCCTCGCCGATCGCGATGACCGACTCGACCAGCCGGTCGCTGCCCGCGAGATCGTCGTCGGTGAAGCCGAGGCGCTTGAGGTTCACGCGGTGGTGCTCGGCGCTCTCCAGGTAGAAGCCCACCTCCGCGCGGGCGATGTCCAGGCCGCGAACCCGGTCCAGCACCACGCCCTGCTCCACCGCGAGGTAGGCGTGCGGCCCCATGATCTCCCGCGCCAGCGCGGTGTGCTCGGGTGGCACGAAGTACGGGTGGGCGCCGTCGGCGCGTTCGGCGGCCAGCCGCAGCATCCGCGGTCCCAGTGCGGCGAGCAGCCTGCGCGGCGGTGGCACGGGCTCGGGGCTGGTGAACTCGGCCGCGTCCATTTCGTCCAGGTACGCGCGGATGCTCTCGACGGGGCGCGCGCCGCGCGCGTGCCCGCCCAGGCCCAGCGTGAACCGGCCGGGATAGGCCTCGGCCAGGGCACGCGCCCCGCCCGCGACACCGGCCGGGCTGCGCCGGTCGAAGCGGGCGACGCCGGTGGCGACCGTGATCCGGGACGTGGCGCCGAGCAGCAAAGCCGCCTGGGTGAGCGCCTCGCGGCCCGGGTACTCGCCGAACCACAGGCCGTCGAACCCGAGTTCCTCGATCTCCGCGGCGGCCTCGCGCACCTGGCCGATCGGCGCGGCGTCGAAGGCGAAGGTCCAGATACCGACGCTCACGCGGCCACCCCCAGCAGCACCGGCGCCAGCCGGGCGAGCTGGTCCACCGCGCCGGGCAGGTCGGTCGCGGTGGGGGAGATCAGCACCTGATCGGCGCCCGCGTCGAACTGTTCCCGCACCCGCCGCGCGATCGCCTCCTCGTCGCCCCAGGCGACGGCCGCGTCCACCAGCCGGTCGGACATCTCGTCGTAGCCGAATTCGCGCCACGCCCGGGCATAGGCCTCGGCCCGCAGGATCTGGCTCGCCGACGACCGCGCCTTCGCGCGCGCCACTTCCGGATCGGTCTCCAGCAGCACCGACTGGTGCGGGATCAGCAGCTTGCCCGGACCGAGGATCTCCCGCGCGAACGCGGTGTGCCGCACGGGCATGGCGAACGGGTGCGCGCCGTCGGCGGCGTCCCGGGACAGCTCCAGCATCCGCGGCCCGATCGCGGCCAGCACCCGGGGGAACGGCGCGGCCGGCGGGTTGGCCGCCGCCTCTTCGTCCATCCGGGACAGGTACTCCCGCATCCCGCGCAGTGGTTTCGCGAACGACTGCCCCAGGCTCGCGGCCTGGAAGGGGTGCCCGACCCCCAGTCCGAGCACGAACCGCCCGGGATGGGCCTCGGCGACGGTGCGCGCCGCGGCCTGTGCGGTCACCGCGGGCCGCGACCACACGTTCGCGATCCCCGTGCCCACCGTGATCCGCCCGGTCGCGCCGAGGAACACCGCGGACCGGGCGAACGCGTCGCGCCCGCCGACGGTCTCGCCCATCCACACCGAGGCGTAGCCGAGCGCGTCGAGCCGCGCCAGCTGCTCCCGTTCCACCTCGGCGGTCGCCGGGTGACCGCCGTAGAGCCAAACACCGACTGAAGTCATCGAAAACCTTTCGGAGGGGTCCTCCGGATCACTCTACGAAGGCAGCCTCCGGTTTGTCACGCCTAAAGTGGATCGTGATGAACAGCACCCGACCCCTGCGCGCCGACGCCCGCCGCAACTACGAGCGGCTGCTGGCGGAGGCCAACACGGCGTTCGCCGAGTTCGGCGTGGACGCCTCGCTGGAGGAGATCGCGCGCCGGGCCGGGGTCGGGATCGGCACGCTCTACCGGCACTTCCCGACCCGGGAGGCGCTGCTGGTCGCCCTGCTCGGCGAGCGGTTCGAGGCGCAGGCCCGCACGGCCGAAGAACTCCTCGAAGACCGGGACCCGCTCGCCGCCCTGCGCACCTTCGCGCGGAGCCTGCTCGGCGCCGCCACCACGTTCCGCGGCCTGGCCGACGCGACCGCCGACGCGCTCAACGACGAGACCTCCGACCTGCACGCCGCCTGCGCCGGGATGCGCGCGGCCGTCGCCCGGTTGGTCGCCCGCGCGCAGGAATCCGGACAGCTGCGCGCGGACCTCGAGCCCGACGAGGTGTTGCTGATGGTGCACGCGGCGGGCTGGGCCGGCGAGCACGCCGGTGACCCGGATCGGCTTCTCGATCTCGTTTTCGCCGGGTTGCGCTCCCGTTAACGGCCCCGGTGAGCAGCGCGACTAGACTCGCGGGCGTCGTTTGAGCCCAGCCGCGTCCACGGGAGCCCCATCGTGACCAACCCCAGCAAGCCGGTCGTCCTCATCGCCGAAAAGCTCGCTCCGTCCACGCTGGCCGTGTTCGGTGACGAGGTCGAGGTCCGGCACGTGGACGGCACCGACCGCCCCGCGTTGCTGGAGGCCGTGAAGGCCGCCGACGCGCTGCTGGTCCGCTCCGCGACCAAGGTGGACGCCGAGGTGCTGGCCGCGAGCACGCGCCTGAAGGTCGTCGCCCGGGCCGGCGTCGGCCTGGACAACGTCGAGGTCCCGGCCGCCACCGAGCGTGGTGTGCTCGTGGTCAACGCGCCGACCTCGAACATCGTCTCGGCCGCCGAGCACGCCGTCGCGCTGCTGCTCGCCGTGGCCCGCCGCATCCCGGCCGCCGACCAGAGCCTGCAGGGCGGCGCGTGGAAGCGCAGCTCGTTCAGCGGCGTCGAGCTGAACGGCAAGACCGTCGGCGTGGTCGGCTTCGGCAAGATCGGCCAGCTGTTCGCCGCGCGCCTGGCCGCGTTCGACACCAAGATCATCGCCTACGACCCCTACGTCTCGGCCGCCCGCGCCGCCCAGCTGGGCGTCGAGCTGGTGAGCCTGGACGAGCTGCTCCAGCGCGCCGACGCGATCTCGATCCACCTGCCCAAGACCCCGGAGACCAAGGGCCTGATCGACGCCGAGGCGCTGAAGAAGACCAAGCCGGGCGTGATCATCGTCAACGCCGCGCGCGGTGGTCTGGTCGACGAGGAGGCGCTGGCCGAGGCCATCCGCAACGGTCACGTCGGCGGCGCCGGGATCGACGTGTTCGTCACCGAGCCGACCACCGAGAGCCCGCTGTTCGGCCTGCCCAACGTCGTGGTCACCCCGCACCTGGGCGCCTCGACCGCCGAGGCGCAGGACCGCGCGGGCACCGACGTCGCCCGGTCGGTGCTGCTGGCGCTGCGCGGCGACTTCGTGCCGGACGCGGTGAACGTCGCCAGCGGTGGCGTGGTGGGTGAGGAGGTCCGCCCGTACCTGCCGCTGACCCAGAAGCTGGGCACCGTGCTGGCCGCGCTGAGCCAGAAGGCGCCGTCGGCGGTCACCGTCGAGGTGCGCGGCGAGCTGTCGTCGGAGGACGTCAGCGTGCTGTCGCTGGCCGCGCTGCGCGGCGTGTTCTCCGGCGTGGTCGAGGACCAGGTCACGTTCGTCAACGCGCCGCGCCTGGCCGAGGAGTTCGGCGTGCGCACCGAGATCGTCACCGAGCCGGAGAGCCCGAACTGGCGCAGCCTGGTCACCGTGCGCGCGGTGCACGACGACGGCAGCGTGCTGTCGGTGTCGGGTTCGGTCACCGGCAACAACCAGGTGGAGAAGCTGGTCGAGGTCAACGGCCGCCACTTCGACCTGCGCGCCGAGGGCCACATGCTGCTCCTGGAGTACCCGGACCGGCCGGGCATCATGGGCCGCGTGGGCACCCTGCTGGGTGAGGCTTCGATCAACATCGAGGCGGCGCAGATCAGCCAGACCACCGACCGGTCGGACGCGGTGATGATCCTGCGCGTCGACCGCGAGGTCGACTCCCACCTGCTGGAGCCGATCGCGGCGACCGTGGGCGCCCGCACGATTCGCGCCATCACGTTCGCGTAACGCGGACTACCTCCCAAAGTCGGATTACTCCGATCCGCTCTAGGCGTTTCGCCGGGGCACGGGCTAAGTTCGCACCCTCGCCTTGATCCGGAGTGAGGGTGCGAACAAGCATGAGAAACAGGACCCGGCGGTCGCTCGCCGCCGTCTTCGCCGCCGCGCTCGCCGCGACCGGTTTCGCGTCGGGCAGCGCGGCGGCCCAGGACGAGCCGCTCGCGGCGGCCAAGCCCGTCGCCAAGGTCGCCGAGGACGGCCTGCGGGGCAAGCTGTCCCCGCGCCTGGCGTCGGCCTCGGGCCGGACGACCGCGTTCATCGAGCTGACCCAGCAGTCCGCGGTGGACGCCTTCAACGCCGAGCGCGGCGCCGGCAAGGACCGCGCCAAGCAGGCGGCGAACAGCGCCAAGGCCGGGGTCGCCGGGGTGGTGAACTCCGTGCTGGGCCAATTGCGGTCGCTCGACGCCGGCACCGAGGTCCTGTACTCGACCGCGAACGCGGTGTCGGGTGTGGTGGTGACCGCCGACGCCGCGAAGATCCGCGAACTGGCCGCCCGGCCCGACGTCGCGTCGATCCGCACGGTCGTGCCCAAGACGCGCAGCAACAACAGCGCCGCGCAGCTGACCAACACGCTCACCGCGTGGCAGCAGACCGGCCGCCTCGGCGACGGCATCAAGGTCGGGGTCATCGACGACGGCATCGACTACACCCACGCCGACTTCGGCGGCCCCGGCACGAAGGCGGCCTACGACTCGGTCGACCGGACCGCGCCGACGCCGCTGTTCCCCAACGCCAAGGTGGTCGGCGGCACCGACCTGGTCGGCGACGACTACGACGCAGGCACCGAGGGCGCGGACACCCCGAAGCCGGACCCGAACCCGATCGCCTGTGGTGAGCACGGCACGCACGTCGCCGGCACCGTCGCCGGGTACGGCGTCAACGCCGACGGCAGCACCTTCACCGGCGACTACTCGAAGCTGACCGCCGACTCGCTGAACGCGATGAAGATCGGCCCGGGCATGGCGCCCAAGGCCGCGTTGTACGCGATCAAGGTGTTCGGCTGCGAAGGCTCCACCGACGTCACCTCGCAGGCCCTGGACTGGGCGCTGGACCCCAACGGCGACGGTGACTTCGACGACCACCTCGACATCGTCAACCTGTCGCTGGGCAGCGACTTCGGCGCGCCGGACGACCCGGACTCGCTGTTCGTGCGCAAGCTCGCCGCGAACAACGTCCTGTCGGTGATCGCCGAGGGCAACGGCGGAGACCTCTACGACGTGGGCGGCTCGCCGGGCAACACGCCCGAGGCGCTGACCGTGGCGTCCAGCCGGGACGTGTCGGTCTTGCGCGACGCGGCGGACGTGACCGCCCCGGCCGGGATCGCCGGCCCGAAGGGCGGCCAGTACAGCCAGAACTACACCGGCTACGACACCCTCGACCGCACGTCCGCGGTGGCGAAGGTGTCCGCGGCCAACGCCGACGGCTGCGCGCCCTACTCCGACGCCGACAAGGCCGCCGTCGCGGGCAAGTTCGCGTGGCTGGAGTGGGACGACAACGACGCCACCCGCGCCTGCGGTTCGGCCGCGCGCGCCAACAACGCGCAGGCCGCCGGCGCCACCGGTGTGCTGCTGTCGTCCAGCCTGGAGCACTTCGCCGCCGGCATCGCGGGCAACTCGGCCATCCCGATGTTCCAGTTCACCGCCTCGGCGACCAGCCAGATCCGCCCGGCGCTGGACGCGGGCACGCTGACCGTCCGCCTCTACGGCGCCGGCCGCGCGAGCCTGCAGACCTACGACCCGGCCATCGTGGACACCCCGAGCTCGTTCACCTCGCGGGGCGTGCGCGGGCCGGCCGTCAAACCGGACGTGTCCGCGCCCGGTGACACGATCTCCTCGGCCCTGCGCGGCAGCGGCAACAACCGCACGGTCCTGTCCGGCACGTCGATGGCCACGCCGTTGACCGCCGGCATCACCGCGCTGCTGCGGCAGGCGCACCCGGACTGGTCCGTCGAGGAGATCAAGGCCCTGGTGATGAACACCGCCGGGCACGACATCGTCGCCGACGGCAAGACCTACGCGCCGCAGCGCGTCGGCGCCGGACGGGTGGACGCGCAGGCCGCGCTGAACGACCAGGTGCTGGCCTACTCGCGGGACGACCGGGGCGCGGTCAGCGTGACCTTCGGCACCGTCGAGGTGGACCGGCCGGTCACGCTCACCAAGACCATCCAGGTGGTCAACAAGGGCAGCAACTGGGCCCGCTACAACGTGGCCTACGAGGGCATCACCAACCTGCCCGGCGTGCAGTACCAGCTGTCGGACCGCTCGGTGACGGTCCCGCCGCGGGGCACCGCCTCGGTTCGCGTCACCCTGCGGATCACCGACCCGACCGCGCTGCGCAAGGTCATCGACCCGACCGTCGCGACCGAACAGGCCGGGATGGCCCGCCAGTTCGTCGCCGACGCCTCCGGCCGGGTCGTGCTCAGCCCGCCGCCCGGCGGCAACACCCCGTCGCTGCGCGTGCCGGTCTACGCGGCGCCGAAGCCGGTGTCGGCCATCGACACCCCGCGGTCGCTGAACTTCACCGGTGACACCGCGCGGTTCACGCTCACCGGCCGCGGGGTCGACCAGGGCACCGCCAGCCAGCGCTACGAGTCGTTGATCAGCGTCCTGGAGCTGCAGGGCTCCTCGCCGCGGCTGCCCGAGTGCCGTGGCCGGCTGACCGACGGCTGCACGATCAACGAGACGGCCAAGGGCGGTGACCTGCAGTACGTCGGCGCCGCGTCGACCATCGCGCAGGCTCGGCAGGAGGGCCACGCCGACCAGGCGCTGCTCGCCTTCGGGATCTCGACCTGGGGCAACTGGGCGAACCTGGGCAGCAACACGATCCCGTTCGTCGACATCGACACCACCGGCGACGGGGTGCCGGACTTCGAGTCCTACGTCACCAAGGCCAGCGGCACCGACGTCTGGCTGGTCAACACCGTCGACCTGAACGCCGAGGGTTTCCCGAGCGTGGACATCCAGGCGGTCAACGGGCAGCTCGGTGACGTGGACACCAACGTGTTCGACACCAACGTCGTGCTGCTGCCGGTCAGCATCGCGGCGCTGGGCATCGATCCGAACGCGGCCTCGCACAAGATCAGCTACACCGTCGGCACCACCGGCTACTACGTGGCGCCCAGCAGCGAGAACGGCCTCATCGACGCCATCGGCACGCCGATGACGTTCGACGCGCTCGCGCCGGGCTACTCGGTCTCCGGCGCCGTCGGCACCGCGCTGAGCTACTCGGCGAAGCCGGGCACCGCGCTGGTCGTCACCCGCAACCCGGCGTCGACCGACACCGTGCTCGGGCTGCTCGCGCTGAAGCACCACAACGGCAACGGCAACCGGGTGAGCGTGATCCGGGTGAACGGGGGGTCGCTGGGCTGACGACCGGGGTGAATCCACCGTCCGGGTGTCTCACTTGTCGGGAGATTCCGTCATAAGGGTGGTGCCGCTTCGGCTCATTGGCGACAGCCGGTAACCTGCCGTCGCTGGAGTATGTGGGCAAACGGGCGCGAACGAGCGCCCTGGCCCTGATCGACGGAGGTGTCTGATGCGGCTGGCGGTGATCCCAGGTGATGGGATCGGACCCGAAGTGATCACCGAGGCCCTGAAGGTACTCGGCGAGGTCGCTCCGACAGTGGAGTACACGAACTACGACCTCGGCGCGGCCCGCTGGCACGCCACCGGCGAACTGCTCCCCGAGTCGGTTCTGGGCGAGCTCCGGCAGCACGACGCGATCCTGCTGGGCGCGGTCGGCGACCCGACCGTGCCCAGCGGGATCCTGGAGCGGGGCCTGCTGCTGCGCCTGCGGTTCGAGCTGGACCACCACGTGAACCTGCGCCCGGCCAAGCTGTACCCGGGCGTGCGCGGCCCGCTGGGCGACCCGAACGCCGAGATCGACATGGTGGTCGTGCGGGAGGGCACCGAGGGCCCGTACGCGGGCAACGGCGGCCTGCTGCGCAAGGACACCGAGCACGAGATCGCCACCGAGGTGAGCGTCAACACCGCGTTCGGCATCCGCCGTGTGGTGTCGGACGCGTTCAAGCGGGCCGAGGAGCGGCCGCGCAAGCACCTCACGCTGGTGCACAAGACCAACGTGCTGCTGCACGCCGGGTCGCTGTGGTCGCGGATCGTCGAGGAGGTGTCGCTCGAGCACCCGGAGGTCACGGTCTCCTACTCGCACGTCGACGCCGCCACGATCCACATGGTCACCGACCCGGGCCGCTTCGACGTGATCGTCACCGACAACCTGTTCGGCGACATCATCACCGACCTGGCGGCCGCGGTCACCGGCGGCATCGGCCTCGCCGCCAGCGGGAACCTGGACATCACGCGCCGCAACCCGAGCATGTTCGAGCCGGTGCACGGCAGCGCGCCGGACATCGCCGGGCAGGGCATCGCCGACCCGACCGCCGCCGTGCTGTCGGTGTCGCTGCTGCTGGACCACCTGGGCCAGCGCGAGGCGGCCCGCCGCATCGAGGCGTCCGTCGCGTTCGACCTGGCCACGCGCGACCAGGCCAACCCGGGCACCACCCAGGCGATCGGCGACCGCCTGGCCGCCCTGGTCTCGTCGAACACGCGACCCGTCGCCTGATCGTTTCGTCCCGCCGCGGAGGCCATCCCCGATCCCGGGGGTGGCCTCCGCCGCGTTCGTTGCCCTTTCACGCACCGTTGTGGCATGATGCGCTCATGGCTTCTTTCGCCGTGATCATTATCGGCAGGCGCGCCGGGTAGTGTCCGCATCGGACACCTGGCGCGCAGACCTCTCGCATCCGCGGGAGGTTTTTTTGTTGCCCGTGAAGCCTCCCACCACGCATTGGAGATGACCGTGACCCGCACGGAGCCAGCCGGATTGCCGCTCGGTGACGACTTCCACCTGTACGACACGACGTTGCGGGACGGCGCCCAGCGCGAAGGCATCTCCTATTCGGTGGCGGACAAGCTCGCCGTCGCACGCCTGCTGGACGAGCTGGGTGTGGGTTTCATCGAGGGCGGCTGGCCGGGCGCGCTGCCGAAGGACACCGAGTTCTTCGCCCGCGCCGCGGACGGGGAGTTGATCCTCAAGCACGCGGCGCTGGTCGCGTTCGGATCGACCCGCAAGGCCGGCACGAAGGCATCGGAGGACGCCCAGGTGCGGGCCCTGCTCGATTCGCGGGCGCCGGTGGTGACGCTGGTGGCGAAGTCCGACCGGCGGCACATCGAGCGCGCGCTGCGCGTCGACGTCGACGAGGCCTGCGCGATGGTGGCCGACACGGTGTCGTTCCTGGTGGGGGAGGGCCGTCGCGTCTTCCTCGACGCCGAGCACTTCTTCGACGGCTACGCGTTCGACCCGGACACCGCCCTGCGCGTGCTGGAGGCCGGCTACACCGCGGGCGCCGACGTCGTCGTGCTGTGCGACACCAACGGCGGCCAGCTGCCGCTCGGGATCGCCGACACCGTGCGGGAAGTCGCCGCGCGCACCGGGTTCCGGCTCGGCATCCACTGCCAGGACGACACGTCCTGCGCCGTGGCCAACAGCATCGCGGCGGTCCAGGCCGGCGCGACGCACGTGCAGTGCACCGCGAATGGGTACGGGGAGCGGGCCGGCAACGCCGACCTGTTCGCCGTGACGGGAAACCTCGTGGCCAAGCTCGGCATGGACGTGCTCCCGACCGGGGCCGCGGCCGAGCTGACCCGCGTCTCCCATGCCCTTGCCGAAATCGCGAACATCGCCCCCGACACCCACCAGGCCTACGTCGGGTCGTCGGCCTTCGCCCACAAGGCGGGGCTGCACGCGAGCGCGATCAAGGTGGATCCGTTGTTGTACAACCACATCGATCCGTCTTCCGTCGGCAACGACATGCGGGTCCTGGTCACCGAGATGGCCGGCAGGGCCAGCCTGGAGCTCAAGGGACGTGAGCTCGGGGTGGACCTTGCCGGCCGGCCGGACGCGGTCACGAGCGTGGTGACGAAGGTGAAGGAGCTGGAGGCCGGGGGCTGGTCGTTCGAGGCCGCCGACGCGTCGCTGGAACTGCTGCTGCGCAAGGAGGTCGACGGCCCGGTCGAGCCGCCGTTCACGCTCGAGTCCTACCGCGTGGTGCTGGACCACCGCGGCGACGGCGAGGTGATCTCGGAGGCGACGGTGAAGGTGCACGTGGCGGGGGAGCGGGTGATCGCCACCGCCGAGGGCAACGGCCCGGTGCACGCGCTGGACGAGGCGCTGCGGAAGGCGCTGTCCCCGTTCCTGTCCTGGTTGGACAGTGTCGAGCTGGCCGACTACAAGGTGCGCATCCTGCCCAGCCACCCGGGCAGCGACGCGGTCACCCGGGTACTGCTGAAGTCCAGCGACGGCGACCAGGAGTGGACGACGGTGGGCGTGCACGGCAGCATCGTGGAGGCGAGCTGGCTCGCCCTCTGCGACGCCTTGGTGCACAAGAGCCTGCGCGGATAGCGGCGGGCGCGGGAGCCGCCGACGGGACACGGCCCCGCGCCGGTGGCCCACCGCGGGCGGCGTTCAGTCGAACCGGACGAACGAGCGGAGCGTGCCCGGCCCGTAGTCGCGGATCTCGGCGTACCCGAGGGATTCGTAGAACGCGCGCTGGGCCGGTTCGTCGTCGGTCAGCAGCACCTTCTGCCGGACCGCGGCGTAGCGGTCGAGCACGGCCCGCACGAGGAGCGCTCCGACGCCGCGGCGTTGCTCCGCCGGGTGCACCAGCACGTCCTGCAGGTAGCAGATCGTCGCGTCGTCGGACAGGGCGCGGGCCAGCCCGACCAGGCGCCCGGCGCGGCGCGCGGTGACCACATAGGACGAGCCGGCGATCGCGGCGCGCAGGAGTTCGGGATCCCGGGTGTAGGCCGACCAGCCCACCGAGTCGTACAGCGCCAGCAGCTCGGCGGCGCCCGGGCCGGGTTCTTCGGCGACGAGGAGGTCGTTCACGCCACGATCATGGCGGTTCCCCAGGCCGCCGTGCCCGGGCGGGGGCGGCTGGCTAGGCTTGGGATGTGCGTCTAGCTCGAGTTGCTCATGCCGGTGGGGTCGCCTTCGCTTCCGTCGACGGCGACGAGCTCCTGGAAATCGCCGACCACCCCTTCGGACAGCCGAACTACACGGGCAAGCGGTTCTCGCTGGCCGACGTGCGGCTCCTCGCGCCGATCCTGCCGTCGAAGGTGATCGCGATCGGCCGGAACTACGCCGAGCACGCGGCCGAGTTCGGCAACGAGGTGCCGGAGTCGCCGATGATGTTCCTCAAGCCGTCGACCAGCGTGATCGGCCCGAACGCCGCCATCAAGCTGCCCGCCGCGTCGCAGCGGGTGGACTTCGAGGGTGAGCTGGCCGTGGTCATCGGCCAGCCGATCCGCAACGTGAAGGCCGCCCAGGCCCCGGCGGCGATCCTCGGCTACACGATCGCCAACGACGTCAGCGCGAGGGACCTGCAGAAGTCGGACGGCCAGTGGGGCCGCGCGAAGGGCTTCGACACGTTCTGCCCGCTCGGCCCGTGGATCGAGACCGCCGTGGACGCGTCCGACCTGGCGATCCGCACCGAGGTCGACGGCGAGCTGAAGCAGGACTCGCGGACTTCGCTGCTGATCCACAAGATCCCGGAGCTGGTGGAGTTCGTGTCCGGCGTGATGACGCTGCTGCCCGGGGACGTCATCCTGACCGGCACGCCGGCCGGCGTCGGACAGATCACGGACGGGCAGACGGTGTCGATCACGATCGAGGGCATCGGGACGCTGACCAATCCAGTGCAGAACGCCTGACGCCGCCGGTTCGCGCCTCCCTGATCAACCCCGCCGTGCCCACTTCGGTGCGTGTTCCGGCAGCAGGCCCACCCCGATGACGTACGCGGGGATCCGCCGCGCCGCCGGTATCGCGTTCATCACCGCCACCAGGGGGCGCGGCGGGCCGTTCCGCCGTCCCTCGATCACCGGCCGGATCACCGCCCGGTGCATCATCCGCTGGATCCCCTGCACCACCAGCGTCGGCAGCAGGCGGCGCCGCCGGACGCGGCCCAGCTCCCGCCCGCTGATCCGCCCCCGCCGCAACGGTTCCACCAGCAACCGGGCCGTGGCGACCGCGTCCTGCACGGCCAGGTTGATCCCCACGCCCCCGACCGGCGACATCGCGTGCGCCGCGTCCCCGATGCACAACACGCCCTCGCGGTGCCAGCGCGGCAGCAGGTTGAGCCGCACGTCCAGGTGCTTCACGTCGTCCATCGACGTGATCGCGTCCACCCGGTCCGCCAGCGGCGGCAGCGCCCCGCGGATCCGGTCGCGGAACGCCGCCACCCCCTCCGCCCGCAGCCGCCCGTCGAGCCCCTTCGCCGCGAGGTAGGCGATCTGGAAGTAGTCCTCCCGCGGGATGACCACCGCGAAGTGCCCGTCGCGCATCCCCGGCGTCAGCTCCGCCTTCTCGTCCCCCTTCCGCGGCAGCCGGAACCACCACGTGTCGATCGGCACCGGGAACTCCCGCGGCCGCAGCCCGGCCTCCCGCCGCACCACCGACCAGCGCCCGTCGCACCCCACGGTCAGATCCGCCCGGATCTCACCCGTCGTCCCGTCCGCCGTCCGGTACCGCACCCCGGCGACCCGGCCCCCCTCCGAGATCAGCGACGTCACCTCGGTGTTCATCCGCAGGTGGAACGCCGGCTCGGCCCGGCCCGCCTCGGCCAGGAGGTCCAGCAGGTCCCACTGCGGAACCATCGCCACGTACGGGTGCGCGACCTTCAGCTCGCGGAAATCCGCGATCGTCAGCGCGGGCGGCCCCGGCAGCGACACCGTGTCCAGCCTGCTCTGCGGCAGCTTGGCGAACCGCTCACCCAGGCCCATCTCGTCCAGCAGCGTCAGCGTCGACGGGTGCACCGTGTCGCCCCGGAAGTCCCGCAGGAAGTCCGCGTGCTTCTCCAGCACCGTCACCTCGACCCCGGCCCGCGCGAGCAGCAGCCCGAGCACCATTCCGGCCGGTCCGCCACCGGCGACGAGGCAGGTCGTGCGCTCGCTCATGGCCACCATCCCCTTAATTCATCCTGTGTTGAATAAGACCAGCATGGCGCTCTCCGAACGCCTGGTCAAGCGGGATAGGCTGAACGGGTTATGACTGAGACAGTCCGCGCCCGCTTCTGCCCGTCGCCCACCGGAACCCCGCACGTGGGGCTCATCCGCACGGCGCTGTTCAACTGGGCCTTCGCCCGGCACCACGGTGGCAGCCTGGTGTTCCGCATCGAGGACACCGACGCCGCCCGCGACAGCGAGGAGTCCTACCAGCAACTGCTGGAGGCGCTGCGCTGGCTCGGTCTGGACTGGGACGAGGGTCCCGACGCCGGCGGCGAGTACGGCCCGTACCGGCAGAGCGAGCGCCGCGACATCTACGCCGACATCGCGCGCCGCCTGCTCGAAGCCGGCGAGCTGTACGAGGCGTTCTCCACCAACGAGGAGGTCGCCGAGCGCCGCCGGGCGGCCGGTCAGGACCCGCAGCTCGGCTACGACAACTTCGACCGCGACCTCACGCCCGAGCAGCGCGAGGCCTACCGCGCCGAGGGCCGCGTCCCGGTGCTGCGCCTGCGCATGCCGGACGAGGACCTGGCCTGGAACGACCTGGTGCGCGGCGAGATCAGCTTCCCGGCCGGCTCCATCCCGGACCCGGTCCTGGTGCGCGCCAACGGCGACCCGCTGTACACGCTGACCAACCCGGTCGACGACGCGCTGATGCGGATCACGCACGTCCTGCGCGGCGAGGACCTGCTGCCGTCCACACCCCGCCAGATCGCGCTGTACCGGGCGCTGGAGCGGATCGGCGTGGCGGAGTTCACGCCGGAGTTCGGCCACCTGCCGTACGTGATGGGCGAGGGCAACCGCAAACTGTCCAAACGCGACCCGCAGTCCAACCTGTTCAACTACCGCGACCGCGGCTTCATCCGCGAGGGCCTGCTGAACTACCTGGCCCTGCTCGGCTGGTCCATCGCCGACGACCGGGACACCTTCACCGTCGACGAGCTGGTGCGGGCGTTCGAGATCTCCAAGGTGAGCGCCAACCCGGCCCGCTTCGACGTCAAGAAGGCCGAGGCGATCAACGGCGTGCACGTCCGGGCGCTGGACGCCGAGGACTTCGCGCAGCGCGTGGTGCCCTACCTGCAGGCGGCCGGGGTCCTGCCCGCCGAGCCGTCGGACGAACAGCTGACCAAGTGGCGCACCATCGCGCCGCTGGTGCAGGAGCGGGTGACCGTCCTGGGCGACGCCGCGCCGCTGGTGCGGTTCCTGTTCGTGCCGGAGGAGGAGTTCGCGCCCGAGGAGGACGCGGCCGCCAAGAACCTCAAGCCGGACGCCGAACCCGTGCTGCGCGCGTCGATCGAGGCGCTGGAGGCGTTGCCGTCATGGGAGACCGCGGCCATCGAGCAGGCGCTCAAGGACGCCCTGGTCGAGGGCCTGGGCCTCAAGCCGCGCAAGGCTTTCGCCCCGGTTCGTGTCGCGATCACCGGTCGCACCGTGTCGCCGCCGTTGTACGAGTCGATGGAGCTGCTCGGCCGGGAAGTTTCACTCGGACGTCTGCGTAACGCTCTGCCCGGCAACGCAGAGTAGAACCGATCGCGGTCGAATCGACGCACTGAATCACCTTGTCGGCCGAACCGCTCAGCGTAGTTCTCGCCTAGCCTCGCTGGGTGGATTTCGCGCGTCCCGGCACACCTACTCGCGTCCGTGTCCCCGAGCCCGGTCTGGGGGATCCGGCGGATCCGTGGAGACCGTCCAGTCTGCGGCTGGTGTGCCTGGACATCGACGACACGTTGATCGACTTCACCTCCGCGGGCAAACGCGCGCTGTCGCTGCTCATCGGTCGCGGTGACCTGTGGCCGCTGTGGGAGCGGATCACCGACTGGCACGTCGCCCGCGTGGTCGCGGGTGAGATCGACTACGCGTCCATGCACCACCGGCGCACCCAGTGCTTCCTCGCCGAGATCGGCATCGTGCTGGAAGCGGAGGACGTGGCCCGGTTCGAGTGCCGTCGCAAGGAAGTGCTGCGCACCTCGTGGCGCCTGTTCGACGACGTCCTGCCGTGCCTGGAGTGGCTGCGCGCGGCGGACGTCCTCATCGCGGCTGTGACCAACGCCTCCGGCGCCCACCAGCGGGCCAAGCTCGCCGACCTGGGGCTCACCCGCTTCTTCGACCACGTCGCCATCGCCGGCGAGGTCGGCGCCGCCAAGCCCGATCCGGTGATGTTCCACTCCGTGTGCGCGGTTCTCGACTGCGACCCGAGTGAGGCCGCCCACGTGGGCGACAAGCTGCACACCGACGCCGTGGGCGCCCGGGACGCCGGCCTCGAGGGCGTCTGGCTCGACCGCACCAGGGGTGACGCCGAGGTGCCGGAGGGTGTGCACGTCATCGGCGGCCTGGACGAGCTGCCGCAGCTGCTGGTCAGCGAGTTCGCCCGGATCGGCGTGCCGGCCCAGCGCTGAACCCCACCCCCGGTTACGCACCGCTGACGGGGCTAGGCTATATTTCTTCCCAGCGGAGCTGCTCCGAGTCGCGAATCGGAGTGGCAAACCGTTGGGGTATGGTGTAATTGGCAGCACGACAGATTCTGGCTCTGTTAGTCTAGGTTCGAGTCCTGGTACCCCAGCTGCAAGAGGAAAAACCCGCTCTGGTAAGGTTCCTCTCGCAACACGGAAGACCAACTTCCTAGCCCCCGTCGTCTAGCGGCCTAGGACGCCGGCCTCTCACGCCGGTAGCGTGGGTTCGAATCCCATCGGGGGTACACCGAAAAACCGCCAGCCATCCGGCTGGCGGTTTTTTCTTGTACGGGCCCGAAAAGCGCTCGTCCACCTTGGACGAACTCGGGTGACAGGCCACCCGCGCGGGCTTAACCTCCGGGCATGGCCGAGATCACGAACCTCCGGATCGCCCACACCGCCGATCTCGGCGCGCCGGCCCTGCGGGCGGCCCGCGACCTCTTGTACGACGTGTTCGAGGGCGAGATGACCGAACACGACTGGGACCACGCCCTCGGCGGCGTGCACGCGCTGCTGTGGGAGGGCCCGGAACTGGTGGCCCACGCGTCCGTGGTGCAGCGCCGGATGGTCTGCCAGGGGCGCGCCTGGCGCACGGGGTACGTGGAGGCGGTCGGCGTCCGTGCGGACCGCCGCAGGCGCGGCTACGGCGGCCTGGTGATGGCGCCGCTGGAGCGTGTGATTCGCGAGGCGTACGAGGTGGGTGTGCTCAGTGCGTCGGATGATGCGATCCCGTTCTACGGCGCCCGCGGCTGGGAGTGCTGGCGCGGACCGCTCTCGGCGCTGACGCCGTCCGGGATCACGCCCACGCCCGAAGAAGCGGGCGGGGTCTTCGTGTTCGGCGGGTCGCTCGACCTCGACGGGGAGCTGACCTGCGACTGGCGCGACGGGGACGTCTGGTGAGCCGGTGGCACCGCGGCGGGCCGCGGTGCCACCGGAAATCACGCCAAGTTCGCGTAGACGACGATGTTGTCGGTGTAGCTGTGCTCGGCGTGGTCGAACACGCCACCGCACGTGATGAGCCGCAGCTGGGCCTTGTCGGTGTTGCCGTAGACCGCGTCCTGCGGGAACTGGTCCTTGGGCACCTGCGTGGTGTGGTCGACCACGAACTTCAGCTGCCGCCCGTCGCTGCGGTCGACGAAGATCTCGTCGCCCGGCCGGACGTCCTTGAGCTTGTAGAAGATGCCCGGCTGGTGGTTGCCGTCGACGTGACCCAGGATGATCGCCGGGCCGACGTCGCCGGGCACGGGGGACAGGCGGTACCAGGCGGCCTGCATCGGCTTGTCGACCGAGGGCACCGCGATCTCGCCGTCCTTGTTCACCGCGACCGAGATGAGCGAGGACTCGGCGCCGATCCTCGGGATCCGCACCTGGGTCGGCCGCAGCTTGTCGTACGGCTTGGTCACCGGGACCGACGTGGTGGGCGCCGCCGCCTGCGTGGGCTGGTCGGAGCCGCAGCCGGTCAGGACGAGGGCGAGCAGAACCGCCGGGGCGGCCGCGAGAACGCGACCGCCCCGGCCGGCGAACGGGTTGCGCATGGCGTCAGAACCGGGCGGTGCCGCCGGCCCCGGTCTCCACGCCCGCCTTGGGCGCGAACGAGACCTGGGCGTCGCCGCCGTTGCTCTGCTGCCACTCGTCGGCTTCGCCCGAGCCCGGGACCGGAGCCACGCCGCCACCGGAGGCGCCACCGCCCTGCGGGGCGCCCGCGCAGGTCCAGTCGGCGGTGACGGTGCCGGAGTCGAAGGACTTGCCCTCGTGCAGCTGCACCAGGTAGTCCCAGTACCGGCCGTCCTGCTCCTCCTGGTACGGGCCGTCGAGGATGTCGAAGTCCGGCGACCACACGTCGGTCGGCTGGCCGGCGGCGCACGCGATGATCAGCACGCCGGTGCCGTCGCCGAGGTCGATGCCGTAGGCGGTGTCGTCCTGGTACGGCGGCTCCTCCGGGGTGCTGCTGGCGGAGGTCGACGTCGGCTCGCTCGAGTCCGTCGTGCCGGGCGTCGTCGTGGTGGTCGTGGTGGCCGGGCTGCTGGTGAGGCTCGGCTGGCTGGTCGTCGTGGCGGCCGAGGACGTCTCGCTCGTCGTCTCGGCGGCCGAGCTGGGCGCGGACGTTTCGGTGCTCTCCGGCGCCGCGGAGGTCGTCGTGGTGACCTCCGGCGTCGTGCTCTCCTCGGCGAGCGCGGCCGGAGCCACGGTGAGGGTGATCAGCGCACCGCTGACCACGGCCGCCGCGAGGCGGCCCAAAGGCTTACGCAAAGTGACTCCACTTGGTGTTTCGAGACGCGCGGTGACCCCGACCGCCCCCGGCGCGCGCGTCATCACTCTTCTGGCTGAGGCGCACGCGTGATCCTGCCTCATTCCGATCACGGGGAGAAACGAAAATGGGTGTGACGAGAATTGTCCCGGAAATGTGTAACGCGGACGCCCTAATCGACGATCGCGAATCAACGCGTCACATCAACGGACGATAACAGCCGCTCGGAGCCGTGACCAGGCTCGCTCCGCTGGAAAATATCCCACGGGATCGCCACGCGCCGTGGATCACCAGGTCCAGGCGGTCACTGAGCGTGTCTTCCCGAGCTGCGGGAAGGCCCTTTCGGTCGATGCCGTGAACCGTTCACCGGTGCCAGCATGGAGACATCCCGATCTTGTTCCGTTGTGAGGGGCGGCTCACAGCGGTCTTGGTCTCGTTTCAGTGCCAATTCGGGTACGGACGCGGCACAGTGGGTATTGCGATTGTGCTTGCCGAGGGAGCAGAGGAAGGGGGATTCGACCGTGACCGGACCAATCGGGCGTTTCTGGCGGCGCCTGCACATCGGTCGCAACCCGTTGGCCAGAACGTCCGACCGGGTCGAGGCCGCGCTGTTGTTCGTGGTGCTGCTGGGGCTTCTCGTCGCGGTTCCGCTGGCGTTGTTCACCGGGTCTCAGACGTACGGGGGCCAGCTCGCGGTGTCCGAGGAGCAGCGCGCGTCGCGCCACCTCGTGACCGCGACGCTGATCGAGGACGCGCCGACGCCGGTGCCGGCGACGGAGGGCGCGTTCTCGACGAGCGGCTCGGCCGGGGTGCAGGCGACGTGGACGTACAACGGCGGGGAGCCGAAGACGGGCATCGTGGCGGCCGACCCGGGCGCGACCGCCGGGACGACGGTCCCGGTGTGGATCAACGAGGACGGGAACCCGGCGCCCGCGCCGATCAGCTCCACGGACGCGGCCACGACCGGCGTGCTGGCGGGAATCTTCGCCTGGCTCGTGGCGGCTCTCGTGCTGACCGCGGCGTACTGGATCACGCGCTTCGTGCTGGACCGCAGGCGCGCCGCGAGGTGGGAAGCCGAATGGGCCGCGCTCGGCGACCGCTGGGCGCGTTCCTGACTGTTCTTACTGGGGTCTGCTCGGTGGGGCATCCGGGCCCGGATGCCCCTGTGTTCTCCGTCTCGCGCGGTTGATCTCCAGTGCGCTCGAGGTTCCAGAATTCAATCATGGTTGAAAACGGAGTCACGTTCATCAACGTCATCGAGCTGCCCGCGGACGAGGTGGACGCGTTCGTCGAGCAGTGGCGGGAGCGCGCGAAGCTCATGCGGGATGCGCCGGGCTTCCGGGACTCCCGGCTGCACCGGGCGAAGCTGCCGGACGCGCGGTTCCAGTTGGTCAACGTGGCGCACTGGGACAGCGCCGAAGCATGGCGATCGGCGACCACGAACCCGGCTTTCCAGGCGGCGGTGGGCGGTGTGCCGGGAAGCGTTGTGCCGAACCCGGCCCTCTACGAGGTGGTAGTGGAGTACGAGCGGCCCTGAGGATGGTCGCGCGCTGGCTGGTAGTCGAGTGCGAGCAGCGCTGAGGATGTCGCGCGCCGGCCCTCCGTGTCGTGGTGGGCCGGCGCCCGCGCGTGATGGCGGGTGGGGTTGGCCGTCGCCGGTAGGCGGCGCACTCCGCGCAGCCGGTGCCGGGTCTCCGTGTTGTGGTGGGCGGTGTTCGCCGCTGGGTTTCCAGGGTTTCAGCGTGCGCCGCCGCGCGGGCGGCGGATCGCCTGTGTTCGCCGGTGGTCCCTAAGAGTTCAGCGATCCCGCGTGTCCGGCGTGAAATGCCTGACAGGTCACTGCCGTCGTCTGCGTTGTGGTGAATGGCGTCCGTCGGCGAGTGGTCAGCGGTCCCCCCCCCCGCGCGGTCGGCGCCGCCTCTCCCCGTCGTGGTGGGCGGTCTTCGCCGCTGGGTTTCCAGGGTTCAGTGTGCGCGGCCGCGCGGGCGGCGGGTCGCCTGTGTTCGCTGGTGGTCCCCAAGGGTTCAGCGCTCCCGCGTGTCCGCCGTGAAATGCCTGACAGGTCACTGCCGCCGTCCGCGTTGTGGCGGGTGGCGTCCGTTGGCGAGTGGTCAGCGGTCCCCGCGCGGTCGGCGCCGCCTCTCCCCGTCGTGGCGGGTGGCGTGGTCGCCTGACAGGCTCTGTCGCCCGCGCGTGATGGCGGGTGGCGTTGGCCGTCGCCGGTAGGCGGCGCACTCCGCGCAGCCGGTGCCGGGTCTCCGTGTTGTGGCGGGCGGTGTTCGCCGCTGGGTTTCCAGGGTTTCAGCGTGCGCCGCCGCGCGAGCGGCGGGTCGCCTGTGTTCGCCGGTGGATCCCGCGCGGTCGGCGCCGCCGCTCTGTTTCCTGACGGTCGGCGTGATCGCCTGTCTGGTCACCGCCGCGCTCCGTGTCGTGGTGGGCGGTGTCGCCGAAGCGCTCAGCGCACCCCGCGTGGGCGGAACTGGATGCTGATCCTCGGCCCGATCGGGCGGCTCGTCTTCGGGATGGCGTGCTCCCACGTCCGCTGGCACGAACCGCCCATCACGATGAGGTCGCCGGGGCCCAGTAGTTGCCGCACGGTCGGTCCGCCACCGCGGGGGCGCAACAGCATGCTCCGCGGCGCGCCCACCGACACGATGGCCACCATGGTGTCCTCGCTCGACCCGCGGCCGATCGTGTCGCCGTGCCACGCCACGCTGTCCCGGCCGTCGCGGTAGAAACACAGCCCCGCCGTGCGGAACGGCTCACCCAGCTCGTCGGCGTAATGCCGGCTCAACGCCTCCCGCGCCTCCGTCAGCACCGGGTCCGGCAGCGGTTCGTCCTCGCCGTAGAAGCACAACAACCGCGGCACGTCGACCACCCGGTCGTACATCCGGCGCCGCTCCGCGTGCCACGGCACGTCCGCCGCCAGGCGCTCGAACAACAGGTCCGCGCCCGTCAGCCAGCCCGGCCGCAGATCGATCCACGCGCCGTCGCCCAGTTCCGTCCGCCGCGTCGCGGTCAGGGACCCGAGCGAGCATTCCTCGGCCTGACCGAACAGCGACCCCTGCAGCCCTGCGGTCATACCCGCAAGGCTACCTCAAATCGAACGTCTGTTCTAGGCGCTACAGCCGTTCCTGCAAGGCCTCCGCCGCCGCGAGCAGATCCGCCGCCCACCGCGCGCCCGGCTTGCGCCCGATCCGTTCCACCGGACCGGAAACCGACACCGCCGCGATCACGTTGCCCGCGGAATCCCGCACCGGCGCGGAAACACTCGCCACACCCGGCTCCCGCTCGGCCACGCTCTGCGCCCACCCGCGGCGCCGCACCTCGAGCAGGGTCCGTTCCCCGAACACCGCGTCCGCCAGAATGGTGCGCTGCGTGTGCGGATCCGACCACGCGGCGAGGACTTTCGCGCCCGAGCCGGCCGTCATCGACAGCCGCGTCCCGATCGGAACGGTGTCGCGCAGGCCACTCATCGGCTCGGCGGTCGCCACGCACACGCGCTGGACGCCGTCGCGCCGGTACAACTGCACGCTCTCCCCGGTGATGTCCCGCAGCTTCGGCAGCACCGAACTGGCCGCGTCGAGCAACGGATCCGCCGTGCCGCCGGCGAGTTCGGCGAGCGCGGAACCCGGGCGCCACCGGCCGTCCGGCCCGCGCCGCAGGAGCCGGTGCACCTCGAGCCCGACGGCGAGGCGGTGCGCGGTCGCGCGCGGCAGCCCGGTCCGGGTGCACAGTTCCGCGAGCCCGCACGGATCTTCGGCCACGGCCTGCAGCACGGCCACGGCCTTGTCCAGAACGCCGATACCGCTCTGCTGGTCAGTAGAGCTATGCTGTCCCACGACGCGATACTAGCTTCCCGGGATTTGGGAAGTCCAGAATCTGGGAAAATCGAACCCGAGGTCGCTGACGTTCCCGCGACGGTCCCCGGGTTCCTTTGCTCCCAATCAACCTCGTGGGAGGAGCACAGATGACCACCACGCGGCCGCGGACACTGGCCGAGAAGGTGTGGGAGGCGCACACCGTGCGCCGCGGTGAAGGAGCGGAACCCGATCTGCTCTACATCGACCTGCACCTGGTGCACGAAGTCACCAGCCCGCAGGCGTTCGACGGTCTCCGCCTGGCGGGGCGCAAGGTGCGCCGCCCGGACCTGACCATCGCGACCGAGGACCACAACGTCCCGACCGTCGACATCGAACTCCCGATCGCCGACCCGGTGTCCCGCACCCAGGTCGAGACGCTTCGGAAGAACTGCAAGGAGTTCGGCGTCCGGCTGCACCCGATGGGCGACGCCGAGCAGGGCATCGTGCACGTCATCGGCCCACAGCTGGGCCTGACCCAGCCGGGGATGACGGTCGTCTGCGGTGACAGCCACACCTCCACCCACGGCGCGTTCGGCGCGATGGCGTTCGGCATCGGCACCTCCGAGGTGGAGCACGTGCTGGCCACCCAGACCCTGCCGCTGCGGCCGTTCAAGACGATGGCCATCAACGTGGACGGCAAGCTCCGCCCGGGCGTCACGGCGAAGGACGTCATCCTCGCCGTCATCGCCAAGATCGGCACCGGCGGCGGCCAGGGCTACGTCCTGGAGTACCGGGGCAGCGCGATCGAGGCGCTGTCGATGGAAGCCCGGATGACGATCTGCAACATGTCGATCGAGGCGGGCGCCCGCGCCGGCATGATCGCCCCGGACGAGACCACCTTCGCCTACCTGAAGGGCCGCCCGCACGCCCCGAAGGGCGCCGACTGGGACGCCGCGGTCGAGTACTGGAAGTCGCTGCGCACCGACGAGGGCGCGGAGTTCGACGCCGAGGTCCACCTCGACGCCGACACCCTGACCCCGTTCGTGACCTGGGGCACCAATCCCGGCCAGGGCCTGCCGCTGAGCGAGTCGGTGCCGGACCCGGAGCGGATCGCGGACGAGAACGAGCGGTTCGCCGCCGAGAAGGCCCTGTCCTATATGGACCTCAAGCCGGGCACCCCGCTGCGCGAGATCAAGGTCGACACCGTCTTCCTCGGCTCGTGCACCAACGGCCGGATCGAGGACCTGCGGGCCGCCGCGGACGTGCTCCAGGGCCGCAAGGTGGCCGAGGGCGTCCGGATGCTCGTCGTGCCCGGCTCGATGCGGGTGCGCCAGGCCGCCGAGGCGGAGGGACTGGACAAGGTCTTCCTCGACGCCGGCGCCGAGTGGCGGCAGGCGGGCTGCTCGATGTGCCTGGGCATGAACCCGGACCAGCTGGCCCCCGGCGAGCGAAGCGCGTCCACCTCCAACCGCAACTTCGAGGGCAGGCAGGGCAAGGGTGGCCGCACCCACCTCGTCTCGCCGCTCGTCGCGGCCGCCACGGCCGTCCGCGGCACGCTGTCCAGCCCCGAAGACCTGAACTGAAGGAGCCCCCACCACCATGGAGCCGTTCAAGACGCACACCGGCATCGGAGTGCCCCTGCGCAGGTCCAACGTGGACACTGACCAGATCATCCCGGCCGTCTACCTGAAGCGGGTCAGCCGCACCGGTTTCGAGGACGGCCTGTTCGCCGCCTGGCGGAGCGACGAGTCGTTCATCCTGAACCAGGAGCCGTTCAAGGCCGGCAGCGTGCTGGTGGCCGGACCGGACTTCGGCACCGGGTCCTCGCGCGAACACGCTGTCTGGGCATTGATGAACTACGGCTTCCGGGTCGTCATCTCCTCCCGGTTCGCCGACATCTTCCGGGGCAACTCCGGCAAGCAGGGTCTGGTGGCCGCCCAGTGCGAGCAGTCGGACGTCGAGCAGCTGTGGAAGATCCTGGAGAACGACCCCGGCACGGAGGTCACGGTCGACCTCGAGGCGAAGACCGTGCGGGCCAAGGACTTCCAGACGACCTTCTCGATCGACGACTACACCCGCTGGCGGCTGCTGGAGGGGCTCGATGACATCGCTCTCACCCTGCGACACGCCGAGGAGATCGACCGGTTCGAGGCCGGCCGTCCCAGCTGGCAGCCGGTGACCACCCCGGTGGCCGCCGAATAACACGAATTCCCTGCTCAGCAAGGGATTCGCACCCGGCCACCGGCCGGGCACACCACGCCGAACGGCGCGCGGAAGGGCCCGCGAGGGTCGCTCAGGAGGCGGAAACCACGCCCCGCCTGCAGAAAAATTCCGCGCGCCGTTTGGAATTTTGGGCGAGTTGGTAATACCGTGTGCGTGAAGTCGGCCGATGTGGCCGTGTGACACGTAGTTCTTCATGGAGGACTGGAATGGCCAACAAGGCCCAGCTGATCGAGGCGCTCTCCGAGCGTCTGGGCGACAAGAAGGTTGCTTCCCAGGCGGTCGACAACCTGGTGGACATCATCATTCGCACCGTGCAGAAGGGCGAGAAGGTCAACATCACCGGTTTCGGGGTGTTCGAGAAGCGCGCCCGCGCGGCCCGCACCGCTCGCAACCCGCGCACCGGTGAGACGGTCAAGGTGAAGAAGACCAACGTCCCGGCCTTCCGCGCCGGCACGACCTTCAAGGACGTCATCAGCGGTGCCAAGAAGCTGCCGAAGGCCACGGCGGCGAAGCGCACGACGACGACTTCGACCCGCAGCGCTGCCGCCTCGACCCGCAGCACCGGCACCACGACCCGTGCCGCCTCCTCGCGGTCCACCACCGCGAAGGCGACGACCACGCGTCCCACCGCGACCCGCAGCACCAGCACGCGCACCCGCGCCGCGGCCACCACCAAGGCCGCGCCGAAGGCCACGGCTTCGAAGACCACGGCGGCGAAGTCCACCGCGGCGAAGAAGACGACCGCCACCAAGGCGGCCCCGAAGGCCACCGCCGCGAAGACCACCGCGGCGAAGAAGGCGACCACGACCCGGAAGAAGAAGTAAGAGCCGTAGCGATTGCTTCTCGGCAGGGCCCCCGCGCAGTTTCTTCCGCGGGGGCCCTGCCGCGTTCAGCCCCCGGCGCGCGCACGCGGTCTTTGAACCAAAGCGGAGCTGGGTGGTCATCCCGTCGCCTGACACCGGAACGATCACCTTGAGCCAGGGCCGCAACCCAGGCACCCGCCGACGGCCGACCATGCCAACCTTGCGGCCCTGGCTCAAGGTGATATGCACAAACCGGAAGGCGACGGGATGACCACCCAGCTCCCACCCTGCCAAGGTGACGTGCCTGCATTCCCCGTCATCCCGGAGCCTGCCCGTCCGGCGAGGACATCTCTTGATCTTTAAACCGGCGCCTTCGGCAGGCGAAGAGCCCGCCCTACGGGCGGGTTCAAAAGAGCGCCTCACGGCGCCTGACGGTCACCTTGGGCGACCTCCCCCGCCCCCGCTCCTTGATTGTGTATCGGTCGCCGAGCAGCGGCGTCAAGGCGGGAAGGAGTACCTTGACCCCGCTGATCGGCGACCAAAAGCAGGCTGGGGATCGGGGGCGGGGGAGGGCTGGCGCGTAGTCGGTCTTCTTGCGTCGCCGGCCGGCGGTTGGTGAGGCGGGTGCGGCCCGGGCTGTGATCGCCCACCGCCGGTGCCGGCCGGCGGTTGTGCACTGGCGGGAGAAACGTTGTCGCGACCGTAGTCCCTGAAGAACCACCGTCTCAGCCGGACTGCTACACCCGGCTCGTGACGGGCTTGGGGAGCGCCGTCGGCAGGTAGTCGGCCGCCACGAGCTGTGGCCCGCCGTTCCCGGGCGCCGCCCGGAACGACAGCACCCACACCGAGCCCTTCTTGCTCGGCACGTTCTCGCCCTCGTCGACCGGCAGCCGGACTCCATCGCGGACCGCCAAGCGCTCCACGAGGTCCGGGATCACCCCGCCCTGGCTGCACACCACGGGCGTCCCACCCGCAGACACCAGCGCCAGGAACCGGGCCAGCCCCGCCGCCCGGTCGTCCCAGTAACCCTCCTCGGCCATCAGGTCCTCGTGCTCCACCGGGACCCCGAGGTCGTCCGCCAGGCCGCGCACCGTCTGCTCGCACCGCAAGCGGGGCGCCGCCAGCACCCGGTCCGGTCCCCACAGTGGCAACAACACCCGCAGCGCCGCCGCCTGCCGAAGGCCACTCGGGGACAGTGGGCGCAGGTCGTCGTCGCCGCGCCACTCGTCCCGTTTTCCGGCCTTCGCGTGCCGCACGAGGAGAACCGTCGTCAACCCGGCGGGCAGTGCCTCGAATTCCTCGAGCACCGACCGGTCGCTGTCGTACGTCAGCAGCCCGGCCGCCTCCGCCGGCGCCAGCCAGCGCAGCTCGTCGACCTCCTCGTTGGGCTCGAACGCCCCCGAGACGGCCGCCGCGCTGTAGTAGTCGACGGTCTTGGGCCCGGCCGCCACCGGGTACCGCACGGTCTTCAGGTGCCGCCCCAGACGGGCCCGGAACCCGGTCTCCTCCGCGATCTCCCGCACCGCCGCCGCCGGGAGGGTCTCCCCGTCGTCGAGCTTCCCCTTCGGCAGCGACCAGTCGTCGTAGCGGGGCCGGTGCGCCACCGCGACCTCGACGCCGCCCGGACCGGTGCGCCACAGCACCGCACCCGCGGCGCGGACACGAACAGAACTCACCCGTTGGCCCCGTGCTTCTTCAACAACTCGTTCTGGTGGTCGCGGACCTGCGAGGTGTCCGCGGGCGAGGGCTGCCACTCGCCGTTCTCGGTCAGCACCCAGCAGCGCGTCGCCGGGTCCAGCGCCGAATCGAGGATGTCGTCCAGCTGCCTGGTCAGCCGCGTGTCCTTGACCTGCACCATCGCCTCGATCCGGCGGTCGAGGTTGCGGTGCATCATGTCCGCGCTGCCGATCCAGTAGGTGCGCCCGGCGAGGAAATGGAAGATGCGGGAATGCTCCAGGAACCGCCCGAGAATGGACCGGACGGAAATGTTCTCGGACAGTCCGGGCACCCCGGGTTTCAGGGCGCAAATACCCCGCACCACGATCTCCACCGGAACGCCTTCCTGCGAGGCCCGGTAGAGCGCGTCGATGATTTGCTCGTCGACCAGCGAGTTGCACTTGAGGCGAATACCCGCCTCCGCGCCGGCGTGCTTGTGCTCGATCTCCTCGTCGACGAGCCGCAGGATTCCGCGCCGGATCCCGGCCGGTGAGGTGAGGATGTTGCGGTAGGTGTCCTGCCGCGAGTAGCCGGTCAGCACGTTGAACAGGTCGGTGATGTCCGCGCCGATGTCCGGGTCCGCGGTCAGCAGGCCGACGTCCTCGTACAGCCGCGCCGTCTTCGGGTTGTAGTTGCCGGTGCCGATGTGGCAGTAGCGGCGGATCGTCGAACCCTCCTGGCGCACCACCATCGCGACCTTGCAGTGGGTCTTCAGCCCGACCAGACCGTAGACCACGTGCACCCCGGCCCGCTCCAGCGTGCGGGCCCAGGTGATGTTGGCCTCCTCGTCGAAGCGGGCCTTGATCTCCACCAGCGCCACGACCTGCTTGCCGGCCTCGGCGGCGTCGATGAGCGCGTTGACGATGGGGGAGTCACCGGACGTGCGGTACAGGGTCTGCTTGATGGCCAGCACCTTGTCGTCCCGGGCGGCCTGCTCGATGAACCGCTGCACGCTCGTGGAGAACGAGTCGTACGGGTGGTGCACGAGCACGTCGCCCTCGCGCAGGGTGGCGAAGACGCTCTTGGGCGTCTCGTGCTCACCGAACGCCGGGTGCGTGGCCGGGACGAAAGGGCGGTCCTTCAGTTCCTTGCGGTCCAAACTGGAAAGCTGGGTCAGGCAGGTCAGGTCCAGCAGGCCGGGCACCTCGACCACGTCGTGCGGATCGACCTCCAGTTCGCGCAGCAGCAGGTCGAGCACGTGCTCGCTCATGTCGCTGGCGACCTCGAGCCGCACCGGCGGGCCGAACCGGCGCTGCGCCAGCTCCCGCTCCAGCGCCTGCAGCAGGTCCTCGTCGCGGTCCTCGTCCACGTCCACGTCGGCGTTGCGGGTCACCCGGAAAACGTGGTGCTCGGTGACCTCCATGCCGGTGAACAGCTCACCGAGGTGCGCGGCGATCAGTTCCTCCAGCGGCAGGAACGTCGCGACGCGGCTCTCCCGCTGCTGCTCGACGCGGATCAGGCGCGGCACGTTGTTCGGCACCTTGACCCGGGCGAACCGCTCGGTGCCCAGATCCGGGTCCCGCACCGTGACGGCGAGGTTCAGCGACAGCCCGGAGATGTAGGGGAACGGGTGCGCCGGGTCGACCGCCAGCGGCGTCAGCACCGGGAAGATCTGCTCAGTGAAGTAGTCCGACAGGCGAGCCTGGTCGTCCGGCTCCAGATCCGCCCAGCACACGATCTGGATGTCGTGCTTGGCCAGCTCCGGGCGGACGTGCTCCTCGAACGCGGCGGTGTGCCGCTCGACCAGGTCCTGGTTGCGCTTGGCGATGTAGGCCAGCTGCTCGCGCGGGGTGAGGCCGTCGGCGCTGCGCACCGGCAGCCCGGTCTCGTCGCGGCGCTTCAGCCCGGCCACCCGGACCATGTAGAACTCGTCCAGATTGGACGCGAAGATCGCGAGGAACTTGGCCCGCTCCAGCAGCGGCTGGGAGGCGTCCTCGGCCAGCGCGAGCACCCGGGCGTTGAAGTCCTGCCACGACAGCTCGCGGTTGAAGTACCGGTCGTCGGGCAGGGACGCCGGCGGCAGGTCCGACGACGGTGTCACCGCCGGGGGCGCGGACGGGATGGCGCGGAATCTCGTGGGCGCGGCGGTCTCGCCGGACGCCGGAGGGGTCGTTGCCGGGGGGTTGGTCTCGTCGCTGCTCACTCTGGCATTGTTCCTTACTTCGGGCCTGCCTGCCGATACTCCGAGTGAGAGATTCAGCAGTTCACCCGTGCTCCGCACGACCACCCGGAGCAGTTCGCCCAGCGGCCGGGTGAAGTTCACGCCACCTCCTGTGCGCAGAGCAGCGCCCGGGTCCGTTCGCCGACCCCCAGCAGGCAGGCCTCCGCGAGGTCCGCCGGGGTGTCCACGTCCCGCCGCAGCGACGGCACGTCCAGCTCCAGCGGCACCGCGCCGGACTCGGCGTGCGCCGCGGCCGAACCGGGACCGAACCGCGGATCCAGCGGCCCGCCCGGCGCGGACAGCAGCAGGGTCGTGCCGGTGCCGTCGGCGTCCGCGGTGAACGCCCGCCGTCCGGCCGCCTCGGTGAGCGCGGCCGCCAGCTCCGCGGGACGCAAAGCGGGCAGATCGGCTTGAATCGCCCCGAGCACGCCGTGCCGGTCCCGCTCGCGCAGCAGCGCCTCGCCCTGCCGCAGCGCGGCGTTGAGGTCGGGCTCGCCGCGCTCGCCGACGATCTCCACGCCGGGGCGGCGCAGGCCAACCACCGCGGCCGGATCGGCGGCGACCACCAGCACGCGCCGCACGCCCGCCGCGGTCGCCGCGGCCAGGGTGTCCCAGGCCAGGGCCAGCACGAGCGCCGGGTGGTCGCGCTCGTCCACGGCCCCGCGCAGGCGGGACTTGCCCGCGCGCGGCGGCTTCAGCGGGACGATCAGGCCGGAGATTTCGACGGGTACGGGCACACCCCCATCTTTCCGCAATCGTGCACCTAGGATCAGCTCGCAGCAGCACACACCACAGCAGGAGGAGTCTTGGCCGGTCGTGAGAAGGGCGGGTTCTGGGTCGGAGCCGCCGCGGTGCTGTTCTACCCGGTGAGCTGGATCGGCAGGCGGGTCTACACCGGTGCGGAGCGGATCCCGCGGGAGGGCCCGGCGCTGGTGGTCATGAACCACGTCTCGCACATGGACCCCGCCGTCGACGCGGTGTTCATCCACCGCCAGAAGCGCGTTCCGCGGTTCCTGGCCAAGGACAGCCTCGCCCGGACGCCGATCTTCGGCAAGATCCTGGTCGGCGCGGGCAGCATCCCGGTCTACCGCGGATCGGCGCAGGCCGGCGACAGCCTCCGCGCCGCGCACCAGGCGCTGCAGGAGGGCAAGGTCGTCGTCATCTACCCCGAGGGCACCATCACCAAGGACCCGCAGGGCTGGCCGAAGCGGTCCCACACCGGGGTGGCGCGGCTGGCGCTGGACAACGACGTCCCGGTGATCCCGGTGGCGCGCTGGGGCACCCAGCAGATCCTGGACTTCTACCACAAGAAGGTGCGGCTGATCCCGCGCACGACCGTGACGCACAAGGTGGGCGAACCGGTCGATCTGTCCGCCTACCGCGGCAAGCCGCAGACCGGGCCGCTGCTGCGGGAGGTGACGGAACTGCTCATGGAGCGCGTCACCGAGCTGCTGGCCGAGGTCCGCGGCGAACAGCCGCCCGCCCGCAAGCCCGAGGCGGCGGACTGACGATGGTGCAGCGCATCACCGTGCTCGGCGCGGGTTCGTGGGGCACCGCGTTCGCCAAGGTGCTCGCCGACGCCGGACGGGACGTGACGATGTGGGCCCGGCGGGCCGAGGTGGCCGCGGAGATCCGCGAGAAGCACGGCAACAGCGGCTACCTCCCGGACATCGAGCTGCCCGCGAACCTGACGGCCACGCACGATCCGGCCGAGGCGCTGGCCGGCGCGGAGGCGGTCGTGCTGGCCGTGCCGAGCCAGAGCCTGCGCGCGAACTTGTCCGGCTGGCGGGAACTCCTGCCGCGCGGCGCGATCCTGGTCAGCCTCGCCAAGGGCGTCGAACTCGGCACGCTCAAGCGGATGAGCGAGGTGATCGCCGAGATCAGCGGCGTGTCCGGGAACGAGATCGTGGTGGTGTCCGGGCCGAACCTGGCGCGCGAGATCGCGCAGGGCCAGCCGGCCGCGGCGGTGCTCGCGTGCGCCGACCACGACCGGGCCGTCGCGATCCAGCAGGCCAGCTTCAACTCCTACTTCCGGCCCTACACCAACACCGACGTGGTGGGCTGCGAGGTCGGTGGCGCGGCGAAGAACGTCATCGCGCTCAGCTGCGGCATGGCGGTCGGCATGGGTCTGGGCGCCAACACCACGGCCACGCTGATCACGCGCGGGCTGGCGGAGATGGCGCGGCTGGGCACGAAGCTGGGCGCCGATCCGCTGACCTTCGCCGGGCTCGCGGGGGTCGGCGACCTCGTGGCGACGTGTTCGTCCCCGCTGTCGCGCAACCGCACGTTCGGCGAGCGGCTGGGGCGGGGCGAGACGCTGGAGCAGGCGCAGGCGGCGGCCGGTGGTCAGGTCGCCGAGGGTGTGATGTCGTGCACGTCGATCCGGGAGCTGGCCCGCAAGCACGGCGTGGACATGCCGATCACGGACGCGATGCACCGCGTGTGCCACGAGGGCGCCGACCCCCGGCAGGTGGGCGCCGAACTGCTCGGGCGCCGTCAGAAGCACGAGTGGTCCTAGTAGGTGGAACGGAGTTGACGCCCGCCCGGCCCGCTGGTTGGGTGGGCGCCATGACGACGCGTGGCCTTCTGACCCGGCGGGTGCTCCGCCGCGGCGCCGCGCTGTGTCCTTGTTGTTGTCGCTGACCCAGCCCAGCCTGCCGACAACCACCCTTTTTTCGCACGAGGACACCTGTTTTCATGTTCGCTGTTCCGGACAACACCATCGCCCTGACCGAGAAGCCCGTCCTGCGCCACCCGGTGCGGGTCGCGCTCGAGTTCGCCGCCGACCGCGACCGCTGGCGGCACCTGTTGCGCTACGACCCGGACGAGCGGTTCTCCGCGCTCGTCGAGGTGCGGGAGGACGAGGAGATCTGGCTGATGGGCTGGCTGCCCGGTCAGCACACCGACCTGCACGACCACGGGCATTCGACGGGCGCGTTCACCGTCGTCAGCGGTCGTCTCACCGAAACCGTCGCGCGGCGCGGGGTGACCGAGGTGCACCCGTTGTCGGCGGGGCAGTCGCGGGTCTTCGGGCCCGGGTACGTGCACCAGGTGCGCAACGACGGCCCGGACCCGGCGATCAGCGTGCACGTCTACCGCAGCGGCGGCCGGGTCATGCGCTCGTACCACCTGGACCCGGTGACCGGCCCCGTCCGCGACTGACGAGCTGTCCACAAGCGAGGGTGTCGAGAGGCCGCAGCACCGGCCCGCGCCACAGACACTCCCGTTTGTACTCCGGGTCGAGGTGAAGAACTCGTCGCCGGCGAGCGTGGTCAGCGCACCCCGACGCTACCGGCGAGCACGCACGTGCGGCGGAACCGGCGCGTCCACGTAGGAGGCCGGGACCGGCTCGCCGAAGGTGGTCTGGACCGGCACCACCCCGGCCCAGATCTCGTCGCTGTCCATGTCCTCCGGCTCGTCGACCGGCTCGCCCGCGCGGATCTTCACGGACGCCTCCGCCAGGTCCAGCGCCAGCACCGAAACCGACGCCAGTTCCTTCGCGTTCACCGCCCGCGCGTGGTCCCACGAGCCCGGGGTCAGGTGCTCGGTCACCACGTGCAGCCCGTGCATCTTCTCCTCTCCCGTCACCAGCCGCGCGGTTCCGTGCACCACCGCGCTGCGGTAGTTCATCGAGTGGTTGTTGAGCGAGCGGGCGTACACCAGACCGTCGACCAGCGTCACCGTCACGCACACATCGATGCCCTGCGCCGCCGCACGCAGGTTCCCCGAGCCGGTCGAGCCGTGGAAGTACAGGGTGTCGCCGTCGCGGCCGTACCCGGTGGGCAGCACGACGGGGGAGCCGTTCAGCACGAGACCGAGGTGGCAGATCAGGCCCTCGTCGAGCACCTCGTACAGGCGTTCGCGATCGGTGGCCGCGCGGTTCTTCTTGCGGGTCAGGGTGCTGCGCGGGGTCGGCGAGAGTGTGGTCATGCCTTCAGCATGCGGCGTATAGTGGACTTCCAGTAGATCCACTTTCAAAGCAAAACGGAAGGCCACTTCGAGTGTCCCAGCCCGCGACCGCGCTGCCCGTCACCCTCGACCGCGAGGCCGAGACCCCGCTCGCCGTGCAGCTCGCCGACGCCCTGCGCGAGGCGGCCGCGACCGGGCACCTGCGCGGCGGCGACCGGCTGCCGTCCACCCGGGCGCTGGCCGCGCGGCTGGGCGTGAGCCGCACGGTGACCTCGGCCGCCTACGAGCAGCTGCACGCCGAAGGGTGGATCACCGGGCGGCACGGCTCGGGCACCTACGTCACCACTTCACCACCGAGCGACCGGCCCGTCCACCGGGTCGTCCCGGGCGAGGTCGCCGAACCGGACGAGCTGCTCGACCTCACCCCGGGCACACCGTGGGCGGCGGGGATCGACCGCGCCGCGTGGCGCCGGGCCTGGCGCGCCGCCGCCGACACCGCGCCGCTGACCCGCGCGCACCGGGCCGGTCTGCCGGAGTACCGGGCGGCGATCGCCGAGCACCTGCTGCGCCACCGCGGGCTGGCGGTCGGCACCGACTCCGTGCTGGCGACCGGCGGCACCACCGCCGCGGTGTTCGAGCTGGCCGGGGCCGTGTTCCGGGCCGGGGACACGGTCGCCGTCGAGGAGCCCGGCTACCAGCGCGCGGTGGAGGCGTTCCTGAGCGCGGGCCTGAAGGTCGTCGGGGTTCCGGTGGACGGCGAGGGCCTGCGCACCGACGCGATCCCGCCCGGCGTGCGCGGCGTCTACTGCTCGCCGGCGCACCAGTACCCGATGGGGTCGCGGCTCAACGCGGCCCGCCGGGTCGAGCTGGTCGAGCGGGCCCGCGCCGAGAACATGCTCATCATCGAGGACGACTACGACGGTGAGCTGCGGTTCGACGTCGCCCCGCTGCCGCTGCTGGCCGCGCTCGCGCCGGACGTCGTGGTGCACCTGGGCACGACCAGCAAGATCCTCACCCCCACGCTCGGCGCGGGCTGGATGGTCGCGCCGGGCGCGGTGACGTCGTCGGTGCTGGGGCACCGCGACCGCACCGGGACGCGTCCGTCGCCGGCCGGCCAACGCGTGCTGATCGAGCTGGCGCGGCACGGTGACCTGGGCCGTCACCTTCGGAAACTGCGGCGGGAGTTGTCCGAGCGGCGGGTGATGCTGGTGTCCGCCCTGCGGGAGGCCGGGGTCCCGGTGCTGGGCGACGACGCGGGCGCGCACCTGGTGGTGCCGTTCGCCTCCGCCGAGGCCGAACGGGAGTGCCTGGCGGCGGGACGGGTGCGCGGGATCCGCCTTGATGGTTTGGCCCGGCACTTCGCGGGAACGCCCACGGCGTACGGCGTGGCGATCGGCTACGCCGGTTGTTCGCGGGAGGCGCTGGGTGGCGCGTTGGACACGCTGGTGGGCTTACTGCGCTGATCGGATCGGGGCAAGAGCCCGGTAGGGTGACGGCTCATGAGGAAGACGCGGGTGGCCGTGGTGTTCGGCGGCCGGAGCACCGAGCACACGATCTCGTGCCTGTCGGCAGGCAGCGTGCTGGCGCATCTGGACCGCGACCGCTTCGAGGTCGTGCCGATCGGGATCACCCGCGAGGGCGGCTGGGTGCTGGGCACCGCCGACCCGAAGAGCCTCACGATCTCCGGCCGGCAGCTGCCCTCGGTCGACGGCGGCCAGTCGCTGGTCCTCGCCGGTGACCCGACGCTGCGCGAGCTGGTCGTGACCGAGCCCGGCGCCGAGGCGCTCGGCGGTGTCGACGTCGTCTTCCCCGTGCTGCACGGCGCCTTCGGTGAGGACGGCACGCTGCAGGGGCTGCTGGAACTGGCCGGGATCCCGTACGTCGGGCCGGGCGTGCTGGCCAGCGCGGTGGCGATGGACAAGGCCTACGCGAAGAAGCTGCTCGCCGCGGAGGGGCTGCCGGTCGGCCGCTACGTCGAGCTGCGCCGCGGACAGTCCACACTGGACGAGGCGGACCGGGAACGGCTGGGGCTGCCGGTGTTCGTCAAGCCGTCGCGAGCCGGGTCGTCGATCGGGATCAGCAAGGTGACCGACTGGGCCGACCTGGACGCGGCGATCGCACTGGCGCGCGAAACCGACCCGAAGGTGCTGGTCGAGGCGGCGGTGCCGGGGCGCGAGGTCGAGTGCGGCGTGCTGGAGTTCCCGGACGGCCGGGTGGAGGCGTCACTGCCGGCCGAGGTGCGCGTGCTTTCCGACGACGAGTCCGCCTGGTACGACTTCGAGACGAAGTACATCGGCGAGGACGCGGAGCTGGACATCCCGGCCAAGCTGGACGATTCGGTGACCGAGAAGCTGCGTGCGCAGGCGGTGAAGGCGTTCCAGGCGCTCGACTGCCAGGGCCTGGCGCGCGTGGACTTCTTCGTGGGCGCCAACGGCGACCTAACGGTCAACGAGGTCAACACGATGCCCGGCTTCACGGCGACTTCGGCGTACCCGAAGATGTGGCAGGTCACGGGCGTGGACTACCGGACCCTGCTGACGACCCTGATCGACACGGCGCTCGCCCGGGGCACCGGGCTGCGCTGACCCCCACCGGTCGCACGTTCTCGGCAACGTGTGCGACCGTGAGAGGCTCAAAACCGTAGCGGTACCGGCGGCAGCGTCGCCGCCACGGTGTCCGAGATCTGTTGCAGCGGCCCGGTCCCCGCGGAGTCCGGCACCGTCAGCGCCACGTACACCGCCCGGTCCACCACGTACCACGTCGACGAGCCCGGGCCCTCCACCGGCAGCCACTGCACCCCGCTGACCACCCGCAACTGGCTCGTCGGCGTCAGTTCCGGCGGCTTGCCCAGCCCGCAGCGCAGCACGATCGAGTCCGGCGAGCCCCACGCGATCGTCGCCTCGGGGGCGGGCTCCGCGATCGTCCGGCGGGGCAGCGCGGTGCCCTTCGAGTCCAGCTGCGCAGGCATAGCCGGGATCAGCCGCGCGCACTCGGCCGAACCGGCCTGCGGCGCGTCCACCGGCACCAGCGCCAGCGGACCCGCCTCGTCGCCGGAGCCGCGCATCACCAGCCCGATGACCGCGACCCCGGCCGCCAGCACGACCACCAGCACGGCCGCGGCCACCAGCAGTGCCCGCGGCGGCGCCCCGGTCTCGGTGTCCGGCATCGCTTACAGGTGCACCACGGGGCAGGTCAGCGTGCGCGTGATGCCCTCGACACCCTGAACCTTCGCGACCACGAGCTGCCCGAGCTGGTCGACGTTGTCGGCCTCGGCCCGCACGATCACGTCGTAGGGGCCGGTCACATCCTCGGAACTGGTGACACCGGGGATCCCGGCGATCTCCGCCGCGACCGCGGCGGCCTTGCCGACTTCGGTCTGGATGAGGATGTATGCGTGGACCACGGCGCGCCCCTTCGTCTCCGGCGTCGAACTCAAGGTAGGAACGTGGACAGAACCTACCGCACGGACCACGAATCTAGGTCATCCGACTATCGAGCGACCGAGGTGACGCATGTCAACCCACCAGGCATCCGACTCCGGCACGGTCGCCGGAATGGGTGAGTTCGGCCTCATCCGCGCCGTGACCGAGAACCGAAGACAACCCGCCGGAACCCTCCTCGGCCCCGGCGACGACGCCGCCGTCGTCGCCGCGCCCGACGGGCGGGTGGTCGCCACCACCGACGTCCTCGTCCAGGGCGTGCATTTCCGGCTGGACTGGTCCACTCCGGACCAGGTCGGACGCAAGGCGGTGGCGGAGAACTTCGCCGACGTCGCCGCGATGGGCGCGGTGCCGACAGCCGTCCTCGTCGGGCTCGCCTGCCCGCCGGACACCCCCGCGAAGGTCGTCCGGGAACTCAGCGACGGCCTGTGGGCGGAAGCCCAGCGCGCCGGTGCCGGGGTCGTCGGCGGCGACATGGTGCGCGCCGACCAGCTGGTGGTGAGCATCACCGCGCTCGGTGACCTGCAAGGACGCGCGCCGGTGACGCGCTCGGGCGCGCGGCCGGGCGACATCGTCGCGGTCTCCGGGCGCCTGGGCTGGGCCGCGGCCGGGCTCGCCACGCTCGGCCGCGGTTTCCGCTCACCCGTCGCGGTGGTCAACGCCCAGCGCGCGCCCGAGCCGGACTACGCGGCCGGTCCCGCGGCCGCGATCGCCGGGGCGACGGCGATGATCGACGTCTCGGACGGCCTGCTCGCCGACCTCGGCCACATCGCGGAGGCCTCCGGTGTGGGCATCGACGTGCTGACCGAGCACCTGGAGATCGACCGGAAGCTGGTCGACGTGGGCACCGCGCTGGGCGCGGACCCGCTGACCTGGGTGCTGACCGGCGGCGAGGACCACGCGCTGGTGGCGACCTTCCCGTCGTTCGCCGACCTGCCCGAGGGCTGGCGGCGGATCGGCTCGGTCACGCTGGCCGATTCGGGCGTCACGGTCGACGGTGAGCAGTACCACGGCGAAAGTGGCTGGGAGCACTGGCGGTGATCCCTCTAACGTAGTTCGCCATGGACCTTCGCGTGGTCGCGTACGACGATCCGGACGCGGCGAAGCTGATCGACGCCGTGCAGCAGGAGTACGTCGTGCGCTACGGCGAAACGGACGCCACCCCGGTCGATCCGGCCGAGTTCGCGCCGCCGCTGGGGTTGTTCGTCGTCGGCTACCTGGACGGGGAGCCGGTCGCCTGCGGTGGCTGGCGCGTCCGGGGTGACGACGAGGTCGAGCTGAAGCGGATGTACGTCGTGGAGGCCGCGCGGGGCAAGGGTTTCGCGCGTGCGGTGCTGGCGGAGCTGGAACGCACGGCACGCGCCGCCGGGCGCAGACGGCTCGTGCTGGAGACCGGGCTGAAGCAGCCGGAGGCGATCGCGCTGTACCGGTCGTCGGGCTACACCGACGTTCCGGCGTTCGGCCACTACCAGGGGGATCCGCTGTCGGTGTACCTGGGCAAGGATTTGGAGGACCTCGGTGGCGATCTACGCGCTCGGTGAGCTGACCCCGTCGATCCACCCGACGGCGTTCGTGCACCCGGACGCCACGGTGATCGGCGACGTGCGGATCGGGCCGAACGCGTCGGTGTGGCCGCAGACCGTGCTGCGCGGCGACCACGGCTACATCGAGATCGGCGAGCGGTCCAACGTGCAGGACGGGTGCGTGCTGCACTGCACCGCCCAGGACCCGACGATCCTCGGCCCGTCGTCGGCGATCGGGCACGCGGTGCACGTCGAGGGCGCGCGGATCGGCACCGGGTGCCTGATCGCGTCGGGTTCGGTGGTGCTGAACGGCAGCGTGATCGAGGACGGTGCGATGGTCGGCGCCGGGGCGGTGCTGTCGTACTCCTCGCGCGTGCCGTCCGGGCACATCGCGCTCGGGGTGCCGGCGAAGGTGCGGGAGAACAAGTCTTTCGGGCCGGACCAGATCCAGCGCGTGGTGGACGGCTACGTCGAGCGGGCGCAATGGTTCCGCACCGCGCTGCGCCGGATGGGCTAGGGCGGCGCGGCCCGGCAGCAGGAGCCGCGGCTGCGAACAGGGCGGCGGCTCGCCCTGCGACGGCTGGGCGGGGAGCTCCGAGCGCTTCGCCCAGGCTGGCGCCGTTGGGGCCGCCGTCCGTGCGGTCGTCGTTTCCGGGCGGCGCGGGAGCCGCGGCTGTGGCTGTTTCGGCCCGCGGCTGCCACGCAAGGGCAGCGCTGCGGCTGGGTTAGGGCAGCTTCCAGTCCACCGGCTCGGCGCCCTGCCGCTGCAGCAGCTCGTTCGCGCGGCTGAACGGCTTCGAACCGAAGAAGCCGTTGCGCGCGGACAGCGGGCTCGGGTGCACCGACTCGATGCACGGCACCCCACCGAGCAGCGGCTTCAGGCTGCGTGCGTTGCTGCCCCACAGGATCGCGACCATCGGCTTGCCGCGGGCGGCCAGCGCGCGGATCGCCTGCTCGGTGACCTCTTCCCAGCCCTTGCCCTTGTGCGAGTTGGGCGAACCGGGCCGCACGGTCAGCGACCTGTTGAGCAGCAGCACCCCCTGCTCGGTCCACGGCGTGAGGTCGCCGTTGGACGGCGTGGGGTAGCCGAGGTCGTCGCAGTACTCCTGGTAGATGTTGATCAGGCTCTTCGGCAGCGGCCGCACGTCCGGCGCCACCGCGAAGCTCAGCCCGATCGGGTGCCCCGGCGTCGGGTACGGGTCCTGGCCGACGATCAACACCTTCACGTCGTCGAAGGGCTGCTGGAACGCCCGCAGCACGTGCTCGCCCGCGGGGAGGTACCGGCGTCCCGCGGCGATCTCCGCGCGCAGGAACTCACCCATCGCGGAGATCCGGTCGGCGACCGGGTCCAACGCCTTCGCCCAGCCTGCTTCGACGATCTCGTGCAAGGGTTTCGCTGCCACGGCGGCGTACTTTAGCGGTGCGCCGCGCACGCGAAAACGGCGGATGCCCGAGGACACCCGCCGTCTCGAAAGTCTGCAGCAATCAGCCGCGAACGACCTTGCCGGCCTTCAGGCACGAGGTGCAGACGTTCAGCCGCTTGCGCTGGGACACGCCGATCTTGGCGTGCACGGTCTGGATGTTCGGGTTCCAGCGGCGGTTGGTACGCCGGTGGGAGTGCGAGACGGACTTGCCGAAGCCCGGTCCCTTGCCACAGACGTCGCACACGGCAGCCACGTCGAACTCCTTTGACGATCAGGGAAGACAAAACACGCCCGGCGCGGGCCGGACACTCGGACCATACTAAACGACGGTCCTTCGCCGTCCCGCGACCGGGTCGCTACCCTGGCCTGACCAGGGAGGAGGTCGGCGGTGCGGGCTCTGGACGAGCATGCCATCACAGCGTGGGCGGCGGCCTGCGTGCACAGCCTGGAAGTGCTGTGCCCGGCCATCAACGGCATCAACGTCTACCCGGTCGCCGACTCCGACACCGGTTCCAACCTGCTGCACACCATGTCCGGCGCGCACGCCCGGCTGGCCGCCGAACCCACCACGGACAGTGCGGCGGCGGCACTGTCCGTACTCGCCCGGGGCGCCGTTCTCGCCGCGCGCGGCAACTCCGGCGTGATCCTCTCCCAGGTCCTCCGCGGTCTCGCCGAAACCGCCGCCGCCGCGGACGAGCTGGACGGACCCACCCTGGCCAAGGCACTGGCGAACGCGCACCGCACCGCCACCGACGCCGTCGCCCGCCCGGTCCAGGGCACGATGCTCAGCGTCCTGCAGGCCGTGGCCCAGGCGGTCACGGACCCCGGCGACCTCGCCGACGTGGTGGCGATCGCCGCGAAGGCCGCCTCCGAAGCCCTCGAGCAGACCCCGCACCAGCTGCCGGTCCTCGCTTCCGCCGGTGTCGTCGATGCGGGCGCGCGCGGGCTCGTCGCGGTCTTCGACGCACTGGCGGGCGTGGTCACCGGCACCGAGACCCAGATCGCGCACTCCTGCGAGGCGCACACCTCCAGCGAACCGGACACCGAGCAGGCTCCCTACGCGTGGGAGGTCATGTACCTGCTGGACGAGGTCGCCGACGCGGACGTCCCGGTCCTGCGCCGGGCGCTGTCCGAGCTGGGGGACAGCGTCACCGTGGCCGGGGACGGCAGCGGCGGACACGCCGTCCACGTGCACTGCGCGGACATCGGCGCCGCCATCGAGGCCGGTCTCCGCGCCGGCCGGCCCAGCGGCATCCGCGTCGAACCGCTCATCACCCCGACCCCGATCGAACCGCCGTCCGGCCCGGACCGCGCGGTGGTCGCTGTCGTGCACGGCGAGGAGCTGGCCACGCTGCTGCGCGAAGAGGGTTTCGCGGTGCTCGCGGTGCCGGACCACTCGACGCCGAGCGTCGAGGAGATGCTCGGCCTGATCACCGAGCGCGCGGCCGGTCACATCACCGTCCTCGCCGGCGGGGAGAGCCTGACCAGGGCCGCCGACGACGCCGCGGGCCACCCGATGATCGGCGACCGGGACGTGGTGGTCATCCCGTGCGCGTCCCCGGTCCAGGTGCTGTCCGCGCTGGCCGTGCACGACGCGGGGCGCCGCGCGAACGACGACGTCGTCGCCATGGCCGAGGCCGCCGCGGCGACCCGGCGTGGCGAGCTCGTGGTCGCCGCCGAGGAGTCGATAACCTGGGTGGGACGGGCCCACGCCGGTGACCTGATCGGTTTCGTCGACGGCGAGGTCGTGCTCGTCGAACCGGCCGGCGCGCCGCTGGCCGAGGCCGCGATGGGCGTGCTGAGCCGGATGCTGGCCGTCGGCGGCGAGCTGGTCACCGTGCTGACCGGGACCGAGGCGCCGGCCGGCCTGACCGACGAGCTGCGGGAGCGGTTGCGGGCGCAGCGACCGGAGGTGGAGTTCGTGGATTACCCCGGCGGCCAGGCCGACGCCGTGCTGCTGATCGGTGTGGAGTGAACGCGTGACCGGACTGCGTGACAAGCTGCCCCCGCTGCTGGGCGCCAAGACCGCGAAGGCGCTCGCCGAGTCGCTGGACATCCACACCGTCGCCGACCTGCTGCGGCACTACCCGCGCCGCTACGCCGAGCGCGGCGAGCTGACCGACATCGCCGGGCTGGAGATCGGCGAGCACGCGACCGTGATGGCGCGCGTGGAGAAGGTCAACATGCGCCGGATGCGCAACAAGCCCGGGCACATCCTGGAGCTGGTCATCACCGACGGCCACCGCAGGCTGTCCTGCGCGTTCTTCGGCCGCCCGCACCAGCACGAGCGGCAGCTGCGGCTGGGCCGCACCGGGTTGTTCGCCGGCAAGGTCACCGCGTTCCGCAACACGCTCCAGCTCGCCAACCCCGAGTACCAGATGCTCGACGGCGACGACGACAGCGCGATGGACGACTTCGTCGGCGCGATCATCCCGGTGTACCCCGCCGCCGCGGGGATGCCGTCGTGGTCCATCGCGCGGTGCGTGCGTCAGGTGCTGGACACGCTGGAGCGCGAAGAAGACCCGATGCCGCGCGAGTTGCTCGACAGCCGCCAGCTCATGGACCTGTTCGACGCGCTGCACAACATCCACCGCCCCAAGGACCACGACGCGCTGGAGGCCGCGCGGGACCGGCTGAAGTGGGACGAGGCCATGGCGGTGCAGCTGATCTTCGCGCAGCGCCGGTACTCCGCGGTGACCCGCCCGGCGCCGGCCTGCGCCCGGATCCAGGGTGGCCTGCTCGACGCGTTCGACCAGCGGCTGCCGTTCGAGCTGACCGAGGGGCAGCGCGCGGTGGGCGAGGACATCGCCGCCGACCTGTCCGGCGAGCACCCGATGAACCGGCTGCTGCAGGGCGAGGTCGGCAGCGGCAAGACGGTCGTGGCGCTGCGGGCGATGCTGCAGGTGGTCGACTCCGGCCGCCAGGCCGCGATGCTCGCGCCCACCGAGGTGCTCGCCGCGCAGCACGCCCGGTCCCTGCGCGAGATGCTCGGCGACCTGGGACAGGCCGGTGAGCTGGGTGCGGCGGAGAACGCGACGAAGGTGACGCTGCTGACCGGGTCGATGTCGACCAAGGAGCGCAAGCAGGCGTTGCTGGACACCGCCAGCGGCGCGGCCGGGATCGTCGTCGGCACCCACGCGCTGATCCAGGACACGGTGTCCTTCGCCGATCTGGGCCTCGTGGTGGTGGACGAGCAGCACCGGTTCGGTGTCGAGCAGCGGGACGCGCTGCGCTCGCGCGCGGCGAACGGCGGCAGCCCGCACGTGCTGGTCATGACCGCCACGCCGATCCCGCGCACGGTCGCGATGACGGTCTACGGCGACCTGGAGACCTCGGCGCTGCGGCACATGCCGGTCGGGCGGTCGCCGATCAAGACGAGCGTGGTGCCGGTCGCGGAGAAGCCGGCGTGGCTGGACCGGGCGTGGCAGCGGCTGGTCGAGGAGGTCCGCAAGGGGCACCAGGCGTACGTGGTGTGCCCGCGGATCGGGGACGAGCCGGCGTCGAACAACACCGACCGGCGGCCGCCGCTGGCGGTGCTCGACGTCGCCGCCGAGCTGGAGAACGGGCCGCTGTCGGAGCTGCGGCTGGGCATCCTGCACGGCCGGATGCCGCCCGACGACAAGGACGCCGTGATGCGGGCGTTCGCCGCGGGCAAGCTGGACGTGCTGGTCGCGACCACGGTGATCGAGGTCGGCGTGAACGTCCCGAACGCGACGATGATGGTGATCATGGACGCCGACCGGTTCGGGGTCAGCCAGCTGCACCAGCTGCGCGGCCGGGTGGGCCGGGGGAGCGTGCCCGGGTTGTGCCTGCTGGTCACCGAGACGCTGGACGGCACCGCGACGCGCGAGCGGCTGGCCGCGGTGGAGTCCACAACGGACGGCTTCGAACTGTCCCGGTTGGACCTGGAGCTGCGGCGCGAGGGCGACATCCTGGGCGCCACCCAGTCCGGCAAGCGCTCCAGCCTCAAGCTGCTTTCGCTGCTGCGGGACGAGGACGTGATCGCGGCCGCGCGGGAGCGGGCGCAGGAGATCGTGAGCGGCGACCCGGCGCTGGAGCGGCATCCCGGCTTGGCGCACATGGTGTCCGACCTGGTCGATTCCGAGCGCGCGGAGTACCTCGAGAAGTCCTGACGCACGATCGGGCGATGGCCCGAGTTGTGCGTGATCTCCGGCGGCGCGACGCTGAGGCGTGCTCAAGAGTGGATTACGCGCGGTCATCGGTTCGGCACTGCTCGTCCTCGCCACCGTGGCGCCGGCTTCGGCCGCGCCCGGTGCGCAGCAGAACCCGCCGAGCTGGGCCCTGGACCGGATCGACCAGCGCGACAAGGCCGGCGACCAGACCTACCACTACGACAGCACCGGCGAGGGCGTCACGGTGTACGTGATCGACACCGGGGTCGACGCGGCGCTGCCGGACCTGGCCGGGCGGGTCGACCCGGGCCGGGATTTCGTCGGCGGCACCGACAACGCGGCCGACGGCAACGGCGACGGCACGCGGATGGCCGGGATCGTGGCCGGCACGGAGTTCGGCGTCGCGAAGGCCGCGCGGATCGTGCCGGTCAAGGTGCTCGACGACAAGGGCAACGGGCGGCTCAACAACATCATCTCGGGCATCGACTGGGTCACCCAGAACGCGAGGCAGCCCGCGGTCGCGGTGATCGGTTTCGGCGGGCCGGCGTCCGACGGGCTGGACAACGCGGTGCGGCGGTTGATCGGGGTGATGCCGGTGGTCGCGGCGGCCGGGTGGTCGGGAGTGGACTCGTCGTTCTCGTCGCCGGCGCGGATCCCGGAGCTGCTGACCGTGGGGGCGGTCGACAAGGCGGACGCGTTCGCGACGAAGTCGAACTTCGGGCTGGGGGTGGACCTGCTGGCGCCGGGCGTGGACGTGCCGTCGACGGCGCCGGGCGCGACAGCCGCCACGCCGTTCTCGGGCACCTCGATGGCCGCGGCGTTCGTCGCCGGCACGGCGGCGCTGTACCGGGCCCAGTACCCCGACAAGACGCCCCAGCAGGTGATGGACGCACTGATCAACAACTCGACGCCGGACGTGCTGACCGGCCTGCCGCAAGGCACGCCGAACCGGCTGCTGTACACGCTGTTCGAGAAGGCGGGCGCGGAGAGCTGAATTGGTTTGTGGGGGTGGCGGCCGGCTTCGGTGAGATCGGGGCCGGCCCCGCCAACAGAAGCCGCACCCCGAACAGCTGAAATACCCCGTACCGTTGTGCGGCATGCGCACGTCCCGGATGATGTCCATCACCCGGGACTGAACTCCCGATGAGCGGGATCGGCAAGGTAACGTCACAGCACTACCGATCCGTGAACAGGGAAGGACCGGGCATGTTTCGCAAGGTGCTGGTCGCCAACCGCGGGGAGATCGCCATCCGCGCGTTCCGCGCGGGCTACGAGCTGGGCGCGGGCACAGTGGCGGTGTTCCCCCACGAGGACCGCAACTCGCTGCACCGTCTGAAGGCCGACGAGGCCTACGAGATCGGCGAGCCGGGACACCCGGTCCGCGCCTATCTCGACGTCGAGGAAATCGTCGGCGCCGCGCGGAAAGCCGGGGCCGACGCGGTGTACCCCGGTTACGGATTCCTGTCCGAGAACCCCGATCTCGCGCGCGCGTGCGAGGAAGCCGGCATCACCTTCGTCGGCCCGAGCGCGGAAATCCTGGAACTGACCGGTAACAAGGCGCGCGCCGTCGCCGCCGCCCGGGAGGCCGGGGTGCCGGTGCTCGGCTCGTCGCAGCCGTCCACGAACCTCGACGAGCTGACCGCTGCGGCCGAGGAGATCGGGTTCCCGGTCTTCGTCAAGGCCGTCGCCGGTGGTGGCGGTCGCGGTATGCGCCGCGTCAACGATCCCGCGCACCTGCGCGAGTCGATCGAGGCCGCGATGCGCGAGGCCGAGTCGGCCTTCGGTGACCCGACGGTCTTCCTGGAGAAGGCCGTCGTCGATCCGCGGCACATCGAGGTCCAGATCCTCGCCGACGGCGAGGGCAACGTCATCCACCTCTTCGAGCGCGACTGCTCGGTCCAGCGGCGGCACCAGAAGGTCATCGAGCTGGCGCCCGCCCCGAACCTCGACCCCGAGCTGCGGGACCGCATCTGCAACGACGCCGTGGCGTTCGCCCGCAAGATCGGCTACCGCAACGCCGGCACCGTCGAGTTCCTGCTCGACCGCGACGGCAACCACGTCTTCATCGAGATGAACCCGCGCATCCAGGTCGAGCACACGGTGACCGAGGAGGTCACCGACGTCGACCTGGTGCAGTCGCAACTGCGCATCGCCTCCGGCGAGACCCTCGCCGACCTCGGCCTGTCGCAGGAGAAGGTCTACCTGCGCGGCGCCGCGATGCAGTGCCGCATCACCACCGAGGACCCGGCCAACGGCTTCCGCCCGGACACCGGCATGATCAGCGCCTACCGCTCGCCCGGCGGGTCGGGCATCCGCCTCGACGGCGGCACCGCGTTCGCCGGCACCGAGATCAGCGCGCACTTCGACTCGATGCTGGTGAAGCTCACCTGCCGCGGCCGCGACTTCAAGACCGCGGTGGGCCGCGCCCGCCGCGCGCTCGCCGAGTTCCGCATCCGCGGTGTCTCCACGAACATCCCGTTCCTGCAGGCCGTGCTCGACGACCCGGACTTCGCCGCCGGGCGCGTCACCACCTCGTTCATCGAGGAGCGGCCGCACCTGCTGACCGCGCGGCACTCCGCCGACCGCGGCACGCGCCTGCTGACCTACCTCGCCGACGTCACGGTCAACAAGCCGCACGGCGAGCGGCCGCGCCTGATCGACCCGATCACCAAGCTGCCGTCGCTGCCGTCGGGCGAGCCGCAGGCGGGGTCGAAGCAGAAGCTGACCGAGCTGGGCCCGGAGGGCTTCGCGCGGTGGCTGCGCGAGTCGCCCACGCTGGGTGTCACGGACACGACCTTCCGCGACGCGCACCAGTCGCTGCTGGCGACCCGCGTCCGCACCAAGGACCTGCTGGCCGTCGCGCCGGTCGTGGCGCACACGCTGCCGCAGCTGCTGTCCCTGGAGTGCTGGGGCGGCGCGACCTACGACGTGGCGCTGCGGTTCCTCGCCGAGGACCCGTGGGAGCGGCTGGCGAAGCTGCGTGAGGCGGTGCCGAACATCTGCCTGCAGATGCTGCTGCGCGGCCGGAACACGGTCGGCTACACGCCCTACCCGACCGAGGTGACCAACGCCTTCGTCGAGGAGGCCACCAACACCGGCATCGACATCTTCCGCATCTTCGACGCCCTCAACGACGTCGAGCAGATGCGCCCGGCCATCGAGGCCGTGCGGGAGACCGGGAAGGCCGTCGCCGAGGTCGCGCTCTGCTACACCTCGGACCTGTCCGACCCCGGCGAGAAGCTCTACACGCTGGACTACTACCTCAAGCTGGCCGAGCAGATCGTCGGCGCCGGGGCGCACGTGCTGGCGATCAAGGACATGGCCGGCCTGCTGCGCGCGCCCGCCGCGGAGAAGCTGGTTTCCGCGCTGCGCAAGGAGTTCGACCTCCCGGTGCACATCCACACCCACGACACCGCGGGTGGTCAGCTGGGCACCTACCTGGCGGCGATCAACGCGGGTGCGGACGCTGTCGACGGCGCGGTCGCGTCGATGGCCGGCACCACCTCGCAGCCGTCGCTGTCGGCGATCGTCGCGGCCACCGACCACTCAGCGCGGCCGTCCGGGCTGAGCCTTCGTGCGGTCGGTGACCTGGAGCCGTACTGGGAGATCGTGCGCAAGATCTACGCGCCGTTCGAGGCGGGCCTGGCCTCGCCGACCGGCCGCGTGTACGACCACGAGATCCCCGGCGGCCAGCTGTCCAACCTGCGCACCCAGGCCAAGGCGCTCGGCCTGGGCGACCGCTTCGAGGAGATCGAGGCGATGTACGCGGCGGCCGATAAGATCCTGGGCCACCTGGTCAAGGTCACGCCGTCGTCGAAGGTGGTCGGCGACCTCGCGCTGCACCTGGTCGGCGCCGGGGTCGAGCCGGAGAAGTTCGAGGCCGAGCCGAACCGCTACGACATCCCGGACTCGGTGATCGGCTTCCTGCGCGGCGAGCTGGGCGACCCGCCCGGCGGCTGGCCGGAGCCGTTCCGCACCAAGGCGCTGGAGGGCCGCGCGGAGACCAAGCGGGAGACCGAGCTGTCCGCCGAGGACCGCGAGGGCCTGGCGAAGGACCGCCGCGCGACGCTCAACCGGCTGCTGTTCCCCGGGCCGACCAAGGAGTTCGAGGAGCACCGCCGCGCCTACGGCGACACCAGCGTGCTGTCCAGCAAGGACTTCTTCTACGGTCTGCGCCCGGGCGAGGAGTACGCGGTCGACCTGGAGCCGGGCGTGCGGCTGCTGTTCGAGCTGGAAGCCGTCGGTGAGGCCGACGAGCGCGGCATGCGGACGGTGATGGCGACGCTGAACGGCCAGCTGCGCCCGATCCAGGTCCGCGACCGGTCGGTGGCCTCGGACCTGCCGGCGGCGGAGAAGGCCGACAAGGCCAACCCGAAGCACGTCGCCGCGCCGTTCGCCGGTGTGGTCACGCTGTCGGTGGCCGAGGGCGACGAGGTCGCCGCGGGCGCCACGGTCGCGACCATCGAGGCGATGAAGATGGAGGCGGCGATCACCGCGTCCGAATCGGGCAAGGTGGCGCGCCTGGCGATCAACTCGGTGCAGCAGGTCGAGGGCGGCGACTTGCTGATCGTGCTGGAATAGGGAAAACCGTGTGCGGCGGCACCTGTGCCGTCGTTAGGGTCGGTGCGTGCTGATCCAAGCGGTGCCGCAGTGGCAAGGGGCCCGGACACCCCGGGCGGGCGATCTGCCCGCGGGGTGCCGGGCCCTTTCCGCGCTCGCGGCGGAGGTTCTCGGGGCGCCGGTGCGCGAGGTGCGTCTGGAGGCGGGCGAAACGCCCGTCGTGGACGGGGTCGCGAACCGGGAAGCGTTGCTGGACAACAGGAAGCGGCACACCGAGGCCCTCGCCGACGGCCCGGTGCTCACCATCGGCGGCGACTGCGCCGCCGACCTGGTGCCCGTCGCCGCGGCCCGGGCTCGGCACGGCGAACGCTTCGGCGTGGTGTGGTTCGACGCGCACGCCGACCTCAACACCCCGGCCAGCTCACCGTCCGGCGCCTACCACGGCATGGTGCTCCGGTCGCTGCTCGGCGGCGGCGATCCGGCGTTCGCGGCCGCGCCCGCGGTCGAGCCGGGCCGTGCGGTGCTCGTCGGCACGCGGGCGCTGGATCCGGCGGAACGGGACGAAATCGAGGCGGGCCGGGTCCGGCTGGTTTCGGGGGACCCGTCGCGGATTGTCGCCGAAGTCCGGGATGCCGGTATCGAACGGCTGTACGTCCACGTCGATCTCGATGTCCTGGACCCCTCCGCGTTCGCCGGAATGGACTACCCGGAACCCGATGGGCTGAGCGTGTCACAGCTCGTCGACGGGCTGCGTGCGCTCGCGGAGTTCGAGGTCGTGGGCGCGGCGATCACCGAATGCGTTTCCGGCAAACGGGATGATCTGGTGATTTTAGAACCTGTGCTGCACACCATTGGTGAATTACTTCGCTGATACAAGCGATTTCGCCGTCCGCGTGCTTGAATGAAGTTCGTGGGTAGCGCAGGTGGAGTCGCCGGCGCCGTAGGGGAACTCCTGCACACGGCGCTCGGCCAGAACGTCCCGATCCGGATTCGTTGCTGGGACGGCAGTGAAACCGGGCCGCCGGACGCGCCGGTGCTGCACCTCAAACACCGCCGCGCGCTGCGGCGCCTGCTGTGGGCGCCGAACGAGCTGGGCGTGGCGCGGGCGCACGTCGCGGGCGAACTCGACGTCGAAGGGCCGTTCGTGGAAGCCCTGGAGAGGCTGCACGATCTGGTCTACGACGTCGACTTCGACGTGGACCTCACCTGGGCGGTGCGGCGCGATCTCGCCAAGGCGGCGCTGAAGCTGGGTGCCGTGGGCTTCCCGCCGAAGCCGCCGCCGGAGGAGATCAAGCTCGCCGGCCGCAGGCACTCCCGGCGCCGCGACGCGGCCGCGATCTCGCACCACTACGACGTGGGCAACGACTTCTACGCGCTGGTCCTCGGGCCGTCGATGACGTACTCGTGCGCGGTGTGGCCCAAGCCGGAGACCACGCTCGAGGAGGCGCAGACCGCGAAGGTCGACCTGGTGGCGCGCAAGCTCGGGCTGCGCCAGGGGATGCGGGTGCTCGACGTCGGCTGCGGTTGGGGCACGTTCGTCATCCACGCTGCCAAGGAGTACGGCGCGCACGCGGTCGGCGTCACGCTGTCGCAGGCGCAGGCGGACTTCGCGCGCAAGCGGGTCGCCGAGGAGGGGCTGTCGGACCTGGTGGAGATCCGGGTGCAGGACTACCGCGAGGTGTCCGACGGGCCGTTCGACGCGATCTCCAGCATCGGGATGGCCGAGCACGTGGGCGCGTCGATGCTGCCCGTGTACGCGAATTCGCTGTTCGAGCTGCTGCGGCCGGAGGGCCGGCTGCTCAACCACGCCATCTCGCGGCACCCGTCGGTGCCGCCGCGCAACCAGAAGACGTCGTTCATCGACCGGTACGTCTTCCCGGACGGCGAGCTGGAGCCGGTGAGCGTGATGGCCGCGGCGATCGAGGAGGCCGGCTTCGAGGTGCGTGACGTGGAGGCGCTGCGCGAGCACTACGGGCGCACGCTGCGCGCGTGGGTGGCGAACCTGGAGGCGAACTGGGCCGAAGCGGTCCGCCTGAGCGGCGCCGGACGGGCGCGGGTGTGGCGGCTGTACATGGCCGCGTCGGCGCTGAGCTTCGAAAGCGGGGCCATCGGGGTGAACCAGATCCTCGCGGTCAAGCCGACCTCCCGCGGCGGCAGCGGGATGCCGCCGGTGCGCAGCGCCTGGCTGTCCTAGTCGCGGACGAGGCCGGCCACCAGCTCGTAGGAGCGCAGGCGGTCGGCCTCGCCGTGCACCATCGTGGTGATCATGATCTCGTCGGCGCCGGTGTCGCCGACCAGCGTCTCCAGGCCCTTGCGGACCGTCGAGGGTGAGCCGTGGATCGTCGTGCCCAGGCGTTCGTCCACGAAGTGCCAGTCGATCTCCGAGTACGGGTACCCGGCGGCTTCCTCGGGCGTCGGCAGCGGGATCGGGTTGCCGCGCCGCAACTGGAGGAACTGCAGGCCGCTCGGGCCGGCCAGCCACCGCGCCCGCTCGTCGGTCTCCGCGCAGATCACCGCCGCGCCGAGCATCACGTACGGCTCGGACAGCGCCTCCGACGGCCGGAACGACTCGCGGTACAGCTCCACCGCCGGGATCGTGTTGCGGGCGCTGAAGTGGTGGGCGAACGCGAACGGCAGCCCGAGTGACCCGGCCAGGCGCGCGCTGAACCCGCTCGACCCGAGCAGCCACACCGGCGGCTTGTACCTGGGCACCGCGCGCACCGCGCCTTCGCCGTCGAAGTAGGCCATCAGCTCGGACAGCTGCTGTGGGAAGTCGTCCGCGCCGAGCGCCTGCGCCGAGCCGCGCAACGCGATCGCCGTGCGCTGGTCGGTGCCCGGAGCCCGGCCGATGCCGAGGTCGATGCGGCCGGGGTGGAAGGCCTCCAGCATCCCGAACTGCTCGGCCACCACGAGCGGCGCGTGGTTGGGCAGCATGATGCCGCCGGACCCGACCCGGATGGTCTCGGTCGCCGCCGCGACGTGGCTCATCAGGACCGTCGTGGCCGAACTCGCGATGCCCGGCATGTTGTGGTGCTCGGCGACCCAGAACCGCCGGTAGCCGAGCCGCTCGGTCCCCCGGGCCAGCTCGACGGTGTTGCGGAGCGCGGTGCGCGCGTCCGCGCCGCTCGGGATGGGGGACAGATCCAGCACAGACAGCGCGACGTCGGATAGCGGCTTCACGGCAACGTCCAACGCGCGCCCGGCCACGGGTCTTCCCGCGGGCCTGGGATCACGTGCGCGCTTTCCCCGCGTATGAGCGCGCGAGGGCGGAGCACGTGCGCGGCAGCCGTGCGTCCGCGTTGAGCGCCGCGCGGACCCTGGTCCCCAGATCGCGCCTCGGCCGGCGAGGGCTGGCCGAGGGCGCTCGCCAGGTCCCCGCCCTGTCCGGGCGCGCTCTGCTCCGCCTCACGAGCAGGACCGCGCGCGTCCCCAACGCCGTGACGGTGGCCGACTATTACGAACCCGGGACCGAGCCGATCGCCGGTGGGGTCGGTGCCCCGCCGGTCACCACCGTGCCCAGCGTCTCCTGCCAGGCGCGCTGCCACAGCCCCGCCGCCTCGATCTTGCGCAGCCAGTCGTTGACGAACCGCTTGAACGTGTCGTCGTCGAGCTTGAGGCCGATGCCGTACGGCTCGCTGGTGAACGGCTGCCCGCTGATCTGCAGCTTCGAGTCCAGCTGAGCCTCGCCCGCCAGCACGGTCAGGTCGTGCACGTACGCGTCGCCCTTGCCCTGCTCCAGCGCCTGCACGCACTCCTCCGCCGTGCCGAACGTGGTGATCCGCGCGCCGGGAGCGCGCTGCTGGATCGCCGCCACGCTGGTCGTCCCCGCCACCGCGAGGACGTTCTTGCCGTTGAGGTCACCGGGGTCGTCGATGCCCGTGGTGCCCTTGAGGGTCGCGATCGCCTGCCCGGACAGCAGGTACGGCCCGGCGAACGCGACCCGCTGCGCCCGGTCCGCCGTGATCGTGTAGATCCGGATCACCGCGTCCACGGTGCCCGTTTTCAACATCGCTTCGCGCGTTTCCGGTGTGGTCGTCACGATGTTGACGTTCGGCTGACCGATGATGTATTTCGCGAGCATTTTTCCGAGTGTCGCGTCGAATCCGTCGGTGCTCCCGGTGATCGGATTCCGCTGCGACAGCAGGGGCAGGTTCTCGTCGCCGCCGACGATCAGCGTGCCGCGGGCCCGGATCGCCTGGGCGGTCGGGCTGGCCGCCAGGTCCGCCTCACCGGCCACCGGCGCCTCAGCGATCACACCGTGACCAGCCGAAACATCACCACCGGTGCTCGCGTTGTCGTCGCCGGTGCAGGCGACGCCCGTCGTGAGCAGCGCCACGGCGAGGCCGATCGAGGCCGCCGTACGGCGCGCAGCACGCACCCAACCTGCCATGAGGTGCTCCATCCAAGTCCCGTGACACCACGAAGAGACGATCGGTCCCGCCGTGCATGGTAATTGCCCGGGAATTGACGGAGGCTGACTCGGGCGTCGCTCTTTTCGTGATTTATTCCGCAGGCAGCCAGTCGTCGTCGGAGGCCACCACGGTCAGTTGCTGCGTCGCGCGGGTCAGCGCGACGTAGAGCACGCGGCGGCCGGTGAGCGACTCGGTGATCAGCTCGGTCGGCTCGACCAGCACGACGGCGTCGTACTCCAGGCCCTTGGCGTCCAGGCTGCCGACGACCTTGAGCCGCTCGTCCGCCTGCACCCACGTGCCGACCTCGGCGACCCGGTCCATGGCGCACACCACGCCGACCGTGCCCTCGACCGCGTCCAGCAGCTCCTTCGCCGCCGACTGCACCGCGCCCTCCACGCTGGCGGGCTCGACCAGCCGCACGTCCGGCTCGATCCCGGTGGTGCGCACCGCGCGCGGCAGCTCACCCTCGGCCGCGTGCCCGGCGACCACCCGCGCGGCCAGGTCGAAGATCTCCGCCGAGTTCCGGTAGTTGGTGCGCAGCGTGTACCGGCGGATCGGGGTGCGCGCGCCGAACACCTGCGTCCGGGCCTGCGCCGCCTCGTCCGGGTCCGGCCACGAGCTCTGCACCGGGTCGCCGACCACCGTCCAGCTGGCGTACTTGCCCCGCCGCCCGACCATCCGCCACTGCATCGGCGAGAGGTCCTGCGACTCGTCGACCACGATGTGCGAGTACTCGTCGTAGTGCTCCGGCCGGTGCGGCTTGCCCACCGACCCGCGCTCCGGCGGCGCCGCGTCCAGCTCGAGCTGCTGCACCCGGCGGCGGCGCTTGGGCGGCGGCCCGACCAGCACGCGCAGCTCGTCCAGCAGCGCCACGTCGGCGACCGTCCACTCGCGCTCGCGGTCGGCGAACGACGCCGCCAGCAGGTCGACCTCGTCCGGGGTCAGCACGCCCCGCGCGGCCTTGGTCAGGCGCTTGGGATCGCCCAGCCAGCGCAGGATCTCGCCCGGGTACAGCACCGGCCACCACACCACCAGGAAGCGGTGGAAGTCGATCCGCTCGCCCAGGTCGTGGATCAGCTCGGCGCGCTCGATGGTCCGGCCGTCGGCCCGGGCGTTCTCCTCGGCGCGGTCGGCCAGCGCCTCCAGCAGCGCCTCGGCCGCGCGCACCCGTGAGCGGTTCGGCGGGCCGCCGTGGCCGTGCACCTTGCGGCGGACCTTCTCCAGCTCCTTGCGGGTGAGCTTGAGGACCTCGCCCTTGTAGACGATCCGCATCTCGTCGGGCACGTCCGGCGGGGTGTCGCGCAGCGCCTTGAGCAGCACCTTGCGCATCCGCAGCGACCCCTTGATCGCGGCCAGCGGCGCCGGGTCCTGCCGGTCGGTCTCGATGCCGTCGAGCACCGCGCCCAGCGCGCGCAGCTCGACGTTCGTCTCGCCCATCGACGGCAGCACGCGCGAGATGTAGTTGGTGAACACCCCGGACGGGCCGACCACCAGCACGCCGGCCCCGCCGAGCTGGCGGCGGTAGCGGTAGAGCAGATAGGCCGCGCGGTGCAGCGCGACTGCGGTCTTGCCGGTGCCCGGGCCGCCGGTGATTTCCGTGACACCGCGCCACGGAGCGCGGATGACCTCGTCCTGTTCCTTCTGGATGGTGGCGACGATGTCGCGCATCTTGTCGCCGCGCGACCGGCCCAGCGCGGCCATCAGCGCGCCTTCGCCGACCACCTGCATGTCGTCGCCGACCGCGTCCGGGATCAGCACGTCGTCGTCCACGTCGAGCACGGTCTGGCCGGAGCAGCGGATGACGCGGCGGCGCACCACGTCCATCGGTTCCTCGGCGGTGGCCTGGTAGAACGCGGCGGCCGCGGGGGCGCGCCAGTCGGTGACCAGGTTGTCGAACTCGGCGTCGCGGATGCCCAGCCGTCCGACGTAGATCTTCTCCCCGCTGGTGTGGTCGAGGCGGCCGAAGACCAGGCCCTCGTACTCGGCGTCCAGGGTCTGCAGCGTCTGGGTCGCGTGGTGGACCATCATGTCGCGCTCGAACAGCATCGAGGCCTGCTCGAAAACGGCTTCGCGCTGGGCGCCGTGGCCGATCTCGTAGCCCTTGGCACGCATCGCCTCCGCCTGCGCCCGGAGTTCGGCGAGCCGGGTGTAGACGCGGTCCACGTGGTGTTGTTCGATGGCGATCTCGGCCCGTCTGACCCGAGGTTCCGACACGCAGCGCTCCTACAGCTCACTCGCCGGCAACAGGAAGATTGACTCTACGCGTGCCCCGCGCGCTGTTCACCGGGTCCTGGGCAAAACACCGCGCAGAACACAGCGCGATGATGGGGGTGTGACGAGGATCGTGGCCGGGGCGGCGAGCGGGCGGCGGCTCAAGGTGCCCGCGCAGGGCACGCGGCCGACCTCCGAGCGCGTGCGGGAGGCGTTGTTCAACGCGCTGGAGGCGGCGGGCGAGCTGACCGACGCGCGGGTCCTGGACCTCTACGCCGGGTCCGGCGCGCTCGGCCTGGAGGCGCTCTCCCGCGGCGCGGCGGAGGCGGTGTTCGTCGAGTCCGACCGGCGGGCCGTGCAGGTGCTCAAGGCCAACGTCAGCGCGCTCGGCCTGGGCGGTTCGGTGCGCTCCGGTCCGGTGGAGACGGTGCTGGCGCAGCCCGCCGACGAGCCGTTCCACCTCGTCCTGGCCGATCCGCCGTACTCGGTGACCGCGGACAAGATCGGCGCGGTGCTGTCCGCGCTGGCCGCCGGGGGCTGGATCGCCGGGAACGGGCTGGTGATCGTCGAACGCGCGCTGCGGGACGGCGAACCGGCGTGGCCGGCCGGGTTCGAACCGGTGCGCACCTCGCGCTACGGCGACACGGCGTTGTACTGGGCGGAGTACGTCACTTCACCGCGCCACGACGGGTAGAGCTTGATAGCGTCCGCGACATGCGGCGTGCGGTGTGTCCAGGCTCCTACGACCCGGTGACCAACGGCCACCTCGACATCATCGAACGGGCGGCGAAGCTGTTCGACGAGGTCGTGGTCGCGGTCATGATCAACAAGTCCAAGAAGGGCATGTTCTCCATCGAGGAGCGGCTGGAGATGCTGCGGGAGATCACCGCGCACCTGCCGAACGTGCGGGTGGACTCCTGGCACGGGCTGCTCGTGGAGTACTGCAAGCAGAACGGCATCGCGGCGATCGCCAAGGGCCTGCGCTCGGTCAGCGACTTCGACTACGAGCTGCAGATGGCGCAGATGAACCGCGAACTCTCCGGCGTGGAGACGCTGCTGATGTCCAACAACCCGGCCTACGGCTTCGTGTCCAGCTCGCTGGTCAAGGAGGTCGCCACCTACGGCGGCGACGTGAAGAACCTGGTGCCGGGCGTGGTGTTCGAACGGCTGACCGCGAAGCTCGCCGAACGCGCCTGATCGGGCGACGACTTTCGTCGGGACTTCGGGCGCGTTCACCTGTGGGCCTCCCGCGGGTAACGCGATCGAGTTACGGTCCGAAAATGACCAACATCGCGAAGTCCCGGGTGGCCGGCGTGCTGCTCGCGTTCGTCCTCACGTTGTTCACGGGTCTGGGCCTGGTCGCGCCCGCCCAGGCCACCACGCTCGCCGCGGAGTGCGGCGACACCTCCGGCTTCACCGTGGTCGCGTTGTCCTCGCTGCCCGCCGAGGCCACCGACACCTATGAGCTGATCCAGCAGGGCGGCCCGTACCCGTACGAGCAGGACGGCACGGTGTTCGGCAACCGCGAGGGGCTGCTGCCGGCCTGCGCGAGCGGCTACTACCACGAGTACACGGTGGAAACGCCGGGCAGCGACGACCGCGGCGCGCGGCGGATCGTCACCGGCTCCGCGGGGGAGTACTTCTACACCGCCGACCACTACGCGAGCTTCGACCTGGTCGATGTGAATTCCTGACGAGCGCAGCGGCACCGGGCGGACACGCCCGGTGTCCCGCCTCCCGCCCTTTGCGCCGCGAACCGGGCAGACTGGTGGTCAAGCCGGATGGGGAAAGGCCACCTAGGGAGTCGCTGTGTACCGGGTGTTCGAGGCGCTGGACGAACTCGTCACGATCGTGGAAGAGGCACGCGGGGTGCCGATGACATCCAGCTGCGTGGTCCCCCGCGGGGACGTCCTCGAACTGCTCGACGACGTGCGTGACGCGCTGCCCCGCGAGGTCGACGACGCGCAGGACGTGCTCGACCAGCGCGACGAGCTGATCAACAAGGCCCGCAACCAGGCCGAGACCACGGTCAACGACGCCAACGCCGAGGCCGAGCGGGTCACCTCCGAGGCCGCCGCGGAGGCCGAGCGCATGATCGCCGACGCGCAGGCGCGCGCCGAGCAGGTCATGGCCGACGCCCGCGCCGAGGCGGAGCGCATGATCGCCGCGGGCCAGGCCGAGTACCACAACCTGACCGAGCGGGCCCGCGCCGAGGCCGAGCGCATGATGCAGGCCGGCCGCGACGCCTACGAGCGCGCCGTCGAGGACGGCCGCCACGAGCAGTCCCGGCTGGTGTCCCAGACCGAGGTCGTGCAGGCCGCGCACGCCGAGTCCGCCCGGATCGTGGACGAGGCCCACGCCGAGGCCGACCGCCAGCGCGCCGACTGCGACGCCTACGTCGACGGCAAGCTCGCCGAGTTCTCCGAGCTGCTGTCCACCACGCTGCGCACGGTCGACTCCGGCCGCAACCACCTGCGAGCCCCGGCGAGCCTCGGCCAGCGCCCCACGCCCCTGTACGACTTCCAGCCCTGATCGCGGCGTAGAGTGGTGGGGTTGCCTTCCGCCCTCTACTCAACGGACCCATGTCTCAGCACAATGACTCTTCCGACGCCCGCAACCCGTGGGTCGTCGACACGCGCGAGCTGGGCCGCCGCGCCGGCCTGAGCCGCACCGTCCAGCGCACGGCGCCCACCGGCGTCGAGTGGGGCGTGCCCGACGTGATCGTGGTGCCCAAGGGCGCCGAGGTCGAGCTGGACCTGCTGCTCGAGTCGGTGGTCGAGGGCGTGCTGGTCAGCGGTTCCGCGGTCGCGCCGACGACCGGCGCCTGCTCGCGCTGCCTCGACCCGATCTCCGACGAGGTCGAGGTCGACCTGACCGAGCTGTTCGCCTACCCGGACTCGACCACGGACGAGACGACCGACGAAGACGAGGTCATGCGCCTGGTCGACGACCGGATCGACCTCGAACCGCTGGTCCGCGACGCCGTCGTACTGGCCCTGCCGCAGGTCCCGCTGTGCCGCGAGGACTGCCCCGGGCTGTGCCCCGAATGCGGCGGGAAGTGGGCCGATCTCGAGCCCGGACACGGGCATGAGACGATAGACCCTCGGTGGGCCGCGCTGGTCGAGCGTTTCGACGACTCGTCCTCGGGCGGGCCCGGCCGGCAAGCCTGACGGGCATCAGCTCGTAAGCATTGAGTAAGCACGCTCGCGCCCGCGTGAGCGAACCGTGGATGAGGAGATTCAGTCGTGGCCGTCCCGAAGCGGAAGATGTCGCGCTCCAACACGCGCCACCGTCGTGCGCAGTGGAAGGCGACGCCCGTGCAGCTGGTGCCCTGCCAGAACCGGGCCTGCCGGCAGCCGAAGCCGCAGCACGTGGCCTGCCCGACCTGCGGCCAGTACGACGGTCGTCAGGTCGTCGAGCCCGCCTGAGGTCGCTGACCAGGATGGGGGGCAGGTCGAGATCGGGAGGGCCGGCCGCCGACCCGAAACCGTTGCTCGAAGCGCTCGGCGTCGAACTCGACGCCGAGCTGCTCACGTTGGCGCTCACCCACCGCTCGTACGCGTACGAGAACGGTGGGTTGCCGCCGAACGAGCGGCTCGAGTTCCTCGGTGACGCCGTGCTCGGTCTGGTCGTCACCGACCACCTGTACCGCACGCACCCCGAGCTGCCGGAGGGGCAGCTCGCGAAGCTGCGGGCCAGCGTGGTCAACATGCACGCCCTGGCCGGGGTGGCGCGTGGGCTGGGCCCCGGCGGGCTCGGCGCGCACCTGCTGCTCGGCAAGGGCGAGGAGCTCACCGGGGGCCGGGACAAGGCGAGCATCCTCGCCGACGGGCTCGAGGCCGTGATCGGTGCGGCGTACCTGGCGCACGGCATCGACGCGGCGCGCGATCTGGTGCACCGGCTGTTCGACGCGCTGCTGGCGGAGGCGCCGCTGCGCGGGGCCGGGCTGGACTGGAAGACGAGCCTGCAGGAGCTGACCGCGTCGGCCGGGCTGGGCGTGCCGGAGTACAAGGTGGAGGACACCGGTCCGGACCACCGCAAGGAGTTCAGCGCCACGGTGCTGGTCGCCGGCCGCGATCTGGGCAACGGCTCGGGCACCACGAAGAAGGAAGCCGAGCAGAAGGCCGCCGAGACGGCCTGGCGAGCGCTTTCCGAGGAGCTCAAGCCGGAGGGCTCGGAGTAGTTCTCGTTCCGGAGCCGGGTCGCTGCCCTTGGTGCGGCGGCCCGGCTTCGTCGTTCCCGGCATATCCGGTGCCGGTTCGGTGTTCCACGTGGAGGATTCCCCGTCACCCTGTGTCGTCATGAGGCGACCCGGTCGGACGTCGGGAACTGTCGGTGGTCGTGGTTAGGGTGGTGGAATGCCGGAGCTTCCCGAAGTCGAGGTGGTGCGCCGCGGGCTGCAGGCCCACGTGGCGGGCCGCGGGATCGCGCGCGTCGAGGTGCTGCACCCGCGGGCGATCCGCCGTCACGAGCTGGGGCCGGACGACTTCACCGGCCGCCTGGCGGGGGCGCGCGTCGAGGCCGCGCGGCGCCGCGGCAAGTACCTGTGGCTGGAGCTGTCCGACAAGGAAGCGATCCTCGCGCACCTGGGCATGAGCGGCCAGATGCTCGTCCAGCCCGAGGGCGCCCCCGACGAGAAGCACCTGCGCGTCCGCATCCGCTTCGACGACGGCGGGCCCGAGCTGCGGTTCGTCGACCAGCGCACGTTCGGCGGTCTCGCACTGGCCGACCTGGTCGACTCCGACGGCACGCTGCTGCCCGCCCCGATCGCGCACATCGCCCGCGATCCGAGGGACCCGGCGTTCGACCCGGCCCAGGCGGTCAAGGCACTGCGCTCGCGCCGCACCGAGATCAAACGCGCCCTGCTCGACCAGACCCTGGTCTCCGGCGTCGGCAACATCTACGCCGACGAGGCGCTGTGGCGCGCCCGCCTGCACTGGGCCCGCCCCACCGAGAAGCTCACCCGCGCGCAGGGCGCGGCCGTTCTCGAAGCGGCCACCGAGGTGATGAACGAGGCCCTCCAGGCGGGCGGCACGTCGTTCGACGCGCTGTACGTCAACATCAACGGCCAGTCCGGCTACTTCGAGCGCTCGCTGAACGTCTACGGCCAGGGCGACCGCCCCTGCCGGCGCTGCGGGACGCCGATCCGCCGCGAGCCGTTCATGAACCGGTCGTCCTACTTCTGCCCGCGCTGCCAGCCCCGGCCGCGCCGCTCCCACTGACACGGAAGGCAGGGCACGTGGCCCAGGAAGAACTCGTGGTGCTGCTCGACGAGCGCTTCGACCCGATCGGCACCGCGCCCAAGCGCACGGTGCACGACGCGCACACCCCGCTGCACCTGGCGTTTTCGTGCTACGTCTTCGACCGGGACGGCCGCGTGCTGCTGACCCGCCGCGCGATCGGGAAGAAGACGTGGCCGGGCGTGTGGACCAATTCGTTCTGCGGCCACCCCGGTCCGGGCGAGGACATGGCGGAGGCCATCGGCCGGCGCGCGAAGCAGGAGCTGGGCCTGGAGGTCACCGGCCTGCGGAAGGTGCTGCCGGACTTCCGCTACACGGCGACGGACGCCGGAGGCGTGGTGGAGAACGAGTTCTGCCCGGTGTGGGTGGCCGAGGCGGCCGCCGACCCGCGACCGGAGCCGGACGAGGTGTGCGAGTGGCGGTGGTCGGCCTGGACCGACCTCGTGGAGAGCATGAGCCGCACGCCGTTCGTGTTCAGCCCGTGGTCGCAGCTGCAAGTGCCGCGGCTCGCGGAAACCCTTTCAGTGGGCGCAGGGCAGCGGTAACCGCCGGCCGCCCTGGCGCGATCCCCGGCCTCCGGGCGCACCGGCGCTGCCCAGCGCATGGCGGGCAGCGGCCCGACGCCGCTGTTCGTCCACGACAGGGGTGACGACTCGTCCACCTGGCTGGGCGTGCTCGCGTCGCTGACCAGGGACTGCGCGGTGATCGCGCCGGACCTGCTCGGCCACAGCGGCTCGGACAAGCCGTGCGCCGGCTACTCGGCGGCCTTGGGCACTTGCCCGGCGGCGGGATGGCCGTGTAGTTCGCCTACCAGTTCCCGGAACGGCGAGCGGCTGGTGCTTGTTCAGCTCCGGCGCCGTCGGATGGGCGCATCCGTTGCTGCGCCTTGCCGCGGCGCCGGGCGCGGACGTCGGCCCACCGCTGACCTGGACTACATCATCGGCAAGTAGTGCGGCTCGCGGAATCCATCAGCAGGCAGGTTTCCTGCGCGCGCACGGACAGTGGTGGATGTGCTCGGCCGCTGCTGCCACGGCCGCGGGCATCCCGACGATGCCGCGCGACACCCTCCACGACAACCCGCGCGCACCACGGACGTGCGCCGCCCGCGCGAGGGCCGTGCGCCCCTGGCCGGGATACCTCCAGCGGCAACTGACCGCATCAGGACATCGGCTTTGACGGCCCCCACCGGCATGCGGTTACCTCCCCCTGACCTCGGGAGGTGCGCGTGGCGGTGGTGGAAGCTCGGCGGCCGTGTTGATCGCCGTTGTCGTGCTGCTCCTGGTGTACCTGTTCGACGACGACCCGGGGACCTGAACTGCGCTGGCGTGCCGCCCATGGACGAGGTCGAGCTGCCCGCCAGGGAAGGGTTCCCGCGTTCACAATCGGCGACATCTCCTTCTTCGAGGTGCGCCAGAACGCCGAAGACTTCGCCGTCGCCGGTTCGAGACCGACTGGGCGCGGCTGCGGAGGGACACGGTGTGCGCGGACGTCCTGTCGCGCTCGTGAAAAAAGCCCCGAGCCGCAACCGGCTCGGGGCTTCTCCTCAGGTGACTCAGTTGAATACGTGCGCCCGCGCGGCGAGGTTCGCCAGCAGTTCGCGGCCCTTCTCGGCGTTGCGGGGCTGGCTCAGCACGTCGTAGCGGCGCGCCACCAGCTGCGTCTGCGACACGAAGTCACGGCGGCCACGAGTGGCGCCGTAGCTGATGGCCGCGAACACCATGCTGAACGCGACACCGGCGAGGAGACCGAACAGGATCGGCAGCAGCCCGGCGCCCGGCGTGAACATCGTCAGCAGCAGGCCGACGAAAACACCGAACCACGCGCCCGACATGGCCGCGCCACCGAGGACGCGCCCCCAGCTGAGCTTGCCGGCCACGCGCTCGACCAGCATCGGCTCGACTCCGACGATCGTGACGTCCGCCACGGGGAAGTCGTTGTCGGCGAGGTGGTCGACCGCCCGCTGGGCCTCTTCGTAGGACTCGTAGGACCCGATCGGCCAGCCGGTGGGCAGGGTCGGGAGCTGCGGGTTCGTCCGGGCGTTGGTGAAAGCGGTCTGCGTGAATGCTTGGGTCATCTGTCTCACCTCTCCTGACCTGTCCAACGCTCCCGCATACCCACTTGTGCCCTATGTCTGAACTTCACAGCGAATTTTCAGACTCGCAGCTCCGGCCGGTAGATGTCGAACCAGTGGTGCAGGTCCAGCAGCCGGTCCAGGCCGTGGCGCGTCAGCGAGTCCATCGTGGCCGGGTCCTGGCCCACCGCCTCGGTGACCCACTCGCGCGAGGCCAGCTCGAACACGGGGTCGCCGGGCGAGGCGAGCACCTCCTTCGCCTGCTGCTGCAACGCCTCCGCGTACCCCGGGTCCTGCGTGGACGGGTACGGGCTCTTCACCCGGTCCACAACGGACTGCGGCAGCACGTGCTTGGTCGCGTGCCGCAGCAGGCTCTTCTCCCGGCCGTCGAACGTCTTCAGCGACCACGGCGTGTTGTAGACGTACTCGACGAGCCGGTGGTCGCAGAACGGCACCCGCACCTCGAGCCCGACCGCCATCGACGCGCGGTCCTTGCGGTCCAGCAACGCCCGCACCATCCGGGTCAGGTGCAGGTGGCACACCTCCCGCATCCGGCGCTCCTCCGCGGAAACCCCGTCCAGGTGCTCGACCCGCGCCAGCGCGCTGCGGTACTGGTCCGCGGTGTAGCCCTCGAGATCCAGCGTGGACCGCACCTCCGCCCGCAGCAGCCCGCCGCGTTCGAGCGCGCCGGTGTTGAACGCCAGCCACGGGAAGGTGTCGGCGTTGCGCGCGGTCTCGTCGTGGAACCACCGGTACCCGCCGAACACCTCGTCGGCCGACTCGCCGGACAGCGCCACCGTCGACTCCGCCCGGATCGCCTTGAACAGCAGGTACAGCGAGGTGTCCATGTCGCCCATGCCGGCCGGGATGTCCCGCGCGGTCAGCACCGCCCGCCGCACCGCCGGGTCGGTCAGCGCCGCCGGGTCCAGCACGACGTCCTGGTGCGCCGACCCGACCAGCTTCGCCACGTCCCGGATGAACGGCGAGTCCGGCGTGTCGCGCATCTCGTCGGGCTTGAAGTTCTCCTCCTGACCCACGAAGTCCACCGAGAACGTGCGCAGCTGCTCGCCCTCCTCGCGCAGCCGCGCGGCCGCCAGCCCGGTGATCGCGCTGGAGTCCAGGCCGCCCGACAGCAGCACGCAGCGCGGCACGTCGGCGACCAGCTGCCGGTGCACGATGTCGGTCATCAGCTCGCGCACGCGGGCGACGGTCGTCTCCTGGTCGTCGGTGTGCTCGCGCGCCTCCAGCTTCCAGTACGTACGGGTGTGCACGCCATCGCGATCGACGCGGACGATCGTGCCCGGCTCCACTTCGGACATCCCGTGCCACAGCGACCAGCCCGGCTGCTTGGTGAAGGAGAACAGCTCGCGCAGCCCGTCGGCGTCCACGATCCGCTTCGCCAGCGGGTTCGCCAGGATCGCCTTCGGCTCGGAGCCGAACAGCACGCCGTCGCGGCTCGGGTAGTAGTAGAACGGCTTGATGCCCATCCGGTCGCGGATCATGACGAGCTTCTCGTCGCGCGCGTCCCAGATCGCGAAGGCGTACATGCCGTTGAGGCGGTCGGCGACCGACTCCCCCCACTCCAGGTAGCCGCGCAGCACGACCTCGGTGTCGCTGTCGGTGCGGAACGCGTGACCCTTGCCCTCCAGCTCACGCCGCAGCTCGGTGAAGTTGTAGGTCTCGCCGCTGTAGACCATGGCGACCTCGCCGGACGGGGTGCTCACCGACATCGGCTGCCGTCCGCCGGGCAGGTCGATGATCGCCAGCCGCCGGTGGCCGAGTGCGGCGTGCCGGGCGATCCAGGTCCCGGAGTCGTCCGGGCCACGGCAGGCCATGGTCCCGGTCATGGCGTCGAGCACCTCGCGCCGCTGGGTGAGGTCGGTCTCGAACGAGACCCAGCCGGTGATTCCGCACATGCGTACTACCCTCCCGATGCTTAGCAAGTACAACTATGCGTAACACCGTGGTAACACAACTCACCGGTAACTGTCTGCCCGATCTGACCGCTGTGACCGGATGGGTTTCACGCACTGTGGTCAGTCGCACACGCCTCTCAAAAACGCGTAAACGCGCCTGGCTGCCGCGTCAAGGCGCCGTCAGACCCGCCCGGCGACGGGACATCCCGAGCGCACGCTGTCACCGGAGCGGTCACCGATCGGGTGACCCGTGCTGGAAGGTGTGAAGTGGCGGATCTGCTGTACGCCGTGCTGCTGATCGCGGTGTTCGCGGTGCTGGCGCTGACGTTGCGCGGACTGGAGAAGCTGTGAGCGGCGCCGGGGTGGTGGCCAACGTCGTCGGCGGGGTGCTGGCGCTGGGCCTGATCGTCTACCTGTTCATCGCGCTCATCAAGCCGGAGAGGTTCTGACGCATGTCCGACCTCGTCTCCGGTCTGCTCACGGTCGCGATCCTCGTCGCCGCCCTGGCCCTGGTCTACAAGCCGCTGGGTGACTACATGGCGCGCGTGTTCACCAGCGAGCGGCACCTCAAGCTGGAACGCGGCCTGTACCGCGTGTTCCGGGTGGACCCGTCCTCCGAGCAGCGCTGGCCCACCTACGCGCTGGGCGTGCTCGGGTTCTCGCTGGTGTCCATCGTCTTCCTGTACCTGTTGCAGCGCCTGCAGTCGCTGCTGCCGCTGAGCCTCGGCCGCGGCGCGGTGGACCCGGGCGTCGCGTTCAACACGGCGGTCAGCTTCGTGACCAACACGAACTGGCAGTCCTACGTGCCCGAGACGACCATGGGCCACCTCGTCCAGATGGCCGGCCTGACGGTGCAGAACTTCCTCTCCGCCGCCGTCGGGTTGTCCGTCGCGATGGCGCTGGTCCGCGGGTTCACCCGGGCGAAGACCGACCGGCTCGGCAACTTCTGGGTCGACCTGACCCGCGGCACCGTGCGGATCCTGCTGCCGATGGCGGTCCTGTTCGCGATCGTGCTGGTCGCGCTCGGCGTCACGCAGAGCCTGCGGTCGGGGGTCACGGTCACCGGCCTGGACGGCACGCCGAGCACGATCTCGCTGGCGCCCACGGCGAGCCAGGAGGTCGTCAAGGAACTGGGCACCAACGGCGGCGGCATCTTCAACGCCAACTCCGCGCACCCGTTCGAGAACCCGAACGCCTGGACCAACCTGATCGAGATCTTCCTGCTGCTGGTCATCCCGGTGTCGCTGACGCGGACGTTCGGCAGGCTGGTCGGCAACCCCCGGCAGGGCTACGTCCTGCTGTCGGTGATGGGTCTGCTGTGGACGTTCGTGCTCGCCGTGACGTGGTGGGCCGAGGCGCACCCGAACGGGCCCGCCGCGCTGCTGGCCGGGGCGAACCTGGAGGGCAAGGAGCAGCGGTTCGGCATCGGCGCGTCGTCGCTGTTCGCCACCAGCACCACCGGCACCTCGACCGGCGCGGTGAACTCGATGCACGACAGCTACAGCGGTCTCGGCGGCGGGATGACGTTGCTGCACATGCTGTTCAGCGAGGTCTCGCCCGGCGGGGTCGGCACCGGTCTGTACGGCATCCTGGTGATGGCGATCATCGCGATGTTCCTGGCCGGCCTGATGGTCGGGCGCACGCCGGAGTACCTGGGCAAGAAGCTCGGCCGGCGCGAGGTGACCGCGGCCGCGATCGCGATGCTGGCGATGCCCACGGTCGTGCTGCTGGGCACCGGTGCGGCCCTGCTCATGCCGGGCACCGCGGGCGCGCTGGGCAACAGCGGCGCGCACGGCCTGTCCGAGGTGCTCTACGCCTACACCTCGACCGGCAACAACAACGGCAGCGCGTTCGCCGGCATCACGGTGACGAACGACTGGTTCCAGTCGTCGCTGTCGGTGGCGATGCTGATCGGGCGGTACGTGCCGATCATCGCGGTCCTGTGCCTGGCCGGTTCGCTGGCCACGCAGCGGAAGGTGCCGGAGACCGCGGGCACCCTGCCGACGACCGGGCCGCTGTTCGGCTCCGTGCTCGCCGGAACCATCCTTCTCGTCGCGGCGCTGACGTTCGTCCCGGCGCTCGCGCTCGGTCCCATCGCGGAGGCCATGGCATGACCATCACCCAGGAACGGCCCGTCGAAACACCGGCTCGCGTCGGCGCGGGCGTGTTCAACGGACGGCAGCTGCTGACCTCGCTGCCCGACGCGCTGCGCAAGCTCGACCCGCGGCACCAGGTCCGCAACCCGGTCATGTTCGTGGGGTGGGCAGGCTCGGTCCTCACCACGGTCTTCGCGATCACCGACCCGAGCGTGTTCACGATCCTGATCGCGGTGTGGCTGTGGTTCACGGTCGTGTTCGCGAACCTGGCCGAGGCCGTCGCCGAAGGGCGGGGCAAGGCGCAGGCGGAGTCGTTGCGCCGCACCAAGAAGGAGACCGTCGCCCGGCGGATCACCCCGGACGGCGAGGAGCACGTGCCGGGCGCCGAGCTGCGGGTCGGCGATCTGGTGGTCGTCGAGGCGGGGGAGACCATTCCGGGCGACGGGGACGTGGTCGAGGGCATCGCGACGGTCGACGAATCGGCCATCACCGGCGAGTCGGCGCCGGTGATCCGCGAGTCCGGTGGCGACCGCTCGGCCGTCACCGGAGGCACGACCGTGCTCAGCGACCGGATCGTCGTGCGCATCACCACCAAGCCCGGCGAGTCCTTCGTGGACCGCATGATCTCGCTGGTCGAGGGCGCCTCCCGGCAGAAGACGCCGAACGAGGTCGCCCTGACGATCCTGCTGTCCACGCTGACGATCATCTTCCTGCTCGCCGTCGTCGCGCTGCAGCCGATGGCCGCCTACTCCGGCAGCGAGCAGTCGGTGATCGTGCTGACCGCGCTGCTGGTGTGCCTGATCCCGACGACGATCGGGGCGCTGCTGTCGGCGATCGGCATCGCCGGGATGGACCGGCTGGTGCAGCGCAACGTGCTCGCCACGTCCGGCCGCGCGGTCGAGGCCGCCGGGGACGTGTCGACGCTGCTGCTGGACAAGACCGGCACCATCACCTTCGGCAACCGGCGGGCGACCGAGCTCATCCCGGTCGGCGGGACGGCTCCGGAACAGCTGGCCGAGGCCGCGCGGCTGTCCAGCCTCGCCGACGGCACGCCGGAGGGCCGCAGCGTCGTCGAGCTGACCGAGGGCACAGCGGTTCCCGGGGGCGGCGAGTTCGTCCCGTTCACCGCGCAGACCCGGATGAGCGGCGTAGACCTGCCCGGCCGCCAGGTGCGCAAGGGCGCGGCCGCCGCGGTCCGCGACTGGGTGCGCGAGCACGGCGGCCACTTCCCGGACGAGACCGAGCGGGTCGTGGACGAGATCAGCGAACAGGGCGGCACCCCGCTGGTGGTCGCCGAGCTGACCGGGGGACGGGCGGTCGTGCGCGGTGTGATCCGGCTGTCCGACGTGGTCAAGCCGGGCATGCGGGAGCGCTTCGCCGAGCTGCGCCGGATGGGCATCAAGACGGTGATGATCACCGGCGACAACGCGCGCACCGCGAAGGCCATCGCCACGGACGCCGGGGTCGACGACTACCTCGCCGAGGCCAAGCCCGAGGACAAGATGGCCCTGATCCAGAAGGAGCAGGAGGGCGGACGGCTGGTCGCGATGACCGGCGACGGCACCAACGACGCCCCGGCGCTGGCCGCATCGGACGTCGGGGTCGCGATGAACACCGGGACGTCGGCCGCGAAGGAGGCCGGCAACATGGTCGACCTCGACTCCGATCCGACGAAGCTCATCGAGATCGTGGAGATCGGCAAGCAGCTGCTGATCACCCGCGGCGCGTTGACCACCTTCAGCATCGCCAACGACCTGGCGAAGTACTTCGCGATCCTGCCCGCCATGTTCGTGGCGATCTTCCCGCAGCTGGCCGCGCTGAACATCCTGCACCTGGCGACCCCGCGGTCGGCGATCCTGTCCGCGGTGATCTTCAACGCGCTGATCATCGTGGCGCTGATCCCGCTGGCGCTGCGTGGTGTGCGGTACCAGCCCTCCAGCGCGTCGGCGCTGCTGCGGCGAAATCTGTTGATCTACGGGGTCGGCGGCATCGTGACGCCGTTCCTCGGCATCTGGCTCGTGGACCTGGTGGTCCGTTTCATCCCTGGGATCGGGTAGTGATGATCAGAACTCTGGTGAAGCAGACCGGCGCGGGCCTGCGGGTGCTGCTGGTGTTCACGGTGCTGCTGGGGGTGGTCTACACGCTCGGCGTGTGGGCGGTGTCCCGTGTTCCCGGGCTGCACGACAACGCCGAGGGGTCGCTGGTGACGGTGAACGGGCAGGTCGTGGGCTCGTCGCTGATCGGGATCGACCCGGTCGCGGCGGACCCGGCGCACGACCCGTACTTCCACACCCGGCCCTCGGCGACCGGCGACCCGTCGGTGTCCGGCGGTTCGAACAAGGGCGGGTTCGACTCCGATCTGGTCGCGGCGGTCGAGGAGCGCAAGGCGGCCGTCGCGCAGCGCGAGGGCGTCTCGCGGGACGCGGTGCCCGCCGACGCGGTGACGGCCTCGGGCTCGGGACTCGACCCCACGATCAGCGTGGCCTACGCCGAGCTGCAGGTGCCGCGGGTGGCGCGCAACACCGGGCTGACCGAGGAGCGGGTGCGGCAACTGGTGGAGGCGAACACGACCGGGCACGGCATCGGCGTACCCGGGGTGAACGTGCTGCGGCTCAACCTCGCGGTCGGCCAGGCAGGAGCACACTGAACAGGTGGAACCGGACAAGGAGCCGCCGCGCCGCGGGGAGCTGCGCATCTACCTCGGCGCGGCGCCCGGCGTGGGCAAGACCTACGCCATGCTGGGCGAGGCGCGGCGGCGCCTCGACCGCGGCACCGACGTGGTCGCCGGCCTGGTCGAGACCCACGGCCGGGCCAAGACCGCGGCGCTGCTGGAGGGCATCGAGACGGTGCCGCGGCGGCGGATGACCTACCGCGGGCGGGACTTCACCGAGCTGGACGTGGACGCGGTGCTCGCCCGCGCCCCCGAGGTGGCCATTGTGGACGAGCTGGCGCACACCAACGTGCCCGGCTCCCGCAACGAGAAGCGCTGGCAGGACATCGAGGAGCTGCTCGACGCCGGGATCGACGTGCTGTCCACGGTGAACGTGCAGCACCTGGAGAGCCTGAGCGACGTCGTCGAGCGCATCACCGGCGTCGCCCAGCAGGAGACCGTGCCCGACGACGTCGTGCGCCGGGCCGAACAGGTGGAGCTGGTCGACATCACGCCCCAGGCGCTGCGGCGGCGGCTCGCGCACGGCAACGTCTACCCGGCCGAGCGGATCGACGCGGCGCTGGGCAACTACTTCCGCACCGGCAACCTCACCGCCCTGCGCGAGCTGGCGCTGCTGTGGGTGGCCGACCAGGTGGACGTCGCGTTGCAGCGCTACCGCGCCGAGCAGCGGATCACCGACACGTGGGAGACGCGGGAGCGGGTGGTCGTCGCGATCACCGGCGGGCCGGAGAGCGAGACGCTGATCCGGCGCGGCAGCCGGATCGCCACCCGGGCCGGGGCGGAGCTGCTGGTGCTGCACGTCCTGCGCGGCGACGGGCTGTCGCCGCTCGGGCACGTCGAGACCGGCCGGTACCGCAAGCTCACCGACCAGCTCGGCGGCACGTTCCACACGGTCGTCGGCGACGACGTGCCGACCGCGCTGCTGGACTTCGCCCGCGGCGTCAACGCGACCCAGCTCGTGCTCGGCACCTCCCGGCGGTCGCGGATCGCGCGGCTGTTCGACGAGGGCATCGGCGCGACCGTGGTGCAGGAATCCGGACAGATCGACGTGCACATGGTCACCCACGACGAGGCGGGCGGGCGGCTGCGGTCGTGGCTGGGCCGGCGCAGCCCGCTGGTGCCGTCGCGGCTGCTGATCGGCTGGGTGCTGGCGTTCCTCGCGCCCGCGCTGGCGACGCTGACCGGGGTGCTGCTGCGGCGGGAGCTGGACTTCTCCACCGACGTGGTCGACTACTTCCTCGCCACGGTGGTGGTCGCGCTGGTCGGCGGCCTGGGTCCGGCGCTGGTGGCGGCGCTGCTGTCGGCCGGGCTGCTGAACTTCTTCTTCACCGAACCGCTCTACACGCTGACCGTGCACGCGCAGAGCAACGTGATCACGCTGGTGGCGATGGTCCTGGTCGGGGTGCTGGTCGCGCTGGTCGTGGACCGGGCGGCGCGGCGGGCCACCCAGGCGGCGCAGGCCCGCACCGAGGCGGCGTTGCTGGCCTCCTACGCGCGGACGGTCCTGACGAGCGCCGAGCCGTTGCCGCGCTTGCTGGAGAAGGTGCGCGAGAACTTCGGCATGGATTGCGTGGTGCTGCTGGAAAAGCGCGGCGGCAAGTGGCAGGTGGTCGAGCACGCCGGCGTCAACCCGTGCGGGAAGCCGGACGAGGCCGATGTGGACATCCCGGTCACCGCGGACGTGCACCTGACCCTGCGCGGCCGGGCGTTGCCGGCGGCCGACCGGCGGGCACTGGAGGCCGCGGCGGGCCAGGCTTTGCTCGCCTTGCGGCAGCAGCGGATGGCCGCGGCGCAGGCCGAAGCCGAGCGCCAGGCCGAGGCGACCCAGCTGCGCACGGCGTTGCTGTCCGCGCTGGGCCACGACCTGCGCACGCCGCTGACCTCGATCAAGGCCGCGATCGGCAGCCTGCGGGCGCAGGACATCGACCTGTCGCCGGAGGACACCGAGGAGCTGCTGGAGGCGGCGGAGGAGTCCACCGACCGGCTCGCGCGCCTGGTGAACAACCTGCTCGACTCGTCGCGGCTGGCGGCCGGGGCGGTGCGCACGCACCTGCGGCCGGTCGGCTACGACGAGGTGGTGGCGCACGCGCTGTCGAATGTGGACGGTTCGGAGTCGGTGGCGGTCGAGGTGGACGAGCGGCTGCCCGCGGTGATGGCCGATCCGGGGCTGCTGGAGCGGGTGATCGCGAACGTGCTGGACAACGCGTTGCGGCACGGCGGGGCGCCGGTGGCGGTGCGGGGGTCGGCGTACGCGGAGTGGGTCGAGCTGCGGATCGTCGACCACGGGCGCGGGTTGAAGAAGGGCATGGCGGAGGCCGCGTTCGCGCCGTTCCAGAGGCTCGGGGACCGGGACGCGACGCCCGGGGTGGGGCTCGGGTTGTCCGTCGCGAAAGGATTCACCGAGGCCATGGGCGGCGCGATCCGGGCGGAGGACACACCCGGCGGCGGGCTCACGGTGGTGGTGGCGCTCAAGGCGTGCCAGGCTCCCGACGTGGTGCCGGTGGTGCTGAAGGAGGTGGCTCCGTGACCGAGCAGACCGGCACGGTCCTGGTGGTCGACGACGAGCCGCAGATCGTGCGCGCGCTGCGGATCAACCTGACCGCGCGCGGGTACAAGGTCGTGACGGCGCACGACGGGGCCGCGGCGTTGCGGGCGGTGGCCGAGACGAAACCGGACGTCGTGGTGCTGGACCTGGGGTTGCCGGACATCGACGGCACCGACGTGATCACCGGGCTGCGCGGGTGGACCACGGTGCCGATCATCGTGTTGTCCGCCCGCGGTGAGTCGCCGGACAAGGTCAAGGCGCTGGACCTGGGCGCGGACGACTACGTGACGAAGCCGTTCGGGATGGACGAGCTGCTGGCCCGGCTGCGCGCCGCCCTGCGGCGGTCGGCGGTGCCGTCGGCCGAGGGTGAGGCGGTGATCGAGACGGAGTCGTTCACGCTGGACCTGCTGGCGAAGAAGGTGCACCGCGATGGCGTCGAGGTGCACCTGACGAAGACCGAGTGGGGCGTGCTGGAGCTGCTGGTGCGCAACCGGGGCCGGCTGGTGGCGCAGAAGCAGCTGCTGCGCGAGGTGTGGGGCCCGGGTTATGAGAACGAGTCGCACTACCTGCGCGTCTACCTGGCCCAGCTGCGCCGCAAACTGGAGCGCGAGCCGTCGCGGCCGCGGCACCTGATCACCGAACCCGGGATGGGCTACCGCTTCGAAGCGTGAGTCGCCGTCGCGTGACGGCGGGTGTCAACATCGGGCGACTCCCGGCCAGGGGCGGAATCCGGGCGGCGCCCGATGTGCCGGCCCGCTCCGCGCGGCAGCCTCGACGGCATGCTCAAGGGATGGCGGCACGCGGCCGTCTGGCTGCACATCATCACGTCCGTCGGCTGGATGGCCGAGGCGCTCACGTTGTTCGTGCTCATGCTGATCGGCTCGGGCGGGGACCCCGGCCGCCGGGCGAGCGCGATGTCCATGGCCCACGCGATCGACCTGCACCTGCTCGCCCCGCTGGCGAACGCGTCGGCGTTCACCGGGTTCCTGCTCGCGGCGGCGACGCCGTGGGGGTTCTTCCGGCACTGGTGGGTGTTCGGCAAGTTCACCATCACCGTGGTGCAGTTCAACGTCGCCATCATCGTGCTGTCCCCGGCACTGGCCGACGCGGAACGGGCCGCGCTCGCTGGAGAGCCCCCACCCGGCGCACTCGTCGGCGGCACGGTGCTCATGGCGAGCGCGATCGCCTTCCAGGCCTGGCTTTCCGTGGCGAAACCCTGGAAACGCACGCCGTGGGCCGCCGCCGGGAAGCCGCGGACCGGTCCGGTGTGGGTGTTCGTGGCCGCGGTGTGCGCGCCGGTCGCCGACGCCGGGATCGGCCTGGTGCTGGGCTTTCCGTTGCCGCTGCTGTCGCTGGTCGCGGTCGTGGTCCGGCTGGTGAGCCGGCGCCGGTCAGGTGGTCGGGTTCGAGCTGTCGCTGCCGCTTGACGTCGAGCTGTCGTCGGTCGGAGTGCTCGGCGGCGCGGTGTTGCTGGTCGGCGTGGTCGGATCCGTGGTCGGCGAAGTCGTGTCCGGCGTGCTGGTGGGTGTGCTGCTCGACGTTGGGTTCGGCGTGGTCCGCGTCGCGGGGATGTCGTTGCGCGGGGGAGTGGTCGTGGTGCCCGGGGGCAGCGTGGTGCCGGGCGGGATGACCGTGCCGGGCGGCAGCGGGGTGCCCGGCGGCAGCACGATCGGCGCCTCGTTCGAGCCCTCGGCCGGCAGCAGCGTCACGACCTGCGTCCCGTCCGGGTTCGTCGTCACCACGGCCGTCCGGCTGCCCGCGGGGATCGCGACGCCGTCGACGGTCACCGGCGTCTGCCCGGGAGCCGCGTCACCGGGGATGAGCTGCGCTCCGGAAGTCGAGTTGGTGCCGCCGGGCACCGCGACCTTCGGCGAGTCGCCCGGCGCGATGATCGAGGCGAGCCCCCCGAACGCGGTGGCGAGCACGACACCGCTGACCGCGAGCAGCACGTAGCCGCTGCGCTGGCTGCGCGTGGCGGAGTCGCGCGGCGGGGACACCTCGGTCCGACGACCCATGTGGGCCATTTGTCGCTCCTTGAACTGGCGGGGAAACCGGCTTGAGCACATCCGGGCGAGTGAGCCCGAATGGTGGCGCCTGCCGGGGAGATTAGCACCAAGAGTGAACGCCGATCTGTCCAGGAGCACCGGGATGATCACCCTCCGCAGTCGGAAAGCTTCCGGCAGGATAAGAGACGTGACGGGTGAAAAGGACGCCGTCCGGCTCACGGCGTGGGTCAGCGGACGGGTGCAGGGAGTGGGTTTCCGCTGGTGGACCCGATGCCGGGCGCTGGAACTGGGCCTGGTCGGCAGTGCGCGCAACCTCGACGACGGGCGTGTTCGGGTGTTGGCGGAGGGTAGCGAAGACCACTGTCAGCAGCTACTCGATCTCCTCCGCTCAACATCGTCACCCGGTCGTGTGGATCAAGTGGTCGAGCACTGGTCGCCGGCGAAGGGTGGGCTGACGGGCTTCGTGGAGGAGTGACACCTGGGACTGGGGAGGCGCCTGGGGCTGGCGGGGACAACACGCCCACGGCCATGACCGGGACCGGCATCCGCCCCGGATAGACTTCCTGGATCACTCAGGCGTTGAAGGGTCCCGCCACGTGCATCTCAAGAGCTTGACGCTGAAGGGCTTCAAGTCCTTCGCCTCGGCTACCACCCTGCGGTTCGAACCGGGCATCACCTGCGTCGTCGGCCCGAACGGGTCGGGGAAGTCGAACGTGCTCGACGCGCTGCGCTGGGTGATGGGCACGCAGGGCGCGAAGGACCTGCGCGGCGGCAAGATGGAGGACGTCATCTTCGCCGGCACCTCCGGCCGCGCCCCGCTGGGCCGCGCCGAGGTCACCCTGACCATCGACAACGCCGACGGCGCGCTGCCGATCGAATACAGCGAGGTGTCGATCACCCGCCGGATGTTCCGCGACGGCGCCAGCGAGTACGAGATCAACGGCAGCTCGTGCCGTCTGCTGGACATCCAGGAGCTGCTGTCGGACTCCGGCATCGGCCGCGAGATGCACGTCATCGTCGGCCAGGGCCAGCTCGCGCAGATCCTGGAGTCGAAGCCGGAGGAGCGCCGCGCCTTCATCGAGGAGGCCGCGGGTGTGCTCAAGCACCGCAAGCGCAAGGAAAAGGCGCTGCGCAAGCTCACCGCGATGCAGGCGAACCTGGACCGCCTCAACGACCTCACCGCGGAGCTGCGCCGCCAGCTCAAGCCGCTGGGCAAGCAGGCCGAGATCGCCCGCAAGGCGCAGTCCGTGCAGGCCGAGCTGCGGGACGCGCGCCTGCGACTGCTGGCCGACGACCTGGTCACGCAGCGCGCCGCGATCGCGCGCGAGGAGGCGGACGAGAACGCCGCCCGCGCCCGCCGCGCCGAGGTGGAGCAGGCCCTCGAGCTCGCCGGCGCCGAGGAGGCCCAGCTCGAGGCGATGGTCGCGGAGGACGCGCCGCGCCTCAACGCCGCGCAGGACACCTGGTTCAAGCTGTCCGCGCTGGGCGAGCGGCTGCGCGGGACCGTGCGGCTGGCCGTGGAGCGGCAGCGGCACCTGTCCGCCGAGGTCGACACCGCGACCGGCGGCCGGGATCCGGAGGAGCTGCTGGCCGAGGCCGAGCAGGTCGCCGAGCGCGAGGCCGAGCTGAACGAGGCGGTCATGATCGCCCGCGAGACGCTCGCCGAGGCCGTGCTGCGCCGCGAAGAGCTGGAGCACGAGGTCCAGGCCGCGGAGAAGGCGCACATGGCCGCCGTGCGGGCGATCGCCGACCGGCGCGAGGGCCTGGCGAAGCTCACCGGCCAGGTCGAGGCGCTGCGCAGCAAGAACAGCGCGACCTCCGACGAGATCGACCGCCTCACCGCGGCCATCGACGAGTCCGCCGCGCGGGCCGAGCTGGCCGTGGAGGAGCTGGAGGAGGCGCGGGCCGAGGGCGGCGTCGAGGAGTCCGACGACGCCGACCTGCAGGACCGGCACGACCGCGCGGTCCAGGCCAACCAGGCCGCGAAGGCGCGCGTCGAGGAGCTGGTCAAGGCCGAGCGGCAGGCCGAGCGCGAGATCGCGTCGGAGAAGGCGCGGGTGGACGCGCTGTCGATGGGCCTGCGGCGCAAGGACGGCGCCGGCGAGCTGCTCGGCGCGGGCGACCGGCTGCCCGGGCTGCTCGGATCGGTCGCCGCGTTGCTGTCGGTGGAGACCGGCTACGAGGTCGCGCTCGCCGCGGCGCTTGGCCCGGTCGCCGACGCGGTGGCGGTGCAGGGCGGCGACGAGGCGATCGCCGCGCTGAAGTTCCTGAAGGACAACGACTCCGGCCGAGCCGGGGTGCTGCTCGGCGGCGCTCCGTACACAGTGGACACCTCGGGCTGGCCGTCGCTGCCGGACGGCGCGCGCTGGGCCCGGGACGTGGTCACCGCGCCGGAGCCGCTGCGGCCCGCGGTGGAGCGCGCGCTGGACCGGATCGCGGTGGTGGACACCCTGGAGGCGGCGCGGCAGCTGGTCGCGGCGCACCCAGAGGTCAGCGCGGTGACGGCCGAGGGCGACGTCTTCGGCTCGCACTGGGCGGTCGGTGGCTCGGGTCGCAGCGAAAGCGTCATCGAGGTGCAGGCCGCGGTCGACGAGGCGCGGGACCGGCTGATGGCGGCGGAGCGTCGCCTGGAGCAGACGGCCGCTGAGCTGGAGGGCGCCCGCGCGGAGCAGCAGGCCCGGCGCGACGAGGTGGCCCAGGCGAAGGAAGCGCTTTCCGAGGCGAAGGTCCGCAAGGCCCGGTCGTCGGAGCGGCTGAACCGGCTGCAGCAGGCCGCGCGGTCGGCCGAGGCCGAGGTGACGCGGCTGCGGGACCAGCGCGCGAAGGTCGAGGCCAGCCGCGAGCAGGCGCTGGCCAGCCTGGCGGAGCTGGAGGAGCGGCTGGCGGCGGTCGCCGAGCAGCCGGTGGACGAGGACCCGGACACCAGCGCCCGCGACGAGGCCGCGGAACGGCTGGCGGCGGTGCGCCAGGAGGAGGTCGAGTCGCGGCTGGCGCTGCGCACCTCCGAGGAGCGGGCCCGCAGCATCGCCGGCCGCGCCGATTCGCTGCGCCGGGCCGCGCACGCGGAGCGCGCGGCGCGGGAGCGGGCTGAGAAGGCGCGGGCGGCGCGGGCTCGTGGCGCGGCGATCGCGGCTGCCGTGGTCGACGCCGGTGAGCTGGCACTGGAGCGGATCGAGCTGTCGGTGCAGCGGGCGGCCGCCGAGCGCGACGAGGCGCAGGCGGTGCGACAGCAGCGCGAGGCGGCGCTGGCCCAGGTGCGCAACCGGGTCCGCGAGCTGACCCACGAGCTGGAGAAGCTGACCGACGCGGTGCACCGGGACGAGGTGTTGCGCGCCGAACAGCGGCTGCGGCTGGAGCAGCTGGAGACGAAGATCGCCGAGGACTTCGGCATCGGCCTGGAGGACCTGGTCGCCGAGTACGGGCCGGACGTGCCGGTGCCGCCGAGCGCGCAGGAGATGGCCGAGTACGAGGAGGCCAAGGCGAACGGCGAGCAGGTCAGCGCCCCGCCGGCCATCCCGTACGACCGGAGCACCCAGGAGCGGCGGGCCAAGCGGGCCGAGCGCGACCTCGCGACGCTGGGCAAAGTCAACCCGCTGGCGCTGGAGGAGTTCGCCGCGCTGGAGGAACGGTACAAGTTCCTGTCCACCCAGCTGGAAGACCTGAAGGCGACGCGCAAGGATCTGCTGACGGTCATCAAGGAAGTGGACGACAAGATCCTCGAGGTCTTCACCTCGGCGTACTACGATGTCGCCCGTGAGTTCGAGACGGTGTTCTCGGTGCTCTTCCCCGGCGGCGAGGGCCGGATGGTGCTGACCGAGCCGGACGACATGCTCGCGACCGGTGTGGACGTCGAGGCGCGCCCGCCGGGCAAGAAGGTGAAGCGCCTGTCGCTGCTGTCCGGTGGGGAGAAGTCGCTGGTCGCGGTGGCGATGCTGGTGGCGATCTTCCGCGCGCGCCCGTCGCCGTTCTACGTGATGGACGAGGTCGAGGCGGCGCTCGATGACACCAACATGCGGAGGCTGATCGGCCTGCTGGAGCAGCTGCGCGAGTCCAGCCAGCTGATCATCATCACGCACCAGAAGCCGACCATGGAGATCGCCGACGCGCTCTACGGAGTCAGCATGCAGGGCGACGGCATCACGAAGGTGATCAGCCAGCGCCTGCGCCAGGAGGCGTAGGCAAGGCACACCAGCAAACCGCCGCCCGGCAACGTAACGAAACCGACTACGCCCCAGACCTCCCCCGCCCCCGATCCACAGCCGATCTTTGGTCGCCGATCAGGGTTGTCAAGGTACTCTTTCCCGCCTTGACAACCCTGCTCGGCGACCGAAACACAATCAAGGAGCGGGGGCGGGGGAGGTCGCCCAAGGTGACCTTTAGGCGCCGTGAGGCGCCCCCTGGCCGAAGGCCAGGGAAAAAGATCAAAAGATGTCCTCGCCGGACGGGCAGGCTCCGGGATGGCCACCCAGCTCCGCTTTGGTTCAGGGACCGCGCTGGGCGACTTCCCTCGAAAGTGTCCGTTTCAGACACCGCCGCCGGGTAATAACCCTCAGTGTTCGATCAGTAACCACCCATGTGGCGCTAGACACACCGGCGCCACCTAGCGCTAAGTTCAGAAATCGATTACTCGCGCGTCAGCGCGGGGCGGTCCGTCCAGGCTGGGGGTCCCCACTGTGCCCGAAAGTTCCTTTGTCGCGCCCAAAAACCGCTCCGTGATCGTCGTGCTCGGGATGGTTCTCGCGCTCGTCGTGGGTGTGCCCGCCGGTGCCGCGCCCGCCCCCGGCGCGAGCGACAAGGGACCGGTCGGCTGGGACGTCTACCGATCGATCGACGGCCTCGCCCGCATGCGGCCCGGCGAGCAGGTCAAACAGTTCTCCAGCTTCGACCGCACCGGCAACAACGACGACGGCTTCGTCGGCACTTACTCGTGCCTGCGTCAGGAACCGAACGGCGACTGCCTGCTCGCCGACGCGCGCGGGCCGGGCGAGATCTCCTCGATCTGGTTCACCTACCAGTCGACCTCGGTCGCGGCGATCGGGCGGATCACGATCGAGCTGGACGGGCGAGTGGTGCTGCAGGGGTCGTTGCAGGACATCGTCGACGGCTCGAAGGGTGCGCCGTTCGTGTGGCCGCTGGTCGGCAACTCGGCCGACACCATGGGCGGTGCGGTGATCAAGGTGCCCATGCCGTACACGTCCTCGATGCGGATCACCACCGAGAACAACCCGCACTTCTACCACGTCACCTACCGCCAGTTCGCCGACGCGGCGGGCGTGCGCACCTTCAACCCGGGCGACCGGGCCACCGACGTCATCCAGCGCCTGCGCGGCTTCGGGGTGCGCGACCCGAAACCGGCCGCACCCGGGGCACGCGCCCAGGCGGCCGCGGTCGACGTCCCGGCCGGGGCCGCCGCCTCGATCCCGCTCCCGTCCGGCGCGCGGCGCATCACGCAGCTCAACCTCCGGTTGCCGCAGGTCATCGCGGCGCCGGGGCTGGCCGACGACGGTCGCGCGTACGGCGCGGGCGGCAGTTCGTTCACGGCGGCCGTCGCCCCGGACAACGACGGCGTGCGGATCACCCGCCGCATCGACGCGGGCATCGGCGAGCAGCGCGCGGACCTGCTGGTCGGCGGCCGTCCGGCCGGCCAGTTCTACAGCGGCCCGGCCCGCGCCGGCGGCGGCTGGATGGACCAGGTCGTCGAGGTGCCCGCGGACCTGACCCGCAACCGGTCGCAGGTGCAGGTGGCGACCAGGTTCGTCTCCTCCAGCGAGGACGTCAACGAGTTCCGCTACGAGGTGCACAGCTTGGTCGGCGGCCGGTGGGTCCGCACCGACGTGCTCGACGTCGGCCACAACCACCCCAACGAGGAAGCCGTGCACGGGTACACAGTGGACGGTCAGCGGTGGGCCGGCCTGCGGCGCTTCCGCTACCCGGCCGATCCCGGGCAGGCCACCGCCTCGGAGGCCGTGCTGGAGGGCCTGCGGCTGCGGCTGACCTTCGACGGCCAGACCACGGTCGACGCCCCGGTCGGCGAGTTCTTCGGCTCCGGCCTCGGCAAGTACGCGTCGCGGACGCTGCTGCACTCCATCGACACCACCGAGAACGGCGCGTTCACCGCGTGGTGGCCGATGCCGTACGCCCGCAGCGCGGTGGCCGAGCTGGTCAACACCTCGGGCGTGCCGGTCACCGGGGGCAGTCTGGAGGTGGTCTCCGCGCCGGACTCCGGCGTGGCGGCCGGGTTGCGCGACGGCACGATCGGCTACTTCCACGCCACCCAGCGCCGCGCCGCGACGGTGTCCGGTCAGGACTGGAACTTCCTGACGGCGCGCGGACGCGGCGTGTTCTACGGGGTCACGTCCACCATGCGCGGCGGCATCCCGCCGGGGCAGAACCAGCTGAACTACCTCGAGGGCGACGAGCGGATGTACCCGAACGGCTCGGCCAGCCCGGCGATCCACGGCACCGGGTCCGAGGATTTCTACGAGTCCGGCTGGTACTTCCAGGACGGCCGCGACGGCTTCGTCGAGGGCGTGCCGTACGCGATGCCGCAGGCCGGATTGGTGAGCCGCGAGGACGCGGGCGACGGCTGCCGGTACGTGTGCCTCAACGCCTACCGGCTGATGATCGGCGACGGCGTCCCGTTCGGCAACGGCATCGAGTTCGACATCGAGCACGGTGACCGGTCGTCGATGCCGGCCGACTACAGCTCGACCGCCTACTGGTACGGGCTGGCCACGCCGTCGATGAGCCAGACCGACGCGGTCGAGGTCGGTGACGACGCGAGCCGGTCGCAGCACGGGTACTCCGCGCCCGGCGAGACGCGCCAGTCGCTGACGTCGACGTTCGAGGGCAAGCGGGACCGCACGCCGGTCACCGGGACCACGACGTCGACGACCCAGCCGGTGACGTTCACGGCGCGGGTCGATCAGGCCAACGGCGGACTGCGGGTGCACCGCGTGTCCGACCAGGCGCAGGCGTTCCAGCACGCGCGGGTGTTCGTGAACGACCGGCTCGTCGGCGAGTGGTACCAGCCGCTGGGCAACACGCATTCGCGGTGGCTGGAGGACAGCTTCGACATCCCGGCCTCGGCGACGGCGGGCCAGACCGCGGTGCGGGTGCGGCTGGAGCCGGTCGCCGGCGCGCCGGCCTGGTCGGCGTCGCGGTACACGGTCTACTCCCAGGGCGCGCCGACGCAGCCCGCGCAGGACTGAGGCGCGAGCGTCGATCGATCGTGACTTGATCGCGGTACAAGGCGCGTAGCCTCACTGCCAGGCCCGGCAGTGAGGGGAAGCCATGAGCGATGCGACCGACATCGACAAGGCGGAGTACGACAGCCTTCGCGCCGAAAGCCTGTTCCACCAGACGAACGCGAGCGCGATCTTCGGCCTGAACCTGGTCGGGCTCGGCATCGGGATCACGGCCTCGAGCCGCATCGACGCGGCGCTCGTGGTCCTGGGTGTCTTCTCGTGCGTCTTGTGGTCCCGGTACTGCGACCACCTCATGTCGGTGTTCCGGATCGCCGCCTACGTCGACCGGGAGCTGCGGCCACGCCTGGTGACCCGCCTGGGCGAGGCGGTCCTCGGCTGGGAGTCGTTCCTGCGCGCGACGGGCGGGGACCGGATGCCGCCGATCCCGTCGACGGACTCCCGCATCGGGTTCTTCGTCGCGCTGTTCGCCTTTCTCCTGCCGCCACCGCTGTTGTGCGTGGTTTTCACGGTGCAGCGGTTCCCGCTGACCTCGGCGTGGAGCCGGACCCTCCTGATCGCCGCTGTGGCCGTGGTGGGAGCGGTGTGGCTGCACGCGATCTGGCGCGGTCGGCGGGTGAACCGGTGGATCCGCCGCACCGACGCCTGGATCCGCGGGAGCTAGGCGATCGGCGCGCTGCCGTCCCATTCGGACAGTGGTGCGCAGTGCCACCGCCACTTCGACAGCCTCGGGTGGCCCGGCAGGGACGTCCGCCCGTTGGCCCACAACAAGGTGGGCCACGGGTCGGTGTCCATCGGCGTCCACGGGAACAACCGGTACAGCGCGGCGGCCGCCAAGCGCGGGCTGGGCGTGAACTCCACGCCCAGCCCGCGCGCCGCGTCGTGGGTGTGCACCAGCAGCTCGTCGCAGGCCATCGCGGCGAAACCGGCCGGGTCGGCGATGCCCCACGGGTGGAAGCCGCGCGCTTCCGGCGCGCTCGTCGCCACCACCGCGGCCAGCACCTTCGCCGTCGTGCCGAGCGTGACCAGCAGCTCGGCCGGCGGCGAACCGGCCCGCACGTGGGCCTCCATCGTCGACAGCTCGACCGGGCCCGCGGTCAGGTCGTAGGCGTACCAGTGCAGGCAGTCGCTGATGTGCGCGACCACGCCGGCGACCGTCAGGTCCATCTCCGGCACCGGGACCGACCAGTCGCGTTCCAGCTGCCCGGACAGGAACTCCGTGCAGGTCTCCGCGGTGGTCAGCAGGACGTTGGCGTCCATCTAAACCGGCTCCGGTTCCTTCGGGGCCGTGGTGTCCGCAGTGCGGTGCCGCAGGGACAGCGCGCCGCCCACGACGAGCGTGATCAGTACGCCGAGCAGCGTATACCACGGGAACGCCAGCACCACCGGCTTCGCGCCGGGCGCGGGCGGGATCTTCACCGCGAGCACCACGACCGCCATCACCGCGACCGTCACCACGAACGCGATGATCGCGTCCAGCTGCCGCGCCCGCTTGACCCACATGCCGAGGAAGAACGCGCCCAGCATCGCGCCGTAGGTGTACCCGGTGATGGACAGGCCCTGCTCGATCACCGGGTTGTTGCGGTTGCTGAACAGCGACCCGAACACCGCGAACACCACCGCCCACACCAGCGTCCAGATCCGGCCGTGCCGCAACAGCTTCGAATCCTCCGGCGCGCGCTTGGTGAACCGCTGGTAGAGGTCGGCGACCGTGGAGTTGGACAACGCGTTCAGCGCCGAGGCCAGCGCGCCCATCGTGGAGGCCAGGATGGCGGCGATCAGCAGCCCGGCCACACCCACCGGCAGCTCGCTGGTGATGAAGTTGGTGAAGACGTCGTCGCCCTTCACCCCCAGCTCGCGCAGTGTGCGGAACCCGTTGTGCGCCCACAGCATCGCGCCGACCAGCAGGAACAGGGCGAACTGGATGGTCACCGCGATGCCGCTGCCGATCAGCGCCTTCCGCCCGTCGGCGACGCTGCGGCAGGCCAGGAAGCGCTGCACGATCAGCTGGTCGGTGCCGTGCGAGGCCATCGTGAAGATCGCGCCGCCGACCACGGCCGCGACGAACGCGTACTGGCTGGTCAGCAGGTGCAGCGGATCGAAGTTGAAGTCGAACAGCCGGAAGATCCCGGCGTCCGCGGCGCGCGAGGTCCACCCGTCGGGCAGCTTCCCGGCCAGGACGATCATCGCGATGATCGCGCCGCCGATGTAGACCGACAGCTGGATCACGTCCACCCACACGACCGCCTTGATGCCGCCGACCAGTGCGTAGATGACGGTCAGCGCGGTCAGCACCACCACGATCTGCCAGTACGACGTGTGCAGCCCGAAGTGCTTGAGGATGACCTGGATCGGGATCGCGCCGGCGAACAACCGCACGCCCTCGGCGAGCAGGCGCGTCACGATGAACGCCACCGACGACACGCCCTGCATGGCCGAGCCGAACCGCTGCCCGAGGAACGCGTACGCGGTGGTCTGCTGGCCCTTGAAGTAGCGCGGCAGCAGCACGAACGACACCAGCGTGCGGCCGATGATGTAGCCGAACGGCAGTTGCAGGTAAGTCAGCCCGTTGTAGTTGCCCGAGGCGGCCCAGATCAGGCCCGGGGTGCTGATCACGGTGAGCGTCGAAGTCTCGGTGGCGACGATCGAGAAGCACACCGCCCACCACGGCAGGCTGCGTTCGCCGATGAAGTAGTCGGCCGCCGAGCGCTGGCGCCGCCCCACGAGCACGCCGATCGCGGGCATCGCGGCCAGGTAGACCACGATGATCGCCAGGTCAACTGGGTGCATCAGGCACTCCTATCGGTTGGTCCGGGTGGGCCGCTACCCGCAGACGGGTGACGGTCACCGGATGTGGAGCGGGCATCGACAGCGGGTGCGCGCCCGGCGTGATGCTGCCGAGCAGCCGTGGTCCGCGCGCGCCGGTCGCGTCCGGCAGGTTCGCCGGGACGCCGTGCCAGGTGAGCCAGCCGAGCAACGCGGTCAGGTACGCCTCCTTGGCCTCGCGCGGCAGGCCGAACTCGTCGCTGGTCGCCAGCCGGGTGCCGGGCAGGTTCCGGGCCAGCGCGCGCATCAGCGACGGGTTGTCGGCGCCGCCGCCGGAGACGATCACGGTGGTCGCGCCGGCGCAGGCGCGGGCGATCGTGACGGCGGTCAGCTCGGTGAGGGTGGCGAGCAGGTCCTCGTCGCGGACGTCGAGTCCCTCGGTCGCCGCCCGCAGGTAGCCGGCGTGGAACAGCTCCTTGCCGGTCGACTTCGGCGGCGGGGCCGCGTAGTAGGGCTCGGCGAGGAGACGGTCCAGCAGTTCTTCGTGGATCTGGCCGCGGGCGGCGATCGCGCCGTCGAGGTCGCTGCTCTGGGCACCGCCGGTGACCTGGTGCGCGGCGAGGTCGAGCAGGGCGTTGCCCGGGCCGGTGTCGAAGGCCTGCACGCCGTCCGCCCGCACGACGGTGACGTTGGCTATGCCGCCGATGTTCAACGCGACGGCCGGGGCGAGGTCCCGCAGCCACAACGCGTCCAGCGTGCTGGCCAGCGGAGCGCCGTGCCCGCCCGCGGCGATGTCGCGGGCCCGCAGGTCGGCGACCACCGGCAGCCCGGTCCGCTCGGCGATCCAGGCCGGCTGGCCCAGCTGCAGCGTGCCGCGGGCGCGGCCGCCCTCGACCCAGTGGAAGACGGTCTGGCCGAGGGAGGCGACCAGGTCCGCTGTGCCGGCCAGGGTGCTCGCGGCGTCGGCGAAGGCCTGGCCGACCCGGGTGTCCAGGCGCGTGACCTGCTCGACGGTGGTGACCGACGGCGGCAGCGTGGCGAGCAGCTCGCGCCGCAGGTCATCGGGGTAGGGGAGCGAGGCGTGCCCGAGCGGGACGAGCACGACCTCGTCCCCGGACGCGGCCAACTCGGCCAGTGCCACGTCGATCCCGTCGACCGACGTGCCGGAGATGAGCCCGACGACGCGCATGACCGAGTGGTCTAGTCCTTTTCTGACCGGAGCGCAAGGCATCCGGTGAGTTTTTGTCCGCGAGGGGTGTCCTGCCCGGTCAACCGGCAGATGCGAGGATGGCCCCGTGGCGGAAAACCTCTGGTTCTGGATCATCCTGGTGGTCGTCGTCCTGCTGGCGATCCTCCTCATCACCGGCCTGGTCTTCGCCCGTCGTCGGCGCATCAGCCTGACCGAGGCGGAGCCGGAGCGGGAGACCAAGCCGCCGAGAGGCGGGAACTACCAGGCGGGCGGCGGCATCGCCCTGGCGCCTGGTGGGCAGCGGACGGAGACGGTCGAACCGCCCGAGCACCCGGCGGGCGAGCGCACCGAGGTGGACGGCCAGCCCGGTGTCGGCGACGACGCCTCCGTGCCGCGCGACTCGCCGCGGCGCGGCATCGTCGACGTGGGCCTGCCGGAGGCCGAGGCGCCCGCGCCGGAGACCGAGGTCCCGGCGACGCCTGCGGCGCCGGAAGTGCCGGCCGCCCGGGAGCCGGAGAAGGCCGCGGTCGCGGTCGAGGAGCCGGAGCCGGTCTCCGGACGGATCGAGCGGCTGCGCGGTCGGCTGTCGAAGTCCCGGTCGATGTTCGGGCAGAGCCTGCTGGGCCTGCTCGGCGCCGGTGACCTGGACGAGGACTCGTGGCAGGACGTCGAGGACACGCTGCTGATGGCGGACCTGGGCGCGGCCACGACGACGGAGATCGTGGAGACGCTGCGGACCGAGCTGACCGCGCGGGCGGTGCGGACGTCGGCCGAGGCGCGCACGGTGCTCAAGACCGTGCTGACCAACGCCCTGCACCCGGACTGGGACCGCTCGGTGCGGGCGCTCGCGCACACCGTGGACAGGGCCAAGCAGCCGGCGGTCGTGCTGGTCGCGGGCGTGAACGGCACCGGGAAGACCACGACGACCGGCAAGCTCGCGCGGGTGCTGGTGGCGCAGGGCAGCGAGGTCCTGTTGGGTGCGGCGGACACGTTCCGCGCCGCGGCGGCCGACCAGCTGCAGACGTGGTCCGAGCGCGTGGGGGCCGAGGTCGTGCGCGGCAAGGAGGGCGCCGACCCGGCGTCCGTGGCGTTCGATGCGGTCAAGCGGGGCGTGGACGCCGGGGTCGACGCGGTGCTCATCGACACGGCGGGCCGCCTGCACACCAAGACCGGTCTGATGGACGAGCTGGGCAAGGTCAAGCGGGTGGTCGAAAAGCAGGCCAAGGTCGACGAGGTGCTGCTGGTGCTGGACGCGACGACCGGCCAGAACGGGCTGATGCAGGCCCGGGTGTTCCGGGAGGTCGTGAACGTCACCGGGATCGTGCTCACCAAGCTCGACGGCACCGCCAAGGGCGGCATCGTGTTCCAGGTCCAGCGGGAGCTCGGGGTGCCCGTGAAGCTCGTCGGCCTGGGCGAAGGCCCGGACGACCTGGCGCCCTTCGAGCCGGCCGCCTTCGTGGACGCCCTGCTCGGATGATCTTGCTCGCCCGGACGGGTGAGAAGATCAGAAACACTGTACAAGCCCGATCGAGCTTCGCCAGTCTGTAACGGCGCGCCGCAGGGGAGGCGGCGCGCTCGTTTCTGACTGGGGGTGGGTGATGACGGGCTTCGGCGCGGTCCCGGACGAACTGCGCCAGACCGCGGGCACCATCGGCGACGTCGTCTCGGGTGTGGCCGGGGTGGCCTTCCGCGCGCCGGCCGGGGACTACGGGCATGCCGGGGTGCAGGCGGGCTGGACCGACTTCCTCCGTCAGGTGGAAGCTCAGCTCAAGAAGCTGCGCGCCAAGGCGGAGGAGCACGGGGAGAGCCTGCGTGTCGCGGCGGGCGTGTACCAGGAGTCCGACAGCGATGCCGGCCGGTCGCTGGCCGGCATCGGCGAACTCATCGGCGAGACGGGTGATCCGCTCGGCGGCATGGTCGGGGGCGGCTTCGCCGGTGCTCGCGCGACGGGCAGTTCCCCGGCCGGCGGCGTCGCCGGCCTTCAGGCCACCGCCAGTGGGCCGGTCGAGCCCGCCGGCATCATGAGCCCGGAACGATCTCGCGAGCTGTTCCCGGACATCGGCGGCATCTCGAGCCGGCTCAACCCCGACCCCGCCGACCTCGACGAGCGGACCTACTGATGGCCGCCGAACTCGGGCAGACGACCAACCCCAGGGAACTCGTCCCGGGCGAACCGGAACTGATCGCCAACGACCTCCGTGACCTGGTGGCCGGCATCCAGCAGATCAGCACCACCGGCGAGGGGCTCACCGGGATCGCTCCCGCGCAGTGGACCGGTGCGGCGGCCGACGCCTTCCGTCAGGCGTTCGGCGCCGAGCCGCCCAAGTGGATCGAGACCGCCGCCCTCCTCGGGCAGGGCGGGCAGTCGCTCGCGGACTTCGGCGATGCGCTGACCTGGGCGCAGTCCGAGGCGCAGCGCGCCATCGAGATGTACACCCAGGCGCAGGCAGCCTCCCGCGCGGCAGCGGCGCAGTACCACGTCCAGGCCGTGCAGGCCCAGGCCGTCGGCCAGATCCTCGCCCCGTTCCAGGACCCGGGGGAAGCGCTGGCCCGGGAAGCCCAGTCGGTGCTCGACCAAGCACGCGCCCATGTCGCGGAGATCGGTGATTCCGTCGCGGCGGCCTTCGGTTTCGAGCCCGATGGCGAAGGTGGCTACAGCAAGGAGTTCGGCGACCGGGAGCGGAATCCCGGCAAGCGGAAGGGGTTCGAGTGGGGCTCCCAGTCCGAGGGGATGCTCAGCGACCGGATCGATGACACCCTCGAAGCACTCGGGTTCGACCTCTCGGACCAGACGTTCAGCGCGGCCGCCGGCGTCGACCTGCTGGGCGGCAGCCTGGACGGCTCGTTCGCTTCGGGGGTGTTGTCGGGATCGGGGAAGCTCGACGGCTCGCTCCTCGGTGCCAGTGCCGGTGCCTCCGGAAGCGTCAACGCGCTCGGCGTGACGGCCGCGGCGAACGCCGAGGCGTGGCTGGCCAAGGGGTCGGCCGAGGGACAGGTCAAGCTTGGTGAGCACGCCGGTGCCTCGGGACATGCGGAAGGCTCGGTGGGTGTGCGGGCGGAGGCCGAGGGAAGCGCCGGGCTGACCGGGGTCCGGGGCAGCATGGGCGGTTTCGCCGGTGTGCGGATCGATGGTGCGGCGGGTGCCGAGGCCGCGGGTCTCAGCGCGGGCGTCCACGGCGGGCTCTCGGCCGGGTTCGGCGCGCACGCGAGTGGTCAGCTGGGGATGGGCGATGACGGCAAGTTCCACCTTGGCGCCTCGCTCGGCTTGACCGTCGGCGTCGGTGGGAACGTCGGCTTCGACATCGCCATCGACCCGCAGGAGGTCGTGGACACTGTGACGGACGTGGCGGACGACGTCGCCGACATCGCGACGGACGTCGGGCACGGGTTGGCGAACGCCGCGGACGCGGTCGCGGACTTCCTGTTCTAGGACGGAGACGGAAAACATCGTGGCAACCACCATTCCGGTGCCGATCCAGTTCTCGCTGCCCGAGGGCTGGCAGTCGGTGCCGCCGGCCGAGGTCAAGGCCGACGAGGCCGCGTTCGTGGCTCTGCGGCCGCCCGCGCTCAAGGGGTTCACCCCGAACATCACGATCAGCGGCGAGCTACACCCGCGTGATGTGTCGCTGACCGAACTCGCCGACGCGGCGCTGGACCGGCTGCGGCGCGGCGCGCCCGACGCCCAGCTCGGGAGGCGCAAGGAGGCAGGGTCCGCGGGCGGCCCTGGTCTGACGCAAGCCGTGCGCCTGTCCCTGCTGCTGAACGGCAAGCCCGAGCAGGTGGTGCAGCTCCAGGTGTTCCTCGGGATCCGCGACACCAACGAGCCCAGCCGGTACGCCGTCCTGCAGATCGTGCTCAGCTCGCTCGCTGAGCAGTTCGAGGAGGTCGTGGGCGACTTCCAGAAGTTCCTGTCGACGATCCGTCCGGAGGAGACGCGGTGAACGAGTTCGCCCAGCAGCTGTTGCGCCGCATCGAAGCGATCGACACCGCGGCGGCTGACAACCGCCGCCGCGCCCAGGCTTACGAGCAGATGGCCGGGGAGTTGAGGGATGTCACGGCGGAGGTCGTCTCGCCCGACGGTGCCGTCCGCGTCGTCGCGGGTGCGGGTGGGGAGGTCAAGGCGGTCACGTTCGGCGAACGCGTCCGGGAACTGCCGCCGGCCGCACTGTCCGCGGCCGTGATGCACACCCTCGCCGCGGCCAGGGCGGCCGCGGCGAGGCGGCAGGCCGAAGTCGTCCGCCGGGGGCTCGGCGACACCGAACTCCTGGACAAGGTGCTGGACGCGGACGAGAAGACGTTCGGCGATCAGCGGCCCCGGCATCCCGGCCCGGCTCCGGTGTACGTCCCGCCTCGCGAGGAGGAACCGCTGGAGAGCGCCGACCGGCTGTTCGAGGAACGCCCGGCTGTTCCGCTACCGCCTCCCGCGCCCGCCACCGTGCCGGTGCCACCTCGCGCGCCCGCGGCGCACCGGCGGCCACCGGTGCAGGACGACGATCCGTTCGAGGAGACCGACCTGTTCGCGGACGGTTCCGGCCGGTGAGCGCGGGAGCGGTCGTCGCGATCGCGGTCGGCGGGTCGGTGCTGTTCATGGGCCTGATCACCTGGCTGATCGTGTGGTTCAACCGCAGGCAGGGCGCCGCCGCGGCGGTCACGATCGCCAAGCTGCGGGAGGAGTTGCCGCGACGGGGGTGGACGTACGTCGAACGCGACGACTCGCTGGCCGAGGTCTACAACCGGCAGTACGAGCAGTTCTGGAGCCCGGAGCAGAGCCAGTTCTGGCGGCCGAACCAGCCGGAATGGCGGTCCGGCTTCCAGGCCAAGGCGCCGGGGCCGCTGGAGCAGCAGTTCATCCGGCCACCGCACGCGCGAAGCGCTCACGACGTCATCACCGGCACCCACCGCGGCCGCCCGTTCATCGCCGCGACGCTCGAGATCTTCTACCTGCACCAGATCACCACCGAACTCTGCATCTGGGTGCGCACCCCTGCGCCGTATCCGCCGGTGTACGTGCGGCAGACGGTGGGGATGGTCAGCAAGATCAACGCGGCCGTCGGACAGGGCGACTTCCGCATCGGCCACCCGGCCTTCGACGACCGGTTCGAGGTCAACGGGCCGGACGAGCGGTTCCTCGCCCACGTGATCACCCCGGCCCTGGCGGAGTTCCTGCTCACCGACGAGCGCCGGTTCCGCGGGTTCACGCTGTTCGCCGACCGCGTCGACGCCCTCGACCGGATCCGCGACCACCGTGACCCCGCCGAGCTGGTCCCCGCGCTTGACCTCCGCTGCGACATCCTCGACCGTATCCCCCTGATCGGGTGAGAAGATCAGGAACGCTGTACAAGCGAGGTCAGGACAGTCCAGGATGTGAGGGCGCGCCGCAGGGGAGGCGGCGCGCCTTTTCACTTTCCTGGGAGCTTCGAATGATCCGCACCGCGCTCGTCGCCTGCTCTGCTGCGCTTCTGCTCGCCGGCTGCACCGTCACCGTCGGGGCGACCCCGTCGCTCAGTCAGGAGACCGTCGAGCAAGGGGTTTCGGATGTTCTGCTGAAGGAGTTCGGCCACCGGCCGGACCGGGTCGACTGCCCAGGCCCCGTGGATGCGAAGCCCGGCAACAGCACTCGTTGCGTCCTCACCGGCCCGGACATGCGCCTTGCGCCTCGGAGTGACGGTGACCGTCGCCGACGTCAAAGGCGGCGCTGTGAACTACCGGATCCAGGTCGACGACCAGCCCCTCGAAAACCCCTGGTTCGGCTGAGCTAGGCGCTCTCCGCCAGGTGTGTCGACAACGTGGCCGCCGTCGCCTGGACCAGGGGGGCGATCCGCGAAACCGCCTCCCTCGTCAGGCGGCCCGAGGGCCCGGACACCGACACTGCCGCGGGGGCTGGTGTTCCGGTCAGCGGTACGGCCACGCAGCGCACCCCCAGCTCCTGCTCGCTCTCGTCCACCGCGTAGCCCTGCGCCGCCACCTGGGTCAGGTGCGCCAGCAGCTCGTCGGGGTCGGTGAACGTGTGCTCGGTGTACGCGGGCATCCCCGTCCGGCCCAGCAGCGCTCGCACGTCCTCGGGCGGCAGCTGCGACAGGATCGCCTTCCCCACACCCGTCCCGTGCGGCAGGACCCGCCGCCCGACCTCGGTGAACATCCGCATCGAGTGCTTCGACGGCACCTGCGACACGTACACCACCTCGTCGCGCTCCAGGACCGCCAGGTTCGCCGTCTCGCCGGTCGCCTCCACCAGCTCCGCGAGCAGGGGGCGGGCCCACGTGCCGAACTGCATGCTCGCGTTCTCACCCAGCCGGATCAACCGCGCCCCCAGCGCGTACTTCCGGTTCGTGTTCTGCCGCACGTAACCGAGCTGCACCAGCGTGCGGATCAGGCGGTGGATCGTCGGCATCGGCAGGCCCGACGTGGCCGCCAGCTCGGACAGGCTGGCTTCGCCACCGGTGTCAGCCAGCCGCTCGAGCAGCTCGAACGCGCGGCGCAGCGACTGGACCCCGCCGTCTCGTCCCGCCTTCTCCTCGGCCACCGCGACTCCTCACGTTGAGCTTCCGCTATGTAGAAACTATAGTCCGGGATGTAAAAACCGAACCGCAAGTCTTCTTGGGAGTGTTCCGCATGGCTGACGTCCAGGTGCTCGGTGGCTCCGTCGAGCGAGGCGACGAGATCCTGACCCGGGAAGCGCTGGACTTCCTGGCCGGGCTGCACGAGAACTTCGCGGCTCGCCGTGACGAGCTGCTCGCCGCCCGTTCCAAGCGGCGCGAGGAGGCCAAGCGCACCGGGCGCCTGGACTTCCTCCCCGAGACCAAGGAGATCCGCGAGGGCGACTGGCGCGTCGCCGAGGCGCCGCCGGCCCTGCGCGACCGCCGCGTGGAGATCACCGGCCCGACCGACCGCAAGATGACGATCAACGCCCTCAACTCGGGCGCCAAGGTGTGGCTGGCCGACTTCGAGGACGCCAACACCCCGCACTGGCACAACGTCGTCGGCGGCCAGGTCAACCTGTACGACGCGATCCGCGGCACCATCGAGCTGGATTCCAACGGCAAGCACTACGAGCTGCGCAAGGACATCGAGCTGGCGACGATCGTGGTCCGTCCGCGCGGCTGGCACCTCGACGAGCACAACCTGACCTTCGGCGGCCGCAAGGGCGTCGGCGCGCTGGTCGACTTCGGCCTGTACTTCTTCCACAACGCCAAGGAACTGCTCGAGCGCGGCAAGGGCCCGTACTTCTACCTGCCGAAGATGGAAAGCCACCTCGAGGCCCGGCTGTGGAACGACGTGTTCACCCACGCCGAGAAGACGCTGGGCATCGAGCACGGCACCGTCCGCGCCACCGTCCTGATCGAGACCATCCCGGCCGCGTTCGAGATGGAGGAGATCCTCTACGAGCTGCGCGAGCACGCCTCCGGCCTCAACGCCGGCCGCTGGGACTACCTGTTCAGCGTCATCAAGTACTTCCGCGACGCGGGCGAGAAGTTCGTGCTGCCGGACCGCAACAGCGTCACCATGACCGCGCCGTTCATGCGTGCCTACACCGAGCTGCTGGTGCGCACCTGCCACAAGCGCGGCGCGTTCGCGATCGGCGGCATGGCCGCGTTCATCCCGAGCAAGGACCCCGAGGTCAACGAGAACGCCTCGAAGAAGGTCCACGCGGACAAGGCGCGCGAGGCCAATGACGGCTTCGACGGCTCGTGGGTCGCGCACCCGGGCATGGTCGGGCTCTGCAAGGAGGAGTTCGACAAGGTCCTCGGCGACAAGCCGAACCAGCTCGACCGGCTGCGTGAGGACGTGTCGGTGACCGCCGACCAGCTGCTCGACGTGGCGAGCACCGAAGGCGGCGCCACCGAGGCCGGCCTGCGTGGCGCGGTCGACGTCGGCGTCCGTTACATCGCCTCCTGGCTGGGCGGCAACGGCGCGGCCGGCATCCACAACCTGATGGAGGACGCCGCGACCGCGGAGATCTCGCGCTCGCAGATCTGGCAGTGGGTCCAGAACGGCACCGAGCTCGACAACGGCCAGAAGGTCACCCGCGACCTGGTCAAGGCGGTGCTCGACGACGTGCGCAAGGAGCTCGACGGCCAGATCCCGGCCGACCTGCTCACCCCGGCGGTCGAGATCTTCGAGGAGGTCGCGCTCGCCGACGAGTTCGTCGACTTCCTGACCCTGCCGGCCTACGAGCGGATCAAGTAACCGTGGCTGGACGGCTCACCGGGGACGTCTACGCGGGCATCGACGCCCGGTTGTCCGAAGTGGACGCCCGGGTCGAGGCGCGCTACCCCGGTGAGCCGTCAGGGCGGCAGCCGGTGCACACGGTCTACGTGCCGGCGCACCGGTACACCGCCGACCTGGTCGCCCGCTGGGGCGAGCAGGCCCGGACGGTGTTCGACGACCACGGCGACGCGCTCGGGCTGGACCCGGCCGTCGCCGAGCGGGTGCGGCGCAAGCTGGTCACCGAGCCGATCGAGGACCTGCGCATCGACTTCGAGGACGGCTACGGCCGCCCCGGCGACGACGCGGAGGACGAAGCGGCTCTCACGGCAGGCCGGGTGCTGGCGGAGAACCCGGCGACGCCGTTCTGCGGGATCCGGTTCAAGAGCTTCGAGCGGGCCACCCGACGCCGCGGCATCCGGACGCTGGACCTGTTCCTGTCCGGGTTGCTGGAGCACGGCAAGCTGCCAGCCGGGTTCGTGGTGACGCTGCCGAAGGTGACGGCGGTCGAGCAGGTAGGCGCCGCCGCCGAGGTGCTCGGTCACCTGGAGACGGCCTACGGGCTCCCGGACGGCGCGTTGCGGTTCGAGGTGCAGATCGAGACCGCGCAGTCCATCGTGGACAGTTCAGGGCGGGTCGCGGTGGCGCGGATCATCCAGGCCGCCGAGGGTCGCTGCAGCGGGCTGCACTACGGCACCTACGACTACAGCGCCGGGCTGGGCATCGCCGCCGAGCACCAGAGCATGGACCACCCCGCGGCGGACTTCGCGAAGGCGTTCATGCAGGTCAGCGCCGCGGGGACCGGGGTGCGGCTCTCCGACGGGTCCACCAACAAGCTGCCGGTGGGGGAGGCGTTGCTGCCCGCCTGGCGCGAGCACCTGCGCCTTGTGCGGCGGGCGCTGGAGCGCGGTTTCTACCAGGGCTGGGACCTGCACCCGCACCAGCTGCCGACCCGCTTCGCCGCGACGTACGCGTTCTTCCGCGAGGGCCTGCCCGCCGCGGCAGCCCGGCTGCGGGACTACGCCGAGCAGGTCGACAGCGGCGTCCTCGACGAGCCGGCCACCGCACGGGCGTTGTCGGGTTTCCTGTTGCGCGGCCTGGATTGCGGCGCCACCGACGCCGCCGAGGTGGAAAGCCTGACCGGCCTGACGCGCGATCGGCTGGAGACCTACGCGACCTACCGCGGCTGACCGAGGAAATCCAGCAGGGTCGCGGTCAGCGCGGCCGGTGCGTCCTCCTGCACCAGGTGCCCGGCGCCGGGGAACAGCTTCAGCTGGGCGCCGGGGATCCGCGACGCCAGCTCCTTGCCCTGCTCGGCCGGGATCCACTCGTCCGCCTCGCCCCAGCCGACCAGCACCGGCAGGTCCAGCGAGCCCAGCAGCGGCTCGATCTCGTCGGTGAACCGCTGGTCCGCCTGCGCGATCTGCCGGTAGTACGCGGCCTGCCCCTCCGCGCCCAGCCACGGCGCGACCAGGTCGTCCAGCACCCCGCCCCGCAGGCCCGGCGCGGACGCGGTCGCGGTCTGGGTGCGCACGATCGCCTCGTGCAGGTGTGATGGCAGTTGCTCGAACACGGCCGGGTTGTCGCGCACCAGGTGGAAGAACGGCGTCCCCCACGGCGCTATCGCCACGACGTCCACCAGCGCGAGCCGGTCGTACCGCGCGCCGTGCAGCAGGTGCGCCCGCAGCGAGACCACCCCGCCGAAGTCGTGCGCCACGACCGACGGTGCGTCCAGCCCCCAGTGCTCCAGCAAAGCCGCGAACACCGAAGCCTGAGTCCCCAGCGACACGTCCTGCCCGGCCCGTTTCTCGGACTGCCCGTACCCCAGCATGTCCCACACGAACACCTCGTGCCGCTCGCTCAGCGCGGCCGCGATGTCCCGCCACACGTACGACGAAAACGGCGTCCCGTGCAACAACACGACCGGCGGGCCGGAACCCGAGGAAGCCCAGCGCACGGTCCCGTTCGGTGTCTCGAATCGCTCCATGCCCGGCGACGTTACCAGCTAACGGCTCTAGACGGTAACCAACAGGGCGAGATACACGTCCACCTGGGTGATGAAGTCGTTGAGGTCCACGCCGAGCAGCTCCGAGGCCCGCGCGATCCGGTACCGCAGCGTGTTGACGTGGACGTGCAGCGCCCGCGCCGCCGCGGTCGGCGAGCTGGAGCACTCCAGGTACACCCGCACGGTGTGCACGAGATCCGTGCCCTGTGCCGCGTCGTAGGCGAGCAGCGGCCCGAGCACCCGCGCCCGCACCGAGCGGCGCAGCTCGTCCGGCGCGCCGGCGGCCAGCAGCTGGTGCACCGCGATGTCCTCGCCCGCGACCAGCTCGATCCGCCCGCCGCGCCGGGCCGCCAGTTCGACCGCGTGCCGGGCCTCCTGCGTCGCGCCGTGCAGGCCGTCCACCGACGCGGGCCCGCCGGACCCCAGGTGGAACCGCGACAACGACATCAGCCGGTCCAGCCGCGCCAGCGCCTCACCCGCCGCGCGCATCCAGTTCCCCGGTCCGGCGACCAGCGCGTAGGCGTCCTCGCCGACGACGCCGACCACCGGCCGCGCGTCGGCGAGCAGTTCGGCCAGCACCTCCGCCGCCAGGTCCGGGTCGTCGTCCGGCGCCCGCGCGAGCAGCACGCGGATCTCGGTGTCCTCGGGCAGACCGGACGCGGCGAACGCGTCCGCGACCGGGCTCCCGTCAGCGAGCGCGCGGAGCAACGGTTCGGCCGCGCGTGCCGCCATGCGCCGCACCTGGTCCGCCCGCGCCCGCGCCAGCCGCACCAGCTCGGCCAGTTCCCCGGCCAGCTCGCCCGGCTCCGGGTGCCCGACCGCCAGCACCCACGGCACCGCGAAGGTCCCGCCGACCGGCAGCAGCGCGTACCCGTCGTGGACCGTCACCTCCCGGCCCGGCACGACGTGCGCGACGAGGTCCCCGGGCGGTTCGGCCGTGCCCGCGACCACCCGGCCCGTCCCGCTCAGCACCCAGCACGGCGCGCCCAGCTCGGCCGCACCCTGCCGCAGCAGCGCGGGCAGCGAGATGTCCTCGGTCGCCGCGGCCAGCAAGCGTTTGCGAGCGCCGCTCGGTTCCCGGCCCCGCGCCGCGGCCAGTTCCAGCACCACGCGCTCGGTGATCACCGCGAACGACAGGTCGGCAGGCACCTCCAGCAGCGGGATCCGGTGTCGCGCGCACTCCTGCACGACGTCCGGCGGGATCCCGCCGGTGTCCGCGCCCGACGCGGCCAGCGCGGCGACACCGGCCCGGGCCAGCGCGGCGACGAACGGCCCGGCGTCTCCCGGTTGCCGCCACCACAGCAATCCGCTCAGGACGACCTCGCCCGCCGAGACGTACCGGCTCGGGTCGGGCAGCTCCGTCACGTAGATCCGGCTGACCTCGCGCCCGAGCAGCCCGGCGCCGGTGCGCAACCGCAGCCGCAGTTCCGGGATCTCCAGCAGTGTTTTCACGGTCGTCATCAGGGTTGTAGGAAAGCACAAATCCGGGCCCGCACGCTGCTGTCGGTTCGTACTGCGCCGCCGTTGCCGGTGCCCCCGCCACAGGCGTCTACTGCTATCCATGGATTTCCTGCGACCGGCGAACCTGGCCGAGGCGCTCGCCGCGAAGGCGGAGCGCCCGGACGCCGTGCCACTGGCGGGCGGCACGGACGTCATGGTCGAGCTGAACTTCGACCACCGCCGTCCGGACGCGCTGCTCGACCTGACCCGCGTCGCGGAACTCGCCGACTGGACGACCGACGGCGACACGGTCCGGCTCGGCGCCGGCGTGTCCTACACCCGGCTGATCACCGAGCTGGGTGAAAAACTCCCGGCGCTGGCGATGGCTTCCCGCACGGTCGGCTCACCGCAGATCCGCAACCGCGGCACGGTCGGTGGCAACCTCGGCGCCGCGTCGCCCGCCGGGGACACGCATCCGGTGCTGCTGGCGACCGGTGCCCGGGTCGAGGCCGCGTCCACCCGCGGCACCCGGTTCATCGACGCGGACGACTTCTACGTCGGCGTGAAGAAGCACAGCCTGGCCGACGACGAACTGATCGTGGCGGTGCACCTGCCGGTCGCGACCGCGCCGCAGCAGTTCGCGAAGGTCGGCACGCGCAACGCCATGGTCATCGCGGTGTGCTCGTTCGCCGTCGCGCTCGATCCGGAGCACCGGCGCGCGGGCGCGGCGATCGGCTCCGCGGCGCCCACCCCGCGCCGCGCCGCCGAGGCCGAGGAGTTCCTGGCCGGCGAGCTGCCGTGGGACTCGCCCGCGCCGCTGCGGGATTCGGTCAAGCGGCGCTTCGGTGAGCTGGTCGCCTCGGCGGCCGCGCCGATCGACGACGTGCGCGGCACCGCGGAGTACCGCAGGAACGCGCTCGCGGTGCTCGCCCGACGGACGCTCGGCTGGGCCTGGCAGGACTACCTGGGAAGTGAGCGGACATGCGCGTGAACGTGACGGTCAACGGCGAGGCCCGGCAGGCCGACGACGTGTGGGAGGGCGAGAGCCTGCTCTACCTGCTGCGCGAACGGCTCGGCCTGCCCGGTTCGAAGAACGCGTGTGAGCAGGGCGAATGCGGGTCCTGCACGGTCTACCTGGACGGCACCCCGGTGTGCGCGTGCCTGGTCGCGGCCGGCCAGGCCGAGGGCCGCGAGGTGCGCACGGTCGAAGGACTGGCCGAGGGCGACCGGCTCGACCCGGTGCAGCAGTCCTTTGTGGACGCGGGCGCGGTGCAGTGCGGGTTCTGCACACCGGGCCTGGTGGTCGCCGCGCACGATCTGCTGAACCGGGTGCCGAACCCGAGCGACGAGGAGATCCGCGAGGCGCTCGCCGGGAACCTCTGCCGCTGCACGGGGTACGAGAAGATCCTCGACGCGGTGCGGGCGGCGGCGCGATGACCCTGATCCTGGAGAACGCGGCCATCGCGACCGTCGACGCGCACGGCACCGAGCACCGCGACGGGCACGTGGTGATCGACGGCGACACCATCACCGCGGTCGGCGCGGGCCCGGCGACCACACCGGGCGACCGGGTCGATCTGACCGGCTGCCTGGTCACGCCCGGCCTGGTCAACACCCACCACCACCTGTACCAGTGGGCCACCCGCGGGCTCGCGGCCGACGCCACGCTGTTCGAGTGGCTGGTCCACCTCTACCCGATCTGGAAACGGCTGGACGCCGGCATCACCCACGCCGCCGCGACCGCCGGGATGGCGCACCTCGCGCTGACCGGCTGCACCACGGTCGCCGACCACCACTACGTCTTCCCGCACGACAGCGGCGACCAGATCGAGGCGCTCGTCGCCGCGACGAACCGGATCGGCGTGCGTGCCCACCTCGTGCGCGGGTCGATGGACCGCGGCGAGTCCGACGGCGGCCTGCCCCCGGACAACCTCGTGGAGACCACCGAAGCCGCGCTCATCGGCACCGAAGCGGCCATCGACGCCCACCACGACCCGGCGCCCGGCGCACACATCCGGATCGCCGCTGGGCCGTGCTCACCGTTCACCGTGAGCGAGGAGCTGATGCGCCAGGCCGCGGATCTCGCGCGGCGCAAGGGAGTCCGGCTGCACACCCACCTCGCCGAGACCCTGGACGAGGAAGAGCAGTGCGTCGCCGAGAACGGCTGCACGCCCGCCGAATACGCCGACAAGCTGGGCTGGCTCGGCGACGACGTGTGGCTGGCGCACACCGTCCACCTCGAGGACGCCGCGATCCGCCGCCTGGGCGCGACCCGCACCGGTTCGGCGCACTGCCCCACCTCCAACGGCCGCCTGGGCACCGGAATCGCCCCGGTACGGGGCCTGCTGGACGCCGGAGCGCCGGTCGGCCTCGGCGTCGACGGCGCCGCCTCGAACGAGTCCGGCGGGCTCGGTGAGGAACTGCACCAGGCGCTGCTGCAGGCACGGCAACGCGGCGGTCCGACCGCGCTGACCGTGCGCGAGGCGCTGTGGATGGGCACGATGGGCGGCGCGCGCTGCCTGGGGCGGGACGGTGAGCTGGGCTCGATCGAACCCGGCAAGCTCGCCGACCTGGCCGTGTGGGACCTGACCGGCCTGCGTTACGCGGGCATCGAGGACCCGGTGGCCGCCCTCGTCCTCGGCACGACACCGCGGTTGAAGCGGCTGCTCGTCGGCGGCCGGACGGTGGTCGAAGACGGCGAGCTGCGCACGGACGACGAAACGGCGATCGCGGGCGAGTTGGCCGCCGCGAGCAGGAGGTTGCGATGACCACGTCGGTCGAGCGGACCACCACGGCGGACGGGATCGGCAGCAGCCCGCGCCGCCCGGACGGGATCGTGAAGGTGCGCGGCGAGTTCGCCTACTCCTCGGACCTCTGGCACGAGGACATGGTGTGGGGCGTGACCCTGCGCAGCCCGCACCCGTCCGCGCGCATCACGGGCATCGACATCACCGAGGCGCTCAAGGTCCCGGGTGTCGAGGCGGTGCTGACGCACGAGGACGTGCCGGGCGTGAACCGGTACGGCCTGGAGCACCCGGACCAGCCGGTGCTGGCCGTCGACGTGGTGCGCTACCAGGGCGAGCCGGTCGCGCTCGTGGCGGCCGACCACCCGGAGACCGCGCGCCGCGCGATGAAACGCATCCGCGTCGACTACAAGGTGCTGGACCCGGTCACCGACGCCGAGCAGGCCGTGCACGGCGACGGGCCGAAGGTGCACCCGAACGGCAACGTCGTGCGGCACGTTCCGATCCGGCGCGGCGACCCCTCGGCGACCGCCGACGTGGTGGTATCGGGCGTGTACGAGGTGGGCATGCAGGACCAGGCGTTCCTCGGCCCGGAGTCCGGTCTCGCGGTCCCGGCCGAGGACGGCGGCGTCGACCTGTACGTCGCGACGCAGTGGCTGCACGTCGACCAGCGGCAGATCGTCGCCGCGCTCGGTCTGCCCGAGGACAAGGTGCGGCTCACGCTCGGCGGGGTCGGCGGCGCGTTCGGCGGGCGCGAGGACCTGTCCATCCAGATCCACGCGTGCCTGCTCGCGCTGCACACCGGCAAGCCGGTGAAGATGGTCTACAACCGCGAGGAATCGTTCTACGGCCACGTGCACCGGCACCCGGCGAAGATGTACTACGAGCACGGCGCCGACCGGGACGGGAAGCTGGTCTACGTCAAGGCGCGGCTCTTCCTCGACGGCGGCGCGTACGCCTCGTCCACCAGCGCGGTCGTCGCCAACGCCGCGACGCTCGGCGTGGGGCCGTACAACGTTGACAACGTGCACGTCGACTGCTGGGGCGCGTACACGAACAACCCGCCGTGCGGCGCGATGCGCGGCTTCGGCGCGGTGCAGGCCGCGTTCGCGTACGAGTCGCAGATGGACAAGCTCGCCCAGGCGTGCGGGCTGGACCCGGTCGAGGTGCGGGTCCGCAACGCGATGAGCGAGGGTTCGCGGATGCCGACCGGGCAGATCGTGGACTCGGCCGCCCCGGTCGCCGAGCTGCTGCGGCGGGTGGCCGCCAAACCGCTGCCGCCGGAGCCCTCCGGTGAGCGGGACCTGCGGACGCTGCCGGGCGGGGTCTCCAACACGACACACGGCGAGGGCGTGGTCCGCGGGGTCGGCTACGGCGTCGGGATCAAGAACATCTGCTTCTCCGAGGGCTTCGACGACTACTCGACCGCGCGCGTGCAGCTGCGGGTCGTCGGCGGCGAGGCGGCCGCGACCGTGCAGACCGCGGCGTGCGAGGTCGGGCAGGGCCTGGTGACGGTGCTGCAGCAGATCGTGCGGACCGAACTGGGTGTGGAGCAAGTGACGATCCTGCCGATGGACACCTCGATCGGCAACGCGGGATCCACCTCGGCGTCCCGCCAGACGTACATGACCGGGGGAGCGGTGCGCGCCGCCTGCCTGGCGGTGCGCACGGCGCTGTCGAAGCGGGTCGGTGCGCCCGATCTGGAGCTGGTCGGCGGCAAGGTGGTGTCCACACGGGACGGTGTGGTCGCGGACCTGGCCGACGTACTCGGCGACGACGTCTACGACGAGACCGTGGAGTGGCGGCACCGGCCGACCGACGTGCTCGACCCGGAGACCGGCGCCGGCAACGCGCACGTGCAGTACGGGTTCGCCGCGCACCGTGCGGTGGTGGACGTGGACACCGAACTGGGACTGGTCAAGGTGGTGGCGCTGGACTGCGCCCAGGACGTCGGGCGGGCGCTCAACCCACAGGCCGTGCTGGGCCAGATCCAGGGCGGCTCGGCGCAGGGACTCGGGCTGGCGGTGATGGAGGAGATCCAGACGCACGAGGGCAAGATCCGCAACCCGTCGTTCACCGACTACCTGATCCCGACGGTGCTCGACATGCCCCCGATGGACATCGACGTGCTGGAACGGGCCGACCCGAACGCGCCCTACGGCCTGCGCGGCGTCGGCGAGCCGCCCACGATCTCCTCCACCCCGGCGATCGTGGCGGCCATCCGCGCCGCGACGGGCAAGGACCTGCCGCGGATCCCGGTCCGGCCGGAGCACATCGTCAGCTGACCAGGCGCACCAGGACCCGGCCGGTGTACTGACCGGCCAGGAGGCCGGCGAACGCCCGCGGCGCCTGGTCCAGCCCGTCGACGACGGTCTCCCGGTAGCGGATCTTCCCGGTGCGCAGCCATTCGCCGAACAACGGCGTGAACTCGCGCGCGCGGTCCAGGTGCTCGTTGACGGTGAACCCGCGCAGCGTGAGCCGTTTCGCGATCGCCTGCAGCAGGTTCGACGGCCCCGGCGGCACGTCGTCGCTGCCCTGCCGGGACATCGCCCCGCACAGGACGACCCGGCCGTGCGGGTTCATCACCTCGAGCGCCGCCTCGAGGTGCGGACCGCCCACGTTGTCGAAATACACGTCGACACCGCCCGGTGCGGCGGCGCTGAGCTGCTCGGCGAGCGAACCGTCGTGGTAGTCGAACGCCGCGTCGAACCCGAGTTCGTCCACGAGGTACCGCACCTTCGCCGCGCTGCCCGCACTTCCGACGACGCGCCCGGCGCCGAGCAGCCGGGCCATCTGGCCGGCGAGGCTGCCCACCGTGCCCGCCGCGCTGGAGACGAACACCGTGTCGCCGGGCCGCATCCGGCCGATCTCGGTGAGCCCGACGTAGCTGGTGAGCCCGCCCGCGAGGTGGGCGGTGAGCGAGGGCAGGGCATCCGGATCGACCCGGGTGAGCGCGCTGGTCCCGGCCACCGAGTACTCACGCCAGCCCAGCACGTGGGTCACCGTGTCCCCGGGCCGGAAGTCCGGGGAGCCCGAGGCGAACACCTCGCCGATCGTGTGCGCCCGCAACCCGTCCACGTCGAATCCGGGCACGCCCGCGCTCAGGGCTTCCATCGCCAGGCGGGCACCGGGTTCGAGTACGAAGAACCGGTTCCGCACGACGACTTCACCGGGTCCCGGTTCCGGCACGGTCACCTCGGCGACCTCGAAGTTCGCCGGCTTCGGCAGGCCGTCCAGCGGGGTGACCAGGCGGACTTCGCGTCCACGTACCATGGGGCAACCTTTCTTGAGCGATCGGTCCATAATCTGGGCGGAAGAAATCAGCCGAGGCACCGCAGGGCGGTCTCCACGGTCGCGGACAGGCTCGCCCGATCCGAGCCGAGCAGCGCCATCACGCGGAGTCCCTGCAGCGTGGTGACGAGGAAGTGCGCGGCCGCGGCCGCATCCAGGTCCGCCGGGAGCTCGCCGCGACGCCGGCCATCCGCGAGGATCTCGGCGAAGGCGGCCTCGACCGCCCGGGAGGCGTCGCGGAGCATGCGGTCGAGTTCGGGGTTGGCTCCCGCGCGCTCGGTCGCGGCGCGCAGCAGAAGGCAGCCCGGCCCCCAGTGCGCCGGATCGCTGCCCGTGAACGCCCGCTCCAGCAGACCCCGCAGCACCGTCCGCGCGGACTGCTTCGAAGCGAGTGCCCGCTGTGTCGTTGCCTCGAGGTGCTCGCAGTGGCGGCGCAACGCCGCCAGGTAAAGCCCCTCCTTGTTGGAGAACGCCGCGTAGAGCGAGCCGGGGCCGATGCCGATGGCGCCGGCCAGGTCGCGTGTGGACGCTCCCTCGTAGCCCTTCTCGCGGAACACCTCCATCGCGCGCTCCAGCGCGGCGTCGGTGTCGAACTCACGGGTGCGGGCCACGTGATCATTGAACCCTATCTGGAGCGTCCGATCAACAATTTTTCGGCCGTGGCGACCGCGGCCATGGCGGCGATCGGTCGCGTGCGGCTGGTGGCCGAGTTCCTGGACAAGCTCGACCTCCGGGACGTGGTCGAGGTGCCCGGCAGCTACCCGCTCGTGCCGGAGGACCCGCCCGAATTGCTCACGAACCTGCTGCGGGAGTTCGTTCCCGTCGCGTCCCGAAGATCAGGTTGAGCACCACGGCCACCACGCAGCCGGCGCTGATGCCGGAGTCGAGCACGGTCTGCACGGCGGATGGGAAGTGCGCGTAGAACTCGGGCGCGGCGATCGGGATGATTCCGATGCCCAGCGCGGCCGCCACGATCGTCACGTTCGCCGGGCGGTCGAACGCGGCCGTCGCCAGGGTCCGCACGCCGCTCACCGCGACGCTGCCGAACAGCACCAGCCCGGCGCCGCCGAGCACCGGCTGCGGCACCAGCGCGACCACCCCGCCGGCGACCGGGAACAGGCCCAGCAGCACCAGGATCGCGCCGCACGCGGCCACCACGTACCGGCTGAACATCCGGGTCAGCGCGACCAGCCCGACGTTCTGCGCGAACGCGGTGCACGCGAACCCGCCGAACACGGTGGACAGCGCGGTCGCGACCCCGTCCGCGCGCAGGCCGTCGGCGAGCGTGCGCTGCCCGGTCGGGCGGCCGACGACCTCGCCCAGCGCGAGCATGTCCGCCGTGCTCTCGGCCATGATCACGATCATCACGATCGCCATCGAAATGATCGCCGCGATGTCGAACGCCGGGCTGCCGAAGTGGAACGGACTCGCCACGCCGAACGCCGGCGCCTCGCGGAAGGTCGACGTGTCGACCTCGCCCAGCGGCCACGCGATCAGCGTTCCGACGACCAGACCGAGCAACAGCGCGATCCGGCTCCAGAACCCGGGCAGGAACCGGTTGAACGCCAGCACCGCCAGCAGCGTGATCGCGGCGAGCAGGATGCCGTGCGGTTCGGCGGAGTCCTGCTGGCTGGAGATCCAGTTGATCGCCACCGGCAGCAGCGAAACCCCGATCAGCGTGATGACCGTGCCGGTCACCAGCGGCGGGAAGAACCGCGTCAGCCGCGAGAAGAACGGCGCGGCCAGCACCATCAGCGCGGCGCCGACGAGCGTGGCGCCGTAGACGATGCCGAGCGCGTTCTGGGGCCCGTGCTGCTGCACGATCGCCATCACCGGGGCCACGTTGGCGAACGTGACGCCGTTGACCAGCGGCAGCCGGGCGCCGAACCGCCACACCCCGAGCGTCTGCAGCAGGGTCGCCAGCCCGGCGGTGAACAGGCTGGCGCTGATCAGCAGGCTCAGCTGACCGCCGGACAGGCCGACGGCGCTGCCGATGATCAGCGGCGGGGCGACGACGCCGGCGTACATCGCGGCGACGTGCTGCACGCCGCCGACGACCAGTTGCAGAGCCGGGGGTTTGCGGTCGACCGGGTGGATGTCCGTCACCGGTGTGGCGGTCGTGGTCACGCGGGTGCTCCCAACTCGCCCGGCGCTAGAGCCAGGCGGGGCCCGGGTCCTCCGCGTCGTCGCGCAGGACGGTTCCTTCGATCAGACCGTACGGACGGTCCGCGGCGTGGAAGACCTCGTTGTCGTTGGTGAGCCCGAACGGGCTGAGGTCCACCACGAAGTGGTGCTTGTTCGGCATCGACAGCCGGATCTCGGCCACCTCGCCGCGTTCGGAGAGAACCGCCTCGCCCATCGCGTACAGGGTCTGCTGCAGCGAGAGGCTGTGTTTCGTGGCGAAGGTCTCCAGCAGGATCCGCCGGATCTCGGCGAAGCTCGTGCGCCAGTCGATGCCGCTGCCCTGGTACCGCCACTGCGCGGTGACGGCGGTGGCCAGGATGCGGTCGTCGGTCTCGGCGAGCGTCGTGTACTTGTCGCGCGGGAAGCCGTGGAACTCCGAGCCGGTCGACTTGAGCACGACGAGGTCGCGCAGGCCGGAGACGACCCACGCGCGGTCGTTCTCGATCGTGACCACGGTGGTGCGTTTTTCCTCGCCCGAGCGGGAGAAGGCGTGGTCGTGCGGACGGCCGCCGACCGGGATGCGGTCCCAGCCGTGCTCGTCGATCGTGACGCGCGCGCCGGTGATCTGGCCGAACTCGCCGACGAAGTGCCGTCCCAGCCGCAGCCCGAAGTCCTCGATCTCGCCGACCGGGCTCTCCTTGGCGAAGGCGTAGACGGTGTTCTTCTGCGTGTCGGTGGCGACCACGTCGGAGTTGTCACCGGTCAGGTGGGTCTTCGCGAGATCGCCGCGCAACGCGGTGGACACGGTGAGGTCCTTGAGGTGGTGCACGTCCCCGGTGCGGGTCACCGTCACCAGGCGGACCTCGGCCTTGCCGTACTGGTTCGGGCCCAGCTTGATCGCCATGGTCAGCTCCCGCGGTAGGTGGAGTAGGAGAACGGGCTCAGCAGCACCGGCACGTGGTGGTGCTGCGTGCCGTCGGTGATCCGGAAGGACACCGTGACCTCGGGGAAGAACGCGTCCGGGCCGAGGTAGGCGCCGGTGTCGAAGACCAGCCGGTAGACGCCGGGATCCACTTCGTCCGGGCCGAGGTCGCGGACGCGGCCGTCGTCGTCGGTGCGGCCCCGGGCGATCTCCGCGCCGTCGGCGGACTCCAGTCGCACGGCGATGCCCGCGGCCGGGCGGCCGGCGGCGGTGTCCAGGACGTGGGTGGTCACCAGGCTCATGCGGTCACCGCTTTCTCCAGCCGCAGCACGGCGATCTCGATGAGTTCGCGCCCGGCGACCGCCAGTTCGGTGGCCGGGTCGTTGTGCATCCGCTCCCGCAGGTTCGCGAGCAGTTCCTCGCCGCTGCGCCCGCTCGCGCGGACCAGGAACACGTGCCCGAACCGCTCTTCGTATTCGGCGTTGGCGGCGCGGAACTTCGCGGCCGCGTCATCGTCCACACCGGACTGTTCGGCGCGTGACCAGCCGCCCGCCGATCTGTCGCCGATCCGCGGATGCGCCGCGATCGCCCGCCGGGTCTCGTCCTCGGTCAGGGTGCGGCGGGCCGCGCCGGTCAACGCGGCGAGATCGGGATAGGGCCGCCCGGCCAGCACCGCGTCTGCCCAGCGCGGGACGTCCAGGCACGCGGTGAGCAGTTCCCGGGCTTCGTCGTCGGGTGCGGTGTTGAACTCGGCGAGCGTGACAGTCAAGTGTTCCTCCGGATCACGGTGCTGCCGATTCTGGGAAATGGACGTTACGGTCGTGTTCGGCGAGCGTCAACAATTTGTTGAAATCAGGGCTCGCGATTGAGATAGTTGTAGACCGTGAACCGGGTGACGCCGAGAGCTTCGGCGACGGTGGGCGCGGCCTTGCGCATGGCGAACGCGCCGCGTTCCTCCAGCAGGCGCACGGCGCGTTGCTTGCCGGGCCGGTCCAGGTCCGCCAGCCGGGTGCCGAGCTCCCGCTCGACCTCGGTGATCAGCCGCTCCAGCGTGGTGGGCGGCGCGCCGGCCGGTTCCCGGGCGGCGGCCGGCGTGGACAGCTGCAGGGTCAGGCGGCTCGCGCCACCGGCCAGCGCGGCCCTGGCGATGGCCGGGAGCGCGTCGAGCAGGGCGTCCGCGTCGCCGCGGGCAGTGGTGCCGAGCGGGCCGAAGTCCACGGACAGCCCGGCCTGCTCGGCGGCGGTGCGGGCCAGGACGGCGTGCTCGGGCGGTTCGCCTTCGCCGCGGAACGGTTCGGTGGTGAACTCGGCTTCCAGTTCCACGTCCGCACGGTAACGGCACGGGCGGGGAAACTGGAAGCGGACGAAAGGAGTGCCGGGTGGAACTGGTCTTCCGGGCGCGGCGCGCGATCACGGCCGCGGGCACCGGGCCGTGCTCCGTGGGTGTCGAGGGTGGGCGGATCGTGGCCGTCGAACCGGGTGCGGCGTTGTCCGGCGACCGGGTGGTCGAGCTGGGCGAGGACGTCGTCCTGATGCCCGGGCTCGTCGACACGCACGTGCACGTCAACGACCCCGGCCGCACCGAGTGGGAGGGCTTCGAGACGGCCACCCGCGCGGCCGCGGCGGGCGGGGTGACCACGATCGTGGACATGCCGCTGAACAGCCTGCCGCCGACGGTCGATCCGGACGCACTGGAGGTGAAGCGCAAGACCGCGGCCGGACGCGTGCACGTGGACGTCGGGTTCTGGGGCGGCGCGATCCCCGGCAACAGCGGTCACCTGGCGGCGCTGCACGAGGCCGGGGTGTTCGGGTTCAAGTGCTTCCTGCTGCACTCCGGCGTCGACGAGTTCCCGCCGCTGGACGACGCCGAACTGGAGGCCGACCTGCGGATCCTCGCGGAGCTGGGCGCGCTGATGATCGTGCACGCCGAGGACGCCCCGACGATCGACGCCGCGCCCCAGCCGCACGGTCCGCGCTATGCGGGATTCCTGGCCTCGCGGCCGCGTGAGGCGGAGAACCGGGCGATCGCGCGGGTCATCGAGCTGGCGCGGCGCACCGGGGCGCGGGCACACATCCTGCACCTGTCCTCTTCGGACGCGCTGCCGATGATCGCGGCGGCCCGGGCCGAGGGGGTCGCGTTGACGGTCGAGACCTGCCCGCACTACCTGAGCTTCACGGCGGAGGAGATCCGCGACGGCGCGACGCAGTTCAAGTGCTGCCCGCCGATCCGCGAGGCCGGCAACCGCGAGCTGCTGTGGCAGGGGCTGGCCGACGGCGTGATCGACTGCGTGGTGAGCGACCATTCGCCGTGCACGCCCGAGCTGAAGCGGCTCGACAGCGGTGACTTCGGCGCGGCCTGGGGCGGGATCGCCGGGCTGCAGGTCGGGCTGCCCGCGGTGTGGAGCGGGGCCGCTCAGCGTGGGCACGGGCTGGCGGACGTGGTGCGCTGGATGGCGACGCGGCCGGCGGAGCTGGCGGGGATGACGCGCAAGGGCCGGATCGCGCCCGGGTACGACGCCGACTTCTGCGTGTTCGCGCCGGACGAGGAGTTCGTCGTGGACGTCGCGAAGCTGCGCCACCGGAACCCGGTGAGCGCCTACGACGGCAGCCCGCTGCGCGGTGTCGTGCGGCAGACGTGGTTGCGGGGCCAGGAAGTCACCGGGGACGATCCGCGGGGCGAGTTGCTGAATCGAGGGCAGTGTTGAACGAGCGTCCGGAGTGGACTCATGAGCCGGATCTGGCGTCGCGCCGGGTCGGCGGCAGCGTGGTGTGGGCCAACGACGAGGCCTTCGCCGAGCGGGAGAACCTGATCAAGCCAGGGCCGGCGGAGTTCCGGCCGTGGAACTTCGGGCACAAGGGGCAGATCTACGACGGGTGGGAGACGCGGCGGCGCCGCGAGCCCGGCGTTGACCAGGCGATCGTGCGGCTCGGGCTGCCGGGTGTGGTGACCGGGGTGGTCGTCGACACGGCGTTCTTCACCGGGAACTACCCGCCGTTCGCGTCGGTGGAGGCGCTGGCGGTCGAGGGGTATCCGAGCCCGGCGGAGCTGCTGGAGCTGGAGTGGACGCCGCTGGTGCCGAAGTCGGAGTTGCGGGGCGACGCGGAGAACTTCTTCGCGGTGTCCTCGGCGCGGCGCTGGACGCACGTGCGGCTGACGATCCACCCGGATGGCGGAGTCGCGCGGTTCCGGGTGCACGGCACGCCGGTGGCGGACCCGCGCCTGGTCGACCCGGCGGCCCTGGACCTGGCGGCGCTGGAAAACGGCGCGCGGGTGACGGGGTGCTCGAACATGTTCTACTCGTCGCCGTCGAACCTGATCGCACCCGGTTTCGCCGCGGTGATGGGGGAGGGCTGGGAGACGGCCCGCCGCCGCGACGACGGCAACGACTGGGTGTCGGTGGCGCTGGCGGGGGCGGGCGTGCCCCGGCTGGCGGAGCTGGACACCACGCACTTCAAGGGCAACGCGCCCGGGTGGGCCTCGTTGAGCGGCCGCCTGGACGGCTCGTGGTTCGAGGTCCTGCCGCGAACACGCCTCCAGCCGGACACGCGGCACCGCTTCGTGGTGCCGAACCCCCGCGAACTGCGCGAGGTACGCCTGGACATCTTCCCGGACGGCGGCATGGCACGGCTACGGCTGTGGGGCGCGCTCTCCGACCGCGGGCGCGAGGAGTTCGAGCGCCGGTTCACCGACACCGCGGGCTGAGCTTCGTGGCTGCGCAGCGGGCCCGGCCCGGTTCAGCGGTCGGTCCGCGCGTGGTGGCCCGGGGGGCGAATGGGGTGGGTTCGTGGCGGCGGCGGTTTGCCGCCGGTTGCGTACGGTGCGGCCGTTGCCGGGCAGCCGTCCCCGCCGGGCTGGCCCCAGGACCGAGGCGGGCGGGACGGGGGTGTTCATAGCGGCGGTGGGTTTGGCGCCGGTTCGCATGGTGCAGCCGTTGCCCGGTATGCGGTTCGCCCGGGCTGGCCTGGCGGGGTGGGTTCGTGGCGGCGGCGGTTCGCCGCCGGTCGCGTACGGTGCGGCCGTTGCCGGGCAGCCGTCCCGCCGGGCTGGCCCCAGGGCCGCGGCGGGGTCGGCTGTTGCGGCGCCGGTTTGCCGCCAGTTCCACACCAGCCGTCGCCAGCCAACCGGCGGCTGAGCACGGCCCGGCCCCCCAGAGCGCGTGTCCGCCCGCTCGCCGGCGAGCGAAACCGCGACCTCCGCCGCGGGCGTCACGTGCGCCCACTCGCCACCCTCCGGCGGCGCCGCGTCCTCGGCCAGGCACTGCACCGCGATCCGGGCTGCTTCGGCCGCGAACGCGGCTGATCCTCGCGCGACCCGGTGTCGATCACGGGCCGGCGACACATCAGGTGATTTGCGTGCTTTCGCCTGGTTCCAGGACGTGCAGCCGGTCGCTCAGCCCGGCGCCCGCGAACGCCTTGCGGATCTCGTCGGGCCCCTCGCTGAAATGGGCCCATCCGCGGGTGTGCACGGGCACGATGTTGCGCGCCCGCAGGACCTGCGCGGCCTCGGCGGCGTCCTCGCTGGTCAGGGTCAGCGGGGCGCCGTCGAAGAGCGACGTGCGCGCCGCGCCGGCGAAGAGCACCGCCAGGTCCAGGCGCCGCAACCGGCGGGAGATGTCGCGCACCACGTCGAGCGAGGCGTTGTCCCCGCTCACGTACACCGTCGGCAGGTCCTTCCCGGTCAGCACGAAACCGATGACCTCACCGGTCAGCTCTTCGCTGCCCGCCGGGCCGTGCTGGGCGGGCACGGCTGTCACCGCGACTGGGCCGATGTGCAGCTGGTGCCACGGCGCCAGCCCCTGCGCGGTGCCGCCCAGCCGCCGCGCGCCGCTGGGCGTGGTGAGCGTGAGCAGGGCCTCCCCGACGTACCGCCGGCCCTCCGGGTCCAGGTTGTCCGCGTGCTGGTCGTGCGACAACAGCACCGCGTCGACCGGGCCGACCTCCGCCGCGGACAGGCCGGGATCCTCGGTCTTGGTCAGCGGCCGCCCCGGCGTCGTCTCGTGCACGCCCGCCGGGCTGAACGTCGGGTCGGTCAGGAACCGCTTGCCGCCCAGCTCCAGCAGCACCGTCGGGCCGCCGACGTACGTCACCTTCACACCGTCTGCCATGACCAGCACAACCCACCTTCACCCGGGGAACTTCCCGCCACACCACCGAGTCTGACACGATCGGGCAGCCGAAGTGGAGGGTGAGTCGCGCCGAATCGCCTTTCCCGCCGCGGGATCAGGGCTTCAGGCGACGCCGCGAGGAGATCACCCCGGTGTTGAAACCGGCCAGGTGCAAGCCTCCGGCGAACCGCGCGTGCTCGATCTTCACGCACCGGTTCATCACCACGTCCAGGCCCGCCTCGCTCGCCCGCCGCGCCACCGGCTCGTGCCACAGGCCCAGCTGCAGCCACAGCGTCCGGGCACCCGCCTTGATCACGTCCTCGGCCACTTCGGGCAGGTCGGAGTGCTTGCGGAACACGCTGACCAGGTCCAGCTCGCCCGGCACGTCGGCCAGCGACGGGTACACCGGCCGCCCCAGCAGCGACGACAGCCGCGGGTTGACGAAGTTCACCTCGTAGTCGCTGGAGGACAGCAGGTAGGTGGCGACGAAGTAGCTCGGCCGCGCCGGGTTGTCCGACGCGCCCACGATCGTCACCGACTTCGTCCGCGACAGCAGCGCGAGCCGGTCCCGCGCGGTCGGCGGGCTCCAGGACAGCGGCGACTCCGACCGGACGGCTCCGGCGGGCACGGTCGTCTCCAGGCTCATGCGGCCTTCACCGCCGCGGTCAGCGCCTGGTCGATGTCCCACAGGATGTCCTCGGCGTCCTCCAGCCCGACCGACAGCCGGATCAGGTCCGGGCCCACCCCACCGGCCTCGAGCTGCTCGTCGGAGAGCTGCTGGTGCGTCGTGGACGCGGGGTGGATGACCAGCGTTCGGGCGTCGCCGACGTTGGCCAGGTGCGACAGCAGCTCGACCGACTCGACGAACTTCTCCCCGGCCGCGCGCCCGCCCTTGACGCCGAACGAGAACACCGCGCCGGGCCCCAGCGGCAGGTACTTCTTCGCCAGCTCGTGGTGCCGGTGCCCGGGCAGCCCGGCGTAGCTGACCCACGCCACCCGGTCGTCGGCGTCCAGGAACTCGGCGACGGCGCGGGCGTTCGCCAGGTGCGCGTCCATCCGCTGCGGCAACGTCTCCACGCCCTGGAGCAGCAGGAACGCCGAGTGCGGCGACAACACCGCGCCGATGTCGCGCAGCTGCTCGGCGCGCAGCCGCGTGCAGAACGCGTACTCGCCGAAGTTCTCCCAGTACTTGAGACCGCCGTAACTGGGCACGACCTCGGTCATCCGCGGGAACTTGCCGTTGCCCCAGTCGAACCTGCCCGATTCGACGACGATCCCGCCGAGCGTGGTGCCGTGCCCGCCGAGGAACTTCGTCGCCGAGTGCAATACGATGTCCGCGCCGTGCTCGATCGGGCGGCACAGGTACGGCGTCGCCAGCGTCGCGTCGACCACCAGCGGGATGTCGTGACTGTGCGCGAGGTCGGCGAGGCCGGCGAGGTCCGCGATGCCGCCACCCGGGTTGCCGATGACCTCGGTGAAGATCAGCCGGGTGCGGTCGGTGATCGCGGCCGCGTAGTCGTCCAGGTCGTCCCCGGGCACGAAGGTGGTCTCCACGCCGAACCGGTTCAGCGTCCCGGACAGCTGCGTGACCGTGCCGCCGTAGAGCCCGCTCGCCGCCACGATGTGGTCGCCCGCCTCGGTCAGCGCGGCGAAGGTGAGGAACTCCGCCGCCTGCCCGCTGCTGGTCGCGACGCCGCCGATGCCGCCCTCGAGGCTCGCGAGGCGCTCCTCGAACGCGGCCACGGTCGGGTTGCCGATCCGGCTGTAGATGTTGCCGTACTTCTGCAACGCGAACAGGTTGGCCGCGTCGGCCGCGTCCTCGAACACGAAACTCGTGGTCTGGTAGATCGGCACCGCCCGCGCCCCGGTCACCGGGTCGGGAGTCCCGCCGGCGTGCAGGGCGCGGGTGCGGAAGCCCCAGCTGCGCTCACTCACCCGGCCGACGCTACCTCCCCGTCCACGGACTGGGCCAGGGCTCCCGCGTGGCGGACGATCCGGCGGCTCAGCCCCGCTTCCCGAAGAGCCGCGCGAGTTGCTCCGCGTAGTCCTCCGCCACCGCGGATCCTTCGCGCCCGAACAGAGCCCGGGCCAGCTGCGGGTACACCGCCAGCGCGTTCGCCGCGCTCATGCTGATCAGGACGAGCGCCGCCGGGTCCACGGTGTCGTCGAGCTCCCCGGCCTCCTGGCGCCGCCGGATCAGCTCCACCTCCTGGCGCAGGCGCGCGTCGCGCTCCGGGTCGTCCTCCCCGGTGTCCTGGAGGCCCTCCCAGGCGAGCAGCCGCCCGCCCAGCCGCGGGTCCAGGCTGGCCCGCACGTAGCGCTTGATCAGCTCGCCGAACTCCTCCTCCGGCGGGAACTGCGCGGTCTCGTGCGCCCGCCACCGGCGCCCGATCTCCCGGTACAGCCCCTCCTTGCCGTCGAAGTAGTAGGCGATGAGCTGCTGGTTCACCCCGGCCCGCCGGGCGATCGCGGAGACCCGCGCGCCGGCGAAACCGTGGGCGGAGAACTCGGCGACGGCGGCTTCGAGGATGCGGGACTTCGTGCGTTCGGCGTCCCGTTGCCGCTCGCCCGGCGCCGGGGCCCGCCGTTTCGGGGCCGTCATGCGCCCCATTCTGCCATCCGTCGAGGAAGCTTAATCATCTGTCTGTTTGATTAGTTCATGCGTTTGTGTGACACTCGCGGGCATGACTGAGCCGTACCGCCGCCGCTGGACGGCGCTCGCGCTGCTGCTGGCAGCCGTTTTCATGGACATGGTCGACAACCAGATCGTGGTGATCGCGCTGCCGACCATCCAGCGCGACCTCGGCGCGCCGCCCTCGGCGCTGCAGTGGACGGCGACCGCCTACACGCTGGCGTTCGCGGTCACCCTGATCACCGGTGGCAGGCTGGGCGACCGGTTCGGGCACCGGCCGGTCTTCGTCGCCGGCGCCGCCGGGTTCGGCGTCGCGTCGCTGCTCGCCGGGTGCGCACCCGGAACCGGAGTGCTGCTTGGGTCACGCGTCGCGCAGGGCGTGTTCGCCGGCCTGATGGTGCCGCAGGTGCTGTCGTTCATCCGGGTCGAGTTCCCCGCGGACGAGCAGGGCCGGGCGATGGGGTTCTACGGCATGACGTTCCCGATCGGCGGCCTGGCCGGCCCGCTCCTCGGCGGTCTGCTCACCCAGGCCGACCTCTTCGGCTGGGGGTGGCGGACGGTGTTCCTCGTCAACGTTCCGATCGCCCTGGTGGTGGCCCTCGCCGCGGCGCGGATCATGCCCGCGCCCCGGCGTGACGCACGGGCCGCTGTCGACCTCCCGGGCGTGGCGCTGCTGGCCGCCGCTCTGCTCGCCGTGCTCTACCCGCTGGTGCAGGGCCGCGAGCTGGGGTGGCCACTGTGGACAGTCGGCCTGGTGGTGGCGGGGATCGCGCTGCTCGGGGTGTTCGCCCTCCAGCAGCGCCGCCGCAGCTCGGCCCTCATCGGCACCGAGGTGTTCCGCGACCGCGCGTTCTCCGGCGGCATCGCCGCGATCCTGGTCGTGTACTGCGGGATGGGCGCGTTCTTCGTGCTCACCCTGTACCTGCAGGACGGGCTCGGGTACTCGCCGCTGAAGACCGCGGCCACGATGCTGCCCGCCACCGCGGGGATCGTCCTCGGCAACGGGCTCGGCATGCCGCTCGCCCCGAAGCTGGGGCGTCGCCTGACGCTCGCCGGCGTCACCGCACTCCTGGTGGCGACCGCGGCGATGCTCGTCGTGGTCGCGCACGCCGGGCCGGGGCTGACGCCGTGGCACCTGGCGCTGCCCGTGCTCGTCTACGGTGCCGGGCTCGGGATCGCCGCGTCGTCGCTCATGCTCGCCACGCTGTCCGGCGCGGGCGAGGCGGACGCGGGCGCCGCGTCCGGCGTCGTCAACACCGCCGTCCAGCTGGGGCTCGCGGCGGGACCCGCGACGATCGGCACAGCGTTCTTCGGGCGGCTGCCCGGACACGGGTTCGCCTCGGCGACCCAGACCGGCCTGCTCGTCGGGCTCGGCCTGTTCCTCGTCGCGCTGCCGGTCTGCCTGCTGCTCCCGGCAGGCACCCGGCAGCCCAGTGCGGTGGCCGACGCCTCAGCCGAACGTCATCCGTAACCGCTGCGCCCGCTCGGCCGGCGTCTGGCGCGGGCAGCTGACGCACTTGGGCGCCCCTCCGGTCCGGTAGATCAGGCAGCACGACGCCCGCCGGACCACCGGCGTGCCGCCGACCTCCACGAACCGCGGCCGGGGCAAGTGGTCGCCCACCGCGGCGACCACCGCACCGGCCAGCGACACCCCGCGTGAGGAGTCGCCGGCCGCTTTCCCGGCCCACAGCAGGACGTTCGCGATCGAGTCCGTCGCGATCGCGCACAGCGAGCGGGTCCCGGCGCCGCTCACCTCGGCCACCGCGGCGATCCCCGCGTCCAGCGAACCGGCCAGCGCCTTGCCGATCTCGTCCACATCGGAGCCCAGCGGCCGCGACGAGCGCGCGTCCAGCACCCGGCCGTCGGGCACCACGTCCAGCGTCACCGCCTCCAGCGCCGGGTCCATCGCGCGTCCCGTCGCGACGAGCGGGTCCAGCGCCGGTGTCACCAGCACCGCCGACACCGAGTACCACCAGATCGTGCCCAGCACGACCGGTCCCGCGTCGCCGTACAGCCCGGCGGCCAGGCGCAGCTGCGCGGAAAGCCAGTCCCGGTCGGTGATCGCGGTCGCGGGCACGGCCGTCATGCGGTCCTCCGGTACTCCGACACCGAGAACGCGAGCGTCACCTCGGCCGGTTCGGTCACCTCGGCGAGTGCGGCCAGCCGGTCCGGGTGGTGCCCGGTCGGCCCCATCCGCACAGCGTTGCGGACGTCGTCCGGCTTCAGCAGCACCCGATCCCGCAACGCCCGCCGGGAAACCAGCTCGAAATGCTCCGACAACGCCGCGTCGAGACGCTCTTCCTTCCGCGCGTCGACCTCCAGGACCGGCGCCACCGCCGCCAGTTCGCCCAGGTGCCCCCGTTCGGGCGACACGACGAGCAGCGTGCCACCCGGACGCAGCACCCGCCGGAACTCCGCGGCGTTGCGCGGCGCGAACACGTTCAGCACCACCGCGGCCGCCTCCGCCGCGACCGGCCACGGCTCCCACAGGTTCCACACCGCGGCCCCCAGCCGGTCGTGCGCCTTCGCGGCCCGCCGCAGTGCGACCGCCGAAACGTCCAGCGCGAGCCCCGCCGCCTCCGGCAGCCGGTCGAGCACCCCGGCGAGGTAGTAGCCCGTCCCCGCTCCGGCGTCCACGACCAGCCCGTAACCGCCCGCACCGGCGGCGACCTCGGCGACCAGGTCCCGCAGCCCGCCGTAGTGACCGGCCCCGAGGAACGCCACCCGCGCCGCGACCATCTCGGCGGTGTCCGCCGTGCCCGCCGGGATGCCGGCGTGCAGGAGGTTCACGTACCCCTGTTTCGCCAGGTCGAAGGAGTGCCGCGCCGGGCAGCGCAGCGACCGGCCGTCGAGGGTGAACGGGGACGCGCACAGCGGGCACCGCAACGCCGCGACGACGGCGCCGGGCAGCGTGGCGGGCCTGGTCATGCCCACATCTCATCACACCACCGGGGCTCACCCACCGTCACTGGTGACGGCCGGTATTCGACGCCGACGTTTCGTGACCGGACATATCCGCCCTGGTCGTGTGAAACGTGCTCGTAACAAGAGCGGCGCCACAGTTCACCCGCGGGAAACGCGCGAAGTGCCGTCGTGAAACACGGGAATCGAAAACTCCCCGTCAATATCTCGTGTACGGGAGGACGATGTGCTGAACGCAGGAGACACCGCATGGGTGTTGGCCAGCGCCGCGCTGGTCATGCTCATGACACCAGGGTTGGCGTTCTTCTACGGCGGCATGGTCCGCGTGAAGAGCGTCCTGAACATGCTCATGATGAACTTCATCTGCCTGGCGATCGTCGCCGTGCTGTGGACCCTCTTCGGGTTCACCATGGCCTTCGGCAACGACGCGTTCAGCGGGCTGCTGGGCGGCTTCGAGCACGCCGGGCTGTCCGGTACCTGGGGCCAGCTGGTCGGGTTCGCGACCGCGGCGACCGACACCGCGCCGGAGATCCCGTGGCCGGGCGGCGACGGGATCCCGATGCTCGTGTTCTCCATGTTCCAGCTGATGTTCGCGATCATCACGCCGGCCCTGATCTCCGGTGCGATCGCGGACCGCGCGAAGTTCTGGGGCTGGGCCCTGTTCGTCGTCCTGTGGTCGACGATCGTCTACTTCCCGGTGGCGCACTGGGTGTTCGCCTTCGACGGCTTCATGAGCGCCGACGCGACCGGCGGCTGGATCGCCAACCAGCTCAAGGCGCTCGACTTCGCCGGTGGCACCGCGGTCCACATCAACGCCGGTGCGGCGGGCCTGGCCCTGGCGCTGGTCCTGGGCAAGCGCCGCGGCTGGCCGCGCGACACCGGCCGCCCGCACAACGTGCCGTTCGTGCTGCTGGGCGCCGGTCTGCTGTGGTTCGGCTGGTACGGCTTCAACGCCGGGTCCGCGCTGAGCGCCGGTGACCTCGCCGGGGTCGCCTTCACCAACACCACCGTCGCCACCGCGGCCGCCGTGCTCGGCTGGCTGATCGTGGAGCAGCTGCGCTTCGGCAAGCCGACCACGCTGGGCGCCGCCTCCGGCGCGATCGCCGGCCTGGTCGCCATCACCCCGGCCGCGGGCTTCGTGTCGCCGCTCGGTTCGATCGCGATCGGTGTCATCGCCGGCGCGGTGTGCGCACTGGCGGTGAGCCTGAAGTACAAGCTCGGCTTCGACGACTCGCTCGACGTGGTCGGCGTCCACCTGGTCGGTGGCCTGGTCGGCACGCTGCTGATCGGCTTCTTCGGCACCACCAGCGTCAACTCCCTCGGCGTGGACGGCGTCTTCTACGGCGGCGGCTGGAGCCAGCTCGGCAAGCAGGCCGCGGCGGCCTTCGCGGTCCTGGGCTACTCGTTCGTCGTCACCCTCATCCTCGGCGGGATCATCAAGGTCGCCGGCGGCTTCCGGGTCAGCAAGGAGGACGAGGTCAGCGGCATCGACGAGGCGCAGCACGCGGAGAGCGCGTACGACTTCGTGGGTGGCAGCATCGGCGGCCACAGTGGATCGACCCCCGCTTCGCTGCCGTCCAAGGACGGGGCGGCCCTGGAAGGAAGCAAGGCATGAAGCTGATCACCGCGATCGTCAAGCCGTTCACGCTGGACGACATCCGCGCCGCGCTGGAGCAGCTGGGCACGCTCGGCATGACCGTCAGCGAGGTGCAGGGCTACGGCCGCCAGAAGGGCCACACCGAGGTCTACCGCGGCGCCGAGTACGCCGTGGACTTCGTCGCCAAGCTGCGGGTCGAGGTCCTCACCGACGACGCCAACGTCGAGAAGGTCATCGAAGCCATCGTGAACGCCGCGCACACCGGCAAGATCGGTGACGGCAAGGTCTGGGTGACCCCGGTGGAGACCGTGGTCCGCGTCCGTACCGGCGAGCGCGGTACGGACGCGCTCTAGGGAAGCACCGGATGGTCGTCGGGGGGGAACTCGCCAAGGCGGCGAACCGGTTGCTGGAAGGCCGGCACGGCAGGCTCGGTGCTTCCGCACTGCGCGCCGCGCTGGTGGACCTGTACGAGTTCTGGCTCAGCAAGGCCGCCGCGGCGGCCGGCGTGGACACCGCCGAACCCGGTGTCGCGCTGGTCGCCGTCGGCGGCCTCGGCCGCCGCGAGCTCGTGCCGTTCTCGGACCTGGACCTGGTCCTGGTCCACAACCAGCACCCCGGAATCGCCGAGATCGCCGACGCGCTGTGGTACCCGCTGTGGGACGCGCGGATCGGCCTCGACCACTCGGTCCGCACGCCAGGGGAGGCCCTCCAGGTCGCCTCGGAGGACCTGCGGACCGCGATGGGACTGCTCGACGCCCGGCACATCGCCGGGGACGCCGAGCTGACCGGCCGGCTCGCCACGGCGGCGCGCGACCAGTGGCGCCGCACCGCGCGCAAGCGCTTGCCGGAACTGGCGGAGTCGACCCGCAAGCGCTGGCAGCGCAGCGGGGAGATCGCCCAGGCGGCCGAGCCCGACCTCAAGTACGGCCGGGGCGGCCTGCGTGACCTCGGGGTGCTGCAGACGCTCGCCGTCGCCCAGCTCACCGACCGGCCGGGCGAGGAACTCCGCCAGGCCCGGGAACTGCTGCTGGACGTGCGCACCGAGATGCGCCGCGAACTGCGCCGCGACCGGGACGTGTTGTCCGGTGTGGACGCCGAGCTGGTGGCCGCCGAACTCGGGTTCGGCGACCGGTTCACGTTGGCGCGCAAGCTGTCCGGCGCAGGACGGGCGGTCGGCTACGCGCTCGACGTCGCCTTGCGCGCCACCGCCGAGGTGCCGCGCGGGCGGTTTTCGCGGCGGCCCAGCCGGACCCCGCTGGACGACGGCGTGGTGTTGCACGGAAACGAGGTCGCGCTCGCCCGCGACGCCGTCCCGGCCAAGGATCCGGCGCTGCTGCTGCGCGTCGCGGCCGCCTCCGCCCGCACCCGCACGCCCATCTCGCACGGCACGTTGCGCACGCTCGCCGATTCGGCGCCGGAACTGCGCACGCCGTGGCCCGCCGACGCGCGTGACTCGCTCACCGAACTCCTCGGCGCGGGCGAGGGCCTGATCGACGCGGTCGAAGCCCTGGACCGCACCGGGTTGTGGGCGCGGCTGTTCCCGGAGTGGGGCGCGGTGCGGGACCTGCCGCCGCGCGAGCCGGTGCACTCGTGGACCGTCGACCGGCACCTCGTGCAGACCGCGGTCGAGGCCGCCAAGCTCACCACCACGGTGTCCCGGCCGGACCTGCTGCTGCTGGCCGCGCTGCTGCACGACATCGGCAAGGGCCGCGAGGCCGACCACTCCGAGCTGGGCGCGGCGATCTCGCTTCAGGTCGCCCGCCGCATCGGGCTGCCCGACGGCGACGCCGCGCTCGTCTCGGCCGCGGTGCGGCACCACCTGCTGCTGGCGCACACCGCGACCCGCCGCGACATCGAGGAACCGGCCACGATCGCGCGCGTGGCCAAGACCGTCGACAACGACGTGGTCCTGCTGGAACTGCTGCACGCGCTGACCCAGGCCGATTCGCTGGCCACCGGGCCCGGCATGTGGACCGACTGGAAGGCCGGCCTGGTCGCGAGCCTGGTCCACCGGTGCCGGCAGGCCATGCAGGGCAAGGGGTTCAGCCCGCCGGAGCCGCTCGACGCGCGCCGGCGCGAGCTGGTCGCCGCGTCGGTGGCGGCCGGCCGCAGCGAAGTGCTGATCACGCACGACGGCAAGATGGCGACCGTCGTGGTCGCCGCGCCCGCGCACACGGACCTGCTGGCCCCGGCGGCCGGGGTCCTCGCGCTGCACTCGCTGGAGGTGCACACCGCGGACCTGCGCGGCCACGACGGCGGGCGGGCCGGCATCTTCACCGCGTCCCCCAAGTTCGGGTCGCTGCCCGATCCGTCGCTGCTGCGCGAGCAGTTCGCGCGGGCGGTCGCCGGCGGGCTCGCGCTGGAGGCGAAGATCGCGGCGAAGGAACGGGACTACCAGCCGACCCGGGTGGCCGCCAAGCCGAAGGTGCTGTGGTTCGACGACGAGACCAGCGGCCCCAACACGGTCGTGCTGGAGCTGCGGGCCACCGACCGGATCGGCCTGCTGTACCGGGTCGCCGGGGCGCTGCGGTCGTGCGGCGCGGAGGTGAAGTGGGCCAAGGTCGCCACGCTCGGCGCCGCGGTCGTGGACTCGTTCGCCGTCTCCCCGCGCGGCGGGAAGCTGGACCCGGCGTGGCGGCAGCGGGTCGAGCAGGCGGTGCTCGCCGCGGCGAGCTGATCCCCTGCGGGGTGTCGCCACGGTTTCCCCGATCGGGGGTGGCAGGATGTCGCTCGTGCCAGAGTCGACGATCCTGCCGCTCACGGTCGCCGCCGCGCACCTGGAGGCGTGCGCCGCGGAGCTGGACCGGGCGCCGGAAACCGATCTCGGGGAGATCGTCGCCGTCCTGAAGCACCTCGTCGCCGGGCAGCGGCACCTGTCCGGCGCGCTCACCGGGCTCGCCGAACGGCTCGGCGAAGCGCGGTTCGGTGCGCTGGCCGCGATGCCGTCGGCGGAAATGGCCGCCCTCGTGGAGATCCTCCAGGCGGCGGGCGCCGCGTTCGGCTATTCGGCCGACGCGCTCGGCGAAAGCGAGCCACTGGCCGCGTTCATCGCCGCGAACGCCGGTGAGAGCACCCGTTTGTAGCTGTTGAACGCCGTTCGCGCGTCGCTAACGTCGGTGGGATGCGGACAGTCTGGAAGGGCACGATCGGGGTCGGCAGCTTCGCCATCCCGGTGAAGGCGTACAGCGCCACCGAGGAGCCCGGCAGTGGCCTGCACCAGCTCCACCTGACCGACGGCGGACGGTTGCGGTTCAAGCGGGTCTGCGAGGTCGACGGCGCGGAGATCCCGGCGGAGGAGGTCGGCCGCGGTTACGCGCTACCCGGTGGGGACGTGGTGGTCCTGTCCGAGGCGGAGCTGGCCTCGCTCGCGCCGGAAAGCGCTCACTCGATCCAGGTGTGCGGGTTCGTCCCGCCGTCGCAGATCGACCCGGTCTACTTCATGAAGAGCTACTACCTGGAGCCCGAGGTTCCGGCCACGAAGCCGTACGTGCTGCTGGCCGAGGCGCTGCTCACCGCGGGCCGCGTCGCGCTGGTGAAGGTGGCGATCCGGCAGCGGGAGACCCTGGGCGCGCTACGGGTGCGCGACCAGCTGATCGTGCTCGACACGATGCACTGGCCCAGCGAGGTCCGCCGCCCCGACTTCCCCTTCCGGCACGAGGACATCGACCTGCGCACGTCCGAGCTGCGCGCCGCGGCGAACCTGATCGAGAACCTCTCCGGCGACTTCGAGCCGTCCGCCTACACCGACGGCTACGCGGACGCGCTGCGGGACCTGGTCGACGCGAAGGTCGAGGGCCGCGAGGTGGTCCGCCCGACGGCCGCGATCCAGGACGAGGGCGTCACCGAGCTGCTGCGGGCCTTGCAGAGCAGCGCGCAGGACCGCACCGACGCCGACCAGGGCGTGGCGAAGGCCAAGGCCGCCGCGAAGAAGGCCGCCGACGCGAAGAGCCGGGCGCGCAAGGCCACGTCGAAGGCGAAGTCCGCGCCCAAGTCCGCGCGCTGAAAAAATCTTCGGAAATCCGCGTCACGCCCCCGCGCGAGGCGGGTCACACCCCTGCGCGCACCGGTTCCTGAGTAGATCTACCTAGGTCTACTTGGGGGTCTTCACGCTGCCCCGGCCCACGCGGAACCGGCAGTCTTAGGACATCACGCCACGGATGTCCGGGAAGGGACTCGCTGGTACTGGGGGTACGGCGAGCACCGGGGGACCGGCGCCCGCGGCGTGCGTGTGCGGGTGGCCCGGCGAGGGGGCGGGCCACCCGCACTTTCCTTCGCGCGGTTGGATGTCGGGCATGCTGATCCTGCGTTATCCGAGGGGCCCGGCGTGAACACGGACGTGACGCAGAACCTCTTCGCCTTCCAGGTGCACGGCCTGGACGAGCCGGTCGTCGCCGGCGCCCCGACCGTGGCCGACGACGCGCTGCGGCAGGCGTGGGCCCAGGTGCGCGCCGACCGGCAGGTCCAGCCCGCGGACGTGACCGCCGTCTACAGCGAGTGGGAGCCCTCAGCCGAAGACCTCGGGTTCGTCGCGCTGATGTTCCCCGGCGCCCGGCACACCTACAGCTTCGACCGCCCCGGCCCGGACGGCTGGGCCGCCGCGTTCGCCGAGGCCGAGCGCGTGCTGGCGGAGCAGGCCGCGCCCGCGCCGGAGCTGCTGCCGGTGCTGTGGAGCGCGTCCTCGCCGCGCGCCGAGGTGCTCGGCTCGATCCCGCACCACCCGCTGGTGCCCGGGCGCCTGTCCGTGGCACTGGCGCACGTCGGCCCCACCCCGCGCGGCACGCTCGGCATGCACCACGTCACCACGCACAGCTACCAGGAGCTGGGCTCACCGCCGTTCGCGGAGCTGATGGCCGAAGCGGGCGCGAACCTCAAGCGCGGCCTGCGGGTCACCGGTCACCGCGGCGAGCGCGGCGACCTGCTGCACCTGACCCGGGAGGACTGGCTGGCCGGCTCGGCGCTGGCCCTGGACGACTTCGGCGCGCAGATGGCCCGCAACCTGGGCGAGGAGCGGCTGGTCGTCGGCCTGCCGTGTCCCGACGAGCTGTTCGTCGCGGGTGCGGATTCGGGCTGGGCCGAGGTGATCCACGAGCAGGTGCTGGGCTCGGAGTACGACACGACCGAGCTGGTGCCGTGCGTGGTGCTGGTCGAGCCCGGCGGCATGCGCCTGCTGGCCGAACGGCAGGCCTGACAGCCTGCCCGTCCGCAGCGGCTACCCTGGTGGGACGCCGCAGGCGGACAACCACGACCAGCTGGAGCGTGCACACCCGTGTTCGACACCCTCTCCGACCGGCTCACTTCGGTCCTGCAGAACCTGCGGGGCAAGGGGAAGCTGACCGACGCCGACATCGACGCCACCGCGCGCGAAATCCGCATCGCGCTGCTGGAGGCCGACGTCGCGCTGCCCGTCGTCCGGGAGTTCATCGCGCACGTCAAGGAACGCGCGAAGGGCGCCGAGGTCTCCGAGGCCCTCAACCCGGCGCAGCAGGTCATCAAGATCGTCAACGAGGAGCTCATCGGCATCCTCGGTGGCGAGACCCGCCGCCTGAGCCTGGCCAAGAACCCGCCGACCGTGATCATGCTCGCCGGTCTGCAGGGTTCCGGTAAGACGACCCTGGCCGGCAAGCTCGCGCTGTTCCTCAAGAAGCAGGGCCACGCGCCGCTGCTGGTCGCGTGTGACCTCCAGCGCCCGAACGCGGTCACGCAGCTGCAGGTCGTCGGTGAGCGCGCCGGGGTCCAGACCTTCGCGCCGGAACCGGGCAACGGTGTCGGCGACCCGGTCGACGTGGCCCGCCGCGGTATCGACGAGGCCAAGCACGCGCAGCACGACATCGTGATCGTCGACACCGCCGGACGGCTGGGTGTCGACGAGGAGCTGATGAAGCAGGCCGCGGACATCCGCGACGCGGTCCAGCCGGACGAGATCCTGTTCGTCGTCGACGCGATGATCGGTCAGGACGCGGTCACCACGGCCGAGGCGTTCCGCGACGGCGTCGGCTTCACCGGTGTGGTCCTGACCAAGCTCGACGGTGACGCCCGCGGTGGTGCGGCGCTGTCCGTCCGGCAGGTCACCGGCCAGCCGATCCTGTTCGCCTCCAATGGTGAGAAGCTCGAGGACTTCGACACCTTCCACCCGGACCGGATGGCCAGCCGGATCCTCGGCATGGGCGACCTGCTCACCCTGATCGAGCAGGCCGAGCAGGCCTTCGACCAGGAGCAGGCGGAGAAGGCCGCGGCCAAGCTGGGCACCGGCCAGCTCACGCTGGAGGACTTCCTGGAGCAGATGCTCGCGGTCCGCAAGATGGGCCCGATCGGCAACCTGCTCGGCATGCTGCCCGGCGCCGGGCAGATGAAGGACCAGCTCGCGCAGGTCGACGACAAGCACCTGGACCGGCTGCAGGCGATCATCCGCGGCATGACCCCGGCCGAGCGGGCCGACCCGAAGATGATCAACGGGTCGCGCCGCCAGCGCATCGCGCAGGGCTCGGGTGTGACCGTGCGCGAGGTCAACGACCTGGTCAACCGGTTCTTCGAAGCCCGCAAGATGATGCAGCAGATGGCCGGCCGGTTCGGGTTCGGCGGCGGCAGCGCGACCAAGCGCAAGAAGGGCAAGAAGGGGAAGAAGGGCAAGGGCCCGACGCAGCCCAAGGTGCGCGGCGGGTTCCCTGGCGGCATGCCGATGCTCCCGCCCGGCGGCGCCGGTGGCGGCATGCCCGACCTGTCCCAGCTGGGTGGCGGCCTGAACGACGTGCCCGGTTTCGACCCGTCCAAGTTCAAGCTGCCGAAGAACAAGTAGATGCACCTGCGCGGGGTGGTGCTGCCCGACGGTGAGCAGCGCGACGTCTGGATCAGCGACGGCCGGGTCACGTTCACGCCCGTCGAGGGCGCGCGGACCCTGGTGTCGGACGGTTTCCTGGTGCCGGGGCTGGTGGACGCCCACTGCCACCCGGCGATCGGGCTGGGCGGGCCGACCGACCTGGACGGCGCGGTGGTCAACGCGCTGGCCGACCGGGACGCGGGCACGCTGCTGATCCGCGACTGCGGCCAGCCGATCGACACCCGGCCGCTGCAGGAGCGCGCCGACCTGCCGCGGATCATCCGGGCCGGACGGCACCTCGCGCTGCCCAAGCGGTACATCCCCGGGCTGGGCATCGACCTGTCGCACCCCGACGAGCTGCCCGCCGCGGTCGCCGAGCAGGCGGCCGACGGTGACGGCTGGGTCAAGCTGGTCGGCGACTGGATCGACCGGTCGGTCGGTGATCTCGCGCCGTTGTGGCCGGACGACGTGCTCGCCGAGGCGATCAAGGTCGCCCACGAGGCCGGGGCTCGCGTCACGGCGCACGTCTTCGGCGAGGACGCGTTGCCCGGGTTGATCAACGCCGGGATCGATTGCCTGGAGCACGGCACCGGCCTGGACACCTCGCTGCTGGCCGAGATGGCCCGCCGCGGCACGGCGCTGGTGCCGACGCTGATCAACATCGAGAACTTCCCGGCGATCGCCGATTCGGCCGGCAAGTACCCGGTGTACGCCGACCACATGCGCGCGTTGTACGCCCGGGTCGGCGAGCTGGTCGGCAACGCGCTCGACGCCGGCGTGGCGGTCTACGCGGGCAGCGACGCGGGAGGCATGATCGCGCACGGCCGCCTGGTGGACGAGCTGGAAGCGCTGCACCGCGCCGGGATGACGGCGACGCAGGCGCTGGCCGCGGGCTCGTGGGCCGCGCGGGAGTGGCTCGGCCACCCGTCCCTGAGCGAGGGCGCCCCCGCCGACTTGCTGGTCCTGGACACCGACCCGCGCGAGAACCTGGCCGCCCTGCGCTCACCACGGCACATCATCCTGCGCGGAGCGCTCATCCGCTGACGCCTGCCGCCGAGCTGTCCACGCTCACGACTTGCTGACCGGCGTACCCGCCGTCGCGGCGCTGTCATCCGCTGACTGCTGCCGCCGAGGCTGTCCACGCTCGCGGCTTGCTGACGGGCGTGCACCTGCCGCGACGAGGCACCGGCCGTCGCGGCGCTGTCATCCGCTGACGCCTGCCGCCGATGCCGCCCACGCTCGCGGGCTTGCTGACCGGCGTGTACCCGCCCTAACGAGGCACCCACCGTCGCGGCGCCGTCATCCGCTGACCCTGCCGCCGAGGCCGCCTACGCGCCGCCCCGCGCAGCGAGTGTCGGCCGCGCGCGGCGTGGCCTCGTGGCGCCGCATCCGCCGCGACCATCCCCCGCCCGGAGCCGCGGACGCACGATCCATCGCGCCCCCTTCCTCCGCTGACGTCCCCTTCCTCCAATGACGGCCGAAATGCCGCTACCATCCCGATCCAACCTTGATCAAGATGGCCGGGTGAAGATCACCAAGGCGCTGCTCTACGCGGTCCCACCGGCCCTGCTCGTCGTCGGCGTCGTCGGCGGGCTCGTCCTGGGCGAGGGCCTCTACCTGGCGGCCTTCGCGGTGGGCGCGGCCGCCACGCTCGCCGCCGTCTTCGCGGTCGTCGTCGCGCGGATGAATGGCCGCACGAGCACCAGTCCGAAGCGGATCGCCGCCGCCGCGGTCGCGACGGTCCTGCTGATCATCGCCGGCCTGATCCCGCTCCGGGCCGAGCTGTTCGGCGGCCACAACCTCCTCACCGCCGAGGGCCTCGAAACCGGCCTCGACGAACTCCGCGGAGTCGCGACCACCTACGACGCGATCTACATCGAGCCCGACGTCCTCCGCGGCCAGCGCGGCGACCGCGCGGTGATCTACCGGGACGGCGACCTGCAGCCGGTGCCCGGGGACACGACCGGCCCGGACCCGGACTACCAGTTCGGCCTCGACGAAATCGACTTCGGCGCCATTCCCGGGCTGATCGACCTCGCCCGCCAGCGATTCCCGGACGCGACCGACGTGATCCGCGTCGACGTGCAGAGGCACCGCGGTGGCGACCCGGTCGAGATCACGGTGCACGTCGAGCGCGACGGGCCCGAGCGGAGGGGGGAACTGGTCGCCGACGCCTCCGGAAACCCCCGCTGATGCCCCACTTCGTCCCCGACATCGGCCACGACGCGGCGTTGAAGATCATCCGCGGTCTCGGCCTCGTGTTCGCCGCTCCATCGCGCTCGTCGTGGCCGGCGCGATCGGCGGTCTCGGGTACGGCAAGGGCGTCTACTCCGCCGCGCTCGTCACCGGCGCCGTCCTCACGCCGGTTCCCTGCGTCACGCGGGCCCGCGGCCGCGTGCTGCCCACCGCGCTCGCCACCGCCGTGCTGGTCGTCATCGGCCTGCTGCCGCTGTGGATCCGGTGACACCGCTCACGCCCCGGGGTCGATCGATCGCGCCCAGCCACATAGCCTGAAGTCCATGAGCGGGTCGAGGGTGAGCCAGGGCAGCGGAGAGGACGTGCGCACCCGGCTGGTCTTCGGCGCCCACTGGGGATTCCTCGCGTTCTTCGCCGGCCTCGGCGTCTACCACCTGGTGACCGTCGTCATGACGGCCCTGCGCTCGGGCCACGCCAGCGTCGATCCGCTGGAGCTGCTCGACGTCGGCCCGGTGCTGCTGCTCGCGTTCGTGCCCAGCCTGCTGCTCGGCCTCGCCCCGCTGGTCGCGTCGCGGCGCTGGGGGAGCGGCCCGCGGCGCGACTTCGGTTGGCTCCCGACCCTGCGTGACGTCAAGGTGGGCCTCGCCTTCGGTGCGCTCGCCCTGCTCGCCGGGTACCTGGTCAACGTGGTCCTGCTGGGCATCTACGGCACCGACCGCATCTCCGACAGCCCGCTCACCGACCTCGCCGAGGACGGCGGCTCCGACGAGTTCGTGTGGCTCGCGCTCGCCGCGCTCGTCGTCGTGGTCGCCACGCCGATGGCCGAGGAGCTGCTGATGCGCGGCTCGCTGTGGGGAGCGCTCGAGCACCACCACGTCCCGCGGTGGGTGATCCTCGTGCTGACCGCGGTCGTCTTCGCCTACCTGCACGGCGAACCGACCCGCACGCTCGCGCTGCTCGCCCAGGGGCTGCTGATCGGCGCGGCGCGGTGGCGGACCGGCCGGGTGGGGGCGAGTTTCGTCGCGCACGCGGCGAACAACCTGGCCCCGGCCTTGCTGCTGTTCACCGGGTCCTGAGCGGAACGACCATGGCGACTAGGCTCGGTAGGTGCTGGGCGAGGATCAGAGGGAGGCGCGCCGTGACGGCACATCCGGGCGAGCTCGACCAGCCTGATGTGCCCGCCGCCGCGGACACCGCGCCCGCGCACCGCTGGGGGTTCGGCGCCTTCCTGGTCGTCGAGGCCGTCCTGCTGGCCTCCGCCGCGTTCGTCAGCGTCCTGCTCGGGCCCGCGCCGCCGGGACAACCGCTGCCCGCGCGGGACGTGCTGATCGGCACCATGGCGCCGACCGTGCTCGCCGCGCTGGTCGCGATCCTGATCACCAAGGTGCGCGGCAACGGCCCGTTCACCGACCTGCGGCTGTCCTGGCGCTGGGAGGACGTCAAGCTCGGGCTCAAGCTCGGCACGTTCGGGCTGGTGCTGACCACGGTCAGCGCGTTCATCTGGACCCAGGCGGTCGGCGAGGCCAACGCCGGTTCGGCGATCAGCGCCCTGGTCGAGGAGCAGCCGATGTCGGTGAGCGCGGCCGTCGTGATGTTCGCCTACCTGTGGCTGCTCGGCCCGATCTGCGAGGAGATCATCTACCGCGGCCTGCTGTGGAGCGCGGTCGAGCGGCTGCACTGGGGCCAGGAGAAGTGGGCCCGGCTGGCGGCGTTCCTGCTGTCCACGGCGGTCTTCGCGGCCAGCCACCTGGAACCGCTGCGCACCACGCTGCTGCTGGTGATCGCCATCCCGATCGGCCTGGCCCGGCTGTTCACCGGCCGCCTGCTCGGCAGCATCGTGGCCCACCAGATGAACAACTTCCTGCCCGCCGTGGCGATGCTGCTCACGGCGCTGGGAGTGATGGCCATCTAGACGCCCGGTGCGGGCCGCGTGACCGGGTCTGGCAGAATAGTCGCTTGCCTGCTGCGGCCGGGCCCTCTCACCGTGCCGTGGCGACCGAAAAGCTTCGGGTACTCGTCCGGTGTCCCCACACGGAACGTGACCCGACACCCGCGAGCACGCAGAGAACCAAGGAGTACCCACACACCGTGGCCGTCAAGATCAAGCTCCAGCGCCTCGGCAAGATCCGTGCGCCGTACTACCGCATCATCGTCGCCGACGCCCGCACCCGCCGGGACGGCAAGGCGATCGAGTCGATCGGCAAGTACCACCCGAAGTCCGAGCCGAGCTTCATCGAGGTCGACTCCGAGCGCGCCCAGTACTGGCTGGGTGTCGGCGCGCAGCCCACCGAGCCGGTGCAGCGCATCCTGGAGATCACCGGTGACTGGCAGAAGTTCAAGGGCCTGCCGGGTGCCGAGGGCACGCTGAAGACCGCCGAGCCGAAGCCGTCCAAGGAGGAGCTGTTCAACGCGGCCCTCGCGGCGGCCGGTGACGAGCCCGCCACCGAGGCCACCACGCCGAAGAAGAAGTCGGCCAAGAAGGCCGACGACGAGGCGGCGAAGGACGAGGCGTGAGCTTCCTCGCCGACTCCCTCGAACACCTGGTGCGCGGGATCGTGGACAACCCGGACGACGTCCGGGTCGACCTGATCACCACCCGCCGCGGCCGCACGCTCGAGGTCCACGTCCACCCGGACGACCTCGGCAAGGTCATCGGCCGCGGCGGCCGGACCGCGACCGCGCTGCGCACCGTCATGGGCGGCATCGGTGGCCGCGGCGTCCGCGTGGACGTCGTCGACACCGACCGCTGACCCTTCCGTGGACGTCGTCGTCGGGCGGGTCGCCAAGGCCCACGGTGTGCGCGGTGAACTCGCCGTGGACATCCGGACCGACTCGCCCGAGGAACGCTTCCGCGACGGCGCGACGGTGACCGCGCGGTTCCGCGACGGCACCACGCGCCCGCTGACCATCGCAGCCGCCCGCCCACACAGCGGGCGGCTGCTGGTCACGTTCGAGCAGGTGGTGACGCGCGAGGCCGCCGAGGCCCTGCGCGGCGCCCTGCTGCTCGCCGACACCGCCGATCTGCCGCCCACCGACGACCCGGACGAGTTCTACGACCACGAACTCGAGGGTCTGCGTGCCGAGCTGAGCGACGGCGAAGTGATCGGCACCGTCACCGAGGTGGTGCACGCCCCGCACGGCGAACTGCTCGCGCTCGACCGCGACGGGCGCACCGTCCTCGTCCCGTTCGTGCAGGCCATCGTGCCCGTGGTGGACGTCAAGGGCGGCCGGGTCGTGATCGATCCCCCCGAGGGCCTGCTCGACGACGCCGGCTGACCGGCTGGTTACGCTCGCGCCGTGCGGATCGACGTCGTCACCATCTTCCCCGAGTACCTGGACCCGCTGCGGGCCGCGTTGCTGGGCCGCGCCATCGAGCGCGGGCTGATCGAGGTCGGGGTGCACGATCTGCGGGACTGGACCCACGACGTGCACCGCGCCGTCGACGACGCGCCCTACGGCGGCGGTCCCGGCATGGTCATGAAGCCGCAGGTCTGGGGCGACGCCCTGGACGCGGTCTGCGGTCCGGACACCCGGCTGGTCGTGCCCACGCCGGCGGGCCGCCCGTTCACCCAGGAGATGGCTCACTCCTACGCCCGCGAGAAGCACCTGGTGTTCGCCTGCGGCCGCTACGAGGGCATCGACCAGCGTGTGATCGACGACGCGGCGCGCCGGATGCCGGTCGACGAGGTGTCCATCGGCGACTACGTGCTGGTCGGCGGCGAGGCCGCGGTGCTCGTGATGGTCGAGGCCACGGTCCGGCTGCTGCCCGGCGTCCTGGGCAACCCGGTCTCGGCCAAGCAGGACTCCTTCTCCGACGGCCTGCTCGAAGGCCCCAGCTACACGCGCCCGGAGGTGTGGCGCGACCTGGCCGTGCCCGAGGTGTTGCGGTCGGGCAACCACGCGCTCATCGACCGCTGGCGCCGCGACCAGGCCCTGGAGCGGACCCTGCTCCGCCGCCCCGATCTCCTCGACCGGCTGCCGGACGGTACGCTGGACGAGCGCGATCTCGCCGTGCTCGACCGTGTCCGGTCGCGGCAGCGGCAGGCCGGGTGATCCGGCCGGGGACGCGTCTGCAATACTTGACAGGTTGGCCGTGCCAGTGGTGCGCGCCTGCCACAAGCCCCCGGGTCGCCTGCCCCAGTGAGAGCGTGCGCGTGCTCGGATGACTGCCAGACAGACGAAGGACGAGGACGGACTCCCGATGAACACCCTGGACGCCCTGGACGCTCAGTCGCTGCGTTCCGACATTCCGCACTTCCGCCCGGGTGACACGCTGAAGGTGCACGTTCGCGTCATCGAGGGAAACCGTGAGCGTGTTCAGGTTTTCCAGGGCGTCGTGATCCGCCGCCAGGGTGGCGGTATTCGCGAGACCTTCACCGTGCGCAAGGTTTCGTTCGGTGTCGGCGTCGAGCGCACTTTCCCGGTGCACAGCCCGAACATCGCGAAGATCGAGGTGCACAAGCGCGGTGACGTGCGTCGCGCCAAGCTGTACTACCTGCGCGAGCTGCGCGGCAAGGCCGCCAAGATCAAGGAGCGCCGCGAGGCCCCGACCGCGTCCTGAGCGATCGGACGTTCTCCGATAGCCTGGCGAAGTGGTCGAACCTGTGCCCTCCAGCGCCGCTGAGGACGAGCCCGAACGCCCGAATCCGGACGAGAATGCCGATGCCGGCGCAAATGGGAAACGGCGCCGCCGCAAGCCCAAGAAACAGCGCTCGTTCTGGGTCGAACTGCCGATTCTGATCGTCGTCGCGCTGGCACTGGCATTCGTGTTCCAGCAATTCCTGGCGCGGGTCTACACGATTCCTTCGGGGTCGATGGAGACCACGTTGCACGGCTGCACCGGGTGCTACGGCGACAAGGTCCTGGTCGACAAGATCACCTACGACTTCACCGACCCCGAACCGGGTGACGTCGTGGTGTTCAAGGGCCCGGAGCCGTGGGTGGAGAACGAGGCGGCGACCGAGCGTTCGAGCAACGCGGTGGTGCGCTTCTTCCAGAACATCGGGTCGGTGTTCGGGCTGGCGCCGCCGGACGAGCGCGACTTCGTCAAGCGGATCATCGCCACCGGCGGCCAGACCGTCGAGTGCTGTGACGCCCAGAACCGGGTCGTCGTCGACGGCAAGGCCCTGGACGAGCCCTACATCCACTGGGAGAATCCGTCTGACCAGCAGCAGGATTCGTTCCCGCCGGTCAAGGTGCCGGACGGGTACGTCTGGGTGATGGGCGACAACCGCAACGACTCGTGCGACTCGCGTTGCCAGGGCGGCGGCGGGGTCCGCGGTGCCGTCCCGGTGGACAACATCATCGGAAAGGCACGCATCATCGTGCTGCCACCCGGCCGGTGGGGCGGGGTCAGCGACCACAACCCGCAGGCCGCCGCACAGCCGGCCGCGCTCGGGATGAGCGCCCCGGCGTGGCAGGAAGGCGTGCCGCTCGGGTTCGGTGTGGTCGCCGCGTGGCCCGCGGTGTGGGGCGGGCGGCGACTGGGCTCGAAGGTGCGCGAGGCGGTCGAGCGAAAGCGGTAACCAGGTTGGGTAGGTCTTCGGCGGTTCTGGCCTCCTTCCGCCCGCCCAGGGCGATCGTCCGGGGCGAGACGGCGTGGGGGCTGCAGTCGGCGCTCGATCGGCGGGGCCTCGGCCCGGTGGCCGGGGTCGACGAGGCGGGCCGCGGGGCCTGTGCCGGCCCGCTGGTGGTGGCGTCGTGCGTGCTCCGGCCGGGGGACGCCGCGCGGCTGGCGGAGCTGAACGACTCGAAGCTGCTCACGGCGCTGGCCAGGGAGCGGGTCTACGAGCGGCTGCTGGTGCGCGCCCTGGACTACTCGATCGTCGTCATCTCACCCGAAGAGGTGGATCAGCTCGGTATTCATGTCACCAACATCGAGGGCATGCGCCGGGCCGTGGCGGGGTTGCGGGAGTGCCCCGGGTACGTGCTGACGGACGGTTTCAAGGTGCCCGGCCTGCCGGCGCCGAGCGTGCCGGTGATCAAGGGGGACCGGGCGGTGGCGTGCGTGGCGGCCGCGTCGGTGCTGGCGAAGGTGACGCGGGACCGGATCATGGCCGAGACGCATGTGAAGTACCCGATGTACGGATTCGACGTGCACAAGGGGTACACGACGGTGGACCACGGCGCGGCGCTCGTCGAACACGGGCCGTGTGAGGTACACCGGTGGTCGTACACCAATGTGGCAGCGGCGGCCGCCGCCCACGGGATGCGACCACCGCGGAAGGTCATGCTCACCGCTGCTGCGTTGGGGCAGTCCGATGCTCCGGTACGTGCTCTGGAGGGCAGCGTGGTTCAGAATGGGAGTTCCGCCGCCGGAGACCGGTCGAACTCGCGAGGAGGGGCGCGGATTTCATGAGCGCAGAGGATCTCGAGAAGTACGAGACCGAGATGGAGCTGTCGCTGTACCGCGAGTACCGCGACATCGTCAGCCAGTTCTCGTACGTGGTGGAGACCGAGCGGCGGTTCTACCTGGCCAACGCGGTGGACGTGCAGGTCAGGGACAGCGGGGGAGATGTGTACTTCGAGGTCCGCATGTCCGACGCGTGGGTGTGGGACATGTACCGGCCGGCTCGTTTCGTGAAGAACGTCCGCGTGATCACGTTCAAGGACGTGAACGTGGAGGAGCTGGAAAAGCCCGAGCTGAGGCTCCCGGAGGAGGGCCCCTTCTCCGGCTGAGGAGCAGTTTTCAACCCGAGGGACGCCCCCCGCGAGGGGACGTCCCTCGGTCTTTTTGTGCGGATGCCCACCCGGTGCACCGACCTCACGCCCCGGCAGCCCACCCAACCGGGCGATGGGGGAGCAGCCCTCTCAGCCCCCTCCGCAGGGCGGCAGCCGCTCCACGGACGCCCCACCGCCCGCCGCTCCTCGGCCGGAAGGCCCCCGGCTCCCACTCCTCCAAGAGAAGCCCCTCACCAGGTTCTCGAGAAGAAGTCCCCGCTCCCGCGATCCTGACCGGCCACCGCCCACCAAGGTTCTCCCACTCCCGTCCCGCTGGCCCCTCGGTGCCGGCCGTCCCCCCGGCCTCCGGCCGCGAGCCTCCGCACCGCCGCGGCCCCACCTCTCGGTTCCGTTGGCGAGCCTCGGTCCCCGGCCCGTCTGCCTCGCCGGGTCTCGGCCCCACGCGCCTGCGCCCCCGCTGCGGCCCTCGGCGTGCGGCCGCGAGCCTCTGCGCCGCCGCGGCCTCACCTCTCGGTTCCGTCCGCGAGCCTTGGTCCCCGGCCCGTCTGCCTCGCCGGGTCTCGGCCCCAACGCCCCTGCGCCCCCGCTGCGGCCCTCGGCGTCCGGCCGGGAGCCTCCGCACACCGCCGGGGCCCCACCTCTCCGTTCCGTCCGCGAGCCTCGGTCCCCGGCCCGTCTGCCTCGCCGCGTCTCGGCCCCACGCCCCTGCGCCTTGCCGCGGCCCTCGGCGTCCGGCCGCGGTTCTCTGCCTCCACCTCCGCCCGCCGCCAGCTCGCTCCCCGGCCCCTCGCCCCCGGGGCCCTGAACCCCAACCCACCACTAGCCCACGTGCACCTCGCCCCCAACCGCTCGGCCCCCTACCACCCGGGTCCGACATTTCCGCCACTCCCCACCGCAACCCGCCGCGGTTGTCCACAACACCCCACTTGTCCACAGGCCCGGCAACTCGGTCTGTCGGCGAAACCCCAGGTCCTGGCACCGTCGAAGGCAGTGAACGACCACCGACCTTGGGGGACCAGCCATGACCACCGCGGCCAGACCCGCCCGCCACCTCAGCCTCGGCCGCCGGGGCGAGGACATCGCCGCGCGCCACCTGCAGAAGCTCGGCTTCGTCGTGCTGTCCAGGAACTGGCGCTGCCGCCAGGGCGAACTCGACCTCGTTGCCACTGACGGCAGCACCCTCGTCATCTGCGAGGTCAAGACACGGACGCGGGAGAGTTTCGGCGATCCCGCGGAGGCCGTCACCGAGGACAAGATCGCCCGCATCCGGCGGCTGGCCGGGCAGTGGCTCAGCGTCCACCGCGTCGGCTGGTGTCGGATCCGCTTCGATGTCATCGCGGTCTACGCCGACGGCGAAGGCGAGCCCCGCGTCCGGCACATCCCGGGAGCGTTCTGATGCCGCTCGGACGTGCCTGGTCGGTGGCCCTCGTGGGGCTCGACGGCCGCCTGGTCGAGGTCGAGGCCGATCTGGGCGGCGGCCTGCCCGGCGTCAAGATGGTCGGCCTGCCCGACGCGGGCCTGCGCGAAGCCAAGGACAGGGTCCGCTCGGCCATCCGCAACTCCGGTCAACACTGGCCCGAGGACAAGGTCACCCTCGGCCTGTTCCCGGCGAACCTGCCGAAACTCGGCTCGGGTTACGACCTCGCGATCGCGGTGGCCGTGCTCGCCTCGGCGGGCAAGGTCCCGGCCACCCGCCTGCTCGGCACGGTCCTGCTGGGCGAGCTGGCGCTCGACGGTCGAGTGCGCGAGATCCGCGGCATCCTGCCCGGCCTGCTCGCGGCCCGTAAAGCCGGGATCAAGCGGGCGATCGTCCCGTCCCACACGCTGTTCGAGGCGGCCCTGGTCGACGGCCTGGAGGTCTACGGCGCGGCCAGGTTGCGTGACGTCGTGTCCTGGCTGGAGGGCGAGAACGCTCTCGCCCGGCCGGAGCCGCCCGTAGAGAGCGCACCGCCGGCGGTACCGGACCTGGCGGACGTCATCGGACAACCCGAGGCCCGCTGGGCGCTCGAAGTGGCGGCCGCGGGCGGGCACCACCTCCTCCTCACCGGGCCGCCCGGCGTCGGGAAGACCATGCTGGCCAAACGCCTGCCCGGGCTCCTGCCGATGCTTTCCCCGGAGGAGTCGCTCGAGGTCACGGCCGTGCATTCGATCCACGGCAAGTTGTCGGCGGCGGCCCCGTTGATCAAGGTTCCGCCGTTCGTCGCGCCGCACTATTCGGTCTCCGAAGCCGCCCTGATCGGTGGCGGCGCGGGCATCGCCACACCCGGCCTGATCAGCCAGGCTCACCGCGGGGTCCTGTTCCTGGACGAGGCCGCGGAGTTCGGTTCGCAACGGCTGGACTCCCTGCGCACCGTCCTGGAGGAAGGCGAGGTCCGCATCGCCCGCGCACGCGGTTCGGTCTGCTATCCGGCCCGCTTCCAGCTCGTCATGGCCACCAACCCCTGCCCGTGCGCACCACCACGAGAGACCCACTGCTCGTGCTCCCCGACCGAGCGCCGCCGCTACCACAGCAGGCTGTCCGGCCCGTTGCTCGACCGCGTCGACCTGCGGGTCCGGCTGCGTCCGATGACCGCCATGGGCCGCCACGAGAGCAGCGAACCCGAGCCGACGGAGGTGGTCCGCAAACGCGTCCTGGCTGCCCGCGACCGCGCCGCCGCCCGCTGGAGCTCGCACGGCTGGAAGACCAACGCGGAGGTTCCCGGCCCCGCCCTCCACCGCGAGTTCGCGCTCCCACCCCCGACGACAGCCCTGCTGGAGCGCAACCTCGAACGCGGCACGATCACCGCCCGCGGCGCCGACCGCTGCCTCCGCATCGCCTGGACCCTGGCCGACCTGGACGAGACCGACGAACCAACCCCCGACCACGTGGCCGCCGCACTGGAGTTCCGCGATCGGAGAGCAGCATGAGCCGCCCCACCGACCCGCCTCAACCGCGCCTCCCTCAGCCGCAGACCGGCATGACCACCTCACACAAGCTCCGACACCCTGGCTCCGCGCTGGAGTTTCCGCGATCAGAGGCCAGCAGGAGCCGCACGACCGACCCGCCTCGACCGCCCGCCGCCAACCTGCCCCCGACGCTGGAATCCGACGGCCGGAGGCCGGCATGACTACTCCCAGAACCGCCCCCGCGTGGTGCCGCGACCACGTCGCCGCTGCGCTGGAGTTCCGCGATCGGAGGCCAGCATGAGTCGCCCCACGGACCCGCCTCGACCGCGCGCCACCAACCTGGCCGCCCACGGCCGGAGGCCGGCATGACCACCACCCACACCGCCCCCGCGTGGTGCCGCGACCACGTCGCCGCTGCCCTGGAGTTCCGCGATCGGAGGCCAGCATGAGTCGCCCCACGGACCCGCCTCGACCGCGCGCCACCAACCTGGCCGCCCACGGCCGGAGGCCGGCATGACCACCACCCACACCGCCCCCGAGCCCTCCACCGACAACCTCGCCGCCGAGCGCCTGGCTCGCTCCTACCTGGTCCGCGTCGCCGAACCACCGGCTCCGGCCGTGGTCGACTTCGTCGCCCAGCACGGGCCCGTCGCGGCCGCCGAAGCGATCCGTGCCGGCGACTGTCCCAGCCGTGTGCGCGACGAGACCGAGGCCCGCCGCACGCACGACCACGCCCAGCGCGACCTCGACGAAGGCGCTCGCCTCGGCATGCGGCTGCTGATCCCCGAGGACGACGAGTGGCCGGGCTGGCCGCTGCTGTCCCTCCAGCTCGCGGCCAGTCGCGGCGTGCAAGGCGCCGCCCCGCCACTCGCGTTGTGGGTGCGCGGCCACACCCGCTTCGACGAGGCCACGGACCAGGCCGTGGCGATCGTCGGCGCCAGGTCGGCCTCGGGATACGGCGAGTACGTGGCCGGTGACTTCGCCTCGTCTCTGGCCCGCCAGGGAGTGCCGATCTTCTCCGGTGCCGCCTACGGCGTCGACGGCGCCGCCCACCGGGGAGCCCTGGCCGTCGGCGGCACCACCGTCGCGTTGCTCGGCTGCGCCCTCGACGCCGGATACCCCGCCGGGCACGTCGTCCTCCTCGACAAGATCGCCGAGCTCGGTGGGCTCGTCGCCAGTGAGTACCCGCCGGGCACACCGCCGGCCCGGCACCGGTTCCTGGTCCGCAACCGCCTCATCGCGGCGCTCAGCGAGGGCACCATCGTCGTCGAGGCCGGCCGGCGCAGCGGGGCGCGCAACACCGCGACGACTGCCGGCGCGCTCGGCAAGGTCGTGATGGCCGTCCCCGGGCCGATCACCTCCGCGATGTCGATCGGCTGCCACGAGCTGATCCGCGAGTCCGGCGCGACACTCGTCGCCTCGATCGACGACGTGATCGAAACCGTCGGCCGGCTCGGCACGCCCCGGCCCGAGAAGGCCCGCGCGAAACGGCCGACCGACGGCCTCGGCCCGGACGCCCTGCGCGTCCACGAGGCGCTCCACAAACGCGAGGGCAAGTCCGCCGAGCAGATCGCGGCCGAATCCGGGGTTCCGGTCGCCCGGGTCCGGGCGCTGCTGCCCGCCCTCGAACTCGACGAGCTCGCCGAGCGCTGCGAAAGCGGCTGGCGGCGCAGGACGAGGAGGTGATGTGATCGTCATCTGCTCCCGGTGTGGCGATGCTTGACCACGCGCGCCCCTTCGCGCAGCGTGAACAACCATGTCCGCACGGGAATCTCGGGGCCGCAAAACGGACCTGCACGCCCTCCGGGACGCCCTGCCGCGCGCCGCCGCCACCCTGGTCGACGACTACGAACGGCACCTCGGGCTGGAGCGGGGGCTGTCCCCGCACACGGTGCGCGCGTACGTCGGGGACGTCGTGTCCCTGCTGGGCTTCCTGCACGGTGAGGAGCCGCAGCCGGACGCCGCCGCGCTCGCGGGCCTGGACATCGGAGTGCTCCGGTCGTGGCTGGCCGACCAGCGGAACGGGGGAGCGGGACGGACCACTCTCGCGCGGCGAGCGGCCTCGGCCCGGACCTTCACCGCCTGGGCCCGTCGTCAGGGCGCGCTGGACCACGACCCAGGGGCGAAGCTGGTGGCGCCTCGGGTGCACCGGACTCTCCCGCCGGTGCTGCGGCCGGACGAGGCGGAGGACGTCCTCACCGCTGCGGGCAGCGGCGCGGCGCAGCAGGAGCCGGTCGCGCTGCGGGACCACGCGGTCCTCGAGCTGCTGTACGCGACCGGGGTGCGGGTGTCCGAGCTGTGCGGGCTCGACGTCGACGACGTGGACTTCGGCCGCAGGCTCGTCCGGGTGCTCGGCAAGGGCGGTAAGGAGCGCATGGTTCCGTTCGGCGCGCCGGCCGATCGGGCTCTGCGCAGCTGGCTCGACCACGGCCGGCCGGCGGTGGCCGGTGCGGTGGCGAAGCCGCACGCGTCCGCGCTGTTCCTCGGTGTGCGGGGCGGGCGGCTGGACCCGCGGACGGTCCGGCGAGTGGTGCACGAAGCCCTCGACGCGGTGCCCTCGGCGGCCGACATGGGCCCGCACGGACTGCGGCACACCGCGGCGACGCACCTGTTGGAGGGCGGTGCCGACCTTCGCAGCGTTCAGGAGCTACTCGGTCACGCTACGCTTGCCACGACACAGCTTTACACCCACGTGACCGTCGAGCGGTTGAAGGCGATCCATGACCAAGCCCACCCCCGATCCCGATGACCTCGGAGGACGGCAGGCAGGATCGTTGACACCGCCCGCCCCGTACGAGCCCGGAGAACGACCTGAGCCCGCTGCCGAGAACGGTTTCCGTGTGAAGGCCGATTTGCGAGCGACCCCTGCCCGCCCTGCGCCCGACCAGGCCGGGCGGCCGATGCTGCCCACATCCGGACAGGACGGCGAGCCCCGGATCGACCCCGCCGGCGCGCCCACGACTGCGGCTCCGGCCGGCAGGTCCAGCGCGGACGCCGATGCGCAAGCCGGAACCGAGCCGGTCCCGGACAGCGGGTCCGGCGGCGGCCCCGCGGCGGCTGCCGGTGTGGAAGGCGGGATCGAGCCG
>NZ_BNAU01000006.1 GCF_014653945.1 Amycolatopsis deserti | reverse complement strand
ATGGCGCGGCAGCTGAACGGTTGCTCCGTAGGTTCTGGGTTCGAGCCCCAGGCGCCCCACTCTTTCGCCTGGTCAGCGCGGTCGCGGGGCGCCCGGGGCAAGATCATTTCCCCGCTTTATCCCCACTTTTGCCCGTGGACGGGTTATCCAGGAGCCCTTCCAGGGCAGCCGCCGTGCGGGGTTGACCGACTTCCGGCCGAGGTAGACGTCCTGGGTCATCGAGACCCGAGCGTGCCCGAGGTGATCGGCGATCAACCGCGTCGGCAACGTCCGCATCGTCAAGAGCGAGGGGCGAGCGCGCCGCCGCCGGGAACCGCACGGCCTGCCGCTCCGCTTCGGCCGGTCCCGGCCCTTGGCTTGCTGCGTCCAGGGCCGCTTGTCGACGCCATACTGGCGCTCGTGGCGAGGTTTCCTAGCGACGTGCGGTTCCCGTTCCGCGGCCGGGTCGTTTGGCTGACGCCTGAGCAGGGCGGACGCAACTCAGGGCCGCCACGCGCCGACGACGAGCACGACTACGCCGCCAACGCATTCGTCCCGCCTGAGACTGCCGGTACTGGCCTCGCGTCGTTCGTGCTGCGCGGCCTCATTCCAGGGGCGCTGGTCTCACCAGCGGAAGGGCGATGGCTGGCGGTGGAGAACGCCAGCCCCTACCGGATCCAAACCGGAACGGTCGTTGTGATCACCGAGGGATCAAAGCCGGTCGGGTACTTCCACGTCGAGGACGTCCGGAACGGATAGAGCCTCCGGCGGCCAGGTCTCCGCGCTGCACCTCAGCCCGGATGATGCAGGGAGGCACTCGCAGGAGGACGGATGCCCCGCTACAAGAAGGTGATCTGGCACCACGACCTCCCTGGCGAACCGGTCCTCCTCTACAGCGAGACCGGCGACGACGGCTACGAGACCCGCAAGATGGACCTGCACCGGGGCGGACGCCAGGACTACGCGGACGAGTCGACCTCCAGTGGAACGACGTTTCTGGGCTAGGACCCAGATGAGCAGCGACGAAGTCCGCGGGTGGGTCTTCGAGTTCCAACCCGGTCTCAGTACGAGTCGTCGGCGAGATGGACGCGGTATCGGTCGCACGGGTCAACACGCTGCTGGCCTTGCTCTCCGACGGCTGGACCGTTCACCACGCGGTACGGCGATATCGCCCCCGATGAGGGTCGCCCTGCGGCTGCTGGCACTGCCTCTCAAGACCCGCCGCCGCAGTCCGTCTCCATGGTGAGCCTGAACGTTGCTCCCCAGCGGCAGCCGCGCCAGAATCGGGTCGTGGGTCGGCTTCCGGGACTGCTCCAGGAACTCCTCGGCATCCTCCGGCGGGGCGACCATGACGTCTCCTGGACCGGCTACGCGACCGTCGACGAGCTGATCGCCGAGTTGGAGGCGCTCAGCGAACCCGTCCGGCGTGGGGATCCGGCCGCCTGCGCTCGGCTCCGGCACCTCTGCGTGCCCACCGGCGCCATCCACGAAGTCGCCGTCTCCACTGGGCGGTCCGCGGCCTGGCTGGAGCTCGCCAACGACAAATACTCAGCGCCGCCGGCTGCGGGGCGGGCCCCCTAGCTCACGCAGCGCGCGCTTCTGCAGCACCAGCACCCCTGAAGCCACCGCAGCCGCCGTCGCTCCCAGCGCTGCCATCGGCCACAGCCTGGCGAAATCCGTCAGCGCCCGGGCCGCGCACAGGCCGGCCACGAACCCCAGCGCGTACATCACCCTGGCGACCACCGCCGCGGCCCGCCAGCTCATCAGCAGCACCCGCACGGCCGACACGACCAGCACCAATGACACCACAGCCGCCACCACCACCCCCAGCGCCGCCACGCCCCACGCCGCGATCCGGCTCGCCCACCAGAACGTGACCGTGGCGGCTCCGGCACCGGCCGCCAGCGCCGCGCCGCCGGCCAGCCGGACAGCGCGGCGGGCCGCCAGGTCCCGCCCCGGCCGGCGGACCGCACGCCACCGGTTGCGCACCGCTTCCACCAGCAGGAACACCACCGGCGCCGCCGCCACCAGTGCGAAGCACACCCCCAGCGGCACGTTCCCGCGCTTGAAGAACACCCCGCTCAGCAACACGCCGAAGAACAACGCCAACCCGGCCAGTCCGCCCACGACCCCTCCCCGGAAACGCGAACGGCCCGGCGCACCCCCTCGGCGCGCCGGGCCGCTCTAGCCGTCCTCAGTGGACGGTCAGATGTGCTCGATCCACGGCGCCTGCGCCACGACCTGCTGCCACAGCTCCGGCGGCAGCACCGTGCGGACCGCGTCCCGGATGCCGCGCACCGCGTCCTGCGACGGCTGGAAGTTCCCGTTGAACATCACCCACGGGTTCGGCACGGGCACCGGCAGCGGCGGGCCGTACGGGATCTTCGGCGCCTGCAGGTGGAACTTCGACGGCTGGTCGACGTCGGCGAGCGGGTTCAGCACGTACCCGTGATCGCCGGTGAGGTACCCGGCCACACCGTTCGCGAACGCCGCCAGGTTGGTGAACGGGTTCACCGAGTTGCAGATGCCGTCGTTCTGGTTGCAGATCTCCTTCACCACCACGTCGCCGTAGCTCGGGCGCGGGCCCTGCAACGTGATGCCCCCGACGAACGTCGGCAGGTTCGTCGCGACGCCGCCCGACCCGCCGCCGGCGCTGCCGTCCGGTCCCGCGGCCGGGTCGCCCGGCCGTCGCGGGTCGCCGTAGAGCACGCCCTTCAGCAGGTGAGCCGGAATGTCCCCGCCGTGGGAAAGCGCTTCCAGCTCGTTGCCCGCGACCAGCGCGCCCAGTGAGTAGCCGGTGATGATGATCGTCGAGTCGTCGCACGCGGCGTGGAAGTCGCGCACCGCGCGGTCCAGGTTCGCCATCCCCTCGGCGACCGACTGGTCCATGGTCCGCGTGTGGCCCGGCAGCGGCGCGATCTCGGCCGGGTAGACCACCACCTCGGTGGTGACCCCCTCCGGCACCGTGGCGTTGAACACGAAGAAGTCCGCCCCGTCGCCGTGGCCCGTCCCCCCGAGTTCGAAGATCTTCGTGTGCGCGCAGGACGCGTCTGCCGCGGCGCTCTGCGCCCCCGTCACCGCCAGCCCCCCGGCCAGCGCCAGCGCGGCCAGCCCGGTGACCACTCGTTTCGGCGTGGACAGCATGTTCGCTCTTCCTTTCCCCAGTTCCCACCCGGTCGAGCGAAACGTAGGGCGAGGCCGTGAAATCCCGATGAAAGCGGACTTCAGCGCGCCGCGAACTCGCGACTGAGGTGGTCGTGCAGGCGCGCGTGCCGGAACTGGTACACCGCCCCGGACCGGCGCAGCACACCGCGGCGGTAGGCGTCGTCGAGGAAGTCCGACACCGCCCACGGCAGCCGCCCGGTCAGCGGCAGCCAGATCCGCGCGAACACCACCCAGCGTCCCCACGCGGTCAGCCCGAGCACGTACGCCAGCGCGCCGCCGATCCCGCCGACGAACCCCCACAGCAGCGCGCCGGTGCGCCCGAACACCAGCGGCCCGAGGCTGCCCTCGAGCAGCCCGACGACGAACACCCCGCCCAGCGCCAGCGTCACCCCGAACGTGGGCGCGAACACCAGCGCCTGCAGCAGCACCGTGGTGCGGTTGATCTTCAGCAGCTCACCGGGGTCGGCCGCGGTGAGATCGCACAGCTCGACCGCCGCCGCGGCGGTGAGGACGTCGGTGGCGGCGACCGCTTCGGCGTACTCGTCCGGCCTGCTGGTCAGCAGCAGCGGCAGCGTGGTGGCGTTCAGCGCGCGCAGCGCGGCGCGGCGCAACCCGTGGGCGATCTCGTCGAACCCGTCGAGCACGGGCAGGATCCGGCCGGCGCCGACGAGCGTGGCGGCGAGCGACGGTCCGCCCGGACCGGCCGCGGCCAGGCCGGGGAAGTCGCGCAGCAGCTGGTCGGTCAGCCAGTCGCGGAGGTCGGTGGCGGCCGGGTCCCACGAGCCCAGCCCGAAGATCACCGGCACCGGGTCGCCGCGCCCACGCCCGGCGAGCAGGTCGAGGACGAACCGCAGGGTCAGGATGGTCTTGCCGGACCCGGCCCGGCCCAGCACCACCAGCCGCCCGGACGGGATCCGCCGGTAGACGTCCACCACCTCGTCCAGCCGCCCGGCCAGCGGCAGCGGGCCCGGATCGCCGCCGGGCGGGGCGCGGTGGATGTTGGCCCAGTGGTCGATCAGCGCGTCCGGCGCCGGTTGCCACCGCACCGGGAGCGGGAACGGGTCCTGGACCTGACGCTGTTCCTCCTCGCGGCGCCAGCGGGTGGCGACCGCCTGCGCGAGTTCGTCCGCGGTGTCGGCCAGGACGCGGTCGACGGCGGAGTCCGGGGGCTTCGGGGCGGGTCGCGGCGCCGGGCCGCCCGCCGCGGCGAGCAACGAGTCGTGTTCGGCCGGCGCCAGCCGGAGGGCGTCGGCGAGGAGCCGGACCGTCGCCAGCCTGGGGTCGCCGCGCTCGCCGGTTTCGAAGCCGCGGATGCTGCGGACCCCCACCCCGGCCCGCTCGGCGAGCTGTTCCTGCGTCAGGCCCGCCCGGCGCCGCCACTGCCGCAGCAACGCGCCGAACTCGCTGGTCACGGTCGCCTTTCCGTCGGTCGTGGCCGGTTGCGCGACGATCTTATCGGGCTACCGGCCACAAGTGGCCGGTTCCTGGCCTGTCCGCCGTTCGGCCCAGCGGGGACCTTCGGATCATGCCGATCACCACCCTCACCGAGCGGGAGCGAGCCGTCCTCCGCGCGGTCGGCCGCGGCCTGACCGACGCCGAGATCGCCGCCCGCCTCGGCGTCCCCGAGACCGCCGTGGCCGGCCAGCTGCGGGACATCCGCCGCCGGCTCGGCCTCCGGGACCGGTCGGCGGCCATCGTCTACGCCTTCGACCACGGCATCGCGACCGCGACACCGGCGCCGGGCCCACCGCTGGAGATCTCCGTGCTCGGCCCGCCGCGGGCGTGGCGCGCGGGCGAGCCGCTGGACCTCGGACCGGTCCGGCAGCAGGCGCTGCTGGCCGCGCTGGCGCTGCGCCCGGACACGACCCGCACGAAGCAGGATCTGCTCGACGACGTGTGGGGGCCGGAGGCGCCGTCCGGCAACGTCGTGCAGGTCTACGTGTACCGGCTGCGCAAGTGCCTGGCCGAGCCGGTGATCGCCCGCGACCGGTTCGGCTACCGGTTCCTCGGCGCCGGGGTTCTCCTCGACATCACCCGCGTCGAGGAGATCGCCGCCGAGGCGGAGGCGGCCGCACGCGCTGGTGACCTCGCGGCGGCGGTCGACACGGTGTCGCGCGCGCTCGGGTTGTTCCGCGGCGAACCGCTGGCCGGGCTGCCCGGGCCGTTCGCCGACGGCGAGCGGTTCCGGCTCCGCGAACGGCGGCTGGCGCTGATCCAGCGGAAGGCGTCCTGGCAGCTCCGGCTGGGCCGGCACGCCGACGCGATCGCCGAACTACGCGCCTGCGCCGCGGCCGACCCGCACCACGAGCCGGTGACCGCGTTGCTGATGCGGGCGCTGCACGAGACCGGGCGCCCGGCCGAAGCGCTCGCCGCGTTCGCCCGGCTGCGCCGCCGCCTGGCCGAAGATCTGGGCGTGGCGCCGGGTATCGAGGCGCGTCGCGTGCACGAGGTGATCCGCCGCGGCGCGGTACCGGTGGCTGTCTGAAACCTCAGCCGCGCAGCGCGGACACCGCCGCGGCGAACATCGTCGACTTGATCGCGCCCAGCGTGCCGCGGTCCTTGCCGGCCAGCGGACGCACCCGCTCCACCGCGCGCTCGCGCAGCTCGGACTCCGGCGCGACGTCGTCGACCAGCCCGAGGTCGCGCGCGTCGGGACCGCCGAACCGCGTGCCGGTGGTCATCGACGCGACCGCGGCGGCCGGGGTCAGTTTGGCCTGGATCAGCGCGGCCATGCCGGGGGTGAACGGGATGTTGATGTCGGCCTCGGGGAAGCAGAAGAAACCCCGGTCGGCGCGCATGATCCGGAAGTCGTGCGCCATGGCGAGCATCGCGCCGGCGCCGAACGCGTGCCCGTTCACCGCGGCGATCGTCGGGACCGGCAGGGTCAGCACGCGCGCGAGGAGGTCCTGGACGTCGGCGACGTAGGTCTGCGCCTGGTCCCCGTTGGCCGACAGCCAGTCGAGGTCGAGCCCGTTGGAGTAGAACTTGCCGGTGCCGGTCGTGACCAGGGCGGACGAACTCTCGACGACGGTGTCGAGCGCGGTGTGCACGCTCTTGAGCCAGTCCGGCGAGAAGCGGTTCTCGTCGGCGCCCAGGTCGAGGACGTACACCGGGTCGTGGAAGTGCAGCACGATCTACTCCTTGGCTCGAGGGGGAAGGGCCAGGACGGCCCGCACGGCGGCGGCGAGCCGGTCCCGGTGGTCGGCGCTGGTGTCCAGCCCGCGCCGGAAGAACGCGGTCGGCAGGTCGACCACGCACGTCGTCATGACCTCGACGGCCACCGCGTCCCGCCGGTCCCACATCGCCCGCGACAGCCGGACCAGCAGCGCCACCACGCGCTTGTCCAGGGCGAACAGTGCGTCGGCGAGTTCGGCCGGCAGGTCGGGGCCGAGGAGCTGGTCCTTCTCGACGGTCAGCAGCATCCGGGCCGCGTGCGGGCGGCGCTCGGCGAACACGGCCGGGGCGTCGGCGGCCGCGACCACCGCGTCGACAGCGGATCCCGCGGCATCGGCCAGATCGGCCTGCAGGTCCAGGAAGTCGGTCGCGGCACGCAGCCACACCCGGCCGAGCAGCGCGTTGATCGAGCCGAACGCGTGGTAGATCGCGCCGTTCGACACACCGGCGGCCGCCGCGAGGCTGCGCACGGAGAGCGCGCCGTCCTCGGCGACCAGGCGCTCGGCGGTGTCGAGCAGCCGGTCGAGGTCGTGCACGCGGGGCCGGGGCATGACCGGAACCGTAACAGAGCAGCTGCTCTAAAACTAGCGGCACCGGTCACAGCGCGGCTCGGGGCGCCAAGCGTCCGCTTGCGCCTCGAGTTCGTGGCGGATCTGCCGGCGCGGCTTGACGTTCCCGGACTCGTCGTGCCGCGATGTGCCGAACACGCGCATTTCGCGGCGCGCCCGGCCGCACCCCGGACACCGCAGGCGCCGGAAGACGCGGCGGCTCACCACGTCGTGCCCGTGGCCGACCGGCGCCGCCGTCCGGTGGACCTGACGCCATCTCGACATGTCGTCCCTTCCCGATCCGGAAGTCGGACGAGCCGAAAAGGCTGTTACGAGACCGGGAAAGCGCTCGTCGGAGCGGATGTGCGAGCCCGCCCGGGACCTGCCCGGGACATGGGAGTCGGCGGGCAGGCTCGAACCGATGGTTTCGCTTCCGCGCGAGGACCTCAATAACCCAACTGGGTCAACAAGGACAACAGGGCTATGCGGGCCAAACGGGCCACGGGCCGCGCGCGCCCGACACGTCACCCAATACGGTGACGATCATGACTGCACGCCGACGCACGGTGGGCTCGGGTGAACTCGCGGCCGAGCTGGGCCTGTCTCGGCGGTCGATCAGCCGTTACGCCGAACGCGGCTGGATCCGGCCGGCGCTCATCACCCCCGGCGGCCAGTACCGCTGGGACGTCGAGGACGTGCGCAAACAGCTCGACGCGCTGCGTGAACGGCGGCCGGACCGAGCCTGATCGGTCCGGTTAGGACGGTCTGGCGCATGGTTCGGTAAGCGCTTTCCGCGGCCCGGTCGAGCGGCGGAACCGAGCACGACGCGACCGGGCGCGGGACGATGACCCCTGCCGGACGAGTGTGTGCGAGGGGATGCGGATGCCGGAGTGGCTCGAGGCCGGGGTGTGGGGCCTGGTCGGCGGTGCGGCGCTGGTGATCGGCGCGGCGGTGGCGTGGTTCGTGCGCGTGCCGTCGCGGGTGGTCGCCTGGATCATGGCGTTCGGGGCGGGGGTGCTGATCTCGGCACTGGCGTTCGACCTGGTGGACGAGGCCGAACGCACCGGCGGGCTGCTGCCGACGGCGATCGGGTTCCTCGGCGGCGCGGTGGCGTACGTGCTGGCGAACGTCGCGTTGTCACGACGCGGCGCGCGGCACCGGAAGCGGTCGCACGACCGGCAGCCCTCGGAGTCCGATGTGCGGGGCAGCGGCAGCGCGATCGCTATCGGGGCGCTGCTGGACGGGGTGCCGGAGTCGGTCGTGCTCGGGTTGTCGCTGCTCGGCGGTGGCGGGATCGGGATGTCGGTGCTGGCAGCGGTGTTCATCTCGAACGTGCCGGAGGGGTTGTCCAGCGCCGCCGGGATGAAGCAGGCCGGCCGGGGCGCGCGGTACGTGTTCGGGGTGTGGGGCGGGATCGCGCTGGCCAGCGGGGTCGCCGCGCTGCTGGGCAACCTCGCTCTCGGCGGCGCCGCACCGGAGACGATCGCGGTGATCACGGCGGTGGCGGCGGGCGCGATCCTCGCGATGATCGCGGACACCATGGTGCCGGAGGCGTTCGAGGAGGCCCAGCTGGTGACCGGCCTGATCACAGCGGCCGGGTTCCTGACGGCGTTCGCCCTGGAACGGCTGGGCTGAGTGCGGCTGGGCTGACTGCGGCCCTCGCCACAGCGGAGAAGTGTTAGCAGCGCCCGCTGTAGCCATGGACACAAGGACAGCCGGCGAACCCGCCGGTAACGTGGGGCGCGCCCCTGGGACTGCCCAGGAAATCCGGCCCGGGCACCGACCTGCCCGGGGCTGACGCACGTCCCACCGCCGGGACCCGTTCGGGACCACCCCGGCACTTCGGAAGGAAAGACCTTGCGGCGAGAACTGCCGCCGATGATCCGCGCGCTCGGAAACCACAACTACCGCCTGTGGGCGACCGCCGACTTCGTCTCGGTGACCGGTACGTGGATGCAGGTACTCGGCCTCAACTGGGTCGTGATGGCCCGCACCGGCTCGGCCACCTCGGTCGGCCTGTCGGTCCTGCTCTCGACCCTCCCGGCGCTCCTCGTCGGGCCCTGGGCGGGCGCGATCGCCGACCGGTTCCCGCCCCGGCGCATCATCCTCGCCGGCCAGACCACCCACCTGGTGATCGCGTTGCTGCTGGCCGTCATGGTGTGGCAGGACATGCCGCTGGCCGGCATCTACGGGCTCACCGCTGTCGCCGGCCTGGTCGGCGCGTTCGAATCCCCCGCGCTGGGCCGGTTCGCCGGGCAGGTCGTTCCCCGCCACGACTTGGGCAACGCCCTCGCGCTCGGCTCGATCGTCAACTCCGCCGGACGCGTCCTAGGCATGAGTCTGGCCGGCGTGCTCGCCGCCGCGGTCGGCGACGCGCTCCTGTTCGCGCTCAACGCGGCCAGTTTTGTCGCCGTCATCGTCACGGTCCTCGTCATCCGCACGGCGGAGCTGCACCCGCTCGCCGTCGCAAGGGCCGAACGCGCCGGGGTGCGCGCGGGCCTGGCCTACGTGCGCCGCAGCCACGTGCTGATCGTCCTGTTCACCCTCGGTTTCGTGCTGTCCGGCCTCGGCCGCAACTACCAGGTCACCATGGCCGCCATGGCGCAGGGACCGCTGAACTCGGGCGCCGCCGGCTACGGTCTGCTGTCGTCGGTGTTCGCCGTGGGCACGGTGATCGGCGGTGTCATCGCGGCCCGCGTGCGGGAACTCACGCTCCCGCTCCTGCTCGGCGCCGCCGCGGTGACGAGCTTCCTGCAGAGTGTCAGCGGTTTCCTGCCCGGGATGCTCGGGTTCGGCGCCGTGATCCTGCCGATCGCGGCCGGCGCGGTCCTCATCGACACCGCCAAGAGCACCCGGCTGCAGCTCGACTCGGCCGAGGACATGCGTGGCCGCGTGCTCTCGATCGACGGCGCGGTAGCCGCGGCCGCGGGCGCCACCGGTGCCCCGCTGCTCGGCTGGATGTGCGAGCGGTTCGGCGCGAGCGAGGCGCTGCTGGTCGCCGGTGTGGTCACCCTGGCGGCCACCGGCGTGGCGACGCTCGCCCTGCAGCGGGCGCGCAGGCAGGTCGTCGAACCCGTGCTCGCCACCTCACCGGCCTGAGGGAACCCCGATTGACCTGCGCTGATCCGGGTATCCACTGGAGCAGACCAGTCAACGGCGACCCAGGGGCGGCAGCATGTTGAGCCGGAACGAGCAGCAGCAGCTCAGGGCGATCGAGCAGTGGTTCGAGCTCAGCGACCCCGAGCTGACCAGAGCACTGCGCGAAGGCCGGTTCCGGCATCCGGGCCTGTCCCGCCGGCTCCTGTGCGTCACCCTGATGGTGTTCGGCGGGATCCTGATCGGGCTGGGCGCGGTCGCCGCCCACGTGTTCCTGCTGTTCGTCGGCATCCTGAGCCTGACGACGGGCGTGTGCCTGCGGATCGGCGCGCTCCGGCCGTGACGGCGGGCGCAGCGCTCGCATCTCGGTGACGCCGCGACGGAGGCCAACGTGCGCGAGCACGCACCACTCGTCGTCAGCCGGTCACCGGCGCGCGGTCACGGACATCGACAGCGGTGGGTCCGGCGGCGGCATCGGCGGCTCCGGTGGAGTCGGCGGCACCGGCGGTTCGGGCGGTGGCGGCGGCACCGGTTCGGGACCCGGCCCGGGCGGGATGGGCTCGGGACCGGGAGGCACGGGATGCACCATGACGTCCTCCTCGGTCGTGGTCGACGTGTCCGGTGTACCCGGTTCCCGGCTCCGGCGAACGTCGTCGATCTGCGCCTAGACTGGTCGCATGCGGCGACACCGGCCGGTAGTCGAAGTGCCCGACGTCGTGGGCCTTGGCGCGGACGACGCGTGCGCGATCGTGCGCCGCGCCGGGCTGATCCCCGCCGGGCCCGAGGGCATGCCAGCGCCGGAGGACGGCGTGGTCGTCGCGCAGGCGCCCATCGGCACGGCCGGCGCCGAGGCTGGCGCCACGGTCGTCCTGATCACCCAGCACGGCCGCCGCCCGTCGGACGACCCGATCACGCCGCCGCCGACCGAAGAGGCGGACACCCTCCAGCCCGCCTGATCGAGCCCACTGTCCGTAGTGGACACACCCCGACATCACTCGACAGGGTGACACGGGGAACTTTTTCTGTGGGTGATTCCCAACCTTTGACACTGGTTTGACGCTGTCTGGGGCAAACGGAAACATTCCGCTCCATGTTGATCAGTCCCACGCACTGACCCGAAAACTTCCCCGTTCCACATTCCGGGGGAGAACTGTGCCCAATTCCGGGCACGCGTTTTCACGGGAACGAACATGGAGAAGGCATGCGCCTGAAATCGCCAGGATGGCGAAAACTGTTGACCGGCACGGCGGCCGTCGCACTGGCCGCCGGCGCCGTGACCTACACCGGCACGAGCAGTGCCTACGCGGACGTGCAGGTCGTCACCGACGCGAAGACCGCGGCCGACGGCAAGCAGTACTGGGTGGAGAACCACCTGGTCGGCGGCGATCTCGCGAAGATCCGCAGCGAAGGCGGGCAGCGCAAGGAATGGCTGCTCGTCTGGGCCGGTGACGAAAACATCGCCGACACGGCCGTCAAGGACGTCAAGAACCTGCCCGGCACCATCAGCGGCGGGCTCAACAAGGCGAAGAACGCCCTGCCCGGCCCGGACTTCCTCGCGGTCATCGACGCCACCAAGGGCTCGCCGACGTACGGCAAGGTCGTCAACACCGCCACCGTCGGCCCGCTGGTCGAGAACGAGCCGCACCACATGCAGTACGTGTGGCACAAGGGCGACACGATCTACGCCGGCGCGCTGTTCGCCGCGGCGACGTACGCGTTCGACGTGAGCGCGTTGCCGCAGCTCAAGCTCAAGGGCGTCAGCCTGCCGACGCAGACGCTCGGCGGGTCGGTGCCGGACGCGTACTGGGTCCTCAAGGACGGCACGGCCTACGGCACCTACATGGGTGGCCCGGTCGCGCCCGGCCCGTACACCTACGCCAACGGCCAGACCGTGATCAGCAACGGCTTCGCCGGCAGCCCCGGTGAGGTCGTGCGCTTCGACGAGAACGCGCAGGTGCTGTCGCAGACCTCGGCGGCCACCCCGCAGGGCGACAACGCGAAGCTGTGCGAGAACCTGCCGACGCTGGGCCAGCCGACCTGCGCCAACCCGCACGGCATCCAGGCCCGCGAGGACCTGAACACGCTGGTCACCAGCGACTACGCGGAGCCGCGGAACATCATCCTCGACCCGATCAAGCAGCCGTCGCCGTACCTGCGCCGGCCGACCGTCCGGACCTGGGACATCTCCGACCGCAACAACCCGAAGCTCAAGGCCGTGTCGTACCTGCCGGACGGCCCGCGCGCCGGCGACTACGACCCGCTCTACGCCGAGAGCCGGGCGGTCATGGAGACCACGGTGACGAACCTGCCGGGTCACAAGGGCGCGTTCGCCCAGACCATGCAGGGCGGCGCGGTGTTCTACACGCCGGACATCACCAAGGCCGAGCCCCACTGGTACCAGGTGTGGGACGACGGCGCGGCGAACCGGGCGCTGGGCAACAACGACAGCATCGGCGCCAGCTCCAACGGTGGCTGGATCCAGACCAGCCCGGACGACCGGTTCCTCTACCGCGCCATCCAGGGCCGGCAGAAGGGCACGCTCGGACCGGACGACCCCGGCACCACCGGTGGCGTCTACATCCTGAACATCGAGAACCTGCTCGCGCAGGGTCCCGACTGGGCGGGCCCGGGCATCCAGACGAAGGAGCAGGCGCGCAGCGGCGCGGACAACGGGGTGCTGCCCACGCTCGCCGGCGCGGCGCCGATCAACCCGGGCACGCCGGGTGCCGGCCCGCACTGGGGCGCCTACGACAACTTCGAGCTGGGCGAGGACGGTTTCTACCACGAGATCACCTCACCGGACCGCCTCGCGGTGTCGAACTACTTCGTGGCCCGGTCTGGTTTGGACGGTGACCACAAGGTCAACATCGTGAACCTGACGCCGGGCGGCAAGGCGTCGGTGGACCAGGAATTCCGTGACGAGTTCACCGGCCAGGTGGGCATCAACTTCAACCGGAAGTCGTGGCCGCACGGCGATTTCGGCAACGCCAAGCCCCACTCGGAACTGTTCGTCGTCGCTGACGCGGACGTGAAGTAAGCAGGTGGCCGTGCGTGGCCGGGCGGACCCGGCCACGCACGGCACGCGTCCGTCAGGGGTGGTGGCCAGGCCCGTCGGCGGGAGGCCGGGGTTCCGCCGCGCACACCGCCACGCAGGCCGCCCGAAAACTAGTTCTTGCTGGAAGAGGTACCTCATGGACCACGGGTCCCACCCGGTCACCGGCTCGGCCGGGCTGGATCTGGCCGCGCTGATCGTGCGGCTGGTGTTGTTGCCCGCCACGGCGTTCGTCGCGGGGGTCGGGCTGCTGCGGCCGCAGGTGGACACGCTGCCGCGCCGGCTGTGGCAGATCACCGCCGCGTTGGGCGGGCTCTCCGCGGTGCTGGCGGTGGTGTCGGCGGTGGCCTTCGACGTCAACGTCGTCGGGGCCGTCGTGCACGCGTTGCTGGTACTGGCCGTGCCGGTGCTCACCGCGCGGCGGCCGCCGGTCGGCCGCTGGGTGGCCACCGCGCTGCTGGTGCTGCTGGTCCTGGAAACCGCGCTCGGCCGGTCCGGGGTGGAGTTCGCGATCGACACGGTGTACGTCGCGGCGACGGCGGTCTGGTTCGGACTGGCGTCACTGGCACTGGCGCGCGCGGAGACGCCGCGGCTCGGGCCGTTGTCGTGGACGCTCGGCGGCGTGCTGGCGCTGGCCGGCGCGGTGCAGCTGGTCCTGTCCGGGGTGGCGTTCGACCGGCGGCTCTACGACACGTTGTTCGGGATCGCGCTGCTGGCCGCGTTCGTGCTGCCGGTCGTGGCGGCCGTGTTGTGGCGGCGGGTCGCGGTCGTCGGTGTCGCTGCCGCGTTCGTGGCGTGGAGCGCGTTCGTGGCCCTGCCGGCGCCGGCCGAGCTGCCGGTGCCGGGCGTGCCGCTGCTCGCCGACGCGGGTGGCACGCCGGTGCTGGTCAGCCCGCAGCGGCCGGGGGTGAACCTGGTGCACCTGCCCACCGCGGGTTCGGTCCGGGTCGGCGACGGGCCGGCCGTCCAGGCGGTCGCGCGCCCCGGCGCGGCGGGCTTCTGGGCCGAGGTCGAGCTGCCCGCGGGACGCAGTGAGCTGGTGGTGGGCGACCGGACGGTCGAGGTGGACACGGGATCCTTGACCGCCCTGCAGACGGCATCCGGGTCGGACGGGCCCGAGTGTGCGACCACCGCGCTGGGCGGTCTGGTCGCCGGGCGGAAGGACGTGCTGACCAGCTGCCCCGCGGACGCACTGTCCGAAGCGGACGCTGACGCGCTCCGCAAGCTCGTGGGTTTCCTGGCCGCGCGGAAGACCCAGTCGATCACGGTCGTGGACGACGCGTCGCCGCGTGCCACGGAAGCGGCTCGGGTCGTGCGGGACGCGGCCGCGGCTGATGGGGTCGCCGTGCGTCCGGATGGTGCCGCGCTGCTGGTGGTGGCGGGCTGGGCGCAGGCGGCCGCGGCGCTGGACGGTGCGGCCGCGGCGCAGCGGGAGCGGCCGGCGTACCCGTACGGGCTGTACGTCGCGCCGTGGCTGCTGACGGGGCCGCTGGTGAACACGGTCGCCAGCTCGACGGTGCCGCTGCGGTTCGACCCGCGGGAGCAGGCCGCGGTGAGCTACGCCGTCGCGCTGGACAACGCGTTCCCCGGCGAGGCGGCGACCGTGACCGGGTTCCGGCAGTGGCTCGGCCCCGAGCAGCCGGAGGCGCGGCGGGTGCAGCTGTTCGCGTCGGCTCAGGTCAACGCGATGCCGATGGCGCCGGGACAGCAGCACGCGCCGGGCATGGACTCCCCCGGCGAGGGTCCCGGGTTCTTCATTCCACAGGGGACGGTCGTGCCGATCAGTTTTCCGCTCGGTTGAGACGGGCGGAGCAGAAAGGAGAGTGCAAGTGCGCAGGAGTGTGGCGAGGGTGCTGGCCGGCGGCGTGATCGCGGCCGCGGCGCTGGGGCTGGGCGGCGGCGTCGCGAGCGCCGACGAGGTGCCGATCTGGGTCGTGCCGGGCGCGGACGCGGGCCCCCTGCTCGACCCGACGATCGGCCTGCCGACGACGGTGCTGGCGCCGGTCTACGGCCTGCTGACCGAACTGGCGGGCTGAACACCCGAGAGGGCCCCGCACCAGGTGGGTGGTGCGGGGCCCTCTCGGCGTGTGCAGGAGCACGCCGGGTGGCGCTCCCTTTGTTGTTTTCTAGAGCCAGAAATAGATCCGCGCGCGCGAGGTTGGTGGTGCGGGGTTCTGTTTCTGGCTCAGCGTTCAGGCGTTCCCCAAAGTCCCGGCGCCAGTGGGCGGCGCCCACCTCGGGATTACTTTGGTGCTCCGGCTCAGCGTTCCGCCGGTTCCCCAACAAGATCCCCCGCGCCCGTGGGCGGCACTAGCCTCCTTGCCGTTCCGGCGAACGCCCGGCGGCGCCCCGGACCGGCACAGCCGCCCCGGCCTTCCACCAACCCCAGAAAAGAGCCCCGCGCCAGGTGGGTGGCGCGGGGCTCTTTCGTGCTCAACCTCAGCCGAAGCTCGGCAGGAGCTTGCCCGGCGCCGCGTTGAGGGACCGGACCAGCCCGATCACCGGCACGCCCAGCGGCGCGAAGGTGTAGGCGTTGTTGAGGTTGGTCGTGTCCGGCTCGTCCACGACGGCCACCTCGCCCGGCGCGGCCAGCGCGGGTGCCGCGGCGCCGAGCACGGCCGCCCCGGCGAGGGCGCTCGCGACGAGGCCCCGGATCACGGTCTTCTTCATGTTCCCACCTTTCTGTCGTCGGGGATTTTCCTTCCCCGCAAAGAGAATGGCAGGACAACCGGGTGGTTGTCCTGCCATTCCAGGGCTTGGGAACTCAGCAGATCGAGTCCGCCGGCTTCGGGTTCGCGAGCCCGAACAGCGGCCGCAGCTTCAGGCCGATCCACGTGCCGCCCAGCGCGAAGACGCCCCACAGCCAGCCGTGCAGGCTGCCGGTGGAGATGCCGGCCAGGTAGGCGCCGATGTTGCAGCCACCGGCCAGCCGGGCGCCGATGCCCATCAGGATTCCACCGAGGACGGACGCGATCGCCGTGCGCCACGGGATTTCCGAGTGGATCTTCCAGGTTCCCGCCGCCGCGGCCGCGACCGCCGCGCCGAGGATGATGCCGATGTCGGTGAGGCTGGTCTTGTCCGTCCAGATCGGACTGGCCAGCGACTTGGCGTTGCTGGTGGTCTGCCAGAACTCCCAGGTTTCCGGGTGCAGGCCGATCAGCTGCAGGAACTTCGCGCCCCACAGGGCGAACGCGAACGTCACGCCCCAGGTGCCGCCGGAGACGAGCACGACCGCGGCGGCGAGCACGGCCAGCACGACCGCGCCGACCAGCAGCGGCCACGAGCCGCGGAAGACGCGCGCGAAGCCCTTCGCGGTCGGCGGCACACCCACCGGCGGCGGGTTGCGGCGCGCCTGCACGATCCGGGTCGCGACGACGACCAGCCCGAGCACCGCGATGGTGATGGCCCACGAGCCGAACCAGCCGACGTGGTCGGCGAGCAGCACGCCGGACACCTGCGGCCAGCCGTTGAAGATCGGGAACGCCCAGGTGTAGAACACGGACCCGGCGATGAACCCGCCGAGCGTCAGCACGATCGACGACTGTCCCGACCCGACGGCGAACAACGTGCCGGACGCGCACGCGCCGCCGAGTTGCATGCCGATCGCGAACAGCGCGGCCCCGACGAACAACGCGAGCCCGATCGGGCCGGCCGTGGCCTTCGGCGTGGTGCCGAACAGGCCGGTGCCGGTGCCGATGAGCAGCGCGATCAGCGTCGCGGCGGTGCCGAGCAGCAGGGCGTGGGCGCGCAGGCCCTCGCCGTTGCCGACCGCGATGAGCTGCCGCCAGGCCGAGGTGAACCCGAAGCGCGAGTGGTACAGCGCGAGGCCGAGGAACAGCCCGATGACCAGCAGGGCGCCGAACTTGCCGCCGTAGGTGGCCCAGACGTACCAGCTCAGCGCGACCGACCCGGCGGCCGAGATGGCGAGCGGGACCTTGCGGACCGGCTCCTCGGGCTCCGGTATCGGCGCGGCGCACGAGGTGGGCGAGCGCAGCAGGAAGTTGCCGGCCGGCGGCCGGTCGGTGACAGCGGACACAGAGCACTCCAAAACGGGCCATGGGGATGAACCACGGACCACGTTAAGACTCCGTGAACCGTTCGCCCAGGTCATCCCAGAGTGCGGTACGCCATCAGGCGGCTGGGCTCACAGGTGAATCCCAGCCGCTGGTAGAACGGCACGACCTCGGCCGCCGCGACGAGTTGCACACGTCGTGCACCCGCGACCTGCACCAGTCGTTCGACCATCCGCCGGCCCAGCCCGGCGCCCCGGTGATCGGGATGGACCACCACGTCGACGATCAGCAGGTACATCGCGCCGTCACCGACCAGCCGCGCCATGCCCACCGGCCCGGACTCGCCGCGCGCCAGCACGCCGTGGACGGAGCCGTCCAGCGCGGCGCGGCACACGTCGTCGTCCGGGGATGGCCAGCCCACCGCGGCCCGCAGCGCGCGGTACTCCGTCACGGTGGGCAGCCCGTCCTCGACAGCTGGTCCGCCGGCGCCGCCTGCTGGATAGGAGGGGTCCACGTGTCGCCTCTCTTCACGCCGTCAACGCTTGCGCCACCGCATATCCGCCGTACGCGCCACCGAGCCCGGCGGCCACGCTGACGACGACGTTCACCACCGCGTAGGCATACGCCTTCTCCTCGACCAGCCGCAGCGTCTCGAAGCTGAACGTGCTGTAGGTGGTCAGCGCGCCGCAGAAACCGGTGCCCAGCAGCGTGACTAGCGGGGCGGGCAGCGCGGTTCCGGCGCCGGTGAGGCCGCCGAGGACCAGGCACCCGGCCACGTTGACCAGCAAGGTTCCCCATGGGAACGCTCCGTAGTACCGCGACCGCACCGCGCGGTCGGCGAGGTAGCGCAGGGGCGCCCCGACCATCGCGCCGGCGACGACGAGCACGGCCGTCACCGGCGCGCCAGTCGTCGGGTCAGGGCGACGCCGCTGACGACGGCGAGCATGGCCGCCAGGAGCGTCCCGCCGAGGTAGGCGAACGCAACACCCACCGAGCCGGGCTTCAGCAGCCCGTGGACTTCGACCGCGTAGGTCGAGAACGTGGTGAACCCGCCCAGCACGCCGACCCCGAGGAAGGGCCGGACCAGGCGGTGGGTCACGCGGACCTCGGTGACCAGCACCATCAGGACACCGATCAGGAAACAGCCGGCGACGTTGATGACGAACGTCGCCCACGGGAAGTGGCCCGGCGCCGCGGGCCAGGCGGCGGTCAGCTCGTACCTGGCCAGCGCACCGAAACCGCCGCCGGCCGCGACCGCCGCGATGACGGGCGCCTGCGATCGGCGGACAGTGGTGGCCGCGCCGGGATCACCGCTCACGGCCACCACCGTAACGTCTCAGTCGGCCTGCTTCGGCTCCTCGACCAGGTCCTCGAGCAGGCGGTCGAAGTCGAACTCCTCGCGCAGCGCCTCGAAGATCGGCGTGTCACCGATGACGCGCTCGTCGGTCTTGCTCATCACAGCACCTTCTCCCTCGCCCGCGCGTGCACTCCCACACGGTTCGTTCTCGCAGGATCGGACGCTCTCCCCTCGCCCTTTGGTTCCTGCGATCGGGTTAACGGGAGGTAATATTACCTACTCACCGTGAGCGCGCATCTGACGACAGCCAAAGCACAGCGCAGATCACATCGTGACAACGAGCCCTCGGCGAGCGATACTGGTCAGTAGAGGCGGTGCGGGCGATGGCACTCCACGGTGAAGAACAGCGACGGCTCTCGGAGATCGAGCGGCAACTGGCCGCCGAGAACCCGCGTCTGGCGCAGCGACTGGCCGAACTCCGGCCGATGCGCGTCTCCGGCATCCTGCTGTCGGTCCTCGGGATCCTCTGCTCACCGGTGATCGGCCTGTTCCTGCTGGTGGCCGCGGCCCAGTCGCAGGTGCTGATCCTGTTCGTGATCGGAACCGTGTTCACTTCCGTGGTGCCGACGGCGCTGATCTGGCGCGCCTGGCTGCACCGGCTGCCCTGACCGTTACTCGGCAGCGGCGGAGTCCCTCGGCGGCACCGGTGACGGGCGGGTGTCCCGCTTCGCGTGGTTCGACAGGAAGTTCGGGACCACGAACCACAGCCCCGCGAACGTGATCCCGACCAGCCCGCCGACCACCGCCATCGCGATCGGGCCGTACACCACCTTCGCGATCAGCGACACCGTCGCGGTGATCGCGGCCGCCAGGCAGACCAGGCCGGCCAGGACGGCGCGGTTGCCCGCCCGCAGGATGTCGTCGCGGCGGCCCGCGCGGAACAGGATCCGGTGCCACGCCGCTGGCGAGGACAGCAGCGCCGTGGAGACCACCGCGAGCAGCACCGCCGCCAGGTGCACGGCCTTCTCGAACCCGCTGGCCTCGCGGAACTGGGCCGTGAACACCACCGTGAGCAGGAAGCCGAACAGGATCTGCACCCCGGCCTGGGCCACCCGCAGCTCGCCGAGAAGCTCGTTCACGTTCCGCGCGAGGCGCTGGTTCGGGGTCTCTTCGTCAGGGCCGCTCACGGAGATCAGCCTATGGGAGGATTTGCCCGGTCACAGAATGACCGATAAATGGAACATCATGCGAATCGTCCCCCTGGCCCTCGCCGCGGCCGCGCTGCCGGCCCTGTGGCCCGCCGAAGCCGCCGCCGCACCCGCCGTCCACGTGGGCGTCGGCACCTCCGTCGTGCGCTACAACACCGCCCTCGTGCCAGAGGGGGCGACCGCGCGGGCGTTCACGGCGTCGGCGACGGGGACGCTGACCGCGCTTTCCGTGCGCGGTCTGCTGCCCGGCCGCGAGTACGGGGCCCACGTGCACACCAAGCCGTGCGGGGCGTCGCCGAGCGATTCGGGGCCGCACTACCAGCACGTTCCCGACCCGGTGCAGCCCTCGGCCGACCCGGCGTACGCCAACCCGAGCAACGAGATCTGGCTCGACTTCACCACGACCGCGAACGGCAGCGGCTTCGCCGTCTCGCACGTGGACTGGACCTACGGCGACCGGCTGCCGGGGTCGGTGGTCATCCACGAGACGCACACGCACACGGACCCGGGTCACGCCGGGACGGCGGGTGGGCGGCTGGCCTGCCTGAACCTGGAGTTCGGACCCCCGGGCAGGTGAATCCGGCTTGAGCCGGCGGCCGGCGGGTAGGCCCGGACGGAGCAGTGGCGGAGGGGAGAAGCGATGGAAGCGACCCCGGACGACCATCCGGTCTGGGTGACCAGCGCGGACGGCACGGCCGAGCACGCGGTTCCGGACACGGCCATGGCACCCGGCCTGGAGCTGGAAGCGGTGTGCGGCGCCCGGTTCCTCCCCGCCGCGATGACCGCCCCGCCGGGCAGGACCTGCGAGGAGTGCCTGACGCACCTGCTGGTCCCCGCCCCGCGCGAGCCGGAGCCGCGCCGCCTCTGGCGCCGTTACGTGGCCAAACACTGACGCCACGCCGCCGAGCTACCGCCGCGCCGCCTCCGGCGCGGAATGCAACCCCCACCGCGCCAGGACATCGCGCGCGAAGCGGGCCTGCCTGGCGCACCCGCCAGCACCCCGACGCGCCCGAGCCGCCACCACGCACGAACACCACCCCACCCGGTCACCAGCCAGCCCACGGCGCCAGAATCCCGCCCGCCAAGCGGGCCCCGCGCGCGCCCGGCCCTGCGGGGGAATCACCTCGGCACTGCCCGTGGCCTACACCGGGCACAGCCGGCACCGCGCCCACGCAGCCAAGCCCCTCAGCACCCACCGACTGGCGGCGGGTCCGCCGAGACCCCCGGCAACGGCCGGAACCTCAGCGCCGTGACTGCGTCGAGGCGCGCACCACCAGCTCCGGCTTGAACACCACCGACCGGTGCGCCGGCCGGTTCTCCGGGTCCGCCGTCTCCGCGATCAACAGCTCCGCCGCCGTCTGGCCCAGCCGCCGCGCGGGCTGGCGCACCGACGTCAGCGGCACCGCGGCCGCCCCGGCGAACTCGATGTCGTCGTAGCCCACGATCGCCATCTCGTCCGGCACCCGCACGCCCGCGCCGACCATCGCCTGCAGCACGCCCAGCGCGAGCAGGTCGTTGGCGCAGAACACCGCCGTCGGCCGCGGGCTCATGCCCAGCAGCCGCGCGCCGGCGTCCCGCCCGGACACCACGTCCAGCTCCGCGGTCTCGATCACCGACAGCTGCGCCCCGGACCCCTCCAGCGCCGTCCGCAGCCCCTGTTCCCGGTCGCGGCACTGCGTGAGTATCCGCGGCCCGTTGACGAACGCGATGTGCCGGTGCCCGGTCTCCAGCAGGTGCCGCCCGGCCAGCTCACCGCCCGCGAGGTCGTCCACGGACACCGAACTCGCCTCGTCCGCGGGCACCTTCCGGTCCACGAACACGTACGGGATCCCGCTGCGGCGGAACGTCTCCAGCGCCGCCCCGGACGTGTCGACCGGGCTCAGCAACAGCCCCCGCACCCGCTGCTCGGCCAGCAGCGACAGGTACGACTCCTCGCGGTCGACGCGCTGCCCGCTGTTGCAGGTGATCACGCTCAGCCCCTCGTCGTGCGCGGCCTGCTCGGCTCCGCGGGCGACGTCGACGAAGAACGGGTTCGCCAGGTCGAGGACGAGCAGCGCCATGATGCGGCTGCGGCCGGCCCGCAGCTGCCGCGCGGACTCGTCGCGGACGTAGCCCAGCTCCTCGATGACGGACAGCACGCGTGAGCGGGTGGCCGGGGAAACGATGTGCGGACGGTTGACCACATTGGACACCGTGCCGATGGAGACCCCGGCGCGCCGGGCCACATCCTTGATGCCAACCATGCGTCCCCTCGATCTGCCAAGGCCACGAGCCTAGCACGCATGAAACGTTCAATGGGCCGAACGGAAGCTTGTTATTCCCCCACTCAAACGCTAACCTGCCCCCTTAATACGTTTCAAAATGTGACCCGCGTCAAGGAAGACGAGGAGAACCACATGACCTCACGCGAAGCGGTCGGCGCGAGCGCCGTGGAAGACGGCGGCACGATCAGCCGCCAGCAGTGGCGGTGGTCCGTGCTCGCGGGCATGGCCTCCTACCTGGATGCCGGCTCGATCGTCGCGCTCGGCGCCGGTCTGGCCCTGTTCCAGAGCTACCTCGGATTGTCCGAGGGCGCGGTGGGCGCGCTCGCCGCGATCGGCCCGAACGCCATCGGCTGCGCGATCGGCGCGTTCATCGGCGGCCGGCTGGGCGACAAGCTGGGCCGGAAGCGGATCTACAAGTACGACCTGCTGGTCTACGCGGCAGGCATCCTGTGCATCGCGCTCGCGGTCAACACGCCGATGCTGTTCATCGGCACGTTCGTCGTCGGTGTCGCGGTGGGTGCCGACGTGCCGACGTCGCTGGCGCTGGTCGGCGAGTTCTCCCCGTCGAAGGCGCGCGGCAAGCTGCTCGGGTTCACCCAGGTCGCGTGGAACCTCGGCCCGGTGATCGTGCTGCTGCTGTCGCTCGCGCTCACCCCGCTGGACCTGCTGGGGACGCGGATCGTGTTCCTGCACCTGTTCGTCATCGCGTTGATCACCTGGGCGATGCGCCGCGGTCTGTCCGAGTCCGCGCGCTGGACCTCGGCCTCCTCCACGAAGGAGGTCAAGTACCAGCTGAAAGCGCTTTTCCAGGGCGCCCACCTCAAGGCGCTGCTGTTCACCGGGCTCGTCTACGTGTTCTGGAACATCGCGGCGGGCACCGGCGGCATCTTCACGCCGTACGTCATCAAGACCCTCAACGCGGGCAGCCAGGCGGCCAGCGTCGCGCTGTCCTGCGCCGGGTTCGTGATCGGCATCCTGGTCACCACGCTGGTGTTCATGCGCTTCGCCGACCGCAGCCACAGCACGCGCAAGTGGATGTGGGGCATCGGCGCGGTCATGCAAATCGTGGCCTACGGCATCTACGTGGTGCTGCCGTTCAACATCCCGGTGATCATCGCGAACATCGTGCTGTTCGGCGTCGGCTGCTCGCTCGCCGGCGAGGCGTTCTACAAGGTGTGGAGCCAGGAGCTGTTCCCGACGATGCTGCGCGGCACCGCGCAGGGCTTCACCTTCGGCGTCGCCCGGACGGCGCTGGGTGTGTGGAGCTTCTTCCTGCCGACGCTGGCCAGCGGCGGGTTCACGCTCGCCGGCGGTCTGCTCACGCTGTTCCTGGTGATCAGCGGCGGCGTCGGGTTCTTCTTCATGCCGAACACCTCGGGCAAGTCGCTGGAGCAGATCGAGGCGGAGCGCACCACCGCATGAGTTCCGACGAGCTGCTGACCCGGTTCACCGATCCCGGCCCCGAGTTCTCCCCACTGCCGATCTGGTGGTGGAGCGGCGGCCGGGTCACCGGGGACCGGATCCGGTGGCAGATGGAACAGCTGGTGTCGCAGGGCGTCCGGCAGGCGGTGGTGATGTGCCTGGCGCCCACCGGCCCGATGTTCGGGTCGCTGGCCGACGATCCGCCGTTCCTCAGTCCGAAGTGGATCGAGCTGCTGGACGGCGCCTGCGCGGACGCCGCCGAGCTGGGGTTCCAGCTGTGGATGTACGACCAGATCGGGTTCTCCGGGGCGAACTTCCAGGGCCGCCTCACCGCGGCCCGCCCGGAGTTCGCCGGACTCGCCCTGCACCGGGACGCCGACGGCACGATCAGCCACCGCGTCAGCGGCTTCGACTACTTCAACCCGGACGCCTGCGCGGCGCTGCTCGACCAGGTGCACGGCGAGCTGGAGCGGCACGTCGGACGCTGGTTCGGCACGGTGATCCCGGGCTTCTTCCAGGACGAGCTGCCACCTTTGCCGACCTGGGGGCACGACTTCGCGGAGACGTTCGCCGCCGAGTACGGCTACGACCTGGTGCCGCGGCTGTCCGCGTTGTACGAGGGCGCCGACGCCGAATCGGCCGGGATCCGCCGGGACTACCAGGAACACCGTGCCCGGCTGGCCCGCCGCGCGTTCTTCGACCCACTGGCTCAGTGGCTCAGCCACCGCGGCCTGATCTGCGGCTTCGACCAGGCGAGCCCGGCCCGCGAGGGCGATCCGGTGGGCGGTGTCCGGATCTACGGCGACTACCTGGGCACGCACTCCGGCTTCGGCGCGCCGGGCAGCGACCACTGGGGCGACGCGAAGGTGCACAGCTCGCTCGCCCACGCGCACGGGCATCCGCGCACCTGGATCGAGGCGTTCCACTCGTCGGGCTGGGGCGGCACGCTCGAGGAGACCTACGACTGGCTCGCGCCGTTCCTGCGCCGCGGCGCCACGCTCTACGACCCGCACGCGGTGTACTACTCGACGGCGGGCGGCTGGTGGGAGTGGGCGCCGCCGTCGACCTGCTGGCGGCAGCCGTACTGGCCGGCGTACTCGCAGTTCGCCGGCGCGGTGAGCCGGTTGTGCTCGGTGCTGACGGCGGGCACGCATTGCTGCGACGTCGTGCTGCTGTCGCCGACCAGCACCGCCCAGGCGTACCTGACGCTCGACGGGCCGCTGCCGCCCGCGGAGCGCGCGGCGGCCACGTTCCACGCCCTCAACGGCGTGGGCACCTGGTTCGCCGAGGAACGCGGGGTGCTGGAGCGCGCCGGGATCGACCACGACACGTTCGACGAGGTCACGATCGCCTCCGGGGAGGTGACCGCCGACGGCCTGCGGATCGGCGCGGAGACCTACCGCGCGGTGGTGCTGCCGGAGGTCGAACTGCTGCTCCCGGCCGCGGCCGCCCGGCTCGCGGAGTTCGCCGCGGCCGGCGGGACGGTCGTCTGCGTGGGCGGCGGCGCGGTCGAGGGCGCGATCACGGTCGCCGAACCCGAGGACGTTCCGGCGGCCCTTCCGAAATCCCGGATCCGGTCCGACGTGCCGTTCCTGCTGCGGCGGCACGGCGACCGGCACTTCCTGCTGCTCACCGCGCATGACGAGCACAGCGGTACCCGGGCGCCGATCGTCGACCTCGACCGCGAAGGCTGGACGGACACGGGTTTTCCGTGGGACGAGTACTGGCGGCAGCTGCGCGAGAACGGGTACGAATTCGTGCCGCCTGCCGATCGGGTGGCGCGGGTCAGCGGCGTGACCGGACGGGCGCAGCAGTGGAACCCGCGCACCGCGGAGCGCACGAATGTCCCAGTCGTGAACGGCTCGGTCGAGGTCGCCTTCAGCGACGGGCCGATCACGCTGCTCGTGTTCGGCGAGGACCTGCCCGAGGCCACGCACACGCCGCCGGGCCCTGTGGTGCGCTCGGTGGTCCTCGACGGCTGGCGCGCCCAGGCGGAGTCCACTCTGGACAACCGGCACGGCGACCTGGCGGCGCCCGCCCGCACCGGGGTGCTGCCGATCGAGGTCTGGCGGCTGGGTGACGAGCTAGCCGGGTACGGCGCATTCGCGCAAGTCCGGGACGCGCATGGGTGGCGGCCCGCGGTCTGGTCGTTGTCCCGCGGCATCCGCAACGACCCCGGGCACGCCGAAGCGCTGGGGCCCAAGGGTTACGTGCCCGAGGAGTTCCTCGACTGGCGGCACGTGCGCGCCGGGCAGACGGTCGGGATACGAACCTATCTGCCCCTGCCCGAACGCGACGGCTTGTTCCTCGCCGTCGGGGCGAGCGCGGCGCGGCGGGTGTTCGTGGACGGCGCCGAGGTGCCGGTCGACGGGCCGGGGTACCAGTCGTACAGCCCGCTTCCGGCCGGCCGGACAGTACGGGTGGAGATCGAGTTCACCGCGGACCAGGACGGGCCGCTGCGGGCGTCGTTCGCCGTGGTCACCGATCCCGGCGCGTACCGCAGGCCGGAGTGGCTGGCGGGCGGGGAGATCCACCGGAGCTTCCACCTCGACGAGATGCCCAGTGACGCGACGGTGCAGGTGGCGAGCGAGGAGGCCTGCCGGGTGCTCGTCAACGGCGCCGAGGTGGGCAGGCAGGGCGATTTCAACCCCTACCCCGGGTTCCGCGAGATCCGCATCCACCCCTACGACCTGCGCGAACACCTCCGCCTCGGGGAGAACACGCTCACGCTGATCACCACCGGCCCGGTCGCCGTGGACGCGCGCGATCCGCGGCTGGTCAGCGGCCCGGACTGGGGCGAGGTGCGCCGCCTGCACCGGCGCGATCCGAGGTTCCTGTGCCAGTGGGCACGGCCGCACCCGCTGCCCAGCGCGCACTGGCTCGAACCCGCCGCCGCGCCCGGCGACGTCGTCGTGCCGGTGATCCCCGACGTCGCGCCGGGCGGGGAACGCACCGAGACGCTGAGCTTCCCGGCCCCGCTCGGCGCGGTGGCGCTGCGCGTCCCGACCGATCTCGACGTGGTCGTCCGGGTCGGCGAGGCCGAGTACAAGCCGGTCGACCAGCGGGTGCGCTTCCCCGCGCCGCTGAGCGCCGGCACCCCGATTGAGCTGCGGTTCCGCGCCGTCGACGGTCGCCGGGGTGGTGCGCTGCTGGACGCGGGGCTGGAAGTCGAGACCGCCGAAGCGCCGGTCGAGCTGCGCAGCTGGGAGGACCTCGGGCTGCGTGCGCTGGGCGGCCTGGTCCGGTACCGGACCACGTTCGAGGCGCTGCCCGGTCGTGTCGTGCTCGACCTCGGCGAGGTGCGCGGCACGGCCGACGTGGTGGTGAACGGCCGGCTCGTCGACCGCCTGGTCTGGGGACCGTGGCGATCCGAGATTTCGGACGCGGTCCGGGATGGCGTCAACGAACTGGAAATCGTCGTCCGCGGGACGCTCGCCGGGTACCTCGACGACGCGTCGCCCACGATGGCCGTGGCCGCCGGGCAGGTCCGCACGGGCCTGTTCGGGCCGGTGCGGCTGGTACAGCACGAGAAGGAGAGCGATCGTTGACCGTCACCGCCGTCCGCTTCGAGCACCACGACGTCCCGCTGGGCATCGGCACCGGCACGCCCCGCCTGTCCTGGCAGGTGCGCACGGATGACCCCGATTGGGCGCAGACCGCGTACGAGGTCGAGCTGAACGGGTCGACGACGGTGCGCGTCGAATCGGCCGACCAGGTGCTGGTGCCGTGGCCGTTCGAACCGCTGCCGTCGCGGACCCGGGCGACCGTGCGGGTCCGCGTCGGGGAGGAGTGGTCGGAGCCGGCGACCGTCGAGACCGGTTTGCTGCGGCCGGAGGACTGGTCGGCGCGGTTCATCAGCCCGCGCACGATCGGCCGCATCGGGCAGCGCGCGCCGATCCTCACCCGCAGCGTGGAGCTGCGGCCGGGGATCGCCTCGGCCCGGTTGTACGCGACGGCGCACGGCGTCTACACCGCGTCGATCAACGGCTCGCGCGTCGGTGACGAGGTGCTCGCGCCCGGCTGGACCAGCTACGAACACCGGTTGCGGTACCAGACGCACGACGTCACCTCGCTGCTTCGCGAGGGGACCAACGACCTGGAGTTCCTGCTCGGCAACGGCTGGTTCCGCGGACGGCTCACCTGGTCCGGCCGCCGCGCGCTCTACGGCGACCGGCTCGCGCTGCTGGCGCAGCTGGAAGTGACCTACGCCGACGGCACCACCGAGGTCATCGCCACCGACGAGCAGTGGTCGGCGACGGAGAGCCGGATCACCTCCGACGACCTGTACGACGGGCAGCACACGGACCTGACGCTGACCGAGTCCGAAGTGGACGAGGTCGAGGTGGTGGACGCCGACCTGGACCGGCTCGTCGCGCCCGAGGGTCCGCCGGTGCGGGTGACCGAGGTGGTGCCCGCCGTGCGGGTGTGGTCCTCGCCGTCCGGGAAGACGCTGGTCGACTTCGGGCAGAACGTCGTCGGCTGGGTGCGGCTGCGGGTGCGCGACGCCCGCGAGGTCACCGTGCGGCACGCGGAGGTACTGGAGGACGGCGAGCTGGGCGTGCGGCCGCTGCGGTCGGCGAAGGCGACCGACACCTACGTCCTGCCCGGCGGCTCCGAGACCGTGCTGGAGCCGAGCCTGACCTTCCACGGGTTCCGGTACGCCGAAGTGTCCGGTGTGGACGATCTGCGCGCCGAGGACCTGGAAGCCGTGGTGGTGCACAGCGATCTGCGGCGCACCGGCTGGTTCAGCTGCTCGGACCCGGACCTGGAGAAGTTCCACGAGAACGTCGTGTGGGGCATGCGCGGCAACTTCCTCGACGTGCCGACCGACTGCCCGCAGCGCGACGAGCGGCTGGGCTGGACCGGTGACATCCAGGTCTTCTCGCCGACCGCGTCCTTCCTCTACGACTGCGCCGGGTTCCTGCGCTCGTGGCTGGCCGACCTCGCTGCCGACCAGCGTCCGGACGGCTCAGTGCCGTTCGTGATCCCGGACGTGCTGCCCGGCGACAGCCCGACCGCGACGGCCTGGGGCGACGCGGCGGTGATCGTGCCGTGGGTGCTCTACCAGCGGTTCGGTGACGCCGAGGTGCTGGCGCGGCAGTTCGACAGCATGCGCGGTTGGGTCGACAAGATCGCGTCCCTGACCACCGACGGCGTGTGGGCGGGCGGGTTCCAGTTCGGTGACTGGCTCGACCCCTCCGCGCCGCCGGACGACCCGTTCGCCGCGAAGGCCGACTCCGACGTGGTCGCGACGGCGTATCTCGTGCGGTCGGCGGAGATCGTGGCCGCGGCGGCGGAGGTGCTGGGCCAGGACGGTTCGAAATACCGGACACTGTCCGAGCAGACCCGTGCGGCGTTCGCCCGGGAGTACGTCACCGGGTCCGGGCGGGTGCTTTCGGACGCGCCGACCGTGTACGCGCAGGCGATCGAGTGGGCGCTGCTGCCGACGGAGGAGCAGCGGGCGGTCGCGGGTCGACGACTGGCTGATCTCGTGCGCACCAACGGGTTCCGCATCGCGACCGGGTTCGTCGGCACACCGTTGATCACGGACGCGCTGACCACGGCCGGGTACCCGGAGCTGGCGTACCGGTTGCTGCTGGAGCGGGGCTGCCCGTCGTGGCTGTACCCGGTGACGATGGGTGCGACGACGATCTGGGAGCGCTGGGACAGCATGCTGCCGGACGGGTCGATCAACCCGGGCGAGATGACCTCGTTCAACCACTACGCGCTGGGTGCGGTGGCGGACTGGATGCACCGCACGGTCGCCGGGCTGGCGCCGTCCGCGCCCGGGTACCGGTCGATGGTGGTGCGCCCGGTGCCCGACGCCGCGCTCACCCACGCCTCGGCCCGCCACGAGACGCCCTTTGGTGAGGCTTCGGTGGCCTGGCGGCGGGCGGACGGGAAGCTGACGCTGGACGTCGTCGTTCCGCCCGGCGTGCGGGCCGACGTGCACGTGCCCGGTGGCCCGGTGACCGAGGTCCGGCACGGGACGCACAGCTGGACGGTCGACGACCCGTGCCTGTCGCAGCCGCGCGTGCGGACCATTCGTGAGCTGATCGGCTCGCCGAAGTGGCCGGAGGCGGTGTCGCTGCTGGTCGAGCACGGGCTCGCCGAGGACGCGGTGGACGCCGCGCACCGCGCCGGGCGCTACCTGGACCGCCCGGCGCCGGAACTGGCCGACTTCCTGGCGATGAAGACCCTCGACGACGGTTCCGTCGCGCGGCGGGCGCTGGAGACGCTGCTGGAGTGAGCGGACGTCCAGCCGCTCCGGTGGCGGCCCGTGACTGGAGTGGTTCGGGCGTCAGCCACTCCGGCCGCTGCCGGAGCGAACCGGCGCCGGCCACTCCGGCGACAGCCACAACTGGAGCGAATCGCGCCAGCCGTTCGGCCACGGCCAGGCCGCTGGCGGAGTGAGCCGGCGTCAGCCGCTCCGGTGACGGCCGCGCCGCGGGACGCGTGATCGGCACCCATACTGGGGCCATGAACCAGCCGGAGCCGTTGTTCAGCTCGTCCCGGGCCTTCCGCGTGTGGCGCTACGGCGTCGAGCACTCGGAGCTGGTCCTGCGCACCGACGACGACCCCGACGAGCCGGTCGAGCTGCTGTTCGAGGGCGTGCTGTCGATGCACTTCGACCAGCTGTGGTTCACCGGCCTGGTGGTCGGTCGCGCGGAGGACCAGGTCCTGCGCAGCCCCACGGTGGACATCCCGCACCTGAAGGTCGAACTCGGGACCGCCGGCCACGCCGCGCAGGTGGTGTGCCGGAGCCTGACCTGCGTCGGCGGCACCTCCCCGGACGGGAAGATCCTGTGGACGGTGACCGCGCCTCGTCCGAAATCCCGGATCAGTGCCGATATCCCGGCAGTGGAACAGGCCTGAGTACGGGTGGCGCGAGTCACCAGCGACAATGGAGGACGTGACCGCGACCCTGAGCAAGCCCGCACTGAAGATCGGCCCGTACGAGGTCGATCCCCCGGTGGTGCTCGCGCCCATGGCCGGCATCACGAACGTCGCGTTCCGGCGGTTGTGCCGCGAGTACGGCGCGGGGCTCTACGTGTGCGAGATGATCACCGCGCGCGCCGTCGTCGAGCGGCACCCCGGGACCATGCACATGATGGCCTTCGACCAGGGCGAATACCCGCGGTCGATGCAGCTCTACGGCGTGGACCCGAAGACCATGCGGGAAGCGGTCAAGATCATCGTCGGCGAGGGGCTGGCCGACCACATCGACAGCAACTTCGGCTGCCCGGTCGCCAAGGTCACCCGCAAGGGTGGCGGTGCGGCGCTGCCGTACAAGCGGAAGCTGTTCGCGCAGATCGTGCGGGCCTCGGTGGAGGCCGCCGAGGCCGCGGGTGTGCCGTTCACGGTCAAGTTCCGGATCGGCATCGACGACGACCACCACACCTTCCTCGACGCCGGCCGCATCGCCGAGGCCGAGGGCGCGGCGGCGGTCTCGCTGCACGCCCGCACGGCCGCCCAGCGCTACTCGGGCAAGGCCGACTGGAGCGCGATCGCGCGGCTGAAGGAGGCCGTGCAGACCATCCCCGTGCTGGGCAACGGCGACATCTTCACGGCCGACGACGCGCTGCGGATGGTGGCCGAAACCGGGTGCGACGGGGTGGTCGTCGGACGCGGGTGCCTGGGCCGGCCGTGGCTGTTCGGCGAGCTGGAGGCCGCGTTCGCCGGCCGCCCGATCCCGGAGGGGCCGAGCCTGGGCGAGGTCGCCCAGGTGCTGCGGCGGCACGCGGAGCTGCTGGTCCAGCACGATGGCCACGACAAGGCGATGCGCGACCTGCGCAAGCACATGGCCTGGTACTTCATGGGCTTCCCGGTGGGGTCCGAACTGCGCCGGCGGTTCGCGATGGTGTCGTCGATGGACGAGCTGGACGAGCTGATCGCCCAGCTGGACCACGCGGCGCCGTTCCCGGCGGACGCTCTGGGCCCACGCGGGCGCCAGGGCTCGCCCGGAAAGGTCACGCTGCCGCACGGCTGGCTCGACAACCCGGACGACGACCTGGTGCCCGAAGCGGAGGACATGCACTCGGGCGGCTAGCGTCCGGCACGGCGCCTCGCCCGCTCCCCAAGACTCGCCCCAGCAAGGGCACGCTGCCACGCGACCGGGGCTGCAGCCCGGACCAGGACCTCGTGCGGGCGGCCAAGTCGTCCGGCGCTAGCCGCCTCGCGACGGTCGCGCGTCCGGTTCCCTCGGTTGTTCACCACCTGCCACCGTGTTCGCGGCGAGGGCGGCGCGCAGTTCGGCGATCTCCCGGGTCAGCGCGTCGATGTGTTCCCGCGTCACGGTCTGCGACGTCGCCTCGACCTCTTCGACCCGCCGGACCAGCCAGGACGCGAAGGTCGCCGTCACCACGCCGAGCAGCGCGATGCCCGCGACCATCAGCCCGACCGCGATCAGCCGTCCGGTGCCCGACACCGGGTAGCGGTCGCCGTAACCGACGGTGGTGATCGTCGTGACCGCCCACCACAGCGCGTCCGGGAAGGTCTTGATCCCGGCCTCCTCGATGGGCCGCTCCGCCTCGAGCACGGCGAGCGCCGCGCAGAAGACGATCAGCACCGTGGCGCCCACGAAGTACACGACGACCCGCCCGCGCAGGGCGAGCGCGGCGGTGCGGTTGAGGATGTTGAGCATCGCGACGAGGCGCAGCAGCCGCAAGGGGCGGAGCAGCGGGAGCACGATGACCAGCAGATCCAGTACGTGCCGACGCAGGAAACGCGGTTTGTCGCGCGACTGGACCAGTCGTACGACGTAGTCGAGCGCGAACAGCCCCCACGCGAGCCACGTGACGACCTCGCACCACAGCCGGCCGGTGCTCCCGAGCGACGGCTGCAGGATCGGCCAGGCGTAGGCGGCCAGGAACAGCACCGCGACGCCGGTCAGCGGCCACTCCATGCGCTTTTCCCACATGTCCCTCTCCCGTCGGTCGGCGCGATCGTCGCACGGACCGGCGCGGTGATCCGGATCATTTCGCCCGGATCGTTACCCGCGTTCTGGTAGACACCATGATCGATGGGCAAGCTGACCAACCGCGCCAGGGCGAAGGCCGACTACCTCTGGTTCATCAGTTCGCGTGAATGGCCGGTGTTCGTCTCCGCCCTGGGCGTGCTGCTCGGCCTGGTCACGCTCGTGCCCAGCGCCGTCGGCATCGTGCTCTCGGTGGTCGCGCTGGCGCTCGGCGTCCTGACCCTCACCCGCGACGTCCGCATGCTCCGCGGCCGCTGGGCCGCCTACGAGTTCGCCACGATCGCCGCGCCCTTCCCGCACGCGGACGTCCCGCCGCCGGCGAGCTACCCCGAAGCTCGGTACCTCGAGCTGCCCGGACGCGGAACCGCCCTGGTCAGCGACGCCATCGACCGGGCACTGTGGACACAGCGGTTCCCGGTCGAGGTCGCGCCGGACCCGTACCGCCTGCCCGCCGAACTCAAGGCCACCGCGCCGTACGTGCTGCCGCTGCGCGCCCACGGCCGGTTGCTGTTCAACGGCAAGGTGGTCGGCATGCGGGGTGAGCCGCTGCCGTCGGTCGGGCACGGCGCGCCGATCCGGCTGCAGCGCACCCGGTTCTTCGACGCGCAGTGCTCCAACGAGTTGGCGACGCTGCGGATCGCCCGCCGCGACACCGATCAGGTCTTCGACCTGCGGCAACACCTGATGGTCGACACCGCGGGCCGCCTGCGCACCCTCGCCGAGAGCCGGCTGGCGGACATCGTCGGGGTGTCGACGGTGGCCGTCACCACCGACGGTTGCGTGCTGGTGGTACTCCAGTCCAACCGGAATTCGGCAAGCCAGTCGCTGCTCGCCCCGTCGGGCAGCGGATCGCTGGAGCCCCGAGACGTCGCCGGCGACGACCTGCACGACATCGTCCGCGCCGGGATGGAACGCGAGCTGTGCGAGGAGACCGGGCTGCGCCGCGACGAGATCATCCGCACGACGATCACCGGGTTCGCCCGCTGGATGGACCGCGGCGGGAAGCCGGAGTTCTTCGGGCTGACGGAGTTGTCGGTGACGCGGCAGGACCTCGTGGCGCGGCGGCCGAGCCGGTCGGAGCGCGAGTTCACGGCCGCGATGCGGTTCGTGGAGATCGACCTCGCGGCGTACGGCCGGGAGCTGGCCGAGGGCGCGGACCTGCCGTCGCTGCCCGCGCTGATCGCCGACAGCGGTTCGGTGCCGCTGCTGCTGGCGCTACGGGCGGCCGCACTGTGGACGGTCAGGACGGAGGGCGAGCGTGTTCACCCCTGACAGCCGCTCGCGGTTGCGCGACTCGCTGATCGCGGCGGCGCGCGCGGACGAGCGGATCAGCGGCGCGGCGCTGACGGGGTCCGCCTCCGTTGGACGAGAGGACCAGTGGTCGGACATCGACCTGGCGCTCGCGGTGGCCGGGGACCGTGCGCAGGTCGTGGCGGACTGGACCGACCGCATGTACCGCGACCACCGCGCCGTCCACCACCTGGACCTCGACGTGTTCCGGGTGTTCCTGCTGCCGGACACGCTCCAGGTCGACATCGCGTTCTGGCCGGAATCCGAGTTCGGCGCCACCGGTCCGACATTTCGGACGCTGTTCGGTGAGCCGAACGAGCTGCCGCAGATTCAGCCGCCTGCCGCGGAGCACCTGGTGGGCATGGCGTGGCTGTACGCGCTGCACGCACGGTCGAGCATCGCCCGGGGCCGGGTGTGGCAGGCGGAGTACATGATCAGCGGGGCGCGTGATCAGGTGCTCGCGCTGGCCTGCCTGCGTCACGGGCTGCCGGCCGCGCAAGGACGCGGGGTGGACGAGCTGCCCGCGGAGGTCCTGGCGCCGTTCGCGGAGGCCCTGGTCCGGTCGGTGGAGCCAGCCGAGCTGCGGCGCGCGTTCGGGGTGGTTGTGGAGCTGCTGATCACCGAGGCAGGGCGGGTCGATTCGTCGCTCGCCGCCCGGCTGTCCGGGCCGCTCCGGGACCTGGTCCACTGACCTGACCACGCCGCGCGAAGATTGGACCGGTGATCAGGGTCCAGCGGTACGCACGCTTCGAGCACCATTCCGCAGCCCGGGTGCTGACTGAAGACCGCGCCTGGGACGAGTCGATCACCGGGGAGCTGCGACCAACGGATGCCCAGCCGGCTGGGCGCTCCGAGCTCAGGCACCCGGCCGCGGCGTCCGTTCGCCGTGGGTGGCGGTGTACTCGGCGGCGAGCCAGGGGCCCAGGTCGTCGATCAGCATCTTCAGGATCGCCGGGTCGGCGGTCGGCTCGCGGGCGGTCGCCGCGGCGGTGCGCATCTGGCCGAGGCGCTCGGGGTAGTAGTGGCCGAAGAGTTCGGCGGATTTGGTGAGGTCGCTCGTCCACCCGCCCCAGCGGGGCATGATCAGGGTGAACCCGGTCCGCACGAGGCGGCGCGACACCGGTCTGCTCAGGGTGCGGCGTTCGTGGTCCGTCGTCGCGGCGGCCGCGCGTAGGCGCCAGCCCGGGAGCAGCGTGGCGAGATCGCCGTTGGTCTCCCGGGCCAGCAGGGAAGTGGGGCGGTAGCGGGGCAGGTGCTCGGCGAGGTCGTCGCCCAACAGCGGCGTGCACAGGCACGCGACGAAGAATCCGCCGTCGTGGCGTTCGGCGTCGCTGAGCAGCGTGCGGGCACTGGCGAGCTGGATACCGGCGCCGTTGATCTGGGGGAACTCGCGGTCGAGGGCGTCCTCGATGCGACTGGCCTCGCGTCGGTCGGCGTCGGTGGGCTCGTCGTGGAGGGCGAGCAGGACGTCGAGGTCGGAGACGCCGGGAACGGCGGTGCCGCGCGGGATGCTGCCGTAGAGGTAGGCACTGTGGAGCCGCACGAAAGTCCCAACGACGCGCACGCGAAGCGCGTCGATGACCGGGGCGAACTCCGCGGGTACGCGGTCCAGAGAGCCTTCGCGCGCGATCGTCCCGTCCCGGTCCAAACCACGATCGTCCACCCGGTCACTGTGCCCCGCCGCGGTTGAGGATCGCAGCCGGGCCAAGGTGACGGTTCAGTCAGAAGCGGTAGCGGAGGAGGCGGGTGCCTTGCCGGGACAGCGCGGTGCTGTGGCTCATGAGCCGGGTGGCCGCGCGCAGTGGCTGTGGGAAGTCGGCGACTTCCGGGGCTCGGGTGAGCAGTTGCTCCTCGGCCAGGGTCAGGCCGGCGTTCCAGGTCTCGGGGGCGCGCGGGTCGTCGAAGCCCTGGGCGGCGGTGATGCCGATGGCTTTGATCGCCGGGTGGTACTTCATCGACCAGGCGGCGAAGCGGGTGTAGCCGTTGATGGCGAGTTCGCCGGTGACGAAGTGTGCGGTGAGTTCGCGGGTCATCCGCTGGAAGGTGTCGCCGGGCAGGAACGGCAACAGGCCCTCGGCGACGATCATGACCGGCCGGTCACTGGGCAGCGGGTCGAGCCAGCCCGGTTCGGTCAGGTCGGCACCGAGGTGTTTCGAGCGGTCCGGGAGCAGCTGGGGCCGCAGGGCGACGACGTCGGGGAAGTCGATGTCGTACCAGTCGACGCCGGCGGGCGGGTCGCAGCGGAGGGCGCGGGTGTCGAGGCCGCAGCCGAGGTCGAGCACGACGGCGTCCGGGTGGCGGGCGACGAACGCCCGGACGGCCTCGTCGAGTTTCTTGGCGCGCAGGGCGGTGCCGCAGATGAGGCTGGGTTTGAGCTTGAGCTTGGCGAAGTCGTAGTCGATCGTGTCGGCGAGCGCGGCGGAGTGGGTGTCGCCGAGGATAGGGTGGGAAAGCTTGCTGTCCAGAGCCCTCGCGTGGAGGGTGAGTAGCAGGGTCTCGCGGAGCGGGTCCAGGTCGAGTCGCAGGCGTTGCACGAGAAGTCCTTACTTGTTCGGGGGATTGCGGGCGGCGAGATCGCGTAGCCAGGTCAGGGACCGCTGGGCGGCGCGGATGCGTTCGGTGCCGGGCCCGGTGCCGCCGGCGAGTTTCACGCCCTCCTCGGCGATGTCGCCGAAGGCGCCGAGGCTGTCGAGCTTGCGCTGGATCACCTTGTGCCAGGCGTCGTCCTCGATGCGGTAGTAGGTGGTGCGATCACCGGGCACGCGAACCTTGCGGACCAGCCCGATGGCGGCCAGGAAGCGCATGTTCGAGGTCAGCGAAGCGCGGCTGGCCTGGATCGCTTCGGCGATCTCGCCGGCCGAGCGCTCGGGCGGGTCGCAGATCATCAGCAGGCCCAGGATGCGCCCGGTGATCGGGGGGAGCGCCCATTCCTCCACGCAGAACGTGGCCACCCGCTCGACCCACCGCAGCACCTCGTCCTGGTTGTCCTGATTGGACATGCGCTCCTCCTCGGCTGACTCGTCGTGGCCGTCACTGTGTCATGGCGGCAATCGACTCGCGGGTGGGCGTCGGGGTGACGGTGGCGAGCCGGGTCTTGCGCAGGTAGCGGTCGAACCAGTCCACGGCCAGCGCCATCGCCTCGTCGAGGCCCGGGCCGGTGTAGAGGCCGAGGACGTCGTAGGGCAGCACCTCCAGCCGTTTCGGCTCGCCGGCCCTGGCGAACGCGCCCTGCGCCTCCTCGAGCATGTGGTACGGGTCCCACCCGCCGTTGGCGATCATCAACAGCGGGGTGGGCGACAGCCGGTGGATGAGATCCTCCGGCGCGAAGGTGAGCAGGTGCTCGGTGGAGTCGAGCGTCTTCTCGTTGCGGTAGCTGGGGAACATCTCGGCAGCCAGGTCCGGCGTGTCCCGCACGGTCTCCCCGTCCAGGCTCAGGTGCGGGACCCGCGCGCTCGCGCCGCCCTCGTAGCGGCGCTGCCAGTCCTCGTCCAGCCGGTCCCGCAGCGCCTGCAGACCGGCGCGGCCGAGCAGCCGCTCCAGGTACCGCCACCCGTTCCACACGCTGGGGCTCTGCACCACGACGCACTTCACGCGCCGGTCGAGCACCGCGGCCTGCACCGCGACCGAGCCGCCGACGCTGACACCCCACAACCCGATCCGCGCCGCGTCCACCTCCGGCCGGCTCCGCAGGTAGGAGATCGCGCTGCGGAAGTCCTCCACCTGCCGCTGCGGATGGTCCTGGCCCCGAGGTTCGCCTTCGCTCGCGCCGACCGTGCGGTAGTCGATGGCCAGCACGGCGAACCCGGCGCGGACGAAGTACGGCGCGAACACGGCCAGCGCCTCCTTGACCATCACCCCGCTGTGCCCCAGCACCAGGCCGGGAACCGGGGCGTCCGCCCCCTCCGGCACGTACAGATCACCGGCGCACGAGGTGCCGAGACTGTTGAACGTCACCTGCTCAGGACGCGGAGCCATCGCCGCCACCTTCCGTATTATTTGCTAGCGGTTTCAGTCTCGACTGAAATGGCTAGCAGTGTCAAGCCCTGAGTTTTCCATGGCCAGGTCGCGAACCAGAGCCATGCCGTTCCGCACAAAGCACGTGCCACCCAAGGGGGGAGGCGACATGGGGCGTCGGAGGTGGGCATGTCGACCGGGACCTCATGGCTGCATCCCGGCACGCGATGAGGACGGGGAGCCCGATGACGCGAACCGCGGCCGCCGGACAGCCGTGATCGAGATGCCGGCGCAGGACTTGAGGCTGTCTGACGCTGAGGCGATCTCCTCGCGACGCGGGTTCACCCCTGCCAGGCCAGGTGGTGCCGGTATGCCGGAGGCCGTGAAGCGCCCTTGACCGGCGCCGGCCGGACTGGCTGCCCTCGGGCGCGCCGTGAGGAGGTCACCGGTGGCGCCTTCCCCTGATCTCCGAAGCGGTGCCGGGTCCAGGGCAGAGCCCTGCCCGCCGAAGGCAGTTCGTTTCGTCCTGCGGTGCGGGTAGCTTCTGCGGGGTGTGGGACATCGTCGGCGACCTGGTGGGGTCGTTGATCGGGGCTCCCTCCCTCGAGCGTGATCCCGATTGGCGGCGCGAACGTGTGTTGCGGAAGCGTCGGAAGGCTTTCGAGTCGGGTGGCGAGATCAGGCTGCGGTGTGCGGTGCGGTGGCCTGATGGAGGCTTACCGCGATGGCGGTTCGGCAGGCTGCGGTTGTCACGAGGCCGAGCGCGCTGGTCACCGCGTCTCCGTCGATCGCATCTGACAGAGCTGGAGTACCGAGCTGCAACACCACGGACGACGCGGCGGCGGACTTTCTGGGAACGTTTCCGGCTTGTCCGCACTGATGTCGTCCTGGTCTACGGGATACCCGGTGGTCGGCTTGAACTCGCGGTGAGACATGGGGACCTGGCCGAGGTGGCAAGGCTGTTCGAGATCCCGCCGAACGGCGGATGATCGACTACGCGCGGCCCGGGGCCGCCGGCCGGAGCCGAGCGGCGCTTGCGCGCAGCTCTGGACGGATCCGGACCGCGTGAAGATCACGCTGGCCGAGTACGCGGAGCGGTGGATCATCGAACGGCCGGGGCTGCGGCCGCGCACGGTCGAGCTGTACCGGTGATTGCTGCGTAAGCACATCACGCCCTACATCGGCGACGTCCCGCTCAACCGGTTTGTCGGCGGCGACGTTTCGGCGGTGGCGGGCCGATCGGTTGCCGGCCGGGGTGTCGGCGTCGGTGCTCGCCAAGTGCTACCGGCTGCTCCGGGGCGTGTTGAACATCGCGGTCGATCACGGATGAGTTGATCGCGAAATGGCCTGCTGGGACGTGGTGGCGGCCCTGAGCACACCTCCACGGTTGGCTACCTGGGAGGCGACGATTCAGGACCAGGGGCGAACCGACCTCGACGGCGACACGCTGACGGCCAGACGAGATTCATTCCTCCGGGCCGCGCTGAACCGGTTGGCTGACCTCGGCTGACCTGGCAGCAAGCGCGGACGTGCCGCCTCGAGCGGATCGTGGACCGGCCGATGAGGACTAATGGCCCGCCACCCAACTTGATCAAGACACGACGAAGGTCCAGGTCCGGAGTAGACACCCGCTGACCTGGGCCTTCGTCACAAGATCGGATGACGGGAATCGAACCCGCGTTCTCAGCTTGGGATTCGGTCTGATCTTGCTCGACGGTGGCCCCGACCTGCGGGACGGGTTCTCCCTAGTGTGCCTCCGTTGACCGTGGTTGACCGCCCCTAATGGCACGCTAATGGCACGACCGGCGGTGCTCCCACCCGCACAGTTCCCCCGGCTGAGGTGATCTCCGCGCGGCGCGGGTTCACCCCTGCCAGGCCGGGTGGTACCGGTCAAGGGTCTGCCGGAGGTCGCGAAGCGCCCTTGACCGGTGCCGGCCGGGCTGGCTGCCCTTGGGCGCGCCGTGAGGAGGTCACCGGTCGTGACCTTCCCTGATCTCCGAAGCGGTGCCGGGGTCCGAGGCGGAGCCCTAGCCGCCGGAGGCGCTCTGTCCCCTGGCGGCGCAGGTCCGAGGAGTGCCAAGATGGGGGCATGACGATCTTCCGAAAGGACGATGCCGCGTAGGTCCGCAGGCGCGGTACGTGCCGCGCTCCCTAGCCGCCCACGCCGTTACCGGCCGTCGCAGATCCGGGGTATTTCTCCGGCGGTCCTTGATTACATCGCCCGTGTTGAGCCTTCGCCCGGTTGGACAGCTCGGATGCTCGACGAGTGGCGAGAAGCCGCTCGACACGGCTGGCCGGGTACCGACCACTCCGATTGCTGTGAGATGCCGTACTGCCGATCGGAGCTGGACGAGGTCATGCGGGACCTACCTGCGTTCGCAGCCGACCGCTTGAGACGCCTCGTCGACCCGCTGGACCGTGAATACGCGAAACGCACCCTGCCATATCCGCTCGCGCCCCTCGATCTGGCTTGGTGGTACCGGCGATGCCCCGACATCGACCTACGCTGGCCGACTCGGATGCAGTAGGAGGAAGCGGGGGCCGAGCGGGCCAGGCCGCCGGCGGGAGCGGAGCGGCAGGCCGGGCGGGCTAGCGGCGCGCGTGCGCGCCGCCTTGATCCCATAGAGGCAAGTTCGGCAAGACGATGACCGCCTGGGATACCACCCTGGCGCAGGATCAGTCGGCGCCGACTCGTCGAGGTCAGCGGGAAGGGGCTGACAGTCGGGCCGCCGAAGTCGCGGGCCGGTGTGCGGACGGTGATCATCCCGGCGGCCGTCCGACCGGAGGTGGTGAAGCACCTGGACACCTACGTGAGCCGGATCAGCTCGCGCTGCTGTTCACCGGCGAGCGGGACGGCAACGCCCTACGTCGGCCGAACTTCAACCAGCGGACCCGGTGGACTGAGGTCGTCGCGAAGATGGGGCTCAAGGGCCTGCACTTCCATGACCTGCGACACGCGGGCAACATCTGGGCCTCCAAGGCCGGGACCTCGACCAAGGACCTCATGGCCCGGATGGGGCACGACGACATGCGGGCGGCCCTCATCTACCAGCGGGCGACCAGCGAGGCTGACGAGCGGATCGCGGACCGGCTCTCGCGGCTCGTCGAGGAGCACCGGAAGGGGGCCACGGATGAGGGCTAATGGCACGTTAATGGCCCGCGACCGAAGATGATCAAGACACGACGAAGGCCCAGGTCCGGAGTAGACACCCGCTGACCTGGGCCTTCGCGTGAAGAGCGGATGACGGGAATCGAACCCGCGTTCTCAGCTTGGGAAGCTGATGTTCTACCATTGAACTACATCCGCAGCGACGCACAGCATACACAACGTCGCCCCCTCGGGAAGCCACCCCCTTGACTCTCTGGGGAGCAAGTGACAACACTCGTTGTCGAGAGGGTGGTGGGTGCATGGACGAGCGACTGCCGGATCCCGAGTTGTTCCGCCGCGGGGGGTTCAGCCTCGCGGCCAAGCTCTTCGTCAAGCACGACATCCGCGCGACCGAACGCCAGATGCGCCGCTTCCGGGAGTTCGCCCAGGCGCAGGACCCCAAGGCCGACGCGGTCGTCGCCCTGTTCCACCGGCTGCCGAAGAACCGCGGGCGCCGGTTGTTCGAACAGGCCCTCACCGACGGCATCCACAGCCTCGACGACCCGCCGCGCGAACTGGTCGACTTCTTCGAGCACGTGGAGGCCACCCCGTACTGGGTCGACCCGTCGCGCCTCGACCGGGGCGCCAAGGCCATCATCCGCACCGGCGTCCTCGGCCTCTTCCCGCTCGGCGACATGTCGCTGATGGGCGGCTACCTCGCCTCGCGCGCCACCAAGACCCTCGTCGCCACCGGGGAGATCGAGCGGATGGCCAGCCAGCGCCTGGTCGAGACCGCGGCGTGGTGGATGGACGTCACGACCCCCGGCGCGCTGGCGGTCGGCCACAGCGGCTACGCCTCCGCCCTGCGCGTCCGGCTCGTGCACGCCCACGTCCGCGCCGCCATGAACCGCCGCCCGGACTGGGATTACGACGAGTGGGACAAGCCCGTCAACCAGGTCCAGACCGCCGGCACGCTGCTGCTCTTCTCGCTCGTCTTCGTCTACGGCACGCAGCTCCTCGGCATCCGGTTCAGCGACCGCGAGCGGGCCGACATCCTGCACCTCTGGCGCTACGTCGGCTGGCTGGTCGGCGTCGACGAGGAGCTCCTGCCGGCCACCGAGGAGGACGCGTGGCGCCTGTTCTGGCTGCTCGCGTCCACCGAGTTCATCCCGGACGAGGACAGCAAGCGCCTCGCCAAGGCCCTGATCGACTCGCACGCCGCCATCGGCGCGGGGCGCGGCGCCGTGGGCAAGGTGCTGTCCCACGTCTCGGTCGCCGTGCACTCCTCCATCAGCCGCCTCGTGCTGGGCAAGTCGAACGCCGACTTCCTGGAGATCCCCAACGACCCGATCGCCCAAGGCGCCATCCTCGCCGTCGCCGCGGGCAACTTCGCGGCCGAGACCGCGCGGCGCTTCATCCCCGGCGCCACAGCGCTGCAGGAGTACATCGGCGCACTCGAGCGCCGCCGCTACGTCGAGCGGCTCGGCCGGGTGTTCAAGCTGGATCCCACCTACGCGCGGCACATGCGGGCTGCCTAGGGTTAGAGCGTGCTGCTCAGTGACCGCGACCTCCGCAAAGAGCTCGAAGCCGGCCGTCTCGGCATCGACCCCTTCGATCCGGCGATGCTCCAGCCGTCGAGCATCGACGTGCGGCTGGACCGGTTCTTCCGGGTGTTCAACAACAGCCAGTACACCCACATCGACCCCAAGCTCCAGCAGGACGAGCTGACCTCGCTGGTGGAGAAGGACGGCGACGACGCCTTCGTCCTCCACCCGGGTGAGTTCGTGCTCGCGTCCACGTTCGAGCTGGTCACGCTGCCCGACGACCTCGCCGGGCGGCTCGAGGGCAAGTCGTCGCTGGGCCGGCTCGGGCTGCTCACGCACTCCACCGCGGGCTTCATCGACCCCGGCTTCACCGGGCACATCACGCTCGAGCTGTCGAACGTCGCGAACCTGCCGATCACCCTGTGGCCGGGGATGAAGATCGGCCAGCTGTGCCTGTTCCGGCTCACCAGCCCGGCCGAGAACCCGTACGGCTCGGCCGCCGTCGGGTCCCGCTACCAGGGCCAGCGCGGCCCGACGCCGTCCCGGGCGTACTTGAACTTCCACACCGCCGACACCAACCGCTAGAGGCCATGACGGTGCGGTTCAAGCCTTCGCCTTTGCCGTGAGTCAGGGGCTGCCGGGTTCGATGAACCGGCGGCGCAGCGTGGCCGCGTGAGCCTCGAAGACGAGGTGGTCACGCGGCTGGCCGGGCTGCCCGGTGTTCGACGGGGGCGCGTGGCTGACGATCGATGGGCAAACTCCCACAACCCGGTGGTCCATGTCACCCGGTGGTACGGCATGGACTGGACCATTTTGTAGGTTGCTCCGAATGGAGGCATCACCTCAGGCAAAGGAGCACGGGTCGTGAGTTCGACGACGACCGGGGAGCGAGCCGGTCAGCAACATCTCGCCCATGTCGTGTTCATCGCCGGCGCGGCCGCGGTCGGCGGGTTCCTGTTCGGGTACGACAGCTCGAACATCAACGGTGCCGTTCTCGGCATCCAGCGGCACTTCGAGGTCGGTGACGGGGTGACCGGGCTGACCGTGTCGAGCGCGCTGATCGGTTCGGCCGTGGGCGCCTGGTTCGGCGGACTGCTGTCCGACCGGATCGGCCGCATCCGGACCATGCAGCTCGCGGCGGTCCTGTTCCTGGTCAGCGCCCTCGGAGCGATGTTCCCGTTCAGCGTGTGGGACCTGGCGATCTGGCGCGTGGTCGGCGGCATCGCGATCGGTGTCGCCTCGGTCATCGGCCCGGCCTACATCGCCGAGGTCGCGCCGCCCGCCTACCGCGGACGGCTCGCCTCGCTGCAACAGCTGGCGATCGTCCTCGGCATCGGGGTGTCGGCGCTGGTCAACTGGGTCATCAAGGCGGTGGCCCCGGTCGGCGCGGACGGCGCCCACGACCTCAACGGCAACCTGGGCGGCATCGAGCCGTGGCAGTGGATGCTCGGCGCCGCGGCCGTGCCCGCGGTGATCTACTTCGTCCTCGCCTCGATCATCCCCGAGTCGCCGCACTTCCTGCTGGCCAACGGCAAGATCGACAAGGCCCGCAAGGTGCTGCGCGAGGTCGAGGGCGGGGACGTCGACACCAAGCTCGAAGACATCCGCCGCAGCCTGCGCACCGAGAAGCGGTCCACGGTCCGCGACCTCGTCGGTGGCCGGTTCGGGCTGCTGCCGATCGTCTGGGTGGGCATCGCGCTGGCGGTGTTCCAGCAGTTCGTCGGCATCAACGTGATCTTCTACTACAGCGACACGCTGTGGCACTCGGTCGGCCAGAACACCGACTCGCTGCTGATCTCGATGGTCAGCCCGGTCATCAACATCATCGGCACGTTCATCGCGATCGCCTTCATCGACAAGGTCGGTCGCAAGCCGCTGCTGCTGATCGGCTCGGCCGGAATGCTGGTCGGCCTCGGCGTGGCCGCGATCGCGTTCGGCAACGCCGTTACGGTCAACGGCGAGCTGAGCCTGCCCGGTGCGTGGGGCCCGGTCGCGCTGGTGTTCGCGAACCTGTTCGTGATCTCCTTCGCGATGTCGTGGGGCGTGATCCTGTGGGTCATGCTCGGCGAGATGTTCCCGCTGCGCATCCGCGGCGCGGCCCTCGCGGTCGGAACCGCGGCGAACTGGGTCGCGAACTGGGCGGTCACGGTCAGCTTCCCGAGCATGGCCGACTGGAACCTGTCGGTCACCTACTGGATCTACGCGGCGTTCGCGCTGCTGAGCATCCCGTTCGCGCTGCGGTTCGTCCGCGAGACGAAGGGCACCGCGATCGAGGACGTCAGCTGACGAACGCCCGCTCGATGACGGCCCTGGTGTCCACCGCGGTCGGCAACGTGCCGAACGCGACGCCCCAGTCCCCGCCGAGGCGCGACGCGCAGAACGCGTCCGCCACCGCCTTCGGGGCGAAGCGCACCAGCAGGGAACCCTGCAGCACCAGGGCCATCATCTCGGCCAGCCGCCGCGCCCGGTACTGGAGGTCCTCCAGGTCGGACAGCTCCTTGCGCACCCGGGCGATCGCGTCGTCCAGGCGCGCGTCGGCGCCCGCGGCGAGGTCTAGTTCGGCGAAGAACGCCTCCACCGACTCCGGCTGCTTGCCCATGGCACGCAACGAATCCAGCGCCGCGACGTTGCCCGAACCCTCCCAAATGGACAGCAGCGGCGCCTCCCGGTAGAGCCGCGGCATGCCGGAGTCCTCGACGTAACCGTTGCCGCCCAGGCATTCCAGCGCCTCGGCGGTGTGCGCGGCACCGCGCTTGCACACCCAGTACTTGGTGACCGCGAGCGCGAGGCGGCGGAATGCCTGCTGGTCCGGGTCGGCGGTGGCGCCGGCCAGCCGCATCGCGACGGTCGTCGCCGCCTCGGACTCCACGACCAGGTCCGCCAGCACGTTCGCCATCGCCGGCTGGTCGACGAGCTTCGCGCCGAACGCCGACCGGTGCCGCGCGTGGTGCACGGCCTGCACGACGGCCTGGCGCATCAGCGAGGCGCTGCCGAGGACGCAGTCGAGGCGGGTGTTGTTGACCATCTCGATGATGGTCGGCACGCCGCGGCCCTCTTCGCCGACGAGCCAGCCGACCGCGCCGTCGTACTCGATCTCGGACGAGGCGTTCGACTTGTTGCCCAGCTTGTCCTTGAGGCGCTGGAAGAAGATGCGGTTGCGGGACCCGTCCGGCAGCACACGCGGCAGCATGAAGCAGGACAGCCCGCCGGGCGCCTGCGCCAGCGTCAGGAACATGTCCGACATCGGTGCCGAGGTGAACCACTTGTGCCCGGTCAGGACGTACGTGCCGTCGCCCGCGGGCTGCGCGGTGGTCGTGTTGGCGCGGACGTCCGAACCGCCCTGCTTCTCCGTCATCGACATGCCGGCGATCAGGCCGCGCTTGGTGGTGGGCACGCGCAGGCCGTAGTCGTACACCGGCGCGGCGAGCAGCGGCTCGTACACCGCGGCCAGCTCCGGGTTGTGCCGCAGCGTCGGGACCGCGGCGTAGGTCATCGAGATCGGGCATACGTGCCCGCCCTCGGCCTGGTTCCACACCAGCACCTTCGCCGCGCGCGCGACGTGCGCGCCGGCCCGGTCGGACACCCACGGCGCCGCGTGCAGGCCGTGCTCGACCGCGACCTTCATCAGCTCGTGGTAGTACGGGTGGTACTCGACCTCGTCGACGCGGTGGCCGTAGCGGTCGTGCGTGTGCAGGACCGGCGGGTTCTCGTTGGCGACCCGGCCCCACTCCTGACCCTGGGCGCTGCCGGCCAGGCGGCCCAGCTCGTGCACCTCGTCCTCGGCCCAGCCGCCGCCTTCCCGGCGCAGCCCCTCCAGCAGCGCGGCGTCGCCGGCCACGTCGTAGCCGACCAGCGGCGGGACCTGGTTGAGGACTTCGTGAGTGTCAGGCATGGCGGCCTCCCAGAGCGCGGACGATGAACGTGCGGAGCGCGCCGATCGCGTCGGCGCTGTCGGTGGTCAGTGGTCCGATCAGCACCTCGGCAGCGCCGCCGACGAGGGCGGCGGCGGTGAGGTCGGCGTCCTGCGGCGGCAGCTCGCCGCTGCGGACGCCCGCCGAGACGTGGCGGGCGATCTCGTCCCGGAACACGCGGCGGAACACGATGCGCTCGGCCTCGATCGGGGCGTCGACGGGCTCGGCGAGCAGGGCGTACGCCTGACGTGGCACCTTCAGCGCCCGCTCGGCGAACGTCTCGATGATCGCCACGATCCGCTCGACCGGGTCGCCGGGCGTCTCGGCTGCCTTCCGCACGGCGGCGACCTCGTGGCCGACGATGCTCTGGAACAGCTCGACGACCAGCTGCGCCTTGCCGGGGAAGTGCTTGTAGACCGTGCCGGTCGCGATGCCCGCCTTCTCCGCGACGGCGCTCACCGAGCACCCCGCGTAGCCGCGCTCGGCCAGGAGCGCGGCCGCGGCGGTCAGGATCGCCTTACGCTGGGCGTCGAGGCGAGCCTGGACCTGCGGGGTACGACGGTAGGGCACGTGAAGAAGTGAACCACTGATTCACGGCTTCACGCAAGGGCGCGGTAGTACACCTCGCGCGTGAGGTCGGTGATCCGGTCCGCCGAGTCGGCCCAGCTCAGCGTGGTCGGCTGGGAGGTCAGGACGACGACGATCCGCCGGTGGCCGGAGTCGGCGGTGCCGGAGGTGTGCATGACACGGCTGGTCAGGTCGACGTCCCCGCTGGAGGCGAGCGCGGTCGCCGACCGCGCCTCGGGCGAGGCGAGCACCCGCTTGGTGTCCGCCGAGATACACTCCTCGCCGGGAGCCGGCGCCGCTCCGAAGCCGGACCAGCCCTGCTTCACGCCACCGACGCGCGGCAGGGCGCTCGGGATGCCGAACGACTGGTCGAACCCGTCGTCCCCGCACTTCGTGGCCTGCTCCAAGTTGTCCATGATGAAGTCGCGGAACTTCGGATGCGCCTCCTCCAGGACGTACTCGTAGGTCTTCGCGATGTCCGCGGCGCTGACCGCGGTGTAGCCCCAGGTGCCGCGCTTTTCCGCGGGCGGCGGCGTGGTGTCGGTGAGACCGATCTTCGCCACCATCCGGTTGACGATCTCCTCCCAGCCGTCGCGCACCCACAGCACGCTGGCCGCGTCGTCGTTGCTGGAGCGCAGCATCGGTTCGAGCAGGGCGAGGTCGTCGGCCGGGATCTCGTGGTCCGGCCCGTGCGATTCCAGGTAGTCCAGCGCGATGAACAGCTTGACCAGCGACGCGGACCGGTACTGGTGGTGCTCGTTGCCGGCGAAGGTCTCGCCGGTCCGCCGGTCCAGGACGAGGTAACCGGCGGTCATGCCCTCGGGCAGCTCAGCTGCGGACGCGGGCGCGGCCAGCACGGCCGTCGAAGCCGCGAACGCCACGGCGAGGCTCAGGATCTTGCGCAATGTCGGATCCCCACAGTTTGATGATCAAGTTGGTGGGGCGCACACTATCGGCAGGCGGGATCAGGGTTCGACCAAGGGGCGCAGTGCGTTCACCAGATCGGCGCGGGATCGCGCGGCGCTTCCATCCGCCGGAAGTCAGCGGCCGTAGCGCTTCGCGATGTCGCCGTACCGTGCGAGCACCGCGGCGCGCAGCTCGGGGTCGCTGCGCGGCACCGGCTCGATGAAGACCTCGGTGACGTCGGAGAACTCCTCGTGCAGCTCGCCCGCCAGCCGGACGCACGCGCGCTCCACGTCCGACGCCCCGAGCGCATCGTCGAAGTCCACGCGGGCGCAGACCAGGATCTGGTCCGTGCCCAGCAGCATCGTCTGCAGATCGACCACCGACTCGATCTCGGCCGCCCCCGACAGGTGCTCGCGGATCCCGCGCACCACCGTCAGATCCGCCTGGCGGCCGATCAGCAGGCGCAGGTTCGTCCGCCCCAGGATGTACGCCACGACGGCCAGCAGCAGGCCGATCAGGATCGACGCGATCCCGTCGTAGGTCGCCGAACCCGTGACGTGGTGCAGGAACACCCCGGCGAACGCCAGCACGAGCCCGATCAGCGCGGCCGAGTCCTCCAGGAACACCGTCTTCGGCGCGGGGTCGTCGATGTAGCGCAGGAACTTCCAGATCGTCCGGTTCTGCTCGGCCGCGCCCCGCCGCACCTGGCGGAACGCCTGCGTCCACGACACCGACTCCATCGCGAACGCCAGCGCCAGCACGACGTACCCGACGACCGGGCTGGTCTGCTCCGCCGGCTCCCCGAACACCGTCGAGAAACCTTCGTACAGCGCGAACGTCGCCCCGGAGGCGAAGATCGACACCGCGGCCAGCAGCGACCAGAAGTACCGCTCCTTGCCGTACCCGAACGGGTGCATGACGTCCGCCGGGCGGCCGGACCGGCGCAGCGCGGTGAGCAGCAGGATCTCGGTGAACGTGTCGGCCACCGAGTGCGCCGCCTCGGACAGCATCGCCCCCGAGCCGGTGATCACGCCGGCCACGGCCTTCATCACCGCGATGGCCAGGTTCACACCACCGGCCAGCAACACGGTGAGGGTGCTTTCGCCCCCGGCGCCCGGGCGCTCCGATTCCTCGCTCACCGGCCGATCCTACGAGTGGATCAGAGCCGCTGCAGGCCGTCCAGAACGCGCTTCATCAGCTCGAGCGGTGGGCGCCCCTCGGCGGTCCGCTCGATGCCGTGGATGTGCAGCAACCCCAGTTCGGCCATGTCGGACAACAGCACCCTGGCCACGCCGAGCGGGATCGACAGCAGCGCCGCGACCTCGGCGAGCGAGCGCGGGCTGTCGACGACCGCGCGGACGGGCTGGTACTCCGCGCTCAACGCGGGTCCGGTCCACTTCGCGTCGGCGCGGACCGACACCAGCGTCTCGATCGCGAGCTCGTACGCGGAGTGCGTGCGCCCCTTGGTCAGCACGTACGGCCGCACGCGCAGCCGGTTCTCCTCGTCGGGATCGAGCAGCTCGGCGGGTTCCGGCTCCGGCTCGGCGGGCTCGGGGCGGGGCCGCGGCGAGGGCTTGAGCTCCTCGCGCGGTTCGGGGTCCGGCAACGGTTCGGGCTCCGGTTCAGGCGCGGGCACCGGCTCCGGTTCGCCGTACCGAGCGAGCTGCTTCTCGGTGGGGAACCGCGCACCGGCGATCCGCTTGGTCTTCGTGGTCTCGGCGGGGACGTGGTCCGGAGCTTGTGGTTCCGGACCAGGGGGTTCGGCGTTTTCGCCGGTCAGCTTCCGCATCTGCGTCGCGGACGGGAACCGGGCACCGGCGCGCGCGACCACCGGCTCACCGGCCGGTCCGGTCCCGTCGGGTACTCCCATGCTCAGCCCCGTTCGCGCGCGTCAGCATCCTCCGCGGGCAGCGTCGGCAGCGTGACGAACAGGATAACCCGGGTGTCGAGCCCCCAACGGGTGGTGGAAGGGGAAGCGGCCGCCTTCCAATGCTCGCTGCACCAGTTGGCCGCCGACCAGCGGTGGGAGGGACCGCCGACCATGCCCAGCTACGACCCCGGACGAGCGCTGAAAGCGCTCTACACGGTCAAGTGTCCCGTGCGCCGCGCCGGCCGCCGTGGGTGGACGAGCAGCTGGTCGGCGAGGCGCGGCACGCGGCGCTGACCAAGAAGAAGCTGCCCGCGATCGCCGGGTCCGCTTCCGCACGCTGCACGAGGGACGCGGCGCCCAGGTGTCGCACATCGGTTCCTGCGACGACGAAGGCCCGGTCCTGGCGCGGCTGCCCGGCTACCTCGGGGCGCACGGTCTGCGGCATTCCGGCCTGCACCACGAGATCTACCTCGGCGACCGGCGCGCCCCGGACAAGCTCCGCACGGTCCTCCGACAGCCCATCGAACCCCTCGCCTGACGCCTCGACCTTCGGCGTCGCCGACCCAGCACCTTGACGGCGAAGGCCACCCCGCCGCGGCGGGGTGGCCTCCAGCGCGTCCCGGTCTACTTGTCCTCGGTGGGCAGCGGCGTGCCGGTGGACACCTTGTCCGTCGACACGTCGGCCTCCAGCGGGTCGGACTCGACCGCCGGCAGCGAGTCCGCACCGGGCGCCGGCGCGGGCTGCGGACGCCGCTTGACCGCCGACAGCAGCAGCTGCGAGACGTCCACGACCTCGACCTTCTCGCTCGCCTTGCCGTCGTTCTGGCGGGCGGTCACGCCATCGGTGAGCATGACGCGGCAGAACGGGCAGCCGGTCGCGATCTTCGACGGCGCGGTGCCGAGCGCCTCGTCGACGCGCTCGATGTTGATCCGCTTGCCGATCTTCTCTTCCATCCACATGCGCGCACCGCCGGCGCCACAGCACATCGACCGGTCGCCGTGCCGCGGCATCTCGCGGAACTGCGCCCCCGACGCGCCGACCAGCTCACGCGGCGCCTCGTAGACCTTGTTGTGGCGGCCCAGGTAGCACGGGTCGTGGTAGGTGACGTCGTCCGCGATCGGCGCGACCGGCACCAGCCGCTTCTCCCGCACCAGGCGGTTGAGCAGCTGGGTGTGGTGCACGACCTCGAACTTCCCGCCCAGGTCCGGGTACTCGTTGGCGAGGGTGTTGAAGCAGTGCGCGCAGGTCGCGACGATCTTGCGGCTGCCGGCCTCGCGGCCCTCGAACACCGTGTTCAGCACCTCGACGTTCTGCTGCGCGAGCATCTGGAACAGGAACTCGTTGCCGGCGCGGCGGGCCGGGTCACCGGTGCAGGACTCCTCCGGGCCGAGCACCGTGTACTTGACGCCCGCGATGTGCAGCAGCTCGGCCACCGCGCGGGTGGTCTTCTTCGCGCGGTCCTCGAACGCACCGGCGCAGCCGACCCAGAACAGGTACTCGGTGTCGCCCAGCTCGCCGTCGAACACCGGCACCTCGAAGTCCAGGTCCTCGGCCCAGGCCATCCGGTCCTTGGCGTTCTGGCCCCACGGGTTGCCCTTGTTCTCCAGGTTCTTGAACATCCCGTTCAGCTCGGTCGGGAAGTTCGACTCGATCATGACCTGGTAGCGGCGCATGTCGACGATGTGGTCGACGTGCTCGATGTCCACCGGGCACTGCTCGACGCACGCGCCGCAGGTGGTGCACGACCACAGCACGTCGGGGTCGATGACACCGCCGTCGTCACCGACCAGCGGGCGCTCGGCCTCGGCCAGCGCCAGGACGTCGATGCCGGCGTAGGGGTTCTCGCCGGTCAGGCCGACTTCTTCGCCGGTGACGTCCTTCTTGCCGCCGGCGAGCAGGTACGGCGCCTTCGCGTAGGCGTGGTCGCGCAGCTGCGTGATGACCAGCTTCGGCGAGAGCGGCTTGCCGGTGTTCCACGCCGGGCACTGGGACTGGCAGCGGCCGCACTCGGTGCAGGTGGTGAAGTCGAGCCAGCCCTTCCAGCTGAAGTCCTCGATCTGGCCGGCGCCGAAGACGTCCTTCTCCGGGTCGGCCTCCTCGAAGTCGAGCGGCTTCCCGCCGCTCATCATCGGCTTGAGCTTGCCCAGCGCGGTGCCGCCGTCGTCCTCGCGCTTGAAGTAGATGTTGAAGAAGGCGCTGAAGCGGTGCCAGGCCACGCCCATGGTGAGCGTCTGGCCGACGATGTAGAGCCAGATCATGCCCGACAGCAGCTTGACCAGCGCGGTGATCGTGACCGCGACCGTGCTGGCCGGCAGGATCTCGGCGAGCGGCTTCGTGACGAAGCTCGTCCACAGCGCCGGGTCCTCGATGCCGCTGGAGATCTTGAACGCCTTCACGCCGAGGATGCCCAGACCCTCGACGATCACCACGGTTTCGACGAAGTAGGCCTGCTTGAAGTTCGACCCGGCGAAGCGGGACTGCCGGTCCGCGCGGCGCGGGTGGTTCAGCTGGCGGATGATCACCAGCGCGAGCCCGCCGACGACGGTGCCGAGGCCGAGCAGCTCGGTGAGCAGCAGCCAGAGGCTCCAGTTGCCGATGATCGGCCAGTGGAAGTGCGGGTCGAACGTCTCGCCGTAGGCCTCGAACCAGGACAGCGAGCCGATCAGGAAGCCCCACATGACCAGCCAGTGCCATGGCCCGACGTGGCGGAACTTGTTCATCCGCGTGTGGGCGGCGAACTCCTTGATCAGCGTCTTGAGGCGCGGCCCGAACGGGCCGTTGCGCGTCGCGTCCGGTTGTCCGAGCCGGATGATCCGGACCATCCGGTACACACCGGTGCCGAACATGATCCAAGCGACGATGCTTACGGCGACGCCGACCACGCCCAGCGTGATCTGCAGTGCACCCATGATCGGGGCCTTTCGTCCGTGATGTGGTGGGTTGGCGGGAGCCTAACCGGATTTACCCATGAGTAACCGATCGGCGCGAGTTGAGTCCCACGAGTGTGGCGTAGGACTCCCTGGATATCGGGACGATCGTACCGGTAGTTTGGGTTGGTGGTCGCTTACATCTTGCTCGCTCTGGCCATCGCGGCCGAGGTCACCGCTACTGTTTCGATGAAGTTGTCGGAGGGCTTCACGAAGCTGTGGCCTTCGGTGGTCGTGGTGGCCGGGTACCTCGTCGCGTTCGCGGCGCTCGCGAGCGTGCTGAAGCGCGGGATGCCGGTCGGGGTGGCGTACGCGATCTGGGCGGCGGTCGGCGTCGCAGCGGTCGCGATCATCGGGGTGCTGTTCCTCGGGGAGCCGGTGAACCTGACGATCGTGGCCGGGTTGGCGCTGGTGGTCGGCGGTGTGGTGCTGATCGAGGTGGGTTCGGCGTGAAACCCCAGCGCGACGGCCGCCGGGCGCGCGGCGAGAAGCGGCGGCAGGAGATCATCGACGCGACGCTGCGGGTGATCGAGCGGGACGGCGTGGCGGGGGTGACGCACCGGACGGTCGCGGCCGAGGCCGGGGTGCCGACGACGTCGACGACGTACCACTTCGAGACGCTGGACGACCTGCTGATCGCGACGTTGATTTCGTGCGCCCGCGACATGGCGACCGAGGTGTACTGGACGATCGACCGGGCGCGGTCGCGGGGCAGCCGGGGGGCCACGGAGGTGGCGACGCTGCTGGCTGAGGCGCTGGGCCCGCGGCGCGGCCGGACGATGGCGGAGTACGAGCTGTACCTGCTGGCCGCGCGACGCCCCGAGCTGCGACCAGCGGCGCGGCGATGGCTGGACGTACTGACGACGATGGTGCGGCCGGACGACCTGGTGGCGTTGCGGGTGTTCTTGGCCGGGATCGACGGCTTGCTGATCCAGGGGCTGATCGATGACGAGCCCCCGACGGCGGAGGAACTGCGGCCGACGGTGGAGTATTTGCTGAAGCCGCGGTGAGTGGGCGGGGTGGTCGGGCGCGCGGGTGCGAAGTGGCCAGTCGGAGTGCTACGAGATGACCAGCCACGGAGGCGCGAAGTTCCCACTCACGGTGGCACGAGACGACCAACCACCGTGGCGCGAGATGTCAGGTCGCGCATGGATGAAGTGCCCAGCCGTGGGTCGGCGAGCGGACCACTCGCGGTCGCGCGAGAAGGCCACTCAGGCACCTGCGAGTGGGCCAACCGCGAGCCTGCGAGTGGGCCGGTGGTCGTCGCGTGAGTGGGGCGGCCGCGAGCTTGCGAGTGGGCCAGTGGGCGTCGCGCGAGTGGGCCACTCGCGATCGCGCGAGTGGGCCTGTCGTGGAGCGGCGAAGTGACCACCCGCAGCCATTCGAGGGGTCCAGTGGCGCGCCCGGCTGCACGAGAGGGCCAGTCGCGAAGGGATGAATGGACCGTTCATCAAAAGGGCCAAGCCGCCCGGAAAAAAAGGGGGGGCGGGTTCCCAGCCCTTGGGAACCCACCCCACCGACCGGCCCACCCGACCGTCGAACCAGGCCGGGCGGCCCGGCCCGACCGTCGAAAAACTCAGCCCTTGTTCTCGTACACCGGTACGACCGTCGCCCGGGCCAGGGTCGCTCCGAACATGTTGAACCCCAGGAACGCGGGCGTCGCCGTTTCCGGGAGGTCCAGCGACTCGACGTTCAGCGCGTGCACGACGAAGAAGTACCGGTGCGGCCCGTGCCCGGGAGGCGGCGCGGCACCCACGAACTGCCGCACGCCGGCGTCGTTCGTCACCGTGACCGCCCCGGCCGGCAGGCCGGAACCCGAAGCGTCCCCGGCGCCCGACGGCAGCGAAGTCACCGACGCCGGGATGTTGTACACCGCCCAGTGCCAGAAACCGCTGGCCGTCGGGGCGTCCGGGTCGTAACACGTCACCGCGAAGCTCTTCGTCTCGGCCGGGAACCCCTCCCACGCCAGGTGCGGCGACCGGTCCTCGCCGCCGGGGACGCCGAAGATCCCGCTCAGGTGCGGCGTCGCGAGCGTCTCCCCGTCCGCCACGTCGTCGCTGCGCACGGTGAAGGCCGGCACCGACGGCAGGAACTCGTACGGATTCGGTGGTTGTGGCATCGATTCCTCCTCGTCACAGAGTGGCCGGTGATCACCCTAGTGCCGCTCGGGGTGACCCCCGGGTCGAACCGGGGGCTTCCCCGATACCGGGACCCCACGCGCAGGCCATAGCGTGACCGGCACAGCAAAGTTCACTGGGGAGGACGCAATGCGCAAGCCGGCACTCGCGATAGGCGGGATCGCGCTCATCGTGGTCGGGATCGGGCTCGCGCTCGGCTGGAACTGGGACTGGTGGCGCGTCTCGGAACGCGCCGAGGTCACCAGCACCGTCACGCAGCCGGTCTCGTCCGTCCGCGTCGACAACAACTCCGGCGACGTGCGGATCCGCGTCGAGGACACCACCACGACCTCGGTCAACCAGGTCCTGCACTACGACGGCGACCAGCCCGGCCAGGCCTTCCGGCTCACCGGCGACCAGCTCGTCCTCGACGGCTGCGGCGACGACTGCACCGCGGACTACGAGGTCGTCGTGCCGCGCGGGACCACCGTGACCGGCGAAGTCCGCTCCGGCGACCTCACCGTCTACGGCGCCGCCTCGGTCGACCTGTCCGCCAGCTCCGGCGACATCCACGTCGAGAACGCCACCGGCCCGATCACGGCCCGCACCAGATCCGGCCGGATCGAGATCGACCTGGCCACCGCGCAGAACGTCATCGCCGAGGCCCAGAGCGGCGACGTCCGCGTCGTCGTGCCCGCCGACCGCTACCGCGTCACCGGCGAGACCAACAGCGGTGACCGGTCCATCGACGTCGTCCAGGACCCGTCCGCGCCGTACCTGCTCGACGTCACCACCTCCAGCGGCGACGCGACGGTGACCCACGCATGATCCCGGCGCTGACCCTCGCCACCACCCTGCTCGTCACCCCCGTCGCCACACTCAGTTTGAACTGGCACGATTGCGCCACCCCGCAGGCCGCCCGGCGCCTGCAGTGCGCGATCGAGATCCGCGCCGGCCGCCGGGTAGACGAGCTCGTCAGCTCGTTCACCGCGCGCTTCGCGACTGCCCGGATCGGCTGGGCACGTCGCCGACCCGCAAGCGCTTGCCGGGGGTTTCGCGAGGACCTCGGCCAGGCCAGAGTGTCCTCATGAGGGTCTTCGTCACAGGGGGAACCGGCGCGATCGGTGGGCACACCGTTCCCGCGCTGGTCGAAGCAGGTCATGTGGTCACCGCGCTGTCGCGCAGTGTCGCCAAGGACGCCGTTCTCGAACGGCAGGGTGCGAAGCCGGTGAGGGTCGACTTGTTCGACCGCCCCGCCTTGGCGGAGGTGATGTCCGGGCACGACGCCGTGGTGAACCTGGCGACGGCGCTGCCGCCGATGTCGAAGTTCACGTCGCGGGCCGCGCACCGGGACAACCTCCGGATCCGCACCCAGGGCTCGGCGACCGTGGTGGACGCCGCGCTCGATGCGGGTGTCGGACGCCTCCTGCAGGAGTCGGTCAGCATGCTCTACCGGGACCGCGGAGCCGAGTGGGTCGACGAGAACTGCCCGGTCGACCACTTCCCGATGGCCCTCGGCAACCACGCGGCCGAGTCCAACGCGCGGCGCTTCACCGAAGCCGGGGGCGCCGGAGTGGTGCTGCGGTTCGGCTGGTTCTACGGCCCGGGCGCGGCGCACGCGGAGCAGATGCTGGCCGCCGCGCGGCATCACGTGGGCATGATGCTCGGCCCGCCCGGCGGCTACCTGTCGGCGATCCACGTGGCCGACGCGGCGACCGCGGTGGTCGCGGCACTGACGGTCCCGGCCGGGACGTACAACGTGGTGGACGACAAGCCCCTCACGAAGCGTGAGTTCACGCGGGCGCTGACGCAGGCGGCCGGGGCGCGGATGTGGGTGCGCGGCCCGGGGAGCGCCGCGCTGCTGCTCGGCTCGCGGACAACTTCGCTGACCCGCTCGCTCAGGGTGAGCAACGCCAGGTTGCGCGAGGCGAGCGGCTGGGCGCCGCGGTATCCGAGCGCGTGGGAAGGCTGGGCCGCGATGGCCGGCGAGGCTCGCACCTGACGTACAGCGCCGGGCGGCCGCCGCGAGCCCGTGCGCGGACCGCCTCCGTCCGCGGTGCTCACCTGGCGGGAGCACGCTGCTCGTCCACGACGGCGACGGCCACACCGGCCCCTACAACTCCGCCTGTGTGCGTCGCCACGAAGCCGCGTACCTGATTTCGGGTACGCCCGGGAACAAGCCCGCCAACCCGCTCGTTACCCTGTCAGAAAGGTTGAGCGAGCATCACTCAAGTCTGATTGACGCCCGATGCGCGCCCGAGATAGAACTTGAGTAGAACCCGCTCAACGCGGGCGCGAAACCGCAGCTCGCAGGGGCTGCGCACAAGGACTGACCAGGAGGGAACACACCATGGCGCGAGCGGTCGGCATCGACCTCGGCACGACCAACTCGGTCGTCGCTGTCCTGGAGGGCGGCGAGCCGACGGTCATCGCCAACTCGGAAGGCTCCCGCACGACCCCGTCGATCGTCGCGTTCGCCAAGAACGGCGAGGTGCTGACGGGTCAGCCGGCGAAGAACCAGGCCGTGACGAACGTCGACCGGACCATCCGGTCCGTGAAGCGGCACATCGGCACCGACTGGAAGACCGAGATCGACGGCAAGGCCTACACGGCGCAGGAGATCAGCGCGCGCGTGCTGATGAAGCTCAAGCGCGACGCCGAGGCCTACCTCGGTGAGGAGATCACCGACGCGGTCATCACCGTCCCCGCCTACTTCGAGGACGCCCAGCGGCAGGCCACCAAGGAGGCCGGGCAGATCGCCGGCCTGAACGTGCTCCGCATCGTCAACGAGCCCACCGCGGCCGCACTGGCCTACGGCCTGGACAAGGGCGAGAAGGAGCAGACCATCCTGGTCTTCGACCTCGGTGGCGGCACCTTCGACGTGTCGCTGCTGGAGATCGGCGAGGGTGTCGTCGAGGTGCGCGCCACCAGCGGTGACAACCACCTCGGTGGTGACGACTGGGACCAGCGGATCGTCGACTGGCTGGTGGACAAGTTCAAGGCCAGCCACGGCATCGACCTGACCAAGGACCGGATGGCGCTGCAGCGCATCCGCGAGGCGGCGGAGAAGGCGAAGATCGAGCTGTCCAGCTCGAGCAGCGCCAACATCAACCTGCCCTACATCACGGTCGACGCGGACAAGAACCCGCTGTTCCTGGACGAGACCCTGTCCCGGGCGGAGTTCCAGCGGATCACCTCCGACCTGCTGGACCGCACCAAGGCGCCGTTCAACAACGTCATCCGCGACGCGGGCATCTCGGTCGGCCAGATCGACCACGTGGTGCTCGTCGGTGGTTCCACCCGCATGCCGGCCGTTTCCGACCTGGTCAAGGAGCTGACCGGCGGCAAGGAGCCGAACAAGGGCGTGAACCCGGACGAGGTCGTCGCCGTCGGCGCCGCCCTGCAGGCCGGTGTGCTCAAGGGTGAGGTCAAGGACGTCCTGCTGCTCGACGTGACCCCGCTGTCGCTGGGCATCGAGACCAAGGGCGGCGTGTTCACCAAGCTCATCGAGCGCAACACGACCATCCCGACCAAGCGGTCGGAGATCTTCTCCACGGCGGACGACAACCAGCCGTCGGTGCAGATCCAGGTCTTCCAGGGCGAGCGCGAGATCGCCGCGCACAACAAGAAGCTCGGCATGTTCGAGCTGACCGGCATCCCGCCGGCGCCGCGCGGTGTGCCGCAGATCGAGGTCACCTTCGACATCGACGCGAACGGCATCGTGCACGTCACGGCGAAGGACCTGGGCACCAACAAGGAACAGTCGATGACCATCACCGGTGGCTCCGCGCTGCCGAAGGAGGACATCGAGCGGATGGTCAAGGACGCCGAGGCGCACGCGGAGGAGGACCGCAAGCGCCGCGAGGAGGCCGAGACCCGCAACCAGGCCGAGACGCTGGTCTACCAGACCGAGAAGTTCGTCAAGGACAACGACGACAAGCTGCCCGAGGACCTCAAGGGCAAGGTCAAGACCGCGATCGACGAGGCCAACGAGGCGCTCAAGGGCACCGACACGGCCAAGATCAAGGAAGCCATCGAGAAGCTGAACACCGCGTCGCAGGAGCTGGGCACCGCCCTGTACGCCAACGCGCAGCAGGCCGGTGGCGCCAACCCGGGCGCTGACTCGGGTGCGGCGGGCGCGTCCGACAACAAGGGCGCGGACGACGTGGTGGACGCCGAGATCGTGGACGAGGACGAGAAGAAGTGACGGGACGCCACTCGAACGAGATCGACGAGCAGGAGCCGGTCACCGAGCCCCTGGTCGTGCGGGACCGGCGCAAGATCGACCCCGAGACCGGCCAGGTGCGGACCCAGCCGGAGGCTGCCGAGGCGCCCGCCGCGGAAGCTCCGGCGGCCCACGCCGGGCCGTCGCTCGGCGAGTCCATCGTGGACGACGCGGTGGCGGCTCCGTCGGACGTCGAGAAGGAGCTCGCGGAGCGCACCGCCGACCTGCAGCGCCTGCAGGCGGAGTTCGCGAACTACCGCAAGCGCGTGGACCGCGACCGCGAGGCCGTGGTCACCGCGGCGAAGGCGTCGGTGGTGAACGACCTGCTGCCGCTGCTCGACGACTTCGAGCGGGCCGAGCAGCACGGCGACCTCACCGGCGCGTTCAAGGCGGTCGCCGACAAGCTGGTCGCGAGCCTGCAGCGGATCGGGCTCGAGCCGTTCGGCGCGGAGGGCGATGCCTTCGACCCGAGCGTGCACGAGGCCGTGCAGCACAACACCTCGCCGGACGTGTCCGGGCCGACGGTGACGACGGTGCTGCGCCGGGGTTACCGGTTCGGCGACCGGACGCTGCGGGCCGCGCTGGTGGGCGTCACCGACCACGAGCCGGGCGAGGCCCCGGTCGAGGGTGAGCTACCGGTCGAGCAGTTGTCGGATGAGAACGCACAGCAGTAACACGCACGCGAGAGGAGGAGACGTCCGGTGAGTGCACGGGAGTGGATCGGTAAGGACTTCTACCGTGAGCTGGGCGTCTCCTCCGACGCTTCGCAGGACGAGATCAAGAAGGCCTACCGCAAGCTGGCCAGGGAGAACCACCCGGACGCCAACCCGGGCAACACGGAGGCCGAGCAGAAGTTCAAGGCCGTCTCGGAGGCCTACGGCGTCCTGTCGGACCCGGCCAAGCGCAAGGAGTACGACGAGGCGCGGCGGCTGTTCGGTTCGGGCGGCGGGCCCGGTGGCTTCGGCTTCCCGGGCGCCGGCGGCACGGGCGGCTTCGACTTCGGCGACATCTTCGGCCAGACCGCGGGCGCGGGCGCGCAGGGCGGTTTCGGTGGCCTGGGCGACATCCTGGGTGGCCTGTTCGGCCGCCGGGGCCAGCAGAGCACCGGCACCCGGGGCCAGCGCGGCGCCGACGTCGAGACGGACGTGCGGATCGACTTCGCCGAGGCGGTGAAGGGCGCGACCCTGCCGCTGCGGCTGTCCAGCCCGGCGACGTGTTCGACGTGCCACGGCAACGGCGCCCGCCCGGGCACCTCGCCGCGCACCTGCCCGACCTGCAAGGGGGCCGGGCTGGTGAGCCGGAGCCAGGGGGCGTTCGCGTTCTCCGAGCCGTGCCCGGACTGCCGTGGCCGCGGCCGGATCATCGACGACCCGTGCCCCGAATGCGGTGGCGAAGGCGTCAGCACCCAGACGCGGACGCTGACCGTGCGGGTGCCGGCGGGGGTGGACGACAACCAGCGGATCCGGCTGGCCGGCCAGGGCGAGCCCGGCCGGGGCGGCGCGGCGGCCGGGGACCTGTACGTCCGGGTGCACGTGAACCCGGACCCGGTGTTCGGCCGTTCGGGTAATGATCTGACGATCACGGTCCCGGTGAGCTACCCCGAACTGGCCCTCGGTGCGACGATCACCGTGCCGACGCTGGACGGGAAGGTTTCGGTGAAGGTGCCCGAAGGGACCGGCAGCGGCCGGGTCCTGCGGGTGCGCGGCAAGGGCATCAAGAAGCGGGACGGTTCGCAGGGCGACCTGCTCGTCACGCTGCAGGTGGCCGTGCCGTCGCGGTTGGAGTCTTCGGAGCGGGAAGCGCTCGAGGCGTACGCGAAGATCGCCGAGAAGCACGACCCGCGTCCGGAGATCACGAAACTGCTCCGTGAGAGGAGTTGATCGAGGTGTTCGGCGGGTTGCCGCACGGGGCCGACGAGGAGACCCCGGTCTTCGTGATCTCCGTGGCCGCACAGCTGTCCGGTCTGCACGCCCAGACCCTGCGGTCCTACGACCGGATGGGCCTGGTGTCGCCGGGTCGGACGGCGGGCGGCGGGCGGCGGTATTCCATGCGGGACATCGCGCTGCTGCGTGAGGTGCAGCGCCTGTCCCAGGAAGAGGGCGTCAACCTGGCGGGCATCAAGCGGATCATCGAGCTGGAAAACCAGGTCGAGGCGCTGCAGTCCCGGATCGCCGAACTGACCGAGGAGCTCGCCACGGCATACGCAGCGGCCGAACAAGCCGCGGCGGCCGTGCACCGGTCCTACCGGAAGGACCTGGTGCCGATGAAGCAGGAAACCGCGCTGGTGGTGTGGAAACCACGCCGACGGCGATAGACAAGACCAGCGAAGGGCCCCTCGCCAAAGGCGGGGGCCCTTTTCTTTTCACGCGGCACAACAAACCGCCGGCCGGCAACGCAAAAAGACCGACTACCCCAACCAGACCTCCCCCGCCCCCGATCCACAGCCGATCTTTGGTCGCCGATCAGGGTTGTCAAGGTACTCTTTCCCGCCTTGACAACCCTGCTCGGCGACCGAAACACAATCAGGCATCGGGGGCGGGGGTGGTCGTAAGGTGACCGTTCGGCGCCGTAAGGCGCTTTCACCGCCCGCAGGGCGGACTCTTCGCCGTGTCAGGCGCAAGACCAAAGCTCACCTGTGTTAGGCCGCTTTGCGGCCTAGGTGTTCTGCGAAGAAGGCCAGTACCCTTCGCCAGGCGTCCTCACTCGCGTCGCGGTCGTAGCTCATTCCGGCGATCTTCAGCAGCACGTTGACCGGCCCGTGGAACTGGTTCGCGAAGCTGTGCCCGACCGTCGGGTACTCCTTGACGTCGTGCGGCACGCCCCGCGCCGACAACTCGCGCTCCAGCTTGTCCGCCGCACCTCGCAGCGAGAAGTCCTTCTTCCCGTACGAAGCGACAATCGGGCAGGCACCGTCCAAGACGGACAGGTCCTTGGGCAGCTGACCGTAGTACGGCGCCGACGCGTCGAACCCCCGCGACGCGGCCACCAGGGCGAAACCCCCGCCCATGCAGAACCCGACGATCCCGACCCGGCCGGTGCAATCCGACCTCGACGCCAGCAGCGAGCGCGCCGCGTCCAGGTCCTCGAACGCCCGGCCCTTCCCGGCCGTCAGCTCCTTGAACACCGACTTCACGCACCGGACGAAACCGCCCCGCGAGTACAGGTCCGGCGACAACGCCACATATCCGGCGGTGGCGAACCGGTCCGTGATGTTCCGCGCGTCCTGCGACAGGCCGACCGCGTCGTGCACGATCACGACCCCGGGCCAGGGCGGCTCCCCCGAGACCTCCTTCTGCGGGGTGGCCAGATAACCGCGAATGGTTCCGTCCGCGACAGGGATGTCCATCCGTCGCAGGCTAGTCGATGGTGAACGGGTCGTACCTGATCTGATCGAGTGCCGTTCCGGCCACCAGCATCCGGGACACCGTCGCCCGGATCATCGCCGGCGAGCCGGACACCAGCACGTCGTGACCGGGCCACGCGCCGTACCGGGTCACCACGTCGGCCAGCGTGCCCTGCTCGCCACTGGCCAGCCCCGGCCCGTTCTCCACCACCGGCGTGACCGTCAGCCACGGGTTGCACGACGCGAGCATCCGCAACCCCTCCAGGGCGTAGAGGTCCTCGCGGGTCCGCCCGCCGTAGAACAGGTGCACCTTCGGGTTCTCGCCCCACTGGCCCAGCTCGTCGAGCATCGCCTGCATCGGCGCGACCCCCGTGCCGCCCGCGACCATCAGCACGTCCCGGCCGCTTTCCCGGTCCACGCCCAGCGTCCCTAGCGGCGGCCCGAACCGCCACACATCACCCGGCTGGGTGTGGCTGACGATCGCCCGCGAGACCCAGCCGCCCTCGATCGCGCGGATGTGGAACTCCAGCGAGCCGTCCGGGCGCGGCGCGTTCGCCGGCGACAGGTACCGCCACAGCCGCGGCCGCTGCGGCACCTCGACGCTCAGGTACTGCCCCGGCCGGTACGGGATGTGCTGCTCGGGCTCCAGCCGGATCATCGCCAGGTCCCAGCTCAGCCGCCGGTGCTCGGCCACCCGCGCCGACCAGTTCGGCGGGTTGGTGTCGGTGGCCGCGGCCTCCTGCATCTGCCGCGCGATGATCGTGAACGCCTCGGCCCACGCGCGCTCCACGTCCGCGGTCCAGTCCGGCCCGAGCTGCGTCTTCATCGCCGCCAGCAACGCGGTGCCGACCGCCTCGTAGTGGCCCGTCACCACACCGAACTTGCGGTGGTCGCGCCCCAGTTGCCGCAGGAACGGCACCAGGTCGTCGGGCTGGTCCACCATCTGCACGACGTGCACCAGCGCGCGCACCATCCGGTTGCGCTGGACCTCCATGTTGATCGGGAAGAAGTCCCGCGTCGCGGGCGCGAGCGTGAACAACATCCCGTAGAAGAACTGCGTCACCTCGGGCAGGTACGGCTCGGCCTTGGCCCAGGAGTCCCGGATCAGGCGCACCATCGCGGTGACGGCAGGCGGCGCCTCCCGGTGCACGGACCGGGGTACGGGGCTGACGGGGTCGGCTGTCATGGGTTCGGGGCTGCTCCGTGGTGCGCGTTCATGCTCGCCGTCGATTATTCATGAACACGCAACAGCCGGTGAGCGTGTGAAAAGATCATGAATAATCCACCCTGTCCGGTCAATCGTCCCCGGGAAATACGAACCTGATTCGTCGCAGGGTAGCCGCCGCCGCCGCGATCCTCGCGAAGTTGCTCCTTCCGGGTGGTTCGGAGATCCCCTCCACCAGTGGGACAAGTCACCAACTTAGATAGTTGTGGCATACAACTACTGCCTCTATAGTTGTATGTGACAACCAACCAGGAGGTGGGTCCATGGGGGACCGCGACGAGAAGGCCGTCCAGCTCATGCGTGAGCTGCGCGCGGCGGGCCAGCTGCAGCACGCCTGGATCAACCAGTCCTGGCAGCGCGAGCACGACGGCCTGCACCCCGCGGCCGCCATGCTGCTGTCGGACCTGCACGCGCACGGCGAGAGCCGTCCCTCGGACCTCGCGAAACGCAAGATGGTCGACGTCTCGGTGATCAGCAGGCAGATCGCCCAGCTGACCGCCGCCGGGCTCGTCGAGCGCAGGCCCGCGCCCGAGGACGGGCGCGCCAGCCTGATCAGCCTGTCCGACACCGGCCGCGCCGAGCTCGAGCGCTGGCGGCTGCTGCACGTCGACTTCATCCAGCGCGCGCTCGCGGACTGGACCGACGACGAGGTCGAAGCACTCACCACCCGGTTGACCCTGATGAACCACGGACTGCGCGAGGCCCTCGGCCAGGCGCCGGTCACCTGCCCGCCGGCTCAGGCGGCGGAGAAGAGGAAGTGATCCCGAAGTGAGCACGACAGCGAACCAGGAGGCGATGACGCCGCGTCAGGTCGGGCGCGCGTTCGTCGGCCTGCTCCTGGCGCTGCTGGTCGCCATGCTGTCCTCCACGATCGTCTCGAACGCACTCCCGACGATCCTGGCCGACCTCGACGGCTCGCAGAGTCAGTACACCTGGGTGGTCACCGCCACCCTGCTCGCGTCCACGGCGAGCACCCCGATCTGGGGCAAGCTGTCGGACCTGTTCAGCAAGAAGATGCTGTACCAGCTGTCGATCGTGATCTTCACGGCCGGCTCGGTGCTCGGCGGCATCTCGCAGTCCATGCCCGAGCTGATCGCGTTCCGCGCGGTACAGGGCCTCGGCCTCGGTGGCATGCAGGCGCTGGTCCAGGTCGTGATCGCGGCGATGATCTCGCCGCGCGAACGCGGGCGCTACAGCGGTTACATCGGCGCGGTGATGGCGCTGGCGACGGTCGCCGGCCCGCTGCTCGGTGGCCTGATCGTGGACTCGCCGCTGGGCTGGCGCTGGAACTTCTGGGTCACCGTCCCGGTCGCGGTGGCCGCCTTCATCGTGCTCGGCAAGACCCTGCACCTGCCGGTCTTCAAGAAGCAGGTCAAGATCGACTGGATGGGCGCGACCCTGCTCGTCGGTGGTGTCTCGCTGCTGCTGATCTGGGTCTCGCTGGCGGGCGGCAGCTTCGCCTGGTGGTCCTGGTCGACCCTGTTCTACGTGCTCGGCGGCCTGGTCGCGCTGGCGCTGGCGGTGTTCGTCGAGACGAAGGTCGCCGAGCCGGTGGTCCCGCTGCGGCTGTTCCGCAACCGCACCTTCACGCTCGCGGTGATCGGCAGCCTGTCGGTCGGCACCGCGATGTTCGGTGGCGCGGTGTTCCTCGGGCAGTACTACCAGCTGGCCCGCGGCTACTCGCCCACGCACGCCGGCCTGATGACCATCCCGATGATGCTGGGGCTGTTCCTGTCCTCGACCGTCGCCGGGCAGGTCATCTCCCGCACCGGCAAGACGAAGTCGTGGATGGTCGGCGGCGCGGTGCTGCTGGTCGCGAGCCTGTTCCTGCTCAGCACGATCGACCACCAGACCAACCTGGTGCTGATGGGCGGCTACCTGGCGCTGCTCGGCCTCGGCGTCGGCGCGCTGATGCAGAACCTGGTGCTGGTCGTGCAGAACACCGTGTCGATGGCGGACATGGGGTCCTCGTCGTCGGTGGTCACCTTCTTCCGCACGCTGGGCGGTTCGGCCGGGGTGTCCGCGCTGGGCGCGCTGCTCGCGGCGAAGGTGAGCAGCCACGTGTCGAGCGCGTTGTCCGCGATGGGCATCGACGCCGGGTCGAGCGGCGCGGGCAGGAGCCTGAACCTGGCCGCGCTGCCGGAGCCGTTCCAGTCGATCGTGCGGGCCGCGTACGGCGACAGCATCGGCTCGGTCTTCCTGGCGGGCGGGATCATCGCGATCGCCACGCTGATCGCGGTGCTGTTCATCAAGGAGGTCCCGCTGCGCCGCAGCATCGACCTGACCGAGAACACCGAAGCCGCGCCGGTCACCGGTTCCGCGGTCCACGGCGCGGTGACCGGCCCGTCGGGACGTCCGCTGGCAGGGGCCGCGCTGACGCTGACCGACTCGTCGGGGCAGCAGGTGGCGCGGACGCTGACCGCGGCCGACGGCACCTACCGGCTGCCTGCTCCGCCGAACGCCATCTACCTGCTGATCGCCTCGGCGGCCCGGTTCCAGCCGAGCGCGGTGATGGTCACCGTCAACGGGCAGCCGGTGCGGCGGGACGTCGAGATGGCCGGCGCCGGTGGCGTCAGCGGCGTGGTGCGCTCGCGCGGCGGCCAGCCGGTCGGCGGCGCGACCCTGGTGCTGACCGACGACCGCGGCGAGGTGGTCGCGTCGGTCGTCACCGGCGGCGACGGGTGGTACCACTTCGACGACGTGCCGGGCGGTGCGTACACGCTGACGGTCACGGCCGCCGGTCACCAGCCGGCCGCGGTGCCACTGAGCACCGTCGAGGGCGAGGAGGCAACGCACGACGTCGAGCTCGGGCTCACCGCCCGGCTCGGCGGGGTCGTCCGGGCCGGCCGCTACGACCGGCCGGTCGCCGAGGCCCAGGTGACGCTGCTCGACGAACACGGCGAGGTGGTCGCGATGACGCTGACCGACGAGGAGGGCCGGTACAGCTTCACCGACCTCCCCGCGGGCGACTACACGCTGGTGACCAGCGGTTACGCCCCGGTGGCCGCGCCGCTGGAGGTCGTCGCCGGCGCCCCGGCGTCCCGCGACGTGGAGCTGACGCACCCGCGCTGAGGCCCCCAGACCCGCGAACACAGACCCGCGAAAACAGACCCGCGAAGACCGCCTCAATCCCCCGGGAGGCGGTCTTCGTGCTTTTCGGAAAAATCAGGGTTGAGCGGAACACACTCAAGTTTGTTGACGTTGTACCTGTCGAGGGACCTGGAGGAAGGTCTCCGGCAGGCATGCGACATGGAGTGTGGGATGGACGCTTTCAACCCGACGACGAAGACCCAGCAGGCGATCTCGTCGGCGGCGCAGGCGGCGACCGTGGCGGGCAACCCCCACGTCACCGCCGCACACCTGCTCGGCGCGCTGCTGGCGCAGGGTGACGGGCTGGCCGGTCCCCTGCTGACGGCGGTCGGGGCCGATCCGCGGCAGGTGCACAAGGAGCTGGAGCCGATCACGCAGGGGCTGCCCTCGGCGACCGGCGCCACCGTGTCCACACCGCAGTTCGACCCGCCGGCGGTCAAGTCGCTCACGCACGCCCAGAAGCTGGCGACCGAGCTCGGCGACGAGTACGTCTCCACCGAGCACCTGATGGTGGGCCTCGCCGCGGAGGGCGGTCAGGTGGCCGATCTGCTGAAGCGGCACGGCGCCACCCCGGACGCGCTGCGTGAGGCGTTCACCAAGGTGCGCGGCTCGGCCCGCATCACCAGCCCCGATCCGGAGGGCACGTTCAAGGCGCTGGAAAAGTACGGCGTCGACCTGACCGACCGCGCCCGCAAGGGCGAGCTGGACCCGGTGATCGGCCGCGACGCGGAGATCCGCCGCGTGGTCCAGGTGCTGTCGCGGCGCACGAAGAACAACCCCGTTCTCATCGGCGAGCCGGGCGTCGGAAAGACCGCGATCGTCGAGGGGCTGGCCCAGCGGATCGTGGCCGGTGACGTGCCGGAGTCGTTGCGCGGCAAGCGGGTCGTGGCGCTGGACCTCGGTTCGATGGTCGCCGGCGCGAAGTACCGCGGTGAGTTCGAGGAGCGGCTGAAGGCCGTCCTGAAGGAGATCACCGAGTCGGCCGGGCAGGTCATCACCTTCATCGACGAGCTGCACACGATCGTCGGCGCGGGCGCCACCGGTGAGGGCGCGATGGACGCGGGCAACATGATCAAGCCGATGCTCGCCCGCGGTGAGCTGCGCATGGTCGGCGCGACCACGCTCGACGAGTACCGCCAGCACATCGAAAAGGACGCCGCCCTGGAGCGGCGCTTCCAGCAGGTGCTGGTCGGTGAGCCGTCGGTGGAGGACACCATCGGCATCCTGCGCGGCCTCAAGGAGCGCTACGAGGTGCACCACGGTGTCCGCATCACCGACGCCGCCCTGGTGTCGGCCGCGACGCTGTCCGACCGTTACATCACCGCGCGCTTCCTCCCGGACAAGGCGATCGACCTGGTCGACGAGGCCGCCTCCCGGCTGCGCATGGAGATCGACTCCCGGCCCGTCGAGATCGACGAGGTCGAGCGCGCCGTGCGGCGCCTGGAGATCGAGGAGATGGCGCTGTCCAAGGAGGAGGACCCGGCCTCGATCGAGCGGCTGGCCGCGCTGCGCGCCGAGCTGGCCGAGAAGCGCGAGGAGCTGTCCGCGCTGACCGCCCGGTGGCAGAACGAGAAGGGCTCGATCGAGAAGGTCCGCGAGCTGAAGGAGCAGCTGGAACAGCTGCGTGGCGAGGCCGACCGCGCCGAGCGCGACGCCGATCTGGGCCGGGCCGCCGAGCTGCGCTACGGCAAGATCCCGGCGCTGGAGAAGGAGCTGGAGGCCGCGCAGCGCAACACCGCGAACAGCTCGTCCGGCGCGGACGTCATGCTCAAGGAAGAGGTCGGCGCGGACGACGTGGCCGACGTGGTGAGCGCCTGGACCGGCATCCCGGCCGGCCGGCTGCTGGAGGGCGAGACCGGCAAGCTGCTCCGGATGGAGGAGGAGCTGGGCAAGCGGGTCGTCGGCCAGCGCGAAGCCGTGACAGCGGTCGCGGACGCGGTGCGCCGCACGCGCGCCGGGGTCGCCGACCCGGACCGGCCGACCGGCTCGTTCCTGTTCCTCGGCCCGACCGGTGTCGGCAAGACCGAGCTGGCCAAGGCGCTGGCGGAGTTCCTGTTCGACGACGAACGCGCGATGACCCGCATCGACATGAGCGAGTACAGCGAGAAGCACAGCGTCGCGCGGCTGGTCGGCGCTCCCCCCGGGTACGTCGGCTATGACCAGGGCGGCCAGCTGACCGAGGCCGTCCGGCGGCGACCGTACTCGGTGGTGCTGCTGGACGAGGTCGAGAAGGCGCACCCGGACGTGTTCGACGTGCTGCTGCAGGTGCTCGACGACGGGCGGCTGACCGACGGCCAGGGCCGCACGGTGGACTTCCGCAACACGATCCTGATCCTGACCTCGAACCTCGGTTCGCAGGCCATCGCGGACGCCGCGCTCGACGAGCGGCAGCGGCGGGACGCGGTGCTGTCCACGGTGCAGCGGCACTTCAAGCCGGAGTTCCTGAACCGGCTGGACGACATCGTGGTGTTCCACTCGCTCGACACCGAACAGCTGACGTCCATTGTGGACATCCAGGTGGCGAAGCTGGCGGCCCGGCTGGCCCAGCGCCGGCTGACGCTGGACGTCACCCCGGGCGCCCGCGACTGGCTCGCGCTGAACGGGTTCGACCCGATCTACGGCGCCCGGCCGCTGCGCCGGCTGGTGCAGTCGGCGATCGGCGACCAGCTGGCGAAGAAGCTGCTGTCCGGCGAGGTCCGGGACGGTGACACGGTGCGCGTGGACGTCCCGGATCTGGACACCGGTGACACGCTCGTGGTCACCCGGGCGGACTAACGGGTTGCGACACGGGCCGCTGACCTTGGTTCAGCGGCCCGGCGCGCTACCCTCACCCTCGTGGGTATTCCGGCGTGGGTCTGGTTCGTCATCGCCGCCGTCGCACTGGTGGCGGGGCTGCTGCTGCTCGCCGTGGACCGGACCAGGGAGGGCTCCCGCAACCGGGAGCGGATGCGCTGGTCCGACCTGCGCGGATGGCAGTTCGTGGAGGAGGACGAGCGGCTGGTCCGGCAGTGGTCCGGCGGCGCGCTCGGGTACTTCCGCGCGGAGACGGCCGTCAACGTCGTCGTCGGCTCGACCTTCACCGCCGACGGCCGCCGCCCGGTGTTCGTGTTCGACATCGAGGCCGACGGCCAGATCCCGGCCGTCGTGGTCGCCGTGCGCTGCAACCGCGTGCACCCGGTGCTCGTCGAACTGTGGCTGGCGAGCGTGCCGTTCCAGCGCGCGGACATGCCGGAGCTGCTCGGCCCGGTGGGCCAGCGCTACGCCTTCGCCGACGATCCGGAGGGCGCCCGCGCGGTCATCACCCAGGAACTCGTGGACGCCGCCGACGCGCTCGGCGGGGACGTCGGCGTGGCGTGGCTGGAGAACGAGTGGGTGCTCGCCAGCGTCGCGCCGCAGGCCGGGCCGTCCCGGCTGGAGCGCCTGCTGCGCGACCTCGGCGAGATCGCCGACATCGTGGACCCTTTCGACGATGAGTACGACGCCGGCGCGGCGGGCCGGCACTGGCAGCCCGGCCAGTCCGAGCAGCCGGGCCTGAGCACGCCGCCGCCGGCCGGGCCGGCCCAGTGAGCACCGCGCTCGTCACCGGCGCGACGGCCGGGATCGGCGCCGCGTTCGCCCGCCGCCTCGCCGAGGAGGGCTACGACCTGGTCCTCGTTGCCCGGAACGCGCAGCGGCTGGAAGCGCTTGCCGGGGAGCTGTCGCAGCGGCACCGGATCAAGGCGGTGTCGTTGCCCGCGGACCTCGCTTCCGCGGAGGGCCGGGCGGCGGTCGAGGCGCGGCTGGCCGCGGAGCCGGTCGACCTGCTGGTCAACAACGCCGGGTTCGGCCTGGCCGGGGAGTTCTGGACGGCGCCGGTCGACGAGCTGCAGGCGCAGTTGGACGTGAACGTGACCGCCGTGCTGCGCCTGACGCGCGCGGCCCTGCCCGGGATGATCGAGCGGGGCCACGGCGACATCATCAACGTCTCGAGCGTGGCCGGTTTCTTCTCCGGCCGCGGATCGACGTACACGGCGAGCAAGAACTGGGTCACCTCGTTCACCGAGGGCATCGCCGCCGCGCTGCCGCCCGGCATCCGGATGACCGCGCTGTGCCCGGGATTCACCGAAACCGAGTTCCACGAGCGCGCCGGGCTGGAGAAGCCGGGGCCGAAGGCGTTCTGGCTCTCCGCCGACCGCGTGGTCGCCGAGGGCCTGGCGGACCTGCGGCGCGGCAAGGTCATCTCCATCCCGTCCCCGCAGTACAAGGCGATCGTGGCGATCGGCGGCCTGTTGCCCCGCGGCCTGCTGCGGCGGATCAGCAGCCTGGTCGCGGGGCGGGACCGCACCTGACACTTCACAGGCTGCGGGCGCTGATGTCGCCGTAGGCCGTGGTCGCGTAGATGGTGAGCCCGTGGTTGCCGGTGTTCCGGAGCGCGTTGTGGATGCGGCCGTAGTCGGTCCCCGCGTCCAGCGTCGCGGATACCCCGGCGGCGGCAGCGATCGACACGTCGCCGGCCTCGGCGCGGAGCACGACCTCGCCGCGCTCGGCCTCGGCGATGCGGATGTCGCCCTTGCCCGTGGTGATCCGCGCGGAGCCGGTGAGGCGGCCGACCGTGACGTCGCCGGCCTGCGTGGTGACGCGGACGCTCGCGGCCTCGTCGAGTTCGATCTGGCCGTGCGCGCCCTCGATGGTGACCGCGCCGAGCTGTCCGACGCCGCGCACCTCCGCGCTGGCCGCCTTGGCCTCGACGCCGGATCCGGCGGGCAGGTGGACCGTCACCTCGATGAAGCCGGAGCTGCCGAGGATCTGGTTGCCCGCCGGGGCCGCGATCCGCAGCACGCCGTCGGCGTAGGCCACCGTGGTCTGCTCCGCGACCTTCACGTCGCGCCGCTTCGAGGCGTCCGCCGGCCTGACCTCGACCGTGGTGTCGGTCCGGTCGGCGGCCACGAACCGGAGGCTGCCGGCGGGGATGTCGACCACGGCGGCGATCGGGGCGGGGGTGTCGAAGTTCTGCATCGTGCTCTCCTGTGCTCGTTGTTCCTGCTGTTGAGGACAACTTTCGCCGGAGGCGCTGACACCGGCCCGCCACCGCGCTGACGCCGTCGCTGACACGGTCAGCCCATGCTCTTCTGGCCGTCCAGGGACTCGCGGATGATGTCGGCGTGGCCGGCGTGCTGGGCGGTCTCGGCGATGATGTGCATGATCACCCGGCGCGCGGACCACGCCGTGTCGGTGAACCACGGGGCCTTGGGCAGCTCCCGCGCCACGTCCAGGTCCACGGTGGCGACCAGCTCGTCCGTGCGGCGCGCGACCGCCTCGTACTCGGCGATCACCCCGGCCAGCGTCTCGTCCGGCAGCAGCTTGAACTCGTTCTCCCGCTGCGCGAAGTCCGCCTCGGTCATCTCCTCGAAGTTCGGCATCGCGGAAGCGCCTTCCACGATGAAGGTCGCCCAGTTCCGCTCGACCGAGGTCACGTGCTTGATCAGCCCGCCCAGGCACAGCTCGCTCTTCGTGGTGCGCTGCCGGGCCTGGTCGTCGGTGAGGCCGCGGGTGGTGAAGGTCAGGAAGAAGCGGTGCTTGGCCAGCATCGCCAGCAGGTCCGCGCGCTCGCCGGTGACGGTCTCGGTGGTGGTCATCGGAATGTCCCTTCGTCGTCGTTGAAACCAACGTAGAAGGCATAGCGGCCACTTTCTGACCGCAATTGCGGGAGAATCGGAAACATGGCGAACACGAGCTCGCGGACGCTGCGGTTGCTGTCCCTGCTGCAGACCCACCGGTACTGGCCGGGCACTGAACTGGCCGAGCGGCTGGGCGTCTCGCCGCGGACGCTGCGCCGGGACATCGACCGCCTGCGCGAGCTGGGTTATCCGGTGGAGGCTCAGCGCGGTGTGGACGGCGGCTACCAGCTCGCCGCGGGCGCGTCGCTGCCGCCGCTCGTGGTCGACGACGAAGAGGCGGTCGCGCTGACCGTCGGGCTGCAGACCGCCGCGCAGAGTTCGGTCGAGGGCATCGCCGAGTCGTCGGTGCGGGTGCTGGCGAAGGTGGTGCAGGTGATGCCGGCCCGGCTGCGCCGCCGGGTGGACGCGCTGCGCGCGATGACCGTGCCCGCGGTGTGGCCCGGCGCGGCGGCGCCCCGCATAGACCCCAGCCTGCTCACCACGATCGCCCTGGCGTGCCGGGACAGCGAACGGATCCGCTTCGCCTACACCGACGCCGCCGGCCGCGAGTCGGCGCGGGAGGTCGAGCCGCTACGGCTGGTCCCGTTCGGGCGCCAGTGGTACCTGGTCGCCTACGACCTCACCCGGCACGCGTGGCGCAACTTCCGCATCGACCGGCTCAGCGAGCCGACGGGCACCGGCGCCCGGTTCCGGCCCCGCGAGCTGCCCGCCGCCGACGCGGCCGAATTCGTCCGCAACTCGCTCGGCGCGGTGCCGCAGCCGCACGAGGTGGAGGTTCTCGTCGACATCCCGGCGGCCGCCGCGCGCGAACGGATCGGCCGGTGGGCGACGATCGAGGAGGTCAACGCCGGCCGGTGCCGGGTGCGGATGACGGCCGCCTCGCTGGACTGGCCGGCGCTGGCACTGGGCTCGCTCGGCGCCAACTTCCGGGTCGTGGAACCGGCCGAGCTGCGTGATCAGCTGCGCGAGTGGGCCGGGCGGTTCAGCCGGGCCTGACCCCGGCGTGCGTGCACGAAGACCGTCAGGGTGGCGGCCAGGAACACGACCTGCATGAGGGTGCGCGGCACGATCTGGTCGTCCCACGCGGTGAGGACGCCGCTCTGCACCGCGTAGACGTTCGCCGGGAACATGAGCACGAGCATGGCGCTGAGCCCGGCCGCGGCCCAAGTCGCGGTGCGCGGCCACAGCACGCCGAGGGCCCCGGCGAGTTCCAGGACGCCGGTGACGGTCACCAGCAGCGCCGGCTCGGGCAGCGCCGGCGGGACCATGCTGACGAGTTGTTCCCGCATGCCGACGAAGTGCGCGACGCCGGTGGCGGTGAACATCGCCGCGACGCCACCGCGCACGGCCATCGGCCAGGGTCTGAGCCATCGGACTCCCGCCGCGCCGGCGAGCGCGAGGACCAGCGTGACGGCGATCAGGATGACGAGCGGTGCCATGATCTCCTCCTCGAATCTTTCCACTGACAAGATGCCTCGCCGCACGCATCTTGTCAATGGAAAGATATGCTGGCCGCATGGCGAAGAGCTCCTACCACCACGGCGACCTCCGGCGCGCGATCCTGACCGCCGCGGCCGAGGCCATCGGCGAGCACGGCGCGGCGGCACTGAGCCTGCGCGATGTGGCACGGCGGGCCGGGGTGTCGCACGCGGCGCCGGTCCACCACTTCGGGGACAAGGCGGGCGTGGTGACCGCGCTGGCGACCGAGGGGTTCGAACTGCTGGCCGACGCCCTCACCGCGGCGCGGGACCAGGGGCTGGTGGAGATCGGGGTGGCGTACGTGCGGTTCGCGGTGGGGCACCGGGCGCACTTCGACGTCATGTTCCGGCCGGACTTGCACCACCCCGGCGACGGTGAGTTGACAGCGGCCCGGGAGCGCGCGTGGACGGTGATGGCGGATGCCGTGTCCGAAGGACAGCTGGCGCAGGTGGCGGCGTGGTCGATCGTGCACGGCTTCGCGACGCTGTGGCTCAGCGGCGCGATGCCGCCCGAGGTGACCGGCGACCTCGACGCGTCGGCCCGAGCGGTGGCGGAGATGCTCGCGCCGCGCGGAGGAGGCAGGTAGCCGCGCGGCTCAATCCGCGAGGCGGGCGCCGCTGCGCGGGCGGCATCCCGCTCAGTCCGGCAGCCGGGCGCCCTGCCGCTGCAGCTCCGCACGCACGGCGGAAGCGCTTACCTCACCCCGGGCACTCAGCGCGGCCGCGACGCCCGCCGCGTGGCCGGTCGCGAAGGCGGTGCCCATGGCGCGCAGCGACGCGCCCGCGCCGCGGTCGCCGTCCACCGTCCGGCCGGCGCAGAACAGGTTCGGCGTGTTCCGGCTCCACAGCACTCCGAGCGGGATGCCGTAGTAGCCCGGCTCGCCGATGAACCGCCACTCCGACGGCACGCCCACCCCCGGGTGGTACTCGATCGGCCAGGCGCCGACCGCCACCGCGTCGTCCACCGGGCCCGGCGAGAGCACGTCCTTCTCAGTCAGCTGAACCCGCCCGACGAGGTGCCGCGACTCGCGCGTGCCCAGTTCCGGGCCGGTGCTGACGATGTAGGCCTCCGCGCATCCCGGCAGCGTCCTGATCACCCGCAGGTACGCGGCGGCCTGACGGCGGGCGCTGCGTTCGGCCCGGCTGGTGTCGGCGGCGTCGCGGGCGTCGTAGCCCTCGTCGGCGAGGTAGGTGATCAGGTCGCCGGACACCGGCATCCGGGCGATCAGCCCGGTTTCCGCGGTCAGACCGGGGACGCCGCGTGCCTTCGCCGCCCGGACCGCCTCGCGCACGGCCTCGCGGGTGACCTCCGCGTCCGCCGGGATGCCGCCGAAGCGCACGCCCAGCGTGCCGTTCTGCACCCAGCCGTCGTTGCCGTACCGCACCTCGGCGCCGGCGTGCTGCGCCAGGTCGGCCTCGCCGGTAGCGTCCACGAACACCTCCGCCGTGTACTCGTGCACGCCGGAGTGGTCGGCCACCCGCACCGCGTGCACGCGATCGTCCACTCTGGACGCGCCGAGCAGGTGCGAGTGCAGCAGCACGTCCACCCCGGCGGCGTCGCACAGGTCGTCGGCGACCCGTTTCACCGCCTCGGGATCGAACACCACGGCCACCGCGGTGAACCGCGTCGGCTCGCTCACCGCCCCCAACTCGCGCAGCCCGTCGAGCACCTCCCCGGCGACACCGAACACCACCTGCTCGCGGTCGTCGCGGGTGAACAGGCCGCAGTAGGTCACCACGTTCCGCAGCGTCGCCGCCCCGCCGAGGCAGGGGCCGCGCTCGATCAGCAGCGTCCGGGCCCCGGCCCGCCGCGCACCGACCGCCGCGGCGATCCCGGCCGAGCCACCACCGGCGACGATCACGTCGTAGTTCACACGGTCTCCTTCTCGCGATCCGGCGCCGTGCGCTGTTCCCGGACGCCGAGCATGAGCAGCGCTCCCACGAGCGGGCCGGCGGCCAGCGTGGCGAACGCCGCGAAGAACGAATGGGTCGCCTGGAACACCGCGCCCAGCACCACCGGCACGACCGTGCTGCCCAGCTGCCAGAACGCGTTGGTCGCGCCCGCCGCCGAACCGGCCAGCCCCACTCCTGCGATCCGCGGGATCATCGCGACCATCAGCGGGCTGTAGACGTAGGCCGCCACACCCAGGAACGGCGCCACCCACAGGAACCCGGTCAGGCTGTCCCGCGTGCCGAACACCAGCAGCGCCACCACGAACGCGCCCAGCACGACCACGGTGAGCGCTTTCCGCCTGCCACCGAGCAGGTCGGAGACGAACCCGATGCACGGTTTCGCGGCGATCGCGGTGATCCCGAAGATCGCGACCACGCCGCCCGCCTGCACCCCGGTCAGGCCTATGCCCTTGACCATCAGGGCGTTGGACCAGGTGATGAACCCGTAGGTGCCCCACAGCCCGCCGAACCCGGCCAGCCCGAGCAGCCACAGGTCGCGCGAGCGGGCCAGCGGGCGCAGGTCCGGCACCGCGCGCTCGGCCGTGTCTTCCTTCCGCGTGCGCACCAGCAGCAGGCACAGCACCGCGATCACCATCGAGGCGCCGCCGAAGACGTGGTAGGAGGTCTGCCACCCGGCGGACTCGAGCAGGCGCGGCACCACCGCGTTGGCGATCACGGTCCCCAGCGAGGTCGCCGTCATGAACACGCCCATCGCGAACCCGCGGTCCTTCGGCGTGAACCACTGCGCGATCAGCTTCACGCCGGCCGAGTAGTCGCAGCCGGCGAAGACCCCGACCGCGGCCTGGAAGGCGATGCCGACCGGCACGGAGTCGGTCTCGCCGAAGGCGATCATGAACCCGCCGGCGAGCAACAGCGACGCGCCCATCACGACGCGTGCGCCCAGCCAGTCGGTGAGCACGCCGCCGGCCGCGTTCGAGATGACGTAACCGACGTAGTAGCCGGTGGCGAAGACGCCCAGCCCGGCGAGCGAGACCCCCAGGTGCTCGCCCACCGCGACCGACGCCGGTCCCCACGTCGACCGGTCCACCGAGGTCATGGTGAACGCGGCCCAGGACAGCACCAGCACCACCCAGCGGTACGGGTCCCGGCCGGGAGTTCGACTCATCGTTGAGCGTCCCTTCTCCTTCGATGTCCTGCCTGAGAGGCAGGGAGTAGTACACGTGGCTTGACACGTGCCTGTCCAATGCCGGTTAATCAGGCCGGTCATGCCTGTCAGGCAGGGGAGGGCGCGTGGAGCTGCGGCACCTGCGGTACTTCGTCGCGGTCGCGGCCGAGGGCTCGCTCACCCGCGCGGCGGAACGGCTGCACCTCACGCAGCCGTCGCTGAGCCGTCAGATCCGGCAGCTCGAGCGGGACATCGGGGCGCCGCTGCTGGAGCGCGGGGCGACCGGCACGACGCTCACCCCGGCGGGTGTCGCGCTGCACTCGCACGCGGTGCTCCTGCTGCGCCTGGCCGACGCGACGCGGGAAACCACGCACGCGGCCGCGCGCCGGACGCGGGAGGTCGTGGAGATCGGGATCCCGCCCGGGCTGTCCGCCGGGTGGCTGCTGGACACGCTGGCGGCGCTCGATTCGGCGGTGCCGCACGCGGCGGTCACGCTCACCGAGGCGAGCAGCACCGACCAGCTCCGGATGGTCCGCGAAGGCCGGCTCGACCTGGGACTGGTGCACGAGCAACCGGTCGGCAGCCTGCGGGGCGCGCGGTTGTTCGACCAGCCGTTCGGGGTCGCGGTCCGCCCCGGGCACCCGCTCGCCGACGGTGCCGCGTGCCGGCTGCGCGACCTCGACGGGGTGCGGATCCTCGCCCACGGCAGGCAGCAGGTGCCGGTCGCGCACGACCGCCTGGTGGTCGCGGCCCACGACGCGGGGGTGGTGCCGCTGTGGCAGTTCGCGCAGTTCTCCGAGCACGCGCGAGCCTGCGCCGAGGCGACGAAGTCGGACGCCGTCCTGCTGACCGAACACTCCGCGACGCGCCTGCTGCCGGGCTGGCCGTGGCGGCCGGTGGTCGAGCCGGCGCTGGAACTGGTGACGTGGCTGGTGTGGCAGCCCTCGACGCGCGCGGTGGTGGACGAGGTGGCGCGGGCGATCGCCCGGTAGACCGTCGTAGCCGTGTGTAAGACTTCCCGTCGTGGCGAACCCCGGGTTGGATCAGGCAGCGAAGTTCGAACTGGCACGTCTCATCACCGAGCTGTCGGTGGTGCACGGCAAGGTGACGCTGGCCTCCGGCAAGGAGGCCGACTACTACATCGACCTGCGGCGGGCCACGCTGCACCACGCGGCGGCCCCCCTCATCGGCCGGCTCATGCGGCAGCTCACCGCGGACTGGGACTACGTGGCCGTGGGCGGGCTCACCCTCGGCGCGGACCCGGTCGCGACCGCGATGCTGCACTCGGCGTCGGCGGACGGGAAGGTGCTCGACGCGTTCGTGGTGCGCAAGGCCACCAAGTCGCACGGCATGCAGCGCCGCATCGAGGGCATCGAGGTCGCCGGGCAGCGGGTGCTCGCGGTGGAGGACACCTCGACCACCGGCGGCAGCGTGCTGACCGCCGTCGAGGCGCTCAACGAGGCCGGCGCGACCGTGGTCGGCGTCGCGACCGTCGTCGACCGGAACACCGGCGCGCGGGAGGCCATCGAGAAGGAAGGCCTCACCTACCGGTATCTGCTCGACCTCGACGACCTCGGCCTGTAGCCGATTCACGCCGCCCCCTAGGGGTAAACCCCGAAGTGATCTCCGGAATTCGAGTCGACATTCCTGCCTTGATCAGGAGTAACCTCGATACCAGGGGAATCGCGGGAAGGGGGCGGCGTGACGATCGCTGGGGTGCTGGCCGACATAACGGTCGGAGTGCACATTCTGGCCTTGCTTTACATCGGCCTCGGCGGGTTTCTCGCGTGGCGTTGGCCACGCAGCGTTTTCGTGCATGTCTTTTTCGCTATCTGGGGTGTCGCGGTCAACGTCTTCCCGATCCCCTGCCCGCTGACCGCGCTGGAGGACTACTTCCGCGGCCTGCAGGGGCTGGGCCCGCTCCCGGGCGGGTTCAACGCCTACTACCTCTACGACACGGTGTTCCCGCGCTCGATGCTGCCGGTGGTCGCCGTGGTCGCGCTGGCGCTGGTCGTCTTCTCCTACGCGGGCGCCTACCTGCGCTGGAAGCACCGCGAGCACCCGTCGCCGCACGCCATGCCGCAGGCCTAGGACACAATTCGAGTGTGGTCGTCGTCCTGATCCTGCTCGGCATCGTCCTCTGTGGCCTGGTCGCCGGGTTGATCATGCGCCCACGGGAGCGCGCCGCGCAGGACACCTTCGCCGACGGGGTGCGAGCGCTTGCCGCGCGCACCGGGTGGCGGCCCGATCGCACCCCGGTGCCGCCGCTGCAGGCGACGTTCGTGACGCTCAACGACGTCCTCGGGTCCAGCAACCACCACGGCATCGCGGTGAACCTGCAGCTCGCCGGTGACTGGCGTGGCGTGCCGGTGCGCGTCCTCCAGTTGCGCTACCGCACCGAGTACGTTTCGACCACGCGCGCCGCCACCATGATCCTCGTGCCACGGCCCGTGCCCGGACCATCGCTCACCGTACGAGCCCAGGACGCTGACGCCCATCTCCCGGCCGACTTGGCACAGCGGCTCACCACGCAGACCCTGTTCTTCACCGGCGAGCACCTCGCGGCCGTGTTCCCCGGCGAGATGACCCAGCAGGACCTGACGATCGCGACCGCGGACCTGCTCGCCGACCTGGCCGGGCGGCTCCGATGAGCGAGGAGACCGGCCCGACCGAATGGACCGCCCGGGAACCGGTGGGCGTCGGCCCGTGGGAGGGCGAATGGCCCGCCGACGAGCGCTACGACCCGGAGCTGCTGGCCGAGGGCGACCGCCGCAACGTCGTGGACGCCTACCGGTACTGGCGGCGCGAGGCGATCGTCGCCGACATCGACCGACGACGGCACCCGTTCCACGTCGCGATCGAGAACTTCCAGCACGACCACAACATCGGCACCGTGGTGCGCACCGCGAACGCCTTCGCCGCGGCCGCGGTGCACATCGTCGGGCGGCGGCGGTGGAACCGGCGTGGCGCGATGGTCACCGACCGGTACCAGCACCTCGAGCACCACCCGGACGTGGCGTCATTGGCCGCCTACGCGGCCGAGCGCGGCATCGCGATCGTCGCCGTGGACAACACCCCCGGCTCGCAGCGGGTGGAAACCGCCGAACTGCCCCGTGAGTGCGTGCTGCTGTTCGGCCAGGAGGGCCCCGGCCTGTCCGCCGAGGCGCACGACGCGGCGGCGATGGTCGTGTCGATCGCGCAGTTCGGGTCCACGCGGTCGATCAACGCCGGGGTCGCCGCCGGCATCGTGATGCACGCCTGGATCAGGCAGCACGCGGACCTGTCGGCGGCCTGGTAGGCGTCACCTCGACCGGGATCCCGTTCAGCACCGCGGTTCCGGACAGCGCGTCCAGCAGGGTCTCGTCGGCCACCAGGTTGCTGTTCACGCCCGCGTGCGCCGCGGCGACCGCGGTCTGCGTGCCCGGCCCGCCGTGGCCCCAGCCGTGCGGGATGCTGACCACGCCCGGCCGGATCTCCTCGGTCACCTCGACCGGCACCTCGATCTTGCCGGCCTTCGAGCTGACCAGCGCGGGTTCGCCGTCGGCCAGCCCGAGTCGCGCCGCGTCGGCCGGGTGGACCTGCACGGTGCACCGGTTCTTGCCGCGCACCAACGGTTCCAGGTTGTGCATCCACGAGTTGTTCGACGACAGCTGCCGCCGCCCGATGAGCACCAGTTCGCCGTCCGGCACGTGCGCGAGTTCCGCGGCCAGGCGCGGCACGTCGGCGGTGATGGCCTCCGGCGCCAGCTCGATCTTCCCGCTCGCCGTGGACAGGACCTCCGGCACCCGCGGCCGCAGCGGCCCGAGGTCGACGCCGTGCGGGGCGGCTTCGAGGTCGGCCAGGGTGAGGTCGTACGGGCCGGCGCGCAGCATCAGGTCGATCAGGCGCTCCGGCCCGCGGCGGTCGCCGGCGACGGCCGGGTCGAGCCCGGACCGCTGGGCGATCTGGGTGGCGACGAACGCGTCCAGCGCCTCGACGTCCGGATCCGGGCCCTGTCCGGTGACGATGCTGGTGAGCCGCAGCATGGTCACCCACTCCGGCGGCAGGTCGCTGGGCATCGCGGCCGGGGTCCAGTTCGCCACGTTGCGCACGGCCAGCTGGTACAGCGCGACGTCGTAGTGCGCGCGCTCCAGCGGGGTGGGGCCGGGCAGGATGACGTCGGCGTGCCGGGTGGTCTCGTTGCGGTAGATGTCCAGCGACACCATGAAGTCCAGCCGCGCCAGGGCTTCCGCGAGCCGTCCGGCGTTCGGGGTGCTCAGGCACGGGTTGCCGCTGACCGTGATCAACGCGCGGACCTGGCCGTCGCCGGGGGTGAGGATCTCGTCGGCCAGCGTCGCGACCGGCACCTCGCCGAGCACCTCCGGCAGCCCGCGCACGCGGGTGCGCCAGCGGCCGTGCCGGAACGGGCGGCGCTTGCCGGGCGCGCTGTTCGCCTGTCCGGCGGCGGCGAGCGGGAACATCACGCCACCGGGCCGGTCCAGGTTGCCGGTGAGCACGTTGAGCACGTCGACCAGCCAGCTGGTGAGGGTGCCGAACGCCTGCGTGGTAGTTCCGATCCGACCGTAAACCGCGGCGGACTCGGCGGTGGCCAGCTCGCGGGCCATCCGGCGGATCTCGCCGGCCGGGATGCCGGTGACCGGGGCGACCGCCTCGGGCGGGAAGTCGCGGGCCAGTTCGGCGACGTCCTCGACGCCGATCACGTGCCCGGCGAGGTTCCCCAAGTCCGTCAAGTTCTCCGCGAACAGCACGTTGACCAGCGCGAACAGCAGGAGCGCGTCGGTGCCCGGCCGGATCGCGTGGTGCTCGTCGGCGACCAGGGCGGTGCGGGTGCGGCGCGGATCGACCACGACCACCTTGCCGCCGCGCTCCCGGATCGCCCGGAGACGGCCGCGCATGTCCGGCGCGGTCATCAGGCTGCCGTTGGAGACCAGCGGGTTCGCGCCGAGCACCAGCAGGTGCCGGGTGCGGTCGACGTCCGGCACCGGGATCGTCATGCCGTCGCCGAACAGGTAGCCGCTGGAGTAGTGCTTGGGCAGCTGGTCGACGCTGCCCGCGGTGTAGAAGTTCTTGGTGCCCAGCGCCTTGAAGAAGACGCGGCCGTAGAGCGCGGTGGACAGGTTGTGCACGCTCGGGTTGCCCGCGTACACGGCTACGGCGTCGCGTCCGTGCGCCTCCATGATCGGCAGCAGGCGGGCGTCGATCTCGGCGAAGGCCTCGTCCCAGGAGACGGGGACGTGCTTGCCGTCGCGCTTGACGAGCGGGGTGCGCAGGCGGTCCGGGTCGTGGTGCAGCGCCCCCAGCGACGCGCCCTTGGGGCAGATGAAGCCGTGGGAGAAGACGTCCTCGGCGTCCCCGCGCACCTCGGTGACCTGGCTGCCGTCGAAGGTGACGGTCAGGCCGCAGGTGGCCTCACAGAGCGGACATGTGACATGCGCCGTTGCCATCCCCTGATCGTCGACGGAACCCAGCGGCATGTCGAGGGCCAATCCATGATGGGTTCATGCACAGCGACTGGGCCGCCGCCGCGGAACGGGCGATCGTCACCCGGCACCTGCGCCGGGTCTGGGGACTGCCGGGCACGCTGCTCGCCCGGAGCGGCTGGCCGGCGACCCCCGATCAGCGGCTGCACCGGCACTGGAACTACTGGTGGCAGGCGCACTTCCTGGACTGCCTCGCCGACGCGCAACTGCGGGACCCGACGCCCGCGCGGGAGGCGGCGATCGACCGGTTCGTGTCGTCGATGCGGTTGCGGAACTTCGGCAGCTGGCGCAACGACTACTACGACGACCTGGCGTGGCTTGGGCTCGCGTTGCAGCGCACCGGCCGGGACGTGAGCTTCTTCCTCGGCGAGCTGCGGTCCGGGTGGACGACGGAGGGCGGCGGCGGCATCTGGTGGCGGCGCGGCGACCGGTTCAAGAACGCGCCGTCGAACGGCCCGGCGGCGATCCTGTTCGCCAGGGCCGGTGACGTGGAGCGGGCGCGGGAACTGCTGGACTGGATGGAGAAGACGCTCGTCGACCCCGACAGCGGCCTGGTGTGGGACGGGTTGCGGGTGGACAGTGCCGACCTGGTCCAGGAGATCTACACGTACTGCCAGGGCGTCTTCCTCGGCGCGTGCCTGGAGATGTCCGAAATGGACCGGGCGGCGCGGACGATCCGGGCGGTGGCGGCGAACTGCGCACCGGGCGGGGTGCTCCGGGGTCAGGGTGGCGGTGATGGTGGCCTGTTCGCGGGGATCCTGGCGCGGTACCTGGCGCTGGCCGTGCACAGGTTGCCGCCGGGCCCGGAGGTCGACGCGGCACGCGACCTGGTGCTCGCTTCCGCGGAAGCGGCGTGGACCGGCGCGGCCGACGCCTATGGCGGCCCGCTGTTCAGTCCGGAGTGGAGCGAGCCGGCGCCGACACCGCCGCTGCCGAAAGGCCATCCGGCACGGGACCTCTCGGTGCAGCTGGGCGCGTGGATGCTCCTGGAGGCAGCGGCGACGCTCTAGAGACCGCAGCCGCAGGAGGCGCGGTGCATCAGCCGTGGCGGTAGCCGGACCGTCTCGTGTGGCCGGTCCGGCTCCTGGATCCGCGCCAGCAGCAACCGCACCGCGCGGCGGCCGATCTCCTCGATCGGCTGGGCCATCGTGGTCAGCGGCGGCTCGACCAGGTCCGACCACTCGACGTCGTCGAACCCGGCGAGCGCCAGGTCCGCGCCGGCCCGCAACCCCCGGCGGCGGATCTCGTGCAGCACGCCGACCATCATCGAGTCGTTCGCCACCACGAGCGCCGTCGGCCGGTCGGGCAAGGACAGCAGCTTCGCCGTCGCCGCCGCGCCGCCCTCGCGCGAGGAGTGCCCGGACACCACCAGCTCCGGGTTCCACGACAACCCGCCGCGCCCGAGCCCGAGCCGGTACCCGAGTGTGCGCTCCTCCGACGTGGTCAGCCCGGGCATTCCGCTGACGAACCCGATCCGCCGGTGCCCCAGCGAGGCCAGGTGCTCGGTCAGCGCCGACGTGGACTGGATGTTCTCCGACCCGACCTGGTCGACGTCGGTCCGCATGGTCAGCCGGTCGATCAGCACGGTCGGCAGCCCCAGCGACACCAGTTCGCTGATCACCCGGCCGTCCCCCGCCGCCGGCGTCAGCAGCATGCCCTCGACCCGCCGGGACCGCAGCGTCCGGACCGTCTCCTGCTCGGTCTTCACGGTGTCGTGGGTGTCGGCGAGCAGCACCGTGTACCCGGCCGCGGCCGCCTCCCGCTCGATCGCCTGCATCAGCGCCGCGAAGTACGGGTTGGCCAGCAGCGAGATCGCGACCCCGATCTGCCGCGTGCCGCCGGTGACCAGCGAGCGGGCGATCGCGTCGCCGGTGTACCCGGTTTCCTCGATGGCGCGCAGCACCGCGGCCTTGGTTTCCGGGGCCACCGCGCGGGTCCCGTTCACCACGTGTGAGACGGTGGTGATCGAGACGCCCGCCAGATCGGCGACGTCCTTCTGGGTGGGCCTGGACGGCATCAGAGTTCTCCAACGAGCACGGGCGATCCGCAAGCGTTTGCGCAAACGCTTGCCGGAGTAGTGTAAGCCCTCCTACCGTCCCCGTCGGCAAACGATCAGCCTCGATGGGGAGGGCAGCGTGAGACACCGGAGTCTCCTGTGCCTCGTCACGGCCGGCTTGCTGGCCGTCAGCGGGTGCACCGTCGAACGCCACTGGGGTGGCGGTTCGGCCCCGGCGGGCAGTGGCCAGGCCAAGGTCGGCCTGGTGACGAAGACCGAAACGAACCCGTACTTCGTGGAGCTGCGCAACGCGGCGAGCGCCGCCGCGCGGGCCCAGGGTGCCGAGTTCATGGCGCTGGCCGGGCAGTTCGACGGCGACAACGACGGCCAGGTCCGGGCCATCGAGAACATGGTCCAGCAGGGCGTCACCACCATCCTGATCACCCCGAACTCCTCGACCGGCGTGCTCGCCGCGATCGAGCGGGCGCGTCAGGCCGGGGTCATGGTGATCGCGCTGGACACCGCGACCGAGCCGGCCGACGCCGTCGACGCCACCTACGCGACGGACAACGTCGCGGCCGGCCGCCAGCAGGGCGCCTACGTCAAGGCCGCGCTCGGCGCCACCGCGCCGAAGGTGATCATGATCGACGGCACCGCGGGCAGCACCGTGGACACCTACCGGCACAACGGGTTCCTCGAGGGCATCGGCCTGAAGGACGGCGACCCGGCGATCGTGGGACGGGACAACGCCAACGGCGACCAGTCCATCGCCCAGCAGAAGATGGAGAACCTGCTCCAGCGCACCACCGACATCAACGCCGTCTACACGATGAACGAGCCGACCGCCCGCGGCGCGTACGCGGCGCTGCAGGCGCGCGGCCTGCGGATCCTGATGGGCTCGATCGACGGCGGCTGCCAGGGCGTGCAGAACGTGCGCGACGGCCTGTACGCGGCGACGGTCATGCAGTTCCCGCGCAAGATGGCCGAGGAGGGCGTCACCGCCGCCGTCAAGTACGCGCGGACCGGGCAGAAGCCGAGCGGGTTCATCGACACCGGATCCGTGGTCATCACCGACCGCCCGATGCCCGGCGTGCCCAGCCAGGACACCACGTGGGGCCTGCAGAACTGCTGGGGGACGAAATGACAGCGACCACTGTGGACAGGCGCGAATCGCTCGGTGAGTTCTTCCTGCGCGCCCCGGCGATCGGACCCGCGCTCGCGCTGGTCGTCGCGGTCGTGGTGTTCTCGGTGTCCACCAGCACCTTCTTGGAGCTGGACAACCTGTCGCTGGTGGTCGAGCAGTCGCTCGTGGTCGGCACGCTCGCGCTCGGCCAGACGCTGATCATCCTCACCGCGGGCATCGACCTGTCGAACGCGGCGGCGATGGTCCTGGCGACCCTGCTGATGGCGAAACTGCTGGTCGGCGGGGTGCCCGGGATCTTCGCGCTCATCCTCGGCGTGCTGGTCGCCACCGTGCTCGGGCTGGTCACCGGCTCGCTGGTGACGCGGGTCAAGCTGCCGCCGTTCATCGTCACGCTGGGCCTGTTCACGATGCTCACCGCGGCGGGCAAGCTGGTCGCCGACGGCCAGGCGGTGCCGATCGCGCCGGACTCGCTGCTCGCCTGGCTGGGCACCCGGCGCTACCTGTTCGGCGGCATCCCGGTCACCTACGGCATGACGCTCGCGCTGGTGATGTACCTCGTGCTCTGGTACGCGCTGACCAGGACCGCGTGGGGCAAGCACGTGTACGCGGTGGGCAACGCGCCGGAAGCCGCGCGGCTGAGCGGCATCAAGGTCAACCGGACGATCGTGTCGGTGTACCTGGTGGCCGGGCTGATCTTCGGGATCGCCGCGTGGCAGGCGCTGGGCCGGGTGCCCAACGCCGACCCGAACGCCTACCAGCTCGGCAACCTCGACTCGATCACCGCGGTCGTGCTCGGCGGCACCAGCCTGTTCGGCGGACGCGGGTCGGTGTTCGGGACGATGATGGGTGCGCTGATCGTGACGGTGCTGCGCTCCGGGCTGACCCAGCTCGGCGTCGACTCGCTCTACCAGGACGTCGCCACCGGTGCGCTGGTGATCGCCGCGGTGGCCGTGGACCGGCTGGCCAGGAGGCAGAAATGACCCCGACACTCTCGGCGCGCGGCCTGGTCAAGCGCTTCGGCCGGGTGACCGCCATCGACGGCGCGGACTTCGACCTCGAACCGGGCGAGGTGCTCGCCGTGGTCGGCGACAACGGCGCCGGCAAGTCGAGCCTGATCAAGGCGCTGTCCGGCGCGCTGGTGCCGGACGCGGGCGAGATCTTCGTCGACGGCGAGCCGGTGCACTTCCGCACGCCGCTGGACGCCCGCCGCTGCGGCATCGAGACCGTCTACCAGGACCTCGCGCTGGCGCCGGCGCAGGACATCGCGACCAACATGTTCCTGGGCCGGGAGATCCGGCGCGGCGGCGTGTTCGGGCTGGTCCGCAAGCTGGACACGGCGAAGATGCGTGCCGAGGCCCAGCGGGTGCTCGACGAGCTGGACATCAAGATCAAGTCGATCACGCAGCCGGTCGAGACGCTCTCCGGTGGTCAGCGGCAGGGCGTCGCGGTGGCGCGTGCGGCGGCGTTCGGCACCAAGGCCGTGATCATGGACGAGCCGACCGCGGCGCTCGGCGTGGCCGAGTCGTCGAAGGTGCTCCAGCTGATCGACCGGATCCGGCAGCGCGGGCTGCCGGTCGTGCTGATCAGCCACAACATGCCGCACGTGTTCGAGATCGCGGACCGCATCCACGTGCACCGGCTGGGCAAGCGCGTCGGAGTGGTGTCGCCGAAGACGACCAGCATGAACCAGGTGGTCGGGCTGATCACCGGCGCGCTGCGCGTCGGGGCGGACGGGCAGGTGGAGGAAGTCGAGTCGGCGGTCCGGACGGGGTTGTCCGCGTGACCGTCCTGCTCGCGGGGCTGTGCACGGTCGATCTCGTGCAGCGGGTGGCGGAGCTGCCGTCGCCCGGCGAGAAGGTGCAGTCGTCGAGCGTCGAGGTGGCCGCGGGCGGACCGGCGACGAACGCCGCCGTGACGGTCGCGGCCCTCGGCGAGGCGGCCGTCCTGGTGACGGCACTGGGCAGGCACCCGCTCGCCGGGCTGGCCCGCGCCGACCTGGCCGCGCACGGCGTGCGGGTCGTCGACACCGCCCCCGAGCAGGACGAACCACCCGCGGTGAGTGCCGTCGCGGTCCGCGACCGCGACGGCGAACGGACCGTCGTCTCGCGCAACGCCGGGACGAATCCCGGTGCCATGCCGTCCGAACTGCCGGACGGCGTCCGAGCGGTGCTGGTCGACGGGCACCTGCCGCGGCTGGCGGTGGGCGTCGCGCGCTGGGCCCGGTCGCGGGGCATCCCGGTCGTGCTGGACGCGGGCAGCTGGAAACCGGTGATGGACGAGCTGCTACCGCTGGTCGACATCGCGGCCTGCTCGGCGCACTTCCGCGCACCCGGGCCGGACCTGCGGGAACGCGGGGTGCCGACGGTGATCGTGACGAACGGTCCCCGGCCGGTGCGCTGGGAATCGGGCGGTGAAGCTGGTGAGATCGAGGTGCCCGCGGTGCGCGCGGTGGACACACTGGGCGCCGGGGACGTGTGGCATGGGGCGCTGGTCTACGGCGTCGAGAGGTTTCGGCTGCCGGAGCTGATCCGGTTCGCCAACGAAGTGGCCGCGGAGAAGGTGCGGCACGCCGGACCCCGGGCGTGGGTTTCGGAGGTAGGGAAGTTGGGAGTGCGATGACGGCGACGAGTCCGACGTTCGACGAGCTGCTGGCCAGGGCGGAGAGCCTGGTGGCGCGGGGGCGGCGGTCCATCCTGGGGATCGTGGGCGCGCCCGCGGCCGGCAAGACCACCCTGGCCCGCGGGCTGGCCGACGCGCTCGGCAACCGCGCGGTCGTGGTCGGGATGGACGGGTACCACCTGGCGCAGGTCGAGCTGCAGCGGCTGGGCCGGACCGAGCGCAAGGGTGCGCCGGACACGTTCGACGCCTACGGGTACGTGAGCCTGCTGCGCCGCATCAAGGAGACCAAGGAGACGGTGTACGCGCCGCTGTTCCGGCGCGAGATCGAGGAGCCGATCGCCGGCGCGGTGTGCGTGCCGCCGGACGTGCCGTTGGTCATCACCGAGGGCAACTACCTGCTGGTCGACGACGAGCCGTGGAGCGACGTGCGTGGCCTGGCCGACGAGGTGTGGTACCTGCGGCCGGACGAGAAGGAACGGATCGAGCGGCTGGTCACCCGGCACCGCCGGTACGGCCGCACGCTGGTGGAGGCGCGGGCCAGGGCGCTGGGCAGCGACCAGCGCAACGCGGACCTGATCGAGACCACGGCGAGCCGGGCCGACCTGGTGCTGGAGAACCTGCCGCTGCAGAACTTCGTGATATGAGCGGCGTCCTCGTCGTCACCGGGGGCAGCCGGGGCATCGGCGCGGCCGTCGCGACGCTGGGCGCCGTACGCGGGTACGACGTGTTGATCAACTACGCGACCGACTCGGCGGCGGCCGAGGAGGTCGTCTCGCGGGTGCGCGAGTCGGGGCGGAAGGCACTGGCCGTCCGGGGCGATGTGGCGTCCGAGGACGACGTGATCGCGTTGTTCGACGCGGCAGCCGGCCTGGGCCCGGTCACCGCGGTGGTGAACAACGCGGCGATCACCGGCAACACGCCCGGTCGGCTGGACTCCCAGGACGTCGCGACCGTGCGCCGCGTGCTGGACGTGAACGTGACCGGGGTGTTCCTGTGCTGCCGGGAGGCCGTGCGGCGCATGTCGACGCGTGAATGTGGCCGCGGCGCGCAGCGCCTCCGTTGAGGGTGGTGGTGGGCGACGGGCGGGCGGGTCCGGTGGTGCGGTGGTGAACATCTCGTCCACAGCCGCGCGCACCGGCTCGCCGGGCGAGTGGACGCACTACGCCGCGACGAAGGCGGCGGTCGAGACGCTGACCTGGGGCCTGGCGCAGGAGGTCGCGCGCGAGGGCGTGCGCGTCAACGCCGTGGCGCCCGGCCTGGTGGACACGGGCCTGCACGCCGTGGCCGGGTTGCCGGACCGGATCGACCGTCTCGCACCGGGGATCCCGCTGGCGCGGCCCGGGCAGCCGGCGGAGATCGCCGAGGCGGTCCTGTGGATGCTTTCGCCTGCGGCGTCCTACGCGGTGGGGGCGATCCTGCCGGTCGGCGGCGGTCGCTGACTTGCCCACAGCCTGTGGATGAATCTTCGAGTTGTCCACAGGTACACCCGTGGAAACCGGGAACCCGAACGGGACGTTGTACTCGTGAGGGGGCACGATCGGGTGAGAAGGAACTGCATGTCGAAGCTGACCGGAGTGCACCACCTGGCCCTCACGGTGACTGACGTCGACCGGAGTGTGCCCTGGTACGAGCGGGTGCTCGACCTGAGGGAGACCGGACGGCGGGAGGACCCCGAGACCGGCCTGCGGAAGGTCGTGCTCCAAGCCCCCGGCGACGCGTTCTCGGTGGTGCTGCTGCAGCACCCGGACACCGAGCGCGGCCCGTTCGACGAGCGGCGGACCGGGCTGGACCACGTCGCCTTCACCGTGCCGACCTTCGACGAGCTGAAGCAGTGGGAGCAGCGGCTGGCGGACTACGGGGTGGAGTACAGCCCCGCCAAGCGGTCGCGCACCCTGCCCGGCTCGGCGGTGATCGTGTTCCGCGACCCGGACGGCATCCAGCTGGAGGTCTGGGCGGACATCGAGTCCTGACACCGGGTACCGTCCCACCCGCACCTCGCCGCTCAGCTGTACTGAGCCAGCAGCTCCGCGCCGATCCTCGCCAGCTCCGCGCGGACCGGCTCGGGGTCCAGCACCTCGATCAGGCCGCCCCAGCCGGCCAGGTTGCGGGCCACGTCGAGCGGGGTCGGCGCCGCCAGGCGGACCCGGCTGTGGGCGGCCTCCTCGGCGACCACCTCGCAGTGCCGCCCGAACTGGCCCCGCAGCACCGGCACGAACCTCGTCTCGATGCGCACGGTCGCCCAGGTGCGCGACCGCCGCCGCTCCACCTCACCGACCACCTCGTCCCACGCCGCCGCCAGGGTGAAGTCGTCGGGCCGCGAAGCCGGCTCGTCCGTCGGCTCGGCGCGCACGATCCGGTCGACCCGGAACGTCCGCCTGCCCCGCTCGGTGCCGGCCACCAGGTACCAGACCTCGTCCTTGTCGACCAGCCCCCACGGGTCGACCAGCCGCTCCGACCGCTCCCGCTTCGCGTTCGAGTACGTCAGCCGCACCTTCCGGCGCCCGATGACGGCGGCCTGCAGCCGGTCCACCAGTTCCGGACGGGTCCTGTCGCGCTCGCCCCAGCGCGCGGGGTCGATCATCGTCGCGTTCGCCGCGGCTTCGGCCTCGGCCCGGAACGGTCCCGGAAGCGCTCGCACCAGCTTGCGCATCGCCGCCTTCGCCTCGTCCGACTCCGCCACCGGGCCCGCGAGCAGGAACAACGCCCGCGCCTCCGCCGCCGACAGCCCGCTCAGATCCGTCCGCGCACCCCCGACGAGCGACCACCCACCGCCGCGGCCCGGTTGTGGATAAACCGGGATCCCGGCTGTGGACAACGCCTCCAGATCCCGCCGCGCGGTGGCGACCGAAACCTCCAGCTCGGCCGCCAGCTCCGCGGCCGTCACCCGGCCGCGGGCCTGCATCAGCAGCACCGCGGAAATCAACCGGTCAGCGCGCACGATTTCCTCCGCAAAGTGCTCAGTTGGTGAGCACTTTAGGCGCGAGCATGGGTCCTGTCACCGGAGAAAGGACCCGAAATGCTGCGAGGACTCACCACCGTCACCTACTACGCCGACGACGTCGAGGCCGCCGGCCGCTGGTACAGCGAGGTTCTCGGCGCCGAGCCGTACTTCCGCCGCCCGGTCGAGGGCCCGGCTGCCTACCTGGAGTTCCGGATCGGCGACTACCAGCACGAACTCGGCCTGATTGACAGCCGCTACGCGCCGGAACAGCCGGGCCCGAACGGCGTGATCGTCTACTGGCACGTCGACGACGTCGAGGCCGCCTACCAGCGCCTGCTCGACCTGGGCGCGTCCGAGCACGAGAAGCCCGTCGAACGCGGCCCCGGGTTCGTCACCGCCTCCGTGGTCGACCCGTTCGGCAACGTGCTCGGCGTGATGTTCAACCAGCACTACCTGGACGTGCTGCGATGACCACCCTCAGCGCGCCCACCGCGGCGGACTGGCGGGACTGGCTCGCCGCGCACAGTGGCACCGAACAGGAGATCTGGCTGGTCATCCAGCACAAGGACAGCCCGCTGCCCAGCGTCGGCTACGGCGAGGCCATCGAGCAGGCCCTGTGCTTCGGCTGGATCGACAGCCACGCCCGCAAACACGACGCGACCAGCTTCCGGCTGCGGTTCACCCCGCGGGCCCGCGGCGCCTGGGACTAGGCCGCCGCCGGGTACTCGTTGTCCGGCTCCTCGTCGACCGGGCGGCGCATCTCCTGCCGGTACCGGAAGAAGCCGTACCCGGTGCCGAAGACGAAGAACGCGATCGACAGCCACACCAGCACGGTCTTGACCCACGGGATCGCGTCCAGCAGGCCGGCGCCGTAGTAGCCGATCAGCACCAGCGTCGGCACCCAGAACACACCGCCGAGTGCCGTGGCGAACATGAACCGCCGCGGGTCCATCCGCGCCGCACCCGCGATCAGCGGTGCCAGCGTGCGCACCCACGGGATCCACCGGGCGGCGACGATCGCGAAGAACCCCTTGCGGTCCAGGAACTCCCGCGCCCGTTCCAGGTTCGCCCGGTTCAGCACCTTGCCCCCGCGCCGGGCGATGAACCTGACCCCGGTCTGCTGGCCGATGTAGTAGCCGACCTGGTTGCCGACCACCGCGACGACCAGCGCGGCCCCCGACAACAGCCAGGCGCTCGCGTGCGCCCCGTGCGAGGCGAGCACGACCCCGGCCGCGAACAGCAGCGAGTCACCGGGCAGGAACAGCCCGATGATGAGGGCGCACTCGATGAACACGAAGCTGAGCACGATGACCCAGACCAGCAGCGGGCCGGCCGTGTTCAACCAGCCGACGCCGACGGCTTCGGACGCGGCGAAGTCGAAAGTCACCCGGAAAGCGTACGTGCCGCACGCAACCACCAGTCAGCCGATCGGCGGAAAACAGGTGATCGTTACGGAACGCGGTCGCACACCGAACGGAATGTGCGACCGCGTTTCCGCCTCACATCTGCGGCAGTGACTCGCCCTGAACAGCCTCGATGTCGAGTTCGATCTTGATGTTCGACCCGATCGCGGCGACCCCGGCACGCACCATCGCGTTGTAATTGATCGCGAAATCGTTCCGGTGCAACTGCGTTTCGGCGTGGAACGCGACCCGCACACCGCCCCACGGGTCCGGCCCGTAGCCGCCGTAGGTCAGGTCCAGCTCAACCGCCTTGCGCTCGCCGTGCAGCGTCAGCTCCCCGGCCAGCGTCCAGGTGTCCGTGCCGCGCTGCCGCAACCCGGTGCTGACGAACCCGATCACCGGGTAGGACTCGACGTCCAGGAACTCCGGCGACCGCAGGTGGTCGTCGCGCATCTTGATGCCGGTGTCGATGCTCGCGGCCTTGATCTCGGCCTCGACCCGCGACTGCTCGACCGGGCGGCCGATGTCGATGCGGCCGCTGATGTCGGAGAACCGCGCCTTGATGCTGGCGATGCCCAGGTGCCGCGCGGTCGCCACGGCGCTGGAGTGCACCGGGTCGATCGTCCACGGCCCCGCGGGCGGCAGCTCGACCGCGCCGGCCATCGGGGTCACCACGAGGTCGCCGAGCGAGCCGGACCCGTCCGAGCCGATCTGCGCGGTCCGCGCCACCGGGGCGTGCCCGGCGGCGGTGAGGACCGCGGTGTAGATGCCCGCGGGCAGCGGTGGGGTGACCACCGCTCCCGTGGCGTCGGCGACGGCGCGCGCGACCTGCTGGCCGCTCATGTCCGTCACCGTCAGGACCGCGTTCTCCACCGCCCAGCCCTCGGCCGTGCGGATCTGTGCGCGCAACCCGCTCATGAGTGCTCCACCCCGTTGCTCGCCGGGTCGCCGAGCTGGTCGAGCACCTGCTCGTAGCCCAGCCGGACGTCGTGCTGGACGTCGCCGCCACCCGGCAGGTTCACCTGGCTCGTCGCCGGCGGGTACCCGCTGGCGACCACGGTGTAGTCACCCTCGGGCAGGTCGCTGACGACGTACTCGCCGTTCTCGTCGGTCCGCGCGACCGCGGCGACGTTGCCCTCGGCATCCAGGACGGTGATCCGCGCGTCCGGCACCGGGCGGCCGCCGTCGGTGCGGGCGGTCCCGGCCAGCAGCACGGCGGGCGCGACCTCGATGTCCTGCCGCAGCACCCCGCTGTCCGGCACGGTGATCAGCGACGCGACCGGGCGCATCTTCTCGGCACTCGCGACCAGCGTGTAGGTGCCGGAGCTGACGCCGTGGAACACGTAGCCGCCCTCGGCGTCGCTGATCGCGGCCCCGGTGACCTCACCGCGCGAGTCGGTCAGCGTCACGGTGGCCCCGGCCAGCGGGGACCCGCTGCCCGCCACCCGGACCACACCGCTCAGCTCGCCCGATCCGATGAGCGTGAGGTCCAGCCGCGCCGGGCCGTCCGCGACGACCACGCTGGCCGCCTGCGGCTGGTGCCCCGCCGCCGACACGATCAGCACGTACGTGCCGTTGCCCGGCGCGCCGATGCGGTAGCCGCCGTCACCGCCACCGGTCGCCCGCGAGACCTGACGGCCCCGCTGGTCGATCAGGGTCAGGGCGGCGCCGCCGACCGACGTGCCGTCCTGGCGCCGGACGGTGCCGGTGATCGGCTGACCGCCGGTGCCCAGGGCGTGGTCCGTCCCGGCGCTCGCGACCGCGTTCGTGATCGGCGCGGTCTGCGCGGCGAGCTGGTACTCGCCGTGTCCGTTGTCGCTCAACGCATGCCTCCCACCGACCAGCACGGGTTCCCGGTCCTGTTCGAACGCGGCGTCCGCGTCCGCCCAGGTGTCCGCCTCCGCCTCCGCCTTCGCCTTCTCGTCCGGCAGCAGCGCCTCGCCGCCCTCGACCGGCGGTGCGGGCACCGCCGGGCCGCCGGCCAGCGGGATCTCCCGCATGAACGCGAGCACGATCGCGGCGAGCAGCGCGACGCCGCCGGCGACGTAGAAGACGCCGTGCATCGAGTTGGTGAACCCGGTCAGGATCGGGACCTTCACCGCGTCGGGCAGGTTGTGCAGGCCGCTGGTGTCCGCCTGCAGCGCGCTCAGCTGGTTCTGGTCGAAGCCGGCGGGCAGGTTCCCGCCGAAGGCGTCGGCGATCCTGCCCGGCAGCAGGTTGAACAGGATCGTCAGGAAGACCGCGACACCCAGGGTGCCGCCCATCTGCCGGAAGAACGTCGCCGACGCGGTCGACACACCCATGTCGCGGCGCGGGCCGGCGTTCTGCGCGGCGATGATCAGCGTCTGCATGCAGCCACCGAGGCCGAGGCCGATGAGCAGGGCGATGAGCAGCGGCTGCCACAGCGGGCTGTCGTAGTGCACCTGCGCGTAGAGCGCGGCGCCCGCGGCGATCAGGACCGTGCCGATCACCGGCAGGATCTTGTAGTGCCCGGTCTTGGCGGTGATCCGGCCGGAGATCTGCGAGCCGGTCATGATGCCCAGCACCAGCGGCAGCATCAGCAGGCCCGCCTCGGTCGGCGAGTAGCCCCGCACGACCTGGAAGTACAGCGGGATCATGCTGATCGAGCCGAACATGCCGATACCGACGAGGGTGCCGCCGCCGATCGCGACGCTGAACGTCGAGTTGCGGAACAGCCGCAGCGGGATCAGCGCCTCGTCCTTCATCACGTACTCGACGAAGAGGAACAGCACGATGCCGAACGCCGCGACGGCGTAGCAGATCACCGACGTGGTGGAGCCCCAGCCCCAGGTACGGCCCTGCTCGGCGACCAGCAGCAGCGGCACCACGGCGATGGCCAGCGAGATCGCGCCGAACCAGTCGATGCGGTGGTCCTGCCGCTGGTGCGGCACGTTCAGCACCTTGGCGACAACCGCCAGCGCCAGGACGCCGATCGGGACGTTGATCAGGAAGATCCAGCGCCAGCCGTCGAAGCCGGCCAGGCTCTCGAAACCGGAGAAGAGGCCGCCCAGCACCGGGCCGAGCACGGTCGCGCTGCCGAAGACCATCATGAAGTAGCCCTGGTACTTGACCCGTTCCCGGGCCGGCACCACGTCACCGATGATCGTCATGGCCAGCGACATCAGGCCGCCTGCGCCAAGGCCCTGGAACGCCCGGAACGCGGCCAGCTCGTACATCGAGGTGGCGAACGTGCAGGCGGCCGAGCCGATCACGAACAACGCGATCGCGGTCAGGTAGAACGGCTTGCGCCCGTAGATGTCGGACAGCTTGCCGTACAGCGGTGTCGCGATGGTCGCGGTGATCAGGTACGCCGTGGTCGCCCACGCCTGCTCGTCGAAGCCGTGCAGGTCGTTGGCGATCTTGACGATCGCGACGCTGACGATGTTCTGGTCCAGCGCCGCCAGGAACATCCCCAGCAGGAGTCCACTGAGGATGGTCAGGATCTGTTTGTGCGTCAGGCGCGGACCCTCGTCCGCGACGGCGCCCCCGGCGGGCGCCGGTTGTTCTCGTGTGGAGCGTGTCATGCGCTTTCCCCCTTGCTGCGCGCCGAGATCTGGTCGGCGAGTTGTGGAGCGTGTGCTTCGATCCCCGTGTTCAGCCGGTCGAGGAGCCGGTTCAGGAGGCGGCGCTCCTCCTCCGGCCACTCGGCGAGCACCTCGGCCAGCCACCGGTTGCGTTGCCTGCGGTTCTCCTCGAACACGCGCAGCCCCTCGCTGGTCGGCGCGAGCAGGCAGGCCCGTCCGTCCTCGGGGTCGGCGAGGCGTTCGACCAGGCCGTGCTGCACCAGGGAGCTGCTCTGCCTGCTGATCGTGGAGATCTCGGCGTGCAGCGCCTCGGCGAGCTTGCTGGTGCGCTGCGGCCCGTCGTGGACGAGCTGGAACAGGATCGCGTAGGCGGCGCGTTCGATCCCGTCCGGTCCGAGCTTCGCGACCTGCGACTTGGCCTTGGTGAGCAGCCGCATGAACCGGACGAGCTGCACACCGAGCTCGTCGGCGATGTCGAGCTCGGTGTCCGTGAAGGCCGCTTCCTCTACGGGAGATGGCATGGCCGGATCACTCTCTTCGTACGGGATGTCTTATTTGACCGAAGCAACTAGTTGCTCGTGTCAAGGATGCACCCGCGATAGTTGGTTGCGCCACTCAAATAACCCGTCTGTGGTCGATGACACTTTAGTTGCCACAGGCAACTGGTTTGTCGGGAGAACATTGCGGAAAATTTTTTCCGCAGTGCGGAGGCGATCGGCCTTACCATAGATGCATGAGCACCGACGCTTTGCTGACGAAACTGCGCGCCGAGCTGGGCAAGGACGCTGTTCTGACCGATGCGGACGTCACCGGGAGCTACTCCCGCGACATGATGCCGCTGGCTCCCTCGGGCCGGCCGTTGGCGGTGGTGCTGCCCTCGGACGTCGAGGGGGTGCAGGCGGTGGTCCGCGCGTGCGCGGAGGCGAAGGTGCCGATCGTGCCGCGTGGCGCGGGCAGCGGGCTGTCCGGCGCGGCGAACGCCATCGACGGCTGTGTCGTGCTCGTGATGACCAAGCTCGACCAGATCCTGGAGATCGACGCGGGCAACCGGCTCGCCGTGGTGCAGCCCGGCGTGGTCAACCTGGACTTCCGCAACGCCGTGGAGAAGCACGGGCTGTTCTACCCGCCGGACCCGTCCAGCTACGACTGGTGCACGATCGGCGGCAACCTGTCCACCAACGCGGGCGGGCTGTGCTGCGTGAAGTACGGCGTGACCACCGACTCGGTGCTCGGCCTCGAGGTCGTGCTGGCCGACGGATCACTGCTCAAGACCGGCCGCCGGACCGTGAAGGGCGTGGCCGGTTACGACCTGGCCCGGCTGTTCGTCGGCAGCGAGGGCACCCTCGGGGTGATCACGCAGGCCACCGTGGCGCTCAAGCCGCTGCCGCAGGCGCCGGGCACGCTGGTCGCCGGTTTCGACACCACCGAGGCCGCCGGGACCGCGGTGGCGCGGACCGTGCGCGAGGGCCTGGTTCCCTCACTCATGGAGATCATGGACGCCAGCTCGATCAAGGCGGCCGAGACCTACCTCAAGACCGACCTCGGCGCCGGTTCCGACTGCCAGGCGCTGCTGCTGTGCCAGTCCGACTCGGGCGGCGAGGTGGCGCGGCGCGAGCTGGCCGCGCTGGAGCAGATCTGCGCCGACAGCGGCGCGACCATGACGTACGCGACGGACGACCTCGAAGAGGGCCGGATGCTGATGCAGGCGCGGCGGGTCGTGCTGAGCGCGCTGGAGCAGTACGGCGTGTGGCTGACCGACGACGTGTCCGTGCCGCGGACGCGGATCGCCGAGCTGATCGCCGGGTGCCAGCGGATCAGCGAGGAGGTCGGGCTGCGCATCGCGGTGGTCGGGCACGCCGGCGACGGCAACATGCACCCGACGATCGTCTACCAGCCGGGCAACGAGGACGAGTTCGCCCGTGCGCGGCGCGCGTTCGACGAGATCCTCGAGGTGGGCCTGAAGCTGGGCGGCACGGTTACCGGCGAGCACGGCGTCGGGAAGATCAAGAAGGAGTGGCTGGAGCGCGAGATCGGGCCGGTGGGCATGCGCGTGCACCGGCAGATCAAGCAGGCGCTGGACCCGGAGAACCTGTTCAACCCGGGATCGATGTTCTCGATGACCTGACGCTGCCGCATCGGCTGGTGTACTACCCAGGGCGTTGCTGCGGACCGAGCCGGAACTCGTCGCGGCGAGCTACCGGTTGCCCGATCTGCGCCCGGTCGATGGGACTACCGGCGATCGCGCCCATCTGAGACGCGAAAAAGGCCGCCGCACCCGTTTCCGGTGCGGCGGCCTTCGTACGGCAGTCAGCGCTCGATGCGCGGGATCCGCTGCGTGACCTCGGCGTCGGACTCGGCGGTCGCGCCCCGGGCGGCCGCCAGCTTCTTCTCGCGGCGGGACTTCGCCCACTCGATGACGATCGGCACCACCGAGACCAGCACGATCAGGATGAAGATGGCCTCGATGTTGTTCTTGATGAACGAGATGTTGCCGAGCAGGTGCCCCAGCGCGGTGATGCCGCCGGCCCACAGGATGCCGCCGATCACCGTGTAGGTGAAGTACTTCTTGGGGTCCATGCGGCCGATGCCGGCGATCCAGGTGATGAACGTCCGCACGAACGGCACGAACCGCGCCAGCACGACCGCCTTCGGGCCGTGCTTCTCCAGGAAGGCGTGCGTCTTGTCGACGTACTCCTGCTTGAAGAAACGCGAGTCCGGGCGCTTGAACAGCGCCGGCCCCGCCTTCCAGCCGATGGCGTAGCCGACCACGTTGCCCAGCAGCGCCGCGACGGTCACCAGGGTGCACACCAGCCACAGCGGCGCCTGGATCGAGCCCTGCGCGACGAACAGGCCCGCGGTGAACAGCAGCGAGTCACCGGGGAGCACCGGGAAGATGCTGCTCTCGATGAAGATGATCAGGCACAGCCCGAGGATCACGTACGCGCCGAACTCGGTCAGCAGGTACTCCGGGTTGAACCACTTCGGCATGAGAGCGAGCGTGGTCGCGGTCTCGGCGAGAATCACAGCACAAAACGGTACAGGGTGACCCTGTGTGCAGTATGTGGGCTCACAGGAGAGTGATGAGACCGATGACCGCGCCGGTGGCGAGACCGAGCAGAACGGCCAGGCCGAGGATCCAGTAGGCGGGCAGGTGACGCACGGCGTTGCGGCGCGGCGCCTGCGGGGCGGGGGCGGGGGGACTCGCCGGTCGTTCCAGAGCGGCGCGCTCGCGTTCCAGCGGGCTGGCGTCGGCGCCGGACAGCAGGCCGAACCGCGGCCACCCACCCGAGGGCGGGCCGGGGTGCGGCGCGCTGCGGGCCTGCGCCTTCAGCGCCTCGGCCAGCAGCCGTTCCGGGTCCTTCGGCTCGCTCACCCTGCACAGCGTAATCAACCGCGGATGTCCGCTGAAGACGGAACCGCGCCAGGTCGGGCACGATGGCGGCATGCGTGAGCTGATCTACGTCTCGGCGGCGAAGCTCCGGCAGCTCGTCCCCGACCTGCCGAAGCGCGCCGGCGCCCTGCGGGACGTGGAGGCCGAGGTGACCACCCCGGTCGGCGGCGTCAAGGTGGGCAAGGCGGCGCGCGAGGCCCAGCCGGGGCTGGCCCAGGCGGTCGCGGCGCTGGAGGCGTCCTCGCGGGCGCCGAAGTGGTTCGCCGATCCGGAGGTGCGGCCCGGGGACTGGGTGCACTTCGAGGCGCCGATGAGCTACGGCGTGGTCGCCGGCGCGGCCACCTTCCTGGACGTCGACGAACCCGTCCCCGGCTACCCGACCGGCGGCCAGCTGCGCCTGCTCCTGCACGGCTCGCGCTCGCACCTCGTCGGGTCCGGCTTCGCCACGCACGACCCCGACCCGGAGATGACCCATTCGCTGTGGCTGCACTTCACCATCGCACTGCGGGAAGCGGAGGCCGACAACGGCCGGAGCACTCTCGACGACGACCGTCTGTTCGAAGGTTGGCTGCGGCAGGCGCTGCGGTGGCTGACCAGGGAGTTCCAGCCGCGCTACACCGCGGCCTGGGTCGCCGGCTACGCGCGTATCACCGCGCGGGTCCCCACGCCGTCGGGCATGACGCTGGCCGCGACGCCGCTCTACGTGGAGCACGTCCAGCCACCGGCCGGCTGATCACGCGATCCAGGCGCCCTGCCGCAGCACGCGCTGGGGCCGGAGGTCGGCGTCCAGCACCACCAGGTCGGCGGCCAGGCCGGTGCGCAGCGAACCGAGCCGGTCGGCCAGACCCAGGAGCTCGGCCGGGCGTCCCGAGGTCGCGCGCACCGCGTCCGGGATGGACAGCCCGGCGCCCTTGACCAGGTTGCGGAACGCCGCGTCCATGGTCAGCGTGCTTCCGGCCAGCGAGCCGGTGTCCGCCAGGGTCGCCACCCCGTCCCGGACGTCGACCTCCAGCCGGCCCAGGTGGTAGCGGCCGTCGGCGGCGTCGGTGGCCGACATGGCGTCCGTGATGAGCGTGGTGCGGCCGCGGCCGGCGTACCGGGCCGCCATCCGCAGCACCGTGGGGTGCACGTGGACCAGGTCGCAGATCAGCTCGACCGTGACGCGCTCGTCGTCGAGCAGGACGCCGATCGGGCCGGGTTCCCGGTGGTGCAGCGGGCGCATGCCGTTGAACAGGTGCGTCGCGACGGTCGCGCCGGCGTCGATGGCCGGGCGGATCTGCTCCTCGGTGCCGTCGGTGTGCCCGATCGCGGCGATCACGCCGGACTCGGCCAGCTGCCGGACCGCCCGGACGCCGCCGTTCAGCTCCGGCGCCAGCGTCACCATGCGGACCGCGCCGCGGCCGGCCCGCAGCAGGGCGTCGACGGTGGCCGCGTCGGGTTCCCGCAGCACCGCCGGGTCGTGTGCGCCGCAGCGCGCCGAGGCGATGAACGGGCCCTCCAGGTGGATGCCGGCCAGCTCGCCGTCCTCGACGAGCTCGCGCAGCACGGCCATCTGGTCCACCAGCGTGCGCACCGGGTCGGACACCAGGCTGGCGAGCATCGTGGTCGTGCCGTGCCTGCGGTGGGCCTTGATCGCGGCGACGATCTCCTTCGCGTCGCCGCTGGAGAACGACCCGCCCCCGCCGCCGTGGCAGTGCGCGTCGACGAACCCGGGCACCACGTAGCACCCGGCGACGTCCACCTGGTCACCCGGTGGGGGCGTCCCGGTGCCGATGCCCGCGATCGCCCCGCCGGACACCGCGAGCCACCCGTCGTCCACCACACCCTCGGGGAGGGCGAGCCTGCCACCCGTCAGCACGAAACCCGTCACAGGCTCCAGCATATTGGTCTAAACCAACTCAAGCACTCATGGCCTTCTGGAGAGCCTCCAGCGCCCGGCTCGCCGTGGACTTCACGGTGCCCTTCGAAATGCCCGCGACCTCGGAGATCTCCGCCTCGGAGAGGCCGCCGTAGTAGCGCAGGACGAGCACCTCCCGCTGCCGCGGCGGCAGCTTCGACAGCGCGTTGACCACCGACTGGTGCTCGCTGGACAGCATCGCCAGGCTCTCCGCGGACCGGGCGTTCACCGCGTGCGGCGGGACGTACTCACGCGCGGTCTTGCGCCGGCGCAGCACGCTGCGCGAGCCGTTGACCACCGCGGTGCGCAGGTAGGCGACCGCGGCCGCGGCGTCCCGCAGCTTCCCCCAGTTCCGGTAAAGCCCGGTGAACGCCTCCTGCACGACGTCCTCGGCCGTGGCCGGTTCGTCGACCAGCAGGATCGCGAGCCGGACCAGGCGCATCCGGTGGATCTTGTACAGATCCTCCAGGGTCAGCGGGCCGGCCGGCTGGGCCGACGCGGCACCGACCCCGTCCATGGTGCGCAAGTGCCCGAGCGTGCGTTCGACGCTGCGCTCCGCGCTGCCGTCCGGCATGTACTCCCGCCTGTCCTCGGCCTGACCGTTGTCCACGTGCTGTACACGCGCGAACCAGCGTATCGGTTGATTCACTTCACCCGGTAGCGTGCGGAGCAGGTACGCAAACGGAGGTGCGCATGGCCTGGTTCCTGGTGCAGACGGTCTACGACCAGGGGAAGTACGGGGAGGTCCGGCCCCGCCACCGGGAGTACCTCGCCAAGCTCGCCGCCGAGGGTACGGTCGCGGTGGCCGGGCCGTTCGCCGACGACTCGGGCGGGGCGTTCCTGATCCAGGCCGCGGACGCCGACGCCCTGCAGGCGATCCTCGACGCCGATCCGTACGTCGTCGAGGGCGCACTGGAGAGCTTCACGGTGCGGGAGTTCAAGCCGACGCTGGGTGCCTGGGTTCAGTAGACGCCGCCGAGCTTGGTGTGGTCCCAGCTGACGACCTTCGTCGGCGTGAACACCAGCCCTACGCGCTTGGCCGCCTGCGCGGCGACCACGTCGGCGGCCAGTGAGCCGCCGCCGTAGCGCTCCGCCATGGCCGCGCCGATCTCCGCCACCGCGGGGGTGTCCTCGACGATCTCCACGTCGGCCTCGAACTGGACGCCGCGCAGCTTGTCGTAGGTGTCGCCGGTCTCGACGAGCACGGTGGCCTGCGGCAGGCGCCGCAGGTTGGCGACCTTCTGCGACTTGCGGTAGGTCCAGGTCGCGACACCGTCGCCGCGCGGCACGTACCAGAGCGGGGCGAGGTGCGGGCGGCCGTTGGGGTTGATCGTGGCCACGTTGATGACCTTTTGTTCGGCGAGGAACGCGAGGACCTCGTCGGGGGTCATCCGGATCAGGTCGCGGCGGGACATGGGGGCCTCCTCAGCGGGTAGCGGCCCGTCCACCATGCCCGGTGATGGCGGCTTCGCGCGCGCCGCGTGCCTTGATGTCCTCGAGCGCGGCCCGGTCCGCGGCGGGCACCCGGGTCCGCGCCCCGAGTTCCACGATCGGCGGCAGGAACGCACGGATGGCCTTGAGCACGCCGACCCACTTGGGGACGTGGATGACGCGGGCGCGCTTGAGGACGCCGGCTTCGAGCTGGTCGAGGGCCACGTTCAGCGGGTATGTCTTGCCGAGCAGGCCGGGCATGCCGGCGCGGAGCTTGCCGAAGACCGGGTGCGCGTCGGCGCTTTCCACCAGGTCCGTTCGGATCCACGTCGGGTGGGCGACGCCGACCTTGACGCCCAGGTGGGCGACCTCGGCGCGGAGGCTGTTGGAGAAGGCTTCGACGCCGGCCTTCGCGGCGGCGTAGTTGGCCATGCCGGGGGCGTGGGTGATCGCGGCGAGGGAGGAGATCGCGAGCAGGTAGCCCTTGCGCTCGATGACGTGGGGCAGGGTGACGCGGAAGGTGCGCCACACGCCGAGCAGGTCGACCTCGATGACCTTTTCGAACGCGGCGCGGTCGACGGAGCGGACGAAGCCGGTGGTGGCGATCCCCGCGTTGGCGATGACGATGTCGATGCCACCGAAGTGGTCGACGACGCCCGCGGTGGCTTTCTCGAGGGCGTCCCAGTCGGTCACGTCGGCTTCCCAGGCCTTCGCGGAGGGCCCGATGCGTTCGGCGACCTTGCGCTGCTCGTCGGCCTCGAGCCCGACGAGGGCAACCTTGGCCCCGCGAGCGGCGAGCCGCTCGGCGAGCCCGGCGCCAATGCCGCGCGCAGCTCCGGTGATGAGCACGACCTTGCCATTTACGTTCGCCATGGTCGGACCATATACCAACCTACCGGGAGTAAACTACTACCGAGTAGGTGAAGTCGCGGTCTTTCTGCCCACGTCTCTGCCCCGGAGCGAGGCGAGCACCTCGAAACCGGTCAACGCGAGGGTGAGCCCCGCCCGTGCTGACCACGGCCGGCCAAGCCGGCGGGTACTCGTCCGCGGCGCGCGCGCACGGCATTGCCGCCGACCGCGGCCACCCCACACCAGCAACCATGCGGTCAGCACCTCTCCGCCGGGCGCGGATCAGGTGGACTGGAGGAACAGCTCCACCAGGGCCAGCAGGGTCTCCGGTGCGTCCTCGGGCGTGAAGTGACCGGCGTCGGCCAGTTCGACGACCGGGGCGGCCGGATAGCCGAGCCGGAACGCGGGCACCGTGTAGCGCGGCAACAGCGCGGTGTCCCGCATCCCCTGCACGAGCAGCGCGGGTTTCCCCTGCAGCGCGGCGACCGCGGCCGGGTCGGGCGGTGCCGGCGCGGTGTCCGGATCGGGAGCCACGAGCTGCTGGGGGAACCGGATCACGCCGCGGCACTGCGCCGGGCTTGTGAAGTGCGCCGAGTAGGCACGGATCCACGCCGGGGTGACGATCTGCGGCCGGGTGATGGTCTGCAGCGCGAGCATCAGGTGGGTGATCGTGTGACCGGCGTTGCCCAGCAGCACCTCCAGGGAACCGTCGGCGTGCGCGGCCCGCGCCCAGCGGAACCACGAGCTGTCCGCCATGTTGTCCCGCATCAGTTCCGCGTAGCCCGGCAGTCCCAGGGGCAGGACGGTGTTGGTGGCCAGGATGCGGCTGACCCGATCCGGGTGCCGGAGGGCGAAACCGGTGCCGATGGGGCCGCCCCAGTCGTGCAGCACCAGCGTGATCCCGCGCAGGTCGAGTTCGCCGACGAGCAACCTCTCCAGGTTGTCCACGTGCTCGTCGGCGAGGTAGCCGCGGTCGGGCGGCGTCTCGCTCTTGCCGAAGCCCATGTGGTCGGGCACGACCACCCGGTGCTGCCCGGACAGGGGGCCGATGAGGTGCCGCCACAGGTAACCCCATGTCGGCTCGCCGTGGAGCAGCACCAGGGTTTCCCCGCCTCGCCGTGGTCCTTCGTCCACGTAGTGCTGCCGGAACCCCGCGGCCTCGCAGTAGCGGGCCGGGAACGGCCAGGTTCCGTCGAACGTCTCGTGCTCGGGGATCATTTCTCGTCCTTCGCTGGTCACGCCGGGCGACGGGCCCGGGTGATCCGGACGCTAACGGCGCTCCACTGACATCCCGTGTCAGCGAAGACCACGAATCACGAGCCGCCGTACAGCTCGGCGAGCGCCGCGGCGGTCGTGGCCAGTCGCTGCCGCAGCGAGTCCGGTGCGAGGACCTCCGCCTCGGCGCCGAGCCGGAGCAGCAACCCGGCGGTGTGGTCCGAGGACTCGATCGGGATGACGGTGCGGATCCAGCCCGCCGTGTCCGGCTCGGCCCGTTCCCGCGCCGCGCGCACCAGGTCGGGCTCGAGCAGGTGCGGGAGCCGGTCGAACACCGAGGTCGTCATGCGGACCGTCGCCTCACCCACGTACCGGCGGGCGTCGAACTCCTCGAGGTAGCTGTCCCAATGCCGCCCCAGGTCGAACTCCGGCGGCCGCGAGAACCGCTCGGCCAGCGGCTGCAGGCGGAGGATCCGGGAGACCCGGTACGTCCGGACGCACCCGGAACTGTTCCCCACCAGGTACCACCGGCCGGCCTTGAGCACCACGCCGTACGGCTCGACGACCCGGGTCACCTCGCACGGGGCTGCCCACCTGCGGTACTTCACCCGGACCCGGAACTGGTTCCAGGTCGCCCGCACCACCGCGGCCAGGTGCGGGGTGGGCTCCGGGTCGGCGTACCAGCCCGAGGTGTCCAGGTGGAAGCGCTGCTGGAGCTGGCCGGCGCGGTCCCGCAGCTCCTCGGGCAGCGCGGCCATCAGCTTGAGCTGGGCGGTGGCCAGCACGGCGCCCAGCCCGAGATCCGCGGCGGCCCCGGGCAACCCGGACAGGAACAGCGCCTCGGCCTCGTCCGTGGTCAAGCCGGTGAGCCTGGTGCGGTAGCCGTCGAGGAGCTGGTAGCCGCCGTCGTGGCCGGCGTCGGCGAAGAGGGGGATGCCCGCCGCGGACAGCGCGTCCATGTCCCGGTAGATCGTCCGGACGGAGACCTCCAGTTCGTCGGCCAGCTGCCGCGCGGTCATCCGCCCCCGGGTCTGGAGCAGCAACAGGGCGGAGACCAGTCTGCTCGCGCGCATGCGGACCAGCTTGCCAGTCCGCTGTCCCGCCCAGCAGCTACCGCGAAGCGTCGTCCAGCGCGGCCAGCTCCCCCTCGCTCAGCCGCAGCTCCACCGAGGCCAGCAGATCGGACAACTGCGCCACGTTCCGCGCACTCGCGATGGGCGCGGCGACCGTCGGTTGCGCGGCCAGCCACGCCAGCGCCACCGCGGCCGGGGAGGTCCCGTGCGCGGCCGAGATCTCGTCCAGCGCCTCCAGCACCCGCTCACCCCGGTGGTCCAGGTACGCCACCGCCCCCTCGGCCCGCGGGCTGCCGCCGGCCTCGCGGGACCGGTACTTGCCCGTCAGGAAGCCCCGCGCCAGCCCGTAGTACGGCAGCGCCGCCAGGCCCTCCTTAGCCACGAGCGGGGCCAGCTCCTCCTCGTACCCGCGCTCCACCAGGTTGTACTGCGGCTGCACCGCCACGTACCGGGCGAACCCCTCACGGTCCGAAATGGACAGCGCCTCGGCCAAGCGGTCCGCGCTGTAGTTCGACGCGCCGAGGTACCGCACCTTCCCGGCCCGCACCAACTCGTCGAACGCGCCGAGCGTCTCCTCCAGCGGCACGTCCGCGACATCTTTGTGCGCGTAGTACAAGTCGATGTAGTCGGTCTGCAGCCGTCGCAGCGAGTCCTCCACCGCCTCGCGGATGTTCTTCGCGCTCACCCCCGGCCGCGCCGGCCAGGCACCCACCTTCGTCGCGATCACGATGTCATCGCGGCGGCCGCGGCGTTCCAGCCACTTCCCGATGATCGTCTCCGACTCGCCGCCCGAATTGCCCGGAATGCGGGCCATGTACACGTCCGCGGTGTCGATGAAGTTGCCGCCGGCTGCCGCGTACGCGTCCAGCACGGCGAAGGACTGCTCCTCGTCGGCCGTCCAGCCGAACACATTGCCCCCGAGGTTGAGCGGGAACACCTCGAGATCACCGATTTTCGCCATGATCCCAACGTAGAGGAATGCACACGCCACCCGCCGGAGTTGGGACAGGCATGGCTATCGAACTCGGCAAGATCGGTATCTGGCGGGGCTGGCACCAGCTGAACGCGGACCTGGCGCGCGAAGCCGAACGCCTCGGCTTCGGCGCGATCTGGATCGGCGGCTCCCCCGACGGGCAGCTGGCGATCGTCGACGAGCTGCTGGACGCGACCGACCACATCAAGGTCGCCACCGGCATTGTCAACATGTGGAAGGACGACGCGGCCACGGTCGGCGCGTCCTGGCACCGCATCGAGGCCAAGCACCCCGGCCGCTTCCTGCTCGGCGTCGGCATCGGCCACCCGGAGGCCACCCAGGAGTACCAGAAGCCCTACGACAAGATCGTCGACTACCTCGACGGCCTGGATGAAGCCGGCGTGCCGGTCGCCGCTCGCGCGCTGGCCGCGCTCGGCCCGAAGGTGCTCAAGCTCTCCGCCGAGCGCACCGCGGGCGCGCACCCGTACCTGACCACGCCGGAGCACACCAAGGAGGCCCGGCAGGTCCTCGGTGACGGCGTGCTGCTCGCCCCGGAGCAGAAGATCGTGCTGGAGACCGATCCGGAGAAGGCCCGCGCCATCGCCCGCCCGACGATCCAGCACCCCTACCTCAACCTGGTCAACTACCGCACCAACCTGCTCCGCCACGGCTGGACCGAAGCCGACCTGGACAACGGCGGCAGCGACGCGCTGATCGACGCCCTCGCCCTGCACGGCGACATCGACTCGATCGCCGCGGGCATCACCGCCCACCTCGACGCCGGCGCGGACCACGTCTGCGTCCAGGTCCTCGGCGACGACCCGCTGCCCGGCTACCGCGCCGTGGCCGCCGCCCTGCTGTCCTGACCGCCCCAGCCGCTCCGCCCCCACCCCGGGGCGGAGCGGCTTTTGTCACTTGATCGTTCCCGACCTGCACCGCAGAGAGCCAGCACACTGTCCTCCCACCGCCGACCTCGTACGATTCGGGCAACGAAGGCGAACCACAGCTAGGAGGACCCACGATGCCCATCGCCACCCCCGAGGTCTACGCGGAGATGCTGGACCGGGCCAAGGCGGGCGAGTTCGCGTACCCGGCGATCAACGTGACCTCGTCGGAGACCCTCAACGCCGCCCTGCGCGGGTTCGCCGACGCGGAGAGCGACGGGATCATCCAGATCTCGACCGGTGGTGCCGAGTTCGCCTCCGGCACCCGGGTCAAGGACATGGTGACCGGCGCGACCGCGCTCGCCGAGTTCGCGCACGTCGTCGCCGAGAAGTACCCGGTCAACATCGCCCTGCACACCGACCACTGCCCCAAGGACAAGCTGGACGGCTTCGTCCGCCCGCTGATCGCCCTGTCCCAGGAGCGCGTCAACAAGGGCCAGAACCCGCTGTTCCAGTCGCACATGTGGGACGGCTCGGCGATCGACCTGGACGAGAACCTGGAGATCGCCACCGAGCTGCTCGCGAAGGCGGCCGCCGCGAAGATCATCCTCGAGGTGGAGATCGGCGTCGTCGGCGGTGAGGAGGACGGCGTCTCGAACGACATCAACGAGAAGCTGTACACCGCCGAGGGCGACTTCGTGAAGACCGTCGACGCGCTGGGCACCGGCGAGAAGGGCCGCTACCTGCTGGCGGCGACGTTCGGCAACGTGCACGGCGCCTACAAGCCGGGCGCGGTCAAGCTGCGCCCGGAGGTGCTCAAGCGCGGCCAGCAGGTCGCCGCCGAGAAGCTGGGCCTGGCCGAGGGCAGCAAGCCGTTCGAGCTGGTCTTCCACGGCGGCTCCGGCTCGCTGCTGTCGGAGATCCACGAGGCGGTGTCCTACGGCGTGGTGAAGATGAACATCGACACCGACACCCAGTACGCCTTCTCCCGCCCGATCGCCGACCACTTCTTCAAGAACTACGACGGCGTCCTGAAGATCGACGGCGAGGTCGGCAACAAGAAGACCTACGACCCGCGCAGCTACCTCAAGCAGGCCGAGCAGTCGATGGCCAAGCGCATCGTCGAGGCCGCCGAGCACCTCAAGTCGGCCGGCCAGAAGATCAGCTGACCACGACCTCCCGGTGGGTCCTCACGCGCGTGAGGGCCCACCAGAGGACGGGCAGGCCCACGAGCACGACCAGCGCGGGCCAGTAGGCGAACGGCGGCGCGGACTCGGTGTGCGCGTCGCCGAGCAGCCACGGCCGCAGCTGCGACTGCAGCCACAGCGCGCCGTACCCGAACGCGGTCACCAGCAGCCCGCCGGCCAGCGGCGTCAGCACCCGGTGCGCCCGGCCGACGCGGAACGCCAGGTCCACCGCGAGCCCGACGGCGAGCAGGTAGAACGGGATCGCCGAGGCCGGGAACGTGCCCACCACCAGCAGCGGCCAGATGATCGCGCGGTAGGCCACGTACGCGCCGGCCACCGCGGTCGCCGCCCAGGAGCGGCCGATCGTGTGCCGCGCCAGCGCCAGGACCAGCGCCGACACCCCGATGCCCCACAGCGGGTAGACCCAGTCCGCGATCGGCATCGCGAAGTGCAGCACGGCGGTCCGGTCGACCGGGTGCCCGATCTGCTCGGCGGCGAAGCTCAGCAGCGACGGCTCGGCCTCCGGCGCGCCGCGCTCCCACGCCCGCAGGCTGAGGATGCCGTACTCCTGCTGACCGTTCGGGAAGAACGTGTTCTCCAGGAAGAACACCCACAGCCCGGTCAGCACCAGGGTGCGGAACCGGCCCGGCGGCGCGGACTTCATCCAGCCGTCGATGACGCCGGCGAGCATCACGCCGGTGCCGATGTAGAGCAGCATGTGCGTGGGGCTCCACGCGGTCAGGTCGAGGCCGCTGATCCGGTGGTTGATGACGTCCAGCGGCGCGGCGATCAGGAACATCACCAGCCCGGCCTGCATCAGCCGCAGCGAGCGGCGGTCGCAGCCCAAACCGGTGTAGCTGTGGATCGCGACCAGCACGATGACGATCCCGGTGCCGACCGTGTTGATCAGGTGCGGCGGGGCGAAGTCGTCGCGGATGAACTTGAAGTGCCACGACATGTCCCACGACGAGCCGATCACCTTGAAGGTGAACGCGACCAGCCACATGCCGTAGGCGAACCGCAGCACCCATTCGGGCGCCGGCCGCCCCGGAACCCCGCGCACCCAGTGGGTGGCGAAGAACAGCTTGGTCTTGCCGATGGGTCCGCGCGGCACGGCGACACCCTCGGCGGCCCCCTCGAGCGCCTTCGTCATGCGAACATCATCCACGGTCGGCGGTGTCGGGCGGAGCGAGATGCCCGAATTTCAGGGTTCACCCTGAGGCGTGACCCGCTTGCGTCCGGGGCGGGGCGGCGGGCATCGTGTCCGCCCGTGATGCCGAAACGCTTCGTCGCCGCGGTCCTGATCGCCGCCCTCGTCCTCCTCGGGAGCGGGGTCCTCGCCAGCCTGTTCGTCTAGGCCACCGATACTGGGCAGCATGACGAACCTGCTGGAACCCGACCCCACCCGCCTGCCCGAGCGCGTGGACGCGCAGGCCGCGATGGACGCCGGCACCGACCCGTCCGACGTGGCCGCCGAGCACCCCGACTTCAGCGAGGCCTGGGCGGCGCTGGCCGAGCGGGCGCTGGAGGCGAACGAGTTCGTCCCCGCCTACGCCTTCGCCCGCACCGGCTACCACCGGGGCCTGGATCAGCTGCGCCGCGCCGGCTGGAAGGGCTTCGGCCCGATCCCCTGGGACCACCGGCCGAACCAGGGCTTCCTGCGTGCGCTGGCGGCCCTCGCGAAGGCCGCCCAGCGCCTCGGGGAGACCGACGAGTACGAGCGGTGCCGCAAGTTCATCGCCGACTCCGACCCGGCGGCCGCCGCGGCGACCGGGCTCCAGTAGATCCGGACCATCTTCAGAACTCCCCGCAGTTGGTCGGTGCTGCCTTGCCCGCGAACCGGCCTTCCAGCCAGGCGAAGGCGGCCGGGTAGCCGGCGACGGCGCCACCGACGTGGGTCGGCACCGCGAGGGTGTCGAACCGCACGGTGGCGCCCTCGCCGCACCAGCTCCGGGCCATCGTCTGGCCCTGCTGGTAGGGGACGATGTCGTCCAGCGCGCTGTGCACCACGTAGACCGGCACCTCCGGTTCGAGCGTCCCGATCCGCTGCTCCTCGACCACGGACGCGTACGGCTCCTCGGCCAGGTAGTCGCTGATGGAGCGGCCGTCGACGGTCAGGTCCGCGGTGCGGGTGAACGCGTGGTTCGCGATCGAGTCGACCGTGCACTCGTGCTCGACCCGGTCCACGAGGGCCTTGCCCCTGTCGTTGAGGACGTCGGTGATCCGCAGCTCGGGATAGGCGTGGTTGACGCTCGCGACGGCGAACATCAGGAAGCCCACCGCGTAGGCGCCGTCCAGGCTGCGGCCGACCGCGGCCAGGTCGGCCGGGACCGCCCCCGCGTAGGCGCCCTTGAGGTCCAGCTCCGGCGCGTAGGACGGCTGCAGCTCGGCGGCCGCGGCGGAGGCGCCACCGCCCTGGGAGTAGCCGGCGATCGCGACCGGCCCGTCGGACGGCACGCCGGGGAGCTGCTGGGCCGCGCGGATCGAGTCGAGGACCGCGTGGGCCTCGGCCTTGCGGTTGACGTAGGTGTGCACGCCGGGCGTGCCCAGGCCCTCGTAGTCGGTGACGACCACCGAGTAGCCGCGGGCCAGCAAGCCGGCGATGAACGGGCCCTCGTACTCCCCGCCCGCGGCCAGCGCCTTGGACGGCGCGCACTGGTCGCCGAGACCCTGCGTGCCGGGGGCGTAGGCGATGAGCGGCCGCTCGCCCGCGCCGTACCACGGCGTCTTCGGCATGAGCACGGTTCCGGTGACGGCGATGGCGTCACCGTGGGTGTCCGTGCTGCGGTACATGATCCGCTGGACGTCGGCGGGGGCGCGGAGCAGTTTCACCGGGTCGAGGAAGAACTCGCTCGGCTCGTGACGGATGATGGCGCCGTTGTCACTCGGCAGGGTTGCCGGCGGGTCGTAGAAGTCGGAGGAGGTCGCGGCGCCGGCGGGCGCGGTCGTCATCGACAGTGCGGCGACCGCCGCGGTCACGATCGCCGCGAGCCGGCGATTCGAAAGGCGCATGAACGCTCCCCGGTGAGCTATTTTCCGACAGCTATGTCGGAAAAGGATTGTGGTGAGGTGGCAGGCATGTCAATGCCCCGAAAGCGTGGCCCCGGCAGGCCCCGGAAGCTGCCGGTCGCCGAGCAGCGCGCCGTCGTGCTCGCCGCGGCCGCGCACGTCTTCGCCACGAACGGCCTGCAGGGCGCCACGATCGAACACATCGCCCGGGAGGCCGGCCTGACCCGGCAGGCGGTGTACGAGCTGTACGGCGACAAGAACGCGTTGTTCGCGGCCGTGGTCGAGCAGGCGGAGGAACAGGCGTACGCGGCGATCGCGGCGGCCGGGGCGAGCGACGCCGACCTGGACCTGAAGAGCTGGGCGCGCAAGAACTACGCGAACCTGTTCGACTTCGCCGCCGCGCACCCGGACGCGCTGCCGCTGTTCCAGGAGGCCGAGCGCGCCGGCAATCCCGCGCTGTCCCGGCTGCGGAAGCGGCTGGCCCGCGTCTACACCGAGGCGAGCGGGCAGCGGTGGGCGGAGTTCGGTGTCGAACCGGGCCGGGCCGACACCGCGTTGGTCACCATGTACTTCGCGATGGTCGAATCGCTGGTCGGGCTGAACTGGAACGGGGACGCGCCGGATCGCGACGCGCTGATCGACCTGCTGACCGAGTTCACCATCGGTGGCGTGCTGCGGCTGTACAGCCAGACGCCCGAGGTCATCGCGCGCGTGCGGTAGGTGTCCAGGATGCGGGAACCGGGGCGGGGGCCGGGGATCTTTCCGTAGCTTCGAAGGCATGGCGCCGTCTCAGCTCGCGATCGTGGGGGCGGGGCCGCGCGGGGTCGGCGTGCTGGAGCGGTTGTCGGCGAACGCGGCCGAGTTGCTGGGGCCCGCGGGGCTGGTGGTGCACCTGATCGACCCGTTCCCGCCGGGCGCGGGCCGGATCTGGCGGTACGAGCAGTCGCCGTTGCTGCGGATGAACTCGATGGCCGAGGACGTCACGATGTTCACCGACGACACGGTGACGATGGAGGGCCCGGTGCGGACGGGGCCGTCGCTGTGGCAGTGGGCGCAGGAGGTGCGCGCGGGGCGGATCCGCTACGACGTGCCCGAGGACCTGCGGGAGGAGCTTTCGGCGTTGCGCGGCACGTCGTTCCCGACGCGCCGGCTGGCGAGCGCGTACCTGGACTGGGTGTACCGGCACGTGCTGGCCGGGCTGGCGCCGGGCATCGAGGTGGTCGAGCACCGGACGCGGGCGACGCGGATCGACGAGACGCGGGTGTGGCTGGCGGGGGTGGACGAGCCGCTGGACGTGGACGCGATCGTGCTGGCGGTCGGGCACCTGGACGCCGAACCGGGTTCGGGTGAGCGGGAACTGGCGGAGTTCGCGGCCGCGCACGGGCTGGCGTACTACCCGGCCGGGTACACGGCGGACGTCGACTACCAGCACGTCGCACCGGGTGAGCCGGTGCTGGTGCGCGGGTTCGGGCTGGCGTTCGTGGACCTGATGCTGTTGCTGACCGAGGGGCGCGGCGGGCGGTTCGCCGAGCACGCGGGCGGGCTGGTGTACCACCCGAGCGGCGCGGAACCGGTGCTGCACATCGGATCCCGGCGCGGAGTGCCGTACCACGCGAAGCCCGGTTACCGGTTGCAGGGTTCGCCCCTGCGGTTGCCGCGGTTCTTCGGGCCGGAGCGGGTTTCGGAGCTGCTGGCGCGGGACCGGCAGCTCGATTTCCGCGCCGACGTGTGGCCGCACGTGGCGAAGGAGCTGGCGTGGGGGTACTACAGCGAGCTGTTCACCGCGCATCCGTCGCGGGTGCGGATGTCGTTCGCGGATTTTTCCCGGTGTTTCGCGGAGTTCTCCTGGGACAGCGCGGAGATGCGGGCGCTGGTGCGGCGGGCGGTGCCGGCCGAGGAGGACCGGCTCGACCTGGAGCGGCTGGACCGGCCGCTGGCGGGTCTGCGGTTCGAGACGGCGGAGGAGTTCGGGAAGTACCTGAGGTCGTACGTGGAGGCGGACCTGGCGCGGCGGGCGGATCCGGCTCATTCGGCGGATCTGGGTGCGTTCATGGCGTTGTTGTCGGCGTACCAGCAGATGCCCGCGTTGATGGCGTCAGGCGCGCTGGATGTGTCCGATGTGGATGGTTGGTGGCACGGGTTCTTCTCGTATTATGCGAGCGGTCCCCCGCCGCGGCGGTTGCAGGAGCTGCTGGCGCTGCACGAGGCCGGGGTGGTGTCGTTCCTCGGGGCGGATGTGCGGATTTCCCTTGATCCGTCCGGGTTCGTGGCGTCGTCGGGCAGTTTCCCGGGTTCCGTGACGGCCCGGACGCTGATCGAGGCACGGCTGCCGTCGCCCAGTGTGTCGCGGGCTTCGGACGGGTTGCTGGCGCAGTTGCTGGGCGCGGGCGAGCTGGCGGAGGAGCACGTGCGGGAGCAACCGTCGGGCCGCATCGCGACGCGGGTGACCGATGGGCGACTGCTGGACGCCGCCGGACGCCCCCACTCCCGGCGGTTCGCCCTGGGCCCGCACACGAGCGCCCGCTCAGCGGCAGCGTTCACCCGCCCCCGGACGAACGGCCCGTCGTTCCGGCAAAACGACGCCGCGGCGCGGGAGATACTGCGCTTGGTGCGCGGGGGTTGACGGACGCTGTTCGACCGCTTGGCGCCGCCGTTTTCATCTCGCCCGAAGTGGAGTTGCGGCGGGCCGCCGACCGGGTACCTGCGATCGACGGCCCGCCTACCGGCTCCGGGTGTGAACGTCCCGGTTGCAGACCGGAGCCGGCACCCCCAGCATCCAACGGCGCCAAAAAGACGCCGTTGCGTGGGGCGCTTCCTACCGCGGCATTACGCCCACGGCAGAGTTGCGGCGGGCCGCCCACCGGGTACCTGCGGCCGACGGCCCGCCTGCCGGCTCCGGGTGTGAACGTCCCGGTTGCAATCCGGAGCCGGCACCCCCAGCATCCAACGGCGCCGAAAGACGCCGGTGGGCGGGGCGCTTCCTGCCGCGGTACGGGTCAACCTCGCCGCGGCCGGTCGCACCCCCGGCCGCCCGAGCCACCCGGGGGCGGGCCGGGCCCCGGTTGGGGGCACGAGCCAACCGAGGTGCGACGGCCAGCCCTCGGTGGAATGAACCAACCAGGGTGGCACGAGCCAACCGAAATGCGACCGGCCTCCCCCTGGTGGAACCAGCCAACCGCGATGGCACGAGCCGACCCGCGACGGGCCAGCCGAGGTCTAACCGGCCGCCCCGGAGGGGTGAGACCGCGCTCAGGTTCGCTCCGCTACCCGGCCTGGGATCGCCGCCAGGAGTTCCTTTGTGTAGGCGTGTTCGGGGCTCTGCAGCACCTCGTCCACGGGGCCGCTCTCCACCACCTCTCCGGCGCGCATCACCGCGACCTGGTCGGCCACCTGTCGCACCACGGCCAGGTCGTGGGAGATGAACAGGTACGTCAGACCCAGCTCGTCCTGCAGATCGACCAGCAACTCCAAGATCTGCGCCTGCACGGAAACGTCCAAAGCCGACACCGGCTCGTCGAGTACCACCAGGTCCGGGCGCAGCGCCAGGGCCCGCGCGATCGCCACCCGTTGGCGTTGTCCGCCGGACAGTTCGGCCGGCTTGCGCCTCAGCATGGACGCCGGTAGCGCGACCTGCTCCAGCAACTCCGCCGGATCGCCGGGCGCCCGGAACGCCCGCAGCGGCTCGGACACGATCTGGCCCACCGTCAGCTTCGGGTTCAGCGACGCGTACGGGTTCTGGTACACCAGCTGCATCCGCCGCCGCAACCTCCGCAGCTCCGCACCGCGCACACCGGTCACGTCAACACCGTCGAAAACCACCGAACCCGCGGACGGGTCCGCCAGGCGCAACACCAACCGCGCCGTCGTCGACTTGCCCGAACCCGATTCGCCGACCAGGGCCAGCGTCTGCCCGCGCGGGATGTCGAACGACACGTCGTCCACCGCCCGCAACCCGGCGAAGTCCTTGCGCAGCCCGGAAACCGACACCAGCGCCGGACCCGCCGGCCGACGGGAACGCAGCGGCGTCGTCGACAAACTCGGCGCCGCCGCCAGCAACCGGCGCGTGTAGTCCTGCGTCGGCGCCGCCAGCAGTTCCGCACTCGGTGCCCGCTCCACCAGCCGCCCCTGCGACATCACCGCGATCTCGTCCGCCCGGTCCGCCGCCACCCCGAGGTCGTGCGTGATCAGCAACAACGCCAGGTTCTCCGCCGCCGCCAACTCCGCCAGGTGGTCGAGGATCCGCCGCTGCACCGTCACGTCCAGCGCGCTCGTCGGCTCGTCCGCGATGATCAACCGCGGCTTGCCGGCCAGCGCCGCCGCGATCAGCGCCCGCTGCCGCAACCCGCCGGACAACTCGTGCGGGTACTGCCGCGCCCGCAACTCCGGTTGCGAAACCCCCGCCCGCGCCAGCAACTCTGCCGCCTCCGCGGCCGCCGTCCGCCGCGTCGCCAGTCCGTGGATCACCAGCGCCTCCCCGACCTGCTCCCCGATCCGCTTGACCGGGTTCAGCGACACCGTCGGATCCTGCGGGATCAACGCGATCTCCCGGCCGCGAACGCCCCGCCACGCCCGAGCGGACAACGAAGTCAGCTCACGCCCGTCGAACGTGATCGACCCGCCGACGATCCGCCCGCCCCGCGGCAGCAGCCCGATCACCGCGTGCGCGGTCGTCGACTTGCCCGAACCGGATTCGCCGACGACCGCCACCGTCTGTCCACTTCGCACGGTCAGGTCCACCGACCGCACCGCGGGCACCCCGCGGTACGACACGGCGAGATCGCGTACGACCAGCAGCTCACTCATCCCGTTCTCCGTCCAGCGCCCGCGACAACCGGTTCGCGGCCAGCACCACCGCGGCGATCACCAGCCCGGGCAACGTCGTCATCCACCAGGCGCTCGCCAGGTACGCGCGCCCCGCCGACACCAGCGACCCCCACTCCGGCGACGGCGGCGTCGCGCCGTAGCCGAGGAAGCTCAGCGCGGAGATCTCCAGCACCGCGGTCCCGAAGGTCAGCACCGCCAGCACCACCACCGGCCCGAGCGCGTTCGGCAGGATGTGCCGCGTCAGCACCCCGAACCACCGAACGCCGCTCGCCCGCGCGGCTTCGACGTACACGCCGGTCCGCACGCGGATCACCTCCGCCCGCATCAGCCGCGCGAAGTTCGCCACGTTCGCCACCCCGACCGCGATCGCGACCTTCGTCGTGCCGAACCCGAGCGCGGTGACCAGCGCCAGCGACAGCAGGATCGGCGGGATCGCGAGCAGCACGTCCATCACCCGCATCAGCACCGAGTCGAGCCACCCGCCGCGAGCCCCGGCGATCAGGCCGAGCACCGAACCCACCACCAGCGCGATCAGCACCGCCAGCAGCGTCGCCCGCAACGACAGCCCGGCTCCGTGCACCACGCGGGCGAACACGTCCCGCCCGGTCTCGTCGGTGCCGAACAGGTGCGCCGCCGACGGCCCCCGCAACTTCTCCCGCGGCACCCCGGCCAGCGGGTCGTAGCTGGTGAACGCCGACGGCACCACCGCCCACAGCACGGCCACCGCGAGCACCACCACGGACAGCACCAGCCCGGGCCGCCGCACCCAGAAACCCGCCCGCACGGCGAGGACCTCAGACACGGGCCGCCTCCTTCCGGACGCGCGGATCCAGCAGCGGATACAGCAGATCGACCGCCAGGTTGATCACCACGAAGAAGAACGCGGCCAGCACGATCACCGCCTGCACCACCGGGATGTCCTGCCCGTTGACCGCCGCCGTGGTGACGCGTCCGACACCGTCCCGGGAGAACACCGTCTCCGTCACCACCGACCCGGCCAGCAACTGCCCGGTAACCACACCGAGCATGGTCAGCGCCGGGATCGCCGCGTTGCGCAACGCGTGTCCGAAGTGGACCCGCGCGCGACCGGCGCCACGGGCCCGGACAATCTCCACGTACGGCTCGGCCAGCTGCGTGCGCAGGCTCTTCGCCAGCACCTGCCCGATGATCGCGCCGGTGGGCAGCGCCAGCGTGATCGCGGGCAGGAACAGCGACTGCACACCCTGGTTGCCCAGCGCGGGCAGCACCCGCAGCTGGAACGAGAAGATCTGGATCAGCACCAGGCCCACCCAGAACACCGGCAGCGAAATCCCCAGCGGCGGCAGCGAGAGCAGCAGGTTGCCCAGCCACCGGTGCCGCGTGTAGGTGCCGGCCAGCGCGGCGCCACCGCCGAACAGGACCGCCAGCAGCAGCCCGAGCCCGGCCACCGCGAGCGTCGGCGGCAGCGCGGACAACACCATGTGCGTGGCGCTGTCGCCAGTGGTGATGGACGTGCCGAAGTCACCGTGCAGCGCCGCGAGCAAGCGCTTTCCGTACTGCACCGGCCACGGGTCGTCCAGCCCGTACTCGGCCTGCGCCTGGGCCAGCTGCTCGGCGGTGACCGTGGCGCCGGCCTCCCCGCCGCCGAGCTTGGCGAGCACCGCGTCGCCCGGCAGCAGGTAGAGGATCACGAACGACACGGTGAACGCCGCCCACAGCACGACCACCGCCTGGCCGGCCCGGCGCAGCAGGTGCCGTCTCATGACCCCGAGACCCAGGTGTCGAACAGCTGCAACCGGGACGACGCCTCGAAGTTCACCGCGTGCGCGTCCGGCCCGAGCGCCACCACCTGGGTCAGTTCGAACACCGGGATCGAGTACGCGTGGCCGACGATGAGCCGCTGCGCCTCCACCGCCGCCGGCTTGCGCACCGCCGGGTCCACGGTGGCGGCCTGCGCGTCCAAAGCGGCGTCGAGCGGGTTTCCCGGCTGCAGCTTGCTGCGGTTGCCCGCCTTCGTGGAGAAGGTGTTGCGCAGGATGTCCGGGTCGGCGCGGGTCACGTTGTACCAGAGGAAGTCGTAGTTCCCGGACTGCTGGAGCTGCAGCGTCTCGGCGCTGGTGTGCGGCTCCAACTGGAGGTCGAAGCCGATCTTGCGGAGCTGCTGCTGCAGCAGTTCCAGCACGCTCTGGCTCTGGTTGAACACCTGCGCGTACACGACCTTCGCCGCGAGCCGCTGCCCGTTCTTGACGCGGATGCCGTCCGGGCCGGGGACCCAGCCGTCGGCGTCGAGCAGCCGCGCCGCGCCCGCCGGGTCGTACGCGAGCTGCGCGGACAGGTCGGCGTGCAGCGGGGTGGTCGAGGCCAGGATGCTGGTGGCCGGCTTGTAGTTCGGCGACAGGACTGTGTCGACGACCTCCTGCCGGTTCACGCCCTTGGTCGCCGCCTGGCGCACCGCCTCGTCGCCAAGCACACCGCGGGTCACGTTGGCGTGCAGGTTGAACACGATGCCCGGGTTGGGCCGGGTCTGCGTGCTGAACCCGCCGCCCTGGAACTGCGCCTCGTCCACCGGCTGCACCTCGGTGGTCGCCTTGAGCTGGCCGGACAGCAGGCGGCCGGTGCGCACACCGGGCTCGGGCACGATCTTGTAGTCGACCTTGTCGAGGTAGGCCTCACCCGGGTGCTGCCACAGCGACGAGCCCCAGTTGTAGCCGGGACGCTTGGCGATGACGATGTCGGCGTTCTGCTTGAAGCTTTCGAAGACGAACGGCCCGGACCCGATCAGCCCGTCGCCCTGGCAGCGCTGGTCCGGCGTCTTCGCGTACGCGGCGGGAGCCAGGATGCCGAGCGACATCGTCGAGCTGGCCTGCAGGAACTGGGCGCTCGGCGCGGAGAAGTCGAGGCGCACGGTCTGCGGGTCCACCACCGTGGCGCCGGCGTACGCCGCGAGGTAACCGGAACCGAGCTGGGCCTTCGCCCCGAGGGCCTTGATGCCGTCGAAGCTGGTCTTCACCGCGGCGGCGTCGACCGGTGTCCCGTCGGAGAAGGTCGCGCCGGTGCGCAGGTGGAAGGTGAAGCTCGTGGAATCGGCGTTGCTCTCCCACCGCTGCGCGAGCCACGGCTTGATCTCGCCGGTGGCCGGGTCCTGGTCGGTGAGGGAGTCGACGAGCTGGCGGCCCACATTGAGGCTCACGTTGGTCGCGGCCTGCTGCGGGTCGATGCAGTCGGGGTTGGAGCCGACGGCGATGGTCAGCGTGCCGCCGGGCTGGGGCGGTCCCGCGTCCGCCGCCGTCGAACCGGACGAGCATCCGGCGACGAGCAGGGCGGCGGCAGCGGCGAGGGGCAGGGTTTTCGCGGGGAGGCTGGGAGACACGAGATCAACGCTAGGCACGATTCCAGCGGTTGAACCGTGCTTCCCAGCCCGTGGGCGAATCCGCGGATCCCTTGACTCAGCAGCGATCCAGCATCTCGGACAGCGCGGTCTTCTCCGCGCTGTCGATCGTCAGCTGCCACTCGTACTTCACGTCGATCCACATCTTGGCGTAGGTGCACCAATAGGTGGTCAGCGGCGGCTTCCACTCGTCGGGCGATTTGTCGCCCTTCTCCTGGTTCACGTTGTCGGTGACGGCGATCAGCTGCGGGTTGGTCAGGTCGTTGGCGAACGCCTCGCGCTTGGCGGTGGTCCACGCCGACGCGCCCGTTCGCCACGCGGCGGCGAGCGGCACGACGTGGTCGATGTCGACGTCGGACGCGGCGGTCCAGGTGGCGCCGTCGTACGGGCTCTTCCACGTGCCGGAGGTGGCCGCACAGCTGGAGTCGGTGACGACGTTCGTGCCGTCCCGCTTGAGCACGACCTCGCGGGTGTTGCAGCTGCCGCCCTGGTCGTCCCAGTGCGGGAACTTGTCGCGCGAGTAGCCGGTGGAGGTCCCGTCCGCCTTGACGGTCAGTGCCGCCAGCTCGGAGCGGGCGGTGGTCTCGGACGGGATGTTCGGCGGTTCGGCGACCGCGGTGCCGGTCGCGATACCGGTGGTGAGCAGGGCCGAGAGGCCGAGGACGATCAGCGAGTTTCGGGCGATGCGCATGGTGCCGCCTTCGGGTGATCGGTGAGGACCTCCCGAAGGTCGGACATGAAGATGGCGAACGCAATACCTGTGGGTGATTTACCGACGACAGTCGGTTAACTATCAGTGATCGCCAGCAGGTCTTCGGTGTGCCGGTACCAGGTCCAGCGCGTCACCGGCCGCGGGTGCGTGACGCCGTTCTGCACGACGTCCGCCGGCTGGCAGCCGAGCTGGCAGGCCCGGCCGGACACCTCGGTGACCCGCCGGAACAGGCCCCGGACCACGCGCACGTCCACGCCCTGGTCCCCGGGCCGGACCACGAACGACCGCGCCGAGCCACGCAACGCGACCGTGTCGTCACAGTAAGCCTCACCGGTCACCGGGCCGATCGTTGCTTCACCCAGCAGGACCCCGCCGCTGTCGTCGCGCACGAGCACGCGCGGCCGCGGCTCACCCTTCCGGGCGAGCGCGAGGGCCTCCGACGGGTCCGCGGGCAGCCCCCACAGCCGCGCCGCGGGCGAGCCCGGATCGACCGGGACGTATCCCACCGGCGTGTCGCCCAACCGGTTCTTCCGCATGATCCGCACCACCACCGCGGCCAGGTCCGCGTCCGTGCCCACGACGATCAGCGGCTCCCCGGAAGTGGCCTCGAGCAGGGGATCCACGTCGTTCCGGCCGGGCCGCTCGGGCACTTCCCGCACCCCTGGCTCGTTGCCAACGAGTGACGAACCAGACCCGCAAGCCAGCACCGTTCCCCGCGACACCGGGTCCTCCGTTACGCTCATGCACCGGCATTTGCCTGCGCTGAATTTCCTGTTGCCGAATACCTGGAGTGTCACATGCCGGCCATCGTGCTCATCGGTGCCCAGTGGGGCGATGAAGGCAAGGGCAAGGCCACCGACCTGCTCGGCGACCGTGTCCAGTGGGTCGTCCGCTACCAGGGCGGCAACAACGCCGGTCACACGGTCGTCCTCCCGAACGGGGAGAACTTCGCCCTGCACCTCATCCCGTCCGGGATCCTCACGCCGGGTGTGACCAACGTGATCGGCAACGGCGTGGTGGTCGACCCGGGTGTGCTGCTCGACGAGCTGGACGGCCTGGAGAAGCGCGGCGTGGACACCAGCCGCCTGCTGCTCTCCGCCGACGCGCACCTGATCATGCCCTACCACGTGGCGATCGATAAGGTCACCGAGCGTTACCTCGGCAGCCGCAAGATCGGCACCACCGGCCGCGGCATCGGGCCGTGCTACCAGGACAAGATCGCCCGCGTCGGCGTGCGCGTGCAGGACCTGCTGGACGAGAAGATCTTCCGCCAGAAGGTCGAGGCGGCCCTGGAGTTCAAGAACCAGGTGCTGGTCAAGGTCTACAACCGCAAGGCGCTGGACGCCGACCAGGTGGCCGACGAGGTGCTGGCCGCGGGCGAGAAGTTCGCGCACCGCATCGCCGACACCCGGCTGCAGCTCAACAAGGCGCTCGAAGCGGGCGAGACGATCCTGCTGGAGGGCTCGCAGGGCACGCTGCTCGACGTCGACCACGGCACCTACCCGTTCGTGACCTCGTCGAACCCGACCGCCGGCGGGGCGAGCGCCGGGTCCGGCATCGGGCCGGGCCGCATCACGACCGTGCTCGGCATCCTCAAGGCCTACACCACGCGCGTCGGTTCGGGCCCGTTCCCGACCGAGCTGAACGACGCGATGGGCGAGCACCTGCGCAAGGCGGGCGGCGAGTTCGGCGTCACCACCGGCCGGTCGCGCCGCACCGGCTGGTTCGACGCGGTGATCGCCCGGTACGCCACGCGGGTCAACGGGATCACCGACTACTTCCTCACCAAGCTGGACGTGCTGTCCGGCCTGGAGCGGGTGCCGATCTGCGTCGGGTACGAGGTGGACGGCTTCCGCACGGAGGACATGCCGATGACGCAGACCGACGTGCACCACGCCGTGCCGATCTACGAGGAGCTGCCCGGCTGGTGGGAGGACATCTCGCACTGCCGGACGTTCGAGGAGCTGCCGGCGAACGCGCAGGCGTACGTGGAGCGGATCGAGGAGCTGTCGCAGGCCCGGGTGTCGGCCATCGGCGTCGGCCCGGGCCGCGAACAGACCATCGTCCGCCACCAGTTCCTCTAGGCCAGCGACGTCTTCGTCGGCGTCGGGTTGCGGAAGAGGTCCAGGACCGGGCAGTGCTCGTCGACCTGGCGCTTGAGGTCCTCGTAGGCCTCGGGGCTCGCCGGGCCGTCCAGGTCGACCGTGACCCGCACGTCGGTGAAGCCGGGGCGGGTCTCGTTGAAGCCGAAGAAGCCGTGCAGGTCGAGATCGCCCTCGACGGTGACCTTCACCGAGGTCAGCGGCACGCCGAGCTTGGCAGCCCAGAACTGGTACGTGATCACCTGGCACGAGCCGAGCGCGGCCAGCGCGTACTCGACCGGGTTGGCGGCGGTGTCCGTGCCACCCAGCGGGGCGGGTTCGTCGACGCGGAAGGCGTGGTCGCGGACCTTCACGTCGACCTGGGTGCCGGTGACCAGCTGGTGGTCGACGGTGAACGAGACGGCGGCGTTGGCGGGATCGGCCGAGACGGCCTGGCGGGTTCCCTCGATGACATCGGTGAGCGACATGGCCATCACGGTGACGTGAGCGGACCGTCCGGGGCGAGGGCTCCCAGAAGCTGGGACGCGGAATCCACGCGGGCCGATCGCGGTTGCGAATGATCATGAGCATCGGAGTGGCGCTGGCCGCCGCGGACGAGACCAACTACGTCGACGCGATCGTGGCCCAGGCGAAGCAGGTGGCGGCCGACGGGCTGAAATCGGTGTGGTTCGGGCAGCGGTTCGACTACGACGCGGCCGCGCTCGCCACCGTCGTCGGGCGCGAGGTGCCCGAGGTGTTCGTCGGCACCTCGGCGATCCCGATCTTCGGGCGGCACCCGTTGCTGATCTCCAGCCAGGCGCAGACCGCGCAGGCCGCCACGCACGGGCGGTTCCAGCTCGGTCTCGCGCTGGGCGCGAAGAACCTGCTGGAAGGCAGTTTCGGCCTCACCTACGAGCGGCCGGTGGCCCGGCTGCGCGAGTTCCTGACCGTGCTGCGCGAGCTGTTCACCACCGGCACCGCCGACTTCCACGGCGAGGTCCTCACGGCCGCGCCACCGCTGCCTACCACGGTCGCCGGCGCAGATCCGGTGCCGCTGCTGGTCGCCGCGATGGGGCCGCAGGCGTTGCGGGCCACCGGGGAACTCGCCGATGGCACCCTGCCGTACCTGGCCGGGCCGAAGGTGCTGGCCAACGAGATCGTCCCGGCCATCACCGCCGCCGCGAGCGGGCAGCCGCGGGTCATCGCGTTCGTCGCCGGCGTGGTCACCTCCGACGTCGAGCGGGTGCGCGCGAACGCCGTCGAGCAGCTGGCGTTCTACGAGCGGATCCCGTCCTACCAGCGCGTCATCGGTCTCGAAGGCGCCACGCGGGCCGGTGAGCTGGCGGTCATCGGGGACGAGGAGACCGTCGCGGCCGAGGTCCGGCGCTACTTCGACGCCGGCGCCACCGAGGTGGTGTTCACCCAGACCGACCTGGGCAGCGCCGAGGACCAGCGGCGCACCTGGAAGCTGCTGGGCGAACTGGCCGGGCAGGTCACGACAACCGTGCGGTGAGGGTGTCGGACAGGGCCAGCTCTTCGAGGTCGAGCTCGCGCAGGACCTTGCGCAGCACCTCGTCGTCGAGCTTGCCCTCGGCTCGTTCCGCCAGCATCGCTTCGCGCTGGACGAGCAGCAGTTCGCGGCGGGCCTGCACGAACGCGGCGTGCGGGCTCGACTCGCGTTCCTCGGCGCTGAGCGAGATCGCCGCGACCGCCCCGCGGTAACGCGTTTCGACCAGCGCGCGCAGCCGGTTGACGAGCCGTTCGGCCTTCTCCCGCGGGATGTCCAGCCGGTCGCACAGCTCGGGCGTGAGCTGGTCCAGGCGGGTCAGCGCCGCGTGCATCGCCGCCTCGCGGGCCGCCATCTCTTCCTCCGCGTCCTGCTCGGCGTCGTCCTTGTCGTGCACGTCGAGCTTGCGGATCACCGCGGGCAGCGTGAGCCCCTGGATGAGCACCGTCCCGATCGCGACGACGAACGCGAACAGCTGGATCTCGGCCCGCCCGGGAAACGGCGCACCCGAGTGGGTCACCAGTGGCACACCGGCCGCGGCGGCGAGCGACACCACACCGCGCATGCCCGCCCAGGACAGCACGAGCAGGTTCCGCGACGGCGGGCGTTCTCGTTCGCGGCCGAACAACCGGAGGGCGTGCGGCAGGTAGGCGTTGAGGAACACGTACGGGATGCGGATGGCGATGGTGACCACGAGCACGGCGATCGCGGACAGGAACAGCTGCCAGTTGTCGCGCGCGTTCTCGTTCGCGCTCTCCAGCACGAACGGCAGCTGCAGGCCCATCAACGCGAACACGAGCGCTTCGAGCAGCACGTCGAACGACGCCCACACGGACGAGTCCTGCACACGCGTCGCCGGGCCCGCGTACAGGGAGCGGTCGCCGAGGTACAGACCGGCGGCGACCACCGCGAGTACGCCGGAACCGCTGAAGTCCGCGGAGAACGGGTGCAGGTGCTCGGCGACCACGTACACCGCGAACGGCACGATGATGCCGAACGCCGATTCCATCAGCGGATCGTCGAGCTTGCGCCGGATGTAGGCGACGAGCACCGCCGCCCCGAGGCCGACGCCGATCCCGAGCACCGCGGCGACGAGGAACACCAGGAACCCGTGGCCGAGCGACCCGGCGGCGCCGAGCACCGCGGCGAGACCGATCTTGTAGAGCGTCAGCGCGGCGGCGTCGTTGACCAGGCTCTCCCCGGTGAGGACGGTCATCAGGCGGCGCGGGAGGCGCTGGCGGCGGCCGATCGCGGCGGCGGTGACGGCGTCCGGCGGGGCGACCACGGCGCCCAGCACGAACGCCGAGGCCAGCGGCAGGTCGGGCAGCAGCAGGTGCACGACGAACCCGACGACGAGCGCCGTGACGACGACGAGCACCACCCCGAGCCCGATGATCGGCCGGGCGGCGGCCTTGAACTGGGCGAACGAGCTCTCCCGGGCCGTGGAGTACAGCAGCGGCGGCAGGACCAGGGTGAGGATCAGCTCCGGCTCCATCTGCACCCGCGGCACGCCCGGGATGAACGAGACGGCCAACGCCACCACGACGACCAGCAGGGGCGCCGACAGGTTGAACCGACGGGCGATCGCGGTGAGACCGAGCGCACCGGCGAGCACGCCCATCAAGGTCAGCAGCTCCATACCTGATCCTTACCCAGCGAGCCGCGCTCCACCCGGTGAGTGACGGACGCCTGGCGGGCCCGAGCGCCGAACTCGCGCGCAGGAGCGTGGGACTCGCGCACGAACAAGGGCCCGGGCAACCAAGCCCGGGCCCTTCCTCGACAAAAACCTCAGTGCATCATCACCGCGGGCGGGGCGCCCTCGGCCGCGTCCTCCTCCGGCGGCAGCGCCGGCTTCTTCGGCAGGAACAGCGCGGGGATCAGGCACAGCGCCACCAGCACCAGCGTCCAGGTGAACGTCGAGGCGAAGGCGTCCGCGCTCGCCACCGCCGCGGTTTCGTGCGTGGCCGGGTTCATCAGCGCGGCCGTCGCCGCGAGCTGGCCCTCGCTGGTCGCCACGCCGAACTTCCCGGCGAGCAGGCTCGCCAGGATGATCGACACGATCGCCGACCCGACGGCGCCCGCGGTCTGCTGCACGATGTTCATCGCCGTCGACGCGCGCGCCACCGTGCGCTGCGTCAGCGTCTGCAGCGCCGCGGTGCTGATCGGCATCATGCTCATGCCCATCCCGAGGCCCATCACGAACAACGCGCCCATCAGCAGCAGGTACGACGTGTCCGCGCCGACCTGGGTGAACACCGCGACGCTCGCGATGATCAGCAGGATCCCGGGCAGCACGACCTTGCCCGCGCCGATCTTGTCGACCAGCCTGCCCGCGATCGGCATGGTGATCATCGCGCCGATGCCCTGCGGTGCCAGCAGCAGACCGGCCTGCAGCGCGCTTTCGCCGCGCACCAGCACGAAGTACGTCGGCAGGATCAGCATCGACCCGAGGAAGGCGATCATGAACAACGTCATGGTCACCATCGCGATGCTGAACGTCCGGTTGCGGAACAGGGTCAGGTCGACCAGCGGGTTGGCGACCTTCAGCGCACGCATGATGAACGCCACGATCAGGACGATCCCGATGATCCCCGGCAGCCACACGTTGGTCGCGCCGATCCCGCCGTGGTGCGGGATGTTCGACACGCCGTAGATCAGCGCCGCGAGGCCCGGCGAGAGCATCAGCATGCCGGCGAAGTCGAACTTCTCCGCCGGGCGAGGCTCGTCCTTGGGCAGCAGCTTCCACGCCAGCAGGATCGCGACCACGCCGATCGGCACGTTGATGTAGAAGATCCAGCGCCAGCTCACCGAGTCGACCAGCCAGCCGCCCAGGATCGGGCCGCCGATCGGGCCGAGCAGCATCGGCACGCCGAGCACGGCCATCACGCGGCCGACCCGGTGCGGGCCCGCGGTCTTGGTCAGGATCGTCATGCCGGCGGGCATCAGCATGCCGCCGCCCAGGCCCTGCAGGACCCGGAACACGATCAGCGACTCGATGTCCCACGCGGCGCCGGCCAGCGCCGAGCCGGCCAGGAACAACGTGATCGCCAGCATGTACAGCCGCTTGGTGCCGAACCGGTCGCACGCCCAGCCGGTGACCGGGATGACCGTGGCCAGCGCCAGCATGTAGCCGGTCGCGATCCACTGGATGGTGTCGAAGGAGGTCTCGAACTCCAGCGTCAGCGCCTGGAGCGCGACGTTGACGACGGTGGTGTCGAGGATCGCCATCACGCTGCCGAGCACGACGACGGCGGCGACCTTGAGCACCGCGCTGTCGAGTTTGCCGGCGTCCGCGGGTCTTGGTTCCGAAGCTGTGGTCATGAAGTGGTGTCCGTCCAGGTGATCAGGCTCGTGGGCAGGATCGACCGCAGGAGGAAACCTCGATGGAAAGCACGCAAATCCCCCTCAGTCTCCATCAAGACTAGCCGGGCGACAGGCTATGACGCGAAGACTTTTCACGTGGCCGGGATCACTTCAGCGCACAGCGAAAACGCGGGCACGGCGCGTGGCCGTGCCCGCGTCCACTCAGGACCGGACGGCGACGAGCGCGGTGTCCGGCTGATCGGCGAACAGGCCGTCGATGCCGGTGGCGAGGAACGCGTCCAGCTCGGCGAACGCGTTCCCCCAGTCCGACGGATCGGCCGACGAGCGCAGGTTGGTGGGCAGGAAGCTGTTCTCGTTGCGGAAGGTGTAGGGCACGACCTTCAGACCGGCGTCGTGCGCGTCCTTCACCAGCGTGGTCGGCGTGCCGAGCGTGCCGGCCGCGGTGCGCGGGATGATCTGCGCCTTCTCCGGGCCGAGGAAGTCGGCGTAGGTGGAGATCTCCTTGAGCCCGGCCGGCGTCGCCAGGTCGGCGTAGGTGCGCTTGTCCCCGCTCGCGACGAAGTCGGCCGGCGCGCCGGTGGCCGAGGTGAGCTGCACCAGCGGCACCTTCACCTGCTTGCTCAGCGCCTTGAGGTTGGCCACCTCGAACGACTGGATGATCACCGGCGCGTTCCGCTTGTTCAGCCCGTTGCGGCCCAGCAGGTCGACCAGCTTCGGCTCGGTCGGGTTGCCGATCGACGCGAAGTAGGTGGAGTGCTTGATCTCCGGGTAGGTGCCCAGCGTGCGGTGCAGCTCGCGGCCGAGACGCTTGGTGAGGTCCAGCACCTCCTGGTAGGTCGCGATCTGCCAGCGGCCGTTGTAAATCTTGTTGTCCGGGCGGATGTCCGGGATGCGCTCGGTGGCGCGCAGCGTCTTCAGCTCCGCGAGGGTGAAGTCCTCGGTGAACCAGCCGGTGAGCGGGACACCGTCGATGACCTTGGTGGTTTTGCGGCTCGCGAACTCGGGGTGCGCGGCGACGTCGGTGGTGCCGCCGATCTCGTTCTCGTGCCGGGCGACCAGCTGGCCGTCCTTGGTGGGCACGAGGTCGACGTCGACCCAGTCGGCGCCCTGGCGGTAGGCCAGCTCGTAGGAGGCCAGCGTGTGCTCCGGCCGGTAGCCGGGCGCGCCTCGGTGTCCGACGACCACTGGTTCGGCACGCTCCTCGTCAGCGGGGGCGGCTTGGCTCGCGCTGGTGGCGCCGGCGGCGCCGACCAGGAACAGGCCGGACAGCGCCAGGGCGGCGAGTCTTCTCCGCACGTGAACCTCCTGGGGGGACGATGGGGATCTCCGGCCCACTCTCACCGGCGAGCACTACGGCTACCGGACGGAGGGTGGTCGGGTGGCTGGCGGGCGGGTAAACGGAGCGTGCCGCAGGTCAGCGTCTACGCTGAGGACCTGTGCGCGTCCTCGTGATCGGGTCCGGTGCCCGCGAACATGCCCTGCTCCTCGCCGCGTCCCACGACCCGGCCGTCACCGCGCTCGCCTGCGCGCCCGGCAACGCCGGCACCGCGGCACTGGCCGAGCAGCACGGTGTCGACGTGGCGGACCCGGAGGCGGTCGCCGAGCTGGCCAAGAGCTGGCAGGCCGACCTCGTGGTGATCGGGCCCGAGGTGCCGCTGGTCGCCGGCGCGGCCGACGCCGTGCGCAAGGCCGGCATCCCGGTCTTCGGCCCGTCCGCCGCCGCGGCCCGCATCGAGGGCTCGAAGGCGTTCGCCAAGGACGTGATGGCCGCCGCGAAGGTGCCCACCGCGCGCAGCGAGATCGTGGACAACCCGGCCAAGCTCGACGAGGCGCTCTCCCGTTTCGGCCCGACCTGGGTGGTCAAGGACGACGGCCTGGCCGCGGGCAAGGGCGTCGTCGTCACCGCGGACCGCGACGCGGCCCGCGCGCACGCGATGAAGCTGCTCGACGGCGGCCACCCGGTGCTGCTGGAGTCGTTCCTCGACGGGCCTGAGGTGTCACTGTTCTGCCTGGTCGACGGCCGGACCGTGGTGCCGCTGCTGCCCGCGCAGGACTTCAAGCGCGTCGGCGACGGCGACACCGGGCCGAACACCGGCGGCATGGGCGCCTACGCGCCGCTGCCGTGGGCGCCCGCGGGCCTGGTCGACGACATCGTGCGCGACATCGTCCAGCCGGTGGTCGACGAGATGGCCGCCCGCGGCGCCGAGTTCTCCGGCCTGCTCTACGCCGGCCTCGCGATCACCTCCGACGGCCCGCAGGTCATCGAGTTCAACTGCCGCTTCGGCGACCCGGAGACGCAGGTCGTGCTCGCGCTGCTGGCCACCCCGCTGGCCCGGCTGCTGCACGCGACCGCGACCGGCACCCTCGCCGAGCAGCCGCCGCTGGAGTGGCACCCGGGCTCCGCGGTGACCGTCGTGATCGCCGCCGACGGCTACCCGGGCGTGCCGCGCGCGGGTGACGTGATCACCGGCGCGGAGGCGGAGGGCGTGCTGCACGCCGGCACCCGCCGCCGCGACGACGGCGCCGTGGTGTCGCACGGTGGCCGCGTGCTGTCCGTGGTCGGCGTCGGCGAGGACCTCGACGCGGCCCGCGCCCAGGCCTACGAGCGGGTCGCGAAGGTGCACCTGTCCGGCTCGCACCACCGCACCGACATCGGGCTCAAGGCCGCTCGCGGCGAGATCACGGTGCCGGGCGCTTCGGCGAATTCCAGCCCGAGCTGACACCGGGGTTGGTAGCCTTCCTACCGGAACTGGTCGGTTACCGTCCGTACCCGGGAGAGAGCGTTATGGCAGAGGACGACCTGCGTGGCGCCGGCCAGGGCCTCGCGCCCACGCTCGGCGTGCCGTCGGTGCCCCACGACCTGCGGGTGGACCCGGACAAGATGCTGCTGGTCGCGCAGGTGATCAGCGAGCAGGCGGACGTCCTCGACGAGCGCATCCGGCAGAAGCTGGCCGACCTCGACATCAGCGCGCCTGCCCAGGACGTCATCAGCACCACGGCGGCCGACGCGTGGAACCGGCTGGTGGCCCGCGGCGACGACTCCTACGCGGCGCGGGTGCAGGCCTACGTCCGCAACCTGCGCGACCTGGCCGCGCAGCTGCGGCAGGCCGCGCAGGCGTACCAGGCCGGCGAGGAGGAGAAGGTCGCCGCGCTGTCCAACCGCCCGAAGCGCTGAAGTGAGGTCTGGCGTGGCCACGTTCGACAGCAGCAAGTACGACATCCCGACGCTCGTCGCGAAGCTGCGCGACCAGCGGTTCGACGGCTACCAGCCGGAGCAGCTGGCGCAGGTCGTGGAGAAGTTCCGCGACGGCGCGGGGCCGTCCGGCATCACCGGGGCGGTGGAGGCGCTGAAGTCGATCGCCGGCGCGCTCGCCGACACCGAGGATGCGCTGCGGACCCAGCTGAAGGCGCTCGGTGTGGAGTGGCAGAGCCGCGCGGGCGGGCAGGCGTCGGCCGTGGTCGCGCGCGAGGCCGGGTTCTCCGGTGAGGCGACGGCGAAGGTCGAGCACGCCGCGCAGATGCTGTTCGAGCAGGCCGAGGCGTTCACCCGGACGCGGAACAAGCTGCCCGCGCCGGAGGACCTGCGCAAGGCGGGCGGCTACACCTTCGGGGACACGGTGTTCAGCCTGTTCGGGTTCGAGACCGACCACGCCGCCGACGTGCGCACCGCCGAGGAGGCCAAGGCCCAGGCGGTGGACGCGCTGAACGCCTACGCCCACGACACCGGGCACTACCTGGGCTCGACGTCCACTGTGGATGCTCCGGCGCCGGTTTCGCTGCTGTCGGCGCCAGGGACCGGGGTGGTTTCGGGGATCGGTGGTCCGGCGGCGCTGCCGGACACCACGGCGACACAAGCCCAGGGGACGAAGGACATGACGCCGGCCGGGCTGGACACCCCGGCGATGGGCCTCCCCGCCGCGGGGGCGGCTCCGGCCGCGGGTGCCGCGGGGGGCGCGACTTCGGTTGCCGGGGCGACCGGCCCGACGGGCACCGCCCGGCCCGGCACGGGCAGCGGGACGACCGGACGCCCCGGCACGGCCGGCGCCGGCGCGGCCAGTGCGGGTGGAGCCGCCGGGCGGCCCGGCGCAGCAGGGGCTTCCGCTTCCGGCGTGGCCGGTGGGCGCGCGGCCGGGTTCGCGGGCGACCGCGACCGCCGGGCGTCCGGCTCCTCCGGACAGCACGGCGCCGGTGCCGCGGGCAGCGGCCGCGCCAGCTTCAGCGGGGAGTCCGGCGCCTCCCGCCCCGGTGCGCCCGGCTACACCGGGCAGGGCCACGGCGCTGGGGGCCGCTTCGCGGCCGGTACGCCCGGCGGTGGTGCCGGCGGCGGCAGCCTCGGCGCAGGCATCGGAAGCGGGCCGGGCGCCGCGATCGGGAGTGGCGCGGGAGGCGGGCCAGCCGCGGGAAGCAGCGCAGGCGCCGGAAGTGGCGCGGGCGCGGGAGGCGGGCCAGCCGCCGGAAGCGGCGCAGGCGCCGGAAGCGGCCCAGGCGCGGGAGGCGGACCAGGCGCCGGAGCCGGAAGCACAGCCACCCCCGCCGACGAAGCCCTCGCCAAGGGGCGCTCCGCCGGTGCCATGCCGCCCTCCGCCACGACCCCCACCGCCGTCGGGCCCGGGTTCGCTGCCGTGCGCGCCCCCTCGGGGCTCAGTGGCCTCTCCGAGGCCGCCCCGGCGCTCGGTGCGGCCGGGGCGGGCGGCGCGCTCGCCGGTGAGGGTGAACGGCAGAGCCGCGTCGGGCGGAACACCGCCGGTCACCGCGTCCACCAGATCCCCGCGGCCGACCTGCCCGAGGAGGAGGAAGCCCGCCTGGCCCGGCGCGGCGGCCACACCCCCGGCCCGGCGGCCACCCGCTCGATCCTCGAACCCGCCGCACCGCGCGACGGCGAGGAGGACGTCCGGCGCTTCGGCGTCGACGACAACGACCTGTTCACCGACCGGCGGGACGTCTCACCGGACACGATCGGCGACCGATGAGCCTCGTCCTGACGACGCTCGAGTTCGACGTCCTGTGGCAGAGCCTGCGCCTGCCGCGCGCGCACCCGGCCCTGCGGGTGCCCAGCACCGGGCCCACCCACACCGAGCGGCGGCGGCTGGAGGACCGCGCCTGGGACATGCTCGCCGACCGGGGGCTCGCCCGCGGGCAGCGCGCCGTCGGCGAGATCGTCGACATGGCGACCCTGCTGGCGAACCCGCAGGTCTCGATCGACGTGTGGGTGTGGACCGACCGGGAGATCCGCGGCCTCGCGGCCAGCAACGGCAACCAGGCGCTGCTGGCGGTGGTGGACTCGGGCGAGGTGTGGCTCATCCCGGCGCGGCCGAACGCGCTGGCCGAGTCGGCGGTGTCGGTGGCCGGTGAGCAGCCGGCCGGGGTCGGGCACTCGGTGAGCCTGCCCCACAGCGCACTGCGCGCCGCCGACGCGGACGCGAAGGGCGACCCGAAATCGCTGGTCACCGCGTTGGAGGACCGTGGCGTCGAGCTGTGGGAGGCGCAGGAACTGGCCGGCATGCTGGTCGGGATGACCACGCGCGGGCAGTTCGGCGTCGAGCGGCAGGGGCGGCGCGCGGGCCGGGTGGTCGCGTTCTACGACACCGACGCGGGCCGGTACCTGCTGCAGATGGGCGGGCAGGACTGGGCGACGGTCGCGCCGGCCGACAACCAGCTGCTCATCAGCCGGGTCGCGGAGCTGCTCGACGAGGTGTGAACCACCCGATGGTGGAACTTGGCGGAAACCGCGTACGTGCCGCGACGTTCGTCCTACAGTGAGCGACGTGCCTGAAAGCGATCCGGACTCGTTGGAGTATGTGGCCGGGCAGGTCGAGGCCATCCACGAGCACTTCAAGAAAGCCAAGGACAAGGTCACGGGCGTGACCGGGGACAACCCGTTCGGCGCCATCAAGCACCCGGACGAGCTGGAGCCGGGCGAGCACCCGTCGGACGGCATGGTGAACGCGCTGGGGACGTTCCGCGACGGCGTGCACAAGCAGTTCGACGCGGCCGCCGAGCTGATGACGTCGACCGGCAGCGCCCTGCGCGACGCGGCGCGGGCGCTGCGCGAGACCGACGACGCGGCGCGGGACAGCGTCACCGTCAAGGACGGAAGCCTGCAGGTCTGACATGGTGGCCGCACCGGGCATGCCGCCCGAATGGAACGACGTGCAGACCCGCGCGCAGCAAGTCGAGAAGCTGAACCCGGCGGGGATCCAGGCCGTCGCGGACCAGTTCACGCAGGCGTCGAAGGACTCGGCGGACCATTCGGCGGCGCTGCGCAACGCGACGGCGGCCCTGGGCGGCGGCACCTGGACCGGGCCGGCGGCCGACGCGTTCTTCGCCTACGTCAAGCAGATCGGCGACGCGGGCAAGAAGGTCAACGACCACCTGGACGAGGTCGCGCGGGAGCTGTCGAACCTGCAGACGTCGCTGGCCGACGTCAAGGGCCGCATCGAGACGATCAAGCAGCAGGCGCAGAGCGACATCGAGAAGGCCAACAGCGACGCGGTGACCAACGCGAACGCGGCCGAGGCGATGGAACGCGAGGTGCGCGAGGGCAAGGAGGGCGCCACGATGCCCTCGCCGACGTCGGCCGAGATCATGTCCGCGAACGCGCAGAAGACCAGTGGTATCGCGGCGGGCGCGCGGGACCAGATCCAGGGCTTGCTCAACGGGGCGAACGAGCAGATCAACCGGGTGATGGCCCTGGTGAAGAAGGACGTCGAGGGCGGGTACGCGTCGGTGCCCCCGCTGGGCGGCAAGCCGAAGACGATGAAGAGCACCGGCGGGCTGCGGTCCGGCGGCGGCTCGGGCGGCGGCGGCGGGGGCGGTGGTGGCGGCGGTGGCCTCGGCCCGAGCGGCGGCCCGCCGAGCAGCCAGCCGCCGGGCAACGTGCGGCAGTGGATCGAAGAGGCGATCCGCATCCTGCAGGCGGCGGGCATCCCGGTCACCGAGGCCGACATCGACAAGATCTGGACGATCATCGAGAAGGAGTCGGGCGGCAACCCCAACGCCATCAACCTGTGGGACAGCAACGCCAAGGCGGGACACCCGTCGAAGGGCCTGATGCAGTGCATCGACTCGACGTTCAACGCGCACAAGCTCCCCGGGCACGACGACATCTACAACCCGGTGGACAACATCATCGCCGGGGTGCGGTACACGTTCGACCGGTACGGCGGTTTCGCCGGCCACCCCGGCCTCAAGTCCATGGCCTCGGGCGGCGGCTACCAGGGCTATTAGGCGAAGCCGGGGCTTTGCACACAAGCGGAGCTGGGTGGTCATCCCGTCGCCTGACACGTGACGATCACCTTGAGCCAGGGCCGCAACCCTCGCTGGGTGGTGAGTTGACATGCCAACCTTGCGGCCCTGGCTCAAGGTGATATGCACAAACCGCAGGCGACGGGATGACCACCCAGCTCCCACCCACCCGAGGTGAGCCGACAACGGGTCCCCGTCATCCCGGAGCCTGCCCGTCCGGCGAGGACATCTTTTGATCTTTAAAGCCGCGCTGCCTTCGGCAGGCGAAGAGCCCGCCCTACGGGCGGGTTCCAAAGAGCGCCTACGGCGCCGAAAGGTCACCTTACGACCACCCCCGCCCCCGATGCCTGATTGTGTTTCAGTCGCCGAGCAGGCGTGTCAAGGCGGGAAAGAGTACCTTGACACGCCTGATCGGCGACCAAAAGCAGGCTGTGGATCGGGGGCGGGGGAGGTCTGGTTGGGGTAGTCGGTCTTTTTGCGTTGCCGGCCGGCGGTTGGTGAGGGGGTGTGGCCCTGGCCGGCTCGCTCCACTGCCGTTGCCGGCTTGCGGTTCATGGCTGGGTGCGGCCCGGGTTGGTCCCGGTCCCCGCGGTTGCCGGGCGCCGGTTGGTGAGGGGGGTGCGGGTCTCCGCCCCGGCAGGCCGCCCCACCCCCACCCCCCACTCCTGGGCCCGACCTAGGCTGGCCCCATGGTCGCCTCAGCCTCATTCCCCGGTCCGGCCAAGCGGGCGGACGTCGCGCCCTTTCACGTCATGGAGGTTCTCTCCGCGGCGGCCGCACGGCAGCGCACCCACGGTGACGTCGTCAGCCTCGCCGCGGGGCAGCCGAGCGCGGGCGCGCCGAAGCCGGTGCTCGAGGCGGCCGCCCGGGCGCTCAACGAACAGAACCTCGGCTACACCGTCCAGCTCGGCATCCCCGAGCTGCGTGAAGCCATCGCCGGGCACTACGACCGCCGCTACGGCATGACGGTCAGCCCGGAGGACGTCATCGTCACGACCGGGTCCTCCGGCGGCTTCATGCTGTCGTTCCTCTCCGCCTTCGACGCGGGCGCCCGCGTCGCGATGGCCCGGCCCGGCTATCCGGCCTACCGCAACCTGCTGTCCGCCCTCGGTTGCGAGGTCGTCGAGTTCGCCACCGACGAGCGCACCCGCTTCCAGCCGACCGTCGACCTGCTCGACGAGCTCGGTCCGATCGACGGGCTGATCGTGGCGAGCCCGACCAACCCGGCCGGCACCGCGCTGCCGCCGGGCGAGCTCGCCGCCATCGCGGGCTGGTGTTCGGCCCGCGGGGTGCAGCTGATCAGCGACGAGATCTACCACGGCATCTCCTACGGCACCGAACTCGGCTGCGCGTGGCAGTCCACCACCGAATCGATCGTGCTGGGCTCGTTCTCCAAGTACTTCGCCATGACCGGCTGGCGCCTGGGCTGGATGCTCGCCCCGAAGCGCCTGCACCGCGCGATCGACGTGCTCACCGGCAACCTCAACATCTGCGCCCCGGCGCTCGCGCAGCACGCCGCCGTCGCCGCGTTCGAGCCGGACTCCTACGCCGAGCTGGACGGGCACGTCGCGCACTACCGCCGCAACCGCGACCTGCTGCTGGACGGCCTGGCGGGCATCGGGCTGACCCGCGTCGCCCCGGTCGACGGCGCCTTCTACGCCTACGTCGACGTCTCCGAGCACACCACGGACAGCCTCAGCTGGTGCCAGCGGCTGCTCGCCGACACCGGCGTCGCGATCACCCCGGGCATCGACTTCGATCCGGTCGACGGCGGCAAGTTCGTCCGGTTCTCCTTCGCCGGATCCGAGTCCGACGTCACCGAGGGCGTCGCGCGGCTGGGCCGGTGGCTCTCCGGGGGAACCCCCAGTTTTCCCTGAACGTTGACCAGAACACGGGCATCCCGGCACGAACCCGTGCGAGGCTGCTCGTAGCGGGCCGAACGAGCCCGCGTGGCACAACCGGAGGGGAATGCCATGTTCTGGAAGATCGTCGGCGCGCTGATCGTCGCCTGGCTCGCGTTCATGGTGATCGGCTCGGTGATCGGGTTCGTGTTCAAGGCCGTCCTGTGGATCGCCGTGATCGGTGGCGTCGGCTTCCTGGGTGCCGCCGCCTACAACGCGATCAAGAACAACAAGGAGCGCAAGCAGATCCGGCCCTAGAGCAGCGCCCGCGCCGCCTCGGCGCCGTCCCAGACGTGCGCGCGCAGGCCGGCCGCCCGCGCGCCATCCACATTGGACTGGCGGTCGTCGAAGAAGACGCAGTCGCCCGCCGGCACGCCGAGGCGGGCGACGAGCAGTTCGAAGATCTCCGCGTCCGGCTTGGCCACGCCCACGTCACCGGAGAACACCCGGACCCGGAAGTGCCGCATCCAGTCCTGCCGCTCGGCGAACCGGGCGAACGATGACGGCGCGTTGGACAGCAGCGCCAGCGGCACCCCGGCTTCACTCAGCCCGGCCAGCAGCTCCAGCGACGATTCCCGCACGTCCGACCAGCCGCGGATGTCGATCTCGGTGAGCCGGTCCGATGTGGACTCGTCGACCGGCACGCCGAGCGCCTCACCGACCCCGCCCCAGTACTCAAGATCCGAACTGCCCCGGTCGTAGGCGTCCCGCAGCCGCCAGTACTGCGGCTCGAACTCCGCCAGCGGCACGCCCAGCGTGGCGGCCAGCTCCGGCAGCGCGGTCGTCCGGCCGCAGATCACCTCGCCGTAGTCGAACACCACCCAGCCGGTCACGGGTGACCACCGGCCTTGATGCGGCGCAGCGCCTCGTCCACGTCGGCGGCCGAGACGTCCCGGTGCAGCACGAACCGCACCTTGCCGGCCATCGGCAGCGCGAGCACGCCCTGCGCCTGCAGCGACTCCAGCGTCACGGCGATGTCGGTGACCGGCGCGAGCACGATGTTGGTCTCCGGGGTGTCGGCCTGCCAGCCCAGCTCACGCAGCCCGTCGGCCAGCCGGCGGGCCTTGTCGTGCTCCGCGGCGAGGTCCGGGACCCGGTCCAGCGCGACCAGGCAGGCCGCGGCGAGCACGCCGATCTGCCGCATGCCGCCACCGAGCATCTGCCGCATCCGGCGCGCCCGCTCGACGAACTCGCGGCTGCCCGCGACGACCGACCCGGCCGGCGCGCCGAGGCCCTTGCTGAAGCACGCGGACACGCTGTCCACGCCGACGGTCAGCGCGGCGGGCGGCAGGCCGAGCGCGACCGCGGCGTGCCAGACGCGGGCGCCGTCGAGGTGGACCTGCAGCCCGGCCTGTCGCGCGGTGGACAGCAGCTGCGCGTGCTCGTGCGGCGGGATGACCGCGCCACCGGCCGCGTTGTGGGTGTTCTCCAGGCACAGCAGCGTGGTGCGCAGCGCGTAGTACGGGCCGCTGCGGGACCCGATGGCCGCCGCGACCGTCTCCGGCTTGGGCCGCCCGGGGCCGCCGTCGTGCGGCAGCGCCTCGGGCATGCCGCCGGCGAGCCAGGCGGCCGAGCCCAGCTCGTTGTTCAGGACGTGCGCGTTGTTCGGCGCGAGGAACCGGTCGCCCCGCTGGAGGTGGATGGACAGGGCGATGAGGTTGGCCATCGTGCCGCTGGGCGTCCACAGCGCGGCCGGCATGCCGAGGACCGCGGCGGCGCGCTCCTCCAGTTCGCGGACGGTGGGGTCGACGTCGATCACGTTGTCGCCGACCTCAGCGGACGCCATCGCTCTGCGCATCTGCTCATCCGGACGGGTGACGGTGTCCGAACGGAAGTCGATCAACTGGGTGGCTGCTGAGGTCACAGTCAGATCACATCACACCGTTCAGATGATCTTCAAGAAGGTGCAACCCGCCGGGTGGGCACTTCCGTCTTTACGCCGAGACCGAGGAGCGGAGAGCCTAAACGCGTGGACGAACGCGACGAGCAGGACTTCGCGGAGTACTTCGCGGCCAAGCGCGACTCCGTGCGCCGGACCGCGTACCTGCTCTGCGGCGACTGGCACCGCGCGGACGACCTCGCGCAGACGGCGTTCGTGGCGCTGCACCGGAAGTGGAACCGCATCCGGGACCGCGCCGCGACCGACGCCTACGTGCGGCGGACGCTGGTCCGGGCGTCGATCGACGAGTCGAGACGGCCCTGGCGGAGGGAGCGGCACGTGGCGGAGCTGCCCGAGCCCGAGCCCGCCGGATCGCGGCTGGACGAGCAGGTCGCCACGCGCGCGGACCTGCTGGCCGGGTTGCGCGCGGTGCCGCCGAAGCAGCGGGCCGTGCTGGTCCTGCGGTACTTCGAGGGGCTGGACGTGGCCGGGGTGGCGAAGGTCCTCGGCTGCAGCGAGGGAAACGTGAAGAGCCAGACCGCGCGGGGGCTGGCGAACCTGCGCGACGCGCTGGGCGAGGAGGTGGAAGCCGGTGGATGAGCACGAGCTGACGGAGTTGTTCCGGTCCGCGCCCGGTGAGCCGCCTCCGGCGGGCTTCGACGTGCGGGACGTGCGGGCGGCCTCGGCGCGGGTCACCGCGCGGCGGCGCACGACGCTCGCAGTGGCGTCACTCTGCGTGGTGTTCGCCCTGTTCGGCGCCGGAATCGCCGGATTCGTCCAGTCCCGGACCACCCAATCGACTCAAGTCCAGGGGCAGGAGCAACCGGCGAACGCCCCGGGGCGTCTCCCGTCCGCTGTGCCACAGCTTTCCGGTCCCTCCGCCATGCAGGGAGGAGAGGGCGCCGGGGAGAACGGCCCGCGGGCCGACAGCACCTCCGGGTGCGACAAGGTGGACCGGGAGCTCGCCACCGCCCTCGCTGGCGAGCTCCCGGCCACCGGGATCACCGGGCCGCGCGCCGGAGACGTGTGCACGCCGGGCTCGCGGACGGCCAGTTACGGCGTGGCGGAGAACGGCCGCACCGGTTCGGTGTCGGCGACCGTGCTGCCGCCGGGGGTCAACGTCCAGCTCGCGAAGCTCGCCGACGGCGCGGTCGTCGACCAGCGTCTGACCGCGGGCGGCGGGACGGTAATCGTGCTGAGCGTGCCGGACCCGGGCAGCGCCGCACCGCTGGCCGAGGACGTCCCGAAGATCGCCACCGCGCTCGCGCAGAGGTTCTAGCTGGTTAGATGGGCGGCCATGACGTCCGGAGCGAGCACGCCGAAGGGTGAGCGCAGGCGGGCGGCCCTCATCGAGGCCGCGGCCGAGCTGCTGGTCGAGGGCGGCTTCGACGCGATCCGGCACCGCGCGGTCGCCGAGCGGGCGGGGTTGCCGCTGGCGTCCACGACGTACTACTTCGACTCGCTCGACGACCTCATCAGCGCCGCCGCCGAGCACCACGGCCGCGCCGAGCTGGCGAAGGGGCACGCGCAGCTGGACGAGCTGCCGACCGCGCCGCGCGGCATCGACAGCGTCGTCGAGCTGGTGCTGGACCAGCTGCTCGGCGAGGACCCGGGGTACGAGGCGGTGCTGCTGCGGTACGAGCGGCTGGTGGCGACCGGGCGGCGGCCGTACCTGCGGCCGTTGATGCGGGCGCTCGGCGCGGAGCTGCGGGAACTGCTGACCGAGATCTTCGCCCGGTCCGGGGTGGTGATCGAGCGGGACCGGCTGGAGGAGCTGATCGCGCTCGTCGACGGTGCCGTGGTCAACGCCTTGATCGAGGTGGATCCGGATCCGCGGGCGGTGGCGCGGGCGAGGCTGGCGCGGGCGCTATCTAAGCTTGGGTCGTGACGAAACCGCGGATCCCGAACGTCCTCGCCGGTCGCTACGCCTCTCCCGAGCTGGTCTCGCTGTGGTCGCCGGAGAACAAGGTGAAGCTCGAGCGCGAGCTGTGGATCGCGGTGCTGCGCGCGCAGCGGGACCTCGGTGTCGAGGTGCCGGACGGCGTCGTCGAGGACTACCAGCGGGTGCTGGACCAGGTCGACCTGGACAGCATCGCCGAGCGGGAGCGGGTCACCCGGCACGACGTGAAGGCGCGCATCGAGGAGTTCAACGCGCTGGCCGGGCACGAGCACGTGCACAAGGGCATGACGTCGCGGGACCTGACCGAGAACGTCGAGCAGCTGCAGGTCCGGCGGTCGCTGGAGCTGTTGCGCTCGCGGGTGGCCGCGGTGCTGGCCCGGCTGGCCGCGCTGGCCGCCGAGCACACGGAGCTGGTGATGGCCGGCCGGTCACACAACGTGGCCGCCCAGGCGACGACGCTGGGCAAGCGCTTCGCGACGGCGGCCGACGAGCTGCTGGTGGCGTTCGACCGGCTGGACGACCTGATCGGGCGGTACCCGCTGCGGGGGATCAAGGGCCCGGTGGGGACGGCGCAGGACATGCTGGACCTGCTGGGGTCCGCGGAGACGCTGGCCGAGCTGGAGCAGCGGATCGCCGCGCACCTCGGGTTCTCGCGGACGTTCACCAGCGTCGGGCAGGTGTACCCGCGGTCGCTGGACTTCGACGTGCTGTCGGCGCTGGTCCAGGTGGCGGCGGCGCCGTCGAGCCTGGCGAAGACGATCCGGTTGATGGCCGGGCACGAGCTGGTGACCGAGGGGTTCAAGCCCGGGCAGGTCGGCTCGTCGGCGATGCCGCACAAGATGAACACGCGGTCGTGCGAGCGGGTCAACGGGCTGGCCGTGGTGCTGCGTGGCTACCTGTCGATGATCGGCGAGCTGGCGGGCGACCAGTGGAACGAGGGGGACGTGTCGGATTCGGTGGTGCGGCGGGTCGCGCTGCCGGACGCGTTCTTCGCGCTGGACGGGCTGCTGGAGACGTTCCTCACGGTGCTCGACGAGTTCGGCGCGTTCCCGGCGGTGGTGGCGCGCGAGCTGGAGCGGTACTTGCCTTTCCTGGCGACGACGAAGGTGCTGATGGCGTCGGTGCGCGGCGGGGTGGGCCGGGAAACCGCCCACGAGGCGATCAAGGAGCACGCGGTCGGGGTGGCGCTGGCGATGCGCGAGAAGGGCGCCGACAACGACCTGCTGGACCGGCTGGCGTCGGACTCCCGGCTGCCCCTGGACCGGAAGGCGCTGGACCGGCTGCTGGCGGACCGGATCTCGTTCACCGGGGTGGCGCCGGCTCAGGTGGCTTCGGTGGTGGAGCGCGTGGAGGACGTGCTGACGCGGTTCCCGGAGGCGTCGAAGTACGTGCCGCAGCCGATCCTCTGAGCTGGGGTCCTCGGAGCTGGGATCCTCTGAGCTGGGTGGGGGTTTCTGAGGCGGGCGAGGGGCTCTCGCTGAGCCCCACTGGCGGTGCGGCAGCGTGAACGGTCCATTCATCCCCGCACGAAGGTGCACCTCGCGCGCTCACGGGATGCCCGCTGGTGGCGCGGCCGCGTGAACGGTCCGTTCATCGCAACACGAGAGGGCACCTCGCGCGCTCACGAGATGCCCGCTGGTGGCGCGGCCGCATGAACGGTCCATTCACCGCCACGCGACAGTGACACCTCGCGCGGTCACGAGATGCCCACCCGCGGCACAGCGGCATGAACGGTCCATTCACCGCCACACCAAAGCGACACCTCGCACGCCCACAAGACCCCCACCCGTGGCGCGGCCGCATGAACGGTCCATTCACCGCCACACGAAAGCGACACCTCGCACGCCCACGAGACGCCCACTCGCGGCGCGGCCCCACCCAACGCGCCGCACCTGCGGCATCATCTGGAGCCATGCGCGCCGAACGTCTCGTGGCCCTGCTCTTCACCCTGCAGAGCAGGCGTAGCGCGACCGTGCCCGAGCTGGCCAAGACCCTCGGCGTCTCGGAGCGGACCATGCACCGCGACATCGCCGCGCTCCAGGCCGCCGGTGTTCCACTGTGGACGGAGACCGGGCGGTACGGCGGTGTCCGGCTGGTCGAAGGGTGGCGGACCCGGCTGGACGGGCTCACCTCGCGCGAGGCCGTCGCCATCTTCGCCATGGGGGTGCCCCGCGCGCTGGCCGAGCTGGGGCTCGGCACCGCCGTCTCCGCCGCCCACGCCAAGGTCAAGGCCACCCTCCCCGCCCCGTTGCGCGACCAGGCCCAGCACCTCGCCCAACGCTTCCACCTCGACGCGCCCGCCTGGTTCAAGTCCGAAGAAGACGCCGAGCACCTCGCGGCCATCGCGCAGGCCGTGTGGGAGCAGCGCCGCGCCGCCGTCACCTACCGGCGCGGCGACCACCCCGTCGAACGCCTCCTCGAACCGCTCGGCCTCGTCCTCAAGGCCGGTGTCTGGTACCTCGTCGCCCGGATCGACGACGCCACCCGCACCTACCGGGTCAGCCGGATCACCGCCGTCGACCTCACCGACGAGCGCTTCGAGCGGCCCGCGGACTTCGACCTCGCCCGCTGGTGGCAACGCTCCTCCACCCAGTTCGAGCGCTCCCTGCACCGACACCCCGTCCGGTTGCGCCTGTCCCGCTGGGGCACCAAACGCCTACCGCAGGTCGTCGACCCCGACCTGGCCCTCGCCGCCCTCGACGCGGCCGGTCCGCCGGACGACGAGGGCTGGGTCGAGGTCACCGTCGACCTGGAAGAACCGGACATCGCGGCGAGCATGCTGCTCGGCCTCGGCCCCGATGTCGAGGTCCTCGAACCACCCGCCGTGCGGGCCGCGTTCGCCGACGCCGCACGGCGGATGGCCCACCGTCACCAGTAACCGGCCATCACCAGCAACCGACCCTCACCGGTAAGCGCCCGGGTTCGCCGGCTTGCCCGCGTCCTGGACCTCCACGACGTACCGCCAGGCGTCCGGCCGGCTGCCGTCCACGTCGTCGAACCCGTAGATCTTCGCCAACTGCCCGCTGTTCAACGTCTGCCCGTGGAACCGGTGCCGCTCGGGGTCCGCCGCCAGCGACGCCACCGCCCGGCCGACGAACACCGGCGACTCCGAGATGCCGAAGTGCGGCTCCTTCACCAGCGCGTCCCGCCAGGTCTCCTCGGTCACGCCGAAGTGGTCCAGCATCGCCTCCGACCGCAGCCAACCCGGCGTCATCGCCACCGCCGTCACGCCGTGCGGGGCCAGGTCGTGCGCCTCGGCCTTGACGATGCTGTGCGACGCCGCCTTCGCCACGTAGAACCCGATCGACGTGCCCGCCCGGTACCGCGAGTTGTACTCCTCGGTCCCGTCGGTCATCTCCACCACCAGCCCGCCGCGCTCGCGGATCACCAGCGGCAGCAGGAAGTGGCTGGTGATGATGTGCGCGTCGATGCCCAGCCGGACCGACCGCAGCGCGTGGTCCAGCGGCAGCTCCCACACCGTCTTGCCCCAGCCGATGTACTCGTCGCCGCCCCAGATGCCGTCGACCAGGATGTCCAGCCGTCCCTGCTCGCGGTCCACCCGCTCGGCCAGCGCCCGCACCTGGTCCGGGTCGAGGTGGTCGACCCGGATCGCCGCGCCCGTGCCGCCCGCCTCGGTGATCCGCTCCAGCGTGCCCTCGATCGTCTCCGGCCGGTTCACCTCGGACCGGTGCGCCCCGGAGGTCCGCCCGGTGACGTACACGAACGCGCCCCGGCGCCCCAGCTCGACCGCGATCGCCCGGCTCGCCCCGCGCGTGCCGCCCGCGACCAGCGCGACCTTCCCACTCAGTTCGTTGCTCATGCGTCCACCGTGCTGGTGAACCCTGTCAGTTCCCGTCATGGTTGCCGTCACCCGCGGGTAAGGGGCTGGTCATGACGATCTGGTGCGGTGGGTGACATGGACGCCCGTCTGCTGGTCTCGCTGTCCGGCATCGGTCCCCGGACGCTGCACCGCTGCGCCGAACTCGCGGCCGAGCTGGACCGCCGAAACGTCCCCCTGTCCCTCCTCTTCGCGCCGCGCACCGAAGGGTCGCCGGCCGTCACCACCTGGGTGCGGGAGCGCACCCGCCGGGGCGACGGCCTCCTGCTGCACGGCTACGACCACCGCGTCCCGCCCAGCCACCGCGCGGTGAGCCTGCACCGCAAGGCCGAGTTCGCCGGCCTGCCCGCGCACGAGGCGCGGCTGCGGATGATCGCCGCCAAGGCCGCCCTGGAGAAGCTCGAACTCACCGCGGACGGGTTCGCGCCGCCGCGGTGGCTCGCCTCGCCGGGCACGCTGGCCGCGGCCGCGGAGCACTTCGCGCTGTGCGCCGACCTCGCCGCGGTGCACGACCTGCGCACCCGCACCGTCCACCGCGCGCGGGTGCAGTCCTTCGCCGCGCACCACCACCGCACCGAGACCGTGCGGGCGTTCGCGCTGGTGCTCGCCTCGGCGCGGGCCGCACGACGTGGTGGTCTCGTGCGCCTCGGGATCGACGCGACCGACCTGGCCCGGCCCGGTCTCCGGCACGCCTTCCTCGACGCGGTCGACGTGGCGCTGGAGAACCGGGCCTTCGGCACCACCTACGGGAGCTTGACGTCCTCGCCGCGCGTCGGCACCCGCACCTCGGTGCCCTCCGGCGCCAGGTTGGTGAACAGGCCGTAGTGCATGGCCGGGTTCGCGAGCACCGCCTCGTGGATCGGCACGGCGACCCGCGGCGCGACGGCCCGCAGGTAGTCGACCGCCTCCCCGGCCTTGAGCCACGGCGCGCCGGTGGGCAGGCCGAGCACGTCGACCCGCTGCTCGGGGACGAAGAACGAGTCGCCGGGGTGGTAGAACGCGCCATGGTCGACGACGTAGCCGACGTTCGGGATGACCGGGATGTCGGAGTGGATCACGGCGTGCTGCCCGCCGACGACGTTGACCGCCGCGCCACCCGCCTGGAACGCGTCACCGGGGTGGACGACCTCGTACTCCAGGCCGAGTTTCTGCACGGTCTCCGCCGAACCGGGGTCGACGACCAGCTTCGCGCCCGGGTTGGCCTCGAGCAGCTTGGGCAGCTTCTCGCTGTCGATGTGGTCGAAGTGCTGGTGGGTGATCAGGACCGCGTCCAGCTCGCGCTCGCCCTCGAACCCCTCCGAGAACGCGCCGGGATCGAGCAGGATCCGCGCGTTGTCCGTCTCCAGCAGGACACAGGCGTGTCCGAAATGGACGATTCGCATATGTGCTCCTCCGCATGAATTCAGCTCCAGCCTAGGCCGGTCAGAAGCGCGTCGCCAAGATCGCCGAAGAGCCGGCGGACGGGCACCCGCGCTCGGGGTAGTGAGCTCGGCCACCGCGTGTGTCATGCTGGCGTTACTGAACAGTAGTTAGGAGGCCAACGATGACCGCCGTGGAGCCGAAGCCGGCCGTCCAGGACACGTTCGACTCGCTGAACCCGGCCACCGACGAGGTCGTCGGGACCTATCCGGTGCACACCGCGGAGGACGTCCGGGCCGCCGTCGCCGCTGCGCGGGCCGCCGCCGGCTGGTGGGCGGGCCTCGGCTTCCAGGGCCGCGCCGAGCGCCTGCACCGCTGGAACGGGATCATCACCCACCGCCTCGCCGAGCTGTGCGAAGTCGTCAGCGAGGAGACCGGCAAGCCCGCCGGCGACGCGCAACTGGAGGCCGTGCTCGCGATCGAGCACATCCACTGGGCCGCCCGCAACGCGCGCAAGGTGCTCGGCCGCAAGCGCCGCCCGGCCGGCCTGCTGCTGTCCAACCACACCGCGAGCGTCGAGTACCAGCCGCTGGGCGTGGTCGGCGTGATCGGGCCGTGGAACTACCCCGTCTACACGCCGCTGGGCTCGATCACCTACGCCCTCGCGGCGGGCAACGCCGTGGTGTTCAAGCCGAGCGAGTACACCCCGGGCGTCGGGAAGTGGCTGGTCGACACGTTCGCCGAGGTGGTGCCGGAGTACCCGGTGCTGCAGCTGGTCACCGGCTTCGGCGCGACCGGCGCGGCGCTCGTGGGCGCCGGCGTGGACAAGATCGCGTTCACCGGCTCGACCGCGACCGGCAAGAAGATCATGGCCGCGGCCGCCGAGACGCTGACACCGGTCGTCATCGAGGCCGGCGGCAAGGACCCGCTGATCGTCGACTCCGACGCCGACCTGGACGCGGCCGCCGACGCCGCCGTGTGGGGCGCGTTCTCCAACTCCGGGCAGACCTGCATCGGCGTGGAGCGGGTGTACGTGCACGAGCAGGTCTACGACACCTTCGTGGACAAGGTGGTCGCGTTGACCCGGCGCGTCAAGCCGGGCGAGCAGTACGGCCCGATGACGATGCCGTCGCAGCTGGACGTGGTGCGCAGGCACATCGCCGACGCGCTGGCCCGCGGCGGACGGGCGCTGACCGGCGGCGCGGACGCGGTCGGCGACCGGTTCGTCGAGCCGACCGTCCTGGTCGACGTGCCGGAGGACTCCGCGGCGGTGCGGGAGGAGACGTTCGGCCCGACCATGACCATCGCCAAGGTGCGCGACATGGACGAGGCGGTCGAGAAGGCCAACGCCACGGTCTACGGGCTGGGCTCGACGGTGTTCTCGCGCCGCAACGCCGCACGACTGGCCCAGCGGCTCAAGGCCGGGATGATCTCGATCAACGCGCCGTTCTCGTTCGCCGGGACCGCGTCGCTGCCGTTCGGCGGCGTCGGCGACTCCGGTTTCGGGCGCATCCACGGCCCGGAAGGCCTGCGCGAGTTCGCCCGCTCGAAGGCGGTCGCCCGGCAGCGGTTCGCGGTGCCGATCAAGCTCACCACGTTCGCCCGCACCGAGAAGACGGACAAGCTGGTGAGCAAGCTCGTCACCGGGTTGTACGGCCGCAAGCGCTGAGCGGAAACCGCGGGTATTTGTCGCCGGACCGCGTGAACTCTTCGCCAGCGGGTAACCATCCGTATGCGAAAGATCATCGGTATCGCGGCCGGAGCGGCGCTCCTGGGCACGATCGGGATCGCCGCTCCCGCCGCGCAAGCAGCGGAAACCCCGTGCAGCGCGAAGGCGAAGGCCTGTCTGCGGCTGCACACCAACCAGGCCTGGCTGACGAACAACGGTCGGGTGACCCGCGGGCCGGTTCCGGTCACCGTGGGCAAACCCGGGTACGAGACGCCGACGGGCTCGTTCCGGGTGCAGTACCGCGACAGCGACCACTACAGCAAGGCCTACGACGCCCCGATGCCGTACTCGGTGTTCTTCACGACCACCGGGGTGGCGTTCCACGAGGGCAGCCTGCGCCAGCAGTCGCACGGGTGCGTGCATCTGTCGCACGCCGACGCGCTGGCCTTCTACCAGACGCTGCGCACGGGTGACGTGGTCGAGGTGGTGAACTGAGTCCGGTATTTCGGACGGGGCGGGGTATCGTGCGAGCATGCCCCGTCTCGTACCGGCCGTGCTCCGGGCCGCGGACATCCTGGAACTGTTCCTCGACGAGCGGGTCCAGCTGTCGGCGACCGAGATCGTCGAGCGCCTGGGCCTGCCCCGCTCCACCACGCACGAGCTGCTGACCACCCTCGTCGCGCGGAAGTACCTGGACCGCCAGGCCGGCGAGGAGACCATGTACCGGCTCGGGCCGAAGCTGCTCGAACTGGGGGCGCGCTACCAGCAGCGGCTGGAGTTCGGCGTCGAGGCGGACGCGGTGGCACGGCGGGTCGCGGCGCAGTGCGACGAGACCGTGCACGTCGCGGTGCTGGACGGGCTCGAGGTCGTGTACGTGTCCAAAATAGACTCCACGCACTCGGTGCGGCTCATTTCCGCGGTCGGCCGACGGCTGCCGGCCAACTGCACGGCCGTGGGGAAGGTCCTGCTGGCCGGGCTGTCGCGGGAGGAGGTCGCCCGGCGCCTGAAGGGGCACCGGCTGCCCGCGCTCACCGAGCACAGCATCACGTCCCGGTCGGAGCTGCTCGCCCAGCTGGACGCGGTCCGGGTGACGGGCGTGGCTCACGAGCGCAGCGAGTCCAACCCGGACGCCGGCTGCGTGGCCGCGCCGGTGGTCGACTCGCGGGGGGAGTGGGTGGCCGCGATGAGCATCTCGATCCCCACCTCGCGCCACGACGACCAGGCGTGGCGCCGTTGGGAGAAGCTGGTGCGCGAGGGAGCCGCCGAGCTGTCCCAGCGCCTCGGCGGCCGCCCTCCGGAGCTGTAGCGCGACATTTGGGAAAGCCGCCGGGCGCAGGGAGCGGGTCCTGGGCCGCCGGGATGTCCCCGGCGGGGCATCCTCAAGGCCAGCGCCGCCGCCACGGCCATCACCCCCGCAGCCACGGCACGTCCCGAAACGCCACCTGACACAGACAGCAGTCCGCCCCGCCGGGACGTCCCCGGCGGGGCGTTCTCGAGGTCAGCGCCGGCTAGAGCGCCAGCAGCTCCTCCGGCACGTTCTGGAACGCCACCGGGCGCAGGAACCGGTCCACCGCCGCCGCGCCGACCGACGTGTGCAGCGGCGACGTGGTCGCCGGGTACGGGCCGCCGTGGTGCATCGCGTGCGTCACCGCCACCCCGGTGGGCCAGCCGTTCCACACCACGCGCCCGACGTGGTCCGCCAGCTCCTCGACCAGCTCGGCCGCGACCGGGTCGCCGTCCTCGGCCTGCACCGTTCCGGTGAGCTGCCCGTCGAGCGTCCGGACCACGTCCAGCATTTCGGATTCCGACGAGTACTCCACCACCAGCGAAGCCGGGCCGAAGCACTCGGTCCGCAGCGCCTCGCCGTACTTCAGCACGGCCGCCGCGGTCGTCGCGAGCAGCGTGGGCGCCTCGCCGCCGTCGACCAGCGTGCGCACTTCCTCGTGCCCGGCGAGCCTGCCCAGGGTGGCGGCGTACCCACCGGCGATCTTGTCGTTCAGCAGCGGCGCGGCGGCCACCTGGCGCACCCGTTCGGCGGCCAGCTCGCCGAGCCCGGACCCGGCCGGGACCACGAACAGGCCGGGCTTCGTGCACAGCTGACCGGCGGCCATGGTGAACGAATCCACGTACCCGGCCGCGATCTCGGCGCCCCGTGCCCGCGCGGCCGCCTCCGTCACGAACACCGGGTTCACGCTGCCCAGCTCGCCGTAGAACGGGATCGGCTCGGGCCGCGAGACCGCCAGGTCGTAGAGGGCTCGTCCGGCCGTGGGCGAACCGGTGAAGGCCGCCGCCCGGATGCGCGGGTCGGTCAGCGCGGCCCGGCCGTCCTCCTCGCTCTGGATCAGCGCGAACACACCCTCCGGCAGCGCGGACCGCACGATCTCGCCGGTGGCGGCGGACAGCCGCGGGTGCCCGGGGTGCGCCTTGAGCACGACCGGACAGCCGGCCGCGAGAGCCGACGCGGTGTCCCCGCCCGCGACCGAGAAGGCGAACGGGAAGTTGGAGGCCGCGAACACCAGCACCGGGCCGATCGGACGGCGGGCCAGCACCAGCTTCGGCCGGGGCGCGGGCGGCCACTGCGGGTCCGCCTCGTCGACCACCGCGCGCGGCCGGACCTCCTTGGCGAGGAACCGGAGCTGGAAGGTGGTGCGGGTGACCTCGCCCCGCAGCCGGGCCTCGGCGATGCGGGTCTCCGCGTGCGCGATCGGCACCAGCTCGTCGGCGGCGGCGTCGATCTCGTCCGCGATCTTCTCCAGCGCCGCCGCGCGGTCGGCGCGGGCCCAGGACCGGGCCGCGCGGACGGCGGCGTCGAGCGTGTCGTCCAAGGTCATCGGGTCAGCTCCTCGATGGTCAGCGGGCCGGGCACGGCCAGGTCGGCGGCGGGCAGGGCCGAACCGACGGCGTCCGGCGCGTGCCGGTGCAGCAGTTCCAGGCCGATCTCCGCACGACGGACCCGCTCGCGCACCAGCGCTACCGCGGTCGGCGTCAGGTGGGTGCCGCTGGGGTAGATGTTCGGCGCGTTGCGCAGCCCGAACTTGAGGTAGACCGGGGCGGCGACCCGCACGATCTCGGCGATCTCGAAGTGCCGGACGAACCCGCCGAGGTCGTCCGGCGCCTCGATGTAGACGTCCAGCGGCAGGTCGACGGCGGCCCGGATCGCGGCGAGCTGGGCCAGGCTCAGATCGGTCGGCACGTTGTACGTGGTGGCCCCGGCCTGTTCGGCGAGCCGGATCGACGCCGGGTTCGCCAGGCCCATCTGCACGCTGACCTTGAACCGCATGTCGACCGGCAGCTCGCCCGCCGCGCGCATCCGGTCGGCCACCGTGAGCACGCCCAGGTCGGTGACCAGCACGCTGCGGATCCCGGCCTCGGCGGAGCGGCGGATGTCCTCCAGCACGTGGACCAGCTGCTCGGTGCCGCGCGCCTGCGGGCCGAACGGTCCGCCGCCGGACGCGAGGTGCGCCGCGCCGGTGTCCCACGCCGCCACCGGGCGCGCGAACAGGCTCACCTCCACCTCGCGGGCCCGCGCGAACCCGGCCATCGCGGCCAGCTCGGCCTGCGTGAGCAGCATGCCGCCGCTGCCCTGCGACACGCGGTGCACCACGACGCCACGCGCGTCGGCCTCGGCGTAGACGGCCTCCAGCGCCTCGGGGCCCTCGACGCTCGGGATCTCGACCCGGTACTGGGCCCCGTCCGGGAAGCGCTTGGTGCTCGTCGGCAGCTCACCCGGGTCGCCGGACGGCAGGCCCAGGGTGCGCAGGAAGTCGCGGGTTCTGTCCACGGTTCACCACCGTTGTTCGAAATTTCGGATGCGTTACGTAATCCCAGACGACGTTAGGCTCCGCCCGGCCTGCGGTCAAGACGGTTGACATCACCCGGAGACCGACTTTAGGTTCGACGAGCCGAACGTCATCCGAGATATCGGACGAGCAGACAACGGAGTCACCGTGTCCCCAGCCACGCCCACCACCCCGGACAGCAATGCCGTGCCCAGGATCACCCTGCGCAAGATCACCCTGCGCCTGCTGCCCTTCCTCGGGCTGCTGTACGTGATCGCCTACATCGACCGGTCCAACGTCGGGTTCGCGAAGCTGACCCTGCAGTCCGAACTGGGCCTGTCGGCGACCGTCTACACGCTCGGCCAGGTGTTCTTCTTCGTCGCCTACGCGCTGCTGGAGGTGCCGAGCAACCTCGCCCTGCACCGCTACGGCGCGAACCGCTGGATCGCGCGGATCATGCTCACCTGGGGCCTGGTCACCGTCGCGACCGCGCTGGTGTCCACCACCTGGCAGTTCTACCTGGCGCGGTTCGCGCTCGGCGCGGCCGAGGCCGGGTTCTTCCCCGGCGTCATCTACTACCTGACCCGCTGGTTCCCGGAGAGCCACCGCAGCAAGGCCATCGGGCTGTTCATGCTGGCCGGGCCGGTGTCGTTCATCATCGGCAACCCGGCGATGGGCGCGCTCAACGACCTGCACGGCGTCCTCGGCCTGGAGGGCTGGCAGTGGATCTTCGTCGCGACCGGCGTGCCGGCCGTTCTGCTGACGCCGATCGTGCTGTGGGTCCTGCCGAAGTCGCCCGAAACCGCCAAGTGGCTGAGCGACGACGAGCGCACCTGGCTGACCGGCGAGCTGCGCCGCGAGGCCGAGGCCGCCGGCGCCCAGCCGCACAGCCCGTGGGCCGTGCTCAAGGATTCGCGCGTGCTGGCGATGGCGTTGTTCTTTCTGTGCTTCCCACTGGCGACCTACGGCCTGGCGTTCTGGCTGCCGACCATCGTGAAGGGCTTCGGCGGCCTGTCCGGCTTCGGCGTCGGGGCGGTGTCGGCCATCCCGTACGTGTGCGTCGCGATCGGACTCCTCGTGGTGCCGCGGCTGGCGAACCGGCGTGAAGCGCCCTTCGGCTGGCTCGCGCTGATGCTCGGCTTCTCGATCGCCGGGTTCCTCGTGGCGGCGACCGCCAGCGCGCCGTGGCTGCAGATGATCGGCCTCTGCGTCGCCTCGATCGGCGGTTACGCGGCCCAGCCGGTGATGTGGGGCCTGGTGCCGAAGTTCCTCGCCGGGGCGACCGCGGCCGCCGGGATCGCCGCGATCAACGGCATCGGCAACCTCGGCGGCGGTTTCGGCCCGATGGGCATCGCGGCGATCGTGGACGCCACCGGCTCGGCCGCGACCGGGCTGTACTTCCTGATCGCGGTGTCCGTGCTCGGCCTGGCCGGGACGTACGGACTGCGCCGGGTGCTGCACCGCCGCGCGGCGGCCGCGCAGTCACCGACGCCGGTCACGCACTAGAACGAGAAACAAGCGAGGGCGGCGTTGCCGTTGCGGGCGATGGTGTCGAAGAAGGTGCGCAGGGTGGCGTAGTTCACGCGGAGGTACTCCAGCTCGTCCTCCGCGTGACTGTCCCAGATCCGGGGGTACACGTCGCGGGCCATCATGTCGGCGGGGTCGTAGTGCGCGGCGAGCCGCTCGAACGGCACGGCGTTCAGCGACTCGGCGATGCTCTTGACCAGCTCCGGCGGGAAGCCCGTGAACTCCTCGCCGTCGTGGTCGATGGGATCGCCGTCCATGCGCAGGTCGACACCGACCCCCGCGCGGTCGAGCAGGTACTGGAGGCCGTCCCAGGCCTTCTCCACGAACCCGGTCAGGATGGTCTCGTCCTCGGTGATCTCGTCGTAGAGCTCTTCGGCCTTCTCGCCGTCGACCATGACGTCGGCGAGCTGCCGCGGGGTCAGCTCGATGTAGTCCAGGGTCATTCCCATGCGCAGAAGGTAGCCAGGTCACACCCGCCGCCACCCTGGGCGGCGGGGGCCCAGGACGCCGTTACACTCGGGGAGTACCGCCGACCTGCGATTACTGGAGCGACCCGCCGTGGCCCGTGTGGTGGTTGACGTCATGCCCAAGCCCGAGATCCTCGACCCGCAAGGTCAAGCCGTCGCCGGGGCGCTGCCGCGGCTGGGCTTCACCGGGGTCACCTCGGTGCGCCAGGGCAAGCACTTCGAGCTGGAGGTCGACGACTCGGTCGACGACGAGACGCTCGCCAAGATCGCCGAGGGCTTCCTCGCCAACCCGGTGATCGAGGAGTGGACCGTGCGGAGGCTCCCGTGAAGATCGGTGTCATCACCTTCCCCGGCTCGCTGGACGACGTGGACGCGGTCCGCGCCGCCCGATACGCCGACGCGGAGGCCGTGAACCTGTGGCACGGCGACGAGGACCTGCGCGGCGTCGACGCGGTGATCGTCCCCGGCGGCTTCTCCTACGGCGACTACCTGCGCTGCGGTGCGATCGCGCGCTTCGCCCCGGTCATGACGTCGGTCATCGACGCGGCCAAGGGCGGCATGCCGGTGCTCGGCATCTGCAACGGCTTCCAGATCCTGTGCGAGGCCGGGCTGCTGCCGGGCGCGCTGGTGCGGAACAAGAAGCTGCACTTCGTGTGCCGCGACCAGTGGCTGCGCGTGGAGAACAACACGACGGCGTGGACGACCCGGTACGAGGCCGGCGCCGAGGTGCTGGTGCCGCTCAAGTCCGGCGAGGGCGGTTACGTCGCCGACCAGTCCACTTTGGACGAGCTGGAGGGCGAGGGCCGCGTGGTGTTCCGCTACGTGGGCGAGAACCCGAACGGCTCGCGCGACGACATCGCGGGCATCTGCAGCGCCAACGGCCGCGTGGTCGGCCTGATGCCGCACCCCGAGCACGCGATCGACGCACTGACCGGCCCGAGCGACGACGGGCTGGGGATGTTCCTCAGCGTGGTCGACAGCCTGGTCAAGGCCTGATCCTGGCGGATTCCTCCGGCGGCGCCCGGCCGCCGGAGGAACCCAGCCCGCGGCCGTCCACGAGTAGCGTGCGCCCTCGGGAGTGCGGCCGCTCAGCGCCACAACCCGCAGCCCAGGGGAACCCTCAGCCCACGTGGGCGGCCGTGACCAGCCGGGAGTAGGGGCCGTCCGCGGCGAGGAGTTCGGCGTGCGTGCCCAGCTCGGTGATCCGCCCGGCCTCCAGCACCGCCACCCGGTCGGCGGCCGCCGCCGTGTGGAGGCGGTGCGCGATCGCGATCACGGTCCGCCCTTCCAGCACCCCGCTCAGCGACCGCTCCAGGTGGCGCGCCGACGAGGTGTCCAGCAGCGAGGTCGCCTCGTCGAGCACCACCGTGTGCGGGTCCGCCAGCACCACCCGCGCCAGCGCGAGCTGCTGCGCGATCGCCGCCGGCACGGCCAGTGCGCCCGAACCCAGCTTCGTCGCCAGGCCGTCCGGCAGCCCGTCGAACCAATCCCGCAGGCCGACCGCGGTCAGCGCCCGAACCAGCTCCTCGTCCGCCCAGGAACCCGCCGGCAGCGTCAGGTTCTCCCGCAGCGTCCCGGCGAACACGTGGTGCTCCTGGGTCAACAACAGCACCTCACCGCGCAGCACGTCCTCGGCCAGCTCGGACACCTCGGCACCACCGATCGTCACCGAACCCGCACCGGGTGCGGCGACCCCGGCCAGCAACCTGCCCAGCGTCGACTTGCCCGCGCCGGACGGGCCGACGATCGCCAGCCGCTGGCCCGGCGGGATCCGCAGGTCGATGCCGTGCAGCACCTCGCGGCCGGCCGAGTAGCCGTAGTGCACGTCGCGCACCACGATCTCCTGGCCCTTCGGCTCCGGCCCGCCGATCCGCTCCGCCTCGCCCCGCACTCCCAGAACCCGGCGCAGCGCGGTGCCGGAGACCTGCAGGTCCTCGACCCACCACATCGCCTCCTCGAGCGGCCCGGCCAGCGCCTGGACGTAGACCACCATCGTGGTGATCGTGCCCAGTCCGGCCAGCCCCTCGCCGTAGGCCCAGCCGCCGAGCAGCAGCATCGCCGCCACCGGCGTGACCTGCGCGATCTGCAGCCACGGGATCCAGCCGACCGTCACCCCGCGCAGCCGCTGCTCCCCGCGGATCGCCGCGCCGAGCGTGCGGTGCCCGAGCGCGATCCGCCGCCCGGTCAGCCCGAGCGCCTCCGCGGTCCGCGCGCCCTCCGTGGTCTCGTGCAGGCTCGACTGCACCTCCGACCACTGGTCGAGCATCTCCTCCACGATCCGCGGCGCGCGCCGGACGTACCAGCGCATGGTGAACACCAGGATCGGCACCGCGACCAGCAGCCCGAGCGACAGCAGCGGCGAGGTGATGATCATCCCCGTCACCGTCAGCACGATCGTGATCAGCGCGATCGAGATCTCCGGGACCGCGTTGCGGACCGAGAAGTCGATCCGCTCGGCGTCCGTGGTCGCCCGGCTGATCAGGTCGCCGGTGCCGGCCGCCTCGACCGTGCCCAGCGGCAGCCGCAGCGCGCGCTCGACGAAGCCCTCCCGGGTCTCGGCCAGCACGCGCTCGCCGAGCATCCCGGCGCGGAAGCGCGCCAGCCGCTTGAGCACCGCCTGCACCACCAGGATCACCACGAACGCCAGCGCGAGCAGATCGAGCCGGCCGTCGCCGGCCGCGGCGAGGTCCACCAGGTGGCCGAGGATCTGCGGGCCGGCCAGCCCGGCGATCGCGGCCAGGCCGAACAGCCCGATCACGAGGCCGAACTCGCGGCGGTTGGTGCGCAGCAGGTCCCGCGCCCAGCGCCGGGCCTCGGCGCCGGTCGCCAGGACTAGCTTGAAGCGCATGTGATCACCTCGTCCGCCACCGCTTTCCACAGTGGACTTTCCGTGAACACGACGGTCGTGCGGCCGCGGCGCAGCTCGGTGACCCGCTCGGTGATGCGGGCCTCGGTGTGCGCGTCGACGGCCGAGGTCGGTTCGTCGAGCAGCAGGGTGTCGGCGTCCAGCGCCAGCGCGCGGGCCAGGTTCAGCCGCTGCCGCTGACCGCCGGAGACCTCGCGGCCCCGCTCGCCGATGAGCTCGTCCAGCCCGTTCGGCAGGCCCTCGACGATGTCCTCGGCGTCGGCGGCCCGCAACGCGATCTCCGCCCGTTCGGCCGGGACCAGCTGGTCCCGCAGGATGCCGGAGAACCACAGGTCCTGGTTGTGCGCGTAGACCACCCGGGACCGCAGTTCCGCCAGCGCGACGTGGTCGGCGGGCACGCCGGACACCAGCACCCGCTCACCGGGTTCGGGGTCGGCGAACCGGGCCAGCCGCTCGGCCAGCGCCTCGGCCTCCGGCCCGGCGTCCACGACGGTCAGCTTGCCGGCCACCGCGGTGAACCCGGACGTGGTGTCGTGCAGCTCGAGCGGCCCGTCCGGCAGCGCGACCGGCGCGGACGGCTCGGACAGCAGCGGCCGCAGGCTCAGCACCCCGCAGACCTTCTTCGCCGACACCAGCGCCGAGGAGAACGCGGCGGTGAACTCGGTCGCCGTGCTCACCGGCACCACCAGGAACACCGACGACGAGTAGAACGCCACCAGCTCGCCCACGCTGATCGTGCCCGCCGCGACGAATCGCGCGCCGAGCCAGGTGATGGCCACCGTGACCAGCCCGGGCAGCAACACCTCGGCGCCGACCAGCCACGACTCGCTGCGCGCCACCTCGACCCCGGCCCGCCGGACCCGCTGGCTCGCGTCGCGGAACCGGCCGAGGAACTGCTGCTCGCCGCCGACCCCGCGGAGGATCCGCAGGCCCGACACGATGTCCGCGGCCAGCGCGTTCACGCTGGACAGCTCCTCGCGCTGCGCGCCCTTGCGGCGCTGCAGCGGCGCGACCAGCTTGCCCATGCTCAGCGTCGCGAGCGGGACCCCGACCAGGGCGATCGTGCCCAGCAGCGGCGACATGCCGATCAGCACCAGGCTGACGGTGAGGAAGGCCACCACCGAGCCGAACAGCCGACCGGTCACCTCGAACACGTTGCCGATGTGGTTGATGTCCGAGGACGACACCGCCATCACGTCACCGGTCTCGGCCTGCGGCCGCAGCGACGCCCCGAGCCGGGCGGTGTGCTCGACGACCGCTCGCTGCGTCGCCGCCGCGCCGTGGATCCACATGGTGTGCACGGCGAAGATCAACGCGCCGCCGCACACCGCCTGCGCCACGCCGAGCAGCACCACCAGCCCGACACCGCCGAGCAGCGGCTCGCCCGCGCGGATGTCCTCGACCACCCCGCCGATCACGAGCGGCAGCAGCGCGCCTGGCAGCAACCACAGGGCGCCCAGGACGCACGCGGACACGGCGAGCCACGGCCGCTCCCGCAGGAGCGCACCGAGGAACCGCAGTGGCGTGAGCCGGGACGGGAGGCGCATGACAACAGACGGTAAGTGCCCCAGCTCACCTCACGCGACCGATTTTCTGCCGGTCAGAGCCCTGCAAGTACCCTGGAAGCCGTGACCGACACCCTGGCCATCGACACGACCGAGCGGGCCGCGGAAACGCCGGACCTCCCGCAGCCCTACCGCGAGCTCGGGCTCGCCGAAGACGAGTACGCGCGCATCCGCGAGATCCTGGGCAGGCGGCCGACGGACGCCGAACTGGCCATGTACTCGGTGATGTGGAGCGAGCACTGCTCGTACAAGTCGTCGAAGAAGCACCTGCGCTACTTCGGCGAGACCACCACCGAGGAGATGCGCTCGAAGATGCTCGCCGGGATCGGCGAGAACGCCGGTGTCGTCGACATCGGCGACGGCTGGGCGGTCACCTTCAAGGTCGAAAGCCACAACCATCCGTCCTATGTGGAGCCCTACCAGGGCGCTGCGACGGGCGTCGGCGGCATCGTGCGCGACATCCTCGCGATGGGCGCGCGGCCGCTCGCGGTGGCCGACTCGCTGCGCTTCGGCCCGGCCGACGCGCCGGACACCCGCCGCGTGCTGCCGGGTGTCGTGGCCGGCGTCGCCGGGTACGGCAACTGCCTCGGCCTGCCCAACATCGGCGGCGAGGTCGCCTTCGACGCCAGCTACGCGGGCAACCCGCTGGTCAACGCGCTGTGCGTGGGCGCGATGCGCACCGAGGACCTGCACCTGGCGTTCGCGTCGGGCACCGGTAACAAGATCATCCTGTTCGGCGCGCGGACCGGTCTGGACGGCATCGGTGGGGTGTCGGTGCTGGCCAGCGACACGTTCTCCGGCGACGAGAACTCCGGTGGCCGCAAGAAGCTGCCGAGCGTCCAGGTCGGCGACCCGTTCACCGAGAAGGTGCTCATCGAGTGCTGCCTCGAGCTGTTCCAGCAGAAGCTCGTCGTCGGCATCCAGGACCTCGGCGGCGCCGGGCTGTCCTGCGCGACCTCGGAGCTGGCCGCGGCCGGTGACGGCGGCATGCGCGTCGAACTGGACAAGGTGCCGCTGCGCGCCGAGGGCATGACCCCGGCCGAGATCCTCTCCAGCGAGTCGCAGGAGCGGATGTGCGCGGTCGTCGAACCGTCCAAGGTGGACGCCTTCCTCGCGGTGTGCGCGAAGTGGGACGTCATCGCCACGGTCATCGGCGAGGTCACCGACGGTGACCGCCTGGTGGTGACCTGGCACGGCGAGACCGTGGTGGACGTGCCGCCGCGCACCGTGGCGCACCAGGGCCCGGTGTACGACCGGCCGGTCGCTCGTCCGTCCACTCAGGACGCGCTGCAGGCGGACACGCCGGACACGCTGCGTCGTCCGTCCACTCCGGACGAGCTGCGGGAGACGCTGCTGAAGGTGATCTCCTCGCCGAACCAGGCGTCCAAGGAGTGGGTGACCGACCAGTACGACCGGTACGTGCGCGGCAACACCGTGCTGTCGCAGCCGTCGGACGGCGGCATGATCCGGATCGACGAGGAGACCGGCCGCGGCGTCGCGGTGTCGACCGACTGCAACAGCCGGTTCGTCTACCTCGACCCGTACGCGGGCGCGCAGATCGCGCTGGCCGAGGCCTACCGGAACGTGGCGACCACCGGTGCCACCCCGCTGGCCGTGACCGACTGCCTGAACTTCGGCGCCCCCACCGACCCGGGCGTGATGTGGCAGTTCGAGCAGGCCGTGCACGGGATCGCCGACGGGTGCGCGCAGCTGGGCATCCCGGTGACCGGCGGCAACGTGAGCTTCTACAACCAGACCGGCGAGACGGCCATCCTGCCCACGCCGGTGGTCGGTGTGCTCGGCGTGATCGACGACGTGCGGCGGCGCATCCCGACCGGGATCGGCGCCGAGGCGGGCGAGACGCTGCTGCTGCTGGGCGAAACGCACGACGAGTTCGGCGGTTCGGCGTGGGCGCACGTGATCCACGGGCACCTGGGCGGGCTGCCGCCGAAGGTGGACCTGGAGCGCGAGCGGCTGCTGGCGGAGATCCTGGTCGCCGGTTCGCGGGACGGCATGATCTCGGCCGCGCACGACCTGTCCGACGGCGGTCTGGCGCAGGCGCTGGTGGAGATGGTGCTGATCGGCCAGTGCGGCGCGCGGGCCCTGCTCGACGAGGACGCCGACCCGTTCGTGCAGCTGTTCTCGGAGTCCACCGGGCGGGTGCTGGTGGCGGTGCCGCGGACCGAGGAGCTGCGGTTCACCGAGATGTGCACCGCCCGCGGCCTGCCGTGGCGCAAGGCGGGCGTGGTGGACCCGGAGACGGGCGGCCTGGAGATCCAGGGCGTGGCGACCTTCGGTTTCGAGGAACTGCGCGACGCGTTCGAAAGCACGCTGCCGAAGCTGTTCGACTGAGCGTTCAGCCTCGGGCGCGGATCCGGGCGCGCCCGGAGTCGAGCGGTTCGAGCGACCAGGCCGCGGGAAGTCGCACGTCCCGCGCCTGGTCGACCTCCGCGTCCGCGCAGTGCGTCGCGGACGGGCCGCGTGCCAGCCGGAAGTCCAGACTCCCCGTCAACTGAGCACCGGTCAGGTAGAGGGCGCCCTCGATGACCGCGTCGTGCAACGACACGCGTCCGCCCAGCTCGGCATTGGCGAAACTGACCTCACGGTGGAAACAGGCCCGCTCCAGATCGAGGTCGTGCTCGGAACGCAGGCCGGCGAACACCACCGGCTCGGAGAACTCCGCTGCGCTCAGGTACATCCCGCCGCCCGGGCGAAGATGGGTGAAATAGGCGCGCTTGCGGAACTGGGTGCCGATGAACTGGGCGACGTGCAGCAGCTCCGCGTTCTCCAGCAGTACCTGCCCCACCACGCGCTCGGACAGGTTGAGCCGCGTCACCCGCGCGCCCGTCAGATCCAGGTCGTAGACCGGCGCGTCCGGCGTGGAGACGTGCGGGAGCAGCTGTCTGATCAGCCGCTTGGCCGTCAGACGCACCTGCTGTTCGCGGCTCGCTTCGGCCTCGTCGGTGTCGTCGCCGTAGTCGGGGTGGGCGAAGGGGCGCCGGAGGTAGGAGCAGAGCACGTCGAGGACCGTCTGGGTGTACTCGGGGTTGCTGCGCGCCAGGCCGGCCAGTGCGTGCAGCGCGCCGACCCGGACCTGGTCGGCGTCGTGGCCCAGGAGTTCCACCGACTTGGCGAAGCGTTCGTCCGTGACGCGCTCGCGGTCGCGTTCGGCGCGGAGCAGCTCCAGCTCGTGCCGCTCCTGTTCGGTGCGCTGACGGCTCTCCTCCACGCGGCGGCGCCGGTCGTTGAGCCACAGCGCGTACAGCGCGATCACCGCGCCGCTGGCCAGGCCGCCGGTGCGCAGCGCGTCCGCCCGGCTGGTCGCGGGGTCGGTCAGCAGCCAGGCGCTCACGGCGATCAGCAAGCCCACCGCGACCACGATGGTGACGAACAGCGGCCCCCGGCGATCGGACATGCCGGGAACCTTAGATCAAACTCTTCTGCAGCAGCAGCGTGTCCAGCCAGCGATCGTGCTTGTAGCCGACGTTGCGGAGCACCCCGACATCGGCGAAGCCGCGGCGGCGGTGGAGCGCGGGCGAGGCCGGGTTGCGCTCCGGGTCCGCGATCACCGCGATGACCTCGCGGATCCCGGTCTCCCGGCAGCGGGACAGCAGCGCGTCCAGCAGCACGCCGCCCACGCCCCGGCCGGTCGACCACGGCGCGAGGTAGATCGAGTTCTCCGCGGTGCGGCGGTAGGCCGGGCGCGTCTTCCACGGCGAGCAGTACGCGTAGCCGGCGACGCGGCCGTCCACCTCGGCCACCAGGAACGGCAGGCCCGCGTCCACGATCGCCGTGAAGCGACGGGTCCATTCGGCCAGGTCGGGCGGCTCCAGCTCGAACGTCGCGGTGCTGGTGCGCACGTACCCGTCGTAGATCGCGGCGATCGCCGGGAGGTCGGCCACCGTAGCCGGTTTCACTATAGGAGAATCAACCACTACTATAGGATACATGGATCTCGGGGCGCTGGGCCGGCGCGTTCAGGCCGCTCGAACCGACCGCGGCATGACCCTGCAGGCGCTCGCGGAGCGGTCGGGGGTCAGCGTGAGCATGTTGTCCGCCGTCGAACGCGGCTCGAAGGCGCCGACGGTCGTCGTGCTGGACCGGATCGCCGACGGGCTCGGGCTGCCGCTGGCGGACCTGCTCACCGAGCCGGTGCGGATGGTGGTGCGCCGGGCCGCGGACCAGGACGTGGTCGACGAGCCGGGCGGGTGGCGGCGGACCATCCTCACGCCCGTCGTGCCCGGGGTGAACTTCGAGTGGATCCGCTCGACGCTACCGCCGGACTGCGAGGCCGGCACCTACCCGCCCTACGCGGCGGGCTCGCACGAGTTCATCTTCGTGCAGGAGGGCGTCCTCACCCTGACGATCGACGAGGAAACCCTGGAACTGGAAGAGGGTGACAGCCTCTACCTCCCGGCGGATGTCACCCTCTCCTACGCCAACCGCGCCGCGACGCCCTGCACCTACTACGTCGCGGCGCTGATCATGCGGCCCAGGCGCCCCGGCCTGGGCCGCCGATCCGGTTAGAACACGCCGAACACCGAGACGCAGAAGCCCTCGCCGTCGAAGTTCTCCGCGAAGAACAGGCCGGTGACCTGCTCGCCCTGCTGGGTGCCGGTGAGGTCGCCCGACACCATCGTGTCCGTGGCGCTGTCGTAGGTCGGCGTCACGTTGGCGCGCTTCTCGGCGGCCTCCCGCGCGTCGTCCTTGTTGTCCTGCGTCGCGTCGGAGCAGACCAGCGAGCTCACGCCGGCGACGTCGCCCGCGGCCATCTTCGCCAGGAAGTCCTCGACCATCGCCTTGCCGTTGCTGCCGCCGGTGCCGCCGGTGGAGGACGAGCTGGACGACGTCGACGTGCGGGTGCTCGTCGAGCGTGAGGTGGACGTGCGGGTCGAGGTGCCGCTGCCGGACGCCCGGGTCTCCAGGTCCTTCCAGCACCACTTGCCGTTCTGCTTGGCCAGCGTGCCGGTGCCGGTGCCCTCCTCGCCGCCGGCCCTGGCGGTGAAGTCGACCGTCGCGGTGTCGCCGTTCTCCTTGACCTGCCCGATCGTGATGCTGTCGACGTCGTTGACGTCCTCGATCGCCGAGGTCACCGAACGGTCGGCGTCCGCGCATTTCAGCGCGTTGAGCGCGTTCTTGTCGTGGTTCTTGATCCCGTCGATCACCTGCTGGGCGACCGCCTGGGGCCCCTCCTCCTTGTCACCGAGGAAGAAGCCCGGCACCCAGAACCCGGTGATGCCCAGCGCCGCGAGCACGACGACCAGACCGACCGACAGACCGATCCACAGGCCCTTCTTGCTGCCGCCACCCCCGGGCGGCGGCGCGCCGTAGCCGAACTGCGCCGTCTGCGGGTAGTTCGGGTCGTAACCCGGGTACTGCTGACCGTAGCCCGGCTGCTGCTGCCCATACCCGGGCTGCTGGCCGTACTCGGGCTGGCCGTAGGGCTGCTGGCCCGGGTACTGCTGGCCGTACTGCCCACCCTGCTGCGGAAAACCCCCGGACTGGGGGCCGCCCGGCTGCTGGCCGTACGGATCTGGTTGCTGGCCGTAATCCGGCTGTCCCGGCTGCGGTGGGTAGGTCATCGACGTCGCCCTTCCTGGATCGCTACGCCCTGCTCGGACGTATCGGCGCCGAACCTGGTTCCCCCACGCCCGGACATCGCACTGATCACGGGCATTGTGCCTGGCGACCCCGACAAAAGCGAAGGAGACTCCCACCACGGACGGGCGGGAGTCCCTCCTCCGCTCAGCCCTTCGAGGTCGCCAGCACCTGCAGCCGGTCGTAGGCCCCGTTGAAGGTGTTCTGGTCGATCGGGCTCGACGAGTACTGCCAGAACGTGTAGAAGCTCCAGTTGAACGGCAGCGTTCCCGCACTCGCGGCGTAGCGCGCGATCCACAGCGGGTTCGTCGCCGCGAACGACCCGTCGACGCACTGGCTCCACCAGTTCGTGCTCGTGTAGATCACCGGGTACCGCCCGGTGCGGGCGTGGTAGGTGTCACTGAAGTCCTTGATCCACGCGGTCATCGCGCTCTTCGACAACCCGTAACAGGTGGAGCCGTACGGGTTGTACTCCATGTCGAGCGCACCCGGCAGCGTCTTGCCGTCCGCCGACCAGCCCCCGCCGTGGTCGACGAAGTAGTTCGCCTGCGCGGCGCCGGAGGCGGTGTCCGGGGTGGCGAAGTGGTAGGCGCCGCGGATCATGCCGATGTTGTAGGAGCCGTTGTACTGCTGCGCGAAGTACGGGTTGGTGTAGTAGGTGCCCTCGGTCGCCTTGACGTAGGCGAAGCGCTTGCCCTGGCCCCAGTAGTTCGCCCAGTCGACGTTGCCCTGGTGGCCGCTGACGTCGATGCCCTCGACCGACGCCGCCGCGTTGACGTCCCCGGCGGCGATGGCCTGCGTCTGCGCCGTCGAGTGGTCGCCCTCGACCCGCGCGATCTGCGAACCCATCGGGTGATCGTAACGAGCGACGTAGTCGTCGACCGACGTTCCGCCGACGGTGGCCGCGCCGGCCGGCGCCAGTGCGCCGAGCACGAGCACGGCGACCGACGCGGCGGTGGCGGACGTGGCGAACCGCCACCATCTCTTGCGTGGAGCAGACATGACCGGAGTCCCTTCCATTGCCCTCGCGGAGGACGGTCTGGTTTGCAGGGAGACCGTCCAGGCCGTGATTCTTGATGACGACCTGCGGCTTTGTCACCGAATCCCGTGAATTTCCGATGACAGGTGGGTGATTTGCGCATGTCGCTCGCGACGGACCGACTTTCGTAGTAACTCGACCGGATTACTACGTCAGTTGTTCGAGGCGAACCCCTTGACCTGCTCCAACGGCCCGTTGAACAGGTTCTGGTCGCCGGGCAGCACGCCCGAGTCGGCGAACTGCCAGATGAACTGGCGCGACCACCCGGCGGGCAGTGGGCCCACGGTCGGCTGGTAGCGGGCTATCCACAGAGGATTGTTCTGGGCGAACCCGGCGTTGTTCCCGGTGCACTTGTTCCACCAGTTCGTCGAGGTGTAGATGACCGGGAACCGGCCCGTGCGCTCGCGGTAGGTGTTGGAGAAGTCCCGGATCCACTCGCCCATCCGCACCGGGTCGAGGCCGTAGCAGGCCTCGCCGTACGGGTTGTACTCCACGTCGAGCGCGCCGGGCAGGGTCCGCCCGTCCGGCGACCAGCCGCCCCCGTGGGCGAGGAAGTACTCGGCCTGCTGCCGCCCGCCGGAGACGTCCGGGCGCGCGAAGTGGTAGGCGCCGCGGATCATCCCGATCTGGTAGGAACCGTTGTACTGCTGGGCGAAACGCTTGTTGATGAACCCGGTGCCCTCGGTGGCCTTGACGTAGACGAACCGGCCGCCCGCCCCCCAGGCGCCCGGCCAGTTCACGTCCCCCTGGTGCCCGCTCACGTCGTGCCCCAGCGCACCGGCGTCCGCGGTGAACCGGGGCGGATCGCCGGTGCCCTCGACGGCGGCGATCTGCGACCCGGCGAAAGTGCTTTCCGCCTTCGAGTAGTCCGGTGTGGACGCGGCGGACGACGCCGCGCCGCACACGGCCGTCGTCCCCAGTGCCACGGACACGAGCAGCGTGCCCAGGCGCAGCTTCGAACTCCACAATTGCACGGCGACTCCCATCCTCCGATGGTCGTCACCATGCCTCGATGGAGCGCTTTTTGCGAGTCGGCTTACCTCGAAAGCGTGATGTAACTGGCTTAACCGAGCGGAATGTTTAGTCTTTTTGCTCCTGCTCGAGCGCCGCCACGAGGTGCTCGGCCGGCACCACCGCGGTCACCACGTCGTGCGGGTTGATCGCCACCGCGTGGCCCGCGAGCAGCGGCACCATGTCGCGGCCGAGCACGGCGCGCGCGTGCGGCCACTCCGGCGGCACCAGCGACTTCGACGTGTAGGCCGGCACCAGGACGCGGCCGTCGGTGTTGTGGAACCCGATGACCGTGCGCTGCATCGGGGCGAGCGCGTAGACGAACAGGGTGGCGTCCAGGATCACCGGCGGCAGGTCGCTGGCCGGACGGTGGTTGGTCCGGACCAGCTGGAGCAGCCGCTCCAGGTCGTTGCGCGGCTCCGGGAACCCGAGCGCCTTGGGCGAGGGCCGGTAACGGTCGTTGGGGTGGAAGTCCTCCACGATGTCGCCGCTGCCGTTGACCGGGTAGGCGCCGACCACCGCCCACGACGGCACCGGCCCGTTGGGGTCGAACGCCTCGTCGATCACGTAGAGCCAGCTGTTCGGGTTGGCCCTGGCGTTGGCGCGCATCTCCTCGGTGATCTTGGGCTTGCCCGGCTTGTGCTCGGGCTGAGGATTGGGTAGAAGCCGATCCGCTTCGTCCCGCTGCGCCATGTGCGAACCCCGTGTTTCCGCGTCGCCGTGCTCACGTCTGCTGCTGTGCACTCTACTGTTTGACCATGCCCGCACCGCGTCCGGTTGACCCCGTGGAGTTGAGAGCCGCGCTGCAGGCCGTTTCGGCTTGGTTGAGCGGAGAAGCCGACCAGCCGGCCCGGCCCGAGCTCGCCGCGGCCGTCCGGCTGAGCCTGCGCACGCTGGCGCAGGACGCCCCCGGCCGGAGTGTCGAGGTGCGGGTGCCGCCGTTCGCGGCCGTGCAGTGCGTGGAGGGGCTCCGGCACACCCGCGGCACCCCGCCGAACGTCGTGGAGACCGACCCGCGGACGTGGCTGGAGCTGGCCACCGGCCGTCTGGAGTGGACGGACGCCGTGCGGGAGGGCCGGGTCACCGCGTCCGGGACCCGGGCCGACCTCTCGCACTGGCTGCCGATCGTCCGCCTCTAGGGTTTGCGGCCGACACCGGCCGCGATGCACTGGCGGACGAGGTTGAGGGGCTGGAGCCGCGGGCCGTCCGGCCACCAGTCGTCGCACAGGACCAGGCCCGGCTCGACCATCTCCAGGCCCGGGAACAGCGCCTGGATCTCCTCCCTGGAGCGGAACCGGCCACTGCCCATCGGGCTGTGGATGAACTTCTCCTCCATCTTGGCGGCCAGCTCGGCGTGCTCCGGCGTGCCCGGGTTGTAGAAGTGCGCGATGGACACGTACGAGCCGGACGCGAGCGCGTCGATGTAGGTGGCCATCTTCGCACCGCCGTCGTCGCCCAGGTAGTGGTGCCAGGTGCCGACCTGCAGCAGCGCGATGGGCCGCGAGAAGTCGAGGAAGTCGCGGATCTCCGGGTGCTCGAGGATCTGCTCGGGCTGGAAGATGTCCGCCGCGACGAAGTGGGTGTTCTCGTTCTCCTCGAGCAGCGCCCGGCCGTGCGCGAGCACCACCGGGTCGTTGTCGACGTAGAGCACCTTGGCCTCGGGGTTGACCCGCTGCACGACCTGGTGGGTGTTCTCCGCCGTGGGCAGGCCGGAGCCGAGGTCGAGGAACTGGTCGATGCCGGCCTGCATGGCCAGGAAGCGGCAGGAGCGGATCAGGAAGTCGCGGTTGGCCCAGGCGAGGTCGTTCACCTGGGGCGCCACGGTGCGGACCTGCGCCAGCACCTGGCGGTCGATCTCGTAGTTGTCCTTGCCGTTGAGCGCGGCGTCGTACACGCGCGCGATGCTCGCCCTGGTCGGGTCCACACCTACGGGGACTGCACTCGGATAGGGAGCGGTGGCACCGGACATCGCGGTCTCCCGGGCATATCGAATACGAATGAAATTGTCGGACCCCCGTAGGGTAGGGGGCGTGCCGCGCCCCGTAAATCCACACCGCACTTGACTGCGGCACACCGCGCTGTAAGTTGGATGGCTGGTGATTTCTGCGAGGAAGGGTCTTTGATGGCTCCCATCGACCTCCCCGGCTCCGAACAGCCCACCGGCCCGACGGCTCGCCGGATGATCCTCGGTACCCAGCTCCGCCGCCTGCGCGAGAAGGCGGGCATCACGCGCGCCAAGGCGGCGTGGGAGATCCGCGCGTCCGAGTCGAAGATCAGCCGCATGGAGCTGGGCCGCGTCGGCTTCAAGGAACGCGACGTCACCGACCTGCTGACCATGTACGGCGTCCACGACCCGACGGAGCGCGAGTGGGCCGTCAAGATGGTCAAGGAGTCCAACCAGCCCGGCTGGTGGCACCCCTACAACGACCTCGTCCCCAGCTGGTTCGACAACTACATCGGCCTGGAGGAGGCGGCGTCCCGGATCCGCACCTACGAGCTGATGTTCGTGCCCGGCCTGCTGCAGACCGAGCGCTACGCGCGAGCGGTGATCAGCCACGGCGACCCGGACAGCCGGGACGAGGGCGTCGAGCGCAAGGTGGGCCTGCGGATGCGGCGCCAGAAGCTGCTCAACGGGCCGAAGCCGCCGCGGCTGTGGGCGGTCATCGACGAGGCCGTGCTGGAGCGCCCGTTCGGCGGCGCCGGCGTGCTCAAGGAGCAGATCAGCCACCTGCTGGAGCTGATCGAGATGCCGCACATCACGATCCAGGTGATCCCGTTCGACATGAGCGGGTTCGCCGCGGAAAGCGCATTCTCGCTGCTGCAGTTCGCCGAGCCGGACCTGCCGAACATCGCCTACGTGGAGCACCTCAACGGCGCGCAGTACCTGGAGAAGCCGGAGGACCTGGAGGTATACGGCCGCGCGTTCGATCGCCTGGCCGTGGACGCGGAAACACCCGATCGGACGCGTCAGATGCTGGTGAAGAAGCGCGAAGAGCTCTAGGCGAAATGAGTGACGAGGAGTAGTCGGAACAAGGCCAACAAGGCCGGTTCTTGTCACCCGATCGAATTACTCGCCCCGCGCCATTCCTCACCCTCCGATCTGGGATTAGTCTCAGCCGTGCACGTGCATTTACGCGTGCAGTCACCGGTGGTAGCTTGATCGCCACAAGGCCAGTGCACGTGCATTTGCACCGCGCAGATGCACTGACCCGGAAGGTTGGGGAAGTATGGCTGAGCACTTCGTGAACGGCATGCCCGCCGGCGCCCTCGCTGGCGCTTCCTGGCGCAAGAGCGCGCGCAGCGGCGCCAACGGCAATTGCGTCGAGTTCGCCCAGCTGCCCACGGGCCAGTACGCGGTCAGAAACTCCCGCTTCCCCGAAGGGCCCGCGCTCATCTACACCCGCGCCGAACTGGCCGCGTTCGTCGCGGGGGCGAAGGACGGCGAGTTCGACGATGTCCTCAACTGACGCCGCCAAGACCGTCGACGACCGGCTCCAGGACCTCATCTCCCGCGGCTACCAGTTCGTGCACCCGCGCGACGCGAAGGGCGCTGTGATCGCGGTGGTCGGCGTCCGCGCCCACGACGCGGTGATCGACGTCGTCCGGCTCAACGCCGAGGACGACGTGGTCGCCACGCGGATGCCCGGCGACGAGGAGGACATCCTCGAGCCCAAGACCGTGCTGTGGCGAACCACCGGCGAGGCCGCGCCGGTCCTGGACCAGCTCCTCGCGCTGCCGGACGCCACCGCGGCCCCGGAGCGCGGGACGCCCGCCCGCGGCGGCTGCTGGGTCCCGACCGGCAGCGGCCGCGCCACGTGGCTCGCCGCGAGCTGACCGAGCCGCTCCCACGAGGGGGAGTCGGCGCCCCGTGGTCAGTGGCCAGCGCCACTGACCACGGGGCGTCACTTCGATCGTCCACGACCTACACTTGAGTAGGCCTGCCCTCGTCTCCAGGGAGCACTTTCGTGGTTTCCCACCACACCGACGACCAGCCCGAACGCGAGCCGCGAGAAGAGTGCGGCGTCTTCGGCGTCTGGGCCCCCGGTGAAGAAGTCGCCAAGATGGCCTACTACGGCCTGTACGCGCTCCAGCACCGAGGGCAAGAAGCCGCCGGCATCTCCGTCTCGGACGGCAAGCAGATCGTGGTCTTCAAGGACCTCGGCCTGGTCAGCCAGGTGTTCGACGAGCAGGTGCTCTCCTCGCTGCAGGGGCACATCGCGGTCGGGCACTGCCGGTACTCCACCACCGGGTCCTCGACCTGGGAGAACGCCCAGCCGATGTTCCGCCACACGGCGACCGGCAGCGGCATCTCCTTCGCCCACAACGGCAACCTGGTCAACACCGCCGAGCTGCGGGACCGCACCCGCGCCGCGGGCCTCAAGCCGCACCGCGAGCTGACCGGCTCCTCCAGCGACTCCGACCTGGTCGTCGGGCTGCTCGCGGAGGCCGCCGCGGACCGGGGCACCGAGGCGGCCGCACTGGAGCTGCTGCCCACCCTGCGCGGCGCGTTCTGCCTGGTCTTCGCCGACGAGTCCACCCTCTACGCGGCCCGCGACCCGCACGGCGTGCGCCCGCTGGTGCTCGGCAGACTGGAGCGCGGCTGGGTGGTCGCGAGCGAGACCGCGGCGCTGGACATCGTGGGCGCGTCGTTCGTCCGCGAGGTCGAGCCCGGCGAGCTGATCGCCATCGACGCCGAGGGCCTGCGGTCCTCGCGCTTCGCCAGCCCGGAGCCCAAGGGCTGCGTCTTCGAGTACGTCTACCTGGCCCGGCCGGACACCTCCATCGCCGGCCGCAGCGTGCACGCCACCCGCGTGGAGATCGGCAAGCGGCTGGCCGCCGAGCAGCCGGCCGAGGCGGACCTGGTCATCCCGGTGCCGGAGTCCGGCACGCCCGCCGCGATCGGCTACGCCCAGGCGTCCGGCATCCCGTACGGGCAGGGTCTGGTCAAGAACGGCTACGTCGGCCGCACCTTCATCCAGCCCTCGCAGACCATCCGGCAGCTGGGCATCCGGCTCAAGCTGAACCCGCTGCGCGACGTGATCCGCGGGAAGCGGCTGGTCGTGGTGGACGACTCGATCGTCCGCGGCAACACCCAGCGCGCCCTGGTGCGGATGCTGCGCGAGGCCGGCGCGGTCGAGGTGCACGTCCGGATCGCGTCGCCGCCGGTGCGCTGGCCGTGCTTCTACGGCATCGACTTCGCCTCGCGCGCCGAGCTGGTGGCCAACGGGGCCGACCTGGAGGGCATCCGCCGCCTGATCGGCGCCGACTCGCTCGGCTACGTGTCGCTGGACAGCCTGGTCGCCGCGTCCGAGCAGCCGAAGACGCGGCTGTGCACGGCCTGCTTCGACGGCCAGTACCCGATCGAGCTACCCGACGACGCCCTCATCGGCAAGTACGTGCTGGAAGGGCTGGACCCGGCGGATGCCCGGACCGTCACCCAGGCCGGGTACGGTGCTGAGGATGCCGTCCGGCGTCCGTGAGTTCAGTCGAGTTCAGGAGTCCGCTTGCCGTGAGCGAGTCCACGAGCGCCACCTATGCCGCAGCCGGCGTCGACATCGAAGCCGGTGACCAGGCAGTCGAGCTGCTGAAGCCGCACGCCGAGCGCGCGAGCAGGCCCGAGGTGCTGGGCGGGGTCGGCGGGTTCGCCGGGTTGTTCTCGCTCAAGCTCGACCGGTGGAAGGAGCCGGTGCTCGCTTCTTCGACCGACGGGGTGGGCACGAAGATCGCGGTCGCGCAGGCGCTGGACAAGCACGACACGGTCGGCATCGATCTCGTCGCGATGGTCGTGGACGACCTGGTGGTCACCGGCGCCGAGCCGCTGTTCCTGCAGGACTACATCGCCGTCGGCCGGGTCGTGCCGGAGAAGATCGCCGCCCTGGTCGCGGGCATCGCCGAGGGCTGCGTCCAGGCGGGTTGCGCGTTGCTGGGCGGGGAGACCGCCGAGCACCCGGGCCTGATGGGCGAGCACGACTACGACATCTCGGCCACCGGGGTGGGCGTGGTCGAGGCGTCCGAGGTGCTCGGCCCGGAGCGGGTCCGCCCGGGTGACGTGGTCATCGGCATGGGCGCGTCCGGCCTGCACTCCAACGGCTACTCGCTGGCCCGGCACGTGCTGCTGGAGATCGCGCGGATGCCGCTGGAGGGGCACGTCGAGGAGTTCGGCCGCACCCTCGGTGAGGAGATGCTCGAGCCGACCCGGATCTACGCCAAGGACTGCCTGGCGCTGGCCGCCGAGGCCGACGTGCGCACGTTCGCGCACATCACCGGCGGTGGGCTGGAGGCCAACCTGGCGCGGGTCATCCCGGCCGGGCTGCGCGCCGAGCTGGAGCGCAGCACGTGGACGCCGGCGCCGGTGTTCGCGCTGATCCAGCAGCGCGGCAAGGTCGAGCGGGCCGAGATGGAGAAGACGTTCAACATGGGCGTCGGCATGGTCGCGGTGGTCGGGTCCGAGGACGTCGACCGGGCGCTGGCCGTGCTGACCGCCCGGCACGTGCCGGCGTGGGTGCTGGGCGAGATCCGCACGACCGAGGACGCCGACGCCCCGCGCGCGGTGCTGGCCGGTGACCACCCCCGGTTCTGACCTGCAGGTTTCCCGGCGGCTGGTGATCCCGGCCGCCGAGCTGCGTGAACGCTTCTCGCGCTCGTCCGGGCCCGGCGGCCAGGGCGTGAACACCACGGACTCGCGGGTCGAGCTGTCCTTCGACGTGGCCCGGTCCCCGTCGATCCCGGACGACCTGCGGCCGCGGCTCCTGGAGCGGCTGCGGTCGCGCCTGGTCGACGGGGTGCTGACGATCGCGGCCAGCGAGCACCGGGCCCAGCTCGCCAACCGCGAGGCCGCGCGGGAGCGGCTGGTCGCGGTCCTGCGGTCGGCGGCCGCGCCGCCGCCACCGCCCCGGCGCCCGACCAAGCCGTCGCGCGGCGCGAAGGAGCGGCGGTTGGCCGAGAAGAAGCGCCGCGGCGACGTGAAGCGCGGCCGCGGCGGCCGCTTCGAGGACTAGGGTCCAGCTCGCCCGTCCCAGGCACGGGCACCCGGCGGCCGGCGACCGCGAGCACCCGCCGGCCCGGGCGAACTCCTCCAGCACTCAGTCCAGGCAGAACTCGTTGCCCTCGGGGTCGGCCATGATGATGTGGCCGAACGCGAGCGGCGGGCTGGGCTCGTGGCGTTCGAGCCGCTTCGCGCCGTGGGTGGTCAGCCGTTCGGCTTCCGCTTCCAGTGCCGCCATCCGCTCGTCGCCCTGGAGACCCGGCCCGGCGCGCACGTCGAGGTGCACGCGGTTCTTCGCCGTCTTGCCCTCCGGCACCTTCTGGAAGAACAGCCGCGGGCCGGTGCCGTCCGGGTCGACCACGGCGGAGGCGTCGTTGCGCCGCTCGGGTGGCACGCCCATCGCCTCGAGCGCCTGCTCCCAGGACTCGAAACCGGCGGGCGGGGCCTGCAGCTGGTAGCCGAGGGCCTCGGCCCAGAACGCGGACAGCGCCGCCGGGTCGGCGCAGTCGAAGGTGATCTGGATTTCGCGGGCCATGTCAGCTCGCCTCCTGTCGGATCCGGGTGTGCAGGTGGAGGTCGCGCAGCAGGCACACCTCGGACAAATGGTGGATCAGCTCGCGGTTGATGTGCAGGACCAGCGCGGCCATCGGCCACTCCGCGAACGGGCCCTCGGCCTCGCCGCACGGGCGCGCGAGGGCCTCTTCGCCGAGCGACTCCACGCCCTTCATCCACATCGCGTACTCGGCGTCGAGCTGGGCCAGCGCCTCGGCGGCGGTCGGCGCGTACTCGAACGACTGGTAGTCGGTGGGGGTCCGGCCGAAGTGGGCGGCGTTGCGCGTCGCGAGCACACCGACGATCACGTGCCCGAGCCGCCAGGAGATCGTCGTGATCGGGGCCGGGTCGGGCTCGGGGAACGCGAAGTCGATGGTCATCGCCCCGGAGCCACCCTGCACCGGCGCGGTGCTCGTGCCGCGCGGTCGCACGTTCCAGCTGCCCGGGGCCGGCTCCCAGAAGTACTCGTCGTCGGTGAGCCCCGCGAGGCGGTCACGCAGCTGGTGGGTCCAGTGCCAGTCGATCTGGTCTCGGAGCAGCGGGTTGAGGTTCATGGCGACAGCATGCAACGAATAGCGGACAGGTTCGTTCCGCGATCTGTGGAACCATTTCACCCATGAGCGTGGAAGCCACCATCGAGCGGGTGCTGCGGCTGCTGGCGCTGCTGCAGCGGCGGCCGTCCTGGACCGCGGCCGAACTCGCCGCCGAGCTGGGCGTCACCGACCGGTCGGTGCGCCGCGACGTGGAGCGGCTGCGCGCGGTCGGCTACCCGGTGCAGGCCACGGCGGGCGTCGGCGGTGGCTACCAGCTCGGTGCGGGCACGCGGTTGCCACCGCTGCTCCTCGACGACGAGGAGGCGATCGCGACGGCGGTCTCGCTGCGGCTGGCCTCCGGCGGCACGGTCGCCGGAGCCGGAGAAGCGGCGCTGCGGGCGCTCGCGAAGCTCGACCAGGTCATGCCGCCGCGGCTGCGTGCCGAGGTGCGGGCGGTGCACGGCGCCACCGAGACGCTGGTCGCCGGCGTCGAGATCGACGCGGAACTGCTGGTCACCCTCGCCCGGGCGTGCCGGGACGCGGTGCGCGTGCGGTTCCGGTACGCCAGCCGGGGCAGCGAGGACCGCGAACGCACCGTCGAGCCGGTGCGCATGGTCGCCACCAACCGCCGCTGGTACCTGATGGCGTGGGACCTCGACCGCGACGACTGGCGCACGTTCCGGCTGGACCGGATGCGCGAGGTGGCGGCGACGACCTGGCGCTTCCGACCGCGGGAGCACCCCGACCCGGTGGCGTACGTGCAGCGGTCGGTCTCCGCGGCGCCCTACCGCTACCTCGCCAAGGTGCGGCTACGGGCCAGCGCCGAGGAGGTGCGGGACCTGGTGCCGCCGCAGATCGGGCGGGTCGAGGAGGACCGCGACGGGTGGTGCCTGCTCGTCGCGGGCGGTGACCAGCTGGACTGGCTGGCCGTGCACGTGGCCCGGCTGGGCTACGAGGCGGAGATCCTCGAACCGCCGGAGCTGCGCGAGGCCGCGGCCCGGCTCGCCGAACGCGTCGCCGCGATGGCCACCCGAGGAGGATGACCAGCCGTCAGTGGGCGAGTGACAACGCGCTCTCCAGCAGCCGCTGGATGTGCAGGCCGCGGTGGACGTCGCACGGGTGGGACGTCGTGCCGGTGTCGATCATCGCCGCGAAGTCGTCCAGCATCGCGGTGTAGGACTGGCTCGCGCCGCCCTCCTTGCGGCCCAGCGTGCGGTACCCGTGCTCGCCGTACACGGCGAACTCGACCACCGTCGGCCGCAGCGGCAGCCGCAGCGACAAGGTCGCCGAACTGAGCGCGCCGCTCTCGTGCTCGAACACGACGTGCCACAGGTCGTGGGGCCCGCGGTGCGCCGACCGCACCCGCTCGATCGTGCCGAGCGCGGCGTCGAGCAGGTCGAAGGCGTGCGGCCCGACGTCGGCCAGGGTGCCGCCGTCCGCCTGCCGCCACGGCGAGGCCGAGTACGGACCGCCGAGCAGACCGCCCGACAGCCACCGCACGCCACCGCCGCTCCAGCTCCCGGCCGCGGCGAGACCGGCCAGCCAGTCCCGGGTCGCGGTCGCGTAGCGCAGGGTCAGCATCACCAGGCTCACCACCCCAGCGCCGGACACGGCGTCGGCCAGCCGCTCGGCGCCCGCGACGTCCGCGGCGATCGGCTTCTCCAGGATCACGTGCTTGCCGGCCTTGGCCGCCTCGACCGCCAGCTCGGCCTGCGTGGCCGGCGGCACCGCGAAGGCGACGGCGTCGACCTGGCCGAGCAGCTCGTCCAGGCTCGCGCACACCTCGGCGTCGTAGGGCTCGGCCAGCTCACGGCCGGCCTCCGCGCGGCGGGTGAACACCGCACTCAGCCGGGTCGAGGGGTGGTCGGCCAGGCCGGGCGCGTGCACGGTGCGGGCCCACGGACCCGCGCCGACCAGCCCGACGCGCAGTGGCTCGTCCACGATCAGCCGTAGGAGTAGAAGCCGCGGCCGCTCTTCTTGCCCAGCAGCCCGGCGTCGACCATGCGCAGCAGCAGCGGCGGCGGCGAGTAGAGGGGCTCCTTGAACTCCTCGTACATCGACTCCGCGATCGCCTTGATGGTGTCCAGGCCGATCAGGTCGGACAGGCGCAGCGGACCCATCGGGTGCGCGGTGCCCAGCTCCATGCCGCGGTCGATGTCCTCGGCCGAGGCGAAGCCCGACTCGATCATCCGGATCGCCGACAGCAGGTACGGCACGAGGAGCGCGTTCACGATGAACCCGGCGCGGTCCTGCGACCGGATCACCGTCTTGCCCAGCGAGCCGGTGACGTGCTCGTCCGCGCGCTTGATCGTGTCTTCCCCGGTCAGCAGCGACGGCACCAGCTCGACCAGCGGGAGCACCGGGACCGGGTTGAAGAAGTGGATGCCGATCACCTGCTGCGGACGGCTCGTCGCCATGCCCAGCTTCATGATCGGGATGGAGGAGGTGTTGGAGGCGAAGACCGCGTCCGGCCGCTCGACGATCTTGTCGAGCGAGCGGAACACCTCGACCTTGGCCTGCTCCTGCTCGATCACGGCCTCGATCACGAGGTCGCGGTCGGCGAAGGAGGCGATGTCGGTGGTGAACGTGAGCCGCCCGAGCGCCGCCTCGGCGTCGTCGGCGGTCAGCTTGCCCGCCTTCACCGCGCGCTGCAGCGACTTCTCGATGCGGGCACGTCCGGCGTCCAGCGCGGGCTGGTTCACCTCGGTGACCGTCACGTCCGCACCGGCGCGGGCGTGCACCTCCGCGATCCCGGAGCCCATCAACCCGGCTCCGACCACGCCTACTCGCTGGATGTCCGCCATCGCACCTCTCCAGTTCCGGCGCTCGACGACGCATGACACAACACACGAGGGCGGGTTCCGGTCACGACCGGACCCACCCTCGTGTGCTGGTCAGACGTCAACGACGGTAGTCGTCGTACTCGTCGGCGTACGGGTCGTACGGGTCCTCGTACTTCTCGTCCTCTTCCCGAGGATGAGAATTGGAGGACTGTCCTGACAGCTCGCGCTGAAGCGCAGCGAAATCTGTGTCGGGAGTGCTGTACTTGAGCTCTCGCGCCACCTTCGTCTGCTTGGCCTTGGCCCGGCCGCGCCCCATGGCTCGACCCCCTCGCACAGGGAACGGGGCGGCCGGGGGAATCGGCGGCCCCGCATCGTCTCGACAATTGGTTCCTGGTGACACCGTACCCTGTCCGAGGGGTCCAATGCGACGTGGCTTCGTGTGCTTGTCACGACAGTGTCGGCGATTGCGCCGGTCGGTGGTCGCGAGCGGGCGGCGACGTGCCACGATTCAACGGTGCTCCGACCGTTCGTGGCCTACCTCCGGGTGTATGAGCCCCTGTCCGCGTTCGGCGACCCTCCCCCCGCGGAGCTGCGCGAAGCCGTCGAGCGGGCCCAGCTGACCCGCGCGGCGGCCGCCGAGCGGGAGCAGCTCATGTGGTTGAAGTCACAGACCACGACGCCGGTCCGGCTGCTGCCGGGCGAGTTGCCCGGCGGGCGGGCACTGCCGAACTCCGACGTGCTGGTGCTCGATCCGGCCGACGTCCCGACCGACACCGGCGCGAAGGTCGGGCCCGGCCCGCTCGTGTGCCCGCTGGAGGTGCGGGCCCGCTCGGCCGCGGCGCTGGTGAGCTTCCTCGGCGACGCGCACCCGTCGCTGCACGCCGCGGTGATCGACTCGACCGGGGTGACCGAGGAGAAGCTGAAGGCCAGGGCCAGCTCCGCGCTCGGTGATCTGCCGCAGGCCGCCGTGCACGTCCTGTCCACCACCTGGACCGTGCCGCTGCCGTGGTTCGCGCTGGTCGACCCGAAGCACCGCAGGCTGAACCTGGGCTCGGGCCCGGACGACCCCGAGCGCGAGGTCTCCTGGCGCGTCGCGATGGGCGACGCGACCCAGCGGGTGGCCGAGGCGCGGGAGCTGGTCGAGGAGACCCTCGGCGACTCCGGCCCGGCGCGCATCCTGGCCGAGACCGCCCGGTGGCTGACGAACTTCGACCCGGCGTCGGCGGTGGAGCTGGACTACGGCGGGCTGGTGCAGCTGATCGCCGACCCGATCCTGGAGTCGGACACCAGCGCGGAGGAGGTGCACAGCATCATGGACGCCCTGCGCTCCGGCGACGTCGAGCAGATCGCCGAGCTGTTCACCGACCTGCGCGACTACTGGAGCGAGCTGGCGGCGCGGGAGCACTTCAACTGATCAGTCGGTGACCGCGCCACCGCTGGCGGACAAACCGCACGGCGGTGACGAACCAGGCGTCCGCGGAGGCCAGGTAGGACACGGCGGCGGCCACGTCGTCCGGCTTGCCGAGCCGCCCCAGCGGCAGCCGACACGGTCCATCCCGGCGTGCCGCTCGACCGGCACCAGCCGGGCGCCACGGTGTTCACGGTGATCTGCCACGCGACCAGCCCCTTGGCCGCGGCCCGGGCCAACCCGGGCGGCGCCGTCCGTTCCGACTCGGCTCCGATGTGGATGATCCGGCCCCACCGCGGCCTTCGTCCCCGGCAGCGCGGCGCTGCAACAGGACCGGGCTCTTGACGAAGAACTCCAGGTGGGCGAGGTAGTCCGGCCAGTCCGGGTCGGACACCGGGGTGTCCGGCTGCGGCCCGGTGGCGTTGCAGACGAGCGCGGCGACCGGGCCCAGCTCGCGCTCGACCGCGCCGATCAGCCGGTCGACTCCGGCGGGGTCCGTCACGTCGGCGGCGAAGGCCGCGGCGCGACCACCGGCCTCGGTGATCTCAGCGACCACCTTGCCGGCGCCGTCGTGGTCGCTGCGGTAATTCACCGCGACGGCGAACCCGTCGCTGGCCAGGCGCCGGGCCACGGCCGCGCCGAGACTGCGGGACTCGCCGGTGACCAGGGCGACGTCAGGCGTCGTCGGCGCGTTCGGCGGCCAGCAGGTCGTCCACGGAGGCCGAGCCCTTCGCGTAGCGGGCGGCGATCTCGGCGTTCAGCCGGTCGACCACGGCCTGCACCTCGCGCCGGCGCTGCGACACCGACGCCTCCTCGCCCCGGTAGTCGTCGAGGGTCGCGGCCAGCTTCTCGTCGGAGAGGGCGCCCACGTCGGTCAGGTCCGCGTTGCCCACCAGCGCCTCGGCCTGGCGGCGGTACTCGCCGGCTCGCGAGGGCTCCAGCTGCTGGTACCGCCCCGAGCCGCGGGCCGGGCGCAGCGCGTTGTCGGACAGGATCGTGGCGAGCTGGTCGACGATGCTGCCGCCGCCGGAGCGCCGCCGCTCCTGCTCGGCCCGCACGATGTCGATCCGCGCGTGCAGCAGCCGCCGCAGGTAGGAGAGATCGGTCTCCTCCTGGGCAGCCTCGTCCCGGCGCTCGCGCAGCTGCTCGAGCGACAGGCCGGCGAGACCCTGCACGTAGCCGGGGTCCAGGACACGGTCGATGCGACGGCGTCCGCCCGGCCGGACTTCGATCACCGGGACATAGTGCTCCATGCCGGGCCCCGGCGCCAGGCCGGGTGCGGTATCACCCGCGCAGGCGAGCCGCGGCCTCCCGGCCCGGTGCGGCACCCTCGGCGGGCACCGAATCGGGGTCGACCGCCGCCTGCACCACCCGGTCCTCGTCCCCGGCGAGCAGCTCGGCGTCCACCGGCGTGGACCGCTTGAGCAGGGCCAGCGCGATCGGCCCCAGCTCGTGGTGCTGCGCGACGCTGCCGACCCGGCCGACGACCTTCTCGCCGAGTTTCACCGGGTCCCCGGTCTCCGGGTAGATCTCCGGCGAGCCGTCCAGGTGCAGCAGCACCATGCGGCGCGGCGGGCGGCCGACGTTGAACACCTTCGCCACCGTCTCCTGCCCGCGGTAGCAGCCCTTGGCGACGTGCGCGGCGCTGCCGATCCAGTTCACCTCGTGCGGGATCGTCTTGGCGTCGGTGTCCACGCCCAGCCGCGGGCGCAGCGACTCGACCCGCAGCGCGTCGAACGCCCAGGTGCCGGCCGGGCGGGCGCCCGCGTCGGTGAGGCGGCGCCACCAGTCAGCCAGCTCGTCGCGCGGCACGGCCAGGTCGACGCTGGACCGGCCCGGCCACGGCATCCGGCGGGCGAAGCCGGCGCCCAGCGGCACGACGGAGTACGGCTCCGCGCCGAGCGAAATGTCCAAAGCGGACAGCACCCGGTCGGCCTCCGGTCCCAGCACGGTGAGGATCGCCAGTTCGTCGCTGACATCGGTGATCTCCACCTGCGACCAGAACTTCATCGCCTCGAGGTACTCGCGCAGCGTCTGCTTGCCGCCCTTGGGCAGCGCGCTGGTGGCCTCCGCCCCCGGATCGCTGTCCAGGTACACGGCTTCGCCGGTGTGCGCGAGGACCATGTGCGTGTCGACGTGCCCCTGGCTGTCCAGCACCAGCGCCTCGGTGCCGCTGCCCCCGGCCAGCTCCGTGACGTGCTGGGAGATCACCAGGTGCAGCCAGGACAGGCGCTCGGGGCCGGTCACCTTCAGCACCTCGCGGTGCGAGCGGTCGACCACGGCCACGCTGCGCGCGGCGGTGCGCTGCTCGGCGAACGGGTCGCCCCAGTGCCAGGGCACGCCCTGCTCGGGGTGGTCGTCCGGCGGCGCGATGGCGCCCGGCGCGGCGAGGAGCGGAGAAACGAGCGGCATACCCCGATGTTAGGTGAGTACGGTTGGCCCATGCGCGTACTCGCTTTTCTGGACGGGTCACTGGCCGATCCCGACGAACCGCACATCCGGGTGGAAGACCTCGGCCTGATGCGCGGCGACGGCGTCTTCGAAACGATCCTGGTCGCCGACGGCAAGGCGCGCGAGCTGCGCCCGCACCTGGACCGGATGGCCCGGTCGGCGTCGATGCTGGACCTGCCGGAGCCGGACGACGCGGCCTGGCAGCGGGCCGCGCGGACGGTGATCGACAACTGGTCCGGCAGCCGCGAGTTCGCGCTGAAGCTCGTCTACACGCGCGGGGTCGACCCGGAGGGTGAACCGACGGCCTTCGCGCTCGGGATCGAAATCGACCCGAAGGTGTTGCGTGCCCGCGAAGACGGGGTCGCGGTGGTGACCCTGGAGCGCGGCATCGACCCGGGGCTGGCCGAGCGCGCGCCGTGGCTGCTGCTGGGCGCGAAGTCCCTGTCCTACGCGGTCAACATGGCCGCCGTGCGGGAGGCGGCCCGCCGCGGCGCGGACGACGTCATCTTCACCGCCAGCGACTTCAGCTCGGTGCTGGAGGGCCCGACCTCGAACGTGATCGTGGCGCGCGGCGGCACGCTCTACACGCCGCCTGCCGGGATCGGCATCCTGCCCGGGACCACGCAGGCCGCGGTGTTCCGCGCCGCCGAGCGGGCCGGCTGGTCGACCAAGATCGAGATGATCTCGACCCCCGACCTGCACAGCGCCGACGGCGTGTTCCTCGCGTCCTCGGTGCGGAAGCTGACCCGCGTGCACACCCTGGACCACCAGCCGCTGCGCGACTCCTCGGCGATCCACGCCGAGCTGGCCCGCGCCTACGAAGACCTCTACGCGTAGGGGCGGAAGCGGATCGTCGTGCCCGGCCGGGCCTGCGCGAGCGCGGGCAGCGCCCGTGGCACGACGACGGCGATCACCGGGTAGCCGCCGGTGGTCGGGTGGTCGGCGAGGAACACGACCGGCAGGCCGTTGGGCGGCACCTGGATCGCGCCGGTGATGACGCCCTCGCTGGGCAGCTCCGCGCCCTCGCACGCGTCCGTGCGCCGCAGCGCGGGACCGTCCAGGCGGAGGCCGACGCGGTTGGACTCGCTGGTGACCGTCCACGGCGCCGACAGCTGGTGGGCGGCGTCGCCGAACCAGTCGTCGCGCGGGCCGAGGACGACCGGGACCACCAGGTCGGACGGGTTCGGCGGGGCAGTGACGGTGTCGGCGCCGTCCGGGATCCCGCTGGGCTCGCCCAGCGGCAGCACGGTGCCCGGCTCCAGCGGCGGCGGGCCGATCTCGGACAGCACGTCCCGCGACCGGCTGCCCAGCTCGGGTTCGACGTCGATGCCGCCGGAGACCGCGAGGTAACAGCGCAGCCCGGTGTCCGGCCGCCCGATGGTCAGGGTCTGCCCGGCGGTGAGGTGGACCGGCACGTGCGAGCCGGCCGGGCGGCCGTCCACGGTGACCGCGACCGCCGGGCCGGTGACCGCGACCGTGCAGGACGAGCGGGCCGTCACAGCGAGGCCGCCGAGCAGCGCCTCGATCCCGGCCGCGTCCTCCGGGTTGCCGGCCAGTCGGTTCGCCAGCCGCAGCGCCGGGACGTCGAGCGCGCCGGACGGCGGGACGCCGAGGTGGGCGTGTCCGGGGCGGCCCAGGTCCTGCACGAGCGCGAGCGGACCGGTCGCGACGACCTCCAGCGCGCGGCTCACCGGATGCTCCGGAACCGGACCCGGTCGCCGGGCGCGAGCAGCGCGGGCCGCGGCGCGCGGCTGTCGAACAGGACGGCGTCGGTGTGCCCGAGCAGGCGCCACCCGCCGGGCGACGAGCGCGGGTAGACGCCGGTGAACTCGCCGGCGATCGCGACCGACCCGGCCGGCACTCGCGTGCGTGGAGTGTCCAAACGCGACTGCCGGAGCGGTTCGGGCAGTCCGGTGAGGTAGCCGAAGCCGGGGGCGAACCCGGTGAACGCGACGGTGTAGGTGGCGCCGGTGTGCAGCTCGACCACCTCGTCGGCGCTGACGCCCGCGGTGCGGGCGACCAGGTCGAGGTCCTCGCCGTCGTAGCGCACGTCGATGGTGATCTCCCGCGACTCGCCGCCGTCGGTGGCGTCGAGGTCGGCCGATTCGACGAGCTCGCGCGCCTGGGCGAGCCCAGTGGAGCCGGGACGCGCGGCGATGAGGACGGTGCGCGCGCCGGGCACGACCTCGACGAGATCGGGCAGGCCCGCGGCGACCACGGCGGCGCGGACGGCGCTCATCTCGGCGAGCGACTCGCACTCGACGAGCGCGGCGTCCGGGCCGTAGCGCAGCCAGCGCACGGGCGCTAGCCCACTACGCGCTTGAGGTACAACGAGACGTGGGGCTGCATGGGCTCGCCGACCATGGCGCGCTCCTCGACGTAGCCGAGGTCGCCGTTGTTGACCAGGCCGTAGAGCCGCTGCGCGCCGGTGACCTCCTTGGCCGTGGAGGTGCGCACGACCGCGTCGGTGCCCAGCTCCCAGGACGTCTGGGTGCGCGGCTTGCCGTAGAAGACCTCGATGATGCCGGTGTTGTGGGCCAGCAGCAGTTCGAGCGTGTCGTCGGCCTGCGGGCGCCACCAGCCGACCTCGCGGGCGGCGGCGCGGATCACGTTGCCGTCGTCGTCGAGCAGCCACGAGCGGGCCTCGTGGTAGAGGAACGGGCGGCCGTCGTGCGCGATGGTGAGCTGCTGGGCGATCCGGCGGGGACCCTCGATGGTCGGGTAGTTGACCTCGCCCTCCCCGCGCCACACGCCGACGAGCGGCAGCAGCGCCAGGCAGGCGTCGTTCAGGTTCGCGCCCTCACGCAGGTTCGCGGTGTCCACCGGGATCGGCAGGTCGTCGAACTGCGGGAGGTTGCGTCCGCGCGTCGACTCGGCCCGCTCGGCGGCGGCCGCGACGGCGTCATCGCCGGACGTCATCGGTCAGCGCTGGTCGGCGTACAGCCGGTAGACGACGTACACGGTGAACCAGAGGATCGCGATGGCGGCGAGCACCAACAGCGTCGTAAACAGGATCTCCACGTCCAGCAGGATAGCCGCTGCCAGGGCGTTCACTCGCCCCGCACCCGCGTGGCGAGCACCACGCCCGGCGCCGCGTTCGTCCGGACAAGACGACGGCCACCCCCGCGGCGTGCGCGGGGGTGGCCGTTGCCGGAAATCGTCAGCCGACCGAGATGGCGACCTGGTGCAGGCCGGGGCCCTCGGCGGTCACCGAGGCCTCGCCGTTGCCCGAGCGGTGCAGGGCGCGCACCGTCCAGGCGCCGGGCGCGGCGTAGAACCGGAAGTCGCCCTCGGGGGAGGCCTGGACCTCGCCCGCGAAGTCGCCGTCACCGTTCAGCAGGCGCACGTAGGCACCGCCGATCGGGCCGTCGCTGCCGGTGACCTTGCCGGCCACCACGACCTGCCCGTTCGTGTCGATGTCCGCGGGCGTCGCCGTCTGCACCGGCGCGCCGCAACCGTCAGCACTCATCGTCACTTCCCCGTTCCGGTTTCGATCGGCACGCCGACCAGCGAGCCGTACTCGGTCCACGAACCGTCGTAGTTCTTCACGTCCTCGAGCCCGATCAGCTCGTGCAGCGCGAACCAGGTGTGGCTGGAGCGCTCGCCGATGCGGCAGTAGGCGATGGTCGCCTTGGACGTGTCCAGGCCGGCCTCCGCGTAGAGCTCCTTGAGCTCCTCGGCGGTCTTGAAGGTGCCGTCCTCGTTCGCGGTCTTGGCCCACGGCACGTTCAGCGCCGTCGGGATGTGGCCGCCGCGCTGCGCCGACTCCTGCGGCAGGTGCGCCGGGGCCAGCAGCTTGCCGGAGAACTCGTCGGGCGAGCGGACGTCGACCAGGTTCTTGGCGCCGATCGCGTCGACGACCTCGTCACGGAAGGCGCGGATGGAGGTGTCCGGCTCCTTGGCGACGTAGTTGGTGCGCTCGCGCTTGACCTCCTCGGAGGTCAGCTCGCGGCCGTCCAGCTCCCACTTCTTGCGGCCGCCGTCGAGCAGCTTGACCTTGTCGTGGCCGTACAGCTTGAAGTACCAGTAGGCGTAGGCGGCGAACCAGTTGTTGTTGCCGCCGTACAGGACGACGAGGTCGTCGTTGGAGATGCCCTTCTCCGACAGCAGGGCCTCGAACCCGGCCTTGTCGACGAAGTCGCGGCGGACCGGGTCCTGCAGCTCGGTCTTCCAGTCGATCTTGACCGCACCGCGGATGTGGCCGCCGTCGTAGGCGGTGGTGTCCTCGTCCACCTCGGCGAAGACCACGCCGGGGGTGTTCAGGTTCTCCTCGGCCCACTGCGTGGTGACCAGGACGTCTTCACGGCTCATGAGAGCACTACTCGCTTTCTTCTTCTCGTGGGTGGACTTGTCAGGAAGCCTGGCTCGGCGCCACGCGCCGGATCAGGAGGTACATCTCGCAGCCGAGGCAGAAGTTGAAGGCCGCGTTGAGGAAGGCCGCGAACAGCGCGAACGCCGTCGCGACGATGCCGAGCGCGGTGACCCCGGTGGCGTAGCCGATGGTGCCGACCAGCGCGAACGCGAACCCGACCGCCTGGGCGAACCGCAGCGGCGCCGCGTCCTCCCGCTCGGACGTCGGCGCGAGCCGGGGCGCCACGAGGTAGCGGTAGATCAGCGAGTACGGGGCCGGCTTGAGCCCGATGAACGCGCCGATCGCGAACACGACCGTCTGGACGGCCAGCAACGGCCACCACCCCGTGATCAGGACCACCGCGAGCACGACGGTCGTGATGACGGCCGCGAAGCGCGGTCCACGGGGGTCTACGGCTGGGCCTGCTGACATGTCACCTCCCTGGCGGGGCGCGCGTGAGCGCGCGTCGGAACTGGATTTTTCCGGCGGGGGGAGTGCGGGTACGGCTGAGGCGGACCCGCTAGAGCAGACACAGGCTGCTGCGCACGCGGCAGAAGTCGACCGCGCGACGTTGCGTCAGCAGAGTTAGTGGCAGCCTGCACACGAGCGTCAGGCTACCCGGACGTCCCTGAAAGTGGGAGGGGTGTCCACCCACTGAGAGCATTCCCACGATCCAAGAAAATAATTCCGCCCTGCTCAGCCGAGGTGAGGCCGCCGGGAGAGGCGCCGGGGGCGACTGGAACACGTTCTAGTTCCGGCGGTCCGGCAGGTGGGGCATCGCCGCTGGCGGGGTCGACTGGCCGGGCTGAGTGCTGGTCGGGCCGAGTGCGGCGGTGAAGGTGGCGCAGCCAGCGGCAGGCCGCGTCTGGCAGGGACGCTGCCCACTTTCGATGTGCGCGGGCCACCGCTCACCCGGATCACGCGCCCATGGCGGACCAGCGGCAAACCCTCGGCTAGTCCGGCGCCCGCGACGGCCAAGTGCGACCGCCGCAGCGACGGTGGCGCAACCAGCGGCAAGCCGCGTCTGGCAGGGACGCTGCCCAGCTCTTCGATGTGCGGGCCACCGCTCACCCGGATCGCGCGCCCCTGGCGGACCAGCGGCAGGCCCTCGGCTAGTCCGTCACCCGCGACGGCCAAGTGCGACCGCGGCAGCGACGGTGCCGCAGCCCGCGGCAAGCCGCGTCTGGCAGGGATGCTGCCCAGCTTTTCGATGTGCGCGGGCCACCGCACGCCCGGATCACGCGCCCCTGGCGGACCAGCGGCAAGCCCTCGGCTAGTCCGTCACCCGCGACGGCCAAGTGCGACCGCGGCAGCGACGGTCGATGCAGCCCAGCTTTCGATGTGCGCGGGCCACCGCTCACCCCGATTACGCGCCCGTGGCGGACCAGCGGCAAGTCCCCGGCTAGTCCGTCACCCGCGAGGCCAGGTGCGGCCGCAGCGCCTCGAGCAGCGCGGGGGCCTTCGGGACGCCCCCGACGCGCAGCAGCTCGGTGCCGTCGGCGCGGTAGGCGATCGTGGTGGGCGTGCGCAGCACACCCAGCGCCTGCGCGACCTCCGGCTGGTTCGTCACGTCGAGGTCGACGTGGGCCAGGCCGTCGGTGCGCTCGGCCAGCGGGCCGAGCAGGGCGCGGGTGTGCCGGCACGGGGTGCAGAACGTGGTGGAGATCTGCACCAGGGTGACCTCGGCGCCGGTGTCCAGCGCCGCGGCGACGGGCGCGGGCAGACCGGCCGCCGGCGCGCGGTGAGCTGCCCGGACGCGCCCGTTGCGCGCCTTGAGCAGCCCGCCGGCTACGGCCGCGACCACCAGCGTGCTGAGCACGACCCACACGCCCGTCATCAGCGCCTCACCCTCCGGTTGAGCTGGTCGCCCCGCTGAACGTCACGTTCTTGGCCTCACCCTTGATGGTGACCGAACCGCTGTTCACCTGTACCGCCGTCGGGGTGACCTCGAACGGGAGGTTGCCGGTGTCGATCGTGGCCTTGAAGTTCGGCAGCAGGGCCTGCTGCACTGCTTCGGGAACAACGGTCGTCTCCTTGTCATTCCCGTACTGCAGCCGCTTCGGGACGATGTCGATCGCGGTGCCGTGCAGCTCGATCATGGCGAAGCAGAAGATCTCGATGCGCTGACCGGCGATCTGCACGTACCCGGAGATCCGGATACCGGCCTTCGACTGGTCCTGCTGCTCCTCCTCGGAGGTGCCGTCCTGGCCCTGCTGGTCGCCGGAGCCGCTGTCGGTGCCGCTCTCGGCGTCCTGGCCGGTCTCCACGTACTCGATGCTCGACGGCTCGATCCGCAGGTCCTCGACCTTGGTCAGCGGGTCCACCTTGTTGATGTCGCTGGCCTTGATCGTCACCTGCGCCTCGAGGCGGCCGATGTTGATCGCGTCGGTGTTGCCGTTCACCAGGTCCGACAGCGGCGCGGCGACGTCGTAGAGATCGGCCGTCACGCCGACGTCCTGCAGGTCCTTGATCGGCACCCCGGACGCGGACAGCGAGATGTGGCCGTAGTCGCCGCCGATCGCCTGGGTGGTGAACGGGAAGCCGTGGATCGTCACGGACGGGTCGTCGGTCAGCTTCAGCTGCTCGCGGGCCTTCTGCGACACCGTGTGCTCGGCGAACGCGGCGAGCCCGAAATCGGCCCCGACCAGCAGCGCGAGCAACACGACGAGACTGATGACGATGCGCCGGGCACGGCGTCCACGGCGGCGCGATCCCGCTGGTGGCACGGCTCGATCCTGGGTCGCAGGTCTGCTCACTCTTGGTGTCCGATCTGTCTTGTATCCGGGTCCTGGACAGCCCGAGGCTATGGGGCACCAGTGTGACGTCAGTGTGACGGAGGCTGCAGAGCAGGTGGTTTCTCCCTGTTCACCCGCTAGTCTTGTCCGCTAAGACCAGGGGCGCTCAAGGCTACGGACTAGCAAGAAGGCGGTGTGGCGATGAGCCTGGACCTGCTCGTACTCACTTCCGAGGCGGAGGCCACTGCCGTCCTTCCAGCCCTTGACCTGCTTCCGCACACGGTACGCGTCCGCGCGCCGGAGGTCACCGCGCTCCTCGACGCGGGACACCGGGACGTCATCCTGCTCGACGCGCGCACCGACCTCGCGTCCGCGAAGAGCCTCTGCCGCCTGCTCAAGGGCACCGGCGAGGACGAGGGCAGCACCCCGATCATCGCGGTCATCGGCGAAGGCGGCCTGGTCGCGGTCAGCGCCGAGTGGCGCACCGACGACATCCTGCTGCCCACCGCGGGCCCGGCCGAGGTCGACGCCCGGCTGCGGCTGGCGACCACCCGCGACGGCGGCGCCACCCAGGTGGACACCGAGCTGCGGGTCGGCGACCTGGTGATCGACGAGGCGACCTACACCGCGCGCCTGCGCCGCCGCACCCTCGAGCTCACCTACAAGGAGTTCGAGCTGCTCAAGTACCTCGCCCAGCACGCCGGCCGGGTCTTCACCCGCGCCCAGCTGCTGCAGGAGGTCTGGGGCTACGACTTCTTCGGTGGCACCCGCACGGTCGACGTGCACGTCCGGCGGCTGCGCGCCAAGCTCGGCCCCGAGCACGAGCAGATGATCGGCACCGTGCGCAACGTCGGCTACAAGTTCGAGCGCCCGGCCAAGTCCGGCGCCAAGCCCGGCGTGACCTCGCTCAACTTCGACCCGAGCGAGCTGTCCTCCGAGTTCTCCACCCCCTGATCCGGGAGAGCGTGGCTTCGTGCTGACCGTGGTGTGGGTCGAGGAACTGGACGAGCGGACCACCCGCGAGGTGCGCGAGTTGCTGCTCGCCGCCCGCGAGGTGGACGGACGGCCGGACGTGTCCCCCGGCGAACCGTTGCCCGGGGAGTTCGCGTCCGGGCCGCACCTGCTCGCCCGCGCCGACGGCGTGCTGGCCGGGTACGCCCACCTGGACGTCTCCGGTGACGCCTTCGGCCGCCAGGTGGCCGAACTGATCGTGCGACCGGACCACCGGCGCCGGGGCGTGGGCACCGAAATGCTGTCCGCGCTCGCCGACCGCGCCGGCGACGCGCCCTTCCGGATCTGGGCGCACGGCGACCACCCGGGTGCCGCGGCCCTGGCCGAACGAGCGGGCTTCTCGCGCGCCCGCGAACTGCTGGTCATGCACACCCCGGTCGACCCGGACTGGCCCGAACCCCGGCTGCCCGAGGGCGTCTCGCTGCGCACCTTCGTGCCCGGCCGGGACGAGCAGGCCGTCATCGAGGTCAACGCGCGTGCCTTCGACTGGCACCCGGAGCAGGGCCGGCTCACCGTCGACGACCTGCGGGCCGAAGAGGCCGCGGACTGGTTCGACGCGGACGGGTTCTTCCTGGCCGAGGACAGCGCGGGCAAGCTGCTCGGCTTCCACTGGACGAAGGTCCACCCGGCCAACCCGCACCGCTTCGGCGGGCGGGAGACCGGCGAGGTCTACGTCGTCGGCGTCGACCCGGGCGCCCAGGGCGGCGGGCTGGGCAGGGCGCTGACCCTGGCCGGCCTGCGCTACCTCCGGGACCGCGGCCTGCCGCAGGTGATCCTGTACGTGGAGGGTGACAACGCGCCCGCGATCGCCGTCTACTCGCGGCTCGGGTTCACCCGGCACGAGGTCGACGTCCAGTACGAACGGTGATCACTGTTCCGTTACGTTAACCCTGCGCCAACCTTCCGTCACGGATCGCGTACCCGCAGGTCACGGGCCGGACACGACGCCCGTTCGAGTGACGTTGTCCCGCTCACATTGGCGGCCTTGTTCACTTTGCGTTCATCTGTACAGAGGCGCGCGTCCACCCGTGCTGCCTAATGTCCGGTTGCGACGAATGGCTTTCAATAGCTGGAGGACATGAAGTGAAGATCATGCGGCCGATGGGTGCTCTCGGCATCGCAGCGAGCGCTGCCCTCGTGCTCGCGGCCTGTGGCACGGACCCGGCCTCGACCGGCAACACCCAGACCTCGGGTGCGGCGACCGCGCCGACCGCGACCGCGAACGTCGAGTGCGGCGGCAAGTCGCCGCTGACCGGCGAGGGTTCGACGGCCCAGAAGACCGCGGTGGACATCTTCGCCCAGCAGTACACCAAGGCCTGCGCCGGCCAGATCGTGAACTACAACGCGACCGGCTCCGGCTCGGGCGTCAAGCAGTTCACCGCGAAGCAGGTCGACTTCGGCGGCTCGGACTCGCCGCTGAAGACCGGTGACGAGCAGACCAAGGCCAACGAGCGCTGCGCCGGTGGCGAGGCGTGGAACCTGCCGCTGGTCGTCGGCCCGGTGGCCATCGCCTACAAGCTGGACGGAGTCTCCTCGCTCACGCTGAACGGCGAGGTCGCGGCCAAGATCTTCAACGGCCAGATCACCAAGTGGAACGACCCGGCCATCGCCGCCCTCAACGCGGGCGTCAACCTGCCGGACAAGCCGATCCAGGTGTTCTCGCGGTCGGACGAGTCGGGCACCACCGACAACTTCCAGACCTACCTCGAGGCCGCCTCGAAGGGCGCCTGGACGCAGGGCACCGGCAAGGCCTTCAAGGGCGGCGTCGGCAACGGCGCCCAGGGCTCCAACGGCGTCGCCTCGGGCATCCGGGCCGCCGACGGCGCCATCGGCTACATCGAGTCGTCCTACGTCAAGGACGGCCTGAGCGCCGCCAAGCTGGACAGCGGCTCCGGCGCCGTCGAGCTGACCCCGGAGAACGTGGCCAAGGCCCTGGACGCGGCCTCGTTCCGCACCCCGGGCAGCAACGACCTGGCCATGGACCTGAAGAAGATCTACGCCAGCAACACCCCGGGTGCCTACCCGCTGCTGCTGACCACGTACGAGATCGTCTGCTCGAAGGGCTACGACGCCGACACCGCCAAGGCGATCAAGGCGTTCCTGACCGTGGCGGCCACCACCGCCCAGCAGCCGATCGCCGAGAAGGGGTTCGTGCCGCTCCCGCAGTCCCTGCAGGAGAAGGTGCTGACCTCGATCAAGGCGATCTCCTGACGCTTGCCGCGATCCCCAGATCGGTTTGCACTGAGTAACTGATGAGCGAGTCACTCGCGAAGGCGGACGCCCACCGGCGACACCGGTGGGCGTCCGCTTGCGTCTAGACCACTCCCGGAGGCCCCCGATTACGGCGCAACCACCGGCCACTGAGCGAACCCCCTCACTGGCCCCACCGAACAAGACCGCGAAGGTGCGGCCGGGTGACCGCATCTTCAAGAACCTGAGCACCGGCGCGGGCATCTTCGTCGTCGCGCTCATCGCGCTGATCGGGATCTTCCTGCTGGTGCAGGCGATTCCCGCACTGGGCGCGAACGAGGTCAACTTCCTCACCTCCCGGATCTGGGAGACCGGCGACCCGAACCACCTGCGGTTCGGCATCCTGGACCTGCTGCTGGTCACCATCTACACCTCGCTGGTGGCCCTGATCATCGCGATGCCGATCTCGCTGGGCATCGCACTGTTCCTGACCCAGTACGCCCCGAAGCGGCTGGCGCGGCCGTTCGCCTACGTCGTCGATCTGCTGGCCGCGGTGCCCTCGATCATCTTCGGCCTGTGGGGCATCCTCGTGCTCGCGCCGGCGATGGCGCCGGTGTCGCAGTGGCTGAACGAGACGCTGGGCTTCATCCCGATCTTCGGCACCGGCAACGTGTTCCCGAACTACTCGGGCACGATCTTCACCGCGGGCGTGGTGCTCGCCGTGATGCTGCTGCCGATCATCACGTCGCTGTCCCGCGAGGTGTTCGAGCGCACGCCGACCGCGCACATCGAAGGCGCGCTCGCGCTCGGCGCCACCCGCTGGGAGGTCATCCGGACGACGGTGCTGCCGTTCGGCAAGGCGGGCTACATCGGCGCGTCGATGCTCGGCCTCGGCCGCGCCCTCGGCGAGACCATCGCGCTGGCCGTCATCCTCTACATCCCGCGCGGGCAGTTCTTCGACTGGAGCGTGTTCGACGGCGGCGCGACCTTCGCGTCGCAGATCGCCGCGAACTACGCCGAGTTCAACAACCCCACGTCCGCCGGTGCCTACATCGCGGCCGGTCTGGTGCTGTTCGTCCTGACCTTCGCGGTGAACTTCGCGGCCCGGTCGATCATCGGCGAGCGGAAGGCGAACTGATGACCACAACGTTGTCCGAGACCGACCGGCTGGCATCGCCGCCGGCGTTCCAGCAGGTCAGCACGGGCCGCAAGGCCAAGAACGCGCTCGCCACCGTGCTGGTGTGGCTGTCGTTCCTGATCGCCGTCGCGCCGCTGGTGTGGGTGCTCTACACGGTGATCGCGAACGGCATCAAGCGCATCCCGTACAGCAACTGGTGGAACCAGGACTTCGGGTCGGTGCTGTCCGACGAGGTCGGCGGTGGTGTCCTGCACGCCATCATCGGCACGCTCGAGCAGGGCCTGATGTGCGCGATCATCTCGGTGCCGCTGGGCCTGCTGGTCGCCATCTACCTGGTCGAGTACGGGCGGAACAGCCGGCTGGCCAAGGTCACCACGTTCATGGTGGACATCCTCTCCGGCGTCCCCTCGATCGTGGCCGCGCTGTTCATCTACGCGCTGTGGATCACCACGCTCGGCCTGCCGCGCAGCGGGTTCGCCGTGTCGCTGGCCCTGGTGCTGCTGATGATCCCGGTCGTGGTGCGGTCGTCGGAGGAGATGCTGCGGATCGTGCCGGACGACCTGCGCGAGGCCTCCTACGCGCTGGGCGTGCCGAAGTGGAAGACGATCATGAAGATCGTGCTGCCGACGGCCCTGTCCGGCATCATCAGCGGCGTCATGATGGCGCTGGCCCGCGTCATGGGCGAGACCGCGCCGCTGCTGGTGCTGGTCGGTTACTCGGCGTACGTCAACTGGGACCTGTTCTACAACAACCAGGCCTCGTTGCCGCTGCTGATGAACACCGAGCGGGCCACGAACTCGATGGAACCGGGTAGCGTCGGTTTCGACCGCATCTGGGGGGCCGCGCTGACCCTCGTCCTCATCATCGCCCTCATCAACCTGATCGCCACGGTGGTCTCCCGCCTGGTCGCCCCGAAGAAGAAGTGAGCGTTCCGCAATGGCCAAGCGAATCGACGTCAAGGACCTCGACATCTACTACGGCAAGTTCCACGCCGTCGACAGCGTCACGCTGTCCGTGCCGCCGCGGAACGTCACGGCCTTCATCGGCCCGTCGGGCTGCGGCAAGTCCACTGTGCTGCGCACGCTGAACCGGATGCACGAGGTCATCCCGGGTGCCCGGGTGGACGGGCAGGTCCTGCTCGACGGCGAGGACATCTACGCGTCCTCGGTGGACCCGGTGCAGGTCCGCCGCACCATCGGCATGGTGTTCCAGCGGCCCAACCCGTTCCCGACGATGTCCATCCGGGACAACGTGGTGGCCGGGCTGCGGCTGGCGGGCACGAAGAACAAGAAGAAGCTCGACGAGATCGCCGAGCGAGCCCTGCGCGGCGCGAACCTGTGGAACGAGGTCAAGGACCGGCTGGGCAAGCCGGGCGGCAGCCTCTCCGGTGGTCAGCAGCAGCGCCTGTGCATCGCGCGGGCCATCGCCGTGCGCCCGGACGTGCTGCTGATGGACGAGCCGTGCTCGGCGCTGGACCCGATCTCGACGCTCGCGATCGAGGACCTGATCGCCGAGCTGAAGAAGGACTACACCATCGTGATCGTCACGCACAACATGCAGCAGGCGGCGCGGGTGTCGGACCAGACGGCGTTCTTCAACCTGGCCGGCGTCGGGCAGCCGGGGCGGCTCGTGGAGATCAACGACACCGAGAAGATCTTCTCGAACCCGAACGAGAAGGCGACCGAGGACTACATCTCGGGCCGGTTCGGCTGATCCCGCGGTTTCGGTGGACCCCCTCGGCTGCGCGCCGTGGGGGTCTCGTCGTTTTCAGGGCGTCCGCGCCACCGGCCGCGAGCCGGGCGCGGTGAGGCCGGCCAGGAGCTGGAGCGCGGTCGCGGCGTCGGAGCCCGCGGGCGCGCTGTAGATCATCATGGTCAGGTCGGGATCGTCCGGGGCGCTCATCGCCACGTAGTCGAGCGCGAGCTCGCCGACCCGGGGGTGGGCGAACCGCTTGCGGCCGCGGGTCTTGCCCCGCACCCCGTGCCCGGCCCACAGGCGGCGGAAGTCGGCGCTGTGCAGGGAGAGTTCGCCCACCAGCTCGGCCAGCAGGGGATCGTCCGGGTGGCGTCCGGCGTCGAAGCGGAGGTTCGCGACGGTGTCACGCGCCTTGCTCTCCCAGTCGGGGTAGAGGTCGCGGGCCGCGTCGTCGAGGAAGACCAGCCGGGCCATGTTCCGCTCGGCCGCGCGCAGGGCGGGGAAGTCCGCGACCAGGACGCGGGCCAGCTCGTTCCAGGCCAGCACGTCCAGGCGGCGTCCGATGAGGTAGGCGGGGACGGTGGTCAGGGCGTCCAGCGCCTGGCGCATCTCGGGGCCGACCTGCTGGCGCCGGGCGGGGCGTTTCCGGGCAGTGGGCTGGGCGAGGTTGTGCAGGTGGGCGGTTTCGTCCGCGTCGAGGCGGAGCGCGCGGGCTACGGCGTCCAGGATGTCGGCGGACACGTTGCGGGCGCGGCCCTGTTCCAGGCGGGTGTAGTAGTCGACGCTCACGCCGGCGAGCAGCGCCAGTTCCTCCCGGCGCAGGCCCGGTACCCGCCGTCGTCCGCCGAAGGTGGCGGCACCGGCGTCGTCCGGGCTCAGGCGGGCGCGGCGCGTCCGCAGGAACTCGGTGAGCTGCTGTGCGCGGTCCATGTGGCCCAGTATTCGCGAAGACGGCGCCGCGGTGCCTGGTTCCGTCAGACCCAGGCTGGGCGAACCTCGGCCGACCGGAGCCCTGGGCCCGGCCGGGCCGGCGCCGCAGGATGGATCACGTCCAGCCAACGACGATCAGGAGTTTCCGCCATGTCGAACACCCTCACCATCATCGCCGGGTTCACCGCCAAGCCCGGGCACGAGCAGCGCCTGCGGGACGAGCTGACCGCGATGATCGAGCCGTCGCTGGCCGAGGACGGCTGCCTGGGCTACCAGCCCTACCCGCACCCGGAGGACCCCAGCCGGATGATCATCGTCGAGGAGTGGGCCGACAGCGCCGCGCTCGACCACCACTTCTCGCTGCCGCACTTCGAGCACGTGGCGCGGGTCCTGGACGAGATCCTCGCCGAGCCGTTCACCCTGCGCCGGCTGACCGACGTGGCGAGTGAGAACAACGCAGCCGCATGATCACCGTCCCGCGGCCGGCCGACAGCGCCGCCCTCCACCAGTCACCGCCACACTTCGAGCACGGCGCACGGGCCTGGAGGAGGTCGTCGCCGAGCCGTTCAGCCTGCGCTGGCTGACCGATGTGGCCTGAACGAGTTCTCACCGGCGGTCTCCCGGCGCGTGAGGCTGCCTGGGCTCCCAGCCCAACCGGCACCCGCAAGACCCCAGGCGGAGTGAGCCGACCGCGCCGCACTCGACCACCCTGCGCCGGCTAACCGGCATCGACTGATCGAGTGCTCCGCGGGCGGTTCCCCGGCACGTGAAGCTGCCTGAGCTACCAGCCCAACCGGCACCCGCAAGCCCCCAGGCGGAGTGGGCCCACCGCGCCGCCCTCCACCAACCGCACCGGCTAACCGGCATCGGCTGATCGAGTGCTCCGCGACTGGTTCGCCGGCACGTGAGGCAAATCCGGTGGGAACTGTCGGTGGGTGCCGCTAGCGTCGGGGTCGTGGTTCAGGTTTTCGTGGACGGTGTCGGCGGGCGGTTGCCCAAGCCCCGGGTGCTCGCCGCGGCCGGGCGTGCCCTGGGCGTCATCCCGCCGCCGCTGCAGGTGCTGATCGGGATCGTCAGCGTGCAGGTGGGCGCCTCGCTCGCCAAACAGCTGTTCGCGGTCACCGGGCCGGCGGGCACGGTCACGCTGCGGTTGTTCTTCGCCGCGCTCGTGCTGCTGCTCGTGTGGCGTCCGGTGCTGCGCTTGGGCCGCCGGGCGCTGCCGGTGGTCCTCGCCTACGGCGTCGTGCTCGGCACCATGAACCTGACCTTCTACCAGGCGCTCGCCCGGATTCCGCAGGGCATCGCGGTCACCATCGAGTTCCTCGGGCCGCTGGCGGTCGCGCTGGCCGGGTCGCGGCGCTGGCTCGACGTGCTGTGGGCGGTGGTCGCCGCGGGCGGCGTCGTTCTGCTCGCCGAGACGCGGGGCGACCTGTCGCTGCTCGGCATCGTGTTCGCGCTGATCGCGGGCGCCTGCTGGGGGCTCTACATCCTGCTCAGCGCGTCCCTGGGCAAGCGCACCGAGGAGGGCAAGGGCCTCGCGCTGGGCATGGCCGTCGCGGCGGTCGCGGCGATGCCGGCGGGCGTGATCGACAGCGGCACGAACCTGCTGTCGCCGTGGGTGCTGCTGATCGGTCTCGCGGTGGCGCTGCTGTCGTCGGTCGTCCCGTACTCGCTCGAGCTGGAGGCGCTGCGCAAGATCCCGCCGCGGGTGTTCGGCATCCTGATGAGCCTCGAACCGGCCGTCGCGGCGCTGTCCGGGCTGCTGGTGCTGGGTGAGGCCCTGCACCCGCTGCAGTGGCTGGCGATCTGCTGCGTGGTGGCGGCCTCGATCGGGGCGACCCGTTCGGTGCGCGATGCGCCCTGATCGGTCTCGGTAGGCTGGTCGCATGACCGTGCTCGACGAAGTCAGCCACTCAGCTGCGCTGCTTCGGACGCTCCAGCGCGAACTCATGGTCTACAAGTTCGGCATCGACGAGCTGATGACCAAGCTGCGGATCCTGTCCGAGGAGTTCGACTTCGCCAACCAGCACGACCCGATCGAGCACCTGGCGAGCCGCGTCAAGTCGCCCGAGGCGATCCTCGACAAGCTCGCCCGCAAGGGCATCGAACCGAGCATCGAGGCGATCCGCGAGCACATCGAGGACGTCGCCGGCATCCGCGTCGTGTGCCCGTTCGTGCCGGACGTCTACCTGGTCGCCGAGATGCTCGGTCGCCAGGACGACGTCGAGATCGTCCGCACCAAGGACTACATCGCCGCGCCCAAGCCGAACGGCTACCGCAGCCTGCACCTGATCGTGCGGATCCCGGTGTTCCTGTCCGACCGGGTCGAGCGGGTCAAGGTGGAGATCCAGATGCGCACGGTCGGGATGGACTTCTGGGCGGCGGTTGAGCACAAGCTGTTCTACAAGTACGCCGGCACCGCGCCGGCCGACTTCGCCGACGAGCTGCGCGCCGCCGCGGAGACCGCCGCCGACCTGGACGCGCGGATGACCGCCCTGCACCAGCGCCTGCAGGGCGGTCAGTCCTAGCTCTGCCTCAGAGGTCCTCGTCGTGGGCGTAGCCGGGCATCTTGCCGGTGGCCACGAACACCATGCGCTTGCCGACGGACACCGCGTGGTCGGCGAACCGCTCGTAGAACCGGCCGAGCAGGGTGATGTCGACGGCGGCGGCCACCCCGTGCTTCCAGTCCGGGTCCATGATCACCGTGAACAGGTGGCGGTGGATCTCGTCGACGCGGTCGTCCTCCTCCTCGAGCGCACGGGCAGCCTCCACGTCGCGGCTCTTGATGACGTCGGCGACCTTCTCCGCCAGGCGGACGTCGAGCTCGCCCATCTCGGCGAAGTAGTTCCGCACCGGCTCGGGCAGCGTGGCCTGCGGGTGGCGGCGGCGCGCCGCCTTGGCGACGTGCAGGGCCAGGTCGCCCATCCGCTCCAGGCTTTCGGCGGCGTGGATCACGGCGAGCACGGTCCGCAGGTCGGTCGCGACCGGAGCCTGCAGCGCCAGGAGGGCGTAGGCCTTCTCCTCGCTCTCGGCACGAGCGTCGTCGATCTTCTGGTCGTCGCCGATCACCTGCTCGGCCAGCGACAGATCCGCTTCGAGCAGCGCCTGCGTCGCCTTCTTCATGGCGGCCGCGGCCTGGAGCGACATGTCCGCCAGGTTCGCGGCCAGGTCTTCGAGTTCGACGTGGTAAGCCTCGCGCATGGCCTCACTCTACGACCCGTTCGGGGCGATCGCCGCATCGCGAAGTGAACCGGGAATGAACCGGGGCTAACGAGTTGTCACGAGTCCGAACTCGACTTCTTCGACATGCTCGGCGGCGGGGTCTGGGCCGCGCTGGACGCCGCCTGCGCCGCCTCGTACTCGGGCGTCCCGGGCAGCGGGGTGTTGTCGATCATGGCCTGGAACAGCTCTTTGGACTTGGTCTCCAGGAGCACCTCGTTGCCGCGGGAGTTCGACTCGCCGGTGGTCGGCACGGTGAGGAACTTGAGCTTGGTGGTGTCCATGCCCTTCATCGACTGGGCCAGCGTGAGCATCTGGTCGACGCCGATGTTGTCGCCGAAGGTGGCGCGCGCGAAGGCGGTGACGAAGTTCGTGAGCTGGGTGGGGTCGGTGATGACGCCCTGCGACATGGCCTTCTGCAGCAGGGCGGTGAGGAACTCCTGCTGCCGCTTGATCCGGCCGTAGTCCGACGTCGGGTCGCCCTGCACGTGCCGGGCTCGGACGTAGCTGAGGGCCTGGTCACCGGAGATCGTCACGTCACCGGTCTCCGCGATCACCATGCCGAGCACGGAGTCCTTGATCGGTTTGTCCACGTGCACGGTGACGCCGTGCACGGCGTCGACCATGTCCTTGAACCCGCCGAAGTCGATGCCCACGAAGTGGTTCACCCGCAGGCCGGTCAGCTGCTGCACCCACTTGGTGAGGCACTTAGGGCCGCCGATCGCGTAGGCGGTGTTGAGCTTGACCTTCGTGGCGGCGGCGACGACCTCGCTGGAGTACTGCCCGGTGTTGGCGTCGTAGCGCTCGCACGCGGGCCGGGAGATCTCCAGGTCGCGCGGGAAGGAGACGACGACGGCGCGTTTCCGGTCGGCCGGCACGTGCGCCAGCATCACGGTGTCCGAGCGGGCGCCGCCGACCGCGTCCGCGTCGCCCACGTTCTCCTCGGCGGTGGCGCCGGCGCGGGTGTCGGAGCCGACGATGAGGAAGTTCTCGTCACCGGTCTGGCCGGCCGCGTTCTGGATGTCGGAGGAGTTCTCGTCGAGGGCGGCGATCTCGGTGAACTTGCTGTTGAACCAGGTCTTGGTGCCCCAGAGGGCGCCGGTGGCGAGGAAGATCAGGCCGGCGAGGACGGCGCAGGTGATCCGGGTGATGCGGATGGAGCGGTCGCTGCGGCGCTGTTTCTTCTCCTGCAGGCGGGTCTGCGGCGCGGCCTTCTCGCCGTCGCCGTCGGACTTCACCGGAGCGACGACGCGCTGCAGGCGGGTACGGGTCTGCTCGATGAGGGCGACCGGGCGGGCGATGAACCGCTCGCGGCGCTCCTGGCGCTTGGCCTCCTCGGCGGCGAGTTCCTCGTGGGCGGCCGCGAAGCGCGCCAGGGTGTTGTCGATCTTGCGGCGGACCTTGGTGTGATCGCCGACGGGCTCCAGCTCGTCGGTCATGGTGAGCCGATCCGCGGGGGCAACGGGCCGAGCCCGCGGCGGACGGCGCGGGCCACCGGGCCGTTCGACGGGTTCGCGGAGCTGGGTGGCGGCGGCCTCGGGATGGCTCGCGGACGGCTCGACGCCTTGACGGCTGGCGGGCGGGGGCGTGGCCGGCCCGGGCCGGGGCGGAGCGTCGGCCCCGTCCGGCTGCGGCACCTCGGCGAAGCCACTGGGGTGGCGGGACGCCTCGGCACGACCCGAAGGCTGCGGCGCCTCGGCGAAACCACTCGGGTGGCGGGACGCCTCGGCACGGCTGGAGGGCTGCGGCGCCTCCGCGAAGCCAGTGGGGTGGCGGGAGGCATCGGCGCCGTTCAGCGGCGGAACCTCGGCGAAGCTGCCGGGGTGGCGGGGCGCCTCCGGGCGGCCCGAGGGCTGCGGCGCCTCCGCGAAACCACTCGGATGCCGGGGCGCCTCAGCACGGCTCGAAGGCTGCGGTACCTCGGCGAAACCACTGGGGTGGCGGGGCGCCTCGGCACGGCCCGAAGGCTGCGGTACCTCGGCGAAACCACTCGGGTGGCGGGGCGCCTCGGCACGACCCGAAGGCTGCGGCGCCTCCGCGAAGCCACTCGCGGGGCGCGGTTCTGCGCGGCTGGACGGCTGGGGAGCGCCAGCGCGGCGGGCGGGAACGGCGCCGTTCGGTGCGTCGGTGAAGCCACTCGGGTGGTGGGGTGCCTCGGCGGGGGTCGAGGGCTGCGGTGCTTCCAGGAAGCTGCTGGGGTGGCGTGGCACGTCAGCGGGCGCGCCCGCACGGCGGGCACCGTTGGGCTGGGGCGCTTCCGCGAAGCCGCTGGGGTGGCGGGCCTCGGGGCGGGCCGACGGCTGTGGGGGGCCTGCGGGACGCGCTGGTGCCTCGGCGCCGTTCAGGTGGGGTGCGTCGGCGTGGCGGGCCGGCGCGTCTGCTCGGTTGGAGGGCTGCGCCTCGGCGAAACCGGTCGCGTGACGGCCGGGCGCCGCGGCTCGGCTGGAGGTCTCTGGCGGCGCCGCGAGGCCGCTCGCGTGGCGGGACTCGGCGTGGGGGCCGCTCGGGCGCTCGGCACCGTTGGGCGCCTTGGCGAAACCGCTGGGGTGCGCGGCTCCGTTCGATGTTTCGGGTGCCGCCGCGGAACCGCTCGCGTGGCGAGAGTCCGCGCGGATGGGGGCCTTGGTGAAACCACTCGGGTGCGGGGCACCGTTCGATGGCTCCGGCGCTTCCGCGAAACCGCTCGCGTGGCGGGACTCGGCGCGAGTGGGGGCGGCAAATCCACTCGGGTGCGCGGCTCCGTTCGACGGCTCGGGCGCCTCCGCGAACCCACTCGGGTGGCGAGGCTCGGCGCGGTTGCCGCTCGGGTGCGCGGCTCCGTTCGACGGCTGCGGCGCCTCCCCGAAACCGGCGCTGGTCGGCGGCTCCGGTGCCGCGGGTCGGCGTGGGGGGACGGCTCGTCGGGGTTGTTGTGTGGGCGGTACCGGCGCCGCGGGCGTGCGTCCCGTGGCTGGGGAGCGGCGTTGGGGCGGCGGCTCGGGCGCGCGGGGCTCCGGGCGAGCCGGGGGCGCCGTGCGGCGCGATACCGGCGGGACCTGCTCCGGCGGGGCCGTGTGGGCGCTCGACCGGGCGCCGTCGAACCGGGGGCGGTACCCCGTGTGCTGCGCGACCAGGTCCGAAACGTTGATGCCGCCGTGCGTGTCCAGTGAGCGTCGGCGTCGCCGGCCGTTCGAGGTGGAGCCGTCGTCGGCTCTGTGACCGGGGCCTGCGGCGTGGTCGTCTGGCACCCGGTCTCCTCTCTCTCGGGTCACGGCGGCCCGCCGGGAGGGGACCGTCTCAGTGATCATCGCCGGGACGGCGAGCATCGTTATCGTAGAGATACTCGCCGGTCCTGACGACACCCTCCTGCTGATTTTTTTACATAGCGTGCGCCAAAGCGGGCCGAGTGCGACAAACGGGGTGATGCCGCACACCGGCAAAACGGGGAATCGCCCCGTCGCAATTACTGACAGTGCTCGAGCACGCGGACACCACCGCGTTCCCGGTACGCCACCCGGTTGCGCCCGGCGTGCTTCGCGGCGTAAAGGAGGTCGTCGGCCATCCGCAGCTGCTCCGGCCCGCTCACCGGTTCGTGCGACAGCCCCACGCTGATGGTCACGCCCAGTCCCGGACAGATCTCTGACCAGGCGTGTTGCGCCACCCGCCGCCGGGCGTGCTCGGCGATCCGCAGCGCCGTCCCCGGCTGGACCTCCGGCAGCACGAGCATGAATTCTTCACCGCCGTAGCGCGCGCAGAATCCCGGCGCCGGCACGCCTTCGCGCAACAACTCGGCGACCCGTCGCAACACCTGGTCACCGATGAGGTGACCGAACGTGTCGTTGACACGTTTGAACAAATCGATGTCGATCAACGCCACGGCCAGCGGGGTGCGCGCGTCGCCGAGCAGGTCGGCGAGCCTGCTGTCCAGATAACGGCGGTTGTAGACGGCGGTCAGCGCGTCACGCAGGCTCTCCTCGCGGGCCTGGGCGCGCTCCCGGCGGAGACGGTCGAACTCGCGGCGCAACTGCTCCGGGATCGTCGGCCGGGCGGTGCGCGCGATGCCCAGCGCCGTCCTCAGGTGCTCGTAGGCCGTGCGGAAGTCGCCCTGCGAGGCGTGCAGTTCCGCGATACCCTCGTGCAGGCTCAGCAGGTCGGTCTCGTCCGGCCGCGCCCGCTCCGAGGTCACCCGTTCCACCTCCGTCATTCCAGTCTTGTCGTCTGGTTAGAGGTGCGCCTTGAGCAATCGATACGGGCCAACACGAATATCGCTCAATGGGACGACCAGGGATCGCTCTCCGTGGCGGTCGGGTCGTCCGGGCGGCCGAACGACGCGTCTGTTTTCCGCCAGCGGCACGGTCGGCTGATCGTGAAGCTGAACGTGTGACACACGTGGAAATCGAGCCGAACATCCTGTACTTCGGCACGCCGGTGGTGCTCGTCAGCACGGCGGGCGACACCGTGAACCTCGCCCCGATCTCGTCGGCGTTCTGGCTCGGCTGGCGCGCGATCATCGGCATCGGCGCCCGCTCGCAGACCGCGCGGAACCTGCGGCGCACCGGGGAATGCGTGCTGAACCTGCCGTCCGTGCACGAGGTCGACGCGGTCGACCGGCTCGCCCGCACCACCGGCACCGCCGAGGTCCCGGAATCCAAGCTGCGGCGCGGATACCGCTACGAGCCGGACAAGTTCGGCGTCTCCGGGCTGACCCCGGCGCCGTCGTCGACGGTGGCGCCCCCGCGCGTCGCGGAATGCCCGGTCGCCATGGAGGCCGTGGTCGAGGCGATCCACCCGGTCGCGGCGGACGACGAACAGCAGTGCGGCAACATCCTGTGCTTCGAGCTGCGGGTGCGGAAAGTCCACGTGCACGACGAAATCCGCATGCCCGGCACCACCGACCGCATCGACCCGGACCGGTGGCGGCCGCTGATCATGAGCTTCCAGGAGTTCTACGGCCTTGGCGGGAAACTGCGCCGATCGGAACTGGCGCAGATCCCGGAAAGCTTCTACCGCAGCCCGGACATCGACCGCGCGCGGCTGGAACCGGCCCGCGGAGCGTGACCGGTGTGCGGCCCGGAAAACCGGGCCGCACACCGGGAACTACGCGACGACGGTGATCCGGTCGGCCGCGGGCGGCGCGATCGGCGAGTGCGCGCCGAAGTACGCGATCAGCGCGTCCAGGTCCACCGGGCCGCCGGCCAGGTCGGTGCCCTTGGTGAACTCGGTGAAGCCGTCCCCGCCGCCGGCGAGGAAGTTGTTCACCGACACCCGGTAGGTCGCCGCCGGGTCGACCGGGACGCCGCCGACCGTGATGTTCTGCACCTTCGACCCGATCGGCGCGGACGCCGAGTAGGTGTAGTGCAGCGTCGAAGAGATCTGCAGGATCCGCGTGCTGCTCGCGGTCCACTGCTGCTCGAGCACGTTCTTCAGGTTCGCGCCGGTCAGCGTGATCGTCTGCATGATGTTCCCGAACGGCTGCACGGTGAACGCTTCGCCGTAGGTGACCACGCCGTCGCCTTCACCGGCGGTCGAGGACGCGTAGTTGAGGTCGGCGCGGATGCCGCCCGGGTTGGTGATCGCGATCTGCGCGCCGTTGGCGGCGGTCGCCTCCAGCTGCGCGTCGGCGATGACGTCGCCCAGGGTGGATTCACCGGACGGGGCGCCGGCCGCCTTCAGGTCACCGGTGATGGAGCCGATCCGCTGGTTGGCGATGGGCGCGGCCTTGGTCACCGCCTCGTCGACCAGCTTGACCACGGCCGGGTCGGGGGTGACGTCGCGGGTGACGAGGTGGTTGTGCGCGACGGTGGCGCTGCGCACGACGTCCCGCGTCTTCTTGTCGATCTTGAGGTCGACGACCGACAGCAGACGGCCGAACGACAGCCCCTGGATCACCGGGCGCGGGTTGCCCGCCGGGTCGGCGATCGAGCAGTTGTACTGCTGGTGGCTGTGGCCGGTGAAGATCGCGTCGACGCTCGCCGAAACGCGCTGGGCGATCTGGCCGGCCGGGCCGGGCTTCACGGTGCACGAGTCCGGGCCGCCGCCTCGCGTCTCGTCGCCCTGGTGCAGCAGCACGACCTGGGCCTTGATGCCGAGGCGGTCGAGCCAGCCGGAGGTGCGGTTGATGGCCTCGACCTCGTCGCCGAACTCCAGGCCCTTGATCGCCTCGGCCGAGACGACCGTGGGCAGGTCCTTCAGCGTGGCGCCGATGACGCCGATCGGCTGGCCGCCGGAGAACTCCACGGTGAACGGCAGCAGCGCGGGCGCGCCGTTGTCGAAGTACACGTTGGAGCCGAGGAACGGGAAGTCCGCGCCCGGGTAATCGTCCCGGAACTGGCAGCCGTCGGTGGGGTGGCAGCCGCCGAACTGCATGCGCTGCAGCTCCCGGTAGCCCTCGTCGAACTCGTGGTTGCCGACGACGGAGGCCCGCACGCCCATCTCGTTGAGGAACTCGACGGTCGGCTCGTCGTGGAACAGCGCGGAGGCCACCGGCGAAGCGCCGACGTTGTCACCCGCGGACAGCAGGACCGAGTTGCGGACCTCGCTCTCCAGCTGCTTGACGTGCGTGGCCAGGTACGCCGCGCCGCCGGCGTTCACCGTGGAGCCGTCGGGCAGGGTGACGCGGCCCGACGAGCCGGTCGGCGGTTCGAGGTTGCCGTGGAAGTCGTTGAAGGTGATCAGCCGGACGTCGGTGGTGCCGGACGGCTGGGCGGCGGACGCGGGCGCGGCCGTGACCGTGACAGCGGCCAGCGTCGCGGCGGTGACCGCTACGCAGCGTCGCAGCACGCGAGATGAAGGGGACATCGTTCCTCCGGTAAGGGGCATACCGGCGCGATCTAACCTCCGCCGCGCAACGCTCACCAGGCCCGAAAGGTGGAAGCCCGGTTAAAAGTCGGGCACCTGATCGGCCATTCGGCCGAGGGCGGTGATCGCGGGCGGGCTTCTCGGCCGATTCGGCGGACCGGGTCACCGCCATAGCGTCGAAGCATGACGACAGCGCAGGTCACCGCCCTCCACTTCGGACTGATCGGGTTCCTCGCCATCTGGGGGACCGTGCTGGTCCCGCAGCTGGCGCTGCAGCACGCCCGGTTCGGGCGGGTCCGGCCGGGACGGGTCGTGACGACCGCCACGGTGATCGCCTACGCGTCGTTCGCGCTGGCCGTGACGTTCCTGCCGCTGCCCAGCGCCGGCGGGCGGCGGCTGGCCCAGACCATCCAGCTGGAGCCGTTCCAGTGGATCGCCGACGCGCGGCGGGAGGCCGTCGAGGACGGGATCAACGCGCTGTCCACGACGGCGTTCGAGCAGATGACGCTGAACGTGCTGTTGTTCGTGCCGCTGGGGTTGTTCGCGCGGCTGCTGTGGAAGCGGGGGTTCACCGGGGCGGTGCTGCTCGGCTTCGGGATCTCGCTGGCCGTGGAGATCACGCAGCTGACCGCGAACTTCGGGACCGCGCCGTTCCAGTACCGGATCTTCGACGTCGACGACCTGATCACCAACACGACGGGCGCCGCGCTCGGCTGGATCGCCGCGACGCTGTTCCTCGTGCTGCGGTCAGCCGTCCAGCCGGTCGGCGAGCCGGCGCGGCGCGAGCGGGCCCACCTCACCGAGGCGCGCTAGAGCCGCGGCCCGCTGCTGGGCCTTGCGCCGGGCCGCCCGGCGGTCCTCCCAGGTGACGACCACGCCGGCGGTCAGGAAGACCAGGACGACGAGCCCGAGGACGATCGCGAACTCCACGCCGCCTCCTTTGGCGTCGTGCTTGTGTGGCAGATCACATACCGTACCCGGGTCGTGGTGAATCCGCCACCTTCGCCCGATTGGCGCGGCTCGGGCCGGCTGACGGTGCGGGCCTTGCCCGGCTGCCACCTCGGTCAGATGCGCTCCTGGGGCGGGAGGCGTGGCCGTGCGGCCTTCCTGGTGGTGGTGCCGGTGGGGACACTCAGACACGGCTCTCCGGGGCGGAAAGCCCCGCCCGAGGTCGAACTCCTCGACGCGGGCGGGGACCGTCTCGGCGCCGTCGATGTGCGTCGGCATCTCGGCAGAATCGTCGGCGCCATGACGGGTCGCCGGTCAGGGGTGCAGGCGCCAGAGCGACACCACCTCCTGCGAGCGGGCCTTCGCGAGTGGGTCCGCCCCGGGGTGCCGCCGGCGGGGTGCGTCCAGGCGGTCCGCCACCGTCAGGCCGGCCGCCGCGAAGCGAGCCAGCAGCTCCGACCGCGTGCGCAGGCCGACCAGCTCCGCCAGGTCGGACAGGATCAGCCACACCTCACCGCCACCGGCCAGGTGCGCGGCCGCTCCGGTGAGGAAACCCGCCAGCATCCGGGAGCCCGGGTCGAACACCGCGGCGTCCAGCGCCGAACGCGCCGCGCCGGGGAGCCACGGTGGGTTGCACACCACCAGGTCCGCGCGGCCCGGCGGGAACAGGTCCGCCTCCACCACCCTGACCTGCGGCAATCCGAGCCGCCGGACGTTCTCCCGGGCACACGCCACCGCGGCCGGGGCGATGTCCGTCGCCACCACCTCCGGCACCCCGCGGCGCGCCAGGACCGCGGCCAGGACCCCGGTGCCCGTCCCGATGTCGAACGCCCTCCGGACGCCGGACAGCGGCGCGCGGGCCACCAGTGACACGTAGTCCTGCCGGGTCGGGGCGAACACGCCGTAGTGCGGGTGGATCCGCGCGCCCAGCGCCTCGACCGGCACGCCTTTCACCCGCCACTCGTACGCGCTGAGCATCCCGAGCAGCTCGGTCAGCGGCACCAGGCCCGGCTCACCACCGGCGGCACGGACCGCCGCCCGCACGTCCGGCGCCCGCGGCAGGTCGACGCGCAGGTCCGGGCCGACCTCGACCAGCAGCATGCCGAGCACGCGCGCCCGGTTCCGGCGGGACTGGCGGTAGCGGTAGAAATCCGGCGCCCGCGCGGGCAACCGCTTGCCCATCGCGGCGAGCAGGCGGCGCGCGGCCACGAAATCGTCGCGCCACAACAGACGGACGCCTTGCGAGGCGAGCCGGATGGCGACTTCAGGGCGCAGGTCGGCGCCGACTTCGATCGGGGGTTCCACGAGAGGCTCCAGTGCGGGGAGCCGTCTTCGAACGCACGGCCGTCCGAAGACGGCTCGAAGTGGGGTTCACAACGGCCGTCACTCGGACGGCGCCCACCAGTCCAGGGCCACGCACACGCAGAACACGCCCGCAGCCTAGCCCACCTCCCGCGGCGGGAGCACGCAGAATTCGTTGCCCTCGGGGTCGGCCAGCACCACCCACGGCAGGTCCGGATCGTCCGAGAGCACGCGCGCGCCCAGCTCGGTCAGCCGCGCGACCTCGTCGGCCTGGGTCCCGTCCTCCGGCGCCAGGTCCAGGTGCAGCCGGTTCTTCACCACCTTGTCCTCGCCGACCGGCTGGAACACCAGCATGCACACCTCGTCGGTCCCGACGTTGACGTACTCGACGCCCTTGTCGTCCTGCCAGCGCCGGATCTCCTCGTAGCCCAGCGCGCGCGACCAGAACCGCGCGAGCGATTCGGCGTCGTGGCAGTCCACGGCGACGGCTAGTATCCGGCTTCGCATGGTTTCCTCCCGGCCCACCAGAGAACAACTCGCCGCAGCAGCGGGGACGACGATCCCGGACGTGATCGAACCCGGCCTCGACGTGCTGTTCTGCGGGATCAACCCCGGCCTCTACTCCGGCGCCACCGGGTACCACTTCGCCCGCCCCGGTAACCGCTTCTGGCCGGCGCTGCACGCGTCCGGCTTCACGCCGCGCCGCTTCGACCCGAGCGAGCAGCACGAACTGCTCGCACTGGGTCTCGGCATCACCAACGTCGTCAACCGGGCCACCGCGCGCGCCGACGAGCTGACCGGAGACGAACTCCGCGCCGGCGGCCTCCGGCTCGCCGAGAAGGCCGCGCGGTACCGGCCGCGCTGGCTCGCGGTCGTCGGGATCACCGCCTACCGGACGGCGTTCGGCCGTCCGCGCGCGGCGGTGGGCCGGCAGCCGCATTCGCTCGGTGAAACACGCTTGTGGGTGCTGCCCAATCCGAGTGGTCTGAACGCACACTGGACGCCGACGACGCTCGCGGAAGCCTTCGCCGACCTGCGCCACGCGGTTTACTCAGAGTAGTTCGCGACACAAGCGGGTGAACCCGCGTCACGCGGACGGCCCCGGCGGGTCACACAATTGACGGGTGTCGGTCGTGGCCGGTTCCAGCAGGGAGGATCGGGTCGAGGCGCCACAGTGAGCCCGGGCGGACGTCGAGGGGGGCGGGTCGCCCGGGCCGTGCGTGCTCCCACGACCGGCCTTGCCGAGACGGAGTTTTGTGATGACGCGCAGTAACGACCCCACACGGGTGCCGCAGGGACCATCGGCCGGCCGCAGTGTGGGTGTCGCGGCGGTCGACCCGGTGCCCATCTACCGCGAGGGACTCTCCGGGCTCGTGCAGCGCACGCAGGGGATGCACTGGGCGGGGCAGGCCATCAACCCGCACGGGGCGCTGCAGCTGGCTGAGCAGATCCACCCCGACGTCATCCTCGTCGACTCCGGGCTCGACCCGCACGGTCACCTCAGCAAGCTGCTCATCGCCGGTGATCCGGCACTCATCGTGATCGCCCTGGTCCGTGAGGCCAACCGCACACCCGCCTTCCTGCACGACGCCATCGCGGCCGGTGTGCACGCCGCGATCCCGCGCTCGGCCGAGTCGCGGCGGCTCGTCGAGGGCATCCGCCGCGCCTACCTGGACCGCCGCTACGTGGACCCGTCGCTGGCGACGCTGGTCTCCGCGGCCCGCCAGTCCGCCAGCGCCGCCGCGGTGCGCCGCGCCCAGATGCCGCTGTCCCGCCGCGAGTACCAGGTGCTGCAGCTCGTGGCCGAGGGCCTGGAGAACGCGGGCATCGCCAAGGTCCTCTACCTGTCCGTGGAAACCGTGCGCACGCACGTGAAGAGCATCCTGCGCAAGCTGTCCGCCCGCGACCGCACCCACGCCGTGACGATCGCCTTCCGCGCCGGGATCCTCGTGGCCCAGCCCGACGACGGCCCCGAGCAGCGGCTCACGCCCGGTTCGTCGGCCCCCGGGGTGGTCAAATACCGCTCCCGATAGCGCGATCCGTGCGTCACAACCGGCTGGATTCGCTTGCCGCGGTTACCCACAGGTAATATCCTGATGTTACCGGCCAGTAGGGGACCAGCATGCGCCCAGCCGGAAACCCGATCGACAACGGAGCGACGACATGGGCCACTACAAGTCCAACGTGCGAGACCTCGAGTTCAACCTGTTCGAGGTGCTGAACGTCCAGGAGCGCCTCGGCAAGGGGGTCCTCGCGGACTCCGACGAGGAGACCGCGCGCGGCGCGCTGCAGGAACTCAACAACCTGGCGGTCGGCCCGCTGGCCGAGTCCTTCGCCGACGCCGACCGCAACCCGCCGGTGTACGACCCCAAGACGTTCTCGGCCAAGCTGCCGGAGTCGTTCAAGAAGAGCTACCAGCAGCTCTGGGACGGCGAGTGGTGGCGGCTGGGCCTGACCAACGACCTGGGCGGCCTCGGCCTGCCGCCGACCGTGCAGTGGGCGGCCGCCGAGCTGATCCTCGGCGCCAACCCGGCCCTGTTCATGTACATGGCGGGCCCGAACTTCGCGATGATCCTCGACCGCAACGGCACCGAGGAGCAGAAGCGCTGGGCGCGGATCATGATCGACCGCGCGTGGGGCGCCACGATGGTCCTCACCGAGCCGGACGCCGGTTCGGACGTCGGCGCCGGCCGCACCAAGGCCGTGCTGCAGGAGGACGGCAGCTGGCACCTGGACGGCGTGAAGCGGTTCATCACCTCCGCCGACCAGGACATGACCGAGAACATCATGCACCTGGTGCTGGCCCGCCCCGAGGGCCCCGGCATCGAGGCCAAGCCGGGCACCAAGGGCCTGTCGCTGTTCCTCGTGCCGAAGTTCCACTTCGACACCAACACCGGCGAGCTCGGTGAGCGCAACGGCGTGTTCGTCACCAACGTCGAGCACAAGATGGGCCTGAAGGTCTCCACCACCTGCGAGCTGACCTTCGGCCAGCACGGCACCCCGGCCAAGGGCTGGCTGCTGGGCGAGGTGCACGACGGCATCGCGCAGATGTTCCAGGTCATCGAGTACGCCCGGATGATGGTCGGCACCAAGGCGATCGCCACGCTGTCCACCGGCTACCTGAACGCGCTGGAGTACGCCAAGGAGCGCGTGCAGGGCGCGGACCTGACCCAGATGACCGACAAGACCGCGCCGCGGGTCACCATCACGCACCACCCGGACGTGCGCCGGTCGCTGATGCTGCAGAAGGCCTACGCCGAGGGCCTGCGCGCCGTCTACCTCTACACCGCGTCCTTCCAGGACCAGGTGTGGACCGGCGAGGGTGACGAGAACTCGCTGAAGCTGGCCGAGCGGGTCAACGACCTGCTGCTGCCGATCGTCAAGGGCGTCGGCTCCGAGCGCGCCACCGAGCAGCTCGTGCAGTCGCTGCAGACCCTGGGCGGCTCCGGCTTCCTGCAGGACTACCCGATCGAGCAGTACATCCGCGACGCGAAGATCGACTCGCTGTACGAGGGCACCACGGCCATCCAGTCGCAGGACTTCTTCTTCCGGAAGATCGTCCGCGACAAGGGCCAGGCGCTGGGCTACATCGCGAGCGAGATCACCAAGTTCATCGAGTCCGAGGCGGGCAACGGCCGGCTGAAGAACGAGCGGGAGCTGCTCAAGCGCGCCCTGGAGGACGTGCAGGGCATGCTCGGCGCGATGATCGGCTACCTGACCTCCTCGCAGGAGGACGTCAAGAACCTGTACAAGGTCGGCCAGCACACCGTCCGGTTCCTGATGTCGGCCGGTGACCTGCTGGTGGGCTGGCAGCTGCTGCGCCAAGCCGAGGTCGCGCTGACCAAGCTGGACGGCGCCTCGGCCCGGGACCAGGCGTTCTACCAGGGCAAGATCGCGGTGGCGTCGTTCTTCGCCAAGCAGGTGCTGCCCGAGCTGACCGCGCGCCGCGCGGTCGTCGAGGCCGCCGACAACGACCTCATGGAGGTCCCGGAGTCGGCGTTCTGATCTCCCCGCAATCCCCTGTGGAAGGCCCCCTCGCGCCGTGTGAGGGGGCCTTTCGCGTGTTCGGGAGAAAAAAGTCCGGCGGTCGTGTCGAGATCCGGTGAACGGCTCCGTCCCGGGGGTGATCGCGATCAGAATGGGTCGCACAAGGGCGAGGAGTTCACGATGGCGAAGTACCTGTTGCTCAAGCACTACCGGGGCGCTCCGGCGGCGGTCAACGACGTGCCGATGGATCAGTGGTCGCCGGAGGAGATCACGGCGCACGTGCAGTACATGCGGGATTTCGCGGCGCGGCTGGAGGAGACCGGGGAGTTCGTCGACGGTCAGGCGCTGGCCGCGGAGGGGACGTGGGTGCGCTACGACGGGGAGGGGCGCCCGCCGGTGACCGATGGCCCGTTCCCGGAGACCAAGGACCTGATCGCCGGCTGGATGGTGATCGACGTGGACAGCTACGACCGGGCACTGGAGCTGGCCGGGCAGTTGTCGGCCGCGCCCGGAGCGGGTGGCAAGCCGATCCACGAATGGCTGGAGGTGCGCCCGTTCCTGGGCCCCCAGCCCAATGTCGCCCCCTGCCACGAATGACCGTTCGGACGCACGGGCACCGCGTCAGGACCAGGACGGGTAGGCCGGGGCGACGGCCGTGTAGCGCTCCGACCACGCGGGCGGCTCGGCACCCGCCAGGTGCGCGTCGAGGCGGTCGAAGAAGGCGTGCGTGCCCGGGATGAACCCGCGGGCGTTGCGCACGGACAGCCCCCGGTGGGTGAACGCGAGCAGCGTGCCGGTCGCGGTTTCGGACAGCTCGTACCGGACCACGCCGTCTTCGACGATCCGCTGGCGCCACTCGTGCTCGAACACGCGCGGCGGGTCCCAGACCAGGATGCGGCCGGTCATGCGCTTGGCGTCCGGGGCGGCCGGCGGGTCCTCGGGCAGCATCTCGATGGTGCCGGCCTCGATGTCGAGCACCGTTTCGCCGAACCACGCGCGGCGCCGCGCGGGATCGGTGATCGCGGCCCACACGTCCTTGATCGGGTACGGCAGGTGGCGCTCGAAGCGGATGACCGCCGTCTCACCGTCGGTTTCGATGGTGCCGGGTTCGGAACTCACTCCTGGTGTCCTTCCTGGTTGCGCGCCAGGTGGCGCTCGAGGGAGTCGAGGTGGCGCGCCCAGTAGCGGCGGTAGCGGGCGAGCCACTTGTCGATGTCGGACAGGCCCTCCGGGCGCAACGCGTAGATCCGGCGTTGCCCGTCCGGGCGAACTTCGACCAGGCCGGCCTCCCGCAGGATGCGCAGGTGGCGGGACACGGCCGGCTGGGTCAGGCCGGGCAGCGCCGCGACCAGATCGCCCGCGGGCCGCTCGCCGTGGGCCAGAAGGTCCAGCAGCGTACGCCGGCTGGGCTCGGCCACCGCTTCGAACACGTCCACCTGCGAAGTATCACACGAAACGTATATAAGCGTGCGCAAATATGCGGGTTTGAAAGCGGCGCGGGAAGGTACTCCCTGAGCACACCGAAGCTGAAGGAGTTGCGATGACAATCGGTGGAATCATCAGCGCGATCGTCGTGGGTCTGATCATCGGCGCGCTGGGTCGGCTGATCGCACCCGGCAAGCAGGGCATCCCGATCTGGCTCACGATCATCGTCGGTATCGTCGCCGCGTTCATCGGCACCGCGATCGCGCGGGGCATCGGCTACGCCGACACCAAGGGCTTCGACTGGCTCGAGCTGATCACCCAGGTGGTCATCGCGGCGATCGGGGTCTCGCTGGTCAGTGGCATGTACGGCCGGCGGAAACTGAGTAGGTAACGCACACGGACGTGTGCCCCGGGAAGGTCCGCCCTCCCGGGGCACGTTCGTGTTCAGGACCGGAACGCGGCGCAGCCCACGGCCACGAACGACTGCTGGGGCGAGCGCCACAGCACCTCGGCCCACCGGTTGTCGGTCAGCTGCTTGCCATCGGACCCGACGCAGGTGTACGTGCCGCCCGTGACGACCTGCCCGCACGGCAGCTCCCGCTCGGGCGTGTGCACGCACGTCGTGTAGTTCGTGCAGGTCAGCGTGTGCAGCAGGGCCGAGCCGACATCCGCGCCGGCGCGGATGTTCAGCTTGCAGCTGTTCTGCGGCGAGGCGTGCACCAGCGCCGGTTCGCCCTCGGCGGCCACCGCCGTCCCGGGCAACACCACCATCGCCGTGGCCGCCACCAAAACGGCCAGGGACTTCTTCATTGAGATCCTCCCTCTCTCGAGAACGGTGACGGAGGGTATCGGAACGTACGCGGAGTGATCGCGCGGGTATGTTCCGTCGATGGACCTCGACCACCAGGGCCTCACCCGGCTGCCCCCGCTGCCCGCGGGCCTGGAGTACCTGAGCGCCTACGACAACGAGCTGACCGAGCTGCCGGACGAGTTGTGGGGCCTCGACCGGCTGGGCGTGCTCAACCTCGCCGCGAACCGGCTGACCTCGATCCCGGCCGCGATCGCGCGACTGACCGCGTTGCACACGCTCGACCTCGGCCACAACCAGCTCACGGAGCTGCCCGCCGAACTGGGCGACCTGCCGAACCTGACCGAGTACCTGTACCTCTCGGACAACCGCCTGACCAGGCTGCCGGACGAGCTGACCCGGCTCGGCCGCCTGCGGTACCTGAGCGCGACCGACAACGGCCTGACCGCCCTGCCGGAGGACCTGTCCGGCCTGCGTGAGCTGCGCGAACTGCGGCTGTACCGCAACGACCTGCACGAGCTGCCGGACAGCATCGGCGAGCTGAGCGCGCTGCGCGAGCTGCACCTGCGCGGCAACCACCTGACCGAGCTGCCCGCCTCGATCGGCAAGCTGCGCGACCTGCGGTACCTGGACCTGCGGGAGAACGAGCTGCGCACGCTGCCGGACGGGCTCGCCGAGCTGCCACTGGTGAAGCTCGACCTGCGCTGGAACCGGTGGCTGGAGACCCCGCCGTGGCTGAACGACCTCGACGACTGCCTCGTGCTGCGCTAGTTCAGGCGACCACGGCCACGAGGCTGGTCACGGCCTCGGCGAGTTCGGGGTCGCCGGTGGTGGTCGCTCGGCGGCGGGCCTCGTCGGGGGAGATGCCGCGTGTGGCGAGGCGCCAGAAGTCGCCGGGGCGCATGGTCACCGTGGCCGCGGGCTCGCCCTCGGCGGCCATCCGCCACCGGTGGCCGTCGGACCGCGCGTGCCAGGTACCGGCGCCGTCGAGGGTGACCCGGACCGCGGTGCCCTCCGGGCGAACCACGTCGCGCAGCGTGTGGGGCAGTGCGCGCATGAACGCGTCGAGCACCGGACCGGCCAGCTCCAGCTGGTCGGCGCCGGGACGTCCCACCGCGTCCCGGATCTGCTGCTGATGCACCCAGAACTCGGTGTACTCGCGCGCGATGTCCAGCCACGCCGGGCTCGGGCCGTCCCCGGCCCAGGACACGTCCAGAGCCGCCGGAGCGGTCAGGTCGAAGGTCGCCCAAAGCCGGTCCAGCTCCGGGCCGAGGACGGTGAGCAGCTGCACGATCAACTGGGGGCTGCACTGGCGCATCGCCCGGACGAACTCGTCGTTGACCCGGGCCAGGTAGGCGGGCAGGGTCTCGTCGTTGGCGAACTTCGCGCCGGCGAAGCCGTCGCGGCTACCCGACAACCGCCGCATGTAGTCGTTCAGGATGTGCCCGGCGATGTCGTGCACGGTCCAGCCGGGGCACACCGTCGGCGCCGACCACTCCTGCGCGCTCAGCGATTCCAGCAACGTCAGCAACTCGTGGCGCTCGCGGCCGAACAGCGGCCGCACGTCCAGCACCGGACCGAAGATCTCCATGCCGCCGGATGCTGGCATCGCCCCCGGCGTCACCGCTACCGAGTTGTCGCGTCCCCCGGCTCGGAACTCACCCCGAACCCGCAGATCACGGCCGGTTTCGGGGCGTAGGTGACGGTCCGCGTGTCGCGGCGGACCTCGGCGCCGGTGGTCACGTCGTAGAGCACCCGGGTGTCGCTCGTGGTGAAGCCGGGGCGGCCGCTGGACGGGCGGCAGTCGGGGCCGCCGGGCTCCAGCGGGGGCGGCCGGAGGTCCGAGTACGAGCCGGTCGAGGACTCCACCCGGTACTGCCTGGTGCCCCAGATCTTCACCGTGACGCTGCCGCCGGACACCGACGCCTGGATCGCCACCCCGCTGCGCAGGTTGTCGGTGAATTTCAGGTCCACCGCCGACCCGTCCGCGGTGATCGCGACCGCGTCCCGGCCGGCGGGGTAACGGTCCAGGTAGTAGGGGTGCTCGGTGTGCCCGGCGTCGGTCAGGCCGGCGAAGTACGCCGCGTTGTAGAGGGTCGTGGCGAGCTGCGACGAGCCGCCGCCGATCACCTCCGGCCCGGACCCGTCCTCGTGCACCGGCGCCGGCACGTAGCCCTGCGACTGGCTGCGCGCGCCGGCGTGGGCGTTGAGGCTGAACGTCTCGCCGGGCCGGAGGATCGTGCCGTTGACCTTCTCCGCCATGACCCGCGCGTTCGTCGCGGCCGGACCGGACAGGCCGCCGGTGCTGAACTCGCCGATGACCTCCTTGACGCCCAGCGCGTTCGCGTCCTCGGTGGTCGTCTCCGGCCGGGTCGTCTGGTAGCGCACCGCCAGGTCCCGGCCGTCCGGCTTGGCGAGGACGTCCATCAGCGGGTGGAACGTCCGGTTCCAGTCGATCCGCCGCGCGTCCTCGGACGGCTGGACCGCGGGCACGCCACCGGCGAACACGATCTGCGCGTCCTTGCCGCGCTTTTCCGTGACCGCCAGCGGATCGCGCACCGCCTGCTGCAGCTTCACCGGATCGGCCTCGACCCGGAGCGCACCGCCGTCGGCCGGGCTGAACTTCAGGGCGGCGGCGATCGCGCTGGGCTTGAGCACCGCGTCGGCGCCCTCGCCGTGCAGCGTGACCGGCTTCGCGACCGCGGGCACCACCAACCGCTCCAGCGCCGAGTGGACCCCGGCCGAAGTGACCTTGACCGGCGTGAGCACGACCGGCAACCGGACGCCGCTCTTGTCCAGCCAGGTCGCGCGCAGGATGTCCCCGGCGCCCTTGACGTCGACCAGGTCCTGCCCGTCGCGCGGCTCGATCGGGTACGGCTGCACGCCGCCGTCCGTGCCGGGTAGCGTGACGAACCCGATGCTGCCCTCGGTCGGCGGGTGGTTGATGCGCTCGGCGGCCAGCCGCGCGATCGACTGGTGCAGCTTGTCCGGATCGGTCGACGTGGCCACCCCGACCTCGCGGGTGCGGAAGAACGAGGTGATCCGGTCCAGCGGGTCGAGCGGCTGGCGCCCGGCCTGCGCCACCGTCGAGGACCAGTCGACGGACAAGCCGGACCGCGCCGGGTCGAGCGTGGTGCGCACGTCGCCGGCTTCGACGGGCACCGGTGCGTTCAGCCGCGGGCCCAGCTCGCGGCGCAGCTTCGCCTCGGCGTCCTCGCGGCTCAGCCCGCCGACCTCGACCCCGGCGACCGTGACCCCGCGCGGCACGTCCCCGGCGCTGACGATCAGGTCCGCGGCGTAGAGGACGACCCCGACACCCAGCAGGCAGCCCGCCACCATGAACGCGCGCGCCAGGAAGCGCTTGCCCGGCGACGGCGGCGCGGCGGGCGCGTCACCGACCTCGAGCAGCTCCCCGACCAGGGCGTCCTCGGTCGCGTCGAGCGGTTCGTCCAGCAGGAACTCGGCGGGCGGACGCGGGCCGACCGCGGTCTCGGCGTCCCGGAGGGAATCGGGGTCCCGCTCCGGCCAGTACTGGTCCTCCCGCCTCACGCTTCCTCCCGGACGCGTTACAAGTACAGGCCCGTCCCGTGCTCCGTGCGCTCGGTGGCCACGGCGTGGATGTCGCGCTCCCGCATCACCAGGTAAGCCTCACCCTGGACCTCGACCTCGAGCTGGTCCTCGGGGTTGAACAGCACGCGGTCGCCGACCTTCACGTTACGCACATTACTGCCTACCCCCAGTACGTCGCCCCACGCGAGACGGCGCGCCACCTGGGCCGTCGCCGGAATCACGATGCCACCGCTGCTGCGGCGCTCACCCTCCTCCGCGGAGACCCGGACGAGGACGCGGTCGTGCAGCATCTGGATTTCCAGCTTCGCCGCGTCGTCCGGCAAGTTCTTGGCTTCCGACACGCCGGTAATGCTACGTGCCTTCAGCGAGCCGCGGAGATCAGCGGTTGCCGTCCACGCAGCGTGAAGTCCCGGTGCGCGGTCCCGCCCTCGCGCACGAGCGCGCGGCTCGCGGTCGCCTCGAAACCGGGCGCGGAAACCACCAGATCGACGAACTGCTCGGGCAGCCCGGCGACCGCGTAGCGGCCCTCGCCGTCGGTTGTCGTGCGGACGAGCTGGTGCCCGCGGCCGTCCATCACCGTCACCGCGGCACCCGGCACCGGCCGCCCGTCGTCGGCGTGGACCGCACCGGTCAGCGTCGGCACCGGCTCACCGAAGTGCCGGTCGTGCACCGGGATCGCGGTCGGGCGCGGCATTTCCAGGGCCGGGTCCTCGACCGGCGACTCCTCGACCACGCCGGCCTTGCGGCGCTGCAGGAGGCTGTGCCCGGCGATCAGGACGACGCCGAGCAGGACCCACGCGCACAGCACCAGGATCGGCCGCAGGACGCCCTCGCCGTCGAAGTAGAACAGGCCGCGCAGGGCCTCGATGAGGTTGCCCATCGGGAAGATCGGGTGCAGCGCGCGGAAGAACCCGGGCACCATCTGGATCGGCACCGCGCCGCCGCTGGAGGGCATCGACAGCAGCACGAACAGGCCCATCGCCACACCCGGGAACCACTGCTTGACCAGCGGCACCAGGCCGAACGAGGTGAGCGAGACCGCCTGGGTGAGCAGGAACGCCACCGGGATCGCGACCGGGTCGTTCGGGATGACGTCCATCGCCACGCCCCCGGCGTAGCCGATGAGGGTGAGCAGGGCGCCGAAGCCGACCAGCGTGGCGACCTTCGCGCGGCGGCTCAGCGTGACCGCACGCAGCAACATCATCACGACGATGTAGCTGGGGATGTTCCAGATCAGCACCAGGTAGAACATGCCGGTGCCCATCGCGTCGCCGGGCTCGGTGGGCGCGAGGTCGATGACCGTGAGCGCGTGCCCGGTCTGCGCGGCGACCGGGGCGAACGCCTGGTTGAGGACCGATTCGAGCAGGTAACCGTCGGCCTTGGCGACGAACAGCGTCGGGTGGGCCGGGTCTGCGGAGTAGGCGGCGGTGGCGTCGCGGTCGAGCACCGCCTGGCGGGCCTGGTCGGCGGTGGCGACCGGCTGGATGTCGAACGCGCCCGGGCTCGCGTGGTTCAGCGCCGTCCCGATGCGCGCCGCGGCGGTCTCGTCGGCAACCGCGACCTCGATGTGGTGCGGGGCGGGCGAGTGGAACGCGAGCAGGTAGCAGAACACGAAACCGAGGGCGAAGAAGACGGGGAACCACAGGCTCTCGGCGAGGGTGCGGATCTTTCCGGGTTCTTCGAGTTCCGCCACTCGTTCCGAGGTTTCGACATGTTCCGCCATGCTGTCATCTTATCACTTTTTGCACCCGCTGCAAAAATGCAGTACTGTAAGAATCGTGAGCCCGCCCACCGGTCTGCGCGAGCGCAAGAAGGAAGCCACCCGCGAAGCCCTGCGCCACGCTGCCGTCACGCTGTACCGCCGGCACGGGCCGGACGGGGTGACGGTCGAGGACATCTGCGCGGCCGCCGGCGTGTCGCCGCGGACGTTCTTCAACTACTTCGCGACCAAGGACGAGGCCGTGTTGTCGCTGGACATCGCGGCCGCCAGGCTGAGGCAGCGCATCATCGATCGGCCCGCGGACGAGCCGCCGCTGACGGCGTTGCGGGAGGTGTTCGCCGGGCGGTTCGCCGAGCTGGCCGCCACCGACGTGTGGACCGAGCGGACGCTGCTGCTGCGCGAGCACCCGGAGCTGATGCCGCGCGTGGCGCAGGCGAACCGCGCGCTGGAAGAAGCCGTGGCGGAGGCTCTGGCCACGCGTACCGGGCTGGCGGTGGACGACCTGTACGTGCGGACCACGGCCGCGGCCGCGATCGGCGCGAACCGGGCCGCCATCGGGTGCTGGCAGCCCGGTTCGGATCCGGACCTGGTCACGTTGTTCCACCAGGCCATGGACGTGCTTGCGGGCGCCTTCACGCCCCCGCGAGGATCAGCTGAAGGCGGTCCGAGCCGTCCGGCGTGATCCGGATCGGCACGCCCCAGTCCTGGCGGGTCACCCGGCACACCGGGTGTTCGGCGTCCGAGTCGCAGCTCGCCGCCTGGGCGACGACCTGCAGCACGCCCTCGGTGTGCCCCTCGGCGATCTTCAGCGTGCGGGTCAGCCCGGTGCCGGTGCCCTCGCCCTCGGCCAGCAGCTCGGGCGGCGCGGCGGTCACCTGCAGGCGCGTCGACGGGCCGAACCGGTCGTCGAGCTTCTCGCCCGGCGGCGGCGTGAAGACCACGGAGAACTCGACGGTGCCCGCGGCCAGCTCGGTCGGCGGGCGGCGCACGGCGAGCGCGCCACCGGCGACCTGCCGGCCGTCCGCGGTCGGCGGCAGCGCGGTCAGGCGGTGCGCGGCCGACTCGACCACCAGCAGCGCCTCGCCGGTGACCAGCAGGCCGGACGGCTCGGCGAGGTTCTCCGCGAGCGTGGCGACCTTGCCGCTCGCCGGGTCGTAGTGGCGGACCGCGCCGTTGTAGGTGTCGGCGATCGCGATCGTGCCGTCGGCCAGTACCGCGACGCCGAGCGGGTGCTGCAGCAGCGCGTCCGCGGCGTCGCCGTCGCGGTGGCCGAAGGAGAAGAGGTCGGTGCCGATCGCGGTGTGCACTTCGCCGTCCTCGACGTAGCGCAGCGCGGAGGTTTCGGCGTCGGCGAGCCAGAGGCGGTCGCCCTGCACGGCCAAGCCGGAGGTCTGCGCGAAGAAGGATTCGGCGAGCTTGCCGTCGCGCAGGCCCTCGACGGTCGTGCCGGCGAAGCGGGAGATGCGGCCGGTGCGCGGGTCGAACAGGCCGAGGGTGTGGTTGCCCGCCATCGCGACGACCGCGCCGCCCGCTGGCTCCCACCAGATCACGTCCCACGGGCTGGTCAGGTCGATGGACAGGGCGTCGCCGTCGGTTTCGCCGTCGCGCCATTGGTTCCCGGTGCCGGCCACGGTGGTGACCTCGCCGGTGACCAGGTCGACGCCGCGCAGCAGGTGGTTGGCCGTGTCGGCGACGAGCAGGTGGTAGCCGGCCTGGTCGGCGACCTCGGCGGGCAGCAGGGCCAGGCCGGACGGCTCGGCGAAGCTCGCCACGTCGAAGGCGCCGTCGGCGCGGCCGCGGGTGCCGCTGCCGAAGCGGCGGATCAGGGTTTCGCCGTCGGAGGCGAACTCGGCGATCGAGTGGTTGCCGGTGTCGGCGACCAGGATGCGGCCTTCGGCGGTGGCTACGGCCTTGCTCGGGAAGCGCAGGTCGGCGGGCTGCTCCTCGACCGGCACGTACGGGTTGCCGCCGCGGCGCAGCGTGCCCTGCGCGTCGTGGGTCTCGACCAGCTCGGCGATGACCCGGCGCAGCGCCTCGGCGTGCCCCTCACCGGCGGCGGTGTGCACGACGTAGCCCTGCGGGTCGACGATCACCAGCGTCGGCCAGGCCTTCACGGCGTACTGCGACCAGGTGGTCATCTCCGGGTCGTTGAGCACCGGGTGGTGCACCTCGTAGCGGCGCACGGCCGCCTCGATGGCCGCGGCCTCGCCCTCGTGCAGGAACTTCGGCGAGTGCACGCCGATCGTGACGAGCACGTCGGCGAACTCCTCCTCCAGCGGGCGCAGCTCGTCGAGGACGTGCAGGCAGTTGATGCAGCCCGAGGTCCAGAAGTCGAGCAGCACGATCTTGCCGCGCAGCTGCGCCAGGGTGACGGTTTCGCCGCCGGTGTTCAGCCACACGTCCCCGGCGAGTTCGGGCGCGCGCACGCGCGCCTGGCGTTGCTCTGATGCCACGCAACGGTTCAACGACCTGCGCGAATCCGGTTGTTCCCATGGTCCACGATGTGGAATCTCACAACGCCGGCTCCCGGTACGGGTCGTGCTCGGCGAGCAGCTTCTCCAGCCGAGCCTGGTCGACCCGGCTCATCAGGTAGCTGCTCTCCTGCCGGTCGCGCACGACTTTCGCCAGCGTGAACGCCGAGGTGATGGCGTAGAGCATCGCGATCGCGAGGAAAGCGCGGACCCAGCCGTTGACCGGAAGGTAGGCGACGCCCACCGCGACCGCGGCGAGGGAGATGCCGAACGAGATCGCCGACTGCGCGAAGAACGCGCCCGTGGTTGGCGAAGTGGTGGTCTTCGTCGTCATGGACCCAACAATCGCGCGTGGCGATCCGGAAATCTTGAGTGCTTCTACTCAAACCGTTCCAGGGCGTCAGCGACAGCCGCCGGCTCTGTGAGCGGCACGAGGTGGTGGGCATCCAGCCGTTCGACCGGCCAGCCGCGCTCGGCGGCTTGTCCGGCCTCCTCGTCGTAGGCGGCGCTGAGCTGGAGGTAGGCGCTGGGCGGCAGGCCGGCCTCGGGCGCGGGTTCGGCGAAGTAGGCCACCGGGACGCGCGGGAGCTCGGCCAGGAACTCCTCGCGGATTCGCTGGTCGGGCAGCAGGTCCGTGATCGTGCCCGGTGGGAACCACTCGTGCCACGGCGGGAGCCGGCCGTCGGTCGCCAGGTCGCGCAGGCGCTCGGCCAGCTCGGGCGGTGCGGTGTCGAACCAGCCGCGGCCGGGGTGCGGCAGCAGGGCGTCGACGAAGATCGCGCGTGGCGCGTGCGTCCGTGCGGCGATGCCGGGCACCAGCGCTCCGGCGCCGCTGTGCGCGACGAGGATGCCCGGTTCGGCGGCCGCGTCGAAGAGCCTCGGGTAGTACGGGCCCGGTCCGTCCAGCGCACCGAGCAGCGACGGCGTGGCGACCCGGTGACCCCGCGAGCGCAGTTCGGCCGCGACCCGCTGCCAGGTCGAAGGCCCCACGAGCGGGCTGTGCACCAGGACGAAATCACTCATCAGAGTCCAATCAGACAATTCATCGCGAGCTACATCCACACTTCGTTGATCACTACCATGAGGTGCATGGACGAGGCGTTGCGCGCGGTCGAGAACAGTCTGGACCGCCCGTCCGCGGCGCGCGTCTACGACTACTTCATCGGCGGGACGACGAACTACGCGATCGACCGGGAGTTCGCGCAGAAGATCCGCCGCAGGCTGCCGTTGATCGGCGAGTACATGAAGACCAGCAGGCAGTTCCTGGGCCGCGCGGTGCGGGAGTGCGCGCGGCTGGGGGTCCGGCAGTTCGTCGACATCGGCTCGGGCCTGCCGACGGCCGGCAACGTGCACGACGTCGCCGACGAGGCGCGCCCGCAGAAGGACAGCCGGGTCGTGTACGTCGACAACGAGCCGGTCGCGCTCGCGCACTCCCAGCTGCTGCTGGCCGACACCGCCGACCCCGCGCGGCACGTGGCGATCGCGGCGGACTTCATGCAGGCCGAGGACCTGTGGGAACGGGTGCTGGATACCGGCGTGATCGACGCGCGGCAGCCGGTCGCGCTGGTCGTCAACGCGGTGCTGCACTTCATCAAGGACGCCGACGACCCGGACAGCCGCGTGGCGTACTTCCGGAGCCGCCTCGCGCCGGGATCGCTGCTGGTCCTGTCGCAGATGACGAACGAGAACCCGCGCAGCGACGAGGAGCGGCAGGCACTGGCCGACCTGGTGGAGTACTACGAGGGCACCACCAACCCCGGCCAGCTGCGCACGAGCGCCGAGTTCGCCCGCTTCTTCGGCGACTGGGAGCTGCTCGAGCCGGGGCTGGTGTACGCGCCGTCGTGGCACCCGGACCGGAACACCCTGTTCCAGCGGACGCCCTCGGAGTCGCGCGTCATCGGGGGCGTGGCCCGCAAGCCCTGAGCGAACACGCTTCCGGCGGTCGCCGGGCGGTGCCAGGTTGGGGACATGCGGGTGGTGTTCGTGCACGGCGCCCTGGTCGGTGACGCCGCGTGGTGGTGGAGCCGGATGGCTCCGCTGCTGCCCGAGAGCGTCGCGGTGGAGCTGCCCAGCTGCGGCGGCGGGGGTGACCTGTACGCGGACGTCGCGGCGGTGCGGGCGGCGCTGGACGACGGCCCCGCGGTGGTGTGCGGGCACTCCTATGGCGGAGTGGTGACCGACGACCCGGCGACCCCGCCGGAGGTGCAGCGCGAACAGGCGAAACGGGCGGGCGCGGTGGTCGAGATGACGTGCGGGCACCACCCGTTCCTGACGCCGCCGGCGGAACTGGCGGCCGTGCTACGGCAGGTCGGCTAGGTTCGGGGCACGCCGCGGGAGCACGGCGGCAGCCCGATCCGGCTCGCCGCCGCGGACACCGTCGTGATGCTGAACCGGCCCGGCCAGACGGCCTGCGCCGGGCTGCCCGGAACACCTCGACCTGGCGTTCTCCGCCTGGATCTGGAACCTCCGGCACTACCCCCGTCGAGGCCGCCCTGGGCGGGAGAAATCCGCCGGTTCCGGACGTTGAACCGGTATGGCTGTCGTGTTGCTGCTGTACATCGTCGCCGAGGTGGCTGCCGTCTGGGCGGTCAGCTCGCTCATCGGCTTCCTGGGCACGCTCGGGCTGCTCGTCGTCGGGGCGTTCCTCGGCTCGTGGCTCGCCCGGCGGGAAGGGGCGCGCGCCGCTCAGGCGTTCCTCGCCACCGCGCGGGCCGGCCGGTCCCCGCACGCCGAGATCACCGACGGCATGCTCGTCGCGTTCGGCGGGTTGCTCATCATGATCCCGGGCTTCCTCTCCGACCTCGCCGGGCTGGCCCTGCTGCTGCCGCCCACCCGTGGCGTCGTCCGCCGCGCCTGGCTCAAGCGCGCCGAACGCCGCATGCCGAACCGGCTGATCGTCGTCGACAGCGAGGTGGTCGACAAGGAGACCACCAACCGCCCGATCATCGAAGGCTAAGCAGGTTTCGGTATATCGAAGTAACCCGACAGCCGCACCGCGGGCGCGTACTCGCCCTTCACCTTGACCTTCCCGGTCACGAACATCGCCGCCACCGCGGCGTTGCCGGTCGCCACGCGGAAGAAGTCGTCCGGCGCGATCGTGATCGTCGTGTCCGGCTCGCGCCCCAGGTCCTTCCCCGAGTGGCACCGGCCGTCCTCGATGACCGTCTGGAACCGGTCGTACCCGCCGATCCCGGAACCACCCGGGAACCGCCAGCACACCACGAGGCTCGAGTACCGCGCCTTCTCCGCCAGGAAGTGGTCCGACATCCGGCGGAAGATCTCCTCCAGGAACACCATCCGCAGCTCGGGGTGCTCGGCGATCGCCCGGAGCTGCTCCTTCGACGCGCGGCGCACGACGTCGGCGAGGGTTTCGGTGGACAGCCCGCTCAGGTGCACCCCGGTCCCGGCCGAGCCCAGCATGTGCAGGGTTTCCAGCAGCTGGATGAACTGCTCCGCGGACAACCTGCTCAGATCGATCTGGCGGGCGAACGCGTCGACGACTGTGCCGGACACAGGCGGAGATTCTACCGGCGAACGGGTGAAGAGGTAGCGTTTCGGCGTGACGGAAGACGTGAAGGCCCCGCGTTCGCGGCGGTTGCCCAGGGCCGTGCGGGAACGGCAGATCCTGGACGCCGCCGTCGAGGTGTTCTCGCGGCACGGCTACCACTCCGCGTCGATGGACGAGATCTCCGAGGTCGCCGGCGTCTCCAAGCCGATGATCTACTCCTACCTGGGCGCCAAGGAGGACCTGTTCGCCAAGTGCATCCGCCGTGAGGCGGGCCGGCTGCTGGAGGCGGTCCGCGACGGCCTGCGCTCGGAACTGCCGCCGGACATGCAGCTGTGGCACGGCCTGCGCTCGTTCTACCGCTTCGTCGCCGAGTACCGGGACTCGTGGACGGTGCTGCACCGCCAGGCGCTGACCGTCGGCGGCCGGTTCGCCGACGAGATCACCATGCTGCGCTCGCGGGCCATCGAGGTGGTCACCGCGCTCGTGGTCACCGCGGGCATGAAGAAGGGCCTGGGGGACCGGGCCGAGTTCTCCGGCCCGGCCCTCGCCGTGGCGCTCGTCGGCGCCGCCGAGTCGCTGGCCGACTGGTGGCTCGATCACTCCGAGGTATCCGACGGAGTGCTCGCGTCGTGGCTGATGAACCTGGTGTGGCTGGGGTTCAACGACCTCATCGAGGGTTCGGTGTGGCGTCCGGAGGAGTGATCGTCCCCTCCAGGTGCGGCTTCGGTTTCTTCGCCGCCCACAGCTCGAAAGCCCACCCGTCGCCCGTCTGCCACGACGTGAACGCGACCTTCGCCGGCAGCAGCACGGGCAGTTTGAACTTCACGTCGACCGTGTAAGCGTCCGGCAGCCTGCCCTCGAACGCGGCCAGCACCCGCGCCTTGGTCCACATGCCGTGCGCGATGGCCGACGGGAAGCCGAACAGCTTCGCGGTCAGCGGGTGCAGGTGGATCGGGTTGCGGTCACCGGACACCTCCGCGTAGCGGCGCCCGATGTCGGCAGGCACGCGCCAGATCGCCTTGGGCGCGGGTGCGGCGAGCTGCTCGCGCTTGCCGCCGCCCTCGCCGCCACCGCGCCGCAGGTACGTGCTCACCTCTGTCCAAATCGGACCGTCGGCGGTGGTGTACTCGCTGATCACGTCGAACTGGCGGCCCTTTTCGTGCGGCCGCAGGTTCTCCGCGCGCACCCGCATCGTGCCGGTGTCGGTCAGCCGCACCGGGCGGCGCTGCGTGATGCGGTTGGCGACGTGCACCATGCCCAGCAGCGGGAACGGGAAGTCCGGCTGCGTCATCAGGGCCATCTGCAATCCGAACGCGAGCATGTGCGGGTAGGTCACCGGCAGCTCGTCGCCCAGCCGGAACCCGCAGACCTGGTTGTAGGCCGCCACGTGCGCCGGGTCGAACTCGATGCCCGCGCGCACGTATTCGGTGTCCGGCAGGCCGCCGCCACCGCTGTGCGGCAGCAACGCCTTGGCGTACAACGGCGCCAGCTTCGGCGCCTCGCGAATTTCCTTGACCGTCATCACGCCCCCAGCAGAGCCTGGCCGCACACGCGGACCACGTTGCCGTTCACCGCGGCCGACGCCGGATTGGCGTACCAGGCGATCGTCTCGGCGACGTCGACCGGCAGCCCGCCCTGGCCCAGGCTGGACAGCCGCCGCCCGGCCTCGCGGATGAACAGCGGGACCGCCGCGGTCATCTGCGTCTCGATGAACCCGGGCGCGACGGCGTTGATGGTGGCGCCGTACTCGGCGAGCTTCGGCGCACCGTCGGCCACCATGCCGATCACGCCCGCCTTGCTGGTGCCGTAGTTGGTCTGGCCCACGTTGCCCGCGATGCCGGCGATCGACGAGACGCCGATGATGCGGCCGTTTTCGCGGAGCACCTTCTCGCTCAGCAGCTTGTCGTTGACGGCGAGCTGCGCGACCAGGTTGACGGTGAGCACCGCGTCCCACGCGCCCTCGGTGAGGTTGCCGAGCGTCTTGTCGCGGGTGATGCCGGCGTTGTGCACGACGATGTCCACGCCGCCGTGCCGCTCCTTGAGGTAGGACGCGAGCTTGTCCGGCGCGTCCGCGGCGGTGATGTCCAGCTGCAGCGCCGAGCCGCCGACCTTGTTCGCGACCGCGGACAGGTCCCCGCCCTGCGCCGGGATGTCCAACCCGATCACGTGCGCGCCGTCGCGGGCGAGCACCTCGGCGATCGCCGCGCCGATACCCCGCGAGGCGCCGGTGACCAGGGCGACCTTGCCGTCGAGGGGCTTTTCCCAGTTCTCGATCGCGGGTACCGCCGGGGTGCCGGTGGCGCCGACGCGGATCACCTGGGCGTCGACGAACGCCGACTTCGCGGACAGCACGAACCGCAGCGTCGACTCGGCGGCCTCTTCGGCGCCGGGCGCGACGTAGACGAGCTGGGCGGTCGCACCGCGCTTGAGCTCCTTGCCGACCGAGCGGACGAACCCCTCGAGCGCGCGCTGGGCGATCCGCTCCCGGCCGTCCACCAGCTCGGGCGGGGTGCCGAGCACGACGACCCGGCCGCAGTAGCCGATCTTGCGGATCACCGGGTGGAAGAACAGGTACACCTCACGCAGCTGCGCCGGGTCGGTGATGCCGGTGGCGTCGAACACCAGGCCGCCGTAGCGCTGGTCGCCGCCCGCCTGCTCGGTGAGCACCTCGATCCCGGCGGCCGCGAGCTGGTTCGGCACGGTCTTCTCCAGCCGCCCACCGGGCGCGGAGCCGAAAAGTGCGGGACCATCGAGCGGTGGCTGGCCAGGGCGGTACCGGCGCAGCACCGGCGGGTTGGGCAGCCCGAGCTTGGGCACCAGGAACTTCCCGATCGGCGTCTTGGTGAACTGCTGATACCGGTCGGCCATCACGTGCCTCCTTACCGAGCTTACCTACTCACGAGTAGGTTACACTGTCATCCGAGGCTCACCACCGCAGTGGGAGGAATTGATGGACGTTCGTCGCGTCGCCATCGTCGGCGGCAACCGCATCCCGTTCGCGCGGTCGAACGGCCGCTACGCCAACGCGTCCAACCAGGACATGCTCACCGCCGCCCTGGACGGCCTGGTGAGCCGCTTCGCGCTGCAGGGCGAGCGCATCGGTGAGGTCGCCGCGGGCGCGGTGCTCAAGCACGCGCGGGACTTCAACCTGGCCCGGGAGAGCGTGCTGGGCAGCAAGCTCTCGCCGGAGACGCCGGCCGCGGACGTCCAGATGGCGTGCGGCACCGGTCTGCAGGCGATCGTCAACGTCGCCAACAAGATCGCGCTCGGCCAGATCGACTCGGCGATCGCCGGCGGCGTCGACACCACCTCGGACGCCCCTCTCGCGGTGAACGACGACCTGCGCCGGATCCTGGTGCAGCTCAACTCCGCGAAGACGCTCGGCCAGCGGCTCAAGCTGCTGACCAAGCTGCGTCCGGGCCAGATCGTGCCGGAGATCCCGCGCAACGCCGAGCCGCGCACCGGGCTGTCGATGGGCGAGCACGCGTCGCTGACGGCCAAGGAGTGGGAGATCTCGCGCGAGGAGCAGGACGTGCTGGCCGCGACCAGCCACCAGCGCCTGGCCGCCGCCTACGAGCGCGGGTTCTTCGACGACCTGGTGACGCCCTACCTGGGCCTGTCCCGCGACCAGAACCTGCGGCCGGACTCGACCGCGGAGAAGCTGGCCAAGCTCAAGCCGGTGTTCGGCGGCCCGGACGGCACCATGACGGCGGGCAACTCGACCCCGCTGACCGACGGCGCGTCGACGGTCCTGCTGGCGACCGAGGAGTGGGCCGCCGAGCGGAAGCTGCCGGTCCTGGCGTACCTGACGTTCTCGGAGACCGCGGCGGTGGACTACGTGCACGGCGGCGAGGGCCTGCTGATGGCCCCCGCCTACGCGGTGCCGCGAATGCTGGCGAAGGCGGGCCTGACGCTGCAGGACTTCGACTTCTACGAGATCCACGAGGCGTTCGCGTCCCAGGTGCTCGCGACGTTGAAGGCGTGGGAGAGCCCGGCCTTCGCCAAGGAGAAGCTGGGGCTCGACCAGCCGCTGGGGCCGATCGACCGGTCGAAGCTGAACGTGAACGGCTCGTCGCTGGCCGCCGGGCACCCGTTCGCGGCGACCGGCGGCCGCATCGTGGCGACGCTGGCGAAGCTGCTGCACGAGAAGGGCTCGGGCCGGGGCCTGATCTCGATCTGCGCGGCGGGTGGCCAGGGCATCACGGCGATCCTGGAGAAGTGAGCCCGAGCTGCTGGAGCAGGCCGAGTTGGTCGAGGCTGCCCCAGCGCTCGACGATGCGATCGCCCTGGACGCGGAACACGTTGATCCCGCGCAGGGTGATCGTTTCGCCCGTGCCGGGCACGCCCATCAGCTCGCCCCGGTGGGTGCCGCGCGCGGTGAACACCTCCACCACGATGTCACCTTCGGCGACGAGCCGCTCGACGTCGCTGTGCCAGTCGGGCATGGCCTGCCGGAACATCATGGCGGCCGCGCGCATGCCGTCCGGACCATCGGGAGCACCCGGGAACGGCGGGTCGTGGTTGACGAACGCGGGGTCGAGGTAGCGGTCGACGGCGTCGGAGTCGCCCTTGGTGAACAGGTCCTGGATGAAGTCCTCGACGAGTTGCTTGTTGCTGCTGAGCTGGTCAGTGGTCATGCGGTGATCCTGCGGCGGCGATGACCCCCGGACCATCCCACGCGTCTGGGATTTCCGTGGGACACGGCCGGGGCGCACACTGGGCACATGCGGCGATCGCCCAGTGCGGTCCGCGCCGAGCACGACGTGATCCGCCTGTCGCACAGCGGCCTGGACACCACCGGCGTCCGGCGGGAGGTGCTGCGGGCGCTGCGCCGCGTGGTGCCTTCGGACGCGACGTTCTTCGCGACCGCCGATCCGGACACCCTGCTGTTCACCGGCGCCTGGCCGGACCCGCCGCTGGACACCGCCGCACCGCTCTTCCTGGACAACGAGTTCGGCGGCGGCGACGTGAACACCTTCGCCGGACTGGTCACCTCCGGCAGGCCGGTCGCCACCCTGGACGGCGCCACCGGACGGGATCGCTGGGCCAGCGAGCGCTACCGCGAGATCATGCGCCCGCTCGGGCTCGGTGACGAGATGCGCGCGGCGCTCGTCGCCGGCGGGCGTTGCTGGGGTTACCTGTGCCTGCACCGCGAGGACGGCCTGCTCGGCTTCACCGCCACCGAGAAGACCACGCTCGCCCGTCTCGCCCCGCATCTCGCGCATGCCATCCGCACGGCGGCACTCGTGGACAGCCCGGCCGCCGCGAGTCACCGTCCCGGCGTGGTGCTGCTGACCGACGACCTGCGGCTCGTCTCGCTCACCCCCGACGCCGAGCAGCTGTTGGCCCTGCTGCCGCCCGGCGCTCCGCTGCCCCTGCCGGTGTACGCGGTCGCGGCCGCGTTGCGGTCCGGTAGCGCCTTGCCGAGTGCCCGGGTGCGCGGCGCCGACGGCTCGTGGCTCACGCTGCACGCCTCCCGGCTCACCGGTACCCGGCAGCTGGCCGTGGTGGTCGAACCGGCCGACGCGCGTGCGGCGGCTCCGCTGGTGCTGGCCGCGCACGGCCTGACCACGCGCGAGGCCGACGTCGCCACGCTGGTCCTGCGTGGCCTGCCGACCCGCGCGATCAGCGACGAGCTGCACATCTCCGCACACACCGTGCAGGACCACCTCAAGGCCGTGTTCGACAAGGTCGGCGTGCGCAGCCGCCGGGACCTGGTGATCCGCCTGCTCGGTTAGACCGGCAGGACGTCGCGGGCGGACGCGGCCGTCGACTGGATCTGCTTGGTCGCCTTGTGCGCCTGCTTGCTCGCCTTCTCCGTCGCCTTGTGGGCCCGCCTGCTGGCCTTGTCGGCGGCGCGGCGGGCGCGCCAGCCCAGCGACGGCTTGCCCTCGGTGTCGGCGGCCGCGATCATCAGCCCGCCGGCCAGACCGGCGTTCTTGAGCAGCTGGATCAGCTGCTGCTGCTTCTCCTGCGGGTCCTTGGCTTCCCAGAACGGGTGCCCGGCGACCGTGGTCGGCACCAGGCTGCCCAGCAGCGCCAGCGCGGACAGCCGCGGGAACTTGCCGAGCGCGAACAGTGTCCCGGCCGCGATCTTCACCCCCGCGTCGATCTTGACCAGGCTCACCGGGTCGGTGGGGACCGCGTCGGGCAGCTTGTCCCGCTGCTCACCGACCTTGTCGAGCACGGGCTTGACCGCCTCGGCGTGCCCCTCGGGCTGCTTCAGGGCGTTGATACCGCCGTAGATGAAGATGCTCGCCAGCATGGGGCGGGCCAGTCGACGCAAGATCACGATCCTCGCCTTCCTCGGATGCGACATGTCACGTCGAGGATCTACCCATTCCCGCGTCTCTTCATCCCTAAGCTTTTCTAGCTGAGAGGCTATAGAGCCTTATAGAGAGATAGCGACACGCCGATACCCGAATCTCCGCAAATATCGGGGTCGCCCTAGACACGCCGATACGTTGGCAGAGTGGACCCGATCCGCAACCCCTTCGCGCCGGGCGCCGGGCAACGGCCGCCGGAGCTGGCAGGCCGCGAACGCGAGCTGACCGCGTTCGAGGTGGTGTTGCAGCGGGTCGCCCGCGGCCGCCCGGAACGCAGTCTCGTGCTGACCGGCCTGCGAGGCGTCGGGAAGACCGTGCTGCTCGGCGAGCTGCGGTCGATGGCCGTGAAGCACAAGTGGGGCGCGGGCAAGATCGAAGCGAGACCGGATGCGGAGCTGCGCCGGCCGTTGTCGGCGGCCCTGCACCGCGCGATCCGCGACCTGGCGGTGCGGCACCGCGCGCCGGACCGGGTCGAAGAGGTCCTCGGCGTGCTGAAAGCGTTTGCGCTGCGGTCGAACAAGGCCGACGCGAAGCTGCGGGACCGGTGGCAGCCGGGCATCGACGTGCCCGCCGCGCAGGGCCGCGCCGACTCCGGGGACATCGAGATCGACCTGGTCGAGCTGTTCACTGACGTGGCCGAGCTGGCCGCGGACGTCGGCACCGGCGTGGCGCTGCTGATCGACGAGATCCAGGACCTGCAGCCCGACGACGTGTCGGCGCTGTGCGCGGCGTGCCACGAGCTGTCCCAGTCCGGAGCGCCGCTGGTCGTGGTCGGCGCCGGGCTGCCGCACGTGCCCGCGGTGCTGTCGGCCTCGAAGTCCTACTCCGAGCGGCTGTTCCGGTACGTGCGCATCGACCGGCTCAACCGCGAGGAGGCCGACCGCGCGGTGCTGGCGCCGATCGAGCGCGAGGACGCCGGCATCGAGGCCGAGGCGCTGGACGCGTTGTTCGACGCCTCCGGCGGCTACCCGTACTTCATCCAGGCCTACGCGAAGGCGGCCTGGGACGCCGCGCCGGACGACCCGATCACCGTGCAGGACGTGCAGGTCGCCGCGCCGGAGGCCGAGCAGGAACTCGCGGTCGGTTTCTTCGGGTCCCGCTACGAACGCGCCACCCCGGCCGAGCGCGAGTACCTGCGGGCGATGGCGGAGCTGACCCAGGGCCGGGACGAGAGCGCGGGCACCTCGGATGTGGCGGTCTACCTGGGCCGCAAGCCCTCGTCACTGTCCCCGGCACGGGATTCGCTGATGAAGAAGGGGCTGGTGTACTCCGCGGAGCGCGGGCACATCGCCTTCACCGTGCCGCACTTCGGGCACTACCTGCTCAGCCGCGCCGTGGACTGACCAGCTCCGGCTCCTCCCGGGCGACCCGCTCGTCGTAGGCGGCGTGCGCCGCGGCGATCTCCTGCTGGTGCTCCTCGGTCCAGGTCACCAGGGACTTGATCACCTGGTGCAGCGACATGCCCAGCGGGGTCAGCTCGTAGTCCACCCGCGGCGGAACCACCGGGTAGACCGTCCGGCTGATGATCCCGTCCCGCTCCAGGTGCCGCAGCGTCACGGTGAGCATCCGCTGGCTGACCCCGTCGATCGCGCGCCGCAGCTCGGAGAACCGCATCGTGTGCCGGTCGAGCAACGCGATCACGAGCAGCGACCACTTGTCCGCCACCCGGTCCAGGATGTGCCGGACTTCGCACTCCGCGCGGGTGTCCCACTGCCTGACCTGGTCGTCCTCGGTTCCCGTGCAGTAACCGAGCGCGACCGCGCTTCACACCCCGGACCTGGGGAATGCTGTTCGTCCTGTGCGGCGCGATCTTCCTGGAGGGCATCGACGTCGCGATGCTGAACGTCGCGCTGCCGGCCATCCGGGCCGACCTCGGCCTGTCCACCGGTGAGCTGCAGTGGGTGGTCAGCGCCTACGTGCTCGGTTACGGCGGGTTCATGCTGGCCGGCGGCCGGGCCGCCGACCTGTTCGGCAGGCGCCGGATGTTCCTGGTCTGGCTGGCGGTGTTCCTGGTCGTCTCCGCCGTGGGCGGGCTCGCCGGCGAGGGCTGGCTGCTCATCGTCGCCCGGTTCGTGGCGGGTGTCGCCGCGGCGGTGATGACCCCGGCCGGCCTGTCGATCATCACGACCACCTTCGAGGAGGGCCCGCAGCGGAACCGGGCCCTGCTGGTCTACTCGGGCACCGCCGCGGGCGGCTTCTCGCTCGGGCTGGTGCTCGGCGGGCTGCTCAGCGCGCTGGACTGGCGGCTGGTGTTGTTCGTGCCCGCCGCGCTGGCGCTGGTCATCCTGGTGCTGGGGGTCGCGTTCATCCCCGCCACGGCCCGGGAGCGCACCACCGACCGGCGGATCGACGTGCTCGGCGCGGTGACCATCACGGCCGCCATCGTGCTGCTGGTGCTCGGCGTCGAGCGTTCCACGCACGTCTCCGCGGGCTGGACCACGGCGACCGTCGCCGCCGGGCTCGTGCTCGCCGCCGTCTTCGTCCTGGTCGAGCGCCGGTCCGGCGCCCCGCTGGTGCGGCTGGGCCTGCTCCGGTCCGGGGCGCTGGTGCGCGCCAACCTGGCCGGGCTGCTGTTCGCCGCGGCGTTCTTCGGGTTCCAGTTCATCGCCGTGCTGTACCTGCAGGAACTGCGGGGCTGGAGTTCGCTGCAGACCAGCTTCACGATGCTGGCGATCGGCGCGGACGCCGTCCTCGCCCCGACCCTTACCCCGCGGCTGGTCGAGCGGTTCGGCAACGCGAAGGTCATCGTGGCCGGACTGGTGCTCGCCGTGGTGTCGTACGCGTTGTTCCTGCCGATCGGCACGGACACGGTGTACCTGGCGATGTTCCCGACGATGATCGTGATCGGGGTGGCGTTCGCCCTGGCCTACGGCCCGCTGACGATCAGCGCCACCGACGGGGTCGGGGAGAGCGAGCAGGGGCTGGCCGGCGGGTTGCTGTACACGTCCTTCCAGTTCGGCGCCGCGCTCGGGCTCGCCGCCAGCACGGCGGTGCTGACCGGGGCGGCGGCGGGTGTGGACGGCTACCGGACGGCGCTGGCGGTGCCGATCGCGGCCGCCGCGGTGGCCGCGTTGATCAGCGCGTTCGGACTGCGGGTGGCCCGATGAGCCGGGTCGTCGCGTCCTTCGCACACCGCACCAGCCCGCGGGGCGCCGGGTACGACCCCCGGGCAGCCGCATCTGTCCTTCTCTACCGCTTTCTAGTGATCAAGCTAGAAATGGCGATCTTCCGCGAGATCGAGCTGTGGCCGATGATTCGTAGGCCAGTGCCCTACGTCACCGGACAATCGTTGGCGACCTTGTGAAAAAAGGTGCATACTAGAAGCACAGCCACCGAGATGCACGAGGGATGCGAACACCGATGAGCAACATCGCCGCCAAGCTCCGAGCCCGCCGCGCCGAGGCGCGCACCCGCCGGGCGCTGAGCCGCGCGATCGACACCGCCGGCTCCGTGACGGTCCGCCAGGAGCTGATCGCCATCGCCCAGGCGCGGCAGTCCAACTTGCGCTGACGCGTGAGCTAGGCCACAAATAGATCAGGTTGTAACGCCACCAGGGGAAGTGGCGATACCCCAGATGACCCCGTGATGCTGGCGGACCCCCGACCTGGCAGCATCACGGGGTTTCCAATTTCCCGGGCTGCCCGCAGCCGCGGAGCGAGTGCCTCGGGCCGACCACCTCCAAAAACCACTTGCGCCCACCTCCGGTGTGAGTAGCGTTTGACTCAGTCAACGAGTTTGTTGAGGTGGTCAATGAGCGACCAGGCACTCCGGGACCGCGTCACACAGGTTCGGGCCTTCAACCGGCTCTACACCGGTCTCATCGGGGTCCTCGAAGAAGGGCTCGTCGGCAGCGACTACAGCCTCGGCGAGGCCCGGGTGCTCTACGAGCTCGCCCAGGAGGGCGTCACGGAGGTCGCCGAGCTGCGACGCCGCCTCGATCTGGACCCGGGGTACGCCAGCCGCCTGCTCGCGCGCCTCGAAGGTCGCGGCCTGCTCGTCCGGGAGCGGCACGAGACCGACGGCCGCCGTCAGCTGGTGCGGCTCACCGACGCCGGCCGGGCCGAGCAGCAGGTCCTCGAGGACCGCACCACCGAGCAGATCGGCGAGCTGCTGAGCCGCCTCACCGACGACGACCAGCACCGCCTGGTCACGTCCATGCGCACGATCAGCCACCTCGTCGGCGACCGCCAGCCCGCCCCGGCCCTCGTGCTGCGCCCGCCGCGGCCCGGCGACTTCGGCTGGGTCGTGCAGCGCAACGGCGCGATCTACGCCCAGGAGTACGGCTGGGACGCCACCTACGAAGCCCTCGTCGCCCGGATCATCGCCGACTACGTCGACCACCACGACCCGGCCCGCGAGGCCGGGTGGATCGCCGAGCTGGGCGGGGAACGCGTCGGCTGCGTGTTCTGCGTGCGCGGCCCGGACGAGAAGACCGCGAAACTGCGCCTGCTGCTCGTCGAACCGCACGCCCGCGGTCACGGCGTCGGCAAGCGCCTGGTGGACGAGTGCCTGGCCTTCGCGCGGGCGCACGGCTACACCGCGATGGAACTGTGGACCAACGACGTCCTGGTCGCCGCGCGGCACATCTACCGGCGGGCGGGGTTCGAACTCGTCGACTCGCAACCCCACCACAGCTTCGGACACGACCTCGTCGGCGAAACCTGGCGGCGGGAGCTGTGACCCGATGTTCGTCGTCTACTGCGAAACCTGCGACACCCGGACCCTGATGGGCATCGACGAGGTGGAGTGGGTGCACAACCTGATGCCCGGCGTCATCTCGGTGACCACCGCCTGCCCGCGCGGGCACCCGACCGTCGTCCTCACCGGCGACAAGTTCCGCCCGAAGGCCGATCCACGCATCCCGGACCGGATCCCGCCGCTGTGGGTGCGCGCCTACCGGCACCCGGCGAAGTGGTGGGCCCGGCTGCTCGGCCGCCTGCTCCGCAAGTACGAGATCCAGCGCGACCTGCACGAATCGCTCTACCGCTTCTGATCGCGGCCCATCGTGTAGAACTCCGGGTTCGGCCGCAGCGCGGTCAGGTGCGCCAGCCGGTTGGACATCGCGAACAACGCGGTGATCGCGCCGACGTCCCAGATCTCGTCCTCGGTCAGCCCCGCCTTGCGCGCGGCTTCGAGATCGGCTTCGCCGAACATCTCGGGCTCGCGGGCCAGCGCGAGCGCCAGGTCGACGATCGCGCGGCCCCGCTCGTCCAGCTCGACCTGCCACGGGTTCGTGGCGACCCGGTCGGCCAGCTGCGGGTCCTTGCTGCGGATCCGCAGGATCGCGCCGTGGGCGACCACGCAGTAGGTGCAGTGGTTCGCCCCCGACGTCGCCACCACGACCAGCTCCCGCTCGGCCTTGCTCAGGCCGTCGGTGCGTTCCATGAGCGCGTCGTGGTAGTCGAGGAAGGCCCGCAGTTCAGCCGGCCGGTGCCCCAGCGCCCGGAAGACGTTCGGCACGAACCCCGATTTCTCCGCGATCACGCCGATGCGCTCGCGCAGGTCCTCGGGCAGGTCTTCGAGCTCGGTGACACCGAACCGGCTGTCCACGGTTTCCTCCTAGTGTGCCGCGCCGATCGGGCGCAGGTCCTTGTCGTGCTCGTCGGCGTGGTAGTCGGTGCCCTCGGTGTCGTCGGTTCCGTTGAACACCTTTAGGCTGCGGGCGATGATCGTCACGATCACGGCTACCACGAGGTTCGCGATCAGCGCCACGAACCCGGGGTAGATCTGGATCGCCGAGCCGGAGAACGGGTGCCAGCCGAAGATCGACAGCTTGTCCAGCGGCAGGGCCGAACCACCGAAGTGAGCGCGCTTGGTGTTCGGGTTCGGGATGTTGTAGAGCATGATGATGCCCCACACCATGCCGACGGCCCAGCCCGCGATCAGGCCGATCCGGTGGAACCACCGCGTGTACAGGGCGATCGCCACCGCCGGCAGCGTCTGCAGGATCAGCACACCGCCGATCAGCTGCAGGTCGATCGAGAACTGCGGGTCGATGAACAGGATGAACGCGACCGCGCCGAACTTCACGACCAGCGACGCGATCTTGGCCTGCTTGGCCTCCTGCGCCGGGCTGGCGTCCCGCTTCAGGTACTCCTTGTAGATGTTGCGGGTCCACAGGTTCGCCGCGGCGATCGACATGATCGCGGCGGGCACCAGCGCCCCGATGCCGATCGCGGCGAACGCGATGCCCGCGAACCACGACGGGAACTGCGTGTCGAACAGCACCGGCACCACGGTGTTGGAGTCGGCGTTGCCGGTGGCCGCGTTGGTGATCGGCTTGACGCCCGCGGTCAGCGCGACGTAGCCGAGCAACGCGAGCAGGCCCAGCAGCAGTGAGTAGGCGGGCAGCGCGATCATGTTCCGCTTGATCACGTTGCGGCCGCGCGAGGCGAGCACACCCGTGAGCGAGTGCGGGTACAGGAACAGCGCCAGCGCCGAGCCCAGCGCCAGGGTGATGTACTGCAGCTGGTTGGTCCCGGTCAGCACGATCGAGCCCTTCGGCTTCCCCGTGTTCGGGTTCGGCTGCGACAGCGCCTGCGCGCTGGTGTCGAAGATGTGCGACCAGCCGCCCAGCTTGGACGGCAGGTAGAACACCGCGACCAGGATGACGATGTAGATCAGGCCGTCCTTGACGAACGCGATCAACGCCGGCGCCCGGAGGCCGGACTGGTAGGTGTAGAGCGCGAGCACCAGGAACGCGATCAGCAGCGGCAGGTGACCGGCGATGCCACCGCCGTTGAGACCCATCGTCCGCAGCACCGCTTCCAGGCCGACCAGCTGCAGGGCGATGTAGGGCATGGTCGCGACGATGCCGGTGATCGCGATCAGCAGCGCCAGGGTCGGCGAGCCGTAGCGGCCGCGCACGAAGTCGGCCGGCGTCACGTAGCCACGCGAGCGGGACACCGACCACATCCGCAGCGCGGGCAGGAAGACGATCGGGTACAGGATCACGGTGTAGGGCAGGGCGTAGAAGCCCAGCGCGCCGGCGCCGAACACCAGCGCGGGCACGGCCACGAACGTGTAGGCGGTGTACAGGTCACCACCGACGAGGAACCAGGTGATCCACGAGCCGAACTTGCGGCCGCCCAGACCCCACTCGTCGAGGTGGTCCAGCGAGGCCGCCGCCCGCCAGCGGGACGCGACGAAACCCATCACGCTGACCAGCAGGAACAGCACGATGAAGATGCTCAGCTCGGTCCACTGCAGACCGCTGCCGGGCGCCTGTGCCAGAGTCATCGCTTCTCACCCTCGTCCAGCTCCTCGGCGGCGAGCCGGTCCGGCTTGCCCTTCACGACGGGCTTGTCCTTGGTCATGACGTAGACGATCGCCACGGAGATCACACCGACGAACACGAAGAGGAACTGGTACCAGTAGAAGAACGGCAGCCCCAGCACTCTCGGCTTGTCGAAGTTGAACCACGGCGTGACGAGCATCAGCAGCGGTATCAGCAGGACCAGGTTCCACGGGCTGATCTGGAGCCCGGTGACCTTCCCGGCGGCTTTGCCAGACATGTGACCTCACTTGAACGGGATAGGGCGGGTTGACCTTAAGTCCTGGACCACCGGTCGTCACGCTCCCTCTATATCGATTTGATCGCCGGCGACACCCGACGAAGGCAGGTTGCCCGGCGTTCGGTGCGACCGATATGAATGAGCCGCCGCGGCGTACGCACGCGGTTGCGGGCAGTGACGAAGGGGCGAGCATGACACGGACGCGCTGGGCGGTGGTGATCCCGGCTCTGGCCGGCACCCTGCTGGCGGCGGGCACACCAGCGATCGCGGCACCGGCCGCACCCGCGCTGAACTCGACCGGCATCCCGGATCGCTACGCGCAGCAGACGCTGGACTGGCACACCTGCACCACGGACGAGCTGTCGGGGCAGACCCCGCCGGCCGGCGCCGAGGGCATCGAATGCGCGACCTACTCCTCGCCGCGCGACTGGTCGGCGCCCAACCAGGGCATCGACGTGACGATCGCGGTCAGCCGGCTCAAGGCGACCGGCGAGGCGACGGAAAGCACGTTCGTGAACCCGGGCGGGCCGGGTGCGCCAGGCCGGATGTTCGCCGCGCGGCTGCGCAACCAGACCCGGGTGCGGGAGCACCAGGACATCATCGGGTTCGACCCGCGCGGCACCGGCAAGAGCACGAACATCACCTGCGGTGGAGCGATCGGCACCGGCGGCGACCTGGACCCGCGGGACCGCAGCCGGGAGAACCTGAAGCTGATCCTGGACGCCACCGAGTACGCGGCCGACTCGTGCCAGGTGAAGTCGGGCGAGCTCGGGCCGTTCATCAACACCCGGCAGACGATCAACGACCTCGACCTGCTGCGCGTGCTGCTGAAGCGGCAGAAGATCAACTGGGTCGGGTACTCGGCGGGCACCTGGATGGGCGCGCACTACGCGCAGGCCTTCCCGAACCGGACCGGCAAGTTCGTGCTCGACTCGAACACCGAGTTCACCACCACCTGGCAGAAGTCGTTCGACTGGCAGCCGCTGGGCTTCGAGCGGCGCTGGCGCGAGGACTTCCTGCCGTGGATGGCGTCCTACGACAGCCGCTACCACTTCGGCACGACCGCCGAGATGGCCCGGCAGACGTATGAGCAGGTGCGGTACGCGCTGACGCGGAACCCGGTGGAGGTCGACGGCATCAAGCTGTCGGCCAACGCGCTGGACTCGTTCATCGCCTCCGAGCTGTACAACAAGCGGTACTTCCCGGAGCTGGCCGACTACCTGGTCAACGTGCGGAACCTGACCCAGGGCACCGCGTCGGCGCAGCAGCGGACGGCACTGCTGGACCAGGTGAAGGCCGTGACCGACGCGGTCGGACCGCAGCCGCTGATGGTGCCGAGCGACTACGACGACGCCTACGACGCGAGCTTCTGGACGATCCCCTGCAACGAGGGGCCGTGGTTCGGCAACCGGAACACGGCGGTGCGGCAGTCCGCGCAGCTGGGGCCGCAGTACCCGCTGCTGGGCTGGGGCTGGCTGATCCAGCCGTGCATCTTCTGGAAGAACAAGCCGGAGCCGCTGCCGGTCCTCGACGGGCGGGGTGTCCCGCCGGTGCTGATGGTGCAGTCGACGCACGACCCGGCGACGCCGATCGAGGGCGCCGAGCGCGCGCACCGCGCGTTCCAGGGTTCTCGCATGATCACCGTGACCGGCGAGGGCGACCACGGGATCTACGCCGGGGGCAACGCGGCGGTGGACAAGGTTGTGGAGGACTTCCTCGTGGACGGGGTGGTGCCGCGGGACCAGACGCTGCCTGGTATGCCGCTGCCCGACCCGACCGCCTAGTTCTTCGTCTCGAGGACCCCGCCGGGCTCGTTCTCGGCGGGGTTCTCCAGTTCTTCGGTGAGTTCGCGGAACCGGCCCGTGCAGGTGCACAGGACCAGGTAGACCAGGGTCAACACGAACATCAGTCCGCCGGCCAGCAACATCACGACCTCCTCTCTGCCAGGTACCCACTGAGACGTGCGACACAGCGGAAGAGTTGCCGGTCCGGCGGTTTTCATGCCCACTTTCTCTGGTAGTCCCCAGCCTGTGCACAGAGTTGTCCACAGGCTGGGGACAGGTGGGCGGATAGACTGTGGACATGGTGCGAGTCCCGCTGACCGAAGCCGAACGCGAACGCGGCGAGCGTCTCGGTGCCGCACTGCGAGCCGCGCGGGGTTCGCGCAGCATGGCCGAGGTGGCGCTGGAAGCCGGGGTCTCGGTGGAAACGCTGCGGAAGATCGAAACCGGCCGGATTCCCACGCCGGCGTTCTTCACGGTGGTCGCGCTAGCGGACGCGGTCGGACTACCACTGGACGCCCTGCGGGACGCGATCACCGGCGTACCGACCGGCTGAGCGCGGGACTCACGCGGCGGAGCGGGGGACTCGCGGCGCGGAGGGTGGGACTCGCGGTTACTTCAGCTGCTCCAGCACTGGCGCGAAATCGGCCATGCTGCGCTCCAGGATCGACACGTACGTGATCCCGAACCGGTCGCGGATCCGCTCGATCTGGGCGACGATCTCCGGCACCGAGCCCACCAGCAGGGTCGGCAGCTCACCGATCGCCTCGACAGGCATCTCCGGCGCGAACCGCTGCAGGTCGGCCAGCGCCGCGGGCCGGTCGTCGGTCACCACGACCAGCTGCACCAGCACGTTGAGCTCCGCTTCGCGCGCGCCCAGCCGGGAGCGCACGAACGCCACCCGCTCCGCGAACGCGTCCGCGTCGGCGAGTCCGACCAGCCCGCCCTCCTTCGCCGCGGGCGCCCCGGTCAACGCGATCGTGTCGGCGTACTCGGCGGCCAGCGTCAACATCCGGTCACCCCAGCCACCCAGCAGCAGCGGCGGTCCGCCGTCCTGCGCCGGCCGCGGCTGGTACTCCGGGTCGGCGAACAGCTTGCGCAGCTCCACGACCGTCCGCTCGACGTGGTCGATCCGGCGCCCGGGCCACGGCAGCCCGGCCGCCTCGAACTCCTCGCGCACGTACCCCGCGCCGAGGCCGAGTTCCAGACGGCCGTCGCAGTACTGGTCGGTGGTCGCGACGTCCCGCGCCAGCACGGCGGGGTGGTAGAAGGGCGCGTTGAGCACGAAGGTGCCCAGCCGCACTCGGGAAGTCGCCTCCGCCGCGAGCGCCAGCGCCGGGAACGGCGCCGGCATCCCCAGGTGGTCGGCCACGGTCACGACGTCGAACCCGAGATCCTCGGCCCGCCGGACCTTGTCCACGAACTCCGCCCGCGTCCCGGGCTCCATCATGTTCACGCCGAACCGCATCCCCAGCATGGTCCGACAAAAGCACGGGAGGCCACCCCCTCGCCAGGGGTGGCCTCCCGTGTTCGCGTCAGGCGATCAGCCGAGACGCTGCTTCAGCGCCGCCAGCTCGTCGTGCAGGCTGGAGGGCACCCGGTCGCCGATCTTGGCGAACCACTCCTCGATCAGCGGGATCTCCTGGCGCCACTCCTCGGGCTTGACCGCGAGCGACTCCTGGACGTCCTCGATCGGCTCGGCGATGCCCTCGAGGTCGAGGTCCTCGGCGCGCGGCACCAGGCCGACCGGGGTCTCCACGGCACCGGCCTTGCCCTCGAGGCGCTCGACGATCCACTTGAGCACCCGCGAGTTCTCACCGAAGCCCGGCCACAGGAACCGCTTGTCGTCGCCGCGGCGGAACCAGTTCACGTAGAAGATCCGCGGCAGCTTGCCGGCGTCGGCGTTCTTGCCGGTGTCCAGCCAGTGCTGGAAGTACGCACCGGCGTGGTAGCCGAGGAACGGCAGCATCGCCATCGGGTCGCGGCGCACCTCGCCGACCTTGCCTGCCGCGGCCGCGGTCTTCTCCGACGACATGGTGGCGCCCATGAACACGCCGTGCTGCCAGTCGCGGGCCTCGGTCACCAGCGGGACCGTGGTGGCGCGGCGGCCACCGAACAGGATGGCCGAGATCGGCACGCCCTTCGGGTCGTCCCACTCCGGCGCCAGCGTCGGGACCTGCGCGATCGGGGTGCAGAACCGCGAGTTCGGGTGCGCGGCCGGCTCGTCCGACTCGGGGGTCCAGTCGCGGCCCTTCCAGTCGGTCAGGTGCGCCGGCGGCTCCTTGGTCATGCCCTCCCACCACACGTCGCCGTCGTCGGTCAGCGCGACGTTGGTGAAGACGGTGTTGCCCGCCTCGATGGTCTTCATCGCCACCGGGTTGGTCTTCTCGCCGGTGCCGGGCGCGACACCGAACAGGCCGAACTCGGGGTTGATCGCGTACAGGCGGCCGTCCTCGCCGAACCGCATCCACGCGATGTCGTCACCGATGGTCTCGGCGCGCCAGCCCGGGATGGTCGGCTGCAGCATCGCGAGGTTGGTCTTGCCGCACGCGCTCGGGAACGCGGCCGCCACGTAGTAGGCCTTGTTCTCCGGCGAGATCAGCTTGAGGATCAGCATGTGCTCGGCGAGCCAGCCTTCGTCACGGGCCATGACGGAGGCGATGCGCAGCGAGTAGCACTTCTTGCCCAGCAGCGAGTTGCCGCCGTAGCCCGAGCCGTAGCTCCAGATCGTCCGGCTCTCCGGGAAGTGCGAGATGTACTTCGTGTCGTTGCACGGCCACGGCACGTCCTTCTCGCCCGGCTCCAGCGGCTTGCCGACCGAGTGCAGGGCGGGCACGAACTCGCGCTCCGTGCCGTCCTCGGTGACGAACTTCTCCAGCGCCTTGGTGCCCATGCGGGTCATCACCCGCATCGACGCCACGACGTAGGCGAAGTCGGTGACCTCGATGCCCAGCTTGGGGTTCTCGTCGCCGAGCGGGCCCATGCAGAACGGGATGACGTACATCGTCCGACCACGCATGCAGCCCCGGTAGAGCTCGGTCATGGTCGCCTTCATCTCGTCCGGGTGCATCCAGTTGTTGGTCGGCCCGGCGTCTTCTTCCTTTTCGGAACAGATGAAGGTCCGCTCCTCGACCCGCGCGACGTCGCTGGGGTCCGAAGCGGCCCAGAAGGAGTTCGGCTTCGCCGTCAACGGGACGAACGTGCCGGCCTCGACCAGCTCGTTGTTGATGCGCTCGGCTTCCTCGTCGGAGCCGTCGCACCACACCACTCGGTCAGGGGTGGTCAGCTCGGCGACCTCCCGTACCCACGCAAGCACACCGCTGTGCGACGTCGGCGCCTTGTCCAGTCCCGGGATGGCTACTGCAGTCATTCCTTCTCCTGACTTCGACGGCAGGAACGCCCGCCCGGAATCTCGTCCGGGAAAGCGCTCCGTCGCCGGCGACCGAATGGCTTCGCACACCGGCTGCCCTACCGGTGTGCTGGAAATACTGGGATTCCCCGAGGGTAGCCGGATGGACGGCAGGTAACCGAGGCCTGACCTGTCGGTTCTCTCACAAGAACGATCAGGGAATCGATTCAGATATCGCTGAACCGGCGTAGCGGAGAAAGTTCTTCGGCTCGCCCGTGATCTTGCTGATATCCGGGGGTGGGCGATTTGCCCGGAAACGCGGTCGGGCCCCGGCCGTCCGCGGGGGACGACCGGGGCCCGATTCCGTTCAGTTCTGGGAAGTTCAGTTCTGGGAGATCCACTGCCCGGTGCCGGAGTCGATCTTGGCGACCCCCTCGACCGCCTGGGCGCCGCTGCCGCCCCAGAGCTGGTCGCTGTCCGGCGGCACCTCGGCGGTGAAGCCGCTCGTGGTCTCGGTCCACTCGCCGGGACCGGTGTGCTGGTAGGTGGTCGTCTCGCCGTCCGGCGTGATGATCGTCTGCACGTCGGCCCGGCCGTCGCCGTCCACGTCGGTGAACACCCGGGTGTTGCCCTGGTCGTCGGTCACGACCGCGCTGTCGGCGGTGCCGTCGTTGTCGCTGTCCACCGTGGCGGGGCCGACCTCGACCGTGCCGTCGGACATGTCCGCGGTGATCTCGCCGGCGCGCCCGGTCTCGGTGGCGTCCGGCTCGCCCGCGTCGGAGTCGTGGTCGGCCACCCAGTCGCCGGTGGTCTCGTCGTAGCGCGCCAGCTCGACGACGTTGCCCTCGGTGTCGGTGTGCACGTACTGGTCGGCGTGCCCGTCGTCGTCGGTGTCGACGTACGCGGTGATCGTGCCGTCGGCGTTGTCCAGGCGGACCGTCTCGTTCACCCCGTCGTGGTTGAGGTCCATGTTCTCTTCGGCCGTGTAGGTCTGCCCCTCGACCGTGATCTCCAGGTCACCGTCGGAGGTCGTGGCGTCGGTGGGCTCAACCCCGCCGGTCTCATCGATCCACACGCCGAACTCCCAAGTCTCGTACCACTACGGTCACACAGTTCGACTCACGTTATTCCCGTTCGGTTCCCCGGCACAACCGAGCACGTCAGCCCTGCTCACGCAGCGTGCGGATGCGCCCGAGGAGGGTCTCGGCGCGATCACGGCCGTCGCCGACCTCCTTGAGCTTCCGGCTCACCGCGGCCAGCTTCTTCGCCCGCTCCTGCGCGCCCATTTTGATCGACTTGTCGACCTGCTTGAGCTCGGACTCGATCGCGTCGATCCGCCGGGACAGGGCCTCGTCCAGCGCCAGCGAGAGCTGCTGCTCGGCCTCGATCAGCTGCTCGGCCACCAGCTGGTCGAGGATCGAGCGCGCCTCGGCGATCGACTCGACCAGCCACTGCTTGAGGTGCTGCTTGTCCGCGGCGTGCCGCCGGGTGCGGGCCATCCACCAGCCCGCGCCCAGGCCGACGACGATCGTCGCGGGCAGCACCACCGGGTTGAGCAGGGCGACCCCGGCCAGCGGCAGCGCGGCGATCTTACCCGCGCCGACCCCGCCGGAGATGCCCATGAAGATCAGCAGCTTGTCCTCGGGCGTGGACGGTTTGCGGTCCGGCGGCCGCAGCACCACCGGCGGGCCGCCGGCGCGCAGGAACTGGGCGCGGATCACGTCCAGTTCCTCGGGCGCGAACAGCTCGGCGAGCGCGATCTCGGTGACGCGGTTCAGCCGCTGCGCCATGGTCGCCGACACCCGCTGGGAGATCATCTGCAGCGCCGCGTCCACCTGCTGCGGCAGCTGGGCCAGCTGGTCGCGCTTGGCGTTGTCGATCTGGGCGCGGAAGTAGGACTGCGCGTCGCGGACCTGCCTGCTGGTCTCGTGACCGAGGTCGACGCGGGCGCGCTGGATCTCGCCGCGCAGCTTGAGCTGCCAGCCGCGGGTGGACGTCTTGCGCTCGGCGGCCAGCTCGTCGCGGCGCTCGCGCAGCCGCTCGGCCTCGGCCTCGCCGGAGGACAGGGCCCGCTGCTCGGCCAGCAGGCCGGCGTGCACCTCGCCCAGCGCGCTGGACAGCGCTCGCAGCGTGTTGGCCTCGCCGAGCATCGCGGACCGGCCGACCACGAGTTCCTGCAGCGCGGCCTGCAGTTCGATCACGCCGGACCGCTCCCGCAGCATCACCGCGGCCTGCTCGTTGGGCGCCTTCGCGGCCATCTCGAACATGCGTGCCGACACCGGGTGGAACACCGCGTCCGCGAAGCGCGGCGCGTGCTCGGCCAGCAGCCGCCGGTCGGCCTCCAGCACCTCCCGCCAGCCGCGGAAGGCGTCCGTTTTGGACAGTGCGAACACGACGGTCTCCACGCGGCCGCCGACGCGGCGCAGGAACTCCAGCTCACCGGCGGTGAACGGGGCCGAGGCGTCGACCACGAACAACAGCGCGGTCGCGTTGGCCGCGGCCTCGGCGGCCAGCTCACCGTGCATCGAGTCGAGCCCGCCGACGCCCGGGGTGTCCACCAGCGAGAGCCGCTCCAGGATCGGGACCGGGCCGGTGACCTCGACGTACCGCGGCGGCAGCTGGCCGTCGGGCAGCTCGTGCGCGGCCGAGACCCAGCGGACCAGCTCGGGCAACGGCACGGCGACCGGCGCGAGCTGACCGGGGTAGCAGGCCTGCGCGCCCCACTCCTGGGCGTGGTCGAAGACGAGGTAGCCGGCGGTGGCGACCTCGGCGTCCACCGGGGACAGGCCCGGCGTGGCCAGCAGGGCGTTGACCAGGGAACTCTTGCCGCGGTTGGTCTCGCCGACCACCACCACCTGCGGCTTCTTCGGCCGGGACCGGCGGACCTCCTCGACCCAGGCCGCGGCCTTCGGATCGCTCTCCCGCAGCAGGGCCAGCAGCGTTTCGCGGGCCTGCTTGACCTGGTTGGGCAGTGACGAAAGCGGCGGAGCGGTCACCAGCGGACCTTAGCGCTTCGTGTAGACCGTCACGACGGGCGCGCGCAGCAGGCGGCCACCGTCGGTGAACCCGACCACCTCGGTCTCGGCGACCACACCGTCCAGCGCCGGGTCGTCGGTCTTGATCGCGCCGCCGGCCTCGTGCACCGACGGGTCGAACCGCTGCCCGTCCGGCCGCACCGCCTCCACCCCGACGCGGGCCAGCCCTTGTTCGAGGCGCTCGACCACGCCTCCGCTGCGCGCCCGGTCGAGGGCGTAGAGGCAGAGCTGGATCAGCTCCTGCCGGTCGGCCCGCGCCTGTTCGAGCGCTTCCGGGCCGGCGGCGGCCAGATCGGATACACGGTTCACATCGGTGTTGGACGGGGGTTGCGCCGCTGTGGTTCCCTCGACCTCGTCGATGATCTTCGCCAGTTGCGCGCCGGGGATCTGCCCGGTCGGGGAGTCGTCCGCGGACCGGCGCCGGAACCAGGAAGCCACGCTCCTCACCCCCTCCTGATCGGTGTCATCTCAGCTGCTGCCAGATGAGGAAGTACGCCCGGTGCACGACGTGCGCGACGCGGCTCTGCGCGGGCGTCGCGCCGAAGGACGCGAACGACCGCCACCAGCCGGCGCGTTCCAGTGCGTGCGCGGCGAGTTCCGGCCGGGACGCGCCGGGCAGGCCCAGCTGCTCGTCGATGTCGGCGTTGCTGCCCACCCGCAGGACCTCCTCGGCCAGGTCCTCGGGCATGTCGACCGCGCCGGCGACGACCAGGGTGAGCGCCTCCAGCAGCCGCAGCTGGTGCGCCTCGGGCTTGGCCAGCAGCACCTCGATGGCGTCGTGCACGCGCTGCCGCTCCGCCGGATCGCCGGACGCGTGGGCCAGCGCGGTGACCGACGCGAGCGCGGCGGCGGCCTTGATCCCGTCGGCGCGGGCCGCGAAGACCTTGTTCAGGCGGGCGCGGACGGCGTCCAGACCGGAGGCGGCGAGCAGCAGCCTGCGCAGCGCGCCCGCGGTGATCGTCCCGTCGGCGCGGATCGCGTCGATGGCCCGGCGGATGCCGTACAGGTCGAGCTTCTCCAGCAGCCGCAACCGGGTGCCGGCCGGGACATCGCAGTCCCAGCTGGTGAAGATGTCGGCCGCCATCAGCATGGTCTCCAGCGTCGCGTCGTCCAGCGCGGCCAGCTGGCGCAGCGCGTCGGCGTCGGCGGAGGTGAAGTTGCCCGACTCGGCGGACTCGGCGATCAGCCCGATCACCGGCAGCACGTCGGCGACCCGTGGCTTGAGCAGCAGGCCCTGCTTCTCGGCGAGGATCGACGCGGCCTTCCACACGTCACCGTCGGAGCCCTCGACGGACTCCGGCGGGATGGTGTCGGCCTTGTTCAGCACCGCGATCGCGTTGACCGGACCCGCCTCGCGGCTCGCGGTGGCGGCGGTGAACGCGGCGAGCGCCTGCTGGTCGTCGGCGCGCACGCCCTGCGTGACGACGTAGAGCACGGCCTCGGCGCCGGCGACCGCGTTGCGCGAGGTCTCGTCCAGCTCGTCGCCGCCTTCTTCGGCTCGCGCGGCGCCGAGCAGCTGCTCGGTGCGGGACACCGAGGCGGCGTCCAGCGAGCCGAGACCCGGGGTGTCGATCACCGTCATGTCCTGCAGGACCGCGCTGGTCAGGTACGCCTCGATGTGCGAGACCTTGCTGATGTCCACGCCCAGCTCGGCCGGGATCGACCCGTCCGGCGCGAACGGCAGCACCTGCTTGTGACCACCGGCGAACACGACCTCGATGCGGTCGACCGTGCCGTACTGGAAGCGGGTCACCAGGCGGGTGCACTCGCCCACGTCGGTCGGCGCGACCCGTCGCCCGATCAGCGCGTTGACCAGTGTCGACTTGCCGGACTTGATGCGCCCGGCGACCGCGACCTGCAGCGGGGCGCCCAGGCGGCGCAGCACCTCGGCGAACCCGGCGGCGGTGCGGGCGGAGACCTGCGGCTGCAGGCGGCGGCAGAGGTTGGCCACCGACACCGACAGCGGACCGGCCAGTCGGCCCTGATCCGTCGTCGCCGTCACGTCGCCCCCTCCGGTGCCTGCGGTTGTGCCCTCGAATCCTGCCATGAAGCTCGGCCCCAAGTCCCACGTCCGGTGATACCCCGGGATGACGCGGAGTGGACCCCCGCCGACCTAGGGTGAACGGCGTGCGGCGACTGAGCTTGTGGATGCGGGCGCACCCGATGGTCGGGGACGTCCTGCTCACGCTGTTGCTGCTGTTCCTGGACCTGCTGATGCTGGTCGCGCAGGCGAACCGGGACGAGGGCCAGCCGTGGTACGTGGCGATCCCGCTGGACGTCGCGATGGTCGCGCCGGTGGCGTTCCGGCGGAAGTACCCGCTCGTGACGGCCTACGTGATCCTCGCGATCACGGGGCCGCACAGTGCGCTGGAGCTGGGGGTCGGCAGCGCGACGGCGAGCTGCGTCGCGTTGTACACGGTGGTCGTCTACGTAGGGCGGAAGCAGGCGGCGCTGTACCTGGTCGCGCAGGCCGTGGTCAGCCTGCTGCAGATGTGGGCCGGCTGGTCGCCGCAGGGGTGGGCGCCGCTGGTGTTCATCGGGCTGACCTTCGCGTTGTGCTGGGTGCTCGGCGAGTTCGTCGGCGCGCGGCGGGCCTACCACGCGGAGGTGGAGGCGCGGCTGCACCTGCTGGAGACCGAGCGCGACCAGGCCGGGCGGATCGCGGTGGCCGAGGAACGCGGGCGGATCGCGCGGGAACTGCACGACGTGGTGGCGCACGCGGTGAGCGTGATCGTGGTGCAGGCCGACGGGGCGTCGTACGCGTTGCGGTCGAACCCGGAGCAGGCGGAGCGGGCGGTCCGCACGATCTCGGAGACGGGCCGGCAGGCGCTGACCGAGCTGCGGCGGCTGCTGCAGGTGCTGCGCAACGAAGAGGTGGACGGGGAGCCGCGGATCCCGCAGCCGACGGCGGAATCGATGGCGGACCTGGCGGACCGGGTGCGGGCGGCGGGGGTGCCGGTGGAGTTGTCGATCGACGGCGAGCTGGCCGGGCTGCCGGCCGGGGTTTCGCTCGGGGTGTACCGGATCGTGCAGGAGTCGCTGACGAACACGCTCAAGCACGCCGGGCCGGGGGCGCGGGCGCGGGTGCGGGTGCGGCGGACTGAGAACCTGGTGGACGTGGAGATCGTGGACGACGGGGCGGGCAAGGCCAGGGCGCTGGTGCCCGGGCCGGATCTGCCGGGAGGCAACGGGGTGATCGGGATGCGCGAGCGGGCGCACCTGTTCGGCGGGATCCTGCAGGTGGGGCCGCGGCCCGGGGGCGGGTGGCGGGTGCACGCGAGCTTCCCGGTGAGGCTCGACCCGTGATCCGCGTGGTGGTGGTCGACGACCAGGAGCTGATGCGGGTCGGGTTCCGCATGGTGCTGGGCGCGCAGGAGGACATCGACCTGGTCGGCGAGGCCGGGAACGGGTCGGACGCGGTGTCGCTGGCCGGGTCGCTGCGGCCGGACGTGGTGCTGATGGACGTGCGGATGCCGGTGATGGACGGCGTCGAGGCGACGAAGCGGATCGTCGAGGCCGGGACGTCGCGGGTGCTGGTGATGACGACGTTCGACCTGGACGAGTACGTGTACGCGGCGCTGCAGAACGGGGCGAGCGGGTTCCTGCTGAAGGACACGCCGCCGGACCACCTGGTGTCGGCGCTGCGGTCGGTGGCGTCCGGGGACGCGGTGGTGTCGCCGTCGGTGACGCGGCGGCTGCTGGACCGGTTCATGAGCGGCGGCGGCCCGCTGCGCGACGAGGCGGAGCTGAACGCGCTGACCGAGCGGGAGCGCGAGGTGCTGGTGCTCATCGCGAAGGGCCTGTCCAATGTGGAGATCGCGGAGAAGCTCTTCCTGTCGGAGGCGACGGTGAAGACGCACGTGGGCCGGATCCTGGCGAAGCTCGGGCTGCGGGACCGGGTGCAGGCGGTAGTGCTGGCGTATGAGACGGGGTTGATCCGGCCGGGCCAAGCCTGAGGCCGCACCGCGGCGCGACGGTGTACGTCACCGGACGTACGCGCCCGCCCGACCCCGACGAAACGGGTGCCGAAGCTCAGGGGCGATTCAGGGTCATCACCGATCCCCCGCGCGCGGAAATCGCGGGAGGCTACTACCGCAGTCGGGTGGGAAGTTGCAACCACAGGATGACGCGCACGCGTACCCCGATCGGTCAGCATGAGAGCCGCACGGGGAAACAACAGGCTTTGACCAGCAGGGGAGCAACCATGATCGAGGCACGCGGCCTCACGAAACGCTACGGCAAAACGCTCGCCGTCAACGATCTGTCATTCGACGTCGCCCCCGGCGAGGTGACCGGTTTCCTCGGTCCCAACGGTGCCGGGAAATCGACGACCATGCGGATGATCCTGGGCCTGGACAATCCGACCAGCGGCCAGGTGACCATCGGCGGGAAACGTTACACGGAACTGAAGAATCCACTTCGGACCGTCGGCGCGCTGCTCGACGCCAAGTGGGTGCACCCGAACCGCTCGGCACGCGCCCACCTGGCCTGGATGGCGAAGTCCAACCACCTGCCGATGCGCCGGGTGGACGAGGTGCTCGAGATCGTCGGCCTGACCAGCGTGGCCGGCAAGCGCGCGGGCGGGTTCTCGCTGGGCATGTCGCAGCGGCTGGGGATCGCCGCGGCCCTGCTCGGCGACCCGGAGGTGCTGCTGTTCGACGAGCCGGTCAACGGCCTCGACCCGGAAGGCATCCTCTGGATCCGCAAGTTCATGCACCGCCTGGCCGACGAGGGCCGCACCGTCTTCGTCTCCAGCCACCTGCTGTCGGAGATGGCGCTGACCGCCTCCAACCTGGTGGTCATCGGCAAGGGCAAGCTGATCTCGCAGAGCACCACCAAGGAGTTCGTGGCCCGGGCCAGCGAGAACACCGTCAAGGTGCGCAGCCCGCAGCTGGACAAGCTGCGTTCGCTGCTGCCCGCCGACAGCGCCACCGACACCGACGACGGCATCCTGGTGTCCGGGTTGGACAGCGAGAAGATCGGCGAGCTGGCCGCCGGCAACGGCATCGTGCTGCACGAGCTGAGCCCGCAGACGGGTTCGCTGGAGCAGGCGTTCATGCAGATCACGGGCGATTCCGTGGAGTACCACACCGGTCTGGAGACCGCGGCCCGGCACGCTCTCGAGCCGGCGAACTAGGGGAGACGCGAACATCATGACTTTGCTTGCCGTGGAACGGATGAAACTGTTCACCACCCGATCGCCGTGGTGGTGCGCCCTGGTGGCGCTGGCCACCACGATCGGGTTCTCCGCCCTGATCGTCGGCAACGCCGACGACGGCGGGGAGTTCACCGCCACCGTCGCCTCGACCCAGTTCGGCTACAGCTTCGGCATGGCCGTGATCATGGTGCTGGCCGCGCTCGCGGTCACCACCGAGTACCGCTTCGGCACGATCCGCACGACCTTCCAGGCGGTGCCCAACCGCGCCGCCGCGCTGCTCGCGAAGACCACCGTGGTCGCGCTGGTCGCCCTGGCCATCGGCGAGCTGAGCGCGTTCGGCTCGTGGGCGCTGGCGCTGGTGCTCAAGCCGAACGCCCCGCTCGCGCTGGACACCGGCGCGGACTGGATCAACGTGGCCGGGGTCGGCGCGGTCTACGCGCTCGCCGCGGTGATCGCGGTGGCCGTGGGCATCCTGCTCCGCCACAGCGCCGGCGCCATCGCGCTGCTGCTGATCTACGCGCTCGCGGTCGAGGACCTGATCCGGCTGATCCCGGGCATCGGCGACGACATCTACCAGTGGCTGCCATTCAACGTGGCGAACAAGTTCCTCACCGGCGACGGCTTGTCGAACATGGGCCGCAACGCCGAGGCGGGCGCGCCGATGTCCACCGCCGTGCTGTCGCAGGGCTGGTCGCTGGCCTACTTCGCGGCGGTCGCCGTGGCGCTGCTCGCCATCGCGATCGGCACCGCCCGACGACGCGACGCCTGAGACGGACAGACCACCACAGGGAAAGCTCCGGTGGGGACCGGAGCACGGGGAAAGAGAACGGCCCGGGCCACCGAGTTTCGGGGGGTGGCCCGGGCCTTCGCCGTTACCGCATCCGGTGACCGCCGGAAAGGTCGAATCGATTAATCGGATGATGCCGTTACCACCGCTGGGTTAATACCGCGTAAAGCTGCTGTGGTCGGCCTCACAGGAAGCGGACGCACCGCCTCTGACCAGGCATTCTGGAAATACCACGTCAGGCGACTCCACGGAGGTGACCCTTGACGGTGGATATTGATGCCGAAATCGCCGCCCCGCGCACCGCTGCGTATCCGCCCGCTCTGGAACCGCTCGACGCGCTCGAGTGGTCGCAGGCGGTGGAGCTGCCCCGGATCGCGGCCACCGCGACCAGACCGGCCGAGATCCGGCGCGCGTGGATCCACCGCGCCGCCGAGGGTGAAGTGCTCGCGCTGTTCCGCGCCGTGAGTGCCCGGGGCGAGATGATCCCGGCGCCGTGGTGGCTGCGGGCGCTCGCCGAGGGCAGGCTGGATTCGCGGGAGACCGGTTTCCGCATCGAGGACCGGATCGCGCAGCTGCTGTCCCGCCGCCCGGGCTGGGAGTACGTGCCGTGGGCCGCCGACGGCGAGTCCGGGTACTGGGAGTTCATGCCGTCGGAGAACGGCCGCTCCGGGCACAAGATCCCGACCACGATCCTCAACACCAGCCGCCACGACGGGTGGATCGACGTGCTGCCGGCGCACACGGGCACCACGCCGTCGCCGATCGCGGTCGCCGGGGTCGGCGGCCTGCGCTCCCGCTTGGGGGAGTTCGAGGCGGTCCGCTAGGCCAGCTAATTTGGGCGGGTGGAGAGCGAGCAGCAACCCCGCCTGCGGAGTGTCGTCAGCTACGTGCAGCGTGGCGGCCGGATGACGGTCGGCCAGCAGCGCGCCTGGGAACGCCAGTGGGCGGACATGGGGCGCAAGGTGGCCGAGCTGCCGCCCGGTCCGATCGACTTCGCCGAGTGGTTCGGCCGCCCGGCGCCGGTGCTGCTGGAGATCGGCTCCGGCATGGGGGAGACCACCGCGCAGCTCGCGGCCGCCGAGCCGGAGGTCAACTACGTCGCCGTCGAGGTATACGAGGCGGGTCTCGGCCAGCTGATGCTGCGGGCCGAACGCCTCGGCCTGGAGAACCTGCGCCTGCTGCACGGTGACGCGGTGATCGCGCTGACCGAGCACATCGCGCCGGATTCGCTGTCCGGCGTGCGGATCTTCTTCCCCGACCCGTGGCCGAAGAAGCGCCACCACAAGCGCCGCCTGGTGCAGCCGGACTTCGTCAAGCTGGTCGCGTCGCGGCTCGCGCCCGGCGGGATCCTGCACCTGGCCACCGACTGGGAGCACTACGCCGAGCAAATGCTCGAGGTGTGCTCGGCCGAGCCCGCGTTGCGCAACCGGTTCGACGACTGGGCGCCGCGGCCGGGCTGGCGTCCGGTGACGAAGTTCGAGCAGCGGGCCGACCAGGAGGGCCGGATCAGCCGCGACCTGATCTTCGAACGCGTGGGCTGACCGGCCGCCCCTCCCCCGACGAAGGGGCGGCCGGAGGCGCTCATTCGTCGGCGAGCGGTTCCGCGCGCACCCGGTTCAGGGCCGGCGTGCAGACCGACGCGGCGAGCACGGCCACGGCGAACCCGAGCACCACCGGCGCGGCCAGCCAGGGGCTGATCACCGCCGAGGCGTTCCGGGATTCCTGAATGATCGAGAACAACCCGAGCCCCGCGATCATTCCCAGCACCCCGGACCCGATCGTGGCGACCAGCGCGGGCAGCGCGGCCTCCATCCGCAGCGCCCTGGCGAGCACCCGGGTCGGCGTGCCCGCCGCCATCAGCGCCCCGAACGTGCGGCGGCGGTCCATCACCGATCCGGCGGTCGCGATCGCCGCGCTGCACCCGGCCAGGATCGCCGCGACGGTCACCCCGATGACCGTGACGCGACGCAGGTCGTCCAGCTGGTCGCGCTGTCCGTCCAGGTACAGCTCCCGGCTGTACACGTCCTCCCCGCCGGCCGCGCCGACCAGCGCGGTCCGCACCATCTCCCGGTCGGCCGGGGTGGTGTCGACGGCGATCTTCGAGTACTCCGGCACGATCCCGGCCGGCATCACGGCCGGGTCGATCAGCACCGGCGCCCACCCGTCGCCGTCGTTCCGCATGACCGGCTTGACCGTGGTGCCCCGCGCGAACGGCACGCCAGGGGCGTCGTAGGTGCCCGACACCTGGAAGCCGCCCAGTTCCAGCTCGTAGGTGCTGTAGATCCCCGGCCCGGTGCAGGTGGCCGAGAGGCGGTACAGCTTGACCCCGTCGGCGCAGGAGACGACCACGCCCGTGTAGCTGGATCCGTTCACCGACTTCAGCGTCACCTCCGGCATCGACACCACGCGGGCGGGCAGGTTGTACCGCTCGAGCGTGGCGTTGGCCTGGCCGGCGATCGCCACGGACCGTTCACCGGAGGCGTCCACCGACAGCACCGAGTCGCGGAAGGTCCCGCCGCCGCCGGTCATCGCGTCGAAGCTGGGCATCAGGGTCAGCGCCATCGATCCGGTGAACACGGCGAGCACGACCCCGGCCGAGGCGCGGTAGGCGCCGCGTGGGTCGTTGCGCAGCCGGCGGCCGGCCAGCAGCGCGGACGGCTTGCGCCACCGGCTGACGAAGAACCCGCCGATCACCGCCGTGACGTACGGCCCGACCAGCATCGCCGAGGCGATCATCAGCCCGAGGCCGAGCAGGATCAGGTTGACGTCGTGGCCCTGCTCGATGGCGACGAAGAAGAACAGCGCGGTCGCGGGCAACGAGAGCAGCCGCCACCACCGCAGCGGTTTCGGCGTGTGCTGCACGACCGCCCCGACCGGGTTGCTCACCACGCGCCGCAGCCCGAACACGGCGGCCAGCAGCACCAGCGCCGGCACCGCGACCAGCACGAACACGGTCAGCCCGATCGGCACGCGGAAGTCGCCCGCCAGCCACGTGCCGCCGTCCCACGGCACGAGCCGGGCCAGCGACCACAGCAACGGGCTGATCGCCCAGCCGATCAACGCACCCGCGACGGCCGCGATCCCGGTCTCGGCCGCGGTGATCGACACGACCTGCCCCGGCGTCGCCCCCGCCAGGCGCAGGGCGGCCAGCCGCCGCTCCCGCCGGGCCGCGATCAGCCGCGCCGAGGAGGCCACCAGCACGAGGCTCGGCACCAGCAGCACCACGACACCGACGCCGGCGAGCAGGGTCAGCAGGCCGTCCACCTGCGCGTCGGAAGGCGGGACGAACCCGTTCCGCTGGTTCGCGGACACCGGCATCGTCTCCGGCGTGTGCCCGACGAGCGCGACGAGCTGGTCCGGGTAACGCAGGGCGTCCTCGGTGAGGGTGCCGACCACCTTGCCCGGGAACCGGTCGGCCAGCTGCGACGCCGGGAGCCGGTGCATCGCCTGGAACAGCTCCGGCGACACCAGCACCTCACCGGGCGCCGGGAACTTCGGCACCCCGGCCGGCAGGCTCACCCCGCCGGCGAGCTGGGCCACGTCGACCCGGTCGATCTGCCTGCCGTCGAAGAAGTCGGTGCTGGTCGAGATCGACAGGGTCGGCGCGCCGTCGACGCGCGAGCCGTACGCCTCCTGCCACACCGCGCGTTCGGCGCGCGCCTGCGTGGCGAAGGGCAGGCTCAGCAGCAGGAGCACCAGACCCGTGGCCACCGCGACCCCCACCGCGGTGAGCAGGGTGGCGGTCCGGGTCCGGCGGTCGGCCCGCAGCACCTTGAACGCCAGCTGGACCGGGTTCACGAAAGCACCCCCACCTGCTCCGCGATCCGCCCGTCCCGGATGGTCACCGTGCGCGGCAGCGACGCGGCCAGTTCCACGTCGTGCGTCACGATGACCACCGAAGTGCCCGCGTCCGAGGCCGCGACCAGCAGGGCGTCCATGGTGTCCTTGCCGGTGCGGGTGTCCAGCGCACCGGTCGGCTCGTCGGCGAAGATCACCTTCGGCCGGTGGGTGAGCGCGCGGGCGATCGCCACGCGCTGGGCCTGGCCGCCGGACAGCTCGCCGGGGCGGGACCCCTCCCGGCCCCGCAGCCCGAGCCGGCCCAGCCACTCCCGCGCCGCGCCGATCGCGTCCCGCCGCTTGGCGCCCCCGAGCAGCATCGGCAGCGCCACGTTCTCCTCGGCGGACAGTTCGGCGACGAGCATCCCCTGCTGGAACACGAACCCGAACTCGGTGCGCCGCAGCTCGCTGCGCTTCGTTTCGGACAGCTGCTCGATGCGCTGACCGTTCAGCGTGATCTGGCCGCCGTCCGGCCGCAGGATCCCGGCCAGCACGTGCAGCAGCGACGTCTTGCCCGATCCGGACGGGCCGACGACCGCGAGCGCCTCCCCGGCGTGGATGTCGATGTCCACCCCGGCCAGCGCGACCTGCTCGCCGTACCGCTTGACGAGCCCCCGCCCGGACAGCACGACGCTCCCTTGTGGAGTCATGAACGTATCCCCTTTCGGTGTTCCCGCAGAGCAGGTTCACAGGCCGGGCGGGGTGCCCGGATCGGCCGATCGGCCGATACCGGGTGGCCGGGCGGCCAAGGTGCGCGGGCGGGCGCAGCCGCTACCGTTCGGTTGTGCCGTTCTCCGATCGCGTGACCTCGGCCTGGCGATGGCTGGGGCTCGAAGGCGTTCTACTGGTCGCCGCCTTCGTGTGCGATCTGGCCGTCGTGCTGCCGGCCAGTGTCGACTTGGCCGGGCCACGCGGGCGGGACCTCCTGCTGCTGCCCGGGATGATCGTGCTGGGCGCGTGCGCGCTGTGGGCCCGGACCCGGCCCGCGGTCGCGGTGTTCGCCGGCGCCGCCACTGTGTTCGCGTCGACGTTCCTGATCCGCGTGACCGACGCGGCGGCCTACACCACGCTGCTGAGCAACGTGTCGCTGAGCGAGACCGTCGCCGGCCTCGAGCTGGTGTTCTTCTGCGTCCGGCGGGTGCGGTGGGCGGAATCCCTCATCGGCACCGGCACGCTGGTGCTCGCCGGGTTGTTCGCGGCCTTCCAGCGCACCGGCTCGGGCAGCCGCAGCCTGGGCGAGACGCTGCTGCTCGGGATGGTGCTGCTGGTCGCCACGGTGCTCGCGGCGCTGCACTTCCGGCGCGGCGATGCCCCGCGCGCGGAAAGCCCGATGCGCGACCTGGTGCGCGAGCAGTGGCCGCTGATCGGCGGGCTCAGCCTGCCCGTGTTCCTGGAGCTGTACCAGGCGCTGGACAGCGACGTCCGCGCGCTTCCCGCCCTGGCCTGCTCGCTCGCCGCGGCCGCCACGACCGTGTACGCGACCCGGCGCCCGCTGCGGGCGGGACTGCTGCTCGCCGGGATCATCTTCGTCACGTCGGCGGCGCTGTGGGTCGCGCCGCGGCAGTACCTGGTGGGCTACGGCGCGCTGCCGCTCACCGAGGTCATCGCCGGGATCATCATCGTGGTCCTGCTGGTCCGCTCGGTCGAGCCGAAGCGGGCGTGGGGCGCGATCACGCTGATGTCGGCCGCGGTCGCGTTCACCACGCTGACGAACCTGGCCAGCGGTCGCGGCCGGATGAACATGGCCGACCTGCGGGACGCCGTCATCGCCGCGGTGCTCGTGCTGGGCATCGCGGTGGCCGCCGGGCTGTACCTGCGGGCACGCGACTCCGAGCGGCGCAAGGTGGTCGAGGCCGCGGTCGCCGACGCGCAGAACTCCGAGCGCATGGCGCTGGCGCGGGAACTGCACGACCTGGTGGCGCACCACGTCACCGGCATCATCGTGCAGGCGCAGGCGGCGAAGGTGATCGCCGACCAGAACCCGAAGGTCGCGCTGGAGGTCATCGAACGCATCGAGGCGGCGGGCACCGAGGCGATGACCGCGATGCGGCGGCTGGTGGGCAGCATGCGCGCCGGCGCGGACGCGGTCACCGACCACGCCACCATGGACCTGGACGCGGACCTGCGGCGGCTGGTGGAGTCCGGGCACCACGGGGTCCCGGTGCGGGCCGACGTGCGGGTGCCCAGGGACCTGCCGCAGGAGGTGGCCCGATCGGCGCTGAGGCTGGTCCAGGAGTCGCTGACGAACATCGGCAAGCACGCGGCCGGTGCGACGCGGGCGTGCCTGCTGGCCGAGGTCCGCGACGGCGAGCTGCACATCCGGGTGGCCGACGACGGCCGCCAGGTGGCGGCGCGACCGGCGGGAGGATCGGGCGGCTACGGTCTCGTCGGGATGCGCGAGCGGGTCGAGCTGCTGCACGGCCGGCTCGCCGCGGGCCCGGCGCCGGACGGGGGCTGGGTCGTGGAGGCGTGGTTGCCGGTGGAGGAAGAAGCTTGATTCGCGTACTGATCGCCGACGACCAGAGCATGGTGCGGATGGGGTTCCGGATGATCCTCGACGCCCAGGACGACATCGAGGTGGTCGCCGACGTCGAGGACGGCGTGGCGGCGGTGACGAAGGCACGCGAACTGCGGCCGGACGTGTGCCTGCTGGACATCCGGATGCCCGGGCTGGACGGCCTGGAGGTGACGCGCCAGCTGGCCGGGCCGGACGTGGCCGATCCGCTGAAGGTGGTCGTGGTGACCACGTTCGACCTGGACGAGTACGTGCACACGGCTCTGCGCAACGGCGCGAGCGGTTTCCTGCTCAAGGACGCCGGCCCGGCGCTGCTGATCGAGGCGATCCGGGCCGCCCACCGCGGGGACGCGCTGGTGTCGCCGCAGGTGACGGTGCGGCTGCTGAAGCACTTCGAAGGCGCGTCCGCCCGGCGGTCGGCGAAGCCGCCGAAGGAACCGCTGACCGCGCGCGAGCTGGACGTGGTCAAGGCGGCGGCGCGGGGCCTGACGAACACCGAGATCGGCGCCGAGCTGTACATGTCCCTGTCCACGGTGAAAACGCACCTGGCCGCGGTGCAGGGCAAGGTCGGGGCGCGCAACCGCGTCGAAGTCGCAGCCTGGGCGTGGCGCAGCGGGTTGATGGACTAGCCGCGCGGGGTGCAGGCTGGCGACCGTGAAGCGCAGTGCGGCGCTGGTGGCCGCGGTCGTCGTGACAACCGGTCTCGCCGCCTGCTCGACCACGGTCAGCGGCAGGCCGACGCCGGCGCCGCGGACCACGAGCCAGGCACCCACCCCGCTGGATTCGCTGGACGCGTGCGCCGTGCTCGACCAGTTGCTCGCGGGGCAGGGGTTCACACCCGGCCAGCGGATCGGCGCCGGGAACGAGTGCGGCGCGACGAAACCCGGCTACGGCACGGTGAGCATCGCGCTGGATCCGGAGCGGGCGGACGCCCCGGGGACACCGCTCGAGGTCAACGGCCGCAAGGCGCTGATCGGCCAGTTCACCGGCCCCGGGACGTGCGAGGTCGTGCTCGAGGTGACCGAACACGCCCGCGCCGCGACGACCGTCGTGTTGCTCTCCGGCGATCTGCAGGACGAAGCGTGCGCCGCGGCCGAAGACCTGGCGACGAGCCTGGAACCGCTGCTGCCGCGGTGAGTCACTGCGCCGTCCAGCCGCCGTCGACGGGGAGCAGGGCGCCGGTGACGAAGCTCGCCGCGTCGGAGGCCAGGAACGCGACCGCTTCGGCGACCTCGGCGGGGCGGCCGATGCGGCCGATCGGGTGGGCGGGGCCGAACGAGGCGAGCATCTCGCGTCCGTTGTCGACCACGCCGTCCATGATGTCGGTGTCGATGACGCCCGGCAGGACGGCGTTCGAGCGGATCCCGGCCGGCCCGCCTTCGATCGCCAGCACACGGGTCATCTGGGCGAGCGCGCCCTTCGACGCGGCGTAGGCGGTCTGCGTCTCGAACGCGACCACCGACGACACCGACGCGATCGAGACGATCGAGCCGCCACCCGCGGCCGCCATCACCCGGAACGCCTCCCGCGCCTGCACGAAGTTGCCGCGCGCGTTGACCCGCAGGATCGCCTCGAAGTCCGCCACGCTGGTCTCGGTGATCGGCTTGTTCAGCGTCCGGCCGGCGTTGTTGACCAGCACGTCCAGCCGCCCGAACCGCTCCACCGCCAACGTCATCGTCGCCGCGGCCAGCTCCTCGTCGGCGACGTCACCGGTCAGCACGGCCACGTCGTCGGCGGCCAGCTCGTGCACGGACTCCCGCAGGTCGGTGACGACGAGGCGGGCGCCCCGCACACGCAGCAGCTCGGCACACGCACGGCCGATGCCGCGGGCGGCGCCGGTGACGACGGCGACCCGTCCGGTGAGATCGAAGTTGTTCATGCCACCGACGGTGGCCTCCCGGAGCGGGACGTGGCAGGGCACGGTCTTCCTGGGAGCGCCGCACCCAGGTAGCGCCGCCGCCGGCGGCTTACGATCGCGGCATGGCACGGTCCGAACTCGGCGACTTCCTCGCCGCCCGGCGGTCCCAGGTGCGCCCGGACGAGGTCAACCTCCCCAGCACCGGGCAGCGCCGGGTGCCCGGCCTGCGGCGCGAGGAGGTGGCGCTGCTGGCCGGCGTCAGCGTGGACTACTACGTGCGCCTGGAGCAGGGCCGCGAGCGCACCCCGTCGGCGCAGGTGGTCGACGCGCTGGCGGCCGCGCTCCGGCTCGCCGAGGACGGCCGCGAGCACCTGTTCCGCCTCGCCGGGCTCGGCCCGCGGACCCGGCTCGCCGCGGTGCCCGCCAGGGTCGACCCGAGCCTGCTGCAGCTGATGAGCGCCTGGCCGGACAACCCCGCGATCGTCTACAACCTCGCCTACGACGTGCTCGCCTCCAACGCGATCGCCGACGCGCTGTTCCACGACTGGGCGCACTCGCGCAACCTGATGCACGTCGTGTTCACCGATCCGGCGGCGCGCACGTTCTACCGGGACTGGCACGAGGTCGCACGCAACTCGGTCGCCGGTTTCCGGCTCGGCTACGGCAAGAACCCGGACGATCCGCGGGTCCGGCAGGTCCTCGCCGAGCTGCTCGAGCGCAGCCCCGAGTTCACCGAGCTGTGGACCGGTCAGGACGCCCGCGGCAAGAGCCTGGCGCACAAGGAGTTCGTGCACCGCGAGGTCGGTCCGCTGACGCTGACCATGCAGACCTTCGACGTGCGGTCCAGTCCGGGGCAGGAGCTGGTCGTCTACCACGCCGAACCGGGCTCACCGAGCAGCGCGGCACTCGCCCTGCTCGGGTCGCTCGCCGCGACCTCCCGGCAGGAGACCTAGAATCCCGGAATGCCGCAGCGCTTTCGTGCCCCCGTCGTCCTGCCCTGCGATCCGGACTGTTCCGTCATCCGCGACGGCGTGGTCGATGTCGGCGACGACGGGCGGATCACGTTCTGCGGCCCCGCCGCCGAAGCGCCCGGCGATCTGCCGGTCACCGAGCTGACCGGGATCCTGCTGCCCGGCCTGATCAACGCGCACGCGCACAGCCCGATGACGCTGCTGCGCGGGATGGGCGGCGACCTGCCGCTGCTGCGCTGGCTGCACGAGATCATCTGGCCGGCCGAGGCGAAGCTGCGGGCCGAGGACGTGCGTGCCGGCATGCTGCTCGGGTCGGTGGAGATGCTCCGGCACGGCGTGACGACCAGCGCGGAGATGTACTTCTTCGCCGAGCAGATGGCCGAGGCGGTGCTGGAGACCGGCGCGCGCGCGGTGCTCGGCGGGCCGATCATCGACCTGCCCGGCGTCGACTGGCGGCGCATGATCGAGGTGGCGGACCGCTGGATCGACACCGACGGGCTGCGGTTCGGCCCCGGCGAGCGGATCGAGCTGTCGTACGCGGCGCATTCGGCGTACATGCTGCCGGTCGAGGCGCTGCGGCAGGTGGCCGAATCGGCCGCGGCGCGGGGTGCGCTGGTGCAGATCCACGTCGCCGAGGCGGCGGACGAGGACGCCCGGCAGCGCGCGGAGTTCGGTTCGGTGCCGCGGCTGCTGGAGGAGATCGGCATGCTGCGCGGGCGGGTGCTCGCCGCGCACGCGGTGCACCTGTCCGATGAGGACATCGCGTTGTTCGCCGCGCGGGGGACCGGGGTGGCGCACTGCCCGGGGTCGAACGCGAAACTGGCGTCCGGCATCGCGCGGCTGACCGACCTGCGGGCGGCCGCGGTCGCGGTCGGGCTCGGCACGGACGGCCCGGCCAGCAACGACGACCTCGACCTGTGGGAGGAGATCCAGCTCTCCGCGATGCTCGCCCGGCTGTCCACGAAGGACTCGACCGCGCTGCGGGCGAAGGACGCGCTGCTGATGGCCACCCGCGGCGGCGCGGACGCACTGGGCCGCGACGACCTCGGCGCGCTGGAGCCCGGCCGCTGGGCCGACTTCGTGCACGTCGACCCGGACGGCCCGGCCTTCGCCACCGGGCTGGACGAGCCGGACGAGCAGGTGATCTCGAACCTGGTGTGGGCGTCGGGCTCCCGGCAGGTGCGGGACGTGTGGGTGGCCGGCGAACAGGTGGTCACCGACGGCGAAACGGTGCGCGTCGAGCGCAGCAAGGCCCAATCCACCGCGCGCGACTCCGCTGCGCGGTTGCGCGCCTAGCGGGTGGCACGACGGTCGATCATGATCTTCGTGGCCGCTTAACCGGCTCTCACGCGTTCGTTCACCTCGCGTTCCCGCGCGGTGTCTTACATCGGGACACGTGTGGGGAGTTCTCGACGCCGAGCCTGCGGGACTCGACAAAGCCGCAAGTCACATCGGTGACTTACTGACCAAATTGGACAACAAGGCGCTCGCCGGGATCGTGCCGACCGCGGACGTCTACGGTGACGCCGGCCTGGCGAGCAAGCTCGGCGAGTTCGCCGGTCTGGCGCGCATCGCCGCGCGTGTGCTGCAGGAGCGGGTCGACCTGACGGGCACCGCGCTGCTGGACACGGCCGCGTTGTTCCGCGAGATGGAGCTCGACAACGAGGCCGCCATCCGCCGGGCCGGGCGGTGAGCGCGGAGCTCGGCTCCACCAACGACCCCCGCGCGCTGGTTCCCGGATCGCCGGAGACCATCGTCGAGCACGTCCGGACCCTGCTCGACCAGGCGAAACAATTCGAAGGCGTCGGGTCGAAGCTCGCCGGGTTCAGCGTCCCCGGCTGGCAGGGCGCGGCCTCCGACGCATTCGGCGAGCTGGTCGACTGGCTGCCCCCGCAGTGGCTGAAGGCGGCCGACAGCCTCGCCGCCGCCGCCGGCGGTCTGAACCACTACGCCGACACGCTGCGCTGGGCCCAGGAGCAGGCCCAGGAGGCGATCGAGCTGTGGGACTCCGGCCGCCGCGCCCTCGACCGGGCCGCCGAGCAGGCCGTCGAGGACGCCGCCGAGGAGGCGGTGCGGCAGGCCGAGCAGCTGCGGCAGCAGGGCGAGCAACTCCAGCAGCAGGCGCGGGACGTCCTCGACCGCGCCCGTGAGCAGCTGGAACGCCAGGCCGCCGACGCCGCGCGGGTCATCGGCACGATCGAGGCCGCGACCGGCAGCGCTATCGGCGGGCTCGTCGACGCGATCACCAGCGGCTGGGACGCCAGCGGCAGCTCGTCGATCAAAACCTGGGAGTACGGCAACAAGTACATCCCGCCCGAGCACGGCAAGCTTGGCCGCTACCGCTACTACGCCTACCTGCTGCACCAGGTCGCCGAGGGCAAGCTCCAGAAGGGCGATCTCACCCTTACCGGCAAGCTGGAAACGATGGTCGGCATCGAGAGCAACTTCCAGGCGGCGCTGAACAAGAAGGGCCTCATCCTCGAACTGGAGACGATCGACGGCATCAAGAGCACCGCGACCGGCCGCGTCGACTACGGCGTCCTCGGTCTGGACGGCAAGGCGGAGGCCATGTTCGGCGTCCGCGGCCGGGCCGGGCTCAAGGCCACCAAGGAGGTGCTCGAAGCCAAGGCCGGGGTGTTCGCCGGGGCGCGCGGCAGCGTGCGCGGCGCGGTCGACGTCGGTGGTGTCGGGGCCGGCGGGACCGCGGAGGGCTGGGCCGGTCTCGGCGCGGAGGCCGGGTTCACCGTCGGCAAGGGCGAGGACGGCAAGTTCCACATCAAGGGCAACGCCGGCCTGGCGCTCGGGCTCGGCGGCGAGCTCGGGTTCGACCTGCAGGTCGACGGCCACAAGGTCGCCGAGACCGCGAAGTCGGCGACGAACGCGATCGGCGACGGCATCGAGGCGGCCGGCGAAGGCATCAAGGACTTCGGCGAGGACGTCACCGACGTCGGCAAGTCGCTCAAGGGGTTGTTCGGATGACACTGCCCGTTTCCGTCCACTTCGGACTACCGGACGGCTGGGAGCCGGTGCCCGCGCGGGACGCCGCGTTCGCCGCGGTGCGGTCGGACACCGCGGGGATCATGCTGACCGGCGGGGTGTGGCCGCGGGCGGTGCCGTTGCGCGAGGTGGCCGCCGAGTCCGCGGCGGACCTGCGCGACACCGCCGACGAGGTGACCGTGCTCAGCGGCGAGGAGATCGGCGGCGGCGGTTTCGTGCAGGAGCTGCGGTTCACGGTCAGCGACGAGACGTTCGTGCGCAGCGAGGTGTACCTCGCGATGGGCGAGGGGGCGGGTCAGCGCGCCGTCGTCCGCGCGGTGCTGACCTGCACCCGGGCCGAGTTCGACGCGCTGGCCGGCGACTTCCGGGAGTTCGTCGGCTCGCTCGGCCCCGACGTCTAGTGCGGGCGGGGCCGGACGGTGATGTCGGTGACGTGCGCGTCGGCGCTCGCGGTGACGGCGGAGAGCACCGCCGCACCGACCGAGTCCGGCCGCAGGTACTCCGCGGGGGCGTACTCCTTGCCCTCGCCCGCGATGATCGCCTGCTGCATCTCGGTGTCGGTGCGACCCGGGTAAACCGAGGTGACGCGGATGCCCGGCTCCTCATCGCGCAGCGCGTCGGCGAACGCGCGCACCGCGTGCTTGCTCGCCGCGTAGGGGCCCCAGCCGGCGCGGGCGGACAGGCCCTGGCCGGAGTTGATGATCACGACGTGCCCGTTCGCGGCGCGCAGGGCGGGCAGCAGCAGCCGGGTCAGCTCCGCCACGGCGACGACGTTGACCTCGAAGTTCTTCCGCCACGCGGCGGGCGCGGACTGCTCGACGGTGCCCAGCTCGGCCGTGCCGGCGGAGTGGACCAGGACGTCCAGCCGGTCGATACCGGCGACCGCCGCGCGCACGCCGTCGAGGTCGCTCAGGTCCACTGGCCACGGCTCGGCGTTCGCCGACTCGGCGGCCTGCTCGGCGAGCGCGTCGACGTCCCGGCCGCCGAGCAGAACGCGGTGGGTGGGGGCGAGCGCGCGGGCGACGGCGGCACCGATCCCGCGGGAGGCACCGGTGACGAGAGCGAGGGGACTTTCCGGCATGCCCCTACGTTAGGCGGTTGTTCCCGGCCGGCTGGAGGAGATCCCGATGAGGCAGTCACTCGCGGCGCGGCGGGCCCGCCACGGTCGGGTGTCCGCGGCGTTGTCCCAGCTCAGCGCTTCGAGTCTCGCCGCGCTCCTGGCCGCCGCCCGTCCGCTGGGCACCGGCATCGGCGGCACGACCTGGCTGGCCGACGTCGAGGGCGTGCCGGTGTTCGTGAAGCGGGTGCCGGTCACCGAGGTGGAGCTGGCGCACCCGCGCTCGACCGCCGACCTCTTCGGTCTGCCGGTCTGGTCGCACTACGGGGTCGGCTCGCCGGGCGGCGGCGCCTGGCGTGAGCTGGCCGCGCACGTCCTGACCAGCGACGACGTGCTGGCGGGCGGCAGCGAGAACTTCTTGCTGCTGCACCACTGGCGGATCCTCGGAAGCGGCGCGCGACCGGCGATGACCGCGGCCGAGCGGGAGGAGTCGATCGCGTTCTGGCACGGCCACCCGGGCGTGCGGCAGAGGCTGGAGGCGCTCGGCGCGGCGCCGGCGGACCTTGTGGTGTTCCTCGAGCACATGCCGCACGACCTGCTCACCTGGATGCACGAGGACGCGTGCGAGATGGCCGAGCGCGAGCTGACGGCCATCGCCGGGGCGCTGAGCCGTGTCGGGTTGTGGCACTTCGACGCGCACTTCGGCAACACCCTCACCGACGGCGAGCGGCTCTACCTCACCGACTTCGGCCTGGCGTCCAGTCCGCGCTTCGACCTCACCGGCGACGAGCGGCGCTTCCTCGCCGACCACGCCACCCACGATCGCAGCTACGTGCTCACCCACCTGGTCAACTGGATCGTGCGCGAACTGGGCGGCATCTCCGACGTCCAGTGGCGCAACGCGGCCATCCGCACCGGCGACCTCCCCGCGCTGCCGCCCGCGGCGGCAGATGTCGTGCGACGGCACGCCCCGGTCGCCGCCGTGGTCAACGACTTCTACTTCCGCCTGCACACCGAGACCCGGAGAGCGCCGTATCCGCGCAACGTGATCGAGCACCTTCTGGACTGATCTTGACGAACCACCCGTAAGTGGCATGCAATGCGGGGATGTCGACGAGGACGATCGCCGAGGGTGACCGGATCCTGCGCAAGGTCGCGCTGCGGATCATGCCGTTCCTGGCCCTGCTGTACTTCGTGAACTACCTGGACCGCGTCAACATCGGCTTCGCGGGGCCGAACGGGATGAACACCGAGCTCGGCCTGTCCGCGACCGCGTTCGGGTTCGCCTCCGGGATCTTCTTCCTCGGCTACCTGACGCTCGAGGTGCCCAGCAACCTCGCGCTGCACCGGTTCGGCGCGCGGCGGTGGCTGGCGCGGATCATGGTCACCTGGGGCATCGTCGCGACCGTGCTGGCGTTCGTGCCCAACCCGACGACGCTGGTGATCATGCGGTTCCTGCTCGGCGTCGCCGAGGCGGGCTTCTTCCCCGGCATCATCCTGTACCTGACGTACTGGTTCCCGGCGGCGCAGCGGGCCAAGGCGATCGCGTTGTTCATGGTCGCCGTGCCGGTGTCCTCGGCGATCGGGTCGACCGTGTCCAGCCTGCTGATCGCGCACGGGCACGGCGCGCTCGGACTGTCCGGGTGGCGGTTCATGTTCCTCGTCGAGGGCATCCCCGCGATCCTGCTCGGGTTCGTGACCTGGTTCTACCTGACCGACCGGCCGGCGCAGGCGAAGTGGCTCACCGACGACGAACGCCGCTGGCTGGCCACCGAGCTGGACAACGAGCGGAAGGCGACCGAGGCCGAGCACCACTGGCCGCTGCGCAAGGCCCTGACGCATCCGCGCATCCTCGGGCTCGCGTTCGTGTACTTCGCGATCGCCTACGGCCTCTACGCGCTGGGGTTCTTCCTGCCGACGATCATCGCCGGGTTCGGGCAGCAGTTCGGGACGAAGCTGTCGACCGTGCAGGCCGGTCTGGTGACCGCGATCCCGTACGTCGTGGCCGCTGTGGTGATGGTGTTCTGGGCGCGGCACGGCGACCGCACGCGCGAGCGGAAGTGGCACGTGGCGCTGCCGATGATCGTCGGCGGGGTGGCCATCCCGATCGCGCTGTACCTCGGCAACCCGTACGCCGCGATGGTCGCGGTGACGATCTGCGCCGTGGGCGTGTGTGCCGCGTTACCGACGTTCTGGACGCTGCCGTCGACGTTCCTGTCCGGCACGGCCGCCGCCGGGGGCATCGCGCTGATCAACTCGCTGGGCAACATCTCCGGCTTCGCGGCGCCGTACGTGACGGGATGGCTGCGGGACCTGACGGGCACCCAGCGCAGCGGGCTGTGGGTCGTCGGCGCATGCATGGTCGCCGGCGCCTGCGTCGCCCTCGCGCTGGGTGCCCGTCCGCGGTCGAGCCGTTAGCGCTTACGCCACACCGAGACGACGGCGGGGCGGGGCAGGTTGTTGCCGCCGTCCGGCCAGTGCGACTGCGGGTTCGTCACGGTGCCGCCCTCGCCGGGGTGCTGCACCGCGACCGTGACGAAGTCGCTCGTCACGTTGGGGCCGCAGGTTTCCGCGCCGATCGGCACCGTGAGGAACTGCTTGACCTGGCCGCGGTTCGGGCCGTCGACCGGCACCGCGAACAGGCCGTCGTTCATGCCGAGCGCGTTGCCGTCGGTGGAGATCCACAGGTTGCCGTACGGGTCGAACGCCACGTTGTCCGGGCAGGAGATCGGGCTGACCTGGTCCTTCGGGAACCCGCCGAAGTAGGTGTCGGCCGTGGCCGGGTCACCGCAGACCAGCAGCAGCCGCCAGGAGAACGTCGTCGAGGCCGCGTCGCCGCGGTCCTCCTCCCACTCCAGCACGTGGCCGTTCTTGTTGCCGACGCGCGGGTTCGCCTCGTCGACACCGGCCTTGCCCGCCGCGCCGCGGTCGCTGTTGTTGGTCAGCGCGGCGTAGATGCGGCCGTTGACCGGGTTCGGCTCGATGTCCTCCGGGCGGTCCATCTTGGTCGCGCCGGCCTTGTCCGCGGCCTGGCGCGTGAAGACGTAGACCTCCTCGGCGGTGAACCCGTCCACGAAGGACTTGTCGCCGCTTACCAGCGGGATCCACTCGCCGCGGCCGTCGAACTCGCCGTCGGACGGCAGCTTGCCGGTGCCGTCGATCTGGCTCGCCGGGCTGTCGCCGGTGAACTTCGCGACGTACAGCGTGCCCTCGTCGAGCAGTGCCGAGTTGTGGCGGCGGGCGTGGGCGCTGGTGCCAGGCTTGTACTTGCCCTTCGACACGAACTTGTAGATGTACTCGAAGCGCTCGTCGTCACCGGAGTAGACCGCGACCCGGCCGTCCTTGGTGATCTTGACGGTGGCGGCCTCGTGCTTGAAGCGGCCGAGCGCGGTGTGCTTGATCGGCGTCGAGTTCGGGTCGTTCGGGTCGATCTCGACGACCCAGCCGAACCGGTTGACCTCGTTGGGCTCCTGCGGCACGTCCCAGCGCTTGTCGAAGCGCTCCCACTTGCGGGTCGTGGTGCCCTTGCCGATGCCGTAGCGGGTCAGCCGCGTCTGCACGACGGGGTCGGTGACCTTCTCCGAGTTGGCGAAGTACTGGTGGAAGTTCTCCTCGCCGGAGAGCACCGTGCCCCACGGCGTGACGCCGCCCGAGCAGTTGTTCTGGGTGCCGCGCACCTTGGTGCCGGTCGGGTCGGCGGAGGTCTTCAGGTACTTCGACCCGGCGGCCGGGCCACGCACCTCGAAGATCGTGTCCAGCGTGATGCGGCGCCCGTAGTGGCTCGGCACGACCTCGAGGCCGCCGTCGCGCTGCTTCTCCACGAGCACGACGGACAGGCCGTGGGCCGCCCAGCCGATCTTGACCTGCTCCTCGGTGGGGTTGGCCGCGTCGTACTGGCCGGCCGGGAACATCTGCGTCTCGGTCGTGTACTCGTGGTTCACGACCATCAGGAAGCGCTTGCCCTGCGGGTCCTGCGGGATCAGCCCGACGAAGTCGTTGTTGTAGCCGAACTGCTTCGCCTGCGCGGCCGCGGTCTGCTTCGCGATGTCGAACTCCGGCGCGCCGGTGACCACCGGGTCGCCCCAGCGGATCACGACGTTCTGCTCCCAGCCGTCCGGGATGACGACGGCGTCGGCCTTGTTCGGCGCGACGGGGGTGAAGTCCGTGCCGGGCACGGGGCGCCCGGGCCGGTTGCCGGCCAGCGCGGGCGGGACGGCGGCGGAGGCGGTGGCACCGGCGTTCAGCGCGGCGAACCCGCCCGCCGCGGCGGCCATGACGGCACTGGCCTTGAAGACGCCGCGCCGGGACATGCCCTTGACGACGTCACCGAAGTACTCGTTCGACGACTCGTTGGGCGCCTCGTGAGCACACTGGTTGCCGCAACGGTAGATGCACGTGGTCGCGGCTCTGCCGCTCGTGTGGGTAAGGAGGGGCAGCAGCCGCCCGGGGGTGAAGGACACCTGGTCTCCAGTCACTCAGTCAGGGGAAACGCTGGTGACGTTAAGCGACGGAGGCCAGGTGTCCTCAAACTACAGGTGAACGGCAGTCAAAGCTCTTCCCCGACGAGAGCTGCCTCACGCGGCACCCGGTGCGGATCCGGGCTGTTCGTCCGGATCGCGAGGAGCCCGCCGGCCAGCAGGCACAGGACCGCGGCGATGACGAACGGGGCGTGCTCCGAGCCGAGCCACTCGGCGACGTGCCCGACGAGGGTGGCGGCCACGGCGCCGCCGAGCCAGCGGCAGAAGTTGTAACCCGCGCTCGCCACCGGGCGCGGTGCGCCGCTGATCGACATCGCGGTGCCGGTGAACAGGGTGTTCAGCAGGCCGGAGACCAGCCCGGAGGCGATCACGCCGACCACGATCACCGGCTTGCTCGGCACCACGAGCACCACCATCAGTACCGCGTACCCGAGCACCGACACCACGGTCGCGTGCCGCTCGCCGAGCCGTCCGGCCAGTTTCGGCGCGAGCACCACCCCGGCGACCGCGACGCACAGGCCCCAGCCGCAGAAGATCAGCCCGACCGCGACCGCGCTCCAGTCCAGCACGAAGGGGGTCCAGGCCAGCACGGTGAAGAACGCGGCGGTGTAGAACGCCGAGCCGATCGAAGTGCGCAGCAGGCCGGGGTGCTTCAGCGCCCGCAGCGGGTCAAGCAGCCGGATCGGGTCCCGCTTCTCGTGGTTGTCGCTCGCCAGGAAGATCGAGCACAGCACCAGTGCGGCGGCCATCAGCACGGCGGTGCCGACGAACGGGCCGCGCCACGAGATGCTGCCGAGCAGGGCGCCGAGCAGCGGCCCGACCGCGAGGCCGACGCCGAGCGCGGCCTCGTAGAGCAGGATCGCGCCGGCCTGACCGCCAGTGGCGGCGCCGACGATCACCGACAGCGCGGTGGCGATGAAGAACGCGTTGCCCAGGCCCCACACCGCGCGCAGCGCGACGAGCTGTTCGATCGACCCAGCCGCGGCGCACAGGGCGGTCGCGACGACGATCAGCGTCAGCCCGGTGAGGACCGTCCGCTTCGGACCGAACTTCGCGCTCGCCGCGCCGGTGACCAGCATCGCGATCACCTGGACGCCCAGGTAGGACGAGAACAGCAGGGTCACCTGGGACGGCGTGGCGTGCAGCCCTTCGGCGATGGACAGCAGGATCGGGTCCACCAGCCCGATCCCCATGAACGCGATGACCGCGGCGAACGCCGTGATCCACACCTGCTTGGGCTGGTTCTTCAGCGCGTCCAGCAGGCTCCCGTGTTGGTTGCTCATGCGAGCAACTCCTCCTTCTTGACCGGATCGATGAGCCTCCGCAGGGCCGGCAGCGCCGCGTCGATCGCGTCGCGGTCGGCCGGATCCAGGGCGGCCAGGCGCTCGCGCAAGAACTCCTCGCGGGCCGTGATCAGCGCGGTCACGTACCGCGTGCCCGACTCGGTCGCCTCGATCAGCACCGCGCGCCGGTCGTCCGGATCGGCACGCCTGCTGACCAGGCCGAGCCGCTCGAGCCGGCGGACCAGGTCCGTCATGGACGGCTGGCGCACACCCTCCAGCTCGGCGAGGACGCTCATCCGCCGTGGTCCGCCGTGGACCAGCTCGCTCAGCACCGAGCCCTGGGTCAGGGTGAGCTGGTGCTGCGGGGTCAGCCTCCGGACCATGTAGTACAGGCGGAAGACCAGCGGGCGCAGCTCGTGCGCGAGCTCGGCAACTCCTGGATTCACTTAGCTATCCTAAGCTTTTTTACTTAGGTAGTCTAAGTTAAACGGCTCACACGATCGCGGAGGAAGACGCATGACCCACACCGACCAGGGCGGCGCCCTCCAGCGGATGGACAACGTCGCCATCGTCGTGGACGACCTCGCCGCCGCGAAGGCGTTCTTCCTCGAACTCGGGCTGGAGCTGGAGGGCGAGGCGACGACGGAGGGCAGCCTGGTGGACCGCCTCATCGGCCTCGACGGGGTGCGCACCGACATCGCGATGATGCGCGCCCCGGACGGCTCCGGGCGGATCGAGCTGACCAAGTACCACTCGCCGGCGAGCCCGGGCGGCGACCAGCCGGTGCACGCGCTGGGCGCGCACCGCGTCATGTTCGCCGTCCACGACATCGAGGACGTCATCGACCGCCTGAAGCCGCACGGCGCCGAACTCGTCGGCGAGGTGGTGCGGTACGGGAACAGCCACCGGCTCGCCTACCTGCGCGGCCCCGCCGGCATCTTCCTCGCCCTGGCCGAGCAGGTCGGCTGACCCGCGATCACCGCGTCCCGGACTTCACCAGCCACAGTCCGGTCAGCACGGCGCCCGCCAGGGTGACCGCCCCGGCCACGACGAAGGCGCTGCCGAGGCCCGCGCCGGTCTGGACCACCGCTCCCAGCACCGCCACCCCGAGCACCGCGCCGATCTGCCGGGTCGTGCTGCTGATCCCGGACGCCAGCCCGCCCTCCCGCGGGCTCACCGCCTGGATCGCGGCCCCGGTCAGCGGAGACATGGCCAGCGCGAACCCGACGCCCACCACGGCCAGCCGCCACCACACGTTCCCGTAGCCGGTGCCGGCGTCCACGAACCCCAGCACCAGCAGGCCCAGCCCGGCCAGCACCAGTCCGCTGGTGACCACCACCCGGAACCCGTGCCGCGCGGCGAGCCGGCCGGCGAACGGGCTCACGATCACCATGCCGAGCGACGCGGGCAGGGTCCGCAGGCCGGCCACCAGGATCGAGCTGCCCTGGACGTGCACGAAGAACTGGGAGAAGAAGAAGGACGAACCCATCAGCGCGAAACCGACCACGACCATCGCCGTGTTCGACACCGTGAACAGGCGCTCCCGGAACAGCCGCAATGCCAGCATCGGCGCCGCCCGGCGGGCTTCCACGGCGACGAACCCGGCGAGCACCACCACCGCGACCGCGAAGCTGCCGAGGATCACCGGCGAGGTCCAGCCACGCGACCCGCCCTCGATCAGGCCGTAGGTCAGCGCGCCGACCCCCACGACCGACAGGACCGTGCCCGGCACGTCGATCGCCGGCGCGTCCGGGTGGCGGGACTCGCCCAGGACACGCACGCCGGCCACCAGCAGGACCGCGCCGACGGGCACGTTCACCAGGAAGATGGCCGGCCAGGAGAACGCCTCGACCAGGATGCCGCCGGCCAGCGGTCCCGCGGCCAGGCCGATCCCGCTGAACCCGGCCCACAGCCCGATCGCCCGGACCCGCTCGGCCGGCACCGGGTACGCGGCGCTGAGCAGGGCCAGCGACGCGGGGCTCAGCGCCGCGGCCCCGACGCCCTGCAGCACCCGCCCGGCGATCAGCCAGCCGATCGACGGCGCGGCGGCACACACCACGGACGCGACCGTGAACACCGCGACACCGGCCAGGAACACCCGCTTGCGGCCGAACCGGTCGGCGAAGACCCCGCCGGACAGCAACAGCATGGCCACCAGCAGCACGTAGGCGTCCACGATCCACTGCAGCCCGCTGAGCTGGACGTGCAGCCGTTCCTGCATGTCGGGCAGCGCGGCCCCGACGATGGTGCTGTCCAGCAGCACCATGAACTGGCCGAGGCAGGTCAGGGTGAGCAACGCCGCCCGGCTCACGGCGGGAGTTTCGGTCTTCGTCATGCCAGGAAAGATAGTTCGATAATCCCGAACTGTCGAACTGTTTGCTAGGCTCGGGGCATGCGATCGCTACCCCATCCCGCGCGCGAGTCGCTGGCCCTCGCGCCGGTGCTGCACGCGCTGGGCGATCCGGTCCGCCTGGAGCTGGTGCGACGCGCCTCCGACGACCCCGGATCGACGTGCGCGGTGCTCGCCGACGGCCTGGACGTGCCGATGTCGACGCTGACCAACCACTGGCGGATCCTGCGCGAGGCCGGGGTGATCACCATGACGGTCGACGGCAGGCACCGCCGGGTCCAGGTCCGCACCGACGACCTGGGCGAACGCTTCCCCGGCCTGCTCGACCCGATCCTGCGCCTGGCGGCGGAGGAGTAGGTACGGTCACGGGCATGGACGCGGTGGTTTTCGACCTCGACGGGGTGCTCGTCGACTCCGAGCAGACCTGGGACGAGGTGCGCCGGGTGGTCGTCGCCGAGTACGGCGGCAGCTGGACCGCCACGGCCACCCGCGCGATGCAGGGGATGAGCACCCCGGAATGGGCGCGCTACCTGGTTGATCACCTCGGCGCGCGGCTCACGCCGGAGCGGATCGCCGAGGTCGTGATCGAGGGGATGGCCCGGCGCTACGCGAGCGGCCCGCCGGTGCTGCCCGGCGCCGCGGAGGCCGTGCGCGCGGTCGGCGAGCGGTACCCGGTGGCGATCGCCAGCTCGTCCCCACCGGTGCTGATCACGGCGTTCCTGGAGGCCACCGACCTGACCGGGCTGGTCGAGGTGGCGATCTCCAGCGAGCAGGTCGCCGCGGGCAAGCCGGCGCCGGACGTCTACCTGGAAGCCGCCCGCCGGCTGGGCGTCGACCCGGCGAAGTGCGCGGCGGTCGAGGACACCACGAACGGGCTCAAGTCGGCGATGGCCGCGGGCATGACCGTCTACGCCGTGCCCAACCCGCACTTCCCGCCGGATCCGGCCGTGCTCGAGCGGGCGCACCGGGTGCTGGACACCGTCGCCGACCTGCCCGCCGCGCTCCAGGCGTGAGCACCGCGTGGCCTCATCCGGCCGCGCCTTCGACGAGCGGTCAGCCGGTGCGGGCGCGCAACGCCGTGTCGAGGGAGTCGAACACGTAGGCCGAACCCCCCTCCCACGACGGCACGGCTCCCGCGCCCTGAGCCGGCGCGTACAACCACCAGAAATTGCCCCACGGGTCGCGCATCCGCGCCAGATCCTCGCCGCCGTAGAACGGCGTCACCTTGGTGACTACCACGGCACCTCGTGCGGTGGCACGGTCGAGAACCTGCCGCGCGTCGTGCACGTAGACCTGCAGCAGGGCAGGCATGACCGGCCAGCCCGGCTGCCTGTCGGCCACCAGGAGTACCGAGTCGCCGAGCGCCACCTCGGCGTGGATCAGCGAACCCGAGGGCAGCGGTGTGCGCGCCGCCACGCGTTCCTCGCCGTCGAAGACCTCCTCGACGAACGTGATCAGGCCGGCTGCCCCGTCGACGATGGCGAACGGATTGAGCGTGCGCTCCCCGCGTGGCAGACCGGATCCGGTGCGGACGATGGACGACATGTGGTGCGATCCCTTCCCTTCATCGGCTCAGGATCAGCACCGTAAGAAGAGATCAGGACACATCCCGTCCGCAATGAGGTGGAACGACGGGACATCTCAGGCACGAAACCGCTCCCCGCGCTCCAGCCCCGGGGAGCGGTTCGGCCTTCCGGGAAAACTCAGCGCTCGATCTCGCCCGCGATGAACTTCTCCACCGAGTCGCGCGCGGTCGAGTCGTCGTACTGCTCCGGCGGCGACTTCATGAAGTAGGACGACGCCGACAGCAGCGGGCCGCCGATGCCGCGGTCCAGGGCGATCTTCGCGGCGCGCACCGCGTCGATGATGATGCCCGCCGAGTTCGGCGAGTCCCACACCTCGAGCTTGTACTCCAGGTTCAGCGGCACGTCACCGAAGGCGCGGCCCTCCAGGCGGACGTAGGCCCACTTGCGGTCCTCCAGCCACTGCACGTAGTCCGACGGGCCCACGTGGACGTTGGCCTTGCCGAGGTCGCGGTCGATCTGCGAGGTGACGGCCTGGGTCTTGGAGACCTTCTTGGACTCCAGGCGCTCCAGTTCCTTCATGTTCTTGAAGTCCATGTTGCCGCCCACGTTCAGCTGCATGGTGCGGTCGAGCTGGACCCCGCGGTCCTCGAACAGCTTCGCCAGCACGCGGTGCGTGATCGTGGCGCCGACCTGGGACTTGATGTCGTCACCGACGATCGGGACACCCGCGTCGGTGAACTTCTGCGCCCACTCCGGGTTCGAGGCGATGAACACCGGGATCGCGTTGACGAAGGCCACGCCGGCGTCGATGGCGCACTGGGCGTAGAACTTCTGGGCCTCCTCCGAGCCGACCGGCAGGTACGAGACCATCACGTCGACCTCGGCCTCGCGCAGCGCGGCGACGACGTCCACCGGCTCCTCGTCGGACTCCTCGATGGTCTCCTGGTAGAAGCGGCCGAGACCGTCCATGGTCGGGCCACGGAGAACCGGCACACCCAGCGGCGGCACGTCGGTGATCTTGATGGTGTTGTTCTCGCTGGCGAGGATCGCGGACGACAGGTCCTGGCCGACCTTCTTGGCGTCGACGTCGAACGCGGCCACGAAGTCCACGTCACCGACGTGGTACTGGCCGAACCGCACGTGCATCAGGCCGGGCACCCGCGAGGCCGGGTCGGCGTCGCGGTAGTAGTGCACCCCCTGCACCAGCGACGCCGCACAGTTTCCGACGCCAACGATGGCCACCCGTACGCGGCCGCTGTTGTCGCCCATGCCGGTTTCTCCTTCGTTCAGTGATGTCTTCCCGATTTCGGATGCGGTCTCAGCTCTGAAGCCCGCGGTTCTGCTCGTCCTGCTCGTGCGCGATCAGTTCGTTCAGCCAGCGCACCTCGCGCTCGCTGCTCTCCAGCCCGAGGCGGTGCAGCTCACGCGTGTAGCGGTCGATCTTCTCCTCGGCACGGGCGAGCGCCGCCCGCAGCCCTTCACGGCGTTCCTCGACCCGGCGGCGCCGGCCCTCCAGGATCCGCATCCTGACATCAGCCGGTGTCCGGGAGAAGAAGGCCAGGTGGACCCCGAACCCTTCGTCCTCCCAGGTCTGGGGCCCGGCGTCGGCGAGCAGCTTCGCGAAGTGCTCTTTTCCCTCCGCTGTGAGCTTGTACACCGTCCGAGCCCGCCGGCCCCAGCCCTTGACGGGCTCCCCGGCTCCTCCGACGTCACTGTCGGCCTCTTCGATGAACCCCGCCCGTTGCAGCCGGCGCAGGGTCGGATACAGCGAACCGTACGAGAAGGTGCGGAACATGCCGAGCGTGTCGTGCAGCCGTTTGCGCAGCACGTAGCCGTGCATCGGTGCCTCGTGCAGCAGCCCCAGGATGGCGAACTCCAGCACGGTGCACCCCCTTCCGAGGATTCCCAGACTCCCACGACACTCCGGCAACCTAACGCCCGATTATATCGGGCCGATACATCGAAGTGGTGTAGCCAACACCAATGATCACCCAATGCGACCTGAACCACACCCGTGAAGTTCACCAGAGCGTTATGGAACGGTCGGCGTGTCGCGCACGCGGTCCAGACCGTTAGTCCGCACAGCTCATGGCGGACACACGGCGGACACGTACTCTGTCACCGTGCAGAACCAGCGACAGGTGGTGGACTACGCCCTGCAGCGCCGCGCGCTGCTCGCCGGCGTCCGCTCCGGTCGTGTCGGCACGCGCGACGTCTGCGACGCCGATCCGTACCTGCTCAGAGCTGCGCGGTTCCACGGTGAACCGAGCGGGGCCCCCTGCCCGCTGTGCGGGAAGGACGGCCTGACGAACGTGTCCTGGGTGTTCGGCGAACAGCTCAGGCACGTCTCCGGCTCGGCGCGGACACCGGTGGAACTGGCCCGCCTGGCCAACCTGGTCGGGGAGTTCAACGTCCATGTGGTGGAGGTGTGCCGGACGTGCCGGTGGAACCACCTGGTGCGTTCGTACGTCTCGGGCAACGGAACCCCGCACGGCCCGTCCCGGAGGACGGCCGGGCAGTGAGGGGACGTAGCGCAGCGCTGGCACTCGATCACAGAACGGCGCCCGGTGTACCGCCGGTCTGGGAGGCTCACTCGTGAACGACCACCGCAATCGCTCCTGGCCTGGTCAGGAGCCTGACGAACCCCGTCGTGCCCAGTGGCCGCGCGAGGGCGGCGGCCCGGCCTGGCCGAGCGGTGACGAACCGCCACGACGTCCCGCGCCTCCCCAGCGCCCGCAGGCCCGTGGTCCGCAGGGCCCCCAGAGCCCGCAGTGGCCGGGCGAGGGCGGTGGTCCGGGCTGGCCAGGTGGTCAGGACCCGGACGCGCCCCGTGGCGCCCGCCGCGTCCCGCCCGCGGGCAACCGAGTGCCTCCGCCGCCGCCGCGCCGTCCGGGGCCGCCGCCCGGCCCCCAGAACCCCGGTCCCCAGAACGGTGGTCCGCAGAACGGTGGTCCGACGAACGCCGGCGACCGGCCGATGCGTGGCCGCTACCGCCCGCCCGCCGGCCCGGCCGCCGCGGCGGCGGGTGCCGGTGCCGCCGCGGGCGCCGCCGGCCGCCGTCCCGGGATGGGTGACTCCGAGCCGGGCCTGCTCACCCACGCCGAGCTGCGCGCCAGCGGGTACGACGACGACTACGACGACTACGTCGACGAGCCCCTGAACGACTCCGGCCCCGAGGACGACGACGCTCCCGAGGAGACCGGCCAGGGGAAGAAGGGCAAGGCGGCCCTGACGCCGAAGCAGCGCAAGAAGCGGCGGTGGAAGATCATCCGGCGCACCCTGTACGCCTTCTTCGGTGTGTTCGTGGTGCTGCCGGCGATCGCGTTCACGATCGCCTACTTCCTGGTCGACGTGCCGACACCGGAGGAGGTCCTGGCCCAGCAGGACCAGGTGGTGACCTTCTACTACAGCGACGGCACGGTGATGGGCAAGGAGATCCCGGACAGCGGGAACCGCCAGATCCTCAAGCCCGGCCAGATCCCGGAGACCGTCAAGCACGCCGTGTACGCGGCCGAGGACGCGACCTTCGAGACCAACAACGGGTTCGACGTGATGGGCATCCTGGGCGCCGTCTACAACAACCTGACCGGTGGCTCCGGCGGTGGTTCGACCATCTCCCAGCAGTACATCAAGAAGGCCACCGAGAACGAGGCGCCCACGCTCACCCGCAAGGCGACCGAGCTGGTCAAGTCGTTCAAGATGAACCAGACGCAGTCCAAAGAGGACATCATCACGGCCTACCTGAACATCGTCTACTTCGGACGTGGCGCCTACGGCATCGAGGCCGCCTCGCACGCGTACTTCAACAAGACCGCGGCGGAGCTGACCCAGTCCGAGGCTGCGCTGCTGGCCGGTCTGATCCAGGGCCCCGGCAAGTCGGAGAACGCCGAGTACACCACGTGGCGCTGGAACTACGTGATGGACCAGATGGTCAAGTACAAGTGGATGACCGAGGCCGATCGCCAGTCCGCCCAGTACCCGGCGCCGTTGCCCAAGGACCAGACCAAGCCGCAGGCGATCACCGGGCCGAACGCGTTCATCCAGGGCCAGGTCGAGGCCGAGCTGGAAGCCGCGGGCTACTCCAAGGAGAAGATCCAGGCCAACGGCTACAACGTCTACACGACGATCGACCCGAACGCCCAGCGTCTGGCGGAGAAGGCGGTCAACGACGTCATGCAGGGCCAGCCCGACACGCTCAAGGAGGCGCTGGTCGCGGTCGACCCCAAGACGCGCGGCGTGATCGCCTACTACGGCGGCCCGAACAACAAGGCCGACCAGCGCGACTGGGCCAACACCAAGCGCAACCCGGGGTCGTCGTTCAAGCCGTTCGACCTGGCCGCGTTCCTCAAGATGGGCAAGGGGCTCGGCGAGACCTTCGACGGGTCCACCCACCGCCAGTTCGGCGTGCTGCCCAACGGCAATCCGCGATACATCAACAACGCGGGCGACGCCAACAGCTGCTCCAAGGAGTGCACGGTCGCCGAGGCAATGATGCGCTCGACCAACACCGTGTTCTTCGACATGGTCGCCAACGTGACCGGCCCGCAGGCCGTCGCCGACGCGGCCCAGGAGGCCGGTGTCACGTCGCTGAAGGCCGTCGACAACAACATCTCGCTCGGTGGTGGCACGACCGAGGTCACGCCGCTCGACATGGCTGCCGGGTACGCGACCTTCGCCGACAACGGCACCTACCTGGACCGGCACTTCGTGCAGAAGGTGACCACCCCCGGCGGGGACGTGGTGTACCAGCCGTCGAGCAACCCGAAGCCGGCCTTCGCCGAGGGCGACGCGAATAAGAGCAAGCAGATCGCGGGCAACGTGACCAACGCGCTCAAGCCGGTCATCGAGTTCTCGAAGCTGAGCTGCCCGAGCGGACACGAGTGCGCGGGCAAGACCGGTACGCAGCAGTACGACGCCAGCGGCGCCAACGCCAGCGGCACCTCGAAGGACAACTCGCAGGTGTGGATGGTCGGGTACACGCCGTCGGTCTCGGCGGCGGCCTGGGTCGGCACCGGCAGCAACCAGCCGCTGCACGACAAGGACGGCAAGTCGATCTCGTCCACCGGTCTGCCCGCGAAGATCTGGCAGCAGTTCATGAACGACTACCTCAAGGGCAAGCCGAGCGAGAAGTTCCCGACGGTCTCGCCGATCGGCAAGACCGCGACCGCCGGTGACGACGCGTCGTCCTCGACGAAGCCGCCGAGCAGCCGGCCGAACACGTCGAGCTCGAACACGCCGCCGTCGACCCCGCCGTCGACGCCGACCAGCACCCCGGAGTCGACCGAGACCTCGCCCACCAAGACCCGGAACACGCCCACCTTCACGATCCCGGGCGGCGACAACTTCGGACCGACGAGCACACGCAACGGCGGCTGATCCCCGGCTCACGCGGCAAGCCGTAACATCGCGCGGGTGTCCAGCCCGACCGACGAGACCACCTCGGCCGAACCCGCGCCGGCGTCACTCGACGCCGGTCAGCGGGTCGCGCCGTCCCGGACCGAGCCGCTGGTCGCGGCCGCGAGCAGACCGCTCGGCGGCCCGCTCGGCGAGCACGCGGCGGTCGGGCGGCACTGGTTCTGGACGCCGCAGCGGGTCGGGCTGGCGCTGGCCACGCTGGCGCTGATGCTGTGCTGGTTCGGCAAGGCCAGCTGCATCCAGCAGTACGTCGACGACAACGGGCAGACCCAGCTGGACTGGCGATCCGGGCGCCCGTACGTGGCGATGTGCTACTCCGACGTCGTCCCGCTGTTCAGCGCCGAGCGGCTGGACCAGCCCGGCACGTTCCCGTACCGGACGAGCTGGATCGACGACGCCGGCACGCCGAACGCGCACGTCCGGTACATGGAGTACCCGGTGCTGACCGGGCTGTTCCAGTGGGCGAACGCGAAACTCGCGCAGGGCTGGAAGGCGATCTCGGACACCGGCTGGCTGCCCGGCGCGCTGCCGGTGGCGATCTACTTCAACATCACCGCGTTCTGGCTCGCGCTCGCCTGGCTGGTCACCGTGTGGGCGGTGGGCCGCACCGCGAACCGTAGACCGTGGGACGCGTGCCTGGCGGCGATCTCACCGCTGGTGCTGGTGCACGCGTTCACCAACTTCGACGCACTGGCGACGGCGTTCGCCGCGACCGGCCTGCTGGCCTGGGCGAGGCGGAAACCGGTGCTCGCGGGGCTGCTGATCGGGCTCGGCGCGGCGGCGAAGCTGTACCCGTTGTTCCTGCTCGGGCCCCTGCTCATCCTGTGCGTCCGGGCCGGGAAGCTGCGCCCGTGGGCGGTCACGGCGGGCACCGCGGTCGGCACCTGGCTGGCGGTGAACCTGCCGATCGCGCTCACGCTGAACGAGGGCTGGCAGGAGTTCTTCCGGCTCAACGCGCAACGCGGGATGGACCCGGACTCGATCTACAACGTGATCTCGTACTTCACCGGCTGGGCCGGCTTCGACGGGCCGCTCGCCGCCGGGCAGACGCCGACCTGGCTGAACATCGTCAGCGGGGCGCTGTTCCTGGCCTGCTGCGCCGGGATCGCCTACGTCGGGCTGTCCGCGCCGGTGCGGCCGCGGCTGGCGCAGCTGTGCTTCCTGGTGGTGGCGGCGTTCCTGCTGACCAACAAGGTGTGGAGCCCGCAGTACTCGCTGTGGCTGGTGCCGCTCGCGGTGCTGGCGATCCCGCGCTGGCGGCTGCTGCTGGGCTGGATGCTGCTGGACGCGCTGGTGTGGGTGCCGCGGATGTTCTACTACCTGGGCACCGACCACAAGGGGCTGCCGCCGGACTGGTTCCTCGGGTTCGTCGCGCTGCGGGACCTGGCCGTGATCGGGCTGTGCGTGCTGGTGGTGCGCGAGATCTACCGCCCGGCCGAGGACCTGGTGCGGGTTTCCGGCGACGACGACCCCGCCGGCGGGGTGCTGGACCGGGCCCGGGACGTGGTGGTGTGGCAGCGCCGCCGGGCCCGGCACGCGGTCTGAGTCGGCAGTTCCGCAGCAGCGGTCATCGTTGGCGAACCGCTCCTTGTCCGCCTTCGACCAGGTCCGCACGTCGGACGGCCGGTGTTTCGACCACCTCGGGGCTGCCGCGGCCACCAGCGCCTCCGTACCATCCCGCTCGATCACGCGCGTGGCCGGCGGGGGCAGCCCAGCTTGCTCCGCGGGGAAGTGATGTCCGGGGCTGCCCGTCACACAGGGTGTTCGACCACCACCGGCTGCCGAAGCCACCATCCCCTCGAACGCGAGCGGCCGGCAGCGGTCAGCCGAGCTTCTCCCGCAGGTAGGCGATGTCCTGGGCCTGGCCGTCGGCCGGGGTTTCGACCACCACGGGCGCTCCCGCGGCCGCTGCGACGGCCACCAGTGCCTCCGGGTCGATCGTGCCGCCGCCGTGCACCACGTTCGCGTGGCGGTCGCGTCCCGAGGCGAACTCGTCGCGTGAGTTGTTCAGGTGCACCAGGTCTATGCGGCCGGTGATCGCCAGCACCTTGTCGACCACGTCGTCCAGCTCCCAGCCCGCGGCGAACGCGTGGCAGGTGTCCAGGCAGAACCCGGCGCCGAACTCGGCCACCTCGTCCCACAGCCGCGCCAGCACGTCCATCTCCCGCGCCATCGCGCCGTCGCCGCCCGCGGTGTTCTCGATCAGGATCGGCACCGCGAAACCGCCGTCGGCCGCCTGCCGTTCGAACAGCTTGCGCCAGTTCGCCAGGCCCTCCGCCACGTCCTCGCCCCGTCCGACGTGGCCGCCGTGCACGATCAGGCCCTTCGCGCCGATCTCCGCCGCGGCCGCCGCGTGCTGGGCGGCGAGCTTGCGCGACGGGATGCGGATCCGGTTGTTCAGCGAGGCGACGTTGACGATGTAGGGGGAGTGGATGAACACCTCCACCCCGGCCGCTTCGATGTCCGCCCGCGGCGGTTGCGCCACGGGTTTCTTCCAGCCCTGCGGGTCGGCGAGGAAGAACTGCACCACGTCGGCCGAGCGTTCCTTGGCCGCGGTCAGCGGGTCGTCGTCACGGACGTGCGCACCGATCTGCATGGGGGCCACGCTACCGGCGGAATCGCCTCGGTTCTCCCCAACCGCACCGACGCTATGAAGTACCGTGAGCGCGGTCCGTGACACACCTGAGTGCTGGGGGACGCATGGGGAAGACCGCGCGCCGCGCCGGAGTGGCCGGGTTCGTGCTGGCGCTGTCGGCCACGCTGACCGCGCCGGCCGCGTTCGCCGAGGAGGCCGACCCCGCGCTGGCCGGCAGCTGCGACGCCACCCTGCGCGACGAACCGGGCAAGGCGCTCACCCTCGACGCGGGCGCCCCGCTCGACCAGCCCGGCGTGCTCACCGTCGGCACCGGCAGCGAGTCCGCGCCCACCGGCCCGGACCAGCGTGGCCCGCTGCTGCCGCTGCCGGTGGCCGACCTGGCGAAGGCGCTGAACCTGGGTGACGCGCCGGTCGTCGGCGACCTGGCGACCGAGCAGCTGTGCCCCGGCGTGCAGGGCACGGTGAACACGCTGTCCGCGGCCACCCAGAGCCTCGTCTCCGGCAAGCCGCTCGACCCGCCGTCCACCGGCGACCCGTCGCCCGGCGAACCGCAGCCCGGCGAGCAGACCCCGGCACCCGGAACTCCCGGCACCCCGGCCCCCGGCGCGACCGGCGGGATCGTGCCCGCCTCGTTCGTCACGGGCGGCTTCCTCATCGGATCCGGGATCATCCCGTCGACCACGCCGCTGTCCGCGCTGATCCAGCCCGGCGTCGTCCCGCCCGCGGCACCCGCGCTCGTCCCACCGGCTGGGACGGAGCCGCCGCTGGTCACGCAGAATTCCGGGACCGCCGAGGCGATGCCGTCGTCGTCCGTTCCGGACCGGTTGCCGCTGATCATCGCGGTGTTCGCGCTCGCGATCGTGGCCGCCGCGCTCACCCGCGCCTGGATGCGCCGCGCCTGACGGCTACTTTCCGGCGTGCGCGCGTCACGCACCTGCCCTAGCTTCGTTGAACCAGTAGCGACGCGCTGGAGGACGAACATGCAGGGTCGGACACGCAGGACCGCCGCGGCGGGCGCCGCCGCCTTCGTACTGGCCGGATCGGCCGCGCTCGCCCTCCCCGCGACCGCGAGCGCGGAAACGCTCACCGCCCAGTGCGGCGACACCGTCACGGCCAAGCCCGGCGACGTCATCAAGACCCCGCTCGGCCTGAAGACCGTCACCGACGGGCTCACCTCGATCGTCGGCGGCCTGCTCGGCGGGCTGTGCCAGATCACCGTCAAGGTCGTGGACACGGTCGTCGAGCCGCTGCCCGCCGTCGGCGCCCCGGCCGCGAGCGCGGTCAACGGCGCCGTCACGGGCACCACGAACGGCCTCACCAGCACGGTCGACCAGGCGGGCCGGGCGCTCAGCGGAGGTGGCGCGGCTCAGCCGCAGCCGCAGAACCCGCCCAGCAGCGGCGGCAACCAACAGACCCCACCCGGCAGCACGCCCGGCCGCACCGGCGGCGTCGCCCCCGCCGCGATCCCCGGATCGACCAGCCCCGTCCTGGGCGGTGACCCGGCGACCTTCAGCCTCCTGCCGTTCGGGTCGGGCAGCGCGTACGCGCCGATGCGCAACTACGCCGGGTTGCCGTTCGCGGTGTCCGCGCTGTGGGCGCCCTCGCCGGGGCTGAAGTACGGCGGGCAGATCCCCGGGTACGCGCCCCAGTACGGCGCGCTCGGCCAGCCCGCGCAGTCCGGCCAGTCGGTGCAGAACGCGGGCCGGGCGGAGGCGCTTCCGAGCGGCTCGGGCGGTGGCGGCAACGTGGCGCTACCAATGCTCATCGCCGTTGTCGCTCTGTCGGGTGTCAGCGCCGGTCTCGTACGCGCGTGGGTCTTACGGGGAGCTACCGCTTAGTATCCTTCGGGTCCGCTCGTCGTTAATCCCTTCCGGGGACACGCCTGCGATCACTGGAGGACCGCGCTCGTGCGCAACACCGGCCTGATGAAGACCACCCGTAGAGCGCTGACCGTCACCGCCGTCGCCGCGGCCATCGCCGGCGGCTCGCTCCTCTCGGCGGGGACCGCGTCGGCGAGCACCGTGCTGTCGCAGGCCTGCACCGGCACCGTGATCGGCGCGCTCAGCGACAGCGTCGCCGTGCAGGGCAAGGACCTCGCGGGCGTGGTCAAGGCCGGTGCGCAGGAGCAGGAGTGGTTCCTGCACCTCAACGGCGTGGACCCGCAGAAGGTCGCGGACACGGTCAGCAAGGCCGGCGCGATCACGGTCGGGCAGATCCCGGCGAACGCGGCCAGCGGCACGATCGCCGGCGACGCCATCGCCACCGCCGTCGCGACCACGCTGAAGAACGCGGGCGACCCGTACGCCGTCGGCCTCGGCATCGGCGCCGACCAGCAGAAGAAGACCCTCGACGCGATCTCCCACAAGGTCTCCGGCAACTGCGGGCTGACCACCTACGCGAACAACTACACCCAGCCCGGCCTGCCCACGACGCAGCAGCCCGGCACCGCCACCCCCGCGCCCGGCACCTCGCCGGCCACGACCAGCCCGGGCATCGCAGGCACCGGTTCGGCCACCGCCCCGCCGCGCAACTACGGCAACATCCCGGCCGCCGTGCCGGGCGTGGCCGGCGTCGCGGTGCCGCCCGGCGCGCTCTACCCGTCCTCCGCGACGCTCCCCGACCAGGCGCTGCCGCAGGTCGGCGTGCTGGGCGGCCAGTCCACCTCGGCCGGCGGCCAGGCCGACGTCCGCAACGCGGGCAACGCCAGCGCGATCGCCGGCGAACCGGCGTCCGGAAACGTCCAGCTGCCGATGCTGCTGGCGGTCGTCGCGCTGGCCGGCGTGAGCGCCGCGCTGGTGCGGACCTGGGTGCTGCGCAAACTGTCGTAGCCGCCAAGTAGACTCGGCCGTTGACAAACCCTCCTGCCACGGAAAGCCCGTGGCCGCGAGCCCACAGGAGGTGAGTGGTTGTGTCGCGCCATTACGAGGTAATGGTCATCCTCGACCCCACGCTCGACGAGCGTAAGGTCGCCCCGACCCTGGACACCTTCCTCAACGTCATCCGCACGTCCGGCGGAAGCGTGGAGAAGGTCGACGTGTGGGGCCGTCGCCGGCTCTCCTACGAGATCAAGAAGCACGCCGAGGGCATCTACGCCGTGCTCGACCTCAACAGCGAGCCCGACGCGGTGAAGGAGCTCGACCGGCAGCTGTCGCTGCAGGAGACCGTGCTCCGCACCAAGGTCGTCCGCAAGCCGGTCCCGCGCAAGGCCGCCAAGGCCGCGGCGAAGGCCTGAGGCGAATAGCCCATGGCTGGAGACACCGTCATCACCGTGGTCGGCAACCTCACGTCCGACCCCGAACTGCGGTTCACCCCGTCCGGCGCCGCCGTCGCCAACTTCACCGTCGCGTCCACGCCGCGCACCTTCGACCGCCAGACCGGCGAGTGGAAGGACGGCGAGGCGCTGTTCCTGCGCTGCAACATCTGGCGGCAGGCGGCGGAGAACGTCGCGGAGAGCCTGACGCGCGGTGCCCGCGTGGTCGTGCAGGGCCGCCTCAAGCAGCGGTCGTTCGAGACCAAGGAAGGCGAGAAGCGGACCGTCGTCGAGCTCGAGGTCGACGAGATCGGTCCCTCGCTGCGCTACGCCACCGCCAAGGTGAACAAGGTCAGCCGCGGCAGCGGCGGCGGTGGCGGCGGCTACGGCGGCGGCAGCGGCGGTGGTGCCCCCGCCGACGACCCGTGGGGTTCCGCCCCGCCGGCAGGCGACAGCGGCGGTTTCGCCGACGAGCCCCCCTTCTGACCAACCACTCGTACTGAATTCCCAGGAGCATCACCGTGGCCAAGCCACCCATCCGCAAGCCCAAGAAGAAGGTCTGCGTGTTCTGCAAGGCCGAGCAGAAGGGCCACCCGGAACTCATCGACTACAAGGACACCAACCTGCTGCGGAAGTACATCTCCGACCGCGGCAAGATCCGTGCCCGCCGGGTCACCGGCAACTGCAGCCAGCACCAGCGCGACATCGCCACCGCGGTCAAGAACTCCCGCGAGATGGCGCTGCTGCCCTACACCTCGACCGCGCGCTGAGGAGGGACCACATCATGGCGAAGATCATCCTCACCACTGACGTGGCGAACCTCGGCGGCCCCGGCGACATCGTCGAGGTCAAGGACGGTTACGCGCGCAACTTCCTGCTGCCCCGCGGCTACGCCATCCAGGCCACCAAGGGCGCCGAGAAGAACGTGCAGACCATCCGCCGCGCGCAGGAGTCCCGCCGCATCCGCGACCTCGACCACGCTCGTGAGGTCAAGGCCGCGCTGGAGGGTCTCGGCACCGTCGAGCTGACCGCCAAGGCCGCCGCGGGCTCGAAGAAGCTCTTCGGTTCGGTCACCACCGCCGACATCGCGAACGCGATCAAGGCGGCCGGCGGCCCGCTGCTCGACAAGCGCGTCCTGGAGACCGACGGGCACATCAAGACCGTCGGCAAGCACGCGGTGAACGCGCGCCTGCACCCCGAGGTGCAGGCCTCGGTCCGCCTCGAGGTGAAGGCCGGCCAGTAGGTCGTCACGCAGTACCAACCGGGCAGGTTTCCGCAGCTCGCGGGGCCTGCCCGGTTTTTGCTGTTCGGCCGCGGGAACCGGCGGCCCTGCGCTAGCATCCAAGCGGGCGATCAACGCCGAGGCGAGAACGTAGGGGGTTCCTGGCCATGACCGGTGAGAAGCCGACCGACAGGCTCACGGAGGTACCGCCGCCAGCGCCGATCCAGGTGGGCGGCAACGGCAGCCCCGGCGGGTACCAGTTCTCCCCGGACGAGGTGCGCGGCGTGATCAGCAAGTGGAAAGAGCTGCGCGACGACCTCCAGACGGACCTGGCGAACGCCCAGGCGGTCGCGCGTGTCGCGCCTCCCGGTCGGGAGTTCGCCAGCGGTGACTTCGTCAACCGGGCGGCCAAGGTCTCCGGCGAGACCCTCCTGCTCCAGCACCAGCGCATGGTCGACTACGTGCAGAACTACATCGAGGCGCTGCAGAAGGCCGCGGGCATCGTCGAGGAGCACGAGGCCGACACCCACCAGGCGGTTGGCCGGTACCGGGAAGTCTGAGCATGATCCGCACGTCGCTGCTGGGCGTCACCCTGACCGCCGCGGCGCTCCTCACCGCGTGCTCGTCGACCGGCGAGGGCGCCGCGCCGTCGAGCACGGCACCCTCGATCGATCCGTCGCTGCGGGTGCCGGCACCGCTGGCCGCGGACGCGCTCGCCGGCAACCCGTGCGCCGGGCTGGCGGACGCGCAGGCGACGGCCATCGGGCTCGCCACCCCGGGTGAGGTGATCCCGGGCCAGACCGGATCCAGGTGCCAGTGGCAGTCGGCGGCGCACGACGCGAACAAGATCTTCATCTCGCCGCTCGCGGTCGCGCGGAACGGCCTCAGCGGCGTGTACGCCACCAGGGGAACGGCGAAGTACTTCGAACCCACGACCGTCGACGGCTACCCGGCCGTCTACGCGGACAACGCCGACCTCCGGCCCAACGGCTCGTGCGCGCTGTGGGTCGGGGTCACCGACCAGCTGGCGGTCGGGGTCACCTCGAGCATCCTCGTCGGCCCGAACGCCACCGACCCGTGTCCCATCGTCGAAGAGGTCGCCGTCGCGATGGTGCGGCACCTGAAGGGGGCCGCGTGATGCACGTCCAGATCAGATTCGGCAGCAGGAGGGGTTGAGCCATGGTTGACGACTACACAGCGGGACGCGTCGCGACCGGCGCGGCTGTCGGTGCGGCGATCGGGTCGGTCGTCCCGGGTGTCGGCACGGCGGTGGGGGCCGTCGGCGGCGCCGTGGTGGGCGGTCTCGTCGGCCTGATGAGCACGCCCGAGGCCGAGCACCACGAGGCGAACATCAGTGGCCGCACGATCGACGCGCGCAAGATCTGGGAGCAGATCAGCCCGGGTGACGCGTCCTCGCTCGTGTCCGGCGCCAACGCCGCGAAGAGCCTCAAGAGCGTGCACGAGGAACGCGGACGGCTCATCCAGCAGATCAACGACCTGATGGACAACGCCTGGAAGGGCATGGCCTCGGGTCAGGCGCAGGCGGGCGCGCACCCGCTGGGCATCTGGCTGCAGGACTCGGCCACCAACCTGGGCAAGAGCGAGACCTACCTCAACGACCAGGCCAGCGCGTTCGCCACGGTCAAGTCCAAGGTCCAGGAAGTGCCCGCCCAGCCGCCGGACGGCAACTTCCTCGACGGCATCAACCCGATGTCCGACGTGGACGATCAGATCGAGCAGTACAACCAGCGCGGCAAGGCGAACGTCGACGCGTTCAACAACTACTACCAGGCCAGCATGACCAACGCGGGCGGGATGCCGCAGTACACGGCCTGGCAGGGCAACGTCTTCTCCAACGGCGGGGTGCCGGGCGGGGTGCCCGGCGGCGTCGGCGGCACCGGGAACATGCCCAGCGCGTCCGGCATGCCCGGTGACTTCAAGCCGGCCAGCACCGGCAACCTGCCGCAGTTCAGCGCCACCGACCCGTCGGCCAACCTGCCGAAGCCCCCCACCGGCACCGGGTACACGCCGGGCACCGGTTCGGGCGCGTACAACCCGGCCTTCGACGCGACCACCGCGGCCGGGTACACGCCGACCTCCACCAGCGGGTTCGGCCCCGGTGGCGGGGCCGGCTTCGGTGCCGGCGGCGGTGCCGGTGCCGGTGCCGGTGGCGGCGGTGTGGGCGCCTCCGGGTTCGGCGCCGGGTTCGGCCCGGGCGCGGGAATCGGTACCGGTGCGACGGCCGGCACGGGTGCCGGAGCAGGCGGCACGGGCGCCGGTGGCGCGGGCGGACGGGCCGGGCGCGGTGCGGGCCGCGCCGGCATGGCCGGGGCGCCGGGCATGGGCGGCCGCGGTGGTCACGCCAACGGCGAGGACGACGAAGAGCACGAGAACAAGTACATGGTGGGTGACGACCCGAACGAGCTGTTCGGCACCGACGAGCTGACGGCTCCGCCCGTCATCGGCGAATGAGGCCCGGGACGATGCCGGTGAGCCGGCCGCTGACGATCACCACCCCGACGCTGCTGAACCTGCTGCAGCGCCGGGGTGCCGAGCCGCACAACACGCTCTCGCCCACCGCGACCTGGTACGACGAGACGGCCCAGCGGATCATCGACCAGCAGGTCAACGCGGTGCTGACGCACCACGGCCTGATGGGGCCGCGGGGCATGGACCGCGAGTTCGCCGCGATGATCGAGTCGATCGCCCGGCCGAACGTGGAGTTCTACGGCTGGTTCGAGGGCACGTTCCCGGACGACGCGCCGCAGAACTTCACGGTGCTGGCCGGCAGCGGCGCCGGTGGCGGGTTCGTGCTCGCCCGCCACATCAAGGAGGATGTGGTGGTGATGCGTCCGCAGCGGCCGGACCAGCTGCTCCCGGCGTTCGTGGACCAGATCCCGCGGGTGCCGCCGGGCGGCAGCAGCCCGCTGGTGGCGCCGAAGAGCGAGGTCTACGGCGGTGCCCGACGGCCGGCGGGCGAGGACATGTCGATCATGCGTGGTGGCGGCGGCCGGTCGGTGGCCGAGCCGGGCAAGGAGATCAAGCGCATCCTCGAGGGGCCGCGGGTGGCGGCCGGCAGCCTGTACGCGGCCGCGCGCACCCGGGCCGGCACGCGCAAGCGGTGCGACCGCGCGCTGAACTTCATCGACACCCCGGACGGCCGCTGGCTGCTGGAGGAGCGACCGGGCACGGGCGAGTCGCTCATCGTGCTCACTCCGGGTACGCCCCAGGCGATCGGCGAACGACTACACAACGCGATGCGCGCACTGGGCTGATCAGCTCACCGGACCCCCCGCTCGGCCGAGCGGGGGGTCTTCTACTGTCCGTAGCCTTCATCCACAGGTCGAAGCCTGCCGAGTGGCGCGACACGCCGAAGATCGGGTTCGCGGCGACACGCCGAAGTTTTTTCAACGGAGTTCTCCACAGCTTACCCACAGGGTTTGAACTGCGGTTTTCCTGGCGGTCGTATGAGTTGCCCCCAGGTTGTCCACAGCCAAAGGCCTGCCTGTGACTGGTTCGCCCCGCTCCTCCACAAGCTGTCCACAGAGCGGTCCCCAAGCAGGTTTGCACTGCTCCGTCCGAGCGATCTACGGTTCCCGCGGGAGTAGTCGCACTCAGTGGCCGCAAGACACGGTTCGCCGGTGCGGCGGGGTCCCACGCTCCGGCCGGAGATCCGGCATAATCGAACTGGTGTTCGCTGTCTGGGAGGTATCCGCGCGGTGGCGCTGACTGACGACCGTGGTCCGGCTTATCCGTCCGATCCCGGCCCCGAGGACCCGGGGCCGCGGTACGGCGAGTTCGACCGTCAGCCGCCGCAGGACATCCCGGCCGAACAGTCCGTGCTGGGCGGCATGCTGCTGTCCAAGGACGCCATCGCCGACGTCGTCGAGGTGCTCTCGCCCAACGACTTCTACCTGCCCAAGCACCAGGCGGTCTACGACTGCGTCCTCGACCTCTACGCGCGGGGCGAACCGGCCGACCCGATCACCGTCTCCGCGGAACTGGAACGACGCGGTGAACTCGCCCGGGTGGGCGGCGCGCCCTACCTGCACACGCTGATCGCGACCGTGCCGACCGCCGCGAACGCCGGCTACTACGCGCAGATCGTCGGGGAGAAGGCCATCCTGCGGCGGCTGGTCGAGGCCGGCACGCGGATCGTGCAGTACGGCTACGGCGCCGCGAACGACGGCGGCGACATCAACGAGGTCGTCGACCGCGCGCAGGCCGCCATCTACGACGTCACCGAGCGGCGCACCAGCGAGGACTACGTGGCGCTGGAGGAACTGCTCCAGCCGACCATGGACGAGATCGACGCGATCGCCTCGCGCGGCGGCGTGTCCCAGGGTGTGCCGACCGGCTTCGCCGACCTCGACGAGGTGACCAACGGCCTGCACCCAGGTCAGATGATCATCGTCGCGGCGCGGCCCGGTGTCGGCAAGTCGACCCTGGGGCTGGACTTCGCGCGGTCGTGCTCCATCAAGCACGGCATGAGCAGCGTCATCTTCTCGCTGGAAATGAGCCGCATCGAGATCGTGATGCGCATGCTGTCCGCGGAAGCCCGGATCCGGCTCGCGGACATGCGCAGCGGCCGCATGTCCGACGACGACTGGACGCGGCTGGCGCGGCGGATGAGCGAGATCAGCGAGGCGCCGCTGTTCATCGACGACTCGCCGAACATGACGATGATGGAGATCCGCGCCAAGGCCCGGCGGCTCAAGCAGCGCAACGACCTCAAGCTCGTCGTGGTCGACTACATGCAGCTGATGACCTCCGGCAAGCGCGTCGAGTCGCGGCAGCAGGAGGTCTCGGAGTTCTCCCGGCAGCTCAAGCTGCTGGCGAAGGAGCTCGAGGTGCCGGTGGTGGCGATCAGCCAGCTGAACCGTGGTCCGGAACAGCGCACCGACAAGCGCCCGATGCTGTCCGACCTGCGTGAGTCCGGTTCGCTGGAACAGGACGCGGACATGGTCATCCTGATCAACCGCCCGGACGCGTGGGAGCGGGACGACCCGCGCGCCGGTGAGGCGGACCTGATCCTGGCGAAGCACCGTGCGGGCCCGACCAGCACGATCGTGGTCGCGCACCAGCTGCACTACAGCCGGTTCGCCGACCTCGCCCAAGGCTGATGCTCGGATACTTCACCGCCCGGGACGGGGCCGAGCTGGCCTACCGGGAGGTCGGGGCCGGGCGGCCGCTCGTGCTGATCCACGGCTACTTCTCCACCTCGCGGGTCAACTGGATCACCTACGGCCACGCCGAGCACCTGGCGGGGCTCGGGTTCCGCGTGATCATGCCGGACCTGCGCGGCCACGGGGAGAGCGCGAAGCCGCACGACCCGGCCGCCTACCCGCCGGACGTGCTCACCGACGACGGGTTCGACCTGGTCGAGCACCTCGGGCTCAGCGACTACGACCTGGGCGGCTACTCGCTCGGCGGGCGGACGACCATCCGCATGCTGGTGCGCGGCGCCCGCCCGCGACGCGCGGTCGTCGCCGGGATGGGGTTGCACGGCATCGAGCACACCAGCGGTGGCAACGCCCATTTCCGCAAGGTGCTGACCGGCCTGGGCACCTTCGAGCGCGGCACGCCGGAGTGGCGGGCGGAGGCGTTCTTCAAGCAGATCGGCGGGGACCGCGACCCGCTGCTGCAGGTGCTGAACACCTCGGTCGACACACCCCGCGGCGCGCTGGAGCACCTCGACACGCCGACGCTGGTGGTCGCCGGGACCGAGGACCCGCACGACAAGACGGCGCCCGACCTCGCCGAGGTGCTGCCGCACGGGCGGTACGTCAGCGTGCCGGGCAACCACCTCAGCGCGGTCGCGCAACCCGAACTCGGCCACGCCATCGGCGAGTTCCTCACCGCATAGGCCGAGCAGCTCCAGCCGGGCCGCCCGCGTGGACTCACCGGTTGGGTCGAGGGCGTGCCGCCACCAGCAGCGCAAACGCTTGCGCGGCCGTCCCGCGGCGGGCGCTCCCGCCTCAGCCTTCCGTCGCGGCGCGGATTCGGTCGGCGAGTTCGCGGGATCGCTCGACGAGTTCCGGTGGGCCTTCGATGGTGTACGGCACGCCGATCATCGGCAAGGTCATCGCCAGCCACTCCCACGAGTCGACCGGCGTGACGAACCGGCAGCTGTGCTCGTCGAGCGGCTCCAGCGTGCCGGCCTCGGTCATCAGCCGTTCGGCGACCACCGAAGCCGGCGCCTCGAAGCGGACGACCCCGCGGTGCCTGCTGAGCGGGAGGTTCGCGCTGGACTGCACGAAGCTCACCGGGTCCGGCGGCAGCGGCCGCGGGACGAACGTCGTGCCCGGCACGGCCAGGCCGCTGATCCGGTCGATCCGGAAGGTGCGCCAGTCCCGCCGGTCGACGTCCCAGGCCAGCAGGTACCACCGCTTGCCGAGCAGCACCTGGCGGTACGGCTCGACCCGGCGCTCGCTCCGCTCCCCGGCGCGCGTGGTGTAGCCGAACCGCACGTCCTGGTGGGCGTGGGCGGCCGTGGCGAGCTGCTGGAGCACCCGCAGGTCGAGCAGGCCCGCCGCCCGGGACATCGCCTCCGTCGAGGCCAGCACCGCCGCGATCCGGTACCGCAGGCGCGACGGCAGCACCTGTTCCAGCTTCCGCAGCGCGCCCTCGGCCGCACCGGTGGCGCCGTCGACCTGGGCCAGGGCCGCGAACCGGAGGCCGACGACCGTGGCCACCGCCTCCTCGTCGGTCAGCAGCAGCGGCGGCATCGCGCGGCCGGCGACGAGCTGGTAGCGGCCGCCGGGGCCGGACACCGATTCGACCGGGAAGCCCAGCTCACGCAGCCGTTCCACGTCCCGGCGCAGGGTGCGCGGCGAGACGCCCAGCCGTCCGGTCAGGTCGGCACCACTCCAGGTGCGGCCGGTCTGCAGCAACGACAGCAGCTCCAGCATCCGCGCGCTCGGTCCGTGCACGGGTTCGATGGTGGCAGGAATCGCGGCCAGGATGTGGCCGCGATTCTCCCTAGCGTCGGTGGCATGACAGAACTACGGGTCGTGGGCGCCCGCGAGCACAACCTCCGCAACGTCACCGTCGCGCTGCCGAAGCACGCGTTCACCGTGGTCACCGGGGTTTCCGGATCGGGCAAGTCCTCGCTGGTGTTCGACACCATCGCGGCCGAGTCCCAGCGGCAGCTCAACGAAACGTTCACCACCTTCGTGCGCAACCGGCTGCCCCGCTACGGCCAGCCCGACGTGGACTCCATCGAGAACCTGTCCGCCGCGATCGTGGTGGACCAGAAACGCCTCGGCGGCGGCCCGCGGTCCACGGTCGGCACCGTCACCGACATCTACTCGCTGATGCGGCTGCTGTGGTCGCGGGCCGGGCGGCCGTTCGCCGGGTACTCGAACGCGTTCTCCTTCAACGATCCGCAGGGGATGTGCCCGCGCTGCACCGGCCTGGGCACCGCACGGACGATCGTCGTCGACGAGCTGGTCGACCGCGGCCGCTCGCTGAACGAGGGCGCGATCCGGTTCCCCACGTTCCAGCCGGGCGGCTGGATGTGGCGCACCTTCGCCGACTCCGGCCTGTTCGACCTGGACAAACCGCTCGCCGACTACACGCCGGCGGAATGGGACGCGTTCCTGCACGGCTCGCCGGATCACGAAGGCCTGCTGCCGCGCTTCGAACGCATTTGGCTGCCCAAGGACGTCGACTCGCTGAAAGGCCGCACCCGTGAAGCGTTCGAACGCGTGGTGACCCAGGAGACCTGCCCGAAGTGCCACGGCGCCCGCCTGTCCCCGGAGGCGCTGGCGTCCACAGTGGCCGGACGCTCGATCGCCGAGTGCGCCGCCATGGAGGCCGAGGACCTGCTGGCCTTCGTGCGCACGCTGACCGAACCGGAGCCGGTGGTCGCCGGGCTGGTCGCGCAGCTGGAGCGGCTCGTGTCGATCGGGCTCGGGTACCTCACGATGGACCGCGCGACCTCGACCCTGTCCGGCGGTGAATCGCAGCGCGTGAAGATGGTGCGCCACCTCGGCAGCAGCCTCACCGACATGCTCTACGTCTTCGACGAGCCGAGCGTCGGCCTGCACCCGGACGACGTGACGCAGCTGGTCGCCCTGCTCAAGAGCCTGCGCGACAAGGGGAACACCGTGCTGGTGGTGGAGCACGACCCGGACGTGATCGCCGCGGCCGACCACGTGATCGACCTGGGCCCCGGCGCCGGGCAGGACGGCGGCCGGGTGGTCTACCAGGGCACCGTGGCCGGGCTCGCGGACACGCCGACCGGCCGCTACCTGCGGCACCGTCCGCGGATCAAGGAGACCGCGCGGCCGGCGCACGGGTTCCTGGAGATCCGCGGCGCGACTCGGCACAACCTGCGTGGAGTCGACGCGGACATCCCGTTGGGGGTGCTGACCGTCGTCACCGGTGTGGCCGGGTCCGGCAAGAGCACGCTGGTGCACGGGTTCGTCCCGGACGCGGTGTCGGTCGACCAGAGTCCGATCCGCGGATCGCGCCGGTCCAGCCCGGCCACGTTCACCGGGATGCTCGACGGCATCCGGCAGCGGTTCGCCACGGCGAACGGGGTGAGCCCGTCGCTGTTCAGCGCCAACTCGGAGGGGGCCTGCCCGCGCTGCAACGGCCTCGGCGTGATCTACACCGACCTGGCCTTCCTCGACCCGATGGTCTCCACGTGCGAGGAGTGCCAGGGACGCCGCTTCGTCGAGGACGTCCTGCGCTACACCTACCGCGGGCACACGATCAGCGAGGTGCTCGACCTGTCCGCGCGGGACGCACGGGGTGTGTTCCCGGACGAGCCGATGCTGGACCGGCTGGTCGACGTCGGCCTCGGATACCTGTCGCTGGGCCAGCCGCTGAACACGTTGTCCGGCGGGGAACGCCAGCGCCTCAAGCTCGCCGTCGAGCTTTCGCGTCCGGGCCGGACCTACGTGTTCGACGAACCCACCACGGGGCTGCACCCCTCCGACGTCGCGGGGCTGGTCGGGTTGTTCGACCGGCTGGTCGAGGCCGGGTCGACGGTCGTGGTCATCGAGCACAACCTCGACGTGATCGCCCGCGCCGACTGGATCGTCGACCTGGGCCCGGGCGCCGGACGGCACGGCGGGCGGGTGCTGTTCCAGGGGCCGCCCGCCGAGCTCGCGCGTCAGCCGGGGTCGAAGACCGGGCGGCACCTGGCCCGGCTGTCAGGGGACCGCTAGGCCGGCCCGCCGGAGCGCCTCTTCCACGCGCAGCCGCTCGATGTCGCGTTCCACGCCCTCCGGCAGTTCGTCCAGCCAGTGCGGCAGGCCGAGCGCCGCGCACGCCTGGACCAGCAGCGCGTCGTACGCCTGGTGGGTCGCGCGGCGGCGCAGCATCGGCGCGTCCGGCGCGAGGTCCGCCAGGCACCGGTGCACGCGGCGCAGGTCCGCGGCCAGCCGCTCGATCGGCGGGCCGGCCGGCTCCGGTTCGCGGCGGCGGCGGAGGGCGGCGACCGCCGCGGGTGTCTTGCTCGCGAGCCAGAACAACACGGGCGGCGTGGCACACACGACCAGGTAGATCGCCACGTTCACCACCATGGCTCAGGATAGGCGCGCGCCCGCCACCCCGAGCCAGTCTGTACCGGTTCCGCGCCCGGGAATACTGCGCGCCCGCGGAGCGTCAGGTACCGTAGTAGTTGAACTTTCAAACATGGAGGCTGCGATGAGTGCGACTCCCGTGCTCTACCTGAGCCACGGCGCGCCGCCGCTCGCCGATGACGCGTTGTGGACCCGCCAGCTGGCCGACTGGTCGGCGAACCTGCCCAAGCCCAAGGCGATCCTCGTCGTCTCGGCGCACTGGGAGGAGGCGCCGGTGACCGTCGGCGCGACCACGACGGTTCCGCTGGTCTACGACTTCTGGGGCTTCCCCGACCACTACTACACCGTCACCTACCCGGCGCCCGGCGCGCCCGAGCTGGCCGCGAAGGTGCGCAAGCTGCTGACCGGCCCGGGCACCGAAGTGCACGAGGCCCCCGACCGCGGCCTCGACCACGGCGCCTACGTGCCGCTCGTCGAGATGTACCCGGACGCGGACGTGCCGGTGCTGCAGATGTCCATGCCCACGCTCGACCCGCGGAAGCTGTTCGAGCTGGGCCGCAAGCTGCGGCCGCTGCGGGACGAAGGCGTGCTGATCATCGGCAGCGGGTTCTTCACGCACAACCTCTCCGCGATGGGCGTCGGCGTGGACGGCACCCCGCCGCGGTGGTCCGCCGAGTTCGACCAGTGGGGTGCGGAAACGCTGCGGGCCAACGACATCGACGCGTTGCTCGACTTCCGCCACAAGGCGCCCGCCGCCACGCTCGCGCACCCGCGCATCGAGCACTTCGCGCCGCTGTTCGTCAGCCTCGGCGCCGGCTCCGCGGACACCGAGCCGGAGACCGTCATCGACGGTTACTGGTACGGCCTGGCGAAGCGATCCGTGCAGATCGGCTGATCCACACACGAAAAACGGGCCCGGGAGCACACGCTCCCGGGCCCGCTTCAGATCAGGGCGTCAGCCCCGGATGTTGATCCCCTTGCCGCTGACCAGGTCGCTGACCTGCTCGAAGACGGCGGTCGGGTTGCTGTCCAGCTGCGCGATGGCCGGGACGTCGCCGGTGGGCAGGACGCCCTCGACGCTCGTCGGCAGCTCCGGCAGCTCGGGCAGACCCGCACCCGGCAGCTCGACCGGCAGCGTGTTCACCTGCGGCAGCGCGGAGCGCTCCGAGCGGGCGGGCAGCGCGGGCAGCGTCGGCAGGGCGGTGGCGCCCATCTCCGGCATCGTGATCGGCAGGTCGATCTGCGGCTCCTTGCCGGCGACCGAGATGTCCGTCGCGTTGCTGACCGTCGTGCTGGTGACCGCGATCAGGCCCAGCGGGATGTCGTAGACCTGGGCGACGACACCGACCGGAACCTGCTTGCTGATCCCGGACAGGGCCTTGGTCGGGCCGGACGTGGTGTCCGTGCCGCCCACGGTCCCGTTGGTGGTGTTGTCGGCGATCGCGTGCGCGACACCGCCCAGCGAGACGGCGTTGCCGAACACCTGCGCCACGGCCGCGGCCGGGACGTCGAAGATGTCGCCGGACAGCGCGCCGCCCTCGCCCGAGGTGGTGATGTCTCCACCCGAGTTGGCCTCGGTGCTGTTGAGGCCGGCCGCGTGCGCGACACCGACCAGGCTGGCCGCGTTGCCGAACACCTGGGCCACCGGCAGGGCCTGCGCCGCGATCACGTCGCCGGCGATCGAGCCGCCGTCACCGTTGGTCGTGGCGTCGCCGCCCGCGGTCGAGACGACGTCGTTGGACGCGTCGCCCTTGACCACGCCGCCCCACACCGCGGCGTCACCGAAGACGGTGGCCACGGCGCCGACCGGCGCCTCGATGATGTTGCCGGCGACGGAGCCGCCCTCACCGGTGGTGTTCAGGTCACCGCCCGCGGTCGAGTCGGTCACGTTCTCCGACTCGCCGAAGCCGTTGCCGATCCACGCGGCGCCGAGGCCGTGCACCTGCGCCGGGAGCGACACCGGCACCGCGCCGATGTTCCCCGCCGCGAAGCCGCCCTTGCCGGTCGCCTTGCCGTCGCCACCCGCGGTCGAGGTGGTGTCAGTGGTGGCCGCGCCGGAGCCCTGGCCGATCCACGCGCCACCGATGCCGAACGCCTGAACCGGGGCCGACACCGGAACCTGGACCAGGTTCGCGGAGGCCGCGGCGTTGTCGTCCTGGGTGTTGCCGTCCCCACCGGAGGTCACGGTCTTGGTCTCGGAAGCCTCCCCGGCCCCCTGACCGATCCACGAGCCGCCGACGCCGAAGACCTCGGCGGGCACAGCCACCGGGACCTGCACGGCGTTGCCGGAGCCCGCCGAGTCGTTGCCCAGCGTCCCGGTGTAGCCACCGGCCTTGACGTCCTTCGTCTCGGTCGCGCTGCCCGAGGCGTTGCCGATCCACGAACCACCCACACCGAACACCTCGACGGTGCCGGCCGGCGGAGCCGAAACGCTGTTGCCGCCGAGGAAGCTGCCGTTGCCGGAGGTGAAGGTGTCCGAACCGGCCTGCGCCTCGGTCTCGTTGTCGCAGCCGTTGGCGTGCGCGTTGCCGATCCACGTGCCACCGACGCAGAACGCCTCGACGGGCAGGGCGACGGGCGCGTCGGCGATGTTGCCGGAGCCGGCCGCGTTCTCACCGCTGGTGCTGGTGGTCCCACCCGAGGTGGCCTCACTGCCGAGGTCCACGCCACCGGACTGGCGGTCCGCGCCGCCGCCGACGAGCGAGTTGCCGATCCAGGCCGCGGCGTTGCCCGCGACGGTCGCCGGCACCGCGGGCTGCGGCTGCGCGACGTTGCCCGCCAGGAACGAGTCGTCACCGTCGGTCTGGATGTAGCTCGGGCCACGCGGGCCGTCGGCGGTGTCGCCGGCCTCGGCCTCGGCGTCGTACGAGCCGGCCGGGACGTCGGCGTCGCCACCCCAGGAGACGGCGTTGCCGGACACCTTGGCGGGCAGGGCCACCGGGACGCCGGCGACGTTACCGGTGCCCGCACCCTTCGAACCGTGCGTCTCGATCGAGCCGCCGGACTCCGCCTCGCTGGAGCCTTCGAAGTCGGTCTCGGCGTGGCCGAGGAACCAGCCCAGCGCGTTGCCCGACACCTGCAGCGGGGTCGCACCCTGCGGGGCGACGACGTTGCCGGCGAGGCCACCGTTGGTGCCGTCGGTGACGATGTCACCGGTGGTCGACGCTTCCTGCGTCGCGCTGCCGGAGCTGTGACCGCTGCCGACCAGGCCGAGCGCGTTGCCCGAGATCTGGATGGGCGCGGCCCAGTCCAGCGCGACGACGTTGCCGGCGAGACCGCCGTGCGAACCGTCGGTGTTGACGTCCGAGTTGTGCTCGTAGGTCTGCGTGGCGTCCGACTCGACGGCCGCGTCACCCAGCACACCGAGGGCGTTGCCGCTGATCAAGATCGGCACGGCGATGTTGCCCGAGACCTTGTTGCCGTGGAACGGGTCGCCGTTGTCCTGCACCGAGGGGGCGGCGTCCTGGGCGACGGTGGCGCGCTGCGAACCGGGGTGGGTCGCCTGGCCGACGCGCTGCGCCACACCGCTGGCGGCGTCGGTGGCCTTGGCGACGACGCCGTTGGCGGCGCTCGTGGCCGGGGCGGCGGGCTTCAGGGCGCCGGTCTTGGTGACCGGGGCCGCGGCCTTGTTCGCCGCGTCGGTGACCGGCGTGGTGCTGATCTCCTTGTGGAACTCAGGCAGGTTGACCTGCTTGCCCAAGGTGCCCAGGGCGTTGTCCTGGATGTCGACCGGCACGCTCAGGTGGATGTCCAGCGGCCCGGCAGGACTGTCCGGGTTGACGTTCTCGTCGGCAGATGCGATGCCGGTACCCAGCATCAGCAAGCCACCCGTGACCAGCGCGGTCTGGAATCCGCGCTTTGCCCAGGTCTGCATCGAGGGTTTCTCCTTTTCTTCGGGTTCCCTTGCGGGGCTTGAGGTCGGTGCACTGACAGAGCACCGGGGATCGCGGGCATGGGTGAGGAAGCCCGCGAGGGCTGGAAAAGCGGGGTGCTCTGGCTGTGCGCGCGACGCCGGTCCGAAGAAGAGGGCACGGCGAACAGGGCGGCGCTTCGAGCTACCCCGCGCGAAAATCAGTCAGGAGTGACACCGGGCTGCTCGCCCGGCTGAACCGGCGTGTGCCGGGAAACGATGCGGACGGCACTGCGGTCGTCCACACCACGCACGGCCGGGCCGCCGGCGGGAACGCCGAACAGCAGGCCGTCGATGTGACCACCGGTGACAGCGCCACCGGGGGCGAACGGAACACCCGCGGGTGCGAGCGGTCCGCGCAGCGGCGAGTACGGGAACTGGTCCCGCTGGTCGCCGGAGGAACGGTCGGCGTCCCGGTCGTGCTGACCGGCTCCGGCCGCCGAGCCGTGCGGGCGTTCCGGCACCGCCTTCGCCACCGGACCCATCACGGTGTCGGCGGCGGGGGCAAGCAGGACATCGGCCGCGGGGACCGCGACCGCGTGCTCGGCGTCGTCCGAGCCACCCAGGCCCGGCAGCTTGATCAGGCTCTTGCCCGCCGGGTGCAGGAAACCCCACACCTTGTCGCCGAACTGCGCGACCGACGGCGGCGGGGTCAGCGCCTTGCCGATCACCTGCGGCGCGTCCTGCGGCTTGCGGCTGATGTGCTCGGCGGTGCCGAGGGTGCGCTCGACCGGACGCAGCACCGCGTCCCGGGTGAACGAGTGGACCGTCTGCCGCAGGTCCGCCGCGGCCGCCTCGCCACGGGCCGGGTCGACCGGGCCGCCGGCCATGCCGTACTTCAGCACGGTGGCGGTGGCGTTGCCGACCAGGTCGGAGGCGCCCCAGGTGAGGTCGTCGGTGGCGGTGACCACGCGGTCGGTGACCGGGGTCGCCTCGTCACCGCTGGTGCGCGTGTCCGCCGGGGCGGGCGCGAGCTGGGTGGCGGAGGCGGTGGCGTCGCCGATCAGCCAGGCGGCCGCGGTGCCGAGGGCGGCACCGGCGATCACGAGCAGGGCGCGGACGAGCCAGCGCACGGCCGAAGCCGTACCCCGTCCCATGGCCGCGTTCGCCTGCAACACCGTCTCCTGTCGAAGAAGTTGATCGCGATTTCCCCGCCGAGCCGTGTCCGAAACGTGCTCGCATTGATGCGGTGATCGCTTGCGCTGTCGAGATAACCAAAACTCGGGTGGCCCTCGCACCTTCGACACGACTTGATCGCACGATCGTGTGAAGAACCGTGGGTGTGGTCGGGCCTCACGGGAGGTGACCGGGCCACGGTGCGCCCAGGATGCGAGAGATCCTGGGCGCACCAAGGAAAATCAGCCCAGCGCGCCCTGCACGATGGACGGGATCGCGCCCGCCCAGGCAGAGCTGACGAGACCGGCGGCACCCGCGCCGGCGAGCGCGCCGGACTCGTTCCAGGCGTTGACGTAGTCCGCGCCGGTCGGGTGCGACGGCACCACCACCGGAGCGGTCAGCTCGTCGGCCGACGCCGTTCCGGCGAAAGCGAACGCGCCGAGGGCGAGAGCGAAAGCGGCGGTGCCGCGGATCAGGGTCTTGCGCATGACGTGCACTCCTTGCGTTGTGGGATGGGTGAAAGCGCTATCCGAGCGCGCCCTGGACGATCGACGGGATGGCGCCCGCCCACGCCGAGCTGACGAGGCCCGCGGCACCCGCACCGGCCAGCGCGCCGGACTCGTTCCAGGCGTTCACGTAGTCCGCGCCCGTCGGGTCGGACGGGACGACCACCGGCGCGCTCAGCCCGCTGTCGTCCCGGCCGCTGACCGAACCAGCCGCGCCCTGCACGATCGAGGGGATGGCGCCGGCCCAGGCCGAGCTGACCAGACCCGCGGCACCGGCGCCGAAACACGCCCCGGACTGGTTCCACGCGTTCACGTAGTCGGCGCCGGTCGGGTACGCGGGCACCTGCGCGGGGCAGGTCAGGCCGGACGGTTCCGCGCCGGTCGCCGCCGACGCCGTCCCACCGGAGACACCCATCGCGAGCAGGCCGGCCCCCACCAGCACCGCCGCGGCCGTCGTCTTGCGGAATTTGCTGAACATCGTCAGTGCACTCCTTCTTCATTCAGCCGGAAGTTCCACGCACTCCCGTCGCAAATGACGTTAAACGTGGAATGGAAGAATTCACCAGATCGATTACCCGGAAGTGTGAAGAACGCGTTTTCGGGTAGCACGAAAAGCCGCTCCACTGCTGGTCAGAGCGGCTGAACAGGACACGAGGAAAAACAATTGGAAAAGTCGCGCGGACGTGCCGGCGAATCAGTCGGGAGACACCTGGGCGCGCTCGGCCCGGAAGAATCCGGCGACGACGGAACGGGATTCGGCGACCACGGCGAAAGGTATCGGCGGCGGCGCCGGACGCGCCGGGCACGCGGCGGCCGTGTCCGTGGCGTGCCCCGGAGCCACGCAGACGCCGTGCTCCGGCGGCACGGGCGCCGCCGGTTCGGGTGCGTCCGGTCTGGGCTCATCCGGCTTGGGTTTGTCGGATGCGGGCTCGGCCGGAACGGGATCCGGCACGCGCTCGGGAAGCGAGACCAGCGCGGCTTTCCGCGGCGCGGGTGACGTGACCTTCGCCGGAACCGGTTGCGGCTCCGGCGGTCGCGGCGCCACCGCGGTCGCCCGGCGGTCGGGCACGGCCGGTGGCTTCGGAGCGCTCGCGCGGGTGGTTCCGGTGGCCCGGTGCCGCACCGGTTCCGCGAACACCGGCGCGGTGCCGGTCAGCGAAGCGACGATCCGGTCGGTCCGCAGCGGCGGCACGACGACCTCGGTGACCTGCCGCACGACCTCGTGCACCGGCTCGGTCGTCTCACCGACCAGGCCGAGCAACGGCGACAGCGGATCCGGCGCCTCGTCCGCCGACGCCGACGACGCGACGAGCCAGGACACCAGGGTGACCGCGAACGCCCCGGCGATGCCGAGCAGTACGCGGACCAGGATGTTCCCGGCCGTGGTCGGTCGCGTCATGGAGAAGCTGCCACGTCCTCTCGTCGCGCTGGGTGGGCGGCGCGATCACGCAGTGTCGATCTTGGTTGAAGATTGACATACCGCCGGAACTTGCGCTGACTCGATGACGGCACTTGCGCCTGATCGGGTGACCGTGCCCCCGCGGCCGCGGTTCGCGCGCGTTGCGCTGCCGTATTCGTCCGGCTCGATAGGGTGGATCCGTGAGTGAGCCGCAGCCTCCGAAGTACGGATTCCTCAGCGACGACTCGGTCGTCCCGCGCGGGCTCCGGGTCAGCGCCGCGTTCAGCTGGCGGTTGCTGGTGGTGGCCGCGGCCGGCTACCTCATCCTGCGGTTGCTCGCCTTCCTGTCGGTCGTGGTGATCCCGGTGGCGATCGCGCTGCTGCTCGCGGCCCTGCTCGCCCCGGCGGTGGCGCGGCTCGTGCAGGTCCGGGTGCCGCGTGGGCTGGCGACCGCGATCGTGCTGGTCGGCGGGCTGGCGGTGCTGGGCGGGATGCTGGCGTTCGTCGTCATCAACGTCACCGACGGCCTGCCGGCGCTGACCAGCCAGGTCAACAACAGCCTCAACCAGATCCGGGACTGGCTGATCAACGACCTGCACCTCAAGCAGGAACAGATCCAGCAGTTCCTGGACAACTCGATCAGCTTCCTGCAGGACAACCAGGCGGCGTTCACCAGCAGCGCGGTCACCACCGCGACCACGGTCGGCGAGATCCTCACCGGCTTCGTGCTGACGCTGTTCGTCACGATCTTCTTCCTCGCCGGCGGCGAGAAGATCTGGAGCTGGCTGATGCTGGGCATCCCGGGCCAGGTCCGGCAGCGCGTGGACGTCGCCGGGCGGCGCGGCTTCGCCTCGCTGGTCGCGTTCGTCCGCGCCACCGCCGCGGTCGCCGTGGTGGACGCGGTCGGTGTCGGGATCGGGCTGGCGATCCTCGGCGTCCCGCTCGCGATCCCGCTGTCCACGCTGGTGTTCCTCGGCGCGTTCATCCCGATCTTCGGCGCGGTGATCACCGGCGCGGTCGCGGTGCTGGTCGCGCTGGTCACCAAGGGTTTCGTGACCGCGCTGATCGTGCTGGCCATCCTGATCGCGGTCATGCAGCTGGAGAGCCACATCCTGCAGCCGCTGCTGCTCGGCCGCGCGGTCAAGCTGCACCCGCTGGCCGTCGTGCTGGGCATCGCCGCGGGCCTGGTCATCTACGGCATCCCGGGCGCGCTGCTCGCGGTGCCGCTGATGTCGATCGTCAACGCCGGTGTGCGGTCGCTGCTGCACGAGGTCGATCCGGACCCCGCGGACGTCGACGTGTTGCACGACATCGAGGCCGTGCCCAACGCCGACCCCGCCGAGTCGGACGAGGAGCCCGGCGAACCGGACAAGTCGTGAGCCGCCGGTTCGGGCCCACCGCGCGCGAACCGGCCACCCCGCTGTGGTGGGGCACGATCGGCCTGCGGGTGCTGACGCTGCTGTTCGCGGTGGGCGCGGTGATCGTGCACAGCGACGGCTACCAGCGGCCGTGGCTGGCGTGGGCGGTGCTCGGCGGGATGACACTGTGGACGGTCGCGACCGCTCTGGTCTACGCGCGCGAGGCGCTGCGGTGGCGGTGGCGGTGGTTCGTCTTCGCGGATGTGCTGGTCACGTGCGCCCTGATGCTGACCTCGCCGTGGATCCTGACCGACGAGCAGAACGCGGCGGTGGCTCCGCTGATCACGACGGTGTGGGTGGCCGGCGCGCCGGTCGCGGCGGGCACCCGGTTCGGCGGGGTGGGCGGCGTCGCGGCCGGGCTGGTGATCGCGGCCGCGACGGGCGTCGCCCGGCAGGGGTTCACCCTCGATGTGGCGCGCGACGGCGTGCTGCTGGTCGCGAGCGGGCTGCTGATCGGCATGAGCGCGTCGACCGCGCGCAAGTCGGCGGCCGTGCTCGCCGAGGCGCTGCGCACCGAGGTCGCCAACGCCGAGCGGGAACGGCTGGCGCGCGACATCCACGACAGCGTCCTGCAGGTGCTGGCCCGCGTCCGGCGGCGCGGCGCGGAACTGGGCGGGGAGGCTGCCGAGCTCGCCGAACTGGCCGGTGAACAGGAGATCGCGCTGCGCGCGCTGGTTTCCTCCGGGCCGCGGCGGCACAGCACCGGCGAGACCGATCTGCGGGCCGCGCTGCAGCTGCTCGGATCGTCGAAGGTGCAGGTCGCGGCGCCGGCGGGCGAGGTGAACCTGCCGTCCGAGACGACCGCGGAGCTGGTCGCCGTGGTCCGCGAGGCCCTGTCCAACGTCGACAAGCACGCGGGCCCGGCGGCGAAGGCGTGGGTGCTGCTGGAGGACGTCGGCCGCGAGGTCGTGGTGACCGTGCGGGACGACGGTCCGGGCATCCCCGAGGGACGGCTCGCGGACGCGGAGAGTGAGGGCCGGATGGGCGTTGTTCGCTCGATGCGGGGACGCGTGGCCGAACTCGGTGGCACGATCTCCCTGGAGACCGCGCCAGGACAGGGGACCGAATGGGAGATCCGGGTGCCGAGGACATGATCAGCGTGATGGTCGTCGACGACCACCCGATCTGGCGGGACGGTGTGGCCCGCGACCTGACCGAGAACGGGTTCGACGTGCGGGCGACCGCGCCGGACGCCACCGCCGCGGTGCGCATCGCGACCGCGGTGCGGCCGGACGTCGTGCTGATGGACATGAACCTGGGCAACACCTCCGGGGTCGACGCGACGCGCGAGATCACCACGTCGCTGCCGGACACCCGGGTGCTGGTGCTGTCGGCCAGCGGCGAGCACAGCGACGTGCTGGAGGCGGTCAAGGCCGGGGCGTCCGGGTACCTGGTGAAGTCGGCGTCGGTGCGGGAGCTGGTCGAGGCGGTGCGGCGGACCGCGGAGGGCGACCCGGTGTTCACGCCCGGCCTGGCCGGCCTGGTGCTGGGCGAGTACCGCCGGATGGCGGACGCGCCGGCGGGCGGGGTGGCGCCGCCGCGGCTGACCGAGCGGGAGACCGACGTGCTGCGGCTGGTCGCGAAGGGCCTCACCGCGCGGCAGATCGCCGAGCGGCTGGTGTTGTCGCACCGGACGGTGGAGAACCACGTGCAGTCGACGCTGCGGAAGCTGCAGCTGCACAACCGGGTGGAGCTGGCGCGCTACGCGATCGAGCACGGGCTGGACGAAGACTAGGGATTTTCCCGGATCTCGTCCCGGGGTCTCCGGTCGTAGCGTGGTGGCATGGGCGAGGAGACCGGGACCAAGCCGATGAGCCCGCGCGACCTGCGGGTGTCGGACGCGGAGCGCGAGCACGTCGTCGAGGTGCTGCAGAAGGCGATCGGCCGCGGCATGATCGACTTGGACGAGTTCACCGAGCGGACCGACACGGCGCTGGCGGCGCGCACGCGGGGTGAGCTGAACGCGGTGCTCGCGGACCTGCCCGGGCTGGTGCACCCGGAGGTGTACCCGGCGGCGCCGACGGTGTCGTACGCGCCGGACCAGCGGCTCGAGCTGAACGCGAAGTACTCGGCGCTGGTGCGCAACGGCCGGTGGCTGGTCCCGCCCGAGGTGGTGGTGCGCAACCGGTACGGCTCCACGAAGCTCGATTTCAGCGACGCGCAGGTGACGGCCCCGGTGGTGCGCGTCGAGCTGGACTGCAAGTGGGGCTCGGTCGAGGTGATCATCCCGGACCACGCGGCGGTCGACCTGAACGCGATCACCGAGATCAAGTACGGCTCGCTGCAGGACAAGACGGGCTCGGACGGCAAGCCCGGCAACCCACGGCTGGTGTTCGCGGGCCGGTTGCACGGAGGTTCGCTGGTGATCCGCCACCCGCGGCGGGGGTTCTTCGGGCATTAAGGGCTGCCGCCGGGGGCGGTGCGGGGTCGCCCGTCGCCCCGCGCGGCGGCGCGAGCCGGCCGTCAGTGCGGGGCGGGTGCGCCGCTCAGCGGCGCGGCGGTGGGAGATCGCCGTCGGTGGGGCGGCCCCGCCTGTCAGCCTCTTGCGGCGCTGCGCGCCTCGGCTGGGGATTGGGTCGCCAGGGCTGCCTCGGCCGCCGCTTCGCAGTCCGCCAGCGTCGCCTGTGCCAGGCCGGCTCCCACCGCGCGGATCGCGCTCGCGTTCATCGACAGGCTGGTCATTCCCAGGCCCGTCAGCACGCGGGCCAGCAGGGGGTCCGCCGCCGCCTCGCCGCAGACGCCCGCCGGTTTGCCGGTCGCCGCGGCGGCTCGGCCGATCAGCGCGATCAGCCTCAGCAGCGCGGGTTGCCACGGGTCGTTCAACGCCGCCACCGCGCCCAGCTGCCGGTCGGCGGCGAACGTGTACTGCGCCAGGTCGTTCGTGCCCACCGACACGAAGTCGACCGCCGCCAGGATCTCCTCCGCCGCCAGCGCCGCCGCCGGCACCTCGATCATCACCCCGGCCCGCGCGATTCCCGCGGCCCTGACGCGTTCGGCGAACCACGCCGCCTCCGTCGCGGTCGCCACCATCGGCGCCATCACCGACACCTCGGCGCCCGAATCCGCCGCCGCGCCCGCGATCGCCTCCAGCTGCCGGTCCAGCACGTCCGGCCGGTCGAACGCCACACGCACACCGCGCACGCCGAGCGCCGGGTTCGGTTCCGCCTCCGGGGACAGGAACGCCAGCGGCTTGTCCGCCCCCGCGTCCAGCGTCCGCACGATCACCGGCTTCCCGGCGAACGGCGCCAGCACCGCGGCGTACGCCGCGCGTTGCTCGTCCACGGAAGGCTCGGCCGGGGCGTCCAGGTAGCAGAACTCCGTGCGGAACAGGCCGACGCCCTCGGCCCCCGCCTCCGCCGCGGCGGTCGCGTCCGCGGGTGAACCGACGTTGCCGAGCACCTTGACCCGGTGACCGTCCGCCGTCGCGCCGACGCCGTTCCACTCCGCCGCGCCCTCGCGCACCGCGGCCACCACCGGCGCGTCCGCCGCGACGACCTCCACCACGCCGGTGTCGCCGTCCACGAGCAGCGCCTCCGCGCCCACCGCCAAGACCCCGCGCACCGCCACGACCGCCGGGATCCCGAGCGACCGGGCCAGGATCGCGGTGTGGCTGGTCGGCCCGCCCTCCTCGGTCACCAATGCCAGCACCCGCGCCGGGTCGAGGCCCGCCGTGTCGGCAGGCGCCAGGTCCCGCGCGACCAGCACACTCGGGCCGGTCAGCTCCGGCACCCCGGGCGGCGTCACGCCCTGCAGTTCGGCGATCACGCGGTCCCGGATGTCCTCGACATCGCGCACGCGCTCGGCCATGTACCCGCCAGCGGCTGCAAGCGCTTTCGCGAAGCCGTTCGCCGCCTCGTACACCGCCCGCGGGGCCGGCCTGCCCTCCGCGACGACCAGCCGTTCCGCCTCGCTGACCAGCGCCGGGTCACCGGCCATCGCCGCGGTGGTCAGCAGGATCGTCGCGGCGTCACCGGTCGCCTGCCCGGCAAGCGCTTCCAGCCGCGCGGCGACCGCCTGTGCGGCGGGCGCGATCCGCGCGGCCTCGGCCTGCGGATCGGACGGCGCCGGCCCGCTCGCGGGCGCGGCGGCGGGTTCGGCCACGGCGACGACCGGACCGCTCGCGCGCCCCGGGCTCACCGGTACTCCGGACAGCCTCGTTTCCGACATGGTCTAGACCATACCCTCTCCGGATCCGTTCCGGACCAGCGTTTCACGAACCCGCGACTTCCGCAGCGGTCGGATAAGAGGGCTGCGCGCCGGGCCGGGTGACCGAGATCGCGGCGACCTGCGCCGCCCGTCGCGCCGCCGTCTCCAGGTGCTTGCCCTCCGCGATCGCCGCGGCCAGCGCACCGGCGAACCCGTCGCCCGCGCCGGTGGTGTCCACGGGCGTCACCTTCGGCGCCGCGACCTCGGTGGCCCCGTCGCCGGTCAGCACCAGCGCCCCGCGCGCGCCCAGTGTCACGACCGCCGCGGACGGCCCGAGGTCGAGCAGCCGCTCCGGCGGCACCCCGTCGCCGAGCAGCCACGCGGCCTCGTGCTCGTTGACCAGCAGCACGTCGAGCGCGGCGAGGGTCTCCGCGCTCACCGCGGCGACCGGGGACAGGTTGAGCAGGCTGCAGACGCCCTTCTCGGCGGCGGCCGCGACCGTCCGCTCGACCGTCGCGAGCGGGATCTCCATCGACGCGACCACCACCTTCGCCCCGTCCAGCGCGCTGTCCACCACGGACGGTTCGAGCGCGGTGTTCGCGCCGGGGGAGACCAGGATCGAGTTCTCGCCGTCCGGCGTCACGGTGATGTAGGCGATGCCGGTCGGCCGGGCCACCCGCCGCACCAGATCGGTGCGGACACCGGCGTCGCGCAGCGAATCGAGCAGCAGATCGCCGTAGGGGTCCTCACCGACCGCGCCGAGCAGGGCGACCCCGGCGCCGAGCCGGGCCGCCGCGACCGCGGTGTTCGCCCCCTTGCCGCCGGGGGAGACCACCGTGTCGCCGCCCAGCACGGTCTCGCCGGGCCCGGGCCGGCGCTCGGCGGGGACCACGAGATCAGCGTTGGCGGAGCCGACCACCAGAACGTCGCAAGCCATCCGGGCATTCTTCTCTATGCAAACGTGAAGTTTCTTGTAACTTCTGGGGCGAACGGTGCGACACTAGGGTGAGCGTCCGCGGCGTTCACCCGATTGGGGCAATCTCGACATCGGGGCGTCCCGCCAGGGTTCACGCGGGCTCTCACTTGGCGTCCGGCACCCGGTTGCGCCACCGGAGGCCGGGCATCGGGTCGCTGGTACCGATCGCGTAGCCCCCCGAGCGATCGGTACCGGCGGCGCCCGATTCCGTCGGAAATGCCGTGGTCACCTTCTAGAATGCCGGAATGGACAAGCCGACCCGACGGGGTCGCGAGCGCGCGGCGACCGATCAGGACATCCGCCGCACCGCGCGCAAGCTCCTCGTCGAGCGCGGACCGGAAGCCGTGACGTTGCGGGCCATCGCCCGTGAACTCGGCATCACCGCACCCGCCCTCTACCGGTACTACGGCTCACGCGACGACCTCGTCGAGCACCTGCGCCTCGACGTCGTCGCCGACCTGGCCGCCGAACTCACCGAGGAAATCTCCGGCCTGCCCGACGACGGCGCGGTGCAGCTCTTCGCGATCTGCCGCGGTTTCCGGCGCTGGGCGCTCACGCACACCAAGGAGTTCACGCTCGTGTTCGCGTCGCCGACCGGCGAGGTCGGCTCGGCGGCGGGCAGCGTGGCGACCCTGAACCGGGCCAACGAGCCGTTCGGCCGGATCTTCCTCACCGCCGCCGGGCACCTGCTGGCCAACTTCCAGCTGGAGATCCCGCCGGCCGAGGCGGTGCCGGTCGAGCTGCACGACGACCTGACCGCGTTCCAGGACGACCTGCTGGCCGTCCTGCGCGAATCGGGTGTCGACTTCCCGCCGGAGAAGCTCGACCTGGGCACCACGTACGTGATGATCCAGTTCTGGGCGCGGCTCTACGGGCACGTGACGCTCGAGGTGTTCGGCAACTACCCGATCCCGATGTCCAAGCCGGACGCCGTGTTCGACGCGCTGCTGGCCGATCTCGCGCGCGAGATCGGCCTCGACGCCTCCTAGAGGACCACGTTCACCAGGCGGCCCGGCACGACGATGACCTTGCGCGGCGTGCCGCCGTTCAGCAACGCCACGATCTTCTCGTCGGCCAGGGCTGCGGCCTCGACCGCGTCCTTGCCCGCGTCGGCGGGCACCTGGATCCGCGCGCGGACCTTGCCGTTGACCTGGATCGGGTACTCCACCGTGTCTTCGACCAGGAACTTCTCGTCGGCGACCGGGAACGGGCCGTGCGCCAGCGAGCCCTCGTGGCCCAGCCGGTGCCACAGCTCCTCGGCGATGTGCGGGCACAGCGGCGCCAGCATCAGCACCAGCGGCTCGACCAGCTCGCGCGGCGTCGACTCGGCGGCGCCGTAGACCTTGGTCAGGTGGTTGTTGTACTCGATCAGCTTCGCGCCGGCGGTGTTGAACCGCAGGCCGGAGTAGTCGTCGCGGACACCGGCGATGGTCTTGTGCAGGATCCGGCGGTCCTCGTCCGTCGCCTCGGCCGCCGACACGCGCAGCTCACCGGTCTGCTCCGAAACCACCAGGCGCCACACGCGCTGCAGGAACCGGTGGGCGCCGACGACGTCCTTGGTCGCCCACGGCCGGGAGTCGGCCAGCGGGCCCATCGACATCTCGTAGAACCGGAAGGTGTCGGCCCCGTAGTCCGCCGCCATCTGGTCGGGCGTGACCACGTTCTTCAGGCTCTTGCCCATCTTCCCGTACTCTTGCTTGACTTCCTTGCCCTGGTGGAAGAACTTTCCGTCCTTCTCCTCGACCTCCTCGGCCGGGACGTAGAAGCCGCGCTCGTCGGTGTAGGCGTAGGCCTGGATGTAGCCCTGGTTGAACAGCCGCCGGTACGGCTCCTCGGCGCTGACGTAGCCCAGGTCGAACAGCACCTTCTGCCAGAACCGCGAGTACAGCAGGTGCAGCACCGCGTGCTCGACGCCGCCGACGTACAGGTCGACGCCGCCGGGGTCGTTCACGCCGTGCTCGCCGGGGCGCGGGCCCATCCAGTACTGCTCGTTGCCGGCGTCGACGAACCGCTCGGCGTTGTCCGGGTCGATGTACCGCAGCTGGTACCAGCACGAGCCGGCCCAGTTGGGCATCGTGTTGGTGTCGCGGCGGTAGGTCTTCTTGCCATCGCCCAGGTCCAGCTCGACCTCGACCCAGTCGCTCGCGCGGGACAGCGGCGGCGACGGCTCGCTGTCGGCGTCCTCCGGGTCGAAGGTCCGCGGCGAGTAGTCGTCCACCTCGGGCAGCTCGACCGGCAGCAGGTGCTCCGGGATCGCGTGCGCCTGGCCGTCCTCGTCGTAGACGATCGGGAACGGCTCGCCCCAGTACCGCTGCCGCGAGAACAGCCAGTCGCGCAGCTTGTACTGCACGGTGCCGGCGCCGTGGCCGTTCTCCTCCAGCCAGGCGATGATCGTCTTCTTGGCGTCGTCGACGTTCAGGCCGTCCAGGCTGAGTCCGTTTTCTTGGCGACTGTTGATCGCCACCCCGTCACCGGTGTAGGCCTTGCCGTCGAAGCCCTCGCTCGGCTGGACCGTGCGGACGATCTCCAGCCCGAACTTCTCCGCGAAGTCCCAGTCGCGCTGGTCCTGGGCGGGCACCGCCATGATCGCGCCGGTGCCGTAGCCCATCAGCACGTAGTCGGCGATGAAGACCGGGATCTGCTTGCCGTTGACCGGGTTCACCGCGTACGAGCCGACGAAGACGCCCGTCTTGTCCTTGCTCTCCTGGCGGTCCAGTTCGGACTTGCGGGACGCGGCGCGGCGGTAGGCCGCGACCGCCTCGGCCGGGGTGGCGGCGCCACCGGTCCAGCGCTCGTCCACATCGGACGGCCACGCGTCGGTGGTCAGCTCGTCGACCAGCGGGTGCTCGGGCGCCAGCACCATGTAGGTGGCGCCGAACAGGGTGTCCGGCCGGGTGGTGAAGACCTCGATCTTGTGCTGACCGGCGGCGAAGTTGACGCGCGCACCGTGCGACCGGCCGATCCAGTTGCGCTGCATCGACTTGACCTTCTCCGGCCACTCCAGCCGGTCCAGGTCGTCGACCAGGCGGTCGGCGTAGGCGGTGATGCGCATCATCCACTGGCGCAGGTTGCGGCGGAACACCGGGAAGTTGCCGCGCTCGCTGCGGCCGTCCGGGGTGACCTCCTCGTTGGACAGCACGGTGCCCAGACCGGGGCACCAGTTCACCGGCGCCTCGGAGATGTAGGCCAGCCGGTGCTCGTCCAGGATCTTCAGCTGCTCGGCGCGGGTCAGCTCGCACCAGCCGCGGCCGTCGGGCGTGCGGCGCTTGTCCTGCGCGTACTCGGCCTCCAGCTCGACGATGGGCCGGGCCTTGCCCTGCTTCTCGTCGTACCAGGAGTTGTAGATCTTCAGGAAGATCCACTGGGTCCACTTGTAGTAGTCCGGGTCGATCGTCGCGATCCGGCGGCGCTCGTCGTGGCCAAGGCCCAGCCTGCGGATCTGCCGCAGGTAGGTCTCCATGTTCTGCTCGGTGGTCTTGCGCGGGTGCTGCCCGGTCTGCACCGCGTACTGCTCGGCGGGCAGGCCGAAGGCGTCGAAGCCCATGGTGTGCAGGACGTTGCGCCCGATCATGCGGTGGTAGCGGGCGTAGACGTCGGTGGCGATGAAGCCCAGCGGATGCCCCACGTGCAGGCCGGCCCCCGACGGGTAGGGGAACATGTCCTGCACGAAGAGCTTGTCCGAGGGAACGCTGGAGTCGGTCGCCAGCGAGCCGGCCGGGTTCGGTGCGTGGAAGGTGCCGTGATCGGCCCAGTAGTTCTGCCAGCGCAGCTCGACCCGACCGGCCAGGTCGGCGTTGTACCGGTGGCCGGGCGTTTCCTCGATTGCTTCACTCACCCAACCATGGTAAGCGGCCCGGCCGACCCGCCTATCGGCGCACCGCGAATGCGATGACCTGCGTGATCTGGTTCGCCGAGAAGTTGTCGTCGCTGACCAGCACCAGGGTGCGTTCACCGCTGGGCAGGCGCGGCCCCCAGGTCATGCCCTCGACGTTGTCGACCTTGGACAGCGGGTGGTCCGACAGGTCGAGCAACAGCTTCTTGCGGACCGGCTGGACCTTCGCGCCCTGCAGCGAAGCGGTGTGCAGGACGTTGGTCGCGCCGCGGGTGTCGATCTCGTAGATCCGCACCTTGTTGCCGACCCCGGAGACGAACGCGCGCTCCATCACCAGGTAGCGCGACGGGTCGAGCGGGTCGGCGGCGAGGATCGAGGAGACTCCGGTGCTGCCGCCCGCGCCCGGCGCGAACACCGGCTCCTGCGGGTAGGCGTACTGGGCGAGGACCGTGCCGCCGCGGGTCTGCACGGTGATCCGGGAGAGCGCGCCCTGCTCGGCCGTGGGCACCGGGCCGTCCTGCAGCAGCGGGCCCTCCAGCGCACTGACCACCAGCGTGCCGCCCGCGGCGAAGGTCAGGCCTTCGAGCACCAGGTTCTGCCGCGGACCGGAGTCCGGCAGCATCCGCTCGTTGTCCGGGATCGGCAGGTCGCGGACGTAGTCGCCGTCCGGCTGCGCCACCCGGATCGACGGGTCGGCCAGCACGGTCGCGGTGCGGTCGCCCTCCTGGCTCCAGAAGTAGTCGCCGGTCCACGGGTCGGCGCGCAGTTCTTCGGGGTCGACGCTCTGCGCCGGGTAGGTGGTGCCGTCGGCGCGGCGCAGCGGGTGCGTGGCGGTGACGGTCACCGGGCCGACGCCGGATGCGGTGACGTCGAACCGCGCGGTGTAGAAGCGGGCCGGCTGCAACGCCGAGCGGTCGTCGCTGAGGAACACGTACTGGCCGGTGCGCGGGTCGTAGTCGATGCTCGACAGCCCGCCGACGGTCGTCCCGTCGAAGGCGAGCGCGTGCGGCACGTGCTGCTCGCCGAGGAACCGGACCGGGGACGGGGCGGCCTCGGCGGGGACCGCGGTCAGGAGGAGGCACCCGGCGATGGCGCCGGTGAGGAGTCGCTTGGACATGGCGTGCAGCACAGCGGATACGGGTGTCCAGTAGGTAGCGCGAACATCACGCTTATTCTCGGGAGCGTGTTCGTTGTCGCGTTGATTCCCCTGGTGCTCGGTGTCGTCGTCGGCTGGGGTGGCCTGCTCGGCTGGCGGGAGAAGCTGCCGCGCGACCGCGGCGCCGGCGTGCGCACCGTTGCGACGCTGCGTTCCGACGAAGCCTTCCGGCTGGCGAACCGGGTCGCCGGGCTGCCCACGATGGTGGCCGGGGTGGTCGGGATCGTCGCCGGGATCGCCGGCCTGCTCATGCCCGGCACCGCGGGTGTCCTGACCGCCACCGCGATCGGCCTGGCCGGCATGTTCGCGCTGGTCGCCGGCGGTGGCGTGCTGGGTCACCGCGCCGCGGCGGCCGTGCCGCCGCCCGCGCCCGCCGCGCCGGCCGGCTGCTCCGGCTGCGCTTGTGGCGGTTGCGCGGTGCAGCGCGCTTAATTTCGCTGGAGATCACCGGGGTGGGTGGCCAGCAACGCTGTCGGCACACCCTGACGGCGGAGGACCTGGCCCCACAGATCACGCTCCGGCGTGGCCAGCACGTCGCTGGGCAGCGCCGGGACGATGAGCCAGTCACCGCGCTCGATCTCGCCGTCCAGCTGGCCGGAGTCCCAGCCCGCGTAACCGGCGAACACCCGCAGCCCGCGCACCTTCGGCACCAGCGCGTCCGGATCGGCGTCCAGGTCCACCAGCGCCACCGGGCCGCGCACGCCGATCAGCCCGGGCACGCCCGCCGCGGTTTCCCCGGCGCGCAGCGCGGCCAGGCACAACGCGGTCTTCTTCTCCACCGGGCCGCCGACGAACACCGACTGGGGTTCCACCACGTGCCGTCCCCAGCTGGGCAGCACGTCGTCGACCGGCACGTCGCTCGGCCGGTTCAGGACGACCCCGAGCGTTCCCTCCTCCCGGTGGTCGATGATGAACACCACCGTGCGGCGGAAGTTGGGATCGAACATCGTAGGAGCGGCGACCAGGAGCGATCCCGGTTCAACCTCGGCGTCCGCTGGCACGACCCCATGATCCCACTCGCCGCGAAACCGGACCGCATCGCCGGGAACAAGGCGGGGGCCCCGCCCGTTGGACTGGGTGGCCGGCGCACTCCGTGTCCCCCGGGCTCACTGAAGAAAAGCCTTTGTGGAATACCGTTCGGCAGGAGCCACACTGCGCGATGCCGCCGAGAGGCGACCAAGTGCGCCGGCCTCCAAATCTTCCCCTCCTGCGCAGCGGTTCGGCACCGTAAGCTGGTGAGCCGTGACAGCGAGTGCACAGCCGGTCCAGAAGGTGTCACCGCGCGCGTTCTTCGCGATGGCGGGCTTCCGGACGCTGCTGTTCACCCGCTTCGCCGCCCAGTTCTCCGACGGCATGTTCCGCGCCGGGCTGGCCGGGGCGGTGCTGTTCAACCCCGAGCGGGGCGCCGATCCGCTGACCATCGCCGGCGGGTTCGCCGTCCTGCTGCTGCCGTACTCGTTCATCGGGCCGTTCGCCGGCGCCCTGCTGGACCGGTGGGACCGGCGCCGCGTGCTGATCGCGGCGAACCTGCTGCGCGGCACGGCGATCGTCGCGACGGCCGTCGCGGTCGGGCTCGGGTTCGCCGGGCTCGAACTGTTCGTGCTCGCGCTGATCGTGGAGGGCATCTCCCGGTTCGTCGGCTCCGGGCTGTCCGCGTCGCTGCCGCACGTCGTGCCGCCGGGCACGCTGGTCACCGCCAACGCGCTGGCGACCACGCTCGGCTCGCTGGTCGCGGTCCTCGGCGGCGGTGTCGCGATCGGGGTGCGGGCGCTGATCGGCGCCGGGAACAGCGGGTCCGGCTGGACGACGGCCGTCGCGATGCTCGGCACGCTGGTGTCGGCCGCGATCGCCCGCCGGTTCGCCCGCGGCGCGCTGGGACCGGATTCGGTCGACGAGCCCAGCGACGCGTTCCTCGCCGTGGCCCGCGGCCTGGTCGACGGGGCCAAGGCCGCGCTGGACGCGCCGAGCGTCGTCGCCGGGTTCGTCGCGCTGCTCGCCCACCGGGCGTCCTACGGCATCTCGCTGCTGATCACCGTGTTGCTGCTGCGGTTCAGCTTCACCGACCACGGACTGCTCCGGGCCGGGCTGCCCGGGCTGGGACAGCTGGCCGCGATGGCCGGCGCCGGGATCCTGTTCGCCGGGTTCCTCACGCCGCGGCTCGTGCGCCGCCTCGGCCGCCGCCGCGCGATCCCGGGCGCGCTGGTGATCGCGGCGGTCGCTCAGGCCGGGCTGGGCCTGCCGATGGAGCTGCCGACCGTGCTGGTCGCGTCGTTCGTGATCACCGCCGCCGGTCAGGTCGTGAAGCTGTGCGTGGACTCCTCGATCCAGCACGACGTGCGCGACGAGGCCCGCGGCCGGGTGTTCTCGCTGTACGACACGCTGTTCAACATCACGCAGGTGATCGCCGTCTCACTCGCCGCCACGATCGTGCCGCTGAGCGGGCGGTCGGTGCCGCTGCTGCTCGTCGCCACCGCGTTGTACCTGTTCGGCGCTGCCGGATACCTGGTGATCGCGCGGCGCAGGCGTACCGAGTGACGGAATTTGCCCGATTACGCCGACCGGACGAAGACGGCCCACTAGAGTGGCCCGGGTGAGCACCCCGGGGGACGACCGCGCGCAGAAGGAAGCCCGCAACGCGGCGATGCGTGAGACCGTCGACCAGCTGATGGACAAGTTCAACCAGCAGACGGCCCAGCTGCGGGAGGCGCAACAGGCCGCGTCCGCGCTGACCGCGGAACTGTCCTCGCCGGACGGTCTGGTCAAGGTCACCATCGACGCCCAGGGCACGCTCGCCGACCTCAAGCTCGCCCCGACCACGTTCGACCGCACCCGGCCGGAGGTGCTCGCGCGGACGATCAGCGACCTGGTGCGCCGCGGGATGCTGGAGGTCAAGCAGCAGCAGGCCGAGCTGTTCCGGCCGCTGACCGCGGACCTGCCGGACCTGTCCGAGTTCATCGAGGGCGCACCGTCGCTGGCCGGCCTGATGCCGGACATCCCGGACTTCCTCGAACCCGAGCCGGAGCCGGAACCCGCGCCGGACCCGGAGTCGCAGTCGATCATGCGCCGGGATGTGCCGGCTCCTCCGCCCGCACCGAAACCGGTGGCGCGCCGCCCGCGTCCAACCGCCGACGACGACGAAATGCCCGACACCTGGATGACGCGGGGTGACCGATGACCGGACCTGGCACCGGCCATGACATGGACCCGGACACGGTCCGCAGCGGCGCGGGGAAGTTCCCGCCTGCCGGTGACGACCTCAAGGCGGCCGGCGACGCGCTCAAGGCCGCGCTCGCGGCGCAGGGCGCCTGCTGGGGCAACGACGAGTCCGGCCAGGCGTTCGCCAAGGACTACGAACCGGCGGCGAAGAACTGCGTGGAGGCGTTCGGCAGCCTCGACAAGGCGCTGAAGGACGTGGCGAAGGCCGTCAAGTCGGCCGCGGACGCCACCGAGGGCACGCACACGGAGGCCGGGAAGGCCGTGCGGAACGCCGCGGGTCAGGCCTAGCCATGGGGATGGAGTTCCCCGAGAACGTCAAGTGGCTGCTGCCCATCGTCGTGGGCGAGCACTGGCCGGAGGGCGACGAGGACAAGCTGCGCGAGGTGCGCGACGCGTGGCTGGCCGCGCGGGACGCGCTCGGGCCGATCGTCGACAAGGCCAACGGGGCCGCCTCGGAGGTGCTGAGCACCTGGACCGGCCAGCCGGCGATCGAGTTCCAGAAGATGTGGGACAAGTTCGTCACCGGCGACGAGGCGTACTTCGTCAACCTGACCAAGGCGTGCGAGGCGCTGGCGAAGTCGGCGGACTCGACGGCGCTGGACGTCGAGTACACGAAGTACATGATCATCGCGTCGCTGATCATCCTGGCGATCCAGATCGCGGCGATGATCGCGGCCGCGGTGGTGACGTTCGGCGGGTCGACCGCGGGCATCGTGCCGGCGCAGATGGCCACGCGGATGACCGTGCAGATGGTCTTCAAGCAGCTCGTGCAGAAGATGCTGCAGGAGGGCTTCCGCAAGGTCGCGCTGCAGGTGCTCAAGCGGCTGGCCAAGGAAGTCGCGATGAACGTCGCGATGAACCTGGCGCTGGACGTGGGGATCCAGGGGCTGCAGGTCGCCAAGGGCGATCGCAAGCTCGAGGACTGGGACTTCAACAAGACCACCGGTGCGCTGGCCAGCGGTGTGGCGGGCGGTGTCGCCGGCGCGGCCGGGCACGCCATTCCGAAGGGTGCGACCAAGGGGCTGCAGGACAGCGTCGCGGGGCAGATCGCGGACCGGGCGGTGCGCGAGGGTGCGCGTGGCGCGGTCGAGGGCGTGGCCACGACGGTCGGGCAGGCCGCGCTGACCGGTGACCTCGGCAACCTGAAGATGCAGGACCTGGCGATGGGCGCGTCCGCGGGGGCCGTGGACCGCGCGACCGGGGGCGCCAAGGACCAGATCAACGAGATCAAGAGCTTCAACGCCGACGTGCGGGCGGGGAACATCAAGGTCGACGGGTCGCCGGTGGATTCGGGCTCGTCGGATTCCGGTGGGTCGTCGTCGGGTTCGTCGGATTCGGGCGGTTCGTCGCGCTCGGACTCCGGTTCTTCGTCGGGTTCGTCTGGTTCGTCTTCGGGTGGCTCGTCGGGTGGCCGCGAGCCGGCGCTGGCGGGCGCGTCGTCGTCCCACTCGGACGGTTCGTCGGGCTCGGTCTCGAACGCGATCGCGAACGACCGGGTGAGCGGCCAGTCCGCCGTGGTGGCGGACCGCCCGGCCACCGCAACGACGGACGCACCAAGGTCCACTTCGGACGGTGGCGCCACGCACCAGGGCAGCCAGCCCCCCGCGACAGCGGCGCCGGCCGCGGCGTCGAACCAGGCCGGCGGTTCCCCAGCGGCGACGGCGGGCGTTTCGTCGACCGGTTCACCGGCCGGGTCGGCTGGTTCACCGGCGGGCTCGGCTGCCTCGTCGGCCGGTTCGGCAGGCTCGTCGGCGGGCTCGGCTGCCTCGTCGGCCGGTTCAGCAGGCTCGTCGGCCGGTTCGGCAGGCTCGTCGGCCGGTTCGGCCGGTTCGGCCGGTTCCACAGGCTCCTCCGCAGGCGCAGCCAGCTCCTCGGCCGGTTCCTCTGCCGGCGCAGCCGGCTCTGCAGGTTCGTCGGCGGGCTCGGCAGGATCCTCGGCGGGCTCGCCGAGCTCTTCGGCCGGTTCGGCCGGTTCCTCGGCAGGCGCAGCCAGCTCCGCGGGTTCGTCAGCCGGTTCGGCTGGCTCGGCGGGCTCTTCGGCAGGCGCAGCCAGCTCCGCGGGCTCCTCTTCGGCCGGTTCCTCTGCCGGTTCGGCGGGTTCCTCGGCTGGCGCGGCCGGTTCCTCGATCGGCAGCGGTTCCTCGCTGGGCTCCGCCGGATCGCCGGTGGGTTCGTCGGCTGGTTCCGCGTCCTCCGCTGGGTCGTCTCGTGGTTCGGCCGCGGGGTCGGATGGCGCCCCGGTGAGCGGCGCGGACCGGATGCCGGTCCCGGCGGGCGCGAGTCCGCTGCAGCCGGGCAGCGGGTTCGGGCCGAACGACCCGCCGCCGACGCGTCCGGACGGCGTGACCGCCGCCGGCTACACCCCCGGCGGCTTCGGCCCGACCGGCGCCCCCCACCCGGGCGATCGAGGGCCCCAGCAGCCGTCGCCGCAGACGCCTCCCGCCGCGCCGATGCAGGGCTATCCCGGGGGCGCACCGCAGGGCTACGGCCCGGGCGGACAGCCACCGCGCGCCCCTCAGTACGGCCCGCCCCAGGGCGCACCGTTCCAAAGCAACCCCACACAAGGCGCACCCAACCGGCCACCCCAGGGCGGCCCCTTCCAAGGCGGCCCGAGCCGGCCACCGCAAGGCGGCCCCACCCAGGGCACACCGTTCCAAAGCAACCCCACACAAGGCGCACCCAACCGGCCGCAGGGCGGCCCCGTCCAGGGTGGCCCGTTCCAAGGCAACCCCACGCAAAGCGGCCCCACCCAGGGCACGCCCTTCCAAGGCAACCCCACACAAGGCGCACCCAACCGGCCGCTCCAGAGCGGTCCCTTCCAAGGCGGCCCCGTGCAGGGCGGCCCGGCGCAACCACCTCAAGGCCCCGTCCAGGGCGGGCCGAACCGCCCGTCCCAAGGCGGCCCCATCCAGGGGGCGCCGTTCCAAGGTCAGCCGCCGCAGGGCCCGCGCGGCCCGATGGGTGCGCCGCCGAACGGTGGTCCGCCGCGACCGCCGCAGGGCGGCTACGGTCCGCCGCCGCAGCAACCGCCGCCGCGAGGTGGGCAGCCGCCGGCGTACGGGCCTCCGACGCAACGTCCGCCGCAGGGTGGGTACGGCCCGCCGACGCAACAGCCGCCGCACGGTGGCCGTCCTGGCGCGCCCGTCGATCCGCGCTGGATGCTGGCGCGCCCGCCGGAGCAGCCGGCGCCGGTGCACCAGGCGGGCCCGCCCGCCGAGCGCACCCCCACCACCCAGCAGACGCCCGCGACCGAAGGCAGCCCGTTCGACGTGGGCCCACGCCGCGAGGAGGCGCCTGCCGCCGAACGGACCCCGTTCGATCCCGCGCAGGACACGGCCACCCCGGTCCGCGACGAGACCCCCACCTCGGAGCGGAGCCCGTTCGACCCGGCCGAAGACGCCGCGACGCCACGCCGCGAGGAGCCATCCGCCACCGAACGCAGCCCGTTCGACCCGACGGAAGACACGGCCACCCCGGCGCGCGAGGAAGCACCCACCACCGAACGCAGTCCGTTCGACCCCGCGGAAGACACGGCCACCCCACGCCGCGAAGAGGCTCCCACCGCCGAGCGGACCCCGTTCGACCCCGCGCGGGACAGCGCAACCCCCGTTCGTGACGAGGCTCCCACCTCCGAGCGGAGCCCGTTCGACGAGGCGCCTCCCCGCACGGAGGAGACACCCAGCCCCGTCCGCGACGAGACACCGTCCACCGACCAGAGCCCGCCCCACGACAGCGCACCCCAGCCGGAGCGGGCCCCGGACGACGCGGCGCCCCAGCGCGACCGTCCGGTGGTCGACGAGCCGTACATCGCGGACCCGAACTTCCGCACCTACGACCGCGCCGACTTCGACGCCCTCGGCGAGGCCCAGCTCGAGACCGGCATCGTCGACGAGCGCACGGGCCGGCTGACCCACGAGCACGAGTTCCTCGAAGCGCTGGCGATGCGCGACCTGGACGCGGCCCTGCGGCACATGAGCGACCAGGGCGCCTACGCCGTGCACAGCTACACCTCGAGCGCGGTCTTCGACCAGATCAACGAGGCGCTGCGCACCGGCCGGAGCCTCGACGAGGTCATGCCGATGGTCCGTGCGCTCGCGTCCGGGCTGAACGAGATGCCCACCTACCAGGGCGAGACGGTGCGCCGGGTGAACGTGCGCGGCGAGGCGGCGGCCATCGTCGCCGGCCGGTACGAGCCCGGTGCGGTCGTGGTCGAGTCGCAGTTCCTCAGCTCGAGCCGCGCCGACCTCGGTTCGGCGAAGTGGCCCGGCGACGTCGAGATGATCATCGAGGGCAAGACCGGTCGGTACATCGAGTCGCTGGCCTCGAACAAGGCGGAACACGAGGTCCTGTACAAGCCCGGCACCCAGCTGGTCGTCAAGGAAAAGATCGAGGTCGAGACCCCCGGCGGCGGCAAGAAGTGGGTGATCCGGCTCGAAGAGATCACCCCGGACGACCCGCGCTACCTCCCGCCGGAGGCCGCCAAGCAGCAGATGGACCGCAACCGCGATCTGGCCGACGTCCAGGAAGCGGAGATCGCGGACGCGACCAGGCGCGACTTCGCGCGGGCGTTCGGCGGCGAGGCCGCGGTGGCCGACCTCCCGCCGAAGTCCGAACCGGACACCGGCCCCAAGACGGAGACGCCGGAACCCCGGAAGATCGGCGAGCCGGTGAACGGCTGGGGCGACATCCGCCGGTCGTCCGACGTCGTCGGCGAGCCGGCGATTCACGCGCGCAGCACCGACCCCGTGGACGCGAGCGTCCAGAGCACCGGCCCCAGCGCCCCGACCCGCAACGCCCACCAGGAGGTGCGGTTCCTCCGCGAGCACCTGCCGGAGATCGCGGACGTCAACACCCGCGGCTACTACGCCGACGGCATGCCGGAGGCCTACCGGAACAACTCGGCCGAGTCCGTGCTCGCGTTCGAGATGCGGATGGACGGCCTCCAGGTCGAGGCGCAACCGGGCAAGCTGGACGATCCGCGCGGCAGGGACTTCCTGTCCCGGCAGCTCGGTGGCGAGTTCCACCAGGTGCCGGACTACAACAGCGTGGTGCGCGAGATGGCCGGGCAGCCGGTCGGCTCGCGGGCCGTGCTGTCGGTCGACACGCCGGATGGGCAGCGCGCCTTCAGCGTGGTCAACACCGAGCACGGCGTGGCGTTGGTCGACCCGATGACGAACCGGCTCGCCGACCTGCCGCCGAACCCGTCCGGTGTGCACCTGATGCCGACCCACACCGGGGACGGCACACCGCTGGCCAACCGGAGCGAGCCGACCCCGGCCGCCCAGCCGGAGCCGCCGGCCAGCACCCGGATCAGCGAGCTGCTCGGCGGGGGTCCCGAGCGCAGTGAGCCGGTCTGGAACGCCGCCGACGGCAGCGCGTTGCGGAACCGGCTGGACGGCGAAATGCCGCAGCCCGGCGGCTGGAACCCGTTCCGCCGGTCGGAACAACCCCCCGCGACGCACGGGCACCAGCAGCAGCCGCCGCACCAGGGCGGACCCGTGCACCAGGGGCCGCCGGTCCAGCACGGGCAGTACCAGCAGGGTGCGCCGCACCAGCAGCCGCCGGTGCACAACCCGTACCAGCAGCCCGCGCCCACGCACCCGAACCAGGGGCCGCCGGTTCAGCACGGGCAGTACGGCGCGCCGCACCAGCAGCCGCCGGTCCACAACCCCTACCAGCAGCCCGCGCCGCCGCAGCACGGCTGGCAGCAGCAGGGACCGGTCCCCAACAACCCGTATCAGCAGCCCGCGCCCACGCACCCGAACCAGGGACCGCCGGTTCAACACGGCTGGCAGCAGCAGGGACCGGTCCCCAACAACCCGTATCAGCAGCCCGCGCCGACACACCCGAACCAGGGGCCGCCGGTCCAGCACGGCTGGCCCCAGCAGCAGGCGCCGGTCCCCAACAACCCCTACCTGCAGCCCGCGCCCACGCACCCCAATCAGGGGCCGCCGGTCCAGCACGGGCAGTACCAGCAGGGCGGGCCGCACCAGCAGCCGCCGGTGCACAACCCGTACCAGCAGCCCGCGCCGCCGCCGCAGCAGCACGGCTGGCCCCAGCAGCAGCAAGGGCCGTTCCAGCAGCACCCCGGCCCGCTGGCGCACCAGGGCGTGCCGTTGGTGCAGAACCAGCCGGCGCCGTGGTCGAACATGGCCGGCACGACCCCGGGGCTGCACAGCCTGCCCGCCATCCACGCCGGCACGACCGGCCCGCACGAGGGCGCCTACGTCGCGGCGCGGCACCCGGAGCTGCCGAACGTCAACCCGAACCGCAACGTGCCGAACGCTGTCGACAAGGGCTACTGGCACAACTGCACCCGCTGTGTCGTGGCCTACGCGCAGCGGCTGATCGGGATCGACTCGCAGGCCGATCCGGTCCTGCCGAAGGACCTCGGCGCGTTCGACCGGATGAAGTGGCTGGAGAACCAGCTCGGCGCCAAGTGGGTGCACGGGATCGGCACGTACGACAACGCGATCGCCCACGTTTCGAACATGCCGCACGGCGACCACAGCGTGATCTACGTGTCGTTCAAGCAGCCGGACGGTACAGACGCCGCGCACGTGGCCCTGGCCGTGAACACGCCCGAAGGCGTCGCGTTCATCGACCCGCAGAACGGCGGGCTGATGAGGCTGCCGACCAAGCCGACGAGCGTCAGCCTCCTGCCGTTCGGGTCGCTCGCCACCAGCAACGGGATCGCGGCGAACCCGCAGATGGCGTTGCCGTACGGGCAGTCGCAGGCGCCGCACACGCCTGCCCCGCACGTGCCGAACACGCCGGTGCAGCAGATCCCGCAGGTCCACCACACGCCGACGACGCCGTTGCAGCACGGCTCGCCGACGCCGACCACGCCGGTCACGGTGGGGCCGTTCTCGCCGGTGCACCAGCAGCCGCCGGTGCAGCAGCAGGCGCCTGTGCAGCAGCCGCCCGTGCAGCAGGCGCCGGTTCAGCAGCAGGTGCCGCAGGCGCCGGTACAGCAACAGCCGCCGGTCCAGCAGCAGCCGCCACAGCCGCCCGTGCAACAGGTACCGCAGGCTCCGGTCCAGCAGCAGGTCCCGCAACCTCCGGTGCACCAGCAGCCGCCGGTTCAGCAGGCGCCGGTGCACCAGGCTCCGGTTCAGCAGCAGGTCCCGCAACCTCCGGTGCAGCAGCAGCCGCCGGTTCAGCACGCGCCGCAGGCGCCGGTACAGCAGCAACCGCCGGTTCAGCAGGCGCCGCAGGCGCCGGTGCACCAACAGCCGCCGGTTCAGCAGCAGCCGCCGCAGGCTCCTGTCCATCAGCAGCCGCCGGTTCAGCAGCCTGTGCAGCAGGGCCAGGCGCCCGTTGACCCGCGCGTGGCGTACACGCGATCGCCGCAGGCTCCGGTTGATCCGCGGGTGGCCTATGGGCAGTCGTCGCAGGTCACGGCGCCGGATGTGCCTGTCGGGCCGCAGCATCCGCAGGCGCCTGGCCGGGCGGCGGGGCTTCCGGAAGACGGGCTTCCGGGCCGCGAGGGCCGGGAGATACCGCAGCTTCGGCGCGACGAGACGCCGGCGGAATCAGAACGGCCCCGCGACGACACCCCCGCCGAGCCCGCGCGCGCCCGCGAGGAGACAACAGCCACCCCCGAACGCGCCCGTGACGAGGCATCCGTCGAGCGAGAACCGTCCCGCGAGGACGCACCGGCCGAACCGGAACGGCCGCGTGACGACACCCCCGCGGAACCCGAACGCGCCCGCGACGACAGCCCCGCCGAGCCGGAGCCGTCGCGGGACGGCACCTCCGAACCGGAACGGCGCGGGGACGAACCGGACCAAAACCGGACCTCCGACGATCTGGCGCCCGGGGATGACACCGTCGTCGTCGATGGGCAGACCATGCGGATCGACGACGCGTTCCGGCGGCTGCTGGACGAGCACCCCGAGCTCCGTGACGCCGTCGACAACAACCCGGGCTTCCGGCGCCTGCTGCTCACCAACCTGGGCCTCCTCGTCAACCTGATCACCTATCCGGACGCGATCCCGGTGGTCCAGGAAGCCTGGGACGAACAGCTGCCGATGCCGAACATCCCGGACCACGTCCAGGCCGACTTCGGCATCCCGCCCCAAGACCAGTCGCAACAGCCCCAGCCGCAACAGCCCCAGCCGGCCGGCTACCCGAGCACCGCGAGCACCCCCAACACCGCCGGCATCGGCGACCAGTCGCATCCCGGCTTCGACCACTCGCGCGCCGCCGATCCCGCCTACTCCGACGCCTACCTGCGCGATCAGCTCGCGCGGGCCACGGCCGCGCGGCAGGAGCTGGACTCCGCGCTCGGCGGGATCGCCAACGCCGTCGGGGGCACCCCCGTCCCCGCGTCCTCGCCCAGCTGGGACGAGCTCCGGCGCGACCTCGCCGGCTTCGACGGTGACGCCTCCCGCCTGACCGGGCTGGCGTCGGCGGGCATGCAGGTCGGCAGCGCGGACGACGCCTACCGCGCCGCCGCACAACTCGCCGGCACCCCGGGCCTGGAGGTCGTCTCCGCCGACGACCGCCTCGCCCAGGGTGGCCCACTGGACATGCAGGTCCGCACCTCGGACGGCACGGTCGGCGCGGTGAGCATGATGCCGCCGCTGCCGGGCATGCCCGCGCCGGGCGCCGGTGGCGGCGCGAGCCGGGGCGGTCGGCACCGCAAGCTCGACGGCCCGCAGCAACCCCTGGTCGAGGACGTGGCCGAGGTGCCCACGCCGCAGTACTTCAAGTGCTTCAACAAGACCTACAAGGTCGACCGGGACGGCGAGGGCAACCTCACCGGCTTCCTGCTCAACGTGCGCACCGGCCAGTTCGAGGAGAACAGCGCGCACCTGGAGAAGGTCCTCCAGGACGAGCTGCCGTCGAACTTCCGCACGCTCACCGAGGCGGAGTTCATCGCGGAAACCGAGCGGGAGCGCGCCTTCTACCTGCGGGGCGAGGGCACGGTGTTCGCGCTGTACGCCACCGTCGACGGGATGCGCAAGCAGGCCAAGGAAGAGGGCCGCGCGCTGACCGCCCAGGAGGAGTCCTTCATCGCCTCGGTGCAGCGGCGCACCTTCGGCATGTGGGAGGCGCAGCCCGCTGGTTTCCCGTGCACCTCCATCCTCGCGTGAGCTGGTTACAGTGAGCGGCACTACGGAGACGCGCAGGGAGGCAACGGCGACCATGGAGCCGCACCGTCCGTTGCTCGTGCGCATCGGCACGCTCGCCCGGGCCGACGCGCCGTCCGGATGGGAACGGATCGAGCTGCACTTCCGCCAGGTCGGCGACCACACCGAGCTGGAGCCGATCGCGTTCACGCGCGGCTCCGGCCGCGTCTACCCGGCACCGGCCGGGCTGACCGCGCTGTTCGGCGAACTGCGGGAGGCCATGTACGAGCCGGGCGCCGGCGCCTGGCTGCAGGCCCGCTACGCGCTGCACCCGTCCGGCGAGTTCGACCTGGACGTCAGCACCACGACGCGACCGTGGTGGCAGACCCCGCCGGACGACCTCGCGGCCGCGCTCGAAGCCGAGCTGAAAGCGTTTCCCCGCGACCCGGAGCACCTGCCGGACTGGTGGCGCCGCGCCGCCGGCCTGCCGCTGGGCACGAAGTTCCGGCACGCCCGCGTGGTCGACTCCTACGCCGACGGTGACGCGCCGGTCATGGGCCGTCCGCCGGTGCCCGAGGACGAGGTGCCCGCCCTCCTGCGCTACCTCGAACGCCAGCCCGCGGTGCTGGTCGGCAGCGGTCTGGGCCCGGACATCTTCAGCGGCGGCACGGAATCCGACGTGCCGGAGAGCTACCACACCGACGGCACCTGGATCTGGCACGCGTCGGTGCCGCACTACCTACGCAAGTACGGCACGCCACCCGAGCCGGACTTCCTCGCGCACATCCGCGACCAGGACTTCCAGCCGCCGTACGTCGACAAACTGACCCGTCGCACCGCGGCCGCGGACCTGCTCGGGCGGTCCCGTCCCAAGGCCGATCCCGACGAGGCGCTGCCGACCACCGGGGACATCGCCGCCGAGCTGGAAACCCGCACCGATCCGGCGCTGGAGGACCCGGCACTGCTTGTCGTGCTGGCGCAGCGGCTGGCCGAGCACGGCATCTGGCCCGCGGCCTACCGGCTGGCCTCGCGGGCCGACGGCGCGTGGTGCCTCAACCCGACCGACCGCGGCTGGGAAGTCGCGCGCTACGCCGGTGGAGTTCCGGTGCGGCCGCAGTACTTCGAGCGCGCCGAGGACGCGGCGCAGCACCTGCTCGGCGCCCTGCTGCTGCACCCGGCGCGGATGACGGGCGGCGCCGAAACGCCGCTGGAGACCTCCGCCGAGCTGGCGGACTGGCCGATCCAGCCCGCCGAGGGCGACCCGCCGCTGACCCTGCTGCGCAACAAACGCGTGGTCCGCCTGCCTGCCGGCACGGTCGTGCTGCGCTTCGGCGACGAGACAGGCAACCTGGTCCACCACGACGAAACCCGCTTCCCGGCGACCTCGCTGCCCATCGAGCGGGATCGCGAGGAGCGGCGCTACCGGCTCCGGCGCACGCTCGCGGTCGTGATCGGCGTGGCGATCCCCTGGGCGAACCTGCCCGGTGGCGGCGTCGCGTACGTCCTGCCGAAACCGCTGAGCGAGCACGTGGCCGACGCAAGCCTGGAAAGGATCGAGTAGTGGAAGCGGCAGAAGCGGTCGCGAAGGTCGAGCAGTGGCTGCGCGAGGTCCACGGGCCGGGCACCGACCTGCGCGTCGACCAGGCGAACCTCGTCCGGCGCCCGGAAGGCTGGTACGTCCCCTACAACTCGGCCGCGTTCCTCGACGGCGGCGACCTCGGCGAGCGGATCGTCCCGCCCCCGGCCCTGATCGTGCGGGACCCCGAGGGCGACCTGCGCCACGCGTCCCCGGTCTTCGGCGGGCTCAGCGTCCCCGCCCAGTACCCGGGCCGCGACCACTGGGCCGAAATGGTCGACCCCGAGTACGCCGACTCCGGCCTCGGCCGCCTCGGCGTGCCGCTCCCGGCGATCATGGGCTGGCGGCGCTACCTGCCGGACGGCACGGAGACCGACGAAACCCGGTCCAACCCGGAGTACCGGACGGGTCCGAGCCGCCGGGGCTACCCGATGCCGTCGACCACGCTCGACTCCCTCGTCGAGTTCCGCCACATCGGCTGGCTGGACCAGCGGAAGTTCGTTCTCGGCCTGCTCGAGGAGAGCGTGCTGGTGCCGCTGACCGACGGTCGCGTGCGGCACCAGTCCACGAAGGACGGTCGCCGGACCGTCGAGCTGTGGACGTCGACGCGCTTCTTCCCGCCCGGCAGCCGGGAATGGTTCTGGCTCGACCCGGTCACCCTCCTCGACCACGTGCCGGAAGCCGACCTGATCATCCACGGCCCCTGGCAGCTGCCGGTCGAGGTCACCACCGAGGAGATCCGCGCGGCGCACGCCGAGTTCCCGCGCTACAGCGACAAGATCGAGGTCACCGGCGAATGCGTGGAAGCGTCGGCGGACCTCAGGCGCTTCGCGGCGGACACCGCGGCGCGCATCGGCCTGCCCGAGCCCATCGAGCCGCCGGTCGACGCGGGGGACAGCGCCCGCGCCCACGGCTTCGAGCTGACCGCGGACGAGTGCTACCGGGTGGTCACCGGACGCTCGTGGGTGCGGCGCATGGCGATGGCTCTGCCGCCGCGGCCGCCGTACGACCCCGCCGCGTTCGGCCTCACGCCCGGTTACGACGACGACGGCGAACCCGCGGTGCGCGTCGATTCCTTCGGCAAGTTCGCCGACGTCGGGCAGAACACCAACTTCAGCTGGCAGCGGCTGCTCGGCGCGTACGTCGGCTTCGCGCTCGGCGAGGCGCTCGGCGCGCCGGTCGACCGGCTCAGCCGCGAGGAGATCGTGCGCGCGCACGGCCCGGACCAGGTGACCGACCTTTCCGCGCCAGGGCAGATCGGCCCGCTCACCCAACGACTGCTGTTCCTCACCGAGGCCGTCCTGCGCGGCGGCGGCGACGCGGCTCACGAGGCGATCACCCGGTGGCGGCACACGCAGGGCGAGACGGTGCCGGGCATCGACGGGTGGCTGCCGAACCTGCGCGAATTGCACTCGGTGCGCGACCCCGACCCGGCCGACCTCCGCTCCGGCCCGGCGGTCCTGCTCGGCGCCCTGCCCGGGGTGCTCACCATCGGCGGCCGGGGCGAGGTGCCCTTCGGCGCGTCCGAGGCGGCGGTCCGGACCTTCGCGGCGCTGCCGGAGTCGGACGAGAGCGACCTGACGTTCGCCGTCTTCCTCGGCCTGCTGTTCGAGCGTTCGCTGGAGCGCGAGTTCAGCCCGGCGCTGTGGGTGTCGGCCGGCGCGGTGCTGCGGGACCGGGAGGGCCCCGGCTGGGACGCGGTGCGTGAGCTGGCCGGGCGGTCGCTGATCGCCATCCCGGAGCAGGGGATGTACCACCTGCCCGACCCGGAGGAGATCGGCGACGGCCTGGACACCCCGTCCGTCCTGGGCCGCGCGCTCGCCGCGGTGACCGGGTTCGAGAACAACCCCGAGGCCGCGCTGTTGCGCGCGGTGAACCACTCCGGCCGCAGCGCGCTGACCGGCGCGATCGCCGGTGCGCTGGCCGGCGCCCGCAACGGCGTGCCCGGCCTGCCGCCGAAGTGGGTGGACCAGCTCGAGCTCAAACCGCTGATCGAGCGGGTCGTCACCGACGTCGCCCGCCGGTTCGAGGGGATCCCGGAGGGGGAGGAAGGACAGCGATGGCTTCGGCGCTATCCGGCGATCCGGCCGTGACGGCACAGCACTTCACCGACTGGAAGGCCGTGCTGGACCCCGAGTTCCGGCGCAACGAGTTCCCCGGGCTCGCCACGCCGGAGCCGGCGATCGTGCGGTGGATCGAGGTCGACGAGCGCGAGCAGCCGACCGGCAACGTCCGGGAGAACCCCGCGCACCGGCCCGGTCCGGAGTGGTTCGGCGGCCCGAAGGCCACCACGCCCGTGGCCAAGCTGATGGGCATGCGCCGCGTCGGCTGGATCGACGACGCGGCCCTGCGGCGGCAGCTGCTGGACTGCGAGGTCCTCGTTCCGCTGGGCGCGGACGGCGAGCCGGTCCGCAGCCGCACCCGCGACGGCCGGGTCGTCATCCCGGCATACAGCGCGACGGTCACGATCCCGGCCGGCATCCACCGGTGGCGCCGGATCCGGCCCCGTGACCTGCTGCGGCCCGGATCGGGGGAGTCCCGGGTGGACCTGGACCCCGGGCACGCCCTGTCCATGGCGGTCGATCTGGCGGAGGAGATCACCAGCGTCGAGCCCGAGCCAGGCCGATATGTCGACGAGGTCGCGCCCGAGGTCTCGCCGCACATCACCGAGCTGGCCACCCGCCTCGGCGCCGAGTTCGAGCTGGGCGGCGAGCTGGTCACGCAGCGGCTCACGGCGGTCGCCGGCTGGGCGCGGAAGAACGGGTACGAACTCAGCGCCGACGAGTGCGAGCGCTACGCCCGCGGATACGCCCGGTGGGTGCGCAACCTGCGGCTGCGCCACGACGGCCGGCCGGTCGAGTGGCCCGCCGACCTCGCCGGGAACGGCCTGGTCAACCACTACGACGACAGCGGACGGCCCGCCCCGCGGCCGTGGACCATGGGCAAGTTCCAGGACACCGGCACGCCCTCGGGGCTCTTCGCCTGGCACCGCGTCGTCGGCGCCTACGTCGGGTTCGCCGTCGGCGAGTGCCTCGCCCTGGGCAACGGCGACGCACTCGGCCCGATGACCCGGCAGATGCTGCGGCACACCGAAACCGTCCTGCGCGGCCTGCCGTTCATGAACACCACGGGCGACCTGCCGCCCGGGTTCCCGCCCGCGCCGAAGCCGGACAGCTGGCTCTCGGTCGCGCTGGGCGCCGGACCGGAGGCGCCGCCGAACGCGCTGACCGCCGTGCTCGCCGCGACCATGACCGGCGGTCTGGAGCTGGAGAGCACCGGTCTGCCGTACCAGATGGCGGTGGCGCGAGCACTGACCGGCGCCGACGGCGAGACCGCCACCGCGATCGAACTCCTCGTGCGGATCCTCACGAAGGTGCTGGTCAACGGCGAGCCGCCGTGGCCGTTCCACGCCGTCCTGGGCGACCTGCGGAAGTCCGGGCAGGCGCCGTTCGACGAGATCGCCGCGATCGTCCTCGCGCTGCGCGACGGCCGCGACATCCCGGACGCCGAGCAGATCGAAACGCTCGGCGACCCGGCGAGCCCGCTGGCGGTGGCCGGGCGGGCGGTGTTCGCCGCCGCCAAGCGGCACTACGACCCGTTCGCCGCGATCCAGGTCGCCGGCCTGCAGTCGGCCGAGCCGCCGCTGGCCGCCGCGCTCACCGGGGCGCTGATCGGCGCCCGCGCCGGCGTGCCCGGGCTGCCCGCGGACCTGGTCGGAGCGCTGACGCCGCTGGGGCTGCTGGACAACCTCGCCGGCGACGTCTACCTGTACTTCAACCTGTACGGCGTCGCGCGGAGCCGGTCTCTGCAGGATGCGTGGCCCCAGCGCTACCCGCCCGGTTAAGTTTGACGGGCTGCTTTCCGGACGCAGGGGGATGTCGTGCGGTATCGAGTGGAGTTGGCGGAGCGCCCGGACGGGCTGTACGCCGTGTGGCAGGGGCGCGTCTTCCCGGCGCAACGCTCCAGCGCGGACGGCACCGTCCTGCTCGTGACCCCGTCCGGGGAGGACGCGCCGCCGGACTTCGACGAGGAGTTCTCCGGGCGGCCGGCGAAGGTCCTGCTGGAGGCCGAGGTCGCGGCGATGTTCAGCCTCCAGACGCACTGCCTGTTCGACGACGACATCTACCGCGTCGCGCCGGGCAAGGGGCTGACGCTGCGCTGGAACGGCACCGACGAGGTGCGCGCGCAGCAGCTCGGCCTGCACGACTTCAGCGTCGAGGCCACCGAAGCCGAGATCACCGCGATCTGGCAGGAGCGGCACGACTTCGCCGTCGGTGTGCGGCAGCTCGGCGCCGGGGATCCGCAGGAGCTGGTGCGTGAGATCGCCCGGCTGCTGCGCGACGTCGTACCCGACGGCTGGGAGCGGATCGCCGCGCAGTTCCGGCAGGTCGGGGACTACGCCGAGATCGAGATCCGCGCGGTGGGCGAAGGCGAGTCGGTGTCGCTGCCCGCGTCGCCGCGGCTCGGGCAGCTGTTCAGCGACCTGCGGGCCGCGATGTACCAGCCGGGTGCCGGGACGTGGTTCAAGGGCACGTTGACGCTGGTCGCGCCCGCCGAGTTCACCTTCGACTACGACTCCGCCGCCGAGCCGAACTGGCGCCAGTCGCCGGCGGGCCGTCCGACCGCGCGGGCGTACGAAGCGGAGCTGGAGCACTTCCCGCGCGACCGCGAGCAGGTCCCGGACTGGCTCGCCGCGAAGGCCGGGCTGCCGGTGGACGTGGCGTTCCGGCACGCGGCCGTCGTCGACGGGCCCGGCGAGCCGCCCGTCGTGAACCGGCAGGCGCTGCCGCCGGAAGAGGCCCGCGCGTTGTTCGACTACCTCTACCGGGCGCCGGTCGTGGTGGCCAGGCCGAACCGCCTGCCCGACCTGTTCGCGCCGGCGGCCCCGCCGGACGTGCCGGACGCCTTCCACACCGACGGCACCTGGATCTGGGCCGCCGCCGTGCCGCACTACCTGCGGAAATACGGTCTGCCGCCGCAGCCGGAGCTGGCCGAGCACGTGCGGGCGCGGGGCTACCGGGTGCCCGCCGTGCCGTCGCACGTGCTCGCCGCGGCGGAGGCGGAGCTGCTGGGCCGGCCGCTGCCGCCGCAGCCCGAGGCCGGCGAGGTGGACGCGGTCACGCTGACCGACCGCGGTGGCGACCCGCCGTACGGGCTGCGGGCGTCGGAGGTGCTGACCGTGCTGGAGCGGCGGCTGGCGGAGTACGGGATCGCGCCGTCGGCGTACCGGATCGGCGCGCGGGCGGAGGGGGCGTGGAGCCTGCGGCGGACGGAGTCGAGCTGGGAGGTCACCGGCCCGGACGGCGCGGAGCCGGCGGCGTTCGCGCGGGTCGAGGAGGCGGCGCGCTTCCTGCTGGGGTCGCTGCTGCTGTACCCGGTGCGGGTGGTCGACGACGAGGGCGACTGGCCGATCGCGCCGCTACGCGGAGAGCCGCCCCTGACGTTCTACCGCGCGAAGCGGCTGATCACGCTGCCCGCGGGAACGGTGTTGATCCGCTTCGGCGGCGAGGGCGGAAACCTGGTGCACGAGGAGGCGGCGCGGTTCCCGGAGACGTCGCTGCTACCCGAGCGGGAGGGGCAGCGCGCGCGGTACCGGGTGACGCGCCCGGTTCGCGCGCTGACCGGCGTGACACAACCCTGGGGAGGAATGCCCGGCGGGGCGGTGGCGTACTTCCTGCCGCACCCCGTCGGGCACCACGTGGAGGTTGGCGGGCTGGAGCGGCTTTAGCCGCGCAACTTCAACAACGCGACGATCCGCGCCAGGTCGGCAGCGATCGAAGCGAGACCCTCGTCGATCTTGCGCTCCAGGCGGGCAATTCTTCCCCCGCGTGTGGCCCGGACCGCGAACGCGGTCTACCGCGGCATCCAGAGTGTCACGCGAGTTCCGCTGCCCGGGCTCGACTCCACCCGTGCCTCTCCGCCGGCTTCGGCCAGGCGGGCCGTGATCGACTCGCTGATGCCGAAGCCCGGTGGGCGGTCCGACTCGTCGAAGCCGGCCCCGTGGTCGCGGATGATCACCGCCACCCCGCCGTCCCGTTCCTCGGCTCGCACGACCACCCGGTCGGTTCCGGAGTGCTTCAGCGTGTTCCGCAGCGCCTCGCGGGCGGCGTCGCGGATCGCGACCTGCCGGACCTCCGTCAGGGTGTCCGCGTCCAGCTCCGCTATGACCAGCTGGGCGCGCAGGCCGTCGCGGGCCATTTCCGCGGCCAGGGCCGCCAGTTTCTCGCCGAGGGGGCCGCTGCCTTCCGCGCCTTCGATCGTCTGCCGCACCTCGATCGCCTGCGCGCGGGCCAGCCGTCGCATCTCGCTCAGCTGGTGTTCGCTGCTGCCGGAGCCGGGCAGCGCGATCGTCTCCAGCGTCTGCAGCACCGTGTCGTGCAGCATCCGGTGCTGCCGCGCGCGCTCGGCCTCCCGCCCGTGGCGGATGCCGTACGCCAAGGCCAACCGGGTGCCGAGGCCGAGCAGCACCAGCGCGCCGGTCGCCGTCACCAGGACACCGACGATCGTCCCGACCCCGGCGAACGCTTGTTTCACGTTGAACACGCCACTGCTGAGCCACCACGCCACCCCGGCGAGCGGCACGCTCAGCACCGTCAACGCGAGCCCGTACCCGAGTCCCAGCGCCAGCGTCAGCAGCGCCACCCCGCCGAGCAGGTGCTTGCCCGGCACCGCCATCGCCGCCGCGAAGGCCGGAGACGGCACCGTCGCCGCAACCACCAGGTTGGCCGCGATCGTGAACACCACGTCGAGCACCAGCAGCCGCGCCGCACCATGACCGTGGAACGGCGCCGACCGGACCAGCCACCGCAGCCCGTACAGATTCAGCGCGATCGAGCACACCGCGACCGCCACCACCGGCGCCACCCCGCCGTGCCCGCGGACGAGGAACGCCACCAGCGACCCGGCCACCGCCAGCACGCGGTAGACCAGCGGGACCATCGCGACGTACCGCGTGGCGCGGAGCAGCAGGTTGTCGCGCGCCGCGAGGTCGACCGGCCCGGCCATCCGCCGCAACCGCGCCAGCGATGACACCGGCGCCGGATCGGCGATCTCGTCGTCCAGCCCGCCGGTCGCCCCGGCCATCGCGGGCGCGCCGCGCCGCAGCAGGGTGCCCAGGTAACTCGCCGCACGCGGTGGGGACATCACGACCTCCCGGTCGTCTCGACGACCCCTGAAGTTACAGCCCGTTCTCCGCGGCCCAGCGGCGCAACTCGGCGACGGCCTCGTCGTGGTCGAGCGGCCCGCGGTCCAGGCGCAGCTCCTTCAGGTGCTTCCACGCCTTGCCGACCATCGGGCCGGGCGCCAGGCCGAGGATCCTCATGATCTCGTTGCCGTCCAGGTCGGGCCGCACCTTCGCCAGGTCCTCCTCGGCCTGGATGCGCGCGATCCGCTCCTCGAGCTCGTCGTAGGTGCGCTGCAGCGCGGCCGCCTTGCGCTTGTTGCGCGTGGTGCAGTCGGCGCGGACCAGCTTGTGCAGCCGCGGCAGCAGCTCACCGGCGTCGGTCACGTACCGGCGCACGGCCGAATCGGTCCACTCGCCCTTGCCGTAGCCGTGGAACCGCAGGTGGAGGAACACCAGCTGGCCGACGTCCTCGATGATCTGCTTCGGGTACTTCAGGGCGCGCAAACGCTTGCGGGCCATCTTGGCGCCGACCACCTCGTGGTGGTGGAAGCTCACCCCGCCGCCCGGCTCGAACCGGCGGGTGGCCGGCTTGCCGATGTCGTGCAGCAGCGCGGCCAGACGCAGCACGAGGTCCGGCTCGGCCTCCGGGTCGTCCCGGCGCTCCAGCGCGATCGCCTGCTCCAGCACGGTCAGCGAGTGCTGGTAGACGTCCTTGTGCTGGTGGTGCTCGTCGATCGCCAGGCGCATGCCGGGCACCTCCGGGATCACGTGCTCGGCCAGGCCGGTGTCGACCATCAGCTCGAGCCCGCGCCGCGGGAACCGGCCGAGCAGCAGCTTCGACAGCTCGGTCTGCACCCGCTCGGCGGTGATCCGCTGGATCTCGCCCGCCATCTCGGTCATCGCGGTGACCACGCGCGGCGCCGGCTCGAACCCGAGCTGGGCGGCGAACCGCGCGGCCCGCAGCATGCGCAGCGGGTCGTCGGCGAAGGACTCCTCCGGGGTCGCGGGCGTGTCGAGCACCTTCCGCCGCAGCGCGTCCATCCCGTCGTGCGGGTCGACGAACTGCTTGGTCGACAAGTCGATCGCCATCGCGTTGACCGTGAAGTCGCGGCGCTTGAGGTCGCCCTCGATCGAATCCCCGAAGGTCACCTCCGGGTTGCGGCTGACCCGGTCGTAGACGTCCGCCCGGAACGTCGTGATCTCCAGCGTCGATCCGCGCTTGGTGACGCCGACGGTGCCGAAGGCGATACCCGCCTCCCACACCCCGTCGGCCCAGCCGCGGACGATCTTCAGGATCTGCTCCGGGCGCGCGTCGGTGGTGAAGTCGAGGTCGGCGGACAGGCGGCCGAGCAGCGCGTCCCGCACGCTGCCGCCCACCAGGTACAGCCGGTGCCCGGCCGTCGCGAACCGCGCGGCCAGCTCGTCAGCCAGCGGCGAGATCCGCATCAGCTCGGTCACCGCGTTCCGCTTCGCGGTCAGTTCGTTCACCGGGATCGAACCGCCTCAGGGGTCCACTCAACCATGACAGACACGAGGAACCAGCCTACCCATCGACCAGGAGTGAACAGTCAACTACGCAGTAGCGGCCGGAATCGGCCACCACGCACTAGCATCGCAGCATGTCTGGATCGGCCGGTCGCTCCGGCGGGGGTAAGCCGCGACGCCGGTCGCGACGCCGCCGCGGCCGGCGGATGACGACCTCCGTGGAGACCTCCGCCGGCGGCCTGGTGGTCGATCCCGCCAGGGAGAACGCCGTGCTCATCGGCAGGCTGGACCGCCACGGCAAGCTGCTGTGGTCGCTGCCCAAGGGCCACATCGAGGACGGCGAGACGATCGAGCAGACTGCGGTGCGCGAGGTGAAGGAGGAGACCGGGATCTCCGCGGACGTGCTGCGGCCGCTGGGCACGATCGACTACTGGTTCGTGGCCGAGCGACGGCGGGTGCACAAGACGGTGCATCATTTCCTCCTGGAAGCCACCGGCGGCGAGCTGTCCGACGAGGACTCGGAGGTCACCGAGGTGGCCTGGGTGCCGATCGCCGATCTGGAGACCCGGCTCGCCTACACCGACGAGCGGTCCCTGGTGCGCAAGGCGCGGGAACTGTTCGACGACGACACGCGAGCGACAGAAGGAGCGTCGGAGTGAAGCGGTTCGCCGCCACCGGGTTGGTTGCGTTCCTCCTCGCGATGTTCGTCCCGGTCACGGCGAGTGCCCAGACCGAGGCGCCCAGTCGGCTCCGGCTCGACGTGACGCAGCTCAACCCGCGGGTGATCACCACGAACTCGGTGACCCTCAACGTCACCGGCACCGTGACCAACGTCGGCGACCGGCGGATCAGCGACCTCCAGGTCCGGCTCGAGCTGGGCGAGCGGCTCACCACCGAGCGCCAGGTGCGCACCGCGATGAGCGGCGCGGCCGCGGCCGCCGCGTCGAGCACCGACTGGGTCGACGTCGAGCCCGCCACGCTGGAGCCGGGGGAGAGCGCCCAGCTCAGCGTCACGGTGCGGCTCGACGGCACGCGCGGCAACCTGCGCGTGAACAGCGCGGGCCTGTACCCGCTGCTGGTCAACGTCAACGGCACCCCGGCCTACGGCGGCGCGGCCCGGCTGGCGTCGATGAGCATGCTGCTGCCCGTCCTGTCCGCCCCGGGCAAGAGCGTGACCGGCCAGAACACCTCGCCTGCCCCGTTCACGATGTTGTGGCCGATCGCCGACACCCGGCCGCGGATCGTGGCCGCGCCCCTGGGTGGCACCGCGGTGCTGTCCGACGACGTCCTGGCGGCCGAGCTGCGTCCCGGCGGCCGCCTGTACGGGCTGGTCGAGTCGGCGAGCGCGGTCCGCGACGACCCGCAGGTGAGCCGCGCGCTCTGCTACGCCATCGACCCCGACCTGCTGGACACGGTCGACGCGATGTCCCGCGGCTACCAGGTCCGCACCGCGACCGGCACCGTCGGCGGGACCGGCGCGGAGGCGGCGAAGGCCTGGCTGGGGTCGCTGCGGGAGCTGGTCACCGGGCAGTGCCTGGTCCAGCTGCCCTACGCCGACGCCGACCTGACGGCGCTGACCAAGGTCCGCGGCGGCGATCTGCTGCCGTTCGCGCTGGACACCGGCGCCCGGGTGCAGGAGCTGCTCGGCGTGACGCCGCAGAACGGCGTGCTGTGGGCCGACGGCGCGCTGGACCAGAGCACGCTGGCCGCGCTCAGCGGGGCCAGGGTGCGCACCCTGATCACCGACCCGGTCGATTCGTCGACCGGCAGCCAGTCCGCCGGCGCGGTCACGCTGGACGGCACCACGCTGCGTGCCCAGCAGGTCGACTCGCTGGTCCTGTCCGGCCTGGCCGGTACGTCCGGCAGCACCGAGGTGACCACCGCGACGCCGGTGGACGACCCGGACATCGCGACCCAGAACGGCCTGGCCGCGCTCGCCTTCCGCGGTGGGCTGGCCGGTGGCACGTCCCGCCCGGTGCTGGTCGCGCCGCCCCGCCGGTGGACGGCGACGCAGGACGAGCTCACCGGCTTCCTGCGCAACGTCGGCGACTTCGTGGACCGCAACATGCTGACCCCGCAGTCGCTACCCGCGCTGCTGGCCACCGCGAGCACGGGCAGCGCCCGGATGAGCTACGACTCCGAGGACCTCGCCACCGCGACCCCGGCGTCGGTCACCGACGAGATGTCCTCGATCGAGACCACGATGACCGACCTGCAGGGCGCGATGCAGATCGACCCGGCCGCCCAGGTGGAACCGGCCGAGCTGCTCGAGCCGCTGCGGTTCGCGCTGGTCCGCAGCACGTCGGGGGCCTGGCGCGCGCAGCGGGGCGCCGCGGACGCGGCCGCCGCCGACGCCCGCACCGAACTGGACAACCTGCTCGGCCGCGTCACCGTGGACACCCCGCCCGTGCCCATTTCGATGGCGTCCGGGTCCGCTCCGCTGCCGGTGTCGTTCGACAACCGGCTGCCGGTGCAGATCGCGGTGCGGATCCAGCTGAACAACACGCCCGGCCTGCGTGTCGAGCAGGTGCCGGACCGCCTGCTCCCGGCAGGCCTCGCCGGCAGTGAGCGGATCCCGGCCGAGGCGCTGCGCGCCGGTGTGTTCAACGTGACCGTCTCGCTGACCACCCCCGGCGGCACGCCGCTGGGCCAGCCGGCGCGCTTCGAGCTGCGCTCCAACGAGTACGGCGTGGTCACGCTGGTCCTCACGATCGCCGGCGCCGCGGCCCTGGTGCTGCTCTCCGCGCGCCAGATCTACCGTCGCGTCCGGGCCCGCAAGGCCTGACCGACTACTCTGGGGTGCCAGAACCGGACCGGCGAGGATTGGGCGCGCGTTGGACAGAGACCCGGGGTGGCCACCCGAGCGTCCCGCCGACCGCGGACCACGGCGCCCGCCGCCGGATCCCGGTCGGCAGGAGCAGACCCGCCGGATCCCGCCCGCGACGAACGGCAAGCCACGGCCGCGGCAGGTGAACCGCCAGCAGGGCCAGTTGCCGCCGGACCGGCTGCCACCGCCGCAGCCGCCGCGCCGCCAGCCACCGCAACCGGATCGCAGGCAACCGCCGCCGACCGGCCGCCAGACCCCGCCCGACCGCCGCCAGCCGGTGCGCCCGTGGCGGCAGGAGCGGCCGCGCCACCAGGACAGCATGCCGTTCGGTGCGCCGCCGCTGCCGCCGAACGACCCGGACGCGACGATGCTGATCCCGCGGATCAGCGGCGTGCAGGGCGGCAACCGCTGGCCGGTGGCCGACCCGGACGTGCTGCGCCCGTACGACGCGCTCGCGACGCGGATGATGCCGCGGATCACGGCGTCGCCGTCGACCTCGTTCGGCGAGGGGCCGGGGCTGGACGCCACCGGGTTCCACGCGCCGGTCGAGGCGCCGGAGAAGCCGGCCGCGCCGTCGCTGGCGAAGTCCAGCAGCCGGATCGCGATCGCGTCCCTGATCAGCCGGATCACCGGGTTCCTCTGGAAGATCATGCTGGTCTGGGCCGTGGGCACCGGCGTGGTGAACGACTCGTTCAACATCGCCAACACGCTGCCCAACATCGTCTTCGAGCTGCTGCTCGGCGGCGTGCTGAGCAGTGTCGTGGTGCCGCTGCTGGTGCGGTCGCAGGACGACAAGGACGGCGGCCTGGCCTACACGCAGCGGATGCTGACCGTGGCGTTCGTGCTGCTGGTGATCGGCTCGGTGGCCGCGGTGGCCGCCGCGCCGTGGCTGACCTCGCTGTACCTGGACGGCACACCGGGCAAGACCAGCCCGGAGCTGACCACGGCGTTCGCGCGGCTGCTGCTGCCGGAGATCCTGTTCTACGGCCTGTTCGCGCTGCTGTCGGCGATCCTCAACGCCAAGCAGGTCTTCGGCCCGCCGGCCTGGGCGCCGGTGGTGAACAACCTGGTCGTGATCTTCACGCTGGCCGTGTTCATGCTCACCCCGGGCGAGATCACCTTCAACCCGGTCGAGATGAGCCAGCCGAAGCTGCTGCTGCTCGGCATCGGCGTGACCATGGGCATCGTCGTGCAGGCGATCATGCTGGTGCCGCCACTGCTGCGCAGCGGGTTCCGGTTCAAGTGGCGCTGGGGCATCGACAAGCGCATGAAGGAGTTCGGCGGGCTCGCGCTGTGGATCCTCGGGTACGTCGCGGTCAGCCAGATCGGTTTCACCGTCAACACGCGCGTGCTGACCAGCGGTGACCCGGGCGGTGTGACGATCTACTCCAACGCCTGGCTGCTGTTCCAGCTGCCGTACGGCGTCATCGGCGTCTCGCTGCTGACCGCGATCATGCCGCGGCTGTCGCGCAACGCGGCCGATGGCGACACCCGCAAGGTGGTCGCCGACCTGTCCTACGCCTCGCGCATCTCCACGGTGATGCTCGTGCCGATCGCCGCGGTGATGTCGGTGATCGGCACCTCGGTCGGTGTCGCGTTGTTCAGCGGCGGGGAGAACTCCACCACGGACGCGTCGCGGCTGGGCGAGGCGCTGGCCATCTCGGCGTTCGGCCTGCTGCCGTACGCGCTGGTCATGCTGCAGCTGCGGGTGTTCTACGCGATGAAGGACGCCCGCACGCCGACGCTGATCATGGTCGTGATGACCCTGGTCAAGATCCCCTTGCTGTACCTGTGCCCGGTGCTGCTGTCGGACCAGAACATCGTGCTCGGCGCGATGATGGTGAACTCGCTGACGTTCGTGGTCGGCGCGATCATGGGCCAGGTCTGGCTGTGGGTGAGCCTGGGCAACCTGCGCAGCAGGCGCGTGCTCGGGGTCATCCTGTTCACCGTCGTGGCGAGCGGGCTGGGCGTGCTGGCCGCGGTCGCGATCGGCTGGGTGGTCCCGGACTTCGGCGAGCGGCTGACCGCGTGGATCAAGCTGATCCTGCAGGGCATCGTCGGCCTCGGTGTGTCCTTCGGCGTACTCGCGCTGCTCAAGGTGGACGAGCTGGCGCCGGCCACGAAGAGAATCACCCGTTTGATCAAGCGCGGGTAACGAACCACTCACGGATAACCCTGTCTCACCCCGTGTGTTCACGTACCCTCGACCTCAGGCGCGGGAAAGAGAGCGTGGGGTGAACGAGAAGCGGAGCGAGCAGTCCGGTCCGATCCGGACGGGTGTCCGCGCGAGGGGAGGCTCCCTCGCGCCGGGCAGCGTCGTCGGAGACGGCCGGTACCGGTTGCTCGCCCAGTTCGGCATCGACGAGCGGGCGGGCGCCCACCTGTGGCGTGCGCGCGACGGCCAGCTGCGGCGGGACGTCGCGCTGACGCTGCTCGTCGGCGACCCCGCGGACGCCGAAGCCGCACGTCAGGCCCGCAAGACGCTGGAGCGCGCCACCCACGCCGCCAAGTTCGACCACGAAGCGGTCGCCCGCGTGCTGGACGTGCTCACGCTCGGCAACGGCATCACCTCCGGTGAGGGCCTGCTGGGCGTGGTGGTCACCGAGTGGACCAAGGGCACCGACCTGATCGACCTGGTCGCCGACCGGCCGGTCCAGCCGCTCGCCGCGGCGCGGATGGTGCAGCGGCTCGCCGAGGCCGTGGAGCGGGCCCACCACTCCGGTCTCGTGCTCGGCCTGGACCACCCGCAGCGCCTGCGCCTGACCACCGAGGGCTCGCTGCGCCTGGCGTTCCCCGGCCCGCTGCCGGACGCGACGCTGCGCGACGACGTGAAGGCCATCGGCGGCATCCTGTACCTGCTGCTCACCGGACGCTGGCCGCTGCCGGGCGGGCCGGCCGCGATCCCGGCCGCGCCGCACGCCCCGAACGGACGGCTGGTGCCGCCGCGTTCGCTGCAGCCGTCGGTGCCGCAGGAGCTGTCGTCGCTGGCGGTGCGCACCGTCGAGGACGGCGGCCCGGGCGGCATCCGCACCAGCGCGGCGATCGTGCGCGCGCTGGAGATGGCCGCCGAGGCCGAGGAGCGCACGCAGCTGATCAAGGCCCAGATGGAGGCCGACGGCGACGGCACGATCTGGACGACGAAGAAGCCGGTCAAGGACCGCGCGCGGCGCCGCAAGCTCGCGCTCGGCGTCACCGTGCTGGTCGTCGCGGCGGTCGCCATCCTGGCCTGGCTCGGCATGCTCGCGATCAGCTTCTTCCAGGACGACCCGAGCTCGGGCGGCCCGCCGATCAACGTGGCCAACCCGACCCCGACGGCGTCCGCGTCGGCGCCGGTCAACCCGTCGCCGAACCCGCCCCCGTCCACCGGCGGGCAGGCGCAGATCGGCGCGGCGGTCGGGCCGGAGAGCGTGACGGTCTACAACCCGGACGGCAACGGCGACAACACCAGCCGCGCCCGCAACACGGTGGACGGCGACCCGGGCACGATCTGGCGCACCGACCAGTACCGGCAGCAGTTCCCGGCCATCAAGGAGGGCGTCGGGCTGCTCGCGAGCTTCGACAAGCCGATCAACCTGGCGAAGATCACGGTGGCCGCGGACAGCCCGGGCACCTCGATCGAGGTCCGGGTGGCCGACTCGCGCAACCCCGAGCTCGCCGACACCCGGGTGGTCGGCACGGCCACGCTGAACGGGCAGACCACCGACATCACCCTTCCGCAGCCCCAGCAGGCGCAGTACGTGATCATCTGGATCGCTCAGCTGAGTGACACGGACAAGGGCTACCAGTCCCAGATCGGCGAATTGACCTTCCTCCCCGCCCAGTAGTGTGCTGCGGGTGACCGCAGCTGCACCAACGGACGCCGACCTCATCGCGGCGCACGCGTCGGGTGACCCGCACGCGTTCAGCGAACTGGTCCGGCGGCATCGGGACCGCATGTGGGCGGTGGCCCTGCGCACCCTGCGCGACCCCGAGGAAGCCGCCGACGCCCTGCAGGACGCCTTCATCTCCGCCTTCCGCGCCGCCGGGAACTTCCGCGCGGAATCCCAGGTCACCACCTGGTTGCACCGGATCGTGGTGAACGCGTGCCTGGACCGGGTGCGGCGCAGGCAGGCCCGCCCGACGGTGCCGTTGCCCGAGACCGGGGTGAACGAGCCGGCGACCCCGCGCGATTCGATGGCCGACCGGGAGACCCGGCTGGTGATCAAGGAGGCGCTGGCGCAGCTGCCGGAGGACCAGCGGATGCCGATCGTGCTGGTCGACGTCGAGGGGTACTCGGTCAGCGAGACCGCGCGGATGCTCGGGATCGCCGAAGGCACGGTGAAGAGCCGGTGCGCGCGGGGCCGCGCCAAACTCGCCAAAGTTCTCGGCCATCTCCGGAACCCGGATGCAATAGCGAACGTCCCAACTTCCGAAAGCAAACGGGAGCGCGGCGGCCGGTCTGGGGCACAGCGCGAGAGGGAGGGACGATGACGGACGAGAGTCGGGGGATCGAGGCCGCCGGCCCGCCCTGGTCTGTCGACCTGCTCGCGGACCTGCACGCCGGCGTCCTGGACGACGACGAAGCCGCCCGGTTGTGGCCGCTGGTGCAGGCCGATCCCGAGGCGCGCGCGATCATCGAGGCCCTGGAGGCGACCACCGCCGACCTGGCCGGGCTGAGCGCGGACGTCCCGCCGATGCCCGCCGAGTACGTCGCCCGCCTGGACGCCGCGCTCGCCGAGGAGGCCCGCCGGGCGTTCCCGCAGCAGCAACCCGGGTTGGCGCCGGTGGTGAGCCTGGACGCGGCCCGCCGTCGCCGGAACAAGCGCATCGGCTGGATCAGCGGGGTGGTGGCCGTGGCCGCCGCCGCGGTGGCCGCCGTCGCGATCGCCATCCCGAGCGGCACGTCGCCGTCCCCGGGCGGCAACGTGGCCGCGCCGAGCCAGACCGCCGCACAGCCGCCGCTGAACCTGCGCAGCGACCAGACCGCGAGCGCGGTGGGCCAGCTGCAGGGCACGTTCGACTACGGGCCGCTGGGCAACGCCGACGCGCTGCAGGCGTGCCTGCGCGCCGCCGGCTTCGCCGACACCGCCAAGCCGATCGGGGTCCGCCAGGGCTCGATCGACGGGCAGCCGGCCGTGCTGACCCTGCTGACCACGGGCCAGCTGGCGAAGTTCCGGCTGGTCGCGTTCGCCCCGACCTGCGGCGCGAACGACGCCGGAGTGCTCATGGACAAGGTGATCGGCTAGCCGCGTTCCGTGACACGGGCGAGCCGTGTCACTCCGGGAACACCGGACCCTACGATCGTGTTGAGCCTGGTACGCAGGTCACGACGAGCGGAGGTCTACGGGTGGCAGCGGAAAACGTTCGGAACCTCATCATCGTGGGGTCGGGTCCGGCCGGGTACACGGCGGCGGTGTACGCCGCGCGCGCCCAGCTGGAACCGCTGGTGTTCGAGGGTTCCCAGTTCGGCGGCGCGCTGATGACCACCACCGAGGTCGAGAACTACCCGGGCTTCCGGGACGGCATCCAGGGCCCCGACCTGATGGAGGAGATGCGCAAGCAGGCCGAGCGCTTCGGCGCGGAGCTGCGCGCCGAGGACGTGGAGAAGCTCGAGCTGGAGGGCGACGTCAAGTACGTCACCGCCCACGGCACGCGCTACGCGGCCAAGGCCGTCATCCTCGCCATGGGCTCGGCGGCGCGCTACCTGCACGTGCCCGGTGAGCAGGAGCTGCTCGGCCGCGGTGTCTCCGCGTGCGCCACCTGTGACGGCTTCTTCTTCCGCGACCAGGACATCGCCGTGCTCGGCGGTGGCGACTCCGCGATGGAGGAGGCCACCTTCCTGACCAAGTTCGCCCGATCGGTGACGATCGTGCACCGGCGCGAGGAGTTCCGCGCCTCCAAGATCATGCTCGAACGCGCCCGCGCCAACAAGAAGATCAAGTGGGCGCTGAACAAGCAGGTCGTCGAGGTGCTGGGCGACACCACCGTCTCCGGGCTGAAGCTGGCGGACACCGTCACCGGCGAGGAGTCGGTGCTCGACGTCACCGGGTTCTTCGTCGCGATCGGCCACGACCCGCGCAGCGACCTGGTCAAGGGCCAGGTCGAGCTGGACGCGGAGGGTTACGTCCTGACCAAGGGCCGCACCTCCTACACCAACCTGCCGGGCGTGTTCGCCGCCGGTGACCTGGTCGACCACACCTACCGGCAGGCCATCACCGCCGCCGGCTCGGGCTGCTCCGCGGCCATCGACGCCGAGCGCTGGCTGGCCGAGCACGCCGGAAACCCGAACGCCGAGGTCGCGCCCGAGCTGGTGGGCGGCGGCTACGGCTCCGCGAACTGACCGACCGCAAGCCCGTACCGAACTAGGGAGATGAAATGTCCGACACCGTCAAGGTGACCGACCAGTCCTTCGCCGACGACGTGCTGACCAGCGACAAGCCGGTCCTCGTCGACTTCTGGGCGACCTGGTGCGGGCCGTGCAAGATGGTCGCCCCGGTGCTCGAGGAGATCGCCGCCGAGCACAAGGACAAGCTGACCGTCGCGAAGCTGGACATCGACGAGAACCCGGGCACCGCCCGCGACTACCAGGTCATGTCGATCCCGACGCTGATCCTGTTCCAGGGCGGCAAGCCGGTGAAGCAGATCGTCGGCGCCAAGCCGAAGGCCGCGCTGCTGTCGGACCTGTCCGACGTGCTCGCCTGACCGAGGCAACCTCGACCCGGGGGTGAACGTCTTCTACAGACGGGCCCCCGGGTTTTTCCATGCCACCCGCCCGGATGACGCACCGACCGGCCCTACGCGGTCACGGAGAGTTCTCAGGGCAGAATGGGTACCCGAGGCTAGCCCGATATCTGTTTGTGCCGCATCGGTTTTCGATCGATGCCCAAGGAAAGAGCGAGGAGTGCATGCGGGTGCTCCGCCGCGGCGACGTCGGGGACGACGTCGCTGAGATCAGGTCGATGCTGGCCTCGATCGGACTGCTCCGGCCGGACGCCGGAAACCTGTTCGACCACGAGGTCGAACGGGCCGTCCGCGGCTTCCAGCAGCGCCGGGGTCTGCTCATCGACGGTGTCGTGGGCCCGGCCACCTACCACGTGCTGCGCGGCGCGACCTTCCACCTGGGCAGCCGCCCGCTGGCGTACCTGATCTCCTCGCCGGTGCACGGCGACGACGTGTTCGCGCTGCAGGACCGCCTGACCGAGCTGGGCTACGACGCGGGGCGGCCGGACGGCATGTTCGGCCCGAAGACCGAGCAGGCGCTGCGCAGCTTCCAGCGCGACTACGGCCTGGTCATCGACGGCATCTGCGGCCCGGCGACGGTCCGCGCGCTGCGGCAGCTCTCGCCGCGGGCCCGTGGCGGCCGTCCGGTGCTGCTGCGTGAGCAGGAGCAGGTCCGTCAGTCCGGTCCGCGGCTGCGGGGCAAGCGCATCGTCATCGACCCCGGTCACGGCGGCGCGGACCCCGGGGTGGAGATCGGCGGCCTCCGCGAGGCCGACATCGTGTGGGACCTGGCGCGCCGTCTCGAGGGCCGGATGAAGGCCACCGGCATGGAGGCGCTGATCTCGCGCGGCCCGGACCACGGCCCGGCCGAGGCCGAGCGCGCCGCGTTCGCCAACAACGCGGGTGCCGACCTGTTCCTGTCGCTGCACTGCGACCGCAACTCCTCGCCGCACGCGCAGGGCGTCGCGTCGTTCCACTGGGGCAACGGTCTGGGCACCACGTCCACCGTGGGTGAGCTGCTGGCCGGCTACCTGCAGCGCGAGGTGGCCGCCCGCACCGGCCTGCTGGACTGCCGGACGCACGCCAAGACCTGGGACATCCTGCGGCTGACCCGGTGCCCCGCGGTGCGGATGGAGATCGGCTACTTAAGCAACCCGGGCGACCGCGCGAAGCTGTCCGACCCGGCGTTCCGCGACATCGTCGCCGAGGGCATCCTGATCGCCGTAAAGCGGTTGTACCTGCTCGGCGAGGGCGACCAGCCGACGGGCACCTTCACGTTCGCCGACGTGCTCGCGCACGAGCTCGCCAAGGCCGAATAGTCACCGGGCCATAGGGGTTGTCCACAGGAAGCTGTGGACAACCCCTGCCTTGTGGACGGTTTCTGTGGATAACTCGGCTCAGGCGCGTGCCGGGCTCGGTTCCGCCGTGGTGATGGTGACCTGGCCGAGGAGCCGTTCGAGGGCCGCTTCGACGTCTTCCTTCCAGGACAGCGCCGAGCGGATCTCCAGGCGCAGCCGCGGCCACTTGGGGTGCGGCCGCACGGTCTTGAACCCGACCGCGGTGAGGAAGTCGGCGGGGACCACGCAGGTGTGCCCCAGCAGCTCGTTGTCGGCGTCGTCCGGGCTCGCGTCGCCGAAGGCCTCGATCGCCCGCACACCGCGGCGCGTCATGTCCTTGACGACCGCCTGGACCAGCGTGCGGCCCAGCCCGCCGCCGCGGAACTCCGGCAGCACCTGGAAGCTCGTCAGCAGCACCGCGTCCGCGCTGGGCGGCGAGGTGGGGAACGCGACCGAGCGCGGCACCAGGTTCGGCGGCGCGTACAGCACGAACCCGACGGGCAGCGAGTCGCTGTAGATGATCCGGCCGCAGGAGCCCCACTCCAGCAGCACCGAGGAGACCCAGGCCTCCTTCTCGACCTCGGTCTGGCCGAACTCCTCCGCCTGCGCGCGCAGGTGCGGCGCGAGCTCCCAGTACACGCACCGGCGGCAGTTCTTGGGCAGGTGTTCCAGGTTGTCGAGGGTGACGCCCACGACTCGACGCGACACCTGATCCCCTCCCCGGATTCGCGGCGGCCGGCCTGAGGTGAGGCAGGGCGTGGCGGATCGCCACAGCCTGCTCGGCCGCATCCGAGGATAGGCGCCTGTGACCCACGCCGAAAGGCCGGGAATATCACAAGGACGAGTGGTTACACTCGGGAAACTGACCATCCGACAGAGCGAAGTGCGATGACTGCGAACCCACCCGAGCACACTGGCCGCCGAGACCTCGATCCCCACCTCGCCCGTTACGCCGCCCGCACGGCCGGCATGACGGCGTCGGAGATCCGAGCTCTCTTCGCGGTGGCCAGCCGCCCGGAGGTGGTCTCGCTCGCCGGCGGCATGCCGAACCTCGCCGCGCTCCCGCTGGACAGCCTGTCCTCGCAGGTCGGGGAGATCATCGCGGAAGACGGCCTGGTCGCCCTGCAGTACGGCTCCGCGCAGGGCGTGCCCGTGCTGCGGGAGCAGATCTGCGAAGTCATGGCGATGGAGGGCATCACGGCGCACCCCGACGACGTCGTGGTGACCGTCGGCTCCCAGATGGGCCTGGACATGGTCACCCGGCTGTTCTGCGACCCGGGCGACATCGTGCTCGCCGAGGGGCCCTCCTACGTGGGCGCGCTCGGCTCGTTCGCCGCCTACCAGGCGAAGGTCGTGCACGTCGTGATGGACGACCAGGGGCTGGTGCCGGAGGCGCTGCGGGAAGCCCTCGCGCAGGCCGAGAAGGCCGGCCAGCGGGTCAAGTTCCTGTACACGATCCCGAACTTCCACAACCCGGCCGGCGTCACGCTGGCGGTCGAGCGGCGGGCCGAGATCCTCGCGATTTGCCGCGCGCACGGGGTGCTGGTGGTCGAGGACAACCCGTACGGGCTGCTCGGCTTCGACGGCCAGACCTACCCGGCGCTGCGGTCGCTGGACCCGGACAACGTCGTGTACCTGGGCTCGTTCTCCAAGACGTTCGCCTCCGGCCTGCGGGTCGGCTGGGTCCTGGCGCCGCACGCGGTGCGGGAGAAGCTGGTGCTGGCCGCCGAGTCGGCCACGCTGTGCCCGCCGACGTTCAACCAGTTGATCGTGTCGCGGTACCTCGCCACGCACGACTGGAAGGGCCAGATCAAGACCTTCCGCGAGAACTACCGGGAGCGGCGGGACGCGATGCTGTCCGCCCTGGAGCAGCACCTGCCGGCTGGCTGCAGCTGGACGAACCCGGACGGCGGGTTCTACGTGTGGGTGACGGTGCCGGAGGGCGTCGACACCAAGGCGATGCTGCCGCGCGCCGTCACGGCCCGGGTCGCGTACGCGTCCGGGACCGGTTTCTACGCCGACGGTTTCGGCAGCAGGCAGATGCGGTTGTCGTACTGCTACCCGACGCCGGAGCGGATCAAGGAGGGCGTGCGGCGCCTGGCCGCGGTGCTCGAGTCCGAAATGGACCTGGTGCGCACGTTCGGTAACGTCAGCATGCGCGCGATTCCCGGGCTGGAGACGCCGTCGCCGGACACGGCCTGATCGCCGCGCTGCTGAGTCCTGTTTAGACTGTCGATTGAGGAGAGTGCCGGCGTGGTTATGCCGACCGTCGCCGTTCTCGCGGGCGGGCTTTCGCATGAGCGCGATGTCTCGCTGCGGTCCGGCCGCAGGCTGTCCGCCGCGCTGCGGGAGCAGGGACTGACCGTCGAGGAGTGGGACACCGACGCGGGCCTGCTCGACCGGTTGCGGTCCCAGCGGCCCGACGCGGCCGTCGTGGCGCTGCACGGTGGTCAGGGGGAGAACGGGTCGGTGCAGACCGTCCTGGAGATGCTGAGGGTGCCCTACGTGGGCACCAGCTCGCGCGGGTGCCGCCGGGCGTGGGACAAGCCGACCGCGAAGGCCGTGCTGTCCGCCGCCGGGTACGCGACACCGGACTGGGTCGTGCTGCCGCACAGCACGTTCCGGGAGCTGGGCGCGCAGGGCGTGCTGGACGCGATCGTCGACCACCTGGGCCTGCCGCTGATCCTCAAGCCCGACCAGGGCGGGTCCGCGCTGGGCGCCCAGGTCGTGCGGGACGCCGCCGAGCTGCCCGCCGCGATGGTCGGGTGCTTCGCCTACGGCGACACCGTGCTGGCCGAGCGGCTGGTCGAGGGTGTCGAGGTCGCGGTTGGGGTCGTCGAGCGGGACGGGGAGCCGGAGGCGCTGCCCGCGGTGGAGATCGTGCCGGAGAGCGGGGTCTACGACTACACCTCGCGCTACACGGCCGGGCTGACCGACTTCTTCGCCCCGGCGCGGCTGCCGGAGGAGTCCGCGAAGGCGGTCGGCGAGCTGGCCGTCGCCGCGCACAAGCTGCTCGGTCTGCGCGACATCTCGCGGACCGACGCGATCGTGGCCGCCGACGGCACGGTCCAGTTCCTCGAAGTGAACTCCTCGCCGGGTCTCACCGAGACGTCGATCGTGCCGATGGCGATCGAGACCGCGGGCACGTCGCTCGGCGCGGTGTTCGCCGATCTCGTCGCGCGGGCGATCCGCCGGTCCGGCTGAGACGCTTCCGGAAACCACTGAGGGCCACCTTCCCGAGCGGGAGGTGGCCCTCAGTGTTGTCAGATCAAATCATCACCGTGACGAAACGACCTGGGGTCATTCCTCATCGGTTTTCAGCGCCTGATTTGCCCGATTCGGGTCCATGATCGAGACGATCCGCTCCAGATCGTCGATCGAACCGAACTCGACGACGATGCGTCCCTTGCGGCGGCCGAGGTCGACCTTCACGCGGGTGTCGAAGGTGTCGGACAGCCGGTTCGCCAGATCCTGGAGACCGGGCGCCTGCATCGGCTTGCGGGGAGCGGCCTTCGGCTTGGCCGGCGCCTCGCTCTTCTTGAGGGTCACCGCCTCCTCGGTCGCGCGGACCGAGAGCCCCTCGGCGACGATGCGGGTCGCCAGCTCCTCCTGCGCCTCGGGGTCTTCGAGGGAGAGCAGCGCGCGGGCGTGCCCGGCGGAGAGGACCCCGGCCGCGACGCGACGCTGCACGGCGAGGGGGAGCTTGAGCAGGCGGATGGTGTTGGTGATGACCGGACGGCTGCGGCCGATGCGTGAGGCCAGCTCCTCGTGCGTCACCTCGAACTCGTCGAGCAGCTGCTGGTAGGCGGCCGCCTCTTCGAGCGGGTTCAGCTGGACGCGGTGGATGTTCTCCAGGAGGGCGTCCCGCAGCATCGCCTCGTCGGCGGTCTGCCGGACGATGGCCGGGATGTTCTCCAGCTCGGCGCGCTGGGACGCACGCAGCCGGCGCTCGCCCATGACGAGCTCGTACTCACCGCCGCCGAGCTCGCGGACCACGATCGGCTGCATGAGGCCGAACTCGCGGATCGAGTGCTCCAGCTCGGCGAGGGCGTCCTCGTCGAAGACCTGCCGCGGCTGCTTCGGGTTGGGCTTGACCGCGCTGGTCGGGATCTCGCGGTAAACGGCGCCGGCCACTTCGCCGCTCGGGACGACCTCGCTGTTGGCCGCGAACCAGTCCTTGTCGCCGTTGCGGGACGGCGTCTCCGGGCGGGCCGGGCTGGGGGCGTTCTCGCCGGCGGGCGGTCCAGTCGGGATCAGCGCGGCCAGGCCGCGCCCGAGGCCACCCCTGCGTTCGGTCATAACGTGCCCCTCCTCGATCCGTTGCTGCTGCCGCGCTCGGCCAGCTCACGTGCGGCGTCGACGTAACTCATCGCTCCCCGCGAGCCCGGGTCGTACGCCAGCACAGTCTGGCCGTAGCTGGGCGCCTCGGACACCTTCACGTTGCGGGGGATGACGGTCTTGAGGACGACGTCGCCGAAGTGGTCGCGCACCTCGGCGGTCACCTGGTCGGCCAGCTTGGTGCGGCCGTCGTACATGGTGAGCAGGATCGTGGAGACGGCCAGCGCGGGGTTGAGGTGCTTCTGCACCAGCTCGATGTTGCTGAGCAGCTGACCGAGACCTTCGAGCGCGTAGTACTCGCACTGGATCGGGATGAGCACCTCGCGGGCGGCGACCATGGCGTTGACCGTGAGGAGGCCGAGCGAGGGCGGGCAGTCGATGAAGACGTAGTCCATGCCGAGCTGGTCGACCACGTCACCGGCGAGCGCCTCCTTGAGCCGCGATTCGCGGGAGGGCATCTCGACGAGTTCGATCTCGGCACCGGCGAGGTCGATCGTGGCGGGGACGCAGAACAGGTTGGGGGACTGCTCGCTGACGGCCATCGCCTCGCCGAGGGGGAGGTCGCCGAGGAGGACGTCGTAGATGGAGGGGGTGCCGGAGCGGTGGTCCACGTTGAGCGCGGTGCTGGCGTTGCCCTGCGGGTCGAGGTCGATCACGAGGGTCTTGAGCCCGTGCACCGCGAGGGCCGCGGCGAGGTTCACGGCGCTGGTCGTCTTGCCGACGCCGCCCTTCTGGTTGGCGACGGTCAGGACGCGGCGTTGATCTGGGCGGGGGAGGGAGTTGGGGTCCGGGTGCAGCACGCGGGCGGCACGCTCGGCCTCTTCGGCAATGGGGGTCCAGTCTGACGCAGGCGGGGTCACCGGCCGAGCCACCTTTCCGCAATCGACGCTGTTGGTTTCACGTGGAACATGAGTCGCATCATGCTGATCTGGCCTCTCCAAGCCATCCTGTCATCCCGCACGGCGCGGGCGACGGGCACTTCGTACGCGCTCCACCCGCACCACGGTCGTCGGCGTTTCGAGCACGCCGACCCCGCACTCAGAGACCGTTGGAGCACCCCCACCGACGCGGGCAACCGCCTTCGCATCACGGGCAATTTCGTCCCGGGCGCTAGCTCCCTTGACTGCGAGCATCATGCCACCCTCCCGAACGAGGGGGAGGCACCAGCCCGCCAATCGCGCGAGGGGAGCCACGGCACGCGAAGTGACCACATCGGCCGCGCCGACCCGCTCCCGGAGCGCCCGTTCTTCGGCGCGGCCACGCGCGACGGTGACGTCCAGTTTGATGCTCTCGGCGACTTCGTTCAACCAGTCGGCCCGCCGAGCCATCGGCTCGACGAGAACGACGTCGAGATCCGGCCGCGCGATCGCGAGCGGCACACCCGGGAAGCCGGCCCCAGACCCGACGTCGATGACCCGCGCCCCTGCGTCGATGTGTTCACCGATAACGGCGGAGTTCAACAGATGCCGATCCCAGAGCCGCTCGACCTCCCGCGGCCCGATGAGCCCCCGCTCGACCCCGTACCGCTCGAGCATTTCGGCGAACTGGACGGCCCGCTCCAGCCCGTCCCCGAACACTCGCCCCGCCACCTCGGGCACCGGCACCACTCGCCACTCCTCGGGTTTCACGTGAAACGACCAACGCCCCCAATTCTCCACGACGAGAACATCAACACGGGGAGGCAGACCACAACTGTGGACGGTTTCACGTGAAACTACGAGGAGTGGATGTGGTTCCACGTGAAACACAGCGCGGACGCGACGGGGGCAGCCGCCCTCACCTCTCGGGCAACCAGAACACGGACGCCGAAGCGGCCCGCCCATCAAGCGGGGGCCGGCGGGGGCCGGTCTCGCGTCCCCGCGGCCGCCGAAGCGGCCCGCCCATCAAGCAGCCGCGCGCGCGTCCGCCATCTCCCTCTCGGGCCCGTCTCGCCACCGCGGCAACCGCCGCCAGCCGGCCTCCCTCCCGCAGGGCAAAGAAAAAGGCGGCCCACCGAAGTGGGCCGCCTCCTCAACCGGAGCGCCTACGCGTCCGGCATCACCACCACGCGCCGCTTGGGCTCTTCGCCCTCGCTTTCGCTCTTGACCCCGCCCACGGCGGCGACCGCGTCGTGCACGACCTTGCGCTCGAACGGGCTCATCGGCTGCAGGCGCACCTTCTCGCCGGTCGCCTTGACCGTCTCGGCCGTCGTGCGGCCCAGCTCGGTCAGCTCGGCGCGCCGGCCGGCCCGCCAGCCCGCGATGTCGAGCATCAGCCGACTCCGCGTGCCGGTCTCCTGCTGCACCGCCAGCCGCGTCAGTTCCTGCAGCGCCTCGAGCACCTGGCCGCGTCCACCGACCAGCTTCTCCAGGTCGTCACCGCCGTCGATGCTCACGATCGCGCGACCGCTCTCCACGTCGAGGTCGATGTCCCCGTCGTAGTCGAGCAGGTCGAGCAGCCGCTCCAGGTAGTCGCCCGCGATGTCGCCTTCGCGAACCAGCAAGTCCTCCGTCGACGAACCCGTCGCCTCCGCAGCGGGCGCCTCGTCGTCAGCGTCGATCGCTTCGACCGTCTCCGCCATCGTCATCTCCTTTCACCGGGCTCCAGCGCTCAGCGGCGCTTCTGCCCCGAGCCCTTCTGTCCTGAGTTCTTGCCGCCCTGCGCCGGCTTCTTGCGCTTCTGCGCGGAGCCGTTCTGCGGGCGTTGTCCCTGCTGCGGGAAGCGGTGCGGCGAGCCGGCCTTCGAAGACGGCTTCTGCCCGCTCGCCTTGCCGTCGGCAGCCGGCTTGTCGGCCGCGCCGTCACCGTCGTCCGCCTTCTTCTGCTGCACCGGCTTCTGGCCCGGCTTCGGCTTCGCACCCGGGCGCGGCGCCAGCGAGTTGCGCTTCTCGGCCGCCTCGGCCTTCTTCTGCGCCTCTTCCTTGTCGATCCGCGTGTAGACCAGGCGCTGCTGCATCAGGGTCCAGCCGTTGTTCGCCAGCCAGTAGACGAGCAGACCGATCGGGAAGAACGCACCGAACACCAGCACACCGAGCGGGAAGATGTACATCGTCAGCCGCTGCATCATCTGCGTCTGCGGCGTGATCGCCTCGGGGTTCAGGTTCTGCCGCTGCGCCGAGTGCCGCGCGGTCAGGTGGGTCAGGACCGACGCGAGGATCATCAGCGGGATCGCGACCGGCGCGACGTGCCAGTGCCAGCCGCCGCCCTGGCCGCCCAGCATCGAAGCGTTGTGGATGGCGTCACCGATGTTGACGCCGAACAGCTTCGCGTGCACGTACGACTCGACGCCCGCCTGGTCGAAGAAGTAGTTCTCCGTCTTGGGGCTGCCGTCCGCGGGCTGGATGGAGAAGGCACGCAGGACCCAGTTCAGACCGATGAACACCGGGATCTGCAGCAGCATCGGCAGGCAGCTGCCCAGCGGGTTGACGCCGTGCTCCTTCTGGAGCTTCTGCATCTCCGCGGCTTGGCGCTGGCGGTCGTTCGCGTACTTCTTCTGAATCTTCTTCAGTTCCGGCGCGAACTCCTGCATCTTCTTCATCGACCGGACCTGGTTCACGAACGGCTTGAACATGATGCCGCGAACCGTGAAGGTCAGGAAGATGATCGCCAGGAGCCAGGTGATCGCGTTGTCGGCCCCGAAGACGAACCCGAAGACCTTGTGCCAACACCACAGGATGAAGGACACGGGGTAGTAGATGAAGTCGAGCACTGAGCTACTCCTCGGTTGACAAACCAGGTCTCTGGTGGCGCCACGAGAACACCTCAGGCACCGGATCGCGGCCGGGCATGGTCCACGGGCCGCAGCGCAGCAGCCGGCGGAGGGCCAGGTAACTGCCCTTCGCGGCGCCGAAACGGGTCAGGGCCTCGACCGCGTACGTGCTGCAGCTGGGGTAGAAGCGGCAGCTCGGCGGGAGGTAGGGCGAGATGAAACGGCGGTAGAACCGCAGCGGGAGCAGCAGGACCTGGGCGACCGGCCCGGGGCGCTCGACCTTCTGCGATGCATCGGTGGTGGCGTCATTCACCGGCGTGGCCCCTCGTCTCCGCGGCCGTCCCCGGCCGGGGTGTCGCCGGGCCGTCGGACGGGCGGCCCGGGAGCAGGCTCAGCCGTTTCAGCGCCGCGTCCAGATCGGCGCCGAGTTCGGCGCTGGACGCGGTGGCCGCCGGCGGCAGGGCCCTCACGACCAACGAACTGCCGGGCGGCACGGTTCCGAGGCGCTGCAGGACGAGATGCCGCAGGCGCCGGCTGACGCGATGGCGCACCACGGAGTTGCCCACGGCCTTGCTCACCACAAAACCCGCCCGCGGCGTTCCCGCGGACGGGTCGGTGGACTGCACCGCGTGCACCACGAGGCGACGCCGGCCTGCCCGAGCACCCCTGCGCATGATCTCGCGGAAGTCCTCACTGCGCCGCAACCGGGCGGCACGGGGCAGCACGACGCGCCTCGAAGCGGCGCGATCAGGCGGACAGCTTCTCGCGGCCCTTGCGACGGCGGGCCGACAGGATCGCGCGACCGGCACGGGTACGCATCCGCAGCCGGAAGCCGTGGGTCCGGGCGCGTCGACGGTTGTTCGGCTGGAAGGTGCGCTTACCCTTGCTCACTGCTTACTCCTGGTCTCGACATACTCGGCGGCAAGCTGGAGCCACCGATCAGCTCGGGGGTGTCTCGAATCGCGCGCATGCGAACAAACCCGTCGCGCACGGGAGACCTATCGAGAGTACGCACCCCGCTCGGAGGCCCGGCAACCGGCCCCCGGAACCACTCCGGGGGACCGAGTGGCGACGCCGCGTGAGGCATGGAATCCTTGCCTGCACGGTGCCTTGTGGGACGGCACGGGCCTTTGTTAGCGTGTCTCCTCTTGAGTCACCGTTCGAGGTGCTCGGCGCCGCCGTCGGAAGGTGTGGAGGCTCTGGCTGGCGTAGGTTCGCACCCGCAGGTGGAGTGACTGCGGGCCGCCGTACATTAGTACACAGTTGTGGACAACTCTGTGGATACTTGCTGCGCGCGGTGACCAGGGGGCCCGCGCGATACCGCTCGACGGGGTGAGCCGACCGCCCGCCTCGGTGATTTCCGCAGGTCGGTGGGGTCTTCTGGGGTGACGAGGGGAGGGGACGAAGTAGGTGTCCGAGCACCAGTTGAATCTGGGCGTGGTCTGGGACCAGGTGGTCCGGGAGCTGTCGGACGGCACTCTGTCGCCGCAGCAGCGGGCCTGGATGCGAGTCACCCGCCCGATCGGCCTGCTCGACGGCACGGCCCTGCTCGCCGCTCCGAGTGACTTCGCCAAGGAAGCGATCGAGCGCGCCCTGCGGGACCCGATCACGCACGCGCTCTCGCGCCGCCTCGGCCGCCCCGTCTCGCTGGCCGTGAAGGTCGACACCGCCGAAGTCAGCCCGCCGCCTCCGCCGCCGGCCCCGTACCCGTCACCCACCCGGGTGGAACCGGCGCCCGCCGCCACCGAGGTGCCGGTGATGCCGCCGAAGATGCCACCGCTCGACGACGGCATGCTGCCGCCGCTGCGCCGCGTGCGGTCCCACCCACCGGAACCGGTGAAGCCCGTCCTGCCCGAGGACGACGGCGACGAGGAAGTCGACGAAGAGGGCGAGGCCCTGGCCGCCGCGCACGAGATCTGGCCGATGTTCTCCGGCCAGCCGAGCGCCGGCCAGCCCTACACCGCCCCGGCCCAGCCGGAGACGTCGAAGACGCGGCTCAACGAGAAGTACACGTTCGACACCTTCGTCATCGGCGCGTCCAACCGCTTCGCGCACGCGGCCGCGTTCGCCGTCGCCGAAGCACCGTCCCGCGCGTACAACCCGCTGTTCATCTGGGGCGAGTCGGGGCTGGGCAAGACGCACCTGCTGCACGCCGTCGGGCACTACGCGCAGCGGCTCTTCCCGGGCATGCGCGTCCGCTACGTCTCGACCGAAGAGTTCACCAACGACTTCATCAACTCGCTGCGCGACGACCGGAAGGTGGCGTTCCAGCGGCGCTACCGGGACATCGACATCCTGCTCGTCGACGACATCCAGTTCCTGGAGGGCAAGGAAGGTACTCAGGAGGAGTTCTTCCACACCTTCAACACGCTGCACAACTCGAACAAGCAGATCGTGGTGTCCTCGGACCGGCCGCCGAAGCGGCTGGAGACCCTGGAGGACCGGCTGCGCACACGGTTCGAGTGGGGCCTGATCACCGACATCCAGCCGCCCGAACTGGAGACGCGCATCGCGATCCTCCGCAAGAAGGCGGCGCAGGACCGGCTGGCCGTGCCGGGTGACGTGCTCGAGTTCATCGCCTCGCGCGTCGAGGCGAACATCCGCGAACTCGAAGGCGCGCTCATCCGCGTCACCGCGTTCGCCTCGCTGAACCAGCAGCCGGTGGACGTCGGCCTCGCGGAGATCGTGCTGCGCGACCTGATCCCGGACTCGCAGGCGCCGGAGATCAGCGCGCCGACGATCATGGCGACCACGGCCGAGTTCTTCGACGTGACGGTCGACGACCTGTGCGGCCCCGGCAAGACGAAAGCGCTTGCCACGGCGCGGCAGATCGCGATGTACCTGTGCCGCGAGCTGACGGACATGTCATTGCCGAAGATCGGGCAGACGTTCGGCGGCCGCGACCACACGACGGTCATGCACGCGGACAAGAAGATCCGCAAGGAGATGGCCGAGCGGCGGCGGATCTACGACCAGGTCCAGGAACTCACCGCGCGCATCAAACAGCGCGCCCGCCAGTAGCCCGCTCCGCGCACTCCGCTTCGACGGCCGCGATCGCGCGGGCGATCGGCCACTGCTCTTCGCTGCCGCGCCGGACGCAGCCGACGAAGCGCCGTGACGGACGCGGGTTGCCGCGCAAGGGAAGGCGCACCACCTCGTGCTGCGGTGGCAGGGGAGCGAGCCGCGGCACGAGGCACACGCCGAGCCCGGCGGCGACGAGCGCGGACACCGCGAACCACTCCTTGGCCTCGTGCGCGATGCGCGGCGTGAAACCGGCGGCGGCGCAGGCGACTTGCAGGACCGCGTACGTGTCGTTGTGCCGCGGTTTGACGATCCACGGCTCGCGCGCGGCGTCGGCGAGTTCGACCGCGTCCTGCCGCGTCAGTGGATGTCCCGCTGGGACAAGGAGATCCTGCGGGTCGTCGAGCAACGGCCACTGCGTGAAGCGCGGGTCGTCGGCGGGCGGCGCTCGGGGCGTGGGCAGCACGACGGCGATGTCGGCCGCCTCGGCGAGCAGCAGCTCGTAGCAGTCAGCGCTTTCCTCTTCTATTACGCGCACCGTCAGCCGCGGGTGCTCCGCGCGCAGACGCGTGACCGCCGGCCCCAGCAACGCGGCGACCGCCGAAGAGACACCGCACATGCGCACGGCGCCGACCTCTTCGCCGGCGGTCAGGTCGGCGCGTGCCCGTTCCCATTGCGCGAACAGCGAATCGGCGTGCTCGAGCAGCACCACCGCGGCGGGGGTCAACCGGACGCGGCGTCCCTCGCGGCGCAGCAGTTCGACGCCGACCTCCTTGGCGAGCAACCGGAGTTGCTGTGAGACCGCCGACGGGGTCAGGTGCAGCGCGTCGGCGGCGGCCGTGACGGTGCCGTGCTCGGCCAGGACCCGGAGGACGCTCAGGCGCCGGAGGTCGATCATGTAGTCGAGGCTAAAGAGTCGCGTGCACGAAGTCTCGATGGATCTTCACCGGTTCCGCGCCAAGACTCGGAAGACATGGGAGCCGCACTTCTCGTCCTCGGCAGCGTCGTCAGCGTGCAGACCGGGCAGGCGTTCGGCAAGCAGCTCTTCGCCGCGGCCGGGCCGGGCGGGGTGGTCGCGCTGCGGCTCGCCTTCGCCGCGCTCGTCCTGCTGGCGATCCACCGCCCGGCGTGGCCGTCGTGGCGGGAGCTGCCGCCGGTGCTCGGTTTCGGCGCCGCGATCGCCGGGATGAACCTGATCTACCCGGCGCTGAGTTTTCTGCCGATGGGTGTGGCGAGCGCGTTGCAGTTGCTCGGCCCGCTGACGGTCGCGGTGGTCTCCGCACGCCGCGCGCGCGACATCGGCTTCGCGCTCGTCGCCGCCTTCGGGGTGTGGCTGTTCCATTCGCCGTCCGGGACGACGCTTCCGGCGGCCGGTGTGGCACTCGCTCTGCTGTCCGCCGCGTCGATGGGCGGATACCTGGTGCTGAGCCGGAAAGTCGGCACGAGTGTCCCGGATGGATCGATGCTCGCGCTCGCCGTGACAGTGGCCGCGGTGCTCGCGCTGCCGTTCGGCGTGACCGCACCGGTGTGGCGGCCTTCCTTGCTGCTGGCGGGATTCGGCGTCGCGGTGCTGTCGGCCGTGATCCCGTACTCGCTCGATCTCGCCGCGCTGCGCCGGGTTCCACCGCGGACGGTCGCGGTGCTGGAGAGCCTCGAAGCGGCGGTGGCCGGCGTGGCCGGCGCGCTCGTGCTCGGCGAGCGGCTGTCGTTCGCCGCGTGGGCCGGAATCGCTTGTGTGACAGCGAGTGCGGCCGCGGCGGGCCGCGCTGCGACGCGGAATCTGTGATCCCAGTAACGAGAACGCATCGATCGCCGCGACCCCGGTCACCCACTGGGTGGGTTCTGCGGCGACCGCGTCTGTGCGCGGCCATGGGGACGAACATCCCCACAACTGGGGACAGTTCTGTGGACAGCTGGGGACAACTGTGGATCATCTGGGGAGCGCCCGAAGTTGTCCACGGAGGGCCCGAGTTGTCCACCGGAAGTACTCCACAGCTGTCCACACCCCGCCACGCGAACGGACCTGCGGCGATGGCAGTAGTCCCCAGAATCCACAGCCCCTATTACTGTCACTGCCCTTGGTTTTTTCTCAAGAAGTCCTTCGGAGAAAAACAGGGGGCTGTGGACATGGGGACAAAGCTCCGGACGAGATCGTCTTGTCGACAAATCGATGGCGTGCCCCGAGTGACGGCGGTGCCGTCCACGTTCTAACGTGGGTATCCACACCCAGCCCGCACGTCGTTGGCGACATCGGCACCGGGCCACACCACACTGCGAGATCCCTGGTCAGCGCGCTGCTCGAGGCCTGCCCGGGGACGTTTGTCGATCTTCTCGGGCCGCGATGAGGGGCTCGGCTGTCGAAAGGATGGGCACATGAAGATCCGCGTCGAGCGCGACGGGCTCGCGGACGCCGTCGCGTGGGTGGCACGCAGCCTGCCGTCGAGGCCACCGGTCCCGGTCCTGGGCGGTGTGCTGCTCGACGCCGGATCGGACGGCTCGACCGACGCGCTCACCGTCTCCGGCTTCGACTACGAGGTCTCCGCGACGGTCGGCGTCCCGGCGACGATCGCCGACGGCGGACGACTCCTGGTGTCCGGGCGGCTACTCGCCGACATCACCAAGGCGCTCCCGGCCCAGCCGGTCGAGATCTCCGTCGACGGCTCCCGCGCCTCCATCACCTGCGGCAGCGCCCGGTTCAGCCTGCCGACCATGCCCGTCGAGGACTACCCGCAGCTGCCGGCCCAGCCGACGTTCGCCGGTGAGGTCGCCGGCGAGGCCTTCGGCCAGGCCGTCACCCAGGTCGCCGTCGCGGCAGGCAAGGACGACACCCTGCCGATGCTGACCGGCATGCGGCTGGAGATCTCCGGCAACTCGCTCACCCTCGTGGCCACCGACCGCTTCCGGCTGGCGATGCGCGAGTTCGCGTGGGAGCCGGCCGAGGGGCTGGCCGACGCCGCGGTCCTGGTCCCGGCGCGCACCCTCGCCGAGGCGGCCAAGTCGCTCGGCACCGCGGGCAACAAGGTTTCGGTGGGCCTCGCCAGCGGCGAGGGCCTGCTCGGCCTGTCCGGCAACGGCCGCTACACGACGACCCGGCTGCTCGACGCCGAGTTCCCGCCATACCGGCAGCTCCTCCCGAACCAGCACTCTTCCCGCGCGGTGATCGAGGTGTCCCCGCTCTCCGAGGCGATCAAACGTGTGTCGCTGGTGGCCGAGCGGGGTACCCAGGTCCGGCTGGAGTTCGGTGACAACTCGCTGCGCCTGTCGGCCGGCGGCGACGACGAGGGCAGCGCCGAAGAGGAGCTGCCGGTGGAGTACGAAGGCGAGCCGGTCACGATCGCGTTCAACCCGGGTTACCTCGTCGACGGCCTGGGCGCGCTGCACCACGACCGGGCCGAGCTGACCTTCACCACCCCGAACCGTCCGGCTTTGATCAAGCCGGCCGACGAGCAGGGCCAGGTCGTTCCTGGTTACCTCTATCTACTGATGCCGGTCCGCCTACCCGGCTGACCGCGACGGAGAAAGCACGAAGGGGAGTTCCATGGTTCAGCTGGGACTGGTCGGCCTCGGCCGGATGGGCTTCAACATGCGCGAGCGGCTGCGCGCCGCCGGGCACGAGGTGGTCGGCTACGACCGCAACGAGGCGGTCTCGGACTCGACCTCGCTCGCCGACATGGTGTCCAAACTGGACGCGCCGCGCACCGTCTGGGTGATGGTCCCGGCAGGCGGGCCGACCCGCGAGACGGTGGCGCAGCTGGGTGAGCTGCTCGCCGAGGGCGATCTGGTGATCGACGGCGGCAACTCCCGGTTCACCGACGACACGCACAACGCCGAAGTGCTGTCCGCGAAGGGCATCGGCTACCTCGACTGCGGTGTCTCCGGTGGCGTGTGGGGCAAGGAGAACGGCTACGGCCTGATGGTCGGCGGCGACAAGGAGCTCGTCGAGCGCGCCATGCCGATCTTCGACGCTCTGCGCCCGGACGGCCCGCGCGAGGAGGGCTTCTCGCACGCCGGCTCGGTCGGCGCCGGTCACTACGCGAAGATGATCCACAACGGCATCGAGTACGGCCTGATGCAGGCCTACGCCGAGGGCTTCGAGCTGCTCGAGGCGGCGAAGGTCGTCGAGGACGTGCCGGCCGTGATCAAGGGCTGGCAGCGCGGCACAGTCGTCCGGTCCTGGCTGCTCGACCTGCTGGTGCGCGCGCTGGACGAGGACCCGGAGCTGGACGACCTCGAGGGTTACGTCGAGGACTCCGGCGAGGGCCGCTGGACGCTGGAGGAGGCCATCAACCACGCGGTGCCGGCGCCGGTCATCTCGGCCGCCCTGTTCGCGCGGTTCGCCTCCCGGCGGAAGGACTCGTCCGCGATGCGGGCGGTCGCCGCGCTGCGCAACCAGTTCGGCGGTCACGCCGTGAAGAAGGTCGGCGAGTAGGCACTGCGCCGTGCACGTACGGCACCTGCAGGTCACCGACTTCCGCTCCTGGGAGCACGCGGACCTGCCGCTCACACCCGGCCCGACGGTGCTCGTCGGCCAGAACGGCCGCGGGAAGACCAACCTGCTCGAGGCGATCGGTTACCTGGCGACCCTCGGGTCGCACCGGGTCGCGACCGACGCCCCGCTGGTGCGGCACGGCTGTGAGCGGGCACTCGTGCGGGCGGCCGTGGTCAACGAGGACCGCGAGCTGACCGTCGAGCTGGAGATCAACCCCGGCCGGGCGAACCGCGCCCGGGTCAACCGCGGCGCGGTCGGCAAGCCGCGCGACATCCTCGGGATCCTGCGCACCGTGCTGTTCTCCCCGGAGGACCTGGCGCTGGTGCGCGGCGACCCGGGTGAGCGCCGCCGGTTCATGGACGACCTGCTGGTGCAGCGCGCGCCCCGGTACGCGGGGGTGCGCGCCGACTACGAGCGGATCCTCAAGCAGCGCAACGCGCTGTTGAAGACGGCGGGCAAGAAGAAAGGTGGCGCGCGGGACGACCCGTACGCGCTGTCGACGCTCGAGGTGTGGGACAACCACCTCTCGGTGGTCGGTGCCCAGCTGCTCGCCGCGCGGCTCGACCTGGTCGCCGACCTCGGGCCGCACACCACCGCGGCCTACGCCGGGGTGGCGCCCGACTCGCGGCCGGCGACGATCTCCTACCGGTCGAGCCTGGGCGCCGCGCTGCCCGAGGGCTACGGGGTGCCGGACGGCAAACGCGCGGAACCGGAGGTGCTGACCGGTATCCTCGTCGAGGCGATGGCGCAGGTGCGGCAGCAGGAGCTGGAGCGGGGGATCAGCCTGGTCGGCCCGCACCGGGACGAGCTCGAGATCATCCTGGGGGAGGCCCCGGCGAAGGGCTACGCGAGCCATGGGGAATCCTGGTCGTTCGCCCTCGCGCTGCGGTTGGCCTCCTACGAGCTGCTGCGGCGGGAAGCGGGGGAACCGGTGCTCCTGCTCGACGACGTGTTCGCCGAGCTGGACCGGCGGCGCCGGTCGCGGCTGGCCGAGGTGGCCGCCGGTGCCGAACAGGTGCTGGTCACCGCGGCGGTGGACGAGGACGTGCCCGGGGAACTGGCCGGGGTCCGGTTCACCGTCGCCGACGGGGAGGTCAAGCGTGCCTGATGAGCAACGGCGAGTGACCGGGACCACAGGAGTTACCCACCGATCTGGGGACAACTCTGTGGATAGTGTGGATAACACGGTGAACGCGTTATCGCCCCGCGTGACCAAGCGGCCGAACGAGCGATCTTCAACCGCGCCAGAAGCTGCGCGAACTCCCCAGAAGAGTGGATCGGATACAGACGGTGAAGGCCCGGCTGGGCCGAACGGGAACACTACCGGACGTGACCTCGTCCGCTCCGCCCTGGCCGCCGCTCGCGCGAAGGCCGACGCCCGGGGCACCGAGCCGGGCCGTCGCAAGTTCGAGCTGACCGGCCAGAACCCGCGCCGCCGCCGCTGGTCGGGGCCGGGCCCGGACGCCCGCGACCCGCAGCCGCTCGGCCGACTCGTCGGCAGGCTGGTCTCCGAGCGCGGCTGGCAGGAGCGCGTGACCAGCAGCCGTGTCTTCGGCGAGTGGGCGCGCCTGGTCGGTGAGGACGTCGCCGAGCACGCCCAGCCGGTGACGTTGAAGGATGGCGAACTCACCGTCCGCGCCGACTCGACCGCCTGGGCCACGCAGCTGCGCCTGCTGCAGGGTCAGCTCATCGCCAAGATCGCGGCCGGGGTCGGTCACGGCGTGGTCAAGCGGATGCGCATCCACGGTCCGACCGCCCCGAGCTGGCGGAAGGGCCCACGGCACGTGCCCGGCCGCGGGCCGCGCGACACCTATGGGTGACTGAGCGCGTCGTATCGCGGCCCGACCCGCGCCGGATAGCACCGGACCCGTCCTCGCTCGCGTTCGGGCCTCTGTGACGAAATCAGGGGTGTCCTTGCGGCATGTCAGCGGAGCTGGCCAAGTAGGATGGAAGCGAGTGGGGAGTCCCTTGGGCAAGACTGAGGAGAAAGCAGGCCCGTGGCAGCTCAGCAGAACGACTACAACGCGTCCTCCATCACGGTGCTCGAGGGTCTCGAGGCGGTCCGCAAGCGACCCGGCATGTACATCGGTTCCACCGGTGAACGCGGCCTGCACCACCTGATCTGGGAGGTCGTGGACAACTCGGTCGACGAGGCCATGGCCGGCTACGCGACGAAGGTCGAGGTCACGCTCCTGGCCGACGGCGGCGTCCGCGTCGTCGACGACGGCCGCGGCATCCCGGTCGAGGAGCACCCGGTCCACAAGAAGTCGACGCTGGAGATCGTGCACACCGTGCTGCACGCCGGCGGCAAGTTCGACAGCGAGAGCTACGCGGTGTCCGGCGGCCTGCACGGCGTCGGCGTCTCCGTGGTGAACGCGCTGTCCAGGGCGCTCGACGTGGAGGTCTCCCGCGACGGCAAGAAGTGGCGCCAGCACTACGACCACTCCAAGCCCGGCCAGCTGCAGGAGGTCGGCCCCGCCGAGGGCACCGGCACCTGCACCACGTTCTGGGCCGACCCGGAGATCTTCGAGACCACCACCTACAACATGGAAACGGTCTCGCGCCGCCTGCAGGAGATGGCCTTCCTGAACAAGGGCCTGAGCATCACGCTGCGCGACGAGCGGGTCACCGAGGAGGAGACCGAGGCCGACGCGGACGGCAAGCAGGCGCGGGTCAAGGAGCGCGTCTACCACTACCCGGGCGGGCTCGAGGACTTCGTCAAGCACATCAACGGCTCGAAGGACCCGATCCACTCGAGCATCATCTGCTTCGACGCCAAGGGCGACGGCCTCGAGGTCGAGGTCGCGATGCAGTGGAACAACTCGTTCACGCCGTCGGTGCACACCTTCGCCAACACGATCAACACCCATGAGGGCGGCACCCACGAGGAGGGCTTCCGCGCCGCGCTGACCCGGGTGGTCAACGCGTATGCGCGGGACAAGAAACTCCTCAAGGAGAAGGACGAGAACCTTTCCGGCGACGACGTGCGCGAGGGCCTGACCGCGATCATCTCGATCAAGCTGGCCGAGCCGCAGTTCGAAGGCCAGACCAAGACCAAGCTGGGCAACAGCGAGGCCAAGTCGTTCGTCCAGTCCAAGACGAACGAGTGGCTGTCCGACTGGTTCGAGCGCAACCCGAGCGAAGCCAAGACGATCATCAACAAGGCGCTGTCCAGCGCGCAGGCGCGGATGGCCGCCCGCCGGGCCCGCGACCTGGTTCGCCGCAAGGGCGCGCTGGAGATCGGCGGCCTGCCCGGCAAGCTCAAGGACTGCCAGTCGACCAACCCGGAGGAGTGCGAGCTCTACATCGTGGAGGGTGACTCCGCGGGCGGGTCGGCCAAGGAGGGGCGGGAGTCGCGGTTCCAGGCGATCCTGCCGATCCGGGGCAAGATCATCAACGTGGAGAAGGCCCGCATCGACCGGGTGCTCAAGAACAACGAGGTCCAGTCGCTGATCACCGCGCTGGGCACCGGCATCCACGACGACTTCGACCTGTCCAAGCTGCGGTATCACAAGATCGTGCTGATGGCCGACGCCGACGTCGACGGCCAGCACATCCGCACCCTGCTGCTGACGCTGCTGTTCCGGTTCATGCGCCCGCTGATCGAGCACGGCCACGTCTACCTCGCGCAGCCGCCGCTCTACAAGATCAAGTGGCCGCGGTCGGAGCCGGAGTACGCGTACTCGGACAAGGAGCGCGACGGCCTGCTCGCCGCCGGCGTCGAAGCCGGGCGGAAGCTGCCGAAGGAAGACGGCATCCAGCGGTACAAGGGTCTCGGCGAGATGAACGCCGAAGAGCTGTGGGAAACCACGATGGACCCGTCCCGCCGGCTGCTGCTGCAGGTCACGCTGGACGACGCCGCGGCGGCGGACGAGCTGTTCAGCGTCCTGATGGGCGAGGACGTCGAAGCCCGGCGCTCGTTCATCACCCGCAACGCCAAGGACGTCCGCTTCCTCGACGTGTAGCGCGCCCCGCCTCCGATTTCCGATTCGTCAGTAGAAGGACCCCATGACGGAAACCATGCCGCCGGAACACGACCGCACCGAGCCGGTCGACATCCAGCAGGAGATGCAGCGCTCGTACATCGAGTACGCGATGAGCGTGATCGTGTCGCGAGCGCTGCCGGACGTGCGGGACGGCCTCAAGCCGGTGCACCGCCGCGTCCTCTACTCGATGTACGACTCCGGGTTCCGGCCGGACCGCGGGTACAACAAGTGCTCGCGCGTGGTCGGCGACGTGATGGGCAACTACCACCCGCACGGCGACTCGGCGATCTACGACGCGCTCGTGCGACTGGCCCAGCCGTGGTCGATGCGCTACCCGCTGATCGACGGCCAGGGCAACTTCGGCTCGCCGGGCAACGACCCCGCGGCGGCCATGCGGTACACCGAGTCGCGCCTCGACCCGCTGGCCATGGAGATGCTGCGGGACATCGAAGAGGAGACCGTCGACTTCTCGCCCAACTACGACGGGCGCACGCAGGAGCCGGACGTCCTGCCGGCGCGGATCCCGAACTTGCTGGTCAACGGCACGTCGGGCATCGCGGTCGGCATGGCGACCAACATCCCGCCGCACAACCTGCGCGAGGTCGCCGACGGCGTCGTGTGGGCGCTGGACAACTGGGAGGCCGGCGACGACGAGACGCTGGCCGCCCTGATGCAGCGCATCAAGGGCCCGGACTTCCCGACGAAGGGCCTGATCCTGGGCACCTCCGGCATCGAGGAGGCCTACCGGACCGGGCGCGGTTCGATCCGGATGCGCGCGGTGGTCGAGGTCGAGGATGACTCCCGCGGCCGCACCACCCTGGTCGTCACCGAGCTGCCGTACCAGGTCAACCCGGACAACCTGGTGGAGAACATCGCCAGCCTGGTGCGCGACGGGAAGCTGACCGGCATCGCCGACATCGCCGACGAGTCCAACAGCCGTCGCGGCATGCGGATCGTGGTCACCCTCAAGCGGGACGCGGTCGCCAAGGTCGTGCTGAACAACCTCTACAAGCACACCCAGCTGCAGTACAACTTCGGCGTCAACATGCTGGCCCTGGTCGATGGGGTGCCGCGCACGCTGCGGCTGGACCAGGTCGTCCGGCACTACGTCAAGCACCAGATCGAGGTCATCGTCCGGCGGACCCGGTTCCGCCTGCGCAAGGCCGAGGAACGCGCCCACATCCTGCGTGGTCTGGTCAAGGCACTGGACCAGCTGGACGAGGTCATCGCGTTGATCCGCCGCTCGCCGACGGTCGACGAGGCGCGCACCGGCCTGATCGAGCTGCTGGACATCGACGAGATCCAGGCCACCGCGATCCTGGACATGCAGCTGCGCCGCCTGGCTGCCCTGGAGCGTCAGAAGATCGTCGACGAACTGGCCGAGATCGAGCTGAAGATCGCCGACCTGCAGGACATCCTGGACAAGCCGGAGCGTCAGCGGCAGATCGTCAAGGACGAGCTGACCGAGATCGTCGACAAGTTCGGCGACGACCGGCGCACCCAGATCATCCCGTTCGACGGCGACGTCTCGGTCGAGGACCTGATCGCGGTCGAGGACGTGGTGGTCACCATCACGCGCACCGGCTACGCGAAGCGGACCAAGACCGACCTGTACCGCTCACAGCGCCGCGGCGGCAAGGGCGTGCAGGGCGCGCAGCTCAAGCAGGACGACATCGTCCAGCACTTCTTCGTGTGCTCGACGCACGACTGGATCCTGTTCTTCACGAACAAGGGCCGCGTCTACCGCGCGAAGGCCTACGAGCTGCCCGAGGCGAACCGCGCCGCGCGTGGTCAGCACGTGGCGAACCTGCTCGCGTTCCAGCCGGACGAGACGATCGCGCAGATCATCGAGATCCCGAACTACGAGGTCGCGCCGTACCTGGTGCTGGCCACGAAGAAGGGCCTGGTCAAGAAGACGCGGCTGAGCGAGTTCGACTCGAACCGCTCCGGCGGCCTGATCGGCATCAACCTGCGCGAGGGCGACGAGCTGGTCGGCGCGGTGCTGGCCGGGCCGGAGGACGACCTGCTGCTGGTGTCGGCCGAGGGCCAGTCGATCCGGTTCCACGCCACCGACGAGACGCTGCGCCCGATGGGCCGCCCGACCTCGGGTGTGCTCGGCATGCGGTTCAACGACGGCGACGAGCTGCTCGCCCTGAACGTGGTCAAGCCGGACAAGTTCCTGCTGGTCGCGACCGACGGCGGCTACGCCAAGCGGACGCCGATCGAGGACTACCCGGTGCAGGGCCGCGGCGGCAAGGGTGTGCTGACCATCCAGCACGACCGCAAGCGTGGCAGGCTGGTGGGGGCGCTCATCGTCGACGCCGACGACGAGCTCTACGCCATCACCTCCAGCGGTGGGGTCATCCGCACGCCGGCGGACCAGGTGCGCAAGGCGGGCCGGCAGACGAAGGGTGTGCGGCTGATCAACCTCGGCGAGGGGACGACTCTTCTCGCGGTGGCACGCAACGCTGATGAGCCCTCGGGCGTCGGTAATGGTGAAGGCAACGGAGGAACCGAAGAACCCGTCTCGGAAGAGAGCTAAGTGACGACACCGGAGAACCCCGAACAGCACGGTGCGCAGACCGGTGACGCGGGCACGCCGCCCTGGCAGCGGCTGAGCCGTGACGCCGGCCAGGGCACGACCACCGAGTCGAGCGGCGGTTACCGCGACGGGTGGTCGTCGGAAGGCCAGGCCGAGAAAACTGTGTTGTACTCGAACGGTGACGACAAGCCGGTCGTCAGCGGTTCGGCGGCGCAGGGTCTGTTCGGCAACCCTGCGGCGCGCGACGACGCGTTGGCAGGGTTGAGGGGGCAGGAGACGGTGAGCGTGGCCAGTGCCGGCACCAAGGGACGTTCGGCGCCCAGCGCACTGCGCCGCCCCGGCCGCGGCCCACGCCGGGCGAGCCTGCAGATCAAGCGGTTCGACCCGTGGTCGGTGCTGAAGCTGTCGCTGGTTCTCGGTGTCGCGCTGTTCTTCGTGTGGCTGGTGGCCGTCGGCGTGCTGTACACGGTGCTGGACGGCATGGGCGTCTGGGACAAGCTGAACGGCACGTACTCGTCCCTGGTGTCCGGCGAGGGCGCCGGGGTGACCAACGAGCCGCTCATCAGCGCCGGCCGGGTGTTCGGCATAGCGGCCATCCTCGGCGCGATCAACATCGTGCTGATCTCGGCGCTGGCCACGGTGAGCGCGTTCATCTACAACGTGTCCGCCGACCTGGCCGGAGGCCTAGAGGTGACCCTGTCGGAACGCGAGTAGAAGGCATGTTGTAGTCTTCTCTCCGTTCGAGGGCCCATAGCTCAGGCGGTTAGAGCGCTTCGCTGATAACGAAGAGGTCGGAGGTTCAAGTCCTCCTGGGCCCACAACAGGTCAGGCCCCGTATCCCGGACCAGGGAGGCGGGGCCTGAGTGACTAAGTGGGTGACTAAGCGCCGACCTCAGCCAGGCGCGGTCGTGTCGGTCGGAGGACCTTCCTTCGCGAGGTAGTCACTCCACCGATCCCCACCGAAGCGCTCAAGCAGATCAATGAGTTCGGCGCGGTCGGGATGGTTGTCGATCGCGGCCAGTAGCTTGCTCCGCTTGGTGACGCCAAGCGTCCGCGCGAGCGTGAGGTACTCCCGCAGCGCAAGGCGGACGTCGAATGCAAAGCCGCGCAGCGTGGTCTGGTCGACCTCTGGCATGCTGGCGCCGTGCACCGCGTGGCTTCGCACGTCGCTGTACAGCCAAAGGGTTCTTGTCGGGAACTCGAACTGCTCGGTGACCATGTGGCCGAGCATTGCCCGACGAAACGCTAGGTGGGGACCCTTCAGCCCCTCAGATCTGTCTCCGAGCAGGGCTTCGAGGGCGAAGAACAGGTAGAGCAGCGACACCAACGGCTCTGTCGCGAGCGTCGATCGCTCGATCCAGCGCAGAGCGACGTCCGCCTTCCGCTCGATGTCATCCGACGGCTCTCGGCTGAGCTGGGCGACTGGGTGATTCTGCAGGACATCCAGGTCCTCCCCCCGAAGCGTCAGAGTGCCGGCATCGCCGGATGGCGGTGTCCAGACCCTGACCCCCTCTTCGGGGACAGCGAGGCGGCCGAGCTGGAACCGCAGCTGCAGGGCCGTTGCGCTCCGCTCATCCTCGATCACTACTCGAATAGCTCGCAACACCCGTGCAACCTGCCTACGGGCTCGCTCAGCCATCCGTCGGTGGTTGGTACCTCGTACTGTCACCTCTGCCTGACAGCAGGCTGCATCCCCGGCTGTGGGCCACTCGTCCTCGGAGGCCAGATCGACGTCTAGGGGTGCAAGTCGGATGCCCATGAAGTCGAGGGGTTCCTCGACTGACAAGTGATCGATTGAGACGCGGCAGACGCTCGTTCTCGGTTCGATCGCGTGAGCATTGACGAACCTCTTGACGTGATCAGTGTGCCGGTCAGCCCAGCATTCTGCCGCGAAGTCCCACACCACGCTCTCGGGGTTGGTGAGATGTTCAAAGCACAGGTCTGAGGAGACCTGGGAGGAGGTGGCTTTCACCGCCTCTACCTCGCGCTGCGTGTAGGCGAGCATCTTGTTGTCGGCGTCGATGCCTGCGGGAAGACGCTTCCTCAGCACAGAGGGCTCACCCGTCGAGGGCTTCCTAACCAAAGCCTGCAGACGCTTTAGGGACCGGATAGTTGCCGGGGATGGACTGGGCACGAGCGTATTTTCCTCAGTGATCTACGCCACGTCGACATAAATGAGCGGCCCGGGCCTCTCGTGCAACCGGGCCGCCCGATCAAAGGTGCCTCTGTCAGCCGTGGGCGAGGAAGATCCGATCCATTGCTTCGGCGCCGTGCTCGATCACTGGCCGGAGCTGGTGCCGGTAGACCAGCTCGGTGACGGCCGTCCCGTTGTGGCCCATCAGGCGCGAGATCTGCTCGATCGGTACGCCGCTGTCCGAGAGCAGCGAGACGAAGCTGTGCCGTAGCTCACGGGGTGTCCAGTCCTTGGCCTCCAGTCCCGCTTTCTCGACCACCTTCCGGAACGCCCGGCGGACGTTGGCCGCGTCCAGCTCGGTCCCCACGGCTGAGGAGAACACCAGGCCGGTCTCCTGCCACCGCTCGCGCGCCAGCGTCCGCATGTAGTCCTGCTTGACCTGATGCGCCCGCAGGGCCTCCACGCAGCGCTTCGGCAGGGCGAGCGAGCGGCGCGACTTCCGTGTCTTGGTGTCGCCATGCTCGCGGACCGAGCGCCACACCATCATGTGCGGCGGAATCGGCGGACTTGCATCCGGCCGCCCGACGAGATCGACGTGGGACCAGGTGAGCGCCCGCATCTCCTCCGTCCGTGCGCCGGTGAGCAAGGACACCACGACGTAGGCGCGCATTGGAGTGCCCTCAGCGGCCCGCAGCACCGCTTCTGCCTGCTCGAAGGTCAAGGACTTCGAGGGGCGCCCAGCACGGCCCTCAGGAACCTCGCAGAGAAGCACGACGTTGCGCCGCACCTTCTCTCGTTTCTGCGCCCGCTCGATGCTGCGCCTGAGCAGCGACAGGACCTCCCGGAGCGAGCGGGTAGACAGCACCTGTGCTCGTTCGCTCAACCATCGATCCACGTCGTCGGCCGTCAGCTCGCGGAGCTTCCGGGCACCCAGGCGGGGGATGATGTGTGTTTCCGCCAAGGTCGTCAGCTTGTCGACCGTGCTCTTGCTGCGCCGCGGCAGGCCGTACTCGAGGAAGTCGCGAACGGCGTGGGCGACGGTGTACTTCCGATCCTCGGTGACGCCGTCCTCAAGTTCGCGCTGCAACTCCTTGAGCAGTTCCTTGGCGTCGGTCTTGGTCTTCGCGAACCGTTTCCGCGTCCGGCGCTTGCCGGCCGGGGTGTACCCGACGGTGACTTCCGCTACGTAGCGCTGGCGCGACTCCTCCCAGTAGATGCTGCCGTCACCGCGGCTACGCCGCTTGGTCATTCATGCCCTCCGATTCGTTGATGAGGAGTTGGACGTAGTCGCTGATGGCCTGGGCGGGGATGAGCCGGGCCCGACCCTGTTTGACCGAGCGGAGGCGTCCCGCGCGAATCTGCTCGTAGATGACGGATCGGCTCATCGAGAGCAGGCGCATGGCCTCGGTGATGCGGTAGAGCTGCCGCTCAGGCACCGGTGGCGTGTCCATCGCATTCCTCCTTCGCGCGGGTGGTCAGGGCCGGGGTGGTGTGACAGCCGGTCGGGGTGTCACACCTGCTGTCACTCCTGTTCTCGCAGGTCAGACGTGGTTGAGTGACAGAGTGACAGCTGTGACAGGTTGGGGTGGTCCTGTGGCTGTCACTGCCGGGCTGAGTGACAGCGGCGGCGGGTGTCACTGGTGGTGTCACTCCTGTTCTTGCTGGTCAGGGGCGGTTGAGTGACGGAGTGACAGGTGTGACAGCTCCGGGGTGCTGTCACTGTCACTCGCGGGTTCGGCGGGGTAGTACGTGCCGCCCGGGGCGGCGCGGAGCTGCCCGTCCTTGGCCATGCGGGTGCAGGTCTGACGGACGGTGTTCGGGTTGAGCTGCAACGCGTCGGCGATCGCTGCGGGCTTCTGGCCGGGGTAGTCGCGGACGAACCGCTTGATCTGGGCGCGGGTGTCGTGCATCTGGTAGTCCGCGGCCGGGCCGTCCAGCTTGGTCCAGGCGCCGGACGTGGCGTCGAAGCTCATGGCGTACTCGGCCTCTTCGACGTCGCGGCCGGTCACGTGCAGCACCCCGTCCGCCTGGCCGCGGGCGCGCTTGAGCACCAGCGTGGCGTCCACGGCTCCGGTCAGGCCGTTGGTGCCGGACACGGTGTCCTGGAAGTCCTCCGCGCTCTGCTTGCGGACGTGGTGGATGAGCAGGAACGGCACGCCGTAGTGGTCGGCGAGGGTCTTGAACCGGACGGCGGCGGCGTAGTCCGCGGCGTAGGCGGACATGCCGGCCGGGTCCGCGCCGCGCATCTTGGCGAAGGTGTCGATGATGACCAGGCGGGCGTGCGGGTTCGCGTCCAGCCACTCGCACAGCAGCGCCTCACCGCCGTGAGCCATCGTCGGGCACGCGGTCTCCAGGGTGAGCAGCGGCGCGGCCCGGCCACCCGCGGCGAGCATCTGACGGCGGCGGCGCTGCAACCGCCGTCCGGTGTCCTCCAGGGCGCAGTAGAGCACCGGCCCGCGCTCGACCTCGATGCCGCCCAGGACCGGATCGCCGTTGGCGATGTCCGCGCCGAGCCCGAGGGACAGCCAGGACTTGCCGAGCTTCGGCGCCCCGGCGAGCAGGTTGAGCCCTTCGCAGAGCAGGCCGGGCACGGCCCACCGCGGCTCCGGGAAGTCGACGGCCATGAGTTCGGCGTCGGTCCACCGGGTCTTGCGTGCGGGCTGGTCGGGCACGGAGGACAGCGGGCGGGGTGCAGCCATGAGTGACGGACCTCCAGTGGTGCAGGGGTGAGGGTCAGGCGATGCGGCGCGGCCGGTTGTGGCCGGTCCTCAGGCCGGACGCGATGGTCTTGCGGGCCTGCCGCTCGGTGTAGGCGCCTTCGGCAACGTGCCGCCCGGCTGCCGTGAGCAGCGCGGTTTCGTGTTCCTCCGCGGACAGCGCGCCACCGGCGACCAGTTGTCCGAGCGCGACCGCGGCGGCGAAGAGCGTGGCGTTGCGCTGGTTCTTCGGGGCCTGGTGGACCTTGGCGCACTCGGCGCGGATCGCGGCCTCCAGGTAGCGCGGTCGCGACGCCTTCGGCCGGATCGGTGTCACGGGCGCGGCCGGCAGCGGCGCGGGGGTGAGCCGGTCCGCCAGCCACTCCGGGAGCGGAGCCACGTGCCCGTTGTAGATGAACTCGTAGGCGCGGCCGGTGATGAGCGAGCCGGGGCCGACGACGTAGCCGCCCCAGGCGCGGGTGTCGATCTTCCAGCCCAGCCCGCGGCCGCGGTCCCCTTCGGTGTTGCGCAGCTCGACCCCGTCCGGCGCGGCGTAGTACAGGTGTAGGCCCTCCGAGGGGGTGCGGACGGTCAGGGTGTCGCCGGGCAGCTCCTCCCCGGCGCGCACCGCGAGATTGGCGAGCGCGTCCTCACCGGAGCGGTCACCGTTGGAGCGCCACGGTTCTGGGATGTCGGCTTCGGTCTCGCCGGGCTTGAGCGTGTCGAGGTCGATCACGCACAGCCCAGACGGGCCGGTCGCGACGCCGATGTTGTACGGGGCGCGGGACCAGGCGGCGCGGATGCGGTCGGGGTCGGTGGTGGCGCGCTGCTCCCAACCGAGGTGCCCTCCGGCGCAGGCGCCGGTGCCTGGGCAGTCGGTGGCGCCATGCAGGGCGGGGTACTTGCGGCCGGGAGCGAGCGGGAAGACGTGCCAGCCGCGGGACGCGGCGTCCAGGGCGGCGGCGAGCAGAGCGTCAGCGGTGCGGGTGGTCATCGAGAGCCCTTTCGGGATGAGGTGGCTTGGTGCTGCCGGGCCGCCCGGAGGCGTGTCGGACGGGCGGCCCGGCAGGGTTCGGCGTGTTACTTGCCCTTGCGGGCCTTGTGCTTGGCCTCGCACTCCGGGCAGGCGGGGCTGGTGAACCACGGCGACTTCGCGTCCCGGCCGGGGATGGTGAGTCCGCAGAGGGTCTTCACGTCGCCGGTCCACCAGGACTTGGTTCCGCGGTGCACGAGCGGCTTGTTGCTTGCCATCGGTGGTGTGTCCTTTCGCGACGGTGGGTCTACTTGTTGGCGCAGATCGAGCACATGACCTGGTCGGCGGGGATGCGGGCGCCGCAGTCGGAGCAGGTGGCGACGAACCGGGCGATCAGGCGAGCGAGGCGGGTGGTCAACGGTCCTCCGAAAGTCACTGTGAGTGATGACATGAGGGCGTGAGAGGTCACGGCGATCACCTCCGGTTGGTGTCGTCGGGCGGGTTAGGTTGCGGGGTTAGGTCATCGAGAGCGGGTTAGGTTTCTAACCCGGCGGGTTAGATGGCCTGGACCAGCGGTGAGCTGCGGGAAGTTAGGCGGGTTAGGCGGGTTAGGTCAGCTCCCAGACCCGGGTTTCGGGCCGGATTTCGTGGGCTTCGGCAGGGGTGCGGCCGGGTCTAACCCGGGTGGTCGGTTACTCGTTCTCGTCCAGGTCTTCGATGGCTGCGGCGGCGAGAGCTTCACGGATAGTGACCGGATCGATGGGGTAGCGGTTCTTCGAGCTGGGCACCTTGACCCCGACCTTGGCCAGCTCGGCGCACAGCCGGGTGCCGGTGAGGCCCTGGTAGGGCGGCCAGTCCGGGGCCAGCGCGGACAGCAGCGGCGCCACCTTCGCGGCCGGGATCGGGTCGTCCCCCAGGACTTCGTCGAGGTCTTCGAGCAGGTCGCGGGACACCGGCGCCTCGATCTGCGGGGCGGGCCGGTCGCCACCGGGCAGGCCGCGGCCGTCCTGCTCGATCGCGGCCATCGCGCGCTCGATGATCGGGGTCACCTGGTCGTTGTCGCGGGACACGTCCAGGAAGTAGACCTGCACGATGTCGCTGCGCTCGCCGGTGAAGCCCTTCACCACGGCGGTCCCCTTGTCCGTGCCGGGGATGAGCTCGGTGGCGCGGTGGCCGGCCGCGTAGGCGCCCTGCCCCAGCAGCGCGTCGTTGGCGACGTGGTCACCGACGGCGAAGGCGATGCCGTTGGAGCAGTTGCGGGTCACGTCGCGGGGCATGGAGTCCTTGGTCGGGGCCTGGGTGGAGACCAGCATGTGGATGCCGCGCTTGCGGCCCAGCCGCACGATGTCCACCAGCAGCTTGGAGATCTCCTTGCCGTGCTTGGGGTGCTGGATGGCGACGTGGGCCTCTTCGAGCAGGCAGAACAGCGGGTGCAACCCGACGTTCTTGGACGCCAGCTCCCGGGTGACCGCGGGGACCTCGAACTTGATCAGCAGTTCACCGCGGGCCTGCACTTCGGCGTGCAGTTGCCGCAGGTCAGCCAGGATCTGCTCGATCTTCTCGTCCTCGGCGCCCATCACGTAGCGGGAGCAGCGCGGCTTGAACGCCTCGAAGTCGAAGTTCGCGTCCGGCACGTAGATCCGCAGCTCAGCCGTGGGATCGAGGGCGGCACCGGCCATGATGACCCGGGCCGCGGAGGACTTGCCCTGGCCGGGCATGCCGCCGGTGATGGTGTTGCGCTCCATCAGCGGGGCGCTGATCGGCGTGCCGCGCAGGGTCTTGCCGAACGGCACCCCCTTGAACACGTCCACCAGACCGTCGCTGAGCAGCGGATACGGTCCCGCACCCTCCGCCAGGGCGCCCTTGTCCGCCACCCACAGGTCCAGAATCCCGGCCTCGCTGCCGGTGGTGGGCCAGACCTCCTTCGCCAGCCGGTGCAGCCCGGTCGCCAGGTCGGCGCGGCGGCGGGCGATCTTCTCCGCGGTGACCCCGGCCGGGAGCCGGATCACGGCGTGCGTGCCGCGCCCGTCCGCCCGGGCGGTGGTGAGGTACTGGAGCGGCAGGCCCTGCTTGAGGTAGGCGGTGATCTGCGGAATCCGCAGCGCCTCCAGCGCCCGGGCGATGGTGGTTTCGTCGATCGCGGCGTCCAGGTCGGCCTCGCGAGCGGTGGCGAGCCAGGCCGGGGACTGCCCGCGCTTGCGGCCCTCCCGGTAAGCCGCGAGCAGCACGAACACCGGCAGCGCCATCAAAAACGGCGTCCACGCCACGGCGATCGCGGTGAAGATCCACCGGATCGCGGACAGGACCCCGGTGATGACGTCGATGAACGCGCCCGACCCCGACAGCTGCACGAAGATGCCGACCAGCAGCGTCAGCGCCACACACCCGGCCAGGCTGCCGAGCAGCACCTTCGCCACCCCGAACGCCACGCCGGGCAGGTCCTTGAGCCGCTGGTGACGGCGCTCGGCGGCGGCCTCCTTGCGCTCGGTCCACTCCGCCAGGGCCTCACGGTCGCCCATCGCCTCCGCGGCCTTGATCTGCCGCCGGTAGACACCCATGGTGGAGGCGTCCCAGGCGCGCTTGGCCCACGACTCCACGCCCTGCACCGTGGTCACCCCGGCGGCCAGGACGGCTTTGCCGGCCGACTTGGTGACCTGGTGCGTGGCGGCCGTCTTCACCCCGCGGTAGACGGTCAACGCGTCCTGCCGGTAGAGGGCGTAGCGCTGCTTGGCCTTCTCGCGCTGGAGCGCGCGGTAGTCGGCATCGGTGATGATCTCGCCCTCCAGCACCTCCGTGCCGGACTCCACGGGGTCGGAGTCGGGGCGGTGAGTCGGCAGGTAGTGCACGCGGGCCAGCTCGGCGTCCTGCTCGTGGTTGGTGGTCATCGGGCCTCACCTCGCTTGTAGTCGTCACGGAGCTGGCGGGCGCGCGCCGCGCCGATCTTCAAGGTCTTGCGGATCGACTCCGCCGACGTCGGGTCCACCTGCCCGGCCTCGATCGCGGCGCCCAGCTCGGCGCGGAGCTGGTCGAGCGAGCGACCGGGCTTGCGGTCGATCACCGGTCGATTCGGCCTCGACTCACGCAGGTCAGGGCCGTGGTCGAGGGTCGCGACCGTCCCGCCCTCGATCGAGTCCCGCGGCGTCGGGTCCGGCTCGCCCACGGGCCGTGCACCGGCCGCCGTGGTGGCGAGCAGGTCGGCCAGCTCGCGGTCCCAGTCGGCCGACTCCGTGACCGGCAGGCCGGGCACGACCGCGGTCTCCAACCGGCGCCAGCGAGTGATGACGTAGCGGCCGGGGGCGTACACCAGCCGGGCGGACCCGTCCGCGTCGATCTCGGCAACGGCCTGCCGGACCGCAGCCTTGCGAACACGGCCGATCTTGCGCGCCGCGGCCCGCTCGATCCGCGCGGTCTGCCGCTCCGCCCGCGACCGCGGCGGCGCAGCCAGGGTGAGCTGGTGCGCCACCACCCCGGAGACCGACACCAAGCCCATCACCACCCCGGACTCCCACGCCGTGGTCAGGCCGTGCAGCAGGTTCGAGGCGAAGGCGAACCCGGCGAAGGTCCAAACCCCCACCTGCAACCAGCCCACCGGGCGGCCCGGGTGCCGACGGCGGGCGACCAGCACCGCCACCGCGAAGGCCCACATACCCAGCTCGGTGATGCCGGGCAGCAGCACCCCCAGCCCGGACCGGTAGACGTCGTGGCCGTAGGCGGCCATCGCCGGGGCGGCCAGCACGAAGGACAGCAGCGCGATCGGGTAGATCAGCAGCTCCACCACGTTCGCCCCACACCAGGAACCCAGCGCCCGCCACGCGGCCTTCCGGCGAGCCGCCCGCTGCTCCCGCTCGATCCGCGCCTGCTCAGCGGCAGCGGCCTGGTCCTCCCGGCGCTGCTGCGCGAGCGCGGCCCGCTCGGCGATCCGCACCTGCGCCGCCGCGGCAGCCTGCTCGCGCTGAATCTGCGCGTCGACGAGCTTGTTGGCGCGGCGCTCTTCGGCCCAGCTCATCACGCCTCACCGTCCTCATCGGACCCGCTGATCTGCTGGCGGCGCAGACGCAGTTCGTTAGCCGCCCAGCCGAGCGCGGCCAGGCCGGACACGGCGTAGAAGCCGTCCCACACAGTCAGGGCGAGCCCCAGCGGCACGGCGACACCGGCGAACTCGATGGCATGCCAACCGATCCAGGACACCGCCCGGGTAGTGCGGGTCGGGTTGGTGGCGTTGTTGTAGATCGCCAGGTCAGCCGCGCGGCGCGCCTCGACATCGGTCGTCTGTCCGCTGTGGCCGGCATTGGGCTTGTGCTCAGGCGTGGACATTGATGGCCTCCTCTCGCGAGACGGGGGTGGGGTGGAAGAACTGGTTGACCGGGCCGGTCGGCGGCTTGCTCGCGTGCCGCGTCACGAACGCGTCCAAGCGGCGCATGCTGATCTCCAGCACCTTCGCGATCAGCACCAGCGGAATCCGGACCAGGTGCAGCACCAGGAACAGCAGCACCGACCCGGTGAACACCAGCAGCGCGAACGTCCCGAACCGGCGCAGAACCTCGAACATCGACATCAGGACTCACCCCGCCCGATCCCGTCCAGCTCGCGCAGCGCCAGCGCCTCGAGGGCGTCGGCCTCGCGGTGGTGATCCCGGCTGCGCAGGAACGAAGGCTGCGAGGCGCCCAGCGGAACCTGGCGAGTGATCTCGGCCTGCTTGGCGGCCTGCTCCCGGTGCCAGGCGGCCCGCTCGCGCAGCCGTCCGGCGACCTCCCGGGCCACCACCGTCGAGATCAGTTCGTTGAGCGCCTGCGGGGTGTAGGTGACCAGCTCATCGTCGATCGCTAGAGCCAGCCGGGCGGCCGCGGTGCTGATCCGGGCGCGGGCCTTGCCTACCATCGGGGTCCTTCCCTTCGAGTCGTTACGCGAGTGGTTGGGGAGTCCCGGCGCGGCGTGCGCGTTCTTGGCGGAGTGAGCCGCCGTGCCGGGGTCAGCCGAAACGGGTGCCACGCTCATCAGGCCGCCGCCACGCCGTTGATCCGGACGCGGGACCGCAGGGCCTCACGGGTCGCCCGACGCGTCGCCCGGCGCGCGCTCACCACGTCGGTCAGCTCTCGCGACACCCGGAACGCCTCGACCCGCTCCGCGGCGGCCCATTCGCGCTCCGCCTCCTCGATCAGCGCTTCGATCTCGGCGACCTCAGCCGCCATCGCCTCATCCCGCGCCACAGCGGCAATGTCCTCATCGACCAGCGGAAACAGCGCGTCGACGGCCGCGGGGCTGGTGATCCGTGCGAACTTCATTGCTCTCCTGTTCGTTGAACTTCGAGGACTTCTGTCCTAGGCCAGTTGGCCTGAGTGAGACAGTAAGTAGGACAGATGTGCTTGTCAAGGGTCTGGCCTAGGACAGCGCTAGACTGGGTGCGCTGCGGAAGGGGATTCGATGGTCGTGACCAGGGAAGACATCGCCGGTCAGCTACGTGAGCGCATCCTTGCGGGTGATCTCAAGCCGGGGGAGCGGTTGCCCAGCACTCGCGAGCTGGTCGCGCAGCACGGCGGTTCTCGCACCACGGCGAATCAGGCACTTCGGCTGCTCGCTGCGGAAGGTCTTGTCGCCCTGAGGGAGAAGAGTGCCGCGGTTGTGCTCGCTCCCGAGGATGCCGGGAAGACGCCAGAGTCCCGGCTTGCTGACGCTCGGACTGAGCTGCTGGAACTTCGCGACGAAGTCCGCACGATCAGGCACCAGTTCGAAGACCTGGAGCTTCGGTTGTCTGCTGCCCTGGGGCGTCTCGGCTCGTGACGAGTCAACAGGCTCGGCTATGCGGCGAGCTGCCGGGTGAAGGCGGCAATCCCGTCGATGATGCTGCCGATGCCCGCGGCGAGTGCCTTGGCCCAGTTCGCCGCATCGGTCGGGTGCTTCACAACGAAGACCAGTAGCGCGAGCGCGATCAGGGCGCCCAGCACCTTCGGCAGCAGCCCGCTCCCACCAGTCGGGACCGGAATCATGTTGCCCTTCTTGCCCATCGCTACCTCCCAGGTTCTGTGGCTCGGCGGTTTCCGTTGCCATGCCTCAAGATTCGTCTGGTTCCGGCTTCTTGGGGAGATGAGTCCCTGGTGAGTCGTTGGTGATTCGCTCGACTCACCAGGGGCTGACCAGGCACAATGCCCGCAAGGGAGGTGACCGTGGGGGACAGCGGGGCAACCGAGAGCAAGCTTCGCCGTGCTCGCCTTGCCGCCGGGATGACGCAAGGCGAGGTCCGGGCCAAGCTCACGCAGGCTCGCCGTCGCCGGGGCAAGATGCCCCCGAAGGAAGCCAGCTTGAAGCGGATGTACACGTCCTGGGAGACCGGCGCGGTGATCCCGACGGACTGGCGGGACGAACTGTGCGAGGTATTCGAGCTTCCACCGGCAGCGCTCGGGTTGGTCGAGACCACACCGCCACCTGCGCTCGACCTCCCGAGCGCATTCGAGGTGGTCCGGCTCGACCCAGCGGTGATTTCGCTGCTAGACCAGCAGACGAACTTCTACCGGCTGCAGGACCGGCTGCTGGGGGCGGCGATCATTCCGCAGACCGAAGCCCACGTCCGCAACCTTGAGCAGATGCTGCGAAATGCGCTGCCGAGCGGCCACCTTCCGACAGCGGCGGTGACGCTCGCTGAGGCGGCTGCGCTCGCCGGTTGGCAAGCGCTCGATGCGGGTGATCTCCGGAAAGCGTGGGACCTGCACGACATCGCGAAGTCCGCAGCACGGCAGGGGGAGAACCCAGCCGTGCTCGCGCACGTCACGGCGCAGCAGGCTTACGTGCTGCTCGATGCCGGCCGGGCCGCCGACGCGGTGGAGCTGGTCGAGTACGCGAGCGAACCCGGCCTGCTCGGACGGGTCCCCGCACGCCTTCGGTCGTGGTTGGCCGCGGCGCACGCCGAGTTCCTGGCCGCGGCGGGGGACCGATCCGGCGCGATGCGGCGGCTCGATCAGGCGGCCGACGTGCTGCCAGATGGCGACAACGACCCTGAGTTGCCGTACCTGATGCTGAACGGCGCGCACCTCGCCCGGTGGCGGGGCAACTGCTTGGCGCGGCTCGGCGAAGACCAGGCGATCGAGGACCTGACGGCCGCGCTCGATGGGCTCACCACGCTCACCTCACGGCGAGCAGAGGCGGGGCTTCGTGTGGACCTCGCGCTTGCCCTGCGGAAGCGCGGCGACCTGGACGAGTCGCGCGTGCAGGCCCGACAAGCCGCCGAGCTGGCCGGCACAACAGGCTCAGCCCGGCAGCGAGCCCGGATCGCGGAGCTACTTGCCGCCTAGCGCGAGGACGTGAAGCAGGCCGATCAGAGCGCCTGAGTTCCCGACCTGACCTGCTCGGATGAGGTCGGGAACCTCGCGGAAGGGCACCCACTGGAAGGTGCCTTCGTTTTGCTCGGTCGGTTCCGCGACCCGCTCCACGCCTCGAACGACGAAAAGGTGGTTCGGGTTGCGCAGCATGCCGACCGCGGGCTCAAACGTGATCAGCGGCTCGATCGACCGCGGCCGGTAGCCGGTCTCTTCCTCGATCTCGCGCACGACGGTCTCCTCCGGCGACTCGTCGCCGTCGATGATGCCGCCAGGGACCTCCCAGCTCCAGATGTCCGGTGCGAACCTGTGTCGCCAGGCCATCAAGACGCGATCGTTGGCGTTGTCGAAGACGATCGCCATGGCAACTGGCGGGAACCACACAGTATGGTGCTCAAAACGCTGGCCTGACGGCTGTGAGATGTCGGCCAAGCCGACTTTGACCCACTCCGTCTCATAGACAGGACGCTCGCCGTGCACGATCCATCGTTCGTTCTCCCCGCGGGCGTTGTTGCGGAGGATGTGTTCTTCCGACCTAGCGTCGCGTGCATTCACGCCGATGAACCTCCGTGGTTGACGGCAGGCATAGTCTCGCATATCAACGCTGTGGGACAGGCAGTCGTTCCGCAGCGATGCGTGGCGTACTGAAGTGCCCGCGAGCGCAACTGGACGAGCATAATGCGTAACAGGGGCCCAGTTCGGACTACGATTCAATCTGTTTAGGGTTGCCTTCGTTGTCAACGCCGCGAGAATTTTGAAGCTCGTGGCTTGATTTGTAACTCGAAATAAGTTGCTGCATCATGCCGGAAACCCGGGGGTTGGAGGCCATTATGGCCGCTCCGCCCATTACGTCTCCTGAGTGAAGAATGTATATAGCTCCAACGGGTGGAGAGATCATCGCCCATACCCGGCTGGCTACGACTTCCATTCTATGAGCGAAGTTGTCGATACGTTGCAGTACGCCGGGGGAGCACATGTCGCGAGATTGGGGCTGAAGATGCAATGCATTATTGGCGATTGCGAGGTCTTCGCGAAGGCGTTCGACTCCTCGATACCGAACGAATTTGATGGAGTCTACCGCCTCGCCGACTCTGCGAGATATTCGCGCACGCATTGCTTCGGGAATGCTGTCGTCCCCGTTGATTTCTTCTATAAGTCCTTCAAGGGTGGATCGAGCTTCCGATAGTGCTTCTTGGGAATATTTGGTGGGGTCCCACGACCACTCCGGAACATGTAGATGAAGAAGTCGGGCAAGAGTGCCGAGTGAACTCAGCGCTGCGGGTGGCATTATCGCCTTTGGCTTAATTTGACCAGCTCGGTGGTGGCTAAAACCGAAGATGGCGCCTCCCCACTCTGGAAAGTGATAGAGCAGGTCGGACTCTTCGACGTCGGTCTCAATGCTCTGGGCAGCAGCGCGGCACTCGTGCAACAGCGCAGCGATCTCCGTGAGGTGCTCGCTCATCGTTCGTCGATCAGCTTCAGAGCAGCCGATGGTGTTCGCCCACGCCTGGTCAAGCGAGAGATTCTCCTGTTGCTCGGAGAACTCCCTGAAGACGGCATGCAGGCGTCCGGCGGGATTGTCTATCGCTACTGCCATTGAGCGATCTTAGCGGCCACGGCCGTCATGACTGGCCGGTACCGCGGGAAGACGTACGAACGCCGGTCAGCTCCTTGCAGGAGGGCAGTGCGGATTGTGTCGGTGCCGCCCATCACACTGTTCAACATGTCTGGTAGACGCGACGGCCTGCTGGCCGACATCGAGGCGGGGATCATTGACGGAACCTCGCTCACAACCTTGTTGCAGAAGTGCATCATCCTTGGCGGGCGCTCGGGCTCGGAGAAGCTTCGCGAGTGGGCTCGTCGCGAGCTGAACGGCTACGCCGGCCAGGAGCCGCCCAACTACAGGAAGGTGGCGGCTCCGATCTTCGCCCGGGTGACCAACGCGGCGGGGTACCACGGTTTCAGCCAACAGCTCTTCTTGAACGACCTGTCGGAACAGATCCAGAACTTCCTCCGCGAGCAGAAGGTCGACTGGGAGCAGATCCCGCTCGACTCCAGCGTGGGGGACCTCGAAGCGATGATCGCGCGGGCCGAGGACAACTCGGTGAAGCTGAGCCCGGCGTGGGCCGGGCACATGGTTGAGATCCTGAACCACGCCAACACATCACCGAACACTCGCGTCGCGACGCTGTACTGGGAAGTACCTGTATCCGGGATCGAGGGCACCTTGACCCGCATCCGCACGGCGCTCACCGAGCTGGTCTCCGAGTTGATCTCTCGAACCCCCGAGGGGCAGGAGGTACCGGCTAAGGGGGCCGCAGATCAGGCGATCCAGTTCGTGATCAACGGCGACCGATCCGTCATCAACTACAGCCCACAGCAGGCCGGCGAGGGCGGAAAGAACACCGTCAACTTTGGAATGGCCAAGGAGGACGAGCCGAAGAAGGAAGGCTGGTTCGCACGCTGGCGAAACCGCGGCATCGCCGTGAGCATCGCGACTGTGCTCGGTCTGGGGGTCGCCATCGCTACCTGGTTGGACTGGACCCCCTGGTAGCTGTCTAAGCCACCAGAAGCTCAGACCCGCTGACCATGAAAGGACGACCTCGAGTGGCTGACTTGACCGGTGAACAGATCGCGATCCGTGCCCAAGAGTTCAAACTCGCCTACCTGGCGCAGCAGCAGGCTCTAGTGGCGATGTTGCACCCGGGTCTTCCCCTTCTCCAGGTTATGCGTGCGGTAACTGGGACTCCCGCTGGCGAGGACCTGCCGTTGGAGGTGCGCGGGAGCCGTGACCCCGACACGGTGCTGTCCTTTTCTAGCTCGCGGATTATGGCCGCTGCGGCGACCCTGCGGGGCGAGATCATCGTCGACCTGACGGCGTCGGGAATGTTCGTGGCCGCTATCCAACTCGGAGACATGATCATTCAAGGTGGCCTCCGCAACCGCGACGTTCCCTTGCTGGAGTTCGCCCGGCATTTCCGCAACGCGTGTGCTCACGGCGACCGCTGGCACTTCGCCAGGGGCGAACCCAGGGCCCGGGCGGCCTGCCGAGAACTAGTCCTCACTCCAGACCTGCACGGCAAGAAGGCCACCTGGACCACGGTCGATCCCAGACTGTTCGTCGAGTTCCTCGACGACCTGAGCAACCACTTCGCGCCCGGCCTGGTCCCGCCTCCAGTCGAGGGCTGAATCGCCCGAACTCCTTCGAGTTGATCAACCAGTTCAGGGAGGCGACGCTCCGGTGCCTCGCTGCGCTCGATGAGCAGCGGGGTAGCTGAGGGTGTGACACCGGTACCTCATCGCTGTCACACCTGTCACTCTGTCACTCGACAGGCCCTGAGCTGCGGAAACAGGAGTGACAGGGGAGTGACAGTGGGGGTGTGACAGTAGTCCCCACACTAATTTCCTGTCACAGGGTCACTGAGGCTGGAACATAGGGGGTGCTGCCCCCAATGGTTCAGCCTCTTTCTCCTGGTCAGAGCGCTGCCGCAGGGTGACAAACTGAGTGACAACCGTCCCGTACACGGGCGGACGTCAGCCGACATGCGTGGACGCTTCTGACCTGCATGAATGCGATTCCGGGTGAGCTAGAAAAGTCTTGATCTTGGCCTGATAACGAAGAGGTCGGAGGTTCAAGTCCTCCTGGGCCCACCACCACCCCGGTAGCGCTGATCAGGCAAAACAGCGCCACCGGGGTTTTGTGGTTCTAGTGGGCGCGCGCCGGACTTGTGGCCAATGTCGTGGCCAAACAGCCCGCTTTGCGCCTCCGGAGCGGGGCTCACGCGGCTTCCAATGTGACCTCCATCGCATCCGTTCCGAAGCCCGGGCTGCCGCGGAACAGGTTGCTGATTTCCTGAGCTGCTGCCCGGTCGAGCGCTGGGATGTCAGCGGTGTAGAGGTCGTCGCGGCTCTCCAGCGGCGGAGCCGTCACGGCCGCAACGGGGTTCGTGGACACGTACTTCCATGTCACGGCGTCGGCGAACGCCGACCTGAGCATGATGTGCACTGAGTGCACGGTCTTCCTGCTCAAGTAGGCCGCATCGTGGGTTACGCCGACTTCCTGAGCCAGCGCTCGGACGCTCCCGCAGCTTGGCCTGTGCTTCGGCCATCTTCTCCCACGCCTCGTCCGCTGACTCGAACCCGCCTTTCCTGATCCGATTCCGCTTCGCGGCGGCGAGCGAGCAGGCCCCGTCTCCCGAACCAGGGAGGCGGGGCCTGTTGTCTGAGTGCCTGACTGAGCCGCTGGATTGAGGCCGGCCACAGGCTCTACGGGCAGCCGAACAGGATTCCCAGCAGCGTGCACGTCGGAGTGCTGGGTTGGGAGGTTGGCGGTGGTGCCTCCGTCGGCGGGCCGGGTGTGGCCGGGGGCGGAGGTGTGACGCCGTTGGTGGAGGTCGGCGCGGCCGGCCTGGGGCGAGGCCGCGTGGATGTCGGCTTCCGGTCTTCGGTGGCCACCGCGTCATCAGCGGACTCTTCGTGGCCGCCGGCCGTTCGTCCGCCCGTTCCGCTCGTCGGCGCGGCGGAGGTGGCCGGCGGGGGCGGTGCGGGCAGCGGCTCGGGGAGGACCGCCGCGGGGCGTGGCGCTGGTAGCGCGGCCGCCGCGGTGCGGCCGGGCTCCGGGACGCGGGCCGTGACCGCCCAGGCGGCGCCGACGAAGGTGAGACCCGCCAGGACGGCCAGACTCACCGCGGCCGCGTGGCGAACCCGTGGCGCCGGGTGGCGGAACCCCGCGATCAACGCCGCCACCGGAGTTCGCAGCGGGGCGGCCCGCCGCCACACCAGCCGGGCGAGGTGCCAGAGCATCGCTCCGATTCCGGCGACCGGCAGGAGCAGCAGCAGGATGCGCGCTGTGGCGGACAGCCCGTCCAGAACGGGGTGCATGCTGTCCGCGGCCGCGGCCAAGAGCCGGTCGATCTCCTGGACGTCGGCACGCAGGATGGTGGGCACCTGCCAGGCGAGATAGGCCAGTTCCGCGATCAGCACGGGCACGATCACCAGTACCCAGACGGTCACCACGATCTGCGGCCAGCGCTTGAGCTCGGTCAACCGCTCGTCGGCCGGACGGCGGAGCACGCGGTGAGCGAGGATCGGGCGGATGTACCGGAACAGGTCGGGGATGCCGACGGCGTCGGCGACGATGTAGTAGCCGTCGAACCGGAGTGTGGGCAGCAGTTGCTGCACGATCTCGAGGTTGACCGAGAGCACTGCGATGAGCAGCGGTGCCCACCCCGTTCCGGCGTAGAGGGCGACGAGGCCAACGACGAACAGTGCGTTGAAGTACACCCCACCGAGGTCGGTGCGCAGGCGCCCGGCCCGGCCGAGACGGTACGAGTCGGTGATGTCGGTGTAGAAGGCGGGCCAGACGAGGTAGATCCCGAAGCCCATGCCTCCGGGAACGGCGCCGGAGTACCGGCAGCCGGCCGCGTGACCGCATTCGTGGAACGCGGTGGAGGCCACCGCGATGGCCAGCACGGCCAGTACCCCGGCGGGGTCCACCAGGGTGTCCTGCATCGCCTGGGTGATGTTCTGGTTGGCGAACACCCACCACTGCGCGAATCCGGTGGCCGCCAGCACCACCGCGATCGCGAGCGGGTGGAACAACCACCCGAGCAGGCCGCCGACCACCCACGTCGCTGCGGGGCCCAGCAGCTGCAGCCGCGCCTTCAGCGCGAGGAACGGCGTGTGGACGGCCAGTTCCGGTGCGGTGCCGTCGGTGTAGGTCGTGAGCCCGAGCGGGGCCAGCTTGTGGTCCAGCAGGTAAGCGATGTGGCTCCGAGCGAGCGGCAGATCGCTCGCCGCCGCCGCGTCCCTGGCCACCACCGCGAGCAGGTCACCGCCCCGGGCCGGACCACCGCCGTGCTCGGACAGCAGTCGCACGACCAGGTAGAGCAGTTCCGGCAGCCGGACCAGCTGACCGTCGGCGCGTTGCACGAGCAGCGGCGCTTCCCGGTATCCCGAACCCCGGAACGCCCCGACGAGTTCGGTGCCTTCGACCAGTCCGGCGTCCCGGCTGACCGGCGACGGCGCTACCTGCGGTGAGCACATGGAACTCCCTGCTGGATCAGTGGCTGGTGACGGCTGCCGGCATGCAGGTGGTGGTCGTCGACGCGGGCCGGCCGACGCCCACGGCGCCCAGGACACCGCCGGTGCCGTCCGTGTGCGTGGTCTGGCAGGCGTAGTAGACCGTTCCGCCGTGCCCGTCGGAGACCACGTATCCCTGGGGGTCGGGCGCCGGGGCCGGGCCGGTGCCGCCGTCGGCGGCGGGAGACAGGACGTTCGGGGTGATCAGGGACAACGCCGCCCGTTCTGGCAGCAGGTCCCCCTCGAGCGCGTGCAGAAAACTGTGCAAAGTAGACGCATCGGTAGTGGCCACGGCATTCGCTTCCTGAACGAAATCGGACAGCGCCCGTGCCGGGCGCCGGGAACCAAGCAGCGGCCACCCGCCGTCGCGACGGTAGAGTTCGCGACCGGTGCGCCGGTTTCTCCGGGGTGCTACCGGAGCCGGTGGAGGGGCTGGACGCCGACCAGCCCCTCCCCGGCCGAGGTGAAGCTGAGCAGAACCGCTCAGTACGTGGCGGTCGAGGCCGGCACGCAGGTCAGGCTCTCACTCGGGTTGTTGGAGCCGAGGCCCAGCGAGCCCACCAGGCCCGGGGTGCCCTCCGCGTGCGTCGCCTGGCAGGCCGACGTGCTCACGGCACCGTGATTGCCACCGTCGTAGATCACGGTGTTGCCACCGGCGGCAGCTGCAGAGCTGCTGCTCGCGGAGCTGCCCCCGCTGAACGGAGTCGCCACGACGCCCAGGACGGCACGCTCGGGCAACACCTCGCCGGTCAGGTCCGCCAGGTTGAGGTCGTTCATGATGCTCCCTTTCTTTCGGTTGCACTTCCGCCATACCGATATCTCGCGAGAAATCTGCGGGATTCGGTGTGACAAATCAATTTCTAACATCCGCCCCCGGACGCGGCAAGGGGGCGGCGCGGCAACAGAAGGGCAGCTCGTCAAGCAATACGGATCTGAAGCGGCGTGTGGCCCGACTCACCGCTTTCGATCAGGTTATTCGCTGTTGGTCGTGGGTACCTGTTTCGGCCTCGTCAGCTGTTTCCGGCTATTCCGTGACGCTTCTTCACGCTTCCTGAAAAAGCAGTGAGACCGACCTTTCTCGGCTCCCGGCCAGCGGGCGGTTCGCCGCGTCCGCCAAATTTCCCAAAAAAGTTGGCTTCGCCCGAGTATTTTTCATCCTTCGTGAACTCACCGCGCCCTGCGATGCGGGTCGGGCACGCCTCGCGCCGCCGTGAGGCGCGGACGCGTGTTGCGGTCAGGCGCGAGGAGTTCCTCGACGCCGCAGTCGAGAACAGTGCACAGCACATCCAGCTCGGCCAGCTTGATGCTGGCCAGTTGCCCCGACCACCACTTCGACATCTTGCCCACCGAGACCGTGAGCCCGTGCTGCGCCAGCCGAGCGCGCAACTCGGTGGCGGTCCAGATGTCGCGGCGGGCGGCGGTCATCCTCAGGTTCCAGCGCATGCCGGTGGCCATCCCTTTCCAGTCGGAGGATGTTCAGCCATGGTTCCTGGCAACCGTTGCGTCAATCGGGGGAGAAGAGCGGCCGTTCCGGCCAAGCGCGCACGTGAGCCGCGCCTCTGCCGGTCAACCACGCGCGCGGAGCGAACGGCGACACCGCCCGCGGGCCGGGAGAAAGCGCCGCGGCGATCCCGGCGCCCCCACCTCCCGGTTGAGCGGACACTGGCGTGCCCTTGGCCGCGAGGAGCGGCGCCGGTCCCGGGCCGCGCGGAGAGTCCGCCGCTGGGGGGCTGCCACCGATCGCGTGGGCGCCGGCCGCGCTCGCACGTCCGCCGGCATCACGGAGGTGGCTCGGCAACGAGGGGCGGCCGGGCGGCGGACCGAGCCGTACCGCCCCTGCCCGCGCGGTGGTTCCAGCGGCCAGGCCCGCCCTGTCCGCCGGTGCTGCTCTCGCCGGGGCGGGTGCCGCGGTGACCGGCCGGAGCAGGCCACGGACCACCGCCGAGGCGGGCCGCGCCGTGGCGCGCGCGTCGACCTGCAGGCCGAGGGCGGGATCGACTGCGGCGGCCGTCACCTCGCCAGCGTTCTGGAGGGCACCCCGCGCGGCTTCCGTCACGGTGACGGCTGTCGGCAGCGGGTGGACAGGCGGCTCGAGGCTCTCGTCAGGGGGAGAGGTGCGGGGCGTGCGCGCGACGAGGGATTCGAGCCCGGGGGTCAGGTGCCGAGCGGACCCGGTCAGCGCCGGCACGTCGAGGGTCGGTCGGCCGGTATCGGGGACGTTCCCGTCGGGAGCCGCGTCATCCCCTCGATCGGCCGAGAGGACGCGCACCGGATGCGTGGCCCCGGCCGCGTCCGCCTGTGCACTCGCGACGATCCAGGCACCGGCCAGCAGGCCGACCAGTACGAACAGCCGAAGCAGCCACCGGGTGCACGTCGAGGCCGCGTCGCCGGCGCCCGGCTGCGGGTTGCTCGCCGCCGATACCTCCTCCACGCTGCGCCCCCTACGCGGTCGACCCGATCGCGGGTACCGGCCCGCAGGTGATACGGGCCACAGTCAGTAGCGCTGCGGCACGTGTGTAGAACGCCGCGGATCGAGTTGCAATGTCACTCCTTCGGTACCGCAATGTATCTTTTGGGTGACCAACGCGCTCGCCTTCGTGCTACGACGCCGCGCGGGTCGATTCCCCGGCAGTTGGTGCGCCCGCCACCGTGCACGACGCCTCGTCGAACTCGCTGAACTGCGTCATTGCGCATCGCTCGCAGCTCACCGGTTGGCGCGAGGCTGGCAGCAAAAATCCCCCAGGTGAGGGGGCCGCAGTTCGCGCACCGGCGACTGAACCTCGCTCGAAGGCCCAGCGAGACGCACGCTGCGAGCATGATCGGTTGCTCCGTTCGGTCCCGTGCGACCGGGACCGGGTGTGTGAGGCTCTTGTCCATGCCGACCGAGCCACCTCACCCGGCTTCGCGCGGGCGCTCCTGGTCGCGGCGATCCTCACGACCGCGTTGTTCGTGTGCGAGGTGACGTTGTGGGTGCTGTGGTTTGACGACTTGGCGCCCTGGTGGCAAGGGGTGATCAAGCGCTAGCCACGTCTGCCGCTCGGGCGCTTCGGCCTGAGCGCGGAACGACGCGACGGCCATCATCGACTACCTTCGCAGCGACCAGGTCGCGGCCGTCACCCTCGTGCGTCCGCGCGGGCGCGGGCTCGTTCGATGTCCGGGACGTGTCGCTCGGCCCATTCGCGGACCGCTCGGAGCGGGATCAGCAGTGACTGGCCGAGGTCGGTGAGCGCGTACTCGACGTGCGGCGGGTTCGCCGGGATCTCCGTGCGCGAGATCAGCCCGTCGTACTCCATCGCGCGCAGCGTCTCCGTCAGGGCCTTCGGTGTGATGCCCCGGATGTGCGCCTTCAGCTCCGTGAACCGCATCGGGCCGCGGTCCAGCGCGTTGACCACGAACACCGTCCAGCGCGCCCCGATCCGGTGCAGCACGGTGCGGCTGGGACAGGTCGCGGCCATCACGTTGTACGCCTTGCCCATGGCGGCCTCCCGGTAGCGTTGTGGATACCGGTATAGAATCTATACCGTCCGGGCGGTGTCCATTCGCTTCGTCGCGGCGATCGTCATCGATTCGATCGGCACCGGCGTCTTCATCCCCGTTTCGATGCTGTACTTCCTGGCCACGACCTCACTGACGCTGGTCCAGGTGGGCGCGGCGCTGACGACGGCCGGGCTGCTGGCGCTCCCGGCGGGTCCGCTGGTCGGCGGGCTGGTCGACCGGTACGGCGCCAAACCGGTGCTGCAGGCGGCGAACCTGGCCCAAGCGGTCGGCTTCGCCGGGTACCTCGTCGTGGACCAGACCTGGCAGATCGCCCTGTGCGCCTGGCTGAACAGCGCCGGCCGGGCGGTGTTCTTCGGCTGCTACGGCGTGACCGTCACGGCGCTGGCCGCGCCCGGCCAACGCGAGCGCTGGTTCGGCCTGCTCGGTTCGGTGCGCAACCTCGGCTACGCACTCGGCGGGCTGCTCTCCGCCGTCGCGGTCGGTTTCGGCACTCGTGGCGTCTACGCCGCGATCGTGGTCGTCAACGCCTTGTCCTACGCCACCGCGTTCGTGCTGATGCGCGCCGTGCCGAACGTCCGCCCGGAGGCGGGCCGGCACACCGCCGGAGGCTGGCGGCGCGTGCTGCGGGACCGGCGGTTCCGGCCCCTCGTGGCGCACCAACTGTGCTTCGCGATCTCCTTGTTCGCCCTCAACATCGCGATCCCGGTCTACGCGGTGGACGTGCTGGGACTGCCTGGCTGGACGGCCGGCGCGGTGTTCACGCTCAACACCCTGATGGTCGGCTTCGGCCAGGGCGTCGTCATCCGGTGGCTCAGGGGCCGGATCCGCAGCCGCGTCCTCGTCGCCGGACACGCCTGCTTCGCGGCCGGCTACCTCCTGTTCCTCGCCGCCGACCGCATGACGGCGCTCACCCTCGCGGTCGTTGTCGTGTTGCTCGGCGCGGGCAGCTACACCTTCGGCGAAATCCTCGGCGGCCCCATCACGTCGACCGTCGCCGCGGAGAGCGCCCCGGACGCCCTCCGCGGCCGGTACCTGTCCCTCAACCAGCTCGCCGTGACCGTCGCCGGCGCGGTCGCCCCGGCCGCGCTCTCCGGGTTGCTGTCCGCCGGGGCGGCCGCGATCTGGCTGACCCTGGCCGGCGTCAGCGCCCTCGGAGCCACACTCGCCATTACGATCGGCAGGGTGGTGCCGGCGGCGCAGGGCCGCATCGGCGGTGTCTGAGGGGAGTCCGGGATGTCCGCTCAACCGTCCGGTCTCGCCGCGGTGCTCACCGCCGCCGAGCGCGCGGCGCCGGTGCAGTCGGTCGACGTGGTCGCCGGGTACCTGGAGGAGCATTTCGCCGCGTCCGACGTCTCCTTCCTGCTGGTCGACCTCGTGGGCCGCGAGCTCGTCCGGTTCACCGCGCGCGGGAAGTCGCTGCGTGGCAAGGACGCCGAGCGCCTCAGCCTGGCGGGCAGCGTCTACGAGCAGGTCCTGTACAGCCAGGAGCCCTACCGCGAGCGCCGCGACCAGTGGCACGTTGTCGTTCCGGTCACCAACCGCGGCGACACCGTCGGCCTCCTCGAGATGACCGTTCCGGAGCTCGACGACACGGCCCTGGAGCAGATCTGCGAGGTGGCGCTCGCGCTCGCCTACCTCATCGTCACCGACCGCCGCTTCACCGACCTCTACCAGTGGGGCGAGCGCACCACGCGGGTCAGCCTCGCGGCCGAGATCCAGCACCAGCTGCTGCCGACGGCGTCCTGCTGCGAGGCGGCCCAGTTCACGGTCGCCTGCGCGCTGGTGCCCGCCGACGACGTGGGCGGTGACACCTACGACTACGCCCTCGGCCACGACACCCTGAACCTGTCCATCACCGACGCGGTCGGCCACGACGTCCAGTCCGGCCTGGTGGCCACCCTGCTGCTGGCTGCCCTGCGCGGCGCCCGCCGGGCGAACCGGCCCCTCGCCGACCAGGCCGCGGCGGCGGACCAGGCCGTGCGCGAGCACGCGAAGACGCCGTACGCGACCGGGCAGCTGTTCCGGATCGCCCTGGCCGACGGGCGTGCCGACGTGGTCAACGCGGGGCACCCGCTGCCGCTGCTCCTGCGCGACGGCGCCGTACGGGAGTTGCCGTTGCACCGGGACATCCCGTTCGGCACGGGGCTGCAGGAGAAGCCGCACGAGGTGCAGACGGTGCACCTGCGGCCGGGAGACCGGCTGTTCCTGCTGACCGACGGGATGCTGGAACGGGAGGCGGCGTCGGTGGACGTGCGCCTTCTGGTGCGGGAGACCGCCGCGCTGCATCCGCGCGAGGTGGTGCAGACGCTGACCTCGGCCGTCGTCGACGCCGCCGGCGGGCACCCGAAGGACGACGCTTGCGTGATCTGCCTGGACTGGCACGGCACCCCCGCCAAGGGTGATTCGGACACATCGGTGCGGTGACTCTGGTAACGACGGGGTCACGAAACGGGAATCCGCTGGTTAGGGTCCCCCACGGACCACCGACCGATGGGAGCGTTTCCGATGTTCAGCCGCCTGCGTCGCCGTGACGGCCGACAGGGGGAGCCGGTCACCTTCGCGGCCGGGGCCGGCCTGGTGAGCGCGCGGCTGCGCGACGAGGCGGGCAACCCGCTGGCCGGTGCCGAGATGACCCTCCGACACAAACGCGGCCCGCGCGTGTTCCGCGCCGTCTCCGACGACTACGGGCTGGCGGTGGTCACCGCGGCCACCGGCACCTACCAGGTCACGATCGGCGCGGGCGGGTACCGCGAGGTCACCCACACCGTCGATGTCGCCAGCGGCGACCACACCTCGCTCGGTGACGTGGAGCTGTACCCGGACGCGAGCGTCCGCCTGCCGGGGCCGGGCCGCTGGGTGATCGACCCGGACCACACGTCGATCCGGTTCGTCGCGCGGCACATCGGCCTGTCCCGCGTGCACGGCCGCTTCACGCGCTTCCACGGCAGCATCAACGTCGGGGAGCGGATCGAGAACTCCTCGATCGAGGTCGTCATCGACGCGGCCAGCATCGACACCGCGGCCGAGAAGCGGGACGAGCACCTGCGCTCGCCCGACTTCCTCGACGTCGAACGCTTCCCGAAGATCCACTTCTTCAGCGACCGGGCCCAGCGCGTGGCAGGTGACCGCTGGCACATCGACGGCACGCTCAACCTGCGCGGCGCGAGCCGGGGCGTGCGCCTGGACGCGAGCTACCTCGGCCTGCGCTCGTGGAACGGCGACCGGCTCGGCGCGATCGCGAAGACCGAGCTGCACCGCGAGGACTTCACGATCAACTGGCAGCAGACGCTGGCGAAGGGCCTGGTCGTGGTCGGCTCGACGATCGAACTCCGCCTCGACGTGCAGGCCGTGCGGGGCGTCTAGGCCGCCACGTCGGCGACCACGCAGGCGATGTTGTCCGGTCCGCCGCGCCGGTTGGCGAGGTCGACCAGCGTGCCAACGGCGTCGCCCGGGGTGGTGGCGGCCCGCAGTTCCCCGCTCAGGGTGTCGGCGGGCACCGCGGCGTAGAGGCCGTCGGAACACAACAGGTACCGGTCGCCGTCCCGGGCGTCGTGCAGCAGCAGGTCCGGCTCGGCCGGCTGCCGGTGCAGAGCCCGGGCCAGCGTCGCCGGAACCGCGGTGCCGTGCACGTGGTCCCGCGTCAGCTGGAACAGCTCGCCCTCGCGCAGCAGGTACGCCCGCGAATCGCCGACGTGCAGGACGTCGAGCCGCGAACCGGACCAGAGCAGCGCGGTCAGCGTGGTGCCGGCGTCCTCGAGGTGCCGGATGGCCGAGCCGGCCACGCGGAAGGCTTCGCCGAGGGCGTCGAGCGGATCACCGCTGGTCAGCGCGTCCAACGGCTTGACCGCCTCGATCGCGGCGACGCTCGCCTGGTGACCGCCGGGCCCGAAGCCGTCGGCGACGGCCAGCAGGTGCGACCCGGCGTAGGCCGCGTCCTGGTTCGTTTCGCGCACCAGACCGCGGTCGGCGCGCACAGCGTGGACGAGTCCCGGCATCGCAGTGTCCTTTCCGGACAGTTGCTCGACGAGGAAGGCGACGAGCCGCCCGCGTGCCGCGACGTCGGCTTCGACTTCGCGCCAGTAGGCGAGGACCTCGGCGGCCGGGTCGGGCCCGGACAGCGCCAGGGAGACCCGCGCCAGCGGCATCCCGGTCCGGCGCAGCAGGCCGATCAGCCGGGCCCGCTCCAGCTGATCCGGCGCGTACCGCCGATACCCGGACACCGGATCGACCGACGCGGGCGGGAGCAGGCCCAGTTCGTCGTAGAGGCGCAGCGCCTTCGGGGACAGTCCCGCCGCGCGGGCGAACGCCCCGATCGTGAGCAGCCCCATGTCACCCTCCTCGTACCAGGCATGTTGCCCGGCGGAAGCGACTGTGGGGGTTGCCCCAGGGGCAAGGTCAAGCTTTGTTCCACGTGGAACGGCCAGGACAGACGGGGAACGCTGCCGCGTCTGACCTGGCCGTGTCTGGGGTGGGGTTACTGCTCGCTGCGCTGCCGCGCCTCACCGAGGGCCGCTTCCTCCCGCGCCCGGTCGGCTTCGGCTTCCTTCTCGCTGACCCGCTGCTGCGCGTCCGCCTTCTCCTGCTGCGCGCGGCCTTCCCGCTGGGCGGAGTCGTTGCCGAGGAAGGTGCCTGCCGTCTCCTTGACCTTGCCCTTCAGGCCCTCGACCGCGCCCTTGATGCCTTCCTGGCGGTCTTCTTTGTCGGTCATTTCCTGCCCCTCCTTCGTCTTCGTCACAATCCGGCTACCCGGGCGGTCCGGTCGCTAACCACTCGGCCGGGCGCCGCCCGCACCGCGCGAACCTCCCCCTGGCGGGTGCAGTAGCATCGGGAGGTCAGCTGGACCGTCGAAGAGGGGCCGGAACGTGAAGAAGCTGCTGGCGCTCGCAGTCGTCGCGGGTGGGGTGCTGTTCGTGATCAAGCGCAACAAGGACGCGAAGGCTGAGGCCGACCTGTGGCGCGAGGCCACCGCTCCGACCGAGCGTCCGCTGGCCGCGGTCTCGACGAACGGCAGCGCCCCGGCGAAGACCGCCGAGGCGGGCACGAACAACTGAACTTCCCGCGGGCTTGGGGGCCCGCGTCCGGGGCTGTAGCTCAATTGGTAGAGCGCTGCTTTTGCAAGGCAGAGGTCAGGGGTTCGATTCCCCTCAGCTCCACGCATGGCAGGCTCGTGCTCGCGGAGAGCACGAGCCTTTCGCGTTCCGCGTGTTCTGTGGGGGCCAAGCCCCCACTCTCCAGCCGGGGGCAAGCCCCCGGACCCCGGTCGGTGGTCGCCTTGTTCGAGCAAGGTCCCCCGGCCTCCACTCGATCTTGATGCCCGCCTTCCGCCGGTGACATATCGTCGGCGTATCGAAAACCGCATACGTGCCGGCAACATCGCCCTGTCTTGACTGGCAGGCATGACATCCGCATCGGCCGTCCCCGCGATGGGAATCACGATTTACGGGTGCGGCCAGGACGAGGCCGTCTTGTTCCGCGAGATGGCGCCTCGCTTCGGTGTGGTGCCGACCATCACCGGCGCGGCGGTATCCGAAGCCAACGCGGAACTGGCATCGGGAAACCGGTGCGTCAGCGTCGGTCACAAAACCCGGCTCACCGATTCCACCCTTCGCGCGCTCAGAGAAGTCGGCGTGCGGTACATCTCCACGAGAAGCGTCGGGTTCGACCACATCGACGTGAAATACGCGGCGAGCGTCGGCATCCTCGTGGAGAACGTCGGCTACTCGCCCGACAGCGTGGCCGACTACACGCTGATGCTGATGCTGATGGCGGTGCGAAACGCCAAATCCCTCATCCGCCGTACGGATGTGCATGACTACCGGCTGGACGAGGTTCGCGGGAAAGAGCTGCGCGATCTGACCGTCGGGGTGGTCGGCACGGGGCGCATCGGCGCCGCGGTCATGGCCCGGCTGCGCGGTTTTGGCTGCCACCTCTTGTGCCACGACATCCGTCCGCAGTCCGCTCCCGGTCACGTGCCGCTCGACGAGTTGGTGCAGCGCAGCGACATCGTCACCCTGCACACCCCGCTCACCGCGGATACGCACCACCTGCTCGACCGCCGGCGCATCGAGCGGATGAAGCGCGGAGCGTTCGTCATCAACACCGGACGCGGCCCACTCGTCGACACCGAGGCCCTTGTCGCGGCGTTGGAAAGCGGCAGGTTGGGCGGGGCCGCGTTGGACGTGCTCGAAGGGGAGGAAGGAATCTTCTACGTCGACCGACGGCACGAGCCCATCGAACACAAACTGCTCCTGCGGTTGCAAGAACTGCCGAACGTCCTGGTCAGTCCGCACACCGCGTATTACACGGATCACGCCCTGAGCGACACCGTGGAAAACTCCCTCACCAACTGCCGGAAATTCGAAAGCGGGAACCAGCGTGGATAGGTTGAAGATCGGAATCATTTTCGGCGGCGTGTCCGAAGAGCATCCCGTCTCGGTGAAATCCGCGCAGGAGATCGCGAAGAACCTCGATACCGGGAAGTACGAGCCGTTCTACATCGGGATCACCGAGAGCGGTGCCTGGCAGCTGTGCGACGGTCCCGGCCCGAACTGGGAAGACGGCGATCGCCGACCGGTCGTGCTGTCGCCGGACCGGAGCGTCCGCGGATTGCTCGTGCTGGAGCAGGGGCGGTACCGAACGATCAGTTTGGACGTCGTGTTGCCCGTGCTGCACGGCAAACTCGGCGAGGACGGTGCGATCCAGGGTCTGCTGGAGCTCGCCGGCATCCCGTACGTGGGCTGCGATGTGCAAAGTTCCGCTCTGTGCATGGACAAATCCCTTACCTACACCATCGTGCGCAGCGCCGGGATCGCCACGCCGAACTTCCGGACCCTCACGGCGGACGAGCAGATCGACGTCGACGGGCTCACCTATCCCGTCTTCGTGAAGCCGGCCCGTTCCGGGTCGTCGTTCGGCGTCAGCAAGGTGTCTGGCGAAGAAGAACTGCCGAGCGCGGTGGAAACCGCACGGAAGTACGACTCGAAGGTGTTGATCGAGGAGGCGGTCGCCGGCAGTGAAATCGGATGCGCCGTCCTGGGCAACGATCTGGATCTGTTCGCCGCCGAGGTGGACCGGGTCGCGTTGTCCCACGGCTTCTTCCGAATCCATCAGGAAGAAAGCCCGGAAACCGGATCCGAAAACTCGACGTTCATCGTCCCCGCGGACATTCCGGCCGAGTCGCGCTCGCTGGTCCAGGAAACGGCGAAGGACATCTATCGCGCCTTGGGATGCCGGGGACTCGCGCGGGTCGACATGTTCCTCACGGACGACGGCGGCGTGGTGCTCAACGAGGTCAACACGTTTCCCGGGATGACCTCCTACAGCCGTTACCCGAGGATGATGGCGGCCGCCGGAGTGCCGCCGGCCGAAGTGATCGACCGGATGGTCTCCTTGGCGTTGACGGGGAAATGACGATGCACCAGGACTTTGTCTTCGTGGACGAGGTGGTGCCCGGAATCCGGTGGGACGCCAAGTACGCCACCTGGGACAACTTCACCGGCAAACCGGTGGACGGATATCTGGTGAACCGGATCGTCGGTACACGGGCGTTGTGCGCGGCCCTGGACGAAGCGCGGGAAAAGGCCGAATCCCTCGGCTTCGGCTTGCTGCTGTGGGACGGTTATCGTCCGCAACGCGCCGTGGACTGCTTCCTGCGCTGGTCGACGCAGCCGGAGGACGGCCGCACGAAGTCACGGCACTATCCGAACATCGACCGGTCCGAGATGTTCGAGAAGGGCTATGTGGCCGCCAAGTCGGGCCACAGCCGGGGCAGCACCGTCGACGTGACGCTCTACTACTTGGCCACCGGCGAACTCGCTCCGATGGGTGGTGGCCACGATCTGATGGATCCCGTCTCACACCACGGAGCAACGGGAATCACGCCGGTCGAGGCGAGGAACCGCGAAAACCTGTGTGCCGTCATGGAGGCCTGCGGGTTCAACCGGTACGACCGCGAGTGGTGGCATTACACGCTGAACGACGAACCTCATCCGGACACCTATTTTGACTTCCCCATCGCCTAGGCGACCGCGCGTCGTCGTCGCCGGCGGCCATTCGGCCGGGCACATCGAGCCCGCGATGAACTTCGCCGACGCGCTGCGCCGGCTGGAGCCCACGGCCGAGATCACCGCCCTCGGCACCGTCCGCGGACTGGACACCACGCTCGTCCCGGCCCGCGGCTACCCGCTCGAACTCATCCCGCCGGTGCCGCTGCCGCGTGACCTGAACCGGGCCCTGCTGCGGACACCGGGCAAGCTGCGCGCGTCGGTGCGGGCGGCCGGGGCGGTGCTCGACCGCGTGCGAGCCGAGGTCGTGGTGGGCTTCGGCGGCTACGTCGCCATGCCGGCCTACCTCGCCGCCCGCGGGCGGGGCCTGCCGATCGTCGTGCACGAGGCGAACGCCCGGCCCGGCGTGGCGAACCGGCTGGCGGCCCGGATCACGAGGCACGTGTTCACCGCATCGCCGAGGGTCCGGCTACCGCACGCCACCGCCATCGGGATCCCGTTGCGGCCGGCGATCACCGGACTCGACCGGGCCGCGCTGCGCGACGCGGCCCGGCGGCGGTTCGGCCTGCGATCCGACGCCCCCGTGCTGATGGTGACCGGCGGTTCGCAGGGCGCCCGCACGATCAACGCCGCGGTGTCCGGCGCGGCCGCGTCGTTGCGGGCGGCCGGTGTGCAGGTGTTGCACATCACCGGGCCTCGGCACGCGGTCGAGGTGCCGGACGGTGACCCGCCCTACGTCGCCGTCCCCTACGTCCACGAGATGCAGTACGCCTACGCCGCGGCCGACTTCGTGATCTGCCGCTCGGGTGCGATGACGTGCGCCGAACTGGCCGCTGTCGGCCTGCCGGCGGCGTACGTCCCGCTCCCGTTGCGTGGCGGCGAGCAGCGGCTGAACGCCGAGCCGGTCGTCGCGGCAGGCGGGGCGCTGCTCGTCGACGACGCCGACCTCGACCCGGCCTGGATCGTGCGCACCCTGATCCCGGTGCTCACCGATTCCGACCGGATCGCGGCGATGTCGGCTCACGCTTCGGCGGCCGGCGCCCCGGACGCGGGCGACGTCCTGGCCCGGCACGTGCTCACCGCGGTCACGGAGCAGCGGCGGTGTCGATGCGGTAGCCGACGCCGGGCACGGTGGCGATGATCCACGGCTCGCCGAGGCGTTTGCGCAGTGCCGAAACCGTGATCCGCACGGCGTTGGTGAACGGGTCGGCGTTCTCGTCCCAGGCCCGCTCCAAGAGCTCTTCGGCGCTGACCACCCCGCCCTCGGCCGCGACGAGGACTTCGAGCACCGCGAACTGCTTCCGGGTGAGCGCGACGTAGCGGCCCTCGCGGAAGACCTCCCGTCGGAACGGGTCCAGCCGCAGGCCTGCGATCTCCCGCACGGGCGGCCGGTGGTGCGCGCGTCTGCGGTCCAGTGCCCGCAGCCGCAGGACGAGCTCGCGCAGCTCGAAGGGCTTGGTGAGGTAGTCGTCGGCGCCCAGCTCGAACCCGGAGGCCTTGTCGTCGATCCGGTCGGCGGCGGTGAGCATGAGGATCGGCATGCCGCTGCCGGAGGCGACGATGCGTTTGGCGATCTCGTCGCCGGAGGGGCCGGGGATGTCGCGGTCGAGCACGGCGATGTCGTAGGAGTTGATGCTCAGCAGCTCCAGAGCGGTGTCACCGTCACCGGCGATGTCGGCGGCGATCGCTTCCAGACGCAAGCCGTCACGGATGGCCTCGGCCAGGTAGGGCTCGTCCTCGACGATCAGCACACGCACACTGGGGAATCCTAGGAGCCGGAGCATATCCGCGGCATATCGAAAACCGGATACGCGCCGGCAACAGCGCCTCGCCTTGACTTCCCGGCATGACCTGCATCGAACCAGCAAGCCGGCGCGCCGTCGGCGAGGCGGATGGCGTCGTCCCGGGCGGTGTGACGGTCTTCGATGACGTCCCGGCGGTGGCCAACCTCGACCCCGATCTGCTCGGCGCCCTGCGCCGAGCCGCGACGGATGCCGCGCACGACGGCGTCGAGTTCATCGTCAACAGCGGCTGGCGGTCCCCGGCGTACCAGGAACAACTGCTCCGTGACGCGATCGCGAAGTACGGCTCGGAGGAGGAAGCCGCCCGATGGGTGGCCACCCCGGACACGTCTCCGCACGTGTCCGGGCACGCGGTCGACATCGGACCCGCCCAGGCCCGGGCGTGGCTGTCCGAGCACGGCGCCGGGTACGGGCTGTGCCAGATCTACCGCAACGAACCCTGGCACTACGAACTGCGCCCGGAAGCCATCGAACACGGCTGCCCGCCCATGTACGCCGACCCTTCGCACGATCCGAGGCTGCGGCGGTGACCGGCACGGAGCCGCGGGTGGCTGGTGCTCACGTAGAGTTGCGGCGATGGCAGGCAGAGGCACCAACCGGCGGCGCGGTCCCGCCCGTCCGGTTCCCGGCCGCTACCCGGTCCGCTTCGGGCTCGCCGAGCTTCTCGCCGACGCTGACCGCCCCAACGCCTGGCTGCTGACCGTCGACGAGGTCGCCCAGTCCTATGTGGACCTCGACGACCCGACGCACCTGGAGTTCGAGTACGTGCGGCGCATCGGGGACGTGATCGACTGCCTGGGCGACGGGCCGGTCGACGCGCTGCACCTCGGCGGCGCCGGCTGCACCATTCCGCGCTACATCGCGGCCACCCGGCCCGGCAGCAGGCAGCTCGTCTTCGACGCGGACGAGCAGCTCATCGACCTCGTCCGCGAGCAGCTCGACCTGCGCGGCGTGCCCAACCTGCGCGTGCGCATCTCCGACGGCCGCGAAGGCGTGGCCACGCGCCGGGACGCCTCGGCCGATCTCGTCGTGGCGGACGTCTTCCAGCGCGCGAAGATGCCGGGCGACGTGGCGACCCTGGAGTTCACCACCGACGTCGCCCGGGTACTCCGGCCGGCGGGCACCTACCTGATCAACGTCGCCGACGGGCCGGGCCTGAAGTTCGCCCGCCGGGTCGTCGCCACGATCGGCGCCGTCTTCCCGCACGTCGTGATGCTCGCCGACTCCGGCGTGCTGCGCGGCCGCCGGTTCGGCAACCTCGTGCTGGTCGCCTCGCGCGCGGAACTGCCCCTCGACGCGATCAGCCGCCGCGCGGCGTCCGCGGCGTTCCCCGCCCGCGTCGCCAGCGGCGCCGACCTCGACCGGTTCCGCGGCACCGCCACGCCGATCACCGACGCCGAGGCGCTGGACACCCCGCGCCCGCCGTGGAACGTCTTCGGCCTGCCGCCTAAGACCTGATCTCGGCCAGGTGGTTGTAGGCCGACGCCCGGGAGATCCCCAGCGCGGCGGCCACCTCCGGCACGGCCTTCTGCAGCGCGAACAGCCCGCGCTCGTCCAGAGCGCGGAACAGGTCCAGCCGCTCGGCGCGCGTCATCCGGCTCACCGGCCGCCCGAGCTTGAGCTCCTCCTCGGCCACCACCGCACGGATCAGCTGACCGACGTCGTTGGTGAACGTCGTGGTCGCGTCGGGCAGCGAGGTCACCGCCGCCAGCTCGCCGAGCAGCACGGCCGCGTGCCGCAGATCGGTCACGTCGACGTTCACGCACAGCGCCCCGAACACCTCGCCGTCGCGGTCGCGCAACAGCATCGTGGACGCCTTGATCACGCGCCCGGCCGGCGTGCGCGTCAGGTAGTTGATCTGGTCGCGCGCGTCCCGGCCCTGCTTGAGCAGGCTCAGGCCGAGCTCGCTCATCGCGCCGCCGGGCGCCCGGCCGGTGACGTCGCCGGCGACCGCGACCACGGAGCCCTCCGGCCGCCGGTAGTCGTGCAGGACGACCTCGCAGTTGCCGCCGAAGGTGGCGGCCAGGCCGTCGAGCACGGGTCGGAGCGCGGAGAGCACCGCGTCGGCATCGGTCACCTGGGCATGATGTACAGAACTTGGATCGATTGTCTAGCGAGCCTCGCGGATCAGGATGTCCACGGCCGCGTCGTTGCGCGTCGTCTCCCGCGCGATGTCCTCGTCCGGCGGGTAGAAGCCGGGGAACGGGCCGGTCGGGTACATCTCGAAGGTGAAGCTGAGGATCTTGTGCGTGCCCCACATCCAGTCGTTGACGTCCCCGTCGGTGACGTAGAGGTCGCTGGACTGCTGGGCCTTGTACCCGTTCGTGGCGGCCATGCGCTGCCCGACGTCGCGGAACCGCGCGTTCTCCTCGGCCGTCATGCCCTCGCCGGTGTCGTCCTCGGTGTGCCCGAACGGCCACAGCACCAGCTCGGAGTAGGTGTGGAAGTCGATGTGCGTCTTGATCCGCTGCTGCCCACCGGCCGCGCGCGAGTCGACGAATCGCGACACCGCCTGCGTCTCGGGCTCGGAGAACGCCGACGGACCGCGGTAGGTCTCAGACGCCGGCCGCGTGCTGGAGCCGTCGCAGCAGCCCCACTTGTAGCCCCAGTTGCGGTTCAGGTCGGTGCCGATCTTGTCGCCGTCGACCGGCCTGCGGTTCTTGCGCCAGTACTTGTAGTCCGCGCCCGAGATGTCGTACTCGGCCCCGTCCGGGTTGACGTTCGGGATCACCCAGATCACGTGGTCGTCCACCAGCGACCGGATGTTCGGATCGCTCGCGTAGCCGTCGGTGAAGCGCTGCACGATGTGCAGGCACATCTCGGTGGTCAGGTGCTCGCGCGCGTGCTGGTTGCAGGTGAACAGCACCTCGGGTTCGCCCTCGTCGGCGGCGGCGTTGTCGCTGATCTTCACCAGGTTCAGCTCGCGGCCCTCGAAGGACTTGCCCACGCTGGACAGCACCGCGATGTCCGGGTGGTTGGCGGCCGCCTTCTGGAGTTCCGTCGTGACCTCGGCGTAGGTGTGGTAGCCCTCGTCGCCGGCCGGGAAGTCCGCCGCGACCGCCGACGCGGGTGTGGTCCCGGCCAGCAGGGCGGCTCCGGTCAGCAGGGCCAGCACGCCACCGGCAGCCCGACTTGAATACATCTCGCCTCCGGACGAACACGTAGAGTAGTTCCTTCTACCCTGCTGTAGCGGCGCGCCCGCCACAACCCGGCGGAGGCCGGGTGGTTCACTGATCGGGTTATGCGACGAGTCCTGCCCGCACTGCTCGCGGCCGCCGCGCTGGCCGGCTGCTCCGCCCAGCCGGCACCGGAGGCGCCGCCGTCCTCGAGCGCGCCGGCCACCACGGCCGTGCAGCTGCCCCCGGAGCCCACCCCGGCCCGCACCGCGCCCTGCCCGTACCTGGAGAACTCGTTCGTCGCGGACTCCAACGGACAGCGCGTGTCGAAGGTCGAGGTCTCCGCCGACCAGCCGCATCCGACGTGCTTCTTCTACGCCCTGTCCGGCAAGCTCCAGCTGACCGTGCGCGTCTACACCGGGGATCCGGCGGTGGCGAAGGCGCTCGTCGACCAGGCGGCGCCGGTGGCCACGAGCAACCCCGCGACCGAGCCGCCAGGGTGGCAGGGTGGTTACGCAGCGAAACCGGACGGCGCGGTATATGCCGTGGCCAAGGGCGGTACGGCGGTCATCGTGACCACGAACCAGCAACAGACGGTGAAGGCGAGAACCGTTGCCCGGCAGGCGATCTCGCACCTTTAAGACCGGCGGGGTGCAGTGTCAAGTTGATCTTGTATTACCCTGATCGCACCTCGCAGCCGGGGAGGACCAGCACGGGACGGTCGAGACCTGCGGCCGGCGTGCCACGGGCTGCGAGAGCCCCCCGTGTACCTCGATGTGAAGAAGGACAGACATTCGTGGCTGACACCCTCAAGGAAATCCTGCTCGACTCCAGCAGGCGTCCGGCCGTTGTGACCGACCTGGAGACGCTGGTCGACGAAGAGGTCTCGGACAAGGGCGGCGTGTCCGGCGCCGTCATCAAGACCGGCTTCGCCGCGGTCAAGAAGATCAAGCCGGGCATCATCGGCTCCGCCGTGGACAGCCTGCTCGACGACTTCACCGCCGCGCTCGAGCCGTTCTACGCCGACTTCAAGGGCCAGGGCGGGGGCGACTTCGGCGCCTACCTGTCCGGCCGTGGCTCGGAGGCCGCCGACGCGCTGCTGAGCGTGACCGACGCGCGCGCCGCCAAGAGCAGCCGCGACAGCATCAAGAAGGTCTACGAGAAGCTGCGCCCGAACGGCAAGAAGAACGTCGAAGAGGCGCTGCCCCGGCTGGGCAAGCTGATCGACAAGCACGCGGCCGCCGCCTGAGGCAGTCGCGCAGAACGGCCGTTTTCCCATCGGTACCTGTTGGGAAAGCGGCCGTTCGCCTGTGCGGGGTCGGGCGTGACCGGGTCAGCGCAGGCGGAGGTGCCGCTCGGCCTCGCGGTCGAGCGGCACCTCCGGTGGAACGTGTCTAGTTCTGCTTCTCCGCGGGCGACGGGCTCGGCGCGTGCTGGCCGTTCGCCGTCGACTCCGGGGTGGCCGGCTTCGGCGCGGCCCGCGGCGGCTCGGTGGCCACCGGCGGCTCCTGCTTGCCGCGCAGCGCGACCGCCGCACCCGCGGCGGCCAGCACGCCCAGCACCAGGAAGAGCGGCCACTTGCGGCTCTTCTTCGTGCCCTTGGCGGCGAGCTTCGCCTCCTCCAGCGCGGCCCGGAAGTCCTTCTTGGCCTGCTTGAAGTCCTTCTTGGCCTTCCGCTTCGACTCACCGGCGGCCTTCGCGGCCTGCACGGCGGCCTTGCGGGCCTTGCGGCCCGGCTTGCGCAGCTCGGCGAGCCGCGCCGCGGCCTCCTTGCGCGCCTGCTTGCTCGCCCTGGCCAGGTCCTTGCGGGCCTGCCGGCCCCGCTTGGCGGCCTCCTTGCGAGCCTCCTCGGTGCTCTCGGAAAGCCGCTTCTCGGCCGCCTGGGCGGCCTGAGCGGTCACCTCGGCGCCTGCCTTGCCGACCTCGACGGCCCGCTTGCTCAGGCCGAGCAAGCCGGCCTTGACCGACTCACCCACCGAGTCCGCAGCTCGGGTCATGGCCTTTCACCTCGTCAATCGTTTCGTCTCACGTTCCATCCCCGTAACCATCCTGCCCGTTTCCGGCCGATCTCGCTGCGGATGGCACGATGAAGCGGTGACCCAGAGCAGTGAATCCCTCGTTGGTGCGAAGGCGACCGCCGTCCTGCACACCAACGCCGGGGACATCCGGATCAACCTTTTCCCTGATCACGCCCCCAAGACCGTGGCCAACTTCGTCGGCCTCGCGGAGGGCACGAAGGAGTACCAGCGCCCGAACGCCAAGGGCGAGAACTCCGGCCCGTTCTACGACGGCGCGATCTTCCACCGCGTCATCTCGGGCTTCATGATCCAGGGCGGCGACCCGACCGGCACCGGCCGCGGCGGCCCGGGCTACCAGTTCGGCGACGAGTTCCACCCCGAACTGCAGTTCGACCGGCCGTACCTGCTGGCGATGGCGAACGCGGGCCCGGGCACCAACGGCTCGCAGTTCTTCATCACCGTGGCCAAGACGCCGCACCTGAACTTCAAGCACACGATCTTCGGCGAGGTGGCCGACCAGCAGTCGCGCGACGTCGTGGACTCGATCGCGAACACCGCGACCGGGCCCGCCGACAAGCCGCTGCAGGACGTCGTCATCGAGAAGATCGACATCGAGCGCGAAGGCTGAGCCAGGGTAGGTTGGAGGCATCGTGAACATGCCTCCGCACCCGCCTGCCTCACAGCCGCACCAGCAGTCGGCCCTGCCCGGCTGTTGGTGGCACCCGTCGCGACCCACCGGGCTCAGCTGCGTCCGGTGCGGCCGTCCGGCGTGCCCGGACTGCCTGCGTGAGGCGTCGGTCGGCTACCAGTGCATAGACTGCGTGCAGACCGGGCGCCGCGAGCAGAACGTCCAGCGGTACACGCCGCGCACGGTCGCCGGCGCCCAGGTCTCGCACCGGCCGGTGGTCACGCCGATCCTCATCGCGCTCAACGTGCTGGCGTACGTCGTCACGGTGGCGCAGTCGGGGAGCCTGACCGCCAACGACACCGCGCCGTTGTTCGGCGACGGCGTGTTGTGGCCGCGCGCGATCGCCGGGGCGGACGAGTGGTGGCGGCTCGCCACGTCCGGTTTCCTGCACTACGGGCCGATCCACCTGGCGGTCAACATGCTCGCCCTGTGGATCCTCGGGCGGGACATGGAGACGTTGCTGGGCCGCGTGCGGTTCACGGCGCTGTACGTGGTGTCGCTGCTGGGCGGCGCGGTGGCGGTGTACCTGTTCGACGACGTGGACCGCGGCACCGCGGGCGCGTCCGGCGCGATCTACGGCCTGCTGGGCGCGATGCTCGTCGCCGTCATCCGGCTGCGGCTCAACCCGGCGTACGCGATCGGCACGATCGTGCTGAACCTGATCATCACCGTGTCGCTGCCGAACATCTCGCTGCTCGGCCACCTCGGCGGCCTGGTCGTCGGCGCGGCCGTCACCGCGGCGATGGTGTACGCCCCGGCGAAGGGGCGCCAGTACTGGCAGGGCGGCGCGGTGGCGGTGCTGCTGGTCGCGTTGCTGGTGCTGGTGTTCGTGCGCGACGCCCAGCTGGCGAACCTGGTCTGCTGGTACCGCGGCGACGAGCTGGTCTGCGTCGAGCCGACCGGTTAGGGCCGCAACGCGGTCAGCGTGTCGAGCACGTCCCGCGGATCGGCGCCGAGTTCGAGCCAGCCGAAGACGTACAGCGCCTCGCCCGCCTCGATTTCCAGCGTCGCCGAGTCGCGGCCCAGGCGGCGGGTGGTGCGGACGCGGGCGGTCACCTCGGGCCAGTGCAGGTCGTGTTTCCCGGTCGTGGTGCGGATTCGCAGCCCGCGCGGGTCCGCGGTGAGGCGCGGGCGCACGAGCAAACCGTGCAGCGACAACGCGGTCAGCGCGACCGCCGCGACGGCGAAGAGGACCGTGCCCATCCGGTCGCTCGCCAGGATCGCCGCGGCCGCGGCGAAAACGGCCGCGGCACAACCGGCTCCGACCAGAACAGGTCGCGGAGCCCAATGAGGAGACGAGTTATCCACAGTGGTTATCCACACTGGGGATGAGTCACAGTGCTGTAATTACGGGTCAAGCGGCTGTTCGGGGCAATCGTTGTGATCTTCCGCTCAGCGCCAGCGCATCGTCATGAGCAGACCGACGATCATCAGCGCGAAGCCGACCGCGAAGTTGCCGTTGCCGAGATCCGCCATGAACGGGATCTTGTCGCCCGCGATGTAGTTCACGACCAGCCAGACGAGCCCGAGGACCATCAGCCCGAACATCACGATCTTGTAGAACAGGCTGGACGGCCCCGCGGCGCGCACCTTGACCGGCGTGCGCCGATCGGCCGGCGGCGTGTACGCCGTCTTCTTGCGGACCTTGGACTTGGGCATCGGAACCTCGCGGTGTTCGTCTCTGGCCAGGTGGTGCGCATCCACCTCTACGTTCACACGTTAACGTAAGCGTCCCCGAGAGAGGAGCGCGCGTGGCAGTCCTCGACGCCCCGCCACCGAGGAAAACCGGTGGCGGTTTCGCCAGGACCGTGCGGACGATCGGCGAACTGCTGATCACCGCCGGCCTCGTCGTGCTCCTGTTCGTCGTCTACGAGCTGTACATCACGGACCTGTTCTCCGCGCGCAAGCAGGCCAGCGCCACCGTCGCGCTGGACCAGGACTGGGCGCAGGGCCGCACGCTGCACGCCGACCTGATCGACGGCGAGGCGTTCGCGAAGATGTACATCCCGAGCTTCGGCGCGGACTACCACTTCACGATCCAGGAGGGCACGGACGCGAAGGCGCTGGAAGTCGGGCCGGGGCACTACAAGGGCACCGCGCTGCCGGGCGAGCCGGGCAACTTCGCCGTCGCCGGGCACCGCGTCGGCAAGGGCGCGCCGTTCAACGACCTCGACCTGCTCGCCTCGTGTGACGCGATCGTGATCGAGACGCAGAGCGACTTCTTCGTCTACCGCGTCCTGCCGCACTCCGATGAGCTCGCGAACTGGAACGCCGACAAGGCCGCCCGCCCGCAGTGCGCGAACGTGGGCACCCTGCGCACCGACGCGCCGGACGGCGGCCCGTACGGCAAGACCTACGGCCGGGAGATCGTCACGCCGGACCAGGGCGAGGTGGTCGCCCCGGTGCCGCACCGCAGCGCCGATGTGCTGCCGACGGCCCAGCAGGTCTCCCTGCTCACGCTGACCACGTGCCACCCGCGGTTCTCCGACAAGCAGCGGCTGATCGTGCACGCCGTGCTGACCAACCAGTACCCGAAGACCCCGGGTGCCACCTACGAGCAGCTGCTGCAGGCGATCGGAGGCGTGTGATGTACGGCTGGATCTGGCGCAGGCTGCCCGGCCCGGCCGGGGTCAAGGCGGTGACCGCGCTCGTGCTGGTGCTCGGCGTGATCGCGTTGCTGCTGTTCGTCGTGTTCCCCTGGCTGGAGCCGATGCTCCCGTTCAACCAGGTGTCGGTGAACTAGCCGCGCGAAACGCGGATCATCTCCTCGCGCTCGACGACCTTCACGCGCTCGCGGCCCTGCGGCTCGCCCAGGGCGCGTTCGTGCGCGTCGAGCTTGCCCCAGCCCTCCCAGGTCGTGAACGGGACGCCGCGGTCGGCCAGGAACGACGTGATCGCGTCCGGGGCGGCCTGCTTGGGCGCGGTCAGCGAGTCCGCGTCGGCGAGCAGGTTGCGGATCGTCTCGGCCGCGTCGCCCTTGGTGTGGCCGATCAGGCCGACCGGGCCGCGCTTGATCCAGCCGGTCACGTACACGCCGGGCACGTGGTCACCGTCGATGTCCAGCACCCGGCCGCCCTCGTTCGGCACCGTGCCGCTGTCGTGGTCGAACGGGACCTCCGGCAGCTCGGAGGACAGGTAGCCGACCGCGCGGTACACGGCCTGGACGTCCCAGTCGTGGAACTCGCCGGTGCCGCGGACGTTGCCGTCGCCGGTCAGCTCGGTGCGCTCGGTGCGCAGGCCGGTGACCCGCTCGTCGCCGAGGATCTCCGTCGGCGAGTGGAAGAAGTGCAGGTGCAGGCGCTTGGGCCGGTCGCCCTGGTCGCGGATCGCCCACTCCTGCAGCGTCTTGACCACCATGTCGACCTGCTTGGAGGCGCGGATGGCGGCGATCGAGCCGTCGTCGAACTCGATGTCCTCGGGGTAGACGATGACCTCGACGTTCGGCGAGTGGTCCAGCTCGCGCAGCTCGAGCGGGGTGAACTTGGCCTGGGCCGGCCCGCGGCGGCCGAACACGTGCACGTCGGTGACCTTGCTGGACTTCAGGCCCTCGTACACGTTCGGCGGGATGTCGGTGGACAGCAGCTCGTCCGCGGTCTTGGCGAGCACGCGGGCGACGTCGAGCGCGACGTTGCCGACACCGAGGACGGCGACGCTGGTGGCCTCCAGCGGCCAGGTGCGCGGGACGTCCGGGTGGCCGTCGTACCAGGACACGAAGTCGGCGGCGCCGTAGCTGCCGGGCAGGTCGATGCCCGGGATGTCCAGCGCGCGGTCGCTCATCGCGCCGGTGGCGAAGATGACCGCGTCGTAGAACTCGCGCAGGTCGTCGAGCTTGATGTCGGTGCCGTAGTCGACGTTGCCGAGCAGCCGGATGCCCGGTCGGTCGAGCACCTTGTGCAGGGCGGTCACGATGCCCTTGATGCGCGGGTGGTCGGGGGCGACGCCGTACCGGATCAGCCCGAACGGCGCCGGCATGCGTTCGAAGATGTCGATGCTGACGTCGGTGTCGGACTTGTCGAGGATGTCGGCGGCGTAGATGCCGGCGGGGCCGGCGCCCACGATGGCGACGCGAAGAGGACTACGGCTCACCCTTGCCACGGTAAAGATAGGTGACCCTTACTTTCACTGTGATATGAATTGCGGTCCAGCATGTGGACGCCGGTAGGGTGGTCGGCATGCGCGTATTGGTCGTCGACAACTACGACAGCTTCGTCTACAACCTGGTCCAGTACCTGGCCCAGCTCGGCAACGAATGCACTGTCTGGCGCAACGACGTCGTCGACCTCGACCGCGTGCCCGAGTTCGACGGCGTGCTCGTCTCGCCGGGCCCGGGCACGCCGGAGCGCGCCGGCCAGAGCATCGACGTGGTGCACAAGTGTGCCGACACTCACACCCCGATGCTCGGCGTGTGCCTCGGCCACCAGGCGATCGGTGTGGCGTGGAACGCGACCGTCGACCGCGCGCCCGAGCTGCTGCACGGCAAGACCAGCCAGGTGCACCACCAGGGCGGCGGCGTGCTCGCCGGCCTGCCCGACCCGTTCACCGCGACCCGCTACCACTCGCTGACCGTGCTGCCGGACACCATCCCGGCCGAGTTCGAGGTCACCGCGCGCACCGAGTCCGGCGTGGTGATGGGCATGCGGCACCGCGAGCTGCCGGTCGAGGGTGTGCAGTTCCACCCCGAGTCGGTGCTGACCCAGGGCGGGCACCGGATGCTGGCGAACTGGATGGCGACCGCCGGTCACCCGGTCGAGCCGTTCGTGGTGGACGCCCTGGAGCGTGAGGTCGCAGCGTTGCAGAAGGCCGCCGCTGCGTGATCCGGCTGCTGGGGGTCGGCAAGCGCTATGGTGACGCCCCGGTGCTGACCGGGGTGGACCTCGAGGTGCGCCCGGGCAGCGTGGTCGGCGTCGTCGGCACGAACGGGTCCGGCAAGTCGACGCTCCTGCGAATCATCGCCGGGCTGTCCCGGCCCTCGTCGGGCACGGTCACCGGCCGTCCGCGCGTCGGGTACGTGCCCGACCGGTTCCCGGCCTCGACCCGGATGAGCGCCGTGGCCTACCTGCGCCACCTCGGCCGCATCTCCGGAACGTCCGAAGTGGACCCGCGGGCGCTGCTGGACCGGCTGGCGCTGGCCGGCGGCCCGAACGCGCCGCTGCGGCACCTGTCGAAGGGCAACGCGCAGAAGGTCGGCCTGGCCCAGGCGCTGATCACCGAACCGGACCTGCTGGTGCTGGACGAACCCTGGTCGGGGCTCGACCCGGACGCGCACGAGGTGCTCGGCGAGATCATCGCCGAAACCAGCGCCCGCGGGGCGAGCGTGGTGTTCACCGAGCACCGCGACGAGCGCGCCCACGCCCACGCCACCGAGGTCTTCCGCCTGACCGGCGGCGTGCTGCGGGTGGTGGACCGGGCGGCCCGCGTGGTGCTGCGCGGCTCCGGCGCGGTGGACCTGCCCGGGGTGCTCGCCACCCACCGCGACGGCGACCACGTCGAACTGACCGTCGCCGCGGAGCGGACGGACGAACTGCTGCTCAAGGCGCTGAGCTGCGGCTGGTCGGTGGTGCGGGTCGACACCCCGGCGGTGCGCCCGTGATCCGCTACCAGCTCGCGTTGCTCGCCCACTCCCAGCGCTGGCTGCCGCCGCTGCTGGCCTACCTGATCCTGCTGGGCGTCCTCTACAGCGACGCCGGTTCGCAGGCCCGCCCGTTGTTCGCGGTCAGCTCCGGCGCGCTGACCGTGGTGGCGTGCTGGCTGACGATCGCCCTGGTCGACGCCGAGGACCCCACGCAACGCCTGATCACGCAGGTGCAGGCCGGCCGGCTGTCCACTGTGCTCTCCGGCATCGTCGGCGCGGTCGCGCTGTGCTGCGCCGGCGTGATGGTGATCCCGCTGGTGTGGGCCGCGCTGGTGCACCCCGGTTTCTCCGCGGGCGTGCTGGTCGACGGGGTGGTCGCGCACATCGCCTGCGCCGCGGCCGGTGTCGCCATCGGACTGCCGTGCTCACGCCTGCTGCTCCCGCGCGTCGGCTACACCGTGCTCGCCGCGCTCGCGCTGCTCGGGATCGTGCTGCTGGTCCGGTGGGTGCCGGTGGTCAACCCGATGCTGCGCGGGCTGCTGGGTTCCGCGCCGGGCTCCGCGGTGGCTCTCGGCCTGCTCGGCGGGGTGCTCCTGCTGGCGGTGAGCACCGCGGGCACCGCCTGGGCGATGCGGCGGCGGGCATAGCGAAGGGCCCGCCTCCCCGGTGGGGAAGCGGGCCCTTGTCGGTCGAGCCTTACGGGATGCCCGGGAACCTCGGCGAGCTGGTCGGCGACGTCGTGTTGTCGCCGCCACCACCGCCACCGCTGTTGGACTCGCCGATGAGCAGCGTGATCGTCTCGCTCTTGGTGATCTGGGTGCCGGCCGTCGGCACGCTGCCGGTGACCTTGCCGTCCATGTCCTCGTCGGAGAGCTTGTCGGCCTGGTAGTTCACCTGGCCGTCCCAGCCGAGCTGCTGCAGCCGCTGCAGCGCCTCGTTCTGGGTCAGGCCACGCAGGTCCGGCATCGAGATCTTCTGCTGCGACCCGTTCGACACGGTCAGGGTCACCGTCGAACCCTCACGCTGCTGGCCCGCGTTCGGCTTCTGGTTGAGGACCTGGCCCTCCGGCTGGTCGGAGTCGGCCTCTTGCTTGCTGACCTTGAAGCCGAGGGCCTCCAGACCCGCCTTCGCCACGTCGTACTGCTGGCCGGTGTAGTCGGTGACCTCCACCATGTTCGGCGTCTTGCCGACCTTGATGGCCACCGTGCTGCCCTGCGCGATCTGCGCGTTCGCGTTCGGGTTCTGGCTCTGGACCTTGCCGTACTGGTCCTCGTCGTCGACGTCGACCTGCTGCACGTTCGGGTCCAGGAGCAGCCCGGCCTGGTTGAGCAGCGCCTCGGCCTCCTCCTGGGTCTTGCCCAGCAGGTTCGGCACCGCGACGTTCGCCGGCGCCCGGCCGATGAACAGCGTGATCTTCTGGTCCAGCGCGACGCTCACCCCGGCGGCGGGGTCGGTGCTGATCGCCTTGCCGATCTGGTCGGCCGAGCAGGTCTCCACGCCGTTGGGCTGGCGGAAGCACGGCTTGTCCGCGAGCGCGATGTTCGTGAAGCCCTTGTCCCGCAGCGTCTGCTCGGCCTGCACCTGCTGCTGATCGCTGACGTCGGGGATCATCGCGGTTTCCGGCTTCGACTCGAACACGCCGGCCAGCCACATGATGAACGCGATCAAGCCGAGGGCGATCAGCGTGAAGATCACCGCGGCGGTGACGCGCCTGCGCTTGCGGCGCTTCTCGTCCTCTTCGAACGCCTCGGGGTCGTAGTCGGCCGCGTGCCCGGGCGCCCCGCCGATCACCTGCGTACGCTCGTCGGCCGTCATCACCATCGGCGCCGACGGCCGCTGCCCGGACAGCGTCCGGACCAGGTCGGCGCGCATCTCGGCGGCCGACTGGTAGCGGTTGGCCGGGCCCTTGGCCAGCGCTTTCAGCACGATCGCGTCCAGCTCCGGCGACACCGCGGGGTTCACCGCCGACGGCGCCTTCGGGTCCTCCCGCACGTGCTGGTAGGCCACCGCGACCGGCGAGTCACCGGTGAACGGCGGCTCGCCCGTGATCAGCTCGAACAACACGCAACCGGCGGCGTAGACGTCGCTGCGCGCGTCGACGCCCTCGCCGCGCGCCTGCTCCGGCGACAGGTACTGGGCCGTGCCGATCACCGCGGCCGTCTGCGTCATCGCGGCCTGGCCGTCGTGCATCGCCCGCGCGATGCCGAAGTCCATCACCTTGACCGCGCCCTGGTCGGTGATCATCACGTTGGCCGGCTTCACGTCCCGGTGCACGATGCCGTGCCGGTGCGAGAAGTCCAGCGCGGCGCAGACGTCGGCCATGACCTCCATGGCCCGCTTCTGCGACAGCGGCCCCTCGGTCTTGACGATGTCGCGCAGCGTCCGGCCGCGCACGTACTCCATCACGATGTAGGGCAGCGGACCGTACTCGGTCTGCGCCTCACCGGTGTCGTACACGGCGACGATCGCCGGGTGGTTCAGCGCCGCGGCGTTCTGCGCCTCGCGGCGGAACCGCTCCTGGAACTGGGGGTCGCGGGCGAGGTCGGCACGCAGGATCTTCACGGCGACCTCGCGGCCCAGCCGGACGTCGGTGCCGTGGTGGACCTCGGACATGCCGCCGTAACCGAGCGTGTCGCCCAGTTCATAGCGGTTGGACAGCATCCTGGGTGCAGTCATCGGAGAAAGCCGTTCCGTTCCGTCCAAGGTGTGCTCATCATGCCTCGTAGGTCGTCTCTTCGGGGGGAGGGAGTTGCCGCGTGCCGGGAACCATGTCGGTCGTGCCGACCTGGCCGCCCGGAATCCGGCCGGTCCCGCTGCCGCCACCCCAGTCGGGCAGGAGCACCAGCAGGACCACCACGATCCCGGCCACCAGCAGGGCCAGCAGCACCCACACGGCGATCGGCACCCGCCGCCGCGGTGGCACCGGCATCGGCAGCACCCCGCTCGGGTGCGGCACGCCGGGTGGGCTGACCGGCTGCATCGCCGGCTGCGAAACCGGGCCGACGGCTGCCACCGGGCCGACGACCGGGGCATAAGTCTGCACCAGTCCGGACGGCGTCGGTAACGCGTGCCCGTTGCGGACCGCGGCGATGGCGGCCGCGAACTCGCCGCCGCTGTTGTAGCGCTGCCTCGGGTCCTTGACCAGGGTCGCCTCGATGACCGCGCGGGCGTGCGGTGGCACGTCGGGCGGCAGCGGCGGCGGCAGGTCGCGGATGTGCATCATCGCGACCGTCACCGCGTTCTCGGACAGGAACGGCCGGTGCCCGGCCAGGCACTCGTACCCGCACACGGCCAGCGAGTACACGTCGCTCGCCGGTTCCGCGTCGTGGCCGAGCGCCTGCTCCGGCGCGATGTAGTGCGCGGTGCCCATGACCATGCCGGACCTGGTCACCGGCGCCGCGTCGGCGGCCTTCGCGATGCCGAAGTCGGTGATCTTCACCGTGCCGTTCGGGGTGACCAGGATGTTGCCCGGCTTGATGTCCCGGTGCACCAGCCCGCGTTCGTGCGCGGCCTGCAGCGCGTTGCCCGCCTGCTCGAGGATGTCCAGCGTCCGGTCGGCCGCCAGCCTGCCCTCGCGCATCAGGATCCCGGCCAGCGGCTCGCCGTCGACGTGCTCCATCACCAGGTAGGCGATCGCGTGCTCGCCCGCGACCGTCTCGCCGTAGTCGTGCACCGCCGCGATGCCGGGGTGGTTCAGCGAGGCCGTCGTGCGCGCCTCGGTGCGGAAGCGGTGCAGGAACTCCGCGTCCTGGGACAGCTCGGCCTTGAGCACCTTCACCGCGACGATCCGGTCCAACCGGGTGTCGCTGGCCTGCCACACCTCGCCCATGCCGCCGACGGCGATGCGGTGGACGAGCCGGTAACGATCGGCCAGGAGCTGACCGGTGGACAGCATGCGCTACCCACCCCCGAGCTGGGCGTTGATCGCGGCACGGCCGATCTCGGCGGCCACGGTGCCACCGGTGGCCTCCAGGCCGCGGTTACCACCGGACTCGACGATCACCGCGACGGCGATCTGCGGGTCGGCGGCCGGCGCGAACGCGGTGTACCAGGCGTGCGGCGGGGTGGCCTTCGGGTCGGTGCCGTGCTCGGCGGTACCGGTCTTGGACGCGATCTGGATGTTGCCGCGCTTGCCGCCGCCCTTGGTGTTGGCCTCGGAGGCGATCATCATGTCGCGCAGCACGGCCGCGTTCTCCGCGGACAGCGCCGGCGTGCCGGTCAGCTCCTGCGGCGAGAAGGTCTCCAGGTCGGACAGGTCCGGCGCGAGCAGCTTCTTGATCAGCTGCGGCTTCATCGCCATGCCGCCGTTGGCGATCGTGGCGGACAGCATCAGGTCCTGAAGCGGGGTCAGCCGCACGTCGCGCTGGCCGATGCCGCTCTGGTACAGCGCGGCCTGCGAGTCGAGGTCGCCCAGGCTGGAGGGCGCCACGTTCATCGGGATCGACAGCGGCGCGCCGATGCCGAAGTTGACCGCGGTCTGACGCAGCTTGTCCGCGCCCAGCTGGCCGGCGAAGGTGGCGAACGGCACGTTGCAGGAGTGGGCCAGCGCGTCCTTGAACGTGGTGCCCGGGCAGGCCGCGCCGCCGTAGTTTTCCAGCGTGACGTTGGTGCCCGGCAGCTTGACGTTCGGCGCGTTGCTCACCGGGGTGTCGGCGGTGGCGCCGTTCTCCAGCTCGGCCGCCGCGACCAGCAGCTTGAACGTCGACCCCGGCGGGTAGGTCTCCGAGATCGCCCGGTTCAGCATCGGGTTCTTCGGGTCGTCGTTGAACCGGGTCCACGCCTCCTGCTGCTCGGTCCCGTCGTGCGAGGCGAGCGCGTTCGGGTCGTAGGAGGGCGTGGAGACCATCGCGAGGATCTCGCCGGTCTTCGGGTTCATCGCCACCGCGGCGCCGGTGTAGCCCTTCGACGTCATCGCGTTGTAGAGGGCCGACTGCACGGCGGGGTTGATGGTCAGCTGGACGTTGCCGCCGCGCGGGTCCCGCCCGGTGACCATGTCCGACAGGCGGCGCACGAACAGCCGCGGGTCCTCGCCGTTGAGGATTTCGTCCTCGGCGCGCTCCAGGCCGCCCGAGCCGTAGCGCACCGAGTAGTAGCCGGTGACCGGCGCGTACATCGGGCCGTCGGTGTAGCGGCGCTCGAACTTCAGCTTGTCGTTGGTGGCCACCACGTCGGCCAGCACCTGTCCGTCGTACTGGGACACGATGCTGCCGCGCTGCCGGGAGTACTGGTCCAGCAGCACGCGCTGGTTGCGCGAGTCGGTGCGGTAGTCGTCGGCCTTCACCACCTGGATGTAGGTGATGTTGACCAGCAGCAGCACCACCATGGTGATCATGGCGATGCCGACGCGGCGCATGGGCTTGTTCATGCCGTCGGTTCCCCTGTCGCGTTGCCCCCGGCCGGCGGCCGCTGCACCATCACCGTGTGCGCCTCGGCCAGCGGAGCCTGTTGCTGCGGCTGCTTGGGCCGGGGTTTCTGGGCAGGCCGCCGCGCCGCGTCCGAGATCCGGAGCAGCAGGGCGATCAGGATGTAGTTGGCCAGCAGCGACGAGCCGCCGTAGGACAGGAACGGCGTCGTGATACCGGTCATCGGGATCAGCTTCGTCACCCCGCCGACGATCACGAACACCTGCATGACGATCGCGAACGACAGGCCGCAGCCGAGCAGCTTGCCGAACGTGTCCCGCACCGCCAGCGCGCTGCGCATGCCGCGGGTGGCCAGCAGCAGGTAGACCATCAGGATCGCGGCGAGGCCGACGAACCCGAGCTCCTCGCCGAGGCCGGCGGTGATGAAGTCGGTGTTGGACTCCGGCACGATCTCCGGGCGGCCGGCGCCCAGCCCGGTGCCGCCGACCCCGCCGGTGCCGAGGCCGAACAGGCCCTGCGCGATCTGGTAGCCGCCGCCCGGGTCGGAGTAGGTCTCCAGCGGGTCGATCCAGTTCGCCACGCGCTGCTCGACGTGCGTGAACAGCTGGTAGGCGATCAGGCAGCCGAGGATGAAGAAGCTCAGCCCGGTGACCACCCAGATCGCCCGCTCGGTGGCGACGTAGAGCATCACCAGCACGATGCCGAAGATCAGCAGCGAGGTGCCCAGGTCCTTCTCGAACACCAGGACCAGCAGGCAGACCCCGGCCGCGATGAGCAGCGGGCCCAGGTCACGCGCGCGCGGCAGCTCGACGCCGAACACCTTCCGGCCGGCGATCATGAACAGGTCGCGCTTGGCCACCAGGAAGGAGGCGAAGAAGATCATCAGCAGGATCTTCGAGAACTCCGCGGGCTGGATGGAGAAGCCGGGCAGCTTCAGCCACACCTTCGCGCCGTTGACCTCGGACAGCGAGCTGGGCAGCAGTGCGGGCAGCGCCAGCGCGACCATGCCGACCAGGCCGGCGGTGTAGCCGTAGCGGGTCAGTGTCCGGTGGTCCTTGACGATGATCAGCACGGCCAGGAACAGCGCCAGCGCGAGCGCGGTGAACAGCACCTGCTTCGGCGCGTCCGCGGTGAAGTCCGAACCGGACTGGGTGGCCTTCTCCGCGTTGGCCAGGTCGATCCGGTAGATCATCACCAGGCCGAGGCCGTTGAGCAGGGCCACGCACGGCAGGATCAGCGGATCGGCGTAGGCCGCCCACTTGCGCACGGCCGCGTGGGCGACCGCGAACAACCCCAGGTAGGCCAGCCCGTACCAGACGATCGACCAGGACAGCTCCTGCTCCTGGTTGGCCTGCACGAGCACGAACGCGCAGGTGACGATGAACGCGGCGAAACCCAGCATGGCCAGTTCCGTGCCACGCCGGGTCGGCATGTCCCGCGGGGGGTTGGTCGCGTAGAGGGCGGCTGCCGGATCGGACAGCGATGGCTGGCTCATCAGCCACCGCCACCTGGCACCGTCGTCGTCGCGCAGTCCCTCCCCGCCTGCTGGCTCGTCGATTCGCTCGGCACCGTGGGGACGCCGGGAATGGTGGTCTGGGTGCAGTCCCGCAGCGTCTTGTAGCGCAGGAAGTTGTCGATGTAGTCGCGTGCGTCGGCCAGGCTGTCCTTCTTCACGCCGTTGCGCACCGCGGCCTGCGCGTCCTGCTGCAGCTGCGGCACGGTCAGCTTGTCGCACACCTGGTCACCGGACGGGCACGAGCCCTCGGCCTGCTGGTGCAGCGGGACGCCGAGGATGCTGCCGGGCACGCCACGGAAGATCGCGACCTCCTGGTTGGCGCCCTCGCCGACGTAGTACTGGCTCAGCACGAAGTAGCGGGTCGCGATCGCGCCCGCGCCGAGCACCACGAGCACCAGCAGGATGCCGACGATCCAGCGCCACTTGCGGCGTTTCTTCGGCTCTTCCGGCGGCGCGATCATCTGCGGCGGCGGTGGCGGGGGCGGCTGGGTCAGCGCGCGGGCCCTGGCCGCGGGGGAGTCGCCCTGGAGTTCGTACTGGTCGCTGCCGTCACCGGCGGCGCCGCCCACGATCGGGGCGTTCTCGCCGTAGTCGACGTCCACCACGTCCGCGACGATGACCGTCACGTTGTCGGTGCCGCCGCCCTTGAGCGCCAGCTCGATCATGCGGTCGGCGCAGTCCTGCGGGTCCGGGATGCGGATCGCCTCGGCCAGCGTCTCGTCGCTGACCATGCCGGACAGGCCGTCGGAGCACAGCAGGTACCGGTCGCCGGCGCGGGCTTCGCGCACGGTCAGGCTCGGCTCGACCTCGTGCCCGGTGAGGGCCTTGAGCAGCAGCGAGCGCTGCGGGTGGGTCGCGGCCTGGTCGGCGGTGATGCGGCCCTGCTCGAGCAGCTCGTTGACGAAGCTGTCGTCGCGGGTGATCTGCGTGAGCTGGCCGTTGCGGAACAGGTAGGCCCGCGAGTCGCCCACGTGGACCATGCCCAGGCGCGAGCCGGAGAACAGCATCGCGGTGAGCGTGGTGCCCATGCCGTCGAGGTCCGGGTCGTTCGCCACCAGCTCGCTGATGGCCGCGTTGCCGCCGGCCACCGCGTCTCTGAGCATGGTCAGCAGGTCGTCGCCGGGCTCGTCGTCGTCGAGCGGGGCGAGGGAGGCGATCACGACCTTGCTGGCCACCTCACCCGCGGCATGGCCACCCATGCCGTCGGCGAGTGCGAGCAGGCGGGGACCCGCGTACACCGAGTCCTGGTTGCTGGACCGCACCAGGCCACGGTCGCTGCGGGCCGCGTAGCGAAGAACGAGTGTCATGGGCGAAGCTCGATCACCGTCTTGCCGATCCGGATGGGGACACCGAGCGGAACTCGGAGGGGTGCAGTGACCTTAGCCCGGTCCAGGTAGGTGCCGTTGGTCGATCCCAGATCTTCCACGTACCAGTCCGTGCCGCGCAGCGACAGCCGGGCGTGCCGGGTCGAGGCGTAGTCGTCGTCCAGCACCAGGGTGGAGTCGTCGGCGCGGCCGATCGTGATCGGCCTGCCGTCGAGCGTGATGCGCGTGCCGGCCAGCGCCCCGTGGGTGACGAGCAGCTGGCGGGGCGTCTTCGCGCCGCCCCGCGGCTTCTTCTGCTCCTTGGCCCGGCGCAGCCCGGGCATCGCCACCTTGAGGCCCGACGCGGCGTACAGATCCGAGCGCACCACCCGAAGGGCGGCCAGCACGAACAGCCAGAGCAGCACGAGAAAGCCCACTCTGGTGAGTTGAACGACCAGCTCCGGCACGTGTCTCCGCCTTCTGTTCTCCCGACCGTGGCACGCGTGCGCCGCGGCGTCCCGCAGGAGTCATTCTGCGGGACACGGGATTTCGGGTGCGAACCCGGTCAGGCGCAGGTTACCGGCGCGCGTGTCAGCCCTGCGTGCGGAACACCAGCGAGGAGTGACCGACCCGGATCACATCGCCGTCCGCGAGCTGCCAGGTCTGCACCGGGGTGCCGTTGACCGTGGTGCCGTTCGTGGAGCCGATGTCGGCGAGCGTCGCGCTCTGGCCGTCCCAGGTGATCTCCAGGTGGCGGCGGGAGACCCCGGTGTCGGGCAGGCGGAAGTCCGCGTCCTGGCCGCGGCCGATGACGTTGCCGCCCTGCTTGAGGGTGTAGTTCCGGTTCGAGCCGTCGTCGAGCTGCAGGACCGCCTGGACCTGACGGCCGGCGCCCGGAGCGGCCGGCGGCGGGGCGTAGCCCTGCTGCGCGTACGGGTCCGGCGCGCCCTGCGGAGGCCCGTAGCCACCCGGCGGGGTGCCGTAGCCCGGCTGCTGCGCGTAGCCCTGGTCGTAACCCGGCTGCTGGCCGTAGCCGCCCTGGTCGTAGCCGGGCTGCTGCCCGTAGCCCTGGTCGTACCCGCCCTGGGGCTGGCCGTAGCCCTGGTCGTAGCCGGGCTGCTGCGCGTAGCCCTGGTCGTAACCCGGCTGCTGGCCGTAGCCGCCCTGGTCGTAGCCCGGCTGCTGCCCGTAGCCGCCCTGGTCGTACCCGGGCTGCTGGCCGTAGCCCTGGTCGTAACCCGGCTGGCCATAGCCACCCTGGTCGTAACCGGGCTGTCCCTGCTGTCCGTAGCCGTACTGGCCCTGCTGGCCGTACGGGTCACCCTGGTCGTATTGGCCTTGGCCGTAGCCGGGGGGCTGGCTCATTGCTGGGTCTCCTGCGTTGCTGGGTCGTGCTGACCGTCCTGCACCCGCGACGTTACGCGCGCTGACGTCGGGGTCGACGGATGAACGGGTCTTGAATTGTCCAGTATGCAGCGCGTCGTTGCGCTCGAGCGAAACTACGACGTCACCATAGGTGTCCCAACCGTGTTCGGCGAGGTGCTCCTTGACGGCTTCCGTGAGCACCCGGGTGACGCGCAACTCATCGCCGGCCATCCGGTCGTAGTCCGTCGGCCCCAGTGACACGGTGTAGTGGTTGGGGGCGAGCAGCCTGCCACCGGCCAGCTCACGAACGTTGTCCTCACCTTCGCGTTCCAGGGCCTGCGCCACCTCTTGCGTGACGACGTTGCCGCCGAACATGCGTGCGAAGGTGTTCCCCACCAGGGATTCCAGGCGTCGATCGAAGCGCTCAACGCGGCCCACGAACCCCTCGCCTCCTTCGCACCATGTGCTTTCGCATCGATCCTATCGGGATCCGCGCCCTTCGACACGACCCCCGGTGAAGGGCCCCGAACCGGCCTGCTAAAGTTCCTTTCGCTGTCGCAGCAACTCGGGCGAGTGGCGGAATGGCAGACGCGCACGGTTCAGGTCCGTGTGTCCGAAAGGACGTGAGGGTTCAACTCCCTCCTCGCCCACCCGATGACCCGGGCTCTGGAATTCCAGGGCCCGGGTTTTTTCGTTGCGCAGGTCCGGCTGCTGTTGATCGGTGTTCTTCGTCGCGGTGGGGCGCGGCCCGCGCCGTGGGTGTCAGCCAGCTCACCAACCACGAGTCCCCGCTGCGGCAACTGGACCGCAAGCTCGGGCGGCGCACCGGTCGCCCGATCGTGGTCATCGTGCGGGGCCGGTCCAGCTGTTCCTCGTGGGAGAGCACGATCACGGACGGCACGACGCGTCCTTCGTGGTTCAGCCAGTCCGCCGACAGGCCGAACACCCGCCGCGGCCCTCCGAGTCGAAGTACTTGTTGTAGCCCATGCCGTGCGGCACGACCATCAGCGGCGCCTTCACCTTGTGCAGGTCGCCGCCGTGGTGTTGTGCACGATCGCCAGCACGGTGCGCACACTGCTTCACCCGACCGACACGACCGGTGATCTCAGAAGCTGATGTTGCCGTGGACGTCCCGCGCCTGCACGACGTTGCCGTGGACCGTCCCGGAGATCTGGTTGTTCGCCCCGTCCCCGTGCTGGCTCCACGCCTCGCGCAGCGCCTCGGCGAACCGCGGGTCCTCCCGGCCGGCCTGGTCGAGACGCTCGGCCAGGACCTCGACGGTCTCCGGCGCCTCGGGCGTGGCGGTCTCCAGCACCGCGGTCGCCTCCGGGTCGTCGGCGAACCGTCGCTTGATCAGCTCGTACAGGCCCTGCACGGCCTTCGTCGCCGCGGCGGTGGCGATGGACACCAAGATCGGTTCCGGCATGATCCCAGCGTAGTCACGGCGTCCAGTCCGCGTTGGCGCCGCAGAGCAGAACGCACGGCATCTCCCCGGGCACGGCCCCGGCCAGCCACGCCGCGAACGGCACCGCGGCCGCCGGTTCGACGGCCAGCCGGAACTCCTCCCACAGCCGGTCCCGCGCCGCGACGATCTCCGCCTCGCCGACCACCAGCGACCGCACGTCCGGCCCGGACAGCACCGCGAACGGCACCTCGCCCACCCGGGTCGCGCCCAGCGCGGACGCGGCGATCGAGTCCACCTCCGCGTCCACCGGGTGACCGGCGGCGAGCGCCTGGTGCAGGCACGAGCACCGCTCCGGCTCGACCGCGACCGTCAGCCGCCCGCCGGAGCCGAGCGCCACACCGGCCGCCAGCCCGCCGCCGCCCACGGCCACCGCGATCGAGTCCACCTCGGGCGCGTCGGCGACGATCTCCGCCGCCACGGTGCCCTGGCCGGCCACCACGACCGGGTCGTTGTACGCCTCGACATAACGCACGCCGGGAGCGGCGGCGGCTTCGTGAGCGGCGGCCGCCGCCTCGGCGTAGCGCGTGCCCGCCCGCACCAGCCGGGCACCGGCCGCCTCGATCCGCCGGGCCTTGCTCGCCGGCACACCCTCCGGCACGAACACCGTCGCGGGCAGGCCGAGGATCGACGCAGCCGTCGCAACCCCGATGCCGTGGTTGCCGCCGGAAGCGGTGACCACTCGTTCCGGCCGCTCGCCCGTGAGCAGGGAGTTCAGCGCGCCCCGCAGCTTGAACGAACCGGTGCGCTGCAGGTGCTCGAGCTTCAGCACGAGCGGACGGCCGTCGACCTCGGCGCGCAGGATCGGGGTGTGGCGGACGTACGGGCGGATGCGCTCCGCGGCACTGGCGACGTCGGGGACGACGGTGGTTGTCATGTCTCCACTGTGCGCATCCCGGCCGTAAGCCGCCAGCGCTTTCCGATTGCCCGGCATTAGCGATACTTACGGCATGCTCGTCGCCGAACGGCTGCGCGTCCTGGTCGAGGTCGCCCACGCCGGATCCATCGCCACCGCGGCGCGGAACATGGGCTTCACCCCCTCCGCGCTGTCCCAACAGCTGGCCCGGCTGGAGCGCGAGGCCGGGTGCGCGCTGCTGGACCGCCGCGCGACCGGCACCGTGCTCACCGAGGCCGGGCGGCGGCTCGTCCGGCACGGCGAAGCGATCGTCGGGGAGCTGCGGGAGGCGGAGCAAGCGCTTGCGGCCCTGCGCGACGAGCCGCCCGCCGCGTTGACCGTGGGCACCTTCGCGACTGCGGGGCAGGTGCTGTTGCCGCAGGTCGTGGGGGAGTTCCGGCGCGCACACCCGGCGACCCGGCTGCGGCTGGTGGACCTGGAACCGCCGGACGGTTACGACCTCGTCGTCTCCGGCGAACTCGACCTCCTGATCACCCACCGCTACCCGGGGCGGCGACTACCGCCGGCGCGCGGCCTGACCCGGGTGCCGCTGCTGGCCGATCGGCTGCGGCTGGTGCTGCCCGCCCACCACCCGGCGGCGCGGACAGACGAGGTGAAGCTGCTCGACCTCGCCGACGACGACTGGATCTCGGCCGACCGCCCGTGCCTGGACCTGCTGGCCGCCAAGGACGGGGTGGAGCCCCGGATCGCGTATGAGACCCGGGACTACGGGGCGATCCTCGCGCTGGTGCGCGCCGGGCTGGGCGTGGCGCTGGTGCCGGCGAGCGTGGTGCGCGGCGCCGCCGGGATCGTGGTGCGCGACCTGGCCGGGAGTGCGCTGGACCGCGAGGTCTACGCGGTCCACCGCCCCCGGCCGGCCGCGCACACCTCGGCCGTGGTCGGCCTGCTGACGCGGGTGGCGTCCCGCCTCAGTTGACGCCGACCAGGTCGACCACGAAGACCAGCGTCTCGCCCGGCTTGATGACGCCGCCCGCGCCGCGGTCGCCGTAGGCCAGGTGCGGCGGGATGACCAGCCGTCGGCGGCCGCCGACCTTCATGCCCTGCACACCCTGGTCCCAGCCGGGGATGACGTGCCCGGCGCCGAGCGGGAAGCGCAGCGGCTCACCCCGGTTCCAGGACGCGTCGAACTCCTCGCCGGTCGAGTGCGAGACCCCGACGTAGTGCACGGACACGACGTTGCCCGCGGCGGCTTCGGCGCCGTCGCCGACGGTGAGGTCGGTGACCTCCAGCTCGGCCGGGGGCGGCCCGGTCGGCTTGTCGACCTCGGGGCGTTCGAGTGCCATGCGTCTTCCTCCCTGTCGTTGCGGTCGCTGCACGGTACCCACCGGCCGCGGGGGACGCATGTTCAGCTCGGCACCACGACCACGCCGACGTAGTCGACCGGCACTTCGCCCAGGTTGGCGTAGCTGTGCGGCTCGTCGGCGGTCATCCGGGCGGTCGATCCGGCCGGCACGGTGACGGACCGGTCGCCGACACCCAGGTGCAGCTCACCGGACAGGACGTGGATGAGTTCGTGGGTGCCCGGGGCGTGCCCCTCGCTGTCGTGCCGTTCGCCGGGTTCGAGGTGCCAGCGCCACAGCTCGGCCGGCGCGGGCGCGTCGGTGCCGGACAGCAGGCGGCCGGTGCCGCCGGAGGGGCCTTCCCACAGCACGGTGTCGGTGTCGGTGACCGAGATCGCGGGTGGTTCGCCGCCTTCGAGCAGTGCGGTGAGCGAAACGCCGAGCGCGTCGCTGACCCGGATCAGCGTGGCCAGGTTCGGGTTGCCGCGGCCCTGCTCCAGTGCCACGACCACGCCCTTGCTCAGCCCGGCGCGAGCGGCCAGGGCGTCCATGCTCCACTGCCGCGCCGAGCGGTGGGCGCGGATGTTGCGGGCGAGGACGGCGGCGGGCTCGGTCATGGTCGGTCACTCTACTGCACCGCACGGATGGTTAGAATGACCGGATGAGCGACGTTCTGCACGGGATCCGGGTGGCGCCGGAGGTCTTCGCGCTGCGGCCGGACTTCGCGGTCCTGGCCGTCGTGGTCGAGGGCCTGCCCAGCGGTCCCAGCGACGAGGACTCCGCCAAGGCGCTCGCCGTCGCGGCCGAATCGGCCGGTGACGATCCGCACGTCGAGGCGTGGCGCGAGGCGTACCGCGCGTTCGGCGCGAAGCCGAACCGCACCCGGCCCTCGGTGGACGCCCTGCTGCGCCGCGCCGGTGCCGGGCTGCCGCAGGTCAACCGGGTGGTCGACCTCTACAACGCGGTGTCGGTGCAGCACCGGCTGCCGGTCGGCGGCGAGGACCTCGACTGTTACGTTGGGTTGCCGCGGCTGGTCCGGGCGCGGGGCGACGAGGCCTTCGACACCGTTCGGGGCGGCGAGCCGGACACCGAGGTGGCCGACGCGGGCGAGGTCGTGTGGCGGGACGACGCCGGGGTGACCTGCCGTCGCTGGAACCACCGCCAGTGCGTGCGCACCCGGCTGCGGGAGGACAGCGAGCGCGGTCTGTTCCTGCTGGAACGGCTCGAGCCGATGTCGCTGGACGCGCTGTCGGACGCGGCCGACGACCTGGTGTCGCGGCTGACCGCGCTGGCCCCGGGCGCCACGGTGGCCCGCAAACTGATCAGGGAGAACGCGTGAACCTCGACGACCTCGCCCCGCGCACGCGCGCGGTGGCCGCCGGACGGCCGGACGAACCGGGTGAGCCGCTGAACACGCCGCTGGTGCCGGCGAGCACCTACCTCGCCGGGGCGGGCTTCAAGTACGCGCGCGAGGACGGCACGCCGACCTGGGTGGCGCTGGAGGAGGCCGTCGGCGCGCTCGAAGGCGGGCACGCGACGGCGTTCGCGTCCGGTATCGCGACCGCGGCGGCGGTGCTGGACCTGCTGGACGTGGGCGCCGAGGTCGCCGTGCCGGTCTACAGCTACGCGGGCACCCGGGGGCTGCTCGACCACGCGGCGGGCAAGGGGCGGCTGAAGGTGCGGCGCATCGAGCCGTCCGACCGGGAGGGCTGGCTGGCCGCCGCTCGCGAGGCCGACGTGGTGTGGGTCGAATCGCCGACCAACCCGACGCTCGATCTGATCGACATCGCGCCGCTGACCGGGCAGCGCGCGCGGGTCGTGGTGGACAACACGTTCGCCACCCCGCTGGGGCAGCAGCCGCTGTCGCTGGGCGCGGACATCGTCGTGCACAGCGCGACCAAGCTGATCGGCGGGCACAGCGACCTGCTGCTCGGCCTGACCATCGCGGCCGACGCGGGCGTGGCGCAGGAGCTGCGCGACGCTCGCACCCGCAACGGCGCGACCCCCGGGGCGCTGGAGGCGTGGCTCGCGCTGCGCGGGCTGCGGACGCTGCCGGTGCGGCTGGCCGAGCAGTCGCGCACCGCGGCCCTGCTCGCCGAGCGGCTCGGCGAGCACCCGGCGGTGACGAAGGTGCGTTACCCCGGCCAGGGCACGATGATCGCGTTCGACCTGGCCGACGCGGCCGCCGCCGACCGCCTGTGCGCGTCGCTGCGGCTGATCCGGCACGCCACCAGCCTCGGCGGGGTGGAAAGCATCGTCGAACGCCGCGCCATGTGGCCGGGCGACGCGCACGTGCCGGCCGGCCTCGTGCGGTTCAGCGTCGGGCTGGAAGACCCCGAAGACCTCTGGCGGGACCTGGCTCAGGCGCTGACCTGAGCCCGCCGGACGAGCGGGTCCGGGTCCAGGTGCCAGGCGTGCACGACACGCGGGTGGATCCGGATCCGCTCGTTGCTGAACCACGGGCCGCCGTAGGCGGGCGGCTCGATGCCGGTGATCAGTTCGGCCGTGCCGCGGATCTCGATGCCCCGCCCCCAGCCGGGTTTGATCGCGCCGGGCTCGTCCGGCGTCATGTCGTCGACGACGAACGAGACTTCCGGGTTCTGCTCCAGGTTGCGCCACTTCTGGCTCTTGCTGAGGTCCGGGCCGCCGATGTCGATCGTGCCGTCGTCGTTGAGCTGGAACCCCAGCGGCCGCACCTGCGGACGCCCCTTCGCGTCGACGGTGCCCATCCGGCCGAGGCGCTGGCTCGTCAGGTAAGCGCGTTCGCGCTCGGTGAAGATCATGGAGCCCACGGTAGAACCTTCAGATAACTGGAGGTCAACGCAGCCACGTCCTGCCCAGCCTCGAGGTCATCCGGGAACTGGTCGCCCGCGGCCACCGGGTCACCTACGCCAACGACTGGCCGTCCGATCCGATCGCCGCGATGGGCGTGTTCCTCGACGACCAGATCCAGGCTCTTCCGCAGCTGCGCGCCGCCTACGACGCGGATCCGGCCGATCTCTACCTCTACGACATCGGCGCGTACGCCGCGCGTGCCCTGGCCGAATCGCAGGGCCGGCCGTTCGTGCAGTTGTCGCCGACCTTCGTGGCCTGGAACGGCTACGAAGAGGAGGTCGCCAAGCAGTTGTGGGCACTGCCGGGCGCCGACGCGCACCGGGCGAAGTTCGCCGAGTGGCTCGCCGGGTGCGGTGCGACCACTTTGGACAGCGACGTCTTCTCCGGCCGTCCGCCGCGGGCATTGGCGTTGATCCCCCGTGCGATGCAGCCGAGCGCCGACCGGGTGGACGACAGCGTGACCTTCGTCGGCCCGTGCCTCGGCGCCCGCGCGGACGAGGGCGGCTGGACGCGGCCCGCGGACGCCGAGAAGGTCCTGCTGGTGTCGCTCGGCTCGGCCTTCACGCGGCAGGCCGGGTTCTACCGGGAGTGCCTCGCCGCGTTCGGGGACCTGCCCGGGTGGCACGTGGTGCTGCAGATCGGCAAGTACGTCGACCCGGCCGACCTCGGGGACGTTCCGGCGAACGTGGACGTCCGGTCCTGGGTGCCGCAGCCGGCGATCCTGGCGCGGGCCGACGCTTTCGTCACGCACGCGGGCATGGGCAGCAGCGCCGAGGGGTTGCACGCCGGCGTGCCGATGATCGCTGTGCCGCAGGCCGCCGAGCAGTTCATGAACGCCGACCGCCTGGTCGAACTCGGCGTGGCCCGGCGGATCGACACCGCGGACGCGACGGCCGACCTGCTGCGGAGCAGCCGAACTCGTCGCCGACCCCGAGGTCGCCCGCGCGTCGGCCCGACTGCGGGACGAAACCCGCGCCGAGGGCGGTTCGCCCCGGGCGGCCGACCTCCTCGAGGAGCTGCTCGGCTAGCTGTCGCGGCACAGCTGGTGGCTCCGGACCCCTTGCCACGCGCCCACACAGCCACTAACGTACAACCATGTGGTTGTAAGTCACCTCGACGACGCGGAGATCGACCGGATCTTCCACGCACTCGCGGACGCCACCCGCCGCGACATCGTCACCCGGGTGCTCCGGAGCGAGGAGTCGATCTCGCGGCTGGCCCGGCGGTACGACATGAGTTTCGCCGCCGTGCAGAAGCACGTGGCGGTGCTCGAGCGGGCGTCGCTCGTCGTCAAGCAGCGGAGCGGGAGGGAGCAGCTCGTGCACGGCAATCCCGAGGTCCTGCGCAAGGCGGCCCGCCTGCTCGACGAATACGAACAGATCTGGCGCCACCGCGCCCAGGCCATCGCGGACATCCTGTCCGAGGAGGACGAATGACTGTCATCAGCTCGCACAAGGACACCGAGGCGTTGACCCTCACGATCGTCGCCGAGTACGACGCGGCGCCGGACCGCGTGTGGCGCGTGTGGGAGGACCCGCGCAAGCTCGAGCGCTGGTGGGGCCCGCCGACCTGGCCGGCGACCTTCGAGCAGCACGACTTCAAGGTCGGCGGCCGCTCCCGCTACTTCATGACCGGCCCGGACGGCACGAAGTCCCGCGGCTGGTGGGAGATCACCGCGGTCGACGCCCCGCGCCGGCTGGAGTTCGACGACGGGTTCGCCGACGACAAGGGCGAGCCGAACAGCGAAATGCCGGTCATCCACTGCGCGGTCACCCTCGAGGCGAACGGCTCCGGCACCCGGATGACCACGGTCAACTCCTTCGACAGCCTGGAGCAGCTGGAGAAGCTGATCGAGATGGGCATGGAGGAGGGCATGAAGCTCGCCGAGGGCCAGATCGACGCCATCCTCGCCGAGGACTAGTTCCGGAACTCCCAGAGGATCATCGACGGCACTCCGGCGCCGGCGGCCCGCGCGGCCGCCGGCGCCAGTCCGGCCAGCGACCACGGCCACGCCTCCCACGGTCCCGCTTCCGAAGCCGGGATTTCCCGCGACGGCGCCACCGGTTCCTCACACCGGAGCAGGTCGAACCCGGCGGCGAGCGCGGCCCGCAGGTAGTCGCCGGTGCGGTGGCAGTGCGAACGGACCCGGGCCGGGGAACCGTCCGCGCGGCGCACCGCCGGGACGTGCCCGCGCGCCACCTGCTCGGGGTGCACGTCGGCGATCACCAGGCGTCCGCCCGGCCGCAGCACGCGGGCGAACTCCGCGAACACCGGGCGCAGGTCCGGCACGTGCGTCAGCGCGAGCGAGCACGTGACCAGATCGACCTCGGCGACCGGCAGCGCGGTGAGGCTCCCGAGGTGGAATTCCGCGTCCGGCAAGCGTTTCCGGGCCTGGTCGAGCATCCCGGACGAGCCGTCCACCCCGATCACCCGGTGCCCGCACTCAGCGAGCACCGCGGCCACACGACCGGTTCCGCAGGCCGCGTCCAGGGCGACGCCGGGGGACATCGCACCGGCGATGGACCGCACGAACGGCTCGTCGAAGTCGAAAGCCGGATTGGGCGAGTCGTACGTCGGCGCCCAGAGGTCGTAGCCCTCGGCGGGATCGATGTGCGTGACCTCCACGCCGTCCGGGGACTCGTCCAGCAGGTGCTGGATCTCGGCCAGACGTTCCGCGACGAACGCGCGGTCATGCTCGCCGCGGAAGGATCGCAGCAGCGCCAGGCCTTCCAGCCCGACGACGTAGGCCAGCGGATGTTCGTACGCCACGCCCGGACGGTAACGATCAACCGACGACGGGGGCCACGGATTTTCTCAGTCCAGCAGGTGTTCCAGCACGATCCGCTCGTCGGCGCTCACATACTCCGCGTAGTAGTCGTACAACGCGCGCCGCGCCAGCCGCGCCGCCAGCGGGCCGTCGCCGTCCTCCACCGCGCGCAGCACTTCCTTGTGGTGCGCGACCGACGCCTCCATCAGCGCCTGCCGGTTCGACGAGTTCTCCAGCTTGCCCGCGATCAGGTCCAGCACCACGCCACGCACGACGTTGCCGCACACCACGATCAGCGTGTTCCGGCCCGCCCGCGCGACCACGTCGTGGAAGGCGACGTCGGCGCGGCTGAAGGTGGCGTAGTCGTCCAGGCTCTCGGTCATCGCCGCCAGCGCCGCACGCAGCTCCGCCAGGTCCTCCTCGGTGCGCAGCTCCGCGGCCAGCCGGTAGGCCGAACCCTCCACGATCATCCGGAACTGCAGCAGCTCGGCCAGCCCGAGCGTCTCCGCGCGCGCCAGCCGGTCCAGCGACTTCCGCAGCCGCGCCGGTGACGCGGGCAGGATTTCCGGCCCGCGTGGATCACCGGGGCGCGACCGGATCACCTCGCCGGCCTGCAGCACCCGCAGCGCCTCCCGGATCGTGGAGCGGCTGACGCCGAACTGGGCCATCAGCTCGCGTTCCCCGGGCAGGCGCTCGCCGGGCCGGAGCCGGCCGGTGAGCACGGCCTGCTCGATCTGTTCCACGATCCGCTCGTACGCGCGGACCGGGCTGACCGGCTCGAACTCCATCGTCGTCTTGACCTTCACCCCGTCTGGTGCAAACCTAGGCTACTGGTCGGACCAGCATACTGACTCGGGGTGAGGATGAAAGTCCGAATTTCCGCGGCACTGGCGCTTCTGCTGGTGATCTCGGCCTGCTCCGCCGGGTCCACGGCCTCGGTCGGATCGGGCCCGGACACCCTCGCCGTCGGGTTCACCGCCGAGCCGGCCAACTTCGACTTCACCCGCACCGACGGCACCGCCATCCCGCAGGCCCTGCTCTACAACGTCTACGAGGGCCTGGTGAAGCTCGACTCGAGCGGCAAGATCGTGCCGCTGCTGGCCCGGTCCTGGACGGTGAGCGAGGACCGGCGCACCTACGACTTCCAGCTCCAGCCCGGGGTGAAGTTCAGCAACGGCGCGCCGTTCACCGCCGCGGACGTGAAGTTCTCGATCGACCGGGTCAAGACCGACTGGACGATCTCCATCAAGTCCAAGATGGACGTCGTGGACCACGTCGAGGTGGTCGATCCGCTGCACGCCCGCGTGGTGCTGAAGAAACCCAGCAACGGCTGGCTGTTCGACATGACCGGCCGCGTCGGCGCGATGTTCAGCCCGACCGGGGTCGCGGACCTGGCGAACACGCCGGTCGGCACCGGGCCGTACCAGGTCCAGTCCCGGCGGCGCGGCGACTCGATCGTCCTCGCCGCGAACCCCGCCTACTGGGGCAGGTCACCGGCCTACAAAACCGTGATCCTCAAGTACATCAAGGATCCGACCGCCCTGAACAACGCGTTGCTCAGCAACGGCATCGACGTCATCGCGCAGATCACCGCGCCGGACTCGATCCCGCAGTTCGAGAACGACACCCGCTTCACCGTCCTGCAGGGCACCACGAACGGCGAGGTCGTGCTCTCCTTCAACGGCGCCAAGGCCCCGTTCAACGACGTGCGCGTCCGCCGCGCGCTGACGCTGGCGATCGACCGGAAGGCGTTGCTGGACACCGCCTGGGCCGGCCGCGGCACGGTGCTCGGCAGCATGGTGCCGCCCACCGATCCCTGGTACGAGGACCTCTCCGGCTACTACCCGCACGACCCCGCGCGGGCCAAGGCGCTGCTCGCGGAGGCCGGGCAGTCGAACCTGTCGATCCGGCTGCGCATCGCGAACCTGCCCTACGCCACGGCCGCCGCGCAGGTCGTCGCCTCCGACCTGGCCGACATCGGCGTCCGCGTCACGATCGAGCCACTGGACTTCCCGGCGGTGTGGCTCAAGCAGGTCTTCACCGACCACGACTTCGACGCCTCGATCGTCCAGCACGTCGAGGCCCGCGACATCACCACCTTCGGCAACCCCAAGTACTACTGGGGCTACGACAACCCGCAGGTCAAGCAGCTGATCGCGGCCGCGGACGCGGGGACGCCCGAGGAGCAGGCCGCGAACATGCGCCAGGTCGCCCGCACCATCACCGCCGACGCGGCTGCCGACTGGTTGTTCCTGTACCCGAACGTGGTGGTGGCGAAGAAGAAGGTGACCGGGCTGGCCGCCAACCAGGTCAGCGAGTCCTTCGACCTGACGGGACTTGGCTGATGGGGGGTCTGGGCTGATGGGAGGTCTGGGCTGATGGCAGTGGCGATCCTGCGCCGCGTGGCGATCCTGGTGGTCAGCGTGCTGGTCGCCTCGATCGTGGTGTTCGCGTTCATGGCCGTGTTGCCGGGCGATCCGGCGCAGGTCGCGCTCGGCATCAACGCCACCCCGGAGCTGCTCGCCAGGACCCGCGCCGACTTCGGGCTGGACCGGCCGCTGGTCGAGCAGTACCTGAGCTGGATGGGCGGCGTGCTGCAGGGCGACTTCGGCCGCTCCTACGTGACCGGCGAGGCGATCGGGCCGCAACTGGTGGACCGGCTGGGCGTGACGTTGTGGCTGGTGGGGGCCGGGATGCTGGTCGCGGTCGTGCTCGCGGTGCCGTTCGGCGCGCTCGCCGCAGTGTGGCACCGGCGCTTCGGCGGCACGGCGATCTCCGGCCTGTCCCAGCTGGGCGTGGCGGTGCCGGCGTTCCTCGCCGGAATCCTGCTGGTGCAGGTCTTCGCCGTGCAGCTGCGGTGGCTGCCCTCGGGCGGGTGGACGCCGCCGAACCAGAACACCGGCGAGTTCCTGCGCGGGCTGGTCCTGCCCGCGCTGTCGCTCGGGATCGTGCAGGGCGCGGTGCTCACGAGGTACGTGCGCTCGGCGGTGCTGGACACGCTCGGCCAGGACTACCTGCGCACCGCCCGCTCGAAGGGCCTGCGCCCGTACCCGGCGCTGATGCGGCACGGCATGCGCAACGCGGCCGTGCCGGTGGTGACCGTGCTCGGGCTGCAGCTGACGACGCTGCTGATCGGCGCGGTCGTGGTGGAGCGGGTGTTCGTGCTGCCCGGCTTGGGCAGCATGCTGCTGGATTCGGTGTCCGCGCGCGATCTGCTGTCGGTGCAGGGCATCGTGCTCGTGCTGGTGGTCGCGGTGCTGGTGGTCAACTTCGTGGTCGACCTGCTGTACGTGGTGATCGACCCCCGGCTGAGGGCGGCGCGATGAGTGCACCGGTCAAGGGACGGACGTCGCCGACGCTGGTCGCCGGCGCGGTGCTGGTCGGGCTCGTGGTGCTCGCGGCGCTGGTGTCGTTCGTGTGGACGCCGCACGACCCGCTGAAGGTGGAGTCGACCGCGCGGCTGCTCGGCCCGGCCGGCGAGTACTGGTTCGGCACCGACAAGTTCGGCCGGGACGTGTTCAGCCAGATCCTGGTCGGCGCACGCACCACGCTGTACGTCGGGGTGATCGCGGTTGGTGTCGCGGCGCTGGTCGGCACGCCGCTCGGGATCCTCGCCGGGATGTCCAAGCGGTGGCTCGGCGAGTTCGTCATGCGCGTCAACGACCTGGTGCTCGCGTTTCCCGCGCTGCTGCTGGCGATCATGCTCGGCGCGGTCTACGGCGCGAGCACGGTCACCGCGATGATCGCCATCGGTGTGGCGACCATCCCGTCGTTCGCGCGGGTGGCCCGCTCCGGCACGCTGCAGGTGATGAGCACCGAATACGTGCTCGCCGCGCGCTCGGCGGGCCGGTCGCGGTTCTTCATCGCCCGCCGCCACGTGCTGCCCAACATCGGCGGGCTGGTGATCGTGCAGTGCTCGGTGTCGTTCGGCATCGCGGTGCTGGCCGAGGCGGCGCTGTCGTTCCTCGGGTTCGGCACCCGGCCGCCGACGCCGTCCTGGGGCCGGATGCTGCAGGAGTCCCAGGAGCTGCTGACCGTGCAGCCGCGGCTGGCGCTGGTCCCCGGGCTGGCGATCGCGATCGCGGTGCTCGGGTTCAACCTGCTCGGCGACGGTCTGCGAGACCGGCTCGACCCCCGTCTGGAGCGGCGATGACCCTCGAAGTGTCGGACCTGTCCGTGCACGCCGGCGCGCAGCCGCTGGTGCGCGAGGTGTCGTTCACGGTCGGCCGGGGTGAGCGGGTCGGGCTGATCGGCGAGTCCGGGTCCGGCAAGTCGCTGACCGCGTCCGCGGTGATGGGCCTGCTGCCGGAGGGGCTGCGCGCGACCGGTTCGGCGAAGCTGACCGGCAAAGAGCTGCTGGGCGCGTCCGAGCGCGAGCTGTCGCGGCGGCGGGGGCAGGACCTGGCGATGGTGTTCCAGGAGCCGATGACCGCGTTGAACCCGCTGATGCGCGTCGGCCGTCAGGTCGCCGAGTCGATCCGGCTGCACACCGGCAAGTCGCGGCGGGCGGCCCACGAGGCCGCGGTGGCGTTGCTGGACGCGGTCAAGCTGCCCGATCCGGGGCAGCTCGCGCGGGCGTATCCGCACCAGCTCTCCGGCGGGCAGCGGCAGCGGGTGATGCTGGCGATCGCGCTGGCCAACGACCCGGCGCTGCTGATCTGCGACGAGCCGACGACCGCGCTGGACGTGACGGTGCAGGCGCAGGTGCTCGACCTGATCCTGACCGGGGTCGCCGAGCGGGACACCGCGCTGCTGTTCATCACCCACGACCTCGCGGTGGTGGCGAAGGTGTGCACCCGGGTGCTCGTGATGTACGAGGGCCGGGTGGTGGAGGAAGGGTCCACTTCGGACGTGCTCACCCAGCCTCGGCACGAGTACACGAAGAAGCTGCTGGCCGCGTCGGACCTGGAGGCGGCGTGATCGAACTGCGGGACGTCCACCGCCGCTACCGGCGGCCACGCGAAGTGCACGCGCTGCGCGGGGTGTCGTTCACCGTCGAGGCCGGGCAGCGGTTCGGCATCGTCGGCGAGTCCGGCTCGGGCAAGTCGACGCTGGTGCGCCTGCTGGCCGGGCTGGACCGGCCCACCTCCGGCGAAATCTCCTTCGAGGGCAAGCGGATCGACGGCCTGCCCGAGCGGAAGCTGGGCTTCCTCCGCGAGGCGCTGCAGGTGGTGTTCCAGGACCCGATGGGCTCGCTCGACCCGCGGATGCGCGTGCGGGACATCATCTCCGAGCCGCTGGGCCGCCGCGATCCGGACCGCGTCGCGGAGCTGCTGACCGCGGTCGGGCTGCCGGCGGACGCGGCGGGCCGGTACCCGCACCAGTTCTCCGGCGGGCAGCGGCAGCGGATCTCGATCGCCCGCGCGCTCGCGCCGCGACCCCGGGTGCTGGTCGCGGACGAGCCGGTCAGTGCGCTGGACGTGTCGGTGCGCAAGCAGATCCTCGACCTCCTCGCCGAGCTGACCGAGCGCTTCGCGCTGACGCTGGTGTTCGTTTCGCACGACCTGGCCGTGGTACGCCGGGTCTGCGACACGGTGGCCGTGATGCGGCACGGGGAGCTCGTCGAGCTGGGCGAGGTGGAACAGGTCTACGACGATCCGCGACATCCCTACACGCGGGAACTCGTCGCGGCGGCGCCGAACCTGCGTGCGGAACTGGCCAGGCTGCAGGGAGGACGATGATGTTCGACCCCTATCCCGACGGGCTGCCGATCGGGTCCGACTGGGTGTCCACACCGGACACGACGGAGATCAGGTTCCCCTACGACGGCTGCGTGGTGGCGCGGGCGCCGGTGGGCACGCCTGACCTGGCGCACCTCGCGGTCAACGAGGCCGTGCTGGTCGCGCGGCAGGTGGCGAAGCTGCCGTCGCACGTGCGCCGGGAGGTCCTGCTGGGCGTGCACCGGTCGCTGCTGGAGTGGCGCGACGAGCTGGAGGGGTTGCTGGTCGTGGAGACCGGCAAACCGCTCGTCGACTGCCGTGTCGAGGTGGCCCGCACGCTGGTGACCTGGCAGGCCGCCGCGGAGGAGGTCGCCCGCCTGCACGGGGAGACCGTGCCGCTGGACGTGGCGCCGTCCGGTGAGGGGCTGACCGGGTTCTGGGTGCGCAAGCCGATCGGTGTCGTGGTCGGCATCGCCGGGTTCAACTACCCGCTGCTGCTCGCCTCGCACAAGATCGCCCCGGCGATCGCGGCCGGCTGTCCGGTGATCGTGAAGCCGGCGCCGCAGACCCCGCTGTCGACGCTGTGGCTGGTGCACCTCGTGCGTGAGGCCGCGGCGGCGGTCGACGCGCCGCTGGCGATGGTCCAGCTGGTCACCGGGGACGCCGAGGTCGGGTCGGCGCTGGTCACCGACCCGCGGATCGGCGCGGTGTCGTTCACCGGCTCGGCGGCGGTCGGGCACCGGATCGCGCGGGACGCCGCGCCCCGCAAGACGCTGCTGGAGCTGGGCTCGAACGCCGCGCTGGTGGTCGCCGAGGACGCGGACCTCGACGCGGCCGTGGACGCCGTGCTGCGCGGCGGGTTCTACGCGTCCGGGCAGGCCTGCATCTCGGTGCAGCGGCTGCTGGTCGTGGACGCGGTGGCGGAGGAGTTCACCGAGCGCCTGCTGGCCCGGTTGCCGGAGGTCGTCATCGGCGATCCGCGGGACGAGAAGACCCGGGTGTCGGCGCTGATCGACGAACGGTCCACCCGTCGCGTGCTCGACTGGATCTCCGCCGCGGTCGCCGCGGGCGCGAAGGTGGCCGCGGGCGGCGAGGCCGTCGACGGGATCGTCCGGCCGACCGTGCTGACCGACGTGCCCGACGGCGTGGACTGCTGGGACGAGGAGATCTTCGGGCCGGTGGTGTGCCTGCGCCGGGTGCCCGACGTGGAAACGGCGTTCGGGCTGGTCAACGAATCGCGGTACGGCCTGCACGCGAGTGTGTTCACCCGCTCGCTGCGCACGACCATGCGGGCGATCGACGAGCTGGAGGTCGGTGGTGTCGTGGTGAACGAGGTGCCCGGGTTCCGGTCGGACATCATGCCCTACGGCGGCGTGAAGGACTCCGGTATCGGACGCGAGGGGCCGCGGTTCGCGATCGAGGAGCTGACCGTGACGCGGATGGCGGTGATCCGGGCGTGAACTACGAGAAGCTGTTCCGGCTCGACGGCAAGCGGGCCGTGGTGGTCGGCGCGGGCAGCGGCATCGGCCGGGAGTCGGCGCTCGCCCTGGCCGCGCACGGCGCCGAGGTGATCTGCGCCGACCGCAACGCGTCCGCGGCCGGGGAGACCGCCCGCGAGATCCGGGGCGAGGCCTACGAGATCGACGTGCTCGACTCGGCGGCCGTCGAGCGGGCGGCCGCGGAGCTGGGCGCGGTCGACGTCGTCGTGCTGACCGCGGCGACCAACGTGCGCAAACGGCTGCTGGACTACCGGCGCGAGGAGTTCGACCGGGTCGTCGCGCTCAACCTCGGCGCCACGTTCGACGTCGTCCGGGCCTTCGGGGCGGGCATGGTCGAGCGCGGGCGCGGCAGCATCATCGGGTTCTCCTCGATCCGCGGCACGACCGTCGAACCCGGTCAGGGGCCGTACGCGGCGACGAAGGCCGGGCTCGTGCAGCTGTTCCGGACCGCGGCGGCCGAGTTCGGGCCGGCCGGGGTGCGGGTCAACGCGATCGCGCCGGGCGTGGTCGAGACGCCGCTGACCGAGCAGATCAAGGCCAGCCCCGACTGGTACGCCGCCTACGCCGGCAAGAGCGCGCTCGGCCGCTGGGCGAAGGCGTCCGAGCTGGCGGGTGCCGTCGTCTACCTGGCCTCCGATGCCGCGAGTTTCGTCACCGGGGCCGTGCTGGCCGTCGACGGTGGCTGGACCGCGGTCGACGGCCGCTACACACCGCCGGAATGAGGAGGGACCCCGTGGAGCCGACCGGCCTGTCCGCGACCGAACTGCTCGCCGCCTACCGCGCCGGGACGTTGTCCCCGGTCGAGGTCACCGAGGCGGTGCTGAGCCGCATCGACGCGCTGGAGCCGTCCCTGCACGCGCTCTACGCCTACGACCCGTCACAGGCGCGGGACGCGGCGAAGGCGTCCGAGCAGCGGTGGACCGCGGGGGAGGCGGGGCCGCTCGACGGCGTGCCGCTCACGTTGAAGGAGAACATCGCGACCCGGGGCACGCCGGTGCCGCTGGGCACCGCGGCGACCGAACTGCTCCCGGCCCCGGCCGACGCGCCCGCCGCCGCCCGCGTCCGCGAGGCGGGCGCGGTGCTGCTCGGCAAGACGACGATGCCCGACTACGGGATGCTGACCTCGGGGTTGTCGAGTTTCCACACCGCGAGCCGCAACCCGTGGGACCTGTCGCGCACGCCCGGCGGGTCGAGCGCGGGCGCCGCCGCCGCGGCCGCCGCCGGGTACGGGCCGCTGCACGTCGGCACCGACATCGGCGGCTCGATCCGGCTGCCGGCCGGGTGGTGCGGGCTGGTCGGGCTCAAGCCCAGCTTCGGCCGGGTGCCGGTGCACCCGCCGTTCCCCGGCCGGGTCGTCGGCCCGATGACCCGGACGGTCGCCGACGCGGCGTTGCTGATGGGTGTGTTGTCCGCTCCGGACAGCCGGGACCACCTGAGCCTGCCCCCGGCGGAAATCGCCTGGTCACAGTTGGATTTCGACGTCACGGGACTGCGGCTGGGGCTGCAGCTGGACGCCGGGGTCGGGTTGCCGGTGGAGGACGACGTGCGGGCCGCGGTGCTCGACGCGGCACGGCGGTTCGAGGCGGCCGGCGCGATCGTCGAACCGGTCGAACCGTTCCTGACCAGGGAAATGCTGGACGGGCTGGACGACTTCTGGCGCGTGCGGGCGTGGTGCGACATCAGCGCGTTGCCGCCGGAACGGCAGGCGCTGGTGCTGCCCTACATCGCCGCCTGGGCGCAGGGCGGCGCGGAGGTCTCCGGCGTCGCGGCCTACCGCGGTTTCGCCCAGATGGACGCGATCGCCGTCGCCGCGTTGCGCGCCGGTGAGCCGTACGACTTCGTCCTGTCGCCGACCTGCCCGGTGTCCGCCCCGCCCGCCGAGTGGGCCTCGCCGACGAACGACCCCGCGCGGCCGTTCGAGCACATCGCGTTCACCGTGCCCTACAACATGTCCGGGCAGCCCGCGGTGTCGTTGAACTGCGGTTATACGAGTGGGGGACAGCCGGTCGGGCTGCAGATCGCCGGACGGCGGTTCGACGACCTCGGTGTGCTGCAGGTGGTAGCGGCATTCGAAGGAATTCGCGGACCGCAGCGGTCGCCGGGGGTGTGATTACGCGCCATCTGGGGGACGATCGACCCATGCGGATGGTGTACACCGGAGCGGACGAGGAAGAGTTCATCGACGCCCGGCAGCGGCTGCTCGTCGAGCTGGACGCGTGGTCGCAGATGCGGCAACGGGTGGTGGACCCGGTGGTCGCCGGTGCGATGCTGGACTTCCGCTTCGAACGGGACGGCCTGCTCGGCCGCTGGACGCGCGACATCCTCCGCAACGCGCTGCTGGTGTGGTTCCCGCGCAAGGTCGTGCTGCTCGACCCGCACTCCTCGGCAGTGCTGTCCACGGTCGAGGCGCTGATGGACTTCTTCGACGACGCCGACCTGCTGGACGAGCGCAGTGAGCAGCCCGCGGTGCTGCGGACCTACCTGACCGCGATCGCCGACCGGTTCGACTCGGCGATGAACGAGCCGTCGAACTTCGGGCTGGCGAAGTTCTGGGCGGTCGCGATGGCCGAGCACGGCATCGACCCGCTGAACGAGGTGGCGGCGCAGGCGTTCATCGACCGGGTGCGGCGGGGCGAGGTCGAGGTCGACCAGACCCTGTTGCACGACCTGGCCTACCGCCACTACCAGGGCGATCCGGACGCGGAGGCGGCCGCGCCGTCCCCGGTGTTCCCGCTCGCCTCGGCGGAGCGGCTGGCGGCGGAGGCCGAGGTCACGGCGGTCGTGCCGCAGCTGCGCCGGTTCGTCGAGTGGGTCGGCGAGGGCCGGGACCTGGCCGAGATCAGCGCGCCGGCCGAGTTCGTCACGATGGCCAAGCGCGCCGGGGTGGTGCGCGTCTACCGCGGACGGCTGGTGCCGGTGAAGAAGGCCGCGCGACGGCTGGCCGATCCGGTCGAGCTGTGGCGGGCGGCGGTCGGGTCGATCCTGGCGAACCCGCTGGCGGCCGAGATGGTCACCGAGCTGGCCTCGGAGCCGGCGACGATCCCCATGCTGGTGGAGATGCTGGGCGGCGACGGGAGCACGATCCTGCGGGTGGTGGCCCGGCTGGCCGAGTACGGGTTGGTGGAGATCTTCCCGGCGGGCGAGGAGCACGAGGAGGACCTGCTGGACTTCGCCGGGGTGGACTACCTCGACGACGTGCCCGAGGAGGAGCGGCAGGTCGTGCAGCTGCTGCCGCTCGGCGTGCAGGCGGCGTACGAGCTGAGGGTCGCCGAGGGCGAGCCGGTGCTGACGGTGGCGGACCTGGCGGGCGAGACGGCGGAGGTCCTGTTCGCGCGTCTGGCGCCGCTGGACGCGCAGGTGCTGGACGAGGGCGCCGCGACGTGGCTGCGCGCCCGAGACCCGGAACGCGCGATCGCCGAGCTGTCCGCGCTGGCCCGGCGAACGGACGATTTCGAGCACCGGATGCTGACGTTCCGCCTGCTGGCGCGCCTGGGCGGAGACGGCGTCGCGGCGATCGCCGGGCTGCGCGACCATTCGGCCGCCGGACCCGCGGCCCTGACGTGGCTGTTCGACGCGGGCTTGATCGACCGCAGCGAGGTCGCCGGCCGGGACCGCACGTACAGCAAGGTGGACCTCCTGGCGGCGGACATCCGCACCGAAGGCCGGGAGAAGGCCCTCGCCGACTTCGCTTCACAACCCCGCCCGGACCAACTGCTGTTCCTGGCCGGCGCGACGATCTGCGGCCACCCGAGCGCCCGCGAGGTACTCGAGTCGGTCGTCGTGGCCCACCCCGACCGCGCAGTGTCGAACGCGGCGCGCAAAGCACTGGACTGGCTCCACGACGAGCCCTTTTAGCGCGCAGCGCCAAGCTTCGCACCCAGCTCCCACCTCGACAAGGTGACGTGCCTGCATTCCCCGTCATCCCGGAGCCTGCCCGTCCGGCGAGGACATCTCTTGATCTTTAGTCTTGCCCTTGGGCAAGCGAAGAGTCCGCCCTGCGGGCGGATAAAAAGCGCCTTACGGCGCCAAAGGTCACCTTACGACCACCCCCGCCCCCGCTCCTTGATTGTGTTTCGGTCGCCGAGCAGGCGTGTCAAGGCGGGAAAGAGTACCTTGACACGCCTGATCGGCGACCAAAGATCGGCTGTGGATCGGGGGCGGGGGAGGTCTGGTTGGGGTAGTCGGTCTTCTTCCGTTGCCGGCCGGCGTTTTGTTGGTGGGCCTGGAAAAATGGGCTGCTCGCGCCTCGGTAGCCCGTCGGCCGCCGGTTGCGTTGTGGCGTAAGGAATCAGCCCTTCGCCGTGATGGCCTCTGCCAGTGCGAGAATCCGCTGCGCGTTCTCCACGTGCAGGTTCTCGATCATCCGCCCGTCCACCGTCACCACGCCGCGGCCCTCGGCCTTGGCCTCCTCGAACGCGGCGATGATCTTCCGCGCCTGGGCGATCTCGTCCTCCGACGGCGCGAACACCCGGTTGCACGGCTCGATCTGGCCCGGATGAATCAGCGTCTTGCCGTCGAACCCGAACTGGCGGCCCTGCAGGCACTCCGCCTCGAAGCCGGACAGGTCCTTCACATCGTTGTAGACGCCGTCCAGGATCACCTTGCCCGTCGCCCGCGCGGCGAGCAGGCACAGCGACAGCCCGCCCAGCAGTGGCGCCCGTCCGGGCACGAACTCCGCGTGCAGCTCCTTCGCCAGGTCGTTCGTGCCCATCACGAGCACCGTCAGCCGCTCGCTGGCCGATGCGATCTCCTCCGCGTGCAGCATCGCCACCGGGGTCTCGACCATCGCCCAGATCTTCGTCTTCTCCGGCGCCCCACCGAGTTCCAGCGCGCGCTCGATGTTGTGCACCTCGGCCGCCGAGTTCACCTTCGGCACGACCACCGCGTCCGGGCCGGCCTGGGCCGCCGCCCGCAGGTCCGCGTCGTGCCATTCGGTGTCCAGGCCGTTCACCCGGATGGTCACCTCGCGGGCGCCGTAGGAACCCACCGCGGCGCACACGCGTTCCCGCGCCGCCTCCTTCGCGTCCGGGGCGACCGCGTCCTCCAGGTCCAGGATCAGCGCGTCCGCCGGCAGCGTCTTCGCCTTCTCCAGCGCCCGCTCGTTCGCGCCGGGCATGTACAGCACCGACCGGCGCGGCTTCACGTCACTCATGCCAGCGCTTCCTTCGTCGCCTCGTCGTACGCCTGCTTCAGCTCGGGGTCGCGTTCGGCCAGCTTGTCCGCCAGCTCGGCGACCACCCGGCACTGCTTGACCGAGGCGTCGTCCTGCATCTTCCCGTCGATCATCACCGCGCCGGTGCCGTCGCCCATCGCGGCGATCACCTTCCGCGCCCACGCGACGTCCTTCGGCTCCGGCGAGAACACCCGCTTCGCGATGTCCACCTGCACCGGGTGCAGCGTCCAGGTGCCGACGCAGCCGAGCAGGAACGCGTTGCGGAACTGGTCCTCGCACGCCACGACGTCGCGGATGTCCCCGAACGGCCCGTAGTAGGGCAGGATCCCGTGCATCGCGCACGCGTCGACCATCCGCGCGACCGTGTAGTGCCACAGGTCCTGCTGGTAGGTCGTCCGGCCGGAGTGCAGGTCCTCGCCGACCGGGTCGGTCCGCACCAGGTAACCGGGGTGTCCGCCGCCGACCCGGGTGGTCTTCATCCGGCGGCTCGCGGCGAGGTCGGCCGGGCCGAGCGAAATGCCCTGCATGCGCGGGCTCGCACCGGCGATCTCCTCGACGTTCGCGACGCCGCTGGCGGTCTCCAGAATCGCGTGCACCAGCAGCGGCTTGCGCAGCCCGGCCCGCGCCTCCAGCTGGGCCAGCAGCCGGTCGACGTAGTGGATGTCCTGCGCGCCCTCGACCTTCGGCACCATGATCACGTCCAGCTTGTCACCGATTTCGGTGACGAGCGTGATCAGGTCGTCCAGCACCCACGGCGAGTCGAGGCTGTTGATCCGCGTCCACAGCTGGGTGGAGCCGAAGTCGTGGGCCTTCGCGATCTGCACCAGGCCCTGGCGCGCGGCCTCCTTGCGGTCGGCGCGCACCGCGTCCTCGAGGTTGCCGAGCAGGACGTCGACCTTCTTCGCCAGGTCGGGGACCTTCGCCGCCATCTTCTCGTTGCTCGGGTCGAAGAAGTGGATCATCCGCGACGGCAGCGCGGGGATCTCGCGAACGGGATCCGGCGCCCCCACGGCGAGGGGCGCGAAGAAGTCCTTCGGCGAGCGCATCGGTCCTCCCTTGGGCGGCGGCTCGTGTGACCGGCGGGTAACCCTAACCACGAATCTAGGGGAACCGCTGCGGTGAAGCTCACCTCTACAGTGACGTGCGAACGCGGAACTGGGTGGTGCCGGGCTACACCGAACTCGGGCGACTGGGTGACGGCGGATTCGGCGAGGTCGTGCTCGCCAGACACGATCCGTCCGGCGCGCTCGTCGCGATCAAGTACCTGTTCACGCAGCACCTCGGCGACCCGTCGCGGCTCGCCGCGTTCCGGCACGAGGCCGAGCTTCTCAGCCGCGTGCGGTCGCCGCACGTCACCCGGCTGTACGAATTCCACCAGGGCCCGCACGGCGCGGCGATTGTGATGGAGGCCATCCACGGCATCTCGCTGCGCGAGGTGCTCGGCCACGACGGCGTGCTCCCGCCCGAATCGGCGCTGGCGGTGCTGAAGGGCTCGCTGCTCGGACTGGCCGACGCGCACCGCGCCGGTGTGGTGCACCGCGACTACAAACCGGCCAACGTGCTGGTCGGGCCGGACCGGGAGAGCAAACTCGTCGACTTCGGCATCGCCGTGCTCGCCGGGCAACCCGGGGTGCCCGCGGGCACTCCGGCGTACATGGCGCCCGAGCAGTGGCGCGGCGCGCCCGCGACCCCGGCGACCGACGTGTACGCGGCGACCTGCGTGTTCTTCCAGAGCATCACCGGGCGGCGGCCGTACGACGGCGCGACCACCAGTGAGCTGCAGGACCTGCACGAGCACGCGCCGGTGCCGGTCGAGGCGGTGCCGGAACCGGTGCGCGGGCTGATCGCGCGCGGCATGGCCAAGGACGGGGACCGGCGGCCCTCGGCGGCGGCCGAGTTCGTCGCCGAGCTGGAGACCGCCGCGGTCGCCGGGTACGGCCCGGACTGGGAGCAGCGCGGTCTGGGCAGGCTGGCCCAGCGGGCCGGGGCGCTGCTGGCGTTGTCCCCGCTGGCCCTGCTCGGCGCCGGGACCGCGGCCGCGCCGGGCGCGGCCGCGGGCGGGCTGGCGGGCGTCGGCACCGGCCTGAGCCTGGGCGCGAAGATCGGCGCCACGCTGGTCGCCGTCGCGGTCGGGGTCGGCGCGGTGGTCGGCACGATCGCGGTGATCGGCAACGGCGAGACCACGCCGCCGGTCGCCGCGGCGCCACCGGCCGAGCAGCAGACGGCGGTGCGGGTCAGGGGGCTCACGACCACCTACGGCAGCCCGCAGTACCGCGTCGACGCACAGTACGCCGCGGTGAGCGGCGTGCCGGACCGCGCGCTGCAGGACCGGATCAACGCCGCGCTCGTGCACCCGCTCGACGCCTTCATCGCCTACGTGCGGTCCGGGCTCGTCGACCCGACGGAGGTCCCGGTCATCCGGAACACGGCCACCATCGGGCGACAGGACCAGAAGGTGGTCTCGGTGCGCTACGACCTCATGGTCGAGTCGAGCCAGTTCGGCAACCACGGCGGCTACGCCACGATGTGGCTCAACATCGACCTGTCGACCGGGCAGGTGGTCACGGCCGGGGACGTCTTCGACGGCATCGCCGCCGACCAGAACGCGATGAGCGCGCTGGAGTCCCGGATCCTCGCCCGCTCGCCCGGCGGCTACTGCGACGGCGGCGAACCGTTCGGCGAGCGCACCCCGCTCGGACCGCAGGACCTCCGGCCGTGGGGTGTGCTGGACGTGCCGGCCCTCCAGATCGGTTTCCGCGCCGACGGCGTGGTGTTCGGCCTGGCCACGGACGCGCGGAATTATCCGATGGCGTGCGGGTACCACGAGGTCGTGGTGCCCTACGCCGAGGTCGCCGACCTGATGACCCCGCTGGGACGGGAACTCCTGCCGTGACTCGCGCGTTGTCCATAGTGGAACGTGAAAGAAGTTGCTCCGTTTGGCGGTACGGAAACCCTGGGCGTGACGTCGTTCAGCGGTCCATCACCCATTCGGAAGCAGGGTCGGGCTGAAGTCCCGATGCCGCTCATCGACCGGTCACCGACCGTTGAGCGCCGCCGATCGCAGGCGCTCCCGTTGTCCACAGATCAACCGGGCCACCCCTGGTACCTCTTTCCATGTGCCTCTTTTCACGAGGTGCGGGTAGGGAATCAGCGGTAAGAGGAGGCGGATCGTGGCGGTTACACCAGGGCACACCGGAAACTCGGTGGTGGCCGGCGGACGATCGTTCCCCACCCGCGTGGTGCCGCCCGTCGAACTGCCGGCCAGCGTCAGCCAGCTGGCCCGCGACGCCGCCGCCCAGCTGGGCTGGCACGGCGTCGTCCTGCCCGAGGTGACGATGCTCGGCCGCCGCGTCTGCGTCGTGGCGAAGCTGCGCACCGACACCCACGCCGAGCGGATCGCGATGGGCGTCGCACCGGTGACCGACCGCGCGACCGTCGCCACCTGGACCTGGCCGGAGTTCGCGCCGACCGCGCCGGCCCCCGCCGCCGAGATCGTCGGCGTCCTGGCCGTCGCCCGGCACTGGCGCACCGGGATGGCCTCCGCCGTGCCGTTCAGCCGCTACGGCGACGCGGCCATGGTGCTGCCGACCTCGGCCGTGCTGAGCCGCGACTACCTCGACAACTGCCTGCCGCGCGCCCGCTCCTACGGCGTGGCCGTGGTCACCGCCGACGAGGACGCCCGGGTCGACCTGGACATCGACGTGCGCCGCGAGCGGATTCTGCTCCCCGAGGACGCCGTGTCCCGCTGGGTTAACGAGATGGTCTACGAGCAGCTCCTGGCGTCCTACGACCTGCCGGTGGCCTAGGCGACAGTTGGGGCGGCTTGCGAGCCGGTGCGGGTAGCGGAACCTCAGAGGCCTTCTCGCTCCGGGATCGCCTCCTCATGAATGCCCAATTCACCACGTCGGCGCTGTCCTCGCGAGAAGACCTCTGAGAACCCGCGGCGGTGCCAGTTGCTTGGGCGGCGCAAGCGGCTCCGCCGCTTCTGAAGAGCACCCCGGTGCCGTTCGTCCTAGGCTGGGTGCCATGCGAGTCGTCATCGCCGGAGGGCACGGGAAGATCGCGCGTCACCTGGAGCGGCTGCTGGCCGGTACGGGGGACGAGGCGGTCGGCATCATCCGCAACGTCGAGCAGGCGCCCGCGCTGCGTGACCTCAGCGCCGATCCGGTCGTGCTCGACCTGGAGTCCGCCGGGGTGGACGAAGTCACCGACGTGCTGAAGGGCGCGGACGTCGCGGTGTTCGCCGCGGGTGCCGGCCCCGGCAGCGGCGCCGCCCGCAAGGAGACCGTGGATTTCGGCGCCGCGCGGCTGTTCGCCGACGCCGCCGAGCGCGCGGGCGTCCGGCGGCACATCCAGATCGGCTCGTTCGGCGTCGGCCGCTCGCCCCGCCCCGGCACCGACGAGGTGTTCGCGGCGTACCTGCGTGCGAAGAAGGCCGCCGAGGACGACCTGCGGGCCCGCGACCTGGACTGGACCATCCTCCGCCCCGGCCGCCTCACCGACGAGCCCGCCACCGGCGAGGTCCACCTGGCCGACACCGTCGACTACGGCGAGATCCCGCGCGAGGACGTGGCCGCGGTGCTGATCGCGCTCTTCGAGGAGCCGCGCTCGTTCCGCCGCACCCTGGAACTGGTGACCGGCAACACCCCGATCGACGAGGCGATCACCCGCTTGTAAAGCGTCCACACCGGACGGTCAGGGCAGCGGCCCCAGCACCCGGTCCACATAGGAGTTCCGGAACACCCCGGCCGGATCGCAGCGGTGCGCCACCTTCACGAAGTCGTCGAAGTGCGGGTAGCGCTCGCGCAGCGCGGCGGCGTCCAGGCTGTGCATCTTGCCCCAGTGCGGGCGCCCGCCGACCGCCGCGACGATCGACTCGAAGCCGGCGAAGTACTCCCGGTAGGGCATGCCCGCGAACTGGTGGATGGCGATGTAGGCGGAGTCGCGGCCCTGCGCCGTGGACAGCCAGATGTCGTCCGCCGCGGCGACCCGCACCTCGACCGGGAACGCCACCGGGTTCTCCAGCCGCGGCACCAGCGCCCGCAGCTCCCGCAGCACCTCGTGCACTGATTCACGTGGAACCGCGTACTCCGACTCCACGAACCGCACCCCGCGGTGCGTCACGAACACCCGGTGCGAGGTGTCGGAGTACTCGCGCGCGGACAGCACCGCCGAGGCGAACCGGCCGAGCGGCCGCACCAGTCGCGGCACCGCGCGGCCGATGCGGCACAACGTGCCGAACGCGACGTTCTCCACGATGTCGTAGTCGAAGAACTCCCTGGCCCGGCTCAGCGGCCGGGTCACCTCGCCCGCCGGCAGCCGGTTGTTGCGCTTGACCAGCGCGTTCTTCCCGTACGGGAACCAGTAGAACTCGAAGTGGTCGTTCTCCGCGGCGAAGGTGTCGAAGCCTTCCAGCACCTGCTCCAGCGGCTCGGGCCGCTCCTGCGCGGCGAGCGCGAACGCCGGCTCGCACTGCAGGGTCACGTGCGTGATCACGCCGAGCGCGCCGAGCCCGACGCGGGCGGCGGCGAACAGGTCCGGCTGCCGGTCGGCCGAGCACGTGACCACCGAGCCGTCGGCGAGCACCAGTTCCAGCTGGACGATCTGCGTGGCCAGGCCGCCCAGCCGCGCGCCGGTGCCGTGCGTCCCGGTCGACACCGCGCCCGCGATGGTCTGCGCGTCGATGTCGCCGAGGTTCGTCATCGCCAGGCCCAGCCCGTCCAGTTCGGCGTTGAGCTGCCGGAGCGTGGTGCCCGACCGCACCGTGACGCGGTGGGTTTCGGCGTCGACCGCGGCGATCCCGGTCCAGCCACGGAGGTCGATCGCGTCGGAGTCGGCCACCGCGATCGGCGTGAACGAGTGCCCGCTGCCCCACGCGCGGACGCGACGGCCGTTCACCGCCACGCCGGTGACGACCTCGGCGATCTCCGCCGCGCTGCGCGGGGTGTGGATGCGCTGCGGGTCCGCGCTCGCGGTTCCCGCCCAGTTCTGCCACCGGCTCATGAAGTGCTCACCCGTCCGTGTCGAGTGTCGAAACCGTAGGTGAAAGGTATTCGCGTTTCAAGTGTTTCTGACGTACGGTCCTAGCATGGCGACCACCGCGACCACGTACGACACGGCGACGAAGGATCTCGATCCGCCGCTCGCCGTCGTCGACCTGGCCGCGTTCGACGCCAACGCCGCGGATCTGGTGCAGCGTGCCGCGGGCACGCCGATCCGGCTGGTCAGCAAGTCGGTGCGCTGTCGCTACCTGATCGAGCGCGCGCTCGGCACGCACGGATTCGCCGGGCTGATGTGCTACTCGCTGGCCGAGGCGCTCTGGCACGCCGGCCTCGGCACGAGCGACGACATCCTGGTCGCCTACCCGACCGCCGATTTCGGCGCTCTGCGCGCGCTCGCGGCCGACGAGCGGGCTCGCGACTCGATCACGATCATGGTCGACTCCACCGAGCACCTGGACCTGGTGGACGCCGCGCTCGGCCACGACCACCCGGAGATCCGGGTGTGCCTGGAACTCGACGCGTCCTGGCGCCCGCTGCCGTTCGTGCACGTCGGGACCCGCCGCTCGCCGGTCTTCACCGCGAAGCAGGCCGGAGCGCTGGCACGCAAGATCGCGGCGCGGTCCGGCTTCCGCCTGGTCGGCGTGATGGCCTACGAGGGCCAGATCGCCGGACTGGGCGACTCCATCGGGAGCCGCGTCCACGACGTCGTCGTGCGCTGGATGCAGCGCCGGTCGTCGGCCGAGCTGGCGCGCCGCCGGACGGCCGCCGTTGCCGCGGTGCGGGAGGTCGCCGACCTGGAGTTCGTCAACGGCGGCGGCAGCGGCAGCATCGAGCTGACCCGCGCGAACCGGGTGGTCACGGAGGTCGCGGCCGGGTCGGGGCTGATCGGTTCGACCCTGTTCGACGGGTACTCCCGCTTCCGTCCACAGCCCGCGGTGCTGTTCGCGCTCCCGGTTGTCCACAAGCCGGCCCGCACCATCGCCACGCTCTACTCCGGCGGCTTCGTCGCCTCCGGCCCCGCCTCGGTGACCCGCCTGCCGTCCCCGCACCTGCCGGAGGGACTGCGCCTGCTGCCCTTCGAAGGAGCGGGCGAGGTGCAGACGCCGGTGACCGGAAAAGCAGCGCGTGACCTGCGGGTCGGCGACCGGGTGTGGATGCGCCACGCGAAGGCGGGCGAGCTCGCGGAGCGGTTCACCACCTACCACATCGTGGTGGACGGCCGGGTGGAGCGCACCGTGCCCACCTACCGGGGCGAACGCCAGAACTTCGGCTAGTTGTCCACATGTCCACACTCCTGTGGACAACTCAGATGTGGATGGCCGCTGCCCGCAACTCCTTGATCGTCTGACGCACGAGCTCGGCGAAGCCCTGCTCGTTGGCCGGTTCGAGCCACCGCTCGAAGCTGGTCCGGAAGGCGAGGTTCCCGACTTCGGCGGCCAGGTCCGCGACGAGGTCCCCGACACCGCGTTCGCGCAGGGCCGCGGCCATGGCGGCGGCGATGGTGGTGCTCTTGAGCAGTTCGCGTTCGCGTAGTTCCGAGTTGCCGGCGATCACGGCCTGACGCTGTTGCGCCCATTGCCGCCGCTCCGGGCTGAAGATCACGTCCACGGCCTCCAGCGCCACGCCGATCGCTTCGAGCGGCGACGCGGATTCGTCCGCGCCGGTGATCTTTTCGGCGATGAGCCGGCTCAGCGTGTTCTGACCACCGAACAGGACCTCGCGCTTGTCGGCGAAGTGCCGGAAGAAGGTGCGCTTCGTCAGCCCGGCTCGTTCCGCGATCTCCGCGACCGTGGTGCTGTCGTAGCCCCGCTCGGTGAACAGCTCCAGCGCGGCGAGCGACAGTCGCTCGTGCGCGTTCGGCTCCCACCGGCCCATGGCCCCAGTCTAGGCGATGACACCAAGTGTCATCGAGTGCTATGGTGATGGCACCAGGTGACATCACTGAGTTCAGGAGGATCTCATGCGGGTTTTCGTCACGGGGGCGTCCGGGCACGTCGGTTCGGCGCTCGTTCCCGAGCTGCTTTCCGCTGGTCACGAGGTCGTCGGCCTGGCGCGGTCGGACGCATCGGCCGCCAAGCTGACCGCCGCCGGCGCCCGGGTGCGGCGCGGTGACCTGCGGGACACCGACGGTCTCCGCGAAGCCGCCGCCGAGGCGGACGGCGTCATCCACCTCGCCTTCGACCACGAAGCCATGGTGGCCGGAGACTTCGCGGCAGCGGGCGACGCCGACCTGGCCGCGGTGCGGGCGTTCGGCGACGCGCTGGCCGGCACGGGAAAGCCGCTGGTGGTCACGTCGGGGACGGGGATGCTGGCCGGGCTCGGCCTGGATCGCACCGCCACCGAGGACGACGTGCTCCCCGGCGGCTACCGGATCGACTCGGAGAACGAGGTTGTCGCCTACGCAGACCGCGGGATCCGGACCTCGGTCGTCCGCCTCCCGCCGAGCGTGCACAGCTCACTGGACAAGCACGGATTCGTCCCGGTCCTGATCGCCGCCGCGCGAAAGGCGGGCCGGTCCGGCTACCTCGGCGACGGCGCCAACCGCTGGCCGGCCGGGCACACGCTGGACGCGGCACGCCTCTACCGGCTGGCGCTGGAGAAGGCCCCGGCCGGCTCGCGGCTGCACGCCGTGGGCGACGAGGGTGTGCCGATGCGGGAGATCGCCGAGGCCATCGGCCGCCACCTGGGCGTGCCCACGGAGCGCATCCCCGACGCGCAGGCCGAGGCCCACTTCGGCTTCCTGGCCCGGTTCGCCGCGATGGACAACCCGTCGTCCAGCGAGCGCACCCAGCGGCTGCTGGACTGGAAGCCGGAGCACCCCGGCCTGCTCGCCGACCTCGACGAGGGCCATTACTTCCAGGCCTGAGCTACTCCCCGAGGCGCGAGGCCAGGTAGAGCTTGATCAGGTGCTTGGTCTCGCCGACGATCTCCGCGTCGCCGTCGGGGTCGCGGTGGAAGGCGAGCTTCAGCAGCCCGTCCGCGGCCTCGATCGCGACCGTCATCGCCAGCGACAGCCGGGGCGTGTTCAGGTCGATGTACTTCCCCACGAGGTCGGCCAGCGAGTCCGCGATCACCCGGTTGTTGTCCCGGCTGTCGTCGAGCAGCTGACGGTCCACCACGTCTCCGAAGTGGACCTTCGAAAAGCCCGGCACCGTCCGGTGCATCTCCAGGTAGATGTCCAGCACCGAGTCGACCACGTCCCACCAGTGCCGCGGGTCCTCGCGGCTCAGGCGCTCGCTCACCGCGTGCACGAACCGGTCGAGGTTGCGCTGCGTCAGCGCCCGCACGACCGCCCGCTTGTCGGGGAAGAACTGGTAGAGCGAGCCGACGGCGACCCCGGCGCGCTTGGCGATCAAGGTGGTGGTCAACGCGTCATAACCGACCTCGTCGATCAGCTCGGCGCTCGCGTCCAGCATCTGCTCGACCCGTTTCGCGCTGCGCTGCTGGACGGGCTGCCGGCGAAGCGGGGTCGTCGTCGCCTGGGTCTCCGACACGTTGTGCTCCTTCTGGTGCTCTGAACAGGGACTTTAGCGCGCCGGACCGCTTCCCCCCGGCGGAGGGAAGGGCTAGCATTTGAGAGATTTTCACGTTAGCCCCGATGAAGGGACCTCGATCGTGGAGAACCTCGCCTTCCCGCCCGGGTTCCTGTGGGGCGTGTCCACTTCGGCCTTCCAGATCGAGGGCGCCACCAGCGCGGACGGGCGCGGCCCGTCGGTCTGGGACACCTTCGCCCCCGGGCAGGCCGACGTCGCGTGCGACCACTACCACCGCTGGCCGGAGGACGTGGCGCTGCTGACCGAGCTGGGCGTCGGCGCCTACCGCTTCTCCTTCGCCTGGCCGCGGATCCAGCCGACGGGGTCCGGCGCGCCGAACCCGAAGGGCCTGGCCTTCTACGACCGGCTGGTCGACGCGCTCTGCGAAGCGGGCATCGCGCCGGTGGCGACGGTCTACCACTGGGACACCCCGCAGCCGATCGAGGACGCCGGCGGCTGGCTGAACCGGGACACGGCGTACCGGTTCGCCGAGTACGCCTCGGTCCTCGGCGAGCGTTTCGCGGATCGCGTGCGAATGTGGATCCCCCTCAACGAGCCGATGGTGACGACGGTGTTCGGGTACGCGATCGGCGAGTACGCGCCCGGCCGGACGCTCCTGCTGGACGCCCTCCCCACCGCACACCACCAACACCTCGCCCATGGCCTCGCGGTCCAGGCTCTGCGGGCCGCGGGTGCGTCGAACATCGGCACCGCCAACCATCATTGTCCAGTTTGGCCTACTTCAAACGCGTCAGCTGATCATGATGCCGCGCGCTGGCTGGACGCGTTGCTCAACCGGACCTTTTCCGACCCCGTGCTACTCGGGACTTATCCCGCGGAAATCGTCCCGTACCTTCCCGCCGGACATGCCGATGACCTGGTGAACATCGCTCAACCGCTGGATTTCTACGGCGTCAACTATTACGAGCCGCACGGCGCCGCGGCGCCCGGGGAGGGCAATCCGCTGCCGTTCGAACTTCGCCCGATCGAGGGTTTTTCGCGCACCACCAACGACTCCCCGATCGTGCCGGCCGCCCTGCACGAGCTGCTGGTCGGACTGCGCGACCGCTACGGCGAGAAGCTGCCGCCGGTGTACCTGACCGAGAACGGCGCGAGCTTCGACGGCATACACGATCGGGAACGCATCGACTTCCTCGACGCGCACCTGCGGTCCGTCGCCACTGCGATAACGGCGGGAGTTGAAGTCCGTGGGTATTTCGTTTGGTCGTTGATCGACAATTTCGAATGGTCCAAGGGATACGCGCCGCGATTCGGCCTGGTGCACGTCGACTACGAAACCCAGCGCAGGACTCTCAAGGACTCCTTCTTCTGGTACCGGAAGCTGGTGCGGTCATGACGGAAACCCGGACGCCCGGCGCGCTCGACGAGCCGACGGTCCCCGTCCGAGCCGGCTGGATCAGCCTGCTCTTCGGCGCGAACGTCGGGCTGTGGCTGGGCATCTACGCCCCGATCCAGGTGCTGCTGCCCGAGCAGGCCGAGCACCTGGACGCCGCGAACAAGGAACTGGTGTTCGGCATCGTCACCGGCGTCGGCGCGGTGGTCGCGCTGCTCACCAACCCGCTGGTCGGGCTGGCCTCGGACCGCACGCGCTCGCGGTTCGGGCGACGGCACCCGTGGACGTTCGCCGGCGCGGTGTGCGGGGCGCTCGGCTTGGTGGTGCTGGCGCTGGCGCCGAACGTGGTGGTCATGGTCGCCGGCTGGTGCCTGGTGCAGGCCGGGCTCGGCGGGATGCTCGCGACGCTCACCTCCGCGGTGCCGGACCGGGTCCCGGTCGACCAGCGCGCGCGGATCGGCGGGCTGGTCGGCATCAGCCAGATGCTGGGCACCGTGCTCGGCGCCGTGCTGGTGACGGTCCTGGTCACCAGCCTGCCCGGCGGCTACCTGGCGTGTGCCGTGGTCGTGGTCCTCGGCGCGGGGGCGTTCGTGCTGCGGACCAAGGACCACACGGCCGTCGCGTCCGGCCGGCCGTCCACCGGATGGCGCGTGGACCTGCGCGGGCTGTGGGTGTCGCCGCGCCGGCACCCGGATTTCGCGTGGGCGTGGGGCTGCCACTTCCTGATCAACCTGGGCAACGCGCTCGGCACGTTCTTCCTGCTGTTCTTCCTCGCCGACGCGGTCCACTACCCGGATCCGGACACCGGGCTGCTGATCATGATGGGCCTCTACGGCGTCGCGCTGGTGATCGGCGGGCTGGTGGTCGGGCCGCTGTCCGACCGGAGCGGACGCCGCAAACCGTTCGTGCTGGGCGCGGCGGTGGTGATGGCCGCGGCGGCGGTCGTGCTGGTGCTGTGGCAGACCTGGCCCGCGGCGCTGGCGGCGTCCCCGCTGCTCGGGATCGGGTTCGGCGCCTACTGGGCAGTCGCGCTGGCCATCCTCACCGAGGTGCTGCCCGCCGCGCAGGACCGCGCCAAGGACCTGGGGGTCATCAACATCGCCAACGCGCTGCCGCAGGTGATCGCACCGCTCGCGGCCACCGTCATCCTCGCCGAACTGGGCGGCTACCCGGGGCTGTTCACCGCGTCGGCCGTCGCGACGCTCGCGGCCGGCGCGTCCGTCCTCGGTGTCCGCTCGGTCCGCTGAAATCACCGAAGGCTCCTCCGGAGTCCGGAGGAGCCTTCGGCTCCGTACCTTTGGGCCCGCGGGCCGGTGCCGGTCGGGGGAGGGGAGTGCAACGGCACCGGTCCGCGGAGTTTCGGGGCCCCGGGGGCGGGGTCGGTCAAGGTGCGATCTGCAAGTTCGCGGCCTCGACCATGATCGACAACATAGCGGGGACGGGGGTGCTCCGCCAGAGGTTGTGACCGAATTTTTTCGATTAATCGCCGAGTGGTCAGCGGTTCGCGACCTGCGGCATCAGCGCGTGGCGACCGGTCGACTCGCCGGGCGTCGTACCGCGCGGCTGGGGCGGAACCTGGCTGGTCTTCCGGCGCCACGGGCGGCGCAGGTCGCGCTGCGGGGCGAGGCCGCCGGCGACGAGGTGCTCGTGCGCGACCTGCCACACCGAGCACGGCGCCTTGCAGCGGTGCCACCGGGTGGAGCAGGTGGGGCAGTCGCCCCGCTCGTCGGGCTCGTGGGCGGTCAGCATCGCGCGCCAGCCCTCGGTCAGCCGCGGCAGTTCCGACCGGGCCACCGAGACCAGGGACTGCGCGTCCGCCCTGGTGGCGAGATCGGCGAGCATGTCGAGGCGCTCCCACACGGCGTTGCGGAGGACCTGCCCAAGGATCTGATCCACGGAACTCTCACCGTCACCTTTCCGCCAGTTTGGCGGCTTCGTTCAGCGCCGCCTGGAGCTGGCCGAGCTGACCCGCGGTGAGGCGGGCCGTTTCCCCGGGCGGTCCGACGAGGACCACCTGGTCGTCCTGCACGAGCACGGTGACGCAGCGGTCGCGGTTGATCAGGTCGCCGCACTGCACCCGCCACACCAGCTGACCGCCTTCGTAGCGGCGCAGCTGCGCGGCACGCGGGTCCGGGGCCGGCATCGCCGACCGGCTCGCGACCGGCGCTCCGGACGGGGCGAAGGACCGCCGGTGGACCTGGGCGCGTGGTGCCGAGATCGAGTTCATGAACTCCACCGCGTGTCTCCGCTCTGTCGGGCTTGCTGTCCGTGTTCGTCGTAGCTCTGCGTGATCGCTGGGCGTATCCGCTCGGTCACGCCGAACCCGAGAACTAGATTGCGATGAACCGCAGCCGAAGAGAAGGCGAACGGCGGTCACAGCGGCGACCGGCGCGGGCGGACCGGTGAACGGTCACCGGAGTTCACCCCGACCGATCAGGGGTCCCGAAACGACGTTTCCCAGGGTTCAATGGGTATGCCTACGCTGCGAATCGACGCCCGGACAGGACGGTGAGGGGGCGCAATGGACGCCGGTGAGAACACTGATGCCCGCCAGGGACATCCGATAGCTCCGGATGCCTGGGAGAAGCGGGAGATGAGGGAGGCCCTGGCCGCCCGCAACATCAGTGCCGTGTACCGGAACCTGCGCAAGGAGGGCATCTCCCAGCGCCAGATCGCCGCGCTCACCGGTCAGTCCCAGTCGGAGGTCTCGGAGATCCTCAAGGGCCGCCAGGTGATGGCCTACGACGTGCTCGCCCGGATCGCCGATGGCCTCGGTGTCCCCCGTGGATACATGGGCCTCGCCTACGACGAGGCCACCGAGATTCAGGTCGTCGGCGCCGCCGACGAGCAGCAGGCTGAGGAGGACGAGTCCGTGAAGCGGCGGAACTTCCTCGCGCACGCCGCCCAGGTCACGATGGGGGCGGCCATCCTGGGATCGTCGCCGAGGGCATGGGCGGCGAGCCCCGCGAGGACGCCGGCACCCGGCCACATCGGCATGACCGATGTGCGCCAGGTCGAGGCCGCGACCAGAGCGCTGCGCGCGCTCGACTACCAGTACGGCGGCGGGTTCTGCCGCGACGCCGTGGTGGCGCAGCTGTCCTGGGGACAGCAGATGCTCGACTCCTCGGCCGCCACCCCGGTCCGCTCGCGCCTGTTCGTGGCGCTGGCCGACCTGCACAGCCTGGCCGGTTGGACGTCGTTCGACAGTGGACTGATGGACTCCGCGCGCGGGCACTTCGCCAACGCGCTGGAGCTGGCGAAACAGGGCAACAACGACCACCTGGTGGCCAACATCCTGTACCGGATGGGCCGGGTCTACCTGCACCAGGAGGCGCCCAACGACGCGCTCAAGCTGTTCCAGCTGGGACAGATCGCGGCGCAGGAATCGGGCTCCGAGCTGGCGATCTCCGTGCTCGCGGCCAACCAGGCGTGGGCCTACGCGATGATGGGCAACGAGGAGCAGTCGCTCAAGCTGCTCGGCCTGGCCAAGGACGAGTTCGCCCGCGCCAACGTGGCCGAGGCCGAGGACTGGGTGAAGTTCTTCAACGAGACCGACGTCTACGCGATGATCGGCACCGTCCACACGGTACTGGCGCGCGGGGTCGACCCGAAGCACACGCAGTACGCGATCCCGGCGCTGACCAGGGCGATCGACGCCTACGGCGAGGACATGCAGCGCAGCAAGGTGTTCAACCAGGCGGCGCTGGCCACCAACCACCTCATCGACGGCGACATCGACCACGGCGCCCGGATCGGCCGCCTGGCGCTGGAGTCGGCGGACGGCCTCAAGTCGGCCCGCGTGAAGGACCGCATGATGCCGATGCGGGAAGAGGCGGCCAAGCGCCGAAACAACCCCGACGCCCGCGACTTGGACGAGCGCATCAGCTCGTTCTTCGCCGCCTAGGAAGATGCGCACCGTCGCGGACGAGTTGGGCGGCCGGTTCACCAAGGAGAAACTGGCCGCCGCGCTGGCCGAGGCGTGCGCCCTGCTCGGTCTGGACCACCGGGGCGCCGAGCTGCTCCGGTTCACCAACAACGCCGTCTACGAGCTGGCCGGCGCGCCCGTCGTGATGCGGATCGTCGGGTCGCGGGCGCTGCGCCACCGGGTCGCCAAGGTCGTCCGGGTCGCGCGGCACTTCGAGGCCCACGACGTGCCCGCGATCCGCCTGCTGCCCGGCGTCGACCAGCCGATCCACGTCGGCGAGCACGTCGTCACCGCGTGGGTCCGGGTGCCGCCCGGCGAGCGCCGCGCAACGGCCGCCGACCTGGGCCGACTGCTGCGCCGCGTGCACGCCCTGCCCGCGCCCGACGGCGTCGGCGAGTGGGCGCCGCTGGCGGACGTGCGGGCCCGGGTGGCCGACGCCGAGGAGCTCGACCCGGACGACCGGCGGTTCCTGCTGCGCCGCAGCGCCGAGGTCGAAGCCGCGCTCGGCGAGCTGGACTTCCCGCTGGAACGGAGCCTGATCCACGGCGACGCGCACCCGGGCAACGTGATCGTCGGCCCGGACGGCCCGGTGCTGTGCGACTTCGACTCCTCGTGCGTCGGGCCGCCGGAATGGGACCTCACGCCGCTGGCCGTGGGCCGCGAGCGGTTCGGGGACCCCGCGGGCCGCTACCGCATGCTCGCCGACGTCTACGGCTTCGACGTCACCCGCTGGGACGGGTTCGCCGTGCTGCGCGCCGCCCGCGAGCTCAAGCTGGTGACCAGCGTGCTGCCGATCCTGCGCAGCCACCCGCACGTGCGCGGCGAGCTGCGGCGGCGCCTGGGCGACCTGCGCGCGGGCCGCGCCGGCACCGAGTGGGCCCGCTACCGCTAGTCCACATCCTGGGAAAAACGGGGACATTTACCGACCGCAGAAGACCGCTCGTCGTATGTGCGGGGGCATGTGCGCGGGGTAGGAAATTCGGCCCGGCTAGTCACCCTGCCTGGATTAATCGGTCCCCCACATGTGCAAGTTGCAGCTACTGACGGTTAGCTGACCGGGGCGCGGGTGAGCACGACGGCGAAGCCGAAGGCCAGTCCCATGACGGTCAGCTCGAGCGTCGCCCACGTCGCCAGCGCGGTCCGCTCGTGCCGGACGATCCGCGGCATCAGCTTCCACCGGACCATCGCGCCGAGCACGCCGATCCCCGCCGCGCACACGATCTTCAGCACGACGAGCTGCCCGTACGGCGTGGTGAACAGCGCGGTGACCAGGCCGATCGTCGGGTTGAGCAGGATCTCCACGACCGCGTTGAACAGGCCGGTCGCCACGGTGAGGGCCAGGCACAGCGTGGCCAGCTTGGAAAACCGCGGCAGCGCGTGCGCGAGCAGCGTCCGGTTGCCGGCGAGCAGCACGACCATCGCGCCGAGGCCGCCGGTCCACGCGACCGCGCCCATGACGTGCAGCTCCATCGAGATCATCGTGTAGTCGTGGTAGTCCCAGTTCGCCGCGTGCCCGGTGACCGGCAGCGGCAGCAGGGCGAACAGGCCGAGCCCCACGCGCACCTCGGCCGGCACCTTCTCGCCGTGCCGCAGCGTCAGCAGCCCGAGCCCGACCTGGACCAGCGCGAGCACGGCGACGACGAGCAGCGCCTTGCCCGCGCCGACCCGCACCACGTAGTCCCAGATGTCGGCGAAGCTCACCGTGCGCACCTGGGGCCGGTACTCGGCGGTCTGCAGCACGAGCGTGACCAGCGCGGTCATCGTCCAGACCAGCGACGCGGCCAGCGCGATCGGCCGGGCGCGCCGCAGGATCGGTTCGGTCAGGTTCGGCCGGTCGTAGCCGACCAGCACGGACAGCAGGGCGATCCCGATCGTCGTCACCGCGGCCAGGTCGAGCAGCACGCGGACGATCGGGATGGCGGCCGAGACCACCTCGCTGACCTCCGCCACCCCCGGCACCGGCGCGGTGGCCGTCAGCGCGACGCCGATCAGCGCACCGGCCAGCGCCGCGGTGACGATCGCGACGATCGCCTGGTAACGGACTTGCGAAGTGGCCCCGGCCGCCGTAGTCATGCCCTGTCCCTGCCCATCCGCAGCGCCAAGGTCAGCCCGATGGCCAGCAGGACCACCGCGCCGACGATCCACACCCACACCGGGACCCCGCCGCCGGACTGCGCGGCGGGCTGCGCCGTGTCGGACCCGGTCGCGGCACTGGCCGTCGCCGGGGTGCCGGTGCCGGCCTTGGTGAGGGTGAACGGCACGTCGCCGGTCACCGGGTGCCCGTCGGCGGACAGGATCCGGAACCCGATGGTGTACTGCCCGGCCGGGCCGAGCGGCCGCACCGCGACGGTGACGGTGTTGCTGCTGACCCGCACGTCACCCTCGGCCCACTGGGTGCCGCCGGGACCGACGACCGAGACCTGGTTGACGTTCCCGCCCTGCACCGGCGCGTCGAAGGTCAGCGTGACCTGCGACGGCCCGGTCTCGAGCGCGGCGTCCTTGGCCGGGTCGGAGGAGACGAGCACGTTGTGCGCCAGCGCCGGGGTGGCGGTGACGACCATCGCGACCAGCGCGGCCGCGATCGTGACGAGCAGGCGGCGCATTACTTCGTCGCCTTCCGGCCGCGCAGGACCGCTCCGGCGCCCACGCCGAGGCCGAGCGCGCCGACGACCAGTCCGGCGCCGCCCAGCCAGCGGGCCGTGTCGTCGGTGGAGTCCTCGGAGGCTGTCGTCGCGGAGGTGGTAACCGCGCTGTGCGAGTGCCCGTCGCCAGAGGCCGCGGCCAGCGTCACGGTCGGCGCCGGGTGCTCCGGCTCCTCCGCTCCGGGAGCCTGGACCTGGTCCCACGCGACGACCGAGCCGTTGTCGTAGGTCTGGATGGCGGGCAGGACCAGTTCGTCGACCGCGGGCAGCGAGCCCGCGGTGATGCCGAACTCCTGGTACTGGGTCTCGCCGGGGCCGATCTTGGTGCCCGGCTGAGCGGTGAAGACGATCTTCGTGACCGCCTCGGTGACGTCGAGTCCCTTGCCGTTCTTGACCGGCGCTGGCAACGGGGTCTTGGTGACCTCCGCGGTCCAGCCGGGGATCGGCTGGTACCGCACCGAGCTGATCGCGTACTCCGGCTTGAAGTCGATCTCCACCTTGACGGTGGCGGCGTTCTCCTCCTCGTTCGGCACGCGGAAGGTGATCGCCCCGTACCCGCCCTGCTGCGGCTCCGAGCCGAGGACGTTGGCGGTGACGTGCGCGGACGCGACGCCCGCGCCGAGCAGGCCCGCGATGCCGACGGTGCCGGCCAGCACGAGGCCGCGCCGGATGACGGCGTTGTTCGTCATGATGCTCCTGAAAGAAAGAGAGTGGGTCAGCGCGATGCGCTGAGGTGAAGGGGGTTGTGCGTCGCGAACGCGGGCGGTCCGCGTCTGGAGTGCATGCGGCTCAACAACACCCTCACCTGCGGCACGCCTGGCGCCGGAGCGGGCGCGGCGGGCAGCGGGACCGGTGGGGGAAGCGGTCCGAAGAGGACCGGCAGCAGCAGGGCCAGCCGCGCGGCGGCGACGTGCAGCAGCGCTTCGGCGTGGGCCAGCAGCAGACCGGTCAGCAGCGTGGCGGCGACGTGCGCGGCGAGCATCGCGCCAGGCATCGACGTGGAGTGCGGCATCAGCTCGTCGAGCACTACGTGTATCAGCAGCTGGGCCGAGCCGAGCACGGTGAGCACGCCGAGCGGGCCACGGGTGCGGTCGGCCAGCGCGGTGCCGATCCAGCCGACGAGCAGGACGAGCAGCAACGTCAGCGCGGTGTCCGGCAGTCCGCCGTGGGCGAGCGCGTGCGCGCTGACGGCCAGGCCGCCGGAGCTGATCGCGAGCAGGACTCCGCGCACGCTGCGTAACGCACCGTGTCGCCTGGGTCGTCTGCTCACCGATCCAGGGTATGAGACAGCTGATGATCACCGCGACCGTGTCCCGTGTGGTGAACGCCGCCGACCAGCCGGATCGGCCTCGATCGGGCCGTCAGCCGGTGTCGGTGGTTGAGACTTCCACGTTTTTCGGCAACGGTAAGTAGGCCGGACGAGTGAACGACGGATCGGGAGGAGGCGGCCGCACGGGATGAACCTGTTCGAGTACGTGGCCGATCGCTGGAGCAGGCTCGGGCTGCAGGCCTGGCTCCACGTCAGCGCCGTGGTGCAGTGCACGATCATCGCCGCCCTCATCGGTGTCCTGATCGGCGTCGCGGTCTACCGCAGCCCCATCGGATCGGCCCTGGCCACCGCGCTGGCCAGCACGGTCCTCACCATTCCGTCGTTCGCGCTGATCGGGTTGCTGATCCCGATCGTCGGCCTGGGGGTCGCGCCGAGCGTGATCCCGCTCGTGCTCTACGCGCTGCTGCCGATCGTGCGGAACACCATCGTCGGGCTGAGCGGGGTCGATCCCGCGGTCACCGACGCCGCCAAGGGCATCGGGATGAGCCGGTTCGGCGTGCTCACGCGCGTCGAGCTGCGCCTGGCCTGGCCCGCGATCCTCGCCGGCATGCGCGTCGCGACCCAGATGCTGATGGGCATCGCGGTGATCGCCGCCTACGCGAAGGGCCCCGGCCTGGGGTCCGAGGTGTTCGCCGGACTCACCAACGCCGGCAGCACCAACTCCATGAACCAGGCCCTCACCGGCACGATCGGCGTGGTCGTCCTCGCGCTGATCCTCGACGGCATCTACGTCCTCATCGCCCGTTTCACCGTCCCGAGGGGTGTCCGTGTCTGAAACCATCGAAACGCCCGCGCAGGCGGACTCCGGCGCGGTGTCCGGCGTCGAGATCCAGCTCGAGCACGTCACCAAGCGCTACCCCGGCTCACGCCAGCCGGCCGTCGACGACGTCACCATGACGATCCCGGCCGGGAAGATCGTGATCCTGGTCGGCCCGTCCGGCTGCGGCAAGACCACCACGATGCGCATGATCAACCGGCTGATCGAGCCGACGTCCGGCCGGATCACCATCGGCGGTGAGGACGCGCTGAGCCTCAACCCGGACCGGCTGCGCCGCAAGGTCGGCTACGCGATCCAGCAGGCCGGGCTGTTCCCGCACTTCACCGTGGCGCAGAACGTCGCGGTCGTGCCCGGGCTGCTCGGCTGGGACAAGAAGAAGATCGCCGACCGCGTCGACGAGATGCTCGACCTGGTCGGGCTCGACCCGGCGCAGTTCCACGACCGGTTCCCGCGCCAGCTCTCCGGTGGCCAGCAGCAGCGCGTCGGGGTGGCCCGCGCGCTCGCCGCGGACCCGCCGGTGCTGCTGATGGACGAGCCGTTCGGCGCGGTCGACCCGATCACCCGCGGCAACCTGCAGGACGAACTGCTCCGGCTGCAGTCCGAGCTGGGCAAGACGATCGTGTTCGTGACCCACGACTTCGACGAGGCCGTGAAGCTCGGCGACAAGATCGCGGTGCTCGGCAACCAGTCGAAGATCCTGCAGTACGACACCCCGGACGCGATCCTGGCCAACCCGGCTGACGACACGGTCGCCGGGTTCGTCGGCGCCGGCGCCTCGCTCAAGCAGCTCACGCTGCTGCGGGTGCGTGACGTCGAGCTGAAGCAGGACACGGTGACCGCCACGATCGGCGATTCGCCCGCCGAGCTGAGGCGGCAGATGACCGAGCAGCGCCGCACGTACGCGCTGGTGCTCGACCACCGCCGCCGCCCGGTCCGCTGGGTGCACGTCCGCGACCTGGGCAGCGCGACCTCACTGGAGGGGGTCGGCAAGCCGATCGGCGACTACGTGAGCCTCCAGTCGACGCTGCAGGACGCGCTCGAGGCGATGCTGGTCGAGGGCGGCGGCGTGCCGGTCACCGGCGCGCGCGGCGAGTACGCCGGGATGATCGAGCTGGACACGGTCATGGGCACCATCCAGCGGTTGCGCGAGGAGCACTCCGACGACGGGGGACCGGCGTGACCACGACCGTCGACAAGGGGTTCACCACCGAATCCGGCTCCCGCCGCGCGGAACGGGCCCGGCTGCTGGTGCAGCCCGCGGTCGTCGTGGTGGTCGTCGGCGCGGTCGTGGCCTGGGCGCTGCTGCGGGACAACGACGCCATCGAGGCGCAGAACCTGAACGCGTCGCGGCTGCTGGAGGCGACCTGGCAGCACCTGCTGATCACGGTCGCGGTCGCGATCATCGTGGTGGGCGTCGCGGTGCCGCTGGGCGCCGTGCTCACCCGGTCCTGGGCGCGGCCGGTCGCGCCGGTGTTCCTGACGATCGCCAACATCGGGCAGGCCGCGCCCGCGCTCGGCGTGATCGTGTTGTTCTTCCTCTGGACCAGCTGGGAAGGGTTCTGGTGCGCGGTCCTGCCGATCGCGTTCTACTCGCTGCTGCCGGTGCTGCGGAACACGATCGTCGGCATCAACTCGGTGGACCCGGCGCTGATCGACGCCGGCCGCGGGATCGGCATGTCCGGCCGGGCGGTGCTGTTCCGGATCGAGCTGCCGCTGGCGGTGCCGCTGATCCTGGCCGGGCTGCGGACGTCGCTGGTGCTGGCGGTCGGCACGGCGACGCTGGCGTTCTTCGTCAACGGCGGCGGGCTCGGTGAGCTGATCGACACCGGGTACAAGCTCAACCGCGTCCCGGTGCTGGTCACCGGCGCGATCCTGGCGGTCGGCCTGGCGCTGCTGATCGACTGGCTCGGCGCGGTCATGGAACGCGTCTTCGGACCGAGGGGGTTGTCGTGAAGCACCGGCTGAAGGCGATCTTGGGCGCCGCGTTGTTGACGACGTCGCTGACCGCGTGCGGTCTGGACGTGAACGCGGCGCTGCCGTACGAGGTCAAGCCCGGGTCGATCCGGCCGGTGCCGAGCCTGGCCGGCGTGAACATCGCGGTGGGGTCGAAGGACTTCACCGAGAACATCATCCTGGGCTACATGGCCGAGCTGGCGTTGTCGGCGGCCGGGGCGGACATCACCGACCTGACCAACATCAGCGGGTCCAACTCGGCGCGGCAGGCGCTGATCAACGGGCAGATCGACATCTCGTGGGAGTACACCGGCACCGCGTGGATCTCCTACCAGGGCAACACCGATCCGATCCCGGACGAGAAGGCCCAGTTCGACGCGGCTAAGAAGGCGGACGAGGAGAAGTTCGGCATCACCTGGCTGGACTACTCGCCGGTGAACGACACCTACGCCTTCGCCACCACCGAGGCGTACGCGCAGCAGCACAACCTGCGGTCCAATTCGGACATGACGGAGTTCCTGAAGCAGCACCCGGAGCAGGCGATCTTCTGCGTGGAGACGGAGTTCGCGAGCCGCCAGGACGGGATGCCGGGCGTGCAGAAGACCTACGGCTTCCCGGCCACGGAGGTCAAGACGTTCGGCACCGGCGCGATCTACTCCGCGGTCGCCAGCGGCACCTGCAACTTCGGCGAGATCTTCACGACGGACGGCCGCATCGCGGGCCTGAACCTGCGGGTGCTCACCGACGACAAGCGGTTCTTCCCGCAGTACAACGCGGCGGTCACGATGAAGAAGGAGTTCCTGGACGCGCACCCGGCGGTCCGCGAAGTGCTGGAACCCGTCGCGAAGGCGCTGGACAACCGGCAGATGATCGAACTGTGCAAGCAGGTCGACGTGGACGGCCGCGACGCCGGTGAGGTGGCGCGGGACTGGATGGTCTCGAAGGGCTTCATCCAGTAGCCGGGCTCACACGCCGAGGCGCTTGAGCAGCTGGCCCTCGATCCGCTCCAGCTCGGCCGCGACCGCCTGGTGGGCGGCCTTGCGGCGGGATCCGGGCATGCGCTCGGCCGCGCGGACCGCGGCGGTCAGCTGCTCGAGCGTCGCCTGGGAGTCCTTCGCGAACCGGGCGTCGTCCTCGGTGGCGCGTTCGGACTTGCGCACCTCGGCCAGCGCCTCGGACGTGCCGGCGATCCGGGCCAGCAGGTGCGCGCCGCGGCCGGTGAACTCCGACAGCTGGTCGATCGGCACGCCGAGCCGTCGTGCCTGGTAGTGGTCGTAGGCGTCGCGGACCGCGCTCGCGGCCTTGACCGCGAGCGGTGCCAGCGCGGGGGCCACCGCGGGTACCACGATCTTCGCCACGGCGACGGCGTTCTTGGCCTTCTTCGGCGTGATGCCCGTCTCGGCCGGCGTCCTGGTCTTCTTGCGAGCCATGGGCTGAATGTAGCGGCAGGCACGAGCCTGGGCATGTCCGACACGTAATGCGCCGCTCACACTCGGCGCGGAACTGTCGGTGGTCCTCTCTAAAGTAGGTGTCATGGAACCTGAGGTGCTGCTCGAGGCCGGCGCGGTGAGCCGCTGCCGTCGTCGCGTGCACCTCGAACACGACCCGACGATGCGCGAGGTGCCGCTGGCCCCGCCCGACCCGTCGGCCGAGCAGCGCATCGCCGACGCGGCCGCCCACCGCGTGGAGATCCGGGAGCGGCTGATCGCGGCGAACCCGGGCGCGAGCTGGGTGGTCGTCGACCGCGAGCTGCCGCCGCCGGAGCGCGCCGCCGCCACCCAGCAGGCGATGGCGCAGGGCGCCGACTACATCTGGGGCGCGCTGCTGCCCGCCGACCGCGCCGGGCACCGTCGCGGCGGGTCCGAGCTGCTGGTTCGTGCCGACGGCGGGTACCTGCCGGTGCTGGTGGTCCGGCACCGCATCACCGACCCGGGCGCGGGTGCGGTCACCACCCCGCCGCACGACCTCGACCCGCGGCACGCGATTCCCGACCCGGCGCGCCGGGTCCGCTCCCACCCGCGTGACCTGATGCGCCTGGCCCACCTGCGCCGCATGCTCGAGGCGCACGGGGTGGCGTCCGGCCGTCTCGTCGGTGGCGTCATCGGCCTGGACGCCGACGTGGTGCTCTGGCACGACCTGAACGCCGCCACCTGGCCGAACGGCCGCACCGCGCTGACCGAGTACGACCTGCGGTTCGCCGACCGGCTGGCGATCGCCGAGGCCGCCCGCTCCGGCGGGCCGGCACTGGCCGAACCGTCCCGCGTGCTGGAGTGCCGCACGTGCCCGTGGTGGCCGACGTGCGAGGCGGAGCTCACCGCGATGCGGGACGTGAGCCTGGTCGTCCGCGGTGAGGACGCGATGGAGCTGCGCCGCGCCGGGGTTTCCACAGTGGACAAGCTCGCCGCGCTCGACCCGGACGACGAGCCGCCGATCGTCTGGACGTCCGGCCCGTTCGCCGACGCCGTGGCCCTGGCGCGGGCGTGGCTGGCGGACCTGACGATGGTGCGCCGCATGCGCGAGGTCGAGGTGGCCCGCGCGGACGTCGAGGTCGACATCGACATGGAGTCCTTCGGCGAGTCGGGCGCCTACCTGTGGGGCTGCCTGCTCAGCGGCGCGGACATCGGCATCGAGCAGGGCTACCGCGCGTTCGTCACCTGGCAGCCGTTGCCGACCGGCGACGAGGCGCGGTCGTTCACCGAGTTCTGGACCTGGTTGCGCGAGGTCCGGGAGCGCACGCTCGCCGCCGGTCTGACCTTCCGGGCCTACTGCTACAACGCGATGGCCGAGAACCGCTGGCTCTTCGGTTCGGTCGAGCGGTTCGCCGACTACCCCGGCATGCCGGCCAAGCAGGAGATCCAGTCCTTTGTGGACTCCGACGAGTGGGTGGACCTGTTCCGCAGCGTGTCCGACCAGTTCCTGTGCTCGCGCGGCAAGGGCCTGAAGGTCGTCGCCCCGGTGGCCGGGTTCACCTGGCGCGACCCGGAAGCCGGTGGCGAGGCGTCGATGCGCTGGTACCGCCAGGCGGTCGGCATGGACGGCGACGAGCCGGACCTGAGCCAGCGCGACCGGCTGCTGCGCTACAACGAGGACGACGTGCGGGCCACCCACGCGCTGCGCGACTGGATGACCACCACCGCGAACAGCATCCCGTTCATGGGCGACCTGTAGGCACGCCGGCCTGGTGGCGTGACCCTGGCGGTGACCCGCCTGCGGGCGCCGTGGCGCCGCTGACCGTGCACTGGTCGGGAGGTCATCGGCTCAGCTCGCGGGCCCGCCTGCCCGGGGCGCGCCATCCTGGTCTCGGCTTGTGGGCTCGCCAACCCGGGCCGCGCCGTCCCCGCCGCGCGATCCCCGTCAGGCGGAAGCCTCGGCCACGCGGAGGTAAGCGCTGAGGTGCGTGGCCGCGTCCAGCATCGCCACCCCCTGTGCGGTCAGCTTCCCTTGCCACGCCGTCAACGCGTCGGCGAGTGCCTCGGTGCCGCCGGCCGCCCGGATCTGCCGCACCACCGCGGCGATGTGCTCCAGCAGGTAACCGCCGCGCCGCAGCAGGTGCGCCAGCTCGGCGTCGCGGACGTCGGCGGCCTGGTAGAGGCGGTACCCGGTCGCCGGATCCCGGGTGGGCGCGACGATGCCGGCCTCCTCCCACTTGCGCAGGGTCGCCGGCGTGACGCGGAGCCTCCGCGCGAGTTCGCCGATCGTCCGCGTCGTCGCGTCCGGAACGGACGGTGTCTCGGTCAGGTGGCCGATCGCCTTGCGCACCGAATCCAGGGTCTCCCGGTCGCGCAACAGCTGGACGTGGCCGCGGTCGACGAGTGTCAGCGCGTGGTCGAGTCGTCCCTCGTTGACCGCGTTCATGATCTGCCCCGCCACCGCGTGCCCGTAGGCCCGGACGAGCGCCAGGAACGCCCGCAGCGCCGCCGCGTGCGCCTCGGTGTAGATGCGGTAGCCGCTGGGGGTGCGGTCGGCGGGCGGGAGGAACCCGTCCCGCTCGTAGTTGCGGACCGCCTGGGTCGAGATGCCGTGCTCGCGCGCGAGGTCGGCCGGTTTCAAGGTGACCACACGTTGGAGACTTTACCCCACCTTCTCTGGGGAAACCGCTGGTGAAGTCTCAAACGTTGTTTCAAAGATACGATTGAGGCTCATGGATATTCGAGAACTCCTCAACCCGGCCGTCGACTTCCTGGCGCTCGGCGAGCCCACCCACCTGGAGTCGGCCTTCGCCCGGATCCGCAACGAGCTGTTCGCCGAGCTGGCCGATCTTGGGTTCGCCGGGATCGCCCTGGAGACCGATCGCGTCGCCGCGCTCACCGTGAACGACTACGTCCAGCACGGCGTGGGCACGCTCGACGCGGTGCTGCGCGACGGCTTCTCGCACCGCTTCGGCGAACTCGACACCAACCGGCGGCTGGTCGCCTGGATGCGCGAGTACAACGAAACCGCCGAGCGGCCCCTCGCCTTCCACGGCTTCGACGTCTCCACCGAGATGATGAACGCGCCCAGCCCGCGCCCCTACCTCGAACACGCCCGCGACTACCTCGGCCTGGACCACGACATCGCGAGCCTCACCGGCGACGACGAACGGTGGAGCCGCACGGAGGCGGTGATGAACGCGGCCTCCTCGCCCGGCGCCACACCGGAGGCCGACCGGCTCCGCGTGCTCGCCGACGACATGCTCGTCACCCTCCACGCGAGCGCGCCGATGCTGATCGCGGCGACTTCACGCGCCGCGTGGCACCGGGCCAGGATCCACCTCACCGCCGGTCTCGGCCTGCTGCGCTACCACCGGCAGGCCGCCGAACCCGTCGACGACACCGCGCGGTGGACCCGGATGAGCGCCTTCCGCGACGCGATGATGGCCCAGAACCTGCTCGACATCCGCGACATCGAGCGCGGTCCGGTGCTGGTCTTCGCGCAGAACCGCCACCTGCAGCGCAACGAGAGCCACATGCGCATGGGGCCGATGGACATGAACTGGTCCAGCGCGGGGGCGATCGTGTCGTCGCTGGTGGGTGAGCGGTACCGGCTGATCGTCGGCAGCCTGGGCCGCAGCAGGGCCATCGAGCTGGGTGAGCCGCGCCCGGAGACGTTCGAGGGCCTGCTGCAGCGGCGCATCGGCACCTGGGGTTTGGTGCCGGCGCGGGACATCGCGCCCGCGGACGTCCGCACCGACACCAACCCGATGCAGGGTTACTTCCCGCTGGACCAGGACACGGTGGACGGCGCCGACGCAATCCTGCACGTCAGCGCCGGCACCGACACCCAGGCCCTGGCGTTGCGTGGCTAGCGGGGAGCCATCCGCAGGGAGCCGTCCATGCGGATGACCTCGCCGTTGAGGTAGTCGTGCTCCACGATGTTCACCGCGAGCTGGGCGTACTCGTCTGGCCGGCCGAGGCGCTTCGGGAACGGCACGCCCGCCGCCAGGCCGGCCCGGAACTCGTCGGAGACCGTGGCCAGCATCGGGGTGTCGATGATGCCCGGCGCGATCGTCATGACCCGGATGCCGTGCGAGGCCAGGTCGCGCGCGGCGGGCAGGGTCATCCCCGCCACGCCGCCCTTCGAGGCGGAGTACGCGACCTGCCCGATCTGCCCGTCGAAGGCGGCGACCGAAGCGGTGTTGATGATGACGCCGCGCGCGCCGTCTTCGACGGGCTCGGTCTTGGCGATCGCCTCGGCGGCCAGGGTCGTCACGTTGAAGGTGCCGATCAGGTTGACCTCGACGACCTTGCGGAACAGGTTCAGGTCGTGGGTGCCCTTCTTGGACAGGATCCGCGCGGACGGCCCGATCCCGGCGCAGTTCACCACGACCCGCAGCGGCACCGAGCCGCCCGCGGCCTGCTCCACGGCGGCCGCCACCTGGTCACCGTCGGTGACATCCGCCTCGACGTAGGTGATGCCCTCGACCTTCTCCGCCTTTTCGATCCCGGCGGCGAGGTCCAGCGCGAACACGTGCGCGCCCCGCGCGGCGAGGGCCTTCGCCGTCGCCCCGCCGAGGCCCGACGCGCCACCGGTGACGATCGCGGCAGTGTCCTTGATCTGCATGAACGGTTCCTTCCGTGGCCGGCCACTCTGCTCTGCCCCGAGGTTAACGCTCGTTCGCGCGGCACTGGCGTGGCCCTCCTCACCCGTCGCGCGACGTATTCGGCGCGGACGACTTCCGTTAGGACTGCGGTCAACTCCGGCTGTCACCGTCGGCTCATGAGCGGAGCTCGCATCGTCGTGATCGGCACCGGATACGTCGGACTGACCACCGGGGCCTGCCTCGCCGCCCTCGGACACCAGGTGACCTGCGTGGACGTGGACGACGTCAAGGTGGCCCGGCTCGCCGCGGGACGGGTGGACATCCTGGAACCCGGCTTGGAGGAACTGGTCACGCGCGGGCTCGCGGCGAGAAGGCTGCGGTTCGTCGTCGGGTCGCGTGCCGCCGTGGCCGGTGCGGAAGCGGTCTACCTGTGCGTGCCGACGCCGATGGGCGCGGGCGGCGCCGCCGACCTGCGGGCCGTCGAAGCGGTGATCGCCGAGATCGCCGACGTCCTGCCGGCCGGGTGCGCGGTGGTCACCAAGTCGACCGTCCCGGTCGGCACCGCCCAGCGCATCCGCGCCCTGCTCGGCCGCGACGATATTCCGGTGGTCGCGAACCCGGAGTTCCTGCGCGAGGGCACCGCGGTCGGCGACTTCATGCACCCGGACCGGATCGTCGTCGGCTCCGACGACGAGGCCGCCGCCCGGCGCATCGCCGGCCTCTACCGCGACCTGTCCGCGCCGAACGTCATCACCGACGCGGCCAGCGCCGAGCTGGTCAAGTACGCGGCCAACTGCTTCCTCGCGATGAAGCTGTCCTACGTCAACGCGATCGCCGAACTGTGCGAGCGGCTGGGCGCGGACATCGTGTCGGTGACCGAGGGGATGGGCTACGACCGCCGCATCGGCCGGTCGTTCCTCAAGCCCGGCCCGGGCTGGGGCGGCTCGTGCCTGCCCAAGGACACGCACGCGCTGGTGCAGGTCGCCGAGTCCGTCGGGTTCGACTTCTCGCTGCTCACCGCGGCGATCGTGGAGAACATCGCGCAGCGGGACCGGATCGTCGCGAAGATCGCGGGTGCGGTGGGTGGCAGCCTGGCCGCCGCCCGGATCGGCGTGCTGGGCCTGGCGTTCAAGGCCGGCACCAATGACCTCCGCGATTCGCCCGCGCTGTCGGTCACCTCGATGCTCGCCGCGCACGGCGCCGAGGTCACCGCCTACGACCCGGCGGTGCGCGAGGCGTTGCCCGGCATGACCGTGGTCGACGACCCGTACCAGGTGGCCAAGGACGCCGACGCGATCGTGGTGCTCACCGAGTGGGCCGAGTTCACCAAGCTGGACTGGGGCTACATGGCGGACCTGATGCAGGGCGACGGGGTCGTGGACACGCGGAACCTGCTGGAACCGCGGACCATCCTCGACGCCGGACTGTCCTATGTGGGCCTCGGCCGGCGCCGTCCGGCACGCGTCGCCCTGCCGGGCTGAGTCACGGCTGCCAGAGCCAGAACTCGATGCCCTGGTTGTCCACGCAGTCGGCGGTCAGGCCGTAGGGCTTGCGCTCGACCTCGGTCACCTGGCCGCCGGCGGCGCGGACCCGCTCCACCGCGGCGTTGACGTCGTCCACGGCGTACATCAGCTTCCAGCCGACCTGCCGCGGCCCGCCCCACAAACCGCCCTCCAGGCCTGGGCCCTCGAACCGCCAGGCGCCCTCGACCGAACCGCGCGAGAACTGCCAGCCGAGCACGCTGCCGTAGAACGCCTTCGCGGCCTCGTCGTCGGGGACCTGGAACGTGAAGTACATGGCCTGGCCGTGCCGCGCGGTGTCCTGCCCGCTGGCCCGCACCGGCGCCTGGGCGAGCAGCCACCGCTGACCGAACGGATCGCGGATCGAGCCGGACCGGCCGTGCCCGCGGTCGTCGACCGGGTCGAGCACCTGAGCGCCCCGCTCGACGGCGCGTTCCACCGCGGCGTCCACATCGGACACCTCGATCCGGATGGTCGCGCCACCGGCGGCGGCGACGTGGCCGATCTCCGGGTATTCCTCGGCGAGCATGAGCACGCTGTCGCCGATCGCGACCTCGGCGTGCCCGATCCGGCCGTCCGGCATCACGATCGGGTCGCCGCGGCGCTGCGCGCCGAACACCTCCACGTAGAAGTCCAGGGCCCGCCGCGCGTCGGACACGGCGAGATACGGGGTCAGCGAGTGCAGTTCCGCCCGTACGGGTGCTTCCGTGCTGGTCATCTCTCCTCCGTTCAACACAGCGCGACGCAGGCGTTCGCGCAGCTCGGCGGCGAACCGCGGATCCGGGTCGACCGGCTGGACGGGGGCGCGGAGGGAGTCGAAGGGGTCAGTCATCACGCACCTCCTTCTCCCGGTAGGCGGCCCGGAACGCGGATCGCGCCCGGACCAGCAGCGCCTCGGTCGCGTGCACCGTGCGGCCCAGCAGCCGGGCGACCTCCGGCACCGGCAGCCCGTCCAGGTACCGCAACGTCAGCGCGGCCCGGTGGTGCGCGCCCAGCGACTCCAGCACCTCGCGGGCCAGCAGGGCGTCCAGTTCGGCGTCCCACGGGTCCACCGAATCGGCCTCCGCTTCGTGGACCACGCGCAGCCCGCGCTCTTCGCGTTCCCGCCGACGCCAGTGGTCGACCAGCTTGTGCCGGGCGACCCCGATGAGCCACGGCGTGCTCACCGGCGGCGCGCCCGGGTTGCGGCACGCGCTGACGGCGCCGAGGAACGTCTCCGAGGTCAGCTCCTCGGCCACGCCCCGGTCGCCGCAGCGCGCGAGCAGGTAGCCGTACACCTCCGGCAGCGCTGTCTCGTACAGGTCGAGCAGCGCGAAGGCCGGGTCCGGTCGTACCCGCGGTTCGCTCACACCCCCATCGTCGTCCGGGGCGGCACTGTTCCGACGCCTCTTCGCGGATTTTTCAGCCGCGCGGGTCCGGCAACCGGCGCGCGCTCATCGCCACGCCCACCATCATGATCGCCTGCACGCCGGTGACCAGCAGCAACGCGCCCTCCACGCCCCACGCGCCGGTCAGCGCGGCGAACAACGTGCCCAGCGTCGCGACCCCCAGCGCGAGCGAACTCTGCTGGGTCGTGGTGAGCATCCCGCTGCCCGCGCCCGCGCTGTCCGCCGGAACGCGGGACAGCACGACCCGGAACAGCGTCGGCCCGGCCAGCCCCTGCCCGGCGCCGGTCACCAGCATGCCGGGGGCGAGGGCGAGAAAGGTGACGTCCGGCCAGGACAGCAGCACCGCGCCGATCAACGCGAGCAGCCCGAGCACCTGCACGGTGACGCCGAGGACGATGACGTTGCGGCCGAGCCGCGCCACGAACCGGCTGCTGAGCAGGGACATCACCAGGAACGCGACGGCCATCGGGGTGAGCGCCAGGCCCGAGGCGAGCGGGCCGAGGTGCAGCCCGTCCTGCAGCACGAGGGCGTAGACGAACAGGAACCCGCCGAAGCCGACGAAGAACGGCACGGCGACGGACAGCCCGAGGCGCATGCTCGGCATCCGCACCAGCGATGGCGGCAGCAGCGGCGTCACCCCGCGCGCTTCGAGCCGCCGTTCCACGGTCACGAACGCCGCCGCGGCGAACGGGAACGCGGCGAGCAGCGCCCAGCACCACGCGGGCCAGCCCAGCGCGCGGCCCTCCATCAGCGGGACCAGCAGCGTGAGCAGGGCCAGACCGAGCAGGCCGGTGCCCCAGCCGTCGACGCCGAGCGGGTTGTGCGTCCGGGTCTCCGGCAGCAGGCGACGGGCCAGCACCAGGCCGAGCAGCCCGATCGGCACGTTGACCAGGAAGATCGGCCGCCAGCCGCTGCCGGCCAGGTCGGCGGACACCAGGACCCCGCCGAGGAGCTGGCCGACGACCATCGCGATGCCGCCGGTCGCGCCGTAGTAGCCGATCGTCCGGGAGCGTTGCTCGCCGGTCGTGGTGGCCTGGATGATGGAGAGCACCTGCGGCACCATCAGCGCGGCCGCGGCGCCCTGAGCGATGCGGGCGGCGACGAGTACCGTCGCGTTCGGCGCGAGGCCGCAGACCAGCGAGGTGACGGTGAACGCGGCCAGGCCGAGCGAGAACACGCGGCGGTGGCCGAGCGCGTCGCCGAGCCGCCCGCCGATGACGAGCAGCAGGGCGAAGGCGATGCCGTACCCGGCGACGATCCACTCCAGGGTGGCGGTGGTCGTGTGCAGGTCGGCGTTGATCGTGGGCAGTGCGACGTTGACGATGAACAGGTCGATGGGTGCCAGCGCCGCACCCAGCAGGACGGTGGCCAGGCCACCGCGGGTGAGGGACGGCCGGGTCTCGGCCGGCGCCAGGGTTGTCGTCATGAATCCCACGGTCGGCCCGCGCGGAACCTGGTACCAGTGTGTGGTTATCCAGGTATCGGGACTACCTGGTAACAGGTTCGCGGTCGTGCCAGTCTGGCAGCATGACCACCGCTGTGCGCGCGTCCGCCGACGAGATCCGCCGCGGCGAGCTGGCAGCGTTCCTGCGCAGCCGCCGCGAGCGGATCACGCCCGAGCAGGTCGGCCTGCCGGCGGGCGGCCGCCGTCGCACGCCGGGCCTGCGCCGCGAGGAGGTCGCGCAGCTCGCGGGTGTGGGGGTCACCTGGTACACGTGGCTCGAGCAGGGGCGTGACATCCACGCCTCGGAACAGGTGCTGAACGCGATCGCGCGCACGCTGCAGCTCGACCCGTACGAGCGCAGCCACCTGTTCACCCTCGCTGGCGCGCCCGAGCCGCCCTTGGAGAAGGACTGCAAGGTCGTCTCGCCGCAGATCAGGGCGATCCTGGACCAGCTGGAGCCGTTCCCCGCGGCGGTGCACAACGCGCGCACCGACATCCTCGCCTACAACGGCACCTACAACTGGCTGATGGACGTGGACAGCGTGCCGTTCGAGGAGCGCAACTCGATGCTGCTGGTCTTCACGAACCCCCGCTGGCGGTCGCGGTTGCGCGACTGGGCGGACGGCATGCCGCGATCGGTGGCGCAGTTCCGCGCGTCGATGGCCGAGCACATCGCCGAGCCGGGCTGGAAGGAGCTGGTCAAGCGGCTGCGCCGGGAGTCCCCGGAGTTCGAGGCGCTGTGGAACCAGCACGACGTCCAGCCGATGCGCAACCTCACGAAGGTCTTCGTGCACCCCGAGGCCGGCCTGCTGAGCTTCGACTACACGCACCTGTGGTTCGGCCGCCGCTCGGAGGTCCGCCTGACGACCTACACACCCGCCGACAGCGAGACGGCCGCCAAGCTGGAGGCCCGCGCCTCGGTACCGCCGCAGTCGTAATCCAAGAGCCGCTTTTCGACGGACGCGCCGCGCTGCCGTCTGCCGTAGCTTCGGGGACGTGCGTGATCCGCGCCGGTGGCCGGCCTTCGTGGACGTGGGGCTCACCCTTGTCCCGCTGGCGTTCGTCCTCGGGGTGACCACCGTGGCCGGCCGGTTCCAGCGCGATCCGCTCGACCTGCCCGGCTACCTGTGGCTCACCGCCGCCGCCCTGCCGCTGGTCGCCGTGCGGCGGTATCCGTTGCCGGTTTTCGTCGTCACCGCCGCGCTGACCTGGGTCTACTACAGCTCGGACCAGCCGGGCGGGCCGGCGATCGTGGTGCCGACCGTCGCGTTGTTCGTGCTCACCCGCGTCCGGGGTCCGCTCGTCGCGGGTGTCGCCGGGGCGGTCGTCATCGTCGCCGGGTTGGTCGTCTACCTCGCCCGCGGTGGCGAACTCGTGCTCGACGCACGGGCCGGGTTGTTCGTCGTCTGGCTGGTGGCCGTCGTCGGCATCGGAACCGCCGTGCGCAACCGGGTCGCGGCCAAACGCGCGGCCGAGCAGGAGGCGGCCGAGCGGCAGTCCCGCCTGGCCGAGCAGGAGCGGCTGCGCATCGCCCGCGAGGTGCACGACGTCGTCGCGCACAGCCTGGCCATGATCAACGTCCAGGCCGGCGTCGCGGTGCACGTCGCGGACCGGCGGCCGGACCAGGCCGTCGCCGCGTTGCAGGCGATCAAGGAGGCCAGCGCCGCCGCGCTCGCCGACCTGCGCGCCACCGTCACCGTCCTGCGCTCCGGCCACGGCCTCGGACCCGCGCCCAGCCTGCAGCAGCTCGACGAGCTGCTCGACCACACCCGCGCGACCGGCCTCACCGTCCGCGTCCACGGCTCGCCCGGCGACCTGCCCGCCCCGGTCGACGGCGCGGCCTACCGGATCCTGCAGGAGTCGCTGACCAACGTGGTCCGGCACGCCAACCAGCCCCGCACGGTCGACATCCGGTTCGCGCGGCACGACGGCCGGTTCTCCCTCGTGGTGCGGGACGACGGCCGCGGCGCGGAGACGCCCACCATCGGCAACGGCTTGCGCGGCATGCAGGAGCGGGCCGCCACGCTCGGCGGCAAAGCCGAGGCCCGCGTGGTCGACGGCGGCTTCGAGGTCCGTGCGGAACTACCCCTGGAGGAGTCATGATCCGGGTCGTGCTCGCCGACGACCAGGCGCTGGTGCGCGCCGGGTTCCGCGTGCTGCTGGAGACCGAGGACGGGTTCGAGGTCTGCGGCGAGGCCGCGGACGGCGCGCAAGCGCTTGCGCTGGCCCGGGAACACCGGCCGGACGTGGTCGTCATGGACATCCGGATGCCCGGCGTCGACGGCCTCACCGCGACCCGCGAGATCACCGGCGACCCGGAGCTGGAAGGCGTGAAGGTCCTGGTCCTGACCACCTTCGACGTCGACGAGTACGTCTTCCAGGCGTTGCGCGCGGGCGCCAGCGGGTTCCTGCTCAAGGACACCGACCCGGTCGAACTGCTCCACGCGCTGCGGGTGGTCGCCTCCGGCGAGGCGCTGCTCGCGCCGACCGTCACCCGCCGCCTGATCAGCGAGTTCGTCGGCCGCCCGGAGAACCGGCGCGTCGACACCGGCGCGGTCCGCCAGATCACCGACCGGGAACGCGAGGTGCTGGCCCTGGTCGCCGGCGGGCTGTCCAACGACGAGATCGCCGCGCAGTTGGTGATTTCCCCGGCCACCGCGCGCACGCACGTCAGCCGCATCATGACGAAACTCGGCGCGCGCGACCGCGCCCAGCTCGTGGTGCTCGCCTACGAGTCCGGCTTGGTCACCCCGCGCGGCTCACGGTGACGCAGCACCACCACCAGCCGCACCAGGAACACCACGCCGAGCAGGCCGACGAGGCCGATCTGCATCCACATCCCGGGCCTCCTTCCCGCCCTCGATGCTCTGCTCAGTAGGCGCGCGAGGGTGGGAGGAGGTTGCGTGACACGCCGATCTCACCCGATGGGGGCGACCGGCTCACCTGCGAGGATGCGCGTCAGCGACCAGACGCGGTGCGGGTCGAGGTCCACCGGGCGGGGCGCCGGATCGGGCCGCAGCCGGCTCAGCAGGACCTGCTGGACCAGCGCGGTCGGCACGCCGCGGGTGGCCAGCCGCCGCCAGAAGACGTGGTCCTCCAGCCCGTCGGCCAGCGGATCCTCGGTCCAGCCGCCGAAGGAGTCGAGCAGCTCGCGGCGCACCAGGTACCCGCTGCCGAGGTAGGGCAGCTCGGCCAGCCGGCGCTCCTCCGGCGGCAGCGCGGCGACCAGGCCCTCGATCGGGTCGGCGACCGGGCAGTGCACCACGTCGACGTCGGCGGACGCGGCGACCAGCCGTTCCAGCAGCCGACGCATGGCCCGCATCCCGCCGTCGAGCACCAGCAGCCACGGCGCGGACGAGCGCTCCAGCAGCTGGTTGCGGGTGTAGCCGCGGCCCAGCGGCAGCTCGTGGCGCAACAGGTCAGCCGGTCGGGGAGCGGGCCGCGGTGCGACGCCGTCCTCGCCGACCAGGATCCGGCGCGGCAGCACGGTGCCGGCGAGCAGGTCGCGCACCAGCGGGTCCGGATCCGGTTCACCCGGACGACGGACCAGCAGCACGTCGACATCGGCCCGCTCGGCGTCCGGGAACACGGTCGGCACCACCGCGGGCAGCCATTCCACCCCGGACGTGCGGCGCGCATCCACCGTCTGCTGACCCATCCGGGTGGCCAGCGGCGGGTTCTCCGACGGGGCGCCGAGCGACCGGGTGCCGGCGAACCGCACGTCCCACGACGGGGTGTCGATCGCCATCGGCCGCGGCGGCTCCGGCGCGGAGGTCTCGGACGGCGGCGGGCTCGCGGGCACCCCGGGCGAGGCGGTCAGCACCCGTTCGGCCAGCTCGACCAGCGTCTTCGCGGACGCCAGCGGGTCCAGAGCGGTGCGCACGAACTCGTAGGCGGCCATCCGCAGGTCGCGCTCCCGCTGCGGGTCCGCGGCCAGGGCCGCCGCGGCCGCGCCCAGCGACTCCGGCCGCGTGACGACCAGGTGCGTGCCGGACACCAGCGGCGCGAGGTCCGTCGACGGCTCGGTCAGCACGACGCAGCCGTTGCACAGCGCCTCCAGCACCCGCACCCACTCCAGCGCGCGCGACCGCTCGCGGTGCAGGTTGAGCAGGAACCGCGAGTTCGCCAGGTGCGCGAACTTCGCCTCGCCGGGCAGGAAGTCGACCCGCTGCGGGCCCATCGGCTCGTGCGGCGGGGTGAGCAGCCGGACGCGCAGGTCCGCCAGGTCCGATGCGTAGGACGCGAGCAGCATCGACCGGCGCCGCTCGGCCGTGCCGAGGTAGGTCACGTCGATCTCGCGGGCGCTGTCCGGGTCGCCGCCCCACGCGTCCCACAGCGGCGAGTAGCCGAGCTGGAAGTGCTCGACCGGGATGCCGCGGCGGCGCAGCTCGGCGGTGGAGTCGTGGTTGATGTCCACCGCGCCGGCCAGGGTCGGCACCAGCGACGCGCTGCGCTCGAACGTCGCCGTGCCCGGGTGTTCGACGCAGAACGCGATCGTGCGGCGGCGCTGCTCCTCGGTCGGCTGGTCGGCCTCCGGGGTCACCACGAAGTACTCGTGCGGCACCACGACGTAGACGGTGTCGGCGTCCGCGTCCGGGTAGCGGCCGGTCGCCGTGGTCGCGCGGAACCCGGCGCGGCGCACCGCGTCGGCGACCACCTCCAGCAGCTCGGCCATGAACCCGGAGCCGCCGGTCGCGGACACGAAGCAGAGCTGGACGGTCATGAAGTCCGCCGCCGCACGGCCCGTAGCGGCGCGGTGACCCGCCAGCTCACCGTCGCCCGCGTCGCGTCCAGTTCCCGCGCCAGCTCGGCGGCCCGCTGCTCGGCGGCGAGCGTCCCGCTCTCCGCGACCGGCGCCTCGGCCGGAACCGCGCCGGAGAGCTGCAGCTCGGCGTCCAGCAGCCGCAGCCGCAGCCGGTCCCGCTCGGCGCGGGTCTCGGCCAGCTCGGCGCGCAGCGAATCGCGTTCGGCGCGCGCGACCAGCACGTCCCGCGCCAGCGCGTCGGCCTGCTCGGCGCGTTCGGTGACGCCGGAGAGCTTCTCGACCTGCTTCACCAGCTCGTCGCGGTGCCGGGCCAGCTCACGGATCTGCAGCTCGGACTCGCGCAGCTCGGTGCGCAACCGTTCGCGCTCCTCGGTGAACGCGACCCGCTCGGCGCGCAGCCGGGTCAGCTCGGCTCGCACCGCACCGGGAAGCTCATCGGGCAGCTCGTCGGTCATCCCCGCTCCTTCACCAGCTCGGCGAGCACGTCGGCGTACTCGGCGGCGTAGCCCGCCGGGTCCAGCCAGCCGTGCAGCTTCTCGTAGGCGGCCGCGGCGATCACGCGCCGCCGGTCCGCCGGGGTGTCCAGGGCGCGCAGCAGCGCGACGGTGAGCGCGTCCGCGTCGTTGGGCTCGAACAGCCAGCCGCTGTGCCCGTCGGTGATCATCTCGCGTGCGCCGAACACGTCGCTGGCCACGACCGGCAGGCCGCAGCACACGGCCTCCAGGATCGACCGCGGCAGCGACTCCACGTCGGAGCTGTTCACGAACAGGTCCGCGGCCTCGAACCACGGTGTCGGATCGCGCTGGATCGGCACCAGGTCGACCCAGTCGGTCAGCCCGCTCCGCTCGGTGAACTCGGCCAGCGCCAGCCCGTACGGCGACGGGTGGTGGCCGACGATGCTCAACCGGATCCCCGGGTGCGCGCGGCGGACGCGGTCCATCGCGCTGATCAGCAGACCCTGGCCCTTGCGTGGCTCCAGCACACCGACGTTGAGCAGCAGCGTGGTGTCCTCCGGAATCCCGAGCTTGCGCCGCGCCGCGCGACGGTCGCGTTCGGACACCTGGCCGCCGTAGCTGACCATCGGCGTGCCGTAGCGGATCGTGCGGCAGCGCTCCGGGCTGGAGAACGGCAGGAACATCTCGCGGGTGGCGTCGGCGACGAACAGCAGCCGGTCAGCCTCGCGCAGCGTGCGCACCCAGCGGTCGCGCACCGGCGGCAGCAGCCCGGCCGGACCCCAGTTCTGGTAGGAGAAGTCGTTGAGGTCGAAGCTTTCGTGCAGCACCCACGCGGTCGGCAACCCGGCCCGGATCGCCGCGTCCGCGCCGGGGAACGCGCCGAGCGTGTTGACCAGCGCGACCGAGGCATCGGTGCCGCGCGCGAACTGGGCCAGCTCGGCGATGTGCCCTTCGTAGGACGCGACGTCGTGCACCCGGTACGGCGAGGTCAGGTGCACGTCGATGCCGTGCGCCTCGCAGTCGGCGCGCAGTTCGCCGTCCAGTTGCGTGATCACGGTGATGTGCCAGCCGTGCCGGGTCGCGAGCCGGTCCAGCAGTTCCTGCAACCACAACTGCCCGCCGCCGACCGCGAGGCTGTGCGTGAACACCAGCACGTGCCGCGGATCGGTGGTGCCGCGCGGGCGGGTCAGCGCCTTGCGCGTGCGTTCCGCGAGGTGGGCGGCCAGCTTGACATCGGCGTCCTCGGCGGCGGGGTTGGAGAGCACGACCTCGCGCGCCTCGGAGGTCCACTCGCCGGACAGCTCGCCCCGGACGCGCACCCGCACCGACAGCGCGCGGTCCTCCCCGGCGGGCAGGTCGATCGGCACGCGCGCCTCGAACCCGCTGACCCCGGCGTCCGGGAAGTCCGGCAGGTGGTCGGCCACGTCCGGCCGCGGCAGGCGGGTGCGCGCGCGGACCGGTTCGCCGCCGTCGACCAGGACCTCGACCAGCGACGGCGCCCGCGAATCGAGCAGCACCCAGCCGCGCACGAACACCACGTCGCCCTGCGGGTTGTCGCCGTGCTTGGGAGTGTCGATCTCGTACAGCCGCAGCGGTTCCTCGTCGCCGAACCGGCCGACCTCGACGACGGCGCTGGTCAGCACGTCACCGTTCACGGCGCGGACCACGACCTCGTGCCGTCCGGTCGGCACCGGGTCCGGGGTGCGGATCAGCAGACCGGTGGTGCCCGGCGGTTCGGTGCCCGTGTCGTGACGGCGCACCTCGGCCTCGGACGCTCCGATGTGGACGGTCACACCGTCGCCCGCGGTGACCCAGCCGCGCAGCTCGAACAGGTGCCCCACCGGCCGTCCCGGCCGCACCAACCCGGCCGCTGTGTTCATCGTCCCGCCTTCAACGTCTCTTCGGCGTCCTTGACCAGGATCAGCACGTCCTGGTGGCCGTCCCAGCCCGCCTCGACATACCCGGCCAGGCGTAAGCGCGGGGTGAGGACGTGCCCGGCCACCCACTCCGGCGTGCTCAGCGAGATGCCGTACCCGGGCTGGCCGGGGTAGTCGGCGTAGCCGAACCCGCGGTCACGGTAGTCCGCCAGGACGCGAGCGTGGTCCTCGGTCGTCAGCCCGTATTCGCCGCCGTTGCCCATGCGCCACGCGACGCGGCGGCCGTGCGTGGTCACCACCGCCACCCCGCCCGGGGCGAGCGCGCGCTCGAAGTAGCCGAGCAGCGCGTCCCACGCCGCGATGTCCAGGTGCGTCAGCACCGAGCCGGACCAGATCAGGTCGATGTCGCTGACCTGCGGGATCTCCTCGATGCGCACCGACGCGGGCAGCCCGATCGCGCCGAAGAACCGCACGCAGTGCTCGACGCCGTCGAGTTCGATGTCGGAGGCGACCAGTTCGGCGTCCGGGAACGCGGCCCGGAACGTGCGCAGCACCCGGCCGTAGCCGCAGCCGAAGTCGAGCACCCGCCGCGGCGCCGGCCGTCCGGCGGCCTGCAGCCCGAGCAGGCACGCGCGCAACGCCTGCCCGGCCACCGCGAAGTAGTGCTCGGTGTTGCCGCGGAACATCGAATCGCCGGGCGCGATGATCCGGTCGACGCGCGCCATCGTGCGGGCGACCTGCGCGTCCAGTTCGGTCGGTCCGGCGGCTCGTTGCCCGGATTCTTCGGCGAGACGGCGGCGCCAGGCCAGGCGCATCGCGTCCCGCTCGTGGTCCAGACCGGGCCCCGCGGTGATACCGCAGCGGCGGATCGCCTGGAACTCCGCCTCGCGCTCGGCGGCCTCGTCGACGAACGCGGTCGGCCGGTCGAGCAGGACACCGAGCCACGCGGCCAGGTCCCGCACCGTGGTGCCGGGCGCGGCACCGGTCCAGCCCGCCCGGGCCAGCTCGTCGGCGAGCAGCAGCAGGCCGCGGTCGATCACCTGCTCGGCGGTCGTCCCGGCGTGCTCCCACTCCAGGTCGATCGCCCGCGGCGGGTCGGTCGCCAGCACGTTGGCCGGGACCAGGTCCCACGACGGGTTCGCGCGCACCAGGTCCGCCCACGCGGTCAGCAGCTCCGCCGCGCGCCACGGCTGCTCGATCAGCACTTCGGGCAGGGCCGGGGCGTCCACCACGACGTCCGTCCACTCGCGCACGGCGACCGGGCCGGGTTCCTGCGGCAGCAGGGGAGTGCGGTGGATTTCGTCGCCGACCACGTCCGCCCGGGTGCACCAGCGGGCCGCGCGGTCGGTGTTGAAGTAGGTGGCGAGCACGTCCGCCGGCCACAGATGGACGGCGGGCTCCCCCGCCGAGGCGAGGAACAGCAGACTGTCCACGGTGTCCAGTCCCAGCCCGCCCTCGACCAGCTCGGCCCAGCGCTCGTCCCGGCCGGCCAGCTCGATCGCCAGCCGCGGATGCCGCTCGAGCAGCTCCGCGGTGATCACAGCACGCGTGACGCGGTGATCGGGCAGGCAGCCGAGTACTTTGTGGACGGTCAGCCCGGCCCCGGTCAGCTGCCGCTCCCAGTGGCGGCGCGACTGCCCGCCCGGCCGGCTCAGACCCAGTCGGTTCGGCACCACCAGGCACAGGACACCACCCGGCTTCAGCCGGTCCGCGTGTTCGACATCGGACGCGACCACCAGGTCGTAGCGCTCATCGGGGACCTCGTCGAGCACCCGCACGCCCGGCAGATCGGCGGTCCGGGCCCGCACGACCTCCGCGTGGTCCGTCTCGACCGCGTCGACCCGCGCCACCCGCTCACCGAGGTACCGCGTCACCGCGCCGTACCCCGCGCCCACCTCGAGCACGTGCGCGTCCGGCGGCAACCGGAGCGCCCGCAGCACGTTCGCCCGGCCGTGGTCGAGCTGGTCCCGCTCGGCCGGCGCCAGCGCCGCGAAGTGCAGCTCGTCGGACAGCGCGGTGTGGTCGGCGGCGTGGCGGATGATCTCGGCGACCAGGTCGCTCATGCCACGATCAGCCCGCCGGATAGGGCAGCAGCATCGAGCGGACGGTCCGCTGGTAGGCGCCCGACAGGGCGGCCTCGTCGGCCAGGTCGCCCTGGGTCACGTTGACGCGGATCAGGTTGTTGCCCGACACCCAGGTGCCCCGGTACACGATCGGCGAGGCGACCAGCTTGTGGAACACCACCTGCGGCGGGATGTTCGGCAGCTGGTCGTTGATCAGCACCAGGCCGTTGCGGACGTAGTACTGGCGCAGCTGGCCGGCGAGCGCGGTCGCGGTGGCCGAGCTGTCCAGCGGGATGACCGTCACCGAGATCTTCTCGTTGCCCGGGCCGCTGGCGTCCGGCTGGCGCTGCGAACCGCGCCAGGCGACCTCGTCCACCGAGCGGCCGCTGAGCAGCGCGGCCTCGCCGGAGTCCATGATCCCCAGGTCGACCAGCCGGGTGACCGGCAGCAGACCGCTCTGGCCGTCCGCGGTGCCCTCGGTCGGCGGGATCTTGTCCAGCAGCGCCTGGTTGGGCGAGTTGCTCGCGGCGCTGGAGGTGGCCGGGGCCTGCGTGGTCGTCGGGCCGGCCTGGTCGTCGTCACCGCCCGAGGTGGTGAGGAAGATCGTCAGACCCGCGGCGACCAGCACCACGACGACCGCGAGCGAGATCCAGACGACCTTGCCCTTGCCCTTGGACGGCTTGTCGTCGAACGCCTCCGGACCCTGCGCGACCGGGCTGATCGGCGGGAAGTCCGAGCCGCCCCACGGCGGGCTCACGTCGGACTCCGGCGCGTTCCACGGCTGCTGCACCGGCTGCGGACCGGACTGCGGGAAACCGCCCGGCGGCGAGGCCGGGAAGCCCGCGGGCGGCGACTGCGGCGCGGGCGGGTTGGCCACGTACTGGGTGCGCTCCGGGTCGGCCGGCGGCCGGGCCTGCCAGTTCGGCGAGACGGCCTGCGTCGGCTCGGCGGAGAAGTTCTGCGGCTGGGACTGCTGCGGCGTGCCCTGCGGCGGGCTGATCGGCGCGATCACCTGCGTCGAATCGGCGGAGTTGTCCTGCTGCGGGGGCTGCTGCGGCTGCGGTGTGTTCTCGCTGTAGGACACCGCGGACGAGAGCACCTGGTCCCGGCGGATGCGGTAGTCGTCCGCGGAGAGACGTCCCGAGGCAAGCTCTTCGTCCAGCTTGCGCAACTCCTCCTGCCAGGACACCCGGTAGCCCCCTAATCTGCTCTGGACGAGGCGGAACGCGTCCGCCGGATAGCGCTACGGTGACGACGCACATTGTGCACGCCTACCCTGCTCATCGCCGGTGAGGGTCGTTTCGTGACCTTGTTCTGCGAGGCTTTTGGATCGAGGAGGGGGCGTAATGGCGGCACGCTGGCCCGCCGTGGCCGCGGTCGCCGGGGGTACCGCGCTCATCGGCCTGCACGGGTGGTCGTACGGGAACTGGATCAACGACGACGCGGCGATCACGTTCGCGTACGCGCGTGACCTGGTCGACGGCGCGGGGCCGGTGCTCCAGCCCGGTGCGGAGCCGGTCGAGGGGTTTTCCAACCCGGCCTGGCTCGTCCTGTTGATGCTGGGCAAGGTGCTGCGGCTGTTCGACACGGGCGCGATCTTCGGCGTGCCCGATTACGTGCTGTTCCCGAAAGCGCTCGGATTGGCGTGTTGCGCGGGAATTCTCGCGGCGTGCCACTTCGCGGTGAAACGCGTCACGCGGTGGGCCTGGCTGGTGACGTTGTTCGCCGGCGGGTTGCTGGCTGCGATCCCGTCGTTCGTGATCTGGTCGCTGTCCGGGTTGGAGAACCCGCTGTATGCGCTGGCAGTGGCGTGGCTCGCGGCGCTGCTGTTCGCGGCCGTCGCGGACAGGCGGGTGCAGTTCCTGCGGGTCGGCCTTGCCGCCGGTCTGCTGGCCGTGCTGGCGGCGCTGACCAGGCCGGACGGCGCGATCTTCGTGGTGGCCTACCCGCTGGTGGCGCTGGTGTTCGCGCGGCGGTGGCGGGTGCTGGTGCCGGCTGGGGTGTCGGTGCTGGCGTTCGCGGTGCCGTATGCCGGCTACCTGCTGTGGCGGCACGCGGAGTTCGGGCGGTGGGTGCCGAACACGGCGGTGGCGAAGAACCAGCAGCCGCCGTCGCTGGCGAACGCCGGGCGCGTGGTGGAGCCGGTGGAGTACCTGGGCTGGCCGGTGGTGCTGGCCGGGCTGGTGACCGTGGCGCTGGCGTTGTGGCTGGTCCCGACGCTGCGGCGGCCGCTGGTCGCGTGGCTGGTGCCGCTGGTGCTGGCGCTGGCCGCGTACTGCGTGCTCAACCCGGAGCCGGGCGGCGAGTTCCGGTTCGCGACTCCGTTGTGGACGATGGCGGCGCTGGTCGCGGCGCTGACGGCGGTCGAGGTGATGCGGGCGCTGTCGGTGCGGTGGCGGGCGGTGCTGGCGGTCGTGCTGGTGGCGGCGGCCGTGCCGAGCGCGCCCGCGCTGGCCGATTCCGGTCGCGGCTTCGCGAGCGGGCCGGTGGTGCCGCTGTGCCAGATCGCGGAGCGGTACGGGCGGCTGTTCAACGGGTACGCGGACACGATCGGCCTGCGCGAGGGTTCGGTGCTGCTGCCGGACGTCGGCGGAACCGCGCTGACCAGCCGGTTGCGGGTGGTGGACTCGGTCGGGCTGGCCGACGCGCGCATCGCGGACCTGGTGTCCGCGGGCGATTTCGCGGGGCTGCGGGACCACGTGTTCGACGAGGCCAAGCCGACGTTCATCCACACGCACGTGCCGTGGAGCGACCTGACGGGGCTGACGTCGGACGCGCGCCTGGCCGTCGACTACGCCGCGGTGGTGCTGGACCGGACGGGCAAGAACGGCGACTGGGTGCGGTTGGACGCCCTCGACGGCGACGACCTGGTGAACCTGCGCGCGTACGCGCGGGTGACCGTGCCGCGGGTGGAGGCCGAGCGGGCCGCGTCCGTGACCGGCCGGTGCGGTGACGTGCTGCGGCCCGGCCAGGTGCCCTAGTTCGGCGGGAGGGCGGTGGCCAGGGAGGTCTTGGTCTGGGCGAGGCGTTCGGCCAGGGCGGCCGGGTCGCCGTCGAGGCCCTGGGAGACCCAGATCGCGACGGCGTAGCTGCCCGAGGTGTACCACGTGCCGCTCATCTGACCGGCCGAGTTGCTGCCGGTGACGGCCTTGGCGTCGGTGGAGCCGGAGGGGACGGTCTGCAGGCCGGCGGTGAGGGAGTGCTCGTAGAGGCCGCGGGTGATCGTGGCGGCGGCGGCGGGCGAGCCGGCGGGGACGACCAGGACGAGGTAGCCCTGCGGGCCCTGCGCGGAGCCGCGGAAGATTACCTGGCCGGCGCCGTTGTCCTTGAAGAGCTGGCCTTCCTCGCGGGAGTACAGCTTGAGGTCGATGCCCTGTTCGACGGTCAGGGTGCCGTTGTTGGCGCTCGGGGTGCCCGGCAGGGTCGGCAACCGAGCCTCGACGGCCTCCGGCGAGCTGGCGCCGGAGGTGGTCGGCTGGGCGGTCGTGGTGGTGGTGTTCTGGTCGCGCAGGAACCACACGCCGGCGGCGACCAACGCGATCACGACGACGACGCCGAGGGTGATGAACAGCCAGGTCGGCCTGCGCTTCGGAGGAGCCTGGAGACGCGGCGCCGGGTCGAAGGGGAGTGGCGCTTGCTGGGGCGCGTGCAGGGGAGGCGGCGGAGCCATGCTGGGCAGGGCCCGGGCCGGCGGCGGCACGGGGTTGGTGATGACGGTGGGCGCGTCCTCGAGGGAGGGAAAGCGCATCGAGTCGGTGGCGCGCTCGTCGGCCGGGCTGGGGGCGCTGGTGGGCTTCTTGGTGGCGAGCAACTGCGCCGAGATGCTCTGCGTGGGGCCCTCCTCGGTGGCGAGGGCACTGGCCTGCGCCGGGGTCTCGACCTGCTCCGCCTGGCCCGGCGCCTGCGCCTGGGCAGCCCCGGCGGGATTCAGCCCACCCTGCGGCTGGCTCTGCCCGAAGGGCGCCTGCTCCTGCCCGCCGTGCGCCTGCCCTTGGGCAGCCCCGGCCGGACCCTGCCCACCCTGCGGCTGGCTCTGCACGATGGGCGCCTGCTCCTGCGCGCCGTGCGCCTGCCCTTGGGCAGCCCCGGCGGGACCCTGCCCACCCTGCGGCTGGCTCTGCGCGATGGGCGCCTGCCCTTGGGCAGCCCCGACCGGACCCTGCCCACCCTGCGGCTGCGCGTGGCCTTGCCCGGCCTGCGGCTGCCCCTGGGCAGCCTCGGCGGGGTCCTGCCTACCCTGCGGCTGACCTTGCCCGGCGTGCACCTGCTCGTGCCCGCCGTGCGCCTGTCCCTGAGCAGCCCCGGCCGGGCCCTGCCCACCCTGCGGCTGGCCTTGCCCGGCCTGCCCGTGCCCGGCGGGCGCCGGACCCTGCCCCGGCGCGCCATGCGGCTGAGTCACCCCGTCGTACGGCGCCTGCCCCGGCACGCCTCCGGGTTGCGTCACCTGACCCTGCGCCGGCCACGGAGCCTGCCCCGGCTGCGGCGCGAACCCCGGATTGGCCGGATTCGCACTCTGCCACTGGGGCGCCCCGTCAACCCGCCCCCGCGGCGACGACACCGAGGCCGGAGCGACATTCCCAGACGCGGCGGCGAGCAGCTCGTCCCGCATCTTGCGGTGCTGGTGCTGGGTGATGGTGCCGTTGGCGAGCTCAGCGTCCAAACGGCGCAGCTCATCCTGCCAACTCATCCCGGGGCTCCTCGGTCAACTTGCGCGCGGTGGACGTCACCGAGAAGATAGCGCGATCAAGCCCCCAGCGGGGGCGGATGTGTCCGATCCGCCCGCCTACCCCTTGGGCAGCAGAGGCTCCACCCTCTCGGCGAGAGATCGCGCGTTCGGGCAGGCTTGCTGGTTGTCTTCGAAGCGAACCATCGTCGCGATCACGAGGGCACGCGCGTGCTCGCCGACCCCGATCGCGATTGCGCACCCACTGGCCGAAGTGTTGGCCTGCATCGCATCGCGTCCGTTGATCGAGGTCTCCACCACCCCGGTGTTCGTCGTGGCGAACTCGCTCAGGCCTTGCACAGAATCAAGTGCCAGGGCGTAGGTCGCGAAACCGGACTTGAGTGCGACACATTGGTTGCGTGCGCTTTTGTTCTCGCCGTGATTGAACCCCTGCCCGGTGTTGAGCTGGTCCAGGAGTTGGCAAGCGTCAAGGCCGTTGAACACATCCGTGCTGCGTGTGGTGGGCACGCTGGAGGCGGGGGCCTCAAGGCCGTTCACCGTGTTGGTGCACGCTGCTGCTGCCAGGGCCACCGATGCCACACCTGCCAAGAGGCAATGAACGCGCCTGATCAAGGCGATCCCCTACTGGACCTTCGGCAGCAGAGGTTCCACCTTTTCGGCGAGTGTTCTGGCATTCGGACATGCTTTTGGGTCGTCGGTCGTGTTGGACATGTTCACCGTCACCATTGCTCGCGCGTGTTCCGTCACCTCGATGGCAATCGCGCAGCCACCGCCCAAGATGTTCGCTTGCATGGCGTTGCGTCCGTTGATCGAGATGTCCTGCACCTCGGTGTTCGCGGCAGCGAACTCGCTCAACCCTTGCGAGGGGTCGAGCGCGAGACCGTACGAGCCGAACTGGGGTTTCAAAATCCCGCACTCGTTGCGTCGAGTTTTGTTCTCGCCGGGATTGAACCCCTGCCCGGCGTAAAGCTGATCCAGAACCTGGCACGCGTTGAGGCCGGCGAACACATCTGCGCTGCTTGTGGTCGGCGCGCTGGAGGCGGGGGTGGCGGTGCCGCTCACCGTGCTGGTGCAGGCGGCTGTTGTCAAGGCCGCGCATGCCACGCCCGCGAGCACTAGGGCGGTACGATTTTTGCTGCTCACCGCGCTCCCTGGTCCTTGAACTTGCCGAGGGCCTGTGAAGCCGCCTCGTCGGCGCTGTCGTACTTGCTGATTGCGATCTCTATGGCCTGATTGAGTGTCGTCAACATTTCTCGTGCAGCCTCGAACACCTGGACAAGTGATCGGTCATCGCCGTTCATGGCATGGAGAAAATGCGTGCTGGCCATCTTTGCGTACTCATCATTACCGAATTTGGGCGCTTGCTTCAGCAAGTAGATTCGGCGGCTCACGTCGGTCAGCTGATCCTGCATGTGGCTCACCGCGCGACGCAGGTGGGAGCCCGTTTCCTCGTCCACGGCCCAGCGGCCCGCCTGCGCGTCCGCCAGCATGCGCTTCGCGTCTGCGGTCATCGTGTTCAGTTGCTGCTCGCCGCCGAAGACGTTTGCCACCTGGCTCGCGATGTTGGTCACGTTCTCAGGCATGGGACCTCCCCTCGCTCCGGTCAGAACGGTATCGCGTCCGGCGCGCCGCGCTGTCACAACTCAGCTACGCGGCCTCCTCCAGGTACGCCGCCGCCTGGAGGGTGAACAGCGACGCGTAGTCCCCGCCCTGTGACATCAGCTCCTCGTGCGTGCCTTCCTCCGCCAGGCGGCCCCGGTCGAGCAGCAGGATCTTCTCCGCCTGCCGCACCGTCGAGAAGCGGTGCGAGATGTACAGCGTCGTCCGGCCTTCGGACAGCGCTCGCAGCCTCGTGAACAGGTCGTGCTCCGCCGCGGCGTCCAGTGCGGACGTCGGCTCGTCCAGGATCAACACCGGTGCGTCCCGCATGAACGCCCGCGCCAGCGCGATCTTCTGCCACTCGCCGCCGGACAGCGACACCCCCTGGTCGAACCACCGGCCCAGCGGGCTGTCGAACCCCCGCGGCAACCGGGAAATCCGCCCGGCGACCCCCGCTCGCTCCGCCGCCTCCTCGATCCGCGCCCGGTCGTCCAACCCGCTCAGCTGCCCCAGCCCGATGTTCTCCGCCGCCGTCCCCTGGTACGTCACGTAATCCTGGAACATCGCCGAGATCCGCGCCCGCAGCTCGTCCGGGGCGAACTCCCGCAAATCGACCCCGTCCAGCAGGATCCGGCCCTCCGTCGGGTCGTAGAGCCGGCACAGCAGCTTGATCAGCGTCGACTTCCCGGCCCCGTTCCGCCCCACCACGGCCACCGTCTCACCCGGCCGGATCTCGAACGACACCCCGTCCAGCGCCTTCTCCTCGGCCCCCGGGTAGCTGAACGACACGTTCTCAAACGACACATGCCCCCGCACCTGCTCCGGCACCGGCCGCGCCACCGCCGGCGCCGCGATCCGCGGCTCGGTCGCCAGGAACTGATACAGCGTGTCCAGGTACAGGTTGTTCTCGTACATCCCGGAGAACCCGCTGAACAGCCCCTGCACCGACGTCTGCACCGCCGCCGCGGCCGCCGTGTACAGCGCCAGGTCCCCGATCGACAACCGCCCGGCCACCGCCTCCAGCGCGATGTACAACGCGATCCCCGAACCGGCCAAAGTGGACAGCAGACTCCACGCCGTTCCCACCAGGTTCCGCCGCGTGGTCAGCCGCCGCTCGCGCGCGTAGTAGTTCTGCCCCAGCCGCCGGAACCGGTCCACCAGGTACGGCCCGAGCCCGAACAGCTTGGTCTCCTTGGCGTAGGTGTCGGTGGTGACCAGCGAGTTCAGGTAGTCCATCCGCCGCCGGATCGGGGACATCCACAGCGTCAGCATGAACGCCCGCGACCCGTACTTCGACTGCGAGATGAACGCCGGCACCGGCGCGGCCAGTGCCACCACCGCGAGCAGCGGGCTCACCGACACCAGCAGCACCACCATGCTCCCGAACGTGATCGACGTCCGCACCAGCCCCAACGCCGAGGTCAGCATCGCCACCGGCCGCTGCGGCGCCTCCTGCGACGCCTGCCGCAGCTGGTCGTAGGACTCCGAATCTTCGAAGAACTGCAGGTCCAGCTTGCTCGCGTGGTCCATCACGCGGTGCCGGATGCTCAACGTCATCCGCTCCTGCAGCAGCTGCTGCGCGGCGTTGGTCAAGGCCGTGCTGATCGCCGTCGCGGTGAACACGCCGAACTCCAGCGCCGCCAGCTGCACGATCCGGGTCGTCGAGCCGTGGCCCTGCACCGCCGCGACCACCGCGTCCAGCAGCAGTTTCGCGACGTACGCGGTGGTCGTCGGCAGCAGTCCGCTGACCAGTGTGGACAGTCCGATGAGGATTGTGATCATCGGGCTGGCCTGCCAGGCCAGCCGGACCACCCGCGGCAGACCCCGCACGGTGCCGCTCGCCGACTGCCGGAACCGCGCCAGGCGCGACCGCAGGTCCTTCGGCTCGTCCCGCACCGGGTCCGGGATGTCGACCGGCCCGGTCAACCCGCTCTCCGCGACCGTGCTGCTGGCCCGCCGCATCTGCCGTCGCAGGCCGATCGGCGCGCCGTGCATCACGCGCTCACCGCCCCGTGCAGGAACACGTCGATCAGCTCCGCCGTGGACAACCCCGCCTGGTCGTCGCGGCGCCGGGAGAACAGCAGCGACATGAAGACCGCCGCCAGCTTCTCGGCGGGCAGCCGCAACCGGTCCTCAGGGGTGAACAACTCCGTGATCGCCTCGCGCATCACGGTGAACGACTCCGTCCGCGAGCCCTTCCGGTGCCCGCCGCGCTTGAGCCGGCCGGACGAGTGCAACGCCGACATCAGCGCGCCCATCCGTTCCAGGTGGGCCGACAACGCCTCGGCGGCTTCGGTGAGCCGGTCCGGCAGCGGCTGGTCGAGCGGGATCTCGGCGATCGCCTGCAGCACGCCCTCCGGGTTGAGCGCTTCGGCGACGCACGCGTCGATCAGCTCGTCCTTGTCGGTGAACGCGCGGAAGATCGTGCCCTCGCCGATCCCGGCGGCCCGCGCGATCTGCGCGGTCGTCACGGCCGCGCCGTGCTCGACGACCAGCGGCAGCACGGCCCGCACGATCATCCCGCGACGGTCTTCGACGCTCATGCCGGGCGCCCGGCGTCTGGGGGGAGCGGTCATGCGCTCCAGTGTGCGGAGTGAGCACTCACTCCGTCAAGCGGGTGAAGAACGGGGCCGCGCCAACGCGACGCGGCCCCGGCCCTCAGTACGTGATCGCCATGGCCGGATCGGCCAGCAGCGCGCCGACGTCGGCCAGGAACTGCGAGCCCTGCTGCCCGTCGACCAGCCGGTGGTCGAAGCTCAGCGACAGCTGCAGCACCTTCCGCACCGCGAGCTGACCGTCGACCACCCACGGCGCGTCCTTGATCGCGCCGAAGGCCAGGATCGCGGCCTCGCCCGGATTGATGATCGGCGTGCCGGTGTCGACGCCGAACACGCCGACGTTGGTGATCGTGATCGTCCCGTTCACCATGTCCGCCGGCGGGGTCTTGCCCTCGCGTGCGGTCGTGGTCAGCTCGTCCAGCGCCCGCGCCAGCTCCGGCAGCGACATCGCGTCCGCGTCCCGGATCTTCGGCACCACGAGCCCCCGGGGCGTCGCCGCGGCGATGCCCAGGTGCACGTAGTCCTTGTAGACGATCTCGCCGGCCGCCTCGTCCCACGACGCGTTCACGTCCGGCGTCCGCTTCACCGCCATGCACACGGCCTTGGCGGCGAAGGCCAGCGGCGTCAGCTTCACGCCCGCGAAGTCGGGGTGCTTCTTCAGCCGCTCCCGCAGTTCCATCATCGGCGTGACGTCGATGGTCAGGAACTCCGTGACGTGCGGCGCGGTGAAGGCGCTGGAGACCATCGCCGACGCGGTCGCCTTGCGGACGCCGCGGATCGGCACCCGCCGCTCGCGGTCACCGGCGGCCACCGCGGGAGCGGCCGGGCGCGCCGCCCGCTCCACGTCCTCGCGGGTGATGATCCCGCCCTCGGCGGACCCGGTCAGCGTCGACAAGTCGACACCGAGATCCTTGGCGAGCTTGCGCACCGGCGGTTTCGCCAGCGGCACGTACCCGCCGCGAGCCGCCGCGGGCGCCGGAGCGGCCGGAACCGGAGCCGGAGTCGGAGCCGGTGCCGCCTGCGCCGGAGCAGCGGCCTTGCGCGGCCGCCGCCGGGCCTCGGTGGCCTTCGACCCGTAGCCGACCAGCGGCTTCATCTCCTCCTCCGCCGGGGCGGCCGGAGCGGGAGCGGACGAACCGTTCACCGCCTGCGCCGGAGCCGCCGACGACCCACCGGGGTCCACGTCCACGGTCAGCAGCGGCGCCCCGACCTCGACGGTGTCGCCGGCCTCGGCCAGCACCTCGGTGACCACACCGGCCCACGGGATCGGCAGCTCGACGGCGGCCTTCGCGGTCTCCACCTCGACGACGATCTGGTTGACCTTGACCTCGTCACCCGGCTGGACGCGCCAGTTCAGGATCTCGGCTTCGGTCAGGCCTTCGGCGGTGTCGGCGAGCAGGAACTGCTTGTACTCGGGCACCTCGCCTCACCAGCCCATCGCGCGGTCGACGGTGTGCAGCACGCGGTCCAGGTCCGGCAGGAAGTGCTCCTCCAGCTTGGACGGCGGGTACGGCGTGTCGAACCCGGTGGCGCGCAGCACCGGCGCTTCCAGCGAGTAGAAGCACTCCTGCTGCACGCGCGCGGCGATCTCCGAGGTGATCGACGACTCCGACGACGCCTCGCTGACCGCGACCAGCCGTCCGGTGCGGCGCACCGACTCGAACACCGGCCCGAGGTCCAGCGGCGAGATCGTGCGCAGGTCGATGACCTCCAGCGACCGGCCCTCTTCCGCCGCGGCCGCCGCCGCATCCAGGCACACCTTGACCGACGGCCCGTAGGCGACCAGCGTGCAGTCGGTGCCCTCACGTACGACCCGCGAGGCGAACAGCGGCCCGCCCGGCGTCGTGGTGTCCACTTCGGACTTCAGCTGCCCGTTGTGGTAGAGCCGCTTCGGCTCGAAGAACAGCACCGGGTCGTCGCAGGCGATGGCCTGCTGGATCATCCAGTACGCGTCGGTCGGGTTGGAGCACGACACGACCTTCAGCCCGGGGATGTGCGCGAACAGCGACTCCGGCGACTCGGAGTGGTGCTCGACCGCGCCGATCCCGCCGCCGAAGGGCACGCGCACGACCACCGGCACCTTGATCTTGCCCTGCGTCCGGTAGTGCAGCTTGGCCAGCTGCGAGGAGATCTGGTCGAACCCGGGGAAGATGAACCCCTCGAACTGGATCTCGCACACCGGCCGGAACCCGCGCACGGCCAGGCCGACCGCGGTGCCGATGATGCCGGACTCGGCCAGCGGCGTGTCCAGCACGCGCTGCTCGCCGAAGTCCTTCTGCAGCCCGTCGGTGATGCGGAAGACGCCGCCGAGCTTGCCGACGTCCTCACCGAGGATGATGACCTTGTCGTCGGCCTCCATCGCGGCGCGCAGGCCCATGTTGAGGGCCTTGCCGATGGTCAGCTTCTGCACGGCGGGCACTTCACCGTCCACTCGGGACCGAACCGGGGCGGCCATCAGCGCTCACCCGCTTCCACGAAACCGGCCAGGTAGGACAGGAACTCGTCGCGCTGGGAGTCGAGCACCGGCGACGGTTCGGCGTAGACGTTCGCGAACACGCGTTCCGGCGGCGGTTCCGGCATGTTGAAGCAGAACTCGCGCAGGTCCGCGGCGAAGGCGTCGGCCTCGGACTGGATCTGGTCGAACCACTCCTGGTCGGCGTACCCGTTGCGGGCCAGGTGCACCCGCACGCGCTCGATCGGGTCCTTGTGCTTCCACACCTCCAGCTCCTCGGAGAGCCGGTAGCGCGTCGGGTCGTCGGTGGTGGTGTGCGCGTCCATCCGGTAGGTGAACGCCTCGATCAGCACCGGGCCGTTGCCGTGGCGGCACTCCTCGAGCGCCCAGCGGGTCACCGCGAGGCAGGCCAGCACGTCGTTGCCGTCGACGCGGATGCCGGGGAAGCCGTAACCGCGGGCGCGCTGGTACAGCGGGAGCCGGGACTGGCGTTCGGTCGGCTCGGAGATCGCCCACTGGTTGTTCTGGCAGAAGAACACCAGCGGCGCGTCGTACACCGCGGCCCACACGAAGCCCTCGTGCACGTCGCCCTGCGAGGTGGCGCCGTCGCCGAAGTAGACGATGGTCGCTTCGTCAGTGCTCGATGGGTTCCCGTCACCGTCTGTGTTGCCTACCCGCCCCTCGAACTTCTGGCCCATCGCGTAGCCGGCCGCGTTGAGGACCTGGTTGCCGATCACGATGGTGTACGGGTGGAAGCCGTGGGCCTTGAAGTCCCAGCCGCCGTGGTCGGTGCAGCGGAAGATGCCCAGCAGTTCCTTGAAGTCGACACCGCGGGTGTAGGCCACGCCGTGTTCCCGGTAGCTCGGGAAGGCCATGTCCTGCGGCTTCAGCGCGCGGCCGGAGCCGACCTGCGCGGCCTCCTGGCCCAGCAGCGGGACCCAGATGCCGAGCTGGCCCTGGCGCTGCATGGCGTTGGCTTCCCGGTCGGCCCGGCGGACCAGCACCATGTCGCGGTAGAGCCCGCGCAGCGCTTCCGGGTCGATGTCGGAGATGTAGCGGTCGAACTGCGGCGAAGCGATTCGCTCGCCTTCGGGGGTGAGCAGCTGAGTCACCTCAGCGCCACCCGCGTCCGTGTTTCGCAAACCGGCGATCACCTGCTCCCGCGATGGTTGGGCGGCCTGTGCGGCCGGTCCTTCGCCGGGCTCCGGGTGCGTCCACTGTTCGGGGGACGGCATGCGCGTTCTCCTCGGTGTCCTGCCACGAGGCCGCTTGTGGCGGCCGCTGATGGCTGACCGGCGGCCACCGACGATTCGGGTCCGAAGCGCGGCAGCCGTCGGCCGTGACGGCTTACGGGGAACATCCTGACACGAACCAGGCCCGCGAGTGCAGGTCCGCGCCTGATTTGTTGCTGTGAAAGCGGGCCCTGAGCTGGGGAAACGCTCGGAAGCCCGAACGACGACCCCCCGACAGTCTGTCGTTCAGGCGCGCGCTCACCTGCCGGAAAGTGACAGACGGGCCACCTCCGTCGCGCGGAACGCTCCGGAGGTGGCCCGCCCAGGCGTGCGCAGTGACCTGCGTCACGCCACCCGGTTACAGGTTGGCCTTCGTGAACTGGTACTGCTGTGCCGCCTGTGAACTGAAGTTGTACTTGAGGGTGGCCAGGCCGAAGGGCTTCGTCGGGTCGACCTTGAACAGCGTGCTCGACCGCGGCGGGTTGCGGGTGTCGGCCGGGCCGTACTTGTAGTCGCCGGTGAGCCCGTCGAAGGACACCGTGCCCAGCTCGCTGGACGCCTTGAGGATGCCGTCGCGGGACAGGTCGCCCAGCTGGACGGCCTTCTCCAGCACCGCGGTCATCGCGCGGGCCTGGTTGTAGCCGAACGCGAAGTAGTAGTCCGGCTCCTGCTGCGGCGCGAACTGGTTCTTCCGGTTGACCATGTCGGCCATGCCCGGCACGGAGTTGTCGCCCCACTCGGTGCCCTCGGCGACGATCGTGACGTACTGCTGCAGGTACGGCGCGATCGCGGACTTGGCGAACGCCGAGGTGTAGCTCGGCGACTGCCCGTACCACCTTGGCGCGAACCGGGCCTGCGCCGCGGTGCCCCAGATCTTGGCCGCGTCCGTCGGGGTCGCGGTCAGGAACACCATCTGGCAGCCGGCGCCGGCGAGCGCGCCGATCTGGCCGGCGTAGTTCTCCGTGCCCGCCTTGAAGCGCTGCGTGTTCGCCACGGTGAAGCCGTAGCTCTTCGCGGCGAAGTCGATCCCGGCCTGACCCGCCTCGCCGTAGACGTCGTCCTGGATCATCGTGCAGATCTTCGAGTCCTTGGTGCCGCCGCCCTCGGTGAGGTAGTGGTCCATCGCGTTGATCGCCTGCACCTGGTACGGCCCGCCGACCGGCAGCAGGTTCTCCTCGCGCACCCACAACGCGTCCAGCGACGCGGGCGCGGCGAGCATCTTGTCCGCGCGCAGCTGCGGCAGCACGGCCAGCGTCGACGGCGTGCCCAGCAGCTGGGTGAACGCGACGACGTCGCCCTTGACCTTGTTGTACTGCTGCACCGCGACGTCCGGCTTGTACTGGGTGTCCTCCTGGACCAGCTCCACCTTGTACTTGCCGGCGACGCCGCCGCGGGCGTTGAGCGCGTCGAACCAGACCTTGTTGCCCGAGGTCAGCGGCTGCCCGATGACCGCGACCGGCCCGGACAGCGGCGACAGCACACCGAGCTTGATCGTGGTGCCGTCGAACCCCGTGGTGGCACCGGGGTTGCCGGCCTGCCCGCCGCCCCCGCCTTTGTCGTCGCCCGCGCCGCCGCACGCGGCGAGCACGAGTGTCGCCGCGGCCAGCACCGCCGCGGTCCGCGTTCTCTTCATGGACGCCTCCAGGACTAGTAGGAGAAGGGCCAGGCCTTGAAGTAGGTCTTGACGCGCAGCCAGATGCCCGCGAGCCCGCGTGGTTCGAGCACCAGGAACAGCACGATCAGCAACCCGAAGATGGCCTGGTTGAGGGCGAACACACTGATGAACCCCGAATCGCCCACGCTCGTCTGGACGCCGGGTATGACGTCGCTGTAGCGGTCGATCAACGCGGGCAGCGCGCCGACGAACAGCGCTCCGAGCACCGATCCGAAGACCGTGCCCAGGCCGCCGACGATGATCACCGCGATGTACTGGATGGACAGCAGCAGGTTCCACTCGTCCGGGCTGACGAACTGCTGGTAGGACCCGAACAACGCGCCGGCCACCGACGCGATCCCGCTGGAGATCATGAACGCGCCGATCTTGTACCGGCCCGCCCGCACGCCGATCACCTCGGCGGCCTGGTCGCGGTCCCGCACCGCCTGCAATGCGCGGCCGGGGCGGGTGCGGGCCAGGTTCTTCACCAGCAGCGCGACCAGCCCGACCAGCGCCCACACCAGCCAGAACCAGCCCTGGTTGCGCGAGTAGCTCTCGCCGAAGATCGACAGGTCGGAGAAGTTTACCGGCCCGATCGCGGCACCGGCGTTCACCGAGGTGCCCGAGTTGCCGCCGGTGAAGTCCTTCAGGTTGCGCCACAGGTGCTCGCCGACGAACACCAGCCCGAGCGTCACGATCGCCAGGTAGTGGCCGCGCAGCCGCAGCGTGAACGGCCCGATCAGCCCGCCCAGCAGTGCCCCGATCCCGGCGGCCGCGAGCAGCCACAACGGGAACGGCAGGCCGAAGTCGCCGCCGACCTTCGCCGTGACGTAGGCGCCCGCGCCGATGAAGAACGCGTGCCCCAGCGAGATCTGCCCGCAGTAGCCGGTGAGCAGGTTGAGGCCGATCGCGCCGACCGCTGTGATGCCGGCGTAGATGAGCACGGACAGCCAGAAGTCGTCCTGCACCACCGTCGGCAGCACCAGGAAGACCGCGATCATCAGCGCCAGCCCGAACTTCGACATCGGCGAGCCGAACAGGCGCAGGTCCTGGGCGTAGTCCCGGACGAGGTTGCGGTGCGGCTTGGGCATCAGATCCTCCGGACGTCCTTGGTTCCCAGCAGGCCGTACGGCCGGATCAGCAGGATCACGATCATCAGCAGGTAGGGCACGATGATCGACACGTTGTCGCCCGCCCAGGAGAACAGCTGGTCCTGGTAGCCGCGGGTGAGCGCCTCGGCCAGCCCGATCACGATGCCGCCGAGCACCGCGCCCGCGGGCGAGTCGAGCCCGCCGAGGATCATCGCCGGGAACGCCGCGAGCGCGATGAACCCGATCGACGGGGACAGCCCGCCCGGCCCGGCCGCCATGGTGATCCCGGCGAGCGCGGCCAGCGCCGAGGCGATCGCCCACGACACCGCGTACACCCGGCGTGCGCTGATCCCCTGCGCCAGCGCCGCTTCCGGGTCGAACGCGGTGGCCCGCATCGCCAGGCCGAGCGAGGTGAAGCGGAAGAAGAGGAAGAACCCGACGACCACCGCCGCGGTCAGCCCGATCGTCCACAGGTCCCGCACGCCGAAGACGATCCCGCCCGCTTCGACGGTCTGGATGTTCCACGGGTTTTCCACCTGCTTGTTCTCGAAGCCCCAGATCGCGGTGATCAGCGGTTCGAGCACGAACAGCAGGCCGATGGTGATCATGATGACCGCGAACGGCGGCTGCCCCACCATGCGCCGCAACACGATCCGCTCGAACCCGGCGCCGACCAGCGCGGCCGACGCGCACGCCAGCAGGATCGCCACCGCGAACGCGATCGCGAGGTTGTTGGCGAAGGTGAAGCCCAGGTAGGCGCCCAGCGCGAGCAGCCCGCCCTGGGCGAAGTTGATCACGCCGGTCGACTTGTAGATGACCACGAAACCCAGCGCCACCAGGGCGTAGGTGGAGCCGAGCGCGAGCCCGGCGAAGCAGTTCTGCAGGAACGTCGTCACCGGTACATCGCCTCGATCTCGTCGGCGAACCGCTGCTCGATCGCGCGGCGCTTGACCTTCTGCGTGGCGGTCAGCTCGCCGTCCTCGTGATCGAGTTCCTTGCCGATCAACGAGAACCGCTTGATCTGCTCGACCTGCGAGAACTCCCGGTTGGTCTCGTCGACCACCTGCTGGATCAGCGCCCGCACCTCGGGCTTGGCCGAGAGGTCCGCGTACGTCGTGTACGCCAGGTTGCGCCGGGTCGCCCAGTTGCCGACCGTCTCGGCCTCGATGCCGATCAACGCCGTCAGGAACTTGCGGCGGTCGCCGATCACGATGGCCTCGCGCACGAACGGCGAGACCTTGAGCCGGTTCTCGATCTCCGACGGCGAGATGTTCTTGCCGCCCGCGGTGATGATGATGTCCTTCTTGCGGTCGGTGATCCGCAGGAAGCCGTCGTCGTCGATCTCGCCCACGTCGCCGGTGTGCAGCCAGCCCTCCGCGTCGACCGCCGCCGCGGTGGCCTCCGGGTTGCGGTAGTAGCCCTGGAAGACCCCGGCCGAGCGGGTGAGGATCTCGCCGTCGCCGGCGATCCGCACCTCCACCCCCGCCAGCGGTTTGCCGACCGCGCCGAGCCGCACGTCGCCTTCCGGCGTCAGTGTCGCGAGCGCGGTGTTCTCGGTCTGCCCGTAGCCCTCGCGCACCGGCACCCCGATGGCCCACAGGTATTCCAGGACCTGCGGCGCGATCGGCGCGGCGCCGGACAACGCGGTGCGGACCCGGACCAGGCCGAGTTTCTCCCGCAGGGCGCGGAAAACGAGGACTTCGGCCAGCCACAGGCGGATCCGGTCGGCCGCGGACAGCCGCCCGGTCATCCGCCGCGGCGCGATGCGGCGGCCCTGCGCCAGCCAGAACCGGTAGAGCCCGCGCTTGAGGCGGGAGGCGTCGGCCATCCGGATCTCGGTGCCGGCCAGCATCTTCTCCCACACGCGCGGCACGCCGAGGAAGACGGTCGGCTGCACGTCGCGCAGGTCGTTGAGGAACGACGGCCCGCCCTCGCCGAAGTTGACCACCGAACCGGCCCACACCGAGTCGATCACCGAGGTCAGCCGTTCGGCGATGTGGCACAGCGGCAGGTAGGACAGCACCTCGTCGTCCGGCCCGCCGCCGAGCGCGGTGAGGAACGTGCGCCCGGCCGCCACCAGGTTGGCGTGCGAGATCATCGCGCCCTTGGGCGGTCCGGTGGTGCCCGAGGTGTAGACGAGGATCGCGGTCGCCGCCGGATCGAGCCGCGCCACCGCGTCCGCGTAGTCGCGGAGAGCGTTGTCCCGCGGGCGTTCCAGCTGCTCGAACGTCATCAGGTCGGGCAGCGCCTCGACCCGCACGCCACGTGGGTCCATCACGACCAGGTGCCGCAGCTCGGGCAGCCGGCCGCGCACGGCCAGCGCCTTGTCCAGCTGCTCCTCGTCCTCGGCGATCAGCACCTTCGCGCCGGAGTGCGACAGCAGGTACTCCACCTCGGTCTCCGGCGAGGTCGGGTAGACGCCCATGCTGATCGCGCCGATGCCCTGCACGGCCAGGTCGGCGACCACCCACTCCGGCCGGTTCTCGGCGTGGATGGCGACCCGGTCGCCCGGCTCGACGCCCAGTTCCCGCAGGCCGGCGGCCACGTTGGCGACCCGCTCGGCGTATTCGGCCCAGGTCCACTCGCGCCAGCGGCCGCGGTGCTTCTCCCGCATCGCGGTCTGGTCGCCCAGCGTGCGGGCGTGTTGCAGCAGCCGCGCGGGCAGGGTCTTCACTTCGGCCGGCGCGGCCAGTGTCGTGCTCATCGCGCACCGCCCAGGTAGGCCTCGATCACGGCGGGGTGGTTCTGGATCTCCGACGGCTTGCCGGTGGCGATCGCTACGCCGAAGTCCAGCGCGAGCACCCGGTCGGCGAGGTCCATGACCAGGCGCATGTCGTGTTCGACGAGGATCATCGCCAGGCCCAGCTCCCGCCGGACCTCGACCAGGTACCGCGCGGTGTCCTCGGTCTCCTCCAGGTTCATGCCGGCGACCGGCTCGTCGAGCAGCAGCAGCGACGGCTCCATCGCCAGGGCCCGGCCGAGTTCGGCGCGTTTCGCCACGCCGTAGGGGAGCAGGCCGGCCGGCATCCGGCGGTACGGCTCGAGTTCGAGCAGCTCGACGATCTCCTCGACGGCCGCGCGGTGCCGGACCTCTTCGCGCTTGGCCCGGCCCCACCACAACATCCCGGTGCCGAAGCCGGTGCGCATCAGGTGGTGGCGGCCGAGCATCAGGTTCTCGATGAGGGTGAGGTGCTCGAACAGGCCGAGGTTCTGGAAGGTGCGGGCCACGCCCATCGCGGCGATCGCGGCGGGGTGGCGGCCGACGAGACGCTGGCCGTCGAGCGTGATCGAGCCCTCCTGCGGGCGGTAGACGCCGTTGAGGCAGTTGAAGATCGACGTCTTGCCGGCGCCGTTCGGGCCGATCACGGCGAACAGCTCACCACGGCCGACCTCGAAGCTGACGCCGTCCAGCGCGGTGACGCCGCCGAACCGCAGCGTCAGGTCGCGGACCTCGAGGATCGGGCGATCGGTATCGGCTTCGTCCTCCCGGGCGGGTGCGGGGTCGCTGGTGGTCACGCGCTCCATCGCTTCTTCCTCCGGTAGCTCTTGACTTCGGCGAAGCTGCGCCGCTGTCCGTGCTGGGCGGCGCCGAGGTAGAACTCGCGGATGTCCTCGTCGGCGAGGAGGTCGGCGGCGGGACCGTCCTTGACGACCTTCCCGGTCTCCACCACGTAGCCGAACCCGGCGATCGACAGCGCCATCACGGCGTTCTGCTCGACCAGCAGGACGCTGGTGCCCTGGCCGTTGATCTCGACGATGATGTCCCGCACCTGCTCGACGAGCTTGGGCGCGAGGCCGAGCGAGGGCTCGTCCAGCAGCAGGAGCTTCGGCGAGGCCATCAGCGCCCGGCCGATGGCGAGCATCTGCTGTTCGCCGCCGGAGAGGTAACCGGCGATCGAGCGGCGGCGGTCCTTGAGCACGGGGAACAGGTCCATCACCCGGGCGTAGGACTCGCGGACCTCGGTGCGGGAGCGGCGGGTGTAGGCGCCGGTGCGCAGGTTCTCGTCGACGGTGATCTCGGCGAAGATCCGCCTGCCCTCCATCACCTGCGCGATGCCCTTGCGCACCACGTCGGCCGGATCGGCGCCGGTGATGTCCTCGTCGCGGATGCGGACCGTGCCCTTGGTGATCTTGCCCCGGTGCGGCACGAGCAGGCCGGTGATCGCCCGCAGCAGGGTCGTCTTGCCCGCCCCGTTCGCGCCCAGCAGCGTGACGATCGCGCCGTCGGGGACCTCCAGGCTGAGTCCCCGCAGGACGAGCACCACGTCGTCGTACACCACTTCGAGGTTGTTCACCGACAACACGGGTGGTGACAAGGCGTGCCCTCCGTTCCTCGTTGAACCGGGCGAATTGTCCCCAATGTGGGTGATTGAGATCACATTGAATACGGAAGGTGGCTGCCGGTCACGAGCAGCGGCCAATGCGGAGCCGAACTGTGACCTGGAGATGGCTGGCAGAATGGCCCGGGTGGAGCAAACGACCGTGCGTGAAACCGTCCGGCGCCTCTGGTCCGACGAGGTGCTGCCGAGCCTGAGCGGCCTGGTGGAGATCCCCGCCCTGTCGCAGGCGTTCGACCCCGACTGGGCCGCCAACGGGCACCTCGCCGCCGCGGTGCGGCACGTGCAGAACTGGATCAGCGGTCGCGGGCTGCCCGGCGCGACGATCGACGTCGTACAGGTGGACGGCCGCAGCCCGGTGCTGCTGGTCGACGTCCCGGCCACCCCTGGCGCGGAGGATCGCGGCACGGTTCTGCTCTACGGCCACCTCGACAAGCAGCCCCCGGTCGGCGGCTGGGCCGAGGGGTTGGGCCCGTGGACGCCGGTGGTGCGCGACGGCAGGCTGTACGGCCGCGGCTCGGCGGACGACGGGTACGCCGGCTACGCGGCGACAGCGGCGCTGGAGGCCGTGCACTCGGCCGGTGGCGCGCACGCGCGCTCGGTGATCCTGCTGGAGACCGGCGAGGAGTCGGGCAGCCCCGACCTGCCGGTGTACCTGGAGCACCTGTCGGAGCGGCTGGGTCGCGTGACGTTCGTGGTGTGCCTGGACTCCGGCGGCAACGACTACGAGCGGCTGTGGCTGACCACGAGCCTGCGCGGGCTGGCGCAGGTGCACGTGACGGTGCGGGTGCTGGAGGCGTCGGCGCACTCCGGGCTGGCGAGCGGGGTGGTGCCCAGCTCGTTCCGGGTGCTGCGGCAGCTGCTGGACCGCATCGAGGACCCGGCGACGGGCGAGATCAAGCTGGCCGAGCTGAACGTGGCGATCCCGGAAAACCGCCGCGCGGAGGCGGCCGCGACGGTCGCGGTGGCCCCCGGCGCGATCAGCGGTTCGTTCCCGCTGATGCCCGGGATGAGCCCGGTGTCGGACGACGAGCTGGAGCTGCTGCTGAACCAGTCGTGGCGGCCCACGCTGTCGGTGATCGGCGCGTCCGGTTTGCCCGAGCCGGCGAACGCGGGCAACGTCCTGCGCGACCACACGACGCTGGCGCTGAGCTTCCGCCTCCCCCCGACGGCCGATTCCGCGGCCGCGCTGAACGCGGTCGAGAAGGCGCTGACCACGGACGTGCCGTACGGCGCGGTGGTGGAACTGTCCGGTGTGGAGGCCGCGGACGGCTGGAACGCGCCCGAGGCGTCCCCGTGGCTGGCCTCGGCGCTGGAGCAGGTCAGCGACGAGGTCTTCGGAGCGCCGTGGCGCAGCGTCGGCCTCGGCGGGTCGATCCCGTTCATGGGCCTGCTGGGCGAGAAGTACCCGGAGGCCCAGTTCCTGGTCACGGGGGCGCTCGGCCCCGACTCGAACGCCCACGTCCCGAACGAGTGGCTGCACCTGGCCCAGGCGCAGCGCCTGACCGAGGCGGTGGCACACATGCTGAACGCCCACGCGCGAGGCTGATCGTCGGTCGCCCGGCCCGGGTCAGGGGCGTACCCGCCTGGGCCGGGCGACGGCGAGCACCAACCACACCAGCCCGCTGAGGAACACCGCGACCCCGGCCCCGATCACCAGGAGCCGCGTCCGCTGATCCGGCGACTCCGGCAGTCGTCGACCCGACAGCCCCGCGTCGGCGAAAGCGCTGGTGGGGACGAGGTTCGCCCCGTTGACGGCCACCACCCTGGCCCGGACGTCGGACATCGGGATCGCGCCGGCGTTCGGTCCGGAGAGGTGCATGCGCGAGTCGGCGGAGTTGTTCCGCCAGTCCCCGAGGACGAACACGCTGCCGGCCGGCACCTGCGCGCTGAAGGTGTACGTGGGTCCGTCACGCAGCAGGTACTCCTCCTCGACGGGCACGCCGTTCACCAGGAGCCGGCCGGCCCCGTCGCAGCAGGCCACGGTGTCCCCGCCGACACCGACCACCCGCTTCACGAACAGCGGCGCGTGCCCCCACGACGCACCGCTGAACACGATCACGTCGCCGTGGCGGACATCGCCATCCGCGTCCACGAGCGTGAGCTGGTCGCCCTGCCGCAGCGTCGGTTCCATGGACGAGGCCGGAAGCTCGACGCTGTCGTAGCGGAGCACGGACCACAGGCCGGCCGCGGCCGCGATCACGAGGCCGAGGGTCATCACGGTGGCCGGCAGCCACCAGCGGTTCTTCACGATCGAAGATCGCTCCGGCCCCGGCGATCGTTTCGCCGGAGGGTCACCTGTCCGTAACCAACCGGTTACCAAGCAGCCCCGAAATGCGGCCGTAACCACTCGATGCTGTGCGTGACGACCTCCAAGTGGCAGGATGCGTGCACTCGATAAGTATGACCTACTAGGAGTAAACCGTGTCGCGTCGTTCGTTACGCAATGCGCTTGTTCTGTCGGCCACGCTCGCCATCGCGGCGACCGCCACGGCGTGCGCGCAGGAGGTCAACACCGGCGGCGACACCCAGGCTGGAGGGCAGATCTCCCTCAAGGAGACCGGCTTCCTCACCACCTGCACCCACCTGCCGTACGCGCCGTTCCAGTTCACCGAGGGTGACAGGACCGTCGGGTTCGACGTGGACCTCGTGGACCTGATCGCGCAGAACCTCGGGGTGAAGCAGAAGATCTTCGACACCCCGTTCGAGGGCATCGAGTCGGGCGAGTCGCTCAACACGGGCCAGTGCGACGTGGCCGCGGCCGCCATGACGATCACCCCGGAGCGGCAGGGCGTGATGGACTTCTCGGTCGGCTACTTCGACGCCAACCAGGCGCTGCTGGTCAAGAAGGGCTCCGGCATCGACAGCCTGGAGAAGCTGCGCGGCAAGAAGCTCGGCGTCCAGCTGGGCACCACCGGTGAGGACTACGCCGAGGCGAACAAGGCGCAGTACGGCTACGAGATCGTCCAGTTCGAGGACCTCGCCCTGGAGCAGACGGCCGTCAAGACCGGGCAGGTCGACGCGGGCATCAACGACAACTCGGTGCACTACGAGTTCCTCAAGACCAACCCGGACGTCGAGGTGACCACCGAGTTCAAGACCGGTGACCAGTACGGCGTGGCGGTGCGCAAGGGCAACGGCGCGCTGCTGGCGAAGGTCAACGAGGTCATCAACGCCGCCAAGGCGGACGGCCGCTACGACGCGATCTACCAGAAGTGGTTCAACAGGCTGCCGGAAAGCAAGTAACCGGACGCCACTTCTGCGAGGAGTTCCACCGTGGCGATGTCTCGCCGTAAACGCGCCCAGCTGTTCCGGGGCGCGCAGTACGCGCTGCTGGTGATCGTCATCCTGGTCGCGGCCTTCGTGGCCGACTGGGGCGAGATCCAGCGCGCGTTCTTCAACGTCGGCGCGGCCCGCGCGCAGTTCCCCGGCGTCATCACGACGGCACTGGTCAACACCATCGTCTACACGGCGCTGGGGTTCGCGTTCGGGCTGGCCGTCGGTCTCGTGCTGGCGCTGATGAAGCTGTCGCCGGTCGGGCCGTACCGCTGGATCGCGACCGTCTACATCGAGTTCTTCCGCGGTGTGCCGGCGCTGCTGGTGTTCATCACGCTCGGGTTCGGGGCGCCGCTCGCGTTCGGGCTGAAGTTCGACATCTACTCCACCGTCATGCTGTCGCTGGGCCTGGTCGGCTCCGCCTACATCGCGGAGACGATCCGGGCCGGCATCCAGGCGGTGCCCGCCGGTCAGCGGGAGGCGGCGCGGTCGCTGGGCATGTCCCAGGGGCGGGCGATGATCTCGATCGTCATCCCGCAGGCGTTCCGCATCATCCTGCCGCCGCTGACCAACGAACTGATCCTGCTCACCAAGGACTCGTCGCTGATCTACCTGCTGGGCCTGGCCCGCGACGAGTACGAGCTGACGAAGTTCGGCCGGGAGGGCCTGAACGCGACCGGGTCGCTGACGCCGATCCTGCTCGCGGGCCTGTGCTACCTGATCATCACGATTCCGCTGGGCTACCTGTCCCGGTACCTGGAACGGCGCACCGGGCGCAAGAGCGAACGCGGACTGGAGGTCGAGGCGTGACCGGCGACGTGATCGTCCAGGTGACCGGGCTGCACAAGGCGTTCGGCAGGCTGGAAGTGCTCAAGGGCATCGACCTGGAGGTGCGCCGCGGGCAGGTGGTCTGCATCATCGGGCCGTCCGGCTCGGGCAAGTCGACGCTGCTGCGCTGCGTCAACCTGCTGGAGGAGCCCAACGGCGGCACGGTGGTGGTGAACGGGTTCGAGATCACCGACCCGGACATCGACATCGACCGCGCGCGGCGGGGCATCGGCATGGTGTTCCAGTCGTTCAACCTGTTCAGCCACCTGTCGGTGCTGGACAACCTGACCATCGCGCAGCGCAAGGTCCTCAAGCGGGACAAGGCCGAGGCCGAGCGGATCGCGCTGGAGAACCTGCGCAAGGTCGGGCTGACCGGCAAGGAACGCTCGCTGCCCACGCAGCTGTCCGGCGGCCAGCAGCAGCGGGTGGCGATCGCGCGGGCGCTGTCGATGGACCCGGACGTGATGCTGTTCGACGAGCCGACGTCCGCGCTGGACCCGGAACTCGTCGGCGACGTGCTCGCCGTGATGCGCCAGCTGGCCCGCGACGGCATGACGATGCTCGTGGTCACCCACGAGATGCAGTTCGCACGCGAGGTGGCGGACACGGTGCTGTTCATGGACGGCGGCGTGGTCGTCGAGCAGGGCCCGCCGGCCCAGGTGATCGGGGACCCGCAGCACGAGCGGACGCAGACGTTCCTGTCGCGCGTGCTGAACCCCGCCCACGTCGACGAGTAGTAGCGCGGGAACCCCCTCGTCCGCGACGATCGTCGGAGCCAGGCGGGCGATCGTCGCGGGGAGGGGTGCACGGATGCCGGTGTTGTACTTCGCGCACAGCTACCGCGAGCGGGACGCGCGCGTCGTCGACTACTTCGGCCGCCTGATGCGCAGCGAAGGCCTGGTGCCCAGCCTCGATCCACCATCGGACTCGGTCAACGGCGCGAAGCTGCAGCGCCACCTCAACGCCAGTGACGGGATGATCGCCGTGCTGAGCCGCCGTGAGGACGGCACGTCGCCGCACATCCTGTTCGAACTCGCGCTGGCGATGCGGGCGGGGTTCCCGGTGCTCGTCTTCATCGAGGACACGCTGCCGAACGACGCGGTGTCACCGCACGTTCCGCAGCAACGGTTTTCCTACCGGTCGTTCCTGCGCCAGGCTCCGGCGCACCGCCAGGCGTTGAGGTTCTTCAAGGCCTACCTCGCCTCGACGCCACCCGGCGGTTACGTGCCACTCGGCCGCCGCCGTTCCTGCCTCATCGTCCAGTCCGCTCCGGCACGGTTGGTCGATGCGACCGCGCGCTGGATAGCGCAGTACGCGGAGTACGAGGTGGGCGTCCTGGACCAGCGGGCCGACTCGCCGCCGTGGCGGCCGTTCGACGAGATCCGGTCCGCCTCCGTGCTGGTCACCTTCGCTTCCAGCGGACAGCCCAGGGATCACCTGACCGGCTTCGCGACGGCCGCGGGCGTGCCGACGATCGAACTGACCGCGGATTCCGGCTACCGCCACCACCCGGCGATCCCCGACGAGTACCAGCCTCGGCTGGTGCGTGGGACGGAGGAGCTGCCCGGAGTCCTCGCCACCGAGTTCGAGCTCTTCGAGCAGGACTTCCTCGAGTTGACCGACCAGGACGCGGTCGACCGCTACACGTCCTTCCTCGTTGATCTCGAGGGGGACTACGACTCGACGACCCGCGAGACCGCGATGGAGGTTGTGATGGGTGACAAGTACGAGGTCTCCGGCCAGGCGGGCGCCGTCGGCCGGAACGCGCGCGCGAAGGACATGACGTTCCAGCAGGTCTGGCAGGGCGAAGGTGACCGCCTGGATCTCCCGAGGCTGGCCGGTGAACTGGAGATCCTCCGGTTGGAGCTGAAGCGCCAGGCGACGACGCGCGAGCACGACGCCGTCGTGGCCGAGATCGGTGCGGCCGCGGAGGCGGCCGAGCGCGGCGACGGTCCGGAAACACTCAGCCGCCTGCAGCGAGCCGGCAAGTGGGCACTGGGCGCGGCGACCGCGATCGGCACCGGAGTTGCTGCCGCGGCCATCAAAGTGGCGATAGGCTTCTAGCGCATCGGCCTGGGAACCCACCGGCCCGCCCGTTCGTCGGACCCCTGTGGGCAGGCGGGTGAAGGAGGGGGAGTCACGGATGCCGGTAGGCCAGCCGGGGCAGGTGGAGCGGGAGCTGCCGCCCCTGGATCCCTTCCGCGGGGTGCCCGACCGGCGCTACCACCTCGCTGCGGACGAGCTGCTCAAACCGTTGCTGGAGCCGGAAAGCGGCGGGCTGTTGCGGTGGCGCAAGCAGACCAGCAACGCCCCGATCCTCGCTGTGGAAAACGCTTACATCACCGGCAGGCTGGACCTGCGCGGGGCCGACCTGGACTGCCTGTTCCGCTTCGAGAACTGCCGGTTCGAGCACCCGCCGGACGTGCGTGAGGCCAAGATCCTCGGGCTGGTGTTCCGGCGCTGCTGGCTGCCCGGCCTCAAGGCCCGCAACCTGCGCAGCCGCAACGACGTCCGCCTGATCCGCTGCGTCGTGCAGGTCCTGCCGGGCAGCGACGACGGTGAAACCGCCGTGCAGCGCGGCGACACCCGCGAGCGTGGCGTGCCGGACGCCGCCATCAACCTGACCGACGCTGTCGTCGAAGGGTCGGTCGTCCTGACCCGCACCGCGGTGGACTACCCGCAGGGCCGCGCGATCCAGGCCGACCGGCTGAAGATCACCGGCGCGCTGCTGGCCTACCGGATGCAGACCGAGGGCGAGGTCCGTCTCCCGGGCATGCGCACCGGCGGCAACGTGAACTTCTCCGGCGCCAAGCTGCGCAACCCGGACGGCTTCGCGCTCGACGGGAACGGCGCGCACATCGGCGGCAGCCTGCTGTGCGAGGTGGACAACTTCGGCGCCGCCAGCACGCGGCAGCCGTTCTCCGCGCACGGTGTGCTGCACCTGCCGAGCATGCGCGTCAACGGCGACATCGTGCTGCGCGCCGCCGAGCTGGTCAGCGAGCAGCAGGGCCGGATCGTGGTGGAGGCGTGGAAGTCCAGCGACCCGTACGTCGACCCGTGGCCGGCGCTGGTCGGCGACCGGTGGCAGGTGGACGGCAACGTCGAGCTGTCCGACGGGCTGTCCGCGGTCGGCACGCTGCGCATGATCAACGCGAAGATCGGCGGCACGCTGCGCCTGGCCCGCGCGCGCATCACCGTGCCGCGCGGCTCGGTCGAGCCGTACTACGACCGCGCGCTGCACCTGGACGGTTCGCAGATCAGCAGCGACCTCGAGGCGACCGGGCTGGAGGTCCCGTCCGGGCAGCTGCGCATGGCCGACGTGACGGTCCGCGGCAACCTGCTCGCCGGCCGGGTGCACCTGCGGCACGCGGAACGCGACGTGTTGTCCGCCCGCCGCATGACGGTGGCCGGCAACTTCCACCTGCACGAGGCGACCATCGAGGGCACGCTGCGGCTGCAGGGCATCGAGGTCGGCGGCAGCGTCTACCTCTACGGCACCGACGTCACCAAACCCGCGGTGCGCAACCGGACCAGTTTCTCGGTGGACCTGCGCACCGTGCGGGTGGGCCGCGACATGACCCTCACCAACGCCGGTGAGCAGCCGTTCCACGCCGAGGGTGGCGTGAACATGGACGGCGCCACCGCGGGCCGCCGCATCGACTTCACCGGTGCGGTGCTGGGCTCGTACAACAAGCACGCGATCGCGCTGGACGCCAGTGATGTGGGCGCGGACGAGTTCCTGCTCAACTTCGCCGCGCCCGCGACGGGCAGCATCGTGCTGCGGCACGCGCACTGCCAGACGCTGGAGGACAACGACCAGTTCTGGCAGGCCGAGGGCGGGATCGAGCTCGAGGACTTCCGCTACGACGTGCTCAAGCGCCCGATCGACATGAAGGACGACGCCGCGGTGCGGGACCGCATCGAGCGGCTGCGCACCGCGATGGCCGGCTACCGGCCGGGCCCCTACGACCAGCTCGCCGCGATGTTGCGCAACAGCGGCAACGAGGAGCACGCCTCGACGGTGCTGTTCAAGAAGCAGCAGTACCGCTACGAGGCGCTGGCGCAGGGCTACCGCGTGCTCGGCCCGGGTGTGCGGTTGTGGAGCTGGCTGCAGCGGTGGATGGTCGGCTACGGCTACCGTCCGGTGCGGGCGCTGGCCTGGCTGATCGCGCTGCTGGCGGCCGGCAGCATCTACTTCGGCATGGGCACGGACTCGTGTGTGACCGACCCGGCCCGGTACATGGTGAGCGGTCCGCGTTGCGCCGTGGACCAGCAGGAGACCGGCCTGGAGTGGAACCCGGTGCTGTACACGCTGGATCTGCTGGTGCCGATCGTCGATTTCGGCAACAAGGGCCGCTGGTACATGCACGACCTGGACAAGTGGGTCTCGAACGGCTTCACCGCGATGGGCTGGATCCTCGCCACCACAGTCGCCGCCGGAGCCGGCCGAATGATCCGCCGAGATTCCTAACGCCACACGATCAGGTGAATTCGAACGCGCAACTCGCGGCACAAAAGGGCCAGGCAGGCGACTCGCGTGGGGGGTCCAGGGGGGCGAAGCCCTCCCTGGCGGGGGTTTGGGGGTCCGACCCCCAATGCAATGGCGAGTAGCCCCGGCGAAGCGCAAAGCGCGAGCAGGGGTGGGCCAGCTACGAGCGGACGACGGGATTCGAACCCGCGACCCTCACCTTGGCAAGGTGATGCGCTACCAGCTGCGCTACGTCCGCGCGCTCCGGTTCAACCGGTGCGGGGGACAGTCTATACGGGTGCGGTTCGCCGGGTTGACGGGGTGGCCTTGTTGGGGTGATCTTGGGTGGCCGGAGGTGTGTGTCGCCCTGTCGGAGGGAACCTGGTCACTCCGGGAGTACAAGGGGTGACGGCGAGCGTTTCGCTCCGTATGGTGTCTCCATTCAACCGAACGGGTTAGTCCCGCGGGGGAGGAGGTGGCTGGCCGCATGACGGACGACGCGGCGGTGCCGGAACAGCGCACGGCATCGGAGGACGAGCAGGCTCTGTTGAGCAGGCTCCGCTCCGGTGAGGATGCCGCGTTCCGCGAGCTGTTCGAGCTGCACGCTTCCGCCGTCCGCAGGCTGGCCCGGAGTCTGGCCGCCGATTCGTCCGAGGCGGAGGACATCACGGCCGAGACGTTCTTCCGCGTGTTGCAGGCGTTGCGCCGCGGGAACGGCCCGAAGGAGCACATCCGCGCGTACCTGTTGACGGTGGCGCGCCGGGTGTCGTGGGAGTGGCACGGCGCGCGCCGCGATGTGCCGGTCACCGATGACGAGCTGACCCACCGCGCGGGGGCGGGCGCCGACGCGCACGCGCGCACCGCGGAGCACAGCCTGATCACCACGGCGTTCACGAGTCTGCCGGAGCGGTGGCGGACGGTGTTGTGGCAGACCGAGGTGGAGGGTGAGCAGCCGGCGGTGGTGGCGCCGCACTTCGGGTTGAGCGCGAACGCGACGGCGGCGCTGGCGCGGCGGGCCCGGCAGGGTCTGCGTGCCGCCTACCTGCAGGCGCACCTGGCGATGAACCGGACTTCCGACGTCAGCTGCCGCGGGGTGATCGAGAAGCTCGGCGGGTACACCGCGGGCAGTGTCACGGGTGCGGAGGCGCGGCGGATCCGCGGTCACCTGCTGGGGTGCGCGTCCTGCCGGGCGATGCACGCCGAGCTGCGGGACGTGTGTTCGTCGCTGCGGGCGCACGCCGGTGCGGTGGCGATGCTGGTGCCGGCGACGGCGGCCGTGGCGGGCGGGGCGGCGAGCGGTGGCGGGGTGCTGACCACGCTGAAGACGATGCTGGTGTCGAAGCTGAAGATCGGCGTCGCGCTGGCTTCGACGACGGCCGCGGGTGTGGTCGGGTTCGCGGTGGGCCCGGCGATGGTCGACGAGTCGCATCCGATGGGCCTGCCCGAGCAGGGCGGGGTCGAGTTGCGGATCGCCGATCCGGAGTCGCGGCTGAGCCCGCCGCCGCAGGTGCTGATCGCGCCGGACGAGGTCACGCTGCCCTATCCGGGCGCGCCGGTGACGCACACGGCCGTCGACAAGCCCCGGTCCGAGGCGCCGGTCGAGCCGACGAAGGCCGCCGTTCCGCCCGCGCGACAGCAGTCGCGCACGGCGGACGGGACGGGCGCGGTCGGTGGCCGGTCGGATCCGGTCGAGCCGACCGGGTCCTCGTCCAGCGGCAGCGCGCGGGACGACCTGCCGACCACGGACGCGACCCCGTACTCGTCCGAGGATTCGCCGACGCGCGACAAGCCGGGCAAGGGCTGGGGCCGGGACAAGGACAAGCCGACGCAGGCCGAGCACGGGCCGCCGTCGTGGGCGTCGCCGTGGTGGCTGCGAGGGTCCGGCGAGGATCGGGCGCCCTCCGGCCAGGGGTCATCCAAGTAGTCGATCTCTGTCCGCGTCTCGCGCGGCGGCCCGCGGCCACGCTACGGTTGGGCGGGCGTACGACCGTAGCGGGAGGCAGCGAACAATGAACCGCGTGGTGCGGGGAGGCGACGGCCGCGAGTGGGTCGTCCGGGCGCAGATGGAATGGCGCCGCCCGGCAACCGCCGAGGACTTCGAGCGCGACATCTCCGGCAGCTACACCTCGGGCATCGCGATGCTCGCCGTGTGCGTCCTGCTGGCCGTCATCCTCGTCGCCTGGCTGCCCGACACCGTGGTGGTGCCGCCGTGGGTGATCTACGGTCTGCTGCTGATCGCGGTGTTCTTCCCGCTGCGGTGGGTGCTGAACCGGCCGTGGACGGTCGTCGCGGAGACCGACGGCGGCGTCACCGGCGATCCGCCGCCGGAGCGCTGGGTCGGGATCATCTCCGGCATGTTCCGCGTGCGCAGCGAGCTGACCAGACTCGCGAAGACCATCCAGCGGGAGGCGGGCCCGGACTTCGAGGGCCCGCTGCGGCCGATGGAGTAGCGATGCCGGAGTTGCCCGAGGTCGAAGCGCTGGCCTACCACCTGCGGGAACACGCGGTGGGGCGGCTGGTCAGCCGTGTCGACGTGGCGTCGCTGGCCGTGCTGAAGACGTTCGACCCGCCCTACACCGACCTGCACGGTCGTGAGGTGACCGGGGCCGGCCGGTTCGGCAAGCACCTCGACCTCGACTGCGACGGCCTGCACCTGGTGGTGCACCTGGCGCGCGCGGGCTGGCTGCGCTGGGCGGACAACCTCTCGCCGACGCCGCCGAAGCCGGGCAAGGGGCCGATCGCGCTGCGGGTCCACTTCGGAGACCGCGGCTTCGACCTGACCGAGGCGGGCACGAAGAAGGGCCTGGCGGTGTGGGTCGTGCGGGACCCGCGGGAGGTGCCCAGCATCGCCCGGCTCGGCCCGGACGCCCTGTCACTCCACCGGGATTCGCTGGCGGAGCTGTTGGCAGGCCGCACCGAGCGGCTCAAGTGGGTGCTGACCGACCAGTCGGTGATCGCCGGGATCGGCAACGCCTACTCCGACGAGATCCTGCACGCCGCGCGGCTGTCCCCGTTCGCGACGGCGGGCAAGCTGTCCGACGACGCGCTGGACCGGCTCGCCCAGGCGGTGCACGAGATCCTGACCAGCGCGGTGGAGCGCTCGGTGGGCCAGGACGCGGCCCGCCTCAAGGGCGAGAAGCGGTCCGGCCTGCGGGTGCACGCCCGGACCGGCCTGCCGTGCCCGGTGTGCGGGGACACGGTGCGTGAGGTGTCGTTCGCCGACAAGTCGTTCCAGTACTGCCCCACCTGCCAGACTGGTGGCAAGCCGCTGGCGGACCGTCGCCTGTCGCGCCTGCTCAAGTAGCCCGTCACCCCGCAGGGTGGCGAAGTCTGCACAGAAAGTGCGTTGAAGAGCTTGCACGCGGCGTCACGAGCGCAGAGCATTGACGCCGTGTCCGGTCTGCCGATCTCGCAAATCATCCCGTGGAGCGTGGCGGGTGTTCTGCTGATCGTCCTGATCGTGGTCCTGGCGCGGACGCGCAAGCCGAGCAGCTCGATCGAGGACGCGGTGCTCGAGGCCGTCTACCACATGTCCCGCGCGACCCCGGACCTCCGCGAGGGCTTCGACCAGGCCAGCGCCGATCGCATCACCTCGCAGCTGCTCGAACTGCTCAAGTGCGTCGCCGTCGGCATCACCGACAACGAGGGCACGCTGGTTTCCTGGGACGGCGAGGCCAACGACCACTACCTCGACCTGAGCAGCGCGGTGATGCTGTCGATCCGCAAGGCCCGCCGCGAGGTCGTCTCGCACGACGACGTCCCGTGCGACCACCGCGGCACCTGCAAGATGAAGACCGCGGTGATCGTGCCGCTGCTGGTCGAGGACGAGGTCGAGGCCGCGCTCATCGTGGTCGGCCGCAGCTCCGGCAAGCGGCTGATCCAGATGGCCGACGCGGTCGCGCAGTTCGTCACCACCCAGTTCGAGCTGGCCCGCTTCGAGGAGTCCAAGCACCAGCTGCAGCAGGCCGAGATCAAGGCGCTGCGCGCGCAGATCTCGCCGCACTTCATCTACAACGCGCTCAACACCATCTCCGCGCTGATCCGCACCGACCCGGAGGAGGCGCGCGAGCTGCTGCAGGAGTTCGCCGACTTCACGCGGTACTCGTTCCGCACCTCCGGCATGTTCACCACGCTGGCCGACGAGCTGCGCAACATCGACCGCTACCTGACCATCGAGCGCGCCCGCTTCGGCGGCCGTCTCGAGGTGCGCCTGAAGATCGCGCCCGAGGTGCTGTCGGTCGTGGTGCCGTTCCTGATCATCCAGCCGCTCGTGGAGAACGCCGTGCAGCACGGGCTGGCGAACAAGCCGACCGGCGGCATGGTCACGGTGACCGCGTCCGACTACGGCACCGAGGCGCTGATCAGCGTCGAGGACGACGGCATCGGCATGGACCCGGCGCGGCTGGCGGACCTGCGCAACTCGCACCGCACCGGCGCGCACGTGGGGCTGGGCAACATCAACGCCCGCATGCGGCAGCTGTTCGGCGACGAGTACGCGCTGATGGTCGAGACCGCCCCGGGTGCCGGGATGAAGGTGACGCTGCGGGTGCCGAAGTTCGCGCCCGGCGTGCGCACCGACCTGCCGGACTACGCGGACGCCCCGCCCGAGCCGGCCCGCAACGGCCGTCTGCACAAATCCGAAGGAGTCCGTAACCTGGCGCCATGACCAGCGTGACGGACAGGCTGAGCAGCAGGATCTCGCGCATCGGCGACCGGGGCGACCGCAAGGACGTGGTGGCCGTCGTCAAGCTGCACGGGGTGATCACCCCGACGCCCTCGCCGCTCGCGCGCGGCACGATCAACCTCGCGGCCGTCGAGTCGGCGCTGACCCGCGCGTTCGACCACGACCGGCTCAAGGCGGTCGCGCTGCAGATCAACTCGCCGGGCGGCGCGCCGACGCAGTCCGGCCTGGTCGCCGAGCGGATCCGCCAGCTCGCGGCCAGGAAGCCGGGCGTGCCGGTGATCGCGTTCTGCGAGGACGTCGCCGCCTCCGGCGGCTACTGGCTGGCCTGCGCGGCGGACGAGATCTACGCGCACCGCACGTCGATGGTCGGCTCGATCGGGGTGATCAGCGGCGGGTTCGGGTTCACCGGGCTGCTGGAGCGCTTCGGCATCGAGCGGCGCGTGCACACCGCCGGCGAGAACAAGAAGCGGCTCGACCCGTTCGCCCCGGAGAAGCCCGAGGACGTCGAGTGGCTGAAGAAGATGCACAGCCAGCTGCACGAGATGTTCGTGGACTGGGTGAAGGAACGCCGCGGCGACCGGCTCGCCGACACCGAGGAGCTGTTCACCGGCGACGTCTGGCTCGGCGCGAAGGCGGTCGAGCTGGGCCTGGTCGACGGGATCGGCAACCTGCGGGAGGTCGTCGAGCAGCGCTGGCCGGACGCCGAGATCACGATCGCCGAGCCGAAGAAGCCGCTGCTGGCCCGGCTGGGAATCGGCGCACCGGCGGCCGCGCTCCTGGAGGCGGTGGAACGCCGCGCGGCGTGGGCCCGCTACGGCCTCTGACCCTCGAGCTCGGCGGCCGATGACCGCAGCTCGGCGGTGACGTCGGCCGCGGAGGGGACGCGCTCGGGTCCACCAGCTACCGCAGCATCAGCCCGGCCATCAACGCCAGCGGCACCGAACCGCCGAGCCCGCGCGGACGACTCGGTGACCGCTGCGCCTGGACCACGGCCTCCGGCTGCGCCACCCACAGCGCGCGGTGGGTCGTGAAGCTGTCGATCAGCGCCGGCGTGGGAAGCGCGTCCCGAGATCCGAGTTGGTAGCCGATGGCGGCGTGGCTGATCCCGGCCACGATGTCGCGGACTGTCGTGCGGGCCCCGGCCGCGTTGATATCCGGTACCGCTCTGGCCTGGTACCTGGCAAGCCCATCTCAGCGAGCACGTCGAACGCGGCGCCGCGGAAGCGGTCCTGCGTCGCCGAGAACCAGGACAAGGGCCGGCACGCGGTGGCGGTGCGTAGCCGCCACGCACTAGCCCTGAAGCGGTATGGACATCGCGGGCGCCACTAGGCAGGATGCGAGTCACTGTGAGTGCGCAACAAGACACCAGACTGCTCGTCCTGGCCGTGGACGACGAGCCGCACGGGTTGAACCTCCTGGTCGACACCCTGCGGAACAACCCCCACATCGGCCGCGTCTTCACCGCGGTCGACGCCTCCGAGGCGCTGCGCGTGCTGGCCTCGGACGATCCGGAGGTGCGCGAGCGCAAGGAGCGGGGCCTGCCGCCGATCGACGCGGTGTTCGCCGACCTCCAGATGCCCGGCCTGTCCGGCATGGAGATGGCGCGCGTGTTCTCCGCGATGAGCCCCGCGCCGGTGCTGGTGTTCGTCACCGGGCACGCGCACGAGGCCGTCAACGCGTTCGACCTGGGCGCCGTGGACTACCTGCTCAAGCCGTGCAACCAGCACCGGCTGGACCGGGCCGTCGAGCGGGTGCTGGAGAAGCTGAAGACGGTGGCCCCGCCCGGGCCGGGTGCGGCCGCGCCCGCCGCGGCGGACGACGACGAGGTGATCCCGGTCGAGCTCGCCGGGACCACGAAGCTCGTGCCGCGCTCGTCGGTGCGCTGGGTCGAGGCGCAGGGCGACTACGCGCGCCTGTTCACCAAGGACGGCAACAGCCACCTGGTCCGCATCCCGCTGACCCAGCTCGAGGAGCGGTGGGAGAAGGCCGGGTTCGTGCGCATCCACCGGTCGTTCCTGGTCGCGCTGAACCTGATCACCGAGCTGCGCATGGGGCAGGGCGGCTACCAGGTCGTGATCGGCAACGAGGAGAAGCTGCTCCCGGTCTCCCGGCGGCACACCCGTGAGCTCAAGGACCGACTCACGGGTGGTCGATGACCGAGGACTTCTACCGTCGCGTCGACGGGGTGCGGGAACCGGACCCGACGCTGGGCAAGAACTACCAGCCGGCGTCGGTGGAGCCGGTGTCGCCCGCGCCGCCGCCCGAGGCGCCACCGGAACCGGCGAAACCGCCGAAGCGTCAGCGGGTGGTGCTGGCCGATCCGCGGTCCCGGCGCGCGACGCCGACGCTGCGCGCGCGTCTGGAGCTGGAGCAGCAGACCAGCTGGGGTGAGCTGCTGATCCGCGACCTGGTCAAGCACCAGCTGCGCACCGCGATCGGCCTGAGCGCGCTGGTGCTGGTGCTGCTCGGCGCGCTTCCACTGGCCTTCTACCTGTGGCCGGGCTTCGCGGCGCTGCGCGTGGTCGGCGTGCCGCTGGCGTGGCTGCTGTTGGGGCTGCTGCCGTTCCCGTTGCTGCTGCTCGCGGGCCTGGCCTACAACCGGCTGGCCGAGCGGCACGAGCGGGACTTCGTGGACATGATCGAGTCGTGACCGGCCTTCGGGACCGGACCCGCAGCAGGGGACAATCCGGATCGTGCACCTGAACCCGTGGGCGCTGAGCGGCATCGCGACCGTCGCCGGACTGACCTTCTACCTCGGTCACCGCTCGTCCCGGTTCGCCAACACCACGCACGACTTCCTGGTCGCGCGCCGCACGGTCCGCTCGCGCCGCAACGCCGCCGCCATCTCCGGTGAGTACCTGTCGGCCGCGTCGTTCCTGGGCATCGCGGGGATCATCCTCAAGGACGGCGCCGACGGGCTGTGGTTCCCGATCGGCTTCACCGCCGGCTACCTCGCGCTGATGCTGTTCGTCGCCGCGCCGCTGCGCCGCTCGGGTGCCTACACGCTGCCGGACTTCCTGGAGGCGCGGCTCGGTTCGGTCGCGCTGCGCCGGTGCGGGACGTTCTTCGTGGTGCTCATCGGGATCCTCTACATGGTCCCGCAGCTGCAGGGCGCCGGGCTGGCGCTCACGACGGTGCTGGACGCGCCGGCCTGGGTCGGCGCGGTGACGGTGAGCGTCCTGGTCGGCGTCAACGTGATCGCGGGCGGGATGCGCGCGATCACCGTGGTGCAGGCGTTCCAGTACTGGCTCAAGCTGTTCGCGATCGCGGTGCCGGCGTTCGTGTTGTGCGCGGTGTTCCTGGCCGGCGGCAAGCCGGGCCCGGCCGGTTCGCTCGGCTCGCCGGCGCCGCCGGTGTTCGCGTCGGCGACCACCGTGGACATCCGCACCGACGTCGCCTTCGAGGTCGGCACGCTGACGCAGGTGCAGATCCGGTACCCCGGCGAACCGGTCCCGCACGACGAGATCTGGCTGCGGGGCTCGACGCAGGAGCTGCCGCGGGGCAGCCAGGTGTGGTTCGCGGCGGGCACCCCGGTGCCGACGGTGAGCGACGCGCAGGTCACCAACTCCGACTGGCTGCGGCCGGGGTCCGAGGGGCTGCGGGACCTGCTGCAGACGTACTCGCTGATCTTCGCGACGTTCCTCGGCACCATGGGCCTGCCGCACGTGCTGGTCCGCTTCTACACCAACCCGGACGGCCGGGCGGCGCGCCGGACCACGGTGCACGTCCTGCTGCTGTGCGGGCTGTTCTACCTGTTCCCGACGATCCTCGGGGCGCTGTCCCGGATGTACGTGCCGGAGCTGCTGGTGACCGGCCAGACCGACGCCGCCGTGCTGCGGCTGCCGTCGGCGATGGTGCCGGGGGTGGCCGGGCAGGTGCTCGGCGCGGTCGTGCTGGCCGGGGCGTTCGCGGCGTTCCTGTCCACGTCGTCGGGGTTGCTGGTGAGCCTGGCGGGTGTGGTGTCGACGGACCTGTCGAAGGGCCGCGTGCTGGATTTCCGGATCGCCGCCGGGGTGGTCGGGCTGGTGCCGCTGGCGCTGGCGCTGTTCCTGCGGCCCAACGACCTGTCGCTGAGCGTCGGGATGTCGTTCGCGCTGGCCGCGTCGACGTTCTCGCCGTTGCTGCTGCTCGGCGTGTGGTGGCGCGGGCTGACCTGGCCGGGCGCGATGGCGGGGATGGTCATCGGCGGTGGGCTGGTGCTGGGCGCGCTGGGGGTGGACATGGCCAGCCGGTTCACCGGGGACTGGGCGCCGTGGTTCACCGACCAGCCCGCGCTGATCACGGTGCCGGTCACGTTCGCGGTGACGATCCTGGTGAGCCTGGCGACGCCGAACGGCAAGCCGGCGGATGTGAACGCGGTGATGCTGCGCCTGCACGCCCCCGACCGACTCGGCTTCATGCGGGACCGCGCGGTGGCGCGCTTCGGACAGGCTGAGGAGCGAACCCGCATGGGGCGGGGCCGGCACCGCAAGTAGGCGGTTGGATGGCCGCGCCGGGCCGGACATCAGGGCTCGGGTCTGGTGCCGCTTCGACTCACGGGCGCGCGCCCGCATCACCCCGCCGCCTCCACACCGCCGGCAACACCGTTCAAGCGACTTCCAGCCGTCAACCGGCCCGGACGCTCCGTGACCCCACTTCTCACCCGCAAGAGTTTCACTCGCTTGGCGGTTTCGTTTACCGTCGGTTGACCCTTTGGCGAATCTTTGCCGTTTGGTGATTCGTCAAATGGACATACCTACGTCAAACCGGCGTAAGATCGTCAACTCTCCGTAAGATCATTCACTCAAAAGGATTAACAACAACTCTCACGTTTCACGGCAAGATCTACCCGCATCACACGAGCGGAAGAGGTAGAGACCATGGAAAGGGAGGTTGTCCCGTGAGCACCAGCGACCAGGACCTCGTCGACGAGACGGGTCCGGGTGACAACTGGCAGAAGGTGCAGGCGAGCCCCGAGTTCGCCGAGCTCCGCAAGAGGTTGCGGACCTTCGTCTTCCCGATGACCGTCCTCTTCCTCGTCTGGTACCTCGTCTACGTCCTGCTCGCCGACTACGCCCACGGCTTCATGTCGACGAAGCTGATCGGCAACTTCAACGTCGGCCTGCTCATCGGCCTGCTGCAGTTCGTGTCGACGTTCCTCATCACCGGGCTCTACGTGCGGTACGCCAACCGCAAGCTGGACCCGATCGCCGACAGGCTCCGCGGTGAGATCGAAGGAGACGCGCAGTGAGCACCCTCGCGCAGGGCGTCAAGGGCAGCAACCCGACGCTCAACATCATCATCTTCGCGATCTTCGTCGCGATCACCCTGGTGATCGTGTTCCGCGCCAGCCGCAACACGAAGACCGCCTCCGACTACTACGCGGCCGGCCGCTCGTTCACCGGCCCGCAGAACGGCATCGCGATCTCGGGCGACTACCTGTCCGCGGCGTCGTTCCTCGGCATCGCCGGCGCGATCGCGGTGAACGGCTACGACGGGTTCCTCTACTCCATCGGGTTCCTCGTCGCGTGGCTGGTCGCGCTGCTGCTGGTCGCCGAACTGCTGCGCAACACCGGCAAGTTCACCCTCGGCGACGTCGTCGCGTTCCGGATGCGGCAGCGGCCGATCCGCGCGGCGGCCGCGGTGTCCACGCTCGCGGTGTCGTTCTTCTACCTGCTCGCGCAGATGGCCGGCGCCGGCGGCCTGGTCAACCTGCTCCTCGGTATCAAGAGCGACTGGGGTCAGAACGCGGTCATCGCGATCGTCGGCGTCCTGATGATCGTCTACGTGCTGATCGGCGGCATGAAGGGCACCACCTGGGTGCAGATCATCAAGGCGGTGCTGCTGATCCTCGGCGCGCTGGCGATGACGCTGTGGGTGCTGGGCAAGTTCGGCTTCAACTTCTCGCACCTGCTGCAGGGCGCCGTCGAGAACGGCGGGAAGACAGGTGAAGCGCTGCTCAACCCCGGCAAGCAGTACGGCAAGACCGGCACCAGCAAGCTGGACTTCCTGTCGCTGGGCATCGCGCTGGTGCTGGGCACCGCGGGCCTGCCGCACGTGCTGATGCGCTTCTACACGGTGCCCACCGCGAAGGACGCGCGGAAGTCGGTCGTCTGGGCGATCGTGCTGATCGGCATCTTCTACCTGTTCACCCTGGTGCTGGGCTACGGTGCCGGTGCGCTGGTGGGGCCGCAGACGATCAGTTCGGCGCCGGGCACGACCAACTCGGCGGCGCCGCTGCTGGCGCTCGAACTCGGCGGGCCGGTCCTGCTCGGGTTCATCTCCGCGGTCGCCTTCGCGACGATCCTCGCGGTGGTGGCCGGCCTGACGATCACGGCGTCGGCGTCGTTCGCGCACGACGTGTACGCCAACGTGATCAAGAAGGGTCAGGTGGACAGCAAGCAGGCCGAGGTGCGGGTCGCCCGGATCACCGCCCTGGTGATCGGTGCGCTCGCGATCGTCGGCGGCATCCTGGCGAAGAACCAGAACGTGGCCTTCCTGGTCGCGCTGGCCTTCGCGGTGGCGGCCTCGGCGAACCTGCCGACCCTGCTGTACTCGCTGTTCTGGAAGCGGTTCAACACCCAGGGCGCGCTGTGGAGCATGTACGGCGGCCTGATCGTCTGCATCGTGCTGATCGTCTTCTCGCCCGCGGTGTCCGGCGGGCCGAAGCCGATGATCAAGGGTGTGGACTTCCACTGGTTCCCGCTGGAGAACCCGGGCCTGGTGTCCATCCCGGCGTCGTTCCTGCTCGGCTTCCTCGGCACCATCCTGTCGAAGGAGCACAACGAGAAGAAGTACGCCGAGATGGAGGTCCGGTCGCTGACCGGTGCGCACGCCGAGAAGGCGACCGTGCACTGACCTGACCGGCGAAAGGGCCACCTCCGATGCCCGGAGGTGGCCCTTTTCGGGTTCACGTGCAGTTGATGGGTGCGCGTGTCAGTATGTGAACGTGCAACCAGGTGACATCCCGACCGCGTCCGTCTCCGAACTCCCCACGGACGGGCTGGTGTTGCTGGACGTGCGCGAGCAGGACGAGTGGGACGCCGGCCACGCCCCGGGCGCGGTCCACATCCCGCTCGGCGAGCTGCCCGCGCGCACCGACGAACTGGCTCAGCTGCCCGACGACCAGCCGCTCTACGTGGTGTGCCGCACCGGTGGCCGCTCCGCCCGGGCCGCGGCCTGGCTCAACGCCAGCGGGTGGGACGCGATCAACGTGGCCGGCGGCATGAAGTCCTGGGAGACCGAGGGGCGCCCGGTCGTCGGCGAGCACGACGGTCCACCCGAGGTCCTGTAGGTCCCATGCACCCGTCCCCGCGGCCCTACCGAGCGCGACCCCGCGTCCGCTGGGTGGCGAGCCCTCCGCCGGGTGCGATCCGTCCCCGGCCGGTGCGCGCCGCCGAGCGCTACGACGGCCCGCCGTCCTACCACGTGCCGCCGCGCTGGGGCTTCCCGCACCTGGCCTGGCGGGTGCCGACGGCGGTGCCCGGCACGCCGTCCGGCTACCCGAGCCCGGTCGAGCGCGTGCGGGTGCTGCACCGCAATGCGGTCACGATCCTGTGGTTCCTCGCCGGGCTCGCGGTGGTGGCGGCGGGGGCCGAGTTCTGGCGCTACGCGTTGCTGGTGATGAGCCGCACGACGGCCCTGCACGCGGCGACCGTGGCGTTCTCCGACGCGCTGGAGATCATCGCGTCGCTGCTGACCGTGGTGTTCGGGTTGATCGCCATCGGGGCGACGCTGTGGTGGCTGCTGGTCGCCCGCAGCGCCGCCGCGGAGGCCGCCGGCCAGGAACCGGCCCGCTCGACGCGCGAGGTCGTGGCCGGGGTTCTGGTGCCGGGCGTGAACCTGGTGATGGCCGGTTCCATCCTCGCCGAGCTGGAGCACCTGGTGCTGGGCCGCGCCCCGGACCGCCGTCCCCGCCCGTCGCGGATGGTGCTGGCCTGGTGGGCGGCCTGGGTGGTCAACGAGGTGCTGATGGTGCTCGTCATCTGGTGGCGCTTCAAGGACGGCGTCCAGGCGATGGCGGACGGCGTGCTGCTGACCGGGCTGCTGAACACCTCGGCCGCGGCGCTGGCCGGGCTGACCGCGGTGCTGGTCTACCGCCTGACGACGCTGCTGGCCCCGGTCCGCGCTGACCGGTTGCGCCCGCTGCAGGTGCGCTCGGTGAAGGGCGCCCCGGCGCCGGAGCTGCGCACGGCGCGCCCCGCGGGCGCGGCTCGCTAGACCGTCACCGGCAGGTTCTTCAGCCCGCGGATCACGAACTCCGGCCGCCGCTCTGGTTCGGCCACCAGGCGCAGGCCGGGCAGCCGCGTGGTCAACGCTGCCAGCGCGGCGGCGATCTCGATCCGGGCCAGCGGCGCGCCGATGCAGTAGTGGATCCCCGCGCCGAAGCCCAGGTGCGTGCCCTCGGTGCGGCCGACGTCCAGCGTGTCCGGGTCGGCGAACACCTCCGGGTCGCGCGCGGCCGCACCCAGCAGCGCGGCGATCTTCTCGCCCTTCGCCACCCGGAAGCCGGCGATCTCGACATCCTCGGTCGCGGTGCGCTCGAACAGCTGCAGCGGCGCGTCGAAGCGGATCAGCTCCTCCACCGCGGTCGGCATCAGCTCCGGGTCGTCGACCAGGCGCTGCCACTGGTCCGGGTGCCGCAGCAGGGCCCACACGCCGTTGCCGATCACGTTGACCGTCGCCTCGTGGCCGGCCATCAGCAGCAGCACCGCGGTGGCGACCACCTCGTCCTCGGTCAACTCGGCGTTCAGCAAGTCCGTGATCAGGTCCTCGCCCGGCTCCCGGCGCCGCCGTCCGGCCAGTTCCCGCAGGAACTCGACGAACTCGGTCGCCGCGCGCTCGGCCGCCACCCGGCCCTCCTCGGGCAGCCCGTACTCGTACATCTTCACGATCGCGTTCGACCACGGCACCAGCCGCGGCCGGTCGGCCTCCGGCACGTCGAGCAGCTCGGAGATCACCGCGACCGGCAGCGGTTGCGCGAGCGCCTCCAGCAGGTCACCCGAGCCGGCCGCGGCGAGCTTCGCCACCAGGTCGTCCGCCAGCTTCATCACCGTCGGCCGCAGCCGCTCCACGTGCCCGCGCCCGAACGCCGACGAGATCGACCGGCGCAGCCGCGTGTGCACCGGCGGTTCGTTCTCCAGCAGCGAGTTGCGGTGCAGCAGGTTGAACGACACGAACTGCTCGGCCGGGCTCGCGTCGGTCCAGATCCGGCCCAGCCCGCGGTGGCGCAGCACGGCCGACGCGGCCGCGTGGGACACCGCGATCGCCAGGCCCAGCCCGTCGTGCCGGTGCACCGGCGCCTGCGCGCGCAGGCGGGCGAACTCCGGGTAGGGGTCGGCGAGGAAGGCGGGGTCACGGGGATCGAACACGACCCGAGCCTAATCCCCCGATCCGGCGGGCCGTGCCCGGTTCGGTAGCGTCTGCGGCCTGTAGTCGAGGAGGCGAGATGGGCAAGGGCGCGCGCAAGCGGGGTCCGAAGAAGGACAAGGCACCGAAGATCCGCGACGTGTTCGTGGGGCAGCCGTTCGAGGGGCTGGCCGCCGAGCCGGAGCTGATCGCGCTGCGCGAGTTCGTGCCGTCGGCCACCGCGCCGCTGTCCCTTGTGGACGCCGGGGACCGGAAGATCACGCTGGCGACCGTGCTGCCGATGGCCGCGGCCGCTTTCGTGCGCACCGACGGCGAGGTGTTCGTCGGCCTCCAGGTGCAGACCCGCTCCAGCGACGTGAGCCGCGACCTGGGCCGCGCGATCCGCTGGGCGCTGACGGCCGAGCCGGGCGACGTGCTGCCGGTGCCGGACACCACCAGCCCGCCCGCCGAGGGCGAGCGCCTGCAGGACCTGCTGGTGGCCGACGCCGAGCTGGACGTCACCCTGCACTCGAACTTCGACTGGTGGCTGCCCGAGGACACCGACCCCAGCGGCGAGGTCAAGGTGTCGCTGGAGCGCGCCAACGAGGCGATCATGCCGACCGAGCGGCTGGGCACCGGCTCGTACTGGGTGCTCGCCGGGGAGAAGGCGCACCTGCGCTGGGTCCGCCCGGAGCCGGAGGGTCGCCTGATGCAAGCGCTTGCGCGGCTGTCCGCGGCCGGTGAGCTGTCGCTCGGCGAGGGCTCCCGCTACGCGGGGTCGTTCCGCGCGCACGGCCTGCTGGTGCCGGTCTGGGACCTGGACCCGGAGGCGCACGCCCGCGAGTGGGTCGAGCCGGCCGAGCAGCTGGGCGCGCGCCTGGACGAGGCCCTCAAGTCGGTGGACGCCGAGCCGCTGACCGCCGCCGAGCGTCGCGCCCGCGACGGCCTGGTCGGACGGCAGCTGACGCTCCGCTAGTGATCCTGCACCTCTGTGCGGCCGCCGAGTGGACGGGCGCGGACTACCGCGCCCCGTCCCTGGACACCGTGGGCTTCATCCACTGTTCCGATCCGGGCACGGTGGCGATCCCGGCGAACGCGCTCTACGCCGGCCGCACGGACCTGGTGCTGCTGGAAATCGACCCGGCCCGCCTGGACGTCCCGCTGCGCTGGGAAGCGGGCGATCCTCCGCATCCGGACGGCATCCTCTTCCCGCACGTCTACGGGCCCATCCGCGCCGAGGCCGTGGTGGCCGTGCACCCGTTCCCGCCGGGCCCGGACGGGACCTTCGAGCTGCCCGGGAGCCTCGCGCAACGAGACCCCCGCTGAGACGTCCCCCCCGGAGAGCGCCGGACAACCGGAGGGGGCCGTCATGCGTGGACTCGGCGAAGGGGCAAGACGCACGGACGAGGGAGGCGATACGGTGACCTCGGCCGCGACGGCCATCGCCTGGGGAGGCGGCCGCGCGGCGGGGAGGGGGTCAGCGGTGAGCGAGGAGCTGGCGGACTTCGGCGAGTTCGTCCAGGCGAGCCTGCCCGGTCTGCTCCGCTACGGCCACGCGCTCACCGGTAATCCGCACGACGCCGCCGACCTGGTGCAGACCGTGCTGGAGAAGATCGGTTCCCGCTGGACCCACGTGCAACGCAAGGCGGCCGACCCGCTGGCCTACGTCCGGCGCGCGATGGCGAACGCGCACATCAGCCGCTGGCGGCGCCTCAAGCGGGAGAGCCTGGTCGCCGACCTGCCCGAGCAGCGCACCGCCGAACCGGTGGACCCGTTCGAGCACGAGCCGCTGTGGCAGGCCCTGCGCGAGCTGCCGCCGCGCCAGCGCGCGGTCATCGTGCTCCGCTACTACGAGGGCCTGTCCGAGGCCGAGATCGCGTCCTCGCTGGGCGTCAGCACGGGCACGGTGAAGAGCCAGGCCAGCAAGGCGATCTCGACGCTGCGGAGCAAGATCGGCTCGATCTCCGGAGGGAGGGACGACTGGTGAACCCCGACGACGAGCTCGGTGACGAGCTGCGGCGGCTGTTCGACGACGACCGGCTGGCGATCACGCCTGTCCCGGGAGCCGAGAGCACCATCGTCCGCGGCGCCCGCCGTCGTCGTCGCCGCCGCACCGCCGTGGCCGCCTCCGGGGGCGTCCTCACCGCCGCTCTGCTGGTCACCCTGGGTCTCGCGGCCGCACGCCAGGATCCCGGCGTGCACCAGGCCGCCCGTCCCACCACCAGCGTCCCGGCCGCGACCTCGGAAGCTCCCGGACCGGTCGTGGTGCCGCCGTCGTTCCCCGAGTTGCCCACGCAGCCGCCCCCGCCGGTGCCGACCACCACCGCGACACCCGCGCCGCCCCCGGCCGGCACCACCCGCACCTCGTCGCCGAGCAGCAGCCGCCCGAGTGCCCGCCCGGAGCCGGCCACCGGCGTCGTCCTCGGCCCCAGCGGCTACCGGCAGTTGCGGCTCGGGATGAGCTTCGACGAGGCCAAGGCCACCGGAATGCTCGACGACGCGGACACCGCGCCCACCGAATGCACCACCTACCGGCTCGCCGAAGGCGCGGCGAACATCGCGTCGGTGACCATTTCGCCGTCCGGTGGAGTGTTGGTGTTCGCGGCGACCGGCGCGCGCACTCCGGAAAACGCCGGCACCGGGTCCACGGTCGCGGAACTGAGGAATGCCTATCCTGATTTGACGGCCGGTGCGGGCAATTACAGCGCCGCCACCGGATCGGGTGCCAGCTACACGTTCTACGTCGATTCCACCGACACGGTCGTGAACTGGGAACTGGTCGCCGCGCCGGGCTGCTGACAGCGCAGAGCCCGGGCCGATCGGCCCGGGCTCTGGTGCGCTCCGCGGTATGGCGGTCCTACAGGGCGCCACCGGCGACCGGCGGCATGTCCGAGGCGCCGTCGTCGCCGACGGCCTCGCGGGCCAGCCAGGTCTCCACCTCGAACATGTTGCCGTTGGCGCGCTTGACCACGTTGAGCAGCGTGGACATCTGCGACACCTCCTCGACCTGTTCCTTGAGGAACCACTGGAGGAACTGCTCGCCCTGGTAGTCGTCCTCGGCGCGGGCGGCCTTCATCAGGGTGTGGAAGTCGGCCGTGACCTCCTTCTCCTGCTCCAGCGCCAGCTCGACCAGTTCGACGGGCTCGGCGAAGTCGTTGCGGACCTCACGGGTCGGCGGGATGTCCACGTGGTGGTCGGTGTCGATCATGTACCGCACGAGCGCGAGCGCGTGGTTGCGCTCCTCCACCGCCTGGCGGTAGAAGTGCTTGGCCAGCTGGGGCAGGTCCGCGTTGTCGAACCAGACCGCCAGCGCCACGTACTGCTGGGAAGCGTGGAACTCGTTCTGCACCTGCTGCTGCAGGAGTTCGTAGAACTTGGAGCGCGGTTCTTTCTTCAGCATCGCCATGACTCAAGAATAGGCCATTTCGCTGATCGTCAACCATTCGGACCTGGTGATTCCTCTTTCGTTTGGGTAGGCTTACCGAGATTAGGAAGTGCTTATTTAGGACGTACTAATTCAGCTTAGCCTTTCCTAATTACCCGATCGGGTCACGCACGACGGGGCACGACATGCAGCGCGGCCCGCCGCGGCCGGAGCCCAGCTCGGAACCGGCGATGGCCAGCACCTCGATGCCGGCGTCCGCCAGCCGCGCGTTGGTCTCCACGTTGCGCTCGTAGCCCACCACCACGCCCGGCGCGAGCGCCAGCGTGTTGTTGCCGTCGTCCCACTGCTCGCGTTCCGCGGTCACCGGGTCGAGGCCGGTGTCGATCACGCGCAGCTTCTCGATACCCATCGCCTCGGCCGCGGCGTGCAGGAACGGCTGCGGGCCGTCCACACGCAGCGAGCCGTCACCGTCCGGGCGCAGCGTGAACGCCACCAGCTCGTCGCGCGCCAGCGGGTACATCACCACCGCGTCCGGCGCGACCATCGTGCAGACGGTGTCCAGGTGCATGGTGGCGCGGGCCTGCGCGATCGGCACCGCGAGCACGGTGTGGGCGATGTCGTCGGCGAACAGCGAGCGCGCCAGCGACTCCGCACCCGCGGCCGTCGTGCGCTCGCCGATGCCGACGGCCAGCACGCCCGGCGCGAGCAGCAGCACGTCCCCGCCCTCGACGGGGGCGGAGTGGGCGCCGTACGCGCGCGAGGCGTGGGAGAACCGCGGGTGGTAGGCGTAGACGAGGTCGAGCAGCGCGGTCTCGCGGCGCCTGGCCGGCATCGCCAGCGACGAGATCGCCACCCGGTCGGCGATCCACACCGACGAGTCGCGGGTGAACAGCAGGTTCGGCAGCGGGTCGACCGCGAAGTCGTGCGGGTGGTGGATCTTGCGGACCAGCGACGCGCCCTCGGCGGCGGGCAGCTCCTCGAAGGTCAGGCCGGCCATCAGGACCTCGGTCAGCGTCGCGGCGTCCACACCGGACAGGTGCGAGCGCAGCGCGTCCCCCAGATCCTCGCCTAGCCGCCGGTCGTCGACCGCGGCGTGCACCCCGGCGGCGTGCGCGCGTGGATCGGCCAGCGCCTCCCGCAGCACCTCGGCCAGCAGCAGCACCTCGACCCCGCGGCCGCGCAGGACCTCGGCGAACGCGTCGTGCTCCTCCTGGGCGCGGCCGACCCACGGGATCGAGTCGAATAGCAGCTTGTCGTTGTTGCGCGGGGTGAGCCTCGTGAGCTCGTTGCCCGGCCGGTGGAGCAGCACGGCGCGCAGCGGGCCGACCTCGCTGTCCACCCGGGGGGATTCGTTGGTCACGCGCTGAGCGTAGTGCTCAGGGAAGCCAGCTGACGTGTCCGCGGAGCAGCGAGTACCCGACGAACGAGACGACGTCGAGCAGCGTGTGCGCGACGACCAGCGGCACCAGCCGGTTGGTCCGCTGCCACACGCGACCGAACACCAGTCCCATGACGAAGTTGCCGACGAACCCGCCGAAGCCCTGGTAGAGGTGGTAGGACCCGCGCAGCACGGCGGCGGCGACCAGCGCCGTGTTCTCGCGCCAGGCCAGCTGCCGCAGCCGGGTCAGCAGGTAGCCGACGACCAGCACTTCCTCGGCGAAGGCGTTGCCGAAGGCGGACAGCGTCAGCGCGATCGGGCGCCACCACGTGTCGTTCAGCCGGGACGGGACGACCGCGAGGTTGAACCCGAGCTTCCAGCCGACGAAGTACAGCACCAGCCCCGGAACGCCGATCAACGCGGCCAGCCCGGCGCCCCACAGCACGTCCCGGCCCGGGCGGTCGCGGTCCAGGCCCACCTCGGCCAGCTTCATCCCGCCGCGCCACAGCAGGTACGCGCCGAGCGCGCCCCAGCCGACGAGCTGCACCGCCGACAGCAGCTGGGCGAGCAGGTCCAGCAGGTCGGCCGCGCGCTGCGGGACGTTCAGCGCGACGTGCTGATCGGACAGCGGTTCCGGCTGCAGGAGCGAGTCGATCAGCGACAGCAGGCTGCGTGCGCCGGACAGGCCCAGGGTGATCGAGAAGACGACGACCAGCTCGATCTTCAGCCGCCGTGCCGTGTCAGCGTCCACCGGTTCGGGCATCGCGGGACGTTCGGGGCGGAGCCAGGAGCTGAGCACGTCCGCACGCTACCGTCTGGTGACATGGCCAAGATTGCGACCGCTGACCGCGTGGACCGCGCCGAGCTGCTGGAGTTCCTCCGGCCCCGGCACCGCGCCATCCTGATGACCACCCGCGCCGACGGCACCCCGCAGCTGTCCCCGGTCACCGCCGGGATCGACCCGGAGGGCCGATTCGTCGTGGCGACCTACCCGCAGCGCGCCAAGACCCGCAACGCCCGCCGCACCCCGGCCGTGTCGGCGTGCGTGATCTCCGACGACTGGAACGGGCCGTGGGTGCAGTTCGACGGCCGGGCCGAGGTGCTCGACGTGCCCGAGGCCGTCGAGCCGCTGGTGGAGTACTTCCGGTCGATCTCCGGGGAGCACCCGGACTGGGACGAGTACCGCCAGGCGATGGTCAAGCAGAACAAGAGCCTCATCCGCGTGACGATCGAGCGGTGGGGCCCGATCGCCACCGGTGGTTTTCCGCCCGAGCTGGGCTAGGGCTGGACGCGTATCTGGTTCTTCGCCAGGAACGGGCAGCCGACCAGCCGGCGCAGCTCGATGCTCAGCTGCGCGGGGCTGTGCACCGGCTTGGCGAAGGCCAGGCGCACGTCGTGGTCGCCGTCGCCGGATTCGACCCGCAGCCGCAGGCCGAACTGGTCGAGGCCGAGCGGGCGGATCCGGCCGCCGCGCAGTTCCTCCGGGATGTGCCGGGCGAGCTGACCGACCACGTCGGGGTGATCGCTTTCCAGGTGCCGCAGCCAGCCGGATTCGTAGCCGGCGAACGGGTCCGCGGCGGCGGCGTTGAACATGTGCGGGCGCAGCGAGTGGGTGCCTTCCGCATCGGCGAGGACGAGCGAGGCGGGCGTGAGCCGCAGCAGGCTCAGGCCGTGGCCGAGGTCCAGCAGGCGCGGATCGGGCCGCGCCTCCGCGATCGACACCGCCCGCGCGCGGGCCGCCTCCGGGCTGAGGTGCCGCAGCCAGCCGGTGATCCACAGCAGCCCGCGGACGGGTTCCCGCAGGTCGACCGGTGCGTGGTCGGCGAGTTCGAACACCACGGCCAGCTCGCCGCGGTCCGCCGCGCGGGTGCGGGCCAGCAGCGGGTGGTCGTCCGGCAGCAGGACGCTGACGCTGCCGCTGGGGTGGACGTGGTGCAGCTCGGGCACCACGCGGTCGCTGCCGGCCGGGTCGCCCGCGGTGGGCAGCAGCGCGCCCGGGCCGTTCCGCACGGCGATGGTCTTCGCGCGCTCGGCGGGGCTGGGTGCGGGCGGACGTCGGATCTCGGTCACTGGCCACCTCCTACTTAGGTGGCCTAACCTGAGTGATCGGGGAAGGGAAGTGGATCGGTAACACGATTGGTGGCTTGATCGACTCGGAGGTGTGGACTCCACCCAGCAACGCGTGCTCGCCTACGAGCCGCACCCCGGCGAACCGGCCGCGACGGACTCACTCGAAGTCGAGATCATCCAGAAGCAGCGCAGCCGCCTGATCAACTCGATGGTCGTCTACGTGGTGGCGGCCGGGCTGCTGCTGGCACTGGACACCGACCCGGCTTCGGCCGCCTTCGCGGCGTTCCTCGCGGTGGCCACCGTGTACCAGTCGTGGCTGCTGTTCTTCCGGGTGCTGCCGGGCCGCAAGCTGCTCGCGTACCCGTCCGTCCTGCTCACCCCCGGTCCGGGACAGTTGCTGGTGGCCGGGTCGAAGGTCAGCGTCGTGCTGCCCGGGCCCGAGCCGCGCTGGCTGGTCGTGCGGTTGCCGGAGTCGAAGCGGATCCTGCTGGCCGGCCTCCGGCGCGTGTACTTCATCGGCCCGGATCCGCGCGGCCGCGTGCTGGTCGCTCTGCCGGGCGGGATCAACGGGCGGTTCGGCCGGATCACGACCGAGCCCGCGCCGGGCTCGGTGGAACCACCCGTGCCGCCGCGGGCGATGGTGGCCGCCCTGCGGGACCCGGTGGTGACGACGTTCCTGCGTGAGGTCTGGCGGCGGTCGTGGGGGATGGCGGGGTTCTTCGTGCTGCTCGCGGCCGTGCTCTGGACGGTGAACCTGACCTACTTCGACCTGCCGTACGTGAGCACTTTCGTGACCGTGCTGGCCGTGCTCTACGCCGTGCTGGGCCTGATGATGCCGGTGCGCACGGCGACGCTGTCCACGGCGGTGAAGGAACAGCCGTGGCAGGAACTCCACGCGACGCTGGACACCGAGATCACGCCGGGCGCCTCGGGTGGCACGGGCAAGGCGGAGGGCCGGGTGATGCTCGCCGACGGCACGGCCCGCGTGCTGTTCCAGCGTGTGCCGCTCGACCTGCTGGTCAACGTGCGCGACACGCAGCGGCTGTGGGTGCTCGGCACGCCCGAGCGGGGCAGGAAAGCCGTGGCCGGCCTGCCCGGGTATCCCGTTCTCGGGTTGGTGAACCTGCGGTGAACTGTCCGGGGGGCGTACGCGTTTGTCCGGTTCCCGTACGCTACTAGCGTGTCCCATGTGTCAAGCGCTGTGGAACTCACGCCCCCCGGCCCCCGCGGAATTCCGCCCCTCTTCGCGCGGCTCGTAGACGACTCGGCGCTCTTCCCGCCCGGCACGGCCACCATGCCGGACGCGCTGCGGAACTACCTGGACGGCCGCGAGGGCGACCACGCGGGCCTGCTGGGCGTCTTCCTGTGCCAGGCGTCCCGCCTGCCGGAGCTGATCACCGAGCTGATCAAGATCAAGCCGAAGCAGCCGTTGCCGCTGTCGCTGATCATCGACACCGGTCTGGGCGGCGTGCCGAAGGCGATCTCGATCGTCGAGTCCCGCAGCGAGCTGCTGTCGCTGCGCATGGTCGAGATGCCGGCGCCGTCCGACGTCGACGAGGTGTGGCTGGAGCGCGTCTCGGAGTTCGTCCCCGAGGACGTGATCCGCGTGGTCGAGCCGCGCCGCGGCGTGGGCTGGCTGGACGGCGTGCGGCGCGTGATCGAGCACGGCAGCTGGCCCAAGATCCGCTGCGGCGGCCAGTCCAGCGAGAACTTCCCCAGCATCGACGAGGTCGCCGACTTCCTCGCGGTCGTGTCCGGCTCGCCCGGCGCCTCCTTCAAGGCGACCAACAGCCTGCACCGCGCGGTCCGGCACGACGACCCGGACAACAACATCACCCACCACGGCTTCCTGAACCTGCTCGTCGCGGTGGCGCGCAGCCTCTCCGGCGGCGACGTCCGCGGCGCGCTCGCCTCCACCGACGGCGAGGCCCTCGCCGCGGAGGCGAAGTCGCTGTCCGAACCGGCCGCGAAGGCCGTGCGCGCGCTCTTCGCGTCCTACGCCTGCGACAGCTTCGAGGCGCCGGTCGCCGACCTCGAGGCGCTCGGCCTGCTGTAGTGAGCGCCGAAGGCTCGCTGACCCTCGACCGCGGCCTGGCGTTGCTGCAGGCCGTGGCCGACGCCGACGGCGACGCGGCGACCATCTCCGAACTGGCCGCCGCGATCGGCGCCAGCCGCGCCGCGGTCTACCGGCTGCTGGTGCCGCTGTCCGCGCGTGGGCTGGTGTGGCGCGACGGCAGCAAGGTCAGGCTGGGCATCGGCGTGCTGCGGCTGGCCGGGCAGGTGGTGCCGCAACTGCGCGAAGCCGCGCGCCCGGCGCTGCGCGATCTGGCGGAGCGGGCCGGTGCGACCGCGCACCTGTCGATCGCCGAGGGTGACCTGGTCGAATCGGTGGTGACGGTCGAGCCGTCGTGGACCGACTTCCACGTGGCCTACCGGGTCGGCGCCCGCCACCCGATCGGTGTCGGCGCCGCGGGCAAGGCGCTGACGTTGCGTCGCGGCGGCCGGGGCTGGGCGGCGGTCACCGGCGAACCCCAGCGCGGCACCTCCGGCGTCGCCGCGCCGGTGCGTGGCGTGCCGGGCCTGCGGGCCGCCGTCGGGGTGATCGCGCTGGGCCCGCTCAACGCTGAAACCGTGGGCCCCCAGGTGGTCGAAGCCGCCGCCGCGGTGGCCGACGTGCTGCGCGGTTCCTGACGGGCGCCGCGGTACTCGGCGGCACCGATGTGCGGCCGGGTGTCTCGGCGGTGACCGCCTAGGCGAAGACCTGCACGACCGCCAGCAGGGCGAACGCCGCGAAGGCGAACCCGGCGATGCGCTGCAGCAGCTTCGGCTTGAGGCGGCCGCGCACCTTGTGCCCGATGAACACCGCGACCGACGCCACCGTGATCAGGGCGAGCAGCGAGCCGGCGCCGACCATCAGCGGGTTGCCGTACCGGGCGGTCAGCCCGGCGGTCGCCAGCTGGGACGCGTCGCCCCACTCGGCGGCGAACAGCACGCCGAACGACGTGGCCGCCGACCGCAGGAACGTCACCGGCTTCACGCCCTGGCGCGCCGCGTCCTCGCCGCTCTCGTCGGGCGTGGAGAAGCCCTCGCGCAGCAACAGGAACGCCCCGAGCCCGAACAACGCCGCGACGACCGCCGCGACCAGGCTGTCCGGCAACAGGGTGAGCGCGCGCCCGAACAGCACCGCGATGGTGGACTGCACGGCGAACGCGAGGGAAACGCCGACCAGGACCGGCCACGCGCGGAAGCGGGTGGTCAGCACGAGGGTGGCGATCATCGTCTTGTCCGGCAGCTCGACGGCCAGGACGAGCACGTACGCGCTCAGCAGCGCCAGCAGTGCGGTACTCACGGTGATTTCCACTCCCCTTTCACTGCAACGATAAAGGGGAGTGCGCGCAATTGCCAGCAGATCGGTTTCGCGAATTGCGGGTTTTCGGCTCGCCAGAATTAATTCTGGCGACGGCTCACAATTTTTTTCGCCGCTCCGAAAACGTCCTTGAGCTGGGCGGAACCGGTCCGCTCCAGCCACTGCGCGAAGGTCATCAGTCCAGGGTGCAGGGCCCGCAGCGCCGGGATGTCGATGGTCGGCTCGGGGTTGTTGTTGAGGATTTCGTAACCCCGGGCGAAGCGCGGATTGACCCGGCGCAACTCCTCGATGTCGAGCTGTTCGTAGGGCACGGTGACGCCGAGAGCCGCGCCGACGGCCGCGGCCACCTCGCCGGGGGTGAGCGCGTCGCCGGCCAGGGGCAGCGTGCGGCCGTCGAGCCGCCCCGCGAACCCGGCCGCGGCGAACGCGGCGATGTCGTCCAGCGCGATCAGCTGCTGCCGGACGTGCGGCGCGAGCGCGGTCCGCAGCGCGCCGTCGTGCAGGCCGAACAGCGGGTTCAGGTAGTTCTCCATGAACGACGACGGCCGCAGGATCGTGTACGACAGGCCGCTCGCCGCGAGGTGCTGCTCGATCTCCCACTTGGGCGGCTGGAAGACGTCCGCCGCGAGGGCCGAGCTGTAGACCAGGTGCCGCACGCCGGCCCGCCGGGCCGCGTCGACGACCAGCTTCCCGGCGCGGACCTCGTCCTGCCCGGGCGCGAGTGGACCCGGGTGCACGCTGAACACCCCGGACACGCCGGCCACGGCCGCGGCGATCGAATCCGGATCCGCCAGGTCGCCGCGCACCACCTCCGCCCCGGCCAGTCCCGCCGCCTTCGCCGGATCGCGGGTGAGCGCCCGGACCCGTCAGCCATCGGCCAGCAGCCGCCGCGCGACCGCCCCGCCCTGCTGTCCGGTGGCTCCGGTGACCAGTACCAGCTCGTTCATGCGTTCCTTCGATAAGCGGGGCGCACGCCCCGGTTAATCCGAAAGATACGGAACGAGCGCCCCGCTTGTCAAAGCTGTGTCGGGCACCGGGACCTTGGTCCCGGGACGATCAGGACCGCGGGACCTGATGCCGGACCGCGGGAGCGAGCAGTCTGAATGACGTGGACGTGCTCCAGCTGGCGCGGTGGCAGTTCGGGATCACCACCGTCTACCACTTCCTCATGGTCCCGCTCACCATCGGACTGTCGGTCCTCGTCGCGGGGATGCAGACCGCCTGGGTCCGCACCGGTGAGCAGCGCTACTACCGGATGACCAAGTTCTGGGGGAAGCTCCTGCTGGTCAACTTCGCCATGGGCGTGGTGACCGGCATCGTCCAGGAGTTCCAGTTCGGGATGAACTGGAACGCCTACTCCCGCTTCGTCGGTGACGTGTTCGGGGCGCCACTGGCGATGGAGGGCCTGGTCGCCTTCTTCGTCGAGTCGACGTTCCTCGGTCTGTGGATCTTCGGCTGGGACCGGCTGCCCAAGAAGGTGCACCTGGCCTGCGCCTGGGCGTTCTCGCTGGCCACGATCGCCTCGGCGTACTTCATCCTCGCCGCGAACTCGTGGATGCAGCACCCGGTGGGCGCCGAGATCGTCGACGGGAAGCCGACGCTGAACTCGATCTGGGCGGTGCTGACCAACAACACCGCGCTCGCCGCGATCCCGCACACCATCGCCGGCGCGTTTTCGGTCGCCGCCGCGTTCCTCGTCGGCATCGCCGCCTGGCACCTGTGGCGCAAACGCAAGACCGACGACGAGCACCGCGCGGTGTGGCGGTCGTCGATCCGCCTCGGCGGATGGACCGGCATCGTCGCGTTCGCCGTGCTCGCCATCACCGGCGACGTCCAGGGCAAGCTGATGTTCGAGCAGCAGCCGATGAAGATGGCCTCGGCCGAGGCGCTCTGCCACACCGAGCAGCCGGCCAGCTTCTCGATCATCGCGATCGGCGACGTCACCTCGGAGAACTGCGAGGACGTCAAGACGTTCAACGTGCCGGCGCTGCTGTCGTTCCTCGCGCACAGCGACTTCAGCACCGAGGTCAAGGGTGTCGAGGACCTGGTGACCGAGTACCAGGCCCGCTACGGCACGAACTACCCGGACGACCCGCAGCTCGGCGAGCTGGCCGGCAAGCCGATCGACTACGTGCCGAACCTGCCGGTGACCTACTGGGGTTTCCGGATCATGATCGGCTTCGGCGCGATCTCGGCCGGCACCGGGCTCCTGGCGCTGTGGCTGACGCGCAAGAACCGGATCCCGGACACCAAGTGGTTCCCGCGCCTGGCGCTGCTGAGCATCGCGACGCCGTTCATCGGCAACAGCGCGGGCTGGATCTTCACCGAGATGGGCCGCCAGCCGTTCGTCGTGGTGCCCAACCCGTCCGGTGTGGACGGTGTGTGGATGTTCACCGCGCAGGCGGTGTCGCGGATCTCCACCGGTGAGGTGTGGACCTCGCTGATCGCCCTGACCACCCTGTACGCGGTGCTCGGCGTGGTCGAGGTGTTCCTCATCCGCAAGTACGTCCGTGGCGGCATCGACGGCGTCATCCCGCCCAAGAAGACCGACGAAGAGGGCAAGGATGAGCTTGCCTTCGCCTACTAGGGGACGGCCATGAGCCTGGAAACGTTGTGGTTCTGCATCATCGTCGCCTTCTGGCTGGGGTACCTGTTCCTGGAGGGCTTCGACTTCGGCGTCGGCATGCTGCTGCCGATCCTCGGCCGCGACAACACCGAGCGGCGGGTCATGATCAACACGATCGGCCCGGTGTGGGACGGCAACGAGGTCTGGCTGATCGTCGCGGCCGGCGCGATGTTCGCGGCCTTCCCCAACTGGTACGCGTCGCTGTTCTCGGCCACCTACCTGCCGTTGCTGCTGGTGCTGCTCGCGCTGATCGGGCGCGGGGTGGCCTTCGAGTACCGCGGCAAGGTCGATTCGCAGCGCTGGCGCCGCAACTGGGACCGCGTGATCGTGCTCGGCTCGTGGATCCCGCCGCTGGGCGTCGGGCTCATCCTGACCACCACGATCCTCGGGCTGCCGTTGGACGCGCACGGCAACCGGATCGGCGGCGCGTTCGAGTCGATCCGCTGGGACACGCTGCTCGGCGCGCTCGCCGTGGTCGGGTTCGCGCTGGTGCACGGCGCGGCGTTCCTGGCCCTGAAAACCGCGGGGGACCTGCGGGAACGAGCCCGCGTGTTCGCCATCCGCGCGCTGCCGGTCGCGTTGCTGCCGCTGTTCGGCCTGCTGCTGGTGGTCCAGTGGCGGTCGGGTGCACTGTGGACGGTCGTGGCGCTCGCGGTCGCGGTGGTGGCCGCCGTGGTCGCGTGGCGCAAGCTGGTGGCCGATCGGGACGGGCAGGCCTTCGCCGCGCTCGGCGTCATGATCGCCGCGGCCGTGGTCACCCTGTTCGGCGCGCTCTACCCGGACGTGCTGCCCTCGACGCTCGACCCGGCCAACTCGCTCACCGTCGCGGAAACCGCGTCCAGCCCGTACACGCTCGAGGTGATCACCTGGGTCGGCGCGTTCGGCGCCCCGGCCGTGCTGGTCTACCAGGGCTGGACGTACTGGGTGTTCCGCAAGCGGATCAGCGCCGCCCACATCCCGCCGGTGCACACCCCATGAGCTTTCCCGGACGCTCCGTCCTTCCCGCATCGGTGTCCACAACGGACACCACGCGTCCGGGAAAGGGTCCGCTCGGCGCGCTGCCCTTGTTGTCCGCAGCGGCGCGCCGGGCGCTCGCCCTCACCGGTCTGCTCGCGCTCGGCAACGCGGCGGCGCTGGTGGCACAGGCCTTCCTGCTCGCCGCGGTGTGTGCCGCGGTGGTCGCCGGGCACGGCATCGCCACCGGTCAGCTGGCCGCGCTCGGCGGGGTGGTCCTCGCCCGTGCGCTGATCGCGTGGGCGCTGCGAGTGGTCGCGGCGCGGGCCGCGGCCGGAGCCAAGGAAGAGTTGCGCTCCAAGGTGGTCGACCACGCGCTGCGGCTCGGTCCGGAGTGGATCGCGCGGCGCGGGCCGGGCGAGCTGACCGCGTTGACCACCAAGGGCCTGGACGCGCTGGACGCCTACTTCACCGACTACCTGCCCGCGCTGGTCACCGCCGCGGTGGTGCCGCTCGGCGCGGGTGCGGCCGTGTTGTTCGCCGACTGGCCGTCCGCGGTGATCATCGCGCTGACCGTGCCGCTGCTGCCGATGTTCGCGATCCTCGTCGGCAAGTACACCGCCGACCGCTCGGCCGCCGCGACCGACGCGCTGCAGCGGCTGTCCGGTCACCTGCTGGAACTCGTGCGCGCGCTGCCGGTGCTGGCCGCGTTCCGCCGCGCGGAGGCGCAGGCCGAGGCGGTGCGGCGGGTGTCCGACAAGCACCGCCGGGCGACGCTGAAGACGTTGAAGGTCGCGTTCTCCTCGGCGTTCGTGCTGGAGCTGGCCGCCACGCTGTCGGTCGCGCTGGTCGCCGTGGTCATCGGCGTGCGGCTGGTGGGCGGCGACCTGTCGCTGGCGATCGGGCTCGGCGTGCTGATCCTCGCGCCGGAGTGTTACCAGCCGCTGCGCGCGGTCGGTGCGGCTTTCCACGCCAGCGAGGACGGCGTCGAGGCGGTCCGCCGCGTCACCGACGTGCTCGCCGAACCGGTCACGCCGGAGGGGAGCGCGATCCCCGGCCGGGGCGAGGTGCGGGTCGAAGGTCTGCGGGTCGCGCGGCGCGGGGGCTTCGCGCCGGACGGGGAGACCTTCACGCTGCGGCCCGGCACGCTGACCCGGCTCGATTCGCCGAGCGGCGCGGGCAAGTCGACGACGCTCGCCGTGCTGCTCGGCTTCGTGCGGCCCGCCGCGGGGACGGTGCTGGTCGACGGCCTGCCGCTGAGCGAGGTCGACATGTCGGCTTTCCGCCGGGACATCGCGTGGGTCCCGCAGAACCCGGCGTTCACCGGCGGCACCGTGCGGGCCGAGCTGGACCTGGCGCTGGACCAGGCGCCCGACCCGGTCGAGGTCGACGCGCTGCTCATCGAACTCAACCTCGCCGGGCTGGCGGACGCGCCGGTCCACGAGCTGTCCACCGGCCAGCGGCAGCGGGTCGCGGTCGCGCGGGCGCTGCTGCGGGTCCGGCACGGCGCCTGGCTGCTGCTGCTCGACGAGCCCACCGCGCACCAGGACGCCGCCAACGCCGCCCTGGTCGACGCCGCCATCGAGTCCACCCTGCCGCTGGGCACGGCCGTCCTCCTGGCCGCGCACCACCGGGAAAGCCACCTCCCGGCCGCTGCCACGACGACGACGCCACACGTCACCGTCGCCGCTGCCGGGAAGCCGCAGTCGCTGCGGGGAGTGGTGAGCAGGCGGTTCGTCGGCGGTGCCGCGGTCGGGGCGCTCGCGTTGCTGGCCGGAGTGGCGCTGACCGCGACCTCGGGCTGGCTCATCGCCAAGGCCTCGTTCCAGCCGCCGATCCTGACGCTCACCGTCGCGGTCGTCGGGGTGCGGGCCTTCGGGCTCGGCCGCGCGGCGCTGCGTTACCTGGAACGGCTGATCACGCACGACGCCGCGTTCCGGATCGCCGGACGGCTGCGGGTCCGGCTGTGGCGGGGGCTGGTCCGGCTCGGCCCCGCCCGCGCGCTCGGCCTGCGGTTCGGCGAGGGGCAGCGGCGGCTGGTCGCCGACGTCGACACCGTCCGCGATCTCCTGCCGCGCGTGGTCACGCCGCCGCTGGTCGCGGTGCTGGTGCTGGCCGGCGCGATCGCCGTGCAGACGATCCTGCTGCCGGTCGCCGGGCTCGTGCTCGCCGTCGCCGTGCTGGCCGGCGCGCTCGCCGCGCCCGCGCTCGCGCTGCGGCTGGAACGCCGGGCCACCGCCACCCTCGCGAGCGGCCGCCGCACGGTCAGCGCCCAGGTGCTCGGCCTGTTCGACGCCGCCGCCGAGCTGATCGCGATCGGCGCGCACCGCCGTCGCCGCGCCGAGCTGGCGGAGGCCGACGACCGGCTGGCCCACCAGGCCCGGCGGCAGGCCTTCGGCGCGGGCGCGGCAGACGCGTTGATCACGGTGGTCACCGGTGCGGCCGCGGTCGCCGGGGTCGGTCTGGCCGCGGGCTCCGGCATCGACCCGGTGCTCGCGCCCGTCCTCGCCCTGGTGCCGCTGGCCCTGGCCGAGGTCCTCGCGACGCTGCCGCCGGTCGCCCAGCACTGGGACCCGCTGTGCACGGCGATGGCCCGCATCGCCGACGTGGAGCGCGCGCAGCCGCAGCCGCCCGTGGCACACGGCCCGATCGCCTTCGACCACGCCGATCTCGGCTGGACCACCCCGGTCCTGCGGGACGTGGACCTGCGGATCCCCGCGGGCGCGCACGTCGCCGTCGTCGGACCCTCGGGTGCCGGCAAGTCGACCCTGCTCGCCGCGCTGCTCGGGTTCCTCCCGGCCCAGCGCGGGCGCCTGATCACCGCCGCGGAGGTGACCTGGGCACCGCAGGAACCGCAGCTGGTCTCCACCACCGTCGCGGAGAACCTGCGCCTGGCCGACCCGCACGCCGACGACGACCGGCTGCGCGAAGCCCTGCGCCTGGCCTGCCTGGACCTGCCGCTGGACGCCGTCCTCGGCGACGCCGGCAGCGGCCTGTCCGGCGGGCAGGCGCAGCGGCTCGCGGTCGCGCGGGCACTGGTCGCGGCCCCGCGAGCGGACCTCGTCCTGCTCGACGAGCCGACCGCGCACCTCGACGAGCCGACCGCGCGGCGGCTGCGGGCCAACCTGCGCACCGCACTGGCCGGCCGCACGGTCGTGCACGTCACCCACCACGCCGAGGAGGCGGCCGAGGCCGACCTCGTCCTCGACGTGCGTGACGGGCACGTCAGCATGCGGATGCCGGCCCTGGAAGGCGGCTACGCTTGACCTTGCTCATGGAACCCACCCTCGCCGCCCGCGCGCTGTCCGCGGCCACGGAGATCACCACCGCCGCCCTGTCCGGCGGCGACCCCGACGCGGTCCTCGACTCTGTGGTGCACCGGGCCGCCGAGCTCGCCGGGGCCGACCTGTGCCTGGTGATGGTCCGCGCGGACGACGGCAAGGTGTCCGTCGAAGCCGCCTACGGGACGCACAACGAGGACCCGCGCGGCGTGGTGCTGCCCCCCGAGTCCGCGGCCGGGCAGGTCGCCCGCGGCGGGGTCACGGTGGTGGCCGATGACATGACCACCGACCCGCGCACGGCCCCGTACGTGCCGGCCGAGCTGCGCCGGTTCGGCCCGTTCGCCGCCGCGCCGTTCGGCTCCGGCGGCCGGGTGCTGGGCGCGCTCGCGGTGTACCGGGAGCGGGCCGGGCGGCCGTTCGAGGAGGCCACTGTCGAGGTGCTGACCGCGTTCGCCGCGCAGGTCGGCGTCGTGCTGGCGCTGGCCGAGGCCGCCAACGACCGGCACCGGATCACGCTCTACCAGGAGCGCGAGCGCATCGCCCGCGAGTTGCACGACGTGATCGTGCAGCGGTTGTACGCGGCCGGCATGCAGCTGGACCGGGTGCGCCGCCGGATGCGCAAGCGGTTCGCCTCGACCGACGCGACCCGGCTCGGCGAGGCGATCGACCAGCTCGACCAGACCATCGAGGAGATCCGGCACACCGTGCGCGAGCTGCGGTCGCCGGAGCCGGAGACGGCCGAGAAACCACCGGCCACCGACCTGGCCGAGTCGGCGCGCGCCGAGGTGCGGATCGCGGGCGAGCTGCTCGGGTTCCCGCCCACGCTGGAGCTGTCCGGCGAGCTGGCCGACATCCCCGCCGAGCGGGCCGACCACATCCGCGCCGCACTGCGCGAGGCACTGTCCAATGTGGTCCGCCACTCCGGGGCGAGCGAGACCAGGGTGACCTTGGTCCGCGACACCGACGGGGTCAAGCTGCGGGTCCGCGACAACGGCGCCGGAGTGCCGCAGGACGTGCAGACCCGCGGTCTGCGGCACCTGGAGGAACGCGCCCAGCGCGCGGGCGGGAAGTTCTACCTCAACTCCTCGCCGAGCCTGGGCACGCTGGTCGCGTTCGAGCTGCCGCTGGACAAGCGGGCCAGCTGATCGCGGGACGCCGCCGCCATCTCGCCGGTGTGGCGTGCTTGACGCTGCCCGTGACCAGTCGCTCCACAGTGGACTCGTCGGCGATCACCTCGCGCAACCAGTCCTCGACCCCCGCGGCGCGGGCGGCCGCGAGCGCCTCGACGACGGCGGCCGACATGCCCTTGAAGAACACGCTCCGCAGCACGCGCCCAGCAGTTTCGACACCGTGTCCGCGCCGGGCCGCTCGCGAGCATCGGCACGCGCAGCCCTCGCCCGGGGACGGGAGCCATGATCGCGATGTCCGCGAAGTCGATCTCGGCGTCGGCGGCGATCGCGGCGAGTTCGCGCTTCTTGCCGGGGGGAGGCGGTGTTCAGGTCGGCCCAGACGCCACTCACCGTCGGCAGTCCGGCTCGCAGCGCGCCGACGGCGGCGGCCGAGCTGTTGACGCTGAGCGCCAGGTCCGCACCCTCGGCGGCGAACTCGCCCGCCACCACCGGGTCGTACCCGCGCACCACGGCTCCTCCTCGGCCAGCGACTACCATTTCGAGTAGACGATGTGCACGACAAAATCGTCAACAAACCGAGCGGGAGCGGGCATGGCAGAGCGGGCCGAAGTCGAGAAGCCGGTGGCGGACGCCATCCGCGACGCGATCATCCGGGGCGAGTTCGTGCCGAACCAGCGGCTGGTCGAGGCCGACCTGTCCGAGCAGTTCGCCGCGAGCCGCGCGGGCGTCCGCACCGCGCTGCTCGAACTCGCCAACGAAGGCCTGGTCGAACGGGTGCAGAACCGCGGCGCGCGGGTGCGGGCGGTGTCGCTCGAGGAGGCCATCGAGATCTCCGAGGTGCGCATGGTGGTGGAGAGCCTGTGTGCGGAGAAGGCCGCCGAGCGCGTCACCGATGAGGAGATCGCTGAGCTGAAGGCCCTCGGCAAGGCGATGCGCAAGGCCGTCGCGTCCGGGGACGTGATGGGTTACTCCGGGCTGAACCAGGAGCTGCACCGCCGGGTGCGGGAGATCTCCGGGCAGCACACGGCGGGCCAGGTGCTGGAGCGGTTGCGCGCACAGAGCGTGCGGCACCAGTTCCGGCTGGCCATGCGGCCCGGCCGTCCGTCGGTCTCGCTGCCCGAACACCTGGCGATCATCGAGGCCATCTGCGCCCACGACCCGGCCGCGGCCGCCGCGGCGATCCGCCGGCACCTCAGCAGCGTCATCGACGCACTACGGGAAGCCGACCAGGCCTGAGCCGTTCCTCAATGCCTGTCGACCGGGCCCGCGGCGGCGCTACGTTCGTCGGGCCGCCCACCTCACCCGACGCCTTCGACCGTCTCCAGCATCACCTTCAGCAGCCGCGCCAGCTCTTCCTGCTGCTCCGGTTCCAGGTTCGCCAGCGCGACCCTCTCGCCCTCGAGGTGTTCGGGCAGCAGCTTGTCGATCAGCCGCACGCCCTGCTCGGTCAGCCGGACCTGCACCACGCGCCGGTCGCGCTCGCTCGCCGTCCGGGACACCAGCCCGAGCCGCTCCAGGCGGTCCAGTCGCTTGGTGATCGCGGCGCCGGAGGACAGCATCTCGCGGCTGATCTGGCCCGGGTTGAGCACCTCGTTGCGCCGCAACGCGCACAGCACGTCGAACTCGGCGCGGTTCAGGTCGTTGGCCAGCAGGAGGTCGTCGGTCGCGCGGCGGATCAGCGAGGCGAGCCGCAGTACCCGGCCGACAACGGCCATCCCGGACGTGTCGAGCCCGGGGTGCACGTCCTGCCACTGCCGCCGCACTCTGTCGACGAGATCACTCACCGCTGAGCTCCTTCGCACACGAATCGTTCGTTAGTATTTTACTTGTGAATGATTTCGGCCGCCACGACCTCTTCCGCGCGCTGTCGCCGCGCGGCTGGTGGCACCTGCGCCCGGCCGACCGGGCCCTGGTGTCCGCGTTACGGGCCATGACCGGGGCGAACATAGTCCTGGTCGCGGTTGTGATCGCAGGGCACACCGAGCTGGCCCCCGCCGCGGCGTTCGGCGGGATGACCGCGGTGCACGCCCGCTTCGAGCCGTATCCGGTGAGGGCCCGGCTGCTCGCCGTGATCGGCGCAGGTCTGACGCTCGCGGTCGGCCTCGGCGGGATCGCGTCGGCGGCCGGCTGGGGCCCGGTGCCGGTCGCGATCATGGTCGCGCTGGTCGCCGCGGCCGCGAAACTGTTCACGGACGGTATCCGGTCCGGGCCGCCCGGCGGGCTCATGTTCGTCTTCGCCGCAGGGACCACGTCGGCCGTCCCGGTCGGCTGGCCGGGCGTCGCCGCGCAGGTCGGGGCCGCGGCCGCGGGCGCGCTGGTCGCCTGGGGCGTGGCGCTGTCCGGATGGCTGTTCTTCGACCACGACCATGCCCGGGCGACTTCGTGGCGCGAGGGGCTGCGCGCGGCGGTGGACCGGTCATCGCACGAGTGGCCGCGCGCGGTGAAGGTGTTCGCCGCGGTGCTGGCGGCCGGGCTGCTCGCACACGCGCTCGGACTGGGCCACCCGTACTGGGCGACGGTCGCGGCCGCCGCCGTCCTGCAGGCCACGCACCTGCGGCACACGATGCACCGCTTCGTGCAGCGCGTGTCCGGCACGGTGGTCGGCGTGCTGGTGGCCGCGCTGCTGCTGACGCTCGACCTGCCGCAGCCGGTGAAGCTCACGCTGATCGTGGTCGCGCTGCTGGGCGCGGAGCTGACGGTCATCCGCAACTACGCGCTCGCGATGGTGTTCGTGACGCCGCTGGTGCTGCTGCTCGGCTCGATGTCGGCGCCGGTCGACACGCTGGCCGTCACCGCCGACCGGCTGGTGGACACCGTGCTCGGCGCGGCCATCGGGCTGGCCGCCGCGCTGGTCCGGCCGGGCCGCGGCTACCAGCTGGCCTGACTACTTGGCCCGACGCGCCACCCACGCCACCGCCTGCGTGCGGCGCTGCATGCCCAGCTTCGACAGCACCGACGTGACGTGGTTCTTCACGGTCTTCTCGGCCAGGAACAGGCGCTCGGCGATCTCCCGGTTGGACAGGCCCTCGCCGATCAGCTCCAGCACCGTGCGTTCCCGGTCGGTCAGGCGCGCCAGCTCGTCCTCGGCGGGGTGGCGCAGCTTGTCCAGCACGCGGGCGGTGGTGACCGGGTCGAGCAGCGACCGGCCGGCGGCGACCTCCCGCACGGCGTTGACCACGTCCTGCCCGCGGACCTGTTTCAGCAGGTAGCCGGAGGCGCCGGCCATGATCGCGCCGACCATCGCCTCCTCGTCGTCGAAGGCGGTGAGGACCAGGCAGTACGGCGGGTTCGGCCGCGCCCGCAGCTCCCGGCAGAGCGCGACGCCGTCACCGTCGCCGAGCCGCACGTCGACCACGGCCACATCCGGCTCGACGTGCATGGCGACCGCGAGTGCCTCGTCGGCACTCCCGGCCTCGGCGACCACCTCGATGTCCGGTTCGTCGCTCAGCATTTCCCGCAGGCCGCGCCGCACGACCTCGTGATCGTCGACGAGCAGCACCTCGATGGCCATACCCCGAGCCTAGTTCGCCGGGGAGGTCTTCGACCGCCGGCCGCGGTCAGGCCGCCGCCTCCCAGATCCGTCGCGAACTCGCGATCGGGTCGCTGGTGACCGAGGCCGGCACGTCCCAGATGCGGGTGAGCCGGTTGTCCTTGTCGTACTCCGGCCAGCCCGGGTCGCCGGTGGCGGCGAACGAGACCCACGCCTTGCGGATCTCCTTCGACAGCGCGTCCGCTTCCGGCGGCGCCGGGTTGCCGAGCAGCATCTCGGCCAGCGGGCCGGTGAAGTTGCCAAAGGTCAGGGGCACGTCGAGCGCGTGGCAGGACCGCAGGAGGCCGCCGAACGCCGGCGACTGCCAGGTCAGCTCGTAGCACCAGCTGCGGCCCGGGTGGTTCTGCGCGGACCACAGCGACGGCAGGCGGAAGGTGCGGTCGGACAGGATCAGGACGTGCAGGTCGGCGTCCGACAAGGTGGGGTGGGCGGCCCGGTACTCGGCGATCGCGCCGGCGGGCAGGCCCACGGCGTCGGCGGTGGCGGCGGGGTCGGCGCCGGAGAGGTCCTGGCCGGCGACGAAGAGGGTGAACTCGTCGTGGTTGAAGCCGGCGACCAGGTCGACCTCGGCGCGCAGGTTGCGCCACGGCAGGTCGGTGACCAGCTCACCGTCGACGACCGGGCCGAACGGCGTGATCTCGCCGGGCACCATCTGGACGGCGTGGATGGCTTCGGAGGGCACCTGCGCGAAGCCGTCGAGCGTGGCCGGAACGCCGAGGGCCGCGGCGATGCGTTCGGTGGTGCGCCGCACGCGGTTTTCGGAGAGGAACCCCTGCGCGATGCTCTGCCCGATGGCCCGGCGGAAGAGGCCGCGCCCGGCGTCGGAGGCGGTCAGCGCCGCGACGGACGTGCCGCCCGCGGACTCGCCGAAGATCGTCACGTTGCCCGGGTCGCCGCCGAAGTTCGCGATGTTGTCCTGGACCCAGCGCAGCGCCGCGAGCTGGTCGAGGAAGGCCCGGTTGGCGGGCGCCCCGGGCAGCCAGCCGAACCCCTCGAGCCCGACGCGGTAGTTGAACGTCACGACGACCACCCCGGCCCGGGCCAGGTTGGTGCCGTCGTATTCGGGCTGGCGCGCGGTGCCGATGAGGTAGGCGCCACCGTAGATCCAGACCATGACGGGCAGACCGCTGCCACCGGCGTCCGGGGTCCACACGTTGACGCTCAGGAAGTCGTCCCCTTCACCCGGCTGCCAGGCCGACGGCATGCCGGGAAAGAGAGACCCCTGCGGCGGCGAGGCCGAAAACCGGTCCGCGGGCCGCGTCTCGTCCCACGCCTCCGGCTGGGTGGGCGCCTGGAACCGCGCGGCGCCGGTCAACGGCCCGGCGAACGGTATGCCCTTGAAGGAACTGACATCGCCGTCAGCCACACCACGAACGGAGCCGGAACGCGTCTGCACGATGGGGTCCACCGGTCGTGGATATCACAGGTTCTGCGACCACGTCACTCACAAGCGACGCCGTCCTTGTCCCGGTCGAGAGCCGCGCGGTACCCGGGCTCCCCGGCGTGGAGAGGAGCGGCACCGGCAGCCCGCGCTTCCGAGCAGTTGGCGTAGTAGGCGCTGGAGATGTCCGGTTCCTCCGTCGGCTTCTCGGTACTGGGCTTCGGGGTACTGGGCTTCGGCGTGCTCGCGGGAGCGGGCGGAACGGTGACCGGCGGCGGCGCGACCGGCGGGGTGGTGGGGCTGCCGTTGCAGGGCGGCCCCCACAGCCCCGCCTTCGCCGCGCTGGCAGCGCTTTCCGCGGCCCGCAGGACGTCGGCGTAGGAGTCGGTGACCGCATCCGCGACGAAACGCGCGTAACCGCCCTGCAGGGCGGCGACCGCGTAGTCGGTGCCATCGGCGAGCAGGACGTGCGCCAGCGTCTTCCCGGCCTCCTCGCTGACCGACCGCAGGGTCACTTCCTTGCCGACCAGAAATGCCGTGGCCCAGTTCGCGGTCTCCGTTCCGTAACAATCCGCGGCGGGCTGGATTCCGGGAACGTAAACGGTTTTCGAGATTCCCGCGGTATCGCTGACCATCACGCTCGATCCAGTCACCCGGATCACCCGCAAAACCGGCTCCGCGGGCGGGCTGCTGCTGGGGGAGGCGGACGTCGTGGTGGCAGGCGCGGGCTGCGCGACCGGTTTCCCGGTGGGCTTTCCGAACACCGCGCCGAGCACGAAGAGCACCGCGAACACGGCGAGGACGATCTTGATCCAGTTGGGTACGCGTCGTTTCGGCGCGGCGGGAGAATCGGGCACGGCTCTTTTCTCGCTGCGCGTCCCACATTCGTTACGGGACCGCCGATGATCACGATTCTGTTTCGCCTGGAACGTTTTCCCGTCCGGCGCGATGGACTACGCGTCAATCCTCGACCAGGGAAGCCGGAATGCTCATCGATATCGTCCCCGTGTCCGGTTCGGGCCGCTTTCCGGCCACCGGTGCCGAGTTCACCGCGATCGACTTCGAGACCACGGGGCTGCAGCCCGGCCGGATCATCGAAGTGGCGGCGGTGCGCTTCCGCGCCGACGGCACGGTGCTGGGGGAGTTCTCGACGCTGGTCGATCCCGGGCCCGGAGTCGACCCGGGGCCCGCGCGGGTCCACGGCATCACGCGGGCGCAGCTGGACTCCGCGCCCCCACTCGGCCAGGTCGTCGGGCAGCTGCTCGACCTGTGCCGGGGCAGCGTGCTCGTCGGCCACAACCTGGCGTTCGAGCAGGGCTTCCTGGCCGCGGAGCTGGAGCGGATCGGTCTGCGGCTGCCCACGCTGCCGGGTGTCTGCACGCTCGCCGCCGCCCGCGCCGCCCTCCGGTTGCCGAACTACCGGCTGACCACCGTCGCCGAGGCACTCGGCCTCGGCGGGTTCCCCGCGCACATGGCGGCTCCCGACGCCCGCGCGTGCGCGCAGGTCCTGGCTGCCCTCGTGACCACGCACGGACTGGCCTTCGAGCGCCGGTTCGACCTGCCGCGACTGCCGCGCCTGGCGGTCACCGGACGCGCGGTGAGCCGTCCCGAGCCCGCGCGCGCGGCCGCCGGAACGTGGATTTCGGGCCTGGTCGACCGCATCGAGGCGGCGGGCACGCCGTATGCGGACCTGCTCGCCGACGCGCTCGCCGACCACCACCTGTCCGACGCCGAAGCCGCCGACCTGGCCGCGCTGGCCGCCGCGTCCGGCATGTCCCCGTCCGACGTGCGCGGGGCGCACCTCGACTTCGTCGCCGCGATGCGGGCGGTGGCCGAGTCCGACGGCATCGTCACCGACGAGGAGGAACGCGAACTGCGGCACGTGGCCCAGGCGCTGGGCGTTCCGGAAGCGCTGCGGGACCTCCGCCGGGCGACCGCCGCGGACCGGACGCGGGTGCTCGTCCTGGGGCGGAGCGCCGCCGCCGACGCGCTGCGCGCCGCGGTGCTGGCGGCCCGGATCCCGCTCGCCAAGAACCTCACCGCGACGGTGACGCACCTCGCCGTCGCGGACGACGTTCCCGCCACCGAACCGCGGCTGACGCGGGCGCGGGAACTGGGCGCCGCCGTGCTCGACGTGCCCACCGCGTGGCAGACGCTGGGCCTGGTCCCGCCGCAGCAACGCGTGGCGCCCCCGCCGCGGCCGACGGCGGTGCTGCCTCCCGTTCCCGTGCCGACGCCGGCCGCCGCGTTGCCACCGGTTCCGCGGGACCGCCGGTGGATCGCCTGGATCATGATGGGCACCGGCCTGGTCCTGATGTTCCTGACGGTGATCGCCCTGTTCGGCGGCGCGGGTCTGGGCGCGGGGATCCCGCTGGGCGCGATCGGTGTCGGCCTGTTGCTCGGCGGCTGGACGGTGGGTGACCCCCAGAGCCGCTACTCACAGAGCCGTTACCCGGCCATCTCCTCGAGGAACGCCTGAGTCTCCGGGTCGGTCGAGTACAGGCAGGTCCCCTGCATCCCGCGGGTCAGCAGCACCTTGTACGTGTTCCGCACCAGCCGTCCGAACTCCAGGTCGTCGGCCTTCTTCGCGGCCGGGTCGTGGGAGTACTCGCGGCGGGCGATCCAGCGTCCGTCGCGGCGGACGAGGTCCGGGCCGAAGATCACGCCCGACCAGTCGTACTCGAAGCCCTGTGCGGTGTAGATGCAGCCGACCTGCCCGAAGCCGCGCTCGTCGGAGGCCCAGTAGTACGACTCGGGGGCGTCCGGGACGCGCTGGCCGGGTTTGGCGTTCCACGGCCGGCGCCACCCCCCGATCACGACGTCGTCCACGAGCCGCCTGCCGTCCGGCGTGGACTCCGGGTCGCTCCACCGCCAGCAGTAGCCCGCCGACAGCCGGCCGGTGCCGCCGTGGCTGTCCATCCGCTGCCGCAACCAGGCGTCCAGCGCGTCCGGCGAGGCGGCGCTGGCCACCACGAAGTCGTCGCCCAGCTTGCTCCACGGCACGGGCGGCAACCGGTCGAGGCCGAGCAGCCGGGCCACCCAGGTGTCGAACGCGTCGGACCCGCCGCAGCGGAACTGCCCGGCCAGGCGCACCACCTCCAGCCGGCACCGCAGGGCGTCGGCCGCGGCGGTGATCTCCGCGAGCGATCCCATCTCGCCGGGCCGCACGGTCTGGTTCTCGTCGAGCAGGAACACCGGCACCGACGCCACGTTGATCAGCTCGTCGATCTGCCGCCCGGCCTTCTCCCGCAGCTGCCGCGGCGTGTAGCGCTTCACGCTGGTCTCGCGGATGCGGTGCGCCTCGTCGCAGATCAGCACGTCCAGCTCGCGCGGTTCGGACTCCATGTAATCGTTGAAGTACTTGAACAGCGTCTGCACGCGCCGGTTGCGCCTGCCCGCGATCTTGCGCATGGTGTTGGTGAACGCGCTGGAACCGGTCGCGTGGTGCACCCGGCGGCCCTTGCGGGCGAGTTCGCCGAGCAGGCTCAGCGCGATCACGCTCTTGCCCGAGCCGGGCCCGCCGAGCACGACCACGACCGTCCGGGTCGCCGCCGCGCGTGCGCGCTCGACCGCCTGCATCACCACCTCGACCGCGACCTGCTGCTCGTCCAGGAGCACGAACTGCTCCCGCTCCTGGATCTCCCGGGCGGCCAGGTTCAGCAACGGCTTGGTCGGCGCGTGCTCGAAGTGGAGGAACTCCTCGGCCGAGCGCCGCGCCACGTCCCGGCCGAGCTGAAGCAGTGGCCGCAGGCTGAACGCACGGGATGGTGAACCTGCACAAGGCGGACGGCCCTGGCATTTCGTCGTCGCGTCCGTATCAGCCCGAACTGCTGGCTGAGAATCTCGTGAGGATCGACTCCCGCCCTGATCCGGCGCGGCGCGCAACAGCCGAACACCACGACACCCACGAGCGGATCTCGCTCTGGCCGGGACGGTGTCCCCACTGGTGTTTCGCCTGCTCGGTCAACGTTGCGGGCAACTGACCGGCCTTCGCCGCCGCGAGAAGGTGATCGGCGCTGTGCCGAACAAGAGCCACTTCGTTTCCCCCATTGGGCTGCCAGGTTAGTCGAAACGATCAACCGGGAACCGCGACTCGTTGCGGTTGATCTTCGCCTCCGCGGCTTCCAGGAGGTTCACGCCGAGCACGTCGGCCAGCCGGGCGAGGTAGATCGTCACGTCGGCCAGTTCGTCGAGCACCGCGGCGCGCGACTCCGGGTCCTCGAGCACCGCGGCCGACTCCGCCGGCGTCAGCCACTGGAACAGCGCCGTCAGCTCACCCACCTCGCCGGACAGGGCCATCACCAGGTTCTTCGGCGTGTGGAACCGTTGCCAGTCCCGGGCGGCGGCGAACTCGGCCAGCCGTCGTTGCAGATCGTCGAGCGTCACAGGGCGCAGTATCCGGTGCCGCACGACCCGATCGGGTTGCGGTATCACTGTGGGTATGTCGCCGATCCCCGAGCTCCAGCAACGCCAGATCGATCGTTGGTGTGAGCGGCGGGTTCCGGCTGGTCAGCGCGGCGAGTACACGGTCATGTCCCGCTGGCGCGGGCGCATCGTGACCCTCGTCGAGCGGCGGGCCGACCGGGCGGGCGACGGGCCGGCCGAACGGCCCTTCGCCCAGCTCCGGTACGGCCTCGACGAGATGTGGTCGCTCTACTACCTCGCCGACGCGGGCCGCTGGCGCCCGTACCCGCGCAGCGTCCCGGAGATCTCGCCCGTCCCCCTTCTGGACGACCTCGATCGTGGCGCCGAGACCGGTTACTTCTTCCAGTGGCTCAGCCCCTGCTGATGCTCACGCAGCGTCAGGCAAGACGACGCTCTTGGGTGACGTTCTCCTCCCATCGGGTGCGGCAGGATTGTCCGCATGACCTCGGCCCCGGATCTGCGTGCCTACCTGCGCACTCTCGATGCGGAGACGCTGGCCGAACTCCTCCTCGAACAGGCCGATCGTGACCCGCGGTTACGACACGAGCTGGAGCTGCGCGCGGTCGCGCACGGCAAGGTCGGCCCGGTCCTCGACACGCTGCAACGACTCCTCGACGCGGGCACCCAGGCCGACCTGACGCCGCTGGCCCGCCGGATGGCCGACAGCGACGCCACCGGCGCCGAGCTGCGCCGCGCGATCGGCCTGTACGCCCGCGCCTGCACCGTCCACCGCCCCGACCCGCGCGAGCTGGCCGACTGGATCCTGGAAACCCAGCTCGACCGGCCCGGCTGGCCCGAGATCAACCTCGCCGACTTCGCCCCCGCCCTCGGCGACGAAGGCCTCGCGCACCTCAAGGCCGCGCTCACGCAGGCCCCGCAGAACGACGTCATTCGCCGCCTGACCGAGCAGCTCGCCGAGGTCACCGGCGACGTCGACACGCTACTGGCGATCCTGTCCGCCCAGCCGCCCACGCCGGCGACCGCGCTGCGCATCGTCCGCCTGCTGCGCTCGGCAGGCCGCCACGGCGAGGCCATCGCGCACGCCGCCCGCACCGTCGTGCACCCCCGCGAGGGCGTACTCGCCCTGCGCCGGGCCGAGTTCCGCCGCCACCCGTCCCCGGACACCTACCGCGCCCTGCGCGCCGCCGCCGAGGAGCTCGGCCGCTGGCCCGAGGAGCGCGCCCAGGCGCTGGCCCGCCTCGCCGAACACGACCCGGCCGAGGCGATCCCGGTCTACCGCCTGCACGTCGAGGAGCTGATCCAGCTCAAGGACCCCGGCGGCTACCGCGAGGCGGCCCAGCGGTTGCGCGAGCTGCGCGCCCTGCACAAGCGCGCGGACCGGGTGCCGGAGTTCGGCGAGTACCTGGCCGGCCTGGTCGAGACCCACAAGCGCAAGACCCGCCTCCTGGTCGAGGTCCGCAACGCCCGCATCGCCGTGCCGAAGGTGGTGTCCGGCCGGAAAGCTGCCACCATGGGCGCATGAGCCCGGTCAGCCGGAAGCGCAAGCCCGCCAAGAAGAAGCCCGGCGTCTCCGACGAACGCCGCCAGCTGCTGAAGACCGTGCTCGCCGACGCCGAGGACGCGCTGGCCGAGCGCGATCCGATCGAGGTCGAGCTGATCGCCTCGACGATCCTCGGCGACCTGTGGCACCCCGCCGACGAAGGTCGCGACGTCGTGCTCCCGCTGATCGACGACGCCGCGCGCCGGCCCAGCCCGGCCGCCCGCGCGCTGCTGCGGATGCTGCAGCACCTGGCCCTGACCGAGGAGCAGCGCACCCGCGCCGCGGCGGCGGCCGACGCGTTCGCCGCCATGCCCGAACCGCCGTGGGACCTGGCCGATCTGACCGTCACCGAGTGCTGGCAGCAGGCCGACGTCTTCGGCGACGGCGCCACCCTGGTGCTGCGGGGGGACCGGTCCGGGCACGCCCACGGGCTCGTCGCCGAGGTCGAGCTCAGCGGTGGCGGCCTGGGCGACGTGTACCTCACCGACCAGGTCGACGACCTGGTGGACAGCATGCGCGCGAGCGAGGAGGCCAGCGAGGTCCTGGTGACCGGGCGGCTCCCGCTGTCACGGGCGCGCCGCATCCTGGAAGACGCGGTCGCGGTCAACGACAGCGCGGCGGCCCTGCTGCCGGACGTGATCGCCGAGGACCCGCTCACCCCGCTGCGCGCCCTGCTGGCCGCCCGGCTGCGCGCCATGCCGCCCGCCGACCCGCCCGAGGAGCCGCCGGCGTTCACCGAGGCGGAGCGGGACGAGCTGGTGCGCGCGTTCCTCGCCGAGGCGGGCGGCGGCCGCGACGACCGCTGGTTCACCGACTGCGTCCGGTTCGTCGTGGACTACGGCTGCGACGACGACTTCGGCCGCCCGCTGCGGGTCGGGCCGGGCAAGTTCGACCTCCTGCTGGAGGACGTGCTCAACGCCGACGGCTTCCCGGACGAGTTCCTGGAAACCCTGCCGGAGGTTCTGCCGCTGTGGGGCCGCTGGGCCGGCGAGCGGTCCGGGCTGCGGCCGGCCGCGATCGAGCGGCTGCTGGAGGAGCTGGACGAGATCATCGAGGAGTTCCGCGACCTGCTCGCCGAGGAGGACGCGGATGTCGATCATGAAACGGGCGGTGCCGCGCCGATCGCGCTGCGACGCGAGTAGGCCAGGATGTGCGGGGTGACGGATCTCCGCGCCTACCTGTCCTCCCTCGACTCCGAGACGCTGGCCGGGCTGCTGCACGACCAGGCCGAACGCGATCCGGAGCTGCGGCGGTCCCTCGAACTGCGGGCCGGGACGCCGGAACCCGCGGCGGAGCACTCGAAGATCGGCCCGGTGCTGGACACCGTGCAGCGGCTGCTCGACTCCGGCACCCGCGCCGACGTCGCCCCGCTGGCCCGCCGCACCGTCGAGCGCATCAGCCGCGACGAGGGCGATGGCACCGAGCTGCGCCGCGCTCTGGGCCTCTACGCGCGGGCCTGTGCGGCCCGGCCGCCGGACCCGGTCGAACTGGCCGACTGGCTCGCCGGGGTCGCGTTCGACGGGCGGGCCGAGATCGACCTGGCCGAGTTCGCCGGTCCGCTCGGCGAGACCGGGCTGGCCCAGCTGCGGTCCCACGTCGACCGGGCCCGCCCCGACCCGGCGAAGCGGCCGGTCGCCGAGCGCCTGCACGAGCAGCTCGTGGAGATCTCCGGCGACGTCGACGGGCTGGTCGCGATCCTGTCCAAGCAGCTGCCGCGGATGGAGGCGAGCCTGCGCATCGTCCGCGTCCTGCGCGCCGCCGGCCGCACGAGCGAGGCGATCACCTACGCGGCGCGGGCGCTCAAGCAGGACCCGGCGGCCACCGAGCTCGCCGACGACGTGCTGAGCCTGCGCCGCGCGGAGTTCGACCGCGAACCGACGCTCGAGCACGCGGACGCACTGATCGAGGCACTGGTCGCGGCCGACCGCCAGGACGAGGCGGCCGAGCTGCTGGCGGTCCACCGCGGGCACGTCGAGGAGCTGATCGGCGGCCGGACCGCCGAGCACTACCGCGAGGCGGCCCGCGCGCTGCGCCGCCTGCGCACGCTCTACCGCACGGTCGGCCGCCCGGCGGACTTCGCGCCCTACCTCGCCGAGCTGGTCGGACAGCACAAGCGGAAGGTCCGGTTGCTCACCGAAATCCGGAACGCCCGGATCGCGCTGCCCACGGACTGAGACGCCGGTCCCGCGCGTGGGCCCGGGCCCGGCTGGTGCGACTATGTCCGCCATGACCGAGGTGCCGCAGCCGGAGACCGCCTTCGACGAGGTTCTGAACGCCTTCGCCGAACTGGGGAACGACGCCGATCCGACCCGCGTAGAGCTGGTCACCTCGGAGATCCTCGGCGAGTGGTGGGAGGCCGACGACGACCTCGCGGCCGGGCTGATCGACCTCGCCGCCGACACCGCCGAGCCGGAGCGCCTGGTCGCGCCGCTGGCCGCGCTGCGCGTCCTCGCCACCGACGAGGACCAGCGGGAGGCCGCGGCCCTGGCGCTGGAGAAGTTCGGGCTGCCCGAGCCGGCCTGGGCGGCCAGGCTGAACCAGGTCACGCCGGGGCAGTGCTGGCGCACCACCGACGTCTACGGCGACGAGAGCTCGGTGCTGGTGTCGTTCGGCGACCACGGCCTGGTCGTCTCGATCAACTACGGCAGCTTCGGCGGCTGGGTCACCGACGCCGCCATCGTCGAGTCGCCGCAGGACGTGCTCGCCGAGCTGCGGGCGGTGGGCGAGTCCGCGGAAATCGCCCCCGAGCAGGCCCACGAGGTGATCGCGGACGCCTTCGCCGGCACCGAGTGGCAGGCCGAGCCCGAGGTGGGCGAGGACTTCGTCCGGTTCCGCGCGCTCGCGCTGGCCCGGCTGCGGACGCTGCCGGAGCCGGCCGAGGTCGAGGAGCCGGAGCCGCTGACCGTCGAGGAGCAGGCCGAGATCATCGACTCGTTCTTCGCCGCCGCCGGGGACGAGGTCGGCGACACCGAGGACGCCCGGGTGGTCGCGCTGCGGCTGATCGAGTTCGGCCTGGAGCACGACGCGCGGCAGCCGCTGCGCGTCGGCCCGGCCAAGCTGGAGTCCTTTGTGGACTTCGTGGACGACGGGCAGATCGAGCTGACCGACGAGCAGGACGCGGCGATGGCCGCGTTGCTGCCGGTGTGGGCGCGGGTGTTCGGCGACCGCCAGGGCCTGCCCGAGGACGCGCTGACCGCCCTGGTCGAGGCGGTCGAGGACCGGCTGGACGACCGCGACCCGGAGGAGGAGTCCTCATTGGACGCCTACCTGACCGGGTCCGAGGACCTGACCCCGGAGGACGTGCAGGACCTGCTGGAACGCCGCCAGTTCGCCCTGCCGTCGCTGACCGTGGAGACCGAGGACGACGAGGTCGAGCTGGACCCGTCCGACCCCGAGCAGCGGCGGATGCTGGTGCTGAGCGAGTTCGCGGCCGAGTTCGACGACGAGGAGTCGGAGCTGCGGGCGGTCGCGCTGACCACGGTCGTCGACCAGCTGTGGGAGGGCGAGCCCGCCGAAACCTGGATCGCCGCCCAGCGCCTGACCGAGTCCGGCCTGGAGCGCGACGAGGTGCTGGCCGAGCTGACCGCGGTGCTCGAGGAGCACCTGACCTACGACGAGGACGGCGAGCTGGAGTTCGACCTCGACGACTACGTCGCGGCGCTGGACGAGCTGGACCCGGGCGCCGAGGATGAGTAGCGCGGCGGCGCCGACCAGGACAGTCGCGATCACCGGCGCCACCGACGGCCTCGGCCGCGCGCTGGCGATGCGCCTCGCGGCCGAGGACGTCCGGCTCGTCCTGCACGGTCGCGACCCCGGCAAGCTCGAGCGGGTCGCCGCCGAGGTCCGCGCGGCCGGTTCTCCGGCGCCGGTCACGGTGACCGCCGACCTGTCCGAGCTCGCCCAGGTGGCCCGGTTGGCCGGCACGATCGCGGAGCGGGTCGACCGCCTCGACGTGCTCGTGAACAACGCCGGCATCGGCTCCGGCGAGCCCGACGGGCGGGAGCGCCGCACCAGCCGGGACGGCTACGAGCTGCGCTTCGCGGTGAACTACCTGGCGACTTTCGTGCTGACCGAGAACCTGATCCCGCTGCTGCGGGCCTCGGCGACGGCGGACCGCGCCGCGCGCGTCGTCCACGTCGCGTCACTGGGCCAGCACCCGCTCGACTTCGCGGACCTGATGCTGGAACGCGACTACTCGGGCACGCGTGCGTACGGGCAGAGCAAGCTGGCGCAGATCATGCACTGCTTCGACCTCGCCGAGCGGTTCGCGCCCGCCGAGCTGACCGCGACCTGCCTGCACCCGGGCACGTACATGCCGACCAAGATCGTCCTGTCCGAGATCGGCTTCAGCTCCGACAGCCTCGAGACCGGAGTGGAGGCCACTCGCCGTCTCGCCGTCGCCCCGGAAGTCGAAGGCGTCACCGGCCAGTTCTTCGACCGCACCCGCCCGGCCCGGGCGAACGACCAGGCCTACGACGAAGCGGCCAGGGCCACGCTGCGCGCCCGGAGCCTCACCCTCGCGGACGGGCACCTCACGAGCTAGGTGTGCTGTTCGGGGACGTTGGTGATGGCTGACACGCTGAGGATGATCTTGATGTGGGTGAGGACCTCCGGGTTCGGTGTGGATTGCGACATCTGCACCCGAACACCAGGAGGTC
>NZ_BNAU01000005.1:478087-569082 GCF_014653945.1 Amycolatopsis deserti | reverse complement strand
CCCAGCCGCACCAGCGGGACCCGGCGGGCGCGCTGGATGGCCAGGAAGATGCCCAGCAGCGTGATCCCGCCGGCCAGCGCGCCGAGGGTGGCCGGGGAGGCCCAGCCCTGTTCGGGGGCGCGGACGATGGCGAACACGGTCAGTGCCAGGCCGGCGGTGACGGCCACGGCGCCGGCGATGTCCACCGCGCCGCGGCGTGCGGGGGTGGCGGGCATGAGGGCGGGGGTGGCCGCGATCGCGATCAGTGAGATGGGGACGTAGAGCCAGAAGATCCACGGCCAGGACAGCCATTCGGTGATCACGCCGCCGAGGAACACCCCGGCGGTGCCGCCGGCCGGCGCGGCCGCCCCGTACAGCGCCAGTGCCTTGGTCAGCTCCTTCGGGCGGGCGCCGAACAGCACCATCAGCAGGGTCAGGGCCGACGGGGCGATCAACGCCGCTCCGGCGCCCTGCAACACGCGACCGGTCAGCTCCACCCCGGCGCTGCCCGCCAGCGCCGCGACCACCGAGCCGCCCAGGGTGATCACCCAGCCGGCGGCGAACATCCGGCGGGCGCCGAGCAGGTCGGACAGCCGCCCGCCGAGCAGCAGCAGCCCGCCGAAGGCGACCACGTAGGCGTTGAACACCCAGGACAGGCCGTCGGGGGAGAAGCCGAGATCGGACTGCATCTTCGGCAGCGCGACCCCGATGATCGAGGTGTCCATGATGACCATGAACTGGGCGAGCGCGAGGAACCCCAGTGCCCACCAGCGGCGGGAGTCGGTTCTCATCTCCGGTCAACTCCTATACCTGTAGGGGGTATGCGTATGACCGAGAAGTTAGCCGCGGTCGAGGTCGTCGCGCAAGTACCCCTAGGGGGTATTCATGTGATCCAGGTCTAGCTCGCAGGCGTTGTGCTCAGGGCGATGCGTTCGGCCATGACGGCTTGGAAGTGCGGGCAGCTGGTGAAGTCGTCGTGATCGCAGCCCAGGGCGCACTCGATCAGGTCGAGCGACGCCTGAGCGCGGGCGATGCGCTCGGCGAGCTCGTCGCGTCGGCGCAGCAGCACGGACCGGCGTTCGGCCGGATCCGACGTCGTGATCATCTCGCGGATCTCGTCCAGGCCGAGCCCGGCTTCCTTGGCCCGCAGGATCACCGCGATGCGGTAGAGGTCGTCCGCGCCGTAGCGGCGGCGGCCGCCGAGCCGGGACGGCGCCAGCAGGCCCATCGATTCCCAGTGGCGCAGCACGTGCGTCGCCAACCCGAACTGGGCCGCGATCTCCCCGATGCTCATCGTCGCGCTTGACTTCATGTCGGCATTAAGTCGCACCCTGGGTGGCATGTCCACTCACACCACCGAACCCGGCCTGATCTCCGTGCTCGACGCGGCCGACGCCCTGCCCGGGGCAGCCGAACTCCGGGCTCGCACCTACGAACTGCTGCACGTCGCACCCGGTGCTCGGGTCGTCGACGTCGGGTGCGGCTCGGGCCGGGCCGTCGCCGAGCTGACCGAGCGAGGGGCCGACTGTGTCGGGGTCGATCCCAGCGAGACGATGCTGACCGCGGCCCGTCACCGCTGGCCGGGACTGGAGTTCGTGCCTGGGACCGCGGAGGAACTGCCGTTCCCCGACGGCGTGCTCGCCGGGTACCGAGCCGACAAGGTCTTCCACGAGCTGCCCGATGTCGACGCCGCGCTCCGCGAGGCGATGCGCGTGCTCGCGCCCGGCGGACGCATCGTCTTGCTGGGACAGGACTGGGAAACGTTCGTGATCGACTCGGACGAACCTGGTCTCACCCGAACACTGGTGCAGGCACGTGCCCGGTCCGTGACCAACCCGACAGTGGCCCGCCGCTACCGCAACCTGCTGCTCGACCAGGGATTCACCGACGTGACCATCGAGGTGCACACCGCGGTGTTCACCGACGCGGCGATGCTGCCGGTGCTGACCGGACTCGCCGACCACGGTCTGCAGGTGCAAGCAGCTCCGCCGGAGCAGATCACGGCGTGGCTGGACGAACAACAGCGGCGCGCGGCGGCCGGGCGGCTCTTCCTGGCCGTTCCCTTGTTCCTGGCCGCCGGCACGCGGCTTGGAGAGCGCAGCACTCAGGACTTGGGTTCGGACAGCAGGAAATAGGCGGACCGCGCGGCCGGCTCCGCCCATCCCGCAGGTTGCGCCCGGGCTCGTCCCTGATCATCGGTCACCTTCGAGTTGCCGGCGCGGGCCGACGGGCAGGTCACTGGTCCCGTGCGCGAGCGGACGGTTACCGTTGGAGCATGACCACGGTGAAGCGCAGCCTGCCGGCCAGGTGGCTGCTGCTGGCCGTGGTTTCGCTGGCGCTGGTGCTCATGCATCACGTGCCGGCCGATCACGGCGGCGCGGCGCACGGGCCCGGGCACGCCGTGGTGGCGATGGCCGCCGCTTCCGGGCCCGCGGTGCAACCGGTCTCGGACGGCCATCCCATGGCCGACATGCTCCACCAGTGCCTGGCCGTGGTCGGCCAGTTCGCCGCCTGGATCCTCGTCCTGCTCCTCGGTGCGGCGCTGGCCCACCTGCTCGTGAGCCGGCGGACCGGCGCGCGGGCGTCGAGCACCAGTGGCCCCGATCCGCCTGTCAGGGGCGGCGGCAGAGTCATCCTCACTTCGGTCTGCGTGTTGCGCCTGTGACCGGCTGGTGGCGTTTTCGCGCCATCAGCGGCAGGTGAACTACTCGTGACCGAAGGAAGAACCATGACGAAGACATTTGTGGGTACCGGCATCGCTGTGGCCGTCGCCGGGCTCGTCCTGGCCGCGTGCGGCGGCGGCAACGACGACCACGCCGGCATGAACATGGGCGGCAGCAGCGCTCCCGTCACATCGTCGGCTCCCGCGCAGTCCGCGACGCACAACGACGCCGACGTCACGTTCGCCCAGGAGATGATCCAGCACCACCAGCAGGCTCTCGACATGGCGAAGCTGGTGCCCACCCGGAGCACCAACAACCAGGTCAAGGACCTCGCGAGCCGGATCGAACGCGCCCAGGATCCCGAGATCCAGCAGATGCGGGGCTGGCTCACGCAGTGGAACGCGGCCATGAGCGCGATGCCGTCCATGTCGGGGATGCACATGCCGTCGACGTCCTCGATGCCGGGGATGGACCACGGCGCGATGCCCGGCATGATGAGCGACGCGGACATGCGGATGCTGGAGCACGCCAGCGGTGCGGAGTTCGACAAGATGTGGCTTCAGATGATGGTCGAACACCACCAGGGCGCGGTCGAGATGGCGCGGACCGAGCTGGCCAACGGGGCCAACGCCGACGCCAAGGCGCTGGCGCAGGCCGTCATCGACGCCCAGACGGCCGAGATCACCGAGATGCAGCAACTGCTGACCACGCTCTGACGAAGGCGCTGACGCAGGGGTGGGAGACCTTCCTGGGTTTCCCACCTCTGCTCGGGTGCTGCGTGAAAAGGAAAACTCAGTCGTCCACAATGGACTTCGATGTCACATCATCGAGCGGTGGACACGGCGAAAGCTGGCTCGCCGTGAACGGAGGCTGTTAGTTTCGCCCACGTGCGGACTGGCACCGGCAGGTTGCGTCGCTCGGCGGTTTTCCTGATCCTGTGGGGACTGCTGATCGGGGCCGGCGTGCATCCCGGTGCTCCGCGCAACCACCCGCGGATCCGCAGGCGCAGTACGATCGGCGTGCGCTTGCGGTAGGCGCGGCGGTCGAACAGGCTCGGACCGAAGTGGACCGAGTCGCCGCCGAAGCCTTCCTGGGAGGTGCGACGTCCAGCCGGATGTCGGCCGTGATGTCGAGCGGGTCGCTGCAGAACTTCCTGGACCGCATGTCCGCCCTGGGTGTCCTGGCCGAGCAGCAGAACGGCGCACTGAACGCGTTGAACGCCGCGCTGGCCCACGCCGACCTGGTCCGTGCCGACATGCAGGGCGCGCAGGAACGCGCCGCCGCCCGCGACGCAGCGGCGAAGCTGACCGAGGACATCCGTCAGCACAAGACGACGCTCAACGCGCGCGCTCCAGCGGCCGAGCCCGGCAACCAGGCAGGCCATGGGCACCGTCAAGGACACCGGGTCCTACTTCGGCCCGCCCGGCGCCGCGAACACCGCGTTGCAGGCCGCCCTGGCCAAGCGGGGCTCGGAATACGAGTAGGGCGCGGAAGGCTCGAGCGAAGTCGACTGCTCGGGGCTGACGATGTGGGCCTACCGCGCGGCGGGAATCTCGCTGCCGCACTCCAGCGGCTCGCAGTACACGCTGGGCCGGCCGGTCGCGCAGAGCGAGCTCCAGCCGGGCGACCTCGTCTTCTACGACGATGGCACCGGCAACCCCGCCGCGATCCAGCACGTCGGCATGTAAGTCGGCGACGGCAAGATGGTGGAGGCCCCGACCGAGGGCCAGCTGGTCGCCGTCCGCTCCATCCGCGGCGACGGCCACTACATCGGAGCGCGCCGCATCGTCGGCTGACGGGCTCGGCGGGGTCACCTGAGGACCAGTCTGTTATCGAAAGCCGCCAACAGCGGGCCGGCGAGTCGGCCGCGCGGTACCCCGCGGCGACCGGTGGCGACGCAGACCTCGGTGGCGCTCGTGGTAGCGAAGGCTGCCGACGGACCGGGAGTCTGCCGTCCGCGGGAGCAGCAGCTTCTGGCGAGGGCGCGGGGTCATGCGGGCGTCTCCCGGGGGATGGCTAGTACTCCCAGTAGGACTGAGCGCGGGGAGGTGCCCGCTGTTCAGCGAGATCGCCCGCGCTGGACGGAAACTCCCGCCCAGCCGCATTCGGCCCGCAGCTGAACCCGCGTTCGGTGCCGCCTCTTCAGCCGCCCCACGTCTGCTGGCCGGTTGACACTCCATACCCCCGTAGCGTACTAAGTCGCACCGCGTCGATGGTGATCTCCTGCTCGCTGCAGTCGCTGGCGTAACCCCGCATTTCCCTCTCCTCAACCCGGTCGACGATTCCGATACCCGTATGCCTTGGAGGAAGTGCGCTGTCTTGCCGCAGCGCTATACCCCCCTGGCGTATCGGCGAACGCGGTGCTAACGTGATCGACATACCCCCTACGGGTAGGAGACGTCAGATGGATACGGAACAGCGGCTCGAGGAGGTCGGCTGATGCGCCGGCTCCCCGCGCTCGAACCGGCCGACGCGCCGGAGAAGTCCCGCGAGCTGCTCGGCGGAATCGTCGCCCGGCACGGCTCGGCGGGGGAGATGATCCGCACGATGGCCCACTCGCCCGCGCTGCTGCAGGGCTACCTGGAGCTGTCCCGGGCGATGAAACGCACGAAGCTGCCCCGCGCGCTGAGCGAGAAGCTCGCGATCGCGGTGCAGGAATGGATCGGCTGCGCCGCCTGCCTGGAAGCGCACATCGACGGCGGCCGGGCCGCGGGCTTGAGCGAGGTCGACATCGCGCTGGCCCGGCAGGGCACCGCGACGGACCGGCGCGAGGCGGCGCTCATCGAGTTCGCGGTCCGGGTGCTCGCCGAACCCGCGTCCCTGGCCGACGACGACGTCGCCGGACTCCAGGCGCACGGCTGGAGCGAGCGCGTCATCGCCGAGGTCGTCGGACTGGTCTCGCTCAACCTGCTGACCGGCGCCTTCAACCTCGTCGCCGGAATCGAACCGGCACTCACCCCATCCCTGTAAGTAGTTCCGACCAGGAGACAATTGATGAGCACCGCTGTCTACACCGTCCAGGGCATGACCTGCTCCGGCTGCATGAACAAGGTGACCAACGCGGTCGCCGGCGTAGCGGGTGTCACCGACGTGGACGTCGACATCGCGACCGGCGAGGTCACCGTGACCAGCGACGCGCTGGTCGACGACCAGCAGGTCCGCGCGGCGATCACCGGCGCCGGCTACCAGCTCGCGAGCTGACGATGAGCGATCAGCCCTCGCCCGAGGTCGTGATCAAGACAGTGGACAACGGCCCGTACCAGGTGAAGGGCCCGATCCGCCTCGTCGACCACGACAACAACGTCTACGACCTCGGGCCCGGCCGCACGAAGCTCCTGTGCCGCTGCGGCATGTCAGCGAAGAAGCCCTTCTGCGACGGCGCCCATGCCAGGAACGGGTTCGCCGCTACCGAACGGTCTTCCTGAGGCGCGGGTGGCGCCGGGTCGACCCGGCGCCACCCACCAGAACGTTGCTCGGGAGGCCGACAGCCGGACGCCTCGCCGGCGCAGCCGAACGATTCGACCATCGGATGGCTGGTGGCTGAAGCGACGCCTGACATCAGGCCGAACGACACCGGAACCGCGTTGGCGGTCAGGTGGCGGGGAATGCCAACAATGCCAGGTGGCGGCCTGAATCTGTGGACGACCAGGAACCCAGAAGCGTCCCCGTCGTCACAGGCGAGCCATACGGCGCCGGCGGTGGCAGGCAGACCCGCCCTCACCGGGGTGAGGCAGGTCAGCCGGCTTCCTGGACGGGTGTCGGGCGGGTCCTGGTGAGGAACCGTTGGATCCCTTCGCGCACGCCCTCGCTCGGTACCGTCACCGCGAACCAGGACGCCTCGACCGCGAGGCCTTCGTCGATGGGCAGGTTGATCCCGCGGGTGACCGCGTTGAGACAGGCCGTGACGGCCGTGCTGCTGTGCCGGGTGATGCGGTGCGCCAGCTGGATCGCGGCGTCCATCAAGGTGTCGTGGGGGACGACGCGGTTGACGATGCCGATCTCGGCCGCCCGCTGCGCGTCGATCGGGTCGCCGGTGAGGATCATCTCCAGCCCGCGCTTGCGGCCGACGTGCCGGGGGAGGCGTTGCGAGCCCCCGAACGGGGGCGGGAAACCGAGCGTGATCTCGGGCTTGGCGAACGTGGCCCGGTCGCTCGCGATGGCCAGCGGCGCGGCCTCGGTGACCTCGCAACCGCCGCCGTAGGCGAGGCCGTTGACCGCGGCGATGAGGGGCTTGGGGAACGTCTCGACGCGACGGGTCAGCCCCTGACCGCGGCGGACGATCTCACGCAGCGCCCGCTCGGTGCCGCCGGCGATGCTGCGCGCCAGGTCGTTGATGTCCGCGCCCGCGCTGAACGCGCGGTCTCCCGCGCCGGTGAGGACCACGGCGCGCACCGCGTCGTTCTCCTCGATCCGGTCCAGGACGTCGAGGAGCTCGTCGATGGTGGCGTAGTCGAGGGCGTTGAGCTTGTCCGGGCGGTTGATCGTGGTCACGGCCACCGGCCCGGCCATTTCGACGTCAACGCTCATGGTCACTCCTGTCGTCGTGGATCGCCGTGGGCCCGCGGAGGTCCCAGCCTTCGGCGTTGCTGTGCGGGTGAACTTCGCCCGCTTTGACTTCCGCACCGCAGTGACGGCACATCAGCGCGGGGTCGAGCGGGTGCCCGCAGGTGTGCTCGAACACGATCGGCGGCTCGTCCACGGCCCAGCGGTCGCCCCAGCTGCGCAGCGCTTGCAGCACCATGCCGAGATCGCGTCCGGACTGGGTCAGGTGGTACTCGAAGCGCGGCGGGTGCTCGCTGTACTGCCGCCGCTCCACGACACCGGCTGCTTCGAGCCCGCGCAGCCGCGCGGCCAGCCGGTCACGGGGAGCGCCGGTGTTGCGCACGATCGAGGTGAACCGGTGGTTTCCCAGCGTGAGCTCGCGGATCGCGAGCAGCGCCCACTTGTCGCCCACGTGGTGCAGTGCCGCGGCGATGGAGCACGGCCGCCCCGGCAGGGACGGTGTGCCGCTTTTGGTCTCGGCTGGCGTGGTCACCCGAGTAGGTTGCCATATCAAACTCACTACCGCTAGTGTCCACTCCAAGTTTGAAAGTCCAACTGACTTCCTGGAGGGGCCCTGTCATGTCCCAGCACCACGTTTCCGTCCGGCTGAACGGAAAGCCCCGGCAGGTGACGGTCGAGGCGCGGCAGCTGCTGGTGCACCTGCTGCGCGAAGACCTCGGCCACACCGGCGCGCACGTCGGGTGCGACACCTCCCAGTGCGGGGCGTGCACGGTGCACCTCGACGGGCTCGCGGTGAAGTCCTGCACCGTGCTGGCCGTGCAGGCCGACGGTCGCGCCGTCGACACGATCGAAGGTCTCGGCGCGGACGCGCTGCGTGCCGCGTTCCTTGAGCGGCACGCCGTGCAGTGCGGTTTCTGCACACCCGGGATGGTCATGAGCAGTCTGGAGCTCCTCCGGCGGAACCCGGATCCCACCGAGGAGGAGATCCGCGCCTGGCTCAAGGGCAACTTCTGCCGCTGCACCGGCTACCAGCACATCGTGGATGCCATCGCCTCTGCCGCTCGGGATACCGCCGATGCCTGAGCCATCGACCGTCCGGATCGGACAACCCCTGCGCCGCCGGGAGGACCGGCGGCACCTCGCCGGTCGCGGCCGGTTCACCGACGACATCGCCGCGGCGACCCGCGCGCTCCACGCCGTCGTCCTGCGCAGCCCGCACGCCCACGCGCGCATCCGCGCCATCGACACCACCCGGGCCGAGACGGCGCCCGGCGTCGTCACGGTCCTGACCGGTGCGCACCTGCTCGACACGATCGCCCCGCTCCCCGCGACCTGGGTGCTGCCCGGGATGACCGTGCCGGAGCACCGGGCATTGGCTGTCGACATCGCCCGCTTCCACGGCGACGGCATCGCCGTCGTGGTGGCCGAGACCGCTGCGGCCGCCCAGGACGCGCTCGAGGCGATCGAGGTGTCCTACGAACCGCTCGCCGCGGTCACCGATCCCCTGGCCGCGGCACAGGACGGTGCACCGGTCGTGCGTTCCACAGTGGATGGCAACGTAGCGTTCCGCTTCCCGGTTCGCGGCGGTGACTACCGGCAGGCCAAGGCGCGCGCCGATGTCGTCATCCGGCGGCGCCTGCGCAACCAGAACCTCGTGCCCGGTGCGCTCGAACCGCGCTCGGTGCTCGCCGAGTACGACCCGGTGCGGGAGCGGCTGACGGTCCACAGCACCACGCAGGGGCCGCATGCGCTCAAGCGGCAGCTGGCCGGGGTGCTGCGTTTTCCCGAGCACCGGATCCGGGTGGTGGCACCGGACGTGGGCGGTGGCTTCGGCGCGAAGCTCCACCTGTACCCGGAGGAGGCGCTCGTCGCCGCGCTGGCGATGCGGCTCGGGCGGCCCGTGCGCTGGACCGCGACCCGCGGTGAGGACTTCCTCGCCACCAACCACGGGCGCGACCACGTCCAGGACGTCGAACTGTGCGCGACGGCCGACGGCGTCATCACCGGGGTCAAGGCGACGATCTGGGCCAATCTCGGCGCCTACCTGTCCGGAATGGGCGCCGGTGTGCCTGCGGTCAACTGCGGCCTGATGCTCACCGGCGTGTACCGCATCCCCCACGTCGAGGTCGACACGATCGGCGTGTACACCCACACTTCCCGCGTCGACACCTACCGCGGCGCGGGCCGGCCGGAGGCGACCTACCTCATCGAGCGCATGGTCGACGAGCTCGCTCGCGAGCTCCACCTCGACCCCGCGGAGATCCGGCGCCGCAACTTCATCCCCGTGGACGCCTTCCCCTATCGGCAGCCCACCGGCGCCGTCGTCTACGACAGCGGCGACTACGAACGCAACCTCGACGAGGCCCTGAACCTCGCGGACTACCGCCGGCTGCGCGAGGAGCAGGCCGCGCTGCGCCGGCAGGGCCGGTACCGGGGGATCGGGTTGTGCACCTACACCGAGTTCACCGGTATCGGGGACGGCCGCGTGCTGAACATGCTCGGCTTCGCCTTCGGCGGCTGGGAGTACGCGCGAGTCCTGGTCCACCCGGACGGGACGGTGACCGTCCACACGGGATCGGCCGATCACGGGCAGGGACACGCCACCACCTACGCGCAGATCGCCGCCGACGTGCTGAACCTGCCACCGGAGGACATCGACGTCGTCGAAGGCGACACCGCCCAGGTCGAGTTCGGGCTGGGGACCTTCAACTCGCGGTCCATGCCCGTCGGCGGCGCGGCCGTGCACCGCGCCGCGGGTCGGGTCCTCGCCAAAGCGCGCTTGATCGCCGCCCACGCACTCGGCGTCCCGCCCGCCGAGGTCGGGCACGGCCCGGGGGTGTTCACCGGACCGGACGGGTCGAACGCCCTATCGTGGCAGGAGGTGGCCAGGCTCGCCCACTTCGTCCCCGGCCTCCCCGGTGGAGTCGAGCCCGGTCTGGACGAGCGGATCTTCCACCAGCCGGAGAACCTGACGTTCCCGTTCGGGACCTCCATCGCCGTCGTCGACGTCGATCCGGACACCGGCGACATCGCGATCGACCGGTTCGTCGCGGTCGACGACTGCGGCACGATCATCAACCCGCTGCTCGTCCGGGGACAGATCCACGGCGGTCTCGCCCAAGGGCTCGGGCAGGCGCTCCTCGAAGGCGCCCGGTACGCCGACGACGGGACACTCACCACCGCCGACTGGATGCGCTACCCGTTCCCCCGCGCACAACAGCTGCCCCGCTTCGAGACCGGGCACACGATCACGCCGAGCCCCGTCAACCCCTTGGGAGTCAAGGGCGTCGGCGAGGCCGGCGCCATCGCCGCACCACCGGCCGTGGTCAACGCGGTGCTCGACGCGCTGGCCCCGCTCGGGGTCACCCACCTCGACATGCCGATGAGTCCGGAACGGGTGCGCGCGGCGATCGCCACCGCGAGCGAGGAGGCCGCACGGTGATTCCCGCTGCGTTCGACTACGTCAGCCCCGGCAACCTCGCCGAAGTCCTCGGCCTGCTTCGCGACGAGGGCGCCACGCTGCTTGCCGGAGGGCATGCGCTGCTCCCGGCGATGAAACTGCGCCGTCAACGGCCCCGGTTGCTCGTCGACCTGGCCCGGGTCGCCGAATTGCGGGGTATCACGACCGGGCCGACGGTGACCCTCGGCGCGATGACGACGACCGGCGAGATCGAACGGGATGCGCTGCTGCGCGCGGCCGTCCCGCTGCTGCCACGCGCGGCCGCGGTGATCGCCGATCCGCTGATCCGCAACCGCGCGACCGTCGGTGGCTCCGTCGTGCGGGCCGACACGGCCGGGGACTGGCCCGCGCTCGCCCTGGCGGCCGGCGCGACCCTCCACCTCCGCAGCGCCGATGCCCAGCGGGCAGTACCCGCCGAGGAGTTCTTCAGCGACCCCGAACTCCGGCCCGGCGAGGTGCTCACGCACCTGACGATGCCGGCGTTCACCGGCGACACCCGATCGACCTACCTCAAGCGGATGCATCCCGCATCCGGTTACGCGGTGCTCGGCGTGGCGGTGGTCGCGGCGGTCGGCGAGGACGGACGGTGCACGGGATGCCGGATCGGGATCACCGGAGCTGCCGCCACCGCGTTCCGTGCCACCGCCGCCGAACAGCACCTGCTGGGCCGGCCCCTCAGTCCCGAGACGATCGTGGAAGCCGTCGCCACCCAGTCGGCCGTGCCCGTGAACCACTTCGGTGACGACTTCGCCTCCGCCGGTTACCGGCGGCACCTCCTGCCGGTGTACCTGCGCCGCGCACTCACCGCTCTCATCCCAGCGCCGGAGACGGCGGAAGGAGCCTTCGATGCACACTGAGCGAACCGTCCGCGCCCGTGGCGGCGCCGTCCTGGCCGCGGCCTGCCTGGGGCTGTTCACCGTGTTCGTGCAAACCACCCAGACGATCGGCACGCTCAGCGCGGTCCAGGACGATCTCCACCTCGCGACCGCCGACGTGGTGTGGATCCCCAGCGTCTACACCCTCGTCGTCGCGACGTTCGTGCTGGCCGCCGGTGCGGTCGCGGACCGGAACGGCCGGCGGCGCGTGTTCCTCGCCGGTGTCACCGCGATGGCCGCGGGCGGAGTGGTCCTGGTGTTCGCCGAGACCTTCCCCGCCGTGCTGGCCGGGCAGGCGGTCGCAGGTCTCGGCGGAGCGCTGATCACCCCGAGCTCGCTGGCCCTGCTGACCCACCAGTTCCCCGAACCGGGTCGTCGAGCCGGGGCGATCTCCGCGTGGGCCGCGGCCTCCGGCCTCGGACTCGCCGTCGGCCCGATCGCCGCCGGCCTGGCGCTGAAGTACACCTCCTGGCACTCGGCGTTCTGGTTCAACCCGGCCATCGCGGTGATCGCGGCGGTGATCGCCCTCGCGTTCGTCCCGGAGTCGCGCGCGGCGGAGAGCAGGCTCGACCCGCTCGGTCTGCTGCTGGGCGCCGTCGGTGCCGGGGCGCTGGTCTACACGCTGATCGAAGGCGGCCACACCGGGTTCGGCAGCGGCCGGGTCGTGGTCACCGCGGTGGTCACGGTGTGTGCCCTCGGTCTGTTCGTGCTGGTCGAGCTGCGGCACCGCGCTCCCATGCTCGACCTCCGGCTGATGCGCGATGCCCAGTACAGCACCGCACTGGTGCTCGCGGCGGCGGTGTTGTTCGGCTTCGTCGGGGTGTCCCTGCTGCAGGTGCTGTGGCTGCAGCGCGTGGCGGGGCTGACCGCCTTACAGGTCGGGGTGCGGATGCTCGCCGAGTTCGGCACGTTCATCGCCGGGTCCGCACTGGCCGGTGTCCTCGTGCGCCGGGTGCCGCCACGCGGGCTGATCGTCGCCGGGCTCCTCGCGGCGGCGGCCGGCGCAGCCCTGTTCAGCCGCACCGCGCCGGACGACGGGTTCACCGGCTACCTCGCCTCCTTCGTCCTCTTCGGACTCGGCTGCGGACTCGCCAACGGACCGTCGACCGTCCTCGCGGTCGGCCACGTGCCACCCGGGAAAGAGGGTGTCGCCGCCGGTACCGTCAACGCGGCGCGGCAGCTCGGCGCCGTGCTCGGCACCAGCGTGCTCGGGACGCTCATGACGAACGCACTGGAGGACGAACTGGCCGGCCTGCCACCGGCGCAGCGCCCGGCCGCCCTGGCAACCGCGTTCACCGACGCGGTCGGCACCGCCGTCCTCACCGCCGTGGTCGTCCTGCTCGCCGTGACCGTGGTGACCACGGCGGTGTTCGTCCTGACGGGGCGCCGTCGGCGCGGTACGGCCGTCGCCGTGGCGCCGCCCGCGGAACGGATCTGAGCATGACCACTTTTGCCGAGGTGAGCCGGGTCGAGGAGATCTCGCCGGGCCGGTTCCGCGCGCATTTGCATCCCGGCTGGACCATCGCCGGTAAGCCCAACGGCGGGTACCTGCTGGCGATGCTGGGCCGTGCCGCGGCTCGATCCGCCTCGCACCGGGACGTGCTCGCGGCCAGTGCGCACTACTTGCGTGCGCCGGATCCGGGCCCGGTGGAGGTGGGTGTGGAGGTGCTGCGGACCGGGCGCTCGGCGAGTCAGGTGCGGGCCCGGCTGACCCAGGGTGGCACGCCGTGCGTGGAGGCGATGTTCACGCTCGGCGCGCTGGACGCGGAGTCCAAGCCGTACTGGAGTCAGGGCATGCCGGAGCCGGAGGGGCGCGAGTACGCCGACTGCGTGCCGGTCACCGGCCCGGCCGGGGGTGGTCCGGGGCCGGCGATCATGGACCAGGTGGATCTGCGCATCCAGCCGGAGGACCTCGGTTTCGGCCGGGGCGCTCCGAGCGGGGCGGGGGTGCTGCGCGGCTGGCTGGGCCTGCCCGGCGGCGCGGATTTCGACCCGTTGTCGCTGCTCTACGCGGTGGACGCGTTTCCGCCCGCGACGCTGGACATCGTGCTCACCGGCTGGGTGCCGACGCTGGAGCTGACCGCCTACGTGCGCGCGGTGCCGGCCCCCGGCCCGGTGCGGGTGCTGCACCAGGCGCGGCTGATCGAGGACAACCGCGTCGACGAGGTCTGCTTCGTGTGGGACAGCCGCGGCCGGCTGGTCGCACAGGCAACCCAGCTGGCGGGCATCCGCCTCGATCCACCCACGTGACGGGAGGTCTGCGTGAACGACCACCGCGGGTGGGGCCGGTCAGCGGCGCCGCTGGGTGGCGTCGTACTCGGTGCGGGCCTGCTCCACCTTGTCCAGGTTCGGGGACCATTCCGCGAGGGTCGCGAACAGCGGGGCCAGGCTGCGGCCCAGCTCGCTGATTTCGTACTCCACCCGGGGTGGCACCTCGGCGTGGTAGGTGCGCACCACGAGCCCGTCGCGCTCCAGTTGGCGCAGTCGTTGCGTCAGGACCTTCGGTGTGATCGTCGTGATGCGGCGTTCCAGCTCGGTGAAACGTTGCCGTCCGTACTCGTGCAGGGTCCACAGGACCGGGGTGGTCCAGCGGCTGAACACGAGGTCCACCACGGGCGCGATCGGGCACGCCTGCTCGGGGCTCACTGTGGTTTCGGTCACGAATCCCGTTACTTTCCTCTAGGTACCTACTAGCCCTTCGACAGTAGCGTCGCTCCCACACGAAAGGGAACGGGAGCGGACATGTTTGTGGTGACTGGGGCTACCGGAAACGTCGGGCGGCCGCTGGTGGAAGCACTCGCGAAAACCGGTGCGCAGGTGACGGCCGTGTCGCGCACGGAAGTGCCGCTGGGCGTGCGGCACGTGCGGGCAGACCTGACCGAGCCGGAAACGTTGAAACCGGCGCTCGACGGGGCGGTGGCGCTGTTCCTGCTCACCTCGCCGGACTTCCTGGCGGCCGGCGGGGATCTCGGCCGCGTGGTGGAGATCGCGCGGGCGAGCGGCGTGCGGCGGGTGGTGTTGTTGTCCTCGCAGGGGGTGGCGACCGGGCGGCATCCGGCGGGGCTGGAGGAGGCGGTGACCGCCTCGGGTCTGGAGTGGACGCTGCTGCGGCCGGGTGGTTTCCACTCGAACACGTTCGGCTGGGCGGAAATGGTGCGGACGCGACGGACGGTCGCGGCGCCGTTCGGGGACGTCGCGCTGCCGACCGTCGACCCGGTGGACATCGCGGAGGTGGCCGCCGCGGCGATGCGGCGGGACGGGCACGCCGGCCAGGTGTACACGCTGACCGGGCCGGAACCGGTCTCGCCGCGCCAGCAGACGGCGGCGATCGCCGAGGCGGTGGGGGAGCCGGTGCGGTTCGCGGAGCTGAGCCGGGCGGAGGCGCGGGCGTGGATGCTGCAGTTCATGCCCGAGTCCGTCGCGGAGTCCACACTGGACATCCTCGGCGCGCCGAAGCCCGTGGAGCAGCAGGTGAGCCCGGACGTGGAGCGAGTGCTGCAACGCCCGGCGCGCAGCTTCGCCGAGTGGGCTCTGGCGAACGTGGCGGTGTTCAAGTGAGCCTGTTCCACCGCGAGATCGGTCGCGGCCAGCGGGCACGTGCCCAAGCTGCTCATGACGTTCCGGCCCGGCTTCGGCACCATGATGGACGACCGGATGATCGCGTGGTGCGCGGAGAACATCGCGGCCCTCGACATCGTCCACCACGACCTCGTCGCCGGGCACCACACCCCGGAGGACCAGCCCGAGGCGCTCGCCGCCACGCTGGCCGCCTGGTTGGACGCGCAGTGAAGTCCCGGCCCCGCGGACGGGGCCGGGACTCCGCGGCTCAGAACGGCAGCCGCAGCACCAAGGCGTCCCGCACCGGGGCGTTCGCCCGCACCGCGTCCAGTTCGGACGGTGACAGCGCCTTGCGGTAGAGCCGGACGTCGTCCAGGGCGCCGTCCAGTCCCATCCCGCCGTCGAGGCGGCGGCCCAGCCAGAACTGGAACGACACCCGCTCGGTGACCGAACCGGCCGCCGCCGGGCCGGCCGCCACCTGCACGCCGTCGACGAACAACACGAGCTGACCGCCGGTGCGTTGCAGCGCCACGTGGTGCCACTGCTCGTCGTTGAAGGCGCCCGCCGACGTGACCTGCTTGGAGCCGGCGGTGGTCGTCATCGAGGCGATCAGGCGGTTCGCCGCGGGCTCGCCGCGCAGCCAGATCTGCGGCGCGGTCGAGCCCATGCCGCCCATCCAGAAGAACACCTGGTTGGCCGTCGACGCGCCGTACCGCACCCAGCCGGTCCAGGTGAAGTCACCGTCGCCGACCACCTGCGAGCTGTCGTAGGGCACGCGCACGAAGTCGTCCACCCCGTCCAGTTCGAGCGCGTCACCGTAGCGGCCGGGCACCGGAACCGGACCGCCGATCAGGTAGGCGTCCGAACGCTCCCCGGACACGTCCCGCGTCGTCGGACCGGCCGAGTTGCGCCAGCCCAGCACGTCCTCGGTGAAGCGGGCGAAGCGGATTTCGTCGCGCGCGTCGACCGGGCCGCCCTCGTACATCAGGCCGATCTCGGTGGTCCGCGCGTACCGTCCGCTGATCTGGACCATGTCCGAGTAGCCGGACCAGTCGTCGGTCACCCGCGTGCCCTGCTCGGCGTTCTCCCAGCTCCGGCCGCCGTCGTAGGACGAGCGGATCATCATCCACCGCCGCCGGTCGGTGTCCGAGGGCGAGGCGAACAGGATCCGGTCGGGCCCGGGCCGGTCCAGCCGCAGCAGCGAACCCTGCACCATCGGCGTGACCAGGTCGGGGATCGTCCGGAACGGCTGGCTGAACGTCTCGCCGCCGTCCCGGCTGATCGCGTAGTCGCGGTTGCCGATGTCGGTGCCGCCCTGCTCGCGGCCGCCGGCGTAGATCGACCCGTCCGCCAGCTCGACGACCGTGATCTCCTGCGGCTTCTGCGTGAACGGGCCCTTCGTGGTGAACGGGTAGCTGTCCACCGCCCCGATGTGCCAGGTTTGGCCGTGGTCGTCGCTGTAGACGAGCGCGGCGTGGTTGGCCACCGGGTCGGTGCCCTGCGCGGTCTCGCCGTTCACCCCGAAAACCAGGCGGCCGCGGTGCGGGCCCTTGGTGAGCTGGATGCCGTGCACCGGGCCGGAGGCGTACCACGCGTCCCAATCCGGCCTGCTGGCCTGCGCGCTGATGTCGACGGGCGCGGACCAGGTGAGCCCGTCGTCGTCGCTGTACTGCACGTGCGGCGGACGGGCGCACGGCACCGCGCAGCCCTTGCCGTCGGTGCGGCCGGCGTTGTAGGTGGTGATCAGCACGATGCGGCCGGTGGTCTGGTCGACGATGGGGACCGGGTTGCCGTGCGTGTCGCCGTCACCGGAGTTGATGACCTCCAGCGGCGACCAGGTCCGGCCGCCGTCGGTGGAGCGTTTGAGCACGAGGTCGATGTCGCCGGCGTCGCCGCAGTCGTTGACCCGGCCCTCGGCGAACGCGAGGAGGGTGCCGTGCGTGCTCTTGACGATGGCCGGGATGCGGAAGCAGAAGTAGCCCTGCTCCTGTTTGGGGTTGAACAGCGACTGCTGGTCGAATCCCGGTCTGGCGGTGTCGGCGGAGGCGGTGCCCCCGCCGCCGAGCAGTCCGGCGAGCAGTACCGCCACCACGAGCGGGACCGCGCGCCACGCTGCGAACGATCTCATGTGCCTTCCCTTCGGTTAGTGAATCCGGAGGACAGCGACACCACGCGGCGGCAGCGTGTGCCGGGCCGCGGGCGCCGAATCGGTGAGCAGGTCCGGCGCCGGGGCTCCGACGTCCACCGCGACCGCTTCCGCGTTGTGGTTGAGCAGGAACAGGAACTTCCGGTCGGGGGCCTCCCGGCGCACGGCCTGGACCCCGGCGGGCAGGCCGGGCAGGACCGGTGCCACACCCGCTTCCGCGGCCACCCGGTCGACGAGCGCGCGCATCCCGGCCGGGTCGAGCCGGGTGCCGAGGTACCAGGCGACGCCGTCGCCGTAGGCGTGGCGGGTCACCGCGGGGAAGCCCGCCAGGTCACCGTCGCCGAAAGTTGCGACAGCTTCCGCGCCCGCCAGCGAGACGGCCTCCGACCACAGGCTTCCGGTCCACGATGGACTCAGCGGCACCGACGTGCCCGGCGCCAGCGGCCAGAACTCCTCCACCGACACCCCGAGCGCCTCGCGCAGCGGCGCCACCGGATAACCGCCGAGGTGGGCCCGGTCGCAGGAGTCGACGATGCCCGAGAAGAACGACACCACCAGGTGCCCGCCGCCCTCGACGTACCGCCGCAGTCCCTCGGCGGTTTCCGGGTCGAGCAGGTACAGGTTCGGCACCACGACCAGCCGGTACCCCGCCAGCCGATCCGGCCGCACCACGTCGCAGGAGATGCCGGCGTCGAAGAACGGCGCGTAGTGCGTCAGGTGCGCGTCGAGCTGGGTGACGTCGGCCGACGGGTGCGCGTCCAGCTCCAGCGCCCACCAGCTGTTCCAGTCGTGCAGGAACGCCACGTCCGACCGCACCCGCGTGCCGGCCACGTCGGCCAGCGCGGCCAGGTCCTGCCCCAGCGCCCGCGCCTCGGCGAACACCCGGGTGCCCGCGCCGGCGTGCGGCACCATCGCCGAGTGGAACTTCTCCGCCCCGCCCCGGCTCTGCCGCCACTGGAAGAACATCGCCGCGTCCGCGCCGCGCGCCACCGCCTGCAGCACACCCTGCCGCATCACGCCCGGCGCCTTGGCGCCGTTGTGCGTGCGCCAGTTCACCGCGCTGGGCGCGTGCTCCAGCAGCAGCCACGGCTGCCCGCCCTTGAGCGACCGGGCCACGTCGTACCCGAACGCCGCCTCGACGTGCCCACGCGGGTCGTAGGGCTCGGGGTAGGAGTCCAGCGACACGACGTCCTCGTGCGGCTCCCACGCGTGCCAGTCCAGCGCCTTCTGCACCAGACCGACGAAGTTGGTGGTCAGCGGGACGTCCGGCGTCACCCGGCGCAGGATCTCCGCCTCCACCCGGTAGCACGCCAGCGAGGCGTCCGAGGAGAACCGCTGGTAGTCCAGCTGCTGGGCGGGGTTGCGGAACGACGGCGCCACCCGCGGCGGCTGGATCTCCGCCCAGTCGGAGTAGCCCTGCGACCAGAAGGTGGTCGACCACGCCGCGTTCAGCGCCTCCACCGAGCCGTACCGCTCACGCAGCCACGACCGGAAGTCCTCGGCGGAGGTGTCGCAGTAGCACGCCCGGATGTGGCAGCCGTACTCGTTGCCGACGTGCCAGATGTGCAGCGCCGGGTGGTCGCCGTACCGGTTCGCCAGCTGCTCCACCAGCCGCGCCGCGTGCTCCCGGAAGACCGGGCTGGACGGGCAGAACTGCTGCCGCGAGCCGGGGGCCAGGCGCGTCCCGTCCTCCCGCACGGGCAGCACCTCGGGGTGGCGGTGGGTCAGCCACGGCGGCGGCGACGCGGTCATCGTCGCCAGCGCCACCTTGATGTCGGCCGCCGCGAGCTTGTCCATCACCGTGTCGACCCAGCCGAAGTCGTACTCGCCCGGCCGCGGCTCGACCTTGGCCCAGGAGAACACGCCCAGCGTGACCAGGGTGACCCCGGCCTCGGTCATCAGCTTGACGTCTTCGTCCCAGACGTCCTCGCTCCAGTGCTCGGGGTTGTAGTCCGCGCCGTAGTGGATCACAGCAGGCCCGCCTCGGTCAGCGCGCCCTTGATGCGCAGCAGTTCCTCGTCGTTGAGCGGCAGCTGCGGCGGCGCCATCACCGAGTTGTCGATGAACCCGCGCATCTTCATCGCCGCCTTGAACGCGCCCAGCCCGGCCGAGCCGCGGCCCATCCGCTCCGGCGGGGCGGCGCACGTGATGTCGTACAGCCGCATCAGCCGGTCCTGTTCGCGCCGGGCGGCGGCGAAATCGCCCGCGCGGAACCGGTCCCAGATCGTGACGTAGCCGGCCGGGTCCACATTGGCCAGCCCGGGCACCGCGCCGTCCGCGCCCATCTGCAGCGCGAGGTCCACCACCAGCTCCGACCCGGTGAACACGGCGAACTCGGACAGCCCGCGTTCCCGGCGGCCCAGCAGCAGCGCGCCGAACCCGGCCTCGTCGCCGCTGGAGTCCTTGAGCCCGGCCAGCACGCCGTCCTCGGCCAGCCGCAGCACCATCTCCCGGTCCAGCTTCGAGTGCACCGCGACCGGGATGTCGTAGGCGAAGATCGGCAGCGACGCCCGCGCGTGCAGCAGCCGGAAGTGCTGCTCGATCTCGGCGGTGTGCGTGCGGGTGTAGTAGGGCGCGGTGACGACCAGCGCGTCCGCGCCGGCCTCCTCGGCGACCCGGATGTGCTCGGCCACCCGCAGTGTCGTCATGTCGATGCACCCGGCCAGCACCGGGACCCGGCCGCCGACGTGCTGCACCGTCGTCTCGATCACCACCCGCCGCTGCCGGTCCGGCAGGAACGCCACCTCGCTGGACGAGCCCAGCACGAACACCCCGTGCACCCCGGCGTCCAGCTGGACGTCCAGGTGCCGGCGCAGCGAGTCGACGTCGATCGTGAAGTCGTCCCGGAACGGGGTGCACAGCGGGGGGATGATGCCGGTGAATCGAGTCATCGCACGCTCACTTCGATCTCGGGGTGGATGCAGTGGTAGGTGTGCCCGTCGCCGGCGTCGGCGGCCGGGGGCACCGCGGCGGCGCACTCGTCCGTCGCCTTCGGACAGCGGGTGCGGAAGGCGCACCCGCTCGGCGGGTTGACCGCGGACGGCACCGGCCCGGTCAGGACTATCGGTTCGATCGGGTTCAGCAGGCTGGGGGTGGCGGAGAACAACGCCCGCGTGTACGGGTGGTGCGCGTCGCCGGGGATCGCCGCCGCCGGCGCGTCCTCGACGATGCGGCCCAGGTACATCGTGACGATGCGGTCGCTCATCTTCCGCACGGTCTGGATGTCGTGCGACACGAAGATCATCGCCAGGCCCAGCCGGTCGCGCAGGTCGAGCAGCAGGTTGAGGATCTGCGCCCGCACCGACACGTCCAGCGCGGAGGTCGGCTCGTCGGCCACCAGCAGGGACGGCTCGAGCGCGAGGGCACGGGCGATCGCCACGCGCTGCCGCTGCCCGCCGGACAGCTGCCCGGGCACCGCGTCCGCGACGCTGGACGGCAGGCCGACCAGCTCCATCAGCTCCCGCACCCGCTCGGCCCGCTGCGCCGGGGTGCCGACCCGGTGCACGTCCAGTGGGTCGCGCACGATCCGGGCGATCGACATCCGCCGGTTCAGCGCGGTCGACGGGTCCTGGAAGATCATGCCGATGTCGCGGCCGAACTCGCGCTGGTCCGACACCGGTTTACCGCGGTAGCGCACCTCGCCCCGGGTGGGTTTCTGCAGACCGACGACCACCTTGGCCAGCGTCGTCTTGCCGCACCCGGACTCGCCGACCACGCCGATCGTCTCGCCGGGGCGGACGGTCAGCGTCGCGTCGGTCAGGGCGTGCACGGAGTCGTGCCCGAACAGGCCGGACGAGCGGATCTTGTGCACCACGTGCACGCCGTCGAGTTCCAGCAGGCTCATGCCGGCGCTCCCTTCACCAGGACCTCCGGTTCCGCGATCGGCTCGGCGGGGTGGTGGCACGCGACGAGGTGGTCCATCCCGGTGCCCTCGACCACCGGCGGCTCGGTGCGGCAGTGCGCCCGCGCGGCCGGGCAGCGGTCGGAGAACCGGCAGCCGGGCGCGAACTCCGCGGGAGCCGGTACGACGCCCTTGATCTGGGTGAGCCGGGCGTCGTTCTCCTCCAGCGACAGCACCGCGCTGAGCAGGCCGCGTGTGTAGTGGTGCCGCGGCGCGCCGACGACCTGCGCGGTCGTGCCGGCCTCGGCGACCTGCCCGCCGTACATCACGACCACGCGATCGGCCACATCGGACACCAGCGCCAGGTCGTGCGACACCAGCACCAGCGCGAAGCCCAGTTCCTCCTGCAACCGCAGCAGCAGCGCGATGACCTGCGCCTGCACGGTCACGTCCAGCGCGGTGGTCGGCTCGTCGGCCACGATCAGCTTCGGGCTGCGGGACAACGCCATCGCGATCAGCACCCGCTGCCGCTGCCCGCCGGACAGCTCGTGCGGATACGCCCGCAGCGTCCGGTCCGGGTCGAGGTTGACCAGCTCCACCAGCTCGCGCGGGGTGCGCGTGCCGCCGCGGCGGGTGAACTGCTTGAGCTGCGCGTGGATCGTCATCGCCGGGTTCAGCGAGCTGAGCGCGTCCTGGTAGATCATCGCGATGTCGTGCCCGAGGTGGCGCCGCCGCGCGGACGGCTTCATGGTCAGCAGGTCGTGGTCCTCGAACCGGATCCGCCCGGACAACTGCGCGTTCCGCGGCTGCAGGCCGACGATCGACAGCGCGGTCAGCGACTTGCCGCAGCCCGACTCGCCGATGAGACCGAGCACCTCGCCCGGCCGCACGGTGAACGACACGTCCTCGACGACGTTGACCCCGTTGTGCCGCTCCGGGAAGGAGATGGTCAACCCTTCCACCGACAGCAGCGGTTCGCGGCCGTCGAGGGGACGCGATCGCCGGGACAGCCGCTCGCCCACCTCGCGCAGACCCCGGATCGGCAGCACCGGCGCGACGTTCTCGGCCGCCTCCTCGGCGACGACCGCCTTGGCGACCTCCGCCGCCTTCGCGGTGCGGGCCGAGGGCGCCGCCCACGCGTCGGAAATCCCCTCCGACAACACGTTCAGCGCCAGCACCGTGAACAGGATCAGCAGGCCGGGGAACAACGTGGCCCACCAGCCGCCGTTGAGCACCATGTCCTTGCCGTCGGCGAGCACCGAGCCCCACGACGGGTCCGGCGGCTGGATCCCGGCGCCGATGAACGACAGCGACGCCTCGAACACGATCGCGTCGGCCACCATCACCGTGCAGAACACCAGGATCGGCGCGGCGCAGTTCACCGCGACGTGCTTGACCAGGATGAAGAACCGGCGCGCGCCGATGATGTGCTCGGCGGCGACGTAGTCCTCGCTGTACTGCGCCAGCACGTTCGCCCGCACCACCCGCGCGACCGGCGGCACGTTGACGAACGCGATCGCCAGGATCAGCACCCCGATGCCGCGGCCGAACACGGCCACGAGCACCGCCGCGAGCGCGATGCCGGGGAAGGCCATCAGCACGTCCAGGACGCGCATGATCACCGAGTCGACGCCGCGCCGGGAGGTGGCCGCGAGCGAACCGATCAGCGCACCGGCGACCAGCGCGATCGCGGCGGCGCCGAGGCCGATCGCCAGCGACCAGCGGGCGCCGTGCACCACGCGGGAGAAGATGTCGCGGCCGGACTGGTCGGTGCCGAACCAGTGCGCGGCGTTCGGCCCGGTGACCTCCGTGCCCAGCGCGTAGGGGTCCTTGACCAGCAGCGGGCCAACGAGCGCCACCAGCGCGAGCACGGCCAGCACCGACACCGCGATCCACGACGCGGTGTTGAGCCGACGGAACCGGATGCCGGGCCGGGACAGCCGTTTCGTGAGCCCGGGCCGGTACACCTGGCGCATCACGACCGGCTCCGCAGGCGCGGGTTCACGATCAGGTACAGCACGTCGACGATCAGGTTGACCAGGACGAACCCGACCGCGATGGTGATCACGAAGCCCTGGACCTTCGCGGTGTCGCCGTCCTTGACGGCCTGGATCATGTTCTGTCCCATCCCGGGCAGCGCGAACATCGTCTCGATCACGACGGCGCCGCCCAGCAGGTAGCCGACCCGCAGGCCGAGCACGGTGAGGGGGTTGATCAGCGCGTTGCGCAGCACGTTGCGGCCCACGACCACGACCGGTGGCAGCCCGCCGCCGCGCGCGGTGCGGACGTAGTCCTTGTCCAGCTCCTCGACCATCGAGGTGCGGATGATGCGCGTCAGCTGCGCGGCCACCGGCAGCGCGAGCGAGATCGCCGGCAGGGTCAGCGAGTTGAGCCAGCCGCCGAACGAGTCGGCCGGGCTGACGTAACCGCTGGTGGGGAACAGGCCCTCGCCCACCGCGAGCCACTGGACCAGCAGCACCGCGATCCAGAACGCCGGCGCGGCGACACCGGCCAGCGTGACGATCCGGATGAGCTGGTCCGGCCAGCGATCGCGGAACAGCGCCGAGGTCACGCCGAGCACGAGCCCGGCGACGATCGCGATCAGCAGTCCCAGCAGGGTGAGCTGCACGGTCAGCGGCAGCGCGGTGGCGATGACCTGCCCGACCGGCTCCCGGGTGATCACACTCGTGCCGAAGTCGCCCTGCAGCAGGTGCCACACGAAGTGCACGTACTGCACCGGCAGCGGGTCGAGCAGGCCGTTCTCCTGGCGGAACTGCTGGAGCTGCTCCGGCGTGGGGTTGGCGTCGCCGAGCGCGGCCACCGCGGTGTCCACCGGGGAGAACCGCATGACGATGAAGACGAACAGGACCACCCCGAGCACCAGCGGGATCAGGGCGAGGATGCGGGCGAGCAGCATCCGCACGACGACGGCCATGGCGGTGCTCCCTCAGACCGGCTTGGCCTGGTTGAGGTAGATGCCCGGGTAGCCCTGCGCCCGCACCCCGGTGATCTTCTGCGCGTTCCACGCGGTGCCGAGCTGGGTGAACACCACGGGGTAGATGACCGCCTGGTCGGAGATCATGTCGAGCAGCTGCTTGGTGAGCTGCCCGCGGCGGGTCTCGTCGCTCTCCGCGGCGGCCTGGTTCTGCAGGTCCAGCAGGACCTGCGACTCCGGGCCGGTCCAGCGGGCGTAGGTGGTCATCAGCACCGACGTCTTGTCGTAGTAGTAGCGCGTGAGCAGATCCGGGTCGTTGCCGAACTGCAGCGGGTTGTTCGTGGTGGCGACGACCTCGAAGTCCTTGCCGCTGTCCAGTTTCGAGAACAGCGCCTTGGTGTCCTGCGAGTCCAGCGTGGTGGTCACGCCGATCGCGTCCCAGCCCTCCTTGATGACCTTGACGCAGTCGGTGACCAGCGAGGTGTTCGAGGTGGACAGGGTGATCGCCAGGTTGGTGACGCCGGCCTGCTGCAGCAGCTGCCTGGCCTTGTCCGGGTTGTAGGCGAAGTCGTTGGCCGCGGGCTGCGAGGCGGGCAGCTTCGGGTTGATGAACGACGTCGCCGCGGTTCCCGCGCCCTGCAGGCCGATCTGGATCATCTTCTGCTTGTCGATGGCGTAGTGCAGGGCCTGCCGGACGAGCTTGCTGTCGAACGGCGCGTGGGCGGTGTTGAACATCAGGAACAGGTTGTTGCCGCCGTCGGCGAACTCGACCGTGCGGCCGGACTTGCGCAGCTGGTCGGCGTTGGCGGGCGGGATGTTGTCCACGATCTGCGCCTCCGGGTTGGCCCCGGAGATCGCCGCGACGCGCGGCGCGGCGTCCACGATCGACTTCCACAGCATCGAGGCGTAGGCCGCCGGGCGCGGGCCGTTGTACTCGGCGAACTTCTCGAACCGGGTGTAGGACAGCGGGGCCTGCTCGACGACCTTGTACGGGCCGGAGCCGACGACCTTGCCGCCCGCGGCGTCCTTCCACTTGCCCTCGAAGACGTGCTTGGGGCAGATCTTGGCGGTCTGGATGCGCTTGAGGGCGTACGGGAACGGGTGCTTGAGCACGAACTCCACGGAGTTCTCGCCGGTCTTGCGCACCTCGGCCAGCCAGTCCGCGAAGAAGCTGTGGACCAGCACCTTTTCCTTGGGGTCCAGCACGCGGGCGTAGGTGAAGACGACGTCGTCGGCGGTCACCGGGGTGCCGTCGTGCCACTTCGCGCCGTCGCGCAGCTCGAACTTCAGGCTTGTGCCGGTGAGGTCCGTCGGCAGCGCCTTGGCCAGGCCGGGGAACGGGTCGCGGGTGATCGGGTCGCCCTCGACCAGCGACTCGTAGCAGTGCAGGTTGGCGGCCATCGAGAAGGCCGACGCGGTCTGCAGCGGGTCCCAGGTCTGGTTGTTGCCGTAGCCGATGACGGCGGTGAGGGTGCCGGTGGAGCTGCCGGTGCTGTTGGTGGATGCCGGTCCGCCGCAGGCCCCCAGGGTGACCGAGAAGGCCGCGGCCGTGCCGGCCAGCCCGGTGTACCGCAGGAAATCGCGGCGGTTGAGACCGGACACGCTGTGCGACATGACGTCTCCTGACTTGTGCGTCGTTGATCAGGCCGGAGGAAGTAGGACGTAGGACGTCCATCGACCGGGTGACTGTAAACAGCGGCGCGACCCGTGGTCAAGGGGTCTGACGTAGGATGTCCGGAAATTCGGCGGTCAGCAGGCGGGGAGTTGGACGTGGCACGCCCTCAGCTCGGCGACGAGATCAGCAAACGGATCATCGACCTGATCATCGAGCGGGACCTCCCGCCCGGCTCGCCCATGCCCACCGAACTGGACCTGATGGCCGACATCGGGGTGAGCCGCAATTCCATCCGGGAGGCGATCCGGGCGCTGCGGGCGCTCGGGATCGTCGAGGTGCGGCACGGCTACGGCACGTTCGTCGGGTCGGCCGGGTCGGAGGCGCTGCGGACGTGGCTGCTGTTCCGCACCCGCACGCCCGGGGCCGGCACGACCGGCCGGCTGCGGGACCTGCTCGAGGTGCGGGAGATGCTGGAGACCGAGCTGACCCGACGGGTGGCCCGGCGGCACCGGCCGGAGCTGATCTCCCTGCTGCGCGAGTGCGTGCGGCGGATGCGGAGCAAGGGGCCGGACAGTGCGGCGGCGGATCGCGAGTTCCACGACCTGATCTGCGCGGAGGCGGGTTTCGACCTGGCGCGCGAGCTGACGCGCTTGTTCTGGGACGTGTACCGGGCGGCGGAGGCCGAGCTGGGCGGCCCGGCCGGTTCGGCGGTCTCGACGGCGAAGCGCCACCAGGCGATCGTCGATGCGTTGGTGGCGGGGGATGCCGATGCCGCTGAGGAGGCGGTGCACCGGCATTTCGACGAGGTGCGGAAGCGCGCGAAGGCTGGGAAGTACGGGGGGTTCGGGGCGGCGGCGCCGGTTGAGTCTTGAGGCGCTACGCGGGTTTCTGCGCTGCGCGCGGCTGAAAGCGCCGGCTTCGCTTCGCTACGCCCGGATTTGCCCCTCCCGAACCCGATCTTTCAGTGTTCGGTTGCCGAGAAGTCGCGTCAAGGCTGGAAAGAGTACCTTGACCCGACTGCTCGGCAACCGATTTGGCTGGGGATCGGGTTGCGGGAGAGGGGTGGCTCGTGGGGTGGTTGTTTTCCGTTGCCGGCTTGCGTTCCGGCGCTGCGCAGCGCGAATACCGCGTAGCGCCACCACGGTAACAACCATATCCGAAGCGGCGATCTTCGTTTCATGCCGGACGACGAGCCGGGCGATCTCCGCTGGTGCCTGCGGGGTCGCCTACACCGGCGTCGCCTGGTGGGCGGTCGCTCAGGCCGCCCTGCGATTCAGGACGGCGGGCGTGGTGCTGGTGGCGGCCGCGGTGATCCTGGGCGCGGGGGTGGTTACGTGGGCGTTCTGGGCGTGGGAAATAGCTGGGCCGTCCTGGCGGTCAGCACGGATCCGGCCTGTCTCGCCGAGGATCCGCCCGGGTGGCCGTGGTTCCTGTGGATCCCGCGCTGAAACCGGTCAGTCCCGGTCATCGGGTCGTGAAGGTGGCCATCATCGCCATGTCCTCGTGCTCCAGGTTGTGGCAGTGCAGCACGTACCGGCCCGCGTAGCCGGTGAAGCGGACGGCCAGGTCGAGGTACTCGTGGGGCCGCAGGTCCACCGTGTCCTTCCACCCGGCGTCCGCGGGTGACGGCGGGCCACCACGGCGGGCGAGCACCTGGAACGGGCTCAGGTGGACGTGGACCGGGTGGTGGGCGTCGCTGACCAGCCGCCACACCTCGGTCCGGCCGAGGACCGGATCGGCGTCGGAGCCGTCCGGGTCGAACCGGTCGCCGTTGACCATCCACATGCGGTGGTCGCCGTGGTGCTCCAGCGCGAACCGCCACTCGCGCGTCCGCGCCGCCCGGGCGGGGTCGAGGCGCTCGATCCGGCTCAGCACCGGCGGCACCGCGCTGTCCTCGGCGGCCCGCCGGGTCACCCGGAACCGCATCACGTCGGAGGTCGTGCGGTCGCCGATGAGGTTCCGCAACGTCACCTCGGTGCCCGGGGCGAAGGCGCTGAAGTCGGCCACGACGTCGAACCGCTCGCCGGGCGCCACGGGCAGTTCGGCGTGCGTGACCGGGGTTTCCAGCAGGCCGCCGTCGGACCCGATCTGCACCAGGGGTGCGCCCGGCCGCAGGGCGAGCAGGTAGCGGCGGGCGTTGGAGGCGTTGAGGATCCGGAACCGGTACCGCACCGCGGCGACCTCCAGCACCGGCCACGGCGCGCCGTTGACGAGGACGACGTCCCCGAGCACGCCCTCCATGAAGTCCTCCGCCACGCCCGGCACGCGCAGGGCCGGATCCAGCGACGGGTAGGCGAAGGAGCCGTCCTCGGCGAACGCGCGGTCGGTGATCACCAGCGGGATCTCGCGGTCGCCACGCGGGAGCGGGAGCGCGTCCTCCTCGTCGTCGCGGACCAGGTGCAGCCCGAGCAGGCCGCGGTAGACCTGCGGGCCGGTGAAGTCCATGCGGTGGTCGTGGTACCAGAGCGTGGCCGCCCGCTGGGTGCCCGGGTAGACGTGGTCGCGGGCGCCGTGGGCCGCCTCGGTGGGGAAGCCGTCGTGCTCGGGCGGGGTGTGGCCGCCGTGCAGGTGCACCACGGTGGGCACCGGCAACTGGTTGTCGTGCGTGACGACCTGCGGCCGGCCGCTGCGGCTGACCACCGTCGGCCCGGGGAACCGCCCGTCGTAGGCGAACACCGGGGTGCGCAGGCCGGGCAGGATCTCGATGCCGGTCAACCGCTGGGTGATCCGGACGTGGTCGCCGGTCACCTCCGGCGGGACCGGCAGGGGCACCGTGAACGGCTCGGGCAGCCGCGCGGTGCTGCGCAGGAGCTCCGCGGTCTGGTTCGGTGTGGCGAGCAGCGGCCCGAACCCGGCCGCGGCGAGCCCGGCCAGTCCGGCCGCGCCGAGGAAACCGCGCCGGGTCACCCTCATCGCGACCGCCTCCGCGCCGCGGCGTCCCGGAACAGCCACACGGTGAGCAGGATCTGCACGGCCACCACGGACACCCCGAGCGGGATGTGGACCGCCACGTCGCCCGCATACCCGAACCCGCTCTGGACCTGCTCGACGAGCGCGATCCCGGCCGACGCGGCCAGCGGCCAGAACCGGCCGTGCCCGGCCCAGACGTACACCACCGCGACGACCACCTGGATCACGCCGAACCCGCTGACGACCATCGAGTTCAGCTCGTGCAGGTCGAGCGCGTCGATCTCCCCGGCCAGGAACTCGCCGGCGAGCACGGGCTGCGCCAGCACGGCCACCGCGTGCAGCGCGGTGACCACCCGCAGCGCCGCGAGCGTCCGGCGCGGTCCGGCGACCCGCGCCTGCGCCGTCGCGGTCATCGCCGGCTCCCGCGCGCCAGCAGCAGCGACCAGACCGGCAGGCCGAGCCAGCCGATCGCGCCGAGGACCAGCCCGAGACCGCCGACGGCGTACTGCGCGGGCGACTCGGACGGCAGCCCGAGCGCGCCCCACACCAGCAGCGCCCCGGCGACGTACCCTGCGCCGACCACCGTGCCGCAGCGCCGCACCGTCCGCGGCAGCCGGCGGCTGACCAGCAGCACCCAGGCGAACACGAACCCGAAGCAGCCGCTCACCCACCACACCTGCGTCTCGAACTCCAGCACCTCCGCCAGCAGCAGCGACTGCAGCACGACGACACCGGTCATCGCGGTCAGGCCGACGACGGCCGCCCGGGTGCCCAGGGCGATCGCGACCGGCACCAGCGCCGCGAACTGGAGCGCCACGAGCACGTCGTTCACCGGCCCCGTCCAGGCCAGCGGCCCCGGCACGTCCCGCCACGCCTCCCCGGAGGCGAAGAACAGGATCAGCAACACGTTGGCGGCGGCCCCCACCACCCCGGCGGTCAGGGCGAACCCGCTCGCGTCCCGTCGTGTCCTGGTCATGGTCCCGGTCATCTCGGTCACCTCGCTCCTCGTGCAGGTCCCCGGACCGTAGGAGCGCGCGGGACGCGCCGGAACGGGGCGGACCGCGGGGGTGGGGCGCGGTCTTCCACCATGGACTCCCGGTGCCCGGCGGCCGACAATGCTGGGATGGTCCAGGGGTCCGCGGCCCTGAGGTGGACGGGCATCGTGCTCGGCGCCGCCGGGCTGGCCGCGGCCATCGGGCGGGCGCTGATCGCCGCGGAATCCGGCGGGAAGCTCGGCGCGCTGGGCTGGCCCGCGTTCGGCGTCGCGCCGCTGTTCGTGGTCGCGGTGTGGCTGGTGCGCCGCAGACCCGATCACCCGCAGGCCCGGCGGCTGCTCCTGGTGGGCAGCGCATTGGCGGTCAACGTCGGCATCGAGGGGCCGATCCGCTCCGCCTACTACCGCGGCGGGGCGGGCGACTGGTTCTGGCTCGCCAACGTGGTCTGGCAGTACACCGGCCTGCTCGCGATGATCGGCGCGGCCCTGCTGATGGCGTCCTTTCCGGACGGTGTGGTCGAGCACCGCTGGCAGCGGGTCGTGCTGCGGGTGCTGTGGGCGCACCTGCTGTTGCCTCCGTTGCTGTTGCTGGCCCGGCCGACCCTCGTCGTGGACGGCTACCTGCTCGACAACGCCCCGGTGATCCCGAGCCCGTTCGCCGTGCCGTGGCTGTCCTGGCTGGCCGGCCCGCTCACCGCCGTCATGCTGGGCTACTACGGTTTCGTCGCGGTGTGCCTGCTGTTCGTCCGGTTCGCGCGGGCCGGACGCGCGCAGCGGGCACGTATGCGGCTGCTCGTCGTCGTGTCCGCGCTGCTGGTGGTGGTCTACCCCGCGCAGCTGGCTCTCGCCGGCCGGTACGGCGATCCGGAACCGTGGTGGGTGCGGCTGATCGAGGCGGCCGGGGTGGTCCTGCTCGCGATGCTCCCGGTGGCCATCGTCATCGGCGTGGTGCGGCACCGGCTGTTCGACATCGAGGTGGCGCTGCACCGCTCGATGGTGTTCGCCGTGCTGTCGGCGGGGATCGCCGCCGTCTACTTCGGACTGGCCGCGGCCCCCGGGCTCGCGCTCGGCGACCGGCTGCCGGTGGACCTGGCGGTCGTGCTGACGATCGCCGTGGCCGCCGCGATCCAGCCGGTGCGCCGCCGTCTCGAGGCGCTGGCCGGCCGCCTGGTGTTCGGCGAACGCGTCAACCGCTACCAGCTGGTGACCGACTTCGGGGTCGCGCTGGAGAACACGCTCGACCTCGGCGAGTTGCTGCCGCGGCTGGCCGGGACGGTGTGCCGCGGCCTGTCCGCGCCCTGGGTGCGGGTGTCGGTGCCCGGATCGGCAGCCACCGCCGGCGAGCCGCACGGGCCACCCGCGCTGCGGGTGCCGCTGGAGCGCGGCGGCGAGGTGATCGGGCACATCGAGTGCGGGCCGCGCGAGGGCGGCTACGACGAGGCGGACCGGGACCTGCTCGCCACGCTGGCCCGGCAGGCCGCACCGGCGATCGCCAACGTCGGGCTCACCGCGCGCCTGGCCGAGCAGGTCGCCGAGCTGGGCCGGTCACGGGCGCGCCTGGTCGCCGCGGAGGACGGCGAGCGGCGCCGGATCGAGCGCGACATCCACGACGGCGCGCAGCAGCAGGTGGTCGCGTTGATCATGAAGCTGCGGCTGGCGCGCAACCAGGTCGGCCGGGGCGAGCGCGAGCCCGCCGACGTACTGGACGAGCTGCAGCGCGACGCGCGGGACCTGCTCACCGACCTGCGGGAGCTGGCGCACGGCATCCACCCGCCGGTGCTGAGCGACCAGGGGCTGGTCGCGGCGGTCGAGGCGCGGGCGGACCGGCTGCCACTGGAGGTGGTCGTGCGGGCCGGTGACGCGCTGCGCGGGCAGCGGCTGGGGCCGGAGGTCGAGGGCGCGGCGTACTTCGTGATCTGCGAGGCGCTGACGAACGTGGTCAAGCACGCCGCGGCGCGGAGCGCGGACATCGACCTGGCGCGGCACGACGGCACGCTGGTCGTGCGGGTGCACGACGACGGGGTCGGGCTGGTGGCGGGGGAGAGCGGCCACGGGCTGACGAACCTGCGCGACCGGGTCGAGGCGATCGGCGGCCGGCTGCGGGTGGACAGCGCGACCGGTGCGGGCACCACGGTGTGCGCGGAGCTGCCGGTGGGTGCCGGTCATGGCTGAGCGGCTGCGGATCGTGCTCGCGGAGGACAACTACCTCGTCCGCGAGGGCACCCGGCGCCTGCTGGAGGATTCCGGGGAGGTCGAGGTCCTGGCCGCGGTCGGCAACGCCGACGAGCTGCGGGACGCGGTGCGGCGGCTGCGGCCGGACGCGGTGCTCACCGACATCCGGATGCCGCCCGGGCACCACATGGAGGGGATCGAGGCGGCGCACGCCATCCAGGCCGAGCACCCCGGGACCGGGGTGGCGGTGCTGTCCCAGCACACCGATGAGAGCTACGCGTTCGCCCTGCTGCGCGACGGGACCGCGGGACTGGCCTACCTGCTGAAGGACCGGCTCGGCGATCTGGAGGACCTGATCCGGGCGCTGCGGGCGGTGGCCCGCGGCGGGTCGGTCATCGATCCGCAGGTGGTCGACGCGCTGGTCGCCCGGCGGACGCGCACGGTCACCTCACCGCTGACCGCGCTCACGCCGCGTGAGCTCGACGTGCTGCGGGAGATGGCGCAGGGCAAGACGAACGCCGGTATCGAGGCCAGCCTCCACCTGTCGGCGTCCACCCTGGAAAAGCACGTGAACTCGATCTTCGGCAAGCTCGGGCTCGCCGAGGAGCCGGTGCACCGCCGCGTCGCCGCGGTGCTCACGTTCCTGCGCGAGCACCGCGACTAGCGGGTGTCACCGGGTCAGAACCACCACTGGTTCTTCGCGCCCGCCACGTACTGCCACAGCTGCACGACGGTGCCGTTGCGGCCGCTGGTGTTCAGGTCCGCGTCCAGGTACCGGCCGCTGTGCACGTTCTGCAACCGCAGGTAGCCCTCGGGGATCTTGCTCACCGCGAACCACTGGTTCTTCGCGCCCGCCACGTAGTCCCACAGCTGCACGACCGTGCCGTTGCGGTTGATCGTGTTCAGGTCGGCGTCCAGGTACCGGCCGCTGTAGGCGTTCTGCAGCCGGTAGTAGCCCTCGGGGATCTGCCGGATGTACCAGCCCTGCTGGGCCGCGTACTCGTCGCAGGCCCACAGCTGCACCTTGGTGCCGTTGCGGTTGATGGTGTTGAGGTCGGCGTCGAGGCAGCGCGTCGGGTCCGAGGCGGGCCCGAGCAGGTAGGCCTGCTCGTCGGCCATCGTGGTGATGCCGCCCTTGACCTGGTTCGGGTGCGCCGGGCGCAGCACCAGCCCGTCCAGGGACGTGACCGGCTCGCCGTTCTGCTGGGCGGCACCGGCGCTGGGCGCGACGAACAGCGAGAGCAGGCCGGCCAGCAGCGCCGCGGCCGCGAACGGCCGCTTGAGTCTTTTCATGAATTCCCCATTCCGTGACGGGGCGCGGGAATCCTCCGGCCGCACCCCGGGACTGGATCTTCCCCACGGGGGCGCTCCGGCGTCGACAACATTTCCTGGCCGCTCAACAACGCTGTTCAACGGTGTAACGGTCCGGCATCGCGAACGATCTCCCCAGTGCTGCCCCTCGACGCGGAAAGGATCGCCGGTGCGCCTGGAGCTGAAGTCGCGCGATCTGACCCGCGTGGGGCTATGCGACGTGGCCGATCCGTGCTGGGAGCTGGCGAGCAGCGTGCGGCTGCTGCGGGACGACGAGGTGGCGTTCGGCTGGTGGCGGCGGCGCGTCCGCGGCCGGCTGCCGGAGTCGTTCCCGGTGCTGCGGTGGCTCTACGGCTCGGGGGAGGTGCCGGAGTTCCTGCTGCCCGCGGGCGGTGACCTGGCGTCCGGGCTCGCCGCGGTGCTGGAGACGCCGCCGGACCGGGTGCGGACCGCGCTGGCCGGGTTGCCGGAGCCGCGTGATCTGCCGCCGTGGGCCGCGGCGCTGCGGCAAGGCGAGGACGCCGCCCTGTCGCGGCTGGTGCAGGCGCTGCGGGAGTACTTCATGATCGCGCTGGCGCCGCACTGGGACAGCGTGCGCGCCCGCGTCGAGGTGGACCGGCAGGCGCGGATCCAGGCGCTGGCCACCGGCGGGGTGGACGGCCTGCTGGCCACGCTGCGCCCGATGCTGCGCTGGGAGCCGCCGTACTTGGTGACCGGCGTGGCGGGCCCGGGCACGCCACGCCGGAGCGCCGGGGTGCTGCTTGTGCCCACCTACTTCACGGCGCAGCCGTGGATCGTCCCCGGCTCGGCCGGCCCGGTGCGCCTGGGATACCCCGCCTTGGCGGAGGACCCGCGCATCCGCCGCGCCCCGCACGCCACCCCGCGCGCCCTCGCCGCGCTGCTGGGCCCCACCCGCGCGGCGGCGATGACCCTGGCGGCCGCGGGGTGCAGCACCTCGGACCTGGCGGCACGGCTGGGAGTCACCCCGTCCGCGGCGAGCAAGCACATGTCGGTGCTGCGCGCGGCGGGCCTGATCGCCAGTCACCGCAACCGCAACACGGTGCGGCACTCGCTGACCCCGCTGGGCATCGCGCTGGTGGACGGCGCCTCGGCGTGAACGAGCCCCCGGCACCAGGGCAGGGGTGCCGGGGGCTCGGGCGAGGCGCCGGTCGCTAGTGCGCCGTCGCCTTCTCGGCACCGGCGCCGGTCAGCGAGCGGACCTCCATCTCCGCGTGCTTGCGCTCGTCGTGCTCCTTCGACAGCAGCGTGCCGACGATGCCGAGCAGGAACGACGCCGGGATCGACACCAGGCCCGGGTTCTGCAGCGGGAACCAGTCGAAGTCCGCGTGCGGCAGCATCGACTTCGGCGTCCCGGACACGGCCGGCGAGAACACGATCAGCGTGATCGTGATCGCCAGGCCGCCGTAGATGCTCCACAGGGCGCCCGAGGTGTTGAACCGCTTCCAGAACAGCGAGTACAGGATCGTCGGCAGGTTCGCCGACGCCGCCACCGCGAACGCCAGCGCGACCAGGAACGCGACGTTCTGGTTCTTCGCCAGGATGCCGCCGACGATCGCGACCGCGCCGATCACCACCGCGGTGATCCGGGCGACCCGCACCTCACCGTTGCGGGTGTCCACCTTGCCCTTCTTGATCACGTTGGCGTAGATGTCGTGCGCGAACGACGCCGACGCGGTGATCGTCAGGCCGGCCACCACGGCGAGGATCGTCGCGAACGCGACCGCGGCGATGAACCCGAGCAGCACCGGGCCGCCCAGCTCCAGCGCCAGCAGCGGGGCCGCCGCGTTCTCCGACCCCGGCGCCTTCTTGATCGCGTCCGCGCCGACCAGTGCGTTCGCGCCGTAGCCCAGCACCAGTGTGAACAGGTAGAACAGGCCGATCAACGCGATCGCCCACACCACCGAGCGGCGGGCTTCCTTCGCGGTGGGCACGGTGTAGAACCGCATCAGGACGTGCGGCAGCCCGGCGGTACCCAGCACCAGCGCCAGGCCCAGCGACAGGAAGTCTATTTTGGACGTTCCGGTGGCGCCGTATCGCGCACCCGGGTCGAGGATCTTCTCCCCGGACCGGTCCACCGCGCCCTGCAGCAGCGCGGACAGGTCGAAGCCGTGCTTGCCCAGCACCCACACGGTCATCAGCGCGGCGCCCGCGATCAGCAGGACCGCCTTGATGATCTGCACCCAGGTGGTGCCCTTCATGCCACCGACGAGCACGTAGATGATCATCACGACGCCGACGACGGCGATGACCACCGACTGGCCGAGCCCACTGGACACGCCGAGCAGCAGCGAAACGAGGATCCCGGCGCCGGCCATCTGCGCCAGCAGGTAGAAGAAGCTCACCGCGAGCGTGGACGTCGCCGCCGCCGCGCGCACCGGCCGCTGCCGCATCCGGAACGCCAGCACGTCGCCCATGGTGAACTTGCCGGTGTTGCGCAGCAGCTCGGCGACCAGCAGCAGCGCGACCAGCCACGCCACCAGGAACCCGATCGAGTACAGGAACCCGTCGTAGCCGTAGACGGCGATGGCGCCGGCGATGCCGAGGAACGACGCGGCCGACAGGTAGTCACCGGCGATCGCGATGCCGTTCTGCGGACCGGTGAACGCGCGACCGGCCGCGTAGTAGTCCGACGCGGTCTTGGTGTTCCGGCTCGCGCGCAGCACGATCACCAGGGTGATGACCACGAACAGGGCGAAGATGCTGATGTTGAGCGCGGGGCTGCTGCCCGCGACTCCCGCGGCGAGGGTCATCGCGCGCCTCCCTCGACTTCGTCACGGATGCGGTCGGCGATTGGGTCCAGCTTCCGGTTGGCGAAGCGGACGTAGAGACCGGTGATCAGGAACGTGGACACGAACTGCAGCAGTCCCAGCAGCAGCCCGACGTTGAAGTTGCCGACCAGCTTGATCGACATGAACCCGTGCGCGTAGTCGGCGAGCAGGACGTAGAGCAGGTACCAGCCCAGGAACAACGCGGTCATCGGGAAGACGAAGCCCCGCAGCCTTCGGCGCAACTGCGCGAATTCGGGGCTGGAGTGGACGCGCGTCCACTCCTCGTGGCCGAGATCGTGCTCGGTGGCCGCCACTGGAGACCTCCTTGTCGTGTGGTGGCGGACACGTTAGGAGGTCACGACGTGCGGTGCCGCGCCGTGACGACCAACCGTCAGCGGGCGCGACGAACGGTCGACAAGCGGTAGCGGAAACCGGTCGAACGGCGGCGCGGCCCGGCCTGGTGCGGCGGGTTCTCGTCCAGGTGCAGCCGCAACATGGCGGTGATCGCCCAGGCCGGCGGCCGTCCGCGCAGGGACACCACCACCATGGTGCCGAAAGCCAGCGGAACCGACCAGGGCGCGGGCTGGGCGAGCAGGATGGCGAGCACGCCGTGCACCTCGGCCCCGGCCATGGTCGCGAGGATCGCGCCGGAGGAGGCGAGCAACCCGGTGAGCACCCCGGCGATCGCGCCGCGCGCGGTCAGCCGCGACCACCAGATCCCGAGGACGAGCAGCGGGCAGAACGTCGACGCGGCGACGGTGAACCCCCACGTGACGAGCACCCCCGCGTCCAGGTGCACCGCGAACAGGGCGAGCAGCACCACCGCGGCCGCGGCGGCGACCACGGTGCCGCGCAGACGGGCCAGTCCGCCCGGCGCGAGGTCGTGCGCGATCGCGCCGGACACCGCGATCAGCAGGCCGAGCGAGGTGGCGAGGAACGCGGCGAACGCGCCCGCGGTGAGCAGCCCGGTGAACAGCGTGCCCGCCCAGCCGGTGTCCACCTGCAGTGGCAGCGCGACGACCGCGGTGTCGGTGGCGCCGGACAGGTACAGGTGCGGCACCAGGACCCGGCCGAGCACGCCGTAGACGCCGGGGAAGACGTAGAAGGCGGACAGCAGCGCCACGGTCAGGGCGGCGGTGCGGCGGGCGGCGCGGCCGTCCGGGCTGGTGTGGAAGCGCATGATCACGTGCGGCAGGCCCATGGTGCCCAGCACGATCGCGACCAGCACGGCGAGCGTGCCGAGCAGCGGGTGGCCTTCGTTGTTCAGGTTCAGCAGTGGCCGTTCCCAGCCCGGCGCGCCGGGCGCGGCGACGCCCTGGACCTGGGGGACCGGTTGCCCGGCGCGGAAGACGAGTTCCTCCCCGGCGGCGAAGGTGTGCGGGCCCGGGGCGAGCGTGACCGGGGTGCCGTCGGGTTGCCTGGCCTGGATGGGCTGGGCGGCCTCCAGGGTGACGTCGACGCGGAAGACCACGCGGGTGTCCTGGCGCAGCTGGGTGAACTCGGCGGGGTGCAGGGCCTCGTCGCGGACGGCGGCGCCGGCGGTGATCGCCAGCCACAGCGCGGGGACGGCGAACAGCACGACCTTCAGCACGAACTGGAAGGCCTGCACGTAGGTCGCGGCGCGCATCCCGCCGAGCGCGAGCGTGGTGGCGACCGCGGCTCCGGCGAGGACGACGCCGACCCAGTAGGGCGTGCCGCTGACCACGCTCAGCACCAGGCCGGAGGTGCGGAACTGGGGGACGAGGTAGAGCGCGCCGATGACGAGCACGACGACGGCGGCGAGCCGGCGCAGCGCGGGTGAGGCGAGGCGGGCCTCGGCGAAGTCGGGCACGGTGAGCGCGCCGGAGCGGCGCATGGGCGCGGCGACGAGGACGAGCATGGCGATGTACCCGGCGGTGAAGCCGACCGGGTACCAGAGCGCGCCGACGCCGTCCTTGACGACGAGCCCGGCGACGCCGAGGAATGAGGCCGCGGACAGGTACTCGCCCGATACGGCGGCCGAGTTGAGCAGCGGGGTGACCCGCCGGGAGGCGACGAGGAAGTCCGACGTGGTGCGCATCGCGGCGACCCCGCGCAGCCCGATGAGCAGCGTGACGAGGACGACCGGGGCGACCGCGAACAGACCGGTCATCAGCGCCGCTCGGCCCGTTCCGCGCGGCGCAGGTGCCAGTGCCCGAGCGCGATGAGCAGCGGGTACGGCCCGACCGCCAGGACCAGCCAGGAGACCGGCACCCCGGCCAGGCGGGTCCGGTCGAGCGCGGGCCAGAGGGCGAACAGAACGGGCAGCCCGGCGAGGATCGCGAAGAGCAGCAGGAGGGCGGCCACGGCGCGGCGGCGTTGCAGGCGGTAGTTCCGCAGGGCGCGCTCGGCGTCGGCGGCTTCCAGGCGCGGCAGCCGCCAGCGCCCCCGCTGCCGGCGGCGCGCATGGGCGAGCCGGGTCTGCGGACTCATCACGGCGACGCGACGGTTGGGCATCAACGCCCCCGCTGGTTCAGCTCGCTGCGCTGGGCCGCGCGCAACAGGCGTTCCCGCAGCTCACGGGCATGCCGGCGGCTCACCGGGACGTCCCCGGCCGCGGTGTGCGCCAGCAGGCCGCCCACCGAATCGCTGCGCAGCTCGCGCACCGCGTCCAGCGCGACCAGGAACCCGCGGTGCACCCGCACGAACCCGCTGCCCTCCCAGTACTCGGCGAGCCGCGAGATCGGCATCCGCACCTCGTGCACCCCACCGCGCGTGTGCAGCTTGACGTAGTCGCCGTGCGCCTCGACGAACAGCACCTCGCTGCGCCGCACGTACCGCGTCCGCCCGCGAGACTCCACCGGCAGCGCGGCGAGCGCGTCGGCCAGCTCGGGGGACCGCGGCGCGCCCGCGGGCAGCATCCGCAGCACCTTGCCCAGCGCGGCCGACAACCGTTCCGCGCGCACGGGTTTCAGCAGGTAGTCCACCGCGCCGATGCCGTAGGCGGTCACCGCGTGCCCGTCGTGCGCGGTGACGAACACGATCACCGGCGGTTCGCTCAGCTTCGCCAGCAGCCCGGCCAGTTCGAGACCGTCCAGGCCGGGCATCGAGATGTCCAGGAACACCGCGTCGAACCGCTCGCTCTGGATCATCCGCAGCGCGGTCAGCGCGTCACCGGCGCCGGTCACCTCCGCCACCTCGGGGGCTTCCCGCAGCAGCTGGCAGATGTCCTCGAGCGCGGGCGGCACGTCGTCCACCGCGAGCACGCGCAGCCCGCTCACGGCAGGATCACCCCGGGCTGGAACATCGGCACCCGCACCACGACCCGGGTGCCCGCGCCCGGCGCGGTCTCCACCACCAGGCCGTACCACGGGCCGTACACGCTGCGCAGGCGCCGGTCGACGTTGGCCAGCCCGACGCGCTCGCCGTCGCCGGAGAGCACCGCTTCGGCGTCCGCGGGCGGCATGCCGACGCCGTCGTCCTCCACGCTGATCACGCAGTCGTTCCCTTCCGCCTCGCCGCGCACCGAGACCGTGCCGGGCTTGCCGAGCGGCTCGATCCCGTGCCGGATCGCATTCTCGACCAGCGGCTGCAGCACCAGGTAGGGCACCGGCACAGCGAGCACGTCCGGCGCAACGCGGATCTGCACGCGCAACCGGTCGCCGAGGACGGCGCGCTGCAGGGCGAGGTAGGTCTCGATGGCGTGGAACTCGTCCGCGAGCGCGGTGTACTCGCCGTGCTTGGCGAGACTGTGCCGGATGTAGTCGGCGAAGTCGAGCATCAGCTCGCGGGAGCGGTCCGGGTCGGAGCGCACCAGGGATGCGATGACGGTGAGCGCGTTGTAGACGAAGTGCGGGGAGATCTCCGCGCGCAGGGCCCGCAGCTCCGATTGGGCGGCCCGCTCGGCGGAGGCCTCCAGCCTGCCCCGTTCGAGCGCGGCGGACACGAGTTTCGCGACCTCCTGCACGGCTCTGCGCGGGGCGTCGCCTTCGACGACGAGCACGCCGGCGAGCTCGTCGTCGACGTCGAGGGGCACCGCCCGCAGCGGCGCCTTCCCGCCGGGGGTCTCACTGTGCAGGACGGCGGAGACGAGTTCGCGGGCGGCGTCCTCGTCGGCCGGGTGGCCGGCCCAGGTGATGGCGCCGGAGAGGTCGGCCAGGCCGGCCGCGGGCACGCCGAGCAGGGAGCGGACGCCCTTGGCCGCCGCCCGGGTGCCCGGCGCGGTCAGCCCGTCGGCGAGGTGCCCGCCGATCCGCCGAGCGGCGGCGAGCACGTCGGCGGCGTCCGGAACACGCCGGGCATGCCACAGCGCACGCACACCCGCCGTCTCCTCCTCGGCGACCACCAGTCCTCCCATCGACCAGATGAGTGCCGGTCGATCCTACGGGTCGAACGTGCCCCGCGCGGGGGTTGGCGGGGGCGGCGGTCCTGGTATACAAAGAGGTGAGCCCGTCCCCGCGATCATGGGGTGTGGCAGCCGTGAACCCTCGCCGAACGGGATCCTGCTGTGACATCGGGCTTCGTCCACTCCCTGCGCGACCTCGCCGCGCTCGAGATCAGCCACGTCCGCCGCTACTCCTGGTGGACGACGCCGTCCCTGCTGGACGACCGCGTCGAGCTGTGGACCTCCTCCGCGGCCCTGGCGTTCGGGGACGAGGTGGGCCACGTGGAGCTGGCCGTGGTGGATCTGGCGGAGCGCACGCTCGAGCAGATCGACCTCGCGTTGTTCGACGGGCTCGCCGACGGCGTGCGCGGGTTCCTCGCCGAGCACGTGGACCTCGCGACAGGCAGGTTGACCGCTGCCATGGACGCACTGGTCACCGCGGGTCCGGCGCGCGCGGTGGTGGTGCGGGACGTGTGGGTGGAGCGCGACTGGGGGGAGCTCGGGCCCGCTGTCCTCACGAGCGTGCTGTGGGACCTGCGCCGGGTCGCCCGGTTCGCGCTCGTCGGCCCGGAGCAGCTGGGGCGCGTGCGTTGGTGGCCCGGGCAGCGGGAGCACGCCGGTCTGCGGTCGTGGGCCGGTCTGCACGTGGCCGACCTGCAGGACCAGCGGCTGCTCCGGCCGACGCGGGAGGTGCTGCGCCATTACGAGGGGGCCGGGGTCTGCGGCGCCGTCACGACCCTGCCGGAGGAGGCGTTGCGCGAGCTGGCCGCGGTGCCCGGCGGGCGGCTCGTGCCGAGGCTGGACGCCGAGTGCGTCCTCGAACCCGGTCACGGCGGCGCCGACCCGCGGCACTGCGCACGCGTGCAGATCGCCGGCGACGAGCACCACTGGGTGCTGTGGGACGAGTGCGGCCGGGACCTGGTGGTCCGGCCGCAGTGCCTGATCCCGCCGCCGCGGCGGGGCGGGCCCGCGTTGCTGCGGGCGGTTCTCGACCCGGACGCCGAGCATCCGCCGCTCTGCGCGTTCCCCGCCGGGCACAGTGGGCGGCACCAGTTCGAGTTCGGCCAGGGCCGGCCCCGCCCGCGCATCGACTTCCACACCCGCGGGGGCGCGGAGATCGAGGTCCGGTACAGCGAGAGCGGCATCGAGGTCCGGGATGTCGACGCCCATCCGTGAGCGCGCGCCGATCACGCCTGCCGTGGTCGTCACGGCCGCACTGGACCTGACTCGGCGGCGGGGCCTGTCCGGTTGGACACTGCGCGATTTGGCCACCGCGGTCGGCGCGCGCACCAACGTGATCCGCTACCACGTCGGCAACCGGGCGGACGTGGAGGCGGCCGTCGTGGCGGAGGTGTGCGCCGCCATCCGACTGCCCGAGCGCGGCTCGTGGACGGACTGGATCCGTGTGCTTGCCGCCCGGATGCGCGAGGTGTTCGACCGGTATCCGGGTGCCGGACGGGCGGTGGCCGCCGGAACCGGTCCCGCCGCCCCGCTGCTGGAGGCTGTGGTGGCGGAGCTGGAACGGGCCGGCTTCGGCGCGGAGAGCGAGCTGGCCGCGCTTGCGGTAATGGTGGAGATCTGCCTGTCCCGCGGGCCCGGGCTGGAGCTCCTGATCACCGGGCTGACAGCACGGCTGACCGAACTGCGACGGAGGTGAGCGCCGGTGACCGCGCGAATCACCGAGGTTCCGGCCCGCGGCACCGGACCGGTCACCAGAAGCGGTCCCGCGTGGAGGTGGCGGGGGAAGCTGATCCTGTCCCGTCTGTTCGGGCGTCAGCCGGTCCCGGTGCGGTTCACTCCGCCCGGATGAGCGGCAGGACGTACTTTGAGCGGGAGATGTTGATGTTCCACCACGAATGGCGGAATCGGGGGAGCCATGGCGAGTGATTCGGGCGGCGGGTCGACCGGGATCGTCTACGGTCCTCGCCACACCACGGACCGCGCCACCTGCGGTGGTGTCTACGACGTCCAGTTGGGCGGTAGCGGCGTCACCGAGCACGACCGGGAAGCGGCTCGCCGCATGCTCGCGGAATTTCCGCCGGAGCATCGCGACGTGCCGGAGAACGTGGCCCGGTTCAACCGTCAGTTCCTCGTCCGGTCCGTGCGGTACGCGCTGAACGCGGGTGTCCGCCAGTTCCTCGAGCTGGGCTGCGGATTCCCCCGGTGGGGCAACGTGCACGAGGTCGCGCAGCCCGGCCAGCCCGACGCCCGGGTCGTCTACGTCGACTACGAGCACGCGCCGGTGCAGGAATACCGGCGGTTGCTGGCGGGGAACGCGAAGACCGCGGTGGTGCACGCCGACCTCCGGGAACCCGAGATGATCTTCGACGACAGCGCGGTGCGCGCCCAGTTGGATTTCAGCGAGCCGGTTTGGCTGGGCATGCTCTGCGTCCTGTCGTTCGCGCAACTCCGCGACGGTGAGGACCTTTACGACGTGGTGGGGCAGTACACCGACCGGTTGGCGCCCGGGAGCTGTTTCGCGCTGTCCCTTGGCTGCGGTGAAGATCTTCCCGCGGAAGCTCTCGCACCGTTCATCGCGCTTTCGCAGGTGTACGAACAGGATCTCGGCACCCCGTTCGTGTTGCGCAACGTGTCGCAGGTCGAGCGGTTCTTCGACGGGATGACGCTGGTCACCCCAATCACGTACCTCCCGGACTGCCTGCCCGAGCCGGGAAGCCACGTCAGTCACGCCGACTGGGCCAAGCGCACGATGCGCGGTGCGGTGGCCATAGTGGACAACTAGGCCATCACGCCGGTTCGGTGATCCGGCACACGACGTAACGAACCTCGTCGCCCCGCGTGGGCGCGTCGCCGACGGCCAGGAACTCGAATTCGCGCCACACCTCCGCGGACAACGTGGCGAGGCGCAGCCGTTGCGGACCCACCGGGTGTTCCGGTGCTGCTCCGGCTTCCCCCAAGAGTTTGGTCAGGGCGGGCACGTCGAACGGGTGCACCAGTTTGCGCACGTGGTGGTCGGTCGGCACCGCGAGGTTCAACCCGTCGAAGAGCGAGTTCGCGGTGTCCAGCTCTTCCAGCATCCGGTCGACGACGATCAGCGGGTCCCGGGACGCTTCGAGAAAGGCCTGGGCCAGTGGGCGAGGCGTCGGAGAAGTCGCGTTCTCCCGCGCCCCGACGTCGATGGTGGCGATGCCGTGGAACCACCCCGGCATGCCGGCGGCGGCCCGTCCGGCGAGGCGAAGTGCGACCGGTTGGCCGGTCACCCGGTGCTGGGTCTTGAAGCTGCAGAGGTGCAGGCCGCCACTGTTGTCGTGGAGGAGCCGGTCCCGGAACTCCTGAACGGCGGGCCGCCACGAGTCCATCACCAGGTTGTGCAGGAAGTAGGTGCCGTCCCACCAGCGGCCGTGCGGAAATCGCCGGCGAACCGCGGGCTCCTCCGGCGCGCCCGGCTGGCGTTCCTCGTCCGGTGGGGCCAAGCCGTACAGCTCGAACAGTTCGTCGGTCCAGGCGATCGTGTTCTGGTGATCGGCTCCCGCTTCGGTGATCCGCCACTCCCAACTGCCCACGAGCGGGGGCGGCACCGTTGCCCAGTCCGTGGCGGCGTCGAGGTAGCACCCCATCGCCGCGACCACCGTTCCAGTGACGGGGGAGGTGATCGGCAGGACGCGGACTTTCCACTCGCGGCCCGCGTAGGTCACCCGGTCCGCTTCGACCCGGTTCCCCTCGCGCACGGCCTGCTCCAGCCGGTACCTGAGCAGGTGCTGGGCCAGGCGATGGTCGAGCGCGTTCCGCGGCGCGACTCCGTGGTAGCTCGCCTGGCCCACCGCCAGGAGGAGTCCCACCTTGCGCCCGCGGTGCCTGTCGCGCCGAGGATCGTCGGGCCGGGTGTCGACCAGTACCCAGTTTCCTTCCGCGGTCCCCGGCTGTCGCCGAGCGGCGTTCACGTTCTTCACCGACCTTCGTCCGGTCAGGTACCGATCGATTCGGAACCTCGGTTCAGAGGTTAACCAAATGTGAGGCCAGGTGAAACTGATCCACCCGACCAGGCCTAGACGGGGTGGTGGGACGGTATTTACCGTTTTACGCGGCAGCACCGTAGGACGCGGTGCTGCCGACACATTGTGCCCGTCCCGTTGCCATTCCGGGCGTGGCCGAAGCGGTATTGCCCTGCGCGTACGCCGTGCGGGGCGATTCGTCAAGGCTGCGGAATCCGGCGGGAGGGCCAGGATGGAGAACACTGGTTTGGTTATCGCGCGCCACGGGGAGTCTCGGTGCGGCCGAGAAGGGGTTGTGGGAGGCCCTCGCGGATGTACCGGACTGACCGAGTTGGGGCGGTGGCAAGCCGCCCGGCTGGCTGCCGTCCTCGCGAAGGAGCACGACGCCAAGCGGTTCGCCGCGCTGTACGCCACTTCGGTGCGGCGTGTTGCGGAAACGGCCGAGATCGTCGCAGCACGGCTCGATCTTCCGCTCACCGTCGCCGACGACTTGCGCGATCCCGACTACGGCGAGGCCGACGGCCGTCCCTGGCGAGAAGTGCTCTCCGAGGTCCGCGCGGGGCCCGAGGACGGGCTGGAGATCGCCATCGCGCCGGGAGCGGAGACCTGGAAGGACTACTTCGTCCGCGTCACCGCGGGGCTCACCCGGCTGCTCGATCGGCATCATGGAGAGCGGATCCTCGTCATCGGACATGGGGAAACCGTCACCGCAGCCGCTCACCTGTTCCTTCGGTTGCCGCCGGACGTCCGGGTGCACGCCGGGTTCGAGGTGACCCCGACGGGCATCACCCGCTGGGAGCGGCAGGCCCTCGTACCCGGAATTCGGGAGCGACACCATCGCTGGGTGCAAGTCACCCACAACGACACCGCCCACTTGGGCGGCGCCGGTATGGCAAGCGAAGGAGAAGCCCGACCTTGACCACTGACGACGAACGCCCAAGTGCGTCCCGGCTGTACAACCTCTACCTCGGCGGTGAGCACCACAGCGCCCTCGAACGGACCTTTGCCGAGGAGACGGTCTACCCGTTGATCCCTTTCATAGTGGAGTGGGCCCAGCTGAGCAGGGAGTTTCTCAAGCGCGCGGTCACCTTCTGCCACGATCAGGGGATACGCCAGTTCGTCGACATCGGAGCCGGCTATCCGACTCCCGGGGGCAACGTCCACGAACTCGCCTACGACGCACGCGTCGTCTATGTCGACAACGACCCGGATGTTGTCACCGCGCTGTCCGACCTCACCCGTGATGATTCCCGCGTTCAGGTTATTTCCGGTGATCTTCGTCGTCCGGCCGACGCGTTGCGGCAGTTGGACGGCGTGTTGAACCTTTCGGACCCCACTGCTTTGCTCATGAATGCCGTACTGCATTTCGTCGACCAGCCCGCTCCACTGGTCCACGAGTGGGGTGGGGCTTTCGCGCCGGGCAGCTATCTCGTCATTTCGCACGGAGCGGTCGACGACGCGTCGGCGAGTCCCGATGCGCGCGCCGAGCTGGTCCGGCGTTACACCCGCAATTCGGCGACGGTGATCCCGCGGACGGCTGAGGAGATATCGGAGTTCTTCCGGGGGCTCGAGATGGTCCCACCGGGCTTGGTTCCGGCGGCGGATTGGCGGTCGGGTATCCCGCGAGCACTTCACGACCAGCGTGCCCGTCGAGGCAGCCTGGCCGGAGTCGGCTGCAAGCCGCTTCGGTGAACCGCCGGGCGGTCACCCTTTGGACCGCTCGGCGGCGTCACTTCTGTTAACGGACCACCAGGAACGTCGTCGTGTAGGTGTTTTCCGGGCAGGTGATCGTGGCGGTGTGTTCGCCCGGCTTGGCCTTGCGGGAGACCGTCGCCGACCAGTGGGTGGGCTCGGCGGTCGGGGTGAAGTTCAGCAGCACGTCCGACACCGGGGACGCCACCGCGTTGCGGCAGTTGGCTTCCACGTCCACCACGTCGCCGCGGTGGACCACGTCCGGCTCGACGTTGATCCACCCGCACGACCCGGTCGATCCCGGGTTCGGGTCGCAGTCCGACCCCTCGGACGCGTTCGCGGCGGGTGCGGCGAACATCGCCAGCCCGATCGCCCCGGTCGCCGCCCCCATGATGATTCCCTTGATGCGCATGCCCGTTCCTCCCTGTCGGTGGGCTTACGCACCTCCCTACGCCGCCGGCGAATCCGCGGTTGCCCTGCCGCGCAGGAAAACCAGCACCACGGAGATCACCAGGCCGAGCGCGCCGGCGAGCACGAACGTGGTCCCGAGCCCGACGCCGGCGACCACCGGTTGCGCGATCAGCGGAGAGGCGAACTGGCCGAGGAACAACGCCGACGTCAGCATCCCGAGCGCGCGGGTGCGTGCCGCGGGATCGACCGAGGCCACCACCCAGCCGTTGAACACCGGGTTCTGCAGCCCGATGCCGAGGCCGGTGATCAGCATGCCGAGCGCTGCCATCCAGATCCCGCCGGCGAGGCCGAGGACGACCAGGCCGGCCGCGTAGGCGGCGAAGACCGCCGCGGCGAGGACCCGGAAGTCCCAGCGGGCGCGCAGCCGCCGGAAGTTCAGGCCGACCAGCGTCATGACCAGGTTCAGCGCGGCCATCAGCACGCCCACGACGACCGGGCCGGCGCCGGTGACCTCGCCCAGCCAGAACGGCGCCTGCGTGGGGACGGTGTAGAAGACGATCACGCCGAGGAACATCAGCGCGTACAGGCCGAACAGCCGCGTTGTCCCTTGTGGACCGTCCGGCGACGCCGGGGCCTTCGGCGCCTCGGGCACGAACCGGAGGACGAGTGCGAGCATCGGCAGGGCGAGCAGGTAGATCGCGAACGGCCCACGCCAGCTGAGGTCGGCCAGCACCCCGCCGAGCAGGAGGGCGACGACACCGCCGAACCCCATCGCGGCGCCCTGCAGGCCCAGCACCCGGCCGTGGTCGGTGGCCGGGTAGTGGTCGGCGAGCAGGGCGGTCGAGGTGACCATGATCGCCGCGATGCCCACGCCCAGCACCGCGCGGCCGGCCAGCAGCCCGGGCAGCCAGTCGAGCACCAGGCCCGACCCGCCGCCGACGACGTAGAGGGTGAGGCCCGCCGCGAGCACCCGGACCCGCCCGGCGCGGCCGCTCAGCCGGGCGAGCACCGGCGCGGCGAGCATGATCGCGAGGCCGGGCAGGGTCAGCACGAGGCGGACCAGCAGCGCGGCGTTCAGGGTGGCCGCGAAGTGGTGTTCCATGCCCGGCAGGGCCGGCGTGATGGTTGCGCTGGCCATGATGGTCATCGTGCTGACGCCGAGCAGCGTGAGCAGAAGTGTCCGGGGTGGCAGCCGCACCGCGGACGCCGTCGCGTTCGTCATGGGAACAACGCTAAGAGCTCCAGCTAACTCGAGGTCAAGCGCGGATGATCAGGCGGTGCCGCGTCGAGCGGCCGCGAGCTGCTCAAGAGCGGCCGCAGCGCGGGAAAAGACGGTGATTCCGGGACTCCGATCGGCGATACTGCCGGACATGCGGGCGGAGCTGATCGAACGCACGCGCCGGGGCGAGCGCGTGAAGTACCTGTTCTTCTGGGGCCACCGGCCGGAGCGGGACGGCAGTGCCGGGCGCGGGTGCCTGAGCCAATGGTGGCCGGCGCGGTTCGCGGTGGACGGCCGCGAATTCGCCACCGCGGAGCACTACATGATGTGGCGCAAGGCGATGCTGTTCGGCGACACGGCGACGGCCGAGCAGGTGCTGCGCGCGCCGCACCCCCGACGGGCCAAGGAGCTGGGCCACCGGGTGGCGGGCTTCGACGAGGAGCGCTGGGTGGCGTCCCGGTACGACATCGTGGTCGCGGGGTCGGTCGCGAAGTTCGGGCAGCACCCGGAGCTGCGCCGGTTCCTGCTGGGCACCGGCGAGCGGGTGCTGGTGGAGGCGAGCCCGGTCGACGCGACCTGGGGAATCGGCCTCCCGGCGGACGACCCGCGCGCCCGGGAGCCGGAGCAGTGGCCCGGGCTGAACCTGCTGGGCTTCGCGTTGATGGACGCGCGGTCCGAGCTACGGGGTTGAGCGATGGGCGTCTTCAACGTGGTGGAGGTACCCGGCGAGCAGATCTGCCGCGACTGTGGGCGGCCAAGCCGGCGCGACGCGCAGTTCAGGTTCGGCGCGTGCGACCTCAGCCGGTACCGGATCGGCGACTTACTGCATTGGGGAGAACGGGACGCGGGCGTGCCGGGCCGTCCACTCGTGGCGGCACGGGGCTACGGCTCGCGGTGCCCTCATTGCGGCTACAACGATGAGCTGATGTTCGACGTCATCATCGAGCACGACATCGTGACCGCGGTCCTGCCGGAGACGGGAAAGATCGACTACTCCAAGCAGGACGACGAGTGGGTCGTGTTGGGGCGGTAGCTGCCCCAACACGACCCACTCGCCGGTCAGCGACCTTCGAACACGTCGGCCACCCAGTCGGCTATGTAGCTGCTCACGTGGGGCAGGTGGTCCAGCCCGATGTGCTCCGTCGCGCCCTCGGCGGGTGTGAAGATCCGCAGGTCGCGCCGCGGGCTGGCGGTCGCCTGCTCGTAGGAGCGGTGGGCGTACGCCAGCGGGATCTGCCGGTCGTTCTCGCCGTGGCAGATGAGGAACGGGACGTCGATCTTCTCCGCCACGCCGTCCAGGTTGACCGCGTCCGCGAAGTCGATGAACTCCGCCAGGTCGGAGTGCCCCCACACCCACAGCACGTGCTCCCAGTAGTGCGGCACCGGCCGCTCGCCCTCGCGCTCCAGGCGGCGCCGCTGCACGGCCCCCCAGTCGTGGTTCGCGCCCCACGCCACCACCAGCGCGAGCCGCTTCTCGAACGCCGCGGCGCGCGGCGCGTAGTAGCCGCCCAGCGACCAGCCGACCAGGCCGATCCGCGACGAGTCCACATCGGACCGCCCGACCAGGTAGTCCACACACGCCGCCGCCCACGCCTCGGTGTCCACCCGCGCCGTCAGGCCCTGCAGCCGCAACGCCTCCCCCGACCCGGGGCAGTCCACCATCAGGCACGAGATCCCGCGGGCCGCCAGCTCCTCCCAGTGCCCGGAGGAGTACATGTGCTCCTTGGTCGAGTCCAGTCCGTTCCACATGATCATCACCGGCGCCGGACCCTCCACCGGCGCCGCGCTGAAGTACGCGGGCAGCGTCGTGCCCTCGTACGGGATTTCCACCCGCGACACACCCGGCGCAAACGCTTTCTCCTGCAACGCGAGCACCCGCCGGTAGGTGTCCAGCCGCCCGGGCGCCGACGCGCTCTGCATCCGCTCGGCCTGGCACAGGTAGTTCGTGGCCCGCGCGTACAACTGCCGCGCGGTGCGGGTGTGCCCGGCCGCCTCGGCCGCCTCGGCCTGCCCGACGAGCTGGTCGGTCAACGCGGTCCACGCCGTCAGGAAGTCGGCGGTCCCGGCGTCCTCACCGCGCTGCGCGGCCTCCTTGATCGGACGGCAGGCGCGATCGACCTCGTCGATGAGCCCGCCGCTGTTGAGCGTCGCGACGACGCCCAGGTTCCAGACGTAGTTGCCCGGGAAGTACTCGAACATTGAATTCCTTTCAGCCACGCGGAGCGTGTCCGTTGAGGGTGGTGGGCCGGCGGGCGGGCCTTTCACAAGAGAGTCACTGATCGATTTCATGCCACCGTGCGGCCCAACGGTGTTTCGGCGATGTTCGCCTCCCGGAACGCCGCCGGGGCCGACGCGGTCATCGGCGTCTCGATGTAACCCGGGTGCACGGCGTTGACCCGGATCCCGCGAGCGCCCAGCTCCAGGCACGCCGCCCGGGTCAGCCCGCGCAGCGACCACTTGCTCACCGTGTACGCGAGCGGGTAGTGCCCGGTCAGCGCCGCGACCGAGCCCACCGTCACGATCGACCCGCCCCGCCGGCATCACCGACAGCACCGCCTGGATCGCCCGGACCACGCCACCGACGTTCACGTCGTGCACCCGCGCCAGGTCGCCCGGATCGACCTCGTCCAGCCGCGCCCGCCAGGTGATCCCGGCGTTGGCGACCAGCCCGTCCACCCGGTCCAGCCGGGACACCAGCGCGGACCAGCCCGCCGCGTCGGTGACGTCGAGCCGCGCGTATTCGACTCCGGGCAACGGTTCCGCCGGCGCCGGGCCGAGGTCCACGCCGATCACCCGCGCGCCCTCCTCGGCCAGCAGCCGAGCCTCCACCGCGCCCTGCCCCCGACCGGCGCCGGTCACGATGACGACTTTGCCCGCGACCTTCATCGCTCGCGCTTCCGCGGCCGGGCCCGCGCCGGCCGCACCGGAGGCAGTTCCACACCGGCCACCACGGTGTTCCGGATCGTGCCGATGCCCTCGACGGTCATCTCCACGACGTCACCCGGCGCCAACGGCGGCACATCCCGCCCCCGGCCCCACAGCTCGGCGAGGCACCCGCCGTTGCCGCAGGTCCCGGAGCCCAGCACGTCCCCGGCCCGCACCCACGTGCCACGCGAGGCGTAGGCGACCAGCTCCTCGAACGGCCAGCTCATGTTGGACAACAGGTCCTGCCCGATCTCGGTGCCGTTCACCGACACCCGCAGGTCCAGCTCCAGGAACCCGTCACCGTCGCGATAGGACTCCAGCTCGTCGGCGGTCACCAGCCACGGCCCGAGCGTCGTCGCGGAGTCCTTGCCCTTCGCCGGCCCGAGCTGCACCTTCATCTCGCGCCGCTGCAGATCGCGCGCCGACCAGTCGTTCAACACCGTGTAGCCGAAGATCTCCACCTGCTCCGGCGTCAGCGACGACCCGTCCCGGCCGACCACCGCCGCGACCTCCAGCTCGAAGTCGAACAACGACGACCCCGGCGGCACCGGCACGTCGTCGAACGCGCCGAGCAGCGCGTACGGGTTGGTGAAGTAGAACGTGGGCGCCTCGTACCACTGCGGCACGACCCCGGACCCGCCGGAGACGCTGGCGACCACGCCCTCCACGTGCTCTTCGAACGCGACGAAGTCCCGCACGGTCGGCGGCTCCAGCGGCGGCAGCAACCGCACGCGGTCCAGCGGCACCGGCGGTTCGCCCAGGACGGCCGAACCCGCCTCCAGCGCGGCCGGAAGACCCGATCGCACCAGGTCGAGCACCGTCACTCCGGGCGGTAGCGGGTGGATGCCGTCGCCGGCCACGACTCCGGCCCGGACCACGCCGTCCAGCGAACAGGTCGCGAAACGCATCAGGAACTCCTCACACCGGCGGGGCGACGAACAGACCCTTGTCCGGGTCGTTGAAGGACTTCTGGGCGACGAACTCGTTCATCGCGTTCGCCGTGCCCCACTGGTCGGACACCTCGGGGTCGCTGAAGTCGTAGAGGTGCGGGTGCCAGGTGTCCTCGTCGATCAGCTCCAGCTCGGTGGTGTACTCCATCGTGTTGCCGTGCGGGTCGAGGAAGTAGCTGAACGTGTTGTTGCCGGCCAGGTGGCGGCCCGGGCCCCAGATCTTCTCCACGCCGGCGCGCAGCAGCCGCCCGGTGCCGCGCATGTACTCGTCCAGCCCGCGCATCTCGAACGACACGTGGTGCAGCGACGGGTGCGGGCAGCGGGCGATCGCCATGCTGTGGTGCCACGAGTTCACCCGCATGAACCACATCATCTCGCCCATCCGGGGGTGCATCAGGATGTCCGAGAGCCGGAACCCGAGGTGCTTCTCGTAGAACGCGCGGGTGCCCTCCGGGGCGGCCGAGTTGATCACCACGTGCGAGAGCCGCACCGGGACCGACTCGCCCTCCTCGATCTTGCGGTGCGCGCGCACGGCGACGTCGGCGCTGATCTCGATGGTGCGGCCCTCGTTGTCGAAGAACCGGAACCCGTAACCGCCACCGGGGGTGTCGATGACGCCGGGTTCGCTCACCAGCTTCACGCCCGACGACGCCAGCCGGACGGCCAGCGTGTCCACATCGGATGGTGTGGCGGCGCCGAACGAGATCAGGTCGATGCGCTTGTCGGCGGCCTGGCGCAGCCGGATCACGTACTGTTCGGGTGATCCCTCGGCGGCCAGGAACGCGATGCCGGAGTCGGTGTGCTCGGTGGTCAGGCCCCACGCGCCGGTGAAGAAGTCCTGCTGCCGGGCCAGGTCCGGCACGGCGAGGTCGACGTGGCGCAGGTGGGTGATGAGTCGGTCGGTCATGAGGTCCTCCTGGATCAGGCGGGCTGGGTGACGAGTGCGGCGACGCGGCCCATCAGGCCCGGCACGTCGCCCTGTTCGTGGTCGAGGAGCCACCGGCCGAGCTGGTTGGACGCGTCCACGACGGCCTTGGCCCGCTCGTAGCGGCGGTCGGTGAAGGCCCGCCACAGGTCGTCGTCGAGCTTGTCCGCGGCGAGCAGCAGTTCGGTGAGGACCGCGGCGTCCTCGAGGGCCTGCGCGCCGCCCTGCGCGAGGGTGGGCGGGCAGGAGTGCGCGGCGTCGCCGATGAGCACCACGCGGCCGCGGTTCCACGGCGGCGGCAGCACGTGGGTTTCGAACCAGGTGTAGTTGACGCGGGACGGGTCGGTGAGCGTCTCCCGGATCTCGTCCCACGGGCCGTGGTAGGCCGCGGCCAGCTCGCGCATCGTGGCGAGCCGCTCGTCCGGCGTCAGCGCGGAGCGGTCCTGGGCGTCCTCGACGACGTAGGCGTACAGCGAGTTCTCGCCGGTCGGGCAGTACCCGGCGATGTAGCACGGGCCGCCGTAGAACAAGTCGGTGCGCGTGACCGACGCCGGGCGCGGGCCGAACGCGCGCCAGATACCCATGCCGGTGGCGCGGGTCTCCAGCTCGATGCCGAGCATCCGGCGCACCGACGACCGGATGCCGTCGGCACCGACGACCAGGTCGTAGCGTCCGGAAGAGCCGTCGGAGAGCACCACGCTGCCGTCCGGTTCCAGCTCGGTGACGGTGACGCCGAAGCGGGTCTTCACCCCGGTTTCGGCGGCGCGGTCCAGCAGGATCCGCGCCAGCGCCGGGCGCGGCATGCCCATCGTGGCGGGCAGGTCGGGGCCGCCGGTGCGGGCGTCCGGGATCTCCACCAGCAGGGTGCCCGCGGGGTCGGGCGCGCGCAGGCCGAGGCTGTCGAACCCGAACCCTTCCGCGCGCACCCGCTCCCACACGCCCAGGTCGCGCAGCTCGCGCAAGGCGTTGCCCTGCAAGGTGATCCCGGAGCCGATGGCGGCGACGTCGGGTTTGATCTCGACCAGGTCGACGGCGACGCCGTGCGCGGCGAGCCCGATCGCGGTGGCCGTCCCGGCGAGGCCGCTGCCGACCACCAGGACGTTGTTCACGGCTGGCATGGGAACTCCTACTTGACGGCGACAGGGGCGACCGGGGCGCCGACCGCGCCGGTCACCGGGATCGGGTCGGCGGCGAGGAAGAACTCGTACACCCCGTCGGCGGCGCAGTCGGTGGCCAGCGCGTCGAGGTCCCACATCTCGCCGAGGAACAGGCCGATGTGCGGGATGCAGACCTGGTGCAGCGGCTGGAACGCGACGTCGAACTCGTTGGGCCGCACCTCGAAGCCCCAGGTGTCGGTGGCGATCCCGGCGATCTCGGTGCCGTGCAGCCAGTCCGCGGTGGTGAACGACAGGCCGGGCGCGTCGCCGCCGGCGTAGTCGCCCCAGCCCTCGCGGCGGGCGCGGGTGAGCCGGCCGGTGCGCACCAGCAGCAGGTCGCCGCGGCCGACGCGGGCGGTCTCGCCCTGCGCGGCGATCGTGGCCTCCAGGTGCTCGACGGTGATCGCGAACCCGTCCGGCAGTTCGCCGTCCGTGCCGATCGCGCGCCCGACGTCGAGCAGCACGCCGCGGCCGGCGATCCGGCCCGCGGTGGTCTCGATGCCGGTGACCTGGTCGCCCTCGCTGGTCACGACGTCACCCGCGCGGCGGCCGTTGTAGGCGGTGCCGTGGTCGAAGATGTGGCCGAGCCCGTCCCACTGCGTCGAAGCCTGCAGCGGCATGAACACGACGTCGTCCGCGCCACCGAGGCCGTGCGGGAAGCCCTGGCCGCGTTCGGCGTCCAGTCCGGTGTCGAGCATCGTGTGCACCGGGTTGGTGCGGCGGCGCCAGCCCTTCTGCGGGCCGCCGGCTTCGAACCGCTGCGCCAGCGAGAAGCTCTTGCCCTGCCGGACGAGCGCGGCGCCTTCGCGGCGTTTGGCCTCGTCCAGGAAGTTCAGCGTGCCGAGCACGTCGTCGGCTCCCCAGCGGCCCCAGTTGGAGCAGCGCTTGGCCGCGGCGGCGATCGCGCCTTCGGGATCGGTGCGGTCGTGGATCACGTCGGTTCCTCCTCGAGCGACGAAGTCCACTGTCGGGCACCGCGGCGGTATCAGGGAAGACGAAATCGGTTATGCGCGTTATCAGTGTCGCTGATGTAGCGTGCGGTGGTGAACCTCGCGAGCCTGGACCTGAACCTGCTGGTCGCGCTGCACGCGCTGCTGCAGGAACGCAGCGTGACGCGGGCGGCCGAGCGGATGGGCCTGAGCCAGCCCGCGGTGTCCGCGCACCTGGGCAAGCTGCGCCGCCACTTCGGCGACGACCTGCTGATCCGGGTCGGCAACTCCTACCGGCTGACGCCGCTGGCCGTGCAGCTCACCGAACGCGTGCGGGTCGCGATCACCGGTGTGGAACGGGTTTTCGCCGCCGAGCCGGACTTCGACCCGGCGTCCTCGACCCGCGAGTTCTCGCTGCTGATCAGCGACTACGGCGTCGCGGTGCTGGGCTCGGAGATCGCCGCGCTGCTCGCCGCGGAGGCGCCCGGGACGCGGCTGCGGCTGACCGCCAACACGCCGTCGCTGGTCGAGCAGGCGGCCCAGGCGCTGGTCAACCACGACCTGCTGCTGATGCCGCACGGGTTCATCACCGACCTGCCCTACCGCGAGCTGTACCTGGACGACTGGGTCTGCCTGGTCTCCAGCGACAACGCCGAGGTCGGCGAGGAGCTGACCGTGGAGCAGCTCAAGGCGATGCCGTGGGTGGTCACCTACCACGGCCCGACCGCGTCCACGCCCGCCGCGCGGCAGATGCGGATGCTCGGCATCGAGCCGCACGTCCAGGTGGTGACCGAGACGTTCCTGACCGTGCCGGGCCTGGTCCGCGGCACCGGCCGGGTCGCGTTGCTGCAGCGGCGGCTGGCCGCGTCGGTGCCGGCCGAGCTGGGTGTGCGGGCCCTGCCGTGCCCGTTCGAGGTCGGCCCGCTGCGCGAGGCGATGTGGTGGCACCCGATGTACGACGACGATCCCGAGCACCGCTACCTGCGGGACGTGGTCCTCCGCGCGACGGCTGTCCTGAGTCAGGATTCCTGATAGTTTGCCGGGCCATGGTGACCCCGCAGCAGCCACCACGGCCGGAGCTGGAGTTCCTCGCCAGGGCGGAGGTGACGCTGGACGAGGTGCTCGACCTCGGCGGCACGCCCCACGGCCGCCGCCGGATCGTGCCGATCACCGGCGGGCGCGTCGAGGGCCCGCGGCTGACCGCGGACATCCTGCCCGGCGGCGCGGACTGGCAGATCGTGCACACCGGCGGCTGGGTCCGCGTCGAGGCGCGCTACACCGCGCGGGCCGATGACGGATCGCTGGTGTCGATCACCAGCCGGGGGGTGCGGCACGGACCGCCGGAGGTGATGGCCGCGTTGCTCGCCGGGCAGTCCCCGGAGCCGTCCACGTACCGCTTCCGCACCGCGATCAACTTCGAAACGGCCGAGGACTCGCCGGACTACGCGTGGCTGAACCACGTGGTCGCGGTGAGCTCGGCACTGCGCCGCCGGGACGCGGTGGTGCTGGACGTCTACGCCGTGCGCTGAACGGGCGTGCCAACCAATGGCACAGTCGTGGAACGCCGCTGGTCACGGGCGTCATGCTCGCTCCCATGCTGGTGCCCTACAAGGATCCGGACCGCCCGATCGAGGAGCGCGTCGCAGACCTCCTCGGCCGGATGACCCTCGCCGAGAAGGCCGGGTTGCTGTGCCACGCGCCGGTCGCCGTGACGCCGGACGGCGGGTTCGTCGAGGAGTCGGTCGGCATCATGCCCACCGCCCCGACCACGGAATCCGTGCGGGACAAGCACCTGCGCTGCCTCACCCTGATGGCGCCGGTCGCCGCCGGGCCGCTGGCCCGCTGGCACAACCGCCTGCAGGACCTCGCCGCCCGCAGCCGTCTCGGCATCCCCGTACTCGTCTCGTCCGATCCGCGCCACTCGGCCAACGACAACCCGCTCACTTCGGTCGCCGACGGCGGCTGCTCGCGCTGGCCGGAGCCGCTCGGGTTCGGCGCGATCGGCGACGAACAGCTGGTGCGCGAGTTCGCCCGCGTCATCCGCGCCGAGTACACCGCGGTCGGCATCCGCATGGCCACCCACCCGATGGCCGACCTCGCCACCGAACCCCGCTGGGCACGCACCGTCGGCACGTTCGGCGCCGATCCAGACCTGGTCGGCCGCCTCGCCGGGGCCTACGTCGAGGAGCTGCAGGGCCCGCGGCTCGGCCCCGGATCCGTGGCGAGCATGGTCAAGCACTGGCCGGGCGCGGGCCCGCAGGCGGGCGGCGAGGACGCGCACTTCGCGAACGGCACGGACCAGGTCTACCCGGCCGGGCGGTTCGAGCAGCACCTCGACCAGTTCCGCCCGTCCCTGCGCGCCGGGGCGGCCGCCGTCATGCCGTACTACGGGCGCCCGGTCGGGGTGCCCGGTCTCGCCGAGGTCGGCTTCGCCTTCGACCGCGAGGTGGTGGCCGGGCGGCTGCGCCGCGACGAGGGCTACGACGGCGTCGTCTGCACCGACTTCGGCCTGCTCACCGACTCGGTGCTGCCCGGCGGGACGGTGTGGCCCGCGCGGGCGTGGGGCGTGGAGCACCTGGACCGCGCCGAGCGCGCCCTGATGCTGCTCGACGCGGGCGTCGACCAGTTCGGCGGCGAGTGGTGCCCCGAGGTGATCACGGACCTGGTGACCGGCGGCCGCGTGAGCGAGACCCGGATCGACGAGTCCGCGCGCCGCGTGCTGACCGTCCTGTTCCGGCTGGGGCTGTTCGAAAACCCATACGTGGACGAGGAAATCGCGGTGACGACGGTCGGGCGGGAGGACTTCGCCGCGGCCGGTGCGGCGGCGCAGCGGCGGGCGATGACCCTGCTGACCGACTCCGTGCTGCCGCTGCCCTCCGGGTGCCGGCTCTACGTCGAAGGCGTCGACGCCGGGACCGCAGCCGCGTACGCGACCATTGTGGACAGTCCGGCGGACGCCGACTACGCCCTGGTCCGCATCGCCGCCCCGTACGCGCCGCGCCGGACGTTGCCCGAGGCGTTCTTCCACCAGGGGCGGCTGGACCTGCCCGAGGACGAGCGCGCGCACCTGCTGGAGCTGGCCGCCACGGTCCCGACGGTGGTCGACGTCTTCCTGGACCGGCCGGCCGTGATCCCCGAACTCGCCGAGCACGCCGCCGCGCTGGTGGCCGACTTCGGCGCCACCGACGACGCCGTGCTCGACGTCGTGTTCGGCCACGCCCGCCCCGAGGGCCGGCTGCCGTTCGAGCTGCCCCGGTCGATGGCCGCGGTCGAGGCGCACCCCGAGGACCTGCCGGGCGGCAGCGCGGACCCGGTGTTCCCGCTCGGCCACGGGCTCGAGGCCACGAACTGGCGGCCCAGGACGGTGCCGGCCGTGGACGGGACGCCCGCGGTTCGCAACGAGGCGAAAGGTGCCCGACGATGAGTACGTCCTCCCTGCCCGGAACCACCACGACGACGCCGCGCACCTGGACCAACCCGGGCCGCAGCTTCCTGTTCTTCCTCGGCTTCGCGGGGATCGGCGCGGCGATGGCCCAGCTGGTGCCCGCGGTCCTGACGCTGTCGCTCAAGGCGACGCTGATCGACCCGGTCGGCGCGACGACCATCGTCTCGATCGTCACCGGGGTCAGCGCCCTGTGCGCGCTCGTGGCGTTCCCGGCGTTCGGGCGGCTGTCCGACCGCACGACCGGACGGCTCGGGCGGCGGCGGCCCTACCTGCTGCTGGCCGCGGCGCTGTTCGCGCTCGGCGCGCTCGGCATGCTCGCCGGCACGAACACGCTGACGCTGACCCTCGCCGGGGTCGTCACCGCGATCGGGCTGACCTCGGCGACGGTGGCGATCACCGCGGTGATCCCGGACCAGTTCGCGCCGGACCGACGAGGACCGGCGTCGGCCGTGGTCGGGCTGAGCCTGCCGGTCGGTGTGGTGATCGGGTTGTTCGTGGCGCAGCTGGTGTCGCCGAACCTGCCGGCGATGATCCTGCTGCCCGCGGCCATCGCGGTCGTCGGATGTGTGCTGTTCGCGGTGGTGCTGAAGGATCCGCGGCTGCACAAGGCGGACCGCCCGGCGTTCGGGCGGCGCGAGCTGCTCGGCACGTTCTGGCTCGATCCGGTGCGGCACGCGAACTTCTCCTGGGCGTGGCTGAGCCGGTTCCTGCTGTTCCTCGGTGTCGCGGCGGTGCAGGCGTACCAGGCGTTCTACCTGATGATCGTGCTGCGCTTCCCGCCGGCCGAGGTGGCGGGCGCGGTGTTCCTGTCGACGCTGGTGCTGACCGCGGCGGCGCTGATCTTCGCCCCGGTGGCGGCGAAGGCGTCCGACCGGCTCGGCCGGCGCAAGCCGTTCGTGATCGCGTCCGCGGCGATCTTCGCGGCCGGGCTCGTGCTGGCGGCCGTCGCGGACTCGTTCCCGTTCTTCCTCGCCGCGATCGCGGTCGTCGGGCTGGGGCAGGGCGTGTACTTCGCGGTCGACATCGCGCTGGTGACGGAGGTGCTGCCGGACCCGGCGAACCCGGCGAAGGACCTCGGGCTGATGAACATCGCGAACAACCTGCCCGGCTCGGTGGTGCCGGCGGTGGCCCCGGCGGTGTTGTCGATCGGCGCCACCGCGGCGATGCCGCAGAACTTCCCGGCGCTGTTCCTGCTCGGCGCGGCGGCGGCCGCGGTGGGCGCGATGCTGATCCTGCCCATCCGCGGCGTGCGGTAGGCGGGTAGCGTGCAGCGCGGTGGCTGAGGGGGGTCGGGTGGACCGGGAAGCGCTGGCGGACTTGCTGGACCAGCCGACCGGGGCGTGCCGCGCCGCCCGGCTCGCGCTGCGGCAGGGTGGGGACTACCAGGTCTGGATCGACAGTCGAGTGCCCGCTCATCATCTGGTGAGCACCTACCGGCGACGGCTTCGCAGCACCGAGCGGCGCGGTGTCGCAACCCTGGATCTGCGGGCCACGGTCGAGGCCCTCGAACAGCTGGGTGATGAGCCGGTGGTGGGCGGGTATGTCGAAGCCGCCGACGGCGCGTGGGCCTACATCGTGTTTCTGCGTCCCGGCTGCGCGGAGCTGATCGCCTGCACCGGCGTTCGCCAGCGGCAGCGCTGAGTTTCCCCCGGGGACAGCCGGGGAATTCCCCGACATGGGCGCGAAAACGGTCACCGAGCGGGAGCGGAAGTTCGACTTCGACGACGGACGGCCGGTGCCCCGGCTGGCGGGCGTGGGACCGGTGGCCGATCAGGCCCCGCCGCGGGAGTCCCGGCTGGACAACACCTACTACGACACCCGCGACCTCCGCCTGGCGCGCGCGGGCGTGACCCTGCGCAGGCGCACCGGCGGGGAGGACGCGGGCTGGCACCTCAAGCGTCCCGCCGCCGACGGCGCCCGCGAAGAGACCCAGTTCCCGCCCGCCGACCAGCTCCCCGGGGAACTCGCCGAAGCCGCGCGCGAGTGGACCGGTGGTGCGGACCTCGTCGAGATCGCCCACCTGCGCGTCGACCGGTTCACCCACGACCTGACCGCCGCCGACGGGCGGCGGCTGGCCGTGCTGACCGACGACCACGTCCACGGCGAGCGGGCCGGCGAGCACGCGCACCTGGACCGCTGGCGTGAACTCGAGGTCGAACTCGACACCGGCGACCCCGAGCTGCTCGACACGCTCACGCGGGCGCTCGTCGCGGGCGGGGTGCGCCCGGCGCACTGGCCGTCGAAGCTGCGGCGCCTGCTCGCCGCCGACCTCGCCGCGCCCGGCGAGCCGGGCAACGCCGGGGAGACCGTGATGGCCTACCTGCGCGCGCAGGTCGAGGCGATCCGGCGGCACGACGAAGGCGTCCGGCGCGGGGACGACGACGCGGTGCACCAGCTGCGGGTCGCGATGCGGCGGGCGCGCAGCGCGTTGCGCGGCTACCGGCGGCTCTTCGTGCGCGAGCGGGCGAAGGCGCTGGCCGACGAGCTGAAGTGGGCGGGGCGCGTGCTGTCCCCGGCGCGGGACGGCGAGGTCCGGCGCGAGACCCTGCTGGGTGAGCTGGCGAAGTTCCCGCGCGAGCCGGAAACCGAGCACGCCCGCCGCACCCTCGAGTCGCGTTTGGACGAAGCCGCCGAGCGGGACCGGCGGGTGCTGCTGGCAGAGCTGACCGGCGAGCGGTACGCGCGGCTGCTGGGCGCGCTCGACGAGTGGGTGGCCGACCCGCCGCTGACCACCTCCGCGGAATCCGGGCGCCGCGAGCTGCGGAAGGCCCTGCGCCGCGCGGACCGGCGGCTGACGGCGGCGGTGGCGGCCGTGCGCGACGCGCGTGACCCGGACGCCGCCCTGCACGAGGTGCGCAAGAAGGCGAAGGCGGCGCGGTACGTGGCGGACGTCGCGCGACCGGTGCTGGGCAAGCGGGTCCGCTCGTGGCGGCGGGCGGTGAAGTCGGTGCAGCGCGAACTGGGCGACTACCACGACCTGGTGAGCGCGGGCCAGTTCCTGCGGCAACGGATGGGTGACTCGGTGACCGACGCGTTCGTGTTCGGCCGCCTCTACGAGCGGGGCCGCGCCCGGTGCGCCGCCCTGCGCACGGACTTCGAACGGCGGGACCTGCCGCGCGCACCCTGACCGCGAACGGCCCTGGTCACGGCCGCACCGCGGGCGTTTAATGACCCGATGGACACGCGCGTCCTGCTCGAGCGGGCCGGCGCGGCTTACGACCGGCGGGCCTGGGCCGACGCCTGTGACACCCTGGCCGCCGTCGACCGGGACACCCCGCTCGGGCTGCCGGATCTGGAGCGCCTCGGCGAGCTGGCCCTGTTCCTGGGCCGCCCGGACGAGGCCGCCGACGCGTTCCGCCGCTGCTACGAGCAGCACGCGCGGGCCGGCGCCGTCGGACGGGCCGTGCGGTGCGCCTTCTGGCTGCGCGAGGTGTGCGCGTTCCAGGGCGAGTTCTCCCGCGCCCAGGGCTGGATCGCCCGCGCGGCGCGGCTGCTGGCGACCGACCCGGACTGCGCGCAGCGCGGATACCTGCTGATCAGCGAGGCCGAGCGGCAGACCGGGGACGCCGCCTACGCCACCGCCGCGGAGGCCGTCGAGCTGGGCAACCGGTGCGGCGACCGCGATCTGGTGGCCATCGGCCTCCAGGCCCAGGGACGGGCCCGGCTCGCGCAGGGCCGCGTCGATGAGGGGCTCGCGTTGTTCGACGAGGCGATGCTCGACATCACCGCCGGCGCGTGCTCCTCGCAGGTGACCGGCTGGATGTACTGCAGCATGATCGCCGCCTGCCGGGACGTCCACGAGCTGGGCCGCGCCCGTGAGTGGACGGCCGCGGTGAACGCCTGGTGCGACGCGACGCCCCAGTTCACCGGCGCCTACTCCGGCATCTGCCGCGTGCACCGGTCCGAACTGCTGCAGCTCGTCGGCGACTGGCCGGACGCGATCCGGGAGGCGCGGACCGCGTGCGCGCGGCTGGACCAGCGGTTCGGGCAGGTGGTGGCCGGCATGGCCTACTACCAGCTCGCCGAGATCCACCGGCTGCGCGGCGAGTTCACCGACGCGGAACGCTCTTACCGCCGCGCCGGCGAGAGCGGCTGGGACATCCAGCCCGGCCTCGCGCTGCTGCGCCTCGCCCAGGGCCGCGCCGACGCGGCGGACGCGTCCCTGCGCCGCGCGCTGGGCGAGGCCGAGGACGACATCAGCCGCTCCCGCCTGCTGCCCGCGCAGGTCGACGCCGCGATCGGGAACGGCGACCCCGGGCACGCCCGGGCGGCGGCCGCCGAGCTGACCGCGATCGCCGGCCGGTTCCGCACGGCGGCGCTGCGGGCACTGGCCTCCTTCGCGACCGGTTCGGTGTGCCTCGCCGCGGGCGAGGAGCCGGCAGCGCTGCCGGCGTTGCGGACCGCGCTGCGGTTGTGGTGCGAGCTGGACGCGCCCTACGAGGCCGCCCGGACCCGGGTCCTCGTCGGGCTGGCCTGCCGGGCGCTCGGCGACGAGGACGCCGCGGAGGTGGAACTGGACGCCGCGGCGGAGGTGTTCGCGCGGCTCGGCGCCGAACCGGACCTGGCGCGCCTGCGTGACTCCCGGCGCGGCGCGTCGCCGCTCAGCCCGCGCGAGACCGAGGTGCTGCGGCTGCTGGCCGCCGGCGCCACGAACCGCGGCATCGCCCGGGAGCTGGTGCTGAGCGAAAAGACCGTGGCGCGGCACGTCAGCAACATCTTCACCAAGCTCGGGGTGGGCTCGCGCACCGCGGCGGCGGCGTACGCGTTCCAGCACCGGATCGGCTGACCGGTCACCGGACACCGCCTGGGCAGAACTACCCATGCCGCGCGGCGGGGTTTGGGTCGTTCGCCCGAAGTGACCGCGGCCGGGCCCGGCCTAGCGTCGGTCTCCTCGAAACAGGAGGTGGACGATGAGGTTCGACACGGTGGTCATCGGCGGCGGGCAGGCCGGGCTTTCGGCCGGGTACCACCTGGCCCGCGACGGCAGGCGGTTCGTGATCCTCGACGCGCACGAGCGGATCGGCGACTCGTGGCGCCGGCACTGGGACTCGCTGCGGCTGTTCAGCCCGGCGCGCTACGACGGCCTGCCGGGGATGCGGTTCCCCGCGCCGCCGGGCAGTTTCCCCACCCGCGACGAGATGGCCGACTACCTGGAGGCCTACGCGCGGCGGTTCGAACTGCCGGTGCGCTGCGGCACCCGGGTCGACCGGCTGTCGCAGGAGGACGGACGGTTCGTGGTCGCCGCGGGGGACCAGCGGTTCGAGGCGGCGAACGTGGTGGTCGCCTCCGGCGTGTGGGGCGCGCCGTCCATCCCGGCCTTCGCCGGCGAGCTCAGCCCGCGGATCCGCCAGATGCACTCGAGCGAGTACCGCAACCCCGCGCAATTGCGGCCGGGGCCGGTGCTGGTCGTGGGGGCGAGCCACTCCGGCGCGGACATCGCCTACGAGGTGGCCCGCGAGCACCCGACGATCCTGTCCGGCACGGACACCGGCGAAATCCCGTTCCACTTCGAAAGCCGGGTCGCGTCGGTGGCCCTGCGGGTGCTGTGGTTCGCCGCGACGCGGATCCTGACGGTCGACCGGCCGGTGGGCCGCAAGCTGCGGGAAGAGGTGCGCGGGCACGGCGGGCCGCTGATCCGGGTCAAGAAGGAGGACCTGCGCGAGGCCGGCGTCGAGCGGGTCGTCGACAAGACCACCGGGGTGCGCGACGGCATGCCGGTGCTGGCCGGCGGGCGGGTGCTGGACGTGGCGAACGTCGTGTGGTGCACCGGTTTCCGTCCCGACTACGGCTGGATCGACCTGCCCGTGACCGGTCCGGACGGCTACCCCGAGCAGGAGCGCGGCGTGACCTCGGTGCCCGGGCTGTACTTCGTCGGGCTGCCGTTCCTGCACTCGTTCAGCTCGATGCTGGTCGGCGGAGCGGGCCGCGACGCCGAGTACGTGGTGCGGCACCTGACCCGGCGCACCCCCGAGGTGTCGGCCGCCGGGCTGACCGCGCTGGGGATGGACCGGCAGGCGCACGGCGACCTGACCGAGGCGCGGCGCCTGTACCAGCGGGCGCTGCGGACGCTGGACCGCTGACGACGAACGGACCGGCGCTGGGCGGCCTACTGAGCCGCCCAGCGCCGGTCCGCGCGCAGTGTGGTCGTCAGTGCGTGGGCCTCCTTGAGCAGCAGCGCGCCCATCTGCGTCCGCCGCGGCTCGCGGAAGCGGGACTCCACCCCGGTCAGCGTCAGCGCCCACGCCGGCTCGCCGGACGAGCCGAACACCGCCGCCGCCATGCCCCAGCTGCCCTCGACCACCAGCCCCGGGTTGACGGCGTACCCGCGCTCCCGCGTCTCGGCGATCCGCTCGCGCAACGGCCCCGGCGCGTGCGCCTCGCCCCACCGCTGCGTGAGGTCCACCCGCGCAAGGTACTCGTCGATCTCCCGGTCGGACAGCAGCGACAGCACGACCAGCCCGGCCGACACCACCCCCAGCGGGAACCGAGCGCCCTCGTACAGCACGAACGACCGGATCGGGAAGTCGCCGTCCTCGCGCAGCAGGCACACCGTCTCGTCACCGCGGCGGGCGGAGAAGAACGCGCTCTCCCCGGTCGCCGCCGCGAGCCGGTGCACGCTCGCCCGCGCGTGTTGCGTCACGTCGTAGCGCGCGGCCGCCGACTCGCCCAGCAGGTACAACTCCGGACCGAGGTACCACTGGCCGCTGCGCTGGTCGCGGTCGACGAACCCCTCGTCGGCCAGCGCGGCGAGCAGCCGGTGGACCGTCGGGCGCGCCAGCCCGGTCAGGCGCGCCACGTCCGACGTCGACGCGCCGGGCTCGCCCGCCGCGGACAGCGCGCGCAGCACGATCGCGGCCCGGCCGATCACATGGGCAGGCGGCATGCCCCCATGGTATGTCCACTCAGTGGACGCCCGCACCCGGGATGTTCATCTGCCGAGAGATCCAGAGTGCTCGCTTGACCGGGTTTCCCCAGGTCGTCTTGACTGCGGACAGGTGCTCATTCCACGGACGCTCGAAGGAGAGTTCACGTGTCCAAGGTGTTCGGCGCGGCCGCCGACGCGATGGCCGGCGCGCTGCGGGACGGCATGACGATCGCGGTCGGCGGGTTCGGCCTGTCCGGAATCCCCTACGACCTGATCGAGGTCGTCCGCGACTCCGGGGTCCGCGACCTGACGATCGTGTCGAACAACATGGGCGTGGACGGCAAGGGGCTCGGGCTGCTGCTGGAGAACAAGCAGGTCCGCAAGGTGATCGCGTCCTACGTCGGGGAGAACAAGCTGTTCGCGCAGCAGTACCTGGACGGCTCGGTCGAGGTCGAGTTCGCGCCGCAGGGCACGCTGGCCGAGCGGATGCGCGCCGGTGGCGCCGGGATTCCGGCGTTCTACACCAAGACCGGGGTCGGCACGCCCGTCGCCGAGGGCAAGCCGCACGCCGAGTTCGACGGCGAGACCTACGTGCAGGAGCGCGGCATCGTCGCCGACCTGGCGCTGGTGCACGCGCACACCGCCGACCGCGAGGGCAACCTCGTGTACCGGATGGCGGCCCGCAACTTCAACCCGGTGGTCGCCACGTGCGGCCGGGTGACGGTGGCGGAGACCGAGGTCCTGCTCGACGGCTACGTCGACCCGGACCTGGTGACCACCCCCGGCGTGTTCGTCGACCGCCTGGTGGTCGCCACGCCGCGGGAGAAGGAGATCGAGAAGCGCACGGTGCGCCCGCGGGCGCTCGCCGGAACGGAGGCGTGACCATGGGCTGGAGCCGCGACGAGATGGCCGCGCTGGCGGCGGCGGAACTGCGTGACGGGGACTACGTCAACCTCGGCATCGGGATCCCCACGCTGGTGGCCAACCACATCCCGGACGGCGTGCGGGTGACCCTGCAGAGCGAGAACGGGATCCTCGGTCTGGGCCCGTTCCCGTTCGAGGGCGAGGAGGACGCCGACCTGATCAACGCCGGCAAGCAGACGGTGACCGTCCAGCCCGGCGCGAGCTTCTTCGACTCGGCGACGTCGTTCGCCATGATCCGCGGCGGGCACATCGACCTGGCGATCCTCGGTGCCCTGCAGGTGGCGGCCAACGGTGACCTGGCGAACTGGACCGTGCCCGGCGCGCTGGTGAAGGGCATGGGCGGTGCGATGGACCTGGTCGCGGGCACCAAGCGGATCATCGTGATCACCGACCACGTGGCGAAGGACGGCAGCCCCAAGATCGTCGAGACGTGCACGCTGCCGCTGACCGGCGCGGGCGTGGTGGACCGGATCATCACGGACCTGGCGGTGCTGGACGTGACCCCCGAGGGCCTCCGCCTGGTGCGGCTCGCGCCGGACGTGTCGGAGGAGGAGCTACGGGAGAAGACGGGCGCGAAGGTGCTGGAGCCGGTCGCCGGCTAGGGCTCCGCACGGGGTCCGGCCGGGTAGGACCGGACCGGGGGACAACTGATCGACAGCTCGCCCGGCCCTCCGACGCCGCCTACCCGCAGCGGCCTCGCCTGCGCCACCTTCACAGTCCGAGTGGCACTTCCGCCTCCGGCGCCGTGACCCGGCGCCGGAGGCGGAAGTGGTACCCGGCGGCCACCGTGCACCACCCCGCCGGCACCGCACGCGGGGTCAGGGCATTCGCCACACCAGCGGACTGCCGTCGTAGTCGTTGCCGTCGTAGCGGGCCGCCACCACCGGGGCGTCCGGGGAGGTCGCGTCGAGGTCTGCGTTTTCGTACCGCGCGCCGGGGTGGTCGAAGTCGCCGGGGGAGAGGCGTGGGGCGCAGCTCGGGATGTCGCCCGTGATGAACGTTCCCGTGGTCTCCCCGTCGCCGACCAGGGCCTCCAGCTTCGGGCCGACCTTGGTGCCGAAGTCGATCCCGGTCAGGTTCTCCACGGTGTAGCGGATGCAGTACGGCGTCAGCCCCTGCGCCCTGTCCCCGAACGTGGTCCGGAACTCGTTCTGGTCCGCCTGCTCGATCGCGGTCACCGTGATCGCCAGCAGACCCTCGTCGATCCCGTCGGAGTAGCTGACCACCGCGCGCTGCCCGACGGTCAGCGAAGTGCCCGGCGGCGTAGTGGGTTCCACGATGGGCGGCGGGGTGCTGCTGCTCGTCGCCGGCGGGGCCGGAGCGTCCGAAGAGGACGATCCGCACGCCGAGGCGGTCAGCGCCGCCACCACCACCGCTGCTGTCCGGAAGAAAGATCCACGCTTCACGCCGGTCATGATGCCGTAGCCGATCAAGGCGTTCCGCGGTACCTCATCGCGATCTTGCGATCACGGCGGCGCACCTCGCGGAAACCCAGCCGCCGGTACAGCTTGTACGCCCGCGTGTTGACCGCCAGCACGTCCAGTTCCAGCGCGAACCCGCGCCGGTCCGCGTCGGCGATCAGGTCCGTGATCAGCCCGCTCCCGACGCCGCGCCCCTGGAACTCGGGCAGCAGTTCGATCCGTCCCAGGTAGAGCGAGCCGTCGCGCTGCTCGACGCTGAGCATGCCCGCGTCGGTCCCGTCGACCGTCACGACCTGCCAGCGGCCGGGCGCGAAACCGCGGTCGTGGTAGGCGCGCTGCTCCCGCTCGTCCCAGCCCCACACGGCCGCGACGTAGGCGCCCATCGCGGCTTCGTGCAGCCGGAAGCAGAACTCGCGGTCGCCCTCCGTCGCGGGGCGCAGGGCGACTCGCACGTGACCTCCCTAGAACGGCTCGCCCGTCCGGACGTCCACCGCCGAGCCGCGGTCGTTCGTCTCCGACGGCAGCTCCACCGGGCTGGGCGACGGTTCGCTGATCAGCTCCACGATGTAGTGCGTCACGGCGTGGTCCTCCAGGTTCCGGATCCGGTGCGGCGTCAGGGGCCCACCGCTGCCGACGGTCTTGAACGCCACGTACCCGGCCTCCGCCGTCTGCCGCAGCGACCAGTCCTCGTCGCCGAGGCGTTGCGCCTCCGCGCGGCCCGGGTCCGGCCAGATGATCAGGTGGTCGTGGTGGTGCTGGTGCCAGTCGTACATCCCACGCGGCGGCAGGGTTATCGACCACACCCGCACGCGGTCGTTCTCGAACACCAGCGTGTCACCGGGATTGGGCGTGTAGCTCATCGAACTTCCTTTCAGGCCAGGGCCGGTTGCTCGGTCACGGTCCGGGTTCGCGCCGCGATCCAGCCGTAGACCGCGGCGACGACGAGGGACAGCGGCAGTGCGCTGATGACGGGCGAATCGCTGCCGGTGATCTCCGTGTAATGCGCGACGATGACCACCCCGCAGCTCACCAGCGCCACGCCCGCGATCGACGGCGCCACGCGCACCGTCCACACCGAACCGGTGATCCGCCCGCGCACGGCGGCGGTGACGATGCTCGCCGAACAGGCGGCCATCAGGTAGATGATCGCCAGTGCGGTGATCCCGGAGACCGCGGGGAAGAAGGTCACGATCGGATCGGCGCCCGCCACCGCGAACGGCACGACCACCAGCACGCACACCACCAGCTGCACGGTCCCCGCCGATACCGGCGTCTGCCGCCGGGGGTGCACCAGGCTCAGCCGTCGCGGCAGGAAACCGTCGCGCGCCAGGGAGAACATGTACCGCGACGCGATCGCGTGGAAGGACAGCGCCGCCGCGAAGAAGCTGAACGTGATCATCAGGCTCAGCACCGGCCCGGCCCACCCGCCGAGGTGCGCGGTGATCGCCGCGACCAGCAGCGCGCCGGGATCGGCCTGCGCCACCGCGACCGCGTCCGGGAACGCCGCCACGATCGCCCACATGACGAACACGAACGTCACCGCCAGCACGATCAACGCCGAATACGTTGCCCGGCCGACGTTCCGCCGCGCCGACCGCGCCTCTTCGCCGTAGATCGCGGCCGCCTCGTACCCGGCGAAGGACAGGATGCAGAACACCACGGCGAGGCCGAAGTTGCCGCCGAGCACGGTGCCCGGCGCGAACACCTCGACCGAGAACCCGCCGGGCCGCCGCACCAGCACGGCGATCGCGAACGCCAGCAGCATCGCGAACTCGGTGACCGCGACGAAGACGTTGACCTTCCCCGCGATCGTCACGCCGAAGTAGCCGACCACCCAGGTGGCCCCGACCGCCACCAGCGCGATCACCCACCACGGCACGTCCACCCCGAGGTAGGCCGACAGCCCGAGGTGCCCGAAGTACCCGACGGCCACGGACATCCCGGCCGCCGCGAGGTTGTAGGCCAGCGTCGCCACGAGCGCCGACGCCCCGCCCATCCGCCGCCCGAGGCCGAAGCCGATGTAGGCGAAGTAGGCGCCCGCGTTGACCACCTGGCGGCTCAGGGCCACGTAGCCGGCGGAGAACACCAGCAGGATCACCAGCACCAGGACGAGCACGCCGACCGTGCCGGTGCCGGTGCCGAACGCGAGGCTCAGCGAGAGGTTCGAGGCGACCGCGGTCAGCGGTGCGGTCACCGCGATCACCATGAGGATCATGTCGAAGATGCCCACCGCGTTGGCGCGCAACCGGTGGTGGTTTCCGTCTGGGTTCATGAGCACTCCTGGACATCCGGGGTGAATGGCGGTCCCCCCACCACGCCACGGAACAGCGCTCGCGAATGGTCGATACGGTATCGTCGCGTCCGAGCAGCGTACGCCGGGCGTTCCCGGCCTGTCCAGACTCTTGTTGGTCCGCTCCGGACGAGTTACCGTGGTCGAGACGATACCGTCTCGTCCATTCATCGAAATCTCCCGGAAGGACGACGTTCATGTCCGTGACCACGCAAAACCGCGAAATCCCCGCCTGGCCGTCGGCGCCGGCGAGTTACGACGAAATCGTCGCCCGCGCCAAGGCGCTGCGACCGCGCATCGCCGAGCTGGGCGTGGAGGTGGACGCGCTCGGCGTCGATCCCACCGAGGCGATGCGCCTGCTCGGCGAGGCCGGCCTGCAGCGCGCGAACGTCCCCGTCGAGTTCGGCGGCCTCTGGACCGGCGGCACCTTCGCCGGCTGGGACCGGGTGATCGAGGCGGCGCTGGAGGTGACCGCGGGCGACGGTTCGACCGGCCAGTGCTGGGCCACCACCGCCCTGCAGGCCCGCGAGGTGATGTCCGCGCCGCTGCCCGCGTCCACCAAACAGGCGCTCGCCGACGAGCTGATCTTCCAGGGGCGGCGCATCGTCGCCTCCAACGCGGAAACCGGCGGCACCGGACCGGTCACCGGGCGCCGGGTCGACGGCGGCGTGGTCGTCAACGGCGTGAAGACGTTCAACACCAACAGCGGCGGCGGGGGTCGCGACCTGGCCAACGTCAGCTTCCGCATCACCGAGCCGGACGGCGCCACCTCCCGGCACCACGCGCTGATCCGCCTGGACGCGCCGGGTGTGGAGGCGCACGGAGACTGGGACAACATGGGCCAGCGCGGCACGATCAGCCAGACCATCACCTACGCCGAGGTGTTCGTGCCCGACGGCTGGCACTACGCGGCGCCCGAGTCGGAGGTCGTGTTCGTCGACCTCGTCCTGCCCGGGCACGCCTTGCTGCTGCAGGGAATCGGGGAGGGCGCGTACGCGGCGATGCTGGAGTACCTGCGCGGGCTGAACCGGCCGAGCATGCCGATGTTCGGCTCGGCGATGGAGGATCCGCTGATGCACCGCCAGATCGGTGAGATGGCCGCCGCCCTCGCCGCGAGCCGCGCCTACCTGCTGGACACCTGCCGGAAGCTGGCGAACTCCGACGCGACCACCGACCTGCGTGCGCTGATGACCGAGTTCTTCAAGGTCAAGGTCGCCTGCACCAGGGCGGCGCTGGACGTGACCGCCCGCGTGCACGACCTCACCGGCGCCCGCAGCACCGCCAACAAGTACCGTCTGGACCGGTTCTGGCGCAACGCGCGCACGTTCGCCAGCCACGACAGCATCGACGCCAAGAACGCGTTCGTCGGCGCCGCCGAGCTGACCGGCCAGATCCCCGACGCCGGCGACTACCTGCCGGGGGTGCGCAAGGCATGACGCTCCCACATCCTTCCGAAGTCCCGTTCACACGACCGGCTTCGCACCACATGGCCGAACCTCGCTTGTGGACGGTCCGGCCGGTGCGCGTGCTCGACGGGGCCGAGTCGTACCTCAACGTCAAGTATGCGACCCCGGTCGGCTGGCGCCCGCTGACGCTGGACCTGCACGTCCCGCTCGACGCGACCGGTCCGGTGCCGGTCGTGGTCTACGCGCACGGCGGCAGTTTCCTCGGCGGCGTCAAGGAAATGGGCCCGTGGGCGGCGCTGCCGCGGCACGCGATCGCGGTGGCGTCGCTGGACTACCGGCTCGCCGGCGAGGCGCGCTACCCGGAACCGGTGGAGGACGTGCTCGCCGCGATCCGGTGGGTTCGCGTGCACGCGCACCGGTACGGGCTGGACGCCACGCGGATCGCCGGATGGGGCAGCTCCGCGGGTGGGTACCTGATGGCGCTGGCCGCGCTCACCCACCGGATCGGACGACCGGTCGGCGACCACCCCGCGGTGTCCGCGCGGCTGTCCGCGGTGGTGCTGCACTACCCGGTCACGGATTTCTCGCGGATCGTCGACGACGCGTTCGAGCCCACGCGCGAAGGTCTGCGGAACATGGTGGACGTCGGGTCGCAGTTCTTCGGGTTCCCGCTGGCGTCGCGGCGAGACGTGGTGGCCGGGGCGGCGGTGTCGCGCGCGGTGGCGGCGGCGTCGCGGGTGCCACCGTTCCGCATCAGCCACGGCGACGCCGACCGCCGGTGCGGGCTGGGGCAGAGCCGGCGGCTGCACGAGGCGGTGCTCTCCGCGGGCGGAGAGTCCACTTTGGAGGTCATTCCCGGTGCCGACCACGCGACCGCGGTGTTCAGCAGCCCGGAGGTGGTCCACCCGGCGGTGGAGTTCCTCCGCGACACCTGGTCGTCCGAGCGGGAAGGAGTGGCGAGATGATCGACGGGACCACGTTGCGGGCGGCGTTCGGCCAGTTCCCGAGCGGTGTGGCGGCGGTGTGCGCGCTGGTCGGCGGCGAACCGGTGGGCATGGCGGTGAGCACGTTCACGGCCGTGTCCCTGGACCCGCCGCTGGTGTCGGTGTGCGTGCGGAAGGAGTCGCGGACCTGGCGGCGGCTGCGGGAGGCGCCCTCGCTGGGGGTCAGCGTGTTGTCGGCCGGGCAGGGCGGGATCTGCCGCAGCCTGGCGATGCCGGAGGGCGACCGGTTCGCCGGGGTGCCGTGGGTGGCGCGCGGGAGTGCGGTGCTGGTCGAGGACAGCGCGCTGCAGATGGAATGCCGCCTGACCGGCGAGATCGACGCCGGCGACCACGTCATCGCGCTGCTCGGCATCACGGCGCTGACGGATTTCCCCGGTGCGGAACCGGTGGTGTTCCACCGCAGCACGTTCCGGGTGCTGCGGTGACTACTCCTTCGGCGGCCGGGCGCCGAGGAACGCCAGCGTCGAGTCGACGAGCTGCGCCAGGAACTCGGGCGTGATCTCGCTGCGGCGGACGGTGTGGCGCCAGTAGATCGGGGCGGCGAACATGTCGAGCGCGAGCTCGCGGTCGACGTCTCGCGGCAGCTCGCCCCGGGCGATCGCGCGGTCGAGCACCGGTTCCGCCTTGGCGCGGCGGGGGTTCTCCAGGTGCTCGGACAGCGCCTTGGCCAGGGCCGGGTTGCGCTTGGCCTCGGCGGTGAGGTCGGGCAGGATCCGGCCCAGGCGCTCGTCGCTGAGCCACTCGGCGACCACCTCGAACGCGCGCTCGACGTCACCGCGCAGGGAGCCGCTGTCCGGGATGTCGACCAGCGGGACGCTGAGCTGGGACACCGCGTCGACCACCATGTCCTGCTTCGAGGACCACCGGCGGTACAGCGAGCTCTTCCCGACCTCCGCCCGCTTGGCGACGCCGTCCATGGAGGTGCGGGCGTAGCCCTTCTCGGCCAGCTCGTCGATCACGACCTCGACGATGGCGTCGGTGAGTTCGACACGCAGCACGGCGGCACCACTCGGCGCGCGACGGGTCCGGGTCATGTCCGGGACAGTACCAGGAATGGACGGGACGGGTCCGTCTCGATCGTCAGGAGTCCCGCTTCTGGAACGCCGCCCGGTAGGCGTTCGGGCTCGTGCCGACCACCCGCCGGAAGCGATCCCGGAACGCGGTCGGGGAGCCGAACCCCACCTGGCCCGCGATGCGGTCCACCGGGTGCCGCGTCGTCTCCAGCAGGTACTGCGCCTGCCGGATCCGTTCGCGGTGCAGCCACTGCAGCGGCGTCGTCCCGGTCTGCTCGCGGAAGTGGCGGTTCAGCGACCGGGTGCTCATTCCCGCGCGCGCCGCCACGTCCGCCAGCGTCAGGTCCCGGTCCAGGTGGTCGGTCATCCACCGCAGCACCGGCTCCAGCAGCGAACCCCGCGGCGCCGGCGGCTGGTCGTGCACGATGAACTGCGCCTGGCCGCCCTCCCGTTCCAGCGGCATCACCGACAGCCGCGCGGCGTCGGCGGCCACCGCGGAGCCGTGGTCGCGCCGGATGAGGTGCAGGCACAGGTCCAGCCCGGCCGCCGCGCCCGCCGAGGTGAGGAACTGGCCGTTGTCCACGTACAGCACGTCCGGGTCCACCTCGACCTCCGGGTGCCGCCGCGCGAGCTGGTCCGCGGCGACCCAGTGCGTGGTCGCGCGAAGCCCGTCGAGCAGCCCGGTCGCGGCCAGGACGAACGCGCCGGCGCAGATCGAGGCGATGCGCGTGCCGTCGGCGGCCGCCTTGCGCAGCGCGTCCAGCACGTCCTCCGGCACCGGCACCGCCGGGTCCACGCAGCCGGGCAGGATGATCGTGTCGGCGTCGGCGAGCGCCTCGAGGCCCCACTCGGCCTGCAGCGTGAACGTGCCCGCGTCGACGGTCGGGCTCGGGGCGCAAACCCGCACCCAGTAGGCCGGGCGGCCGTCCGGCAGCCGGGTGCGGGTGAAGGCCTCGATCGGGGTGGCCAGGTCGAACGGGACCACGCCGTCCAGCGCCAGCACGGCGACGGTGTGCATGGCGACACCGTAGGCCCTCGCCGCCCGGCTCCGCCAGGACCGCCCTGGTCAGCCGGTTGGCGAGAATCCGGTGGAAGTTGGCCATCGAGCCAGTTCCCGAGATCACCGGCGGCCGTTACCGTCCCTGCCCGTGACGAAGGTTCTGCTCTCCCTCCACGTGCTCGCGGCGCTCGTCGCGATCGGCCCGGTCACGGTCGCGGCCAGCATGTTCCCCGCCGCGACCCGCCGCGCGATCGCCGGCACCGACCACGACCTCGCAGTTCTGCGCACCCTGCACCGCATCTGCCGGGTCTACGCCGCCGTCGGCATCGCGATCCCGGTCTTCGGCTTCGCGACCGCCGGCAGCCTGGGCGTGACGGGCGACGCCTGGGTGGTCGTGTCCATTGTGCTCACCGCGATCGCGGCGGGCGTGCTCGTGCTGGTGGTGCTGCCACGTCAGCAGGGCATCCTCGACGGCATCGCCGAGCAGGCGGAACCACAACCGCGCGCCCCGGCACGGCTGGCGATGTACACCGGGATCTTCAACATCCTGTGGGCCGTGGTCACGGTTCTGATGATCGTGCGGCCCGGGTCCACCACTAGCGCCTAGTCCTCGAGATACCGCCGGGCCGCTTCGCGAGCCTCGTCGAGCGAGGCGGTGATCGTCAGGATTCCGTCCAGGCCGGTCATCTCCAGCGGCCGCGTGACGACCGGCGTCGGGCAGACCAGCGCCAGTGCCTGCTCGGCGGAGTGGCATTCGGCGGCCGTCTCGACCAGGACCGCCAGGCCCAGGGAGTCCAGGTGCTCGACCTCGGACAGGTCGAGGATGACGGTGGTGAGCGGCACCGGGGCGACGCTGTCGCGGGCGTCCTTCACGGCTTCGCGGACGCGGGGCGCGGTGGAGAGGTCGACCTCGCCGGCGATGGTGACGATCACTTCGCTCCCTTCGCGCGTCCAGCGGGTGGCGAAGGGCTGCGGCACGGATCCTCCATCGTCGGTCTGTTCAGCCCGTACACTCTATCGGCTGCCGCCGGTGGCCCGGAGCCCGGACCACCGGCGACCACTCAGGCCGGTTCCGTCACGTGCACCGCGTCCAGCGCCGGTCCGTCCGGCGCGACCGGTGCCGTGACCGGGACGTCCGCCCACAGCACCGTGCCGCCGCGGCGTGGCGTCACGCCCCACCGGGCGGCGATCCCGTCCAGGACGTCCGCCGACGTGCCCAGGTCACCGCGAGCGGGCGGCTCGGCGGCGATCGTCACGTCGACGCGGATGGTGTCCGCGCCCGCCCAGCCCAGCCGCAGCGTGAACGGCTGGCGCGTGGACAGCCAGGCGATGCCGGCGATCTCGTCGCTCACCAGCAACGCGTCGACGACGTGGTGTTCGGCGACGCCCGCGAGCATGAACCGCACCCGCCGCCGCAGAGCCGCCAGTTCCGACGGCCCGTCCACGACGCTGGTGAACCGATCCGGCCGATGCACCATGTCGTGCACGATGCATCACCTCCTCCGCTGACTCGTCAACCGGAGGATCTTCGGTTTACCCCGGCGTGACCTCCGGTAAACCGGTCCACTGAGGACCGTGCGCCGTCAGCCCAGTTCGTCCGGCAGGCCGAACGCCGCGAAGTGCTCGCGTCCGACGAACGAGGTGACCGCCGCGATCCGGCCGTCCCGCGGCGTCAGCACGTTGATCGACCAGCTGCCGAACGTCCCGTCCGGCTCCGTGCGCAGGTACGAGGCCACCGCGGGCAGCCCGTTCGCGGCGACGATCCGGTGCCGCCAGGAGCCGCAGGACGCGAGGGGGTACTGCCGCGCGAAGGACATCACCGCGTCGATCCCGTGGTACCAGTGCGGCATCGGCGGCATCGACCACGTCACGTCCTCGGTCAGCAGCGCCACCAGCGCGTCCGCGTCGCCCCGCTCCAGCGCGCCGGCGTAGTCCGACGCCAGCATCCGCACCCGCGCGTCGTCCGGTACCGGTTCGCGCGTCGGCATGACCCGCCGCGCCCGTTGCAGCGCCGAGTTCACCGACGCGGCCGAGGTGTTCATCATCGACGCGATCTCGGCCGCCGAGAACCCCAGGACCTCGAACAACACCAGCGCCGCCCGCTGGTTCCCGGGCAGGTGCTGCAGCGCGGCCACGAACGCCAGCTCGACCGCCTCCCGCTGTTCGGCCCGCGCGTCCGGGCCGGTCGGGTACGGGCCGAGCCACGCGACGTCCGTGCGCGGCGCGTCCTCGGTGACCACGTGATCGCTGGACGGCCCGAGATCCATCGGCAGCGCGCGCCTGCCCCGCCGCTCCACCGCGTCCAGGCAGGTCCGGGTGGTCACGGTGTAGAGCCAGGACCGCAACGAAGCGCGCCCCTCGAAGCCCGGCAGCCCCCGCCACGCCCGCAGCAGCGCCTCCTGCAACGCGTCGTCGGCGTCGTGCACCGAACCCAGCATCCGGTAGCAGTGCGCGTGCAGCTCCCGCCGCAGCGGCTCGACCAGCCGGGTGAACGCCGCGTCGTCCCCGGTGCGCGCCCGCTCCAGGTCCACGGCCAGTTCCGTCACGAGCGATGATTCTGCCCCACGCCGCCGGTCACCACCTTCGAAACCACTTTCCCCAGGAGGATTTCGATGTCCCAGACACTGCCCGTCCCCGGCGCGCGGCTCTACCACGAGATCCGCGGGCGGGGCCCGCTGGTCGTGCTCGTCGGCGCCCCGATGGACGCGCGCCCGTTCGCCCCGCTGGCCGACCTGCTCGCCGTCGACCACACCGTGCTCACCACCGATCCACGCGGCATCAACCGCAGCCCGGTGGACGACCCGGAGCAGGACTCCACGCCGGAGATCCGCGCCGAGGACCTGGCCCGGCTCATCGAGCACGCCGACGCCGGCCCCGCGGTCGTGCTCGGCTCCAGCGGCGGTGCGGTCAGCGCCCTCGCGCTCGCCCAGGCACGCCCGGACCTGGTCACGACCGTGATCGCGCACGAGCCGCCGCTGAACGAGCTGCTGCCGGACCGGGACCGGATCCGCGCGCAGGGGGAGGAGGTCATCGCGACGCACTTCGCCGGTGACCCGGTGGGCGCCATGCGGAAGTTCCTGGTCATGGCGGACATCCACCTCCCGGAGCCGGTGTTCCAGCAGTTCTTCGCCCAGGAGCCGAGCCCGCGGGACCTCGCCGACGCGAACTTCCAGTACGCGCACATGTACCGCCCGACCACCCGCTGGATCCCGGACTTCGAGGTCCTGCGCACCCGCCCGGTGGTGATCGGCATCGGCGAGGAATCGGCCGGTCAGCTGTGCGAACGCACGTCGGAGGCGCTGGCGAAGGAGCTGGGTGTGGAGCCCGCGCGGTTCCCCGGCGACCACACCGGCTTCGCCGCCGACCCGGCCGCCTTCGCCACGCGCCTGCGGGACTTCCTCTGATGTGGCGGCGGGTGGGCTCGCGCGCGCCCACCCGCCACCGAGGGCCTACCGCCTGACCGCGCCGGGCTGAGGCCTCCACCGAGCCGTGCCGGGACGGTGGGCCCGCGACGGGGGCCGAGTCCGGCAGCCCGCGCCGCGCCTGCCGGCAGCGGCTCGCCCGCCGCGGTTGCCCAGCCGACCCAGCCGACCCGCGTCGAGCTGGGTCGTCCCCGGGCCGCCGTCCCGCTCACCCGCCACGGAAGGTCTCAGGACGGTAAAGGTCTGCACCCGCCCCTGGTCTTCCGGCAGTGTGGCATCTACGTTGCCAGGGAACTAATCAAACCTTTGATCTTCTTTCCAATGGCGGGAAGGGATGGCCCATGACGCACACGCCCGAGGCTTCGGCCCGGACGAGCCGGTCGCACGACGGCAGGCAGCTTCGCCGCGTCGTCGGCGCGAGCCTCGTCGGCACGACGATCGAGTGGTACGACTTCTTCATCTACGCCTCGGCCGCGAGTCTGGTGTTCGGCAAGCAGTTCTTCCCCTCGCTGGACGGCACCGCGGCGCTGCTGGCCTCGTTCGCGACGCTCGGCGTGAGCTTCGTGGCGCGGCCGATCGGCGGGATCGTCGCCGGGCACCTCGGTGACCGCGTGGGCCGCAAGGCGGTTCTCGTCGCGACCCTGCTGCTGATGGGGATTTCCACGATCGGTGTCGGCCTGCTGCCCGCCTACGACTCGATCGGCGTCGCCGCGCCGATCCTGCTCGTGGTGTTGCGGCTGCTGCAGGGCCTGTCCGCCGGCGGCGAGTGGGGCGGCGCGGCGCTGATGTCGGTAGAGCACGCCCCGCCCGGCCGCCGCGGCTACTTCGGCTCGTTCCCGCAGATCGGCGTGCCGATCGGGCTGCTGCTGGCGAACCTGGTGTTCTTCAGCGTCTCCGCGGCGACCACCGCCGACCAGTTCGCCCGCTGGGGCTGGCGCATCCCGTTCCTGCTCAGCGTCGTGCTCATCGCGGTCGGCTTCTTCGTGCGGGCCCGCGTGTCCGAGAGCCCGGTGTTCAGCGAGCTGCGCGCCCGCCGCGCCCGCCGCTCCGCGCCGCTGGCCGAGCTGCTGCGCACCAACCGCCGCGAGCTGCTCATCGCGATCGGGTTGTTCATCGCCAACAACATGGTCGGCTACATCCTGATCGCGTTCATCAACTCCTACGGCACCCGCACGCTGAAGCTGTCCAGCACCACGATGCTGTCCATCGGCATGGTCGGCGCCGTGGCGTGGGGCGTGTTCACGATGCTGGCCGGGCACTGGTCGGACCGCTGGGGCCGTCGCCGCACCTACCTCGTCGGCACGCTGGCGATGGGCGCCTGGACGTTCCCGTTCTTCCTGCTGTTCGACACGCGTTCGGTGCCGCTCATGCTGGCCGCGGTGATCGTGCTGGGCTTCGGGCTCGGCCTGACCTACGGCCCGCAGGCGGCGGCCTACAGCGAGCTGTTCCCGGCCGGCATCCGCTACAGCGGCGTGTCCTTCGCCTACGCCTTCGGCGCGATCCTCGGCGGCGGGTTCGCACCGCTGGTGTCGACCTGGCTGGTCGGGGAGACCGGCACCTCGCTCGCGGTGTCCGGCTACATGTTGCTGGCCTGCCTGGTGACACTGGCCGCGGTCCTCGCCCTGCGCGAGCGGCCGGCCGCCGAGCGGGAGGCGTTCGTCACCGGCGCCGAGTAGTCAGCGGCGCTGCTCCGGCGGGAACTCGGTGTCCACGCGCTCCTGCTCGTGGTACGCGCGTTCTTCCGCGTAGGACTCGTAGGCGCGGTGGTCGGCGTCCGTTTCCGGGGCGCCGACCAGCGCGCGCGGGTGCAGCCGGTCCTTGAGGACGACGTTGAGCTGCGCCCCGAGCAGCGTGATGATGCTCTGCAGGTAGAACCACCACAGCAGCGTGATGACGGTGGCGAACGTGCCGTAGGTGTTCTGCGCGTTCTGCAGGTAGCGGCTGATGATCAGCGACGAAAGCGTTTGCAGGACCCAGAACAGCACGCCGGACAGCACCGCGCCGGGCAGCACGTCGCGCGTCGAGATGTCGCGGTCGGTGAGGATCCGGAACGCGGCCACGAACAACCCGATGTCCAGGACGATCGCGACGGCGTAGCCGAGGATCCGGCCGAGCCACCCCAGGTTCAGCAGGTCCGTGCCGCTGGAGACGAACCCGCTGATCAGCGTGCTGACGACGAGCCCGAGCCCGATCGTCACCAGCACGAGCAGGCTGCGGCCGATCTGCTCGGGCAGGCTCGGCCGCGCGTGGAAGGGCAGTTCCCACACCGAGTTGAACGCGGTCTGGGTCGCCCGCACCACCGCGATCCCGCTCCACAGCGCGGTGACCAGCCCGAGGACCAGCGCCCACACCGAACCGCCGAAGCCCTGCATCGTGGACGGGTCCAGCAGCGGCAACATCTGGCTCACGTGCCCGAGCACGTCGGTCTTCAGGTTGTCCGGCACGAAGAACCCGAGCAGCGTGATCAGGACGAGGAACAGCGGGAAGATCGAGAAGAACGCCCAGAAGGCGATCATGCTCGCCAGGTTCGTGGACTGGTCCTCGAGGAACTTCTTGACCACCGCGACCGGCACGGACAGCGACTTGTGCTCCTGCTGCACCGCGTCCACGCGGTCGAGGCCGGCTTTCGCCCGGCCGGCAAGGCTTTCCCTGTTGTGCTCGCTCACGGTTGCACTCCCACCCCGGCGTCTGCGCGTGGCGGTGAGCTACCCCCTGGAGCGGCGGGTCAACCGGCCTTCGGGATACGGGCCTGACCGAGTGTGTCGCGCAGCACCTCGCGGTGGGTCGGCTTCGCCTCCTCGTAGCGGCGCCGGCCGGCCTCGGTGAGCGAGACGAAGACGCCACGCCGGTCCTGCTCGCACATCGCGCGCTCGACCAGGCCCTCCTTCTCCAGGCGGGCGACCAGGCGCGAGGTGGCGCTCTGGCTGAGGTGCACGGCGTCGAGGAGGTCGGCGGAGCGGCACTTGGTGTCGCAGGTCGCGAGCCGCTCGAGGGCCTCGAACTCGCTCACCCCGATGCCGTGCCGGTCCTGCAGGCGGCATTCCAGCTCGCCGAAGACGGTCGCGTACAAGGCCATCAGCTCGTGCCACTGCTGCACGAGCCGTCCTTCGGCGACGTCACCCATGGCCGCACCTTAGCATGCGCCGGAATCTGATGCAAACGCATTAAACCCTCTTGCATTAAATGCGCATGCATGTAATCTGTCTGCCATGACTTCTCCTGCGCACCTGTCCACCACCTCGACACGGTGGGACGCGCGGCTGTGGGCCGTGCTGCTGACCGTGTCCACCGTCGTGGGACTGGACGCCCTCGACGTTTCGATGGTCGGCGTCGCGCTGCCGTCCATCCAGGCCGAGCTCGGCCTGTCCACCAGCGCGTTGCAGTGGGTCGTGAGCGGGTACGTGCTCGGCTACGGCGGGCTGCTCCTGCTCGGCGGTCGCACGGCGGACCTGCTCGGGCGGCGGCGGGTGTTCCTCGTCGCGGTGGCCGTGTTCGCGGTCGCCTCGCTGCTCGGCGGTCTCGTCGACAACGGCGCGCTGCTGATCGTGAGCCGGTTCATCAAGGGCCTGGCGGCGGCGTTCACCGCGCCGGCCGCGTTGTCGATCATCACCACCACGTTCCAGGAGGGCCCCGCCCGCAACCGCGCGATCAGCATCTTCGCGGTGTTCGGCGCCAGCGGGTACTCCGCCGGCCTGGTGTTCTCCGGGCTGCTGACCGAGGTCGGCTGGCGGTGGACGTTCCTGCTGCCGGTGCCGATCGCATTGATCGCGCTGGTGTCGGCGATCAAGGTCGTCCCGTCCTACGAGCGGGACCACTCCGCGGGTGGCTACGACCTGCCCGGCGCGATCACCGGTGCGGCCGGTTCGCTGCTGCTGGTGTTCGGTGTCGTCGAGGCGCCGGAGGTCGGCTGGGCCGCGCCGCGCACGCTGATCACGTTCGCCGTCGCGGTGGCGCTGCTGACCGCGTTCGTGGTGATCGAAAAGCGCAGCAGCCACCCGTTGCTGCGGCTGGGCATCCTGCGGTCCGGGCCGCTGGCGCGGGCCAACCTGGGGGCGGCGCTGTTCTTCGGGGCCTACATCGGCTTCCAGTTCGTGGTGATGCTGTACCTGCAGGACGTGCTGGGCTGGTCGGCGCTGGAGACCGCGCTCGGGTTCCTGCCCGCCGCGCTGATCGTGGCGTTCGCCTCGCCGCGGATCGAGCCGCTGATCGACCGGGTCGGCACGTCGCGCACCATCCTGGGTGGCGTGCTGGCGCACGTGATCGCGTACGTGCTGTTCCTGCGCGTCGACGAGCACTCCGGGTACGCCGGTTCGGTGCTGCCGAGCATGATCCTGCTCGGCATCGGCTTCACGCTGGCGTTCTCGTCGCTGAACATCCAGGCGACGACCGGTATCAGCGACAACGAGCAGGGTCTGGCCGGTGGCCTGCTGAACACGTCGCTGCAGGTCGGCGGCGCGATCGGGCTGGCGATCGTGACGGCGGTGCTGACGGGCAGCGGCGGGGGCTCCCTGCTGACCGGCCTGACCCCGGCGCTGACGGTGATCACCGGGATCGCGGCGCTGGGTCTGCTGATCGCGGTGTCCGGCGTGGTGCGGCTGCGCCGCGCGCCGGAGCCGGAACTGGCCCGAGTCTGACGTTCCACGGGGGATCGCGGGGGCCCGTCCTCGGGGGGACGGGCCCCCGCTCGTGCGAGTGGTTTACGGGGCGACGGCACGCGGTCACGACGCAAGCAGTCGCGAACCGTCCTGCAATCGGGCCGTGGTGTTCTCGACCAGAAGTCTCACCTCGTCCTCGGTGAAGTAGTCCGATCGATAGCGGTTGATAACGCTCAAGGAGTTGTCGATCGTGAACGCCGAAAAGTTCGGATAAGGAGTTCCGAGCCGATCCGCTATCGAATGGAACTTGGTGATTCGCATGTCGTCTGGCGTCGGAAGAGCCGGCAGGACGCCGTAGTTGCTGACGCTGGCACTGCCGATGTGCGGATCCAGGCGTTCGCCCTCCGCCGGCCTCGATTCCAGGGCGGAGCCGAGCGTGAGCGCTCCATCTGAAAGTCGAAGTCGTTTTTCGATCAACGCCGCCTTGAGATCCTTCTGCAGCCTTTGTCCGATCTCGTGCCATGATGTTGAACGGCTGTAGGCGATGTCGGCTCGATGCATCGCGAGGAAGTTGGTGGTGTCCGTCACCCCGACCGGTGGGGTCACCCGGTTGCGGAGGTCGACGGGCGACCAGCAGGTGAACGCCACCGGCTCCGAGACGTCGACCAGCGTCGACAGCTGTGTCTCGATGATGATGCCGCACAGCATCGCGTGAACTGTCAGTCCTCTGACGCGGGCGGCTCGGAGGATGTCGGAGCTCTGTCGCTCGTCGAGCTCGATGACGTGCTGGAATATCGAGTATCCAGGCCGTTCGCCGAGGCTGTCGGGCTTCGCAGGTGGTATGTCCACCATTTCTCGGAACCGGTCGCGCATCACTGCGTGGTTGGAATCCGGAAGTCGTCCGGGTTCCGCGGCGACAGGAGCTCCCTCGACCAGCTGTGTGTAAATCTGCCAAAGCTCGGTGAACACCGTCGTCAGATGTCGGCCGTCGAGAGTCGCGTGATTCGCGCGAAGAGCGACCGCGCCGCCTCGTTCGCCGTCCTCGATCAAGAGGAGCTGCGCCATTTCTTCCCGAGCGTCGCAAGGTTCGCCGACTGCCCGGCGCAGAGTCTCATCGTCGCCTGCGAGTACCGTCATCGAGGGGCGAAAGTCGGGGGTGGCACGGAGGAACCAGCGGCCGTGTTCGAAGATCGTGCGCGCTCGCAACACCGGGTGACGGTTGCACAGCACTTCGAAGGCCTGCTTCAGGGCCGAGTGGTCCACGCGTCCCGTGTAATCCACAGCGTACGCGGGAGTGTACGCCAGTTTGCCGATCTCGATGTCGTCCAACTCGCGCTGCATGTTCCGTGGTCTCCAAGGCTGCTGGTAGTCCGTTTTGTTCCAGGAGTGCGTTGGGGCGGTCATGTGTCCTGTGTCTGCTTCGACCGGTGGCGTTCCCAGTTCCGCAACGTTTGTCGAGCGCGTTCCACCATCGGTTTGCCGATCAGTTTGCCATCCAGTGCCGTGACAGATCCGCCGTCTGCCTTGTCCAGAATGGCGCGAGCGTGAGCTGCTTCGGCATCGGTCGGGGTGAACGCATCGTTGACCAGGCGAACTTGACTCGGATGTACACAGATGCGGCCGGTGAAGCCGAGCGCTCGAGCGTGGACCGAGTCCTCGCGGAGAATTTCCTGGTCTGTCAGAGATGTCGTCGCTCCGTCCAACGGACCGGCTATTCCAGCTGCCGCCGACGCCGTGACAATGGTCGATCTCGCGTGCAGCAGTGCCGGCCATGAGGTTCCGTCCGCGCCGAGGTCCAATGCCATGTCCCCGTTCCCGAAGGCCGCTCGTGCGACCCCTTGCACCCGGCAGATTTCCGCGGCCGCCAGGATTCCAGCCGCTGTCTCCAGTAGCGGGATGATGCACGAGCCGTCGGGAAGTTCTTTCGATATCGCGAGAACTTCCGAAGCGCTTTGTGGTTTCGGGATCATCACGGCGGCCTGATGCTTCTGTACCATCCTGAGATCTTCCTCGAACCATCTGGTGTCGGGACCGTTGATGCGGACGACGGCGGTCTCGTCGTTGGCTATCCACTCCCGTACATGTTCTCGGGCGCTGTCCTTCAAATTTTCGGCGACCCCGTCCTCCAAGTCCATGACGATCGCATCGGCTCCACTGCGGTAGGCCTTCTCGAACAGTTCGGGACGATGCGCCGGGACGAACAGCAGACTGCGGGCGTGAGCGACGCCGGTTGTGCTGCGGAACATCAACACTCCAGATGTTGTCGGCGTGTCCTGTCTGACTGGGCGTGGCATGACAATGTCAACGTGCCGAGCTGCGATCCAGAGGTCCAGTTCCGCCGCCACGAGCCGTTGGGGCATTGACCCGAGCATACCGCCTACGTATCGTAGAGTGAACCATTAGTTTCATCTAGCGCATCGCGATGGTGAGGAGTGCACGTGCTCGGGAAGGTGTCGGTGTGCGACGTCGGTCCACGGGACGGACTGCAGAACGAGCGTCGAGTGCTGGAGCCGTCAGTGCGTGCCGAGCTGTGCGACCGGCTGGCCGCGGCAGGATTGCGGCGAGTCGAAGCGGTCAGCTTCGTCCGCGACGACCGGGTTCCGGCGATGGCCGGAGCCGAAGCGGTGCTCCGATCGATCGACCGCACGAGCGATGTGCGATGGGCAGCGTTGGTGCTCAATGCACGCGGTTACCGCCGCGCCCTTGACGCCGGCGTGGACGAAATTCGCTACGGGTTGCCGGTGACCGACGCGTTCGCCGAGCGCAATCAAAGCACGTGTGTATCCGCGGCTCTGGACCTCGCTCTCCGACTGGTGGAGAGCGCGCGTCGGGACGGTCTTCGGTGCACGATCAGCTTGGCGGTGTCATTCGGTTGTCCGTTCGAAGGGCGAGTGCCGCCCGAGTCCGTCCTCGCCATCGCGGAGAAAGTTCTGGCGGCCGGGCCGGACGAACTCGTTCTGGCCGATTCGATCGGGACCGGAGTACCCCGGCAGGTTCGCAGGCTGGTCGGCGCTCTCGCTTCACCCGGTCGGGTCATCGGCTGTCATTTCCACAACACCAGGAACACCGGTTATGCCAACGCGCTCGCTGCTGTCGAGGCAGGCGCGACAGTGTTGGACGCGTCGTTGGGCGGGTTGGGAGGTTGCCCGTTCGCGCCGGGAGCGACAGGCAACATCGCGACCGAGGATCTGGTCTACCTCCTGGAAGGCATGGGCTACGACACCGGGATCGACCTCGACCAGCTGCGGATGTGCTCGCTGTGGCTCGCCGAGCAGGTCGGGCACGAGCTACCCGGTCTGGTGGCTCGCGCGGGAGACCCCTGCGGGATCGCGTCGCCGTCTGGACGTTGACACCCTGCGGGTTTCGTCGCGAGACCGCTACACGCGACTGACGGGATTGCGGCGGCCCGTCCTCGGGGGCGCTCGCGTCTCCGCGCGGCCATACTGGTCGGCGTGCTCCCCGTCGAACCGATCCGGGCCCTGCTCAACGAGTGGGACCCCATCGGCGTCGCGGACTGTGTCGACGACGAGTACGACTGCCTGATCTGGCCGTTGCTCTCCCGGCTGCGCGGCGGGGCCGATGCGGGCGGCATCCGTGAGTTCCTCCGCCACGAGATGGCCGATCACTACGGACTGGCCCCCGACGTCGACGCGTTCGCCGAGCGGCTCGTCGCCTGGTGGCGCTCCCGCTGAAACCGTTCCCGGCACCCCTGAAACCGCGGTGAAGCCCGCCTGAAGCTCCCTCCTCCGATGCTCCTCGCAGCAACGGAACTCACACCGAGGAGGGGGCTTTGACCACCACCACGACCATCCCGGCCATCGAGGTCGCCGGGTTGCGCAAGGCGTTCGGGGACAAGGTCGTGCTCGACGGGATCGATCTGCGCATCCCGGCCGGCTCGATCTTCGCCCTGCTCGGGCCCAACGGCGCGGGCAAGACGACCATGGTCCAGATCCTGTCGACCTACCTGCGGGCCGGCTCCGGCAGCGCCCGCATCGCCGGGCACGACCTCGCCACGCAGGCCGATCAGGTGCGCGCCGCCATCGGTGTCACCGGCCAGTTCTCCGCCGTCGACAACAAGCTCACCGGCGAGGAGAACCTGTGGCTGATGGCCGACCTGCACCACCTGCCCAAGGCCGAGGGCCGCCGCCGGGCCGCGGACCTGCTCGAGCGCTTCGACCTGGTCGAGGCGGGCAAGAAACTCGCCGCGGTCTACTCGGGCGGCATGCGCCGCCGGCTGGACCTCGCGATGAGCCTGGTCGGCGAGCCGCGCATCATCTTCCTCGACGAGCCGACCACCGGGCTCGACCCGCGCAGCCGCCACACCATGTGGGGCATCATCCGCGACCTCGTCGCCCGCGGCGTCACCGTCTTCCTCACCACCCAGTACCTCGAGGAGGCCGACGAGCTGGCCGACCGCATCGCGGTGCTCGACCACGGCGTGCTCGTCGCCGAGGGAAGCCCGGCCGAGCTCAAGCGCCGCATCCCCGGCGGGCACGTCGAACTGCGCTTCGCCGACGCCCGCACCCTCGACCTGGCCGCCCGCACGTTCGGCGAGGTCTCCCGCGACGACGAGGCCCTCACCCTGCAGATCCCCGGCGACGGCGGCGTCCGCTCGCTGCGCGCCCTGCTCGACCGCATGGACCACGCCGGCATCGAGCCGGAGGCCCTGGCGGTGCACACGCCCGACCTCGACGACGTCTTCTTCGCCCTGACCGGCCACCCCACGGAAGAGAAGGTTTCCCGCTGATGCCTGCGCTCACCGACTCCGCCACCATGCTGCGGCGCAACCTCCGCCACGCGCTGCGCTACCCGTCGCTGACGCTGAGCGTCGCCGCGATGCCGATCCTGATGCTCCTGCTGTTCAACTACGTCTTCGGCGGCGCGATCGGCGCCGGCCTCACCGGCAGGCCCGCCGGCGGCGACTACCTCGCCTACCTGGTGCCCGGGATGCTGCTGCTGACCGTGGGATCGGCCACGATGCCGGTCGCCGTGGCGATCTGCACCGACCTGACCGAGGGCATCGTCGCCCGCTTCCGCACCATGGCGATCGCCCGCGCGTCCGTCCTCACCGGACACGTCCTGGGCAACGTGATCCAGGCCGTGGCGAGCCTGGTGATCGTCCTCGGCGTGTCCCTGCTGCTGGGCTTCCGCAGCTCGGCCGGGGTCGGGGACTGGTTGCTCGTGGCCGCCGTCCTGCTGCTGCTCACGCTCGGGCTCAGCTGGTTCTCCGCCGCGCTCGGCCAGATCTCCAAGACGCCCGAGGGCGCGAGCAACATCGTGATGCCGATGACGTTGCTGCTGCCGTTCCTGTCCAGCGCTTTCGTGCCGCTGGAGTCGATGCCGGCCGGCATCCGCTGGTTCGCCGAGTACCAGCCGTTCACCGCGGTCATCGAGACCCTGCGCGGGCTGCTCGCCGGCACGCCGATCGGCTGGTACGGCTGGGCCGCGGTCGGCTGGGGGGTGGGCATCGCTCTGCTCGGCTACCTGTGGGCGAAAGCCCTGTTCAACCGCGAACCAACGCGCTGACCAGCTCCAGCGCCGCCGCGCGCAGCTCGTCCGGGCCCAGGCCGGCGTACTCCGACACCGCGTCGGCGTACGCCGGCCCGTCGGCGTTCTCGGCCGCGGCGCGGAACCCGGCCGGCGACATCGTCGGCTGGAAGTTGCGCAGGAAACCCAGCCGCTCGGCCAGCGCCACCATCCGCACACCGCCGGTGTCGCCGCGGTCCAGCGCCAGCATGCCCAGCGCGAGCAGGACCGTTCCGCGCACCGCCATGCCGATCAGGTAGGCGGGCAGCTTCGCCGCGCTCTCGCTGAACAGCGGCGGCACCAGCGCGGGCAGTTCGGCGACCAGGTCGGGGACCAGCTCGAGCCGGCCGTGCTGCGCGTGCGCGATCACGGTCACCGAAATCAGTTCCAGCGTCCACGAATCCAGGCCGGGCGCTTCGCGCAGCGGCAGCACACCGCTGTTGCGCTGGCGTGTCACCGCCTGCCGCCACAGCGCCAGCCCGTGATCGATCTCGTTGCGGGCCGGCGCGATCTCCGCCCGCACCCCGAGGTCGAACGTGATGACGTCGAAGCGGTCGTCGACGCTCTCCGGGCTGGGCCGGGTGAGCCACCGCTCCGCCTCGTCGACCGCGCCGGCCTGGAGGGCGGCGAGCATGAGACCCCACCGGATGCCGATCGTGTCCGGCCAGGGCGCGAGATCCAGCAGCAGCCGCATCGCCGCGCCCAGGTGCCGGGTGGCCTCCCCGGCGTCGCCCCGCTGCAGGTGCAGCTCGCCGAGCCGGGCGCGCGCCATCAGCCGCAGCCAGGGCGCGTCCGGGACGCCGGCGACGTCCAGCATCCGCAGCGCCGAGGCGAGGGCGCGGTCGGCGTCGCCGTCGGTCTCCCACCAGTAGCTGTCCACGCCGTGCGCGACGTAGGCGAGCAGCGGCTGGTCGCTCGCGCACAGGGCGTCCAGCACGCGGCGATCGGACCGCGTGACCTCGGGGAACCGGCACAGGACCGCGGACAGCGCCCGGATCAGCGTGGTCGGCGGCGCCTCGGGCAGCCGCCGCAGGACCAGCAGCGACCGCACCGCACGGGGACCCTGGAGCATGAAGGTCGCGGTGACGCACACGGTCGCGGCGGTGCGGGTCACCTCGACGAACTCCGGTTTCGGGTGGAAGTGCGCGAGCACCGCGGGCACTTCCGTGGTGAGCGCCGCCAGGCGGGAGTAGTTGGAGTCGGCCGTCCACAGTGCACCCAGCGCCGCCGCCGTGGCCGCGACCGTCGGGCCGTCCCCGCGCTCGATGCCCAGCCGCATCGCCCTCACGAGGTTGTCCTGCTCGGTGCGGATCCGTTCGCTCGCCGTGTACGGGTCGGCGCCGAACACCGATTCGTGGTGCGCCAGACCGAAATCGCGGGCCCAGGCCAGGAAGTCCTCGACGACGCGGGCGGTCCCGCCGGCCTCGTCGAGGCGGGCGGCGCTGAACTCGCGCACCGTCTCCAGCATCCGGAACCGGGCGCCGACCGGGGTGTCGACGACCTTGAGCAGCGACTGGCCGCACAGCTCCTCGAGCACGTCGAGGGTGTCGCGATCGCCCAGCAGGTGCCGGGCGGCGTCCTCGGTGAACCCACCCGGGAACACCGACAGCGTGCGCATCGCCGCCTGCGCGTGCTCGTCGAGGAGGTGCCAGCTCCAGTCGACGACGGCCTGCAGCGTGCGGTGCCGGTGGGGCGCGTCGCGCGGGCCGCCGCGCAGCAGTGCGAACCGGTCGGACAGGCGCCGGGCGATCTCGGGCACGGACAGCACGCGCACCCGGGCCGCGGCCAGTTCCACCGCCAGCGGCAGGCCGTCGAGGTGACGGCACAGGTCGGTCACGACGTCGGCGGGCAGTTCCGCGTCCGGCCGCGCGGCCCGCGCGCGCTCGGTGAACAGCTCGATCGTGGTGTCCAGGTCCAGCTCCGGCAGCGGGTACACCGACGCCGAGGACAGCCCCAGCGGCGCGCGGCTGGTGGTGAGCACACGCAGGTCCCTGGTCATCGACACCAGTGCGCCGACCAGGTCGGCGACGCCGTCGAGGACCTGCTCGCAGTTGTCCAGGATCAGCAGCGCCGGTGCGGCGCCGAGGATCTCGGCGATGCCGGTCAGGTCGTCCGGCGGGAGCAGGCCGGGCGTGCGGCGCGCCTCGCCGACGCCGAGCACGGTGGCGACGTGACCCACGACGTCCTCGTCGGCGCGGACGCCGGCCAGCGCGACGAAGTGGACGAGCGGCTGTTCGGCATCGCGGCCCACGGAGTGGGCGAGGCGGGTCTTGCCCAGGCCGCCGGGGCCGACGATCGAGGCGACCCGCGAGCGGCGCAGCAGCTGCGTGATCGCCGCGATGTCGTCCGCGCGGCCGAGCAGCGGGTTGGGGTCGTGCGGGATGCCGTGCCGGACCACGGGCTGCTCGCCGGCGAGCGCTTCCCGTTGCCAGGACAGCAGATCCGGCCCCGGATCGGTGCCGAGGTCGTCCCGCAGGGCGCGGCGGTAGGTCTCGAACCGGGCCAGCGCCGCCGACGGGCCCGCCGTCGCGGACTCCGAGCGCAGCAGTTCCAGCAGGACTTCCTCGTCCCGCGGCCGGTCCGCCGCGGCGGCGGTGAGCGGTTCGAGCGCCTCGGCGTGGCGGCCCAGCCGGGACAGCGCCAGCCCGCGGGCCCGGACCAGGAAGCGGTGGGCGGGCTGCCGCTCGCGGCGCAGGGCGGACAGCGGGTCCAGGCCGTCGTCGGCCGAGCCGTCCCAGAGCGCGAGCCCGGCGTCGGCCGCGGCGAGCGCGGTCGCGGGATCGTCGGTGCGGGCGGCGGAGGCGTGCTGGAGCAGCGCGGCGGCGTCGACCTGGGCGGGTTCGAGCGTGAGGCGGTAGCCGGCCGGCGTGCTGGCGATCAGGTCCGGGCCGAGCTGGGAGCGGGCGCGCGAGACGAGGATCTGCAGCGCCTTCACCGGGTTGTCGGGCTGCTCGTCCGGCCACAGCCCGTCGACGAGCCGGCCGGTGCCGCAGCCGGTGGTCAGGTCGGCGGCGAGCAGCGCGAGGAGGTTCCGCAGCCGGGGCGCGGTGATCTCCCGCCCGCGGCAGGCGACGCGCGACAGCAGGCTCAGCTCGACGGTCACCGGCGTAGGTTAGTGGGTCCGCGGGGCGCGTCCTCCTGGCTGAGCGCGACCCACTGGAGTTTCTCCTGCTCCCGGCGCGGCAGCCCGGCCACGACGAGGTCGTAGGAGTCCTCGACCATCTCGCGCACCAGGTCCTCGGGGACCGATCCGTCCAGCACGACGGTGTTCCAGTGCCGCTTGTTGAGGTGGTAGCCGGCGGTGATCGCGGGGTGGTCGCGGCGCAGCTGCACGGCGAGGTCCGGATCGCACTTCAGGCTGACCCGCAGCGGCCTGGACGCCAGCGGACTGAGGGCGAACATCTTGCCCGCGACCTTGAAGACGCTGTTGGCCTCGCCGAACGGGAACTCCTCGCGCGCACCCGGCAGCGACAGGCACAGTCGTTTGAGTTCGCCAGGCGTCATGGCTCCAGGCTAGCCACGGGCGGCCGGGTCGCGGATGGGGCCGGAAGCGGGTTGTCGTTCACGTGCGGCCGGTGCGGGGTGGTGGGGTGTGGTCGGCGTGGGGTGGCGGCGTGCGCCTGGCGCGGGGTGGCAGGGCGCGCCGGCGTGCGGTGGCGGGGCGCGGCTGGCGTGGGGTGGTGGAGCGCGGCCGGCGTGGGCTGGTGGGGTGCGGCCGGCGTGGGCTGGTGGGGTGCGGCTGGCGTGGGGTGGTGGAGCGCGGCCGGCGAGGGATGGCAGGCGCGGCCGGCGAGGGATGGTGGGGCGCGGGGCGCGGCCGGCGAGGGGTG
>NZ_BNAU01000005.1:0-478047 GCF_014653945.1 Amycolatopsis deserti | reverse complement strand
GCGCGGGGCGCGGTCGGCGTGGGGTGGCTAGGGGTGGCCGGCGTGGGGTCGCGGCGCGCGCCTGGCGCGGGGTGGCAGGGCGCGCCGGCGTGGGGTGGTGGGGCGCGGCTGGCGTGGGGTGGGGGCGTGCGGCCGGTGCGCGGTGGCCGCGCGCGGCTGGCGCGGGGCGGCGGGGAGCGGGCGGCGTGGGGTGCTGGGGTGCGGTCGGCGCGGGGTGGCTTGTGCCATGGTGACGGCGGGCCGGTCGCTCGCCCTGGTGATCGTCGCGCGCTGGTCGGATGGCTGGCGGGCGCGGCCCGGAGTCGTCCCCGCGCGTGGGCGCCGGCCGAACCTAGGCTGCGTCGATGACCGAGAGTGAGATGCCGCAGTACGCCAACCCGGCCGGGCTCTTCGCGCTGCCTGAGATGCTCAGCCTGTCCGTCACGGTGCCGACGTCGCGGCTGGTGTTCCTGTCCGGGCAGGTCGCGTGGAACGCCGACGGGGAACTGGTCGGCGAGGGGGATCACGGTGCGCAGGTGGAGCAGATCGTGCGCAACATCGACATCGCGCTCGCCGCGGCCGGCACCAGCCGGGAGCACCTGGTCAAGCACACGATCTACGTGGCGGGATACCGGCCGGAGCTGGCCGAGGCGATCCTCGCGCCGTTGCGCGCCGGGGTGACCACGCGCCCGGCTAGCACGCTCGTCGGTGTGCAGTCCCTGCTCGACCCCCGCTACCTGGTCGAAATCGATGCAGTTGCCTGGATCCCTTGACGCATTCCCATATGGGTATATATTTGGTGCATGGCACGGGCAGCGACGACAGCGGACGCGTTCAACGCGGTGGCCGAACCACGGCGGCGGCAGATCCTCGACCTCCTGGCGAGCGGGGAGAAGCCGGTGAACGACCTCGTGTCGGTGCTCGGGCTCGCCCAGCCGCTGGTGTCCAAACACCTGCGGGTCCTGCGGGAGGTGGGTCTGGTGGAAGTTCGCGACTCGGGACGGCAGCGGATGTACCGCATCAACGCCCGTCCGTTGAAGGACATCCACGAGTGGGTCAGCGGTTACCAGCGGTTGTGGGACGAGCGGTTCGACCGTCTGGACATGGTGTTGGAAGAACTCAAGGAACTGGAGGACGGAGATGGTCGCGATGACGACTAGCGGTACGGCGCAGGTGACGCTTCCGGCGGACAACCAGATCCGGATCACGCGCGAGTTCAACGCGCCCGCGCACCTGGTGTGGAAGGCGTGGACCACGCCGGAGCTGGTCAAGCGCTGGTGGGCGGGCGAGCGGGGCGAGGTGACGTCCGTCGAGGTCGACCTGCGGGTCGGTGGGAGATGGCGCAACGTGATGGTCGCGGACGGCGGGTTCGAGGTCGCCTTCCACGGCGAGTACCGGGAGATCGTGCCGCACGAGCGGATCGTGTCGACTGAGGTGTTCGAGGGCATGCCGGGCGCGCACTCGCTGAACACGCTGACCCTGACCGAGCACGACGGGCGGACCACGCTCACCGTGCTGGCCGAGTACCCGAGCAAGGCAGTGCGTGACGGGCACCTCGAGTCCGGTATGGAAGGCGGGATGCAGGAGTCGCTGGACCGCCTGGAGCAGGTGGCGGTTTCGCTGGCGTGAGCGTCGCTGGCGGCGGGGACCACGGTGTGCCGTGGTCCCCGCCGTCGCGTGTCCGGGATTCGGCGGGCTCGACCGGGCGGGTTCTCTTGCGACGCCAGGGTTTTCGCGTGCGCCTCTCGTACAGCGGGTGCCCCCCCCCGCCGACGGGATCGCGTTCCGGCGGTCGCGCGTGACCGTCAGGCGGGCAGAACTCCGCGCGCCAGCAGGGTTTCCCGCAGGCGTTCGACGATTGGCACCTGGCCCTTCACCAGCAGCTCGGCCGCCCGGTTCGGACCGGTCCATTCGATGCGGTCGACCTCCGGGAACTCCTGCACGCGGCCGGATCCCTTCGGCCATTCCATCTCGAACGTGTTGCTCGCGAACCCGGCCGGATCGAAGTCCCCCTCGGCGGCGAACGTCGTGATGACCTTGCCGCTGGATTGGCGGAACTCGCCCAGTTCCAGGATCTCGCCCGTGAGCACGGGCTCGCCGACCTCCTCGGCGAACTCGCGCCGCGCGGCGGTCAGCGGATCCTCGTCGGTGTACTCGCCCTTCGGGATGGACCAGGCCCGCTCGTTCTTGCGTGCCCAGAACGGCCCGCCCATGTGCGCGATGAGCACCTCCAGGTCGCCGTCGCCGGTCAGGCGGTAGAGCAGGAACGCCGCGCTCTTCCTGGGCACCGGGTCACCACTGGTCGTAGTGCAGGACCTCGGACAGGGGCTGCCGCTTCGCCGGCTTGAAGGTCTCGCCGGTGTAGAACGCGGTGGGGATCAGCGCCGCCTGGCGGACGTGGTCGGGAATGCCCAGCAGTTCAGCCGCCTCCTTCTCGTAGACCAGGTGCAGCGACGTCCAGGCCGTGCCGAGGCCGAGTGTGCGCGCCGCCAGCATGTAGCTCCAGACCGCGGGCAGGATCGAGCCCCACAGGCCGGCCTGGTTGCCCTCGGGGAGCCTGCCGCCTGGGACGTGGATCGCCGGGACGAGCAGCACCGGCACCTCGGCCATGTGCTCGGCCAGGTAGTCGGCGCTGCTCATCACCCGGTGCTGGGTGGCCGCGCGGTCCGCGTCGCCGGCGTAGCGCTCCTCCGGGGTGGGGCCCGCGTCGCGGTAGGCCTGGTAGGACTTCGCGTACAGGTCGGCCAGCTTGGCGCGCCTGTCGGCGTCGGTGACCACGACCCAGTGCCAGTCCTGCCGGTTCGACCCGGTGGGCGCCTGGAGGGCGAGGGTGATCGCCCGCTCGATCAGCTCGCGCGGCACGGGGCGGGAGAGGTCCAGCCGCTTGCGCACGCTGCGGGTGGTGGTCAACAGCTCCTCTGGTGTCATGCCCCGATCCTGGCACGAGGTGCTCACCCCGGTGAGGCGGCTTCGGGTGCGTAGGTGCGGGGTGGGCGGGGAGGTGCTTCGGGTTGGTGAGTAGCGGTCTGGGCATGGGGGTTGCCGCGCGCGTCTTGGGAGTGCGTGGCGGGCGCGCTGCAGGTCGGTGAATAGCGGTGGGGGTGATGTCGGGTGCGGTGCGCAGGCTGGTGTGCGCGGGGCGAATGGATGTGCGGCTGGCATCGCGCAGCCGAGGGCTGGGGTGTGGGGTGGTGTGCGCGGATGGGTGGAGCTGCCTTGCGCAGGCTGGGGCGTGTGGGCGCAGTGGGTGTGGTTGGCGAGATCTGCGCGAGGCGAGATCGCGAGCGGATGCGGCCCCGCGCGTGGCGGGTGACAATTCCGGGGCCGGTAATCGCCTAGGGCAAGGAGGCCTGTCATGGCCGGGCACACCTATCGCGTCACCGAGATCGTCGGCTCGTCGAGTGAGAGTCTGGACGCCGCCATCCGTGGGGGGATCGAGCGTGCGGCGCAGACGTTGCGGGGGCTGGACTGGTTCGAGGTGACCGAGATCCGCGGCCACATCGAAAACGGCGCGATCGGGCACTTCCAGGTGGGGCTGAAGGTCGGGTTCCGGCTGGAGGAGGCGGACTGACCGGGCCACGGCGCGCACGGCGTCGCGCACGCGCAGTGTCCACTTGAGACCGAACCGGGCCGCGGTGAGGGCGTTGGTGTTCATGGAGCCAGGTTAGGTTCGGGGACCGACAAAAACGCGCCGCGGCTGGGAAATCGCCACCCTATCGGGTCGAATGCGTTGGATCAGCCGAGTGGAGCAGTGGTGCTGGTCGGTGCGGTGGATGGGCGAAGGTGCCGGCAGGGGCCGGTTGGCGCGCCGAGCCTGAATTGTTGCTGTGGCTCGGGGGAGGTGGCCGCGCCGACCGTGGCCTGAGCGCGTGCCGGTAGGCCGCGAGAGGCGACCGGCGGAGCGTGGCTGGGCCGTGTGGCTGAGAGTGAGTCGCTGCGTCGTCTGCGGCGCGGCTGGTGGTGTGCGCTGGCGCTGCTGGAGGGGCGCGTGGTTGGCAGTGCACCGCGGGGCGCAGGACTGCTGCGCGCCGGGGCGGAGCGCTGCATCGGGGACGCGGCCTGGCGTGGGCAGTGTGGAGCGGGCTGCGCAATCCGGGACCGGGCAGGACCGTGCCGTGCCGCGCGGGCGGGGGCCGCCGAGGGCGGGTGCCGCGCGGGGCGGAGGCCGCCTAGGGCGGCTGCCGTGTGGGTTGTGCGGTGTCGGCGGGTGCCGCACGGGGCGGGCCGCCTGGGGCGGCTGCCGTGTGGGTTGCGTGCTGCTTGGGGCGGGTGCCGTGCGGTGCCGCGGGTGCCGCGCGGGCGGGGGCCGCCGAGGGCGGGTGCCGCGCGGGGCGGAGGCCGCCTGGGGCGGCTCCCGTGTGGGCTGTGCGCTGCTTGGGGCGGGTGCCGTGCGGTGCCGCGGGTGCCGCGCGGGCGGGGGCCGCCGAGGGCGGGTGCCGCGCGGGGCGGAGGCCGCCTAGGGCGGCTGCCGTGTGGGTTGTGCGGTGTCGGCGGGTGCCGCACGGGGCGGGCCGCCTGGGGCGGCTGCCGTGTGGGTTGCGTGCCGCCTGCGGCGTGTGCGGCAGGCTGCGCAGCCGGAACGCGCGCGGCCGGAAAGTGCGCAGCCGGGCACCCGGAACCCGCGCAGCCGGGCACCCGGGATGTGCCGCTCGCGCGCCGTCCCGGGTGCCGGCCCCGCTGTCAGTCGGTGGACAGGGCCTGCAACAGGTCGCCTATCTGGGGTTCCTTCAGCGACCGCGCGACGTCCGCCTGCGCCACGATCCCCACCAGGTCGTGGCCGTCGATCACGGGGAGCCGTCGCACCTGGTGTTGCGACATCGTGCGCAGGATTTCCTCCGCGTCGTCGTCCGCGCCGATCGTCACGGCCTCGCCCTGCGCCAGCTCACCGGCGTTCACCGCGCGCGGGTCCTTGCCCTCCGCCAGAACCTTCACCACGATGTCCCGGTCGGTCAGCATCCCCTTCAACCGGTTGTCCTCACCGCAGATGGGCATCGCCCCCACCTGCAGCTCCGCCATCCGCTTCGCGGCGTCCAGCACGGTGTCGCTGGAACGCACGCACTCGGGATCGGGCGTCATGATATCGCGAGCCTTGGTCATCTTCGCCTGCCTCCGGTCCACGTCGAACTGGGCACTCGCCGTCATACCCGCCCGCGGTTGGTTTACTCGTCCCATGTCCGAGATCGCGGTCCACTACGACATCGCCACCGGCGGCGACCTGGCCCACCACTACGCGCGCGGCGAGTCCCGGCCGATCACCGTCGTCGGCAACCCGGTGCTGCACCAGCCCTGCGCCGACGTCACCGAGTTCGGCGACGACCTGGCCCGGCTGGTGTCCGACATGTTCGTCAGCATGCGCACCGCCCGCGGCGTGGGCCTCGCCGCCAACCAGATCGGCGTCCCGCTGCGCGTGTTCGTCTACCTCTGCCCGGAGAGCTACCAGCGCAGCGAAGACGAGCTGTGGCACGCCGGCCACGTCGTCAACCCGGTCGTCGAGACCACCGGCGACGACACCGGCGACCACCCCGAGGGCTGCCTGTCCGTGCCCGGCGCGCAGGCCGTCGTCCGGCGCGCCGCCCAGGTCACCGTCCGCGGCTTCGACCTCGCCGGCAACCCCGTCGCCGTCCCGGGCCGCGACCTGCTCGCCCGCTGCTTCCAGCACGAGACCGACCACCTGAACGGCCGCCTCTACCTGGACCACCTCACCCCCGAGGAGCGCGAAACCGCCCTCGCCGAGATGAGCGAACCGGCCTACCCGGTCGTCACAACGGACGCCGCCACTCGACCGTGACGCCGGCCGGGTCGCGGCGCACGACCGCGTCCCCGGACGCCTCCGCCACCGCCCGCTCCACCCCGGCCACCCGCTCGTCCGGCACCACGCACGTCACCCGCAGCCGGATCGCCTGGTCGGACAGCACCAGCTCGACCTCCTCCGCGCCGCCACCCGGCACCGCGGCGACGCGCAGGAGGTCGCGCAGCACCTGGGTCACCTCGGCGACGACCTCTTCCGGCGGCGCCACGTCCAGGTCCCCGGTGAGCACCAGCCCCGGCGCGCGGCCGTGGGTCGTCTCCATCTCCTCGACCACCTCGCTGACCTGGGCGCGCAGCGCCGGGCGGGGGCGCGTCACCGCGGTGCCGTAGACGGAGGTCCGCAGCGCGGAGATCGTCCGGTCGATGCCGCTGATCGCGGTCGCCATCACCGGGCCGGACCGCGGGAACCGCGCGGCCGCCGACTGCAGGTCCAGCGTGATGCCGTAGAGCCGGCGGATCGCGGTGTCGCCGAGCGTGCGGGCGATCCGGTCGGTCTCCTCCAGCCGGGCGATCCGGTTCGCGGCCGCCGCCACCTGTTCGCTCTCCGACAGGATCCGCACCCGCATCGCCTCGACCGCTTCGCCGAGCCTGGTCAGCTCGTCCGGCCCGGCCGCCTCGACCGTGCGGTGCAGGTCGCCGCCGGAGACCTCACGCACCTGCGCGACGAGCCGGTTCAGCGGCGCCGCGAGCGACCGCCGCAGGATGACCGCGCTCGCCAGGCCCAGCACCAGGGCGAGACCCACGCACACGCCGGTGGTCACGTTCGCGACGGCGTTCGCGCGGCGCGAGGACGCCAGCCCGGCCTCGATCAGCTGGTCGATCCGGTTCTGCAGCGCGGCCAGCCGGGCGCGCAGGGTGTCGAACAGCGCCTTGCCCGGCTGGTTGTCCGCGAGCGTGCCGTCCTGCCGGGCCAGTGCGATCGCGGGTTCGGCCGCCTGGGTCCGCCAGGCGGCGCCCGCGGCGCGGACCTCGTCGAGGAGGGTGATCGATTCCGCGTCACCGGCCAGCAGCCGCGCGATGTTGCTCTCCGTTTCGGTGACCGCCGCCTTCCCGGAATCGTAGGGTTGCAGGAATTGCGGATCGCGGGTCAGCAGAAAACCCCGCTCGCCGGTTTCCATGTCCACGTAACCCTTGCCGAGCGCGGCCACCGCGGTCTGTGCCGGGCGCAGCGTGTCCCGCACGCGCGAACCCACGTCGCTCACGTGGACACGGGCCGCGGTGGTGACCACCGAGGTGACCGTGAGCAGCACGAGCAACCCGGCGACGAGCAGGAAGACACGCCACCGCAAAGTCCGCGGCCAGAATCGCGGAATGGTCACGAAACACGATAACCCTCATCCCGGGAAAACCGAGAGCGCCGATTTCCCGTCATCAGCGCGGAACTCACCGCGGCCCGGCGGCGGAGCCGAATTCCGCCGGGCGCACCGCGTGCTGCGCCGCGGTGAAGCGTGGAGCGGTCCGGAGTGGACATCTCGGCCGGCGGGTAGGCGGCCAGCCAGGCGGTGGTCACCCCGGCCGGCGCGGCTTCGTCCGCGCCGACCGGGGGCGGCCCGTGCGACGGCGGGCCCGCGCACGCGCACCTCGGCGACCGGGCCGGGCGCGCGGTGTGGAGCCGGGCGCGCCGGAACGGGCGAGGCGTCGCGTGGAGTTTCGGTGCGCTCCACTGTCGCCCCCGGAACGGGTGCCGGTCAAAGTATTTTCGGGTGGGTGTCGATCCGCCGGGGCGCCGTTCGTGTAGAGGGTGACACCGACCCCGAGGAGGGAACCATGACGCACTACCTGCTCACGATCTACCAGCCCGACGGCGAGCCGCCCCCGCCGGAGATCCTCGAGCCGATCATGGAGAAGGTGGCGGCGTTCCAGGAGGAGCTGCGGGCCGCGGGCGCCTGGGTGTTCAACGCCGGCCTGCACCCGCCGAGCACCGCCACCGTCGTGCACGCGCGGGGCGACGACGTGCTCGTCACCGACGGGCCCTACCTGGAGGGCAAGGAGCACGTCGGCGGGTTCACCATCATCCAGGCCGCCGACCTGGACGAGGCGCTGGAGTGGGGCCGCAAGCTCACGGCGGCGACCACCCTGCCCATCGAGGTCCGGCCGGTCGTCGACGGGTCCTGCGGTTGACCGACCAGGTCGCCCGCGTCTTCCGCGAGGAGTACGGGCGCGCGGTGGCCGTCCTGGTCCGCGTTTTCGGCGACATCGACATCGCCGAGGAGGCGGTCCAGGACGCGTTCACCACTGCCGTCCAGCGGTGGCCCGAGGACGGCGTGCCGCCGAGTCCGGCCGGCTGGATCATCACCACCGCCCGCAACCGCGCCATCGACCGGTTGCGGCGCGAGTCCACCCGTGACGACCGGCAGGCCGCCGCGGCCCTGCTGCACGCGCACGACGAGCAGGTGGAGGAGGGTGCCGTGCCCGACGAACGGCTCCGGCTGATCTTCACGTGCTGCCACCCGGCCCTCGCCCCGGCCGCGCGCGTCGCGCTCACCCTGCGGTTGCTGGGCGGGCTGACGACGGCCGAGATCGCGCGCGCGTTCCTGGTGCCGGAGAAGACGATGGCGCAGCGGATCGTGCGGGCGAAGGGCAAGATCCGCGCCGCGCGCATCCCGTACCGGGTGCCGGACGAGGCGGACCTGCCGGACCGGCTGCGGACCGTGCTCGCGGTGCTGTACCTGGTGTTCAACGAGGGCTACACCGCCCGGCGCGCGGAACTGTGCGCCGAGGCGATCCGGCTGACCCGCGTGCTTGCCGGGCTGATGCCGGACGAGCCCGAGGTGCTGGGACTGCTCGCGTTGATGCTGCTGACCGAGTCTCGCCGCGCCGCCCGCACTGGGCCGAGCGGGGAGCTGGTGCTGCTCGCCGACCAGGACCGAAGCCGGTGGGACCGGGCGCTGATCGCCGAGGGTCAGGCTTTGGTGCGGCGGTGCCTGCGCCGCGGGCAGCCCGGGCCGTACCAGATCCAGGCCGCGATCAACGCCGTGCACAGCGACGCGCCGACCGCCGCGGACACCGACTGGCGGCAGGTCGTCGCGCTGTACGACCAGCTGCTGGTGATCGCGCCGTCCCCGGTGGCGGCTCTGCACCGCGCGGTCGCGGTGGCCGAGGTCGACGGTCCCGCGGCGGGCCTGGCACTCGTCGAGAGCCTTCAACTGGAGGAGTACTACCTGTTCCACGCGATCCGGGCGGATCTGCTGCGCCGGCTCGGCCGGCGGGCGGACGCCGCGCGGGCCTACCAGGCGGCTCTGGCGCGGACGGACAACGCGCCCGAGCGGGAGTTCCTCACCCGCCGGCTGCGCGAGACCGGCGGGTGAGGACCCGGATCAGACCCGCTGCGCCCCCGCGCGGCCGGCTTCGATGGCGAAACTCGCCCGCGTCTGGATCGGCGCGCCGGGGCGGGTCACGTAGTCCACGACGCGGTAGTCGGCGGTCCACGACTCCCGCGTGATCGTGTTGCGCACGTAACCCCGCTTGCGGTTGATGAACTTGATGTGCGGGTTCTCCGCGAGCTGCACGCGGTCGCCGGCGTTCTGATCGGTGCCGTCGCCGCCGGAGGAGATCGACGTGCCCACCAGTTCGGTCGCCACCGTCGCCGACGCCGGGTCCTCGAAGTCGGCCTTCACGTCGGCCACGTAGTTCGCGTGCACGTCGCCGGTGATGACCACCGGGTTGCTCGCCTGCGCCAGCCGCGAGCGCACCAGGTTGCGCTCCACGTAGTAGTTGTCCCAGGCGTCGTCGCTGAACGAGTCGGCCGCGCCGGACGTGAAGTCGCGCTGGGAGAAGAACACCTGCTGCGCCAGCACGTTCCACCGCGCGGTCGGGCCGGACAGGTTGCGCAGCAGCCACTCCTTCTGCTCCGCGCCGAGGATCGTGCGCGACGGGTCCAGCCGCGCGTCGCCGGCGACCTGGTCGTCGCGGTACTGGCGGGTGTCCAGCAGGTGCACGTCCACCAGGTCGCCGAAGGTGAGGCGGCGGAAGATGCGGATGTCCGGCCCGGCCGGGCGCTGGGCGCGGCGCAGCGGCATGTGCTCCCAGTACGCCTGGAACGCCTGCGCCCGCCGCTGCCGGAACACGGCCGGGTCCTGGTCGGGCTCGGTGTCCGGCTGGGAGATGTCGCCGGCCCAGTTGTTCTCCACCTCGTGGTCGTCGAACACGACCGCCCACGGGAACGCGGCGTGCGCGGCCTGCAGGTCCGCGTCGCCCTTGTACTGGGCCAGCCGGACGCGGTAGTCGGCCAGGGTGAACGTCTCCGCCGCCGGGGTGTGACCGCGGCCGATGCTGCCCTGGCCGCTGCCCTCGTAGATGTAGTCGCCGAGGAACGCCACCAGGTCCAGGTCCTCCTGAGCCAGGTGGGCGTGCGCGGTGTAGAAGCCGTCCGGGTAGTTCTGGCAGCTGGCGAAGGCGAAGGAGAACTTCTCCAGCCGCGCGCCCGGTTGCGGCGCCGTCTTGGTGCGGCCGACCGGGCTGATCTGGTTGCCGACGCGGAACCGGTAGAAGTACTCGGCGCCGGGCCGCAGGCCGGACACCTCGGCGTGCACCGTGTGCGCGGACTCCGGCCGCGCGATCTCGGCGCCCGCGCGCACCACCTGCCGGAACCGCTCGTCCGCGGCGACCTGCCACTCGACCGGCACGACCTTCGACGGCATCCCGCCGAGGCCGTCCGCGGCGAGCGGCTCCGGCGCGAGCCGCGTCCACAGCACGACGCCGTCGGGCAGCGGGTCGCCCGAGGCGACGCCGAGGGTGAACGGGTCGCGGACGGGGCTGGCCGACGCGGTGCCCCAGCCGGCGAAGGCGGCCGCGCCGAGCGCGGCCCCACCGGCGATCAGGACTTGACGGCGCGTGGGGGAGAGGTCGGACATGCGTCACCTTTTCGGGGGTTCGGGGAGGAAGCGTGCACACGCTAAGCAGGCCGGGTGACCGCCGCCCGAATCCCTGGTGGACGGGACGTTGATGATCGGGGATGTCACATCACGGTTCGATCACCGCGGGTAGCGCACTGCCCCGAACGGACGATCAGTGGGGTGTGCGAGTGATGATCGAGGTGGCCGTGCTGCTCGTGGCCGTGGCGGCGGCGTTCTGGTTCGGCCGCCGGTCGGCCCGGCCGCGGCGCGGCACCGGCCCGGTGCCAGCGTTCCGCCTCGAGGCCCAGCCGCAGCAGTGGTACCGCCTCACCAACACCGGACCCGTCCTCGCGACCGGGATCCGCGTCGACTTCGGCGACCGCTACGACCGCTCCCTCACCCGCCGCCTCCCCGACACGCTCGACCTCGGTCCGGGCGAGTCCGTCACCTTCCTCATGCTGGGCACCTGGGCGACCCCGCGCCCGGCCGAACTGCGGGTGAGCTGCGCGGAACTGCCCAAGCCGGCGCTCGTCCCGGTCCCCGAGGGCGCCGAGCCGCTCCCGTCCTGACGCGGCGGGACTAGCTTGGGTACCGAAGAGGCCGGATTTCCGAGTGCCTCCGGTCGCGAGGAGGGACATGGCTTCCGTTTCCCGGATCGGGCTGGTCGTGCACGGCGGCAAGGAGGCCGCGCGGCGCACCGCCGGTGAGGTCCGCGCGTGGGCGGCCGCCCGCGGCATCCCGTGCACCGACATCGACGTGTGGGACGACTTCGACGGCCACCGGCGGCACGCCAAGGAGGAGGCCGAGCGAGCGGGCAACCCGGACCTGATCGTGACCGTCGGCGGGGACGGCACCTTCCTGCGCGGGGTGCGGGTCGCGGCGCCGGTCGAGTCGCTGGTGCTCGGCGTGAACGTGGGCCGCGTCGGGTTCCTCACCGAGGTCGCCACCGAGGACGTGGTCGCCGCCCTGGACGCGGTGAACGACGGCGCCTTCCAGGAGGACTCGCGGATGACGTTGACCATGTGCGCGTCGCGGCCGCTGAGCATCCCGAAGGTCATCGAGCCGATGCTGCGCTACGGGCGCGGCCCGGCGCTGCCGCCGCCGACCACCCGGCGGGCGCCGTCCGACGGTGACGGCATCCAGCTGGACGTGCTGGGGCTCAACGACATCGTGGTGGAGAAGCTGGCCCGCGACCGGCAGGCGAGCCTCGCGGTCTACGTCGACGGGCGGCAGTTCGCCGTCTACTCGACCGACGCGTTCGTCGTGGCGTCCTCGACCGGTTCCACCGCCTACAGCTTCTCCGCGGGCGGCCCGATCGTCTCGCCCGGCCTGGACGCGCTGGTGTTCACGCCGGTCGCGCCGCACATGGTCTTCAACCGCAGCGTCGTGCTGGCGCCGCACCAGCGGGTCGGCATCCGGGTGCTGGAGCACTCCGGGGAGGCCGCGGTGAGCGTCGACGGGCAGCTGCGGGGCGTGCTGGAGCCGGGCGACTGGATCACCGTGCAGGCGTCGAACCGGCGCGCGCGGCTGGTCCGCCTCGACGAACCCGACTTCCTGTGCCGGGTGCGCGACCGGTTCGGGCTGGCCGATTCGGTCGCCGCCCTCGCCGACGAACGGCCCGCGCGCTGAGGCGTGCTCGTGGGAGCATGAGGCGTGCCTCGCCTCGCCACCCGGATTCCGTTGATCGGCCGCGACCCCGAGCTGGACACCCTGCGTGCCGCGCTGCGCCGGGCCCGGGAGGGGCAGGCCGGCGCGGTCCTGCTGGCCGGTGACGCCGGGGTCGGCAAGTCCCGCCTGCTCGGCGAACTGGTCGCCGAGGCCGACGGCGTGACCGTGCTGTCCGGCCGGTGTCTGGACGTCGGCGAGGCCGGGTTGCCGTACCTGCCCTTCGCCGAGGCGCTGGGCGGGCAGCGGGAGGCGGCGAAGCGGTGGCCCGTGCTCGGCCGCCTGCTGCCGGGCCTGACCCCGCCGGAGCCGGCCGACCAGACCATGGAGCGGCTGCGGCTGTTCGACGCGGTGCACGCGTTGCTGGTGGACCTCGCCGCGCGCGGCCCGGTGCTGCTCGCGCTGGAGGACCTGCACTGGGCCGACGCCTCGACGCGGGACCTCGTGTTGTTCCTGCTGTCGCGGCTGGACACCCAGCGGCTGCTGGTGGTCGCCACCTACCGCACCGACGACCTGCACCGCCGCCATCCGCTGCGCCCACTGCTGGCCGAGGTGTCCCGGCTGCCCGCGGTGGCCCGGATCGAACTGGCCCCGCTCGGCGCCGCCGACACCGTCGCGTTCGTGTCCGCGCTCGCCGAAGGCGCGTTGCCGGACACCACCGTGCACACCGTCGCCGAACGCTCCGAGGGCAACCCGTTCTTCTGCGAGGAGTTGACCGCCGCCGTGCGCCGCGGCGCGACCCTGCCGGACGGGCTGGCCGAACTGCTGCTGGCCCGCGTGGAACGGCTCAGCCGGGAGGCGCAGCGCGTGGTCCGCGCGGTCTCCGGCGCCGCGCAGCTCGTCGCCCACGCCAGCCTTCGGGCGGTGTGCGGTCTGGACGAGGACACGCTGGAGAGCGCGTTGCGGGAAGCCGTGCTGCACAACGTCCTCGTCGCCGCGGAGGACGGGTACGCGTTCCGGCACGCTCTGCTGCGGGAAGCGGTCTACGACGACCTGCTGCCCGGGGAACGAGTACGCCTGCACGCCGCCTTCGCCCGTCTCGCCGAGGAGAACGGCACCGCGGCCGCGCTGGCGCACCACAGCTTCCGCAGCCACGACCTGCCCACCGCGCTCGCCGCGTCGGTGCGCGCCGCCGACCAGGCGGCCGGGATGCACGCGCCCGGCGACGCGCTGCACCACCTCGAGCAGGCGCTGCAGCTGTGGGAGGCGGTGGACGGACCGGAGCGGATCACCGGACGGGACCGGCTGGCGCTGCTGCGGTCGGCGGCCGCGATGGCCGTCGCGGCCGGTGAAGTGGACCGGGCCGTCACCTACGCCCGCTCCGCGGTGACCGAGGCGGACCTGCGCGACGATCCCGAAGCGGCCGCCGACACCCGGCACCAGCTGGCGATCGCGCTGATCCCGTTCGACCTGCACCGCGCCGAGGTGTCCAAGGTGGTCGCCGAGGCGTGGGAGCTGGTGCGCGACCGCCCGGCCAGCGTCGTCCGCGCGCGGGTGCTCGCGTTGCGGGCCCGCGCCTGGGTGTGGGGCGTGCCGGACGTGGACGTCGACGAGCTGCGCGGCCACGTCCGGCAGGCCATCGCGGACGCGCGGGCGGCCGGTGCGCCGGAGGTCGAGGCCGACGGGATGGTCACGCTCGCCGCGTTCGAGGACTGGCAGGGCAACGTCGAGCTGTCCACGCGGCTGGGCCTGGCCGCCGCGGAACGGGCCGCCGAGATCGGTGCGGTCCGGGTCGAGCTGCGGGCGCTGCACAACGTCACCTGCAACCTGCTGGTGATCGGGGACCTGCGCGGCGCGGCGCGGATGGCCGCGCGCGTGTGGCAGCGCGCGGAGCGGGCCGGGCTCGGCTGGAGCGACGTCGGCGTCGAAGGGCGTACCAGCGAGCTGTTCGACCGGTACGTGCTCGGCGACTGGGACACCGCGCTGGACCGCGCGGAGGTGCCGGGCGCGCCGCGGTTCGCCCGGGCCCGGATCGGGGCGTATTCCGCGCCGATCCTCGTCGCGCAGGGGCGGTTCGGCGAGGTCGAGGACCTCGCCGCGCGGCTGGCCGACCAGCGCGACGACTCCCGGGCCGGTGTGGTGCTCGGGATCGCGCTGGCCGAGGCCGCGCAGTGGCAGGGCGACGCCGAGCGGGCCGTCGCGGAGATCCGGACCGTGATCGAACGGCTGCGTGAGCTGACCCGGTCCAGCCTCGCCGACATGAGGTGGGCGGTCGCCACCGGGGTGTCCGCGCTGGCCGACCTCGCCGAGCAGGCCCGGCGCCGTGGCGCGGACACCGGTGAGCTGGTCGGCCAGGGCGCGGAGCTGGCCGCCTCCGGGACGCCGGTGACGTCGCTGCAGGTCCGGCTCGAGGAACGCAGCCCGGACACCCGCGCGCCGACCGCGCGGATCGCGGCCGAGCTGAACCGCTTGCGCGGCGAGGACGATCCGGCCGCGTGGGCGCACGCGGTCGAGGAGGCCGCGCCCCTGCCGTACTGGCAGCTGCTCGCCCGGTGGCGGTGGGCGGCGGCCCTGCTGGCGCACGGCGAGCGGGACGCCGCGGCCGAGCAGGTCCGGCTGGTCCGGGACGCCGCGCGCGAGCTGGGTGCGCGGCCGTTGGAGTCGGCGGTGGCGGACCTGGCCCGGCGCGGCCGGCTGACCACCGCGGGAGCGGCCGCGCCGGCCGGCGACGTGCTGACCCCGCGCGAGCGGTCCGTGCTGGAGCTGGTCGCCGGCGGGCTGACCAACCGCCAGGTCGGCGAGCGGCTGTTCATCAGCGAGAAAACCGCGAGCGTGCACCTGTCGCGGATCATGGCGAAGCTGGGGGCGGGCAGCCGCGCGGAGGCGGTGTCGCTGGCGCACCAGCGTGGCCTGCTCGGGTGACCGACTGGCGGCGGCACCCGATCCGGCGCAGCATCGGGGACATGCCGCTGCCCGAGCCCGTCGCCCCGATGCTGGCCGTTCCCGGACCCGTGCGGGACAGCGAGGGCTGGGCGTTCGAGTGGAAGTACGACGGGGTGCGGTGCCAGGCCGCGGTCTCCGGCGGCGAGGTCCGGCTCTACTCGCGGCGGCTGCGCGACGTCACCGCCACCTACCCCGAGCTGGCCGTGCTCGGCCGCGGCACCCGCACGCTGCTGATCGACGGCGAGGTGGTCGCGCTGGACGAGGACGGCCGGCCGGATTTCGGACGCCTGCAGCAACGCATGAACCTGTCCGCGCCGACACCTGCGCGGCTGGCCTCGGTGCCGGTCGTGTTCTTCGCGTTCGACCTGCTGCGCGAGGGATCCCAGGACTGCACCGGCCTGCCCTACGAGGAACGCCGGGACCGCTTGCTGGGCCTGGGCATCGACCGGCCGGAGGTACGGGTGCGGCGGCACTTCCTGGCGTCCGATGTGGAGGGTGCGGAGCTGTTGCGCGCCGCGCGCGAGGTCGGCCTGGAGGGGCTGGTCTCGAAACGGCTCGGCTCGGCCTACCAGCCCGGCGTGCGGTCGCCGGACTGGGTGAAGACGCCGCTGACCCGCACCCAGGAGGTGGTGATCGCGGGCTGGACCGCCGGTGAGGGGCGACGGTCCGGCACGTTCGGCGCGCTGCTGCTCGGGTTGCACGACGAGACCGGGCTGCGCTTCGCCGGGCACGTCGGCACCGGCTTCACCGACCGGATGCTCGACGATCTGCAGGCCCGGCTGCGGCCGCTCGCGCGCCGCACCAGCCCGTTCGACACCCCGGTGCCCCGCGAGTACGCTCGCCACGCGCACTGGGTGGAGCCGGAACTGGTGGGCGAGGTGGAGTTCCGGCAGTGGACCTCGGACGGGCGGCTGCGGGCGCCGTCGTGGCGCGGGCTGCGGCCGGACCGGCGGCCGGAGGAGGTCACGCTCGGCTGACCATCCTGGTGCGCACGGCGAGACCGGCGCACGCGATCACCGCGAGCCCGCCGAGCACGGTGGGCCAGGTGATCGCCTCCCGCAGGAACAGCACCGCCCAGCAGATGGTGAGGACCGGCTGCACCAGCTGGATCTGGCTGACCCGCGCCATCGGGCCGATCGCGAGCCCCCGGTACCACGCGAAGAACCCGAGGAACATGCTCACCACGCCGAGGTAGGCGAACGCGGCCCAGTCCACCGCGGTGCCGGTCGGCGGGTGCTGCCACATCGCGAACCCGGCCAGGGCGATCATCACCGGCGCCGACCCGACCAGCGCCCACGAGATCGTCTGCCACGCGCCCAGTTCGCGGGCCAGCAGACCGCCCTCCGCGTAGCCGATCCCGGCCGCGAGCACCGCCGCCAGCAGGAGCAGATCGGACCAGTGCAGGCGGCCGAAACCGCCCTGCAGCGACGCGAACCCGACCGCGGCGACCGCGCCGACCGCCGCGGTGATCCAGAACCGGGCCGGGGGCCGTTCCCGTCCGCGCAGCACGGCGATCACCGCGGTCGCGGCGGGCAGCAGCGCGATCACCACGGCGCTGTGACTGGCCGAGGCGCTGGTCAGCGCGAACGAGGTCAGCACGGGGAAACCGACGACCACGCCCGCGGCGACGATCGCGAGGCGGAACCACTGCACACCGCGCGGCAGGCGTTGCCGGGTGCAGGCGAGCGCCCCGGCGGCGAGCAGGGCGGCGACGACCGCCCGGCCGCAGCCGATGAACAGCGGCGACATGGTGCCAACGGCGACCCGGGTGAACGGGACGGTGAACGAGAACGCCGTGACCCCGAGCAGACCCCACCCGAGACCGGCCCGCGCGGGGGATAGCACCGGGTTGTCGGCGAGAGTAGCGCTACTATCCTGCCTCATGTCTGACGATAGCAGCTCCCGCATCGCCGCCGGTCTCCGCGAGTGGATCGCGGCCGCCGAGCCGGGTGCGCGGCTGCCGTCCACGCGGGCGCTGGTCGCCGAGTACGCGGCGAGTCCGGTGACCGTGCAGAAGGCGTTGCGGACCCTCGCGGCGCACGGGCTGGTGGAGAGCCGGCCCGGCGTCGGCACGTTCGTGCGGGCGGTCCGGGTGCCGCGTGCGAACGACTACGGGTGGCAGACCGCGGCGCTCGGATCGCCGCCGCACCGCCTGCCGCGGATGTCGACCGCGTTGCGCACGGTGCCCAACGACGTGATCGCGCTGCACTCGGGCTACCCGGACGGCGAGCTGCTGCCCGAACGGCTGGTGCGAGCCGCGTTCACCCGCGCCGCCCGGGGTGGCTGGGCGGTCAGCCGGCCGCCGGTCGCGGGGTTGCCGGAGCTGCAGGCGTGGTTCGCCGCCGAGCTCGGAACTGCGGTGCCGGGTGACGTTGTCGTGTTCCCCGGCAGTCAGAGCGGGCTCAGCGCGGCGTTCCGGGGTCTGGTCGGGGCGGGAGCGCCGCTGGTGCTGGAGTCGCCGACGTACTGGGGCGCGATCCTGGCCGCCGCGCAGGCCGGGGTGCGGGTGGTGCCGGTGCCCAGCGGTTCGCACGGCCCGGACCCGGACGAGCTGGACCGGGCGTTCCGGCGGACCGGGGCGCGGGCGTTCTACGCGCAACCGAACTTCGCCAACCCGACCGGCGCGCGGTGGTCGCCGGAGCTGGGCGACCGGGTGCTCGAGGTCGTCCGCGAGCACGGCGCGTTCCTGATCGAGGACGACTGGGCGCACGACTTCGGGATCTCGGCGGACGTGGTCCCGCTCGCCGCCCGGGACGACCGCGGGCACGTGGTGTACCTGCGGTCGCTGACGAAGAGCGTGTCCCCGGCGGTGCGAGTAGCCGGGATCGTCGCACGGGGTGCGGCGCGAGAACGCATCCTGGCCAGCGCGCAGGGCGAGTCGATGTACGTGAGCGGGTTCCTGCAGGCGGTCGCGCTCGACGTGGTCACGCAGCCCGGGTGGCGCACGCACCTGCGGGACCTGCGCCGTCAGCTGGCCGCGCGGCGCGACCTGCTGGTCGAGGCGCTGCGGGAGCACGTCCCGGCCGCGCGCCTGGACGGGGTGCCGCAGGGCGGGCTGAACCTGTGGGTGGGGCTGCCCGACGGCACCGATCCAGCGCGCCTGGCCCGCGACTGCGAGGCGGCCGGGGTGGTGGTGAACCCGGGCAGCGAATGGTTCCCGGCGGAGCCGCCCGGGGTGTACCTGAGGCTCAACTACTCCGGCCCGAACCCGGGCGCGTTCCCCGAAGGAGCCCGGGTGATCGGCGAAGCACTGGCCCGGCAAGGGGTTTAGGTTTTCGTCGTCGAAGGGAGCCGCGCCGCGGTCTAGGCTGGCTGGATGCTGCGGGTCTCCCTGCTGGGAGAGCAGGCGATCCTCGACGAAGCGGACGGCTCGGTGGTGACCCGTTCGCCGCGGACCGTCGCGCTCGTGGCGTTCCTCGTCGTGCACGCGGGCGTGCCCCAGCCGCGGCAGCGCATCGCCGAGCTGTTCTGGCCCGACTCCGCCGAACCGCAGGCCCTGACGAACCTCCGCCGCGAACTGCACCACCTGCGCCACACCCTCGGCGCGGACTGCCTGGTGGTGACCGGGAAGGACCTGTGCTGGCGGGACACCCCGCAAGTGCGCGTCGACGTGCGCGACTTCCAGCTCGCCTGCGACGCGGCCCGGGGCGGCGACGCGGTCCTCGCGCACGCCCCGGCCGCGATCGCGCTCTACCACGGTGAATTCCTGCCCGGAATCAACGACGAGTGGGTCATCCAGCCGCGCGCCGAACTCGAATCCTCTTGCGTGCGGCTCTGCGATCTGCTGTGCGAGGCCAGGAAGAGCCGCGGCGACCTGCCCGGCGCCGCCGAAGCCGCCCGCCGCCGCATCCAGTTGCGGCCGCTGGAAGAACACGGCTACCGCACGTTGATGGACCTGCAGGCGGCGATGGGTGACCGGGCCAGCGCCGTCAGCACCTACCACCACTGCGCGTCCGTCCTGGAACGCGAACTGGGCGTCGTCCCGGACGAGACGACCCGCCGCGCGCTGCGGCGCCTGCTCGACCGCCCCGTCGCGGGCTCACGCCCCGGCACCACGGGCCTGGTCGGGCGCGCCCGGGAGATGGCCGTCCTGTCGCGGGTCTGGCAGACCGCGGCGGGCGGGCGCCCCGGGCTGGTGCTGGTGAGCGGCGGCGCCGGGGTCGGCAAGAGCCGCCTGGTCGCCGAACTCGCTTCCGCGGCACGCGCGCACGGCGCGGTCGTCGCGGCATCGCAGTGCTTCGGCACGCCCGGACGGCTGCCGCTGGCGCCGGTCGCGGACTGGTTGCGCACCCCCGCGGTGCGGGCCGCGACCGGGAACCTGGAACCGGTGTGGCGCGCCGAGGTGGACCGGCTCGTGCCCGCCGGCCGGTCGCGGAGCGAGCCGGACACCGGGCCCCGCGCGATGGTCGACGCCTGGCAGCGGCACCGCTTCTTCGAAGGGCTCGCGCGGGCGCTCACCGGCACCGGCCGCCCGACGCTGCTGGTGCTGGACAACCTGCAGTGGTGCGACCAGGAAACCCTGGCGTTCCTCACGTTCTGCCTCGGCCTCACCCCGGACGCGCCGGTGCTCGTCGCCGCGACCCTGCGCACCGACGGCGACTGGCCGGACCTGGGCGGGTGGACCACCCGCATGCGCGCCACCGGCCTGCTCACCGAGCTGAGCCTGAACCCGCTCGAGACCAGCGACTCCGCCCGGCTGGCCGAACTGATCTCCGGGCAGCCGCTCGCCCCCGCCGACCGCGCGCTGTTGCAGGCCACCACCGGCGGGTTCCCGCTCTACGTCGTCGAAGCCGTCCGCGGCAAGGCGCTGCCCGGCAGCGACCTCACCGACGTGCTGCGCAACCGCGTCGAGCAGGCCGGTCCCGCCGCGCGCAAGATCGCCGGCCTCGCCGCCGCGGTCGGCCGCGACTTCACGCTCGCGCTGCTCACCGAGGCCAGCGACCTGGAACCGGACACCGTCGTGCAGGCCGTCGACGAGCTGTGGCGGCGCCGCATCATCCACGAGAACGGCGGCGGCTACGACTTCAGCCACGACCTGCTCCGCGACACCGCCTACCGCCTGGTCAGCCCGCCCAACCGCTGGCTGCTGCACCGGCGCATCGCGCAGGCGCTGGAACTGCTGCACGCCGGCGACACCGACCCGGTGTCCGGCCGCCTCGCCGAGCAGTACGCGCGGGGCGGCCGGCCGGACCGCGCGGTCGCCTTCTACCGGCGCGCCGCGGCGCTGGCGTCCGGCACCTTCGCGCACGCCGAGGCGATCCGGCTGCACCAGCAGGCCCTGGACATCGTGCGCGCGCAACCGGACAGCGCCGAGTCCGCCCGCCAGGAACTGGCGATCCTGGAGACGATGGCGGCGCCACTGAACGCGCGCCACGGCTACGCCTCGCCGCGGGTGCAGGAGACGCTGGAACGCACGATCGACCTGGCGAAGCGGCTGGGCCGGCGGGACTCGCTCCTCACCGCACTCGTCGCGCTCTCGGCCTCACGCTACGTGCAGGGCCGCACTGCGGACGCCTACCAGGTCGCCACCACCGTGCTAGACCTCGTGGACCCGGATTCGGAGCTGCGGGCGCAGGCGCACTTCGTGTTCGGCGGGGCCGCGAACACCATGGGCCGTCCGGCCGAGGCGATCCGGCACTTCGACCTCGCGGCGAAACTGACCGGGCAGGTCCCGTCGCTGTCCGTGGGCACCCGCCCGGATGTGCACGCGACCGCGTGGGCCGCGCACGCGCACTGGCTGCTCGGCCACACCGGGGAGGCGCTGGCCGCCTCCCGGGACGCCGTCGACCTCGCCCGGTCCATCGAGCACCCGTACAGCCTGGCCGTCGCGCTGGCCTACGCCGGGATCACCTACCAGATCTGCGACGACCGGGACCGGCTCGGCGACACCGTGCGCGAGCTGGGCGAGCTGTGCGACCGCTACGGGTTCGCCTACTACCGGGAATGGGGCCTGGTGCTGGGCGGCTGGCGGACCGGGCGGTACGAGACCGCCCGCCGGGGCATCGACAACCTGCGCGCGGAGGGTTCGTTCGCGCGGATGCCGTACTGGCTCACGCTGCTGGCCGACCTGTCCGGGCCGGACGCCGCCCGCGCGACCCTGGACGCGGCGATCGTCGCCGGGCAGGCCCGCGACGACGTGTGGTGGCTGCCCGAGGTGATGCGCAAGCGCGCCGCCCTCGACGCGGAGGACACGGCGATCTCCCGGCTGCGTTCCGCGGTGCGGCTCGCCCAGGCGCAGGGCAGCGTCGCGCTGGTGCGGCGGTGCGAGCACGACCTCGGCGTTCGGGCGTGAGCCCACGCGGGCGAACGCTGCGCGAACGCCCGGTCCCTAGCGTCGTGGCGACCCACCCGAGGAGGATTCATGACCACCATCGCCACGGCCCCCTTCGAGGAACTCGCCGCCGTCCTGCGCGGAGACCTCGTGCGGCCGCAGGACCCCAACTACGACGCGGCCCGCGCCGTCTACAACGGGATGATCGACCGGCGGCCCGCCGCGATCGTCCGGGTGCGCGACACCGCCGACGTCGTCGCGTGCGTGAAGTTCGCGCGGGCGCACGACATCACCATCGCCGTCCGCGGCGGCGGCCACAACGCGGGCGGCCTCGGCGTCGCCGACGACGCCCTGGTGATCGATTTCGCGTTGCTGCACAGCACCACCGTCGACCCCGAGCACCACACCGTCCGCGTCGACGCGGGGTGCACGTGGGCCGACGTCGACCACGCCACCGTCCCGTTCGGCATGGCCGTGCCGTGCGGGTTCCTCGGCTCGACCGGCGTCGCGGGGCTCACGCTCGGCGGCGGGGTCGGCTACCTGGCCCGCAAGTTCGGGCTCACCGTCGACAACCTGCTCTCGGCCGACGTCGTGCTGGCCGACGGCACGCTCGTGACCGTGAACGAGACGTCGCACCCGGACCTGTTCTGGGCGCTGCGCGGCGGTGGCGGCAACTTCGGCGTGGTCACGTCGTTCACGTTCCGGGCGCACGACATCGGCGAGCACGGCGTCATCATCGGCGGGCCGGTCCTCTACGACCTGGCCGACACGCCCGACGTGATGCGCTGGTACCGGGAGCTGCTGCCGTCGCTGCCGGAGGAGCTGTCCGGCTGGTTCGGGCTGCTGACGATCCCGCCGGCGCCGCCGTTCCCCGAACAGCTCTGGGGACGCAAGGCGTGCGGCATCGTGTGGTGCTACACCGGGCCGCACGACCGCGCGGACGAGGTGCTGGAGCCGGTGAAGACCTACGGTTCGCCACTGGTGATCGGCTTGCAGGCGATGCCGCACAACGTCCTGCAGACCGCGTTCGACGCGCTCTACCCGGCCGGGCTGCGGTGGTACTGGAAGGCCGACTTCTTCTCCGAGATCACCGACGAGGCGATCGACGTGCACGTCCGGTACGGGCAGACGCTGCCGACGCCGTTCTCCACGATGCACCTGTACCCGATCGACGGCGCCGCGGCGCGCGTGCCGACCGAGTCGACGGCGTTCGGCTACCGCGACGGCGGGTGGGCCGGGGTGATCGTCGGGGTGTCGCCGGAGCCGTCGGATGTGGCGGAGATGACCCGCTGGGCCAAGGACTACTGGTCCGATCTGCACCCGACGTCGGCGGGCGGGGCCTACATCAACTTCATGATGGACGACGAGGGCCAGGATCGCGTGCGGGCGTCCTACCGCGGCAACTACGACCGGCTGGCGCGGATCAAGGCCCAGTACGACCCGGAGAACGTGTTCCACGTCAACCAGAACATCCGCCCCGCGCGATGATGGGTGCGTGCGGACGGAATGGGTGAGCGCGGTACGGGCGCTCGGTGGCGACGGCGATGTGGCGGCGGACGCGGCGGCGGAACTGGCCGCCCGGTACGCGGAGCCGCATCGCCGTTACCACGACACGGCGCACGTGCTCGCGGTGCTGCGGGATTCGGCGGCGCTCGCGGCGGAGCTGCGGTTGCCGCCGGAGGAGCGCGCGGTGCTCACCCTGGCCGCCGCCGCGCACGACGTCGTGTACGACGGGCGGCCGGGTGAGGACGAACGGCGCAGCGCCGAATGGGCGGTCTCGTGGCTGCGCCGGGCGGGGGTGTCTGCCGACCACGTGTCGCGGGTCGAGGAGCTGGTGCTGGCCACGCTGACGCACACGGCCCCGGACGGCGACCTGTCCGCGCTGGCGCTGCTGGACGCCGACCTCGCGATCCTCGGCGCCGACGAAGCCACCTACGACCGCTACCGCGCCGCGGTGTACGCCGAGTACGCCCCGATCTCGAACGAGTTGTGGCGTGCCGGGCGGTCAGCCGTGCTCGCGGACCTGCTGGCGCGGGACCCGCTGTACGCCACGGCGGCCGCCCGGTCGCGGTGGGAAGCCACGGCGAAGGCGAACCTCGCGCGCGAGCTGGCGTCGCTCAGAACGCCGTGACGCCGGTCAGCTCGGCGGACAGTGCCCAGAGCCGCTCGGCCTGCGCGGGGTCCACCGCGTAGTCGCGCACGCCGGCGATCATCTCCGTGCTGTCGGTGGGCTCGGCGATGTCGCAGTCCTCGCAGTAGAGGCCACCGAGGCCGTCGAGCTGGGGTGAGGTCGCGGCCCAGACCTGGGTGGCCGCGCCCTGCTCGGGGGTCTTGAAGCTCGGGTCGGCGGGGTTGCCGTGTTCGTCGATCCAACCCGCGGCCACCATGTCGGCGGTGTCGAGGTGCCGTTGCAGGGGAGTGAGGATCGCGCCCGGGTGCAGGGAGAACGCGCGGGCGCGGTCGCGGCCGAGGACGTCCAGCTGCAGTGCGAAGAGGGCGTTGGCCGTTTTGGACTGGGCGTAGGCGAGCCAGCGGTCGTAGCCGCGGTCGAAGTGGAGGTCGTCCCAGCGGATGGGCGACAGCTGGTGCCCGGCCGAGGCCACCACCACGACCCGCGCGCCCGGGGCGAGGGCCGGCCAGAGGAGGTTGACCAGCGCGAAGTGGCCGAGGTGGTTGACCGCGAAGTGCGACTCCCAGCCCGGTCCGACGCGGGTTTCCGGGGCGGCCATGATGCCGGCGCCGGCGATGAGGATGTCGATGGTGCGGCCGGAGGCGAGGAAGTTCTCCGCGAACCGGCGGACGCTGCCGAGGTCGGCGAGATCGAGTTCGTCCACTTCGGCCGCTTCACGCGCGGCTTCCGGGCGGCGCGCGGGAACGACGACGTGGGCGCCCGCGCGGGTGAGCGCGCGGGTGGCGGCCAGGCCGATGCCGGAGTAGCCGCCGGTGACGATCGCGAGCTTGCCGGTGAGGTCCACCCCGGCGAGGACCTCGTCGGCGGTGGTGCGGGCACCGAAGCCGGTGCCGAGGGGTTTCTGGATCATGCCGGCGACGCTAGGAGTTAGACCGGCGTCTAGGTCAAGTTAGGCTGGGACAGTGGACTTGAGCATCGGCGAGGTCGCGCGGCGGACCGGGCTGAGCGTGCACACGCTGCGGCTGTACGAGCGGGAGGGCCTGCTGGCGAGCCCGGTCTCCCGCGACGCGAGCGGACGCCGCGTCTACCGCGAGGCGGACGTCGAGTGGCTGGAGTACTGCACGCGGTTCCGCGCGTCGGGCATGCCGCTGGAGGCGATCCGCCGGTTCGCGGCCCTGGTGCGGCAGGGGCCGGGCAACGAGTCCGAGCGGCTGGCGTTGCTGCGGGAGCACGAGGAGCGGGTGCGGGAGCGGATCGCCGAGCTGGAGGAGAGCCTCGCGGTGATCCGGCACAAGGTCGCGGTGTACTCGGAGCACGTGGCAGCGGGCCGCGCCACGGGCCTGTGGGAGCCGACCGGGTCTACTGTGGACTGAGGCGGAGACGCGCGGGATACCGGAGATCGGCGCGGCCGCTGACGTCACGACCGAAAGACGCCAGCCGGCCGATCCCGCCCTCGTCAGACTCGAACCGATGGCCTACACCCTGCTCGGCGCCGATGGGCGTTCGTACCGCAGTCCCGTCCCCGGAACCCTCGGTGGGCACCGGCGCCTGCGGATCTACGGTCTGCTCACCTGCCCGTCCGCCCGGCGCGCCCTGGCCCGCGGCCACTACGCCCGCCACCGCGTGTTCTTCGCCGACGAGGAGACCGCCGTCGCCGCGGGGTACCGGCCCTGCGCGGTCTGCCTGCCGGACCGGTACCGCGATTGGCGACGTTCGCCAGCGCCGGGCTGACCACCCCGGAGCCCCGGCCCGGCCGCCGGGTTCGTTGTGTCACACTCTCGGGAGTCGATCTTCTCGCGGCGCACCAGCCGTAACACCAGTAACTCTGGTCGCAGAACCAGGGTGGGCTGCGTGAGTCACACCCGGGGTGTGGTTAGTCTTCGCCAGCGAATGTCGTCGAGACCGTCCCGGGGGGTCAGGTGCGCAAGACCAGTTCACGGCCGTGGCAGCGCCGGCCACCGAGCCCGCAGCCGCCGCCGAGCAAGCCCCAGCCGATGCCGGGCCGCATCAGCCGCTGAGGGGCCCGCGCCACGGCACCGGGCCAAACGTCCGAAAAGGACATGAAGGCTTTTTTCGATCTTCACCCTCGCCCGGCTAGGCTGGGCGCATGCGCTTCGGACTCTTCGTTCCCCAGGGCTGGCGGCTGGACCTGACCGGTATCGAGCCCGCCCGCCAGTGGGAGACCATGCTCGACATCGCCCGGTACGCCGAGAACGGGCCGTACGAGTCGGTGTGGGTGTACGACCACTTCCACACCGTGCCCGCCCCGCTTGCGGAGGCCACGCACGAGGCGTGGTCGCTGATGGCGGCGCTCGGCGCGACCACGAGCCGCGTCCGGCTGGGCCAGATGTGCACCTGCATGAGCTACCGCAACCCGGCCTACCTGGCGAAGGTCGCGGCGACCACGGACGTCATCTCGGGCGGCCGCGTCGAGATGGGCATCGGCGCCGGCTGGTACGAGCACGAGTGGCGGGCCTACGGCTACGGCTTCCCGTCCGCCGGCCAGCGGCTCGGCATGCTCGACGAGGGCGTGCAGATCATGCGGCAGCTGTGGGCCGAGGGCAAGGCGAGCCTGGACGGCAAGTACTACCAGGTCGACGGCGCCCTCTCCTACCCGCTGCCGCTGCAGGACGGCGGGATCCCGCTGTGGATCGCCGGTGGTGGCGAGAAGAAGACGCTGCGGATCGCCGCCCGGTACGCCCAGTACACCAACTTCGCCGGCGCACCGGCGGACTTCAAGCACAAGTCCGAGGTCCTCGCCGCGCACTGCGCCGAGGTGGGCACCGACTTCGACGCCATCGTCCGCTCGGCCAACTACAACGTCGTCATCGGCGAGACCGAGAAGGACGTGGCCGACCGCCTGGCGTGGATCCGGTCGCACTACGAGCCGCACCTGTCCGCCGAGCTGCTCGAGAGCACCGTCGCCTCGTTCGCGAACGGGCCGCTGGTCGGCACCCCCGAGCAGATCGCCGAGCGGCTCACCGAGCTGCGCGGTCTGGGCATGACGTACGCGATCACCTACTTCGCCGACATCGCCTACGACCGCACGTCGGTGGAGCTGTTCACCAACAAGGTCATCCCCGAGCTGGCCTGACCGCGAACTCGTCGAGGGCGGCGCGCATCGCCGCCCGCATCGCGTCGCTGCCGGTGTGGCCGGAATCGTCGATCACGATCAGTTCGGCGTCCGGCCACACCTTGGTCAGCTCCCACGCGGTCTCCACCGGGCCGGACAGGTCGAGCCGGCCGTGGATGAGCTTCCCGGGAATCCCCTTGAGCCGGTGGGCCTCCCGGATCAGCACGCCCTCCTCCAGCCAGGCGGCATTGGAGAAGTAGTGCGCGCAGATCCGGGTCATCGCCAGCAGGTCGCGGGACGGCCGGTCGCTGTAGGAGTTCGGCACGCCGTTGGGTTCCAGCGAAATCGCCGCGTCCTCCCACGTGCTCCAGTCGCGTGCGGCCGTGGCGCGCACCTCGGGATCCGGATCCGCCAGCAGGCGCGCGTACGCGGCGAGGACGTCGAAGGTGTCGCCCTCGACGTCACCGGCTCCGGCCCGGAACCGGTCCAGCTCCGCCGGGAAGAACCGGCCCACCCCGTTGTACAGCCAGTCGATCTCGCGCCGGCGGGTGGTGGTGACCCCGGCGATCACGATCTCGCTGACCCGCTCCGGATACCGCTGCGCGTAGGCGAGTTGCAGCGTCGAACCCCACGAACCGCCGAAGAGCAGCCATTGCTCGACGTCCAGGTGCTCGCGCAGCCGTTCCATGTCCGCGATCAGGTGCTCGGTCGTGTTGTGGGTCAGGTCGGTCGCCGGATCGCTCGCGTGCGGTGTGCTGCGGCCGCAGTTGCGCTGGCTGAACAGGATGATCCGGTAGCGTTCCGGGTCGAAGTAGCCGCGTGAATTGGTCCAGGCGCCCGAACCGGGGCCGCCGTGGACGAACACCGCGGGTTTGCCGTCGGGGTTGCCGCACTCGGCCCAGTGGATCCGGTTGCCGTCGCCGACGTCCAGCATGCCTTCGGTGTGGGGTTCGGCGATGGGGTGGAGCTGGGTCATGGTCCCTCCAGATGCAACAGTGCTGTTATATTAGCGCTGTGACAATCCCCGGTCCCGAACTGCTCGCCACCCGGCTGCGGCACCTGCTGGAACTCCTGGACGGCGACGTCGCCGCCGTCTACGCCGACCTCGGGCTGGCCTGGTTCCGGCCGCGGTTCACGCCGGTGGTCCGGACCCTGGCGACCTCGGGTCCCCAGCCGATCCGGGACCTGGCCGCCGCGATCGGGGTCACCCACTCGGCGGCGAGCCAGACGGTCGCGCAGATGGCCAAGGCGGAACTGGTGACGCTCAGCCCGGGCGCCGACGCCCGCCACCGCATCGTCCACCTGACACCCAAGGCGGAGGAGCTGCTGCCCGTGCTGGACGCGGAGTGGGCGGCGACCACCGCGGCGGCGAAAGATTTCGAAGCCGGGCTGGCCTATCCGCTGAGCCGGCTGGTCGACGAGGCGATCGAGGCGTTGCGTGCGCGGCCCATGCGGCAGCGGATCGCGGACGCGGCGCCGGACCTGGTCCGCTGACCACGAGCAGGTTTCGCGTTCCCTTGACCGGGGTACAACGACGCTCCACGCCCGTTGAAGGAACAGCGGAGGACCGTCTTGCCGGACTCAGCCCAGATCTGTGACAGAACCAGCGGCGTGCCCCTGCTGGGCGCGCCCCACCTCGCCGGGCTCCGGCGGCACCTCCGCGAACTCCTGGGGGAGGAAGACGAGGATGCGGTCGCGCGGGCGCTCGTCGTCGTCGACACCCTCGCCAGTCTCGCCTGCCGTCACGCCCACCCGCCGTTCACCGTCCGGCTGCGGCACACCGAGGGTGTGAGCCTGCGGGCCGAGATCCGCGAGCTGCGGTGCCGCACCTTGCCGGGTCACGCGGCGCTGCGGCTCCCGCTGCACATCCTCGACAGCCTCGCCCGCACCTGGTGCGTCGATCTGCACGACCACCACGGCGTGCTGGTCGCCGAGGTCGACCTGGCCGGCTGAAAAATCCGGTTGCGCGGCCGTCACGGGGCACGTGAGGCTGCCGCACGTGACCGAAGCGTTCTTCGCGTTGTTCCACGGCCTGCCGCGGCAGGGCCCGGGTTCGGACGCCACCACCCTCCGCCTCCTCGAACTCGCCGCGCCGCTGCCCGAGCGGCCCCGCGTGCTCGACCTCGGATGCGGCCCCGGCCGGTCGGCGCTGCTGCTGGCGAAGGCCGGCGCTCGGGTGACCGGCCTCGACACCCACCAGCCGTTCCTCGACGACCTCGCCCGGGCGGCCGACGGGCTCGACGTGGAGACCGTCAACGCCTCGATGGCCGAGCCGCCGTTCCCGGACGGCGCGTTCGACCTCCTGTGGGCCGAGAGCTCGGTGTTCGTGCTGGGGTTCGACAGCGCGCTGCGCACCTGGAAGAGGCTGCTCAAGCCCGGCGGCACGCTCGTCCTCACCGAATGCGAGTGGTCCACCGGCTCACCGTCCGCCGCGGCCCGGGAGTTCTGGGACCCGCAGTATCCACTGCGGACGACCGAGCAGAACACCGCCGCCGCGGAGGCCGCCGGCTACCGGGTGGACGCGGTGCTGCCGCAACCGGACAGCGACTGGTTCGACGAGTTCTACGACCACCTGGAGGCCCGGGCCGACGCCGCCGACACCAGTGATCCCGCGATGGCCCAGGCGGTCGCCGCGGCGCGGGCGGAGATCGCCATGCGGCGCGAGCACGGCGGGGAGTACCAGTACACCGGCTATGTTCTTCGTACATACCAGTAGGTACACTCGCCCGGGTGTACGCCAAGCAGTACGAGATCAGCCTGCCGGCCGACTACGACATGGGCCTCATCCGCAAGCGGGTGGCCGAACGCGGGCACGCCCTGGACGACCGCGCGGGCCTCGGCCTGAAGGCGTACCTCGTCCGTGAGGGTCCGAACCAGTACGCGCCGTTCTACCTGTGGCGCGACACCGGCCGGATGGCCGAGTTCCTGGTGGGCGGTGGTGGTTTCCACAACATCGTGCGGGACTTCGGCCGCCCGGTGGTGCGGCACTGGACGGGCCTGGCGTTCGAACCCGGCCCGGCGTTCGGCACGGTGCCCCGGCGGGCGTCCCGTCTCATCACGCCGATCGCGGAGGGCGACCCGGCGAGCGCGGTCGAAGAGGCGCTCGCCGGGTTGCCGGTGATCGCTCGCGGGACAGGTGTGCACAGCGTGGCGCTCGCGCTGGACCCGCACCACTGGCAGCTGGTGTGGTTCGTCCTCGGTGAGCACGACGGCGAAGCCACCGAGCGGTACGAGGTGCTGCACCTGTCCGCGCCGGAGCTGGCCGCCGTGCGCGTCGGACGGCAGTGGTAGCTCAGCCGGCGACCTCGGCGAGGAGGTCTAGGCCGGCCGTCCACGCGCCGAGGCCGCTGCCGGAGTTGATGTGGCCGTGCCCGGCGAGCACGCGCCGGGGGACTCCCCACGCGTCGGCGAGCGCGGCGGACGCCGCCGGGTCGCAGTAGGGGTCGTCGTCGCTCGCGACGAGCAGGCCGGGGCAGGGCAATGGCAGGGCCCGCAGGTCCGCGAATGTCGGCGCGGCCTGGCGGGGGAACGCCGGTCCCCGCGGATCCGGTGGCGCGACCAGGAAGGCGGCGACGCCGTGCGGTGGTGCCGAGATCAGCCACTCGGCGGCCGCCCAGCAGCCGAGACTGTGCGCCACCAGCACTACCCGGTCGTCACGGCGCACCGCGGCCGTATGGGCGGCCCCGACCGCGCCCACCCAGTCCGCGAGGTCCGGCTCTGCCCAGGAGGCCGGGCCGATCCGGATGGCCGAGGCGCCCCACCGCGCCTCCCACGCGGTCTGCCAGTGCTTCTCGTCCGATCCGTCGATGCCCGGGATGATGACGTACGCGACCAACGTCCACCGCCGCTTCCACTCGTGGCGCCCGCACCTCGCGGCCGCCGACCGAGGGGATTGTCGATGGACCAGCTGTGCGTGACGGGCCTGGCGAGCGATCTCAAGGGAAGTGGCGGCGACAACGATGGAATCACTCGACGAGATCGACCGCGCGATCCTGGAGTTGCTGCAGGCCGACGGCCGGCTCAGCGGCGCCGAGGTGGGCCGCCGGGTGGGGCTGTCCCAGCCGGCGGCCGCCGCGCGCATCCAGCGCCTGGAGAAGAGCGGCGTCATCCTCGGCTACCGCGCCGTCGTCGACCCGGCCGCGGTCGGGTTGAACATCCACGCCGTCGTCCGGTTGCGCACCACGCACGCCCAGCTGGCGAAGGCGCTCGCCCTCGCCGAGCGGATACCCGACGTCGTCTCGACGGTCCGGGTGACCGGCGAGGACTGCCTGCTGTTCGACGTGCACTGCACGCACGCCGAACGGCTCGAGCAGGTCGTGGACTCGCTGGCCCGCTTCGGGCCGGTCACCACGTCGCTCGTGCTGCGCAGCTACCCGCCGAAGCCGCTGCCTACCCCTTGACGCACACCACCTGCTTGAGGTGCGCGACCACCTCGACCAGGTCGGTCTGCGCCCGGATCACCGAATCGATGTCCTTGTAGGCGGCCGGGATCTCGTCGACCACGCCCTCGTCCTTGCGGCATTCCACGCCGTCGGTCTGGGCGGCGAGGTCGGCGGCGGTGAACGTCTTGCGGGCCTTGGTCCGGGACATGCGCCGCCCGGCGCCGTGCGACGCCGAGTGGAACGAGGTCTCGTTGCCGAGGCCGCGCACGATGTAGGAGCCGGTGCCCATGCTGCCCGGGATGATCCCCAGGTCGCCCGATCCGGCGCGGATGGCGCCCTTGCGGGTGACCAGCACGTCCACGCCGTCGTAGGTCTCCTCGGCGACGTAGTTGTGGTGGCACGAGATCGGCTGGTCGAACCGCACGCCCGGCACCGTGTCGGCCACCGCCTGCTGCACGAGCGCGACCATGGTGGCCCGGTTGCGGGCCGCGTACTCCTGAGCCCAGAACAGGTCACGCCGGTAGGCCTCCATCTCCGGGGTGCCGGCGACGAACACGGCCAGGTCGCGGTCCGGCAGGTCCGCGTTGTGCGGCAGCTTGCGGGCGATGTCGATGTGCCGCTTGGCCAGCTCGTTGCCGATGCCGCGCGAGCCGGAGTGCAGCATCAGCCACACACGGCCGGCGTCTGGACCGCCCTGCTCGAGGCAGACCTCGATGAAGTGGTTGCCGCCGCCGAGGCTGCCGATCTGCGCCTGGGCCCGGTCGCGCAGGTTCTGCACGCCGGTGTGCAGGTGCCCGAACGCCTGCCAGAACTCGGTCCAGCCGCCGGTGCCGGGTACGCGGGCGGGGTTGACCGGGGTGCGGTGCATGGCGAAGCCGACCGGAACGGCGTCCTCGATGCGGCGCCGCAGCTTGCCGAGGTCGTCCGGCAGGTCCGCGGCGGTCAGCGACGTGCGGACCGCGCTCATGCCACAGCCGATGTCCACGCCCACCGCGGCGGGGGAGACCGCGTCCCGCATGGCGATCACGCTGCCGACCGTCGCGCCCTTGCCGTAGTGCACGTCCGGCATGACAGCCAGACCGTGCACCCACTTCAGGTTGGCGACGTTGTGCAGCTGACGCATCGCGGCGTCCTCGACGGTCGCCGGGTCGGCCCACATGCGGATCGGCACGCGGGCGCCCTCGACGGCGGTGAACATCGGAAGGTCCTTTCGCTCGGGTGGATCCACAGGGTTACCCGCGAAAGGGTCCAGGGCAACTAGATTTCAGTAGTCGTCGCGGCCGGTCAGCTGTTCCTCGAGCAGCTCGGCAGAGCTGGTGACCAGTGCGAGCGGGTCGACGAACTCGTTGAGGTCCAGGTTCGCCAGCGGCAGCGAGTGCCGGAGCACCAGGTACTCACCCATGACGACCACCCCGCCGACGACGGTGGTGTGCCCGACCTCGGCGAGCACCGCGACGACGTCCACTTCGTCCACCCGCGCGAACGGGGTCGCGATCTGGATCCACTCGTCGCGCCGATCGAGAACCTCCCGCGCGATGACCACGATCTGGGTGCGCTCTTCCTCCTCGGGATCCGACTGGAAGCGAATCCGGATGCGCAGTTCGTCCGGTTCGTCCCGGATCACCTTGTACTGCTGCCGGATGAACGTCGCGAGATCGCGCCAGCTCGTCACCCCAGGAGTTCCCTTCTTCGTGCCCGGATGGTCACGGGAAGTGAAGCACAGATGATCCAGCAACGGGACGACACCACGAAAACCACGTACAAAACCGGCGGCCGGGAACGGAAGTGGACGGCCCCGACCCGGCCCGCACCCCACCTCACCAACCGCAAGCCGGCAACGGAAGAAGACCGACTACCCCAACCAGACCTCCCCCGCCCCCGATCCACAGCCGATCTTTGGTCGCCGACCAGGCGTGTCAAGGTACTCTTTCCCGCCTTGACACGCCTGCTCGGCGACTGAAACACAATCAGGCATCGGGGGCGGGGGTGGTCGTAAGGTGACCTTTGGCGCCGTAAGGCGCTCTCCGCCCGCAGGGCGGACTCTTCGCCAGCCGAAGGCGCGGCTTTAAAGATCAAAAGATGTCCTCGCCGGACGGGCAGGCTCCGGGATGACCACCCAGCTCCGCTGTGTTCACGGCGCGGCGCTGCCGCACCGTGGACACCGTCCAGATCGCCAGCCCGATCATCGGCAGCGCCGCGCCGAACAGGCACGGGCCCACCCAGCCGAACGCGTCGTACAAGCTCCCCGCTACTGCCGACGCCACTGCGCCGCCGACGAAGATCGTTGTCATGAACACCGTGTTGATCCGGGCTCGCGCGTCCTCCCTCAAGCCGTAGATCTCCCGCTGCGAAAGCACCTGGTGGCCCTGCACCGCGAGGTCCAGCACGACCCCGGCCAGCGCCAGCACCACCAGCGAACCCGCCCCGAGCCAGGCCATCACCATCGCCACCGCGGCCAGGCCCAGCGCGAACCCGCTGCCGATCCGGCCGTGTCCGCGGTCGCCCAGCCGTCCGGCCAACGGCGCGGCCGCCGCGCCGGCCGCTCCGACCAGCGCGAACACCCCGACTTCGGTCTGCGTCAAGCCGTGCCGTCCGACCAGCTCGAACGCCACCGAGGTCCAAAACGCCGAAAACGCCCCGAACATCAGCGCCTGGCAGATCGCGCGCCGCCGCAGCGCCGGCTCCTCGCGCGCCAGCGTCAGGATCGACCGCATCAGCCGCGGGTAGCCCGCATCGTGACTGGGCTTGCGGTGGGGCAGCATCCGGCGCACCGCGATCGCCACCACCAGCATCAGCACCGCCGACACGAAGTAGATCGTGCGCCACCCGAACGCCCCGGCGACCAGGCTGGACAGCGTCCGCGCCAGCAGGATCCCCAGCAGCAGCCCGGTCATCACCGTGCCCACGAACCGGCCGCGCTGCTCCTCCGGCGCCAGGTGCGCCGCGAACGGGATGAGGATCTGCGCCACCACCGACGTCACCCCGATGAGCACCGACGCCGCCAGGAACACCCCGAACACCGGCGCCACCGCCGCGACCACCAGCGCCAGCGCGGTGAACACCAGCGTCCGCGAGGCCAGCGCCCGGTTCTCCACCAGATCCCCGAGCGGCATGAGCAGCGCCAGGCCGGCCGCGTACCCGAGCTGGGTCAGCGTCACCACCAGCGCGGCACTGCCCTGGCTCACGCCGAACGCGGTCGCGATCTCGGCCAGCAGCGGCTGGGCGTAGTACAGGTTCGCGACCGTGGTGCCGCACGAGAACGCGAGCACCACCATGATCAGCCGCAGGTTGCGGTTATCTGGCATGACAGTGCCGACACGCGTCGCGGCCGCGAGATTCCCGGTGTGGCGAAAGTCCTATGCGGACCGGATCCGCAACCCGTCGAACGCCACCGCCGCCACAGTCTCGGCCAGCTGGTCAGCGCTCTGCCCGCCGCGCGGCCGGTACCACTCGATCAGCGAGTTGACCATGCCGAACAGCAGCCGGGCCGCGGTCGGCGGGTCGATGTCCGGCCGCAGGTCACCCTCGTCGACGGCCTTGGTGACCAGCTCGGACACGATGTGGTCGAACTCGCGACGACGGGACAGCGCGTCCCGCTCCACCTTGGTGTTGCCGCGCACGCGCAGCAGCAGCGTCACGAACGGCAGCCGGTCCACCAGCACCCGCACACTGCCCCGCACCAGGTACTCCAGCCGGTCCACCGCGCGCCCGTCGACCGAATCCAGCTCGGCCACGATCTCGAACAGCCCGTCCAGCGCCCGGTTCACCGCCAGCCGCAGCAGTTCCTGCTTGCTGGGCACGTGGTGGTAGATGGCGGACTTCGTGATGCCCAGCTTGCGCGACAGGTCCTCCATGCTGGTGCCGTCGTAGCCGCGCTCGTTGAACAGCTTGACCGCGACCGCCAGCAGGGACTCCAGGTCGTAACCCGGCCTGCCGCGCCGGGCGGGCCGGGCCGGAGGTGCGGTCGTCATGGCCCCAGTATCCCAACCGGTGCTCAGGCCGGCGGCCGCTGGTCGATCACGCGGCGCAGCTTGCCCATCGACCGTTCCAGCGTGTCCGGGTCGAGCACCTCGACGCCGACGCTGACCCCGACGCCGTCCTTGACCCGCGCGGCGATCTCGGCCGCCGCGCCGCGACGACGGTCCTCCGGGGTGTCGTGCCGGGCCTCCACCAGGACGGTGAGGTGGTCCATCCGGTCCTTTTTGGTCAGCTTGAGCTGGAAGTGCGGCGCCAGGCCCTCGGTGGCGAGCACGATCTCCTCGATCTGCGTCGGGAACACGTTGACCCCGCGCAGGATGATCATGTCGTCGCTGCGGCCGGTGACCTTGTCCATGCGCCGGAACGCCGGCCGCGCGGTGCCCGGGCGCAGCGCGGTCAGGTCCCGCGTGCGGTAGCGGATGACCGGCATCGCCTGCTTGGTCAGCGAGGTGAACAGCAGCTCACCGGTCTCGCCTTCGGGCAGCACGTTCCCCTCGACCGGGTCGACCACCTCGGGGTAGAAGTGGTCCTCCCAGATGTGCAGGCCGTCCTTGGTCTCCACGCACTCCTGCGCCACGCCCGGCCCCATCACCTCGGACAGGCCGTAGATGTCCACGGCGTGCAGGTCCATCCGCTGCTCGATCTCGCGCCGCATCTGCTCGGTCCACGGCTCCGCGCCGAAGATGCCCACCCGCAGTGACGACGACGCCGGGTCGATGCCCTGGCGCTCGAACTCGTCCAGCAGCGTCAGCATGTACGACGGGGTCACCATGATGACCTCGGGCCGGAAGTCGGTGATGATCTGCACCTGCCGCGCGGTCATGCCGCCGGAGGCGGGGATCGCGGTGCAGCCCAGCTTCTCCACGCCGTAGTGTGCGCCGAGCCCGCCGGTGAACAGGCCGTAGCCGTAGGCCACGTGCACCTTGTGCCCGGGACGGCCGCCCGCCGCGTAGATCGAGCGGGCCATCACGGTGGCCCAGGTGTCGATGTCGGCCTCGGTGTACCCGACGACGGTCGGCTTGCCGGTGGTGCCGCTGGAGGCGTGGATGCGGCGCACCTGCTCCTGCGGCACGGCGAACATGCCGAACGGGTAGTTGTCGCGCAGGTCGTGCTTGGTGGTGCAGGGGAACTTCGCCAGGTCGGCCAGCTCGCGGCAGTCGTCCGGGTGCACCCCGGCCTCGTCGAACTTGCGGCGGTAGAACGGCACGTTCTCGTACGCGTGCCGGAGTGTCCACTGCAGACGCTCCAGCTGGGTGGCGCGCAGCTCGTCGACGCTCATCCGCTCGGCGGCGGTCAGGTCGTCCGGCGCCGGCGCGGTGCCGAGGCGCTTGGCGTGGGGCACGTCGCTGTGCGTGGTCGTCATGGGGACCGGCTCCTCAGTTCTTCCCGATCGTGCGGCTGCGGCCGCGGAATTCGGCGATCACCTCGCGACCGGTGCCGGTCTCGCGGTGCACCGTGACGTCGTAGATGCCGTTGCGTCCGTAGCGCGTGCGTTCCTCGGCCGTGGCGACCAGCCGGTCACCGAGCCGGGCGCTGGCGACGAACGAGATCTCCGCCCCCGCCGCGACCGTGACCGGGCCGTGGCTGTTGCACGCGCACGCGAACGTGGTGTCGGCCAGCAGGAAGATGTAGCCGCCGTGGGCGATGGCGTGCCCGTTGACCATCTGCTCGGTGACCGTCATGCGGGCGACCGCCCGGCCACCGCCGGCTTCGACGAGTTCGATGCCGAGCGACTTCGACGCGACGTCGTCGGCGAACATCGCCTGCGCGGCTTGGGACACGGCAGCACTGCCTTCCGTCGTTACTGACCGAATGGACGGTTAATAATGTGCGCCTCGCGGCGGCACTGTCAAGCCCCTTGGAACACCGGCTTCGACTTGCTCAGAAAGGCTTCGACCGCGCCGCGGTGGTCGTCGGTGAGACCCAGCCGCGCCTGCGCTTCGCCCTCCAGGCGCAGGACTTCCGGCAGTGGCGCACCCCAGGACGCCGCCAGCGCGCGCTTGGCTTCGGCGTAGGCGAGTGTCGGGCCGGCGGCCAGGCGCGCGGCGAGTTCGGCGGCGGTCGAGGCGACCTGGTCGGCGGGGACGACCCGCCCGGCGATGCCCCACTCCGCGGCCTGCGCGGCGGTGAACGTTTCACCGAGCAGGACCAGTTCGCTCGCCCTGGCCGCGCCGACCGCACGCGCGAGCGTGGCGGACAGCCCGGAGTCGCAGGTCAGCCCGATGCCGGTGAACGCGGTGCCGAACTTCGCGGTGTCCGCGGTCACCCGCAGGTCGCAGGCCAGGGCGAACCCGAGCCCGGCGCCGACGCAGGTGCCGTTGACGGCCGCGACCACCGGTTTCGGCATGGTCGCCAGCGCGGTGACGATCGGGTTGTAGTGCTCGTCGATGGTGGCGAACGCGGTCGCCGGGTCGGCCCGCAGCGCGTCGGCGTGCTCGGCCAGGTCCTGGCCCACGCAGAACGCCCGGCCGGTGCCGGTGAGAACGACCGCGCGGACCGCCTCGTCCGCGGACAGGCGCTCGAGCGCGTCCCGCAGGCCGGTCTTCAGCTCGCTGGTGAGCGCCGGCCGGAGCAGGGTCACGGTGGCCACGGCGCCTTCGCGGGAAACGGAAACAACGTCGCTGGTGCTTTCGTCAGCCATGCCGAGACGCTACCATGACTTCCTGAACGTTCGGTTGGTTAATCCGGGGAAGCGAGGAACGATGGCCCAGCAGTCGACGAGGATGCTGCGCAGCTACGTCAGCGGCGGCTGGCGGACCGGGGAGGGCGAGGGGGTGCCCCTGCACGACGCGGTCACCGGCGCCGAGGTCGCACGGATCTCCACCGCCGGCATCGACATGGCCGCCGCGCTCGAGCATGGCCGCCGCGTCGGCGGGCCCGCCCTGCGCGAGCTGACCTTCCACCAGCGGGCCGCGCTGCTCAAGGCCGTGGCCTCGCACCTGCGCGAACACCGCGACGAGCTGTACGAGCTGTCCGCGAAGACGGGCGCCACGCTCGGCGACTCCAAGTTCGACGTCGACGGCGGCATCGGCGTGCTGTTCGCCTACTCCAGCAAGGGCAAGCGCGAGCTGCCCAACGACACCGTCTACGTCGACGGCGGCGTCGAGCCGCTGAGCAAGGGCGGCACGTTCCTCGGCCAGCACATCGCCACCCCGCTGCGCGGCGTCGCCGTGCAGATCAACGCGTTCAACTTCCCGGTCTGGGGCCCGCTGGAGAAGTTCGCCCCGGCGTTCCTCGCGGGCGTGCCGAGCCTGGTCAAGCCGGCCAGTCAGACCGCCTACCTGACCGAGCGGATCGTCGAGCTGATCATCGAATCCGGCCTGATCCCGGAGGGCACGCTGCAGCTGATTTCGGGCAGCGCCGGTGACCTGCTGGACCACCTCACCGAGCAGGACCTGGTGTCGTTCACCGGGTCGGCGTCCACCGCGCAGAAGCTGCGCACGCACCCGGTCATCGTGCGCCAGGCTGTTCGGTTCAACGCCGAGGCCGACTCGCTGAACTGCTCGATCCTCGGCCCGGACGCGAAGCCGGGCACGGCCGAGTTCGACCTCTACGTCAAGCAGCTGGTCACCGAGATGACGGTCAAGGCCGGTCAGAAGTGCACCGCGATCCGCCGGGCGTTCGTGCCGGCCGAGCTGCTCGACGACGTGGCCGAGGCCGCCGCCGAGCGCCTGGCGAAGGTGAAGATCGGCAACCCGGCGTCCGAGGGCGTCCGGATGGGCGCGCTGGCGAGCCTGGAGCAGCGCGAGGAGGTCCGCCGCTCGCTCAAGGCGCTGCAGGACGCCTCGAGCATCGTGTTCGGCGACCCGGAGCGCGTCGAGGTGGTCGACGCCGACGCCGAGCGCGGCGCGTTCATCTCGCCGGTCCTGCTGAAGGGCGACGCCGACCGCGCTGAGCCGCACGAGGTCGAGGCGTTCGGCCCGGTGTCCACGCTGATGCCCTACACCTCGGTCGAGCAGGTCGTCGGCTACGCCGCGCGCGGCCAGGGCAGCCTCGCCGGGTCGGTCGTGACCGGGGACGCGCAGTTCGCCCGCGAGGTCGTCCTCGGCGTCGCGCCGTGGCACGGCCGCCTGCTGGTGCTCGACGCCGACGACGCGAAGGAGTCCACCGGCCACGGCTCGCCGATGCCGGGCCTGGTGCACGGTGGCCCGGGCCGCGCCGGCGGCGGCGAGGAGATGGGCGGCATCCGTGGCGTGCTGCACCACATGCAGCGCACCGCCGTGCAGGGCAGCCCCAAGGTGCTCACCGCGGTCACCGGCCGCTGGGTCGAGGGCGCGCCCCGCAACACCGGCGACGTCCACCCGTTCCGCAAGTCCCTGGCCGAGCTGAAGATCGGCGACAGCGTGGTGGCCGGGCCGCGCACGGTGACGCAGGAGGATGTGGACCACTTCGCCGAGTTCACCGGCGACACCTTCTACGCCCACACCGACCCCGAAGCCGCCGCGGCGAACCCGCTGTTCGGCGGCATCGTGGCGCACGGCTACCTGGTCGTGTCGTTCGCCGCCGGCCTGTTCGTCTCGCCCGAGCCGGGCCCGGTGCTGGCCAACTACGGCCTGGAGAACCTGCGCTTCCTGACCCCGGTCAAGCCCGGTGACGCGCTGACCGTGACCCTGACCGCCAAGCAGATCACCCCGCGCGAGAACGCCGACTACGGCGAGGTGCGCTGGGACGCCGATGTGACCAACCAGAACGACGAGTCCGTCGCGAAGTACGACGTGCTCACCCTGGTTGCGAAGGAGAACAACCGATGACCGCCACGCTCAGCGAGAAGGACCTCGAACAGCACTTCGAGCACACCATCGCCAAGGACCAGCGGATCGAGCCGCGGGACTGGGTGCCCGAGGGCTACCGCAAGACGATGATCCGGCAGATCGCGCAGCACGCGCACTCCGAGATCATCGGCATGCAGCCGGAGGGCAACTGGATCACCCGCGCGCCGTCGCTGCGGCGCAAGGCGATCCTGCTGGCGAAGGTGCAGGACGAGGCCGGGCACGGGCTGTACCTGTACTCGGCGGCGGAGACGCTGGGCGCCGACCGCGCCGACCTGACCGACAAGCTGATCACCGGGCGGCAGAAGTACTCGTCGATCTTCAACTACCCGACGCTGACGTTCGCCGACGTGGGCGCGATCGGCTGGCTGGTCGACGGCGCCGCGATCTGCAACCAGGTGCCGCTGTGCCGGTCCTCCTACGGGCCGTACGCCCGGGCGATGATCCGGATCTGCAAGGAGGAGTCGTTCCACCAGCGGCAGGGCTACGAGCTGCTGATGACGATGATGAAGGGCACCCAGGCGCAGCGGGACATGGTGCAGGACGCGGTGAACCGGTTCTGGTGGCCGTCGCTGATGATGTTCGGCCCGCCGGACGCCGAATCGGCCAACACCGCGCAGTCGATGGCGTGGAAGATCAAGCGGCACACCAACGACGAGCTGCGCCAGCGGTTCGTCGACATGACCGTGCCGCAGGCCGAGGCGCTCGGCGTGACCCTGCCCGACCCGGAGCTGAAGTGGAACCCCGAACGCGGGCACTACGACTTCGGCCCGGTGGACTGGGACGAGATGAAACAGGTCGTCGCGGGCAACGGCCCGTGCAACACCGAGCGGCTGGCCCGGCGGCGGCAGGCGCACGAGGACGGCGCGTGGGTCCGCGAAGCCGCGGCCGCGCACGCGCGCAAGATGTCGGAGGCGAAGTGAGCAAGAGCGAGTGGCCGCTGTACGAGGTGTTCGTGCGCGGCAAGCGAGGCCTCAACCACGTGCACGTCGGGTCGCTGCGCGCGGCCGACGACCAGATGGCCCTGCACAACGCGCGTGACCTCTACACGCGGCGCAACGAGGGCGTGAGCATCTGGGTGGTCAAGGCGGCCGACATCACCGCGTCCAGCCCGGACGAGAAGGACCCGTTCTTCGCGCCGTCCGGCGACAAGGTGTACCGGCACCCGACGTTCTACGACATCCCCGACAACGTTCCCCACATGTGAGCTGACCATGTCCTTTGACAACGCCTACGAGGCACTGATCGACGCTCACGACGACTCGCGGTGGGCGTTCGGCACCGGGTTCGAGGACCCGCTGGCCGGGGTGGACACCTCGGTGCCGTCCGGTGTGGACGGTGACGACCTCGCGCGGTACTGCCTGATGCTGGGCGACGACGCCCTGGTGTTCTCGCACCGGCTGCAGCAGTGGTGCACCCGCGCACCGGAGCTGGAGGACGAGGTCGCGATCGCCAACATCGGCCTCGACCTGCTCGGCCAGGCGCGGCTGCTGCTGGCGCGCGCGGGCAAGGCCGATGGTTCAGATCGCGGCGAGGACGACTACGCCTTCTTCCGCGACGAGCACGAGTTCCGCAACGTCCGGCTCGCCGAGCTGGAGCGCGGCGACTTCGGACAGCTCATCGCGGCGCTGCTGGTGTTCTCCACCTGGCGGCTGGCGCTGTTCCAGCGGCTGCGTGACTCGGTGGACCCGGTGCTCGCCGCGATCGCCGACAAGGGCGTCAAGGAGCTGACCTACCACCGCGACTACGCCGCCCAGTGGGCCGTGCGGCTCGGTGACGGCACCGCGTTCTCGCACGAGCGCATGCAGGCCGGGCTGGACGGGATCTGGCCGTTCGTCGACGAGCTGTTCGTGCCGCACGAGACCGAGTCCCGGCTGGCCGCGGCGGGTGTCGCGGTGGACCCGGCTTCGGTGCGAGAGGAGTTCGACGACGTGCTGGCGCAGGTGTTCAGCGCCGGGACCCTGACGCGGCCCGAGGTCGCCGGCAAGGCCGGGGTGAACGGGCAGACCGGACGGGGCGGACGGCACACCGAGGCGATGGGTTACCTGCTGGCCGAGCTGCAGAGCGTCGCCCGCGCCCACCCGGAGGCGACATGGTGAGCGCCCGTGCCGTCGCGGAGACCGTCCGCGATCCCGAGCTGCCCATGCTGACGCTGGCCGATCTCGGCGTGCTGCGCGAGGTGTCCGAATCGGACGGTGCGGTGACCGTGTCGATCACGCCCACCTACACCGGCTGCCCGGCGATGGACACCATGCGCGACGACCTGGTGCACGCGCTGCGGGACGCCGGGTACTCGCGCGTCGAGGTCCGCACGGTGCTGCAGCCGGCCTGGAGCACCGACTGGATCAGCGAGCGGGGCCGTCGTGCGTTGGCCGAGGCGGGGATCGCACCGCCGGGCAGCGCGCCGCGCCGGCCGGCCGGGCCGATCCCGCTGACGCTGAGCCCGCCGGTGCGCCGGGTGTCCTGCCCGCGGTGCGGGTCGGCGGACACCGAGCTGGTGTCGCAGTTCGGGGCCACCGCGTGCAAGTCGTTGCTGCGCTGCCGGTCCTGCGACGAACCCTTCGAGCACGTCAAGGAGATCTGAGGTGACCGCGAGCACCAAGCCCAGGCTGCGGGGCGACTTCCACACGCTGACCGTGGCCGAGGTGACCCGCCTGTGCGACGACGCCGTCGCGGTCACCTTCGACGTGCCGCCAGACCTGGCGGAGGCCTACGCGTTCCGCGCCGGCCAGTCGCTGACGCTGCGCCGGACGATCGACGGTCGCGAGGAGCGCCGGTCGTACTCGATCTGCTCGCCGGAGGGCAGCAAGCCGCGCATCGGCGTGCGTGAGGTGCCGGACGGGCTGTTCTCGACCTGGCTGGTGCGCCAGGTGCGGCCGGGCGACGAGATCGAGGTCGGCACGCCGACCGGGAACTTCACGCCGGACCTGTCGGTGCCCGAGCACCACGTGCTGATCGCGGCCGGCTCCGGCATCACGCCGGTGCTGTCGATCGCGGCGACGGTGCTGCGCGACCCGGCGGCGACGGTCACCGTGCTGTACGGCAACCGCCGCACGGACACCGTGATGTTCGCCGACGAGCTGGCCGATCTGAAGGACCGCTACCCGGACCGGCTCGAGCTGGTGCACGTCCTCTCCCGCGAGCCCCGTGAGGCGGAGCTGTTCACCGGACGGCTCGACGGCGAGAAGCTGTCGGCGCTGCTGGCTCTGATCCCGGACGTCTCGGCGGTCGGGCACTGGTGGCTGTGCGGGCCGTTCGGGATGGTCACGGTCGCGCAGGAACGGTTGCGGGCGGCCGGGGTGCCCACCGCGCGGATCCACCAGGAACTGTTCTATGTGGACGACCTGCCGCCGGAGCCGGTGCGGCACGAGGAGAAACCGCTCGACGGCATCGTCAGCCAGGCCACGATCATCCTGGACGGCCGGTCCACCACGGTCACCGTGCCGCGCGACGTGCCGGTGCTCGACAGCGCCCAGCGCGCGCGGCCGGACCTGCCGTTCGCGTGCAAGGGCGGCGTGTGCGGCACGTGCCGCGCCAAGGTGACCGCCGGAGCGGTGGACATGCGCCGCAACTTCGCGCTCGAGGAGAGCGAGGTCGCCGAGGGGTTCGTGCTGACCTGTCAGTCGCTGCCGGTGTCCGACGAGCTCACGGTCGACTTCGACGTGTGATCGGTGTCGCCTTCGCCGCGGCGGCGAACGACCCCGCCGCGGCGATCGCGAGCACGATCGCCAGAACGCCGGACAACCACACCTCCATGGCGAGCGCCAGGTAGACCTGCACCGCCGCGGTCACCGCGAACACCGCCGTCAGGACAAGCCAGACCGGACGGTCGGTGACCGGTGTCTTGGACGGGCCGAAACCCACTGCGAACCCTCCCGCGATCTTTCGGATACCCCTGGTATCGCCGGGGGAGGGGTCCGGGTTACCGGTCGTGAGCTTGTCAACATTTGCCAGTTGCGTCCGTGACGTCGTTCACCCGGCCGGGCGGAGCGGTTCATCCGGTTCGTGGACAATCATGCCGTGACCGTCACCGCCAACGCTTCGCCAGGTGCCCGGAAAGCCGTGTTGAGCTGGGCGTTCTGGGACTGGGGAGCGTCCGCGTTCAGCGCCGTCATCCTCACGTTCGTCTTCTCCGTCTACCTCACCGACGGTGTCGCCGCCGACACGGAAAGCGGATCGCAAGCGCTTGGCGTCGCGATGACGATCGCGGGAGTCGTGGTCGCCCTGCTGGCCCCGGTCACCGGGCAGCGCAGCGACGTGGGCGGGCGGCGCAAGCTCTGGCTGGGGATCCACAGCGCCATCGCGATCGCCTGCACCGCCGGGCTGTTCTTCGTCGAGGACGAGCCCTCCTACCTCCTGGCCGGGCTGGTCCTGCTCGCCGTCGGCAGCGTGTTCTTCGAGTTCGCCGAGGTCAACTACAACGCGATGCTGGTGCAGGTGTCCACGCCGAAGACGATGGGCCGGGTGTCCGGGTTCGGCTGGGGCATGGGCTACTTCGGCAGCGTCATCGCGCTGGCGGTGGTGTTGTTCGCGTTCGTGCAGCCGGACGTCGGGTTGTTCGGCGTCACCTCCGAGGACGGCCTGAACATCCGCGCGGTGGCGCTGTTCGTCGCGGTGTGGTTCCTGGTGTTCGCGTTGCCGGTGCTGTTGTTCGTGCCGGAGAACCCGCCGTTGCGCGAGCAGGCGCGGGGCAACTTCTTCTCCGGGTACGTCGTGCTCGCCAAGCGGCTGGCGCACCTGTGGCGGACCGACCGGCGCACGCTGTGGTTCCTCGCCGCGAGCGCCATCTACCGGGACGGGCTGACCGCGATCTTCACCTTCGGCGGCGTGGTCGCGGCCGGGACGTTCGGGTTCAGCCAGACCGAGGTCGTGTTGTTCGCGATCGTGGCGAACGTGACCGCCGGGATCGGGGCGGTCAGCGGCGGACGGCTGGACGACCGGCTCGGCCCGAAGACGGTGATCGTGACGTCGCTGATCGCGCTGGTGATCATCGGGGTGGCGCTGACCGTGCTGCCCGGCAAGGCGACGTTCTGGGTGTGCGGGCTGGCGCTGTCGGTGTTCCTGGGCCCGGCGCAGGCGGCGAGCCGGACGTTCCTGGCGCGGATCGTCGAGCCGGAGCGGGAGGGTGAGGCGTTCGGCCTGTACGCCACGACCGGGCGGGCGGTGAGCTTCCTGGGGCCGCTGGCGTTTTCCGGGTTCATCGCGATCTTCGACAGCCAGCGGGCCGGCATGGCGGGGATCGTGCTGATCCTGGCGGCCGGGCTGGCCGCGATCCTGCCGGTGAAGGCGCCGGCGCGGCATGATGGGTGACCATGGAGTCCACGCGCGTGGACCGCTGGCTGTGGGCGGTCCGGCTGACCAAGACCCGATCGGACGCGGCCGCGGCGTGCCGCGGCGGGCACGTGCGGGTGAACGACCGCCCGGCGAAGCCCGCGACGGGCGTGCACCCGGGCGACACGGTGCGGGCGCGGGTGCATGACCGGACGCGGATCGTGGAGGTCGTGCGGGTCATCGAAAAGCGAGTGGGAGCCCCCGACGCGGCGACGTGCTACATCGACCGCACCCCGGCGCCCCCACCGGAAGCCCTGACACCGGTGGCCCGCCGCGAGCGCGGAGCGGGCCGCCCGACGAAGCGCGACCGCCGGCTGCTGGACCGGCTGCGCAGCCAGGGCTGGTAACCGGGCAGCGGAGGCTGTTCGCGGCGTGAGTCTGCGAGCCCGGGCAGTATCAGGCTGCACGGTCAGAGCCCGTAGACCCGCCGCGCGTTGTCGTGCGCGATCATGTTCACCACGCGCCGCGCGTCGGGCTCCGACCAATCGCCGTCCGCCACCCACCGGCCGAACACCCTCGTCACCGCGCGGCGCCACAGCAGCGCGCCCAGGTAGTGCAGCTCCGGCGGCCCCCACGCGTCCGACGAGTACAGCTGCTTCGCAAACGGTGCCAGCTCGAACGACTCCGCCACCACCGCCACACTGCGCACCCCCGTGTGGTTGATGCCCAGCCCCACGTCGAAGTGCACGTTCGGGAACGCCTGCGCCAGGTACCCGGCCTCGCGGTGGTACGGGTAGCAGTGCAGCAGCAGGACCGGCACGTCCGGCGTCGCGCGCAGGAAGTCCATCAGGTGCAGCGGGTTGACGCGGTGCAGGTCGAGGTCCCGGTCGCCGATCCCGGTGTGCAGCTGCAGCGGCAGACCCCGCGCGATCGCCGCGTGCAGCCCGAACCGGATCAGCACCGCGTCGTCCAGCCGCGGCTCGTCGCCGGCGGTGTCCAGCCATCGGTTCGCCGCCAGCACCACCTCGGCCGGCGACGGCGGCGTCAGGTCGAGGTCGAACCCCGTGCGGTAGGCGAGGATCGACTTGGCCCCCACGGCGTGCTCCGCCCGCGCGGCCAGCCGGTCGGTGAACGCGTCGGCGTAGTCGCGCCCGGAGAGGTTCTCCCGAGCCAGCTCCTCGGCCAGCGCCTCCAGCCGCACCACCTCGTGCGCCCGCCCGCCGGAGGCCGATTCGATGCCCTCCAGCCCGAGCAGCGAGCTGGTGGCGTACCCGGTGTCGACGATCCAGTCGCTCACCCCGGCGCCACCGAGGAACCGCCGGGTCACCTCCTCGACGCCCAGCTCGGTGCGCCGCTTCCAGTACTCGTCGGCTGGCGCGTGCTCGGGCAGGTCGAGCACCGGGGCGCACCACCGCCGCACCGCGAACCCCAGCTGCGAGTCGAACTGCGTCATCCACGGCGGGATCGGATCGGGGGAGCCCTCGTTGAGGTGGCTCTCGAACTCGGCGCGCTCCAGCTCGACGGTGAACGCGCCGTGCACGTGGTGGTCCACGAGCGGCACCGCGGCGACGTGCTCGGCGAGCTCGGTCACCACGTGAACCTGAACTTCTCGGTCAGCACGTCGATCTCCTCCTTGCCGTAGGTGTCCAGTTCGTGCCGCCGGACCGCGATCAGCGCCCCGGTGATCTGGTCACCGAGCAGCCGCCGCGCGAGCGGGGACGACGCGAACGCGTCCAGCGCGGCCGCCTGGTCCGGCAGCCGGGGCACGTCCGGCAGCTCCGAGGGGTTGCGGGTGACCTCCGGCGGCAACGGCAGGCGCCGCGAGACGCCGTCCAGGGCGAGACCGAGCAGGGTCGCCAGCGCCAGGTACGGGTTGGCCGACGGATCCGCGCACTTCAGCTCGACGCTCGCGCCGTGCGGGTTGCCCACCGTGGCGGCGCAGAACCGCACGGCCGCCTCGCGGTTCTCCCAGCCCCAGCAGGCGTGGGCGCCGGACCAGCTGTCCGGCCGGAGGCGGTGCGCGGACAGGACCGAACCGGCGAACACCGCGAGGGTCTCCGGCAGCCCGGCGACGATCCCGGCGATCGCGGAGCCACCGTCGGCGGTCAGGCCGTGCGGGCCATCGCCACCCGACAGCAGCGGCACGCCGTCGCGGGCCAGCGAAAGGTGCAGGTGCGCGCCGTTCCCGCTGTCCCCGGCGAAGGGCAGCGGCGAGAACGAGACGGACAACCCGTGCCGCCGGGCGACGCGAACGGTCAGCAGCCGCGCCAGCACGACGTCGTCGGCGGCCTCGACCGGGCTCGCCGGCGCGAGGGAGAACTCGAACTGCCCGGCGCCGTACTCGCTGTGGACCTGCTCGACGGGCAGGCCGGCCGTCTCGGCCGCATCGACGAGGTCGGCCAGGAACGGCTCGGCGCCGAGGTTGGGCCCGTAGGCGTTCCAGTGTGGGAACCCGCCGGTGACGACGAACTCCAGCTCGCACCCGGCCCGCGCGGTGAGGCCCTGTGCGGCGAGGGCGTTCTCCGCGTCGTGGAGCGCTTTCCGCGTGCACAGCCCGCTCGGCTCTCCGTCCTGAGTGGACACTTGGGTGGGGGCCCAGGCGAGCCCGTCACCGAGGATGCGGAGCGCCTCGAGGTCGGTGCGCAGCCGCAGGTCGCCGACCACGCCGAGCTGCGGGGTGAAGGCGATCGCGTTGTCGATGCAGAACACGTGCCAGCTGGGGGAGGCGCCCATACCCGCGCGGTGGAAGACGCGCGCCCGGTGCGGCGGCACGAACTTCGCGCGCGTCACGCCCGCGGGATCCACCAGGGTGCCCGCGAGAAGCCGGGAACCGGCGTCGGCCAGGCGGCGCTCGACCGCGGCCAGCTGGGCGTCGTCGAGCTGCCGCATGAGGATCAGTGTCCCACCGCGGACGATGCCGTGCGCGACTCGACGAGGCGAGCGAAAATGGGGGGCCATCGCAACGCGGCGAGGAGGGGTTTCGTGATGCGAAGCTTCCGGTGGTTCGGTGCGGCGCTCCTGCTGGTCCTGTTCACGGTCGCGCCCGCGTCGGCGGGACAACACGATTACCTGGCGCTCGGCGATTCGGTCGCGTTCGGTTACCGCCCGCCCGCGGTGACTCCGCCATCCGCCTACTTCGACGCCTCGAACTTCGCCGGATATCCCGAGCTGTACTCGCCGAACGTGACGAACGCTTCCTGTCCGGGTGAGACCACCGCCAGCATGATCACGCCTGGGGCGCAGAGCAACGGATGCGAGAACTCGGTCGGCTCCCCGTTCGGGTACCGGACGCTCTACCCGTTGCACGTCGACTATTCCGGCACCCAGCTCGCCTTCGCCGTGCGGTTCCTCGACACGCACCCGCGCACCCGCCTGGTCACGATCGACATCGGCGCGAACGACCTGTTCGTGTGCCGGCAGACCACCCCCGACCAGTGCACCGGGGCCAGCTTCCCGGCGGCCCTGCAGCGGATCAGCCGCAACCTGACGACGATCTTCGCGACCCTGCGCGGCGAGGCTCGCTACCGGCACGACCTGGTGCTCGTCTCCTACTACGCGCTCGACTACCGCGACCCGGCCGCGGTCGCCCAGGTCCAGGCCCTCAACGCCACGCTCACCGGGCCGACGTTGCGGTTCGGCGGCGTCGTCGCCGACGGCTTCGGCGCGTTCCAGGAGGCGTCCCGGTCCACTGGCGGGGACCCGTGCGCGGCCGGCCTGCTGATCGCCCTGCCCACGGGCGGCTGCGACGTCCACCCGACCGCGAAGGGGCACGCCCTGCTGGCCGGTGCCGTCGAGGAGGCCGTCGCGAAGGGACACCGCCACGCTGCGTGACTCAAGCGCGGCCGGCCCGCCACTCGGCGACGATGTGCTCCACGTCGAACGGCGCCAGGTTCAGCGGCGGCCCTGGTGGGGGTCGCCGGATGGCGGCGACGATCTCGGCGTTGATGTCGTCCAGGATGCGCCGCACCTCGGTCTCCGACGCGGCTTCGGCGGCCGCCGCGCGGGCCTGCGCCGCCTTCTTCCGCAGCGCGAGCGACGGCGGCAGGTAGGTCACGTTCTCCCGTGCCAGCTTCTCCCGCAACCACGCGTTCTCGTCGTGCGGCTTCTTCAGCCACGCCAACGGCTTCCCCGCGCCGGGCAGGTTCTCGAACTCGCCGCGCTCGGCGGCCTCGCGAATCTGCTTCTCCACCCAGGTCTCGAAGCTGACGCCCGGGGGCTTGCGCTCGGTCACGGCCGCCTCCTCCCGTTGTGATGCCTGTCTACCACCGCCTGCCCGGGCGCGTTCGGTGTATTACCGTGCGGTAATGCACGCCGTCAGTGAGAAAGCGGTGGACGAGCCCACCCTGGCCGACCTGCTCGACCTCGAGGAGATCGACCGCGACCTCTACCGCGCCACCCTCGTGTTCGACGACCCCCTGCCGCTCTACGGCGGTCAGGTCGCGGCGCAGGCCCTCGCCGCGGCCGGGCGCACCGTGGACGCGGACCGGTTGCCGCACTCGCTGCACGGCTACTTCCTGCGGCCCGGTGACGCGACCCGCCCGACGATCTTCCACGTCGACCGGGACCGCGACGGCGGCAGCTACTCCGCGCGCCGGGTCGTCGCCGTGCAGAACGGCGAGGTCATCTTCAACATGTCGGCGTCGTTCCACCGGCGGGAGGAGGGCGTCGACCGCGAGGCGCACCCGGAGCGTCCCGAGGGCGACCCGGAGCAGCTGCCCAGCGGCGGCATGCCGCGCCTGTTCTCGATGCAGGGCGCGCTGCCGCCGCAGCCCTACCCGGACGGCCAGTGGCCGACGCGCTTCTGGGCGCGCTGCAAGCTCGACCTGCCCGACGACCCGCTGATGCACGCCTGCGTCCTGACCTACCTGTCGGACATCTCGTCCGGTGTGGCGGCGTTCGGCGACGAGAAGGCGTCCGCGTCGTCGAGCCTGGACCACGCGGTGTGGTTCCACCGGCCCGGCCGGCTCGACGACTGGGTGCACATGGACCTGGTGCCGCAGAGCGTCGCGGGCGGCCGGGGCTGGTACACCGGCACGGTGCGCACGCGGGACGGGGTGCTGCTGGCGAGCCTCGCGCAGGAGTGCCTGTTCCGGAACCGCAGGCGGTAGCGCCCAGCGGGCGAAGGTCGATTTCGCGGGCCCGGCCGACCACCGGGCTGAGCGAGACGGTTTGACGGCGTCGGCGTGCCTCGTCGAACAGCCTGACCCGCTCCCAGGGGTGTCACGCCCGCCGGCCCGGCCAGACGGGGTTCGCGGGCGGCGCGCCCCGCGGGGCGGACTGACCTGCCTCCAGGGGCGGCGCGCCCCGGCTCGCGCCTGTGCGCGGCGGCTGTGCCGGGTGGCCTGGTCGGTCTCCGAGGGGGTGCGCCCCGCTGGGCGCACCTGGCCCGCGCGGCTTCACCGGCAGGTCTTCTCCGCCGCCATGGGGTGGCGCCGCGCCGGGGGGCCTGACTGACCTGCACGGGCAGGCGGCCCCACCGGCGGGCCTGATCCCTCAGGACGGGGAGAAGTGGTCGTCGTCCTCTTGGTGGGGTGGGTGTTCCGTCGGGGCGCCCTCCTGCTCGGCCTGCTCGTGGGGCCGCGTCAGGTTCGCTTGGCGCGCCGCCTCTTTCGCCTCGGCCAGTGCCTGCCTCGACTCGGCCAGCTCGTCGTGCTTGTCGTCCGGCACGATCGCCTCCCTTCGTCCGACCTCGGCTACCACCCCCGCTGGCCGGCAAACCAGTTCGGCCATAGTGGACGGGCCGGTTCAGCCGCGCGGGGCGTACATGATGAGCGCAACGCCGGCGAGGCAGATGAGGGCGCCGATGACGTCGAAGCGGTCGGGCCGGTACCCGTCGGCGACTACGCCCCAGGCCAGCGACCCGGCGACGAACACACCTCCGTAGGCGGCGAGGATGCGGCCGAAGTGGGCGTCGGGCTGCAGGGTGGCGACGAAGCCGTACAGTCCGAGCGCGACCACGCCGGCGCCGATCCACAGCCAGCCGCGATGCTCCCGGACTCCCTGCCAGACGAGCCAGGCCCCACCGATCTCGGCGAGCGCCGCCAGCACGAACAACGCGATCGAGCGCAGAACCAGCACGACCCGACCCTAGTCGCGGACTGTCGCCTCGGGCGGGACCCCAGAGGCGTCGGGGCCAGCGCGAGCCGCGGGAGGCCGAGGGGGGAGGGTAGCGCCGGAGTGGGCCACGGGCCCCGGCCCAGTCGCGTCTACCCGGTGCGCGGAACCCCGGGGCGTCGGGGCCGGCGGGAGCTGAGGGTGGATGTCGCCCTGGTGTGGGTAATGTGTGCGCCCCGGCCCTGTCGCGTCTACGCGGTGCGCGGAACCCGGGGGCGTCGGGGCCGGCGGGAGCTGAGGGTGGATGTCGCCCTGGTGTGGGTAATGGGTGCGCCCCGGCCCTGTCGCGGGCTGCCCGTGCCGCGAGACCCCGGCCGCGTGGAGCCGGCGAGGTTGAAAGTGGATGTTCGTGCCGGCGTGGGGTCACGGACGGGGGACGTCGGCCAGTCGAGGGGCTTGATTGGTTCCGCTCGGAAGTTCTCTTCCCGGGTGGAGTGACAAGGCAGCGGACGGCACCGGTCCGAGCGGAGACTCCTCCTCCGCCCGGGACAGAGTGTTGTCCGGTAGCTGCTACCGTGGGCTTACCCGGCGGGGCGAAACCGGCAACCGGGTCAGGGGCGCGGGATGTTGCGCAGGTTGCTGCGCGCCAGCTCGACCATCTTGCCCACCCCGCCGTTCAGCACCGTCTTGCTCGCCGCCAGGGCGAAACCGCGCAGCATCTCGCTCGTGATCTTCGGCGGGATGGACATCGCGTTGGGATCGGTGGTCAGCTCGACCAGTGCCGGGCCCTGGTGCTCGAACGCCTTGGTCAGCGCGGCGCGCACCTCGCCCGGCTGGTCGACCCTCGTGGACCAGATCCCGCACGCCGCCGCGATCGCGCTGAAGTCGACCGGCGTGTGGTCCGTGCCGAAGGACGGCAGGCCGTCCACGAGCATCTCCAGCTTCACCATCCCCAGCGAAGCGTTGTTGAACAGCACCACCTTCACCGGCACGTCGTACAGCGACAGCGTCAGCAGGTCACCCATCAGCATCGCCAGACCACCGTCGCCCGAGATGGACACCACCTGGCGGCCCGGGGAGGACAACGCGGCGCCGATCGCGTGCGGCAGGGCGTTCGCCATGCTGCCGTGCCGGAACGAGCCGATCACCCGCCGCCGCCCGTTCGGCGTCAGGTACCGGGCCGCCCACACGTTGCCCATCCCGGTGTCCACAGTGAACACCGCGTCGTCGGCGGCGACCTCGTCCAGCACCGCCGCGGCGTACTCGGGATGGATCGGCGTGTGCCGCTCGATGTCCCGCGTGTACGCGTCGACCACCTTCTCCAGCCGCCGCGCGTGCTCGTGCAGCATGCGGTCCAGGAACGACCGGTCGGTGCGCTGCCGCAGCCGGGGCAGCACCGCCGCCAGCGTCTCCTTCACCGACCCGTGCACCGCCAGGTCCAGCGGCGTGCGGCGGCCCAGGTGCGCCGGATTCGTGTCGATCTGCACGGTGTGCGCCTGGGGCAGGAACCCGTCGTACGGGAAGTCCGTGCCCAGCAGCACCACCCGGTCCGCCTCGTGCATCGCGTCGTAGCACGCGCCGTACCCGAGCAGTCCGCTCATGCCGACGTCGTAGGGGTTGTCGAACTGGATCCACTCCTTGCCGCCCAGCGAGTGGCCCACCGGCGCGAGCAGGCGCCCGGCCAGCGCCATCACCTCGTCGTGCGCGTCCCGGCACCCCGCGCCGGCGAACAACATCACCTTCTCGCCGCTGTCGAGCACCTCGGCCAGCTCCGCGATCGCCGCCTCGCGCGGCACCACCGGCGACGGCTCGACCAGGTGCACCGTCTCGGCCCCCGTGCCGGTGGCCCGCCGCTCCGACACGTCACCCGGGATGCTCAGCACCGACACCCCGCCCTGCCCGACCGCGGTCTGCATCGCGATCCGCAGCAGCCGCGGCATCTGGTCCGCCTGCGACACCAGCTCGCTGAAGTGGCTGCACTCGGCGAACAACTGCTCCGGGTGTGTCTCCTGGAAGAACCCGGTGCCGATCTGGCCGGACGGGATGTGCGAGGCGATCGCCAGCACCGGCGCGCCACTGCGGTGCGCGTCGTACAGGCCGTTGATCAGGTGCAGGTTGCCCGGCCCGCAACTGCCCGCGCACACGGTCAGCCGCCCGGTGATCTGCGCCTCCGCGGCCGCCGCGAACGCCGCCGTCTCCTCGTGCCGCACGTGCACCCACTCGATGCCCGGCGTGCGCCGCACCGCGTCCACGACCGGGTTCAGGCTGTCGCCGACGATCCCGTAGATGCGGCGAACCCCGCAATCCCGCAGGATCCGCACCATCTGCTCGGCCACTGTCGCCATCGCCCCACCCTTTCTCCGCCTGGGATCCAGGGTCCTCTCGAAGCCGTGCCGGCGTCCACCCGACTTCACTCGTTACGGGCGAAAATCGAATTCGACACAATCAGGTGAGCCGGCCGCGGACCTCGTCGAAGTGGTGGCGCACGGCCTCGCCGATCGCGTCCGGATCGCCCGCGGCGATGGCGTCCACGATCCGCTGGTGCTTGGCGACCAGCGCGTCCGAGGGCGTGCGCGGCGCCCCGATGAGCGCCTCGGTCTGCCGGTAGACGCTCCAGAACAGGCGGATCAGCTCGGCGGCCAGCTCATTGCCCGCCGCGGTGCAGATCAGCTCGTGGAACTCGCCGTCCGCGGCCGCCGATGTCGCCGGATCGGCCATCCGGCGCACCCGCTCGGCGAGCTGCTCCAGCAGCTCCTCGTCCCGTTGCCGGGCGAGCTTGCGGGTCAGTTCGGTCTCCAGGATCTGCCGGACCTCCAGGAGGTCGCGCAGCCCGCTCAGGTCGTCGCGCGAGCGGGCGCGCGTGCGGAACAGCAGCGACGGGCTGAGCGCGGTCATGCTCGCCGCGCCGACGAACGTGCCGTAACCGTGCCGGATGTCCACGATGCCCAGCGCCTGCAACGTGCGCAGCGCCTCCCGCACGGAGTTGCGGGCCGCGCCGAACTCCGCCATCAGCCGCGGCTCCGGCGGCAGGGGATCGCCGGGCCCGAGGCCGCGCCGGTCGATCAGCTCGACGATCGAGTCGGCCAGCTCCTGACTGCGCAGTGTCCGCACTCTTGCCACCATCCGGAATCGTCGGCTAACGTCCGCAGCATCATACGACGTCCAACGTCCCACGACTACCCCTCGATGAAGAGGTGACGAACATGACCCCGTGGTACCGCAGGCTGGGCCCCGGCCGGTGGAAGGCGTTCGGCGCGGCGTGGCTCGGCTACCTGCTCGACGGCTTCGACTTCGTCATCATCACGCTGGTGCTCACCGAGCTGAGCGACGAGTTCGACCTGTCGCTCGCCACCGCCGCCACGCTGGTGTCGGCCGCCTTCGTGTCGCGCTGGCTGGGCGGGCTCGCGCTCGGCGCGTTCGGCGACCGCTTCGGCCGCCGCCCGGCGATGATCGCCTCCATCGTGCTCTACGCGGTCGGCACCGCGCTGTGCGGGTTCGCCTGGGACTACTGGTCGTTGTTCATCTTCCGCGCGGTCGTCGGCCTCGGCATGGCCGGCGAGTACGGCTCGAGCAGCACCTACGTCATGGAGAGCTGGCCGAAGGACCTGCGCAACCGCGCCACCGGGTTCCTGCTGTCGGCCTACCCGATCGGCACGGTCCTGGCCGCGCGCGCCTACGACCTGATCGTGCCGAACCTCGGCTGGCGCTGGCTGTTCTGGCTCGGCATCCTGCCGGTGTTCGTGGCGCTGTGGCTGCGGCGCGCGCTGCCCGAGGCGAAGGACTGGACCGAGGAGGTCGCCTCCGGCAAGGCCGGCGAGACGAGCGCGACCGCGCTGCTCAACCGGCGCTGGGCGGTGCTGAACGTCGTCGTCGCGCTGGTGCTGGCGACCTGCCTGGTGCTGATCTTCTCCGGTCACGCGGGGAACCTGTACCCGCTGTACATCGCGTTGTGCGTGGCCGGATTCGTGGTGTTCGGCGCGCAGATCAGCGGCCGCGCGTGGCCGGTGGCGGTGGGACTGATGCTGACCGTGTTCTGCGCGTTCCTGTACTCCTGGCCGATCCAGTCGCTGCTGCCCACCTACCTGAAGACGGTGCTGCACTACAACCCCGGGCAGGTGGCCAACGCGCTGACCTGGGCCGGACTCGGGTACGCGGCCGGGTCGTGCCTGGCCGGGATCCTCGGCGACCGGTTCGGCACGCGCACCGCCTACGTCGGCGGTCTGCTGCTGTCGCTGGTGTTCGTGTTCCCCGCGTTCGCGCTCGGCCCGGGCAGCGTCGTGCTGGTGTGGGTGCTGCTGTTCGTGTTGCAGGGCACCAGTTCCGGCATCTCCGGGCTGCTTCCGAAGTACATCGGCGACCACTTCCCGACGCGCCTGCGCGCGGCGAGCCTCGGGTTCACCTACAACGTCGGCGCGCTCGGCGGCGCGGTCGCCCCGCTGCTGGGCGCCCAGGTCGCCGGGCACATCGGCCTCGGACCGGCGCTGGGCTGGCTCGCCGCCGGGCTGACGCTGCTCACGGCGCTGCTGGTCGGCTTCGACGTGCCGGCCCGCTTGGGCCGGATCCGCAGCCGGGAGCCCGCGGAGGTCAGCTGAGCCACGAGCGGCCGACGTGGACCTCGGTGCCCGCCGGAAGCGGGACGCGGGCGCCCTCGGCGAGCCGGCGGCACAGGTCGATCGCCCGATCGTGGTCGATGCCGGTGGACCTGCTGCCGCCGGGGTGCCACTGCGCGTTCCAGCCGTGCCCGTGCAGCACCACCAACGGGCCGAGTGCGGTGGCGACCTCCTGGTCGATCGCCTCGAGCAGGTCGTCCGAGCCCTGGTCGCAGGCGTCGCAACCGCAGTCCGGGTGCGCCGCGAGGGCGATGCCCGGCCGGGCGACGCTGATGTGCAGGACCGCGATGGTTCCGGCGGCCCCGGACAGCGGCGCGTCCTGTTCGAGCAGCAGCAGCGGCAGCGTGCCCGGCCGGGACGAGGAGATCCGGACCCCGCGGTCGAACCGGCCCAGTTCGCCCTGGTCGTCGAGCGGGGCCGGGGCGAGCGTCTCGACCGAGACGCCCGGCAGGTCCCCGAGGACGCCGGCCCACGCCCGGCCGCGCGCGTGCGTGACGCGGTACCGCCCGGGATCGGTGACCCGGGAGTATTCGTCGTCGCGCGGGGAGTCGGTGTCCGCGTGCGGGTCGGGCCACGCGGGCACGTCCAGGCGCGCGTACCTTTCCGCCACCCGCGCGCGCAGTTCCTCCGGCGTCACGACTCGTTGGCCGTGATCCAGGCGGCGATCTGGCTCCGCGAGCTGAACCCGAGCTTGGCGAGGATGTGCTCGACGTGCGTTTCGGCCGTGCGCTGGGAGATCACGAGCTGCCCGGCGATCTGCCGGTTGCTCAGCCCCTTCGCCACCAGCGCGGCGATCTCCGACTCGCGCGCGGTCAACGGGTTGCGGGACGGGCTTTCCGGTGTCGCCTGGGTGCGCCGCTCGTCCAGGGCGAACGCCACCGCCTTGTCGAGCGTCATCGACGCCCCGCGCGCGTACTCCTGCTCGAACACCTGCCGCCCCAGTGCTTCCCGCGCCGGCAGCGCGGCGTGCGTCCGGGACACCTGCTGCAGCGCCGGTTCGATCCGCCCGGCGCCGGACAGCCGCCACGCGGTCGCGGCCGCCCCCAGCAGCCGCGCGGCCCGGTCGAAGCGGCGCTCGGAGGCCGCGCACCAGGCGAGCGACTCCAGGCTGAGCGCGATCCCGGAGTGGTCGCCGGCCGGTTCACGCAGCCGGATCGCCTCGCGCTGCAGGCGTTGCGCGCGCTGCAGATCGCCCCGCCGCCACAACGCCAGGCCCAGCACCCACACCGCCAGCGCCGTGTACCAGGGCGGGTTGCCGTGCGCCGCGCACAGCTCCACCGCCTGCTCACCCGCCTGCTCGGCATCCGGTTCGCCGAGCGCGAACCGCGCCAGCGCCAGGTACGGCAGGATCTGCAGGGACAGCCCGTCGTTGCCGATCTCCCGGCACGCCTCCTGCGCCTTCTCCAGCAGCTCGCACGCCCGCCGCGGGTCGCCGAGGAAGTAGCGGCTGACGCCCTCGCACACCAGCAGCTCGGCGCTGATCACCGCGTCGTCCAGCTCCGCCGCGATCGACCGGTACTCGCGCAGCCGCCCCGCGAACCCCTTCCGCACACCGAGCCAGGTGCAGGTGAGCAGCGACGCGTGCAGCGCGCGGGCGCGTTCCCGGGACGGGCCGCCGTCGAGCTGGAGCACGCGGTCCAGCCACCGGCTGCCCTCCACCAGGTGTCCGCCGGCGATCCAGAACGTCGACAGGTTCCCGGCCATCTCCAGCGCCGGGCGCGGATCCGGCTCCTCCAGCCAGGACTCCAGCGCGGCCCGCAGGTTGGCGTGCTCGCTGTGCAGCCGCGCGATCCAGTCCTGCTGCCGCGCGGTGATCTTCTCCTCGGTGAACCGGTGGGCGAGCGCGCGGAAGAAGTCGCGGTGCCGCCGCGCGGACGCGGCCGGATCCCCGTGCTCGGCCAGCCGTGCCGCGCCGAACTCGGCGAGCGTTTCCAGCATCCGGTAGCGCGCGCTGTGCCCGTAGGTCTCCCGCACCCGCACCAGAACCGATTTGTCGACCAGCCCGGCGAGCAGGCCGAGGACCGTGTCTCCGCCGATGTCCTCGCCCACGCACACGTACTCGGCCGCCGGCAGGTCGAACCCGCCGCGGAACACCGACAGCCGCTCCCACACCCGCTGCTCGGCGGGCAGGCACAGCCGGTAGCTCCAGTCGACGAGCGCCTCCAGGCCCTGCTGGCGCGCCGGCGCGGTGCGGGAGGCCTCGGTGAGCAGCGCGAACCGGTCGGTCAGCCGGTCGTTCAGCTCGGCCAGCGACAACGTGCGCAGCCAGACCGCGGCCAGCTCGATGGCCAGCGGCAGCCCCTCGACGTGGCGGCAGATGGCCGCGATGAGCGGCTCGTTCTGAGCGGTCACCGCGAAGCCCGGGGACACGGCGGCGGCGCGGTCGGCGAACAGCGACATCGCGTCCCAGCCGTCGGTGCCCTCGGTCGTCCCGCTCCGCTCGGGCAGGCTCAGCGGCTCCACCGGCAGCAGGTGCTCGCCCTCGACCGAGAGCCGCTGGCGGCTGGTGGCGAGCACGCGCAGCCCGCTCGTCGCGGCGAGCAGCTTGCCGATCAGGGTCGCGCACGCGTCGGTGAGGTGCTCGCAGTTGTCCAGGACCAGCAGCACCTGCCGGTCGCCGAGGAACTGGGCGAGCCGGTCCGCGGGCTCGACGGCCTCGTCGCGCAGACCGAGCGCGGTGGCGACGGTCTGCGGCAGCAGCGCCGGGTCGTCCAGTGCGGCCAGCTCGGCGAAGTGCACCCCGTCCGGGAACGCGCGTTTCAGCCCGACCGCGGCCCGCACCGCGAGCCTGGTCTTGCCGACCCCGCCGAGCCCCGTCAGCGTCACCAGGCGCGCGGCGGACAGCAGCCGCCGGATGTCCGCGAGCTCCTGCCGCCGGCCGACGAAGCTGGTGAGCTCGCTCGGAAGTGTGCCCGCCACCGCCACAGCCTAGTTCTCCCGCGCGGTGATCGGTGGGGTCGTGATGGTGCGGAGATGATGCACTCGCGGTGCCCTCCCCCCGGACGGCCGCGCTGCCGCCGGTTGGCCGCCTGGTGGCCGGCCCGGTTCTCGCGTAACGTCCGACCTGCGGTTATGTCGGCAGGAGCGGAGGGCCCCGGCGATGCGATCGATGTGGAAGGGCTCGGTGTCGTTCGGGCTGGTCACGATCCCGATCAACCTCTACGCGGCCACCGAGAACAAGAACGTGTCCCTGCGCCAGGTGCACGTCACCGACGGCGGGCGCATCCAGTACAAGCGCTTCTGCACCGTCGACGGCGAAGAGGTGCCCTACGCCGACATCGCCAAGGGGTACGAGACCGACGACGGCGAGATGGTCGTCATCACCGACGAGGACCTCAAGGAACTGCCGCTGTCCAGCTCGAACGTCATCGACGTGCTGGAGTTCGTGCCGCTGGAGGCCATCGACCCGCTGCACTTCGACCGGCACTACTACCTGGAGCCGCAGAAGGCCGCGGTCAAGCCGTACGTGCTGCTGCGCGACGCGCTGCACAAGTCCGGCAACGTCGCCATCGCCAAGGTCGCCCTGCGCCAGCGCGAGACGCTGGCCCTGCTGCGCGTGCACGCCGACGTCATGGTCATGACCACCATGCTGTGGCCGGACGAGGTGCGCACCCCGGACTTCGGGTTCCTGCGCGACGAGCTGCCCCAGGTCCGGCCGCAGGAGCTGAGCATGGCCGGCTCGCTGATCGAGTCGCTGTCCGAGCCGGTGTTCGACCCGGACAAGTACACCGACCAGTACCGCGAGGCGCTGGAATCGGTGATCGAGGCGAAGATCGCGGGCAAGAAGACCACCCGGCCGAAGGGCCGCGCGCCCAAGACCGACGTGGTCGACCTGATGGCGGCGCTCGAGGCCAGCGTCAGCGAGGCCAAGAAGGCCCGCAAACCGGCCAAGCGCACGGCGGCCAAGAAACCGGCTGGGACGTCGTCGACCCCGGCCCGTGGCCGCCGCTCGCCGAAGAGCGCCTGACCTCACGCCGACACGCCGGGGCCTCCTCCCACCGTCGGCTGGCGGGTGGTGGTACCAAGGTGCCGCAACCCGAACCGGCGGAAGGTGTCAGACATGGAGTGCCCCAGCTGCGCACGGGACCTCGATCACTGCCACGGCACCCTCGTCCTGCACGTGGACGCCCTGGTGGAGTGCACCGAACCGGACTGCACCGACACCGACCTGGTGCGGCACAGCCTCACGATCCGGTGCGACGAGGTCGACGGCGACTGCGTCTGCACGGCCGACTACGTCGTCGAGTACGCGCAGGCGTCCTGATCACCGCACCACGTTGACCAGCGGTTCGCCCCGCGCGAACCGCGCCAGCTGCTGTTCCACCAGCCGCTTCGCGCGGGGGTGGAACGAGTCCGAGCCGCCCGCCACGTGCGGGGTGATGATCGCTCCCGGCAGCTGCCACAGCGGGTGATCCGCGGGCAGCGGTTCCGGGTCCACCACGTCCAGCGCCGCCCGCAGGCGGCCGTCCGCGACCTCCTTCGTCAGCGCCGCGGTGTCGATCGCGGTGCCGCGGCCGACGTTCACCACCAGCGCGCCGTCTTCGAGAGCGGCCAGCTCCGGCGCGCTGATCAGGCCGCGGGTGGCCGGCGTGTCCGGCAGGATCAGCACGACGATGCTCGCGCCGGGCAGCAGTTCCGGCAGCTCGTCGATGCCGTGCACGCCCTCGCGGGCGGTGCTCGCCACGCGCACGACGTCGGCCTCTCCGGCTTCGAGGTAGCGCTCGATGGCCTTGCCGATCGAGCCGTAGCCGACCAGCAGGACCCGCTCGTCGGCCAGCGAGCGGGTGTGCTCGCGGTCCCACGAGCCGGTGCGCTGCTGGCGGAACCAGCGCGGCAGGTCCCGCTGCGCGGCCAGGATGAGGGCGAGGGTGTGTTCGGCGACGCTGAGGTCGTGCAGGCCGCGGCCGTTGGTCAGGGTGACGCCGTCCGGGATCAGCGGCAGCAGGTTGTCCACGCCCGCGGACAGCGACTGCACGGCCTTCAGGGACGGCATCTTCGCGATCAGCTTCGGCGGCTCCGGGCCGCTGTCGTAGGGCAGCACGTAGAACTCGACGCCGTCCAGGTCCGGTGGGGTGCCGGTGCCGTCGTAGACGGCGGTGTCCAGGCCGTCCGGGACGGTCAGGTCGGACCAGGGCAGCAGAACTCGAGGTGTCATGCGACCTTCCTCTTCGGGGTGCGGACGGCGAGCAGGACCAGCGCGGACGCGGCCATCGTGCCCGCCAGCATCAGGAACGCCGCGGCGTCGGTGCCGGTGGCGGTGCGCAACCAGCCCACCAGATACGTGCCGAGGAAGCCACCGAGCGCGCCGGCCGCGTTGACCAGCGCCACGGCGACACCGGCGGTGCGGCGCGGCAGCAGCTCCGGGATCATCGCGAAGAACGGGCCGTAGGGCGCGTACATCGCGATCCCGGCGAGGACCAGCAGCGGGAACGACAACCAGAAGGCGTCGTGACCGGCCAGGTACGAGCCGTAGAAGGTGACCGCGCCGGCGAGCAGCCACGGCCACACGTAGCGGATGCGCCGGCGGCTGCGGTCGGAACTGCGGGAGTTGAGCAGCATCGCGACGACGGCGAAGGCGTAGGGGACCGCCGAGAGGAGTCCCGTGGCGCCGATGCCGGCCGACGACCCGGCCTTGACGATCGAGGGCAGCCAGAACACGAACCCGTACACGCCGACGCTCCACAGCAGGTACTGCGCGGACAGCACCAGCACGGCCGGGGTGCGCAGGGCGTCGATCAGCGGGTGGCGGCCGGTGGTCTCGGTGGTGGTCGCGAGTTCGGCCTGTTCGTTCGCGATGGCGGCGTCGACGGCTTCGCGTTCGGCCGGGGCCAGCCAGGTCGCGTCGGCGGGCCGGTCGCGGACCTGGGCGCGGAAGTAGAACGCCCAGATCAGCGCGGGCACGCCCTCGATGATGAACATGCCGCGCCAGCTGGTGGCCTCGATGAGGTAGCCGGAGGCCGCGGACAGCCACATCACGGTGACCGGGTTGCCGAGGATGAGGAAGGCGTTGGCGCGGCCGCGTTCGGCCTTGGTGAACCAGCGCGCGAGCAGGACGACGAGCGCCGGCAGCACGGCCGCCTCGACCGCGCCGAGCAGGAAGCGGACGACGATCAGCAGCGGGACCGAGCTGAGCAGGCCCTGCAGCGTGGCGAGCGCGCCCCAGGCCAGGACCGACCAGAAGATCAGGTCGCGCACGCTGCGGCGGTCGGCGTAGAGCACGCCCGGAACCTGCAGCAGGAAGTAGCCGGCGAAGAACGAGGCCGCGATCAGGCCCGAGGTCGAGCTGGTGATGCCCAGGTCCTCGGACATGCCCCCGGCCGCCGCGATCGAGAAGTTCGACCGGTCCAGGTAGGCGAGGCTGTAGGTGACGAACACGATCGGGATCAGGCGCAGCCAGCGCTGCCTGCCCAGTTGTGCGGCCGTGCCGGTCGTGCTGGTCGCTGGTGGGCTCTCCAAGGCGGCCTCCTTGCCGTTCTTTCCGTAATATGGAAAGCTCTTCCGTAATGTGGTGCTGATCGAGTGTGGAACTTTGTCCGTGCGGCGTCAAGGGGTGGTGCGTGGCTGACATGGTGGGCAAGGCCCTGCGGGTGCTGTCGCTGCTCGGCGAGTACCCGGACGGGGCCGGGCTGTCCGAGCTGGCGCGGCGGGCCGGGTACCCGGTGAGCACGACGCACCGGTTGCTGGGTTCGTTGCAGGACCAGGGTTTCGCGCGCAGTGATCCCGGGTCGAAGCGGTACGCGCTGGGGTTGCGGCTGTTCGAGCTGGGGCAGCGGGTGTCGCACGCGCGGGGGTTCGCGGGGGTGGCGTTGCCGGTGCTGCGGGCGCTGACGGAGCAGACCGGCGAGCCGACGCTGATGGCGGTGCTGGACGGGCACGAGCAGGTCTACGTGCACTCCGTGCAGGGCCCGCGGCAGATCCAGATCCGCGGCGAGCCGGGACTGCGCGGGCCGCTGCACTGCACGGCGATGGGCAAGTGCCTGGTGGCGTTCGCACCGGAGCGGGAGGCGCTCGTGGAGTCGCTGGAGCTGGCGGAGCTGGCGCCGCGGACGATCACCTCGCGGGAGGAGTTCGCGCGGGAGATCGCCTCGGTGCGAGCCCGCGGCTACGCGATGGCCGACGAGGAGCACGAGCCGGGCATCCGGGCGGTCGGAGTGCCAGTGTTGGGCCCCGACGGCATGGTGATAGCCGCGATCTCGACGGCGGCGCCCGCGTACCGGATCTCCGTGGCCGAGCTGGAGGCCTTCGTGCCGGCTTTACAGGAGGCGGCACGCGAGCTGGGCGCGGTGCTGCCCCGCTGAGGCCACCCGCCCGCGAGTCCCGCCGCCGCAAGCGCGGAACTCACGCGCTCCGAGCGCAGAAGTCATCGCGCGGCGTGCGAATCTCGCGGTGCTGGGTGTGGGACTCGCCCGCGCGAGTGTGGGACTCGCGGGCCCGAGTGTGGGATTCAGCGAGGCTGAGCGCGGGACTCGCGGCGCTGAGGGACTCAGCGAGGCTGAGCGCGGGACTCGCGGCGAGCCTCAGTGCGGTTCGCCGACGCAGAACTGGTTTCCCTCCGGGTCCTCGAGCACCGTCCACGCCAGGCCGGGCGCCTCGTGCTCCCCGACGGCCCTCGCGCCGAGGCCGGTCAGCCGGGCGACCTCGCCCGCCCGGTCGGTGGTCGCGAGGTCCAGGTGCAGCCGGTTCTTCCCGGCCCGCTCCTCCGGCACCTGCTGGAACCCCAGCCGCACACCGCCCTCGCGCGCGGGCGTCAGCACCAGGTACTCACCCCAGTCCTGGTCGATCCGCACGCCGAGCGCACCGCACCAGAACGCCGCCATCTGCCGCGGATCCGCGCAGTCCACGGTCACCATCCCCAGTTCGAGAGTCATGCCGCGACGGTAGCGCGCCCCACCGACAATCCCGGGCCGCGCGATAACCGGTTGAAAGCCCCGCGCGGGCGCCGACTACCCTGTTCACACCGTGTTTCGACGCCGAGGAGCAGCCCAGTGATCACCAGGATGTCGTCGTTGTTCCTGCGCACGCTGCGCGAGGATCCGGCCGACGCCGAGGTTCCCAGCCACAAGCTGCTGACGCGGGCCGGCTACGTCCGCCGGGTCGCGCCGGGCGGGTACTCGTGGCTGCCGCTGGGCCTGCGGGTGCTGCGCAACATCGAGCGGGTCGTCCGCGAGGAGATGGCGGCGATCGGCGCGCAGGAGATCCTCTTCCCCGCGCTGCTGCCGCGCGAGCCCTACGAGGCGACCGGCCGCTGGACCGAGTACGGCGACGCCCTGTTCCGCCTCAAGGACCGCAAGGGCGCCGACTACCTCCTCGGCCCGACGCACGAGGAGCTGTTCGCCCTCACCGTGAAGGGTGAGTACAGCTCGTACAAGGACTACCCGGTCATCCTGTACCAAATCCAGACCAAGTACCGCGACGAGGCGCGCCCCCGCGCCGGCATCCTGCGTGGCCGCGAGTTCGTCATGAAGGACTCCTACTCCTTCGACCTCGACGACGACGGCCTGTCCCGGTCCTACCAGCTGCACCGCGAGGCCTACATCCGCCTCTTCGACCGGCTGGGCCTGGAGTACGTGATCGTCGCGGCGACCTCCGGCGCGATGGGCGGCTCGGCGTCCGAGGAGTTCCTCGCCGTCGCTGAAACGGGTGAGGACACCTACGTCCGCAGCAACGTCTCCGGCTACGCGGCCAACGTCGAGGCCGTCGTCACCCCGCCGCCGCCCGCGCAGTCCATCGAGGACAAGCCGGACGCGCAGGTGCACCACACGCCGAACACGCCGACCATCCAGACGCTGGTCGACTACCTCAACACCAAGGCCGACCTGGGCCGCACCTTCACCGCCGCGGACACGCTCAAGAACGTGATGGTGAAGATCCGCCAGCCGGGCGAGAAGGACTGGCAGATCCTCGGCATCGGCATCCCCGGTGACCGCGAGGTCGACCAGAAGCGCCTGGAAGCCTCCCTGGAGCCGGCCGAGGTCGCGCTGCTCGAGGAGGCCGACTTCGCCGCCAACCCGTTCCTCGTCAAGGGCTACATCGGCCCGAAGGCGTTGCAGGACAACGGGGTCCGCTACCTCGTCGACCCGCGTGTGGTCACCGGCACGGCGTGGGTCACCGGCGCCGACAAGGCCGACCACCACGTCGTCGACCTCGTCGCCGGCCGCGACTTCCACCCGGACGGCACGATCGAGGCCGCCGAGGTGCGCGAGGGCGACGCCTCGCCGGACGGGCAGGGCACGCTGGTCGCGGCGCGCGGCATCGAGATCGGGCACATCTTCCAGCTGGGCCGCAAGTACACCGACGCGTTCCAGTTGGACGCGCTCGGCGCGGACTCCAAGCCGATCCGCATCACCATGGGCTCCTACGGGGTCGGCGTGTCCCGCCTGGTCGCGGTGATCGCCGAGCAGAGCCACGACGAGCTGGGCCTGATCTGGCCGCGCGAGATCGCGCCGTACGACGTGCACGTGGTGATCGCGGGCAAGGACGAGTCGATCGCGGCTGGCGCGGAGAAGCTGGCCGCCGACCTCGACGCGGCCGGTGTGCAGGTCCTGCTGGACGACCGCAAGGCCACGCCGGGCGTCAAGTTCGCCGACGCCGAGCTGGTCGGGGTGCCGACGATCCTGGTCGTCGGCCGCGGCCTGGCCAAGGGCGTGGTCGAGGTCAAGGACCGCAAGTCCGGCGACCGCGAGGAGATCGCGGTGGACGCGGTGGTCGACCACCTGGTGAAGCTGGTGCGCGGCTGACGCAGTCCGCGCGAACGGCCCGCCGCGATCGATTCGCGGCGGGCCGTTTCCGTGTTCAGCCGAAGACCGCGGACAGCACGAGCTTCGTGTCGCTGAGGTCCCGCAGCACCACCTGCGCCCCGGCCTCCCGGAGCGCCTCGGAATCGAAGCGGCCCGTCGCCACACCGACCGCGACCGCGCCGTGGGCCCGTGCGGCGTCGATGTCGTGCGGCGTGTCACCCACGACGATCACCGACGCCGGCTCGAACGGCCGTCCGAGCGCGGCGTGCGCCCGGTCCACGGCGTACGCCACCAGGTCCGGCCGGTTCGCGGACAGGTCGCCGTAGCCGCCGATCTCGAAGTCGAGATGCGTGTGCAGCCCGAACGCGGACAGCTTGTGCCACGCGATCTCCCGCAGGTTCCCGGTCACCAGCGACTGCACCGCACCACCCGCCGCGGCCACCCCCGCCAGCGCCGCCGCCGCGCCGGGCAGCGCCAGGCCACGCTTTGCGAGTTCCGGCAACGCCAGTTCGGACACCGCGGTCAGCGCCGCCCACATCTTCCGGATCAGCTCTTCGGTCGGCTCGATCCCGTGCCGCGTCAGCACTTCCGCGGTGATCGCACGCTCGGTCCGCCCGAAGAAGTCCGGCATCTCGGTCATCGCGACGCCGGTCACCTCCTCGAGCACCCGCTGGTACCAGCCGCGGCCGGCTCCGCGCAGGTCGATGAGGGTCTGGTCGATGTCCCACAGCACCAGGCGGTGCGCACTGCTCGTCACATCCGCCGACGCTACCAAGACCGTTATTCATCAAGCGTTGACTTCGAACGCGCGGCCGGGCTAGCGTAGGTCCTGAATTCAACAGTCGAAGAAATTACCTAGGGGAGGTCCCCATGGCCGGCACATCCCGGAGGCCGACAGCCGTACTGGCGGCCCTGGCCGGTGCGGTGATCGCGGTGGTGCTGGGATTCCTCACCGTCGGGGTCCAGGCGTCGGTCGAACCGCACGGGCTGCCCGTGGCCGTCGCGGTGCCCGACAACGCCCCGCCGCAGTTGCGCGCCGCGGCCGCGCACTTGCAGGACCAGAGCGGCGAAGCGCTGAGCTGGCAGGTCACTTCATCGGCGGAGGCCAGGCGGCTGCTCGACGACAAGGACGTCTACGGCGTCCTGGAACTGGCGCCCGGGCACATCGGCGTCGTCGTGTCGGGCGCGGTGAACCCGAGCGGCAGCCAGATCGCGCAGCAGGCCCTCACCGGGGCCGGGCAGGCGCTCGCCACGGCGATGAGCCAGGCGACCGGCACCCCGGCCGCCCCGGTGCGGGTGGAGACCGTGCACCCGGCGAGCGCGGCGGGCCGCACCGCGCCGCTCGCGGTGAGCATCCTCGCGTGGGTGGGCAGCCTGGCCGCGGGCGCGCTGCTGGTCGTCCTCGCCCAGCGCGCCGGGCGACGGGTGGGCGTCGGCGCGCGCCTCACCCAGGTCATCGTCGGCGCCGTGCTGATCACCGGTGTCGCCGCCGGCTTCCTGGCGCTGTGGGACTCGTCCCTGCCGCTGGACTGGGACGTGCTCGGCTACATCCTGCTGACCGCGGCGGCGTTCGCGTCCGTGCAGACCGCGTTGCTGCGGTTGCTGGGCATCCGGGCGATGGCGATCCTCGGCCCGCTGTACCTGCTCGCGCCGAACGTCGCCGGGCAGGTGCCGGAGCTGCTCAACCCCGCCTACCGGGTCCTGCTGTGGTCGTGGACGCCGTTCCGGTTCTCCACTGAGGGCACACGCAGCCTGCTGCAGGGCACGGCGGACGCGCCCGACGTCACCACCGGCGTCTGGGTGCTCGGCGCGATGCTGGTCGCCGGCCTGGTGGTGATCGCCTGGCCGGGCCGCGAACGCGAGCCGGCACCGGTCGAGGCGGCGCCGGAGCTTCAGCCCGCCAGGTAGCTGAACCGGACGTGCCGGACCGGGTTGTCGATGTTGGTGTCCACCAGGCAGATCGACTGCCAGGTGCCCAGCGCCGGCGACCCGCCCAGCACCGGGACGCTCGCGTAGGGCGGCACCAGCGCGGGCAGCACGTGGTCACGGCCGTGGCCCGAGCTGCCGTGCTGGTGCCGCCACCGGTTGTCCCGGGGCAGCAGCTCGTCCAGCGCGGTGAGCAGGTCGTCGTCGCTGCCCGCGCCGGTCTCCAGGATCGCCAGGCCCGCGGTGGCGTGCGGCACGAAGACGTGCAACAGCCCGTCGGCCGCCTCCGCCTCGGCCAGGAACGCCTCGGCCTGTTTGGTCAGGTCGTGCACGACGGCGCGGCCGCCGGTCTTCACCTCGATCTCCTTGGAGTACATGCCTCCCACCGTAGGCGTCCCAACGGGTGGTACGCGAAATAGCGCGGGCCGCCCGGTCGCTGGAGCTGGGGAGGCGAAAGGAGCGAGGCATGGTTCATCTCGCGGTGGCACTGGAGGGCGCGGGCTGGCACCCGGCCGCGTGGCGGGAGCCGGACGCGCGCCCGGACGAGCTGTTCCGCCCGCGGTACTGGGGCGATCTGGTGGTCGAGGCCGAACGCGGCCTGCTGGACTTCGTGACGATCGAAGACTCACTCGGCGCGCCGCGGGACGGGCGCACCGACCGGGTGGACGGGCGGCTGGACGCCGTGCTGATCGCGTCCCGCGTGGCTCCGCTGACCCGGCACATCGGGTTCCTGCCGACGGCGGTCGTCACGCACACCGAACCGTTCCACCTGTCCAAGGCGATCGCCACGCTCGACTACGTCTCGCAGGGCCGGGGCGGGGTGCGGGTCCGGATCGCGAGCAGCCCCGAGGACGCCGCGCACTTCGGCCGCCGCGAGTTCCCGGTCCCGCTGCCCGACCTGGTCGAGGAGGCCGGCGACTGGGTCGAGGTGGTGCGGCGCCTGTGGGACAGCTGGGAGGACGACGCGGAGATCCGCGACGTCGCCACCGGCCGCTTCATCGACCGCGGCAAGCTGCACTACATCGACTTCACCGGCCGGTTCTTCAGCGTGAAGGGCCCATCGATCACGCCGCGCCCGCCGCAGGGCCAGCCGCCGGTCGCGGTGCTCTCGCACATCACCGAGATCCACCGGCTCGCCGCCCGCTCGGCCGACGTCGTGTTCGTCACGCCGCACGACACCGGTCAGGCGCGGGCTGCGCGGGCGGAGATCCAGGAGCTGCGGGAGGACCTGCTCGTCTTCGCCGACGTCGTGGTGTTCCTCGACGAGACCGAGCAGTCGGCGCGTGATCGGAAGGCCCGCCTGGACGATCGGGCCGAGTTCACCTCCGACGCCCTGGTCTTCACCGGCACGCCCGCTCAGCTGGCCGACCAGCTGCTGGCTTGGCGCGACGCCGGCCTGTCCGGGTTCCGGTTGCGCCCGGGCGTCCTGCCGCACGATCTGACCGCCATCACCCGCGGGCTCGTGCCCGAACTGCAGCAGCGCGGCGCGTTCCGCCGCGAGTACGAGGCCAGCACGCTGCGGGGCCTGCTCGGCCTGGAGCGTCCCGCGAACCGTTACGCAGGAGCGACGCGATGAAGCAGATCCACCTCGCCGCGCACTTCCCCGGCGTCAACAACACCACCGTGTGGAGCGACCCGGAGGCGGGCAGCCACATCGAGTTCTCCTCGTTCGCCCATCTCGCGCGGACCGCCGAGCGGGCGAAGTTCGACTTCTTCTTCCTCGCCGAGGGCCTGCGGCTGCGCGAGCACGCGGGCCGGATCTACGACCTGGACGTGGTCGGCCGCCCGGACACGTTCACCGTGCTGGCCGCGCTCGCCGCGGTCACCGAGCGGCTCGGCCTGACCGGGACGATCAACTCGACGTTCAACGAGCCGTACGAGGTGGCGCGCCAGTTCGCGAGCCTCGACCACCTGTCCGAGGGCCGGGCCGGGTGGAACGTGGTGACCTCGTGGGACGCCTTCACCGGGGAGAACTTCCGCCGCGGCGGCTACCTGCCCGAGGAGCAGCGCTACCAGCGGGCGAAGCTGTTCCTGGACACGGCGTTCGAGCTGTTCGACTCGTGGGGTGCGGACGACATCGCCGCGGACAAGTCGTCCGGGGTGTTCCTGCGGAATCCGCGGGCGGGCGAGTTCGAACGGCACGACGCGCAGTTCGACATCGCGGGCCGGTTCAACGTGCCGCGCGGGCCGCAGGGCCGGCCGGTGATCCTGCAGGCCGGCGACTCGGACGAGGGGCGCGAGTTCGCCGCGGCGACGGCGGATGCGATCTTCACCCGGCACGGGACGTTGGAGGCGGGGCAGAAGTTCTACGCCGACGTGAAGCGGCGGCTGGCGGCTTACGGGCGCCAGCCGCACCAGCTGCTGGTGCTGCCGGCGGCGACGTTCGTGCTCGGCGACACCGACGCCGAGGCCGAGGAGCTGGCGGGGATCGTGCGGTACCAGCAGGTCAGCGGCCAGACGGCGATCAAGTTCCTGGAGCAGGTGTGGAACCGGGACCTGTCGGGCTACGACCCGGAGGGCCCGCTGCCCGACGTCGAGCCGGTGGTCGGCGCGGACGCGCTCGCGAAGGGCCGCGCGCAGACGCGCGTGTACCGGGACCCGGTGGCGACCGTGCGGGAGTGGCGGGAGCTGGCGGAGGCGAAGAACCTGTCGATCCGGGACCTGGTGGTGGAGGTCAGCGGACGGCAAACGTTCGTAGGCTCGCCGGCGACGGTCGCCGAGGCGATCAACACGTACGTCCAGGCCGACGCGAGCGACGGGTTCATCCTGGTGCCGCACGTGACGCCCGGGGGACTGGACCCGTTCGCCGACAAGGTGGTGCCACTGTTGCAGGAGAGGGGCGTCTTCCGCAGCGACTACAGCGGCACAACGCTGCGGGAGCACTTGGGCATCGACCGATGAGGTGATTTCTGGCCCGCGGGTGGGTGGTTGCCGTGCTGGAGCCGCTTGCGTGGTGACTGATGAGGTGACAGCTGCTCGGGCACCTGCGTGGTGACCGGCTGCCGCCGCGTGAGCGGCGAGCCGGTTGCCACCTGCTGCGCTGGATCACCCCGCGCGATTGCCTGCCTCGCTGATTCCCGCTGGGAGAACGACCGGCGGCCGCCTTGCCAGGCACCGCCCGCGGCCGGTCACGGCGAGCGGTGCGTTGCTGGTTGCCGGCCGCTTTGGGGGTGCCTCGCCGGCCGCGGAGGCCGCGTCTGCCTAGCTACCGGCCGCGGAGAACACGACCGGCGGCGCCTTGCGGACGGTCTTGCGGGGCGCCTTTTCCACCGGGGCGACCTTCTTGGTGGCCGGCTTCTTGGCGGAGGCGTTCTCCTTGGCGGGCGCCGTCTCGGCGGGCTTGGTGTTGGCAGGCTTGGCCTTGGCGCGCGACGGCTTAGCGGCTGGTTTGCTGGCAGCCTTGGCCGCGTTGCCGCCGCTGGCCGGCTTGGCCGCAGCAGCAGCCGTCTTTCCGCCGGAGGCCGTCTTGGCGCCGCTGGCGGTCCCGTTCGCGCCGCTGGCGGGCCTGTCCGCGGCGGTGGGCGCCTTACCGCCGGTGGCGGCCTTGGCCGTGCCGCTGGCGGCCTTGCCACTGCTGGCGGGTGCGGTCGCGGCGGTGGCCGCCTTGCTGCCGGTGGCGGGTTTGGTCGCGCCGGTCGGCGTCTTGGTGCCGCTGGCGGCCTTGGCCGCGACGGCGGTCGTCTTGGTGTCGGCGGGCTTCGCCGCCGTGGCTACGGCCTTGGTCCTCGTCTTGGGCCCGGCCGCCTTGGCTTCGGCAGCCTTCGTCGCCGGGGTGGTTTTGCCCGCGGTGGCCTTGGCCTCGGTGGGCTTCGCGATGGCCTTGGCCGCCTTGCGGCGGGTCGCGGGCTTCGCCGCGGCTTCGGTGGCGGGCTTGGTCGCCGGGGTGGCGGTCTTGTCAGCGCCAGGCTTAGCCGGGGTGGCGGCCTTGTCAGCGCCCGGCTTCGCCCCGGTTCCGGCCTTGCGGGTGCTCGGCTTCGCCGCGGTTCCGGTCTTGCTCTTCGTGGCGGTGGCGTTCTTCGCCGTGCTCTTGGGTGCCGCCTTGGCGGCGGTCTTCGCCGCCGCGGTGGTGCTCTTCGCCGTGGCCCGGCGCGCGGTCTTCGCCGCCGGGTCCGTCGCCTTCGCGGAACCCGTGCCACTGGTTTTCGCCGTCGTACCACGGGAGTTCGCGCGGCGGGTGCGCTTGGCCGGCGCGAGGCGGCGCGGCGGGCGCTTGCGGCCGCCCGTGCGGCGGCCCGCCTCCACATACGTCGCCAGCAGCTCGCGCAGGCTGTTCGCGTTCGAGTCCGAGAGGTCGATGTCGTACTCGACGCCGTCCAGGCCGAACCGCACCGTCTCCGCGGCCGGCTCGCCGTTCAGGTCGTCCAGTAGTTGCACCGCGGTGTTCTTCGCCACCGATAACCTCCAGTACTTACGATTTGCCGCTGAGAATACCCGCCCCACTTGCGCCGGGCGCCGGGCTGGTGTGCGCTGTGACCCATGTCCGAGGAGACTTTTGACGTCATCGTGATCGGTGGCGGACCGGTGGGGGAGAACGCGGCGGACCGGGCGGTCAAGGGCGGCCTGTCCGCCGCGCTGGTCGAGCAGGAACGCTTCGGGGGTGAGTGCTCCTACTGGGCCTGCATCCCCAGCAAAGCCTTGCTGCGACCGGGAAACGCGCTCGCCGCGGCCCGTCGGCTGCCCGGCGTTCCGGTGGGTGAGGCCCTCGACCCGGTGGCGGTGTTCGAGCGCCGTGACCACTTCACGAGCAAGGGCGACGACAACGGCCAGTTCGACTGGGCTCGCGGCGCCGGCATCGAGCCGATCCGCGGGCGCGCCCGCATCACCGGTGAGCGCGAGATCACTGTGGACGGCGGCCGGGTGCTGCGCGCGCTGCACGCCGTGGTGGTCTGTACCGGTAGCGTGCCGAAGACGCCGCCGATCCCCGGACTCGACGAGGTGCCGGTCTGGGGCTCACGCGAGGCGACGTCCAGCAGCACGGTCCCGGAACGGCTGGCCGTCGTCGGCGGCGGGGTGGTCGGCGTCGAGATGGCGCAGGCCTGGGCCCGGCTCGGTGCGCAGGTGGACCTGATCGTCACCGGCCCGCGCCCGCTGCCCCGGTACCCGGACTTCGCCGGTGACGCCGTCGCGGACGGGCTGCGTGCCGACGGCGTGCGCGTGCACACCGGATCCGGCCTGGAACGAGCCTCCCTTGTGGACGGTGCCGCCCGGTTGGAGCTGAAGGGCGGCGCGGTCGTCACCGCCGATCAGGTGCTCGTCGCCACCGGACGGCGCCCCGCCACCGACGACCTCGGGCTGGAGGTCATCGGCCTGGCGCCGGGCAAGCCGCTCACCGTGGACGACAGCGGCCTGGTGTCCGAAGTGGACGGAGACTGGCTGTACGCGGCGGGCGACGTCACCGGGCGGGCGCTGCTGACGCACCAGGGCAAGTACGCCGCCCGCGTGGTCGGCGACGTGATCGCCGCGCGCGCTGCCGGCAAGCCCGTGGACACCCGCCCGTGGGGCAAGCACAGCGCCACCGCCGACCACCACGCGGTGCCGCAGGTCGTGTTCACCGACCCGGAGGTCGCCTCGGTCGGGCTGACCGAACCGGAGTCCGGCGCGCCGCACCGGGTGGTCGACATCGACATCGCGGTGGCCGGTTCGTCGCTGCACGCCGACGGCTACGCGGGCAAGGCCAGGATGATCGTCGACACCGAGCGCGAGGTGCTGGTCGGCGTCACGTTCGTCGGCCAGGACGTCGCGGAGCTGCTGCACTCGGCGACGATCGCCATCGCCGGCGAGGTGTCGCTGGGCCGGCTGTGGCACGCGGTCCCGTCGTTCCCGACGATCAGCGAGGTGTGGCTGCGGCTGCTGGAGGAGTACGGGCTCTGAAAAACCGCTTGCCGGACGCGGCCGCGGTGACCGACCCTGGCCGCGTGTCCGTCGATCACGAGCTGCCGCTGCCCGGCGGCCGGGTTCTCGCCTGGTCCGAGACCGGCGCCGGCACACCGGTTCTGTTCCTCGCGGGCGCCGCGACCGGCCGTTCCATGACCTTCGGCGACCAGCACCTCGCCCGGCTCGGGGTCCGGCTGGTGACGGTCGACCGCCCCGGCATCGGCGCGTCGACGCCCGATCCCCGCCGGTCGGCCGCGTCCACCGCCGCCGACCTCGACCGTCTCGTGACGCGGCTCGGCGGGCCGCTGCCGGTCGTGGCGAACTCCCAGGCCGCCGTCTTCGGGCTCGCGGCCGCCGCCCGCGGGATCGCGTCCCGGCTGCTGCTGGTCTCCCCCGCCGACGAGGTCGCCGACCCCCGTGTGTTCGCGCGGCTGCCCGGCCCGGTGCGGGACGTCGTCACGCGGGTGCGTGAGGAGCCGGAGGCTGCGCGCGCGTTCTTCGCCGGGCTCGGCCCGGACGGGATGGAACGGATGGTGCTGGACGGCGCGGATCCGGCCGACCGTGACGTGTACGCCGACCCCGCGTTCCTGGCCCGGTACCGCGCGGCTCTGCGGGAAGGGTTCGCGAACGACGGCGCCGGTTACGCGACCGACACGCTCATCGCGATGTCGCCGTGGCAGCTGGACTGGGCCGCGATCCGGGTGCGCGTGCGGGTGTGGTTCGGCGAGCGGGACCGCGTCCACTCGCCGGACCTGGGCGCGCTGCTCACCGCACGTATCCCGGGGGCCGAACGGCGCGTCGTGCCCGGTGCGGGCGGTGCTCTCCTGTGGACCCACGCCGAGGAGATCCTCGCCGCGGCGGTCGGCTAACTGATCCGCACGCCCAGGGCCGCGCCCGCCGCCCGCAGCAGGGCCGGGTCGTCCGGGGTGGAGTGGCCGTCGGAGTAGGCGGCCAGCACCAGCCGGACCGCGGCGCCGGAGATCGCGCTCTGGTAGGCGGCCCCGGCGGTGTCCGGTTCGCGCGGCCACTGGTGGGTCTCGGTCGCCAGGTCGGTGATCCCGCCGCTGCCCGGGGTGTCGGCGAGCTGCTTGAACGCCGCGGCCTGCTCGTCGCTGCCGAAGGTGAGAACCGCGACCGACACCGCGACCACGCGCCCGTCCACGGTGGCTTCGAAGCTGCCACGCTCCATGCCCGCGCACCCGCCGGCCTGCAACCGCGCTTGCAGGTCCCCGTAGGCGCGGGCGGCGCAGGTGCGTTCCGTGCCCGAGGCGCGCTTGGTGAACTCGATGCCCGCCACGGCCTGCCGAACCGGCGTGACCGCGGTGGTCGTGGCGGGCGCGGTGACCGGTTCGTCGTCCCCGCCGGTCGTCACCAGGACGAGCACGATCACCACCAGCACCAGCGCCACGGCGATCGCCCCGACCGGCCGCCACGGCACCTGCCCGGGAGCCGGGGTCGTACGCACGGGCGCGGCCGCGGTGACGCGCGGCACCGGCATGGTCACCTCGGCGGGCGGGACGATCGGCGGCACGGCTGCCGGCTCGGCGGGGCGGGTCCGGCGCGGGCGCGGCTTGACCGGCGGCAGCTTCACCGTGGCCGACTCCTCGGTGACGGTGAAGCCTTCCGCGGCCAGGGCGTCCCCGGTCAGGTTGGTGTCCGGGGCGAGGGTGTCGATCAGCGCGCGCGCCTGGGCCGGCGTGCACGGCCACGGCGCCGGGGTGAGCGAGGCGATCGCGGCGAGCAGGCTGTTCTGCGTCGGGAACAGGACGCGGACGTTGCCGGCGAGGTCGGCGGGCGGCTGCTCGATCTCCTCGACGAACGGTCCGACGGCGATGATCGTGGCGATCGGCAGGTGTTCGGGGACGTCCGGTCGCAGCCGTTCGGCGACGGCGTCGGCGAACGCGAGGGCGTCGGTCGCGGGGTTGACGACCTCGCCGTCGGCGACGAGCGGCCAGCCGTCGGCCTTCCACTGCCCGGTCAGGGGCGCTTCCAGGCGGATCGCCGGGTCCGGCAGGTCGACGCCGATCACGACGAGGACGGCGCGGGGGAGGACGACGATCGCCTCGACCGGTGGCCGTCCGGGCAGCGGGCGGGCCCCGGCCAGAGCGATGCCGCCCGCGAAGTCGTCACCGCGGCCGAGCGCGGCGAGCGCGGCCCGCACGTCGTCGGCGACGCGCGAGGGTTGTCGTTCCAGGCGGATCAGCCGCACCTCGCACCTCCCCGGTCCCGTCCGCGTGCGCGCATACGCTAGCGCGCCGACCGGTTCTGGCCGCTCGATGGTGTGAAAATCACCCGCCGTTGTTGCACAGTTGGTGATCGTTCGTGACCACCGTCACTCATCGGTGTGCTACTCGTTGGTAGGGCGTACGGCTGCTCGACAGATCAGGAGATCCCGATGAGATGGCGCTCCGTCCGGTGGGCGACGACCTTCGTCGCCGCTCTCGTCGTCCCGCTCGCCGGCGCCGTCCCCGCGGCGAACGCCCAGGCTCCGCTCGCGCCGGTGTCGGACACCCTGGGCCGGGTGCTCGCCGGCGCGAGCGGCCTGACCCCGCTCACGACGTTGGTGCACGCGGCTGACGCGGACACCGCCGCGCGGGCTGTCCGGGCGGCCGGGATGCGGGAGATCACCCGGTTCCCGCGCATCGGCGTCGTCGCCGCGACGGGCACCGCCGCGCAGGTCGCCGCCGTCCGCAAGGTGGCCGGCGTCAGCTACGTGGAGAACAACGACCCGCTCGTCGCGTTCGGCTCGTCCGGCACGACGGCCACCCGCAGCGCCGAAGCACGCACCACCCTGACCGGCGCGGACGGCGCTCCGCTGGACGGGCGCGGGGTGTCGGTGGCGATCATCGACACCGGCATCGACCCGACGCACCCGGCGTTCCGCGGCGCCGACGGCTCGACCAGGGTGGTGCGCAACCTCAAGAGCCTGTGCCTCGACGGCACCACCACCTCATGCATCGTCGACGTGCCCACCTCGGTCGACACCGACACGACCGCGCTCGGCGGACACGGCACCCACGTGGCCGGGATCGCGGCGGGCGCGCCGTACACGCTGGCTGATGGATCGGCGGTCGGCGGGTCGGCACCGGGCGCGAAGATCGTGTCGATCTCGACCGGGCTGGCGATCCTGGTGCTGGGCACGGACGCCGCGCTGAACTGGGTGCTGGAGAACCACGCAGCGCCGTGCGGCGCCGCGGTGTCGGCGGCGGTGTGCCCGCCGATCAAGGTGATCAACAACTCGTACGGCCCGAGCGGCGGCGGCGAGTTCGACCCGCAGTCGGCGACGGTGAAGCTGCAGCGCGCGCTGGCGGCCGAGGGGGTCGTGACGGTGTGGGCGAACGGCAACGACGGCGGGGACGGCTCCGAGGACCTGTCCAACCCGCCGGGCAAGGACCCGACGCCGGGCGTGATCTCGGTGGCTTCGTACAACGACCAGGGCACGGGCACACGCGACGGCACGGTGTCCGACTTCTCCTCGCGCGGGCTCGCCACGGACCCGTCGACGTGGCCGGACGTGTCCGCGCCGGGTGAGAACATCCTGTCGGCGTGCCGCCCGTACCTGGTGATCTGCTCGACCGGGCTGCAGCCGTCGAACGGTCCGGGGCTGCTGGATGTGGGCACGTACAACGTGATCAGCGGGACGTCGATGGCGACGCCGCAGATCACCGGCATCGTGGCGCAGTTGTTCCAGGCCCGGCCGGGCGCCACGCCCGGTGACATCGAGACCGCGATCAAGTCGACGGCGTACAAGTACAGTGACGGCGCGGCGTACGAGGGCGGTTCGAGCTTCGACAAGGGGGCCGGGCTGGTGGACACGGTGGCCGCGGTGGGAGCGTTGACGGGGCCGTGATGGCTTCCGCGCCGTGGTGGTGCTGCGACATCTGAGGTTCCTGTGGCGAAATGCCACTGCCGCGGTGCACAATATGGGGCAGTCACGTCAAGGTTGCTTGACGGCTGACGCGCCGAGGCTCGCGAGGTCGTAGGGGAAGACGCCCCTCGTCGAGTAGCGGAGGTCAGCAGTGAGCACCCGTGGCGTGGTTTACGTCCACTCGTCGCCGTCTGCGGTGTGTCCGCACGTCGAGTGGGCGATTTCGGGCACCCTGGGTACCCGAGTGGATCTGAAGTGGACGGCGCAACCCGCCGCTCCAGGGCAGCTGCGTGCCGAGTGCACGTGGAGCGCGCCCGCTGGCACCGGCGCCAAGCTGGCGGCCGGTCTCAAGGCGTGGCCGATGCTGCGCTTCGAGGTGACCGAAGAGCCGAGCACCGGCGTGGATGGTGAGCGGTTCTGCTACGTGCCCGGGCTGGGCCTGTGGCGCGGTCGCACGAGCGCCAACGGAGACATCGTCGTGGGCGAGGACCAGCTGCGCACGCTGGTCGCGACTTGTCGCGCGGGGGAGCAGCTGGCGCACAAACTGGACGAGCTGCTGGCGTCGAGCTGGGATGAGGCGCTGGAGCCGTTCCGGCACGCCGGGGATGGGGCGCCGGTGACCTGGCTGCACCGGGTGGGGTGAGTTGTCGGGGTTCCGGTTGCGGTGGCTTGGCCCCGGTTTCGTGGTGCTGGGTTTTCTTCGGGCGGTGTACGCCACGGGGCGGCGGGTGGTCCTTCGCTGGTGCGTGACATGCCCACCCGGTGCGGCGATGACGGGACCGTTCATGTCTTCCTCGCTGTGAGGTGTCCACTCGTGCGGCGATGAATGGTCCGTTCATGTCTTGCCCCTCGCTCGAGGCGCCCAGTCGCGTGGCGGTGAGCGGACCATTCATGCCTTCCCCCTCGCTCGAGGCGCCCAGACGAGCGGCGGTGAATGGACCGTTCATGCCTTCCCGGCGTGAGGTGCCCAGTGGTGTGGGTACGAGTGGGCCTTTCGCTGGCGCGCGAGATGCCCAACCGCGCGGCGATGAATGGACCGTTCATTCGTGCCCGTCGCGAGGTGCGCAGTCGTGTGGGTACGAGTGGGCCTTTCGCTGGCGCGCGAGATGCCCAACCGTGCGGCGATGAACGGACCGTTCATGTCTTGCGCCACGAGGGTGCGCCAGTCGTGCGGTGATGAATGGACCGTTCACGCCTTCCCGGCGCGAGGCGCCCAGTGGTGTGGGTACGAGTGGGCCTTTCGCTGGCGCGCGAGATGCCCAACCGCGCGGCGATGAATGGACCGTTCATCCACCCGCGAAGTGACCACCCGCAGCAGCCGACACGTCGAAGCCATCCGCCGGATCAGACCAGCCCGATCACCGGAACGGCCCAACCCAACCGGCGCCCCTCGACGCGAGACAGCACTCGGTAACGATCACTACTACGCTGCCGATGTGACAGCCATGCCGGCGCCTCCCGCAGCACCGCCGCGATGGCTGGTGCCCGTCGTCATCGTGGTGGTGTCGATCATGGTCGGCGGCGGTCTCCTGGCCCGCGAGCTGTACCGGCTGCCCGAAGCGGCCCCGGACGCGATCCTCGCCCAGTCTTCGACCTCCCGGCCGCTCGCCCAGCAGCCCGGCCCGGGCACCGTCGAACTCACCCCGGACGCCGCCGCGCACCCGCAGAACGGCACGGTCCGCGCGCTGCTCCAAACCTACTTCGACTCGATCAACAACCGCGACTACGAGCTGTGGAAAACGGCCGTCACGCGGGAACGCGTCCAGGCCAAACCGAAGAGCACCTGGCTCAACGACTACCGCACGACACGGGACGGCAGCATCCTCGTCTACCGGATCGACCCGATCTCCGACGAAGAGCTCCGCGCGCTGGTCGGCTTCACCAGCACCCAGGACATCAAGGACGCCCCGGCCGAACTCCCGGAACCCTGCGTGCACTGGCGGCTCGTGCTGCCGCTCACCCTGGAATCCGGCGCCTGGAAGGTCGACACCGTCACCGGCTCCACCACGCCCGAACTGTCCCGCTGCTGACGAGGCGACTGGGTCCCGGAAGAGGGCGCTGGCGCGAGAGTGGTTGTTTCTGTGGAGGAGTCGGCGGCAGGGCGACTGGCGCCGGGCTGCTTCCGCGAAAGCGGTTGTTTCTGGCAGAGGGCGCGGGCGCGAGAGTGGTTGTTTCTGGGGACGAGAGGCGGCGGGGCGACAGGCGCCGGGCTGCTTCAGGGGAGCGGTTGTTTCTGAGAGAGGGCGCAAGCGAGGGCAGGCGCGAGAGTGGCTATTTCTCGGGAGGAGCCGGTGGCGGGGCTATAAGCGCCCGGCCGCTTCAGGCGAGAGCGGCTGCTTCTGGCAGAGGGCGCGGGCGAGCGCCGGCCCGAGGCTGGGGAGGAGACGGCAGCAGGGCGACAGGCGCCCGGCTCTTCAGGCCAGAGCAACTCCTTCCGGAAGAGAGCGCCGGCGACCGCGATCCCACCGCGGAGCCGGAGAACCCCGCAAAAGAAAGAACCCCGGCCACCAAGGCCGGGGTCCTCCACGAACCAGAAACTCACGCGCCGGTGAACAGCAGCGCCGTGTTGTGGCCGCCGAAACCGAACGAGTTGCTCAGCGCCGCGGTCAGTTCGACCTTCCGCGGCTCGCCGGCCACCACGTCCAGTCCGACCTTCGGGTCCAGGTTCTCCAGGTTCAGCGTCGGCGGCACCAGGCCGTGGTACACCGACAGCAGCGTGAGGATCCCCTCGACCGCGCCCGCGCCACCCACCAGGTGCCCCAGCGCCGACTTCGGCGCGGTCACCACCGGGTGCTCACCGACGGCCTTGCGAATGGCCGCGGCCTCGCCGATGTCGCCCACCACCGTGGACGTCGCGTGGGCGTTCACGTGCCCCACGTCCGCCGACGTCAGACCCGCCATGGTCATCGCGTTCGCCATCGCGGCGATCTGCCCGATGCCCTCCGGGTGGTTGCCGGTGATGTGGTGCGCGTCCGAGGTGATGCCGTACCCGGCCAGCCGCCCGTAGATCCGCGCGCCGCGGGCCTTCGCGCGGTCAGCCCGCTCCAGCACGACCACCCCGGCGCCCTCACCGAGCACGAACCCGTCCCGGTCGGCGTCGAACGGGCGCGACGCGCGCTCGGGCTCGTCGTTGCGCGTCGACACCGTCCGGGCCTGCGCGAAACCGGCCACGGTGATCGGGTGGATGCAGGACTCCGCACCACCCGCCACCACGACGTCGGCCCGCCCGTTCTGGATCATCTGGTACCCGTTGGCGATGCCCTCGGCACCGGAGGCACACGCCGACGCCGGCGAGTGCACCCCGGCCCTGGCTTTGAGGTCGATGCCGACGTGCGCGGCGGGCCCGTTCGGCATCAGCATCGGCACGGTCAGCGGCGAGACCTTCCGCAGACCCTCCTGCTCGAGCAGGTCGTCCATCGCCAGCAGCGTCAGCGGTCCGCCGATGCCGGTGCCGATGGAGACGCCGAGCCGGTCCGGGTCGACGTCGGTGTGCTCGTCGCTGGGCTGCTGGAAACCGGCGTCGGCCCACGCCTGCCGGGCCGCGATGAGCGCGATCTGCTCACACCGGTCCAGCCGGCGCGCCTGCACGCGCGGCAGCTTCTCCGCCGGATCCTCGGCGAGGGTGGCGCCGATCTTGACCGGCAGGTCGAACCTCTCGACCCAGTCGGCCTCGATCCGCCGGATGCCGCTGCGGCCGGCGAGCAAGCCCTCCCACGTGGACGCGACGTCCCCGCCGAGTGGCGTCGTCGCGCCGATCCCGGTGATCACGACGTCGATGTTGCTCATGAGGAGTCTCCCCGAGGTTCAGACGAAGAATTCAGCTCGTGCTTACTTGGCGTTCGCGGCGACGTAGTCCACGGCGTCGCCGACGGTCTTCAGGTTGGCCAGCTCGTCGTCCGGGATCTTGACCCCGAACTTGTCCTCGGCCTGCACCGCGATCTCCACCATCGACAGCGAGTCGATGTCCAGGTCGTCGACGAAGGACTTCTCCAGGCTCACGTCGTCCTGCGCGACACCCGCGACCTCCTCGACGATCTCCGCGAGGCCGCTGAGGATCTCCTGCTTGTCCGCCACGATGGTTGTTCCCTTCTGGTGGTTGATACCGGCAGGCTCCGCGCCTGCCGGCGATAGTGGTATCACGGGCAGATGACGACCTGTCCGGCGTAGGACAGGCCCGCGCCGAATCCAACCATCAGCACGACGTCACCCGATTTGACGGTGCCCGCTTTCCGCATGTGGTCCAGCGCCATCGGGATCGACGCGGACGAGGTGTTGCCGGAGAACTTGATGTCGTCGGCGACGACGAGGTCCTCCCGCGCGCCCTTGGCCCGCAGGCGCTTGGCGATCGCGTCGACGATCCGCAGGTTCGCCTGGTGCGGGATGAGCACGTCGATGTCCGACGGCTCCAGCCCGGCCAGCTCGACCGCCTTCAGCGCGATCGGCGCGATCTGCGTGGTCGCCCACCGGAAGACCGACTGGCCCTCCTGGTAGATGTACTTGTGGTCGCGCATGTAGATGGTGTCGACCAGATCACCGGCACTGCCCCACGACACCGGCCCGATGCCCGGCTCGTCGGACGGTCCGACCACCGCGGCACCCGCGCCGTCGGCGAAGATGATCGCGTTGGCCCGGTCCACCGGGTCGACCACGTCGGTCAGCTTCTCCGCGCCGATCACCAGCACCTTGCCCGCCGAGCCGGCGCGGATCAGGTCGGAGGCGACGCCCAGGCCGTAGCAGAACCCGGCGCACGCGGCGTTGAGGTCGAACGCGCCGGCCGCCTTGACGCCGATCCGGTCGGCGACCTGGCCGGCCGCGTTCGGGATGGGCGCGGGCATCGTGCAGTTCGGCACGATCACGGTGTCCACTTCGGACGGCTGCAGGCCCGCGTCGGCGAGCGCCGCGTTGCCCGCCTTGACCGCCATGTCGACCAGCAGCTCGTCCTTCTCGGCGAAGCGGCGCTCGATGATGCCGACCCGATCCCGGATCCACTGGTCGTTGGTGTCCATGATCTGGGACAGGTCGTCGTTGGTGACGACCCGGTCCGGCTGGTAGCTGCCGACGCCCAGGATGCGGGTGGCGGCCGGACCCTGCTTCTGGCGCAACACCGGGCTCACAGGATCTCCTTCGCGGCGGGCAGGTCGGTGGGGGTCTTCAGCGCGACGGTCTGCGTGACCGTGCCCTTGAGCTGGCGCTTGACCAGACCGGTCAGGGTGCCCGCGGGCGGCAGCTCGACCGTCGCCGTGACGCCCAGCTCGACCAGGCCGTCCATGGTCAGGTCCCAGCGGACCGGGCGGGTGACCTGCTTGATCAGCCGCTCCAGGTACTCGGCGCCGCTGCTGACGACGGTGCCGTCGGCGTTGGACAGCAGTGGGCGGACCGGATCCTTCGGCGTGATCGACGCGGCGTGCGCGCGCAGGGCCTCCTCGGCGGGGGCCATGTAGGAGGTGTGGAAGGCGCCGGCGACCTTGAGCGGCCGGACCTTGGTGCCCTCGAGGGGCTCGGCGACGATGCGCTCGATCGCGTCCTTGGCCCCGGAGGCGACGATCTGGCCGGCGCCGTTGCGGTTCGCCGCGGTCAGGCCGTGGCCCTCCAGCCAGGCGACGACCTCGTCCGGGTCGCCCAGCATGACGGCCGCCATGGACGTCGGCTCGATCGCGCACGCCTTGGCCATCTCGGCGCCGCGGACGGCGGCCAGTGCCACGGCGTCCTCGGCGGTGAGCACACCCGCCGCGGCGGCGGCCGCCAGCTCGCCGACCGAGTGCCCGGCGACCGGGGTGTCGTCCGGGACGTCGCCGAGGGAGTCGAAGGCCAGCAGCGAGAGCGCGACGATCAGCGGCTGCGTGATCGCGGTGTCCTGGATGGTCTCGGCGTCGGCCTCGGTCCCGAGGTGGACCAGGTCGAGCCCGGTGCGCTCGGACCAGCGCGCGAGCTTCTCGCGGGCGCCGTCGAGGTCGAGCCAGGGGGAGAACATGCCGGGCGCTTGGGAGCCCTGTCCGGGAGCGAGCACTGCTGTCACGCCTCTAAGGGAACATGCTTCCCGGGCGGGCCCGGGATGCCGCCGGTCACCAAGTCGGAGCGGCGATCTTGTAGAAGCCCTACAAAAATGGCACCCGCAGGCCGTCTTCCAGCGGTGATGTGTTGTCGGTTCCGGGCAGGCCGGAAGTGAGACCGGTCACCGGAGGCGGGCGGCGAGGTGCTCAGATGGGCCGGGCGGATCGGCGGGGTGGTGGGTGCGACGCGGCTTTGTCGCCGGAGCTGCGGCGCGGCTCCGGCGACAAGCAGCTGCGCCCGCGGCCGACCCGCACTGCCCGCGGCTCTGCCACCGGAGCTGCGACGCGGTGGGCTGGCGGGTTGGTGGGTTGGTGGATGCGGTGGCTGGCCGGGGTGGCGCCTCGGGTAGGGCGGGCAGAGGCCGAGTGGCGGGCGCGGCGCGTCGGTGGTGGGCGGGGCGAGTTGCCGGGCGTGTATCAGCGAGCGGGGGGGGCGAGGCGGGGCGCGAAGCGGCGCGCGCCTCAGCGCGGCAGTCTCGCGGTGCGCCCCGTTTTTGCGTGGCGTTGCGCGGGCGCCCCTGCCCTCGAGCCGGGCGCGCGAACCTCACCAGAGGCCGCGCGCCCGGGCCAGCCGGCCCACCGTCAGTGCCACCCGCAGCACCAGGGCGTCGCGCGGCTCGGTGGCGTTGCGGCCGGTCAGCTCGGCCGCCCGGCGCAGGCGGTAGCGCACCGTGTTGGGGTGCACGAACAGCTTCTTCGCGCACGTCTCCAGCACCCCGCCGGACTCCAAGTACTCGTCCACTGTCTGCAGCATCGTCGGGCCCGCGGCCTCCAGCGGCTGCGCGATCTCCTCGATCAGCAGCCGCTCGGCTTCGGCGTCGCCGGACAGCGCGCGCTCGGGCAGCAGGTCCGACGACCGCACCGGCCGCGGCGCCCCCGGCCAGCCCACCACCGCGCGCAACCCCGACAGCGCCTCGGCCGCGCTGCGGTGCGCCTCGGCCAGGCTGTCCACCGTCGGACCGGCCACCACGGGCCCCTCGCCGAACGCGCCGGCCAGCTTGCCGAGCACCTCCTTCTGCTTGGCGTCCCCCTCGGTCGGCCCGCCCGCCACGACGATCAGCCGCGACCCCTGGACGCTCAGCAGCACCGGGCGCCCCAGCCGGGCGGCCAGGCGCCGCACCTCGAACACCACGCTCGGCGGGTCGTCCGAGGGCGGGCGGCCGGCCAGCACGGTCGCCATCGCCGAGGGCTCCCACCCCAGCGCCGCCGCCCGCGACAGCACCGCCTCCTCGGCGTCGCCGCGGACGATGCCGTCCACGACCAGCGCCTCCAGCCGGGCGTCCCACGCGCCCCGGGCCTCCGCGGCCGCGGCGTAGGAGTTGGCCGTCGCGAAGGCGATCTCCCGGCCGTAGCGGAGGATGCCCTCGATGAGCGCCGCGTGCTCGGCCTCGGTGGCGGCGAACTCCGGCAGCTGCTCCTCGAACACCTCGATCGCCAGCCGCACCAGCCCGACCGCCTGCCGCAGGCTGATCCAGCGCGACAGGTCCTCCGGGGCGCCGCGGAAGGCGTCGGTGGTGAGCTTGAGCGCCTCCTGCGAGTCGCGCAGCCAGTCGACGAACCCGGCCGCGCCGGTCTGGGTGATCAGCAGGATGCTGGCCCGCTGCTCGGCGGGCAGACGCCCGAACCACGGCAGCCGCTGCTCCATCGCGGCGACGCTGGCCGAGGCGAGGCGTCCGGAGGCGCGCTCCAGCCTGCGCAGCGTCTTCGCGGAGAGGCCGTGGTGCTTGGCCGGCCTTCTGCTGTTGGTCTGGGTCATCGTGAACCGACTCTAACCGGCTGCCCGGTAAACGCGAGGCCGCCCGGCGCACGCGGTTCTCGCAGCGCCGGGCGGCCTCATCTCCCCGGTCCCCACCGGTAGGTCCACTATGGACCTTGTGGATATTTTTCCGCCAGTGTTCTCACTCGATCGTGCAAGTAATTTTCCGATGATGTTGCGGGGCTCACTGCGGGTGAGGGAATCACCGCGGCTTGTGGCAGGTTGATGCGGCAGACGGGAGGCGCCATGCACGTTCTGTTGCAGCACGGTTTGTCTGTTTTCGGGCAGTGGATCTCCATCGCGGAGCTGGTCGGCCAGCTGTGCGCGCTCGCCGTGGTCTTCCTGGCGCAGCGGCGCACGCTGTGGACCTGGCCGGTGCAGGTCGGGGCGACGGTGCTGCTGTTCGCCGTCTACGCCTCCGCGCACCTGGGCGGGCTCGCGGCCCGGCAGGTCGCGATCCTGCTGATCTCGGTGTACGGCTGGTGGGCCTGGACCCGGCGCCGCGACCCGGTGTACGGGGTGGTCGTGCGCAGCGGCCGGGCCGTGGAACGGCTCGTGATGGCCGGGGCGTTCGTGGCCGGCACCGTGGCGATGGCGCTGGTGCTGGACGCGCTGGACGCGTCGTGGGCGCCGTGGCCGGACGCGGCGATCTTCATCGGCACGCTGGTCGCCTTCGCCGCGCAGGGCCGCGGTCTGGTCGAGTTCTGGCTGGTGTGGCTGGTCGTCGACGCGATCGGCGTGCCGCTGCAGATCTCCTCGGGCCTGTACTTCTCCGCGGCGGTCTACCTGGTGTTCGCCGTCCTGGTCGTGCACGGCTGGTGGAGCTGGCACCGGGCCGCCGTCCGGCGCCCGGCGCTCACGGCAGCATCCCGCTGAGGAAGCTCGCCTGGGCGACCACGATCAGGCACATCACGAACAGCAGCCCCAGGCTCCACGGCAGCACCTTGCGCAACAGGGTGCCCTCCTCGCCGGGCAGCATCGCCGCGGCGCACGCGATGCTGAGGTTCTGCGGCGAGATCATCTTGCCCAGCACGCCGCCCGAGGAGTTGGCCGCGGCCAGCAGCTCGGGGGACAGCCCGGCCTGGTGCGCCGCGGTCACCTGGAGCGCGCCGAACAGCGCGTTGGCCGAGGTGTCCGAGCCGGAGACCGCCACGCCGAACCACCCGAGCACGGGTGACAGGAACGCCAGGCCCGCGCCGGCGCCGGCGATGAAGTAGCCGATCGTCGTGGCCTGGCCGGACAGGTTCATCACGTAGGCCAGGGCGAGCACGCTGGTCACGGTGAGGATCGCGAACCGCAGCTCGTGCACCGTGCCGCCCCACTCGCGCACCGCGTCGCGCGCCCGGACCCGCAGGAACACCGCGGTCAGGACGCCCGCGATCAGCACCAGCGTGCCGCCGGTGCTCAGGAACGGCAAGGAGAACGTGTTGCCGGAGACCGGCTTGCCCGCCGAGTTCGCCACCGACAGGGCGGGCCAGTCGAACTTCCAGGTGGCCGCGTCGAGCAGTCGCTTGACCGGCGGCAGCTGGCCGATCGAGAAGATTCCGATGATCAGCGCGTACGGCAGGTAGGCGCGGACCACCTCGCCGCGGTCCTCCGGCCCGTCCAGCGTTTCGGTGGCGACGCCGGTCAGCACGGAGGTCCGGACCTCCTCGCGGGCCGGTTTGCGAGCCGCGGGCAGCGCGACGAGGGCCGCTGCACCGGCGAGCGCGGCGCCGATGTCGGCCAGCTGGGCGGAGACGAAGTTGGCGGCGGCGAACTGCACCACCCCGAACGCGACGCCGCACACCAGCGCGGGCAGCCACGTTTCCCGCAGCCCGCGGCGCCCGTCGACGATGAAGACCAGCAGCAGCGGCACGAACAACGCGAGGATCGGCGTCTGGCGGCCGACGATCGAGGAGACGGTGTCCAACGGCAGCCCGGTGACCTGCGCGAGGGTGACGACCGGGGTGCCCATGGCGCCGAACGCGACCGGCGCGGTGTTGGCGACCAGCGCGACGACCGCCGCGCGCACCGGGGTGAACCCGAGCGCCACGAGCATCACCGAGCTGATCGCGACCGGCGCCCCGAAGCCGGCCAGCGCCTCCATCAGCGCGCCGAAGCAGAACGCGATGATCAACGCCTGGATGCGCGGATCGTCGGAGACCCGGCCGAACGACCGCCGGAGCACGTCGAAATGGCCGGTGCGCACGGTGATCCGGTAGATCCACAGCGCGTTGACGACGATCCACATGATGGGGAACAGCCCGAACGCGGCGCCCTGGAAGCCGCTGGAGACGGCCTGTCCGACGGGCATGCCGAAGATCGTGACGGCGACGACGAGCGCGACGGCGAGGCCGATCAGGCCGGCCTGGTGGGCCTTCATCCGGACCACGCCCAGCAGGACGAGGACGGTGCCCAGGGGGAGCGCCGCGACCAGGGCGGACAGGCCGAGCGAACCGGCTAGCGGAGCGAGTTCCTGGACGAACATGCCGACCTCGATTCCACATCGCGGAAGGTTGGTTCCGCTGGCGTGGTCGAGGATGGTCCGGTTTTGGGGGCGGGTGGTCAAGGGGGGCGTTTCACTGATCGAGATGGTGCTACGCGCGTGTCTACTGCGCCGGCTTCGCTTCGCTACGCCCCGATCGAGTGCCCTCCCGAACCCGATCTTTCACTGCTCGGCAACCGATTTGGCTGGGGATCGCGTTGCGGGAGAGGGGTGGCTCGTGGGGTGGGCGCTTTGCGTTGCCGGCCGGCGGTTTCTTTATCTGAGGGTGGCGTGGGTTGGTTGTAGGTCGCTGATCGTGCGCACGCCCAGCAACTGCATGGTGCGGGTGATTTCCTGTCGCAGGATGTCCACGCACCGCTGTACGCCGCGTTCGCCGCCGGCCATCAGGCCGTACAGGTACGCCCTTCCGATCAGGCACAGTGAGGCGCCGCGGGCCATGGCGGCCACGATGTCGCCTCCGGACAGGATTCCCGTGTCCACCCAGACTTCCGCGTCGTCGCCGATGGTGTCCAGCGTGGGGGTGAGCAGTTCCAGTGGGGTGGGCGCCCGGTCGAGCTGGCGGCCGCCGTGGTTGGACAGCACCACCGCGTCCGCGCCGTACTTCACCACGTCCCGTGCGTCGTCCGGGTTCTGGATTCCCTTGACGACCAGCTTGCCCTTCCAGGTTTCCCGCACCCACGCCAGATCATCGAAACTGAGCGTCGGATCGAAGAGGCTGTTGATCAGCTCCGCGACCGTGCCGTCCCACGAAGCGAACGACGCGAACTGCAACGGCTCGGTGGTGAGCAGGTTGAACCACCACGCCGGGTGCATCGCGCCGTCGAGGAACGTGCGCAGGGTCAGCGTCGGCGGGATGGTCAGGCCGTTGCGCACGTCCCGCATCCGCGCGCCGCCCACCGGCGTGTCCACCGTCAGCAGCAGCGTGTCGTAACCGCTTTCCTCCGCCCGCCGCATCAGCTCCGCGCCCGCCGCGTGATCGCGCCACACGTAGAGCTGGAACCACTTCCGCGCGTGCGGGGCGGCCTTCGCCACGTCCTCGATCGACGTGGTGCCCATCGTCGACAGCGCGTACGGGATGCGTTCCCGTTGCGCCACCCGGACCACCGCCCGTTCGCCCTCGTGGTGCATCATCCGCGTGAAACCGGTCGGCGCGAACGCGAACGGCAGCGCCGAGTGCTCGCCGAGCACCTCCACACTCGTGTCCACATCGGACACCCCGCGGAGCACGTTGGGGTGGAACTCCACACTCCGGAAAACCTGCCGGGCGCGGCGCAGGCTGTCCTCCAGCTCCGCGGCGCCGTCGGTGTAGTCGAACACCGCCCGCGGCGTCCGCTTGCGGGCGATGGTGCGCAGGTCGGCGATCGTGTGGGCGTTCGACAGGCGCCGGTCGGTCGGGTTCAGCTTCACCGGCTTCGGTCGCAGGATCTGCTGCAGCTCACTGGGCCTGGGCAGGCGGCGTCGCGTCATCGGACCATCCTCGCGCACGAAACCGTGGAGGCCACCCCCGCGACGGGGATGGCCTCCACGGCGAACGGACAGATCAGGCGTTCCCGGCGTCGCTCAGCTGCGGACCGGCGGCCGACACGTCGTCGATCCGGTACTTCCGCGCGGCCTCGGCCACCTTCTCCTGCGCGAACTCACCGCGCTTGGCGAGCGCGGCCAGCGTGGCGACCGTGATCGACTCCGCGTCGACCAGGAAGAACCGCCGCGCCGCCGGACGCGTGTCGGAGAAGCCGAACCCGTCGGTGCCCAGGGTGACCATGTCGGTCGGCACCCACGGGCGGATCAGGTCGGGCACCGCGCGCATCCAGTCCGACACCGCCACGACCGGCCCGGACGCATCGGACAGGGCCTGCGTCACGTACGGCACGCGCGGCGACTCGCCCGGGTGCAGCAGGTTGTCCCGGTCGATCTCCACCGCCTCGCGGCGCAGCTCCGACCACGACGTCGCCGACCACACGGCCGCCCGCACGCCCCACTCCTCGGCGAGCATCTGCTGCGCCTTGAGCGCGTCCGGCATCGTCACGCCGGACACCAGGATCTGCGCCTCCGGACCGTCGCCCGACGGCGCCTCGGCGTACCGGTACAGGCCCTTGAGCAGGCCCTCGACGTCCAGGTTCGCCGGCTCGGCGGGCTGCCGGTACGGCTCGTTGTAGATCGTCAGGTAGTAGAAGACGTTCTCGCCGTTGCCCTCCGGGCCGCCCTCGCCGTACATCCGGCGCAGGCCGTCCTTGACGATGTGGGCGATCTCGAACGACCACGCCGGGTCGTAGGCCACCACCGCCGGGTTGGTGTGCGCCAGCAGCAGCGAATGCCCGTCGGCGTGCTGAAGGCCCTCACCGGTCAGCGTGGTGCGCCCGGCGGTGGCGCCCAGCACGAACCCGCGCGCCATCTGGTCGGCGGCCGCGTACAGGCCGTCGCCGGTGCGCTGGAACCCGAACATCGAGTAGAAGATGTAGATCGGGATCATCGGCTCGCCGTGCGTGGCGTAGGACGTGCCCACCGCGGTGAACGACGACGTCGACCCGGCCTCGTTGATGCCCTCGTGCAGCAGCTGGCCGTGCTCGGACTCCTTGTACGCCAGCATCAGGTTGGCGTCCACCGACGTGTAGGTCTGCCCGTGCGGGTTGTAGATCTTCGCCGTCGGGAACATCGAGTCCAGGCCGAACGTGCGGGCCTCGTCCGGGATGATCGGCACGATCCGGTTGCCGATCTCGCCGTCCTTGGCCAGCTCGCGCACCAGCCGGACGAACGCCATCGTGGTGGCGACCTCCTGCTTGCCCGAGCCCTTACGGATGGCCTCGTACACCTTGTCACCCGGAAGCACCAGCGGCTTGGCCCGGTTGCGCCGCTCCGGCACGAACCCGCCGAGGGTCTTGCGGCGGCCGATCATGTACTCGATCTCGGGCGAGTTCGCGCCCGGGTGGTAGTACGGCGGCAGCTTCGGGTCGCGCTCCAGCTCCTCGTCGCTGATCGGGATGCGCTGCGCGTCCCGGAACAGCTTCAGGTCGTCGAGGGTGAGCTTCTTCATCTGGTGCGTCGCGTTGCGGCCCTCGAACGCCGGGCCCAGGCCGTAACCCTTGATGGTGTGGGCCAGGATCACGGTCGGCTGGCCGTGGTGCTCCATGGCCGCCTTGTACGCCGCGTACACCTTGCGGTAGTCGTGGCCACCCCGCTTGAGGTTCCAGATCTCCGCGTCGGTCAGGTCCTTGACCAGGTCCTTCGTGCGCGGATCGCGCCCGAAGAAGTGCTCGCGGACGTAGGCGCCGTCGTTGGCCTTGTAGGTCTGGTAGTCACCGTCCGGCGTGACGTTCATCAGGTTGACCAGCGCGCCGTCGCGGTCGGCGTGCAGCAGCGCGTCCCACTCGCGACCCCAGATGACCTTGATCACGTTCCAGCCCGCGCCGCGGAAGTACGCCTCGAGCTCCTGGATGATCTTGCCGTTGCCGCGCACCGGGCCGTCGAGCCGCTGCAGGTTGCAGTTGATCACGAAGGTCAGGTTGTCCAGGCCCTCGCCGGCGGCCACGTGGATGAGGCCCCGCGACTCCGGCTCGTCCATCTCGCCGTCGCCCAGGAACGCCCACACGTGCTGGTCGGAGGTGTCCTTGATGCCGCGGTCGCGCAGGTACCGGTTGAACCGGGCCTGGTAGATCGCGTTCATCGGGCCGAGGCCCATCGACACCGTCGGGTACTCCCAGAACGACGGCATCAGCCGCGGGTGCGGGTACGACGGCAGGCCGCCGCCCTCGCCCGCGTGCGACAGCTCCTGCCGGAACCCGTCGAGCTGCTGCTCGGACAGCCGGCCCTCCAGGTAGGCGCGGGCGTAGATGCCCGGGGAGGCGTGGCCCTGGATGAAGACGTGGTCACCGCCGCCGGAGTGGTCCTTGCCGCGGAAGAAGTGGTTGAACCCGACCTCGTACAGCGCCGCCGACGACGCGTAGGTGGAGATGTGGCCACCGACGCTGACGCCGGGGCGCTGCGCCCGGTGCACCATGATGGCCGCGTTCCAGCGGATGTAGGCCCGGTAGCGGCGCTCGATCTCCTCGTCGCCCGGGAACCACGGCTCGTTCTCCGTGGGGATGGTGTTGACGTAGTCCGTCGCGGTCAGCGGCGGGACACCGACGTTGCGCTCGCGGGCGCGTTCCAGGATCCGCAGCATCAGGTAGCGAGCCCGCTGCTGGCCGCCCCGGGCGAGAGCCTCGTCGAACGAGTCCAGCCACTCGGCTGTCTCCTCGGGGTCGATGTCGGGCAGGTGGGCCGCCAATCCGTCACGGATGACGCGGACCCGGGCCGGGGCCCGATCGGTGCTGGCGCCGGTGCCTGCGGCCTGGTCGTTCTGGGGGGCCAAGGGATCTCCTCGCCGGTTGTCACTTCGCGTGCGGGACACGGATGCCTCAGTCTGGCCGTGCCCTCTCTGTCATGGTCGTCTAGTCCGGGCTTCCCGTCATCGCTACTGAGCGGTAACGTTCACCTAAATCCGCGCGCGCACGCGCGCGCGTTATGCCTACCCTAGGCCAGGTAGGCCCGGACGGGTCCCGCCGAGGGTCGTTTTGCGGTCGCGAACACATCCCGAGGGGCCCTACGCTGCGCTACGAGTTGAGAGAGATCCGGTGTGGACGGTTGCGCCGGAGGCTCCGGGCGTGTTCGCTACACCCATCCGTATGTCGAGTGCGGCGGCGCTGTGCCGCCCGCGTCGTGAGTTGGAGGAGTGACAGCAGTGGTCGCCGCTGGAGACGCTGAGTACAGCAGCGTCGCCGAGAGGCTTGGCATCAAGCCGGACATGGTTGTTCAGGAGATCGGGTGGGACGAGGACGTCGACGACGACCTGCGTGCCGCGATCGAAGAACATATCGGCGGCGATCTCCTCGACGAGGACGCCGACGAGGTCATCGACGTGGTTCTGCTCTGGTGGCGGGAGGACGACGGGGACCTGGTCGACGCGATCATGGACGCGCGGTCGCCGCTCGACGAGAACGGTTTCATCTGGGTGCTCACGCCCAAGACCGGGCAGCCCGGGCACGTGGAACCGAGTGAGATCGCCGAGGCGGTGCCCACCGTGGGCCTCGCGCAGACGTCGAACATCAGCGTCGGCCCGAACTGGGCCGGGACCAAGCTGGTGCCGCCGAAGACCAAGTCGAAGCAGCGCTGAACGGCCGCACGCTAAGGTGGGCGTGCGGCAAGTGCAACGTTGGCGATGCGAAAGGTGCTTCGATGGCGGTCGAGGTCGGTTCAGCTGCTCCGGATTTCACCCTGAACGACTACAACAAGCAGCCGGTGACGCTGTCGTCGTTCCAGGGCGACAAGCCGGTCCTGCTGGTCTTCTACCCGTTCGCGTTCAGCGGGATCTGCCAGGGCGAGCTCTGCCAGCTGCGCGACGAGTTCGCCGAGTACGACGGCCAGGGCGTCCAGGTGCTCGGTGTGTCGGTCGACACACCGTTCTCGCTCAAGGCGTGGGCCGAGCAGCAGGGCTATCAGTTCCCGCTGCTGTCGGACTTCTGGCCGCACGGTGAGGTCGCCAAGCTGTACGGCGTGTTCAACGAGGGTGCCGGGCTGGCCAACCGGGGCACCTTCCTGATCGACAAGAGCGGCGTGGTGCGCTACGCCGAGGTCAACCAGCCGGGCGAGCCGCGCGACCAGCTCGCCTGGAAGCGAGCGGTGGCCGAGCTGCCGGAATGAGTCTTGCGCCGGCGGTGCCCCGGGCGGGGCGCCGCCGGTTCGAGGGCGCATAGCTCAGCGGAAGAGCACCTCCCTTACAAGGAGGGGGTCGCAGGTTCGAACCCTGCTGCGCCCACCCACACGGTTGGTTTCCCGGTTCGCGCCGGCCAGCGGGCTCACCTCATTCGGCCGAATGGTGGCGTTCCGGGCCGGGGTTCAGGCCGGTCCCAGCGGCGGCCCCGGGGATCACAGCCATGACGGTGACCCCGGCCACGCCGACCACCGCCACGGCGAGCATCGCGCCGAGGAGTGCCTGCACGCCGACCGCGGGCTCGGTAGTCGCTCCGGGTGGGTGGCTAGTCATCGGAAATCCGGGTGCGCTGTGGGCGCCGGGCGGGCAGGCTGCCGCCCGTGGAACGTGACCTCATCTCGCGCCTCGCGCACGCTGACCATCCCATCGCGGCGCCCCTCGGCGACGCCGCGGTGACCGCGCTGCTCAACCGCGCCCTGCCGCGTGGCGACGAGCACATCCTCGACCTCGGTTGCGGTGGCGGGGAGTGGCTCTTGCGCGCCCTCGCACTCGCCCCCGACGCGACCGCGGAAGGCGTGGACGTCTCGGAGGCCGCCCTCGACCACGCCCGGCGGGAGGCCGCACAACGCGGCCTCGCCGACCGCTTGACACTCCACGAGCAGGACGCTGCCGCCTTCACCCCGGACCAGCCGCCCGACCTCGTGCTCTGCGTCGGCTCCACGCACGTCTTCGGCGGCCTCCTCCCGGCCCTCGCGGCGGCCCGGAAGGTCCTCGCGCCCGGCGGACGCGTCCTCGTCGGCGACGGGTACTGGGAACGCGACCCGAGCCCGGCGGCCGTCGAAATCCTGGGCGACCTCGCGGACCTGCCCACCACCGTCGACACCGTCACCGCCGACGGCTGGGTGCCGGTCTACGGCCACATCAGCACCCGCCACGAACTGGACGACTACGAGTGGAACTGGACCGGTTCGCTCGCCGAACGAGCGCCCGGCCAGCTGGCCACCGCGACCGAGCACCGCAACGAGTGGCTGCGCGTCTACCGGGACTGCTTCGGCTTCCTCACGCTGGTCCTCACGCCCGCCGGCTGACCACCCCCGACCATCGGCCCCTTTCCTGCCTCCGGCGGCGCTGGTAGATGTTGGCGAGGTCGGGCATCAGGTTGTGGGCGGTCGACGATGACTACCTCGAGGCGGGATTTCCTGCGAGCCGCGGCGCTCGTCGGGGCGACGGCGGTGGCGGCACCGGCCGTGCCCGCGAGCGCGGGTCAGGCCGGTGCGGCGCCGGGCGGGCCGGGTGCCGACACCACCTTCACCCCGGCGGACAAGACCGGCTTCGGCACGGCCCGCTCGGCCAGCCCGGTCTGGTTCACCCTGCAGGACGGGCGGCTCTCCGAGGTCTACCACCCGGACCTGAGCACCCCGGCGAGCCGCGAGACCCAGATCGTGGTCACCGACGGTGAGTCCTTTGTGGAGCGGGTGTCGGACGTCGAGCACCGCACCGAGCTGCCGGACGCCGACGTGCCCGCGTACCGGCAGACGGCCCGTGGCACCGGGTGGACGCTGACGACCCGGTACGTCACCGATCCGGACGCCGATTCCGTCCTGGTCGACGTCGAGTTCCGGTCGCGGCGCCCGTTGCGGGTGTACCTGCTGCACGATCCGGCGCTGGGCGGGGACGGCACCGCCGACCGTGCCTTCCCGCAGGCCGGGGCGCTGGTGGCGTCGAACGGCTCGACCGCCAGCGCCCTGCTCGCGCGTGGCGGGTTCACCGAGTCGACGGTCGGGTACGCCGGGGTCAACGACGGCTGGACCCAGCTGGTGGCCGGCCGGGGTCGTCTGGCGCAGCGCTACGCGACGGCCGGGCCGGGCAACGTCGTCCAGCTGGGGCGGTTGCGCCTCGACGGCACTTCGCGGACGCGGGAGCTGGTCGCGCTGGGCTTCGGGGCGAACGGGGACGCCGCGGTGCGTGCGGCGCGCGGTTCGCTGGCCCGGGGCTTCGGATCCGCCGCGTCGGCGTACGCCGCGGGGTGGCGGGAGTACCTGCGTGGTCTGCCCGCCGCGCCGGAGGGTGCGGACCGGCGGATCTACGCGACGTCCGTGGTGGCGCTGGCGTGCAGCGAGGACAAGCGGAACCCGGGGGCGTTCATCGCGTCGCCGTCGATGCCGTGGGCGTTCGGGTTCGACCGGGCGGTGGCGCCGGAGTACGGGTCCTACCACCTGGTGTGGCCGCGGGACCTGTACCAGATCGCGACGGGGATGCTCGCCGCCGGGGATCGCGCGGCGGCCGAGCGGGCGCTGGACTACCTGCTGCGGATCCAGCAGGCGGACGGGCACTGGCCGCAGAACACGAAGGTGTCGGGGGAGCCGTTCTGGACGTCGATCCAGCTCGACGAGACCGCCGCGCCGATGCTGCTGGCCTGGCTGCTCGGCCGGGACGATCCGGCCACTGTGGACAGTCTGGTGCGCGGTGGGGACTTCCTGTTGTCCTACGCCGAGGACGGGTACCCGTCACCGTACACCGAGCAGGAGCGGTGGGAGGAGCAGAGCGGGTACTCGCCGTCGACGATCGCGTCCGTGATCGCCGGGCTGGTGTGCCTGGCCGACCTGATGCGGCGTACGGGACGCGACCCCGCCCGGTTCCTGGACGCGGCGGACCGGTGGCGCGCGGCGGTCGACGGCTGGACGGTCACGTCGACCGGGCCGTACGCGCCGCGCCCGTACTTCGTGCGGCTCACCAAGGACGGCGACCCGAACGCCGGGACCACCTACAACCTGGGCAACAACAACCCGGACCCGGCCGACCAGCGAGCGGTCGTCGACGCGGGTTTTCTCGAGCTGGTGCGGCTCGGGATACGGTCGCCGGAGGACCCGGTGGTGCTGAACTCGCTCGCGGTGGTCGACGAGCGGATCTCCACGGTGACGCCCTCGGGCCGGCACTGGCACCGGTATTCCGGCGACGGCTACGGCGAACAGGCCGATGGCGGACCGTGGAACGTGAACCGGCCCGAGCTGCTGCGGACGTACGGACGGTTGTGGCCGATCTTCGCCGGCGAGCGTGGCGAGTACGAACTACTGGCCGGCGACCGGGACGCGGCAGCCGGGCGGTTGCGGGACATGGCGGCGTGCGCCGGGGAGACGGGGTTGCTGCCGGAGCAGGTGTGGGACCGGAACCCGCCGTACCCCGCCGTGCGACCCGGAACGTCGACCGCCTCGGCGACCCCGCTGGCCTGGACGCACGCCCAGTACGTGCGGCTGGCGTGGTCCGTGGCGCGGGGACGGCCGGTGGAGTATCCGGATGTGGTGGGGGAGCAGTATTTGGGGTAGGGGAGCCACCCCCAACCCCCGAAACCGCAAGCCGGCAACGAAAAGGAAGCGACTACCCCAACCAGACCTCCCCCGCCCCCGATCCACAGCCGATCTTTGGTCGCCGATCAGGCGTGTCAAGGTACTCTTTCCCGCCTTGACACGCCTGCTCGGCGACTGAAACACACTCAAGGAGCGGGGGCGGGGGTGGTCGTAAGGTGACCTTCGGCGCCGTAGGCGCTCTCCGCCCGTAGGGCGGACTCTTCGCCTGCCGAAGGCGGCGCCGGTTTAAAGATCAAGAGATGTCCTCGCCGGACGGGCAGGCTCCGGGATGACGGAAAAGCACGCCCGTCACCTTGTCGAGGTGGTCGCTGGGTGGTCATCCCGTCGCCTTCCGGTTTGTGCATATCACCTTGAGCCAGGGCCGCAAGGTTGGCATGTCATCTCGCGCTGGCAGCGGATGTTGCGGCCCTGGCTCAAGGTGATCGTTCCGGTGTCAGGCGACGGGATGACCACCCAGCTCCGGGTTGGTCCAAAGATCAAGGGCACGGCGCTGGCGCGCCGCCCTGCTCGGTGGGAGGGTGGCGGGGTGAGGGAACGTGCACTCGCGGCCCTGGCGGGCCTTGCCATCGGCGATGCGCTCGGCATGCCCACCGAAGGGTTGTCGCCGGCGGAAATCCAACCTGTCACCGGCTTCACGGCGGCTCGGGGGTTGCCGGCCGGTGGGGTCACCGATGACACGCAGCAGGCGGTGATCGTCGCGCGGTTGTTGATCGACGGGGGTGGGCGGATCGATCCGCATCGGCTCGCGGATTCGCTTCTCGCGTGGGAGCGGGACCTGCGCAGCCGCGGCATCGGCGGGCTGCTCGGGCCCTCCACGCGTGCCGCGCTCAACGCCGTCGCCGCGGGGGAATCTCTCGAGGAGGCCGGCAAGTTCGGCACCACCAACGGTGCGGCCATGCGCATCGCCCCCGTGGGCATCGCCACTCCGGCCGAGCTCGACCGGCTCGTCGACAGCGTCGTCGAGGCGAGTTGGGTCACCCACAACACCGGCGTCGCCCTCGCGGGCGCGGCCGCGGTCGCCGCGGCGGTCAGCGCGGGGATCGACGGGGCGAGCCTGCCCGAGGCCATCGACTTCGCCGTCGCGGCCGCGGAAATGGCCGCCCGGCGCGGAAACTGGGTCGCGGCCGCCGACGTCGCCGCCCGGATCCGCTGGTCCCGCACCATGGACGCCGCCGACATCCCGGCTCTGATCGGCACCAGCGTCGCCACCCAGGAATCGGTGCCCGCCGCGTTCGCGGTCCTCCAGCACGCCGAAGACCCGTGGCACGCCTGCCGCACCGCCGCCAGCCTCGGCGGTGACACCGACACCATCGCCGCCATGGCGGGCGCCATCGCCGGCGCCTGCACCGGGGCGGGTGCGTTTCCCGAGGAGGCCGTCCGCACGGTGACCGAGGTCAACGACCTCCCGCTGCCGGAACTGGCCGAAGGTCTGCTGAAACTGCGCGCCAGAACCCGATGAGCGCCTCGGCCGTCTCCTGTGGACGGTCCAGCTGCACGCAGTGCCCGGCGCCCGTGATCCCGACGGCGTTCCGGCCGAAGCGGTGGGCCAGGCGCTGGTACTCCTCGTGCGAGCCGGTGAACTCGTCGTCCATGCCGTGCACGAACAGCAACGGCACCCCGGACCCGGCCAGCTCCCCGACCCCCGCCCGCGGACCGCACAACAGCCGCGCGAACCCGATGAGGTGACCGGTGCGGGTGGTCGACAACCGGGTGGTCATCAGGTCCAGCCGCTCCGGCTGCTCGCGCGCCCAATGCTCGATCAAGCCGCGCAAGCCCGCGGCGCCCTCGGCGGCCACCGCGTCCGCGCACCAGGTGAGGAAAGCGGTCTCCTTCTCCGAACCGGACAGCAGGCTGCCCAGCGGCGCGAAACTGCGAACCGCCCGCGGCGAAGCGACAACCGCGGCGTGCGCGACCGCCGCGCCCGCGCAGTGCGCCACCACGTGCACCGGCTCGCCCTCGCCGACCTCGCCGATCACCGCCAGCAGGTCCTGCGCCATCGCGGACAGGGTGTAGGCGCTCGGGTCGTCGGAGCCCGGGCTTTCGTGCTGGCCGTGGTGGTCGACCGCCCACGTCGCGTACCCCGCCTCGGCAAGCACCGGCAACAGCGGGGCGAAGTCCTCTTTGGACCCCAGGTACCCGCCCACCAGCACCACCGGCTCCCCGGTCCCGGCCTGGCGTGCGGCGAACCGGCCGCGGTCGGTCTCCAACATGACGCTCCGGACCGGGCTTTCCAGCGTGGTCACAGCGCCGCCCCTTCCCGGACCGCGGCCTTCTCGATGACGTCCGCGGCCTCCGCCGCCCCACCGCAGGCCCGCACGATCTCCCGCATGCCCTGCACGTTCGCCGCGATCCCGTCGTCCGACGACACCCGCAGCACGGCGTTGTGCAGCGTCTGAGCCGACACCTCCGCGCGGTCGAGCGTCACGCCCAGGCCCAGCTCGGTCAACCGGGCCGCGTTCAGCCGCTGCTCGGCCATCTGCGGGACCGCGACCATCGGCACCCCGTGGTACAGGGCCTCGAGCAGGCTGCCCATCCCGGCGTGCGTGACGAACGCCGACGCGGCGGCCAGCACATCCAGCTGCGGCACCATCGGCGCGATCTCGACACCGTCCGGGACCGGCCCGAGCGTCGCCGGATCGACGTGCCGCCCGATCGCCATCACCGTGTGCCACCCCAGACCCGCCGCCATGTCGAGGCACGCGCGGAAGAACCCCGGCTGGTCGGTGAAGCACGAGCCCAGCGAAATCAACAGCACCGGCTCGCCCACCGGCGGTCGCCAGCAACCCTGGAACGACCGGTCACCCAGCGCGGGACCGGCGAACGTGTGCTCCGGCCCGAGCAGTTCCGGCGAGATCTGGAACGCCCGCGGCACGAACACCACCTTCGGGTCGTCCATCGCCTGGAACTCCTCGACCGAGCAGCCGAGCCCCTGGTCGTCGAGGAACCGCTGGAACCGCTGGTAGACCGGCAGTTCCGACACGCTCGGCACCCCGAACGCGACGCGCTCCCAGCCGGGGAACAACGCGTGCGTCGGCGAGAGCTGCACCATCGGCACGCCCAGCTTGCGCGCCAGGACCTTGCCCGCGAACGCGACGAAGTCGTAGGCGACCACGTCGGGCACGTCGCCGAGGGCGTCCAGCACGGGCAGCGCGGCTTCGGCGTCCCGGTGGTACATCGCCACACCCGCCATCAGGTCCTCCGGCGGCGGCCCGCCGTCCCGGACGTCCGGCAGCACCACCGGTTCCGCCCCGGCCGCGCGCACCTGCGGGACGAAGTCCGCGCCGACCGCGTAGCTCACCCGCCAGCCGCGGGACACCAGCTCGGACACCACGGCGAGCGTGGGGTTGACGTGGCCGTGGTCGGCGACGTTGACGAACAGGGCGTGCTTCACCGCGCCACCCCGCAGACGACGTGCTCGACCGGGGTGCAGTACGGCAGCCCGGACAGCGGTTCCCCGGCGAAGAACCGCAGCGCGAGGTCCACCACCTCGGCCGGTCGTTCCAGGTGCACGAGGTGGTCGGCGCCGTGGATCGCGGTGAACCGGGCGTCGGCGCACCGCGCCGCGGCCTCCCGGCTCAGCAGCGGGGTGGTCAGCGGATCGTGCTCGCCGGTGGTGACCAGCACGGGGACGGGCAGGACGCGGCCGTCGTCGCCCGGGTGGTCCAGCAGCCGCCGCGTGTTGTCCAGGTACTTGGCGATGTCGGCGTCGGTCATCGCGCTCACCAGGCCGGTGAGGCACCGGCGGACCGCGGCCTGCCGCCGCACGCCCGGCTCGCGGCTGAGCATCAGGTCCAGCACCTCGGCGGTGAACTCGGCGTGCCTGCCCTGTTCGGCCAGTTCGACGCTGCGGGCGATGCGGGTGCGCAACCGGCCGGTCACGTGCGTCATCGTGCCCACCAGCAGCAGGCGGCGCACCCGGTCCGGACGCATCTGCGCCCACCGGTGTGCGACACCGCTGCCGTAGGAGGCGCCGACCACGTGCACCGGCTCCGGCGCGACGTGGTCGAGGAGGTGGTCCAGCGCGCAGGCGAGGAAGTCCACCCCGTACCCGGGCGGCAGCCGGTCCGCCGCACCCCAGCCGGGGAGGTCGACCGTGATCACGTCGGCGTGTGCGAGCAGATCGCGTTCCACCCGGCCCCACGCGTCCTTGTGCTGGAACGCGCCGCCCACCAGGACGATCGGCGCGAGTCTGCCGCCCCCGCGCACGATGCGGCCCGCGTACTCGAATCCGCCGAACGTGAGCGGGACGGTTTCCTGCCGGGTGGTCGTGGCCGTCACAAGCGATCTTCCTTGTCGTCGGTTTCGGGCCCGCCACGTAACCACGTCGTGGTGAACGAACGCGCCGCGGAAACTCCATCGAGCCAACTTGACCACTCGCGCGTGTGACCGGCACGCGGTGGGGTTCCACCATGCGGAAGGCCGGGCGCGCCGTCGGGGCGGATGTGCGGGGTGTGGTGCACGGGCGTTGGTCCAGCGGCTTGGATGGGCGCATGACCATCACGTTCCTGCTCATCGCCCGGCTGCCGGACGGCGGTGCGGAAACCTTCGACGCCTACGAGGACCGCGTGCTGCCCCTGCTGGCCGAGTACGGCGGGCGCCTCGACCGCCGCGTCCGCTCCTTCGACGACCGCACCGAGGTGCACCTCGTCGCGTTTCCGGGCGAGCCGGAGTTCGAGGCCTACCGGGACGATCCGCGGCGCGCCGCGCACGCGCGCCTGCTCGAACAGTCCGGCGCGGTCATCGAACTCCTGCCCGTCCGCGACCTCACTTCCCGAAACCCGCCGTCAGGCCGCTGACCAGCTGCCGCCGCCCCAGCACGTACAGCGCCAGCACCGGCAGCGTCGACAGCACGACCGCCGCCAGCACCGCCGGGATGTTCACCCGGAACTGCCCCTGGAACGACCACAGCGCGAGCGGCAGCACCCGCTGGTCCGGGCTCTGCGTGAGGATGAGCGGGAACAGGAACCCGTTCCACACGTTGAGCCCGTCGTACACCGCGACCGTCACCACGGCCGGCCGGATCATCGGCAGCACCAGGCTGAACAGCATCCGCCAGTCCCCGGCGCCGTCCACCCGCATCGACTCGAACAGCTCGTTCGGCACGTCCCGCAGGAAGTTCGCCAGGATGATCACCGACAGCGGGATCGCGAATGCCACCGACGGCAGGATGATCGCCAGCAGCGTGTCGTACAGCTGCGCCCGCGTGATCAGGTAGTACACCGGGATGATCGTCGCCTGGATGGGGATCGCCAGGCCCAGCAGGTAGCCGCGGTAGGTGAACCGCGAAAACCACGACGTGCCGCGCACGACGTAGTAGGCGGCCATCAACGCCACCGCGACCGCGATCGCGACCGTCCCCAGCGTCACCACGACGCTGTTGGCGAAGTAGCGCCAGAAGTCGTTGCGCAGCACCAGCTCGTAGGCGCTCAGCGTCGGCGAAGTGGGCAGCGACAACGGGTTCGCGTCGTAGAACCCGCGCTGGTTGCGCAGGCTCGTCACCACCACGTAGTACACCGGCACCAGCACGATCGCCAGCCACACGAAACCGGCGAGGCCGCCGAGGTAGTTCGGACGGGTCCGCATCACGCCCCCTCCAGCTGGCTGCCGCGGCGGAAACTCGACAGCTTCGACAACCCCAGCGCGAGCGCGAGCCCGGCGACCACCAGCAGCACGGCCAGCGTGCTGGCCCGCCCCATGTCGTTGCCGGAGAACCCGGACAGGTACATGTCCAGCGGCAGCATCCGCGTCGCGTCACCCGGACCGCCGCCGGTCAGCACGAACACCAGGTCGAAGTAGGTCAGCGAACCGACCAGCATCATCGTCGACGACGTGATGATCGTGTAGCGCAGCTGCGGCAGTGTGATGTGGAAGAACTGCCGCACCCGCCCGGCGCCGTCCAGCTCCGCCGCCTCGTACAGCGACTTCGGGATCTGCCGCACCCCGCCCTGGTAGAGCAGCGTGTGGAACGGCACGAACTGCCAGGCGATCACGAAGATCACCACGTACAGCGCCAGCGTCGGGCTGCCGAGCCAGTCCTGGGACAGGAAGTCCAGCCCGAACGCCCGGCTGGCGCCGAAGTTCGGGTCCAGCAGCGCCTTGAACGCGATCGCGATCGCCGCCGCGGACAGCAGCATCGGCAGGAAGTACAGCACGCCGAGCACCGCGCGGTACCGGCCGCGACCGGCGATCAGCACGCCCAGCAGCAGCGAGATCGGCGTCTGCACCAGCCAGCTGACCACCATCACCTGCACCGACAGCCAGATCGCGTGGTAGGTCGCCGGATCGGACAGGGCCGCGGCCCAGTTCGCCAGGCCGGTCCACGACGGGTCGCCGATGCCGTCCCACTCCATGAAGCTCAGCACCGCGACCCCGCCCAGCGGCACGATCGCGAACACCGCGAAGAACGCCAGCGCCGGCACCGCCATCAGCGGGCTCGGGCCGGTGCGCAGCCGGCCCCGGCCGGGCGCCGGCGTGCGTGCCGGCGCCCGGTCCCGCTGTTCGAGCACGGTGCTCATTGCCCGATCGTCGCGTTCATGTTGGCGGAGAACTGTTCCGGCGTGATCTGCTTGAGGAACAGCTGCTCCAGGTTGGTCAGCAGCGCGTCGGCCTGGCCCGGGGACAGCGCCTGGTCCCAGGACAGCTGGAAGTTCGGCGCCTTGCTCGCCATTTCGTACACGTAGGACAGGTACTGCGGGTCCTCGGTCTTGGCGAGCTTGTCCTCGATGCCGGTGACCGGGGGCACCGATCCGCCGGCCAGCAGCGAGTCGACGTAGGAGTCGTTCATCAGGTCCTCGCGCAGGTACCGCAGCGCCGCCTGCTTCTGCTCCTCGCTCGCGGTGGCCGAGACGGACCAGTAGTTGGCCGGGTTGCCGACGATGTTCGCCGGGTCGCCCTTGCCGCCGGGCACGGTGGGGAAGGTCGTCCAGCCGAGCTTGCCGCCGGCGATGAACTCGGGGTCGGCCTGCTTGATGGTGGGGAAGGCCCAGGAGCCCATCAGGTACATCGCGGCCTTGCCGGTGAACAGCAGCGCGGTGTCGGCGTTGCTGTCGGTGGCGATCGAGTTGAAGCCGCGGACGAACCCGCCCGCGTCGACCAGCTGCTGGATCATCGTGTTGGCGCGGATGATCGCCGGGTCCGACCAGGCGCCCGGTTTGCCGGCGGCGATGTTGTTGAACACCTCCGGCCCGCCGATGCGGTCGACGAGGTACTCCTCCCACATCAGCTGCGGCCACTTGCTCTGCCCGCCCAGCGAGAACGGCGCGATGCCGGCCGCGTTGAACCGCGGCACCAGGGCCATCAGGTCGTCCCAGGTCTTCGGTGGTTGCGCGCCGATCGAGTCGAACAGTTCCTTGTTGTAGAACAGGACCACCGGCTGCATGCCGTTGTTCGGGACGGCGTAGGTCTTGCCGTCGATCACCCCGGTGCGGGCCACCGAGGGCAGGAAGCGGTTCACGAACGCCGGGTCGTTCGCGGCCTCGCCGGACAGGTCCATGATCTTGCCCGAGTCCACCCAGGACTTCAGCAGGCCGCCGCTCCAGCTGAAGACCAGCGTCGGCGCCTCGTTCGCGCCGATCGCGGTGCGGATCTTCTGCTTGTAGGCGTCGTTGCCGAAGTACTGGGCGTCGACCCCGGAGGACTCGAACGACGTCCGGAACGTCTGCTCGTCCCCGCCGGTCAGCGCCCACGCGGTGGCGCCCTTGCCGCCGGCGGGTCCGCTGGAGCCGCAGGCGGTGGTGAGGGAGAGAACCGCGGCCAGTCCGGCCGCGATCACGGCGGTGCGCCGCTTGACCAGTGTCATGATGCGCCTTCCCCATCGAAGGTCCGAAAGTTTTCGGAAACACTCTGGTGTGTGTCGGAAGATATTCGGCTGGCACGAGAGCGTCAAGAGCTGTTTCGCCAAGGAAAATAGCGTTATAGTCGCCTGAAACTTTTCGGCAACAATGTGGTTGGAGGTTGCGGTGCCTGCCGGTTCCCAGCGCGCGACGCTCGCGATGGTCGCGGAGGCCGCCGGGGTTTCGCTGCCGACGGTCTCCAAGGTGCTCAACGGCCGCGGTGACGTGGCCGCGGCCACCCGGCAGCGGGTGCAGGACGTGCTGAAGGAACTCGGTTACGTGCCGCAGTCCGGGCGGCGCACGGTCGGGCCGGCGCGCGTGGTGGACCTGGTGTTCGACGACCTGGTCAGCCCGTACTCGCTGGAGGTGCTGCGCGGCGTCACCGAGGCCGGCGCCGAGACCGGGGTGGACGTCGTGGTCGGGCGCCTGCCGGAGTCCGACGACGACGACTGGGCCCGGCGCCTGCGCCTGGCCGGCCGCGAGGGGCTCATCGTGGTCACCTCCGCGCTGACCCGCGCCCAGGTCGAGGGTTTCGACCGGGCCGGGCTGCCGCTCGTGGTGATCGATCCGCTGAACCTGCCGCGCGTCGAGGTGACCAGCGTCGGCGCCACCAACTGGAACGGCGGGGTGTCCGCCACCGAGCACCTGCTGCGCCTGGGCCACCGCCGCATCGCCTACGCCGGCGGCCCGGTGCAGGCTTCGTGCAGCCAGGCCCGTCAGCACGGCTACCGCGCGGCGCTGGAGAACGCCGGCGTCACCGTCGACCCGCGGCTGATCCTGCACGGCGCGTTCGGCTACCCGGACGGCCTGGAGATGGGCGGCCGGCTGCTCGACCTGCCGGAGCCGCCGACCGCCGTGTTCGCCGGAAGCGACGCGACCGCGCTGGGCGTGATGGAGGCCGCCCGGCGGCGCGGCCTGCGCGTACCCGAGGACCTGTCCGTGGTCGGCTTCGACGACACCATGCTCGCCGAGCTGGCCACGCCCGCGCTGACCACCGTGCGGCAGCCGTTGCAGGACATGGGCCGCGTCGCGTTGCGCACGCTGATGCGCCTGGCCGCGGGCGAAACCCTCGACTCACACCACGTGGAGCTGGCCACCAACCTGGTGGTGCGCGATTCGACGACGAACCTGCAAGGAGCACCATGACGGAACCGACCTGGCGGAACAGCGCGCTGCCCGCCGCCGCCCGAGCCGAGGCGCTGCTGGCGGAGATGACCCTCGAGGAGAAGGTGGCGCAGCTGGGCAGCGCGTGGCCGGGCAACGAGCAGCTGAACGGCAACGTCGCGCCGATGCAGGACGTGTTCGCGCGCGGCGGGGTGCCGTTCGAGCAGGCGCGGGAGAACGGCATCGGGCACCTGACGCGCGTGTTCGGCACGGCCCCGATCAGCGCCGCCGACGGCGCGGCCCGGGTCGAGGCGCTGCAGCGGGAGGTCGTGGCGGAGACCCGGCTCGGGATCCCGGCGATCGTGCACGAGGAGTGCCTCACCGGGTTCACCACCTACGGCGCCACCGTGTACCCGGCGGCCCTGGCGTGGGCGGCGACGTTCGACCCGGAGCTGGTCGAGCGGATGGCGTCGGCGATCGCGGAGGACATGCGCACCTCCGGTGTGCACCAGGGGCTTTCGCCGGTGCTGGACGTCGTGCGGGACTACCGGTGGGGCCGGGTCGAGGAGACCCTGGGCGAGGACCCGTACCTGGTCGGCACGCTGGGCACCGCGTACGTGCGGGGCCTGGAGGGCAACGGGATCATCGCCACGCTCAAGCACTTCGCCGGGTACTCGGCGTCGCGCGCGGCCCGCAACCACGCGCCGGTGTCGATCGGCCCGCGCGAGCTGCGGGACGTGATCCTGCCGCCGTTCGAGATGGCGATCCGCGAGGGCGGCGCGCGGTCGGTGATGAACGCCTACGTCGATCTCGACGGGGTGCCGGCCGCGGCGAACGTGCCGTTGCTGACCGGGATCCTGCGTGAGGAGTGGGGCTTCGAGGGCGTGGTGGTGTCCGACTACTGGGCCATCGCGTTCCTGGGCAGCATGCACCGGGTCGCCGACAGCACCGGGCAGGCCGGGGCGCTCGCGCTGACCGCGGGCATCGACGTCGAGCTGCCGGACACCCTGTGCTACGGCAAGGAACTCATCGAACTGGTCCGCTCGGGCGAGGTGCCGGAGTCCCTTGTGGACCGTGCGGTCAGGCGGCTGCTGCGGCAGAAGGCCGAGCTGGGCCTGCTCGACGCGGACTGGGCGCCGCGGGCGCGGCCGGTGGATCTCGACTCGCCGCGGAACCGGGCGATCGCGCGGGAGCTGGCGGAGAAGTCGGTGGTGCTGCTGTCCAACGACGGCGCGTTGCCGTTGAGCGCGCGGCGGATCGCCGTGGTCGGCCCGTGCGCGGACGACCCGCTGGCGTTCATGGGCTGCTACTCCTACCCGAACCACGTGCTGCCGCGGTATCCCGAGTACGGCATCGGGGTGGCAGCGCCGTCGCTGCTGGAGTCGCTGCGCGCGGAGCTGCCGGACGCGGTGATCACCTCGGCGGCGGGCTGCCCGATCCGGGACGAGGACCGGTCCGGGTTCGCCGAGGCGGTGGAGGTCGCGCGGGCGGCGGACGTGTGCGTGGCGGTGGTCGGCGACCGCGCCGGCCTGTTCGGCGAGGGCACCTCCGGCGAGGGGTGCGACGCACCGGACCTGCGGCTGCCCGGTGTGCAGGACGAGCTGCTGACCGAACTGCTCGCGACCGGCACGCCGGTGGTGGTGGTCGTGGTGTCCGGACGCCCGTACGCGCTGGGGAACCACACCGGGGCGGCGGCCCTGGTGCAGGCGTTCATGCCCGGCGAGGAGGGCGGACCGGCGCTGGCCGGTGTCCTTTCCGGACGGACGAACTTCGGCGGACGGCTGCCGGTGCAGGTGCCGCGGGTGGCCGGCGCGCAGCCGAGCACCTACCTGCAGCCGCCGCTGGGCGGCAACAGCGAAGGCATCAGCAACCTGGACCCGAGCCCGCTGTTCCCGTTCGGGCACGGCATTTCCTACACCACGTTCGAGTACTCGGACCTGACGCTGAGCGCCGATGAGGTGCCCACCGACGGCGAGGTCGAGGTCTCGGTGCGGGTGCGCAACACCGGCGATCGCGCCGGGGACGAGGTGGTGCAGCTGTACGTGCGGGACGTGCTGGCGCAGGTGACCCGTCCGGTGCGGCAGCTGGCCGGGTTCGCGCGGATCACCCTCGACGCGGGAGAGGCGCGGACGGTGGTGTTCCGGCTGCACGCCGACCGGCTCGCGTTCACCGGCCTGGACCTGCGCCGGATCGTCGAACCGGGCACGATCGAGGTGTTCGCCGGCCGCTCCGCCGACGACCTGCCCTGCCGCGCCACGTTCGAGCTGACCGGACCGGTGCGGGAGGCGGGCCACGACCGCGTGCTGACCACGCCGGTTCAGTCGCCCGGTGCGACGAGCCCGGTCTCGTAGGCGAGGACGACGGCCTGGGCGCGGTCGCGCAACGCCAGCTTGGCGAAGATGCGGGCCACGTGGGTCTTCACCGTCGCCTCGCTGAGGGTCAGCTCCGCGGCGAGTTCGGCGTTCGAGCGGCCCCGCGCGATGAGGGTGAGGACCTCCAGTTCCCGCGGGGTCAGGACGGCGAGGTCGCGGTGCAGCGCGGGACGGGGTGCCGTGGGCGAGGCGAAGCGCTCCACCAGCCGCCGCGTGATCGACGGCGCGAGCAGCGCGTCGCCGGTGCCGACCAGGCGCACCGCGGCCACCAGGTGCTCCGGCGTGACGTCCTTGAGCAGTCCGACGTCTTCGGTTTCGTCCTGGACGTCTACCGCGCCCCGATGGCGGCCGTGCTGGTGCTGGCCGGGCTCGTCATCGCCGTGGCCGGGGCGCTCATCCCGGCCCGCGGCGCCGCGCGGACCCCGATCGCCGCGGTCCTGCGCAGCGAATGACCGGCTACGCCAGCTTGTCCACGACCTCCGTGAGCGCGCGCAGCTCGTCCTCGGTGTTGTAGTAGTGCACGGACGCCCGCACCATGCCGGGCAGGCGCCGCACCTCCTGGTCGAACTGGTAGGAGGTGGGGCGCGTGATCGAGGTGTTGATCTTCGCCGCGGCCAGCCTCTCGCGGACGTCCGCGGCGTCGATCCCGGCGACGCTGAAGGTCACGATGCCGGACTTGCGCTTGCCCTGGTCATGCACGGTGACGCCGGGGATCTGCTCGAGGTCGGCGCGCAGCCGCGCCGCCAGCGCGGTCACCCGCTCCTCGATGGCCTGCAGCCCGGTCCGCTGGGCGTAGTCGACGGCGGCGCCGAGACCGAGCACCAGGCCGTAGTTGCGTTCCCAGGTCTCGAACCGGGTGCCGTCCAGCGCGATCTCGAACTCCGTCGGCGCGGTCCAGGTGGCCGAGTACAGGTCGAGCATCGCGGGCTGGAGCCGCTCCCGCAGCCGCGGGTGCGTGTAGAGGAAACCGGTGCCGCGCGGCCCGCGGACGTACTTGCGGCCGGTGGCGGACAGGGCGTCGCAGCGTAGGCGGCGCACGTCGAGGTCCAGCTGCCCGGCCGACTGGCACGCGTCGAGCAGGAACGGGATCCCGGCCCGCTCGGCGATCGCGCCGACCTCCTCGGCCGGGTTGATCAGGCCGCCCTGGGTGGGCACGTGCGTGATCGCGATGAGCTTGACCTTGTCGTCCAGCCGCCGCTCCAGGTCGGCGATGTCCAGCTGCCCGCTCTCGTCGTCCTCGACGACCTCGACCACGGCGCCGGTTCGGCGGGCGATCTGCAGGTAGGCGATGGCGTTGCTGGCGTACTCCGCCCGGCCGGTCAGGATGCGGTCGCCCGGCGAGAAGCGGAACGCGTAGAACACGGCCTGCCACGAGCGGGTCGCGCTGTCGGTCACCGAGATGTCGGCGGCGTCGGCGCCGAGGAAGCCGGCGATGCTGTCGTAGACGCCCCGGATGCGGTCGGAGTGCGCGGCGGCCGTTTCGTAGCCGCCGCGCACCGACTCCTCCCGCAGGTAGTCGAGCACGGTGTCGGTGACCTGCCGCGGCGGCAGCGCCGAGCCGGCGTTGTTGAGGTGCACGACCTCGTCCGTGCCCGGGGTGTCGCGACGGAGGCGGTCGACGTCTTCTTCACGCAGTGTTGTCACAGACCGACCATATTGGGCTCGTCCAGGCTGGGACAGCGTTTTACCACGTCGTCCCAGTCGTACTCGGGCGCGACGCGGCGCAGGGCGGCCAGGGTCGCCGGCATGCGGCCGCGCGCGGAACCGTCGGCGATCTTGACGGCGACCGTGGTGCCGTCCGGCAGGATCGCGATCTGCACGGCCTCGGCGCCGTCCTTGGCGATCAGCCCGGGCACGGCCGACATGAGCTGGGTGACGTCCCGGTTCGGGCCGGCCAGCATCTCCGGGTGCTTGCGGATCGCCTCGGCCACGCGGTGCTCCGCCGTCCCGTGCGGCGCGGTGGCGACCCGCTGGACGGCCCGCGCCAGGCCGCGCAGGGAGATGGCGAACAGCGGCGCGCCGCACCCGTCGACCGCGGTGTGCGCGACCGGTTCCCCGGCCAGCTCGGCCACCGTTTCGGCGAGCGCGGCCTGCAGCGGGTGTGCCGGGTCGAGGTAGTCGCCGGTGGACCAGCCGTTCAGCTTCGCGGTGGCGAGCATGGCCGAGTGCTTGCCCGAGCAGCAGTGCGCGAGACGGCGCGGCGCCCGGCCCTCGGCGATCCACCGGTCGTGCAGGACGGGGTCGTGGGGGAGGTGCGCCGGGCACTTCAGGTCGTCCTCGGTGAGCCCCGCCTCGGCGAGGATCCGGGTCGCGCCGGCCAGGTGGAACTCCTCGGCGGAGTGGCTGGCGGCGGCCAGCGCGAGCAGATCGGGCGGCAGGTCGAGCCCGAGCCGCACCATGCCGGTGGCCTGCATGAGCTTCGCCGTCGACCGGGGGTAACCCGGCTCGTCGACGTCACCCCCGGCCTCGAGCACCTCGCCACCGGGGCCGAGGACGACCCGCGATCCGAAGTGGACACTTTCCACGAGCCCGTCGCGGACTACCTGAACCAGAGGGATCACCACGCCCCGAGGCTCGCCGCGCCGCTTCGGCCCTGTCAAGCGGATGCTCGTCACTACACGGTCTTGATCACCCCGCCGTCGGCCAGGTAGTCGGCGCCGGTCAGGTTGCCCGACCGCGGCGAGGCGAGGAAGGTCACCAGCGCGGCCGTCTCCTCGGGCTCGGTCAGCCTGCCGGTCGTGATGCCCATCGCGGCCGGGACGCCGGCCAGGTACTCCGCCAGCGGAACCCCGGCGGCCGCCGCCAGCTCACCCGCGTACCCGTCCGGGTCGGCCCAGTTGGCGGTCCGCGTCGGGCCCGGGCTGACCGTGAGCGCACGCAGGCCCCGCGGCCCGAACTCCTCGGCCAGCGCCTTCGTCAGGTTCGTCAGCGCCGCCTTGGCCGTGCCGTAGTCCACCGGCGGGAACGCGGCCCGGGCTCCGATCGACGAGATGTTGATCACCACTCCGCGCCGCCGCAGCAACCCGGGCAGCAGCGCCCGGGTCACCCGCACGGTGGCGAACAGGTTCAGATCGTACGTCCGCTGCCACGCGTCGTCGTCGATGTCGAGGAAACCTCCGGCCCGCATGCTGGTCGTGGTCACCCCGCCGAGGTTGTTGACCAGGATGTCCACGTCGCCGGCCCGCTCGGCGAGCAGCGCCACCCCCTCGGGTGTGGTCAGGTCGGCCCGCACCGGGACGCCCTCGCTCACCGTGCGTGCCGCCGCGAACACGGTCACGCCCTCGGCGATCAGCGCCCGGACGATCGCCAGCCCGATCCCCTTGCTCGCGCCGGTCACGACCGCCGTCTTGCCCTCCAGCTGCAGGTCCACGTGCTCTCTCTTTCTTGAACTAGAGTTACAAAATGAGCGCAGCGCAAACGGCTGCGGGTCGGTGGGTTCAGAGCGCGCGCAACGCCGTCTCGGCCAGGCCCGCCAGCCGCCGCGGGTCCGGGTCGGCCTTGGCCAGCACCCGGATGCCGTTGATGGTGGTGAGCAGGAACGCGGCGAGCGCGCGGGCGTCGGCGGCCGGGTCGATCTCGCCCGCCCGCTGGCCCTCCTCGATGGTGCTGCGGAAGGCCGCCTCCTGCCGTTCGAAGGTGCGCCGCACCAGGTGGTTGACCACCTCGTCGGTCTCGCCGAACTCGACCGCCGCGTTGGCCATCATGCAGCCCCGCCGGTCTTCGCGGGCTGCTTCGACGATCAGCTCGAGCGCGGCGCGCAGCCGCTCACGGGCAGGCCCCGGCCCGTCCAGGATCTCGATCAGCCGGACCGTCTCCCGCTCGTAGTAGCGCCGCAACGCCCGCTCGTAGAGGGCGTGCTTGCTGGTGAACGCGTTGTACAGGCTGCCCCGCCCGATGCCCAGCGCGTCGACCAGCTGCTGGGGCGTGGTGCCGCCGAACCCGTTCGCCCAGAAGACCTCCATCGCCCGGTCCACGGCCGTGTCCACGTCGAAGGCCTTCGCTCTCGCCATGCCCCGACCGTAGCTCAAACTGGAACTGTAGGTCAAATAAACCTCGCTCGGCACGTCGGCGCGTTTTTTGTCGGTGCCGCGAGCTACGCTGACCCTCCAGGCCGGGAGTCCGCGTGAAACACAGGGGAGGTTCTTGCTGGTGTCGAACGATTCCTTCGTCCACCTGCACGTGCACACCGAGTACTCGATGCTCGACGGTGCGGCGAAGATCGCCCCGCTGTTCGCCGAGGCGAGTCGCCTCGGCATGCCCGCGGTCGGGATGACCGACCACGGCAACATGTACGGGGCGGACGAGTTCTACCAGCAGTCGCGCAAGGCCGGGCTGAAACCGATCATCGGGATCGAGGCCTACATCGCGCCGGAGTCGCGGTTCCACAAGAAGCCGGTGTTCTGGGGGCAGGCGTCGCAGCGGGGCTCGGACGAGTTCGGTGAGGGCGGTGACGTCTCCGGCGGCGGTGCGTACACGCACATGACGATGCTGGCGGAGAACGCCACGGGTCTGCGGAACCTGTTCAAGCTGTCGTCGCTGGCCTCGATCCAGGGTTACTACCGCAAGCCGCGGATGGACCGGGAGCTGATCGCGGAGAACGCCTCGGGGATCATCGCCACCACCGGGTGCCCCTCGGGTGAGGTGCAGACGCGGTTGCGGCTGGGGCAGAAGGCCGAGGCGATCCAGGCGGCCTCGGACTACAAGGACATCTTCGGGGCGGACAACTTCTTCCTCGAGCTGATGGACCACGGCCTGCCGATCGAGCGGTCGGTGCGGGAGGGGCTGCTGGAGATCGGCAAGCTGCTCGACCTCAAGCCGCTGGCCACCAACGACTCGCACTACGTCACCAAGGACCAGGCCGCCTCGCACTCGGCGTTGCTGTGCGTGCAGTCGGGCAAGACGCTCAACGACCCGAACCGGTTCAAGTTCGACGGTGACGGTTACTACCTGAAGTCGGCCGCGGAGATGCGCGAGTACTGGGACACCGAGGTGCCCGGCGCCGCCGACAGCACCCTGCTCATCGCCGAACGGGTCGAGTCGTACGAGGACGTCTACACCCACAAGGACCGGATGCCGGTCTTCGAGGTGCCGGAGGGGCACGACGAGGCGTCGTGGCTGCGCGCCGAGGTCGACCGCGGCCTGGCGTGGCGGTTCCCCGACGGCGCGCCGGAGGGGTACCGCGAGCGGCTCGACATGGAGCTCGAGGTCATCATCGGCAAGGGCTTCCCGGCCTACTTCCTCGTCGTCGCCGACCTCATCAACTACGCCCGCAAGGTCGGCATCCGGGTCGGCCCTGGCCGCGGTTCGGCGGCGGGTTCGCTGGTCGCCTACGTCCTGGGCATCACGAACCTGGACCCGATCCCGCAGAAGCTGCTGTTCGAGCGGTTCCTCAACCCCGAGCGCGTGTCGATGCCCGACATCGACATCGACTTCGACGACCGCCGCCGCGGCGAGATGATCCGCTACGCCACCGAGAAGTACGGCGCGGACAAGGTCGCCCAGGTGATCACCTTCGGCACCATCAAGACGAAGGCCGCGATCAAGGACGCCGCGCGGGTGCACTTCGGCCAGCCGGGCTACGCGATCGCGGACAAGATCTCCAAGGCGCTGCCGCCGCCGATCATGGCCAAGGACATCCCGCTGTCCGGCATCGTGGACCCGCAGCACGAGCGCTACGGCGAGGCCGCCGAGGTCCGCACGCTGATCGAGACCGACCAAGAGGTCTCCACGATCTTCGACACCGCGCGCGGGATCGAGGGCCTGATCCGCAACGCCGGCGTGCACGCCTGCGCGGTCATCATGTCCAGCGAGCCGCTGATGCAAGCCATCCCGCTGTGGCAGCGCGACGACGGGTCGATCATCACCGGGTGGGACTACCCCTCCTGTGAGGCCATCGGCCTGTTGAAGATGGACTTCCTGGGTCTGCGCAACCTCACCGTCATCGGTGACGCCATCGACAACATCAAGGCCAACCGCGGCATCGACATCGACCTGGACACCCTCGGCGTCGACGACCCGGAGACCTACAAGCTGCTCTCCCGCGGTGACACGCTCGGCGTGTTCCAGCTGGACGGCGGCCCGATGCGGGACCTGCTGCGCCGGATGCAGCCGACGGTGTTCGACGACATCGTCGCGGTCGGCGCGCTGTACCGGCCCGGCCCGATGGGCATGAACGCCCACAACGACTACGCCGACCGGAAGAACAACCGGCAGCAGGTCAAGCCGATCCACCCCGAGCTGGAAGAGCCCCTGAAGGAGATCCTGGCCGACACCTACGGCCTGATCGTCTACCAGGAGCAGATCATGCACATCGCGCAGAAGGTCGCCGGCTACTCGATGGGCCGAGCGGATGTGCTGCGCCGCGCGATGGGCAAGAAGAAGAAGGAGGTCCTCGACAAGGAGTTCGAGGGCTTCCACGCCGGGATGAAGGAGAACGGCTTCTCCGACGAGGCCATCCAGGCGCTGTGGGACACGATCCTCCCGTTCGCCGGGTACGCGTTCAACAAGAGCCACGCGGCCGCGTACGGCCTGGTGTCGTACTGGACGGCGTACCTCAAGGCGAACTACACCGCGGAGTACATGGCGGCGTTGCTCACCTCGGTGGGTGACAACAAGGACAAGTCCGCGGTCTACCTGTCCGAGTGCCGCCGCCTCGGGATCAAGGTGCTGCCGCCGGACGTCAACGAGTCGGGACAGCGCTTCGCCGCGGTCGGCAACGACATCCGCTTCGGCATGGGCGCGGTCCGCAACGTCGGCGCCAACGTGGTGGAGTCGATCATCAAGACCCGCCAGGAGAAGGGCAAGTACACCTCGTTCACCGACTTCCTCGACAAGTCGGAGCTGGTGGCCTGCAACAAGCGGGTCATCGAATCGCTGATCAAGGCCGGCGCGTTCGACTCCCTCGGCAACACCCGCCTGTCGATGATCCAGGTCCATGAAGACGCGGTGGACGCGGTCGTGCCGCTCAAACGCCAGGAGGCGATGGGCCAGTTCGACCTGTTCGGGGCGTTCGGCGGAGACGGCGAGGCGGCCGAGGCCGCGCCCGCGTCCTCACCGCTGGCGCACCTGAAGTTCGGCGACGAGGAATGGCCGCGCAAGCAGTTGCTGGCCTACGAGCGGGAGATGCTGGGCCTGTACGTCTCGGCCCACCCGCTGGACGGCGCCGAACGGATCCTGCGCAAGCACGCCCCGCGCCCGATCGCCGCGATCCTGGACAACCCGCCCAAGGAAGGTGAGCTGGTTATCTCCGGTCTGATCACCTCGCTGGAGCGGCGGGTCAACAAGAAGGGCGAGCCCTGGGCCATCTGCACGGTGGAGGACATGGACGCCTCGCTGGAGGTGCTGTTCTTCCCCAAGGCCTACGCCATGTTCTCGGCCGATCTGATCGAGGACAACGCCGTCCTGGTCAAGGGCCGGGTCAACTGGCGCGAGGACAAGATGTCGGTCTTCGGGGGCGGCCTGGTGCCGCTGGACCTGTCGGAGATCGGCAACGGTGAGGACGAGCCCCCGCTCGTGCTGCGGTGCACCGCGGAACGCCTGGACAAGAGCGTGGTCGGCGAGCTGAAGTCGACGCTGCTCGCCCACCGCGGCGAAACGCCCGTCCGGCTGAAGCTGGTGGGCAAACAACGCGAGACGACGTTCGCCCTCTACGACTACCCGGTCAAGGTCAGCTCCATGCTGATGGGCGAGCTGAAAGGCATCCCCGGCATCACCGCAGGCACCTGAAAGCCGCAAACCACGACAAAACCGCCACTCGGCAACGAAACGACACCACCCCACGAGCCACCCCTCTCCCGCAACCCGATCCCCAGCCAAATCGGTTGCCGAGCAGCGGGGTCAAGGCACGCTTTCCAGCCTTGACGCCGCTTCTCGGCAACCGAACACTGAAAGATCGGGTTCGGGAGGGGCACTCAATCGGGGCGTAGCGAAGCGAAGCCGGCGCTTTCAGCCGCGCGCAGCGCAGATACCCGCGTAGCGCGCGCAACCCGGACCCAAAGGCCACCATGGATGGGTGACCCTCACCCGCGAAGCAGACCCGCGCCGCTGGAAGGCCCTGGCCGTCACCCTCACCGCGGGGTTCATGGGCCTGCTGGACGTCAGCATCGTCAACGTCGCCCTGCCCTCCATCCAGAAGGGCATCGGCGGGGACGCCGGCACCGCACAATGGGTCGTCTCCGGGTACGCGCTCACCTTCGGCCTGGTCCTGGTCTCGGGTGGCCGTCTCGGCGATGCTTTGGGCAGGCGGCGGATGTTCCTCATCGCGCTGGCGGCGTTCGTCGCGATGAGCGCGTTCGCCGGGGCGGCGCCGACGGGTGAGGTGCTGGTGGCCGCGCGGCTGCTGCAGGGGTGCGCGGCCGGGATGCTCACACCGCAGAACACCGGCCTCATCCAGGACCTGTTCCGCGGCGCCGAACGCGGCCGGGCGTTCGGCGTGTTCGGGTCGGTCGTCGGGATCTCCACGGCGGTCGGGCCGGTCCTGGGTGGCGTCATCCTCGCGGTGTTCGGCGAGGAGCACGGCTGGCGCTGGGTGTTCTTCGTCAACGTGCCGATCGGGGCGTTCGCGTTCATCCTGGCGTTGCGGTTGCTGCCGCGCGCCGAGGGCCGTCCCGCGCGGCTGCGCTCGGAGATCGACTTCCTCGGCGTGCTGCTGCTCGGGCTCGCCGTGCTGTGCGTGCTCCTGCCGCTGGTGGAGTCCGAACGGGACGGTCCGCGGCGGCTGTGGTGGCTGTTCCCGATCGCGGTGGTGCTCGGGTTCGCGTTCGTCCGCTGGGAGAGGCGCGTCGTGCGGCATGAGGGCACGCCGCTGATGGACGTCCGGCTGTTCACCGAAACCCCGGGCTACACACCGGGTGCGGCGATCGGCGCGGTCTACTTCTGCGGGTTCGCCGGGATCTGGCTGGTGTTCGCGATGTTCTTCCAGCAGGGCCTGGGGTACACGCCGCTGGAGTCGGGGCTGGCGGTGACCCCGTTCGCGGTTGGCGCGGCGGTGTCCGCGGCCGTGGCCGGGCGGCTCGTCGCGCGGTGGGGCCGTCGACTCACCGTCGCCGGCCTGTCCCTCGTCGCGCTGGGGCTGGGTGTCGTCGCGCTGCTGGCGTGGCTCGCGCCCCGGCCGGACCTCGGGCTCGTGGTCGCGTTGCCCCTGCTGGTCGCCGGGATCGGTGGAGGCATGGTGATCTCGCCCAACACGACACTGACCCTGGAGTGCGTGCCGAGGCGCATGGCCGGGGTCGCCGGGGGAGCGTTGCAGACCGGGCAGCGGATCGGCACGGCGATCGGCACCGCGGTGCTCGCCTCCGTGTTCCGGGCGGTCCTTCCCGTCTCGGACAACGACTTCCCGTCCGCGCTCGCCCTGTCGCTGCTGTGCGCCGTCGGGTTCGTCGTCGTCGCGCTGGCCCTCGGGATCGCGGAGCTGCGCGCCCGGCGAGCACGCCGCTCTAACGATCAACTACTCAGCGCCACAACTGCTGCTCCATACGAGTGAGAGTTTCCCGAAAGCGCTAGATCTACGGAGAGCGACCGGGTAAACCTTGTCTAGCCTTCACGGTCCGGGTATCAGCTACGCACAGTGGCGAGATGGGGCGCGTTCCGGGGATGGGAACCGCGCTCCTGGCTCTCGAGAACGGACACTCAGGGTCACTCCCGGCCCGGTGCCGTCGGCGTCCGCGGGGGATCGTGCGGCGGTGCGAAGGCACCCACGTGGGTGGGCCCGGACGAGGGGGAGCCGGGCCCACCCGCCCGGTGTGCTGGGATGAGGCGGACAGCAGCCGACCGGGAGGGGATCAGGCATGTCCGTGGCACCGGCCAACCGGCGGTTCCGTGTCTGGTACCGGCCGATGAGCGCGCGGAACCGCGACGAGCGGCACCGCGCGGCGACCCCGCTGGAGTTGTTGTTCGACCTGTGTTTCGTCGTCGCGGTCGGCCAGGCCGCGGCGGAACTGCACCACGCGCTGTCGGAGAACCACGTCGGCCACGGGGTGCTGAGCTTCCTGCTCGTGTTCTTCGCGATCTGGTGGGGCTGGGTGAACTTCACCTGGTTCGCCTCCGCGTTCGACACCGACGACGGCCCCTACCGGCTGCTCACGCTCGTGCAGATCGGCGGCGCGCTGGTGGTCGCCGCCGGCGTCGGGAAGGCGTTTTCCGACGACTTCACCGTGATCGTGATCGGGTACGTGCTGATGCGGCTGGCGATGGTCGCGCAGTGGCTGCGGGCCGCGAAGAGCGTGCCCGAGTACCGGTCTACCGCGCTGCGGTACGCGCTCGGCATCACGATCGTCCAGGCGGGCTGGGTCGCGCGGCTCGCCGTCCCGGAATCGTGGTTCCTGCCCAGTTTCCTGGTGCTCGCCGCGGCCGAGATGCTCGTGCCGGTCTGGGCGGAGCGGCGCACGCCGACGAACTGGCACCGCCACCACATCGCCGAGCGGTACGGCCTGTTCACGCTGATCGTGCTCGGCGAGACGATCTTCGGCGCCACGAACGCGGTCCGCGAGGCGATCGACACCGGCCACGACGTGCTCGACCTGGTGTTCCTCGCGGTGGCCGGGCTCGTGCTGGTGTTCGGCATGTGGTGGCTGTACTTCGACCAGCCCGGCCACCAGCGGCTCGCCCAGTTCAGGTACGGCTACGCCTGGGGCTACGGCCACTACCTGATCTTCACCTCGGCGGCCGCGGTCGGCGTCGGCATCGAGGTCGCGCTGGACCACGAGACCCACACCGGTCACGCGCCCGAGCTGGTCGCCGCGTTCGCCACCACCCTGCCGGTCGCGGTGTTCCTGGTCAGCGTCTGGCTGCTGCACGTCGGGCCGCGCAACGAGTGCCGCCCGATCGCGATCGGCTTCCCGCTCGCCGCGGTGCTGGCGCTCGCGGTGTCGTTCACGCCGGTGCCGGTGTACCTGACGGCCCTGGTCGTCGCCGCGCTGGTCGCCACCGTGGTGATCGCCAGCCACGGTGAACCGGTCAGCGGCTGACCAGCTTCGGCAGCACCTCGCCCAGTGGTTCGCGCAGCACCACGGTCGCCACGTCGTCGTAGGGCGTCTCGGAGGCGTTCACGATGATCACCGGCGCCCCGGCGGCCGCGGCGATGTCCACCAGCCCGGCGGCCGGGTGCACGGTCAGCGAGCTGCCCAGCGCCAGCATCAGGTCGCAGGTGATCGCGGCTTCGCGGGCGCGGTCCACCACGTGCGGGTCGAGCATCTGCCCGAACGACACCGTCGCGGACTTCAGGATCCCGCCGCAGATCTCGCACTCCGGATCGGACTCCCCGGCCCGCACCCGGTCCAGCGTCTCGTGCATGTCACGGCGGTCGTCGCAGGACAGGCAGATCGTGTCGGCCATCGTGCCGTGCAGCTCGACGACCCGGTCCGGGGAGTTCCCGGCCTTCTGGTGCAGCCCGTCGATGTTCTGCGTGAGGATCGCCGACAGCCTGCCCTGCCGCTCCAGATCCACCAGTGCCAGGTGCGCCGCGTTCGGCCGCGCCCACCAGCCCGGGTGGTCGAGCCGCGCCTGCCAGGACTGCTCGCGCACCTCGCGGCTGGCGACGTAGTCGTCGATGTGGGACAGCTTCTCCGCGGCCGGGTTCTTCGTCCACACCCCCTGCGGGCCCCGGAAGTCCGGGATGCCCGAATCGGTGGAGACGCCGGCGCCGGTGAGCGCGACGATCCGCGAAGCGCCGTCCACGAGCCGCCGCGCGTGATCGAGTTCCGGAGCGGTCATGCCCCCATCGTGCCGCCCCGGAACCGCGATCACCACACCGTCACTTCAGCGCGCTGCCCTGCTGCCACTGCTCCCAGGACAACGCCCAGTCGCCGTAGAGGTCCCACACCGGGAGCTGCTGCCCGCCGGAGTTGGTCACCTCGACCACGTCGCCGAGGCCCATGTTGTGGAAGAACCACTCGGCGTTCTCGGCGTTGAGGTTGATGCACCCGTGCGACACGTTCGAACTGCCCTGCGCGCCCACGCTGTTCGGGTTCTCGTGGACGAACTCGCCGTCGTTGGAGATGCGCTCGGACCACTTCTCCTCGGACCGGTACCACCGCGGGTCGCCCTGGCAGACCCCGTAGGTGCAGGAGTCCATCGTGTAGCTCTCGGCCTTGAACGAGATCACGTGCGGGCCGAGGTGCGTTGGCGTGGAGTCCTTGCCCATCGAGATCGGCATGGTCTTCACCACCTGGCCGTTGTGGAAGATCTGCATCTGCTCGGTGTTGCCGTCGGCCTTGGCGATCCAGGAATCGTGCACGTGGTAGGTCTCGGTGCGGTCCTCCGCGCCGTAGACGCCGTTGCCGAAATCGACGCCGTAGATCTTCGCCGAAACGGTCAGCGTGGTGCCCGGCTGCCAGTACTCCTTCGGCCGGTAATGCACGTTCTTGTCGTCGATCCAGTACCAGCTGCCCTGCTGCGGCGGATTCGACACCACCGACAGCTGTTTTTCCACGTCCGCCTTGTTCTTCACCGCGTAGGTGAACTGGAAGACGATCGGCTGGCCGACGCCGACGCCGGTCTGCGCCACCGCGGCCGGCGCGGGGATCATGTTCGGGTTGGCCTGCTTCGACGGCGACACGGTCGTCACCTGGCCCTGCTGCTCGACCGTCTTGCCGCTGCGGTCGGCGCCGTGCGCGTCGATGGCGTAGGTGCTGCCGTAACCCAGCGGTTCCGACGAGGTCCAGGTGGTCTTGTCGGCGGAGAACTCGCCCTTGACGGTGGTGTGCTTGGCGGTGTTCTGAACGGTCACGTCGGTGAGCGTGCCGTTGGCCGCCTTCACCACGATCGGCGTCGCCGGGCTGATGTTCTTGGCGTTGGAGGGCTCGATCGACACCGTCACCGCGGCCGACTGCCCCGAACTCGCGGGCGCGCCGGTGCCGTTGTTCGAATTGCCGGAATTGCCGGAAGTGCAGGCCGGAAGAAAGAGCGCCACGGCGAGCAGTCCGGCCGCGATCGGCGCCCTGCGGGTGAAAAGTAAAGTCTTCTTGACTGTCATGTGGTCTCTTTTTGGGAAAATGGTGGGTGAGCAAGCAAAACTACCGCGCCGGGATAGACGCGCCCACACCCGGTTTGTTCAGCCGGAGTGGTCCGGATCACCGCGTTTTCCGCGGGCTCACGCGATCTTCACCCCGGGGCCGCCGTAGAGGCCCGGCCCGTCGATGGCGAGGTCGCGCAGGTAGATCCGCGCGGCCTCGTAGGCGAGGTCGGTCAGCTCCTCGGTGCGGCTGAAGTCCAGCGGGCTCAGGCGGACCGGGCGCGGGCCGGGCAGGTAGACGACCGGGACCTCGGCAGCCGCGATCGGCGCCTCCAGCACGGCCTGGTTCCGCATGCTCACCATCGCGGTGTACATGAGCACCTCGGCGAAGGTCTGCGGCGGCGACGGGATCTGGCCGGGGAACGCGCAGTCCAGCACGACTAGCGACCGCGCGCCGAGCGTCAGCGCCTGCCGCATCGGCACGTTCGCGACCAGCCCGCCGTCGTAGAGCAGGCGCCCGTCGTGCTCGACCGGCGGGTAGATGCCCGGGATCGCCGCGCTCGCCAGCAGCGGCGGGCGCAGGTCGCCGGAGGTGAACAGCCGGGCCTCCGCGGTGTCCACCTCGGTGGCGACCACGCCGAGCGGCAGCGCCAGGTCCTCGAACCTGGTGCCCGGCCCGAGGTGCTCGTCGACGATCGTGGACAGCCCGATGTTCGGGAACAGGTGCGTCTTGCTGTGCCGCAGGGTGCGCACCTGGCTGAGGACGCCGCCCGGGAACGCCTCGTGGCGGGTCATGTGGGTCCACGTCTTGCGCAGCCGCTCGCCGGCGTCGTCCGGGTCCAGCGCGAGCACCGCGCCGTTCAGTGAGCCCACGGACGTGCCGACGACGAGGTCGGGTTTGATCCCGGCCTCGGTGAGCGCGCGCAGCATCCCGACCTGCATCGCACCCAGGCTGCCGCCCCCGCCGAGCACGAACCCGACCGGGCGGGGCAGGTCGACCTCGGGCATCGGACCACCTCCCTCCGCATGGTGCTCCGCGTTCCCGGGAGACGCCATCGGAGGCCGGGTGGCGTTCACCACCTCGGGCAGGGGGCTTCCCTTCCGCACTACCAGCGAGTAACACTGGTCACAAACCCGTTGACGGCGGAGCGCGGAGGTGTTCGGTGGTTGATCAGCCGAAGGTGACGGAGAAGGAAGCCCGCGCGGTCGCCGAGGAGGCCCGCGAGAGCGGCTGGCGCAAGCCGTCGTTCGCCAAGGAGCTGTACCTCGGCCGCTTCCGGCTGGATCTGGTCCACCCGCACCCGCGTGCCGAACCGGCCGCCGCGGCGAAGGCCGAGCAGTTCCTCACCCGCCTGCGCGAGTACGCCGAGACCCTCGACGGCACGGTCATCGAACGGGAGTCGCGCATCCCCGACGAGTACGTCAAGGGTCTGGCCGAGCTGGGCTGCTTCGGGATCAAAATTCCCGAGGAGTACGGCGGGCTGGGGCTCTCCCAGGTCGCCTACAACCGCGCGCTCGCGCTGCTCGGCTCGGTCCACCCGACGCTGGGTGTGCTGCTGTCGGCGCACCAGTCGATCGGCGTGCCGGAACCGCTCAAGCTGGCCGGCACGCCCGAGCAGAAGGCGAAGTTCCTGCCGCGCTGCGCGAAGGGCGCGGTCACCGCCTTCCTGCTCACCGAGCCCGACGTCGGCTCCGACCCGGCCCGCCTGGCGACCACCGCGACCCCCACCGAGGACGGCGGCTACCTGCTCGACGGCGTCAAGCTGTGGACCACCAACGGCGTCGTGGCCGAGCTGGTCGTCGTGATGGCGCGGGTGCCGCGCAGCGAGGGGCACCGCGGCGGGATCACCGCGTTCATCGTCGAGATGGACTCGCCCGGCATCACCGTCGAGCGGCGCAACGCGTTCATGGGCCTGCGGGGCATCGAGAACGGCGTCACCCGCTTCCACCAGGTCCGGGTGCCCGCGGACGCGGTCGTCGGCGGTGAGGGCAAGGGGCTGAAGATCGCGCTGGCGACGCTGAACACCGGGCGGCTGTCGATCCCGTCGATGTGCGCGGGCGCGGGCAAGTGGTGCCTCAAGATCGCCCGCGAGTGGTCCGCGGCGCGCGTGCAGTGGGGCAAACCGATCGCCGGGCACGCCGCGGTGGCGAACAAGATCTCGTTCATCGCCGCGACCACGTACGCGCTGGAGAGCGTGCAGGAGCTGTCCGGGCACATGAGCGACGAGGGCCGCAACGACATCCGCATCGAGGCGGCGCTGGCGAAGCTCTACGCCAGCGAGATGTCCTGCAAGATCGCCGACGAGCTGATGCAGATCCGCGGCGGCCGCGGCTACGAGACCGCCCAGTCGCTCGCCGCGCGCGGGGAACGCGCGGCCGGCGTCGAGCAGCTGGTGCGCGACCTGCGGATCAACCGGATCTTCGAAGGCTCCACCGAGATCATGCACCTGCTCATCGCGCGGGAGGCGGTCGACGCGCACCTGGCCGCCGCCGGCGCGCTCGCCGACCTGGAGGCGGACCTGCCCGCGAAGGCGAAGGCCGCGGCCAAGGCCAGCGGGTTCTACGCGAAGTGGCTGCCGCAGCTGGTCACCGGCCGCGGCCAGGTGCCCACGTCGTTCGCCGAGTTCGGGCAGCTCGCGCCGCACCTGCGCTACATCGAGCGCACGGCCCGCAAGCTGGCGCGCTCGACGTTCTACGGCATGGCGCGCTGGCAGGCCGGGCTGGAGAAGCGGCAGGGTTTCCTGGGCCGGATCGTCGACATCGGGGCCGAGCTGTTCGCCATGTCCGCGGCGTGCGTGCGGGCGGAGATGCAGCGCGAGGACGACGTGCGCGAGGGCGAGGCGGCCTACGAGCTGGCCGACGTGTTCTGCCGCCAGGCGCGGGTGCGGATCGAGGTGTTGTTCGAGGGCCTGTGGCGCAACACCGACGACGCCGACCGCCGGCTCACCGACCGGGTCCTGGACGGCGCCTACACCTGGCTCGAGGAGGGCGTGCTGGACCCGAGTGAGGGAACCGGCCCGTGGATCGCGGACTGGCGGGCGGGAGCGTCCACCGAGGACAACGTCGCGCGGCGGTACGCGACCGGCTGAGCCGTGGTACTACTCGGCGATGGCGTTCGTCGAGCTGAGCACGGACACTGTGGACGGTGCGATCGCCGCGGACCGGCTCGGCGCCGACCGCGTCGAGCTGTGCGCCGCCGGGGCGCTCGGTGGGCTGACGCCCGGGCCGGGGCTGCTCGCGGCCACACTGGCGCGCTGCGCGCGGGCCGGGGTGCACGCGCTGATCCGCCCGCGCGACGGCGGGTTCCGCTACGCGCCGGCCGAGGTGGACGCGATGCTCGCCGACGTCCGGCACGCGGTCGCGGCCGGGGCGGCGGGCGTGGTGGTCGGGGCGCTGACCGCGGCCGGCGGGGTCGACCGGGTCGTGGTGGGAGAGCTGGTAGCCGCCGCGGGCGGCCGGGAGGTGACGTTCCACCGGGCGATCGACGTGTGCGCGGACCCGTTCGCGGCGCTGGAGGTGCTGGCGGAGCTGGGTGTGCGGCGGGTGCTCAGCTCCGGCCAGGCTCCGACCGCGGTGGAGGGTGCGCCGGTGCTGGCGCGGATGACCGCGGCCGCGGGTGACCGGCTGGCGGTGATGGCGTGTGGCGGGATCCGGCCGCACAACGTCCGTCAGGTGCTCGACGCGACCGGGGTCCGGCACGTGCACGCCGCGCCGCGCCGCCCGGCCGAACAGACCCCGGCGACGGCCGTCGACTTCGGCGTGCACGCCACCCTCGACGTCGAGGCGGCGAAGGAGCTGATCGCCGCCGCGCGGTGACTCACTCCGCCTTGCTGGGCTCCGTGGGGCGCTCCTCGAGCTTGCCCATCGCCTTCTTCTTCTTCCACCGCAGCAGGAAGAACACGGCCACCGCGACCAGCACACCGACCACGATCAGGCCGCCGGTGTTCATCACGCCCTCGATGCGCTTGGCCGCCTCGCCCATGGCGGCGCCCAGGCTGATGTGCAGCAGCGACCAGCTGACCGCACCCGCGGCGGCCGCCGGCAGGAACTTCCGGAACTCCAGGCCGGAGGTGCCCGCCGCGGCCGGTGTCAGCGTCCGGATCACCGGCAGGAACCGGGCGAAGAACACCGCCCACGCGCCCCTGCGGTGCAGCACGTCGGTCGCCTTGTCCCAGGCGTCCGTGCCGTACTTCTGGATCAGCTTGGTCTCCCGCAGCCGCGGCCCGAACTTCCGCCCGATCGCGTACCCGAGCGAGTCGCCGAGGGTGGCGCACACCGCCACCACCGCCCACAGGATCAGGAACCGCGGCGCGGTGTTGGCGGTGGTCGCGGCGACCAGCAGTCCCGACTCGCCCGGGGCGATGAAGCCCAGCCCGATCGTGCACTCGGCGAACACGAGCGCGCCCGTCGCGCCGACCAACGCCGGCTGCGGCAGTGCCTGCAGCCATTCCAGGATGTCGGTTACCAACGCCACGTGCGATCCCCTGTCCGTTTACGCCCCTGCTGACCCCTTCAAACTACCGTGCACGGTATCGGGCTCGCGGCGCACTTTCGTCAGGGAATTCCCCCGACTTTCAGCGGGTCAGCAGGCTGCTGGCCTCCTGCGCGGCGGGCCCGGCCTCGGCCAGGTGCGCGAGGTTCGCCGGCAGCTCCTCGCCGCGGTGACGCTTGGTCTGGGCGTACAGCCGTCCGGCGCGGTAGGACGAGCGGACCAGCGGCCCGGCCATCACACCGGCGAACCCGAGGCCCTCGGCGACCTTGGCGTGCTCGACGAACTCCTCCGGCTTGACCCACCGGTCCACCGGGTGGTGCCGCACCGACGGGCGCAGGTACTGGGTGATCGTCAGGATCTCGCAGCCCGCGTTCACCAGGTCGCGCATCGCCGGCTCGACCTCCTCGGGGGTTTCCCCCATACCGAGGATCAGGTTCGACTTGGTGACCAGCCCGGCCTCGCGGGCGCGGGTGATGACCTCCAGCGACCGCGCGTAGCGGAAGCCGGGGCGGATGCGCTTGAAGATCCGCGGGACGGTCTCGACGTTGTGCGCGAGCACCTCGGGCGCGGAGCCGAACACCTCGGCCAGCTGGGCGGGGTCGGCGTTGAAGTCCGGGATCAGCAGCTCGACACCGGTGCCCGGGTTGAGCGCGTGGATCTGGCGGACGGTCTCGGCGTAGAGCCAGGCGCCGCCGTCTTCCAGGTCGTCGCGGGCGACGCCGGTGACGGTCGAGTAGCGCAGGCCCATCGCCTGGACGCTCTCGGCGACCCGGCGCGGCTCCTCGCGGTCCAGCGCGGCCGGCTTGCCGGTGTCGATCTGGCAGAAGTCGCAGCGGCGGGTGCACTGGTCGCCGCCGATGAGGAACGTCGCCTCGCGGTCCTCCCAGCACTCGTAGATGTTGGGACAGCCCGCCTCTTCGCAGACCGTGTGCAGGCCCTCCCGGCGGACCAGGCCTTTGAGCTCGGTGAACTCCGGCCCCATCTTCGCGCGGGTCTTGATCCAGGACGGCTTCTTCTCGATCGGGGTTTCACTGTTGCGGACCTCGAGCCGCAGCAGTTTCCGACCTTCAGGCACAACAGTCACGCGCCCCAGCGTACGCCTCCGGAAGCGGCGGATGACCTACGCTGGGTCGGGGGTCACGCCGGTCAGCTTGGCGGTCAGATCCCACAGCTTGCGGCCGGTCTCGCGGTCCAGCGCGGCGCGCAGCGGCGGCACCACCGTGGGGTTGCCGCGGATGCCGCGGAACAGGCGCGGGCCGATGTAGTCGCCCCCGTTGACGTCCGGCGCGGTGGCCGCGATCAGGGACGGCAGCGCGCCCGTCCGGACACCCTGCGCGATGAGCAGGTCACCCAGGAAGGTCACCCCGCCGACGACCTTGCGCACGACCGGGTGGCCCTGCGCGTTGGCCATGTTCGAGTTCAGGCTGGTGGCCGTGTAGCCGGGGTGGGCGGCCACGCTGATCACGTCGTCACCGGCGGCGCGCAGGCGGCGGTCCAGCTCGAGCGCGAAGATCTGGTTGGCGATCTTGGACTGCGCGTACGCCGCGGCCGGGTTGTAGCGCCGGTGCTCGAAGCCCGGGTCGTCGAAGTCGACGCGGCCACCGGTGGCGGCGAGGCTGGACAGCGTCACCACGCGCGCGTCCGTGCCGCGCCGGAGGGCGGGCATGAGCAGCCAGGTCAGCGCCGCGTGCCCCAGGTGGTTGGTGCCGAACTGCAGCTCGAAACCGTCCTTGGTGCGGCCCTTGGGGGCGGCCATCAGGCCGGCGTTGTTGATCAGGACGTCGAGCCGGCCGCCCGTGATCTCTTCGGCGCGCTGCGCGGCCGCGCGCACCGAGGCGAGGTCGGCGAGGTCCAGGGAGATCAGTTCGGGGGTGACCGCCGCGCCCGCGGACACGGTGCGCAGGGCCTGCTCGCCGCGTTCCGGGTTGCGGCAGGCGATCAGCACGCGCGCGCCCTTGGCGGCGAGCACCAGCGAGGTCTGCAGACCGAGGCCGGAGTTCGCGCCGGTGACGAGAACCGTGCGACCCGTCTGGTCGGGGATGTCGGCCTCGGTCCAGGTTTTCATGCCCGAGATAGTAGAGCGACGCGAAGCGTCACCGTTGAGGGCGGCGGTGGGAGACGGGCGGGCCCTAAAGAGGATCAAGCGCTCGGGGCCAGCATCCGCAGCAGGCGGTTGAACGGCCGCGCGGGGCGCAGGCCGGGGCCTTCGGTCAGCAGTGCCTCGAAGGCGGCGCCGACCTTGGCGACCTCGTCCACCGGCTCGTCCGGCTCCGCGAGCCCGGCGGCGACGGCGAGCATCGCCTGCTCGGCGCGGTGCGCGGTCTTCAGCGCGGGGTAGGAGTCGCGGTGGGCGGCGACCACCTCGTAGAGGGTGCGGTCGCGTCGCACGGCCGCGGTGAACGCCCGCTTGACCGCGTCCACGTGGTCGTCGTGCTCGCCCATGCCCTCGGTCTGGGCGCGCAGGTGGCCGCTGAGCAGCTGGGTCCACCGGTAGTGCAGCGCGGCCACGAGGTTCTCGCGCGTGCCGAAGGCTTCCGCGGCTCCGGGGATCTCGTCGAAGGGCAGCCGGCCCTGCGGGTCGCGGGCCGCCGCGGTCAGGACGGCGTCCAGGATGTCGCGCCGTCGGTAGAAGTCGTTCCAGCTCATGGGTCCTCCACTCTTGTGACCCCGGCCATACTCTGGGTTTGAAGCATACCGTCGGTATGGTGCCGACACCGCGAACATACCACGGGTATGGAAACGGAAACCGGCGTAAGCTTGTGAGCGTGGTGACAATGCGGTCCAGGCGTCTCGACTATTCGGAGTCCACGCGGTCGGCCCTGGTGAACAGCGCGGTGGAGCTGTTCACCAAACGGGGTTACGCGAGCACTTCGCTCGATGAGGTCGCCAAGCGCGCCCGCGTCACCAAAGGTGCCCTGTACCACCATTTCAGTGGAAAGCAGGCGCTCTTCGAAGCAGCGTTCGAGAAGGTCGAGAGCCGGGTCTTCGGCCGCCTGGAAGAGATCATGGGCGGCAGCGGCACGCCGTGGGAACGGGCGCTGGCCGGGCTGCGTGAGTTCATCTCCAGCTGCCTCGACCCGGCCTACCAGCGCATCGCGATCCACGAGGCGCCGGTGGTGATGGGCTGGGAGCGCTGGCGGGAGGCCGAGGACAGGGCGAGCTTCGGGCTGATCCGCTCGAGCCTGGAGGACCTGATCGAGGCGGGCGAGGTGGACGAGGTCCCGGTCGAGATCACCGCGCGGCTGCTGTTCGGCGCCCTGCACAGCGCGGCGACCGAGATCGCGAGCTCACCGGACCCGAAGAAGGTCGGCGCCCAGATCGAGAGCGTGATCGTGCAGCTGCTGCACCGCGTCCGGCGCACCTGAATCGATATGGTGGGCTCGTGGACCTTCGGATTTTCACTGAGCCCCAGCAGGGCGCGAGCTACGACGACCTCCTCCGCGTCGCCAAGGCGACCGAGGACAACGGCTTCGACGCCTTCTTCCGTTCCGACCACTTCCTGAAGATGGGCTCGGCCTCCGGGCTGCCCGGCCCGACCGACGCCTGGGTGACCCTCGGCGCGCTGGCCCGCGAGACCTCCCGCATCCGGCTGGGCACGCTGGTCACCGCCGCGACGTTCCGGCACCCGTCGGTGCTGGCGATCTCCGTGGCGCAGGTCGACCAGATGTCCGGCGGCCGGGTCGACTTCGGTCTCGGCTCCGGCTGGTACGACGCCGAGCACCAGGCCTACGGCATCCCGATGCCGGAGATCGCCGAGCGCTTCGACCTCTACGCCGAGCAGCTGGAGATCATCACCGGCCTGTGGGAGACCCCCGAGGGCGAGACGTTCTCCTTCGACGGCAAGCACTACCAGCTCGCCGACGCGCCCGGGCTGCCCAAGCCGGCCCAGTCGCCGCGCCCGCCGGTGATCATCGGCGGCGCCGGCAAGAAGCGCACCCCGGCGCTGGCCGCGCGCTTCGCCGACGAGTTCAACGCCGCGTTCGTCGACGCCGGCACCGCCGCCGCCCAGTTCGAGCGCGTGGACGCCGCCTGCCGCGAGATCGGCCGCGACCCGAAGGCGGTCATCCGCTCCGCGGCCCAAGTGGTGGCTGTCGGCAAGGACGACGCCGAATTCGCCCGCCGTGCCGCCGCGATCGGCCGCGAAACCGACGAGGTGAAGCAGAACGGCCTGGCCGGCACCGTCGACGAGGTGGTCGACAAGATCGGCCGCTACCGCGAGGCCACCGGAGTCACCCGGCTCTACCTGCAGGTGCTGGACCTGTCCGACCTGGACCACCTCGAGCTGATCGCCTCGAAGGTCGCCCCGCAGCTGTGACCGCGCCTCCTCCGGTCCTGGGCGCGGCTCAGGGCCGGAGGGCGAACGTCACGCCCGGCGCCGTGGGCGCGGTCTCCTCGCGGCGCAGCCACCGGTCGTCCGACACCGCCAGCTCGCCGTCCAGCGCGGCCAGCACGGCGTCGCGGGCCAGGGGGAGCGCCTCGGCGACCGGGACGTCCCGCTCCAGCTCGAACGACAGCGACGTGACCCCGGCGTCCCGGATCCCGCACGGCACGATCTTGTCGAACGCGGTCAGGTCGGCGTTGCAGTTCAGCTCGAAGCCGTGCATGGTCACGCCGCGCTGCACGCGGATGCCGATGGCCGCGATCTTGCGCTCCGGCCCGCGCTCGTCGGCGGGCACCCACACGCCGCTGCGGCCCTCGACCCGTCCGGTGTAGACACCGAACTGGTCGCACACGCGGATCAGCGCCTCCTCCAGGCGCCGCACGTAGTGCACGACGTCGATCGGGTCGCCCAGCTTCACGATCGGGTACCCGACCAGCTGTCCGGGCCCGTGCCAGGTGATCTTGCCGCCGCGGTCGACGTCGATCACCGGCGTGCCGTCGGTGGGCCGGTCGGACTCCTCCGTGCGCTTGCCCGCGGTGTAGACCGACGGGTGCTCCAGCAGCAGGAGCGTGTCCGGCGCCTCCGCGCAGTCCGCCCGCGCGTTCACCAGCTCCCGCTGCAGCTCCCAGGCTTGCAGGTAGTCGATGGTGCCGACGGTCTTGACGGTGACGGGGGTGCTGGTGGCGCGGCAGGACTTTGGACTCACGTCTGGCAGGTTACGCCGACGTCGTCCGCGACGGCACGGGCTGTGGCGGTAGCAACCGCACCGCCCACCCCGTGAGAAAACCCACGCCGAGCACGCCGAGAACAGCTCCGACGGTGTCGCTGACCCAGTGCACCCCGAGCACCACCCGGCTCGCCGCGCACAGCACGGTGGCGATCGAGAAGAACGTCACGACCCACTTGGTGGCCCGGGGCGCCAGCCACAGGCACAGCAGCGTCGCCGCGAGACCGGTGCTGGAGATCGACACCACGTGCCCGCTGGGGTAGCTGAACTCCGGGTACGCGCGCGGCCGGTCACGGTCGAACAGCGGCTTGAACACCACGCTCACCAGCCGGGTCGTGGCGAGCACCGCCAGCACGCGCAGCGAGACGCCGGCCTGGAAGCGCAGGCCCCGGCGCCAGCACACCAGGATCCCGACGGCCAGCGCGATCGCGAACGTCGCGGGCACGACCGGCCCGAACGCGTCGCTGACGATCTGCGCCACCCGCCCCGGGGTGCCCCGCCACCAGCCCTGCACCAGGCCCGCCACGGCCAGGTCGACGGCGAACGGCGGCCGGGAAACGGCCACGCCCAGCCCCAGGAACAGGACGAAGAACGCGCCGCCGAGCGGGAGCCACCTGGTCAAAGGGCGACCGCCAACGCGCCCTCGAGATCGGTGTGCACGAACGTGAACCCGGCCTTCTCCAGCACCGCGGGCACCGCGCGCTGCGAGATCAGCGCCATCTCGTCGGCCACCTCGCCGAGCGCGGCGCGCAGCGCGATGCCGGGCACCCACCACGGCGCCGGCCGCCGCAGCGCGTGCCCGAGCGCGCGGGTGAACTCGGCGTTGGTCGCCGGTTCCGGGTTGCACAGGTTCACCGGGCCGGACAGGGTCTCGTGCTCGATGAGGAACCGCATCGCGGCCACGTGGTCGCGCAGGCTGATCCAGGGCATGTACTGACGGCCGTCGCCGAGCCGCCCGCCCAGGCCGAGCCAGAACAGCGGCTTCAGCGGCCCGAGCAAGCCGTCCTTGGCGAGCACCAGGCCGGTGCGCAGGTTGACCACGCGCGAGCCGGCCTCGGCCGCCGCGGCCGTCGCCGCCTCCCACGCCTCGCACAGCTCGGCCAGGAACCCCTCGCCCCGGGGTGACTCCTCGGTGACGACCGTGTCGCCGGTGTCGCCGTAGTAGCCGATGCCGGAGGCGTTCACCAGCGTCGGGATCCGGTACTCGGCGACGGCTTCGGCCAGCACCTCGGTCGGCTCGACGCGGCTGTCTCGGATCATCTGCTTGCGCGCCGCGCTCCACCGCAGTCCCATCGGCGAGCCGCACAGGTTGACGACGGTGGTGACGTCTTCGAAGGCGCGGTCGTCGATCCGGCCGGCCGGCGGGTCCCACGAGTGTTCGTCCGCGGCTCGGGCCGGGCGCCGCACCAGGCGGCGCACGTCGTGCCCGGAGTCGCGCAGCGCGGCGACGAGCGCCGAGCCGAGGAGCCCGCTGGAGCCGGCGATCAGTACTCGCATACCCCGATGGTTGCTCACGCCGCCGGTTCGCGCACGTTCCCTCACCGCAGTTGCGGTGAGGGAACGTGGCGTCCGGATCGAGTGCGGTGCCGCGGTCGGTGTGGGGGATGCCCAGCGCCGAACGGGTAGTGCGCCTCCCAGTCGCCGAGCCGCACGGGCTCGTCGGGGTTCAGCCGGCCGCGTTCGACGAACCAGCCCTGGAAACCACGAAGACCCCCTCCTCCAGTTGTTCCGCAATTCCGGAACGCTGGAGGAGGGGGTCTCCAGTCAAGCGGCTACAGACCCAGCTCGTCCTCGAAGTGGCCCTCTTCGAGGCGGTTCTTGATCGTGGTCAGGAACCGGCCCGCGTCGGCGCCGTCGATCAGGCGGTGGTCGTAGGTCAGGGCCAGGTAGGCCATCGACCGGATGGCGATGGTGTCCTGCCCGTCCGCGTCGGTCACCACGACCGGTCGCTTCACCACCGCGCCGACGCCCAGGATCCCGGACTGCGGCTGGTTGATGATCGGCGTGTCGAACAGGGCGCCGTTGCTGCCCAGGTTGGTCACCGTGAAGGTGCCGCCCGACAGCTCGTCCGGCTTGATCTTGTTCGCGCGGGTGCGGGCCGCGATGTCCGCGATCGCCCGGGCCAGGCCGGCCAGGTTCAGCTCGCCCGCCTTGTGGATGACCGGGGAGATCAGGCCCTTCTCGGTGTCCACCGCGACGGCGAGGTGCTCCTCGCCGAAGTAGGTGATCTCCTTCTTCTCCTCGTCCAGGTAGGCGTTGATGTTCGGGTGCTGCTTGAGCGCCTCGACCGTCGCCTTGGCGAAGAACGGCAGGAACGTGAGCTTCACGCCCTCCCGCTCCTGGAAGGCGGCCTTCGCCTGCTGGCGCAGCCGGGCGATCTTGGTGACGTCCACCTCGAACACCTGGGTCAGCTGCGCCGAGGTCTGCAGCGACTCGCGGGTGCGCTGCGCGATGACCTGGCGGATCCGGCTCGCCTTCTGCACGGTGCCGCGCAGCGCGGCCAGCTCCGGCGACGGGGCCGCCGGGGCCTTCGCGGCGGGGGCGCTCGGCGCGGCCGCCGCCGGAGCCTGCGCGGCGGGAGCCGGCGCGCTCTGCTTCTGCTTCGCCTCGGCCGCCGCGAGCACGTCCTGCTTGCGGATGCGGCCGCCGACGCCGCTGCCGGTCACCGTCGCCAGGTCGATGCCGTGCTCGGTGGCGAGCTTGCGGACCAGCGGGGTGACGTACGGGCCGCTGCCGTTGCCGTCGCTCGCGGCCGGGGCGGCCTGCGGCTGCGGAGCCGGCTGCTGGGGCGCGGGCTGCTGCGGCTGCTGCGGCGCCGGCGCCTGCGCGGCCGGGGCCGGCGTCGGCTCGGGCTTCGGTTCCGGCTTGGGCTCCGGCTTCGGCTCGGGCTTGGGCTCCGGCGCCTTCTGCTGCTCCTGCTGCGGGGCGGGCGCGGCGCTCGCGTCGCCGATGATGGCGAGCGTGCCACCGACCTCGACGGTCTCGTCCTCCTGCACGCTGATCTCCAGCAGGGTGCCGGCGATCGGCGAGGGGACCTCGGTGTCGACCTTGTCGGTGGAGATCTCCAGCAGCGGCTCGTCCACCTCGACGGTGTCGCCGACCGACTTCAGCCAGCGGGTGACGGTGCCCTCGGTGACGCTCTCGCCCAGCTCGGGCAGCGTGACCGGCGTGCCCTGAGCGGAACCACTCGGCGCGGAACCGCTCGGCGCGGGCTGCGCCTCCTGCTGCGGGGCGGCCTGCTGCTGCGGCTCAGGCTGGGGCTCCGGCTCGGCCTGCTGCGCGGGCTCCTGCTCCTGGGCCGGGGCGGAACCGCCGCCGGACCCGTCGTCGATCACGGCGAGCTCGCCGCCCACCTCGACGGTCTCGTCCTCCTGGGCGACGATCTTCTGCAGCGTGCCGGCGACCGGCGACGGGACCTCGGTGTCGACCTTGTCGGTGGAGATCTCCAGCAGCGGCTCGTCGACCGCGACCGTGTCACCCTCCTGCTTCAGCCAGCGGGTGACGGTGCCCTCGGTAACGCTCTCCCCGAGCTCCGGCAGTGTGACGGAGAAGGCCATCGTGAATTGACTCCCTTGAATCTTGTCGGCTGCGGTCCGGCTCAGCTGTGCACGTGCAGTGGCTTGCCGGCCAGGGCAAGGTGTGCTTCGCCGAGGGCCTCGGTCTGGGTCGGGTGGGCGTGGATCAGCGGAGCGACGTCCTCCGGGAAGGCCTCCCAGTTGTAGATCAGCTGGGCTTCGCCGATCAGTTCGCCGACCCGGTCCCCGACCAGGTGCAGGCCGACGACCGGCCCGTCCGGCGCCTTGATCACCTTGATCGCGCCGGAAGTCTTGAGGATCTGGCTCTTGCCGTTGCCGGCCAGGTCGTACGTGAAGGTCTTCACGTCGGAGCCGTAGCGGTCCTTCGCCGCCGCCTCGGTCAGGCCCACGGAGGCGACCTCGGGGTGGCTGTAGGTGACGCGCGGGATGCCGGCCTCGTCGATCGCCTTCGGCTGCAGGCCGGCGATCTCCTCGGCGACGAAGATGCCCTGCGCGAAGCCGCGGTGCGCGAGCTGCAGGCCGGGCACGATGTCGCCGACGGCGTAGACGTTCGGCAGGTTGGTGCGCAGGCGCTCGTCGGTGAGGACGAAACCGCGCTCCATCTTCACGCCGGCCTCCTCGTAGCCGTGGCCCGCGGTGTTGGGGCCGCGGCCGACGGCGACCAGCAGCAGGTCGGCCTCCAGCGTCTCACCGGACTCCAGGGACACGGTCACCCCGTTGTCGTCCTGCTTGGCGCCGGTGAACTTCACGCCGGTCTTGAAGTTGATCTTGCGGCGGCGGAACGCGCGCTCGAGCTGCTTGCTGGCGAACTCGTCCTCGGCCGGGACCAGCCGCGGCAGCGCCTCGACGATCGTCACGTCCACGCCGAAGGAGGCCCACACGCTGGCGAACTCGACGCCGATGACGCCGCCGCCGAGCACGACGACCTTCTCCGGGATCCAGTCCAGGGTCAGCGCCTCGTCGCTGGCGATGATGCGGCCGCCCAGCTCCAGGCCCGGCAGGGTCTTCGAGTACGAGCCGGTGGCCAGGATCAGGTTCTTGCCCGTGTACCGTGTGCCGTCCACCTCGACCGTGGTGCCGCCGACGAACGTGCCGGTGCCCTCGACGACGGTGACCTTGTGGGCCTTCGCCAGGCCCTGAAGCCCCTTGTACAGGCGGCTGATGACCCCGTCCTTGTACTTGTGGACGCCGGCGATGTCGACGCCCTCCAGCGTGGTCTTCACACCGAACTGCTCGCCCTCGCGGGCGGTGTCGGCGACCTCGGCGGCGTGGAGCAGTGCCTTGGTCGGGATGCAGCCGCGATGCAGGCAGGTCCCGCCCAGTTTGTCCTTCTCGATCAGGATGACGGACTGGCCCAGCTCCGCGGCGCGGAAAGCCGCGGCGTAGCCGCCGGATCCGCCACCGAGGATCACCAGGTCGGCGCCAGCGTCGCTCACGTCATTTACTCCTCGTTTTACGTCCAAACCCTCATCATCTTGTCACTACGGAGTCCGGCGCTGCGAGGTAGCCGGGTGTGTTAATCGGCGCACTTCTGATCGCCGGGATAATGGCGGGGGAGGGCAGGCGGAGATGAGGTGGTCGAGGTGGGTCTGTTCGACGGTCTGAAGCGCAGACGCGGCGCCGGGAAACCGGGCACGCTGCGCCGGGCCAGTGACGCTGACCTGCGTCATCTGGAGGGCTGGGCGGCCGCGCGGCGGGGCGTCGAGGCGTACGTGGAGCCGCGGACGACGGTCACCGAGACCACGGTCGTCCTCATCGCCCACGACGGCGAATGGACGCGGCGGCGGATCGGCAGCCTGGACGCCGCGCAGCAGTTCGGGCGCAAGCATTCGATCCCGGTCTACGAGGTCGCGAAAGTCGGTTACCCCAAGCGCATGCGCGAATACACAGAGCGGCAGAAGCGCGCGCAGAGCTGATCCGGCCGCACGATGGTGGCCCCGCGCGTGCGGGGCCACCACGTCGCGGTGATCGTCAGCCCTGGTCGGCGATGTCGGCTAGCACCGCGGCGATGGTGCGCACCGGGACGCCCGTGCCGCCCTTGCCGGTGTAGCCCCACGGCGCGCCGGTGTTGAACGACGGGCCCGCGATGTCGATGTGCGCCCACGGCAGGCCGTCGGCGACGAACTCGCGCAGGAAGATGCCGGCGGCGAGCATCCCGCCCCAGCGGTGCCCGGTCACGTTCGCCAGGTCGGCCAGCCGCGAGTCCAGGTCGCCGCGCAGCTCCTCGGGCAGCGGCATCGGCCAGCCGCCCTCGCCGGTCGCCTGCGCGATCGCCGCCACCCGGTCGCGGAAGTCGTCCGAGCCCATGATCCCGGCCGTGCGGTTGCCCAGCGCGACCATCTGCGCGCCGGTCAGCGTCGAGGTCTCGATCAGGTAGTCCGGGTCGTCCTCGGCGGCGCGCACCATCGCGTCGGCCAGCACCAGGCGGCCCTCGGCGTCGGTGTTGAGCACCTCGACGGTCTTGCCGCCGTACATGCTCAGCACGTCACCCGGGCGGTAGGAGGTGCCCGAGGGCAGGTTCTCCGCGAGCGGGATGTTGGCGGTCACCTCGAGCGGGTACTTGAGCTTGGCCGCGAGCACCACCGACGCGAGCACCGCGGCGGCCCCGGACATGTCCGAGGTCATGTGGTCCATGTTCGCGGCCGGCTTGATCGAGATGCCGCCCGAGTCGAACGTGATGCCCTTGCCCACCAGCGCGACCTTCTTGGCCGCCTTCGGGCCCTTGTACGACACGCGCACCAGCCGCGGCGGGCGGGACGAGCCGCCGCCGACACCCAGGATCCCGCCGAAGCCCTTGCGCTTGAGCTGCTTCTCGTCGAGCACCTCGAAGTCGAGGTCGTTGGCCTCGGCCAGCTTGCGGGCGCGCTCGGCGAAGGAGGCCGGGAACAGGTCGTTCGGCGGGGTGTTGATGAGGTCGCGGGCGATGATCACGGCCTCGGCGATCGCGGTCGCGGCCTTCAGCGTGGCCGTGTGCGCCCGCTTGGCGCCCTCGGCGGGCGAGACGAAGTCGACCGCGGCCACCGGCGCGTCGCCCGGCTCGGACTTGTACTCGGTGAACTTGTAGGCGCCCAGCGCGGTGCCCTCCACCGCGGCCTGCAGGTCCACAGCGGACAGAGTCGACACCGCCCGCGCGGTGCCGGCCAGCGCGCGCCCGGCGGCGCCCGCGGCGCGGCGCACCTGCTCGGCGGTCACGGTGCCGTCGTCGGCCGCCTTGCCCACGCCGACGGCCAGCACCACCGCGGCGGGCAGCTTGCCCAGCGTGGGCAGCTTGACGACCTCCTCGGCCTTGCCGGTCGCGCCCACGGTGCCCAGCAGCTCGGCGAGCGTCCCGTCGAAGGCCTCGTCGACGGCCTCGGCACCCGGCGCCAGCGTCACGGCCTTGTCGCCCTGCAGCGTCCCGACCACGACGACCTCGGCCCGGCTCTTGTCGAGCGCGGCGCCGGTGTTCTCGATCAGGGCAAACTTCGGCACGGTCACTTGTGGCTCCTCGCGCATCCATCGACGGTCGTGCCGGGTCGGGTACCCGGCCGGGTAGTGAGCCATGCTAATGAGGACGGAGCCCGGCGGGAGAGGCAGGTGGTGGGCGTGCGGCTGGCGGCGGGGCTGCTGATCGCGCTGGCCGTGGGCGCGCGGGCGGGCGGCTGGTGGCTGCTGGGCGGCGCGGTGGTGGCGGCGCTGCTGGCGTTCTGCGTGCCGCGGCCCCCCGCGCTGGAGCCGAACCCGGCCCGTCTGCTGGCCGCGACGCGCCTGGTCTCCCGGCTCGCGCTGGTGCCGCTGTGCGCCGCGGTGTTCGCCGCCTACCTGTTCCCCGGCCAGGCGTGGGCGGGTGCGGTCGTCGTGCTCGTGATCACCGCCGCCGACGCCGCCGGACTGCGGCTGGCCCGGTACGCCCGGGCGTGGCTGCTGGGCGTCCTGCTGGTGGCCGGCGCCGGGTTCGTGGCGCTGAGCTTCGCGATCGAGCCGGCGCAACCGGTGACCGCGCCGGACTTCACGATCGGCGGGCTGTTCGCGGCGGGCGCGGTGCTGTTCCCGTTGCTGCCCCGGCGCAACCCGTCCTGGCTCGTGGGTTCGGTGCTGGCGGTGCTGGCGATCGGCGCGGGCGCGCTGTACCAGCTCGGCCCGGTGCGGCTGGCCCTGTCCGGGGTGCCCGTCCGCGACGCGCTGGCGGCGCTGGACGGGCAGGTGCTGGATCCGTTGCTGGCCGGGGTCGTCGTGCTGTCCACTGTGCCCGCCGCGCTGCTCGCGCTGGGCCAGGTGCGCGCGGAACTGACCCGGCCGCGGCTGTCCGTCGCGTGTGGACTTATCGCCGCGGTGGTGGCCGTGTTGCTGGAGCCGGACCAGGCGCTGCTGCTGGCCGCCGCGGCCGCGCTGGCCGAGGTGCTGGTCACCGCGGTGCTGTCGATGATCACCGGGATCACCGTGCGCGCGGTGGTGGCGGCGGTACTGGCCGTGACGCTGCTGGCCTGGCTGCCGCCGGTCTATCTACTGGGGACGGTCGGGGCCGTCGCGGCGGGCGCCGTCCTCACGCGACGAGCAGGAACGCCACCAGCGTGATTAGGGCGGTCGCGACCGCGAGGATGATCACCGACTTGGCCGGCAGGTCGCGCGGGAACACCTTCTTGTCGTGGATGCTGCGCCACCACACGATTCCGAAGATGCCGCCGACCAGGCCGATGATCCCGCCGAACACGCCGAGCAGGGCGTAGCCGAGGAGCGTCAGCTCACCCACCGCGAAGGTGAGCAGGACGGCGGTGACGAACGTCTTGACGTCGGAGGCGGGTCCGGCGGACACCGAGTTCGGCGTGGCGGGCTGCGGCATGTTGGCGGTCACGCGGTCATGGTAGGGGAGTAGGCGATTCTCGGAAGTCCAACTAACCGTTATCCTGGTCGAATGACGACCACGTTGCCCTTCACCCGTACCCCGCACCCGTCTCCCGCTTCCGCGGAGCGTGTAGCCGAGGTACTGGCGAAGCCGGGCTTCGGGACGTTCTTCACCGACCACATGGTCACGATCAAGTACAGCAAGGACCGCGGCTGGTACGACGCGAACGTCGGGCCCTACGAACCGATCACGCTCGACCCCGCCACCTCGGTGCTGCACTACGCGCAAGCGATCTTCGAGGGCCTGAAGGCCTACCGGCAGCCGGACGGATCGGTCGCCGCCTTCCGCCCGGACGCCAACGCGGCCCGTTTCCGCAGGTCGGCGGCGCGTATCGCGATGCCGGAGCTGCCCGAGGAGCTGTTCCTGGGCTCGCTGCACGAGCTGATCGCGGCCGACGAGCGCTGGGTGCCCAGCAAGCCGGGCGACACGCTGTACGTGCGCCCGTTCATGATCTCCACCTCGGTGGGGCTCGGCGTGAACGCGCCCGCGAGCGAGTACCTGTACCTGGTGATCGCCTCGCCGGCCGGCTCGTACTTCACCGGCGGGGTCAAGCCGGTGAGCGTGTGGCTGTCCACCGAGTACGTGCGGGCGGCCCCGGGCGGCACCGGCGCGGCGAAGTTCGCGGGCAACTACGCGGCGTCCTTCGTGGCGCAGGCGCAGGCCGTGGAGCAGGGCTGCGACCAGGTGGTGTGGCTCGACGCGGTGGAGCGCCGCTACGTCGAGGAGATGGGCGGCATGAACCTGTTCTTCGTGTTCGGTTCGGGCGCGGACGCCCGGATCGTCACGCCGGAGCTGTCCGGTTCGCTGCTGCCCGGCGTCACGCGCGACTCGCTGATCAAGCTGGCCGCCGACCACGGCCTGGGCATCGAGGAGCGCCGCATCTCCACCGACGAGTGGGAGAAGTCGGCCGCGTCCGGTGAGCTGACCGAGGTGTTCGCGTGCGGCACCGCGGCGGTCATCACGCCGGTCGGCCGGGTCAAGCACGCCGGCGGCGAGTTCACGATCGCGGGCGGCCAGCCGGGCGAGGTGACGATGAAGCTGCGCGCCGAGCTGACCGGCATCCAGGACGGCACGCGGCCCGACCCGCACGGCTGGATGCACAAACTGTCCTGATCACATGAAGCCGCCCCGCCGGTTCGCCCGGCGGGGCGGCTCTGTCACGAGGCGGCGTTTGCGCGCCGGTGCCCGGAGTGTGTCCGCCCGGACCGGCGCACGAGACCCACGTGGTCGTAGTGGTGCAGCGTCCGCACGGTCAGACGGGGTGGCTCACGCCGGCTCGCCGACCTGGTGCGCCATGCCGTTTCCCGCCCTCCACCAGCGCGTTCACGCCGGCGACCGGATCAAGCGTTCGGTGGCGTGACCCCGGCTTCCGCGTGCGTCGGCAGGTCCGTGAGCATCCGCGCGGCCGTGATCACCAGCGGGAGCGCCGCCGCGGCGCCGGTGCCGTCGCCGAGCCGGATGCCCAGGTCGGCGATCGGCTTCAGGTCGAGGTGCTCCAGCACCATCTGGTGCGCCGGCTCGGCGTCGCGGTGGGCGGCCTGCCACCAAGAGCGCGCGCCGGGCGCCAGTTCCTCGGCCACCAGCGCCGCCGCGCCGACCGCGAGGCCGTCCAGCAGCACCGGGGTCCGGCGGACCGCGGCCTGCGCCAGGAAACCGGCCAGCGCGGCCAGATCCGCGCCGCCCGCCGTGCGGAGCAGCGCGACCGGATCGGGCAGCACCGCGCGGGCCCGGCGCAGCGCGTCCCGGATCGCGACGGTCTTGCGCATCCAGGCGTTGTCGTCGATGCCCGATCCGCGGCCCACCACGGCCACCGGCTCGGCCCCGGTCAGCGCGGCGACCAGCACCGCGGCCGGCGTGCTCACCCCGACCCCGACGCTGCCCGCGACGAGCAGGTCGGTGCCCTCGTCCACCTCGGCGTCCGCGATCGCCATCCCGGCCCGCAGCGCGGCGTGCACCTCGTCCTCGGTGAGCGCGTCCTCGACGTCGATCGACCCGGAGCCGGCCCGGACCTTGAACTCGGCGACCGGCGTCTCCCCGTCGACGGCGATGTCGACCACCCGCAGCCCGGCGCCGGCCACCGCCGCGGCGACCGCGACCGGGCCGGCGCCCTTGAGCAGGTTGGCCACCAGCTGCCCGGTGACCTCCGGCCGGTAGGCGGAGACACCCTTCGCGGCGATCCCGTGGTCCCCGGCGAACACGATCACCCGGGGCCGCTGGAACCGCCGCGGCGGCACCGAGCCCTGACACGCCGCGACCCACGCGCCGAGCGTCTCCAGCTGACCCAGCGAGGACACCGGCTTGAGCAGCTCGGCGTGCCGGCGGAGGGCCTCGGCGCGGGCGGGCTCGTCGGGCTGGGGGACGTCGGCGAACGACACGTCAGTCACGGCGCCAACTTATCGTCAGCCCGCGCGGGCGGTCAGGCGCGGATCGTCTTCGACGACGCCCAGCAGCACCGAGTCGATCTCGGTGAGCAGGTCGGCCTCGAGCTTCACGCCGGCCGCCTTGACGTTCTCGTGCACCTGCTCCGGCCGCGAGGCGCCGACGATCGCGGAGGCGACGTTCGGGTTCTGCAGCACCCACGCCACCGCCAGCTGCGCGAGCGTCAGCCCGGCTTGTGCGGCCAGCGGCTCCAGCCGGGCCACCCGCTCGAGCACGTCGTCCTGCAGGAACCGCCGCACGAACTGCGAGCCCCGCTCGTCGGTGGCGCGCGACCCGGCGGGCGGCGGCTGGCCCGGCTTGTACTTGCCGGTCAGCACCCCCTGCGCGATCGGCGACCAGACGATCTGGCTCAGCCCCTCGCGCTCGCTCGCGGGCACGACCTGCGCCTCGATGACGCGCCAGAGCATGTTGTATTGCGGCTGGTTCGACACGAACGGGATCCGCAGCTCGCGGGCCAGTGCCGCGCCGCGCGTGATCTCCTCGGCGGTCCACTCCGACACCCCGATGTAGAGCACCTTGCCCTGGCGGACCAGATCGGCGAAGGCCGACATGGTCTCCTCCAGCGGCACGGTCGGGTCGAACCGGTGCGCCTGGTAGAGGTCGATGTGGTCGGTCTGCAGCCGCTTCAGCGACGCGTGGCAGGACTCGATGATGTGCTTGCGGCCGAGGCCGCGATCGTTCGGGCCGCCGGGGCCGGTCGGGAAGAACACCTTGGTGCAGATCTCCAGGCTCTCCCGGCGCTGACCGGCCAGGCCCCGCCCGAGGACCGACTCCGCCACGGTGTTGGCGTAGACGTCGGCGGTGTCGAAGGTCGTGATGCCCGCGTCCAGTGCGGCCTTGATGCAGGCCTGGGCCTGGTCCTCCTCGATCTGGGAGCCGTGGGTGAGCCAGTTCCCGTAGGCGATCTCACTGACGGACAGGCCACTGCGGCCGAGACGGCGAAACTCCATGTCCGGCAGGGTACCGGAAATAGTTCGCGTGGCTAACGACCTGGAGCGGCTCCAGGAGACCTCGGTCGGTCATGGTTGACGCGCGGCTTCGGCAACCGGAGCTTGCGATTGGTAACGCGGTGCTCTCAGGAGATGACGATGAGCTGAATCTCAGCGCATGGTGGACGCCGCGCGGGCTCGTGCAGGCAATTGACGAGGCGGTGTCGCGGTACGACGCACGGACGAGGCTGCGACCCAATATCTTGGGAAGTTCACGAACTGAGGAAGCACTGTGCACACCAGTGTTCGCGGTGGCCGAACGGCCTCGCGTGGATCCGGTTCAGGGGCTGGCCGAATTCCGGCACACTGACCCAGGCGCGAGCGAGATGAGTATCAACGGCCGGAAAGCTCAGTTCGCCTGGCTAACGGCCTGGAGCGGCTCCCACCGGGGTCAGGAGACCTTCTCGCCCACCTTGACGCGCGGCTTGGGCATCCGGAGCTTGCGGATCTGGCTCGCCCGCACGAACGCGTACCACCCCAGCGACCGGCCGCTGATGTTCTCCTTCGGGAACTTCTCCCGCGCCAGCCGGGCGATGCGGCGGCCGTTGAAGTAGCCCTCGACGGCCATCACCAGGATCGCGGCCATGCACAGCAGCGTCACGTACTGCTGGATCGCCGGGTACGGCACCAGCAGCACGACGAACACGACGATCGCCAGCGGCATGAACGCGCCCAGGAAGTGGCGGCGCGAGTCGACGAGATCACGCACGTACGCCTTGACCGGGCCCTTGTCGCGCGGCAGCAGGTACCGGTCGTCACCTGCGGCCATCCGCTCCTGGCGCTCCTTGGCCAGGCGGCGGCGCTCTTCCTTGCTCACCGGGTTCGACTTGCGCAGCTCGCGGTTGCGCTTCATCGCCTCGCGCATGGTCCGCGGCGGCGGCGCGACCGGGCCGCGGCGCTTGCCCTCGGCCTCCTTGCGCTTGGGCGTCGGCCTGCCCTTGGCCGGGGTGTAGCCCCGGGTGTGAGATTCGACGCTTTCGGCCACCTCGGCGGCCTCGGTTTCGGGGCTGTCTGCGGTGGTCGTGCTGTTACGACGGAGAAACCTCACTCAACCAGCTTATTCCAGACACCGGCGCACGTGTTCAACCCCCTCGCGGATGTGTAACCATGGTTCAAAGCGCCAAGGCGGGAACCAGCCCGGAACAGATCGGGTGGCCCAGGTGTTCCACCAAGGAGGAGCACCCCCAACCCGGTGCACGGCAAGACCCCGAGGGAGAGCTATGACTGCCGCTGAGCAGACCAGCACGCAGGCTGAAGCCGAGGCCACCCACGGCGTGACCTTGAGCGACGCCGCGGCGAGCAAGGCCAAGGCACTGCTCGAGCAGGAAGGCCGCGACGACATGCACCTGCGCATCGCGGTCCAGCCCGGTGGTTGCGCGGGCCTGCGCTACCAGCTGTTCTTCGACGAGCGCACGCTCGACGGCGACCTGTTCCGCGAGTTCGACGGCCTGCGCGTCGCGGTCGACCGCATGAGCGCGCCGTACGTCGAGGGTGCGGTGATCGACTTCGTCGACTCGATCGAGAAGCAGGGCTTCACCATCGAGAACCCGAACGCCACGGGCTCCTGCGCCTGCGGCGACTCGTTCCACTGAGCCAGCACTGAAAAGGGCGCCGGTCGATGCTTCGACCGGCGCCCTTTTCGCGTCCGCGTAACTAATAGTCCTCCAGCCCGACTACCTGTGCGTGGCAGGCGTCGTCGACGGCCCAGTCCCGCGGCGCGGGCGGGCGGGGCGTCGAGGCGTGCGCGGCGCGCAGTTCGGCGGGGATGTCGGCGCAGTCGTCGATCAGCTCGGCGATGGTCTCCGGTTCCGTCACGGTGCTCACGCAGCCGACGCTAGGGCGACCAGCGCGCGCCGGACAGGTCTACCAGCTAGTAGTGTCGGTCAGCGGGTCAGATTTAGCTCCGACGGGGTATTTCCCATCGGTAACTTCAGTTCGAGCCAGCCAGAGGGAGCAGAGCACCGGTGGCCATCAACGCCCGCATAGCCGTTTCCGGCAGCATCGCAACCGACCATCTCATGCACTTCCCCGGCCGGTTCGCCGAGCAGCTCGTCGCCGACCAGCTGCACCGCGTCTCGCTGAGCTTCCTGGCCGACGACCTGGTCGTCCGCCGCGGCGGCATCGGCGCCAACATCGCCTTCGGCCTGGGGGTGCTCGGCGCGAGCCCGGTGCTGGTCGGCGCGGCCGGCGCGGACTTCGCCGACTACCGGTCCTGGCTCGAGCGGCACGGGGTGGACACGGCCGGGGTGCTGATCTCCGAGCTGGCCCACACCGCCCGGTTCGTGTGCACCACCGACGACGACCTCAACCAGATCGCCACCTTCTACGCCGGCGCCATGGCCGAGGCCCGCAACATCGAGCTCGGCCCGATCGCCGACCGCGTGGGCGGGTTCGGGCTGATGCTGATCGGCCCGGACGACCCGGACGGCATGCTCCGGCACGCCGACGAGTGCCGCCAGCGCGGGTTCGACTTCGCGGTCGACCCCTCCCAGCAGCTGGCCCGCATGACCGGCGAGCAGGCGCGGCGGTTCGTCGCCGGCGCGAAGTACCTGTTCACCAACGACTACGAGTGGGAGCTGCTGCTCCAGAAGACGGCCTGGTCCGAGGCCGACGTGCTCGACCACGTGGGCATCCGCATCACCACCCTCGGCGAGAAGGGCGTGGAGATCGTCGGCAAGGACGGCCTGGCGCTGGAGGTCGGCGCGGTGCCCGAGCTGACCAAGGCCGACCCCACCGGCGTCGGCGACGGCTTCCGGGCCGGGTTCCTGGCCGGCCTGAACGCGGACCTGAGCCTGGAGCGCTCCGCCCAGCTCGGCTCGATGATCGCCGTGCTGGTGCTGGAGACCGTCGGCACGCAGGAGTGGACCCTCGACCGCGAGTCGGCGCTGTCCCGGATCGGTGCGGCGTTCGGCCCGGACGCGGCGGCGGAGATCGCTCCCGCGCTGCCCGCCTGACGGGGTCAGGCTCCCGCGAACCGCTCGGCGGCGGGGGCGCAGACCTTCCAGCCGCCGTTCTCCCGCAGCAGGTAGAGCGTCGTCGGCGGCTGACCCGGCCGGGTCAGCCGGGCGGCGGCGACGTCACCGTCGATCCGGACCCCGGCGATCTCCCGTTCGCGCGGGGAGCCCGAGGTGTGCCCGTTGTAGGCCGGGTCGAAGTCGTCGTCGCCGGTGAGGCTCGCGGCCTCCGCCCCGCACAGCGCGTCGAGAATCCCCGCCTGGTCCTCGGTGTCGACGGCGGTCACGAACCGGTCCACGGCCTCGGCCACCCGGTCCTCCTCGGTGGTGCGCAGCAGGACGAACAACAGCGCGCCGATCGCGAGGACCAGTACGACGCCGGTGGACGCGACGACGATCTTCGTCCGGCGGGGTGCGCTCACGAGTCGAACCGCCCGGCCATCAGCTCGTCGAGCGCCGGGGCGAAGTCCGCGATCTCGACGTCGCCCTCGTAGACCAGGGCGACCTTCCCGGCTTCGAGGTCCGGGGACGTGCAGTGGTGCAGCAGGCCGCCGTCCTTCGCGACGAAGAACAGCCGGTCCGAGGCGATCCGGCCGTCGCTGCCGTCCCAGCCGGGGATGGGGCCGTCGAACCCCGCCCACTCGGCGAACGACATCATGCTCGCCGGCTGCACGGGCCCGAACGACTGCCAGTCGGTGGCGGTGAACCCGGCGTGGACCTCGCGCAGGAACCGGCGCAGCGGAGCGGGAAGCGCCGCCCAGTTCGGCGGTGTCGCGCCGAAGGTGTCCGGGTGCCAGCCGACCCACACGGTGTAGGGCGGGCGGGCCGGGCGCACGAGGTAGAGCAGCACCGGGTCACCCCGCAGGACGGCCAGCCGGACGTCGGCGAGGTTCTCCCGCAGGGCGCGGGCGAACCGCGGGACCAGCTCGAGGAAGTCGGGGTTCCACAGCGCCAGCGCGGCGGCCCGGCGAGCCGCGGGATCGTCGGAGGCGGCGATGGCCCGCCAGCCCGGCGGCACCCGGTCCGCCTCGGGTGTTCCCGGCTCGACGAGCTGAACCGGGTGCTCGTCGTCGAGTTGTGCGGCGATTTCGTCGAGGTCGAACTCGTCCACGTGATCAGCCTATCCACCGTTGGCCAGCAACCGGTCGATGATGTCCTGCAGCCGCGCCAGCGTGCTCCGTTCCAGCGCGGTCTGGCTCTGCGCCCACGCCGGATCCGCCTTCGCCACGGCGCCCATGCTCTTCGAACTCTTGGCGCTGTTCGCGAGCCGGGACATCCACTGCAGGTTGAGCGGCGAGTTCGCGATCGCCAGCATGTTCTCCGGGCTGAGCCGGGTGAACCCGCGCAGGTACACCATCTGCGCGATCGGGATGATGTGGTCGGGCGAGACGTTGGGCCCGCCACGCGGCCCCGGTGCCCGGCCGATCGCGCCGCCCGGGCTGTACCCCGACGGGTCCGGGTCGCCGATCCGCGGCCGCGGCGCCCCCTGCAACCGGACGTTCGGGAACGGCCACTGCGGCGTCGTCCGGCGGACGGCGTCGTACAGCTCGCGCAGGGGCGTGTTCTCCGGCACGTTCCACTGCCCGTCGGGCCCGGGCCGGGCGGGGCTGGGCGGGCGCCAGCCGCTGCCGGCGAGGTTGTCGCGCGCCTCGCGCACCCGCCGCAGCTGCTGGGCGTCCGGCGGCGCCGGGGTGTAGTCGCTGTTCGCGCGGTCCAGCAGGTCGTCCAGCGCCCGCTGCCGGGCCTGGGCCATCGCCTGGACGCGCTGCTCGCACGCCTGCAGGTTCTGGATCGCGGTGGCCTGGGCGGCGTTGAGCTGCGCGGCTTCGGCGTCGTAGGCCGCGAGTTCCCCCGCCTGCCTGGGCAGGGTGAACACGTGCGGCTTGGCGTTGTGGGCGGTGATCTGGCTCTGGACCGACGCCAGAGCCGCCTGCTCCGCCGCACAGCCCGCCGGAGCGGGCGCCGTCGTCTGCGCGAGCGCGACCGGGGTGCCGGTGATCGCCAGCACGGCGGCCAGGAGGACCAGCAGCAGCCGCGCGAACCTGCCCGGTCGCGTCATGGGACCCCCTCGCCGGCACGTGTCTCCGCGAGGAGTTGTAGCGCGTCACCCGTGTGGGTGGGGGCGGAATCGGGCCGCTTCACCGGAACGGCCCAGAAACCACCTCAGATCCGCACGGGGTACACCGGCTCCGGGATCTCCGGCTTGATGCGGTGCTCGATGAAGATGCCGTGCCAGATCATGAACACCAGCAGCGCCCAGATGCGCCGGCTGTGGTCCAGCGTGCCGGCCCGGTGCTCGTCCAGCAGGCGCTGCACGGCCTGCTTGTCCAGCAGCTCGTCGGTCTGCGAGTCGGCGATGATGCCGCGCGCCCAGTCGTACATCTCGTCGCGCAGCCACAGCCGGATCGGCACCGGGAAGCCCAGCTTGCGCCGGTTCAGCACGTGCGCCGGGACGATGCCCTCGAGCGCGCGGCGCAGCGCGTACTTGGTGGTCTCCTTGGTGATCTTCTGGTCCAGCGGGATGCCGGCCGCGACCTTGAACACCTCGGCGTCCAGGAACGGCACCCGCAGCTCCAGCGAGTTCGCCATGGTCATCTTGTCGGCCTTGACCAGGATGTCGCCGCGCAGCCAGGTGAACAGGTCCACGTGCTGCATCCGGGCGACCGGGTCCCAGTTCGCCGACGTGCGGTAGTGCTCGGCGGTGACGTCCTGGTGCCCGACGCCTTCCTGGAACGTCTTCAGCACCCCGCGCAGCTGGTCGTCGCGGAAGATGCGGGCGTTGCCGTAGTAGCGCTCCTCCAGCGGCAGCGCGCCGCGGCGCAGCAGGTCCTTGCCGCGCGTGCCCTCCGGGATCCGCTCGGACACCTTGCCGATCACCTTGCGCAGGCCACCGGGCACCTTCTCGAACGGCGCCAGCGACAGCGGCTCGTTGTAGATCGTGTAGCCGCCGAACAGCTCGTCGGAGCCTTCGCCGGACAGCACCGCCTTGACGTGCTTGCGCGCTTCCCGCGCGATGAACCACAGCGGCACCAGCGCCGGGTCGGCCACCGGGTCGTCCAGGTACCAGACGATGAGCGGCAGCGCCTCCATCATCTCGTCCGCTGACACCGTCCGGATGACGTGCTTCACCCCGATCGCCGCCGCCGACTCGGCCGCCACGTCGACCTCGGAGTAGCCCTCGCGCTCGAACCCGGTGGTGAACGCGATCAGGTTCGGGTTGTGCTCCTTGGCCAGCGCCGCGATCGCGGTCGAGTCGATGCCGCCGGACAGGAAGGTGCCGACGGTGATGTCCGGGTCGGCGATCATGTGCTTGCCGACCGAGTCGCGCATCACGTCGCGGATGCGCTCGTGCAGGATCTTCGCCTCGGCGGCGCCGCGCACCGGCTTGGCGGTGAACTCGGGGAAGAAGTAGCGCTCGATCTTCGGCGCGCCGCCGGGGGAGACGGTGAAGGACGTGCCCGACTCGATGCGGCGGATGCGCGTGTGCAGCGTCTCCGGCTCCGGCACGTACTGCAGGGTCAGGTAGTGCTGCAGGGCGGTCCGGTCGAGCTGCTTGGTGATCCCCAGCACGCCGGAGAGCTCCAGCAGCGACTTCTTCTCGCTGGAGAACGCCGTGCCGCCCGGCCCGTGCGTGTAGAACAGCGGCTTGATGCCGAACGGGTCGCGTGCGCCGAAGATCACCTTTTCCTCGGCGTCCCAGATCAGGAAGGCGAACATCCCCCGCAGCTTCGCCACCGCGGAGCGGCCCCAGTAGTGGTAGGCCGCGACGATCGCTTCGCCGTCGCCCTCTGTGGCGAACTTCGCACCGTGCTCCGCGGTCAGCTGTTCCCGCAGCTCACGGTAGTTGTAGATCTCGCCGTTGAAGTTGAGGGTGTAGCGGTTCGGCGACTCCGGCGGACCCCAGGTCAGGGGCTGGTGGGCGTGCTCGACGTCGATGAACGCGAGCCGGTTGAAGCCGTAGACGACCTCGGCGTCGGTCCAGGTGTCGCGCTCGTCGGGGCCGCGATGGCGCTGGCAGCGCATGGCTTCGCCGACCGCCTCACGCGCGTTGACCGCGTCGTTCTCAGTGGCACACAGCAGTCCAAGCAGGCCGCACACGGATATTCACACCTCGAGGTCGTGGCCGGATGTCGAGCGCCCAGTATGCCCGCAGCCCCCGCCACGAACGGTCACCCCTTGGGCTGCGGATCGCGGTAGCTCGGCTAGGCTCCCGCTGGTAAGCCAGAAATCGTCAAGGAGGCCTGGGTTGAAAGGGCGCTGCGCAGTGGGCAGGGATGAGCGCACTCCGGCATCACGTTCGGCGAAAGTCGGTAAGGTCGCCGCACTGGCCGGGCTCGTCGCGCTCCTGGCGACCGGGTGCTCCGGTGACGAGGTGCTGCGGTTCGGGTGGCCCGTCGGCGTGACCAAGGAGTCCGAGGACATGCGTGTCCTGTGGACCTGGTCCGTCATCGCCGCGCTCGCCGTCGGTGTCATCGTGTGGGGCCTGATCTTCTGGTCGGTCGCCTTCCACCGGAAGAAGAAGACCGACGGGCCGGGCGACCTGCCGCGGCAGTTCCAGTACAACGTGCCGCTCGAGCTGTTCTGCGTCGTGCTGCCGCTCGTGATGGTCTGCGTGCTGTTCTTCTTCACCGCGACCACCGAGAGCAAGGTGCTGGCCGAGGAGCCGGACCCGGACGTCACGGTCGACGTGATCGCGTTCCAGTGGAACTGGGAGTTCGACTACCCGAGCGCGCCGAAGGACGCCAACGGCCAGGTCATCAAGACCGTCGGCAGCTCGAGCGAGATCCCGATCCTGGTGCTGCCCGCCGGCAAGCGGATCCAGTACAACCTGCGGTCGGCCGACGTCATCCACTCCTTCTGGGTGCCGGAGTTCCACTTCAAGCGCGACGTGTTCCCGGACCCGGAGAAGAACAACCAGGACCCGTCGTTCCAGAACACGATCGACCGGACCGGGGCGTTCGTCGGCCGCTGCGCCGAGCTGTGCGGCACCTACCACTCGGGCATGAACTTCGAGGTCCGGGCGCTGCCGGCCGACCAGTTCGACCGGTACATCCAGCTGCGCACGCAGATCAACCCGGCCACCGGGCAGCCGAACACCACGGCCGAGGCGCTGGCCGCGCTGAACTGCGGCGAGCTGTGCGCGCCGCAGGCGACCACGACGAAGCCGTTCAACACCGACCGCACGCTGCGGACGCAGTCCGGCTGAGCCGGTTGGTTCACGTGGGTGTTGGAAGCATGAGCACAGTGAGGACAGCGTCATGAAGGTCGAAGCCCGGATTTTCGACTTGGTCACCGCTTTCGCGTTCTTCATCGCGATCGTGTACGGCGTGTGGACCGGCCTGGCCAGTGGCTACGGTGTCGAGCCGGTCGGCCTGGTCGCCCTGATCCTGACCGGCGGGCTGTCCCTCCTGGCGGGCAGCTACATGCGGTTCGTGGGCCGGCGGATCGAACCGCGCCCCGAGGACCGCGACGACGCCGAAATCAGCGACGGTGCCGGTGAGATGGGCTTCTTCAGCCCGGGCAGCTACTGGCCGATCGGGCTGGCGGCGTCGGCGGCGTTCGTGGGTCTCGGGCTGGCGTTCTTCCACATCTGGATGCTGGTCGTCGGGGGGATCCTGATCCTGCTCACGGTGGGCGGCCTGGTGTTCGAGTACCACACGGGGCCGAACCACGAGTGATCTTGGGGTTTTGAGGAGGGCCCGTCCGGTGGATTCGCCGGGCGGGCCCTTTCGTGTGTCCGGCGTGGGTGGCCCGGGCGAGCCCCTTTTCGTGTGTCCGGTGGGGTGGCCCGGGCGCTTGGCTGAGGAGCTAGGGTGCGACACCGCTCGCCGAGCGGCGGCCCTGTCACAACTGCACGAACTGTCCCCTTCGTGCGATCACGATTGGACCGGTCGTGCGGCCGCCACTGGTTCAGCGGCGCTACTGCCAGTCGCTCCCACGCGACTGGCGTTCTCGTGTGGCTGTGGTTGGCCCTCGTGCGCTCGCTGCTGGTCCAGCGGTGCGGTTGCCAGTCGCGCCTGCGCGAGTGGTCATCTCGTGCGGCCGCCGCTGGTCCAGTCGCGCGGCTGCGAGTCGCACTCGCGCGGCTGGCTCCCTCGCGCCCGTGCGAGTGGCCCTGTCGTGCGCCCGCCACTGCTCCAGCGGTGCGGTTGCCAGTGGCGCCTGCGCGAGTGGTCATCTCGTGCGGCCGCCGCTGGTCCAGTCGCGCGGCTGCGAGTCGCACTCGCGCGGCTGGCTCCCTCGCGCCCGTGCGAGTGGCCCTGTCGTGCGCCCGCCGTTGGTCCAGTCGCGCGGTTACCAGTGGCGCCCACGTGACTGGTCGTCTCGTGCGGCTTGGGACTCTCGTGTGCTCGCTGCTGGTCCAGTCGCGCGGTTGCCAGTGGCGCCCACGTGACTGGTCGTCTCGTGCGGCTGCGGTTGGTCCTCGCGCACGCCCGGCACTGGTCCAGCCATGCGGTTGCCACTCGCGCCCGCGCGAGCCGTCCTCTCGCACCCGCGCGAGCCGCCCCCTCGCACCCGCGCGACTGGCCCTCTCGCACGCCCACCACCAGCCCAGCCGCAAACCCCCGCAACCGAGAAACGTCAGCGGAAAGCCGCCCACCGGGCCAGCAGCTCGGCAGCCGCACCGGAATCCACGGCCTCCGCGGCCCTCCGCAGCCCCGCCGCCAGATCCTCCTCCAGCGACTCGGTGAACCCGGCATGCGCGGCCAGCGCACCAGCGGCATTCAGCAACACCGCATCCCGCACCGGCCCGGGCTTGCCCGCCACCAGCTCGCGCACGACCTCCGCGTTCACCGCCGGGTCACCGCCCCGCAGGTCCTCCGCCGTCGCGCGCGGGATGCCCAAGGACGCCGGATCGAGCGACGTCGCGCGCACCGAACCCGCCGACACCACCCACACCGAACTGGTCGTCGTCGTGGTGAGTTCGTCCAGGCCGTCGTCCCCGCGGACCACCAGCGTCGACGTGCCCCGGCGCGCGAACACCCGCGCCAGCACCTCCGTCTTGTCCGGGAACGCGCACCCGATCAACCCCGCCGTCGGCTGGGCCGGGTTCGTCAACGGCCCCAGCAGGTTGAACGCCGTGGGCACCCCCAGCTCCCGGCGCGGCGCCCCGGCATGCCGGAACCCGGGGTGGAACACCGGCGCGAAGCAGAACCCGATCCCCAGCTCCTCCACACACCGCCGCACCCCCTCCGGCGGCAGGTCGATCGCCACCCCGAGGGCCTCCAGCACGTCCGCGGTCCCGGCCTTGGACGACGCCGCCCGGTTGCCGTGCTTGACCACCGGCACCCCGGCCGCCGCCGTCACCAGCGAGGCCATCGTCGAGATGTTCACCGACCCGGACCGGTCCCCGCCGGTGCCGACGATGTCCACCGCGTCCCGCGAGATCCGCACCCGCCGGGCGTGCGCCAGCATCGCGTCGGCCAGCCCGGTGATCTCGGCCGGCGTCTCGCCCTTCGCGCGCAGCGCGACCAGGAAGCCGCCGACCTGGGCGGGGGTGGCCTCCCCGGACATCACCTGGTCCATCGCCCACGCGGTGTCCTCGGCGGACAGATCCGCGCCGGCGATCAGCTGGTTGAGCAGCGTGGGCCAAGTCTGCGTGCCCATGGTCACCTTTCCTCCAGGCCGGCGAACCGGCCTGAGTTCGTCGCGGCGCCTCAGCCCCGGACGACCGGGACCCGGCGGGCCCGCAGCACGTCCGCGACCGTCTCCGCCGCGGTCAGCGGGTCGAGCGGATGGACCAGGACGGCGTCGGCCTGGGACCAGGTCGCCAGCCAGCGGTCGTCCTTGCGCCGGACGGCGATCACGATCGGGGGGCAGTCGTCGATCTCGTTCTTCAACTGCCGGCACAGCCCGATGCCGCCGGTCGGCTGGGCCTCGCCGTCCAGGATCGCCAGATCGACCGCGCCCTCGTCCATCTCGGCCAGCACGTCGGCCACTCCGGAGGCCTCGACGTAGTCGACCCGGCCCAGGTCGGTGGCGGGCCTGCGGCCGACCGCCGTGATGATCGACTCCCGCACTTCTGGTCGGTGGCTGAACACCAGGATCCGCGTGGACTGTTCGGACAAGTCGACCCTCCGGCTTCGTCGCTGTACTGGTCGTGTCGATGCTAGCCGTCCCGCCCGGTTCCACCCAGGCCCATCGGCTGTAACGCGTCCCAGCCGAGCCAGTCGCCGTCCAGCCGCTGCGCCAGACCGGCCATCCGCGCCCGTTCCTGCGCGCAGTGCAGCGCGTCCAGCTTCTGCACGCGCAGCGCGTGCACCCGGACGGGGCCCTCGCCGCCGTCTTCCGGGCGCAGCTCCCACCCGTCCTGGGCGAGCACCGACGCCGCCTCGGTGACCCGATCCGGTGGCAGAACGAGGTGGTGGCGCAGGATCGCCGGTTCGTCCGCCCGCCAGAGGTGTGATCTCCGAAGCACCGACGAGTCGGCTTCGGCGACGTCGAAGGCCTCGGCCACGACGACGACACCCTCGGTGTCCACGGTGAGGTCCGGTCCGCCACGCTTTCGCAGCAGGTCACGCACCCGATCGAAGAATCCCACGCCCTGATCCTCACCCTCCGCGTTCGTCACTGTGACCGACACCCCCGGCGCGGCGTGCCGGACCCGACCAAGCAGGTCGCATCGCAGGGAGACATAATGCGACCCGTGACAACGGCAGCTCCCACCATCAGCCAGCGGGTGCACTCGCTGAACCGGCCGAACATGGTCAGTGTCGGCACGATCGTGTGGCTCTCCAGCGAGCTCATGTTCTTCGCCGGGCTGTTCGCGATGTTCTTCACGGTCAAGGCGCAGAACGCCACGGGGGTCTGGCCGCCGATCAACCCGGCGACCGACGAGCCCATCCACCTCGACATCCCGTACGCGCTGCCCTTCACCATCATCCTGGTGGCGTCGTCGTTCACCTGCCAGCTCGGCGTGTTCGCCGCCGAGCGCGGTGACGTCTACGGGCTGCGCCGCTGGTACGTCATCACCCTGATCATGGGCGCGATCTTCGTCGCCGGTCAGGCCGGTGAGTACGTCACCCTGGTCGAAGAGGGCGTGACCATCCCGTCCGGCGCCTTCGGCACGGTGTTCTTCCTGGCGACCGGCTTCCACGGTCTGCACGTGATCGGTGGTCTCGTCGCCTTCGTCTTCCTGCTCATCCGCACGAAGCTGAGCAAGTTCACCCCCGCGCAGGCGACCTCGGCGATCGTCGTGTCCTACTACTGGCACTTCGTCGACATCGTGTGGATCGGCCTGTTCGCGGTCATCTACATCATCCCGTGACCGCGCCAGCCACCCCATGGACCGGCCTGAACTGACAGCAAGGGTTGCCGAAGAATGACCACCAGCAAGAACACCTCCAGGCGCCGGTTCGGTGCCCGCACCAAGCTGCGCCGCCGCCTCGCCGGCGCGCTCGCGCTCGGTGTGGCGCTGGTCGGCGCGGGCCTGGGCTACGCCCTCCTGGTGCCGCAGCCGCAGACGGCGCAGGCGCAGGGCGACCCGGCGCAGCTGCGCCTGGGCCAGCAGGTCTACAACAACAGCTGCATCAGCTGCCACGGCTCGAACCTGCAGGGCGTGGAGGACCGCGGCCCGAGCCTGATCGGCGTCGGCGACGCGGCCGTGTACTTCCAGACCTCGTCCGGTCGCATGCCGGCGGTCCGCCAGGAAGCCCAGGCGGAGCGGAAGCCGGCGAAGCTGACCCCGGAGGAGATCGACGCGGTCGGCGCCTACATCCAGGCCAACGGCGGCGGCCCGGAGCGGCCCGCCCAGACCGGTGAGGCGCTGCGCGGCGACAACCCGGCGCGCGGTGGCGAGCTGTTCCGCCTCAACTGCGCGTCCTGCCACAACTTCACCGGCCAGGGCGGTGCCCTGTCGGCCGGCAAGTTCGCGCCGGAGCTCGGCCCGGCCAGCGAAGAGCAGATCTACACGGCGATGCTGAGCGGTCCGCAGAACATGCCGAAGTTCTCCGACCGGCAGCTCACCCCCGAGGAGAAGCGGGACATCGTCGCCTACGTCAAGTCCGTGTCCGACGGGAACAACAACCCCGGCGGCAACGGCATCGGCGGACTGGGGCCGGCCTCGGAGGCACTCGTCGCGTGGATCGTCGGCATCGGCGCCATCGTCGGCGTGACTTTGTGGATTGGATCGAGGGCATGACTAGCATGGAAGAGCACCCGGGCGCCGGGCGCGAGCCGGGGGTTCCCCAGCCTTCCGAGGCCGAACTGGCCGAGATGGACCGCGACCAGCTGGTGAAGCTGGGCACGAAGCTCGATGGCGTCGAGCTCGTCGACTACCCGGACCCGTGGCCCGTCAAGGGCACCCGCGCGGAGAAGCGCGCGGAGCGGGTCGTCGCGCTGTGGTTCACCATCGCGGCGCTGGCCGGTCTCGGCTTCCTGGTGACCATCTGCTGGCCGGAGTGGTGGGAGTACAAGGCTCCGGACACCGGCGAGTACGAGAAGTACGCGCTGTACACCCCCGTGCTGGGCTTCACGCTCGGCCTGTCGATCCTCGCGCTGGGCATCGGCGTCCTGCTCTACACCAAGCGGTTCATCCCGAACGAGCTCGCGGTGCAGGAGCGGCACGACGGCGACGGCAAGGGCTCGGCCGAGATCGACCGCAAGACCATCGTCGCGCAGCTGGCCGACGCGGGTAACCGCAGCACCATCGGCCGCCGTTCGCTGGTCAAGCGCACCGCGGGCCTCGGCGCCGGTGTGATGGGGCTTGGCCTGGTCGCCCTGCCGGTCGCGTCGTTCATCAAGAACCCGTGGGCTGACCCCGAGTCCAAGGACAACCTGGCCCACACGCCGTGGAAGCCGGAGCACCCGGGCGAGACCGTCTACCTGCGCCGCTACACCGGCAAGAGCGACGAGGTCGTCCTGCTGCGCCCGGAGGACCTGGACGCGGGCGCCATGGAGACGGTCTACCCGTTCCGGGAGAGCGAGCGCGGCGACCACGAGGCGCTGGCCGCGGTGTTCATGCGCGCGGACGCCCCGGTCATGCTGATCCGCCTGCGTCCGGAGGACGCCCAGCGGGTCGTCAAGCGGGCCGGCCAGGAGGACTTCAACTTCGGCGACTACTACGCCTACACGAAGATCTGCAGCCACGTCGGATGCCCGACCTCCCTGTACGAGCAGCGGACCAACCGGATCCTGTGCCCGTGCCACCAGTCGCAGTTCGACGCCCTGCACTACGCCAAGCCCATCTTCGGCCCGGCGACCCGCGCGCTTGCGCAGTTGCCCATCACGGTCAACGATGAGGGGTACTTCGTGGCGCGGGGAGACTTCATCGAGCCGGTCGGCCCCGCCTATTGGGAGCGCAAGTCATGAGTTCACTCACCACGCCGACCCGGGGGTCCAGCGCGCTGGAGCGGCACGCCGCCGAGGCCGCGAACAACATGGACCAGCGGTACCGCCTGGCCAAGGGCCTGCGGCACCAGATGAACAAGGTCTTCCCGACGCACTGGTCGTTCCTGCTCGGTGAGATCGCGCTCTACAGCTTCATCGTCGTGATCATCACGGGTGTCTACCTGACCCTGTTCTTCGATCCGTCGATGGCCGAGGTCGTCTACCACGGGCCGTTCAAGAACCTGCAGGGCGTCGAGATGTCCCGCGCGTTCCAGACGACCCTGGAGATCTCGTTCGAGGTCCGCGGCGGTCTGTTCGTCCGCCAGCTGCACCACTGGGCCGCGCTGGTGTTCGTCGCGGCGATGATGGTGCACATGTTCCGGATCTTCTTCACCGGAGCGTTCCGCAGGCCGCGCGAGGCCAACTGGGTCATCGGCGCGCTGCTGCTGATCCTGGGCATGTTCGAGGGCTTCTTCGGCTACTCGCTGCCGGACGACCTACTGTCGGGCACCGGTATCCGCGCCACCCTGTCGGGCATCGTGCTCTCGGTGCCGATCATGGGCACCTGGCTGCACTGGGCGCTGTTCGGCGGGGAGTTCCCCGGCGACGAGATCGTGCCGCGCATGTACACGCTGCACATCCTGCTGCTGCCGGGCATCATGCTCGCGCTCGTCGGCGTGCACCTGGCGCTGGTCTGGTACCAGAAGCACACCCAGTTCCCGGGCGTGCGGCGCAAGGAGACCAACGTCGTCGGCGTCCGGATCATGCCGGTGTTCGCCGCCAAGGCCGGTGCCTTCTTCGTCATCGTCACCGGTGTCCTGTCGATCATGGCGGGCATCTTCCAGATCAACCCGATCTGGAACCTGGGCCCGTACAACCCGGGGCAGGTGTCCGCGGGTTCGCAGCCGGACTGGTACCTCGCCTGGGCCGACGGTCTGCTGCGGATCTTCCCCGCGTGGGAGCTCTACCTGGGCAACTACACGGTCCCGGCGGTGTTCTTCGCCGGCGCGGTGTGGATGCCGGTCCTGTTCGCGCTGCTCATCGCCTACCCGTTCATCGAGCGGAAGCTGTCCGGCGACACCGCGCACCACAACCTGCTGCAGCGCCCGCGCGACGCACCGGTCCGCACCTCGATCGGCATGATGGCGCTGGCGTTCTTCATGGTGGTCGAGCTGTCCGGGTTCAACGACATCATCGCGGACAAGTTCAACATCTCGCTGAACGCGACCACGTGGGCCGGCCGTATCGGCATCCTGGTGCTACCGCCGCTGGCGTACTTCATCACCTACCGGATCTGCCTGGGCCTGCAGCGGTCCGACCGCGAGGTGCTGGAGCACGGCATCGAGACCGGCATCATCAAGCGCCTGCCGCACGGTGAGTTCATCGAGATCCACCAGCCGCTGGGCGGTGTGGACGACCACGGCCACGCCATCCCGCTGGAGTACCAGGGCGCGGCGGTGCCGAAGAAGATGAACAAGCTCGGCGCGGCCGGGCGTGCGGTGCCGGGCACCCTGCTGGCGCCGGACCCGGTGGAGGAGACGTCGGCGCTCGACCGGGCCCGCGGCGACGGGCACGGCAACGGCCACGTCCCGGGCGAGCTGCCCAGCAAGGGCGAGGTCCCGTCGGGCTGGAAGACCCCGGACCACTAGTCCACGGTCACGAGAAGGGCCCCCGGAGCGATCCGGGGGCCCTTTCTCGTTCGCCGTGTCAGTCGGTGTCAGTCGGCGTCTTCGACGCCGATCGCGAACGCGGACTCGGTGTCGGCGGTGGAGTAGGACCGGAACGCGATGTGCGTGTCGGTGTCGATCACGCCGGGCACCTTGCCGATCCTGGCCGGGATGAGGTCGGCGAGCTCCTCGTGGGCGTGCACGCGCACGATCGCGATCAGGTCGACGTCGCCGGCGCACGAGTACACCTCCGCCACGCCGTCGATGTCGGCGATCGCCTGCGCGGTCTCCGGGATGCTGTCCGCCACGGCATGGATCAGCACGATCGCGGTGATCACTCGCGTCCTCCTCGCATGAATTGGGTAGCGCGGCGATCGTAGCTCCCCGCCGCCCTACCCGGCCTGCTCCAGCGACACCGCGGTGGCGACCTGTTCCAGCCAGCCGCGCCACGGGCCGGCGCCGTGCGCGGGCTCCGACCACGGCACCGCGGTGCGCACCAGCCGGACGCCGGGGCGGGTGAGCCAGCGCAGCAGGATCGAGGTCTCCTCCGGCGGCGCCCCGTACAGGGGGCCCGGACCGGGCTCGACCGTCTCCGCGGCGGCGACGAGCTGCTCGACCACCGGCATCGGCGGTACACCGCGGCGGGCCACCCCGGCGGAGGCCAGCCTGCCGTGCCGGATCACCGCGAACTCCCAGCCGCGGTTGCCGTCCGGCGCCGCGGCGACCAGCTCGGGGATCGCCGCCAGCGAGGACAGCCGGTGCGCCCGGTCCACCGCGCGCACCAGCACGGCCAGCTCGTCCCGCCGCCGCGCGGCCTGCTCGAAGTGCTCGGCCCCGGCCAGCTCGTCCAGCTGGCGCCGCGCGGAGTCCAGTGGCCGGGTGCCGCGGCCGGAGACCAGCTCGACGATCGCGTGCACGCCGGGGGAGTACTCCTCGACGCTCTGGTGACCGGCGCACGGCGCCCCGCAGCGGCCCAGTTCGGCGAGCGCGCACGGCCGGCCGGACGGCGAATGCGCGGGGATCCGCTGGGTGCAGGTGCGCAGGCCGGCCGCGCTCGCCAGCGCGTCCGCCGCGATCTTGGCCGTGACCTGCGAGGAGAACGGCCCGAGTGCGCCGTCCTTGGGCAGCCGGACCACCGACAGGCGCGGGAACGCCTCGTCGGTCAGCACGATCCACCACGACTTGCGGGGGTTCTTCGACCGCCGGTTGTAGGACGGCCGGTGCGCGGCGATCAGCCGCAGCTCCCGGACCTGGGCCTCCAGGGCGTGGCTGCACTCGATGCCGTCGACCCGCTCGGCGAGGGCGACCATCTCGCGGATCCGGCCGCGGCTCTCCGAGCCGGTGAAGTACTGGCGCACCCGGCGCCGCAGGTTGCTCGCCGTGCCGACGTAGAGCACCTCGTCGCCGGGGCCGCGGAAGAGGTAGACGCCAGGGCGTTCCGGCAGGTGGGCGGCCAGGCCACGCTTGCGCCGCTGGGACGGCGTCACCTCAGGCAGGTAGTCGAGCAGCTCCTCCAAGGACTGCACGCCCACGTTGCCGACGCGCTCCAGCAGCGCGTGCAGCACGTGGACGGTGGCGCGGGCGTCCTCCAGCGCGCGGTGGTTGGGCGTGACCGGCGAGCCGAACAGGGCCGCCAGCGCGGACAGCCGGAAGCTGGGGCTGTCCTGGCGGGTCAGCACACGGCGCGCCAGCCGGACCGTGCACACCACGGCCGGTTTGGGCCACGGGTAGCCGTGGTGCAGGCAGGCCGCGCGCATGAACGACGTGTCGAACGGCGCGTTGTGCGCGACCAGCACGGCACCGCTGGCGAACTCCAGGAACGCGGGCAGCACGCGGTCGATCTTCGGCGCGTCGTGCAGCATCGCCGAGGTGATGCCGGTCAGCGCGACGATCTGCGGCGGGATCGGCATCCCCGGGTCGACGAGGGTGGCGAACTCGCCCAGCACCTCGCCGCCGCGGACCTTGACCGCGCCGATCTCGGTGATCCCGTCCGGGCCCGGCTTCGTCCCGGTGGTCTCCAGGTCGAACACGACGAACGTGGTGTCCCGCAACGGCGTGCCGAGTTCGTCGAAGGTCAGTTGCGCGCGGTCCGCCAGGTGCATGATCGGCACCCTAGGGAGGGGGACCGACAATCCCGGATCACGGCACGACCGGTGATCGTTACCGAAGCGGACTACCCTGGACGGATGTTTCCCTCAGTGCACGCCGAAGAGCCCGAAGACCCCGGTCTCCGGGCGCCCGCGGCGAGCCCGCGCCCGGAGCCGGACGCCAAGTCCGTGAACTGGCGCGATCTGCCCGAGCCGGTGCGCGGCCGGCTCGCCGAGCTGGCCGCCGAGGCACTGGGGAAGATCCCGCGCATCGACATCCCGCAGCAGCTGCGGCCGGTCGCGAAGTTCGCGCCGGCGAAGCGGGCCAAGCTGGGTGGTGCGGCGCTCCTCACAACGCTGGAGGACTCGACCGCGTTCCGCACCGCCGTCCTGGAGTGGGTGCGCGAGTACCGGCCGGACGCGCTCGACCCGAACGACCCCGATCCGGTGGCCGCCGCGGTGGCGGCCGTCCTGCTGGGCGAGGCCAGCGCGGCGACACGGGTGCGGCTGGTGGTCAAGAACGCGGCGGAGACGGCGCTGCGGGCCGAGCGCGACGCCGCGGTGGCGCGCAGCCAGCGGCTGGAGGCCGAACTGGCGCGGGTGCGCGAGGAGCTGACGCAGGCGCTGGAGGCCGTCGAGGGCGCCCGCCAGGAGCGTGAGGAGGAGCTGACCAAGCTCCGCAACCGGCTGCGGGAGCAGGGCACCCAGCTGCGGCAGGCCAAGGACGCCGCTGAAGAGGCGCGTGAGCTGCTCGCGCAGGCCGACGTGCGGCGGGAGCAGGAGGTCGCCGCGGTGACCGCTCAGCTGGAGCGTGAGCGCCAGCGGGCGGCCGCCGAGCGGGCCAGGGCCGAGCGGGCCGCGGCGGACGCGGAGATCGCGCGCCAGTCCGCGAAGGAGGCCCGGGAGGCCGACGAGGTGCGGTTGTCGCTGCTCGTGGACACGCTGCAGGGCGCCGTGTCCGGGTTGCGCCGGGAGTTGTCGCTGGACAGCAGCTCGCGGCGGCCGGCGGACACCGTGCTGGGCGCGTCGTCGGGGACCGGGGCCGGGCGGCAGGTGCGGGATCCCGCGGTGCTGGACCGTCTGCTCGCGCTGCCGAGCGTCCACCTGATCGTCGACGGCTACAACGTGACCAAGACCGGTTATCCGGAGCTGGCGCTGGCTGATCAGCGCAACCGGCTGGTCCAGCAGCTCGGGGCGCTGGCGGCGCGGACCGGCGCGGAGATCACGGTGGTGTTCGACGGCGCCGAGGTGATGTCGGTGCCGACCGTGAGCGCCCGCGGGGTGCGCGTGCTGTTCTCCGACCCCGGCGTGATCGCGGACGACGTGATCCGGTCGCTGGTGGCGGCCGAGCCCCAGGGGCGGCCGCTGGTGGTGGCCTCGACGGACCGAGCGGTGGCCGACTCGGTGCGGCGATCGGGGGCGCACCCGGTGGCTTCGGCGGTGTTGCTGGCGCGTCTGGGGCGGGTCTGAGGATTTTTTCCGGCGGTGTTTCCGCTGGTCAGCGGTTTGTTCGTGCACCGTTGGTCCATTCGTTCGATACGCGTGCCCGAAATTGTCGGTGGTCACTCGTACCGTGCACCTCAGTAGGAACGAGGAGGCACGCCATGAACGACAACACCGTGATCATCGAGTGCAACCGGTGCACGCTGCGGGGCCGCGCCTGCGGTGACTGCGTGCTGAGCGCCGTGGTCGACGCGCCGCCGGTGGTCGAACTCGATCTCGAGGAGCTGGCCGCGGTCGAGCTGCTGGCGGATGCCGGGCTGGTCCCCCCACCGCGAGCGATCACCCGGGGGCGCCGCCCGCACGTGCGGCTGCCCGAGCGCCGGGCTGGGTGACGTGGTCGCCTGAGCGCCGGGAGGAGTTGGGACGCGGTGAGCCCGCCGGGCGGTTGCCGGGAGGTGTTGGGACGCGGTGAGCCCGCCGGGCGGTTGCCGGGAGGTGTTGGGACGCGGTGAGCCCGCCGGGCGGTTGCGGCTGCGGTGCCGGGTTGACCGGCCGCTGCCGGGCGGAGGTGCCGCTCGGATCCGGCGGCTCTCTCACTGCCTCGAGGCTCGTCGGTGATGGGGCCGTCGCATCGGAACGCTCGCCGGGCGCGCGGTCCCGATCATTGGCGCGGGGCCGGCAGACCGAAGCAACACGCCCAAGGAGACAAACGGTCGCTTCGCGCGGCAAACGGTCAGTAGTTGTGACCTGGCAAACTGTTGCGCTGGTCACACCCACAGGGGAACTGCTGGTCCGAACGGGATCGGAGGTGGTTACGCAAAGTTTTTACCTGGTGCCTGGTGGACGCGACGGCGGTCGTTTCGTAACCTAGCCGAGATCTCGCGCCCGGCAGCCGTCGCGCCCGTGGCGGCGACGCGAGATTGTCGCCGGAGCAGCTTGTCGGGGAGCTGTGCCGGACCCACGCATGAACCCAGATGCGCTACCCCCTGCGTCTGGACATGCCGGGTAACCGCTGTAGACCGGTTCGGGTGCTTGTGTCCGCCCGCGCCGGTCCGTGTGGAGGGTCCCCCGACCTCCTCGCGGCGGCCGGCGGCGACATGAGTGCAAAGGAGACACGCGCGGCGTGCAGTCGCAACCCATCAAGCGCGTGGTCGCAGGAGCCCTCGCCGCCGCCGCGGTACTCGCGGTCGGCGGTTTCCCCACGGCCCCGGCCGGCGCGGTCCCCCTCCCCGCCCCCCAGCAGCCCGCCAACGCAGCGGACGCGCTGGCGCAGTACCGGCAGCTCGCCGCTCAGGCCGAGCAGCTGAACGAGGAAGCCATGCAGGCGCAGGCCGACCTCGACGCCAAACAGGCCGACCTGGACCGGGCCAACGCCGACCTCGCCGCGGCCAACGCGGCCGGGCAGCAGGCGCTGGCCGCGAAGGAGCAGTACCAGGGCGTGGTCGACCAGTTCGCCGACGCCTCGTTCGTCGGTGGCGTGCAGTTCAACAAGCTGTCCGCGTTGCTGAACGGCACCTCGGCGCAGGACTTCCTGGAGCGCTCCTCCGCCCTGGAGGTGCTCGCCGACGAGAAGAACAAGGCGCTCGCCGACTACAACGCGGCGGTCCAGGCGGCGGCCGGCGCCCAGGCGGCGGCAGCCGACGCCCAGGCACGTTCGCAGGCCGCCAAGGATGCGGCCGCGACGTTGCTGAACGACCTGCACGCGCGGCAGGCCGCCCTGCAGGCCCAGCTCGACCAGCTGGACCAGGTGCGTCAGCGGCTCACCGCGTCCGAGCGGGCCGCGCAGAAGGACACCGGCGGCAACGCGCCGAACGTGCCGGCCCCGACGGCGGCCGCCCAGACGGCGATCGACGTCGCGCTGAGCAAGCTCGGCAGCCCGTACGGCTGGGGCGACACCGGTCCCAGCTCGTTCGACTGTTCGGGCCTGACCCTGTACGCCTACGGCAAGGCCGGCATCACCCTGCCGCGCACGAGCCAGTCGCAGGCCACGGCCGGGGTCGCGGTCTCGCGGGCCCAGCTGCAGCCCGGCGACCTGGTGTTCTTCGGTTCGCCGATCCACCACGTGGGCATCTACCTGGGCGACGGCAAGATGGTGCACGCCCCCGAGACCGGGGACGTCGTCAAGATCTCGCCGCTGCAGAACAACTACGTCTCGGCCCGGCGCGTCGCGCTGAGCTGAGTTCACCGCACGACGAGGGGCGGCACCGGCCATCGCCGGTGCCGCCCCTCGGTCTTCCCGGGGGGCACCGACAGGGCCGCGAACCCGGTCGTCCGCCCTAGTAGTCTCCAGCCCGTGCTTCGGACCCTGCTGGTGACCAACGACTTCCCGCCGCGGCCCGGGGGGATCCAGAACTACCTGAACTCCTTCGCGCGCCTGCTGCCGCCGGACCAGCTCGTCGTCTACGCACCCTCCTGGGACAAGCCCTCCGGCTCGCACCCCGAGTTCGACGCCGCCGCGCCGTTCGAGGTGGTCCGGCACCCCACCTCGCTCATGCTGCCCACCCCGGACGTGCTGCGCCGCGCCAAGGACATCCTGCGCGCGCACGACTGCCAGGCCGTCTGGTTCGGCGCCGCCGCGCCGCTGGCGCTGCTCGCCCAGCCGCTGCGGGCCGCGGGCGCGGACTGGGTGGTCGCGAGCACCCACGGGCACGAGGTCGGCTGGTCGATGCTGCCGCTGGCCCGCCAGGCGCTGCGCCGCATCGGCGACACCACCGACGTGATCACCTACGTCAGCAAGTACACCCGCGGCCGGTTCGCGTCGGCGTTCGGCCCGTCCGCCGGGCTCGAACTGCTGCCGCCCGGCGTCGACCCGGACGTGTTCAAACCGGACGACGCCGCCCGCGCCGAGATCCGCGCCCGGCACGGCCTCGGCGACCGGCCGACCGTGGTGTGCGTGTCCCGGCTCGTGCCGCGCAAGGGCCAGGACATGCTCATCCACGCCCTGCCCGAACTGCGCCGCCGGGTCCCGGACGTCGCGCTCCTGCTGGTCGGCGGTGGTCCGTACCGCAAGTCGCTGGAACGGCTCGCGGACGAGCGGGGCGTCGCCGCCGACGTCGTCTTCACCGGCTCGGTGCCGTGGCCGGAGCTGCCCGCGCACTACGCCGCCGGGGACGTCTTCGCGATGCCCGCGCGCACCCGCGGCAAGGGGCTGGACGTGGAGGGCCTCGGCATCGTGTACCTGGAGGCCTCGGCGACGGGTCTGCCGGTCGTCGCGGGCAACTCGGGTGGCGCGCCGGAGACGGTCCTCGACGAGGTGACCGGCCACGTCGTCAACGGCCGCGACGTCCACCAGCTGGTCGAGACCCTCACCCCGCTGCTCACCGACCCGTCCCGTGCGCGCAAGATGGGCGCCGCCGGCCGGACCTGGGTCACCGAGCAGTGGCGGTGGGACCTGCTGGGCGCCCGGCTGCGGACGTTCCTCAGCGGCGATCCGGTCACCACGACCTGACCCGCACGCGGTGCGGGGGTTGCCCCGGCGTGGTGGTTCGGCCGCGCCACGCCGAGCGTCGCGCGGCCGGCTGCGCTGCGGGTCGCCCCCGGCGAGCCTCACGGGGCGGCACTCGTCGCGGCGGGGCCGCCACCCGGCGAGCGTCGGGCGGTCGGTTGAGTTGGTGCCGGTCGCCGCCACGACCCGCGCGCGTCGCGCTGCGGGTCGCCATCCGGTGAGCCTCACGTGGCCGGTCGACCCCCGCACAGGGTCACCACCCGGCGGCCATCACACGGCCCGCTCCAGTATCGCCGGGTGCCGGGGGTCGTCGGCGCGTACTACGACGTCCGCGATCTCCGCGGGCCGCACCTCCTCCTCGTACCGCTCGAAGGCCGGCAGCGCCCACTGCTCGTCCTCGGGCAGGCGGCGCCGCAATGCGCCCGCGGACAGTTGCAGGTGCACCGTCAGCTCGAGCGGCAGGCCACGTCCGAGCAGCATCTCGCCGTCCACCACCAGCACACCCGGCGATGGCAGCGGCACCCGCTCCCGGCGCGTCGCCCGGTCGCGCGCCGCGTCCCACAGCGCGGGCAGCACCAAGCCGCTTCCGTTGCGCCCCAACGGGTCCAGCACCTCGCGCCGCAACGCGCCCTCGTCCAACCAGGACCAGTAGCGCGAGTCCGGGTTCTCCTTGCCGTATTCGAACCGCAGCGACGCCGGGCGCAGAAAATCCACAGTGGACACCCGCAGCACCGCGCGGCCGCCCACCCGCAGCGGGTCGACCAGCGCGTCGGCGAGCGCCGCGGTGCCGGCCGGGCCGTTCACGGCGACGCGCACCCACGGCGTGTCCAGCGAGAGCACGCGCTCGGCCAGTTCCCCGGCGAGCCGGTCGAAGGTGATGGGCCGGTACCGCACGATCTCCCATCGTGCCGCATGAACGTCCCGGAACTGTCGGTGCCTCCTGCCATCATGAGCCCATGACCAAGGAAGTGGGCCGGACCGCCGACGCGGGCTGGCAGATCGGCGTCTCGCGGACGCTGTCGCACCCGGCCACCACCGTGTGGGAGTTCCTCACCAGCGAGGCGGGTGCGGCGGTCTGGCTCGGCGCCGCTGTGCCCGGGGGAAAGGGGGAGCGCTACGAAACCGCGGACGGCACGGTGGGCGAGGTCCGCAGCCTCCGCGAGCTCGACCGCATCCGCCTGACCTGGCGGCCGAAGGACTGGGACCACGACTCGACGGTGCAGGTGACGGTGTCCCCGTCGAGCGACGGGACCGTGGTCCGCTTCCACCAGGAGTGGCTGGCCGGCCCCGAGGAGCGCGCCCGGCAGCGGGAGCACTGGAAGGGGGTGGTGGACCGGGTCGCCGACGCGCTCACCAACCGGTGAGGCGGGCACCATTCGCGCCCGCGGTCCGTTGACGCCTTGCCGGAGCACGAACGTCACTGGGAGGACCACGAATGCGCGTGGTGGACGAACCGATCAGGCTCGACGACGACATCATCCAGGATCCGCACGCCCTCTACCGCGCGTTGCGCGAGGAGGGGCCGGTGCGGCCGGCGATCATGCCCCGTGGCCTGAGGGTCTGGCTGGTCTCGGGGTACGCCGAGGCCAAGGCGCTGCTCGCGGACCCGCGGCTGAGCAAGGACGCGGAGCGGGCGCAGGAGCTGTTCGAGGCCCGCCTGACCGCGACCGGCGGGACGGGCAGCGACGACCCGTCCGGCGCCCTGCTGCGTCACCACATGCTCAACACCGACCCGCCGGACCACACCCGGCTGCGCAAGCTGGTCAACAAGGCCTTCACCGCCCGCACGGTCGCCCGGCTGCGGCCGCGCATCGAGCAGATCACCGACGAGCTGCTGGACGCCATGGCCGCGCGAGGCCGCGCCGACCTGCTCGACGCGTTCGCCTACCCGCTGCCGATCACGGTGATCTGCGAGCTGCTCGGCATCCCCGAAGCGGAGCGCGGCGAGTTCCGCGAGTGGTCGAACACGCTGCTCAACTCCGGCCCGGAGGCGAACTTCCACGACGCGGCCCGGTCGATGGCCGGCTACCTCACCGCGCTGGTCGACGCCAAGCGCGCGGCCCCGACCCAGGACCTGCTGTCCGACCTGGTGCACGTGTCGGACGAGGGCGACCAGCTCTCGCCCGAGGAGCTGGTGGCGATGGCGTTCCTGCTGCTCGTCGCCGGACACGAGACCACGGTCAACCTGATCGGCAACAGCGTTCTGGCGCTGCTGCGGCACCCGGACCAGCTCGCCGCCCTGCGCGCGGACCCGTCGTTGCTGCCCGGCGCGATCGAGGAGTTCCTGCGCTTCGAGGGGCCGATCAACATCGCGACCCTGCGCTTCACGGCCGAGCCGGTGCCGGTGGGCGACGTCGAGATCCCGGCCGGCGAGTTCGTGATGATCTCGCTGGTGGGCGCCAACCGCGACGGCGAGCGGTTCCCCGACCCGGACCGTCTGGACCTGACCCGCCCGGCGGGCGGTCACCTGGCGTTCGGCCACGGCATCCACTACTGCGTCGGCGCGCCGCTGGCCCGGCTCGAGGCGGAGGTCGCGCTGGGCCGCCTGCTCGACCGCTTCCCCGCGATCGAGCTCGACGGCGAGCCGGGCGAGCTGCGCTGGCGGGAGAGCACGCTCGTGCACGGCCTGGACCGCCTCCCGGTCGTGCTCGGCTGAGCGGTCAGTGGTCGTGGCGGTGGCGGTGGACCACCACCGCCATGGCCAAGCCCATCAGGCCGTGGCCGATCCCCATCAGCGCGCCGCCGGAGATCGCGCCGGCCCAATACGGCACGAGCAGCACCGCGAACGGCACGTACATCCACACGGTCATCTCGGCGATCGAGCCCCAGCCGTGCCGGCGGACCCGCATCCACGCGGCCATCGGCAGGGCCATCTCGGTCGCCATGATCATCGCGCGCCAGTCGGTCCGGTCCAGCACCGCGGACCAGCCGGCCGCGTCGAAGCCCAGCCGGACGAGCGGTCCGAGGACGGCCATGCCCAGACCCATGGCGATCCACATCTCGACGTAGTGCCGCACGGCCCGGCGGGTGGCCGGTGAGCGCAGCGACAGCGTGGTCATCGTCATCGCCTCCAGAAACGGATAGCTATACTATCTGAAATGGGAAGTTACTCTACCCATGCGGGGTATGTCCAGAGGAGGATCGCCGGATGCGGATGGCGGAGCTGAGCCGGGAGTCGGGGGTCCCGGTCGCGACGATCAAGTACTACCAGCGCGAGGGTCTGCTCCCGCCCGGCGAGCTGACCAGCCCGAACCAGGCCCGCTACGGTGCGGCGCACGTGCGGCGGCTCAAGCTGGTGCGCGCCCTGCTGGAGATCGGCGGCCTGTCGATCGCCGCGGTGGGGGAGGTGCTGTCCGCGATCGACGACTCCGCCACGTCGACGCACGACATCCTCGGCCTGGCCCAGCACGGTCTGCCGATGGCGAAGATCGAGGTGACGGACGAGGATCGCGTGTGGGCGATGGGCCGCATCGAGGAGATGGCGCGGCGGCGGGGCTGGGACGTCCATCCCGGGTCGCCGGTGGTCGAGTCGTTGCTCGGCGTGCTGTGCGCGCTGCGCCAGGTGGGCCACGAGTGGGTGCTGGACGCGCTGGACCGCTACGCCGAAGCGGCGGACTCGGTCGCCGAAGCGGACGTGACGGCGGTGGCCCGGCTCGGCGCGACCGAGGCGGTCGTCGAGGGCGCGGTGGTGGGCACCGTCCTGGGTGACGCCTTGTTCGCGGCGCTGCGGCGGATGGCCCACGCCCAGGTCTCGCGGCGGCAGTTCACGGAGTAGGCGCCTCGGCGTCCGGGCCGGGCCCCGGCCAGGCGACCCCGGACGGGGGTGGCGTTCACCGCCGGTCACCTCACGCCGGCGGCGAACACGCGCCCGGCGTCGAGGGCCGGATACCTGCCGCCGTGAATAATTCACCCAATTCAGCGTGAGCGGCACCACTGTGGCTCCTGATGATCACCGCTCGTCACTTTCATGGCGACGATCGGTCCCTCCGGTGACCTGGGTCACGCACACTGATGGCCGGTCGCCACTACGCCGTCACTCATCAGTCATGACCCTTTGTGAACAAAACGTGAGAACTTCTTTGCATACCGGACATCTCGGACGGTTTTCGGTATCTCTGGTGCTACGGACCGTCACTGCGGCCGGTCTGTCTCGGTACATCCCCAAGTTCGGATCCTTCCGCACCGGAGGCGTGAATGATTGACAACTCTGCCCGGGAGCGTGAGCACGCTCCGCCCCGCTCGTGGCGGTCCGCGCTGGACAACCTCCGCCACGACGTACCTGCCTCGCTGGTCGTCTTCCTCGTCGCGATCCCGCTGTCACTGGGCATCGCGCTGGCCTCCGGTGCGCCGATCGTCGCCGGCCTGATCGCCGCGATCGTCGGCGGCGTCGTGGCCGGCGCGCTCGGCGGGGCGCCGCTGCAGGTCAGCGGTCCCGCGGCCGGGCTCACCGTGATCGTGGCGGAGACCATCAACGAGTTCGGCTGGGCCGCCACCTGCGCCATCACCGTGCTGGCCGGCGCACTGCAGATCCTGCTCGGGCTGAGCCGGATCGCGCGTGCCGCGCTGGCCCTGTCCCCGGCGATCGTGCACGGCATGCTCGCCGGCATCGGCGTCACCATCGTGCTGTCGCAGCTCCCGATCGTCTTCGGCGGCAGCGCGCAGAGCTCGCCGGTGGACAACCTCCTGCGGCTGCCGGCGCTGGTCCTCGACCCGCACGGAGCCGCCACTGCGATCGGGCTGGTCACCCTCGGCATCGTGCTCGGGTGGGGCAAGCTGCCCGCGGCGGTCCGCAAGGTCCCCGGCCCGCTGGCCGCGATCCTGATCGCCACCGTGCTGTCACTGGTCGCCGGCCTGGACCTGTCCCGTGTGGACGTTCCGGACAACGTGCTCGACCTCGGTTTCGTGCCGGAGTTCCCCGACGGCGGGTGGTTCGACTTCGGCGTCGCCGTCGTGACCATCGCGCTGGTCACGAGCGTCGCGACCCTGCTCTCCGCGGTGGCGGTGGACAAGATGCACACCGGCCCGCGGGCGAACCTCAATCGTGAGCTGGTCGGCCAGGGCGCGGCCAACATGGTGTCCGGCACGTTCGGCGGCCTGCCGGTGGCCGGCGTGATCGTGCGCAGCTCGACCAACGTGCAGAGCGGTGCCCGCACGCGGATGTCCGCGATCCTGCACGGCCTGTGGATCCTGCTGTTCGTCGCCGTGCTCGCCGGCGTGCTGCGCAACATCCCGCTGGCCGCGCTCGCCGCGCTGCTGGTCCACGTCGGCGCCAAACTCGTCAACCCGGCCCAGATCCGGGAGCTCCGGCGGCACGGCGACCTGCCGGTCTACCTGATCACCCTGGTCGGCGTCGTGACCATCGACCTGCTCGCCGGTGTGCTGATCGGTATCGCCGTGGCGGCGCTGATCATGCTCCGCCGCCTGCTGTGGTCCGGCATCCACGCCGAACGCGACGGCGACCGGTGGCGCGTCGTCGTCGAGGGGGCGTTGTCCGCGCTCTCGATTCCCCGCCTGACCTCCGTGCTGGGCGCCATCCCGCGCGGCGCGACGGTGACCCTCGAACTCGTCGTGGACTACCTCGACCACGCCGCGTTCGACACGCTGTCGGACTGGCAGCGCTCCCACGAGGAGGCCGGTGGTCAGGTGATCGTCGACGAGATCGGGCACCCCTGGTTCGAACGCGGCAAGGCCGGTGAGCCGACCGTGCACAAGGCCAAGGCCCAGCGGATCGCGCCGCGCTGGTTCGCGCCCTGGTCGGAGTGGCAGCGCGCGCAACAGGAGGAGCCGGTCGAGGTGCCGCGGCAGCGGCAGCCCCGGGAGAGCTCGATGCGGCGCGGGATGCTCGAGTTCGAGCGGCGCACGTCGCAGCTGGTCCGCCCGATCCTGGGCAAGCTGGCCGACAGCCAGAACCCGGAAACGCTGTTCATCACCTGCGGCGACGCGCGGATCGTGCCGAACCTGATCACCAGCAGCGGGCCGGGCGACCTGTTCACCGTGCGCAACATCGGCAACCTGGTGCCCGACCACGCCACGTGCGCGCAGGGGGCGGACGCGTCCATCGGCGCCGCCGTCGAGTACGCGGTCGGGGTGCTCAAGGTGCGCGAGATCGTGGTGTGCGGGCACTCGTCGTGCGGGGCGATGAAGGCCCTGCTGGGCGGGGCGCCGGACGGCGCGCCCGCGTTGACGTCCTGGCTCAAGCACGCCGAGCCGAGCGTGGAGCGGGCCAAGACGCACGCGCCGATCCGCGTCGGCGACTCCCTGCCCGCGTCCGAGGCCGACCAGCTGGCGCTGCACAACGTCCTGCAGCAGCTGGACCGGCTGCGGGAGTACCCGGTGATCGCGGCCGCGGAAGCCCGCGGCGAGGTCGACCTGGTGGGCATGTACTTCGAGGTCGGCGCGGCGAAGGTGCACCTGTACGACGCGACGGCCGGTGCGTTCGTCTCGGCCGACAGCGTGGTGACCGGAAGCGAGGAGCGCAACCGGATGGTCACCGGGTAGCCACCCACCGGACAGCCGGTCGGCCGGCGCCGGTATTAATCTCGGATCCCGTGAGCGTGCTGGTGGTGACCGGGACCGGAACCGGCGTCGGCAAGACCGCGGTGACCGCGGCCCTCGCCGCGCTCGCGCGTGCCGAGGGCCGCCGGGTGGCCGTGCTGAAACCCGCGCAGACCGGGGTCGGCCCGGGGGAGCCGGGCGACGTCGACGAGGTGACCCGCCTCGCCGGGGACGTCACGACCCGCGAACTGCGCCGGTATCCCGACCCGCTCGCCCCCGAGGTGGCGGCGCGGCGGAGCGGGATCGCGCCGGTCGGGCCCGCGGAGGCCGCGCGGGCGGCGGGCGAGCTGGCCGAGACGCACGACCTGGTGCTGGTCGAGGGCGCCGGGGGACTGCTGGTCCGCTTCGACGCCGAGGGCGCCACCCTGGCCGATGTCGCCTGGTCGTTGTCCGCCCCGCTGCTGGTGGTCGCCGAGGCCGGGCTCGGCACGCTGAACGCGACGGCCCTGACCGCGGAGGTCGCGACCGCGCGGGGGCTCAACGTGCTCGGCGTCGTCGTCGGGGCCTGGCCCGCGGAGCCGGATCTGGCCGCCCTGTGCAACGTCTCGGACCTGCCGGTGGCCGCCGGGGCGCCGCTGCTGGGCGCCCTCCCCGAGGGCGCGGGTGGACTGGACCGCGACGCCTTCCTGGAGGCCGCCCGGGCCGGGCTGTCGCCCTGGTTCGGCGGCGATTTCGACGCCGAGCGGTTCGAGAAGGGCCTGTCCACTTGAGACGTCGCGCCGCGATCCGGCGACGCGCCCGACACGGTGCGTACACGAGCGGGCAGACCGGCTAATCTCGTCCCGGCGGATCACGCGGGAACGGAAGGGGTGCGGTGGCCGACTCGTCGCCGGTGCAGGCCAGGCCGGGAGCCCCCGGCCCGGAGCTGTCCGCTGTGCTGTTCACCCGACGGCCGCCGCGGCCGCGGGTGGTCGTGAAGGCCGACCTGCTGCCCGCGGTCAGCCTGCTGTCGCTGATCGGCGTGCTCGGCATCCCGCTGGGGTGGGTCTGGTCGCTGCTCGCGCCACCCGAGCGGGTGCGCGTGTTCGACGGCGGCCAGCTGATCCCGCTGCAACTGGAGAGCTGGCACCGCTTCGACGACCTCGCGATCTACACGCTGCTCGGCCTGGGCGCCGGCGTGGTCACCGGGGTCGCCGTGTGGATGCTGCGGGAGCGGCGCGGGCCGGTGATCATGATCGCCGCGGTGCTCGGCGGCCTGCTCGCCGCCTGGCTCGGCGTCCAGATGGGTGTGGCCTTCGCCAACAGCGCCTACGCGGTCACCACCACGCCGAACGTCGGCGAGGTGATCGAGCGCGCTCCGCGTGTGGAGTCGATGTGGGTCCTGGTGGCCCAGCCACTGGGCACCGCGCTGGCCTACGGCCTGCTCGCGGGCTGGAACGGCCGCGACGACCTGGGCCGCAGGCTGGGCTGAGAAAACGCGAACGGCCGGGTTCCCCAGTACGGGAAACCCGGCCGTCTGCGTGTCTCAGGCCGCCTCGGCGCGACGGCGCGAGCGGATCAGGCTCCGCCGCTCGCCCTCGGTCGTGCCGCCGAAGATGCCGTTGTCGAGACCGGAGTCCAGTGCGTAGGCCAAGCATTCGGCGCGCACCGGACAGCTCGCGCACACCGCCTTGGCCCGTGCGACCTGCCGGGCGCCCGGGCCCATTTCGGACACGGGGAAGAACAGCTCAGGGTCCTCGTCCCGGCAGGCGGCACTCGTACGCCAGTCGATCACGTCGCGGCTCATGGCGTGCCGCCTCCTTTCCTGCGTTTCGTTTCAGCTGGGCGCTCCAGGCACCAGCAAGGGCGATGAGCACGCGAAAGGGCCCATCTGGTTCTTGCCGCGGTATCTGGGGTTGCCACGCCGGGCTCGGATCAATCACCTTGATCCGGCGGGCTGGTGGCAAGGGCTGTTGCCAGCGCCGAAGGTCCAACGGTACCAGGAAGATCCATGTTCCCGGCCACCTGCGAAAACGTTGTGGCCAGCGTCTCAGTTCAGGCTGGCGGGCAGGCCCAGCTGGATCAGTTCGGGCGGGGGCGCCGGCACCGCGCGCAGCTTCGTCAGGAATCCGGCCTCGCGGCGCAGCATGCGGCTGACCATCCGCAGCCGGCGCAGCGGCTGGGTCTCCTCGAGCAGCTGCTGCCGGTCGGCCAGCGGCAGCAGGCAGTCGGCGGCGAGCAGGTAGGACAGCGGGCCCGGCCCGACCTCCGGTTCCGGCGTCGCCCACGAGTCGCGGTGCCAGGCCGCGTCGCAGTAGACGGCGTGCGCGGACAGCGCCGCGTCCCGCAGGCCCTCCACCGCTCGCCCGGCCGTCGGCGGCACCGGCGCGTCGTCGACCCATTCGATGGTCCCGACCAGGTAGGGCGCGCGGCTGGTGTCGATGTCCAGGACGCGGAAGCGGCGCTCGCCGCGCGTGATGATGTCGAACCGGCCGTCGGGCAGCCGTTCGCTGTCCCCGAGCAGCGCCGCGCAGCCGATCGGGTGGACGTGGTCGAGGTCCTCCACCTCACGCACGGCGGAGGTCCGGATGGCGACGATCCCGAACCGGCGGTCCGGCACCGTGCCGGTGAGCAGGTCGACCGCGAGCTGCCGGTACCGCGGCTCGAACAGGTGCAGGGGTAGGGTCGCGCCCGGCAGGAGGACGGTTTGCAGCGGGAACAGGGGGATGGTCCGTGTCGCACTGTCCTGCCGCTCCGCATCCACGGCTACACGGTACGTCGATCCGGTGGTTCTCGCTCAACGTCGTTTGGGCGGCGGACGGAACACCGCGAAGGGGTCCGTCACCTGGATGCCCTTCCCCGGGAAGGAGAACAACGCGGCCGGCCGCCCCCCGCTGCGGCCCGGCGGCGCGGTGTGCCCGGTGGGGGAGAGCAGGCCGCGCCGGGACAGCACCCGCTGCAGGTTGGTGGCGTCGACCTTGTAACCCAGCGCCGCCGAATACAGCTCGCGCAGGGCCGAGATGGTGAACTCGCGCGGGGCGAGCGCGAAGCCGACGTTGGTGTAGGACAGCTTGGAGCGCAGCCGGTCGCGGGCGCGCAGCACGATGTCGCGGTGGTCGAAGGCGGTGCGCGGCAGGTCGTCCACCGGGTGCCAGCGGGTGTCCTCCGGGACCTCGGGGTCGACGTCGGAGGGGACCAGGCCGAGGAACGCCGTGGCGACCACGCGCGGGCCGGGCACCCGGTCCGGGGCGCTGAACACGGCGAGCTGCTCGACGTGGCTCAGCTGCCGGATGTCCACCTTCTCCGCGAGCTGGCGGCGGATCGAGGTCTCCACGTCCTCGTCCGGCCGCAGCCGCCCGCCGGGCAGTGACCAGCGCCCCACGTGCGGATCCAGCGCCCGGCGCCAGAGCAACACCTGCAGTGTGGCGTAACGCACCTGCAATACCGCCGCCAAAACCTCGTGTGCCAGGGGGGCGCTGCTGTTAATATGACTTCGCACGGTTTTCGATTGTAAGGCGAAAACCAGCGACTGGTCCAGGAGGGCCGATGACTGCAGCGACTGTGGACCTGACCCCGTACGGTGGCGTGGAGCCGGACGAGGCGTGGGCGGAAGAGGTGCGCAAGCTGGCGCGGGAGCGGGATGCCGTGCTGCTGGCGCACAACTACCAGGCTCCGGCGATCCAGGACATCGCCGACCACACCGGGGACTCCCTCGCGCTGTCCCGGATCGCCGCCGCGAGCGACGCGTCGACCATCGTGTTCTGCGGCGTGCACTTCATGGCCGAGACCGCGAAGATCCTCTCGCCGGAGAAGACGGTGCTGATCCCGGACGCGCGCGCCGGCTGCTCGCTCGCCGACTCCATCACCGGCGCCCAGCTGCGCGAGTGGAAGGCGCAGCACCCCGGCGCGGTCGTGGTGTCCTATGTGAACACCACCGCGGAGGTCAAGGCGGAGACGGACATCTGTTGCACGTCGTCCAACGCGGTCGACGTGGTGGCCTCGATCCCGGCCGACCGCGAGGTCCTGTTCTGCCCGGACCAGTTCCTTGGCGCGCACGTCAAGCGCAAGACCGGACGCGAGAACATGCACATCTGGGCGGGCGAGTGCCACGTGCACGCCGGGATCAACGGTCCCGAGCTGGCCGAGCGCGCCGCCGCGAACCCGGACGCGGACCTGTTCATCCACCCCGAGTGCGGCTGCGCCACCTCGGCGCTGTACCTGGCCGGCGAGGGCGCGGTGCCCGCGGACAAGGTGAAGATCCTGTCCACTGGGGACATGGTGCACGAAGCCCGTGCCACGAAGGCGAAGTCGGTGCTGGTGGCCACCGAGATCGGCATGCTGCACCAGCTGCGCAAGGCCGCGCCGGGCATCGACTTCCGCGCGGTGAACGACCGCGCGTCGTGCGCGTACATGAAGATGATCACCCCGGCCGCCCTGCTGCGCGCGTTGCGCGAGGGCGCCGACGAGGTGCACGTCGACCCCGAGACCGCCGCCCGGGCGCGCGCCTCGGTGCAGCGGATGATCGAGATCGGGCAGCCCGGCGGCGGCGAATGACCGGCCCGGTTATCGACGATCAGACGAAAACCACGTGCTGGGAGGCGCGGGCCGATCTGGTCGTGCTCGGCACCGGCGTGGCCGGGCTGACCGCGGCGATCCGCGCGCAGGAGCTCGGCCTGCGGGTGCTGGTGGTGACCAAGGCGGCGGTCGAGGACGGCAACACGCGCTGGGCCCAGGGCGGCGTCGCCGTGGTGCTGGAGGACCAGCACGACGAGGGTGACTCCGTCGCGCGGCACACCGAGGACACGCTGATCGCCGGCGCCGGGCTCTGCGACGCCGACGCGGTCGCGGCGATCCTCGCCGACGGCCCGCGCGCGGTGTCCTGGCTGCGGTCGGTGGGCGCGCGGTTCGACCCGGGCGCGTCCGGGCTGCTCGCCCGCGCCCGGGAGGGCGGGCACAGCGCGTTCCGCGTCATCCACGCCGGCGGCGACGCGACCGGGGCCGAGGTCGAGCGCACGCTCGTCGCCGAAGCCACCGGCCGCCGGCTGCCCGTGCTGGAGCGGCACATCGCGGTCGACGCGTTGCGGACGCCGCGCGGGGACGTCGCCGGGGTGACAGTGCTCGACCCGGAGGGCCGGCCGGGTGTGCTGCGGGCGCCCGCGGTGCTGCTCGCCACCGGCGGGATGGGCCAGCTCTACCAGGCCACGTCGAACCCGGAGATCGCCACCGGCGACGGGGTCGCGCTCGGCCTGCGGGCCGGGGCGGCGGCGGCCGATCTGGAGTTCGTGCAGTTCCACCCGACCGTGCTGTACACGCCGGGCGCGCGCGGGCGCTGCCCGCTGGTCACCGAGGCCGTGCGCGGCGAGGGCGCGGTGCTCGTTGACGGCGCGGGCGCGTCGGTCATGCGCGGTGTGCACCCGCTGGGCGACCTGGCGCCGCGCGACGTGGTGTCCGGCGCGATCACGCGACGGCTCCTCGCGGCGCCGGGCGGGATCGACGACCACGTGTTCCTCGACGCCACCGGCGTGCCCGGGTTCGCGAAGCGGTTCCCGACGGTCTTCGCGGCGTGCCGCGCGATCGGCGTCGACCCGGTGCGTGACCCGATCCCGGTGACCCCGGCGGCGCACTTCGCGTGCGGCGGGATCGTGGCCGGAACCGACGGCCGCACCGGTGTCGCCGGGCTGTACGCGGCCGGCGAGGTCGCGCGGACCGGGCTGCACGGCGCGAACCGGCTGGCGTCCAACAGCCTGCTGGAGGGGCTGGTCACCGGCGCCGCGGCGGCCGAGGCGGTGGCCGCCGACCTGGCCGCGGGCCTGCTGGGCGACCCGAAGCAGGCGTCGGCGCCCGCGTGGGGGCGGGTGCGGATCGCCGAGCGGGACGCGTTGCAGCGTGCGATGAGCCGGTACGCGGCGATCGGGCGGGACGCCGAGGGGCTGGCCGTGGCCGGTTCCGTCCTCGATTTGTCGACTTCGGACGGTCCACTGCGGACGCACGCCGACGTCGAGAACGCGTCGCTCACCCTGGTGGCGCAGGCGTTGCTGGCCGCGGCGGCGCGGCGCACCGAGTCGCGCGGCTGCCACGTCCGCGGCGACCACCCCGAGCGGGACGACGTCACGTGGCAGCGCAGCCAGCTGATCAGGTTGAACCCCTCGGGTCAGCCGGTGCTGGCCGACCCCGTCCGCACGGAGGAAGTGGCATGACCCTGGACCTGGAGGACGCCCGCCGCGTCGTGGAGACCGCGCTGGCGGAGGACCTGCGGTACGGGCCGGACGCGACCACGGCCGCGACGGTGCCGGAGAGCGCGACCGCGACCGCGGAGATCACCCCGCGCGTGGACGGCACGCTCGCCGGGGTGCCGGTCGCGCTCGCGGTGTTCGACGCCGTGCTCGGCAGCGGTTACGAGGTGCTCGACCGGCTTGAGGACGGCAGCCGGCTGGTCGCGGGCAAGCCCGCGCTGGTCGTGCGCGGGCCGGTGCGCGGGCTGCTCACCGCCGAACGGACGGCGCTGAACCTGCTGTGCCACCTGTCCGGTGTCGCGACCGCGACGGCCGCGTGGGTGTCCGCTGTGGACGGTACCGGGTGCGCGATCCGGGACTCCCGCAAGACGTTGCCCGGCCTGCGGCTGCTGGAGAAGTACGCGGTGCGGTGCGGCGGTGGCGTGAACCACCGGATGGGCCTCGGCGACGCGGTGCTGATCAAGGACAACCACGTGGTGGCCGCCGGGTCGGTCACCGCCGCGCTGGCGGCGGCCCGGGAGCACGCGCCGGAGCTGGCGTGCGAGGTCGAGGTCGACACGCTGGAGCAGCTCGACGAGGCCCTCGCGGCGGGTGCCGACGAGGTGCTGCTGGACAACTTCACGCCCGAGCAGTGCGCGGAGGCCGTGCGCCGCAAGGACGAGCTGTCGCCGAAGACCCGGCTGGAGGCCTCCGGCGGGCTGCGGCTGGCGAACGCGCGGGCCTACGCCGAAACCGGTGTGGACTACCTGGCGGTCGGGGCGCTGACGCACTCCTCGCCGGCGCTCGACCTCGGGATGGACCTCCGCTGACCGTTTCCCGGCTTAGGATCGGGGGATGGCTGCCAACTTCCTGCTCGCCTTGCTCAGCAAGGGGGCGGGGGTGCTGGCGTCCACGCCGCGCGAGCTGCCGGAGGAGATCGACGATCCGGAGCCGGTGTCCGCGCTGAAGCGGATGGGCGCCGTCGCGGCGAGCAGCACCGACGGGCCGCGCTCCTCGCTGATGGTGCGCGCGACCCGGTACGCGGTGCTGCTGCCGCTGGTCTACCGGATCGGGGTCCTGCCGATCGCGTGGGTGTGGCTGGTGGCCGCGCACGGGTTCGTGTTCTCCGCGACGGTGGTGGCGTGGGCCGGTGTGCTGGGGAACCTGGCCGGTCTGGTGTGGGTGCTGCGCGTGCCGGACCGCAGCGGGCGCGCCACGGCGTGGCTGCTGGCGGCCGATCTGGTGTTAGCGGTCGGGGCTGGCGTGGCGGTCAGCGCGACGGCCCCGGCGGAGCTGTACTGGGCGGCGGCGTGGGTGCCGTTCCTGAACCTCACCGGGACGGTCGGCCTGTGGACGATGTGCCGGGGCGTGCCGGCCGGGCTCGCGCTGGTGGCGCTCGGGGTGCCGTTCCAGGTGGGGTTGCTCGCGCTCGGCGGGCAGCTGTCGATGTGGGTGCCGCCGCTGGTCAGCGGCACCGGGACGATGCTGGTCGCGGTGGTGACGGCGGCCGGGACGCTGGTGCTGCTGGGCGTGGCGACGCGGCTGGCGCTGGCGATCGGGATGCGGCTCGGGGTGGCCGGGGAGCGGTCGCGGACCGAACGGGCGCTGCACGACACGGTGCTGCAGGCGCTCGAAGCGATGGCGATGCACCGGGGCGGGGATCCGGCCGTCGAGCTGGACCGGATGCGCGCGCAGGCCCGGGCGCAGGCGGCCGAGCTGCGGCGGGGGCTGGGTACGCCGGCCGGTGGCGATCAAGGCGGCGGTCAGGGGTTGGCGGCGGAGCTGACCGGGCTGGCGACGGAGATGGCGCGCGAGGGGCTGCGGGCGCAGCTGGCGCTGTCCGACCTGGCCGACGACACCCTGACGGAGGCGCGACGAGCCGCGGTCCGCGACGCGGCTCGCGAGGCGCTGCGCAACACGCTTAAGCACGCGGGCACCCGGGAGGTCGTGATGCGCCTCGCCGAGCACGACGGTGGAATAGCCGTGGTGATCCGGGACCACGGCGTCGGCTACGACGAGGACGCCCGCCCAGCGGGCTTCGGCGTGAGCGAGTCGATGACGGCCCGCCTGACCGAAGCCGGCGGCTGGTGCCGGATCGACTCGAAACCGGGCCACGGTACGCGGGTGACGTTGTGGGTGCCGCGCTAGGTCGTTGCGGTGCCGGGTGCCGGTCCCTCCGGAGGGAACAGCGTCTGATCCTCGAACGGCAGGTGCGCGTTCGTCGCCTTCACGAGGTCCGCCAGGTCGGGCAGTTCGCGCACCTCGCGGCCGGCCGCGCGCAGTGTTTCCGCTCCCACGCAGTCCACGAACAGGTTCGGCTCCCGCCAGGCGAACACCACCCGCGGGATCCCGGCGTTCAGGATGTGCTGCGTGCACGACACCGCCCGCGACGCCCGTGAGCTGCACGGCTCCAGCGACGAGTAGATCGTCGCCCCGGTGAGGTCCGCACCGCCCAGTTTGGCGATCGCGACTTCCTCCGCGTGGTCGTGCGGGTCGGTCTCGCCCGAGTAGCCGGTGGCGAGCACCTCGTCGTCAGCGTTCACCACGATCGCGCCAACCCGGAACGTCGTCGACGGCGGGCAGTTCTCCGCCAGCGCGATCGCCTCCCGGAGCCGGCTGTGGTCGCGCGCCGCCTGGCCCAGGTGGTAGCGCATGAACACGACATCGCCGATGCGGCACGTCTCGGTCAGCTGCAGCCGTCCGGGCGGGAACCGGCCGGGGCCGACGAACCGCGGCGCCGTCGCCTCGCCGACGAACACCGGCGCGACCGCAAGGTGCAGCTCGTCCACCACGCCCGCGGTGAGGAACAGCGTGTGGATCGCCCCGCCGCCCTCGACCATCAGCCGCCCGACGCCGCGCCCGGCGAGGTCCGCCAGCACGTGCCGCAGGTCCAGCGGGTCCCCACCGTCGACCACCGTCGCCACCGCGCCCAGCCGCTCGCGCACCTTCGGCACCGCCGCGGCGGAGGTGTACACCAGCTTCTCGACCTCACCGGTGGTGAAGAAGTTCGCCGACGGGTCGAGGTCGCCGCTCTCGGTGATCGTGACCTTCGCCGGGTTCCCGCGCCCGGACCGCACCAGCAGCCGCGGGTTGTCGGTGCGGATCGTGCCCGCCCCGACCAGGATCGCGTCCACCCCGGCGCGCACGTCGTCCACGCGCGCGAAGTCCTCCTCGTTGGACAGCAGGAGCCGCTGGTCGCTGGTGTCGTCGAGGTAGCCGTCCAGGGACACCGCCGCGGAGGCGAGGACGTACGGGCGCGTGCTCACTCCCCGGAGTCTGCCACCGTCCCGGATGGCGGGCCGCTTTGACGGGCTCGGCTAGTTTCGTGCACGGTGGAACAAACTGGCCGTCTGGGGGTGCGCAGTGTCGAACGCCGCCGCGGTGCTCGGCGCGATCCGGCGCGAGGGCCCGCTGTCGCGTGCCGCGATCGCCGAGCTGACGTCGCTGAGCATGCCGACGGTCAGCCGCCAGGTCGCCGCGCTCGCCGAGGCGCGACTGGTGCGGGACGCGCCGGACCTGGCCCGCGCCGGCGCCGTCGGGCGGCCCCGCGTGCCGGTCGACATCGACGACAGCGTCCTGGCCGCGTGCGGCGTGCACATCGGCGTCCGCACCACCACGTTCGGCATCGTCGACCTGCGGGGGCGGCTCGTCGGCAGCGAGAAGATCCCGACCCCGCGCGGCAGCGCCGAGGACGGCCTGGCGTTCCTCGCCGCGAAGGTGCGCGCGTTCCTGCGCCGCTGGCGAGAGCGGCGGATCATCGGGCTCGGGCTCGCCACCGGCGGCCAGGTCGACATCGCCCGCGGCCTGATCACCCACGACCGGCTCGGCTGGCACCGCGCCCCCGCCCAGGCCGTGCTGGCGCGCGGGACGGGACTGCCGGTGCACGTCGACGGTCACGTGCCCGCGATGGCGCACGCCGAGCTGCTGTTCGGCGAGGGCAAGCAGTACCCCAGCCTGCTGTACTTCTACGCCCGGCAGGTCGTCGGCACCGCGCTCGTCGTCGACGGCGTCCTGCACCGCGGCCCCGGTCAGGCCGGCACGGTCGCGCACCTGCCGGTGGGCGGTGACGTGCGCTGCGGGTGCGGCCGGACCGGCTGCCTCGAGGCGACGATCAACGACCAGACCGACCGGGGCGCGCTGGCCGAACGCGCCGCGACCATGGGCCGGGCGGTCGCCATGCTGCGCGACATCGTCAACCCGGACCAGGTCGTCCTCGGCGGCCAGAACATCACCGACGCGCCGGAGCACCTGGCGACCCTGCTGCACGCCTTCGCGGCGACGACCGCGCTGCCCGGGACCGATCTGGTGACGGTCACCCGGTTCGGCCCGGACGTCCAGGCGGTCGCCGCGTGCACGGGCGTGCTGGCGGACGTCTTCGCCGACCCGACGCCGCTGATGGCCTAGAACCGCGCGATCAGTGCGGCAGGGCGAGCGGCAGCGTGCGCCGCACGGCGGCGGCGTGCCTGCCGTACAGCGGCACCACCGGCACGTCCAGATCACGGGCCCGGGGCGGCCGCCGCGTGCCGGCGGAGCGGGCCAGGCGCAGCGTGACCTCGTCCACGAGCCGCCCGAAGTGGTTGCGCCGCAACGTGTACGAGGTCACCGTCAGCGCCGCGCCGCGGGCCGTCGACGTCAGCAGCACGGGCACGTCCTCGCGGGTCAGCGGCGCGAACCCGGCCTGGGCGGTGCCGCCCGCCGACCACGACCGCCAGCCGTCCGTCACCGGCGCCGGCGAGTCCGTCCCGACGGTGGCGCGCAGCTCGGTCGCCAGCTCGCCGGCCTCCAGCAGCGTGCTGCCGTACCCGGCCTTGGCGAGCGCGCCCATCAGCGCCAGCGCCGCGCGGGTCGTCGCCCGCAGCTCGCCGGCCTCCCCGCCGCCCCGGGCCAGCGCGGCCAGCGGCGCCTCGCTCGGCCGGTACCGCACGGCGACCAGGAACGTCCGCTCGCCGAAGCTGGTCCGCACCACCAGCTGGGCTCCGGCCAGCGGGATCTCCGGGTTGTCGCACGCCGCGCGCAGCAGGTCCAGCACCTTCGGGACGTCGGGCTCGACGCCGTCGCGCAGCCGGATCACCGTCGTCCAGCCGTCGCCGACCCCGGCCACGCCGAAGCGGTTCCCGGCGCGGTCGACGTGCTGCCGCAACCGGAAGTCGTGGGCGAGGACACGCAGCGGATCGGCGGCCTGGCGGCGTTCGTCGTGCTGCAGCAACCGGTACGACACCCACGTCAGGGCCCAGCCGGCCAGGTGGCGTCCCGCGAACCGGACGGACGTCGCGGCGATCACCAGCAGCGCCAGCACGGTCACCACGACCTTCGCCGGCAGCACGTCTTGGACCGCGAGCAGCGTCGCGACCAGGGCGGACTCCCAGATCGCGATCTGGGCGAAGCCGATGGGCAGCAGGAACGGCGCCACGGTGAACCGGCGGGTCCGGGGTGCGTCGGGTGCGGTCCCGCCACCGGCGGAGACCCCCGCGTCGGCAGCGGTCAACTCGCTTCTCCTTGTTCCTGGTACAGAATAAACGGGGAACCGGTATTCGCTGCCGGGAAAAATGCCCACAGGGAGTGAGGTCCCATGGCCGCGAACGAGGGCGGGCCCATCCGGGTCGGCGTGATCGAGGACCACCCGCTGTACCGGTACGCGGTGGCGAACGTGCTGTCCGAGGCGCGGGACATCGAGCTGGGGCCCGTCGCCGAGTCCGTCGCCGCCTTCGCGAGCAGTCAGGAACCGGCCGGGTGCGTCGTCGTGCTGGACCTCAAGCTGCGCGGGGTGACCGATTCGCAGGCCGTGCAGGAGGTCGTGCGGATGGGGCACAAGGTGCTGGTGGTGTCCGCGCACGCGGGCCAGGACGAGGTGCTGGGCGCCATCTCCGCCGGCGCCCGCGGCTACCTGTCGAAGGACGCCGACGGCGACGACATCCTGCACGCGATCCGCGAGATCGCCGCCGGGAACTCCTACGTCTCGCCGACGCTGGCGTCCTACCTGCTCGACTCGACGCGCCCGCGGGCCGGGGTGGGCAGCGTGCTGTCCGACCGGGAGCGGCAGGTGTTGTCGCTGGTCGCGGCGGGCGAGCGGGACGCCGACATCGCCGAGGCCATGTCGATCAGCGTCCGGACCGTGCGCTCGTACCTGGACCGGATCCGCGACAAGACCGGACGTCGCCGGCGCCCGGAACTCACGCGCCTGGCGATCGAAGAGGGGATGGCCTAGAGCCGCCGGTTGGCGAGCGCCCCCGTGGCGTTGCGGGCCTTCTCCGCGACCTCGGGGTCGATGTCCACGACCACCGACTCCGGCCCGGCGCCCAGCTGCGCGTGCACGCGCCCGAACCCGTCCGCCACCGTCGAGTACCCGATGCCCGTCGGCGCCTTCGGGTTCACCTCGACCCCGGACGCCGCCGGGTCGGCCTGGCCGCAGCCCAGCACCCAGCAGCCGGAGTCGAGCGCCCGCGCCCGCACCAGCACCTCCCACTGGTCCCGCTTGCCCTCGCCCGCGCCCCACGACGTCGGCAGCACGACGGCGGACGCGCCCCGGTCGGCCAGCGCGCGGAACAGCTCCGGGAACCGCACGTCGTAGCAGGTCGCGAAGCCCAGCGTGACCCCGTCGACCTCGACGGTCACCGGCGAGGTGCCCGGCGCGACCGTGTCGGATTCGCGGAAGCCGAACGCGTCGTAGAGGTGGATCTTGTCGTAGCCGAGGTGGTGCCCGAGCCCGGTGATGAGCAGCGTGTTGCGCACCCGGCCGTCCGCCGACGGGGTGAACATCCCGGCCACCACCAGCACGCCGTGCTCGTCGGCGATCGCGGACACCGACTTCGCCCACGGCCCGTCCAGCGGTTCCGCCACCGGCCCGAGCGGCACGCCGAACCGCGCCATCGCCGCCTCCGGGAACACCACGACCCGCGCCCCGTCGCCCGCCGCGCGCGCCACGCCCTCGCGGATCGGGGCGAGGTTCTCCGCGGGGTCGGCACTCGATGTGAGCTGGCACAAGCCGATCCGGAGCACCGGCTACCTCCCTGGTCGTCGTCAACGTTCCAACTCGTACCCTAGACCCATGTTGAACCGCATCGACCTGCGTGGACGCGTGCCGTCCGCCACCGAACTCCGAGCCACGCTCCCGCGTGCCGAGATCGACGTGGACGCGGCGCTGCATCAGGTCCGCCCGGTGGTCGAGGCGGTCCGCGAGCGCGGGGTCGAGGCGGTCCTGGAGTACACCGAGCGGTTCGACCGCGTGCGCCCGTCCAGCGTCCGCGTGCCGCGCGCCGAGATCGAGGCCGCGCTGACCACCCTGGACCCGGCCGTGCGCGCCGCGCTGGAGGAGGCGATCGCCCGCGCCCGCAAGGTGCACGCCGACCAGCGCCGCGCCGACGTGACCACGACGGTCGTCGACGGCGGCACGGTCACCGAGCGCTGGGTGCCGGTCGAGCGCGTCGGCCTCTACGCCCCCGGCGGGCTGGCGGTGTACCCGTCGAGCGTGGTGATGAACGTCGTCCCGGCGCAGGTCGCGGGCGTCGGCTCGCTGGTGCTGTGCTCGCCGCCGCAGGCCGAGTTCGGTGGCAGGCCGCACCCGACGACCCTGGCCGCCGCGGCGCTGCTGGGCGTCGACGAGGTGTGGGCGGTCGGCGGGGCGCAGGCCGTGGCGCTGCTGGCCTACGGCGGCATCGACACCGACGGCGCCGAGCTGGTCCCGGTCGACCTGGTCACCGGCCCCGGCAACATCTACCTGACCGCGGCCAAGCGCCTGCTGCGCGGCCTGATCGGCATCGACTCCGAGGCGGGCCCGACGGAGATCGCGATCCTCGCCGACGAGACCGCCGACCCGGTGCACGTGGCCGCCGACCTGGTCAGCCAGGCCGAGCACGACCCGCTCGCGGCGAGCGTGCTGGTCACCACCTCGGTGGAGCTGGCCGACGCCGTCGACGAGGAGCTGGCCCGCCGGGTCGCCGCCACCAAGCACACCGAGCGCATCGGCGAGGCGTTGCGCGGCAGGCAGTCCGGCACCGTGCTGGTGTCCACTGTGGAGGACGGGCTGCGGGTGGTGGACGCCTACGCGGCCGAGCACCTGGAGATCCAGACGGCGGACGCGCGCGCCGTCGCGGCCCGGGTGCGCAACGCGGGCGCGGTGTTCGTCGGCCCGTACGCGCCCGTTTCGCTCGGCGACTACTGCGCGGGCTCGAACCACGTGCTGCCCACCGGCGGCTACGCGCGGCACTCGTCGGGGCTGTCCGTGCAGAGCTTCCTGCGCGGCATCCACGTCATCGACTACAGCGAACAGGCGCTGCGCGAGGTGGCCGGCAAGGTCGTCGCGCTCGCCAACGCCGAAGACCTGCCCGCACACGGGGAAGCCGTCACCGCGCGCTTCCCGGGAGGAGCCGAGTGAGTTCCGACGACGTCCGTCTCGAGGACCTGCCGCTGCGCGAGGACCTGCGGGGCCGCAGCCCCTACGGCGCGCCGCAGCTCGACGTCCCGGTCCGGCTCAACACGAACGAAAACCCGTACCCGCCGCCGCAGGCCCTGGTCGACGACGTCACCGAAGCCGTCCGGGAGGTGGCCGCGGGTCTGCACCGCTACCCGGACCGTGACGCGATCGCGCTGCGCCAGGACCTCGCCGCGTACCTGACGGGCGCGACGGGCGTGCCGCTGACCGAGCGGAACCTGTGGGCCGCCAACGGGTCCAACGAGGTGCTGCAGCAGATCCTGCAGGCCTTCGGCGGTCCCGGCCGCAGCGCGCTGGGGTTCGAGCCGTCGTACTCGATGCACCCGATCATCGCGGCCGGCACGCGCACCGACTGGGTGCCCACGCCGCGGCGCGACGACTTCACGCTCGACACCGAGGCCGCGGCCCGGATCGTCGGCGAGCGCCAGCCGGACGTGGTGTTCGTGACCAGCCCGAACAACCCGACCGGCGGCTCGATCCCGTTCGACGAGCTGGAGCTGGTGCTGCGCGCCGCGCCGGGCATCGTCGTGGTGGACGAGGCGTACGCGGAGTTCTCGTCGCAGCGCAGTGCGGTCGAGCTGATCGAGGCCTACCCGGCGCAGCTGATCGTGTCGCGCACGATGAGCAAGGCGTTCGCCTTCGCCGGCGGCCGTCTGGGTTACCTCGCGGCCGCCCCGGCGGTGATCGACGCGCTGCAGCTGGTGCGGCTGCCCTACCACCTGTCGCTGCTGACGCAGGCGGCCGCGCGCGCGGCGCTGCGGCACGCGGACGAGACGCTGGCCACCGTCGCCAAGCTGGCGGCCGAGCGTGAGCGGGTCGCCGAGGCCCTGCTCGGCCTGGGCTTCACGCCGGTGCCCAGCGACGCCAACTTCATCCTGTTCGGCCGCTTCGCCGACGCGAAGGCGAGCTGGCAGGCCTACGTGGACAACGGGGTGCTGATCCGCGACGTCGGCATCGCGGGTCACCTGCGGGTGACCATCGGCACCCCGGAGGAGAACGACGCCTTCCTGGCGGCGAGCAAGGAGGTCCCGCGGTGAGCCGCGTCGGCAAGGTTTCCCGGACCACCAAGGAGTCCTCGATCACCGTGGTGGTCGACCTGGACGGCACCGGCCAGGTGGAGGTGTCCACCGGGGTCCCGTTCTACGACCACATGCTCAACTCGTTCGGCGTGCACGGCTCGCTCGACCTGAAGATCGACGCGACCGGCGACATCGAGATCGACGCGCACCACACGGTCGAGGACACCGCGATCGTGCTGGGCCAGGCGATCCGCCAGGCGCTGGGCGACAAGTCGGGCATCCGCCGCTTCGGCGACGCGTGGATCCCGATGGACGAGACGCTGGCCCACGCCGCGATCGACGTGTCCGGCCGCCCGTACTGCGTGCACGTCGGCGAGCCGGAGCAGTTCAACACGTTCACCATCGGCGGGAACTACCCGTTCGTGCTGACCCGGCACGTGTTCGACTCGCTGTCGTTCCACGCGCAGATCGCGCTGCACGTGCGGGTCATCCACGGCCGCGACCCGCACCACATCGCCGAGGCCCAGTACAAGGCCGTCGCCCGCGCGCTGCGGGCGGCGACCGAGCCCGACCCGCGCGCGGGCGGCATCCCCTCGACGAAGGGCGTTCTGTGAGCAAGGAACTGGTCGCCGTCCTCCTGCTGGCGCTGGGCGGCTTCCTGGTCGGCGGCGTCTACAGCACGTGGAAGACGGCCAAGGTGCTCGCGATGCTGTTGCTGGTCGCGGCACTCCTGGCCGTCGGCGGCGCGATCGCCTGGCTGGTCAGCTAGCTCCGCGCACCTTCCAGTTCGCGACGCTCGCCGAGGTGCTTGGCGAGGCTTTCGCCCTCGACGTCGACGTTCGGCAGCGCGCGCTGCAGCCACTTCGGCAGCCACCACGCGTGCTTGCCGAGCAGTGACATCACCGCGGGCACGATCGTCATGCGCACCACGAACGCGTCCACCAGGACACCGAAGGCGAGCGCGAACCCGATCGACTGGATCAGCGACAGCTCCGCCGCGATGAACCCGGCGAACACGCTGATCATGATCAGGGCCGCCGCGACCACGACCCGGGCGCCGTGCTTGAACCCGCTCACCACGGCGTCGCGGGCGTCGGCGCCGTGCACGTAGTCCTCGCGCATCCGGGTCACCAGGAACACCTGGTAGTCCATCGCGAGGCCGAACAGCACGCCGATCAGCAGGATCGGCAGCATGCTCATGATCGGGCCGGTCGAGGACACGCCGAGCAGGTCGGTCAGCCAGCCCCACTGGAACACCGCGACCACCGCGCCGAAGGTCGCCACCACCGAGCCGAGGAAGCCCAGCGTCGCCTTCAGCGGCACGATGATCGACCGGAACACCAGCATCAGCAGCAGGAACGCCAGGCCGACGATCAGGCCGAGGTAGGGCAGCATCGCGCCGGCCAGCTTCTCCGACACGTCGATCTGCAGCGCGGTCTGGCCGGTCACCGACAGCTTCGCGCCGGTGGCGCCGGAGAGCCGGTCGGACTGGTCGCGGATGCTCGCGACGAGCCGTTCGGTCTCCTCACTGCTCGGACCGCTCTTCGGGATCACGGTGACCAACGCGGTGTCGCCCGCGGCGTTGAACTGCGCCTGCGTCACCGCGGCGACGTCCGGCAGGCGGGAGATCGAGTCGGTGGCCTCGGTGGCGGCCAGGCGCGGGTCCGGCGCGTCCGCGGAGTCGATGACGACGATCAGCGGGCCGTTGGTGCCCTCGCCGAAGCCCTTGCTGATCAGGTCGTAGGCCTTGCGCTGGGTCGACTCGGGCGCGGCCGTCGCGTCGGTGGGCAGGCCGAGCTGCATGCTCAGCGCGGGGATCGCGACGACGAGCAGGCCGACCACGGCCGTCACCAGCACCGGAACGCGGTGCCGGCCGACGTACCGGGCCCAGCGCTCGCCCATCGCGGGCTTGCCGTCGTGCTTCGGCCGGGCGCGTTTGCCGGCCACCTTGCGGCCGGCGAACCCGAGCAGCGCGGGCAGCAGGGTGAGTGCGATGAGGACCGCGACGGCGACGGTCGCGGCGGCGGCGATGCCCATCTGGCCGAGGATCGGGATGCCCACGACGGTGAGCCCGACCAGGGCGATGATCACCGTCAGGCCGGCGAACACCACCGCCGAGCCGGCGGTGCCGACCGACCGGCCGGCGGCCAGTTCCGGATCGTGCCCCTCGGCCAGCTCGTGCCGGTAGCGGGAGACGATGAACAGCGCGTAGTCGATGCCGACGGCCAGCCCGAGCATCAGCGCGAGGATCGGGGTGTTGGAGTTCAGGTCGACGAAACCGGACACGGTCATCACGCCCGCCATGCCGACGCCGACGCCGATGAGGGCGGTCAGCAGCGGCAGCCCGGCGGCGACGATGGAGCCGAAGGTGATCGCCAGGACGATGGCCGCGACGATCACCCCGATGCCCTCGGTGGCCTCCGTGGCCGGCACGCCCTGGATCGCGTCGCCGCCGAATTCGACGGTGAAACCGGCGCTCTTGGCCGCGTTGGCGGCCGATTTGAGCGCTTCGCGGTCGCTGTCGGTGACCTCCGGAGCGGGGACCTTGTAGCTCACCTGGGCTACCGCGATCCGCTCGGTGACCGTCTTGGCCTGGTACGGGTCGGCGACCGCCGCCACGCCCGGCGCGCTCTTCAGCTTGCCGACGAGGTCCTCGACGGTCGCGCGGGCCGCCGGGTCGGCCAGGGTCTGCCCGTCCGGTGCCTCGATCGCGACGCGTGCGGTGGCGTTGCCCGCCGCCGCCTGCGGGAACTTGTCCTTCAGGTGGTCGATGGCCTGCTGCGCCTCGGTGCCGGGGATGGTCACCGAGTTCGACATCTGGCCGGACAGCGTCAGCGCGCCGCCGCCGAGGACGAGCAGGATCGCCGTCCAGACGCTCGCGACGAGCCAGCGCCGGCGGAACGAAAACCGGGCTAGGCGGTAGAGCAGGGTGGCCACGTACTCGGCTCCAATTCAGTCGAGTGACATCCGATCCGGTGACTTTCGAAGCTAGCCGATCGGCAAGTGGCGCGCCAAGTCGATCGGCTAGTGTGTGACTAGCCGCACGGCTAGCGGCTGAAACGTTTGCCGGGTGATTTGGAGTCGCGTACTCTTCGGCTGCTGACGAGGAGGTTCACCAGTCGATGGCAGCCGTGGCCGGACACGAAGACACCCGAACGCGCCTGCTGGCCACGGCATTGCGGCTGTTCACCGCGCACGGGGTCGAGGGAACATCGCTGCAGATGATCGCCGACGAACTGGGCGTCACCAAGGCGGCGGTGTACTACCACTTCAAGACCAAGGACGAGATCACCGAGGCGGTGGTCGAGCCGGGGTTGCGCGAGCTGGAGTCGGTCGTCGGGGAAGCGGCGCGGGAGCGCAGGCCGGGCGCGCGGATCGACCACATGCTGGCCGGGTTCGTCGACCTCGTGGTGCGGCACCGGGCGCTGGTGGCGCTGTTTTCGAGCGACCCCGGGGTGGCGCGGGCGCTGGAGAAGCACTTCTTCGGCAAGGAGAGCTGCATGGTCGGGATGATGGCGATCCTGACCGGGCCCGACCCCGATCCGGCGCGGGTCGTCGCCACGCACGCGGCCGTCGCCGGGATCGCGCTGGCCGGCGGTTCGCCCGACCTGGCGCACTACGACGACGACACCCTGCGCGAATCGCTGCTCGAGGTGGGGCGCAAGCTGCTCGGCCGCCCACGCAGGCGCGGTTGATTCAGGAGAGCGGCAGCGTCAGGCAGGTCGCGGTCTCGGTGAAGCCGCGCCGCTCGAAGTAGCCGGGAATGCGCCGGGCGACGACGTTCACCTCGACGGCCCCGGCGCGCCGAGCCCGCCCCACGACCGCGTCGACGAGCATCCCGCCGACGCCCCGCCCGCGGTGTTCCGGCGCGACCAGGAGCTCCAGCAGCTGGCTGACCGGCCCGTTGGCGTGCAGCGACAGGACCCGGGCGGCCAGCACGTAGCCGACGACCTCGCCGTTGTCGTCCGCCACGAGGAAGTCCGTGTCGTCGTAGGTCATCGCCGCGATGAGCTGCTCGTAGTGGTGGTCGAAGGCGGCCCGCTGCGGCGGACGGCCGTCGGCGGTCCGGCTGAGCAGGGCGAACACGGCGACGGCGTCGGTGACATCGGCTGGCCTGATCCGCACCCGTTCATTGTCCTCAGTTCAGTGGCGGTGCAGGTACCGCGGAGGCACCAGTCGGGTGAGCCAGACGCCGTTCGCGCTCACCTGGAAGCGGTGGCCGTCGCTGGTCATCGCGGCGGCGTGACCGGAACGCAGCCGCCGGGGCCGAGGGACAGCCCGGTTTCGCCGGGCCGGTGCCGGAGGTGCCGGGACAGCCGCTGGGACACCCGGATGATCGTTCTTCCGTCCATGTTGCTTCGCGTTGCGCACGATCGGGTGAGGCAGCGCAAGGTTTTTGTCGGAGGCCGCTGGTAGTCAGGGAGCACGAACCGAAGGAGGGTCTCGATGACGAACGCCGATGTGCTGGACCTGTGGACCGAGCCGCAGGAGCGGGAGTGCCTGAGCTGCTACGTGAGTCGCCTGCTGGCCGACTTCGGCTGCGACGGAACGCTGCGCTGGACGCACCGCTGGCGCGCGACCCGCGCCCCAGGGGTGGCTTCGCTGGACCAGAGATTGCGAAGACACGGGGTGGGTTGCGATTGCGGAGTGCCGGCCGCCGTCGGAGCCGCGACACGCTCCGGTGCGCCCCCACCATGCGCGGGCGTACGCCGCGGCTCGACAAGGCCCTGCTCGGTGTGGGGCAGACCGCCGCCCGACGCTCCTGGGTGATGTCGGCTCGCCGGCCTGAGGCGCCGCCTTCGGCAGGCTCCCGCAGCCGACACAACCCATCAGCTGTCGGTCGTGCAGTCGCGTTCGGCAGGCCGCGGCGCCCGATGCTCACCGGCCGACAGCACCGCGCCGTCCAGACGCTCGGCCCGCCGAAGGGCCGGTACCCGCCCGTCATCCCCGTATCGCGGTCAACCGGAGGAGGCGATGCCCCGGCACTCCCGAAACCAAGCGCCCATCGCGCCGTCTACGCGCCACCCTCCGCGGCGGGCTTGAGCCCCCGCGCGCCGGGGCCGTACTGCGCCATCCGGTCGTCGGTGTTGTAGAGACCGCACACGCGCAGCGACAGGCACCCGCACCCGACGCAACCCGTCAGCCGGTCCCGCAACCGCTGGAGCGCGTCGATGCGGGCGTCGAGTTCGTCCTGCCATCCGCGGGACAACCGGGCCCAGTCGGCCTTCGTTGGTGCGTGGTCGCGGGGCAGGGTCGAGAGCGCGTCGTGGATCTCCTCGAGGCTGAGTCCCACCCGCTGCGCCGCCCGGATGAACGCGATCCGGCGCAGCACCGACCGCGGATAGCGGCGCTGGTTCCCCGCCGAGCGCTCGGACGAGATCAGGCCCCGGTCCTCGTAGAACCGCAGCGCCGTGTGCGGCACGCCGCTGCGCTCCGCGACCTGGCCGATGGTCAGGTGGTCGGCAAGCTTGGTCACGGCGCCAGCCTAGCCTTGACTTCAACTTAAGTCGAGGTTGCACGGTCGGAGCATGGGAAACGCCACGAGGGGGCTGGGCTACGCCGACCTGCCGGAGCTGATCGACGCCATGCGCGGCGACGAGAAGCACTCCGGGGCGGCGGAGTCCACAGTAGATGTGCTGTGGGTGCTGTACGACCGGGTGCTGCGCGTCTCGCCCGAGGCGCCGGACGATCCGGCCCGCGACCGGTTCCTGCTGTCGAAGGGCCACGGGCCGATGGCCTACTACGCGGTCCTGGCCGCGAAGGGGTTCCTCGACCCGGCCGAGCTGGCCGGCTGGGCGGGCCGCGAGTCGCGGCTGGGCTACCACCCGGACCGGGTGCTCGTGCCCGGCGTGGAGATCTCCAGCGGGTCGCTGGGGCACGGGCTGGCGCTGGGTGTGGGCACCGCGTTCGGGCTGCGCGCGCTAGGACTGACGGAACCGAAGGTGGTGGTGCTGACCGGGGACGCCGAACTCGACGAGGGCTCCAACCACGAGGCGATCGCGCTCGCCGGGCGCGCGTCGCTGGCGCAGCTGACCGCGGTGGTGATCGACAACCAGTCGGCGACACACGGCTGGCCGGGTGGCATCGCGGAGCGCTTCGCCATCGAGGGCTGGGCCACGCGCACCGTGAACGGCCGCGACCACGAAGCGCTGTACGCGGCCTTCACCGCACCGCACCCGGACCGGCCGCTGTGCGTGGTCGCCGTCGTCGAGCCGAAGGGGAGCTGAGCCATGCCCGGAATGCGTGACGCGTTTCTGTCCACAATGGAGCGCGTGCTCGACGAGGATCCGCGCGTGGCGGTCGTGCTGGCCGACATCTCCGCGGCGTCGCTGGACGCCGCCCGGCGCAGGCATCCGGACCGGGTGATCAACGTCGGCATCCGCGAGCAGGCGCTGATCGGCGTCGCGGGCGGGCTGGCGCTGGCCGGGATGCGGCCGGTGGTGCACACGTTCCCGTCGTTCCTCGTGGAGCGGCCCTACGAGCAGGTCAAGCTCGACCTGACGCACCAGGGCGCGGGCGCGGTGCTCGTCTCGTGGGGCGGCTCGTACGACATGTCCACCGCCGGCCGCACGCACCAGTCGCCGGGCGACGTCGCGCTCCTCGACACGATTCCGGGCTGGACGGTGCACGTGCCCGGCCACCCGGACGAGGCCGTCGCCCTGCTGCGCGACGCGCTCCCCGGCGACGACACGGTGTACCTGCGCCTGAGCGGCCAGTCGAACGCGCGCCCGCACCCGGGACCGGGCCTGCAGGTGATGCGGGAGGGCAGGCGCGGGGTCGTGCTGGCCGTCGGCCCGATGCTGGACCGCGTGCTGGCCGCCGCCGAGGGCCTCGACGTGACGGTCCTCTACGCGAAGACCGTCCGCCCCTTCGACGCCGCGACCCTGCGCACCGCGGTCGCCGAGACCGGGGTGGCGGACGTGGTGCTGGTCGAGCCGTACCTGGCCGGCACGTCGGCCCACCAGGTCAGCGAGGCCCTCGTCGAGGTGCCCCACCGCCTGCGGGCACTGGGCACCCGGCGGGACGCGGAAGTCCGGCGCTACGGCGACGTGACAGACCACGACCTGGCACACGCCCTCGACGAGGCGAGCATCGCCGCCGCGCTGAAGGCCTTCCTGCGCGCCGCCTGAGCGCCGGGAGTCGTCGCTGCCCACGCGATGGGGTGGGGTGAGGTGCGAGCATCGCCGCGAAGGGGTTCAGGACCGTGGACCCGAGGATCTCACCCACCCGGGCAACGGGATGTTCTCTCCACCGGGACGTCGGACCAGGGCTGAAATCTTGCAGCCTGTCGCCGCAGTCCACGCGTGCCCGCGCGCGGACCTACGCGCCCTCCGCCGTGTGCTCCGGCAGCAGGCGGCACAGCGCCTCGGCGCTCACCTGCAGGTCCTCGGCCGCTGCGGCGGCTTGTTCCAGCTTGGCGCGGATCGTCTGGAAGGCCAGCAGCCCCAGCTCGTGCTCCCGCTCCCGCAGCACCGGGCACCCCCGCAGGTCGTCGAGCACGCGGGTCACCGCCGTGGCGAGCGTGGTCAGCCCTTCGAGCAGGTCGCGCACCTCGTCCGGGCCCAGACGGCCGCTCTGCACCTCGTCCAGCGTCTTGGCCAGCTCCCGGGCCCGCTCACCGGAACCGTGGGCTTCGCTCTGCGACGACATCGTCACTCCCTACCGCGGCGCCCTCCCGCTGCCTTCCCCCTCCTCCCGCAATCAAACGCCCCGGAGCCGCCCGGCGGAACCACCCGCGCGAAGCCTCTAGACTGGCCAGGTGGCTCGCGTCGTGATTCTGGACTACGGATCGGGGAACCTGCGCTCCGCCGAGCGCGCCGTGCGGCGCGTCGGCGCCGAGGTCGAGGTGACCGCGGACCCGCATGCGGCGCTGGAGGCCGACGGGCTCGTCGTCCCGGGCGTGGGCGCCTTCGCGGCCTGCATGGCCGGCCTGCTGTCCGTGGGCGGGGAGAAGATCATCGGCAGCCGCCTCGCCGGCGGGCGTCCCGTCCTGGGCATCTGCGTCGGCATGCAGATCCTGTTCGAGCGGGGCGTCGAGCACGGCGTGGAGACCGAGGGCACCGGCGAGTGGCCCGGCACGGTCGAGCGCCTGCACGCCGACGTCGTCCCGCACATGGGCTGGAACACCGTCCGCGCCCCGGCGGACACGCAGCTGTTCGCCGGGCTGGACGCCGACACCCGCTTCTACTTCGTGCACTCCTACGCCGCCCGCCGCTGGGAGCTGGACTCCGGCCTGCCCGGCCAGCAGCCGAAGGTGACCTGGTCGCACCACGGCGAGGACTTCGTCGCGGCCGCGGAGAACGGCGCGCTGTGGGCGACCCAGTTCCACCCGGAGAAGTCCGGCGACGCGGGCGCCCACCTGCTGGAGAACTGGCTGCGTACCCTCTGACCAGCTCAGCCCGCTTGCTCCTTATAGTGGCCGCGTGACGTTCACCCTCCTTCCCGCCGTCGACGTGGCCGACGGCCAGGCCGTGCGTCTCGTCCAGGGCGAGGCCGGCACGGAGACCTCCTACGGCAGCCCGCTCGACGCGGCGCTCGCCTGGCAGCGGGACGGCGCGGAGTGGATCCACCTCGTCGACCTCGACGCCGCGTTCGGCAAGGGCGACAACAAGGAACTGATCTCCCGCGTGGTCGGCGAGCTGGACGTCCAGGTCGAGCTGTCCGGCGGCATCCGCGACGACGCGTCGCTGGAGGCCGCCCTCGCCACCGGCGCCCGCCGCGTCAACCTCGGCACCGCCGTGCTGGAAGACCCGGAGTGGACCGCGAAGGTCATCGCCACCTACGGCGACCGCGTCGCGATCGGCCTCGACGTGCGCATCACCGACCAGGGCCACCGACTCAAGGGCCGCGGCTGGACCAGCGACGGCGGCGACCTGTGGGAGGTCCTGGAACGCCTGGACCGCGACGGCGCCTCGCGCTACGTGGTCACCGACGTCAGCAAGGACGGCACCCTCAAGGGCCCGAACCTGGACCTGCTCGCCGAGGTGGCCGCCCGCACCGACGCCCCGGTGATCGCCTCCGGCGGGGTGTCCAGTTTGGACGACCTGCGGGCGCTGGCCGGTCTCGCGGCCGACGGCGTCGAGGGCGCCATCATCGGCAAGGCCCTCTACGCGGGCGCGTTCACCCTGCCGCAGGCGCTGGACGCGGTCAGTCCGCGAGCTTGATCGCCAGCCCGATCGTCTTCTGACGGCCGCGCAGCCTGCTGAAGAACATCGTCACCTGGCCGACGATCCCGTACTTGCGGGCGATCGCCGAGCGCGCCCGTTCGGTCGCCTCGTCGTCCAGGAGCCGGGCCTGCCCGGTCACCACCGGCCCGTGCGTCTCGCGGCCGCGGACGTCGCAGCCCTGGAGCGTGACCTCGGGGTTGTTGCGGATCCGCTTGATCTTGCCCGCCGTCCGGTCGCTCCACACCACGATCTCGCCGTTGTGCCCGGCGGCCCACACCGGCGTCGGCACGGGCGTGCCGTTCTTGCGGAACGTGGTCAGCAGGAGGTACTTCTCGGCGGCCATGCGCTCGAATTCGGACATGACCCAACCGTAGCGTGATCAGGGCCCTGCGGGTGTCCGCTGTGGACTGTCCACCTCGCCGAACCGGGCCAGCGCCAGCGCCGCCGCCACCGCGACGACGAACCCGGCGACGGCGAGCGGCGCGAACCCGGCCCGCGTCGAATCGCCCAGCAGGACCACGCCGATCAGCGACGGCACCACCGTCTCGCCGACCACCATCAGCGCGGTGCCGGTCGTGACGCTGCCGCGCTGCAGGGCCGAGGCGTAGAACAGCATCGCGAGCACCCCGCCCGCGGCGAGGGCGTACGCGGCGGGATCGGTCAGCACCGCGGTCACGCCCGTGACGTCCAGCACGCGCCCGGCCAGCGCGACCACGCCGAAGCACAACCCGGAGACCAGCCCGAGCGCGGGCGTGCGGATGTGCTCCGGCGCGCGCCCGGCGATCCAGCCCGCCCCGGCCAGCAGCGCGACGGCCACCAGCAGGCCGGCGTGGAACGCCGTGCCCACCGGTTCCGAGCCCTCGCTCTTGGCGGCCACGCCGAGCAGCGCCAGCCCGGCGCACACCAGGGCGATCGCGGTCCACTCCCGGCCGGACAGCCGCGCGCCCAGTGTGAGCGCGGCCACGGCGGTGACGGCGAGGCTCGCGGCGAGCGCCGCCTGCACGACGAACAACGGCAGCACCCGCAGCGCGATCAGCTGCGCCACGAAGCCGAGGGCGTCCAGACCGAGTCCGAGCACGTACCGCCACTGCCGCAGCACGCGCACCAGCAGCCGCGGGTCCACACCGGACCCGCCCTCGTCCACCGCGCGGGCCGCGACGGCCTGGAACACGGAGGCGACCCCGTAGGCGACCGCGGCCGCCACCGCGCAGAGCAACCCCCACCACACCCCGACCACTCTAGGGAACATCTACCCTGGTGGCATGGGTGTAGCGGTCAGGGTGATCCCGTGTCTGGACGTCGACGCGGGCCGGGTGGTGAAGGGGGTCAACTTCGCCGACCTCAGGGACGCCGGCGATCCGGTCGAGCTGGCGCGGGCCTACGACGAGGCGGGCGCCGACGAGCTGACCTTCCTCGACGTCACCGCCTCCTCGGGCAACCGCGAGACGACCTTCGACGTGGTCCGGCGCACCGCCGAGCAGGTGTTCATCCCGCTCACCGTCGGCGGCGGCGTGCGGGCCTGCGACGACGTCGACCGTCTGCTGCGCGCGGGCGCGGACAAGGTGAGCATCAACACGGCGGCGATCGCCCGGCCGGAGCTGCTGCGGGAGGCCTCCCGGCGGTTCGGCGCGCAGTGCATCGTGCTGTCCGTCGACGCGCGCCGCGTGCCCGAGGGCTCGGAGCCGACCCCGTCCGGGTTCGAGGTCACCACGCACGGCGGCCGCCGCGGCACCGGCATCGACGCGGTCGAGTGGGCCCAGCGCGGCGAGGAACTGGGCGTCGGCGAGATCCTGCTGAACTCGATGGACGCCGACGGCACCAAGACCGGCTTCGACCTCGAGCTGATCGAGCGAACCCGCAAGGTGGTCACCGTGCCGGTGATCGCCAGCGGGGGAGCGGGCGCGGTCGAGCACTTCCTGCCCGCGGTCCGGGCCGGGGCGGACGCCGTGCTCGCGGCCAGTGTGTTCCACTTCGGACAGTTGACGATCGGCGCGGTCAAGGACGCCCTGCGCGCCGGTGGGGTCGAGGTCCGGTGAGCCTGTCACCCGAGCTGGCCCAGCGGCTCAAGCGCACCGCCGACGGCCTGGTGTGCGCGGTCGTGGTCGACCACGCGACCTCCGACGTGCTGATGGTGGCGTGGATGAACGACGAGGCGCTGGAGCGCACGCTGACCACGCGGCGCGGCACATACTTCTCGCGCAGCCGCCAGGAGCTGTGGGTCAAGGGCGAGACGTCCGGGCACGTGCAGCACGTGCGGGAGGTCCGCCTGGACTGCGACGCCGACACGCTGCTGGTGCGCGTCGACCAGACCGGCCCGGCCTGCCACACGGGCACCCGCACCTGCTTCGACGGCGAAGACCGCCTCCTGCTGGAAGATGACGCCTAGTCGATGTCGCCGGTCAGGTAGCGCTGCAGCGTCGGCCCGACGGCCGCCGCCAGGGTTTCGACGTCCGTGGTCGAGAACGGCTCGAACATCGCCACGTAGCGTGCCATCCCCATGCCCACCATCTGGGACGCGCACAGCGTCGCGCGCAGTTCCGGGCGGTCCGGTGACACGTGGCCGACCACGTTCTCCAGCACGTGCCGGATCAGGAAGTCCTTGAGGCTCAGCGCGGCCTGGTCGTGGCTGGCGATGCTGCGCACCAGCGCCGGGAACGCACCGCCGTCGGTCGCGTCCCACACGGTCAGGAACCGCCGCACGATCCGCTTCCCCAGCTCGTCCACCGGCCCGTCCATCAGCTCGGAAAACAGCTGGATCGGGTCGAACGGCAGCTGCAGCACGGCCTGCGCGAACAGGCCCTCCTTGCCGCCGAACCAGTGGTTCACCATGGCGGCGTCGACCCCGGCCCGCGCGGCGATCGCGCGCACCGTGGCGCCCTCGTAGCCGCTCTCGCTGAAGACTTCGCGCGCGGCCTGCACCAGCGCGGCCCGCGTGTCCTGGCCGCCGGGGCGGCGGCCGCGCCGCTTGCCGGGCGTAGGCTGTTCGGCGGTACTCACCTCCCCATCATGACCTGGGCGCGACCGGAATTCAACAATGCGTGAATTAACGCCCGGTGCGAAGACTGTCGGACCCGGGCGGCACAATGGCTGCATGGTCAGTGCGAATCCCACCGACGGCGGCCTCGGTTCGGTGAGCCCCGCACGCGACGAGTTCCGCGCCCTCGCCGAGGGCCGTCGCGTGATCCCGGTGGTCCGTCGGCTGCTCGCCGACGGCGAGACGCCCGTCGGGGTCTACCGCAAGCTCGCGGCCGACCGCCCGGGCACGTTCCTGTTCGAGTCGGCCGAGAACGGGCAGTCGTGGTCGCGCTGGTCCTTCATCGGCGTCCGCAGCCCCGCCGCGCTGACGGTGCGGGACGGCCGCGCGGTGTGGGAGGGCACCCCGCCGGTGGGCCTGCCGACCGAGGGCGACCCGCTGACCGTGCTGCGCGAGACCGTCGCGGCCCTGCACACCGAGCCGCTGCCCGGCATGCCGCCGCTGACCGGCGGGATGGTCGGCTACCTCGGCTACGACGCCGTGCGCTGGCTGGAGAAGCTGCCGGAGCTGGCCGAGAAGGACCTCGACATCCCCGAGCTGACCATGCTGCTGGCCACCGACCTGGCCGCCGTGGACCACCACGAGGGCACGGTCACGCTCATCGCGAACGCGGTCAACTGGGACGACAGCCCGGAGCGGGTCGACGCGGCCTACGACGACGCCGTCCGCCGCCTGGAGGAGATGACCGAGCGGCTGGGCGCCGCGGCCCCGGCCACCGCCGCTGTCTTCGACCGCCCCACGCCGCAGTTCGAGCGCAGGCGCACGCAAGCCGACTACTTCGCCGCGGTGGAGAAGGCGGTCGAGGCGATCAAGGCCGGTGAAGCGTTCCAGGTCGTGCCCTCGCAACGGTTCGAGATCCCCACGCAGGCCGACGCGCTGGACATCTACCGAGTGCTGCGCACCTCCAACCCCAGCCCGTACATGTACCTGTTGCGGCTGGACGGGTTCGACATCGTCGGCTCCAGTCCCGAGTCGCTGGTCACCGTGCGGGACGGCCGCGCCACCACGCACCCGATCGCCGGCACCCGCTGGCGCGGCGCGGACCCGGAGGAGGACGCGCAGCTGGCCAAGGACCTGCTGGCCGACGAGAAGGAACGCGCCGAGCACCTGATGCTGGTCGACCTGGGCCGCAACGACCTGGGCAAGGTCTGCAAGCCGGGCACCGTCCGGGTGGTCGACTTCTTCGCCATCGAGCGCTACAGCCACGTGATGCACATCGTGTCGACCGTCACCGGCGAGCTGGCCGAGGACAAGACCGCGTTCGACGCGGTGGCGGCGTGCTTCCCCGCCGGGACGCTCTCCGGTGCCCCCAAGGTGCGCGCGATGGAGCTGATCGAGGAGCTGGAACCGACCCGCCGCGGCCTCTACGGCGGTGTCGTCGGCTACCTCGACTTCGCCGGCGACGCCGACACGGCCATCGCCATCCGCACCGCCCTGATCCGGGACGGGATCGCCTACGTGCAGGCGGGCGGCGGCGTGGTGGCCGACTCGGTGCCCGAGTACGAGGACAACGAATGCCTGAACAAGGCCCGCACGGTGCTCTCCGCGGTCGCCGCCGCGCAGACCATGGCGCCGCCGCGGAAGCTGGACCCGGCCGATGACGTCGCCAACGTCCAGTAAGCGTCCACTGTGGATGGTCGCGGCCGCGCTCCTGCTGGCCGCGGCCGCGCTGTGGGGCTCCTCGCGCCTGGTCTGGGCCGCCGAGCTGCGCGACGCCGGTGTGCGCGGCATGGTGCTGGACCAGCACACGGGGGCGGAGCAGTCCGGGGCGTTGGTGCCGCTGGCCGTGCTCGCGTTGGCCGGGGTCGCCGGGCTGATCGCCGCGGGCGGCTGGCTGCGGCGGGTGCTGGGCGTGGTGGTCGCGCTTGCGGGGATCGCCGCCGGCTGGATCGCGATCGACGGCTGGCGCTTCGGCGGCTTCCCCGAGGGGGCGCCCACCGCGCAGATCTTCGCCGGGCGCGGACTGGCCCTGCTGGCGGGAATTCTGATGCTCGTCGCCGGGTTGTCAGCCATCAAGGGCGCCGGCCGGATGGCGAAGATGGGCGCGCGCTACGAGGCCCCGGCCGGCCGCAAGAAGGCCGCGAAGGACCCGGACACGGAGCTGTGGGAGGCCCTCTCCGACGGCGAAGATCCGACTACTGATCGGTAAGTGATGCGGGAGGCGGTTTGCGTAGCGGTGCGGGTGGCGGAGCCTCAGACTCCCGCCCGCCAGCCCGACCACCGCCCCCATCGAGGCGCTCCGCGCCGCAGTGCCATCGGCTGTGGGATCGCCTCATGAATTCCCACCCGCCACCCCTGGTGGACGCGCTTCGCGCGACTGCGCCGTTCACCACGTTGGCGTTGTCCTCGCGAGGGGCCGCCCGCCCGTCTCCCGCCGCCACCCTCAACGGACGCGCTGCGCGCGGCTGGGCTGATTCAGCACCCGCGGCGGTGCCGGCTGCGTGCGGGGTGTGAGCATCGAAAATTCCGCTACCGGACAAGGCAAGTCCGACCCGGAACCGGTCCGCACCAGTGGGCGGGTTAGCATCTTTTCTGCGGGAAGGGGAAGGTGTTTGTGAGCCAGCTTTCGAGTGAATGTGCGACAACCGGTGAGGTTGCGCCGTGACCGTTCTCGAAGACATCGTCGCCGGCGTCCGGGAAGATCTCGCCGAGCGGGAGAAGGCGCTCCCGTTCGACGAGCTGAAGCGGCTCGCCGCGCAGGCGCCGCCACCGCGGGACGCCATGTCCGCGCTGCGTGATTCGTCGATCGGCGTCATCGCCGAGGTCAAGCGCCGCAGCCCGTCCAAGGGCGCGCTGGCCGACATCCCCGATCCCGCCGCGCTGGCCAAGGACTACGAGGCCGCCGGCGCACGCGTCATCAGCGTGCTCACCGAGCAGCGCCGGTTCGGTGGTTCGCTGGCCGACCTGGACGCCGTCCGCGCCGCGGTCGACATCCCGATCCTGCGCAAGGACTTCATCGTCAGCCCCTACCAGGTCCACGAGGCCCGCGCGCACGGCGCCGACGTGGTCCTGCTGATCGTCGCCGCGCTGGAGCAGAACGCCCTGATGGCGCTGCTCGACCGCGTCGAGTCGCTGGGCATGACCGCGCTGGTCGAGGTGCACAACGCCGAGGAGGCCGACCGCGCGCTCGAGGCCGGGGCCAAGGTCATCGGCATCAACGCCCGCAACCTGCACACCCTCGAGGTCGACCGGGACGTCTTCAGCCGCCTCGCGCCGGGCCTGCCGTTCGACACCGTGAAGGTCGCCGAGTCCGGCGTCCGCGGCCCGGGCGACCTGATGGCCTACGCCGGGCACGGCGCCGACGCGGTGCTGGTCGGCGAGGGCCTGGTGGCCTCGGGCGACCCGAAGGGCGCCCTGATGAAGCTGGTCACCGCCGGATCCCACCCCGCCTGCCCGAGGCCGAGCCGATGAGCGAGCACGACGAGCACCACACCGAGCACGACCCCGACGAGCGCGGCTACTGGGGTCCGTACGGCGGCCGGTTCATGCCGGAGGCGCTGATCGGCGTCGTCGACGAGGTGTCCGCCGAGTACGACAAGGCCCGGGTCGACCCGGACTTCCAGGCCCAGTTCAAGCGCCTGCTGCGCGACTACGCCGGACGGCCGTCGCTGCTCACCGAGGCCGAGCGGTTCGGCGAGCACGCCGGCGGCGCGCGGATCTTCCTCAAGCGCGAGGACCTCAACCACACCGGCTCTCACAAGATCAACAACGTGCTGGGCCAGGCGCTGCTCACCAAGCGGATGGGCAAGAAGCGGGTCATCGCCGAGACCGGCGCGGGCCAGCACGGCGTCGCCACCGCCACCGCGTGCGCCCTGATGGGCCTGGAGTGCGTGGTTTACATGGGCGAGGTCGACACCGAGCGGCAGGCGCTGAACGTGGCGCGCATGCGGCTGCTCGGCGCCGAGGTGATCCCCGTCAAGACCGGGTCTCGCACCCTCAAGGACGCGATCAACGAGGCGCTGCGCGACTGGGTCGCCAACGCCGACACCACGCACTACCTGTTCGGCACCGCCGCCGGGCCGTTCCCGTTCCCGATGATGGTGCGCAACTTCCACAAGGTCATCGGCGAGGAGGCCCGCGCGCAGATCCTCGAGCAGACCGGGCGGCTGCCGGACGCGGTCGCGGCCTGCGTCGGCGGCGGGTCCAACGCGATCGGGATCTTCCACGGCTTCATCGACGACCCGGACGTGCGCCTGGTCGGCTTGGAGCCGGGCGGCGAGGGCATCGACGGCAACCGCCACGGCGCGACCCTGACCAAGGGCACGCCGGGCAACCTGCACGGCGCGATGTCGTACCTGCTGCAGGACGAGGACGGCCAGACGGTCGAATCGCACTCGATCTCCGCCGGCTTGGACTACCCGGGCGTCGGCCCCGAGCACGCGTGGCTCAAGGACAGCGGCCGCGCCGAGTACCGGCCGATCACCGACGCCGAGGCGATGGAGGCGTTCGCGCTTCTGTCCCGCACCGAGGGCATCATCCCGGCGATCGAGTCGGCGCACGCCCTGGCCGGGGCCATCCAGCTCGGCCAGGAGCTGGGCCGGGACGGGCTCATCGTGGTCAACCTGTCGGGCCGCGGCGACAAGGACATGGACACCGCCGCGAAGTACTTCGGATTGGTGGACGAGTCGTGAGCCTGGCGGAACTGTTCGCCCAGACCCGCAGCGAGAGCCGGGCGGCGCTGGTCGGCTACCTGCCCGCCGGGTACCCGACCGTGCCGGGCTCGAAGGACCTGCTGGCGGCCCTGATCGACGGGGGCGCGGACCTCGTCGAGGTCGGCGTGCCCTACTCCGATCCGGTGATGGACGGCCCGACGATCCAGCTCGCCGCGGACGCCGCGCTGAAGAACGGCTTCCGGCTGCGGAACCTGTTCGAGGTCGTCGAGTCGGTGTCCGCCCGCGGTGGCCGGGCGGTCGTGATGACCTACTGGAACCCGGTGCGCCAGTACGGGGTGGACAAGTTCGCGCGCGACCTCGCCGCCGCCGGCGGCCTGGGCCTCATCACGCCGGACCTGATCCCGGACGAAGCCGGTGACTGGATGGCCGCGTCCGAGCAGCACGGTCTGGACCGCATCTTCCTGGTCGCGCCGTCCTCGTCGGAGGAGCGGATCGACCTGACCGTGAAGGCCAGCTCCGGGTTCGTGTACGCGGCCGCGGTCATGGGCGTCACCGGCGCGCGCGACCAGGTCAGCAGCGGCGCCGCGGAGCTGGTGCGCCGCACCCGGGCGCACACGGACCTGCCGATCGGCGTCGGGCTGGGTGTGCGGTCGCGCGAGCAGGCGGCGGAGATCGCCGGGTTCGCCGACGCCGTGATCGTGGGATCGGCGCTGGTGTCGGCCGCCGCGGGCGGGACCGAGCCGGTGCACGCGCTGGCCGGTGAGCTGGCCGAGGGTGTCCGGCAGGCCGTCGCCACGGCGTGAGCCGGCCAAAACACATAGCCCTCGCCTGCGTTGATCGGCAGACTGGCGGCATGGCCTACGAACTCGCGCAGGTGAACATCGGCCGTCTGGCCGCGCCACTGACCTCGCCCCAGCTCAAGGACTTCGTGGACGCGCTCGACCCGATCAACGCCCTCGCCGACGCCGCGCCCGGTTTCGTGTGGCGCCTGCAGACCGAGGACGGCAACGCGACCGACGTGCGCGCCTTCGAGTGGGACGCCGGCACCAGCGCTGGGCTCATCGTCAACATGTCGACGTGGCGCTCGGTCGAGGACCTGGCCGCGTACGTGTACTCGGGGGAGCACCGGGCGGTGCTCAAGCGCCGCCGCGAGTGGTTCGAGCGGATGCCCGAGGCGTTCACCGCGCTCTGGTGGGTGCCGGCGGGACACCGGCCGACCACGGACGAGGCCGAGGACCGGATCCGGCACCTGCGGGCGCACGGGCCGACGCCGTACGCCTTCACCTTCCGCGAAACGTTCCCGCCCGGCGGCGCCGTGCCCGAGCCCGGGCACGCCGAATGGTTGTGCAGGGCATGAGCATGGGCAAGGTGCTGTCGGTCAACATCGGGTCGAAGCGGGAAGTGCGGGAGGCCGATCTCGGGGTCACCGGGATCGACAAGCGTCCGGTCGAGGGGCCGGTGGCGGTGGCCGCGCCGGGCCCGCGTGGCGTCGGCGGCAGCGGCGTGACCGGCGACGTGATCTGCGACCTGCGTCACCACGGCGGCGATGACCAGGCGGTGTACGCGTACGCGCGGGAGGACCTGGACGTCTGGGCGGCGGAGCTGGGCCGCGACCTGCCGCCGGGCGTGTTCGGCGAGAACCTGACCACGATGGGCGTGGACGTCACCGGCGCGCTGCTCGGCGAGCGGTGGCGGATCGGCGAGTCGCTGGTGCTGGAGGTGACCGCGCCGCGCATCCCGTGCCGCACGTTCGCCGGCTGGCTGGGCGAACGCGGCTGGGTGAAGACGTTCACGCAGCGCGCGGTGCCCGGTGCGTACCTCCGGGTGCTCGAGCCGGGGCCGGTGCAGGCCGGGGACGCGGTGACGGTGCTGTCGCGCCCGGACCACGGGGTCACGATCGGGACGGCGTTCCGCGCGTTCACCACGGAGCCGGCGTTGCTGCCGCGCCTGGCCGACGTGGAGGCCCTCCCGGAGGCCGACAAGCGCAAGGTGCACCGCGCCCTACAGCGGCGAGGAGCGTCCGCGGGCTGACCCCGGCGCAGAACTCGCGCCCCGCGACGCAGAACCCGCACGCCTGAACGTGGAACTCGCGCGCACCGCGGGTTCTGCGTTCGGGGGCGGGGGTCCCACGTCCTGTGGGTGAGTTCTGCGTTCGTGTGGGGGAGGCGCGGGTCGCTGAGCCGGGCGTGGCAGGCTGGGCCTATGGCCCGGCCTTCTCCCCTGCAGATGCGCAACCTCGTCATCGCCGTGGTGGCGGCTCTCGTCGCCGTCTGGAACGTCACCCAGGGCGGGCCGTGGTACCTCACGGCGATCTTCGGCGTCGGGTGTGTGCTCGCGCTCGGGTCGGCCGTCCTCAACCGCGCGGGCTGATCCGCGCACCACACACCGCGCACGTTACGGTGAGCCCGTGAATTCCGCCTCGGCTGTGTTCCTCGCGACGATCCCGAGCCCGGACCGCGGCGTCTGGCACCTGGGACCGATCCCGATCCGCGCCTACGCGCTGTGCATCATCGCCGGCATCATCGTCGCCATCTGGTGGGGCGACCGCCGCTGGGTGCAGCGCGGCGGCACCAAGGGCACGGTCGTCGACATCGCCGTGTGGGCCGTGCCGTTCGGCCTCGTCGGCGGGCGCCTCTACCACGTCATCACCGACTGGTGGCGCTACTTCGGCGAGGGCAAGGACCCGGTCAAGGCGCTCTACATCTGGGACGGCGGCCTGGGCATCTGGGGCGCCATCGCCCTCGGCGCGGTCGGCGCGTGGATCGGCTGCCGCCGCAAGGGCGTGCCGCTGCCGGCGATGGCCGACGCGATCGCCCCGGGCATCATCGTCGCCCAGGCCATCGGCCGCCTCGGCAACTACTTCAACCAGGAGCTCTACGGCGGGCACACCACGCTGCCCTGGGGCCTGGAGATCTACCAGCGCTTCGACCCGAACAACCCGACGATCCCCGACCAGGGACCCAACGGCATCGCGTTCGGGCACATCCCGCTCGCCGACAGCCCGGTGCACCCGACGTTCCTGTACGAGCTGATCTGGAACCTGATCATCGCGGCGCTGGTCGTGTACGCCGACCGCAAGCTGCGCCTGGGCCACGGCCGCGCGTTCGCCCTCTACGTCGCCGGGTACACGCTGGGCCGGTTCTGGATCGAGCTGATGCGCACCGACGACGCCACGCACGTCCTCGGCCTGCGGGTCAACACGTGGACGTCGATCCTGGTCTTCGCCGGCGCGATGGTCTACTTCCTCCTCGCCAAACGCCGCGGGCCACGCGAGGAGCCGGAAACGTTGCGCAGCAAGGACGACGAGACCGACAAGGTCGCCCCGGATCGCGAGTAGTTCTACTCAGGCGCGGCCCTCGCGAGGTCCGGCAGACTGGCGATCATGACCGAGGACCGGCGGCCGGGCGTGGCGTTCGTGGGGTTCGCGTTCACGGCCGCACTGCTGATCGCGTTGGTGGCTGCCATGTCGCAGGACCTCGTCGCCGGCTGGCACGGCGGCGAGTACGCGGAGCTGTTCCTCGGCATCGCCCTCGGCGCGGTGCTCGCCGGGATCGTGCTCCGGCTCGCGCGGCCGCCGTGGAAGTCCCTCGGCACCGGCCTGGTGCTCGGCGGGACGTTCGGCCTGGCGGCGGCCCTCGCGATCGGGGTGATGCTCCTGGTCGCGTTCTCGCAGTGGTCTAGCTGACCAGGCCGCGCCCGGTGACCAGCGGCAGGTCCAGGGCCGTCAGCAGGCCGGGCGGCGCCGCGACCACCGCCGGGACCGCGTTCACCAGCCGCATCGCCGTCGCCTTGAGGCCCGCCGTGTTGTGGTCGCCGTCCGTGCCGACCAGCCGCAGGTCCAGCGTGTAGTTCGGCTCGCCGGTCACCTGCACCCGGTAGCAGCCCTGGCCGGACGGCTGTGGCCAGTCCGGTCCCAGGTCGGGGCGTAGCCGCGTCACGTGCTCCAGCACGCACACCGGCCGTCCGTTCCGCATGCCGCGCACCTCGAACCGCAGCGCGGCGGCCGTGCCCTCGGCGATCGTGCCGCACGAGACGTCGAACGCCGACGGCGCCGGCAACCGCTCGAACCTCTCCTCGACAGCGTCCAGCTCCACGCCCAGCCCGGCCGCGAGCTGCCGCACCACGCTGCCCCACGCCAGCGACAGCACGCCGGGCTGAAGCAGCATCGGCGTCTCGTCCAGCGGGCCGCCGAACCCCATGATGTCGAAGACGACCTTGCGGTTGTCGTAGGTCGAGTAGTCGAGGATCTCGAAGCAGCGCACCTCGTCGATCCGCTCGCACACGCCGGTCAGCACCAGCGGCAGCCAGTCGTTGGCGAACCCGGGATCGACGCCGTTGACCCACAGCGACGCGCCACCCTCGGCGGCGGCCGCGCGCACCGGGCCGGACACTTCGTCGGGTACCACGCCGTCCGGGAACTGCAGGAACACCGGGCTGCTGGACACGACGTTCACGCCGGCCCGCAGGATCCGCCGCAGATCGGCCAGCGCCTCCATCAGCCGGTCGTCGGCCATCGCCGTGTAGACCACGCAGTCCGGTCGCAGCCCCAGCAGCTCGTCGGCGTCGGTGGTCGCCGCGACGCCCAGCGACCGGCCCAGCCCGGCCAGCTCACCGGCGTCCCGGCCGGCCTTGTCCGGGTTCGACACCCAGACGCCGGCCAGTTCCAGCTCCGGATGCGCGTCGATGCCCGCGATCGCGTGCCGCCCCACGTTGCCGGTGCTCCACTGCACCACCCGGTACGTCACAGGTCCGGCAATCCGAGTTCGAGGTTGGGCGCCTGCAGTCCACCGTCCACTTCCAGCACCTTCCCCGTGACGAACGCGCCGGCGGGCGAGGCCAGGTAGACGATCGCGGCGGCGATGTCTTCGACCTCGCCGAGCCGGCGCAGCGGCGTGCCCGCTTCCATCTTGGCCTTGATCTCCGGGTTGTTGACCACGACCTCCAGCGCGGAGGTCGCCACCGACCCGACAGCGATCGCGTTGACCCGGATGCGCGGCGCGAGGTCGTAGGCCGCCAGGCGCGTGTAGTGGGCGAGAGCGGCCTTGGCGGTGCCGTAGGCGGCGAACCCTCGCCCGGCGACGCGGCCCATGTTCGAGGAGATGTTCACGACCGCGCCGCCGTCGGTCATCAGCGACACGGCGGCGGTGGTGAGCGCGTGCGCGGTCGAGACGTTGAACCGGAAGGCCTCTTCCAGGAACTCGGGGGTGGTGTCCAGCAGCGGCCGGGGATAGGTGCCGCCGACGTTGTTGACCACGATGTCGACCCGGCCGAACTCGCCGACCGCGGCCTGCGCGAGCGCGGCGGCGGCCGTGGGATCGCTGAGGTCGGCCGGTATGACGTGCGCGCGCCGCCCGGTTTCGGCGACCCGGGCGGCGACGGCGTCCAGGTCGGTCTTCGTGCGGGAGGAGATCACCACGTCCGCACCGGCTTCGGCGAGCGCGACGGCGGCTCCCGCGCCGATACCGCGCCCGGCCCCGGTGACGACGGCGACTTTGCCGGTCACGCGGAAACGATCGAGGATCATGCGGCCGACTGTAACAGGTTCTAGTTGTCGGAGGGAGCGACGTCGGCTAGGTGATCAGGCCGTGCGCGGTGATCCACAGGTGGATCGCCAACGCGATGCCGATCACCGCGACCATCCGGCGCAGACTGGCAGCCGGCAGACGCCGGGCGATGCGTGGTCCCAGCGTCGAACCGACGAACATGCCCAGGCCAAGGGGCGCCGCGGCCATCCAGTCGACGGGGCCGAAAGCGGCGAACGATGCGGCCGAAATCAGGGCGGGGGCACCGATGAGCATGTTCTTCAAGGCGTTGGCGGCGGCGAGGCGCAGTTCGACGGTGACCATGAGGAGCGCGAGGATCATGACACCAGAGCCGGCACCGAAGTAGCCGCCGTACACCGACAGCGCGATCAGCCCGAGCGGGAGGATCACCGCGCGATCCCCGGATGGACGGCGGTGCCGGTATCGCTGGTGCACAGCGGTGAGCCGGGGCTGCGCAAGTAACGTCAGCGAGCCGATGAGCACCAGGAACGGCACGACGTGAGCGAACACCCCGGTCGGAGTGCAGAGCAACAGCACCGTGCCCGCCGCACCGCCGAGAGCGGACAGCGGGACCCAGCGACGCAGCCATGGCCCGTGGCCCACCAGCTCGGGTCGGGAGACAAGAGCCGCGCCAGGCCAACACCCCACGCCGGCAACGAGGTTGGTGACGTTCGCCGACAGGGCAGGAAGCCCCGCCATGAGCAGAACGGGGTAGGAGATCAACGAGGTGATGCCGCCCGCGGTGCCGATCAGTCCGGCGAGTACGCCGGCAGCGGCCAGGAACGCGCCGTCACGGATCCCGATCACGACGCTGACCCCGCATCCAAGCAGCTGTCGTGCAGCACGCTCCCACCCCCGGCCTGTTGTGCCAGTTACCCGGACGACATCGTCGGCTTTGCCCCGGGGGTAAGGTCAAAAAACCCGGCGGACCGGGTCAGGGGCGCGCCGGGCGGATCGGCAGCACCGCCAGTTCGCCGCGATCGCTCATCCGCACCTCCGCCGCCGCGCCGTAGTGCTGCGCCAGAGCCTCCGCGGTGAGCACCTGCGCGGGTGGTCCGGCCGCGACCGGGCGGCCGCCGTCGAGCAGGAGCAACTGGTCGGCGTACTGCGCGGCGAACGTCAGGTCGTGCAGGGTCGACACCACGGTGATGCCGTCCTCGTGCCGCAGCCGGTCGATCAGCTCCAGCAGCGCCTGCGCGTGGCCGATGTCCAGGCCCGTCGTCGGCTCGTCGAGCAGCAGCAGGCTCGCCCGCTGGGCCAGCACCCGCGCCAGCACCGCGCGCTGCCGTTCGCCGCCGGAGAGCGTGTCCATCCGGCGGCCGGCCAGCGCGCTCAGGTCCAGCCGCGCCAGCACCTCCTCCACAATGGACAGATCGGCCCGGCTTTCCCGCGCCAGCAAACCCAGGTGCGGTGTCCGGCCGAGCAGCACGTAGTCGGTCACCGTCAACCCCACGGGCACCGCCGGGTCCTGCGGCGCGTACCCGACGATCCGCGCGAGTTCCCTGCGCGGCAACCGGCTCCGGCCGTCGATGAGCACTTCCCCGTGTGGCGGTAGGAGTCCGGCCACGGCTTTGAGCAAAGTGGACTTCCCGGCCCCGTTCGGCCCGACGACAGCCAGCCACCCGCCTGCCGGCACATTCACCGAAACCCCGTGCACCACCGGGCGATCGCCGTACCCGGCGCGCACCGAGCGCAACGACAACGCGGTCACGAGAACCTCCTCCGCGACGAGCGCAGGATCCAGGCGAAGAACGGCGCGCCGGTGAACGCGGTGACCACACCCAGCGGCAGTTCACCCGGCATGATCGTGCGCGCCAGCTGGTCGGCCAGCACCAGGAACGCCGCACCGCCGACCAGCGACAGCGGGATCACCACCCGGTAGCTGGCCCCGGCGAGCATCCGCACCACGTGCGGCACCACGATCCCGACGAACCCGATCAGCCCGCTCACCGACACCGCGGCCGCGGTCGCCAGCGACGCCGCCGCCAGCACGACCAGCCGGATCCGGCCCGGCCGCAGGCCCAGTGACGCCGCCTCCGCGTCCCCGAGCGCGAGCACGTCGAGCAGCCGCGCGGACAGGCACAGCACGACCGCCGCGACCGCCACGTACGGCACCGCGATCAGGACCTCACGCCACCCGCTCACGTTGAGCCCGCCCAGCATCCACGTGTAGACCTGCCGGATCGTCTCCGTGTTCAGCTGCTGCGCGAACGTCTGGATCGCGGTGAGGAACGACGCCACCGCGACCCCGGCCAGCAGCAGCGTGCTCGTGGTGCCCCCGGCCGACCGGCCCACCACCCAGCTCAGCCCGACCCCGCCGAGCGCCCCGGCGAACGCGGCCAGCGGCAGCGGGCCGACGACCCACCCGCTGACCGCCGGGGCGAGCACCACGACCAGCGTGGCCGCCATGCCCGCCCCGGCCGCCGCGCCCAGCAGGTACGGGTCGGCCAGCGGGTTGCGGAACACGCCCTGGAACGTCGCCCCGGACACCGCGAGCGCGGCGCCGACGAGGCCCGCGAGCAGCACCCGCGGCACCCGCAGCTGCCACACGATCGCGGCCTCCCGCGCCGACAGCGGCGACTGCCCGCCGGTGACCTGCGCCCAGATCTCCGCGAGCACCCGCTGCCAGCCCAGATCGCTCGCGCCGACGAGCACGGCGAACACCAGGACGGCCACGAGCACCACGAGCCCGGCGAGCAGGACCGGGGCTCGCAGCCGGGTGCGGGTGTCAGGCACCGGTCTTGGCGACCGCGTCGGCGACGGCGCGGACGAGCTCGACGATCCGCGGGCTCCACCGGGAGGCGATGTCGTCGTCGAGCGCGATCACGTGCCCGTGTTGCACGGCGGTCAACGTGTTCCACCCCGGCCGCGCGGCCACCGTCTGGGCGTTCTGCCCGCAGCACTTGCTGTCCGCGAGGAAGATCAGGTCCGGGTCGGACTGCAGGATGCGTTCGGCCGACAGCTGGGGGTAACCGCCGGAGGCGTTCGGATCGGTGCCGTCGGCGATGTTGGTGAGACCGAACCGGGTGAGCACCTGGCCGATGAAGGTCGCCGAGGTCACGCTGTAGAACGTCTGGTCCAGCTCCCAGTAGTAGGTCTGCGACCGCTTCGGCGTGTCCGAGACGATCTTGTCGATGTCGTCGCGCGTCTGCCGGGCCAGGCTCTCGCCCTCGGCCTGGTGCCCGGTCGCCTTGCCCAGCACCTCGAACTGCGTGTAGGCGTCCTCGAGCGTCTTCGCGTCGGGCATCACCAGGGTCTTGGTGCCGGTCCGGGCCAGTGCGTCGGCCAGGCCGGTGGTGTCGGCGTAGACCACGACGAGGTCGGGCCGGTAGGCGGCGATCGCCTCGGGGTCCGGGCTCAGGCCGGACAGCTGCGTGCGCGGCGCCTGAGCGGGGTAGTCGGACGCGGAGTCGACGGCGACCACCTGCGGACCCGCGCCCAGGGCGAACAACGTCTCGGTGGCCGACGGCGACAGCGACACGATCCGTTGCGGCTGCTTGTCGAGCGTCACGGGCGGGGCGCCGGGCGCGGCGACCGTGACCGGGAACGCGCCCTCGGTTTCGGGCGGCGCGGCCGAGTCCTCGGACGGCCGGGTGGCGCACCCGGTCAGGACCAGCAGGACCGCGAACAACGGTGCGAAACGACGGAACACAAGAAAACCTCGGGTTTCCGGCCGGCGTCACGGGGCCCCGTCCCGCACCCAGGCGTTACGGACGCCGCACCCCTGAGCCGGGGGCGAAAGGCGTCGGCGCGGCGGCAGGCGACCTGGCTCGACCGGGTGTGCACGGAGCGCACCCGAGTCATCACAGTTGCGGCACAGCACCGGGTTCGCACCGGTTTCGCGGCCGCCGCGTCACTGGCCGGCAAGCCGCTGACCAGCGTGAGGAACGCTACCACCGGCGAATCTGGCCCCGGGGCGGGATCCTCGCGTAATCTTGATGGGATCGCGCGACGCGTACGCTCGATCGAAGGCGCCGATGGCAGCCCATCAAGAACGACGTCGTTCCTCGCAGCCAGATCGTTACCGATCGGATGAGAAAATCCACACTCCGAGAGGGTGCCGTCATGTTTCCTGGGTGTTAAGGTCGCGCTAATCCAAGGGCCATCGTCGTCCCTGCAGCAGTACCGGGGGAACTTTCCGAACTGAGCATTGAGACGACGAAGGAGGTCCCCGCATGATCTTCTCCGCCAACCCGGGCAAGCAGGGCCTGTACGACCCTGCCATGGAGCAGGATTCCTGCGGTGTGGCGATGGTGGCCGACATCCAGGGCCGCCGCACGCACGCCATCGTCACCGACGGGCTGACGGCGCTGATCAACCTGGACCACCGGGGCGCCGCGGGCGCCGAGCCGACCTCCGGCGACGGCGCCGGGATCCTCGTGCAGCTGCCCGACCAGCTGCTCCGCGAGGAGGCCGGCTTCGAGCTGCCCGAACCCGACGCGCAGGGCCACCACCGCTACGCCGCCGGCATCGCGTTCCTGCCCGCCGAGGAGGAGGCGCGCGGCAAGGCCGTCGCGCTGATCGAGCGCCTGGCCGACGAGGAGAGCCTCGACGTGCTGGGCTGGCGCGAGGTCCCGGTCGACGCCGACGCCGCCGACATCGGCCCCACCGCGCGGTCGGTGATGCCGCACTTCGCCATGCTGTTCGTGGCCGGCAAGCCGGACGCCGACGGTGTCCGCCCCTCCGGCCTGGAGCTGGACCGGCTCACCTTCTGCCTGCGCAAGCGGGTCGAGCACGAGAGCGTGGTCGCCGAGTGCGGCACGTACTTCCCGTCGCTGTCCGCGCGCACCATGGTCTACAAGGGAATGCTCACGCCCGAGCAGCTCCCGGCGTTCTTCGGCGACCTGCGCGACCCCCGGCTGACCAGTGCGATCGCCCTGGTGCACAGCCGGTTCTCCACCAACACGTTCCCGTCGTGGCCGCTGGCGCACCCGTTCCGGTTCGTCGCGCACAACGGTGAGATCAACACGATCCGCGGCAACCGCAACCGCATGCGGGCCCGCGAGGCGCTGCTGGAGTCGGGCCTGATCCCGGGCGACCTGACCCGGCTGTACCCGATCTGCTCGCCGGAGGCGTCGGACTCGGCGTCCTTCGACGAGGTGCTCGAGCTGCTGCACCTGGGCGGCCGCAGCCTGCCGCACGCCGTGCTGATGATGATCCCGGAGGCGTGGGAGAACCACGCCACCATGGACCCGCGGCGCCGCGCGTTCTACCAGTTCCACGCGAGCCTGATGGAGCCGTGGGACGGCCCGGCGTGCGTCACCTTCACCGACGGCACGCTCGTCGGCGCGGTGCTGGACCGCAACGGCCTGCGCCCGTGCCGCTGGTGGCGCACCGCCGACGACCGCGTGGTGCTGGCCAGCGAGGCCGGTGTGCTGGACGTGCCGCCGGACCAGGTGGTCGCCAAGGGCCGCCTCAAGCCGGGCCGCATGTTCCTGGTGGACACCGAGGCCGGCCGCATCGTCGCCGACGACGAGATCAAGTCGGAGCTGGCCCAGCAGCACCCGTACGAGGAGTGGCTGCACGCCGGTCTGCTGCAGCTGGCGGACCTGGCCGACCGCGACCACGTCACGCAGAGCCACGACTCGGTGCTGCGCCGTCAGCTCGCCTTCGGCTACTCCGAGGAGGAGCTGAAGATCCTGCTCGCGCCGATGGCCGCCAACGGCGCCGAGCCGCTGGGCTCGATGGGCACCGACACGCCGCCCGCCGTGCTGTCCAAGCGGTCGCGGCAGCTCTACGACTACTTCAAGCAGGCCTTCGCGCAGGTGACCAACCCGCCGCTGGACGCGATCCGCGAAGAGCTGGTCACGTCGATGAGCCGGATCATGGGTCCCGAGCGCAACCTGCTCGACCCGGGCCCGGCCTCGTGCCGGCACATCCAGCTGCCGTACCCGGTCATCGACAACGACGAGCTGGCCAAGCTCATCCACATCAACGACGACGGCGACCTGCCCGGCTTCGCCTGCACCGTCCTATCCGGACTGTTCGAAGTGGACGGCGGCGGCAAGGCGCTGGCGGAGGCGATCGAGCGGGTGCGCCGCGAGGCGTCCGAGGCGATCGCGGCCGGCGCGCGCACGCTGGTGCTGTCCGACCGGGACTCCGACCACAAGATGGCGCCGATCCCGTCGCTGCTGCTGGTCTCCGCGGTGCACCACCACCTGGTGCGCACCAAGGAGCGGCTGCGCGTGGCGCTCGTGGTGGAAAGCGGGGACGCCCGCGAGGTCCACCACATCGCGCTGCTGCTCGGCTATGGCGCCGCGGCGGTGAACCCGTACCTGGCCTTCGAGACGATCGAGGACATGATCGCCCAGGGCGCGATCACCGGGATCGAGCCGCGCAAGGCCGTGCGCAACTACGTCAACGCGCTGGTCAAGGGCGTCCTGAAGATCATGTCCAAGATGGGCATCTCGACCGTCGGCGCCTACACCGCGGCGCAGGTGTTCGAGTCCTTCGGGCTGTCGCAGGAGCTGCTCGACGAGTACTTCACCGGCACGGTGTCCAAGCTCGGCGGCGTCGGTCTCGACGTGCTCGCCGAGGAGGTCGCGGTCCGGCACCGCCGGGCCTACCCGGACAACCCGACCGACCGGGTGCACCGCCGCCTCGACACCGGTGGCGAGTACGCCTACCGCCGCGAGGGCGAGCTGCACCTGTTCACTCCCGAGACGGTGTTCCTGCTGCAGCACGCCAGCAAGACCCGCCGCGACGAGGTGTACCGCCGCTACACCGAAGAGGTGCACCGCCTGTCCCGCGAGGGCGGCGCGCTGCGCGGGCTGTTCAAGTTCCGCAAGGAGGGCCGCACGCCGGTGCCGATCGACGAGGTCGAGTCGGTCGAGTCGATCTGCAGGCGGTTCAACACCGGCGCGATGTCCTACGGCTCGATCTCGGCCGAGGCGCACCAGACGCTCGCGATCGCGATGAACCGCATCGGCGGCCGGTCCAACACCGGTGAGGGCGGCGAGGACCCGGAGCGCCTCTACGACCCGGAGCGGCGCAGCGCGATCAAGCAGGTCGCCAGCGGCCGGTTCGGCGTGACCAGCGAGTACCTGGTCAACGCCGACGACATCCAGATCAAGATGGCGCAGGGCGCCAAGCCCGGCGAAGGCGGCCAGCTGCCGCCGAACAAGGTGTACCCGTGGATCGCGCGCACGCGGCACTCCACGCCGGGCGTCGGTCTCATCTCGCCGCCGCCGCACCACGACATCTACTCGATCGAGGACCTGGCGCAGCTGATCCACGACCTGAAGAACGCCAACGAAAAGGCCCGCATCCACGTGAAGCTGGTCAGTTCGCTGGGCGTCGGCACGGTCGCGGCGGGTGTGTCGAAGGCGCACGCCGACGTCGTGCTGATCTCCGGTCACGACGGCGGCACCGGCGCCTCGCCGCTGAACTCGCTCAAGCACGCGGGTACGCCGTGGGAGATCGGCCTGGCCGAGACCCAGCAGACCCTGATGCTGAACGGGCTGCGCGACCGCATCACCGTGCAGGTCGACGGCGCGATGAAGACCGGCCGCGACGTCGTGGTCGCGGCGCTGCTCGGCGCCGAGGAGTACGGCTTCGCGACCGCGCCGCTGATCGTGGCCGGCTGCATCATGATGCGCGTCTGCCACCTGGACACCTGCCCGGTCGGGGTCGCCACCCAGAGCCCGGAGCTGCGCAAGCGCTACACGGGGCAGGCCGAGCACGTGGTGAACTACTTCAAGTTCGTGGCGCAGGAGGTCCGCGAGCTGCTGGCCGAGCTGGGCTTCCGCACCCTGGACGAGGCCATCGGCCGGGCCGACGTGCTGGACACCGACGAGGCGGTCGACCACTGGAAGGCCAGCGGCCTGGACCTCAAGCCGATCTTCGAGATGCCGACCGAGACCCCGTACGGCGGTGCACGGCGCAAGATCCGCGAGCAGGACCACGGCCTCGAGCACGCCCTGGACCGCACGCTCATCCAGCTGTCCGAGGCGGCGCTGGAGGACGCGCACCCGGTGCGGCTGGAACTGCCGGTGCGCAACGTCAACCGCACCGTCGGCACGCTGCTGGGCTCGGAGATCACCCGCCGCTACGGCGGTGAGGGCCTGCCCGACGGCACGATCCACATCCGGCTCGTCGGCTCGGCGGGACAGTCGCTGGGCGCGTTCCTGCCGCGCGGCGTCACGCTGGAGATGGTGGGCGACGCCAACGACTACGTCGGCAAGGGCCTGTCCGGCGGCCGCATCATCGTGCGGCCGCACCCGGACGCGACGTTCGCCGCCGAGCGTCAGGTCATCGCCGGCAACACGCTGGCCTACGGCGCCACCGCGGGGGAGATGTTCCTGCGCGGGCACGTCGGCGAGCGGTTCTGCGTACGCAACTCGGGCGCCACCGTCGTCGCCGAGGGCGTGGGCGACCACGCCTTCGAATACATGACCGGCGGCCGCGCGGTGGTGCTCGGGCCGACCGGCCGCAACCTCGCCGCGGGCATGTCCGGCGGTATCGGCTACGTCCTCGACCTCGACGAGGGCAGCGTCAACCGCGAGATGGTCGAGCTGCTCCCGCTCGAGCCCGAGGATCTGAACTGGTTGAAGGACATCGTGACCCGTCACCACGAACTGACCCGCTCGGCGGTCGCCGCGTCGCTGCTGGGCGACTGGCCGCGCCGGTCGGCGAGCTTCACCAAGGTCATGCCGCGCGACTACAAGCGCGTGCTGGAGGCGACCAGGGCCGCCAAGGCCGCCGGGCGCGACGTCGACGAGGCGATCATGGAGGTGGCGTCTCGTGGCTGACCCCAAGGGCTTCCTGAAGTACGAGCGGGTCGAGCCGCCCAAGCGCCCCAAGGAGCACCGCGCCGAGGACTGGCGCGAGGTCTACGTCGACCTCGAGCCGGCCGAGCGCGACCAGCAGGTGCGCACCCAGGCCACTCGCTGCATGGACTGCGGCATCCCGTTCTGCCACTCGGCCGGTTCCGGCTGCCCGCTGGGCAACCTGATCCCGGAGTGGAATGACCTGGTGCGCCGCGGGGACTGGGCCGCGGCCAGCGACCGGCTGCACGCGACCAACAACTTCCCGGAGTTCACCGGGAAGCTGTGCCCGGCGCCGTGCGAGGCGGGCTGCACGCTGTCCATCTCGCCGCTGTCCGGCGGGCCGGTCGCGATCAAGCGCGTCGAGGCGACGATCGCGGAGAAGTCGTGGGAGCTGGGCCTCGCCCAGCCACAGGTCGCCGAGGTGGCCAGCGGTCAGCGGGTCGCCGTGGTCGGGTCCGGCCCGGCCGGGCTCGCCGCCGCCCAGCAGCTCACCCGCGCCGGGCACGACGTGACCATCTTCGAGCGGGACGACCGGCTCGGCGGGCTGCTCCGCTACGGCATCCCCGAGTTCAAGATGGAGAAGAAGCACCTCGACAAGCGCCTGGCCCAGCTCAAGAAGGAGGGCACGCAGTTCGTCACCGGCTGCGAGGTCGGCGTCGACATCACCGTCGAGGAGCTGCGGGCGCGCTACGACGCGGTCGTGCTCGCGGTGGGCGCGCTGCGCGGCCGGGACGACACCACCACGCCGGGCCGCGAGCTCAAGGGCATCCACCTGGCGATGGAGCACCTGGTGCCGGCCAACAAGCAGTGCGAGGGCGACGGGCCGTCGCCGATCCACGCGCACGGCAAGCACGTCGTGATCATCGGCGGTGGCGACACCGGCGCCGACTCCTACGGCACCGCGATCCGCCAGGGCGCGGCCTCGGTGACCCAGCTGGACCAGTACCCGATGCCGCCGTCCAGCCGCGACGACGACCGGTCGCCGTGGCCGACGTGGCCGTACGTGCTGCGCACCTACCCGGCGCACGAGGAGGGCGGCGAGCGGAAGTTCGGCGTCGCCGTGCGGCGGTTCGTGGGTGACGAGAACGGGCACGTCCGCGCCATCGAGCTGCAGAAGGTCAAGGTCGTCAAGGACCCGGAGACCGGGCGCCGCGAGGTGCTGCCGGTGTCGGACGAGATCGAGGAGATCCCGGCCGACCTGGTGCTGTTCGCCATCGGCTTCGAGGGCGTGGAGCACATGCGGCTGCTCGACGACCTGGGCATCTCGCTGACCCGCCGGGGCACCATCTCGTGCGGCCCGGACTGGCAGACCGAGGCGCCGGGCGTGTTCGTCTGCGGTGACGCGCACCGCGGCGCCTCGCTGGTGGTCTGGGCGATCGCCGAGGGCCGCTCGGTGGCCCACGCGGTGGACGCCTACCTGACCGGCGCGTCGGACCTGCCGGCGCCGGTCCATCCGACCGCCCTGCCGCTCGCCGTGGTGTAACGCAACCAAATATCGCGCATCGGCCGTTCGGGCTCACCCTGGGCCCGAACGGCCGATTGTTCACCCTGTCGTGGCCGCCTAACTTTCGGTAGCAACGAACGGTCGGCAAGACAGGTGGGCGTCATGAAGCGAACAGGTATCCGGGCACTGGTCCTCGCGGCGCTCACAGCGCTGACCACGGCGGTCCTGGCGGCCCCGGCCGAGGCGGCCCCGGGCCCGGCGGTGCACCCGCACGGCGGGGGTGCGGCCGAGTACTGGACGCCCGAGAAGATGCGGTCGGCCAAGCCGCTCGACAACGTGCTCACCGCCACCCGGAACGTCACCGCCGACGTCCGGGCCGCGGTCCCGCGCCTGCTCCCGTCCCGGACCTCGAAGATCAGCACCGGCGCCCCGTGGACCCGCGGCGGCGCGGTGACGCACACCGCGGGCCGGGTCTTCTTCACCTTCAACGGTTCCCCGGCCTCGTGCAGCGGCGACGCGGTCACCAGCGCCAACCGCAGCGTCGTCATCACCGCCGGGCACTGCGTGAAGTACCAGGGCAGCTGGCACACCAACTGGGTCTTCGTGCCGGGCTACGACAACGGCAACGCCCCGTACGGCGAGTGGGCCGCGACGACGACCTTGACGACGCCGCAGTGGCAGGCGAACGAGGACCTCAACTACGACGTCGGCGCCGCGGTGGTGGCCCCGCTGAACGGGCGGTACCTCACCGACGTGGTGGGCGCGCAGGGCATCGCGTTCAACCAGCCCCGCGGCCAGGTGATGTACAGCTTCGGTTACCCCGCCGAACCGCCCTACGACGGCAGCGAACTGACCTACTGCGCCGGCCGGACCTTCAACGACACGTTCGGCAGCAACGACCTCGGGATGCGCTGCAACATGACCGGCGGCTCCAGCGGCGGCCCGTGGTTGCTGAACTTCAACGAGACGACCGGGACAGGCATCCAGAACTCGGTGAACAGCTTCGGGTACACCTTCCTGCCCGGCGTGATGTTCGGCCCGTACTTCGGAGCGGACGCGGAGGCCCTCTACAACGCGGCGGCCGCGCGCTAATCGGTTGCCGCGAGCCCGATCGGTCGGATAAGAAGCCCGCATGCTCAAGGGCGAGAAGGTCGGGCTGCGGGCCCGGTACGACGAGGACATCCCGATCCTGCGGACCGAGCTCTACGACGACGTCGTCAACGGTTCCCGGGCGGAAAGCCGGCCGTGGCGGCCGATCTCGCCGAGCTCCAAGGACCGGCGGCTCTTCGTCGACGACAGCGAGGAGGGGCACGTCCCGTTCTCGGTCGTCGAGCTGGCGGGTGACACGCTGATCGGCATCGCGAACCTGTGGGGCATCGACACCCACCACCGGTCCGCGCACGTCGGGCTGGGGTTGCTGCCGTCCGCGCGCGGCAAGGGCTACGGCAGCGACGTGGTGGCCGTGCTGTGCCACTACGGTTTCGTCGTGCGCGGCCTGCACCGGCTGCAGATCGAGACCCTGGCGGACAACTTCGCGATGCTGCGCGCGGCCGAGCGCAACGGATTCGTGCGGGAGGGCGTGCTGCGCAAGTCGGCCTGGGTGATGGGCGAGTTCCTGGACGACGTGCTCCTCGGGCTGCTCGCCGAGGAGTGGAAAGCGACGCACTAGGCCCGCCCGCCACCACCCTCAACGGACGCGCTTGGCGCGGCCCCTGATCGCGAAGCACGGACGAAAGCGACGCCCTGCCCAGCTGTCCTCGGGCAACGCGCAGCAGCTGACCGAGTCGGCCAAGCAGTTCCGCACCGAACTGCGGGCGTTGCCCGGCGGCGGCGACCTGCTGCTGGTGATCTTCCGCAGCCCGGTGATCGCGCTGCTGCCGATCATCCTGATCGGGATCGTGTCGCAGATCGCGAACGGCCTGATCTCCTGGGTGGTGAAGCTGTTCGGGATGCAGACCGACGCGTCGATCCTGATCGTGGTGCTGTTCGGCGTCGGCACCGACTACATCCTGTTCCTGATGTTCCGGTTCCGGGAGCGGCTGCGGGCCGGGGACGAACCGAAACAGGCGATGGTCACCGCGGTGAGCGGCGTCGGCGAGGCGATCACGTCCGCGGTGACGCTGCTGGCCGGGCTGACCCTGGTGCCGGCCGTGGTGTCGCTGTTGGGCGCCGGAGTGTTCTAGCCGTCGAAGTCGTGGCGCGCCGAGCCGAAGGGCGCGCGGTTCTCGGCGATCGGCCGGAGCCTCGGCGGGTGGTGTTCCCGGTGGCGGCGGCGCTGGCGGTGCGCCACACGGGCCCGACGATCGCCGCGGCGGGCGTCATCCTGGCCGGTTCGCTCGGGGCGCTCATGCTGGCGGGCAACGCGCTGCTGGCCGAGATGGGGTTCGCGCTGTCGTTCGGGATCCTGGTGGCGGCGTTCGTCATGGCGATGTTCTTCGTGCCGAGCCTGACGGCGCTCATCGGGCGCGCCGCGTGGTGGCCAGCCACGGCGACCGGGCGAAGCCGGCACCCGAGCCGGAGCGGGTGCCGCAGGGCCGAGCTCTCCGCCCCGGGGGTGGCCCCTGCCACCTCGGGGCGGATCATCCCAGCGCACCCCATATCCTGGGGTGGTGAACTGGACCGTGGACGTGCCCGTCGACACCCTTCCCGAGCTGCCGCCCCTGCCGCCGGAACTGCGTGCCCGGCTGGACGACGCCCTGTCCCGCCCGGCCGCCCAGCAGCCGGAGTGGCCGGACGCCGACGCGGTCAACCGGGTCCGCCACCTGCTCGAGGCCGTGCCGCCCATCACCGTGCCCGCCGAGATCGACCGGCTGCAGAGCCGCCTGGCGATGGTCGCGCGGGGCGAGGCCTTCCTGCTCCAGGGCGGCGACTGCGCGGAGACGTTCGAGTCCAACACCGAGCCGCACATCCGCGCCAACCTGCGCACGCTGCTGCAGATGGCCGTCGTCCTCACCTACGGCGCCAGCCTGCCCGTCGTCAAGGTCGGGCGCATCGCCGGGCAGTACGCCAAGCCGCGCTCCAGCAGCACCGACGCGCTCGGCCTGCCCGTCTACCGCGGCGACATCGTCAACTCGCTGGTCGCCAAGCCCGAGCTGCGCGTCCCCGACCCCGGCCGGATGATCCGCGCCTACGCCAACTCCGGCGCCGCGATGAACCTGGTCCGCGCCCTCACCGGCGCCGGCATGGCCGACCTCGCCCAGGTGCACGACTGGAACAAGGACTTCGTGCGCACCTCGCCCGCGGGTGAGCGTTACGAGGCTCTGGCCGGCGAGATCGACCGCGGCCTGCGGTTCATGTCCGCGTGCGGCGTCAGCGACACCTCGCTGCACTCCACCGAGATCTTCGCCAGCCACGAGGCGCTGCTGCTCGACTACGAGCGCGCCATGCTGCGGATGGACAACGCCAACGCGGCCAACCCGAAGCTCTACAACCTCTCGTCGCACTTCCTGTGGATCGGCGAGCGCACCCGCCAGCTCGACGGCGCCCACATCGCCCTCGCCGAGCTGCTCGCCAACCCGATCGGCGTCAAGATCGGCCCGACCACCACGCCCGAGCAGGCCGTGGAGTACGTCGAGCGGCTCGATCCGCGCAACGAGCCCGGCCGCGTCACCCTGATCTCCCGCATGGGCAACGGCAAGGTCCGCGACGTGCTGCCGGCCATCGTGGAGAAGGTCGAGGCCACCGGGCACAAGGTGATCTGGCAGTGCGACCCGATGCACGGCAACACGCACGAGTCGTCCACCGGCTACAAGACCCGCCACTTCGACCGCATCATCGACGAGGTCCAGGGCTTCTTCGAGGTGCACCACAAGCTCGGGTCCTACCCGGGCGGCATCCACGTCGAGCTGACCGGTGAGGACGTCACCGAGTGCCTGGGCGGGGCGCAGGAGATCTCGGATTCTGATCTGGCCGGGCGGTACGAGACGGCTTGCGATCCGCGGCTGAACACGCAGCAGTCGCTGGAGCTGGCGTTCCTGGTGGCGGAGATGCTGCGGGGTTGATTTCGGGGCGCTACGCGGGTGTCTACTGCGCCGGCTTCGCTTCGCTACGCCCCGATCTGCCCCTCCCGGGTTGCGGGAGACGGGCTGGCTCGTGGAGTGGGTGCGTTGCGTTGCCGGGTGCCGGTTCTGGCTGTTTAGACCGCGAACCTGTCCTCAGCCGCTTCCCGTGGGCGCTGCAACGGTGCGGGCAGCTCGAACTGGGCCACTGTGCGCCACGGGCCGTGTTCGTCGTCGCCGGCGACCAGGTGGACGCGGTCGATCCAGGCGCGCACCGGGAGCGCCGTGGCCAGGTCCGCCGCGGCGCGCCGGCGGGTGTGGGCGTCGCCGGTGCGGTGGTCCACCACCGTCAGGTGGGGGACCGTGTCGGGGTGCTGGCCGCCGTAGGGCGGGTGCGCCGGGAACCGCTCGCACACCGCCTGCGTCAGCGCCCGGAAGTGCTGGTCCGGCTCCGGCGCCAGCCACACCACCTCCGACCTGAACCACCCGACCTGCGAGAACTCGCACTCGAACGCCTCGATCCCGACCAGCGCCGCCTCCAGGTCGGCCACCGTCCGGGCGTCGATGTCCCGCGGCGCCACGAACGGGTACAGCACGGTCACGTGGGCGGGCACGCTCCGCCGGTGCCGGGTCACCAGGTGGTCGGTCTCGGGGACGGGAACGACGATGGCACTCTTCGTGGCACGGCGAAGCCACTGCGCGTCGGGGACCGGCATGGCTTCATCATGACTGAAGCGGCCCGGAAAGTTTAGATCGACCGCTCGTACAGAGCAGCGGCCGACTTCAGCACCGCGTCCCGCAGCGAGCCGGTGTCCGACACCGCGTCGCCGTTCATCTGCAGTCCGATGTGGACGTGGCCGGCGTACGTGGCGGCCGCGATGCCCACCGCGTGCCGCGGCGCCAGCGGCACGAACGGGTAGATCTCGCACAACCGCGCGCCGTCCAGCGACAGGTCCAGCTTCGGCAGCGGCACGTTCGTGATCACCGTGTCGAACAGGATCCCCGCCGCCTTCCCGGCCACCTTCGCCGCCAGCCGGTGCAGCCCCGGCGGCAACCGGTCGGCCAGCACCGGCAGCGCACCCGCCCCGCGCTGCGGCCCCGCGGCCTTGTTCCGGTTCATCGACCAGCGGATCTCCCGCAACCGGCGCACCGGATCATCCAGGTGCACCGGCAGGTCGCACAGGTAACCGGACAGCTGGTTGGCGCCCCAGCCGCCCTCCCGCGCCCGCATGCTCACCGGGATCAGGCCACGCAGCGTGCGCGCGTCCGGCCGCTGACCGCGGTTGATCATCCACTCGCGCAGCGCGCCGGCCAGCACCGCGAGCACCACGTCGTTTGGTGTGCCGCCGTGCGCGGCCCGGATGGTGCGGATGTCGGCGACCGGCAGCCGGACGAACCCGAGCCGCCTGCTGGCCGAATCCGGCGCGCTCAGCGGCGACGACGGGTACGGCCGGGCGGCCCGCAGGATCGCCGACGCGATCGCCGCGTTCTCCCCGGCCTGGCTGAACGCCTCCGTCACGCCGTCCCGCAGCGCCTCCAGCGGCGACCGCGGATCGGCCGGCCGGTCGGCCGCCTCGGCGAGCATGCGCGTGATCGGGAGCTCGTCCAGCAGCCCGGCGGCCACCGCGAACGCGCCGGCGCCGTCGGTGAACGCGTGGTGCAGCTTGAGCAGCAACGCGAACCGGTTTTCCGGCAGCCCGGTCACCACCCGCACGTCCCACAGCGGCCGGTCCATCGGCAGCGGCTGTTCGATCCACTCCGCCGCGTGCGCCGCGAGCGGGTCGTCGGCGTAGAACCCGGTGAGCCGGTGCACGTGGATGTGCGCACGCGGGTCGAAATCCGGATCTTGGGCCCAGGTCGCGCCGCCCGGCGGGAAGAACGTCGGGCGGACCCGCAGGCGCAGGCGCGGTATCCGCTCCGCGCGCTGGGCGAGCAACTCGGCCACCGCGTGGGGATCGATCGGTCCGTCCGGTTGGAAGATCACCGCCGCCCCCATGTGCATGGGGGTGGATTCTCCTTCCAGGCAAAGGAAAGCCACGTCCAGCCCACTGAGCTGACGGCCAGCCATAGACGACCCCTCTACGGTCGGTGACACGGGATTGCCTGCTACTTGAGCAAACGGACGTGACGAAACGGTAGTCCATTTGTTTCCGCAGCGCTAACGGCTCCCATTTCTCACTCGAATGGGGTATCGGTCCTTTGTGGACGTGAAATCGCGTTCATCTCCTTTTTGATCAAGGAAATACTTGCAATTTCACCTTCTTGCCGCGTTCCACGTGCTCGCCGGGCTCGGGATCCTGCCCGACGACGATGGAGAAGTTCCGCGTGCGGCCTTGCACGTCGGCCTGCAGACCGGCGTCGGACAGCAGCTGGATCGCGTCCTGCACCGGCCGCCCGAGCACGGACGGCACCTCGACCGCGGTGGACGTGAACACGCCGACACGTTTGCTGCCCTGGCCGTCGATGGTGGTGCCGGCCGCCGGAGTGGTGCGGGTCACGTTGCCTGCCGGCACGTCCTCGGCGAACTCGGTGCCGGCGTCGTACGGATCGAACCCGGCCTCCCGCAGCCGCTGGAAGGCCTCGTTCCGGCTCAGCCCGACCACGCTGGGCACCGGGGTCGGCGGCGCGCCCTGCGACAGGCCGATCCGCACCGGCGAGCCGATGGTCAGCTGGGTGCCCGGCCGCGGGTCGACCACGAGCACCTTCCCGGCCGGCACCGAGGTGCTGTAGCCGTCGATGGTCTCGTCCCGCCGCGGCGTCAGCCCGGCCGCCTTCACGGCCGCCTCCGCCTGCGCCAGCTCGGTGCCCGGGCTGATGTCGGGCACCGTCGGGCGGCCCGCGGACAGCACCAGGGTGACCGCGCTGTTCTTCGCCACCGATGTCCCGGCCTGCGGATCGCTGCCGATGGCCTTGCCCGCCGCGACGGTGTCGCTGAACTGGCGCGTCACGGTCACCGACAGGCCGGCGTCGTTCAGGGTCTTCTCGGCCGTGGCCTGGTCCAGCCCGGCCACCGGTGGGATCGCGATCGTGTTCGCGGCCTCGTCGCCGACGCTGAACCACCACACCCCGGTGCCGACGAGCGCCACCACCAGCGTGGCGATGACGGCCCACAGCACGACCGGCCGCCGCTGGACCAGCGTCCGCTGGTCCTCCTGTGGGGGCGCGGGCGGAGGCGGCGGCACGGGCGCGGCCTGCGGCCGGATCATCGCCCGGGTGCCCCGCGGGCCGGCGACCGGGTTCGTGGTCGTGACCGGGGAGAACGCGGGCACGGTCTTCTCCGGATCAGCCGTCGCGACGGGCGCGGCCGGCACGGCCTTGGGCGGCAGCACCGGGAGCGGGGCGGGCGCGATGCCCAGCGCCGCCCGCACGCGCCGCAGCTCCTGCAGGAACGCGGCGGCGTCCGCGGGCCGCGCCTCGGGGTCGCGGCGCGTGGCACGCAGCACCAGGTCGTCCAGCACCGCGGGGATGCCCGGCTCGACCGTGCTGGGCGCCGGGACGTCGTCGTTCACGTGCCGGTAGGCGACCGAGATGGCGGTGTCGCCGGTGTAGGGCACCTGGCCGGTGAGCATCTCGTAGAGCACGATGCCGGCCGAGTAGACGTCGCCGCGCTCGCCCGCCATGCCGGTGGTGACCTGCTCGGGCGCCAGGTAGGCCACGGTGCCCAGGATGATGCTCGAACTGGTGGTGCCCGCGCTGGCCACGGCGCGCACCAGACCGAAGTCGGCGACCTTCACCACCCCGGCCGGGGGGTGCCCGGTGGAGCCGATGAGCACGTTCTCCGGCTTCACGTCGCGGTGCACGAGCCCGGCCAGGTGCGCGGCGGACAGGGCGGAGAGCATCTGCTCGGCCACGCTCAGCGCCAGCGGCACGTCCAGCTTGCCCCGCTGGTCCAGCAGGTCGCGCAGCGTGCCGCCGTCGACCAGCTCCATCACCAGGAAGACGTGCGAGCGGTCCCCGGCCACGTCGACGCCCTGGTCGTGCACCGTGACCACGTTCGGGTGGTGCAGCTTCGCGGCCAGCCGCGCCTCGCGCTCGAAGCGGTCGACGAACGAGCGGTCGTCGGCGAAGCGCGGGTCCATGATCTTGATCGCGACCGGACGGTCCAGCCTCGTGTCCGACCCCCGGTAGACGGCCGACATGCCGCCCCGCGCGAGGAGGCCGTCGACCCGGTAACGCCGCTCCAGGAGCGCCCCGGCCAGGCTGGTTTCCGTGCTCGTCACGCGCCCGATCGTACGGACTTTGCCCGAGTCCGTGGACCTGCCCCGGGTGGCGCGGTTGAGGTTTCGTTACGCCGTTCGCGCGACATTGCGGACAACCAGGCCAGATGTGGCACCCTGTCTTGCGTGAGTGCGATCCCAGTCGCTGATGACGTTCTCGACGCCGACGTGGCCGTGCTGTCGCTCGCGCAAGTGGCGGAGCTGATCGGCCTGTCGGTGAACAAGGTCCGGCAGCTGCTGCGAGACGGCCAGCTGCTCGCCGTGCGCCGCGACGGCGACCTGATGGTCCCGGCCGACTTCTTCGTCGACGGCCAGGCCGTGAAGGGGCTGACCGGGCTGCTGACGGTGCTCGCCGACGCCGGGTTCAGCCGCACGGAGATGCTGCGCTGGCTCTACGAGGCGGACGACACGCTGCCCGGCAGCACCCCGATCAACGCCCTGCGCACCAACCACGGCACCGAGGTCAAGCGCCGCGCCCAGGCGATGGCGTTCTAGCGAACGAGGCGGGTGCGCACGGCACCCGCCTCATCAGCTCGGCTCAGCCGTTCTGGGCGTCGCGCCAGGAGATCCACCTCTTCAGCGCGCCCAGGTCGTAGTCCGGGCCGCCCACGCCCACGGTGAACAGGCTCACGCCCAGCCCCCGAAGCTTCGGGCCCAGCTCCTCCGGCTCGCCCTGCACGCCGGTGGAGATCTCGATCTCGCCCGCGTCGCGGCCCACGTCCGCGCAGTGCTGCTTGAGGATGCCGACCTTGCGCTCGACCACCTCGGGGTCGCCGAAGCTGTGCCAGATGTCGGCGTGCTTGGCGACCAGCTTCAGGGTCTTCTTCTCGCCGCCACCGCCGATCAGCACCGGGATCTTGCGGGTGGGCGCCGGGTTGAGCTTGCCCAGCCGCGATTCGATGCGCGGCAGCGCCTCGGCCAGGTCGTCCAGCCGCCCGCCGGCGGTGCCGAACTCGTAGCCGTACTCGGTGTAGTCCTTCTCGAACCAGCCGGAGCCGATGCCGAGGATCAGCCGGCCGTCGCTGATGTGGTCGACCGTGCGCGCCATGTCGGCGAGCAGCTCCGGGTTGCGGTAGCTGTTGCAGGTGACCAGCGCGCCGATCTCGACCCGCGAGGTCTGCTCAGCCCAGGCGCCGAGCATGGTCCAGCACTCGAAGTGCAGGCCGTCGGGGTCGCCGTACAACGGGAAGAAGTGGTCCCAGTTGAAGATGATGTCCACGCCCAGTTCCTCGGCGGCGGACGCGGTGTCGCGGATGGTCCGGTAGTCGGCGTGCTGCGGCTGGAGCTGCAGCCCGATCCGGATCGGCCTGGTGGTGTCGGTCATACCGTCAGCCTAGCCACATCGCGCGGCGCCCGCGCGGCCCGGCGGAACGCTTGCGCCGCATGGACTTCCACCTGGATCACGCTCCAGGTTGTCGGTCCACTTTGTACGGATTCAGAAGGTGCGCTGGGTGGCGAGGCGGGCCAGCTCGGCCAGCCGGGTCGCGGCGGGTTCGGCCAGCCGGGCGCGCTCCAGGGCGGCCAGCGCGGTGCCGGTGAGCGCGGTGATCCGCTCCTCGACCGCCTCCACGGCGCCGACCTCGGTCAGCGTGCGGCGCACCGTGTCCACCTCGTCCTCGGTGAGGTCGGCGCCGATCGCGTCGGCGATGAGCTTGTGCTGCTCGGGGTCCTCGGCCAGCTGCAGGCCGAGCGCGACCAGCAACGTGCGCTTGCCCTCGCGCAGGTCGTCACCGGCGGGCTTGCCCGTGACGGACGGATCGCCGAACACGCCGAGCAGGTCGTCCCGCAATTGGAACGCCACGCCCAGGTCGTCGCCGAACTCGCGCAGCGTCGCGATGCGCTGCTCGTCGGCCCCGGCCAGCGCGGCGCCCAGGTGCAGCGGGCGCTGCACGGTGTAGGCGGCGGTCTTGAGGCGGCACACCCGCAGCGCGGCCTCGGGCGAGGTGTCGCCGGTGGCCTGCGTGCGCACGTCCAGGTACTGGCCGGCGAGCACCTCGGTGCGCATCGCGCGCCAGGCCGGTCGGGCGGCCGCCAGCGTCGCGGCGGGCAGCGGGGCGCTGGCGAACATGTCGTCGGCCCAGGCCAGGGCCAGGTCGCCGATCAGGACGGCGGCGGCGAGGCCGAACGTCTCCGGCGTGCCGAGCCAGCCGTTCGCGCGGTGCTCGCGGCCGTAGGAGACGTGCACCGTGGGGCGGCCGCGGCGCGAGTCGGAGGAGTCGATGAGGTCGTCGTGGATCAGCGCGCACGCCTGCACCAGCTCGAGGCTGGCGACGGCCCGCAGCACGCCCTCGGTGTCCGGGCCGTCCGGGTCACCGCCGGTGCCGCGCCAGGCCCACCACGCGAACGTCGGCCGCAGCCGCTTGCCGCCGCCGAGTACGAAGTCGGTCAGCGTGTCGACGCCGGAGCCGAACGCGGGCTGCTCGGCCCGGACGGCCGCGCCCGCCTCGGTGAGGAACGCGGCCAGGTGGCGTTCCAGGTGCTGGGGCAGGTCGGCGTCGAAGTCCATGCGCCTATCGTCGGTGACCGGCTCCGGGTGCGCTTGGCGGGGTGGCCGGGATGTGATCGGCGCCCGTAGGCTCGTTTCCGTGGCCACCCTCGTGACGTTTCACGCCCATCTCGACGACGAGTGCATCGCCTGCGGCGGGGTGATGCGCAAGGCCTTCGAGGAGGGGCACCGGGTGGTGCTCGTCGTCGCGACCCGCGGCGAGCACGGTGAGGTCCCGCCCGGCTTCCTCGCCGACGGTGAGCCGCTGTGGCGGCGCCGGGTCGAGGAGACCGAGGCGGCGGCGGAGATCCTCGGCGCGAAGCGGCTGGAGTTCCTCGGTTACACCGACTCCGGGATGATGGGCACCCCGGAGAACGACCTGCCCGGCTCGTTCTGGCGGGCCCCGGTCGAGGAGGCGGCGGCCAAGCTCGCGGCGATCCTGCGCGAGGAGCGGGCCGACGTGCTGACCGTCTACGACGACTACGGCACCTACGGCCACCCGGACCACATCCAGGTGCACCGCGTCGGGATGCGCGCGGCCGAGCTGGCCGGCACGCCGCGGGTGTACCAGAGCACGGTCAACACCGACCACATGCGGGCGGGGCTGGCGGAGTTCGCCGCCAAGGCCGCCGAGTCCGGGATCGAGATCCCCGCCGTCGACGGCCTGGACCAGCTGGGCAAGCCGGCCGCGGAGATCACCGCCGCGGTCGACGTGACGCCGTGGCTGGAGGTCAAACGCGCGGCGATGCGCGCGCACGCCAGCCAGATCAGCGAGCAGTCGATGTTCCTGGCGATGCCCGGCGACGCGTTCGCCCACGCCTTCGGCACCGAGTGGTTCATCCGCGCCGGCCAGGGGCCGGGCATCACCGAGACCGACCTGATGGCCGGGCTCTAGGCGTCGATGAGGCCGATCCGCACCGTGCCGTCCGGGTCCACCGCCCAGCCGGGGTTGTGCGCGATCTCCCAGATCAGGCCGATCGGGTCGCGGAAGTGGCCGTGGTAGCCGCCGAACGCGGCGCGCTGCCCGGGTTTGAGGATCTCCGCACCGGCCCGCTCCGCGGCGTCCAGGCAGCGGTCCACCTCGTCCGGGCTGGGCAAGTTGTGCGACAGGGTCAGCCCGGCGGGGCCGGTGACGTCGGTGGTGTTCAGGTCCTCGGCGAACTTCGCGGCGTCGAACAGGCCGAGCGCGACCCCGTGGGCGACCTCGAAGAACAGGATCTCGCCCGGCACGTCCAGCAACGGCCGCCAGCCGAGCCCGTCCACGTAGAACGCCCTGGCGGCATCGAGGTCCAGGGTGGACACCGTGATGATCTGCACGCTTTGCTCCATACTCGGCAGCATGGCAGCCGCACCCGGCGACGGCTTGAACGAAACGGACGCCTACCGCGAATGGGCGGGCTCCGGTGTCGTGCGCTGCTGGTGGGCGCAGCGGGTGCCGGGCGAGTTCGTGCAGCGGGTGGTGCCGGACGCGGCGGCGGACGTGATCGTGGCCTCGACCGGCGCGGCCTACCTGGTGGGGCCGACGTTGTCGCCCGCGCTGCACCGGTTGCCGCCCGGCACCGAGCTGCGCGGGCTGCGGCTGCGCACCGAGGCGATCGCGGCGGTGCTGGACCTGCCCGGGCACGAGGTGCGGGACGCGGTGGTGCCGTTGACCGCGGTGCTGCCGGACGCCGCCGCGCGGGCGGTCGCGGACTCGGTGTGGCGCGGCTCGTTCCCGTCGGCGTTGTCTCCCCGGGCTGGTGATGCGCGCGTCCGGCACGCGGTGAGCCGGATCTGGGGCGGTGCGTCGCTGGACTCGGTGGCGGACGAGGTGTCGCTGACCGGCCGCCAGTTGCGCCGGCTGTTCACCGAGCAGGTCGGCCTCGGGCCGAAGGCGTTGCAGCGCGTGGTGCGGTTCCAGCGTTTCCTGCGCAGCGCGGACGCCGCCCGCCCGTCGTCGCTGGCCGACTCCGCCGCGGCCGCCGGATACGCCGACCAGGCCCACCTGACCCGCGAGACGCGCGAACTGGCCGGGGTGACGCCGGCGGTGCTGGTGCGCGAGCGGCACGGCCTGGCGGCACCGGACGCCACCGCGGCGGTGGCGATGTTCCAGGGCACCGCCTGCTAGGTGTGCTCCGAGACGAGCACCGCCCGCGTGCCGGGCTCGAGGGCCTGGAAGATGTGCTCCACGTCGCCGGGGTAGGCGATGTAGTCGCCGGGGGCGAGTTCCACCGGCTCGTCGATCAATCCGACTAGGGCGCGGCCCGAGCTGAGCACCACGTGCTCCACCACGCCCGGCATGTGCGGGTCCGATCGGCGCGGCGGCCCCGGCTCGGCCGAGATGCGGAAGATGTCGCGGCGCGCGTTCGGCGGGCAGGACGCCACCAGCGTCGCCACGTAGTCCGAACGCTCCGAGTAGAACGTCGGCCCCTCGTCGGCGCGGATGACCTGCACCTGCGGCCGCACCGGCTCGACCAGCCTCGCGAACGGCACGTCGAGCACCACGCTCAGCGCCCACAGCGTCTCCACGCTCGGGTTGCCGCTGCCGGCCTCCAGCTGGGACAACGTCGACTTGGCAATACCCGCCCGCTTGGCGACCTCGGTGAGGGACAGCCCGGTGCGGGCGCGTTCGCGCCGCAGGGAACCCGCGATGACGTCGAGTGGGGCGCCGCGGTCGGCCATGTGTTCGCTCCAGAAGTCCTGTTGTTCGACTTGACGAACGCTCGTGCGTCTGTTCAGTATAGAAGGCGATGCGTACGATCTACCGAACACTCGACCGTCGCCTGCTGCGCGACGTCGCCCTGGTGGCCCTGGCCGACGGGGTGGTCGGCGTCTCCTACGGCGCCATCAGCACCGGATCCGGCTTCGGCGCGTGGCTGCCGATCGTGATGTCGCTGCTGGTGTTCGCCGGGGCCGCCCAGTTCCTGTTCCTCGGGCTGGTGGCCGCCGGCGGCAGCCCGTTCGCGGCGGCGGTCGCCGGGCTGCTGGTGAACAGCAGGCACCTGCCGTTCGGCATGGCGGTCAGCGACGTGCTCGGCCGCCGCGGGCGCCTCCTGGGCAGCCACCTGATGACGGACGAGAACGTGGCGTTCGCGATGGCCGAGGAGGACGCCGGGCGCCGCCGCGCCGCGTACTGGGCCTGCGGGATCGGCATCTTCGTGTGCTGGAACGCCGGGGTGGTCGCGGGTGCGTTCGCGGGCACGGCGATCGGCGACACCGACGCGTTCGGGCTGGACGCCGCGTTCCCGGCCGTGCTGCTGGCGCTGGTGCTGCCGTCGCTGCGCGACCGGGCGACCCGCCAGGCGGCGCTGGCCGGTGCGGTGATCGCGCTCGCCGTGACGCCGGTCCTGCCCGCTGGCCTGCCGGTGCTGCTCGCACTGGCCGGCGTGCTGGTGCTGGTGGGGCGGCGATGACCCTGTTGATCGCGATCGCGGTGCTGGCCGCGGGGACGTTCGCGTTCCGGTTCGCCGGGCCGCTGCTGCAGGCCCGGATCCCGGCCAGGGCGCAGAACCTGATGACGATCTCGGCGACGGTCCTGCTGGTGGCCGTGGTGGCGACGAGCGCACTGGCGGAGGGGCACGGTTTCGCCGGTTTCGCCCGCCCGGTCGGCGTCGCCGTCGGCGGCGTCCTCGCCTGGCGGAAGGCGCCTTTCCTGGTCGTGGTGATCAGCGCCGCGGCGGTCACGGCGTTGCTGCGGCTGGCCAGCGTGCCCTAACCCCGCCAGGGCCGCACCGAACCCCAGCCCCAGGCCGGCATCGGCTCGTCCAGTGCGGGTTTCGCGCCGGGCCGCGAGAACAGCACCGCCAGCCGCGTGCCCCACTCCAGGTAGGCCACGAACGCCGAGCGGAACTCCGGATCGTCCGGGAGTCCGACCTCGTCCGCGGTGTCGAGCAGCAGCGCGACCCATCGGCGGCGCTGTTCCTCGGTGATCGCCCTGCCCAGGTGCTTGGACACCATGTGGGCGTGGCCGCCGCGCCCGGTGCTGTAGACGGGCGGACCGCCGAACACCTCGCCGACCCAGGCCGCGACGTGCCGCGCGTGGTCGGCGTCCATGCCGGCGAACAGCGGCGCCAGGAGCTCGTCCCCAGGCACGCGCCGGTAGAAGGCGGCGAACAGCCGCTCGAACGCCTCGGCGCCGCCCGCCCACTCGTACAGGCTCGGCACCGGGCTGCCGATGTCCACCGGTTCGTAGTGCCGCATTTCCTCGATGTCGCCGACGAACTCGCGGACCTCGGCGAGGAACGGCGGGAAGTGCGGGCCGGTGCGGAAACCGCTCAGGTGCGCCTCCGCGGAGGTCCAGGTCAGCCGGACGACGTAGCACTCCGGTTCGTCCACGCAGCGGGTCATCTCGAAGTCGTGGCATTCCGGCGCGGCGGCCAGGTGCACGGCCGCGCGCCGGTAGGCCTCCGTCAGCCGCGCGCCGCGGCCCGGGACCCGGTACCGGATGTATTCGACGATCACGCGGACAGTCGAGCACCTGCCGCCGGGCGCGGCAAGTACGTACTTTGTGGTGCGTGAACGTGCGCAGAACCCGGTACCACTGCCCGGTCGAGCTGGCGGTGGAGGTGATCGGCGGCAAGTGGGCCGTGGTGGTCCTGGCCCACCTCAAGGAAGGCGGCCTGCGGTACGGCGAACTGCGCCGCCGCATGCCCGGAGTGAGCGAGAAGATGCTGACGACCCGCCTGCGGGAACTGGAGGCGGCCGGGCTGGTCGAACGGATCGCGGAGACCGGCAAGGTGCCCGCGGTGACCTACCGCCTCGCGCCGGAGGGCCGGGAGCTGGCCCCGGCGCTGCAGATCCTCTACGACTGGGGGCAGCGCCGCGCCGAGCGGGAGGGTGTGCGCATCGAACCCGTCTAACCGTGCAGCCGGCTGGCCTCGGCGCGGATCGCGTCCGACAGGGCCGCCGTGGGGCCCCGTGGCGTGGCCGACCGGGTCGTCAGCAGGAACTGCACCTCGCCCGGGTCGGGGAGGCCGTGGCCGGCCGGCAGTTCCACCAGCCCGGCCGGGATCAGGCTCCGCGCGAACACCACGACCCCCAGCCCGGCCAGTGCTGCCGCGCGCAGGCCGTTCAGGCTGCCGCTCGTGCACACGATCCGCCACGGCTTTCCGTTGTCCTGCAACGACTCCAGCGCGCGAGCGCGCGTGATGCTCGGCGGCGGGTAGGCGATCAGCGGCACCGGCGCGCCCGGCTCCAGCGCGAACCCCTCGCGCCCCACCCACACCAGCGGGTCCGTCCACAACGGACTGCCGGACTCGTCGCCCGCGCGGCGCTTGCCCAGCACCAGGTCCAGCTCGCCCGCGCGCAGCTTCTCGTACAGCACACCGGACAGGTCCACCGTCAGTTCCAGGTCGACCAGCGGGTGCAGCCGCCGGAACTCGCGCAGGATCTCCGGCAGCGGGCCGACCACGAAGTCCTCCGAGGCGCCGAACCGCACCCGTCCGCGCAGCTCCGGCCCGGCGAAGTAGGCCAGCGCCCGGTCGATGTCCTCCAGGATCGTCCCGGCGAACCCGATCATCGCCTCACCGTCGGGCGTCAGCGAAACCGAGTGGGTGTCGCGCAGCAGGAGTTGCTGCGAGGTGGCCTCCTCGAGCTTCCGGATGTGCTGGCTCACCGTCGACTGCCGCAGCCCGAGGCGCTGCCCGGCCCGCGTGAAGCTGCGCGTCTCGGCCACGGTGAGGAACGTCCGCAGCCACACCGGATCGAGCACCGTGGCCTCCATCGCGAACAGCGATAGCAGTTATGCCCTTCATCATACTTCACAATCGGCGCACTTCAGCGGACGATCGGAGACGTGAAAAGCCCAGCCGCGCTCCTCGCCAAGCTCCGCATCGACCCGTTCATCCTCGGCATCCTCGCCGCGGTCGGGATCGCCTGCCTGGTACCGGCGCGCGGCCAGGGCGCGGGGGTCGCCTCCTGGGTCACCTCGATCGGCGTCGGCGCCCTGTTCTTCCTCTACGGCGCGCGCCTGTCCACCGCCGAGGCCGTGGCCGGGTTCAAGCACTGGCGGCTGCACCTTGTGATCCTCGTCTCCACCTTCGTGCTGTTCCCGCTGCTCGGCCTCGCCACGAAACTCCTCGAACCGAACGTGCTCACCCCCGCGCTGGTGGCCGGCGTCATCTTCCTGTGCACGCTGCCCTCGACGGTGAACTCCTCGATCGCGTTCACCTCGATCGCCAAGGGCAACGTGGCCGCCGCGATCTGCGCCGCGTCGTTCTCCAGCCTGCTGGGCATCGTCGTCACGCCGCTGCTGGTCGCCCTGTTGCTGCACAGCACCGGCAACGGCTTCTCGCTCGACGCCGTGACTTCGATCGTGCTGCAGCTGCTCGTGCCGTTCCTCGCCGGGCAGATCGCGCGGCGCTGGATCGGCGGGTTCATCACGCGCCACAAGAAGATCCTCGGCCGCGCCGACCGCACCGTGATCCTGCTGGTGGTCTACGCGGCCTTCAGCGAGGGCGTCGTCGCCGGGATCTGGCACCAGCTGACCCCGCTCGCGCTCGGCGCGCTGGTGGTGGTCAACCTGGCGCTGTTCTACGCGGTGTTCTGGATCCTCAAGCTGGTCACGCCGAAGCTGGGCTTCGACCGCGCGGACCGGGTCGCGATCATCTTCGCCGGGTCGAAGAAGAGCCTCGCCAGCGGACTGCCGATGGCCGCGGTCCTGTTCCCGGCGCAGACGGTCGGCCTGATCGTGCTGCCGCTGATGCTGTTCCACCAGGCCCAGCTCATGATCTGCGCGGTGCTCGCGCGACGGTGGGGCGTCCAGGCCGAAGCCGGCCAACCCGCTGCCGCCGGAGTGCGTTAGCCGTTCCCAAGTGGCGGACCGCATATCCCACCTTTCGGACACCGGTTACCATTGCCCGCATGACGTCGGTGATCGAGCGCCTGCGAGGGGAGTCCCCGGCGTTCTCCATTGAGTTCTTCCCGCCCCGCGACGCGGCCGACGAGGCCGTGCTGTGGCGGTCGATCCGCGAGCTGGAGCCGCTGGACCCCGCCTACATGTCGATCACCTACGGCGCGGGCGGGTCGAGCCGCGACGGCACCATCCGCAGCATCGCGCGGGTGGCGACCGAGACCACGCTGGTGCCGATGGCGCACCTGACCGCGGTCGACCACTCCGTCGCCGAGCTGCGCAACGTCATCGGCTGGTACGCCGCCGTCGGCGTGCGCAACATCCTCGCGCTGCGCGGCGACCCGCCGGGCGACCCGTACGGCGAGTGGGTGCCGCACCCCCAGGGCCTCAGCTACGCCGAGGAGCTGGTGGCGCTCGTCCGCTCGCTGGGTGACTTCTGCGTCGGCGTCTCCGCGTTCCCCTACGGCCACCCGCGCTCGCTGGACCTGGACACCGACACCAAGTACCTGGTGCGCAAGTTCCGCGCGGGCGCCGACTTCGGCATCGCCCAGCTGTTCTTCGAGGCCGAGGACTTCCTGCGGCTGCGCGACCGGGTCGCCGCCGCGGGCTGTGACGCGCTGCTCATCCCCGGTGTGATGCCGCTGACCACGCCGCGCACGCTGCACACCACGATCCGCCTGTCCGGCGCGCCCGCGCCGCAGCGCCTGCTGGACCGGCTCGAACCGCTGGCCGGCGACGCCAAGGCGTTCCGCGCCGAGGGGCTGGACGTGGTCACCGAACTGTGTGAGCGGCTCATCGCCGAAGGCGTGCCGGACCTGCACTTCTACACCTTCAACCGCTCCAAGGCGACGCGCGAGGTGGTCCGCAGGCTCGGCCTGGTGCCCGCGCGCGCGTAAACCCGGTTGCCGCGTTCGGTAGGTTGCATCCATGGGCGTGCACCAGATCTGTGACCAGTTCGTCGAGGACTTCGCCGCCGCGCACCCGGTCGCGGCCACCGAGATGGGCATCCCGGGCTACGACGACCAGCTGACCGACTATTCGCCGGAGGGCTACGCCGCCCGCGCCGCGCTGGCGCGCCGGGCGCTGGACGCCGTCACCGCCGCCGAGCCGGCCGACGCCGGGGAGCGCGCGGCCAAGGCCGTGTTCACCGAGCGAACCGGGCTGGACCTGGAGATCCACGACGCCGGCCTGGACGTCGCGTCGCTGAACGTCATCGCGAGCCCGGTGCAGGACCTGCGCATGGTGTTCGACCTCATGCCCACCGACGCGCCCGAGCAGTGGGCCACCATCGCCAAGCGCCTGGCCAAGGTCCCCGACGCGGTCGACGGCATCCGCGCGTCCCTGCTGGCCGCTGTCGAGGCCGGCAACGCGCCCGCGCTGCGCCAGGTCACCAAGGTCGCCGAGCAGGCCGAAACCTGGGCCGGGCTGTCCGGCGAGACCGGCTTCTTCCAGAACATGGTCGCCGGAGCGCCCGACGGCGCCCTCCGCGAGGACCTCGACCGCGGTGCCCGCGCCGCCCAGGAGGCCTACGCCGAACTCGCCGGGTTCCTGCGCGCCGAGCTGGCGCCGAAGGCCCGCACGAAGGACGCCGTCGGCGAGGACGCCTACCGGCTCTGGTCGCGGTACTTCATCGGCGCGAAGCTCGACCCGCGCGAGTCCTACGAGTGGGGCTGGACCGAGTTCCTGCGCCTGGAAGCGGAGATGAAGGCCGTCGCCGAGCGCATCGCGCCCGGTGGCACGCTCGCCGACGCCGCCGCCGCGCTGGACGCGAACCCGCGCTACCGCGTGCAGGGCCGCGACGCCTTCCAGCGGTGGATGCAGCAGCTGTCCGACAACGCGCTGGCCGAGCTGCGTGGCAAGCACTTCGACATCCCGGATCCGCTGATGGCCCTCGACTGCCGGATCGCTCCGCCCGGTGGGGGCGCCGGCGCGTACTACACGGGCCCGAACGAGGACTTCACCCGCCCCGGCACCATGTGGTGGTCGCTGCCGCCGGGCCGCGACGAGTTCACCACCTGGCGCGAGGTCAGCACCGTCTACCACGAGGGCGTGCCGGGTCACCACCTGCAGATCGCCACCGCGGTGCACGAGCGGTCGCTCAACCGGTTCCAGCGGCTGCTGGCGTTCACCTCCGGGCACGGCGAGGGCTGGGCGCTCTACGCCGAGCGGCTGATGCAGGACCTCGGCTACCTCGCCGACGACGGTGACCTGCTCGGCATGCTGTCCGAGCAGCTGTTCCGCGCCGCGCGGGTGATCGTCGACTTCGGTATGCACCTGGAGCTGGAAATCCCGTCCGGCACCGGGTTCCACGAGGGCGAGCGGTGGACGCCCGACCTCGGCCTGGAGTTCATGCTGACCCGCACGATCACCGACGAGCCGCTGGTGCGCGACGAGATCGACCGCTACCTCGGGTGGCCCGGCCAGGCGCCGGCGTACAAGCTGGGGGAGCGCCTGTGGATCGAGGCGCGCGAGGACGCGCGCAAGCGCCAGGGCAGCGCCTTCGACCTCAAGGACTTCCACACCAAGGCCCTCCGCCTGGGCGGCATGGGCCTCGACACCCTCCGCGAACAGCTCGCCGAGCTCGACTAGGGGAGTTTCACCATGGCTTGCGTGGCGGTGCGGGCAGCGGCCCCTCCCGCCAGCCCACCACCACCCTCAACGGACACGCTCCGCGCGGCAGAGCCGACTCAGGCGGCCCCTCGCTGTGGGATCGCCTCCTCATGAATGCCCAATTCACCACGTCGGCGCTGTCCTCGCGAGGAACCGCCCACCCGCCGGCCCACCACCACCCTCAACGGACGCGCTCCGCGCGACTCCGCCCCTTCAATCCCGCGGCGGTGCCGGTTGACGGCCCACCGCAAGCGGCTCCGCCGCTTATGAACAACGACTCAAGGAGCACGTGATGCACCGGGTCTTCCTGGTCACCCCGCCGCCCCCGGCCTAGCGGGGCGGTCGCTTCTCGCCGCACACTCGTGCGGCGCCACAAGGCATCACGGTTTCCGTGATGCCGCATCGCCCCGCGTCCGCGGCATTGTCCACATCAGACGCTGGAGCGAATTCGTCATGTCCGTTTCCGTCGACGCGCCCGTGCGCGCTCGTTCGTCGTTCACCTTGCTGGTCGCCGGGGTGCTGTGGGGCACCGGTGGCCTGTCCGGGTCCCTGCTCGCCACCCGCGGCGGCCTGTCCGCGATCTCCGTCGCCACCTACCGGTTGCTGCTCGGCGGCGCCGCGCTCGTGCTGTTCCTGTGGCTGACCCGAAACCTGCGGGGAATGGTCTGGACCAAGCCGGTGGTCCGCCGGATCGCGCTGGCCGGCGGCCTCCTCGGGTCGTTCCAGGCCGCCTACTTCGCGGCGGTCACGCTCACCTCGGTCGGCACCGCGACCATGGTCACCATCGGCAGCGTGCCGGTGTTCGTCACCGCCGCCACGGCCGTCCAGGCGCGCCGCCTGCCCGGCCCGCTGACCCTGGTGTCAGTCGCCCTCGGGCTGGCCGGACTGGCCCTGCTGTCCGCCACCCCCGGTCAGGGCGGCTGGCGGCTGCTCGGCGGCGTGGCGTTCGCGCTGGCCGCCGGCGCCGGGTTCAGCGTGCTGACCCTGGCGCTGCGCCGTCCCGTCGCGGGCCTGGATTACCAGCGCACCACGGCGTTCGGCCTGCTCACCGGCGGCTTGCTGCTGCTGCCCGTCGGGCTGGTCCTCGGGATGGCGCTGCCGCTGCGGCTCGACGTCCTCGCGGTCGCGCTGTACTTCGGCGTCGTGCCCACCGGTCTCGGCTACGTGCTGTACTTCCGCGTGCTCGGCGCCGCGCGGCCGGTGATCGCCGCGCTGGCGACCCTGCTGGAACCGCTCACCGCGGCGATCCTGTCCGCCGTCGTCCTGCACGAGGACCTCGGCGTCCAGGGCTGGTGCGGCGCCGGGCTGCTGGCCGCCGGACTGCTGGCAGGCTACCTGCGGTCCTGAGGCTCCAGGGGCAGGGTGCGGCCGAGGATGGCGAACGGGCGTGGATCACCGGCGAAGTGGTAGTCGCGCAGCGCGTCGACGAACCCCATGCGCCGGTACAGCTTCCACGCCCGGCTCGGCCCCTCCGGCGTCGACAGCAGGACGTGCCGGTTGGGCACGCCGTCGAGCAGCCGGCGCAGCAGGTCCTCGCCGATCCCGCGGGCCTGGCTCGCCGGGCGGACGTGGATCTCGGTCAGCTCGAAGTAGTCGGCCAGCCACCGCTGCGCGAGCTCCTCGCCGCCGGCCGAGGTCAGCCCGCGCCGCACCTGCTCGTGCCACCACTGGCCGGGCGCGCCCTGGTAGCCGTAGGCGACGCCGAGCATCGTGCCCTCCGCGTCGAGCGCGGCGATGCACCGCCAGCCCTCGCGCAGCGCGTGCGTCAGCCACATCGGGGCGCGCTGCTCCGCCGTGCCCGGCGGGTAGCGCATCGCCTCGACGTAGATCGCCAGCGCCTCCCGCAACCGGGCGCGGAAGTCGTCGGCGGACAGCCGCGCGTAGTGCAGGGACGTGGTCATGACGCCACGTCCGCGGGCTGTCCGCCGGTGACGGCCACGAGGTCGGCGAAGGTGGTCGGGAAGACCGACTTGGCGTGCCCGGCCGCCGCCCACACGGTGTCGTAGGCCCGCAGCGCGGTGTCGACGAGGGTGAGCACCGGCGCCGGGTGCCCGAGCGGGGCGACGCCGCCGATGGCCTGGCCGGTGTGCTCGCGCACGAACGCCGGATCGGCCTTCTCGACCGACTCGGCGCCGATCAGCGCGGCGAGGGTGTCGGTGTTGGCGCGGTGGGCGCCCGAGGTCAGCGACAGCAGCGGGGCGGTCCGATCGGCGAACACGGCGCGGAAGACGAGGCTGTTCGCGATCGCGCCCACCTCGACCCCGAGGGCCTCGGCGGCTTGCGCGGCCGTGCGCACCTCGGCCGGCAGGATGCGGATGCCGGCAGCGGCGTCGTGCCTGCCCGCCTCGGCGAGCGCGGCAGCGACCTTGGCCACCGCCGGATGGTCCAGGCTGCTCATACCGATATGAGATCACGGGCCGCGACGGGTGGCGACGCGTATCCCCGCTCAGTCGTCCGGGACGGCCCCGGAGTTCCCGGGCGTGGGTCTTTTCACGCTCGCCCGGTGACCCCGCTTTTCCTTGCCCGCCAACGATATCGTGTGCGGAAACGCGGGAAAGGCGGTCCACGGTGTTCTCCTCCCCGGCATGGCTCGGCTGGTCGGTGGCCGGCCTGTTCACGGTGCTCGCGATCGTCTCGCTGGCACAGGTGCTCGGCGCCCTGCCGTGCGCCGCCTGCGGCGACGGGGTGACCGGCGACCGGGAATCGGCTGTCGCGCACGCGGTGATGGCCGTGGCGATGGCGCTGATGTTCGTGCCGTGGGGGGACTCGGTTCCGGCACTCGCGTGGCAGGCCGTGTTCGTGGCGATGGCCGCCTGGTTCGCCGCGACGCTGTTCCGCGCCGGGCCCGGCATGCCCCGGTGGCGTTCGGCGGCGACACACCACCTGCTGGGCGCGGTCGCGATGCTCGCGATGGTCGGCGCCATGGACGGCGCGCCCGCGGCGAGCGGTGACCACGGCGGGCACTCCGCCGCGTCCGCCGGGTTCCTGCTGCCTGCCGTGCTGGCCGCTCTGGTGGTCTACTTCGCCGCCGACACCGCCCTGTCCGGCTGGCGGGCGGTCCGCGGCGGGACCGGTGGCCGCGCCTCCGGAGCCGCCCGCGCGGTGATGGGCGCCGGCATGGCGGCGATGCTCGTGCCGATGCTGTAGAAAACCGGTTTGAGTCTCCTGTAGCGGGAGACTTTAGCGTTCCGCACATGACGATCACGGTTCTGGACACCTACCCCGCCATGCGGCGGATCCTGCGCGCCCCGCGGGAGGAGCGCGCCGCGCTGCTCGAAGCGATGCTGAAGCCCGCCGCGGGCATGTACCGCTACTTCCCGGGCGAGGTCGACCTCGTCCAGATGCACCGCATGGGCTCGGGCTTCCCGATCGACCGCGACGAGGACCGGTGCCTGGACGCGCTGGAGGAGTTGCACGAGGCCGACGCGTGGGGCCGCATCGAGCGCGCGCTGAACGACGCCGTCGCCGTGCAGCTCGAGGCGACCCCGGACATCACGGTGCCCGACCTCACCGTGCTCATCGTCCTCGGCGATCCCGGGGACGAGCACTTCATGGGCACGAGCCTGGGCATGGCGGCCAACGGCAGCGTGTCCGGCTACATCTACCTGAACTTCTGGCCGTACCCGGAGAACCTGGCGCGGCTGGAGGCGACGGCGGTCCACGAGCTCAACCACAACCTCCGCTACGGCGACGGCGGTGTGGTGTGGAACCCGGCGACGGTCACGGTGGGGGAGCAGGTGGTGTCCGAGGGGCTGGCGGACGCGTTCGCACGCCAGCTGTACGGCGACGAGCTCGGCTACGCGCGCGTCGGCGTGCCGCACCTGCACGACGACGCGGTGTTCGACAAGGTCGTCTCCGGCCTGGAGGTGACCGGGATGCAGAACTTCACCGCGTGGGTGCACGGCGACGCGCACGCCCTCCGGTACGGCGCCACCCCGGTCGGGCTGCCCACCGGCGCCGGGTACGCCGTGGGCAACCGGCTGGTCGACGCGTACCTGGCCGCGACCGGACGCACCGCAGCGCAGGCGCTGCGGGTGGACAGCCGGGAGGTCATCGACACCGCCCTCAGCTCGAGGAGCGCCGCCCCCGGACGATGACCGCGACGGTGCCGGCGACCACGACCACCGCGATGACGACCCAGGCCCACACCGGGAACCCACCGCCGGACGACTCGGCGGCCTGCAGGGCCTGGGTCGTCGGCGGAGCGGGCGCCGCCGACGAAGGTGCGGTCGAGGGCGACGGTGTGGACGCGGGGGTCGTGAGCGAGAAGTTGATCCGGCCGGTGATCGGGTCGCCGTCGGCCGCGACGATCGACCAGGTGAGCACGTAGGCCCCGGCGGGACCGGACGGCTGGACCGGCGCGGTGACGGTCCGGTCGGTCACCGTCGCCGCGCCGACCGTCCACTGCGCCCCATCGGGGCCGGTGATCCGGATCGGCTCGGCGGGCAGGGTGAACGCGCCGCCGAACTTGAGGCTGACCTGTTGCGGCGCGGCGGACAGCGCCGCGCCCTCGGCCGGATCGCTGCTCTGCAGCGTGGTGTGGGCCAGCGCGGCCGGCGCGGTGAGCACGAGAGCCGTGATCAGCGCACCGGCCAGGACGGACAGACGCCGCAAGACCATGGACGCACCTTCCGTGGGGAGTCGGGGTGTGGGGAGGCCCCTGGTTCAAGGTCGTCCGGGGCCGCCGGAAAGTTCCCGGATTCCGCCCTGCGGCGCGGACGAGTGCGTGTGACACCGGGCAGGTGGGCTGGGGGGCGGACCGGCCCGGCGTGACGTCCTGCGAGTCGCCGCGGCACCCGGTCCGGTTCCGGCTGAGTTCCGGCTTTCCCCGATCGTGTGATCGAACGCGGTCAAGTGCGGCACACCACGTCATTCGAAGACTTGAACGAACAGGTGTTCGAAGCTACTCTGGAACTCGCTCGAACAAGAGTTCGACATCCGGTGAGCGCTCGCCGGTCAGGCCACCCGGTGCCGGAACGGGGGAAGCGTTTCGGCACCGGGTAGCCGCCACCGCACGTTGTCCGCAAGGGAGGGGCAATGTCCATTGCCGTCGCATCCCACGCCGAGGAGAGGCAGCCGGCGCTGCCGCTACCGGTCCGTCCGCCGGCGGCACCCGCCGCCACGGCCCTGCTCGCCGACGCCCGGCGGGGCATCGCCGAAGCCCGGCACGCCGCCCAGCCGGCGCCCAAGTTCATCGCGGCCTACCTGGCCGCACTCCGCGCGGGCGCCGCGGTGCTCGCCGCGCGCGGCCGCCCGCACCGCGGCCGGGCCCGCCCCGCCAGCGTGTGGGTGCTGCTCGAGACGGCGGCGCCCGAGCTGACCGACTGGACGGCGTACTTCGCCGCGCACTCGGCCGCCCGCGCCGCCGCCCAGGCCGGCAACACCCGTCGCGTCACCGCCGAGCGGGCCGAGGAGCTGCTCCGCCAGGCCGCGTTGTTCGTCGAGCTGGCCCGCGATCTCGTGCACGGCCGCGAGCCGGTGACCAGGCCGGGCCGGGTGCGGCAGTGCGACGTCCCGCCGACCTTGGGGAAGGCGTCCCGAAGGCGATGAGCGGGCAAGCACTCGTCGGCCACGACCGCCTGCTGGACGTGCTGGGCGCCGAGGCCGAACTGCTCACCGCGACGGCGCGGGAGGCGGCGCCGGACACCCCGGTGCCCACCACGCCCGGTCTCACGATCGGCGAGGTGATCCGGCACGTCGGCGGCGTCTACCGGGTCGCCACCGGCTGGATGACCGAGGGCAGGCGCCCCCGGGACTGGCAGGAGAACCCGGCGGACGGCCAGAGCGGCGAGGAGTACCTGCGGGAGGGGCTCGCGGCGCTGCACCGCGAGCTGACCTCGCACGATCCGGCCGAATACGCGGCCACCTGGTGGCCGGCGGACCGCACGTACGGGTTCTGGTGCCGCCGCATGGCCCACGAGACCACCGTGCACCGGATCGACGTCCAGAACGCCGCGAACGTGATCGTGGCCGAGGTCGCCGACGACGTGGCGATCGACGGCGTGGACGAGGTGCTGGCGGTGTGGTTCGGGCAGCGGCTGCCGATGCTCGGGTTGTCCGGCACCGCCACCGGGACGGTCGCCGTCCGCACCGGCGGCCACAACTGGATCGCCCGCGCCGGGCCCGGCGAGACGGTCGCGTGGCGCTGTTCCGACGCCGACGTCGACCGGGCCGACGGCATCGTCACCGGTTCGCCGATGGCGGTCTACCAGTGGCTGTGGGGCCGGCTCGGGCACGGATCGGTGACCTGGGAGCGCAGCGACGATTCGATCGGCCAGTTCTGGGCGCTGCTGCGGCTGGCGACGAGATAAATCCGGGGCGTGGGGAAGCGTTGCCGGATATCGTCGCCGTCATGGCGACGCGACTGGACAGTCTGGTGGTCGATGCGAACCAGCGCAGGCAGCTGGCGGAGTTCTGGTCGGAGCTGCTGGGCTGGCCGATCACGTTCGAAGACGACGAGGAGGTCGACGTCGAGGCGCCCGCGGACGGCGTCGACCTCGTCTTCGTGACGGTCCCCGAGGCGAAGGACCCGGCCGTGAAGAACCGGGTGCACCTGGACCTGCCCAGCGCCTCACCGGAGGACCAGGCGGCGAAGGTGGACCGGGCGCTGGCCCTGGGCGCGCGCCGGATCGACATCGGGCAGGGCGCGGTCCCGTGGGTGGTTCTCGCGGACCCGGAGGGCAACGAGTTCTGCGTGCTCGAACCGCGGCCCGGCTACACCACGACGGAGGCCATCGCGGCGGTCGTCGTGGACGCCCGGGATCCGCTGGCGCTGGCGGGGTTCTGGGCGGAGGCCACCGGGTGGCGGATCGCCAACCAGGAGCCGCAGATCGTCGGGCTGCGTGCGCCGACCGGGCGCGGGCCGTGGCTGGAGTTCCTGCGCAGCGACGAGCCCAAGGACCACAAGAACCGGCTGCACCTGGACGTGGCGCCGTTCGCGGACGGTGACACCGCGGCCGAGGCGGACCGGTTGTGCGGGCTCGGCGCCCGGCGGATCGACCTCGGGCAGGGTGAGGTCACCTGGGAGGTCCTGACCGACCCGGAGGGCAACGAGTTCTGCGTGTTGTCGCCCCGCTGAGTGTTTCGGCGCCGTTGCCCGACGGCGCGGCACCCTGACACGGGCGAAACACACGCGTCCACGGCCGGCAACAACCGTGCGCGATCGTTACGCGATGGAGATTCGCACGCGGAGAGCGCTGACGGTGCCGCGGCCGGTGATCACCGAGACGGACGAGGTCAGCTCGGTCATCTGGCGTGTCCGCATCCGGATGGACGACCACCCGGGCATGCTGGCGCGCATCGCCATCCGGATGGCCGACCTGGAGTGCAACATCCTCGGCCTGACCGTGCTGCCGGTGCCCGGCGGCGTGCTGGACGAGGTGATGATCCGGCCGGCGACGGGGCTGACCAAGGAGCAGCTGGTCACGGCGATCCAGGCCGAGGGCTGCGAGTGCGCGTCCGTCACCGACGCCGACGTGCGCGAACTGGTGGACGCCTCCGCCGCGACGCTCACCGCGGCCGGCCGGGCGGTCGACGACCCGTCCCGCCGGGCCGAGGTGCTGCGCGAGGTGCTGGCCGCGGACCTGGTCACGGTCGTCCCGCTGGCGGAGTCGAACCCGGCGCGCGTCGAGGGCGGGCATCGCGTGGTGTTCGCGGTGGACGGGGAGACGGCGCTGGTGGCGCGGCGGCGGTGGGCGCCGTTCGTGCAGCTGGAACTGACCCGCGCGGAGGCGCTGCTGGGGCTGCTGGACCGCGCGCGGCGCAACGTGACCAGCCCGCTGGCGCTGACGTGCGCGGACGGTGCGGCGATCGTGCTGCGCGAAGGCAAGCCCGCCGACGCCGAGGCGGTGTCGGCGATGCACGCCCGGTGCTCGATGAACACGCTCTTCTCGCGCTACCACACGGGAATGCGCACGATGCCGCGTCGCTGGTTGCACCGCCTGCTGGTGCCGCCGCGCGGGCTGAGCCTGCTGGCGGTGTGCGGACGCGAGGTGGTCGGCGTCGGACAGCTGATCCCGGGCCCGACGGGCGAAATCGCCGAGGTGTCGCTGCTGGTGGAGGACGGCTGGCAGCGGGTAGGCGTGGGCACCGCACTGCTGAAGCGGCTGGCGGAAATCGCCGCGGCGCGCGGGTGCCGCCGGTTGGTGGCGGTGTCACTGCCCGGCCGGGACGGGATCTACCGCACGGCCCAGCGGGCGGGGCTGGCGCCGGAGCCCCCGGAGGAGGAGGGCCTGCTGAGGATCGACCTGGCGGCCAGGGGCCCACACGTACTGGGCGAGGTATAGCCGGCGCGTGGGTGGTGCGTTGGCACCAGGCAAGGCTGGTGCGTCCGGCGCCAAGTGAACGTCACTTCTCCTGCAGGCTGCCGGCGGCAGGCGGTGCGTAGTGCCGCGACCCCGGCGACGGTTGGCATGCGCAGGCCGCCCCCCATGCGGTGGTGGTGGGCACGCGCCCAGGCCCGCCAGCGCACCCGGCTGACGGCCACCGCCGCGCCCCAGAGCCGCCAACCCACCCGGTCGCGGCTGGCAGGCGCCGCAGCCGACCAATGCACCGGGCTGGGGGCAGTGCCGCGCCTCAAGGAAACAACCCGCCCGGCGATGGTTGAGACGCGCCGCAGCCGACCAACCCGCCGGCGACGGTTGGCACGCGCTGCAGGTCGCCAACCTGCGCGGTGGTGGCGGGCACATGCCCCGGCCCGCCGGCGCACCGGGCTGAGGGCCAGCGCCGCGCCGCACACCACCAACCCGCCCGGTGGCGGTTGGCACGCGCTGCAGCTCACCAACTGCTCCCGCGGCCGCCGCTACCCACCCAAGCCCCTCGACGCACCCCGGGTGGCTGGGGCGCGGTGGCGGCCGCCGACCCAGGCGTCAGTCTGCTCCGGTGCGCGGCGGTGGCATGGTCAGCGGCTCCAGAACCAGTCCTTGTCCCGCGCCTGCTTCAGCGCCTCCCGTTTCCGGTCCTTCTCCAGCCGGTCCAGGTAGAGCGTGCCGTCGAGGTGGTCGGTTTCGTGCTGGAGGCATTGCGCCAGCACGCCCTCGCCCTCCACGGTGACCGGCTCGTTGCGCAGGTCGACTCCCCGCACGACCGCGCGCTTCGCCCGGCGGGTCGGGAACCACAGCTCCGGCACGGACAGGCAGCCCTCGTTGATCTCGTGCGTCTCCTCGGACAGCTCGACGATCTCCGGGTTGATCACGTACCCGAACAGGTTGTCCACCTCGTAGCTGAACACCCGCAGGCTCACCCCGATCTGCGGCGCCGCCAGCCCGGCGCGCCCGGCCGGCCGCACCGAGTCGAGCAGGTCGGTCACCAGCTGCTCGAGCCCCTTGTCGAACTTGGTCACGGGGTCGCAGACCGTCTTGAGCACCGGGTCGCCGAAGTACCGCAGCTCCCGCAACGCCATCAGGTCGTCCTCTCACTCGATCGGGTCACGAAAAGTAAATCGTGTTCGCCCGGAGTGAGCCAACCGAGGGCGTGGTGATCTCAGGCTCGTAGTCGTAGTCCTTTCGGCGTGGCGCGGAAGCCGGCGTCGCGCAGGACGTGGGCCAGTGCGGAGGTCAGGGCCTGTTCGCCGTCGGCGCGTTGGACGGCCAGTTGCCCGAGCCAGCCCTCCCGGACGGCGCGGGACAGGGCGTGCGCGGCGGCCTTCAGCGTCGGTTCGTCCTCGGTGAACGACAGCAGCGACCGGCCGCCCCGTTCGACGTACAGCGCCGGCACCCCGTTGACCAGCACCACCAGCGCCCCGGCCTTGCGGGCCGGGCGGTGCTTCGTGTCGCCCAGCGCGGCCGGCCACGACAGCGCCGCGCCGTACGGCTGGGCCGGGTCCGTCGCCGCGAGCACCACCGCGTCGGTCATCGCGTCCGGCCGCCGGGTCCCGCCCGGGTCGGACAACGCCCGCAGCCGGTCCACCGCCCCGCGTGCGGCGAACTGCGCGGCGCCCAGGCCCTCCACGACGTAGCCGCGGATCACCTGCCCCGAGTCCTCCATCGCCCGCAGCACCTTGTAGATCCCGGAGAACCCGCCGGTGACCCGCTCGGTCTCCAGCGCACCCCGCGTCAGCACGCCGTGCCGCTCCAGGAACGCCTCGGTCCGCGCGTGCGTGCGCCGCGTCGGATCGGTCTCGCGCAGCGGCGCCAGCGCCCACCGCCCGGCGACCGTCGGCGGTCCGGTGCGCGACGGCATCGCCGGACGGCCCGCACGCATCCGCCCGTACCGGCTGCGCGGCGTCGCCTGGCGCGGTTTGTGCGCCGCGCCCTTGCCCGACACCAGCGCCCGCAGCGGGGCCAGCGTGTCGCCGGTGACCGTGCCCGCCCACACCAGGTCCCACAGCGCGCCCACCACGTCCGCGTCGTTCGGCGCGCTGTCCAGCAGCGGCGTCACCCGGTCGACCAGCTGCCGGAAGAACAACGCGCCGCCTTCCAGCGCGGAGAGGATCGCCTCGTGCAGCGGGCTGGTCGGCGCCTCCTCGTCGGCCTCGGGCAGCAGCAGGTCGGCCACGTCCGCGGGCGCCAGCGACACCCACCCGTCGCCACCGGCCAGCGCCCCGGCGCCGCACCACACGACTTCGCCCGCGGTCATCAGCTCGTCCATCAGCGCGGGGTAGTACCCGGGCAGGCGGCTCGGCAGGATCAGCGACTCCAGCGCGCTCGCCGGCAGCGGCGCCCCGGCGAGCTGCTCCACCACCGACAGCACGTCGTCGACGCTCGGCGCGGCCCGCATCCGCGCCCCGATCCCGTGCCAGGACGGCAGGAACCGGCCCAGCGCCGCGGGCTCCACCGGCTCGACCTCGGCGCGCAGCCGCGCCAGCGACGCCCGCCGCAACCGCCGCAGCACCGCCGCGTCGCAGTACTCGGTGCCCGCCCCGTGCGTGTCCGGATGCCCCACCGGACGCAGCTCGCCGCGCACCAGACGGCCCTCGGCGGTGAGCCGGTCGAGCACACCCGTCACCACAGCCGGCCCGAGCCCGAACCGGTCGGCGGCCTGGTGCGCGGAGAACGGCCCGCGGATGCGGGCGTACCGGGCCAGCAGATCACCCAGCGGATCGGCGACCGGCTCGGTGAACGCCTCCGGCACGCCGATCGGCAGCGCCACCCCGAGCGCGTCCCGCACCCGGCCGGCGTCCTCGATGGACAGATTGCGGCTCTCACCCGCGATCCGCACCCGGATCACCCGCCGCTGCGCGACCAGTTCGTCGAGCCACTCCGGCCGCACCCCCCGCGCGGCCGCCTCCGCATCGGACAGATCACCCAGGAACCGCAGCAGGTCCGCGGTCTCCTCGGCGTTGCGCGCGTGCCGGTCCGGCTCCAGCCGCTGCAGCGACCGCTCGACCTCGTCGACCACCTCGGCGTCGAGCAGCTCGCGGATCGCCTCGGTGCCCAGCAGTTCCGCGAGCAGCGTGGAGTCCAGCGACAGCGCCGCCGCCCGGCGCTCGGCCAGCGGCGCGTCCGTCTCGTACAGGAACATCCCGACGTAGCCGAACATCAGGCTGCGCGCGAACGGCGACGGCGACGGCGTCTCCACCTCCGCGACCTTCACCCGGCGCGCCCGCACGTCGGCCATCAGCTCGCGCAGCCCGCCCACGTCGTAGACGTCCTGCAGGCACTCGCGCATCGCCTCCAGCACCACCGGGAACCGCTCGTACTTCGCGGCCACCGACAACAGCTGCGAGGCTCGCTGGCGCTGCTGCCACAGCGGGGTGCGCCGCCGTGGATCACGCCGGGGCAGCAGCAGCGACCGCGCCGCGCACTCCCGGAACCGCGCGGCGAACAGCGCCGAGCCGCCGACCTCGGCGACGATGATCTGCTCGACCTCCTCGGGCTCGATCAAGACGTCGTCGGTGCCGATCGTGACCTCGGCGCCCTCGCTGTCCAGCGCCTCCGGCAGGCGCAGCACGATCCCGTCGTCGGAGTGCATCACCTGCGCGTCCACCCCGCGCTGTTCCCGCAGCCGCGCCGCGATCGCCAGCGCCCACGGCGCGTTGACCTGCGCGCCGAACGGCGAGTGCAGCACCACCCGCCAGTCGCCCAGCTCGTCGCGGAACCGTTCGAGCAGGATCGTGCGGTCGTTGGGCACGTGCCGCGTCGCCGAGCGCTGCTCGGCCAGGTACGTCAGCAGGTTGTCGCACGCCAGCTCGTCCAGACCCGCCTGACGGGCCCGCTCCCGCGCCTTCTCGTCGTCCGAACTGGACAGTTCGCGGACGAACGCGCCCAGCGCCCGGCCGAGTTCGAGCGGGCGGCCCGGCGCGTCGCCCTTCCAGAACGGCATCCGCGCCGGCTCACCCGGCGCGGGCACCACGATGACCCGGTCGTGCGTGATGTCGGTGATCCGCCACGACGACGTGCCCAGCAGGATGGTGTCGCCCACCCGCGACTCGTAGACCATCTCCTCGTCCAGCTCGCCCACCCGCGAGCCGGGGCTGCCGTCGCTGCCCGGCGTCATCACCGTGAACAACCCGCGGTCGGGGATCGTGCCGCCGGAGGTGACCGCGAGCCGCTGCGACCCCGGCCGCCCGCGCAGCTCGCCCGTCACCCGGTCCCACGTGATGCGCGGGCGCAGCTCGCCGAACTCCTCGCTCGGGTACCGCCCGGCCAGCATGTCCAGCACCGCCAGCAACGCGTCGTCCGGCAGCGCGGTGAACGGCGCCGCCCGGCGGACCGTCGCCGCCAGGTCCTCCACCGACCACGGCTCCAGCGCCACCATCGACACGACGTGCTGCGCCAGCACGTCGAGCGGGTTGCGCGGGTAGCGCACGGCCTCGATCGCCCCCGCCGTCATCCGCTCCGACACCACCGCGCACGACACCAGGTCGCCCCGGAACTTCGGGAACATCACCCCGGTGGACACCGCGCCCACGTGGTGCCCGGCCCGGCCGACGCGCTGCAGCCCGGACGCGACCGTCGGCGGCGCCTCGATCTGCACCACCAGGTCGACGGCGCCCATGTCGATGCCCAGCTCCAGCGACGACGTGGCGACCACGCATGGCAACAGCCCGGACTTCAGCTCCTCCTCGACCCGGGTGCGCTGCTCGCGGGACATCGAACCGTGGTGCGCCTTCGCGACCGTCGCCTCCGCGCCGGTGGTCAGCCCGGACTCGCCGATGGCCTCGGCCGGGAACCGCTGGTCGGCCGACAGTTCCGTCTGCTCCGCGGCCAGCTCGTTGAGCCGCGCCGTCATCCGCTCCGCGAGCCGCCGCGAGTTGGCGAACACGATGGTGGACCGGTGCTGCCGGATCAGCTCCAGCACCCGCTGCTCGACCGACGGCCAGATCGACGGCCTGCGCACCGCCGCGGGCTCGTCCGGCGGCCCGTCGTCGGAGGGCAGCATCGTGTCCAGCCGCTCCAGCGGGCTCGGCGCGGGCGCGTCCAGGTTCGCCATGTCCTCGACCGGGACCTCGACCCGCACCTCGATGGTCTTCGCCGTCTTCGGCTGCACGACCCGCACCGGGCGGCCGCCGGTGAGGAACGAGCCGACCTCGTCGATCGGGCGCACCGTGGCGGACAGGCCGATCCGCTGCGCCGGCTTCGGCAGCAACGCGTCCAGCCGCTCCAGCGACAGCGCGAGGTGCGCGCCGCGCTTGCCGCCGGCCACCGCGTGCACCTCGTCCAGGATCACCGTCTCGACGCCGCGCAGCGACTCGCGCGCCGACGAGGTCAGGATGAGGAACAGCGACTCCGGCGTGGTCACCAGGATGTCCGGCGGGGTCTTCAGGAACGTCCGCCGCTCGGCCGGCGAGGTGTCCCCGGTGCGCATCCCCACCGTGATGTCCGGGGGCGTCTGCCCGAGCCGGTGGCTGGCCTGCCGGATGCCGGCCAGCGGCGCCCGCAGGTTGCGCTGCACGTCGACCGCCAGCGCCTTCAGCGGCGACACGTAGAGCACCCGGCAGCGGTGCTGCGCGTCGGCGGCCGGTGGTTCGACCGCCAGCCGGTCCAGCGCCCACAGGAACGCGGCCAGCGTCTTGCCCGAGCCGGTCGGCGCCACGACCAGCGCGTGCTCGCCCGCCTGGGCCGCGCGCCACGCCCCGGCCTGCGCCTCGGTGGGCGCGGCGAAGGCACCCGCGAACCAGTCGCGGGTGGCGGGCGAGAACAGCTCGAGCACGTCGGTCACGCATCCATCATGAACGGGGGGTACGACAATTTCTCGCGGGTGCCGCACGCGCGGTCCCGGGCAGCGTGGCAGCATCACGTCCTGGCCTGGGTGGATCGTGAGGGGAAGAGCTGTGCGCATCCTGTCGGTGGATCTCGGTACGTCCAACACCGTGGCGGTGCTGTCCGCGCACGGACGGCCGCCGCGCGTGGTCGAGGTGGACGGCTCCGCCACCATGCCCTCGGCCGTGTTCGCCGAGGAGGGCGGCACCCTCGTGGTCGGCCGCGACGCCGAGCGCCGGGCCCGCCTGGACCCCACCCGCTTCGAGCCCAACCCCAAGCGCCGCGTCGACGAGCAGACGCTGCTGCTCGGCCAGGACGTCGTGCCGGTCAACGAGGCGCTGGCCGCGGTGCTGCGCCGCGTGCTCGACGAGACCACCCGCCAGCTCGGCGGCGAGCTGCCCGACGAGGTCCGTCTCACCCACCCGGCGCAGTGGGGCCCGACCCGGCGCAACGTGCTGCTGTCCGCGGCCCGGCTGGCCGGCCTGACCGGCCCGCTGCTGCTGGTGCCCGAGCCGGTCGCCGCGGCCGCGCACTTCGCGTCCTTCCCCGGTCGCGCGCCCGCGCCCGGCCAGGCGCTCGCGGTCTACGACCTGGGCGCGGGCACCTTCGACGTCGCGGTCGTCGGCGCCACCCAGAACGGGTTCACCGTGCTGGCCGAGGACGGCCTGCCCGACCTCGGCGGCCTCGACGTCGACCAGGCGCTGATGGTGCACGTCGGCCGCGAGGTCTCGCACTCGGACCCGCAGCGCTGGCAGCGGCTGCTGCGCCCGGAGTCCACCGCCGACCGGCGCACCCGGCGCGCATTGCAGGAGGACGTCAAGGCCGCGAAGGAGGCGCTGTCCCGGCTGCCGCAGACCGAGGTGCCGATGCCCGAGCCGTTCAGCGACGTCCTGGTGACGCGCGGCGAGCTGGAGGCGCTGGTGCGCCCGGCGCTGCTGCGCAGCGTCGAGCTGCTGGGCCGCACGGTCGCCGCGGCCGGGCTGTCCCCGGACCGGCTGGCCGGCATCTACCTGGTCGGCGGGTCGAGCCGGCTGCCGCTGGTCGGGTCGATGATCGCGGAGAAGCTCGGCATCGTGCCCACCAGCCTGGACCAGCCGGAGACCGCGGTCGCCCTGGGCGCGCACCACGTGGCCCGCGACGGCATCAGCATGCGCACCCAGAACGTCGAGGGGCAGGTGGCGGCCACCGGGACGCCGCCGGGGTTCCCGCCGCCGGTCGCGACCGTGCCGGGCACCCCGCCGGGCGGTTACCCGGGCGCCGCGCCGTACCCGCGGGGCGGGTACCAGCCGGCGCCGTCGAACTTCCCGAGCCTGCCCCCGGCCGCGCCGCCGAAGAAGGACCGGAAGAAGCTGATCGCCGGCATCGCCGCGGCCGTCGTGGTGCTGCTGGCCGCCGGCGCCACCTACCTGCTCTGGCCGTCGTCCAGCTCGTCGGCGACCACGTTCAGCGCCGCCGAGTGCCGTCAGCCCGGCGCGGCCGATCCGGAGGGCTTCACCGGCTGCCTGCGCCAGCTGGCCGGCACCGTCGCCGACGGCCAGTGCGCGCCGGGCGCCGGAGCCGGGGACATCGCGCCGCCGAAGAACGAGAACATCGGCGTGCTGACCACCTGCTCGGCGCCCGCGCTGGCCGGGGCGCAGGTCACCTACCTGCACGGCGTGTCGGCGGCCAAGGTGAAGGAGTACACCGACCGGCTGCTCGGCGCGGTCGGCGGCAACCAGGTGCGGGCCGCGTGGAAGGGCAACGGCCTGGACGGCAGCTACTCGGCGGCCTCCGGGCTGAGCTCGGCGGTGCTGGTGTTCACGGTCGCCGACCGCCCGCTGGCCGGCGTGATCTACCAGAAGGCGGGCAACGGGCAGACGCCGCTGTCGGCCGGCGACCTGGCCACCTACTTCGAGCAGAACGTGCAGCCGGGGGAGTAGCTACTTCCGGTTCCGCGTGTTCCACAGGGCGCGCAGAGCGACGACGAGGGCGGCGATCAGGACGGCCGCCGAGGCCACGGTCATCGCGGCCGGGCCCCAGGACGGCATCTCCTGCGCGGAGGTCATGCCGTCACGGTACCCGGCCGGCCGGTCGCTACCCTGGGTTCGATGCGCATCACCGTGTTCCGCCAGCTGATGGCCGACGAGTTCGGGCCCGGCCGGGCGGAGATCCTGGCGAAGGACCACGTCTTCAGCGGCCTGGGCGGCCGCACCGTCGAGCAGGCGCTGGCCGAGGGCACCCCGGCGAAGGAGATCTGGCGGGCGGTGTGCGCCGAGTTCGACGTGCCGCCGGAGCGCCGGTGACCTCGTCCGGGAAAATCCGCGCCTCCGGGTGTGTCGCTCTTGCCTCGAACACGTGTTCGGCTATTGTGTTGTCCACATCGGGGTCAACGATCCACAGCCTCGTCTCGGCGCCCGGAATTGTCGGACCCCGCCCGTAGTCTCGGGCCCACAGCGAACACAAACCCGAATACCAGCCCCACAGGCTCCAACGACGAGGTGGATTTCCATGCCAGCAGCACCCGACAAGGACAAGGCGCTCGAGCTCGCCCTGGCCCAGATCGACAAGCAGTACGGCAAGGGTTCCGTCATGCGGCTGGGCGAGGAGACCCGCCCGCCCATCGGCGTGATCCCGACCGGCGCCATCGCCCTCGACATCGCGCTCGGTATCGGCGGGCTCCCGCGCGGCCGCGTCATCGAGATCTACGGCCCGGAGTCCTCCGGTAAGACGACCGTGGCCCTGCACGCGGTCGCCAACGCCCAGAAGGCGGGCGGGATCGCGGCGTTCATCGACGCCGAGCACGCGCTCGACCCGGAGTACGCCAAGGCGCTCGGGGTGGACACCGACGCGCTGCTGGTGTCCCAGCCGGACACCGGTGAGCAGGCGCTGGAGATCGCGGACATGCTGATCCGCTCCGGCGCGCTGGACATCCTGGTCATCGACTCGGTGGCCGCGCTCGTGCCGCGCGCCGAGATCGAGGGCGAGATGGGTGACTCGCACGTCGGTCTGCAGGCCCGGCTGATGAGCCAGGCGCTGCGGAAGATCACCGGTGCGCTGTCCAACTCCGGCACCACGGCGATCTTCATCAACCAGCTGCGTGAGAAGGTCGGCGTCATGTTCGGCTCGCCGGAGACCACCACCGGTGGCAAGGCGCTGAAGTTCTACGCCTCCGTCCGGCTCGACGTGCGCCGCATCGAGACGCTCAAGGACAGCGGTGAGGCGGTCGGCAACCGCACCCGCGTCAAGGTCGTGAAGAACAAGGTCGCGCCGCCGTTCAAGCAGGCCGAGTTCGACATCCTGTACGGCGTCGGCGTGTCCCGTGAGGGCTCGCTGATCGACATGGGCGTCGACCAGGGCATCCTGCGCAAGTCCGGCGCCTGGTACACCTACGAGGGCGACCAGCTCGGCCAGGGCAAGGAGAACGCGCGGAAGTTCCTGCGCGACAACCCGGACATCGCCAACGAGATCGAGAAGCGCATCAAGGAGAAGCTCGGCATCGGGCCGCAGGTCGACGCCGAGGCGGCCGAGCCCGCTCCGGTCGACTTCTGATCGATGCCCAGGTTCGACCCGACGGAGCTGTCCCGGGACGAGGCGTGGAAGAAGGCCAAGGAGGTCTGCTTCGACCTCCTGGCCGTCCGCGCCCGCACCAAGGACGAGCTGCGGCAGGCGTTGCGGCGCAAGGGTTTCGACGACGAAATCCGTGAGCAGCTGCTCGGCAAGCTGGACGACGCCGGTCTGATCGACGACGCCGCGTTCGCCGAACAGTGGGTGCGTTCACGCCACGCCTACCAGGGCCTGGCGCGCACCGCCCTGGTCGCCGAGCTGAAGCGCAAGGGCGTCGACGCGGAGGTGGCCGCCCAGGCGGCGGGCGAGATCGACCGCGAGTCGGAGGAGCAGCGGGCGCGCGAGCTGGTGCGCAAGCGCATGCGTTCGATGACCACGCTGGACGAACAAACCGCGACGCGCCGCCTGCTCGGCACGCTCGCCCGCAAGGGCTACCCGCAGGGCCTGGCGTACACCGTGGTGCGCGAGGAACTCCGCAAGGCCGGCGCGGAGTCCACCCCCCTGGACGACGCCACCCTGGACTGAGCTTCGGCTACTGGGGAATGACACGGGGCAAAAACCCACCGCAGCTCGCGCGGTGGGTTTTTCCTTGTGTGGGCGGGGTGCGGCTGTGTGGTTCTCGAGCGGCGGCGGTTGTAGGGCGGGCGAGCTGGTCATCCACCACGTCCTTCGTCTGATCAGGAACCACGAAAAGGTAGCGGCGGAAAGCGTCCGGCGCAGGTCGGAAAGGCGCATTTCGCGGCCGCACGAACGGGCCACTTCAGGTACTCACGACTGGCCCTTTCGCCCACCCGCGACAGGGATCAAAGCCTCACCGAGGGGCGTGATCCCGTACAGCACACTGCGCCCGGACCGCTCCCGCGTGACGAGACCGTTCTCGCGCAGGATGCGGAGGTGCTGGGACACCGCGCTGGGCGTCACGGCGAGCGTGCGTGCCAGATCGGTGGTCGTCGCCGGAGAGCGGAGTGCTTCCAGCAGCTCGGCGCGTGCCCGGCCGAGCAACCGGACCGCGCCTGCCGACGGGGCCCGCGGCGCCCACAGCGTCCCCACCCCGCGCGCCGGGTAGCGGACCGTCGTCTGGGTCGTCGTGTGGCCCTTGATCATGACGTGCGCCGGGCCGAGCGCGACGGGCATCAGCACCAGACCGCCGGGCCCCAGCTCGACGACCCGGTCCGCGCCCTGCAGCACCAGGCGGCCGTCGCGCCAGTGCAGGTCGGGGTGCAGGCCGCTGAACAACGCGGCCGCGCCACCGGTCGCCAGCTGCCGGGCTCTATAGGCGATGTCGGCCTCCAGGACGGCCCGGATGCGTGGCCAGTGTGGCGCGATCAGCCGCTCATAAGCCGTCCGCAGCTCGGCTGTAATCGCCCCCAAACCCACTCGCGGGCGGGCGGCCAACGCAATCACGCCGTCCGGGAGATCGGCGCCGAAGACGCGGGACAGGCTCGCACGCACCTGAGCGGCCGTGGTCCGGCGCACCGCCGCGAGATCGTCTTCGAGCGAAGGCTCCGCACGCCGCGGAGCCGGGATCAGGAACGACGGCCAGCTCGTCCGGTCGCCGGCGATCAGCGGCCACACCCCCGGCAGATCGAGCGGCGCCCGGGCGAGTTCGTCCTCCGCCCAGCGCACCCACCGCAGGTTCACCGCCCGGCGCACGCGCCCCGCCAGCTGTTGCAGCCCCGCGACGGTCTCCGACAGCGGTGAGATCGCGAACCGGGTCGCCGCCAGCTCGGACACGCCGAGTTCGACCGTCAGGGGCATGACCCGAGTATGTAGCGCAGCGCTCAACCGTGTCGCACGTTCGCCGACGCCAAGATCCTCAGCGCATGAGAGCGACCTACTGGCGGCTGTGGTGGGCCGCGGCCGTCGACGCCCTCGGCGACGGCGTGTTCACCGCGGCGGTCCCGCTGCTGGCCGTCACCCTGACATCCGACCCCCGGCTGATCGCCGTCCTGTCCGCCGTGACCTACCTGCCGTGGCTGCTGCTGTCCCTCCCGGCCGGGGCGCTCGTCGACCGGCACGACCGGGCCACCCTGATGTGGCGCACGCAGGTCGTGCAGGCGTTGCTCATCGGAGCTGCGGCGGTCCTCGCCGCGCTGCACGCCTTGAGCCTGCCCGTGATGGCGATCATCGCCTTCGGGCTGGGAGCGTGCGAGGTCCTGTTCGGCAACGCGGCACAGGCGATCCTGCCGGATCTCGTCGCGAAACCGTTGCTGCACCAGGCGAACGGCTACCAGCAAGCGGTCATCATCACCGGTCAGCAGTTCGCCGGTCCACCGCTGGGCAGCCTCCTCTTCGCCGTTTCCGCCGCACTTCCCCTCACCCTCGATGCCGTGACCTTCGCTGTCTCCGCCGCGCTCGTGGCCACGCTGCCTCGCAACCCACCCGGCACGCGGCCCAAGACCCCGATCACCGACGGCCTGCGCTGGCTGGCCCGGCACAGGCTGCTCCGCACCCTCGCCGCGCTGCTGGCCGTCAACACCTTCTGCGCGCAGCTCGGCAACGCCACCCTCGTCCTGTTCGCCACCGAGACCCTGCACCTGAGCACCCGCGGTTACGGCCTGCTCCTCACCGGCGCCGCCGTCGGCAGCCTGGTGGCCGGGCTGCTCGACATCCACGCGCGGCGCGCCCTGCACGTCGCACTGGTGGGGAACGTGGTGATCTTCGTGGCGATCGGCCTGAGCCCGAACGCGCTCGTGCTGGCGCTGTTGCTGGCCGCCAACGGGTTCGCCACCACGCTCTGGACCGTCGTGACCGTCAGCCTCCGGCAGCAGCTCGTCCCGGCCGAACTCCTCGGCCGGGTCAACAGCGTCTACCGGATGCTCGGGTGGGGGCTCATGCCGTTCGGGGCGCTCGCCGGCGGTCTCGTCGCGCACCTGTTCGGCCTCCGCGCCCCTTATCCGATCGCGGGACTACTGCGCGGCATCGCCTTCCTGGCTCTCCGCTCAGGCCTGTAGCGCCTCAGTCATCAACTCCAGTGCCTCCTGCAGGCGCTCGATCGGTTCGTGGCCGAAGCCGAGCCGGAAGATGGCCGGGTCGTCGCCGAACCAGTCGCCCGGTGCGATCGCCACTCCGGCCGACCTCAGCCGCCTGTAGAACTCCGGCGCGCCGGAATCCAAGCGCAGGCAACAGAAAGATCCCGCGTCCGGGCGGATCCAGGTCACCCGGCCGTCCTGCCGCGCGACCCAGTCCGACACCGCCGCCAGCCCGGTCCGCATCCGCTCCCGCTTCGCGGCCAGCACCTCCTCCGCACGCCGCAACAACTCCAGCGCCAGGAACTCGTCCAGCGTGCCGCACGACACGGCGCTCGCGAACTTCGCCTGCCGCAGCTCCTCGTACCACGCGGCGTCCCGCACGGTCAGCCATCCGATCCGCAGCCCGGGCGCCCCGTGCGCCTTCGAGAACGACCCGCACGTGATCACCCGCGGGGACACCGTCGCGAACGACTCGATCTCCGAGTACGCCGCCTCCCGGTACGTCTCGTCGACCAGCACCATCGCCTCCGGGCACACCTCGTCCGTCGCCGACAGCACCGCCACGATCTCGTCCCGCGTCAACGCGACCCCGGCCGGATTCTGCGGCGTCGCCAGCATCACCAGCCGCGTCCGTGGCGTCAGCGTCGCACGCAACGCCTCCACATCGAGCCGGTACCCGTCCTCGAACCGCAGCCGCACCGTCCGCACGCGCTCCGCGAGCCCCCGCGCCAGCCCGAGCATCGGTGGATACCCCGGCTGCACCACCACGACCTCGCCCTCGGTCAACAGCCCGACGAGGAACAACGCGGTCCCGGCACCCGTCGTGACCAGTACCTCGTCCGCGGCCACCCCGAGCCGGGCGCCCAGCAGCGCCCGCAGCTCGCCGTCCCCGGCGGACGTGCCGTACCCGAGCGGGATCTTCGCCAGCCGGCCGACGTCCACCAGATCGGCGACCGTCAGGTCACCGCAGGTGCTCTCGGCCAGGTCGTACCGGGGAGCCTCGTCCAGCAGGCTCGTCATCGCGCTCGGCGGGAAACGTCGCATGCCCATCACACTCGTCCGCCACGGCCGCGCCGGACAGAGCCAATCCGGCGCCATTGGCTCGCGGATAGTCCTCCCACGCCTGCCGCAACCGCCGCACCGCCTCGGACAGCGCCTCCCGCGGCAGCGTGAACGGCACCCTGATGTGCTCGCTGCTGGACTCGTGCGCGGCCAGCGAGGTGCCCTCCAGCAACGCGACGCCGTACCGCAACGCGAACTGCGCGAACCGCCGCGAGTCCACCCCCGGCAGCCGGATCCACAGCGTCTGCCCGCCCGGCGGCGTCCGGAACTCCCACGACGGCAACGCCGCCCGCAGGTCCCGCACCACCTGGTCCCGCCGCTCCCGCAGCTCGCACTGCCGTTCCGCCCGCAACCGGTCGAGCCGCGCGAACAACGCGACCCCGACCGCCTGCGCGACGACGTCCGTCCCGAGGTCGGCGACCGCCTTGAGCCGCGCCAGGTCGGCCGCCGTGCGCGGATCGGCCCGGACCCAGCCGATCCGCACCCCGCCCCAGATCAGCTTGCTCAGCGACCCCACGCTGATCACCCCGCCGCCGTGCCGGGCCAGCGGGGTGGGGCGCGGGCCGTCCAGCGTGAGGCCGGCGAGGACCTGGTCGTCGACCAGCGGCACCCCGTGCGACTCGCACAGCGCCACCACCCGTCGCGCCGCGTGCGACGGCAGCACCGAGCCGGTCGGGTTCTGGAACGCCGGCACCAGGTACACGAGCTTCGCCCCGGCGACGACCTCGGCCAGTCCTGGCACCGACACGCCGTCGGCGGTCAGCGGCACCCCGAGGATGCGCGCCCCGCTCCCGCGGAACGCGTCCAGCGCGCCCGGATACGTCAGCTCCTCGACCGCCACCGCGTCACCGGGTCGCAGGAACAGCTGCGCCAGCAACGAAATCGCCTGCTGCGCGCCGGAAGTCACCACGATCTGCCCGGGGTCCGTCGGCAGCCCCTGCGCCGCGTAGAAGCCGGCGATCGCCTGCCGCAACGCGGGAATGCCGGACGGGTGGTAGCCGATCCCCAAGTCGCCGAGCGCGGCCTCGGCGACGACCTCCGGCAGGCACGCCGGCTGGGGCGGCGCCGCGCAGGTGAGGTCGATCAGGTCCGGCACGGGATCGAGCAGGTGCAGGAACATCGGGTTGAACTCGGCGACCACCCCGCGACCGGGCCGCGGCGGCCGCCGCACGAACGTGCCGCTGCCGCGCCTCCGCTCGACCAGACCGTGGTCACGCAGGACGTCGTAGGCGGCGACGGCGGTGTTGCGGCTGACCGCCAGTTCCGCCGCCAGCGCCCGCTCGGTCGGCAGCCGGCCGTCCGCGGGGATCTCGCCGCGCTCGATCAGGGCCTCCAGCCGCGCGGCCAGCTTCAGGTAGAGCGCTTCGTTCCCGCTCGACCACCGTCCGAGCAGTTCCGCGAGCCTGCCGGCGTGCATCCGCCCCTCCTCAGTCGACGGCGACCACCGCGCCGTGCGGCCCGAGCTTCGTGGTCGGCAGCACCAGGCCCCGCGGCTCGCGCACCCACCACGCCCCGGTCTCCCTGCGCTCGCGCGGCGTCGTGAAACGGTACCGGTAGAGCCGCGCCCGCAGGTAGGTCGGTCGTCCGCCGTCGAACGGGTCGCGCCGCAACAGCCTGAGCGTGTCCGGGTCGGCCGTGAGCAGCTTCTCCGCCAGACCGGGCAGCCACGATTCGGCGTAGCGGGTGGACAGCGCGGCGAACCACATCAGCCAGTCCAGCCGCAGGTGGTAGGGCGCGAACTGCGGTGGCCGCCGCCGCGGGTCGCCGGGCTTGCCCTTGAACTCGTACTCGCGCCACACCGTGTCCTCGTCCGGGGCGGGATCGTCCGTGGCCTCGATGACGATCTCGTGCCGGACCTTGGTGACACTGCCGAACGCGCCGTAAGTGTTGACCAGGTGCAGCCGGTCGAAGCTGGTGTTCATCACCTGGCGCCGGGACACCAGGTTCCGCGCGGGACGGTAGCTGAGCACGGCGACCAGCACGGTCAGGCCGAGCACGAGAGCGTGCTGCCACACCGGTGGTCGCGCGAGTTCCGGGACCTGAACCGGGATGATGTCCACAACGGACACCGCGATGGTGATCGTGAGGAAGTTCAGCCAGGAGAAGTTCCCGCTGGCGACCAGCCACAGCTGGGTGAGGATCATCAGCAGCGCGGCCGCGCTCGCGGCGGGTTGCGGCGCGAACAGCGCGAACGGCACCACGAGCTGGGTGAAGTGGCTGGCCGCCGCCTCGACCTTGTGCAGCGGCTTGGGCAGGTGGTGGAAGTACCAGCTGAGCGGGCCGGGCATCGGCTGGGTCTCGTGGTGGTAGTACAGGCAGGTCAGATCGCGCCAGCAGGCGTCGCCGCGCATCTTGATCAGCCCGGCGCCGAACTCGAGCCGGAACAGCACCCAGCGCAGCAGCCACAGCACGAGCACGGGTGGCGCGGTGTCGGCCGGGCCGAGGAAGATCGCCAGGAACCCGACCTCGAGCAGCAGCGACTCCCAGCCGAACGAGTACCAGATCTGGCCGATGTTGACGATCGACTGGTAAAGCAGCCACGGCACCAGCCACGCCAGCATGGTCACCCACACAGGGGTGTGGTCGAAGAGGCCGAGGAGGAGCGCGGCGGAGATGACGACCCCGGCCCAGGCGACGGTGGCGAACAGACGGTCGGAGTAGCGCCAGTGGAACAGGCTGGGCGCGCGGCGGAACGGCACGCGCCGGGTGAACCGGGGCACCGGCAGGAGGCCGCGCTCGCCGATCAGGGGATTGAACTGGAGAGCGGCGGCGAGGAAGGCGACGAGGTAGATCGCGGCGAGCCCCCGCTGGAACCCCAGCCGCGCCGCCCAGTACCCAGGGTCGGCTGCCCACTCCCAGCCCACGGCGATCTCCTTCGGGGACTTCGGAGACGAGGTGCCGTGAGGCTAGTACCCGGAGGGCCGGATGCCCAACCGGAGCCGAGCGGGGAGGGTGGTGAGGTCGCGCGCCGGCGGCGGCTGGGGCGCCTGCGCGCCGGGGTTGAAGGGCCGGTGGGTGACGGGCAGGCCGCGGCAGTGCCGCCCGAGGCTGGTGCAGCGGGCGCGAGTGCGCCGCTGGCGGCGGGTGCGCCCTGCGGGTGGTGGTGCGGGGTGGCGCGGCGAAGCGCGGTGGTTGCGCCGCACCGCCGCAGGCGGCGGTTGCCGTGCAGGCGAGGGGCAGTGCGCTGGCGGCGCCCAGGAGCGGTGAGCGGCGGGACGCCCCACGGGCACGCGGTGCCCGTGGGGCGCAGGGTGTCCCCGATGCGGGCGGCGGCAACGACCCGCCCCGGTCAGCGCAGTGCGGCGGCCTCCCGGGCCAGTTGCTCGATCCGCCCGAAGTCGCCGGCGGCGATGGCCTCTGCGGGCGTCAGCCACGAACCTCCGACACAGCCCACTGTGGACAGTGCCAGGTATTTCGGCGCGTTCGCCACAGAAACCCCGCCCGTCGGGCAGAACCGCAGCTGCGGTAGCGGCCCCGCCAGCGCCTTGAGGTACGCCACCCCTCCGCTGGCCTCCGCCGGGAAGAACTTCAGCGCCGTGATCCCGTGCTCGGCCACGCGCATCGCCTCGGAGACCGTGCTCACTCCGGGCAGGAACGGCAGATCCGTCGCCGTCACGGCCTCCAGCAGGCGGTCCGTGCAGCCCGGCGTCACCAGGAACGCCGAACCCGCGTCCGCCGCCTGGCGAGCCTGCTCCGGCGTCACCACCGTGCCCGCCCCGACCACGATGTCCGGCACCTCCGCCGCCACCCGCTCGATCGCGGCCAGCCCGGCCGGCGTGCGCAGCGTCAGCTCGATCGCCCGGATCCCGCCCGCGACCAGCGCTTTCGCCAGCGGCACGGCATCCGCGGCGTCGTCCACCACGACCACCGGCAGCACCGGCGACAGCTCGAGCACGTCATGCCCTGTCTTCACGTCTCTCCTCACACTCGAACCGCGGCACCGAAGTGCCCCGGCGTCATCGGCCCGAACACGCCCGCTCCCTGGTCCGCCGGCCCGACCGCGCGGCGCAGCGCGGTGAACAGCTCCCGGCCGGTCCCGACCCAGGATGCCTCATCCGGCGGCGCGTCCCGGAGCGGCCGCCCGGCCAACGCGGCCTCGTCGACCAGTACGTCCAGCCGGCCGGCGACGGCGTCGACCACCACTTCGTCCCCATCCGCGACCCGCGCCAGCGGGCCACCGGCGGCGGCCTCCGGCGTCACCTGGATCGCGGCCGGGATCTTGCCCGACGCGCCGGACATCCGGCCGTCGGTGACCAGCGCGACCCGGTGCCCGCGGTCCATCAGCACCCCGAGCGCGGGCGTCAGCCCGTGCAGCTCGGGCATCCCGTTGGCCTGCGGCCCCTGGTTGCGGATCACCACCACGACGTCCCGGTCCAGCTCACCGGCGCGGAACGCCGCGGTGAACGCCTCCTGCGAGGTGAAGACCCGCGCCGGCGCCCGCACCACCCGGTGCTCCGGCGCGACCGCCGACACCTTCATCACGGCGCGCCCCAGGCTGCCGGACAGCATCCGCAACCCGCCGTCGGCCGCGAACGGGTTGCTCACCGGGCGCAGCACGTCCTCGTCCAGGCTGCGCGCCGGAACCTCCCGCCACACCAGCCGGTCACCGTCCAGCACCGGCTCCGACCGGTACCGCGACAGCCCGTCCCCGGCCACCGTGCGGACGTCCTCGTGCAGCAGCCCGGCGTCCAGCAGCGTCCCGACCAGGAACTGCACCCCGCCGGCGGCGTGGAAGTGGTTGATGTCCGCGCTGCCGTTCGGGTAGACGCTGGCCAGCAGCGGCACCACCGCCGACAGGTCGGAGAAGTCGTCCCAGGTCAGCTGGATCCCGGCGGCCGCGGCGATGGCGACCAGGTGCATCGTGTGGTTGGTCGACCCGCCGGTGGCCAGCAGCGACACCACGCCGTTGACCACCGACCGCTCGCTGACCACCTCGGCCAGCGGCGTGTACTCGGCGTCCCGCGACAACGCGACCACCCGCCGCGCCGCTTCCTCGGTCAACGCGCGGCGCAGCGGCGTGCCCGGGTGCACGAAGCTCGCGCCCGGCAGGTGCAGGCCCATCACCTCGACGACCAGCTGGTTGGAGTTCGCGGTGCCGTAGAAGGTGCAGGTGCCCGCCGAGTGGTAGGACGCCGACTCGGCCTCCAGCAGGTCCTCGCGGGTCGCGCGGCCCTCGGCGTAGAGCTGCCGCACGCGGGCCTTCTCCTTGTTCGGCAGGCCCGAGGTCATCGGCCCGGCCGGCACCAGCAGGGCGGGCAGGTGCCCGAAGGACAGCGCCCCGATCAGCAGGCCGGGCACGATCTTGTCGCACACGCCGAGCAGCAGCGCGCCGTCGAACATCTCGTGTGACAGCGCGATCCCGGTGGCCATCGCGATGACCTCGCGGCTGAACAGGGACAGCTCCATCCCGGCGCGGCCCTGGGTGATGCCGTCGCACATGGCGGGCACGCCGCCGGCGAACTGGGCGACCCCGCCCGCCTCGCGCGCGGCGTCCTTGATCCACGCGGGGAACTCGTCCAGCGGCTGGTGCGCGGACAGCAGGTCGTTGTAGGCGGACACGATCGCGATGCCGGGCTTGCGCAGCCCGCGCAGCGCGATGCGGTCTTCGCCGCCGCACGCGGCGAAGCCGTGGGCGAGGTTGCTGCACGCGAGGCCGGCCCGGGCGGGCCCCTCGGCGCGGGCGGCGGCCATGCGCGCCAGGTAGGCGCCGCGGGTGGCGGCACTGCGCGCGGCGATGCGCTCGGTGACTTCCTCGACGACGGGGTGGACGGGTGTTCGGGCTGTGTGCACGGGAGAACCACCTGGAACTCGTCGGCTGGTCCGGCTGACGACTTCGCTGGCGTCGCACGGTCGTGACAGTGGACACAGTAGCTGCCGGATCGCCCGGATCAAAATCGATTAAGAAGATCGTTTCAGGTGACCCCGATCACAACATCAACCTAAGGTGTGCTACTTGTCACATTGCACGCGGAACGGCAGAGTCGGTACCAGCCCCGGCTCGCCGCCGAACTGACCCGGAGGTAGTCATGACCACCACCGAACTCGCCGAACTCCGCCGCGCGATCGGCCAGCTCAAGCAGTGCGTCGGCGCCCTGCGATCGCGCTACGGTGACGCCTCCGCGGTCCGCCGCCTCGCCAACGACGTCGACCGCCTGGACATCGACGCGAGCGACCTCGAGCAGCCCAGCGTCCCGGTCCAGCCCAAGCCACTGGACCCCGCGGCCGTCGTGAAGATCCCCGACGGCCCGTACGACCCGGCCCTGTGGCAGGGGGCCGACGACGAAGGGGTCGGCGGATACCACCGTGACCAGCGGTGAGCGCACCCGCTACCAACGCCGCTAGCGGGCGCGCCCGGATCACCGCACGGACCCTGCGCACCGACCGGTGGTGGGTCCCGCCGCTGTTCACCACGCTCGGCCTGGCCACGTTCGTCATCTACGCCGGCATCCGCTCGTTCGTCCGCACCGCCTACTACGTGCCGGAGTACCACTACCTCACGCCGTTCTACTCGCCGTGCCTGAGCGATTCGTGCGTGCCGGGGTCGGCCCACTTCGGCACGCCGTTCGGGGAGCTGCCGGGCTGGATCCCGCTGGCGTTCCTGTCGCTGCCGTTCCTGCTCGGCTTCCGGCTGACCTGCTACTACTACCGCAAGGCCTACTACCGCTCGGTGTGGTTCTCGCCGCCGGCGTGCGCGGTCGCCGAACCCCACGGCCGCTACACGGGGGAGACCCGGCTTCCGCTGATCCTGCAGAACGCCCACCGCTACTTCTTCTACGTCGCCGCCCTCATCTCCGTCGTCAACACCTACGACGCGATCGTGGCGTTCCACGGGAAGACGGGCGGGTTCGGGTTCGGTCTGGGGAACCTGATCCTGCTCGGCAACGTGATCATGCTCTGGGCCTACACCCTGTCCTGCCACTCGTGCCGGCACGTGGTCGGCGGGCGGCTGAAGCACTTCTCCCGCCACCCCGCGCGGTACTGGCTCTGGACCCAGGTCACCAAGCTCAACAACCGGCACATGCTGCTGGCCTGGATCACCCTGGGGACGCTCGTGGTCACCGACCTCTACGTGATGCTCGTGGCCTCCGGCGCCATCCCCGATCTGCGTTTCGTGGACTGACAAGGACCTCAAGGACTAGGTGGGCAGGCAATGGCGGAAGTCGAGCGGCACAGCTACGACGTGGTGGTGATCGGCGCGGGCGGCGCCGGTCTGCGAGCGGTGATCGAGGCGCGGCAGCGCGGGCTGTCGGTGGCGGTGGTGTGCAAGTCGCTGTTCGGCAAGGCGCACACGGTCATGGCCGAAGGCGGGTGCGCCGCCGCGATGGGCAACGCGAACGAGCGGGACAGCTGGCAGGTGCACTTCCGGGACACCATGCGCGGCGGGAAGTTCCTCAACAACTGGCGCATGGCGGAGCTGCACGCGAAGGAGGCGCCGGACCGGGTCTGGGAGCTGGAGACCTACGGCGCGTTGTTCGACCGCACCCCGGACGGGCGGATCAGCCAGCGCAACTTCGGCGGGCACACCTACCCGCGGCTGGCGCACGTCGGCGACCGCACCGGGCTGGAGCTGATCCGCACCATGCAGCAGAAGATCGTGTCGCTGCAGCAGGAGGACATGCGCGAGTTCGGCGACTACGAGGCCAAGCTCAAGGTGTTCGCCGAGTGCACGATCACCGAGCTGCTCAAGGACGGCGACCGCATCGCCGGCGCGTTCGGGTACTGGCGGGAGAGCGGCCGGTTCATCCTGTTCGAGACGCCGGCCGTGGTGCTCGCGACCGGCGGCATCGGCAAGTCGTTCAAGGTCACCTCGAACTCGTGGGAGTACACCGGCGACGGGCACGCGCTCGCGCTGCGCGCCGGGGCGGACCTGATCAACATGGAGTTCGTCCAGTTCCACCCGACCGGCATGGTCTGGCCGCCGAGTGTGAAGGGGATCCTGGTCACCGAGGGCGTGCGCGGTGACGGCGGGGTGCTGAAGAACTCCGAGGACAAGCGGTTCATGTTCGACTACGTGCCGGACGTGTTCAAGGGCCAGTACGCCGACTCCGAGGAGGAGGCCGACCGCTGGTACACCGACCAGGAGAACAACCGCCGCACGCCGGACCTGCTGCCGCGCGACGAGGTGGCGCGGGCGATCAACTCCGAGGTCAAGGCCGGGCGCGGATCGCCGCACGGTGGGGTGTTCCTGGACATCGCCAGCCGGCTGACGCCGGAGGAGATCCGCAAGCGGCTGCCGTCGATGTACCACCAGTTCAAGGAACTGGCCGATGTGGACATCACCGCCGAGCCGATGGAGGTCGGTCCGACCTGCCACTACGTGATGGGCGGCATCGAGGTCGACCCGGACACTGCGGCCTCCAGCGTGCGCGGGCTGTTCGCGGCCGGGGAGTGTTCCGGCGGGATGCACGGGTCCAACCGGCTGGGCGGCAACTCGCTGTCGGACCTGCTGGTGTTCGGCAGGCGCGCCGGGCTCGGCGCGGCGTCCTATGTGGAGAGTCTGGAGACCCGCCCGGCGGTGGCCCAGTCCGATGTCGACAAGGCGGCCCGCACCGCGCTGGTGCCGTTCGACCCGCCCGCCGAGGGCGTCGAGGAGAACCCGTACACGCTGCACAGCGAGCTGCAGCAGTCGATGAACGACCTGGTCGGGATCATCCGCAAGGCGGAGGAGATCGAGCAGGCGCTGGCCAAGCTGGACGAGATCAAGAAGCGCATCCGCAACGTCACCGTCGAGGGGCACCGGCAGTTCAACCCGGGCTGGCACCTGGCCGTGGACCTGCGCAACATGCTGCTGGTCAGCGAGTGCGTCGCGCGGGCCGCGTTGATGCGCACCGAGAGCCGCGGCGGGCACACGCGCGACGACTACCCGCAGATGGATTCCCGGTGGCGCAACAAGTTGCTGGTGTGCAGCGCGTCCGGGGACGATCCGCTGGCGCTCGAGGTGACGGTCACGCCGAAGGACCAGGAGCCGATGCGGCCCGAGCTGCTGGAGCTGTTCGAGCTGAGCGAGCTGGAGAAGTACTACACCGACGAAGAGCTGGCCGGCCACCCCGGGAGGCAGGCATGAGTTACAAGGCATCGTTCCGGGTGTGGCGCGGCGACGCGACCAGCGGCGGGCTGCAGGACTTCACCGTCGAGGTCAACGAGGGTGAGGTCGTGCTCGACATCATCCACCGACTGCAGGCCACGCAGTGCTCGGACCTGGCGGTGCGGTGGAACTGCAAAGCGGGCAAGTGCGGCTCGTGCTCGGCGGAGATCAACGGGCGGCCGCGGCTGCTGTGCATGACGCGCATGTCGGTGTTCGCCGAGGACGAGGTCGTCACCGTCACGCCGATGCGGACGTTCCCGGTGATCCGCGACCTGGTCACCGACGTCTCGTACAACTACACGAAGGCGCGCGAGATCCCCGCGTTCACCCCGCCGGCGGACCTGAAACCGGGCGAGTACCGGATGAAGCAGGTCGACGTCGAGCGCTCGCAGGAGTTCCGCAAGTGCATCGAGTGCTTCCTGTGCCAGAACACCTGCCACGTGATCCGCGACCACGAGGAGAACAAGGAGAACTTCGCGGGGCCACGGTTCCTGATGCGGATCGCCGAGCTGGAGATGCACCCGCTCGACGTGGCCGACCGCAGGCACGCGGCCCAGGACGAGCACGGGCTCGGGTACTGCAACATCACCAAGTGCTGCACAGAGGTATGTCCGGAGAACATCCACATCACGGACAACGCGCTCATCCCGATGAAGGAGCGCGTGGTGGACCGCCGCTACGACCCGGTGGTCTGGCTGGGCAGCAAGATCTTCCGGCGCAAGGCGGAGTGATCTCGCTGCGGTAGCGACAGCCGGCAGCCCTGGTTCACACCGGTTGCCGCGCCACCATCGCGTCCACCGACGCCGGGTCCAGCACCTCGTCCGCGACGATGCCCGCCACGCCGGTCAGCGTGGTGTTGACCCCGAGCGCGCAGGGCCCGATGTCGAGGCTGTCCAGTGAACTGGTGTGCGCGCCCGCCAGCACCACCTCGCGCAGCCCCTCCAGGAACGGCGGCAGCACCCCGATCGCCCCGCCGACCCGCAGGTACCGCGGGTTCACGATCGTCACCACGGTCGCCAGCACCGTGCCCACCAGCCGGCCCGCCTCGCGCGTCACGCGGGCCGCCTCCGGATGACCGGCGCGCACCCGGCGCAGCACGTCCTCCGCGCTGCGCACCCCCGTCGGCCGCAGGGCGCGGATCACCGCCTGGCCGCTCGCGATCGCCGACACGCAACCCCGCCGCCCGCAGTCGCAGCGCAGGTCGGAGCCCTCGATGCGGATGTGGCCCACCTCGCCGGCGCACCCGGTCTCACCGCGGTGCACCCGCCCGGAGATCACCATCCCGGCGCCGATCCCGGTGCCGACCTTCACCCCGACCAGCGCCGCCCGCGGGCGGTCCATCTCGCAGTACGCGCCGAACGCCAGCGCGTTCGCGTCGTTCTCCAGGAACACCGGCACCGACAGCGCGTCGGTGAACGGCTCGCGCAACCGGACTCCCCGCCACTCCGACATCGACGGCGGCGCGATCGTCGTGCCGGTGTCGTGGTCGATCTGCCCCGGCACGCTCAGCCCGAACGCGCACAGGCTGTCCGCGCGCCCGGCCTCGTCGAGCAGCCGCCGCCCGGTGTCCAGCAGGAACGACAGCGTCTCGGCGGGCCGGTGCCCGGCCGGCAGCGGGCGGTGGACCTGCCCGAACACGGTGCCGCGCAGGTCGACCGCGGCGATCGTCGCGTGCCGCTGGCCGATGTCGCCGACCAGCGCGGTCCGGCCCACGTCGTCGGCGGCGAGCATCTCGGCCGGCCGCCCGCCGCTGGACGCGCGGTGCCCCACCGGGCGCAGCAACTTCAGCCGCTGCAGGACGTCCAGCCGCTCGACCAGGGTCGCGCGGGACAGGCCGGTCCGGTCCTGCAGCTGCTGCCGCGTCAGCGGTCCCTCGCTGCGCAGGATCGCGAGGATGTGGCCGGCCGAGGTGGGCGAGCCGGTGCGTGCCGGAGGCATGTTGACAGGATCTCCCGCGAGGACTTATGTTCAATGACCAGACAGAAGTGTAGACGGCGACATCGGGGTGGAACTGAATGCGCGCGGCCCGCCTGACCGGCAGCGGCCCCACCCGTCGTACCGTCCTCCGGGGGGTCTTCCTGGCCGGCGCCGCCTCCATGGCCGCCGGGTGCGTCGGATTCGCGACCACGGGCGGCGGCGGCATGGTCTTCCTGTCCACGCAGTTCCGGCCGGTGGCGGAGGCGGAACGCTTCCGCACCTTCCTGGCGAACACGTTCCCCGGCTCGGTGAGCTACGTCACCATCGAGGAGGGCCCGTTCGCCAGCCAGGTGCAGAGCCAGGTCGGCGCCGGGCGCACCCAGGTCGGCCTGCTCGGCGGCTCGCACAGCGACCTCGCGCCGCTCGCCGGGAAGTACCTGGAGGACGTCTCCGGCGTGCCCGCCGGCCAGGGGATTCCGGAGGAGTTCCTGGCGCTGGCCAAGGCGGGCACCCCGCAGTCCTGGTACGTCCCGTGGGCGCAGGCCAGCTTCGTGCTCGCCGCGCACGAGGACGCCCTGGCCCACCTGCCGTCGGGCGCAGACCCGGACACCCTGACCTACGACCAGTTCCTGGACTGGGCCATCGCCGCCCGCCGCGCCAACGGCAACCAGCCGGTGCTGGGCCTGCCGTGCGGGCCGAAGGGCCTGATCCACCGCTTCCTGCAGGGCTACCTGCTGCCCTCGTTCACCGGCGGCCAGATCACCACGTTCCGCTCGCCGGAGGCCATCACCGCGTGGCAGTACCTCAAGGAACTGTGGGCCAACACCACCCCGTCCAGCACCACCTACGACTTCATGCAGGAGCCGCTGCGGGCCGGTGCGGCGAAGATCGGCTGGGACCACGTCGCGCGCCTGGTGTCCGCGCCCGGCGACGAGCCGCGGCGGTGGCGCATGCTGCCCGCACCGCGCGGCCCCCGCGGCCTGGGATACATGGCCGTCGTGCTCGGCCTCGCGATCCCCAAGGGCAGCACCGATCGCCGTCAGGCCGAGCAGGTGATCCGGGCGCTGTCCACCCCGCAGGCGCAGATCGGCCTGCTCCGGTCGAACGGGTTCTTCCCGGTCGTCGACGCCCAGATCCCCGCCGACCTGCCGCCGGCCCTGCAGATGGAGGCCGGTGCGGTGCAGCGCCAGCGGGACGCGCCCGACTCGATCCTGTCGCTGCTGCCGGTCGGCCTGGGCACCCGCGAGGGCGAGGTCACCAAGGCGTTCAAGGACTCCTTCCAGGCGATCGTCCTCGACGGCGCCGACATCCGGTCGACTTTGGACAGTCAGGCGCGGGTGCTGCAGAAGGTGTTCGACGATCTGAAGGTGCCGTGCTGGGCGCCCGATCCGCCCGCCGAGCGTTGCGAGGTGGCCTGATGGCCGTGGCCGTCCTGGAAGCACCGAAGAAGCGGCGCCTGGCCGGTTCGCCGTGGCTGCTGCTCGCGCCGTCGATCGTGTTCATGCTGGCCCTGTTCGGGTGGCCGGTGATCCAGGCGCTGATCTCGGCGTTCACCGACGACACCGGGTTCACGCTCGCGGCGTGGGACCGCCTGTTCGGCGACCCGTACTTCCTGAAAGCGCTGCGCAACACGCTGCTGCTGATCGTCATCGTGGTGCCGGTCCAGCTGGTGCTGGCCGTCGGCATGGCGCTGCTCGTGCAGGCCCGGCCGAAGTTCCTGTCCGGCCACTTCTACCTGTGGACCATCCCGCTCGCGGTGTCCGAACTGGCCGCCGGCCTGGTGTGGCTGTCGGTGTTCGACAGCCGCGGCTACCTCAACTCGCTGCTGGTGTCGTGGGGGATCTCCGACACCGGCGTGCAGTGGCTGAACTACACCAACACCGGCACCATGCTGCTGGCCGTGGTGATCGCCGAGATCTGGCGCGCCACGTCGCTGGTGTTCGTCATCGTCGTGGCCGGCATCCAGATGGTGCCCAAGGACTTCGACGAGGCCGCGCAGGTGTTCGGCGCGAGCGCGTGGCAGCGGTTGTGGCACGTGACGCTGCCGCAGCTCAAGCCGAGCCTGCAGGTCGCGTTGATCCTGCGCACCATCCTGGCGCTGCAGGCGTTCGCGGTGGCCCAGGCGCTGACCGGCCGGGACTTCCCGCTGCTGGTCGGGGAGACCTACCAGTGGTACGTCAACCTGCAGAACCCGGCCGTCGCCAGCGCCGCCGCGCTGGTCGTGCTGGCGCTCTCCCTCGCCACGGCGCTGTTCTACCTGCGCACCATGCGGCAGCAGGAGGCGGCCAAGTGACCTCCACCCTGCCCCCGCTCGACCTGCCCCCGATCGACAAGGCACCGCTGCGCCGCCGCCGTCGCCGCGCGATCGCCGTCCAGATCGCGTGCGTGTTGATCAGCCTGTTCATGGTCGTGCCGATGATCCTGATCGGGCTGGCCGCGGTGTCCTCGCCGCAGGCGCTGCTGGAGTTCCCGAAGCCGCTGATCCCGAGTGCCTTCTCCGCCGACACGCTGCTGGCGTTCGTCCAGGCCACCGGCACCATCCCGGCGCTGGGCAACTCGCTGCTCGTCGGTGTCTACACCGTGGTGCTGTCGCTGCTGGTGGGCGCGCCCGCCGGTTACGCGCTGGCGCGCCAGGTGTTCCGCGGCAAGGACGCCTACCAGGTGTTCATGCTCCTGGCCCGCGCGCTGCCGATCGTGGTGCTGTCCGTGCCGCTGGCGACGATGTTCCTGAACTCCGGCGTCTACGACACGGTGTTCTCGGTGACGCTGCTGCACACCACGCTCGCGATGCCGACCACCGTGCTGATCAGCGCGAGCATCTTCGTGTCGGTGCCCACCGACGTCGAAGAGGCGGCCCGCGTGTTCGGCTGCGGCCGGTTCGAGGCGGCGCGCCGGGTCGTGTTCCCGCTCGCGCTGCCCGGCCTGGCCGCGTCTTCGATCTTCACGTTCGTGTTGTCCTGGAACGAGATCCTCGGCGCCGCCGTGATCACGCTCGGGCACCGGACACTGCCCGCCCAGGTACTGGCCTCGCTCGGGGAGGCGCCGCAGGCCTACCGGTTCGCCGGTGGTTTCGCGCTGATCCTGCCCGCGCTGGTGTTCATCTTCGTGATGCGCCGGTACCTGGTGAACATGTGGGGGACCACGCTGCGATGAGGGAGCGCCATGGCTGAGGTCGTCTTGCACGAGCTCGTGAAGACCTATCCGGGCGGCACCACGCGCGCCACCGACCAGGTGTCGCTCGAGGTGGCCGACGGCGAGTTCATGGTCCTGCTCGGCCCGTCCGGCTGCGGCAAGACCACGCTGCTGCGGATGGTCGCCGGGCTGGAGACGCCGGACGCGGGCCAGATCGTCATCGGCGGCCGCGACGTCACCTACCTGGAACCGCGGCGGCGCAACCTGTCCATGGTGTTCCAGTCGTACGCGGTGTTCCCGAACAAGAAGGTCGCCGACAACATCGGCTTCGGCCTGCGGGTGCACGGCGTGCCGGCGGACGAGGTGCGCAAGAAGGTCAAGTGGGCCGCCGAGCTGCTGCAGCTCACGCCGTACCTGGACCGGTACCCGGCGAAGCTGTCCGGCGGTCAGCGGCAGCGCGTGGCGGTGGCGCGGGCGATCGTGATGGACGCCGACGTGCTGCTGATGGACGAGCCGCTGTCCAATCTGGACGCCCTGCTGCGGTTGTCCTTCCGGGCGGAGCTGAAGAAGCTCGTCAACGAGATCGGCGTGACCACGCTGTACGTGACGCACGACCAGGTCGAGGCGCTGTCGCTGGGCGACCGGGTGGCCGTCATGCGTGAGGGGCGTATCGCCCAGTGCGGCGACCCGGTCGCCGTCTACACCGAGCCCGCGGACGAGTTCGTCGGCGGCTTCCTGGGCAGCCCGCCGATGAACTTCCTCACCGGAGCCGTCAGCGAGGACGGCACGCGGATCGACTTCGGCGGCCAGACGCTGCCGGTCCCGCGCGCCCTGAAATCGTTCCAGGGCAAGCGGTTGCGGCTCGGCATCCGGCCCGAGTCGATCTCGGTGGACCCCGCTTCGGACGGGCTGCGCTGCGAGGTGCAGGTGTTCGAGCCGCTGGGGTCTTCGACGCTGCTCACCACGGAGCTGTGCGGGCAGGTACTGAAAGTCCAGGCACCGGCGAGTTTCCGCGCCGAACCCGGCCAGACCCTGAAGCTGGGCCTGCCGCCGGAGCAGTGCCGGTGGTACGACCCGGAAACCCAGCTCCTGTTGGAGGCGAAGTAGATGACCGTCGACGTCACCAGTCCCCCCGAAGGAGCCGCCGGCGGCAGAAGACCGGTCCGCTACGCCAGGCCCACCCTGGCCGCGCGGGCCGCCCGGGTGCTCAGGGACAACGACACCGGTGCCGTGATCACCGCGGCGCCCCGGCTCTACCCGCACATGTGGAGCTGGGACGCGGCGTTCATCTCGATCGGCCTGGCCCGGCTGGACCTGCCGCGCGCGGTCGCCGAGCTGGAGACCCTGTTCAAGGCGCAGTGGCGCAACGGCATGGTGCCGCACATCGTCTTCACCGACGACGACGCGTACTTCCCCGGCCCGGACCGCTGGGGCACCGACAACGCCGTCGACGGGCCGCGGAACGCACGCACCTCGGGGATCTGCCAGCCGCCCGTGCACGCGATCGCCGTGCAGCGGATGCTGGAGATCGCCCGCACCTCCTCGCCGCAGGACCGCGCCGACGCCGAGCGGTTCGCCCGCTCGATCTGGCCCGCGCTGTACTCCTGGCACCGGTGGCTGGTCGAGTACCGCACGCCGGGGTCGAGCGGGCTGGTCGCGATCGTGCACGGCTGGGAGTCCGGGATGGACAACTCGCCGCGCTGGGACGTGCCCTACGCCGCGGTCAACCCGGGCGAGGAGCTGCCGCCGTACGTGCGCAAGGACGTGCGCATCATCGGCGACCCGAGCGAGCGGCCCACCGACAAGGAGTACGACCGCTACCTGTGGCTCATCGAGGAGATGCGCCGCGCGGGGTACGACCAGAAGGAGATCGTGCGCAGCTCGAGCTTCCTGGTCGGGGACGTGTTCATCACCGCCCTGTTCGCGGTGTCCTGCGACGTGCTGATCGAGCTGGGCACCGAGTTCGGCCAGCCCGCGTCGCAGCTGGCCGACCTGGCGGAGTGGGCGTCGCGGGCGCGTGAGGCGGTGGCGGCCAGCTGCCACTCGGTGTCCGGCATGGCGCGGGACCGGGACCTGAGGGCCAACCGGTGGCTGGACACCCAGACCATCGCCGGGTTCTCGCCGCTGCTGTGCGGCGGCGCGCCGGACGAGGTCCAGTTGCGGCTGCTGTCGCTGCTGGACAGCGACCGCTGGTGCGGGCACCCCGACCTGCTGGCGCCGGTGCCGCCGTCGGTGTCACCGATGCGCCCCGGCTTCAACCCGCGCCAGTACTGGCGCGGTCCACAGTGGCCGGTGGTCAACTGGCTGTTCGGATGGGCCTTCGAACGCCGCGGCTGGCACGAGCGGGCCCGCAAGCTGCGGGAAGCCGGGCTGAGGCTCACCGACGACGGCGCGTTCGGCGAGTACTACGAACCGTTCACCGGGGAGCCGCTGGGCAGCACCGACCAGAGCTGGACCGCGGCGGTCGTGCTGGACTGGCTCTGCGCCGACGCCGACTGACCCGGTCACCACCAGGGCGACGTCCGGCTGCCGCCGAGGACGAGGCGGCCGTCCTGCAGCTCGAAGGACGCGCCGTCGGTCAAGTTGTCCGGCAGCGCGGAGCCGTGCAGGCGCTCCAGCTGGACCGACATCGGTTTCGACCAGATGTGCTCGCGCCCGTCGACGCGAAAGCCCAGGGTGATCTCGTACGTGGCCGACTTGACCGAGGCGAGCGCGATGTGGAAGCGCTCCACGCCGCCGGGTTCGATCGCCCTGGACAACGCGTAGTCCCGCCGCTGTCCGGGCTCCGCGTCGAGCACCACCGCGTGCACCGTGGACGGGGGCACCACCATGTAGTCGACCTCGTGGAACTCGTAGGAGAACCCGTGGTCGCCGAGCCAGAGCACCCCCGGCGAGGCCGGGTCGTCGCGGACGCACCGCACGTCGGTGCGGGTGATCTCGTGGGAGTCCCCGTTCTCGGTTTCGTAGCTCCCCGTCACGGTGATGCCGACCGGCACCTCGGCCGTCCCCGGGAGGGCGCCGACGTAGCGGAGGTGCCACTGCTGGCGCGGGCTGTCACCGCGGGGGAGGTCCGCGAAGTACTCGCTGACGTGCCAGCGCTCGTGGTGGGACAGCAACGTCCGGAAGTCCGCCGACGCGCGGATCGAGTCGTCCTCCCGCCGCATCGCCTCGGCGACGCTGCCCAGGAACTCCGCCCGCCGTCGCCTGAGGTCACCGATCGCGCCGGCGACGGCGGGGTCCGGGTCGAGCCGGAGCACCGGAACCGTCGCCCCCGGCTCCACGACGGGAACGGTCACCTCCGACCGCGCGGGGAACAGGTCCGGCAGAACCGGGTCGACCAGCCGCAGGCGCATCCGGCTGGCCGCGCCCCAGCCCGCGTTGTGCGCCGAGACGACCACGGACCGGCCCTGCACGCGATAGCTGTAGGACAACACCGGTGACCGGTCGACGGTGACGCCCTTGACGAGCACCGAGAAGGAATCGAGGAACGCCGTCGCGTCCCCGCGGTTGACGAACTTGCAGTCGATCGCGCCGACCTCGAACTTCTGCTCGAGCACCTCGTACCGGTTTCCGGCAGGCGGGTTCGCGCCGGCCGGACTGGACAGTTCCGGGTCGAGCGAGGTGCCCACCAGGGACACCGCCGCCCGCTTGGGCCGGGTGCGGCGCTGGAGCAGCGCGGTGAGCACGAATCCCGCGAACCCGAACACGACAGCCACCACAGCCAGCCAGAACACCTTCGACACGATCGAATCGACCAGCGTGAACGTCTCGTTCCCCTGCAACGGGGACAGCACGCTGAGGTTGAGCACCTGCTGGTAGAGCAGGTAGAGGATCACCACGGTCAGGCCGGCGAGCGTGAGCGGCGTCTTCAGCTTGCCGATGATCTTGGCGAACGTTTCGAGGTGGTTTCCCATGTGACGTCACTTCCCGGCCCGGACCAGCGGATGATCCATGTTATCCGCGGACGCGGTGGTGACGGTGCGGAAAACGGAAGAGGGGCGTGACGGCAACCGTCACGCCCCTCGTTCTCGTCCTGATCAGGCCACGCCCACGACGTCCTCCGTCGTCGGCGGGCGCTGGACTTCCACGTGCTTCTTGCTGCGCCGCTGGCGGCGTTCGATGTAGTTGGCCAGCGCGGTGAGCAGCAGGCACAACGCGATGTACATGGCCGCCACCACGAGCGTCGACGGCACGATCGGGCGGCCGAACGAGCCCTGCGAGCCGATGTAGCGCGCGTAGTAGAGCAACTCGGGGTAGGTGACCAGGAACCCGAGCGCGGTGTCCTTGAGCAGCACCACGAGCTGGCTGATGATGGTCGGCAGCATCGACCGGATCGCCTGCGGGATCAGGACGAGCGTCATCACCTGCGTCTTGCGCATGCCCAGCGCGTAGGCCGCCTCGCTCTGGCCCTTGGGCAGCGCCAGGATGCCGGCGCGGAACACCTCCGCCAGCACCGAGCCGTTGTACAGGGTCAGGCCCAGCACCACCGCGGCGAACGGCGGCAGGGCCACGCCGAGCACCGGAGCGCCGTAGTAGAAGAGGAACATCAGGATCAGCAGCGGGATGGCGCGGAAGAACTCGACGACCGCGGTCGAGACACCGCGCACCCACGCGTGATCCGACAGCCGCCCGGCGGCGAAGATCGCACCGAAGACCAGCGCCAGCACGGCGCCGAGCGCGAAGGCCTGCAGGGTCGCCAGCAGCGCGTCCACCAGGTCGCGCTGGACCTGGGCGTACTGCAGCCACTCCCAGCGGCGGGCGGAGAACTGGCCGCTGTCGATGAACCGCCAGATGATGTAGGCGATCACCGCGGCGACGATCAGGGTGCCGAGCACGGCCAGCACCCGGTAGCGGGCGCGGGCCTTCGGGCCGGGGATGTCGAACAGGACGTTGCTCATCGCGCCACGCTCCAGCGCTTCTCGAGGGTCCGCTGGATGAAGGACAGGACCGCGACCAGGATGATGAACCCGAGCGCGACCCACAGCAGGCCGACCAGCTGGTTGTCACCGCGCTCGGACAGGTACTGGCGGATCGCGCCGGCCTCGGCGACCGAGAACCCGGCGGCGATGGTGGTGTTCTTCAGCAGCGCGATGAGCATGCTCATCAGCGGCGGCACCACCGAGCGGATCGCCTGGGGCAGCACGATCTGGCCGAGGATCTGGGGGAAGGTCAGCCCCAGCGCCCGGGCGGCCTCGGCCTGCCCGACCGGGACGGTGTTGATGCCCGACCGCACGACCTCGCAGATGAACGCCGAGGTGTAGAGCGTCAGCGACACCACCGCGGCGGTGAAGTAGGACAGGTCGATGATGTCGAGCAGTGGGTAGGCGAACACCAGGAACACGAACACCAGCGTCAGCGGTGTGTTGCGCAGCAGCGTCACGTACGTGGCGCCGACCGCGCGGAACACCGGAACCGGGCTGACCCGCAGGCCGGCCAGGAACGTGCCGAAGATCAGGCTGGCCACTCCGGCTATCAGGAACAGCTTGATCGTGGTCCAGAAGAACGGACCGTAGAGGTCCATGTTGTCGAGCAGGACGTCCATCGGGCCTTCCCCGCCGCGGTTGGTGTGGAACTAGTGGAAAGGGAGTGGCCGGTGAGCGCACCCGCGCTCACCGGCCACGAAGGAGTGTCAGTAGCGCTGGATCGCCGGCGGCGTCGCGGCCGAACCCGACTTGCCGAGCGTGGCGTCGTAGATCTTCTGCCAGGTGCCGTCGTTGATGGCGGCCTGCAGCAGGTCGTCCACCTTGCCGCGCAGCGCGGCGTCGTCACGGGGCAGGCCGATGCCGTAGGGCTCCTGCGAGAACGTCTTGCCGACGACCTTCAGGTTGTCCGGGTCCTGCGCGGCGAAGCCCTTGAGGATCGCGTCGTCGGTGGTGACGGCGTCGACCTCCTTGGTGATGAGCTTCTCGACGCACTGCGAGTACTTCTGGAACTCGACGATGTTCGTCGCCTCGGTCAGCTGCTGGTCGCGCACGCGCTGGATCGGGGTCGACCCGGTCACCGAGCAGACCTTCTTGCCCTTCAGGGTCTCCGGGCCGGTGATCGAGGTGTCGTCCTTGCGCACCAGCAGGTCCTGACCGGCCATGAAGTACGGGCCGGCGAAGGACACCTGGGTCTTGCGCTTGTCGGTGATGGTGTAGGTGCCGACGTAGTAGTCGACGTTGCCGTTGGTGATCGCGGCCTCACGCGCGGCCGAGTCGACCGTGGTGAAGGTGATCTTGCTCTCGTCGAAGCCGAGACCGGCGGCCACCATCTTGGCGATCTCGATGTCGAAGCCCTCGAACTTGCCGGTGGTGGCGTTCTTCTGGCCCAGACCAGGCTGGTCGTCCTTCACACCGATGGTCAGCTTGCCGGCGCCCTTGATCTTGGCGAAGGTCGGCGAGCCGGCCACGTCCACGTTCTGGGCCACGGTGTAGGTGGGCAGCGCGGCGGCGTTGGTTCCGGTGTCCCCGGTGCCGCCGGAGGGCGTGCCCTCCTTACCGCAAGCGGTCAGCGTCAGTGCGCCGACCAGCAGGCCCGCTGCCAGGGTGCGGATCTTCATCTGGATTCCTGTTCTCCCGGGATCGGGCGGCGCCGATCGGGCGCCGCGGGAACTCAACTAGTGCGTCAGGATCTTGCCGAGGAAGTCCTTGGCGCGGTCCGACTTCGGCTTCGTGAAGAACTCGTCCGGCGACGCGTCCTCGACGATCTCACCGTCGGACATGAACACCACGCGGTTCGCCGCGCGACGGGCGAAGCCCATCTCGTGCGTGACCACGAGCATCGTCATGCCCTCCTTGGCCAGCCCGGTCATGGTGTCCAGCACCTCCTGGACCATCTCCGGGTCCAGGGCCGAGGTGGGCTCGTCGAACAGCATCACCTTCGGCTTCATCGCCAGCGCCCGCGCGATCGCCGCGCGCTGCTGCTGACCGCCCGACAGCTGAGCCGGGTACTTCTGCGCCTGGTTGGCGATGCCCACCCGGTCCAGCAGCTGCATCGCGGTCTTGCGCGCCTCCTCCTGCCCGATCTTGCGGACCTTGACCGGCGCGAGCATCACGTTCTCGACGATGGTCTTGTGCGCGAACAGGTTGAACGACTGGAAGACCATGCCGACCTCGGCGCGCAGCGCGGCCAGCGCCTTGCCCTCCGCGGGCAGCGGCTGACCGTCCACCTCGATCTCGCCGGAGTTGATCGGCTCCAGCCGGTTGATCGCGCGGCACAGGGTCGACTTGCCGGACCCGGACGGCCCGAGCACCACGACGACCTGCCCCCTGGGCACCTCGAGGTTGATGTCCTTGAGCACGTGCAGGTCACCGAAGAACTTGTTCACGCCCGCAGCCCTGATCATCGCTGGTGCTGACGTAGCTGTGCTCATCTGCCCTCCATAGCCCGGCTCACTCGGCGATCTAACACCGTGACGCGCCCCCGCGCCCGTAAATCGAATCAAACGCAACCTAGGTGTCATCCGTTTTGGCCGGTTCCGGACGCACGGTGACCCCGGGTGCCGGTAACTGTAGTCAGGCGAGCAGCCCAGCTCGGACGGGGTCGCTTCGCTCGAACGGGGCACAGCGCTGCGCTCGGCGTCGTCACGTTCGATACTCGGTTCGTGACCGCACGCAACCTCCGCACGACGGCCGCCGCGCTCGTGCTGGGCGCGGGGCTGTGCACGCTCGCCGCCGCCCCGGCCCACGCCGACGGGGTGAGCCTCAAGGCCGGCCCGTACCCCACGCAGGCGGACTGCCAGTCGCGGCTGCCGTCCTGGCCGGGCCACATCTGCACGTTCATCCCGGACCTGCTGCCGGGGCCGATTCCGGAAGGCTGGTACGTGGCGCTGCGAACCTGACGCGCGCGCAGGCGGGCAACCCCGAAGAGTTACGCTGGTAGCCGTCATGGCTTGTCTTTCCAGCGAACACGGTGCCCGATGAACGGTGGCAAAACCTACCAGATCCGCACGTTCGGCTGCCAGATGAACGTGCACGACTCCGAGCGGCTCGCGGGCCAGCTGGAGGAGGCGGGCTACGTTCCGGCGGGCGCCGGCGACGCGCCCGACCTCGTCGTGTTCAACACGTGCGCGGTGCGCGAGAACGCGGACAACAAGCTCTACGGCACCCTCGGGCACCTGCGCCCGGCCAAGGACGCCAACCCGGACATGCAGATCGCCGTCGGCGGCTGCCTGGCCCAGAAGGACCGCGGCGAGATCGTCAAGCGGGCGCCCTGGGTGGACGTCGTGTTCGGCACCCACAACATCGGCGCCCTGCCGGTGCTGCTCGAGCGCGCCCGGCACAACGCCGAGGCCGAGGTGGAGATCCTCGAATCGCTCGAGACGTTCCCCTCGACGCTGCCGGCCCGGCGCGAGTCGGCCTACTCGGGCTGGGTCTCGATCTCGGTGGGCTGCAACAACACCTGCACCTTCTGCATCGTGCCCTCGCTGCGCGGCAAGGAACGCGACCGGCGGCCCGGCGAGGTCCTGGCCGAGGTCGAGGCGCTCGTCGCCGAGGGCGTGCTGGAAGTGACGCTGCTGGGGCAGAACGTCAACTCCTACGGCGTCGAGTTCGGCGAGCGGGACGCGTTCTCCAAGCTGCTGCGCGCGTGCGGCGGCGTCGACGGGCTGGAGCGGGTCCGGTTCACCTCGCCGCACCCGGCCGCGTTCACCGACGACGTCATCGACGCGATGGCCGAGACCCCGAACGTCTGCCCGCAGCTGCACATGCCGCTGCAGTCCGGTTCGGACCGGATCCTGCGCGAGATGCGCCGCTCCTACCGGTCGAGCCGGTTCCTGTCCATTCTGGACAAGGTGCGGGACCGGATCCCGGACGCGGCCATCACCACCGACATCATCGTCGGGTTCCCCGGCGAGACCGAAGAGGACTTCCAGGCCACGCTCGACGTCGTGCGCGAGGCCCGGTTCTCCAGCGCCTTCACCTTCCAGTACTCCAAGCGCCCCGGCACCCCGGCCGCCGAGCTGCCGGACCAGCTGCCCAAGCAGGTCGTGCAGGAGCGCTACGACCGGCTGGTCGAGCTGGTCAACGAGATCGCCTGGGACGAGAACAAGAAGCTGGTCGGGCGCAAGGTCGAGGTGCTGGTCGCCGAGGGCGAGGGCCGCAAGGACACCGAGACCCGGCGGATGAGCGGTCGCGCCCGCGACGGCCGCCTGGTGCACTTCACGCCCACCGGGTCCGCGATCGACCGGTCCGTGCGGCCGGGTGACGTCGTCGAGACCGTGGTCACCTACGGCGCGCCGCACCACCTCGTCGCCGACGGCGACCTGCTTTCGCACCGGCGCACCCGCGCCGGTGACAACGTGGAGGCCGGCCGCCGGCCCAAGACCGACGGGGTGAGCCTCGGGCTGCCCTCGTTCGGCCGCCCGGCGCCGCAGCCGGTGACGACGGGCGGGTGCGGGCTGTGAGCGAGAGCGACTACGACCAGCTGGGCACCGACGTCGACCAGGTCGTGACCAAGGCGTCCCGCACCGTCGAGCTGGGCCGCCGTGGGTTCGTCATCGCGGTGCTGGTGTTCGTGCTGCTGGTGGGACAGCTGCTGCCGTGGGTCGGTCCGCACGTGGGCTGGCAGGTGCTGCTCGGGCAGGGCGGCGGCATCCCGCAGCTGTTCGCGGTCACGTCCACCCTGGTCGGGGTGCTGGCCTCTGCGCTGACGCTGATGACGCGCCGCTGGTGGCTGTCCTGGGTGTGCGCGATGGGCGGCTGGTTCGCCTCGGTCGACGGGCTGCTCGCGATCTGGTCGCAGCAGTCGTCAGTGGCCAACGGCGCCACCGGCCGCGGCCCCGGCATCGGCATGGTGATCGCCCTGGTCGCGATGATCCTGCTGGCCGCCCAGTGGATGCGCACCGCCTGGTCGCGCACCTGAGCCGAACCGCGGGGCCAGTGACCGGGCGAGGCCGCGGAACAACTGGACGTGCGGGTCGCGGTCCCCGGTGCGGGTGGCGAGCACGCTGTGGTCCCACGGCGCGTCCACGACCGGCACGCACACCGTCCCCGGCCAGCGGTAGAAGCGCGCGAACGAGCTGAGCGCCGAGCCCGCGCCGCGCCCGGCGGCGACGCTCATCAGGACCTCCTGCGGTGTGACCGCGTGGTCCGGTCCGGGGCGCGGGGGTTCGCCGCCGCGGGCCTCGGTGAAGTACAGGTAGTCGGTGAACGGCCGCGGTGTGTGCGGCGGCAGCGCGACGAACGGCAGGTCCAGGACGTCGGCGAGGTGCAGCTCACGGGCCGCGGCGAGGTCGGAGTGCGCCGGGATGACGACGATGCGGGCCTCGGTGGTGAGGACGTCGACGGTGACCCGCTCGTCGGTGACCGCGGGACGGACGAAGGCCACGTCGACGCGGTGTTCGAGCAAGGCGCTGGTGTGCTCGGTGAAGGTGAGGGCCTCCAGGGTGAGCTCGACGTGCGGGCGGAGGTGCCGGAACGCGGCGATGACGGCGGGGGTGAGCTCGGCCGAGCCGTGCCCCATGACGCCGACGCGCAGGGTGTTGGCGCGTTCGGTGAGGCCGGCCATGTCCTCCAGGGCGGCGTTGGCGGCGTCGACCAGGCCGCGGGCGTGGCCGAGGAAGCGGTGCCCGGCGGCGGTGAGCCGCACCGGCGACCGTTCGAACAGCGGCACGCCCAGTTCGCGCTCGAGCTGCTGGATGTGGGCGGTGACGGCAGGCGGGGAGAGGAAGAGGCGCGCCGCGGCCCGGCCGAAGTGCCCTTCCTCGGCCACCGCCAGGAACGAGGAGAGGCGGCGCAGATCCACGCCTCGACGGTAGGCCCCGGAGGCGGGTAAGCCAAGGTGATCTGAGCGGACTTCGGGGGGCCGGTCCGGTGGCGCGTTGGTTGTCGTGGCGGTGCGCCGGCCGCTGCGGAGCTGCGCCGGCCGTTGTGTGTGCCGGGTGGCCGGCTGGGTGTGCGGTGGCGGCCGCTGCGCGCGGTGTTGGCTGCCCGTTCGCTCGAGTTGGCCGTCGTGGCGGTGCGCCGGCGCTGTGCGCGGCGGTGGTTGCGTGCTTGCTGGCGAGCTGCGCGTTGGCCGGTGCGGCTGCGTTGGTCCCCGCGCGCGGCTTTGGCGCCGGCCCGCTGTTGGTCGGGGTCCAGCTGCGCCTACGTGGTCGAGGCCGGGTGGAACGGCGTTAGCGCCCATTCGCGCGCCGCCCGCGGGCGGCGGCGTTCGGAATTCCTGAACGCGCCGGTTCGCGCGCGCCCGCGCGGGTTAGAACCTATGCCATGACCGAGTCTGCCGTGCTGCCCGCGACCCGGCGGGTGTGGCCGCGCGCGGCGTGGCTGATCACCGCCGTCGGGTGGGGCGCCAACCAGTTCTCGCCGCTGCTGGGGGCCTACCGGCGCGAGATGGGCCTGTCCGCGGCGACCGTGACCGGGCTGTTCGCCATCTACATCCTCGGGCTGGTGCCCGGCCTGCTGCTCGGCGGCCCGGGCGCGGACCGCTTCGGGCGCCGGCCCGTCGTGGTCGGGGCGGTCGCCCTCTCGGCGCTCGCGACGGGCGCCCTGCTCCTCGGCGAGGTGGGGGTGCCGTGGCTGGGCGTGGGCCGTTGCGCCTCCGGGTTCGCCATGGGCGCGGTGCTCGCGGCGGGCAGCGCGTGGGTGAAGGAGCTGTCGCACCCGCCGCACGACGACGCCGCCGAGGGGACCGGCGCGCGGCGGGCCAGCCTGTTCCTGTCCGCCGGGTTCGGGGTCGGCGGCCTGGTCGCGGCGCTGATCGCGCAGTGGGCGCCGCTGGACGTGGCGTACCTGCCGCACCTCGTGCTGTCCGCCGTCGTCTTGGCGGCAGCGCTGAAGGTGCCGGAGACCGCGCCGCGAGTGGTGCCCGGCAAGCGGGTGACCGGCATCCGCGACCCGCGGTTCCGGCGGATGGTCGTGCCGGTGGCGCCGTGGGTCTTCGCCGCGCCCGCGACCGGGTTCGCCGTGCTGCCCTCGGTGGTCGAGTCGCGCCTCGGGGAGGCCGAGACGGTGTTCGCCGGCGTGGCGATCGCGGTCGTGCTGGGGGCCGGATTGTTGATCCAGCCGGTCGGCAGGCAGCTGGCGGCGCGCGCCGTCCTGTTGCCGGCGTTGATCGGGCTGGCCGCCATCGGGGCCGGCATGCTGCTCGGCCTCGCCGCGGCGGTGTCCGCACAGCCGGCGGTGGCGCTGCTGGCCGACGCGGTGCTGGGCTGTGGGTACGGGCTGTGCGTGACGTTCGGCCTCACGGAAATCGCGCGGATCGCCCCGCCGGAGGGCCTGGCGCGGCTCGCGTCGGTGTGGTGGGCGCTGACCTACGTCGGGTTCTGCGCGCCGTACGTCTTCGCGCTGCTCACGGAGGTGACCACGCCGCCGGTGATCCTCGGCAGCGCCGCGGGACTGGCGTTCCTGACCGGCGCGGGCGTGGCACTACGCCACCGGACGGCGGCATCATGACCGGGTGGACATCGCCGACACCGACCTCAGCGGCTCCACCTTCCGCGCCTGCGACCTGACCCGCCTGAAGATCGTCGACTCGCGCCTGTGGGACGTGTCCATCTCGGGCGACCTGGCGCGGTTCGTGGTCAACGACGTGGACGTGACGGACTACGTGGAGGCCGAACTCGACCGTCGCCACCCCGAGCGGGCCGAGCTGCGGGCGATGGATGGCCCCGCGGACTTCCGCGCCGGGTGGTCCACCCTCGAATCGCTGTGGGCGGACACCGTCGCCCGCGCGCGCCGGCTGCCGGAGGAGGCGTTGCACGAACGCGTCGACGGCGAGTGGTCGTTCGTGGAAACCCTGCGGCACCTGGTGTTCGCGACCGACGCCTGGGTGAGCCGGACGATCCTCGACGAGCCGATGCCCTACCACCCGCTGGCCCTGCCGCAGACGTCCTACCCGGAGCCGGAGAAGCTGCTCGGCGTCGACACCGGCGCGCGTCCCTCGCTCGACGACGTACTGGCAGTCCGCGCGGACCGGATGGCGCACGTGCGCCGGATCGTGGACGGCCTGACCGACGAGGAGCTGTCCCGGCCCTGCCGACGCTCACCCGCGCCCGGCTACCCCGAGGAGCCGCAGCCGGTGGGGAAGTGCCTGCGCGTGGTGATGCGCGAGGAGTGCGAGCACCGCCGCTACGCCGTGCGTGACCTGGCCGTGCTCGAAGCGCGCACCAGCAGCAGGTGATCTGGGGACGGAGCACTGAACACGACGACGGCCCCTTCCGCACCGGAAGGGGCCGTCGCCGGACAACCTCAGCGGTCCGCGACCGCCTGCTCCGCCGCCTGCATCCACTCCCGCCACTGGGCCGCCTGCTCCTCGGCCTTCTTGGCGCGCCGTTCGTCGCCGGCGGCGCGGGCCTTCGCGGCCTGCGCTTCGAACTGCTCGACCCGCTCGCGGAACTGCGCGGCCCGCGCCTGGGCCTCCGGGTCGCTCCGGCGCCACTGGCTGTCCTCGACCGCGCGGATGCGGTCCTGCACCGCCTTGAGCCGGCCGTCCAGCTCGCGGATCCGCTCCCGCGGCACCTTGCCGATCTCGTCCCACTGCTCCTGGATCCGCCGCAGCTGCGCCTTCGCCGCGTCCAGGTTCGCGCCCGGGTCGATCTTCTCGGCCTCGACGAGCAGCTCCTCCTTGCGCGTGGCGTTCGCGGCGAACTCGGCGTCGCGCTCGGAGAACGTCGCCGAGCGGCGCGAGAAGAACGTGTCCTGCGCCGCGCGGAATCGCTGCCAGAGCGCGTCGTCGGCCTCCTTGGGCGCCCGGCCCGCGGCCTTCCACTCCGCCATGAGCTCCTTGTAGCGCCCGGCGGTCGGGCCCCAGTCGGTCGACTCGGCCAGCGCCTCGGCCTCCGCGATCAGCTCCTCCTTGCGCGCCTTGGCCGCCGCGCGCTGCTTGTCCAGCTCGGCGAAGTGCGACCCGCGGCGCCGGTTGAACGCCTCGCGCGCCTTGGAGAAGCGCTTCCACAGCTCGTCGTCGGTCTTGCGGTCGACGCCCTTGATCGTCTTCCACTCGTCGAGGATCGCGCGCAGCCGGTCGCCCGCGGCCTTCCACTGCACCGACTCGGCGGCGATCTTCTCGGCCTCCTCGGCGAGCGCCTGCTTGCGCTCGACCGCGGCCGCGCGCGCCTGTTCGCGCTCCTGCTTCGCCGCCGCCAGCGCGGTCTCGGCGTGCGCGACGATCTGGTCGATCCGCGCCGACAGCGCCTGGAGGTCACCGACGACGGCCGCCGTCGGCAGGCTCTCCCGCAGCTGCGTGGCGGTGGCGAGCGCGTGCTTCGGATCGCCCGCCCCGGACGACAGCCGGGTGCCGAGCAGCTCGACCTCGGTGCGCAGGTCGTCGAAGCGCCGCGCGTAGTGCAGCAACCCCTCCTCCGGCGAGCCGGCCTGCCACACGCCGACGGCGCGTTCCCCGTCCGCGGTCCGGACGTAGACGTTGCCCTCGTCGTCCACCCGGCCCCAGCGGGAGGGGTGCGGCTCGGCCGGCGGGACCGGCGCGCCGTGACCGGCGGCGGGCGTGTGGCCGTGGGGCACCTGGTGGGGTGCCGGGGTGCCGGTGTTCTCGTCGGACATCGCAGGCTCCTTATCGCCTGTCGGCCCGCCTGGTGGCGGGCGCCCCGCGGGCGCGCGGGGCCGGGTCATGCGGGTTTCGTTCCCTCTGGCCGCATTCAAGCAGTTCAGCGCCGCTCGTGGTACTCGGTTGGGGGGTCGGAGCGGGTGATTCTACTTCCGGACCACGTGGGATCGCTGTGATCGTCGATCTCGCTGCTCTCCGTGTCCACCGGTTGCCCGAGAGTGGCTGCCGGTAACCTCGACGGGTGTGATCGTGCAAGCCGTGGTGGTACCGCAGCCCCCGTTGCTCGTGCCCGCCCTGTCCCCGGGCGCGAACGCCGAGCTGGAGGCGCTGCGCGCGGCCTGCCGCACCGCGGTGGCACGCCTCGCCGCCGTCACCCGTGAGTGGGTCGCGGTGGGCGCCGGTGACCACGAGCGGGTCATCGAGCCCGGCACCGCCGGGTCGTTCCGCGGGTACGGGGTCGACGTTCCGGTCTCGCTGACCGCCGGGCCCGCGACCCCCGCCGACCTCCCGCTGCCCGCGCTGGTGGCGGCCTGGCTGCGTGAGCAGGCGGACGCCGAGTCGGTGCGCGTGCACCTCGTCGACGGCGACCCGGCCGAGTGCGAGCGCCTGGGCAAGCACCTCGCCCACGGCGACCGCACCGGCCTGCTCGTGCTCGGCGACGGCTCGAACCGGCACGGCCCCAGGTCCCCGGGCAGCGAGGACGTGCGCGCCCCCGAATTCGACGACGCCGTCGCCCGCGCGCTGGGCAGCGCCGACACGGCCGCGCTGCGGGCGCTCGACCCCGGGCTGGCCGCCGAACTCGGCGCCGGCGGACGGGCGCCGTGGCAGGTCCTGGCCGGCACCGGCGACGACTGGCGCGCCGAGCTGCTCTACTCCGCGGCGCCGTTCGGCGTCGGCTACCACGTCGCGGTCTGGGAGCGCGGGTGAAGCCGATCGCCGTCGTCGGCCCCACCGCCACCGGCAAGTCCGAACTCGCCATCACGATCGCCGGCGCGGTCGGCGGCGAGGTGGTCAACGCCGACGCCCTGCAGCTCTACCGCGGCATGGACATCGGCACCGCCAAGGTCCCCGAGGCGGAGCGGCGCGGTGTGCCGCACCACCTGCTCGACGTCCTCGACGTCACCGAGACCGCCTCTGTCGCCGCCTACCAGCGCGAGGCGCGGGCCGTCATCGAGCGCCTGCTGGCGCAGGGCAAGGTGCCGGTGCTGACCGGCGGCTCCGGGCTCTACGTGCAGGCCGTGCTCGACGACCTCCGCTTCCCGGGCACCGACCCGGCGGTGCGGGCCCGCCTGGAAGCCGAGGCCGCCGAGGCCGGCGCCGCCGCCCTGCACAGCAGGCTGACCAGGCTCGACCCGGCCGCGGCCACCGCGATCCTGCCGACCAACACGCGCCGGATCGTCCGCGCGCTGGAAGTCATCGAAATCACCGGGCAGCCGTTCTCCGCGAACCTGCCCAAGCCCGGCCCGGCGCGCTACGGCACCGTGATGATCGGGATCGACCGGGACACCGGGGACCTGGACCGGCGCGTGGAGCTGCGGGTGGACCGCATGTTCGCCGCGGGCCTGGTCGACGAGGTGCGGGCACTGGCCGAGCGCGGGCTCCGGGAGGGCAAGACCGCGTCGCGCGCGCTGGGCTACCAGCAGGTGCTCGCCGAGCTGGACGGTGACGGGGACTTCGCCGCCGCGGCCGAGGCGACGAAGCAGGCGACGCGCCGATTCGTTCGCAGGCAACGATCCTGGTTCCGCCGCGACGCGCGGATCCGGTGGTTCGACGGTGCTGATCTTGACGTGGCCGAGCGGGTGCTCTCCGTGCTGGACCAGTAGTCTGATCGTGTGGTTATCGAGTTCCTCAAGGGGCATGGCACCCAGAACGACTTCGTGGTGCTTCCCGACCCCGACGCCCGGCTGGACCTGACGGCGAGCCGGGTCGCCGCGCTGTGCGACCGGCAGCGCGGGCTCGGTGCCGACGGCGTCCTCCGCGTGGTGCGCAAGGAGGCCCTCGACCTCCCCGCCGCGTCCGAGTCGGCCGGCGAGTGGTTCATGGACTACCGCAACGCCGACGGGTCGATCGCCGAGATGTGCGGCAACGGGACGCGGGTCTTCGCGCGCTACCTCGTCGAGGCGGGGCTGGTGTCCGGCCGCGAGTTCGTGATCGGCACCCGGGCCGGCGACCGGCCGGTGGTGGTGCACCCGGACCTCTCGGTGACCGTGCAGATGGGCCCGGCCGCGATCACCGGCGCGTCGGTCGCCATCGTGGACGGGCACAACTTCTCCGGCGTCGCCGTGAACGTCGGCAACCCGCACCTGGTGTCCATTGTGGATGAGGACATCGACGAGCTGGACCTGACCCGCGCGCCCCGCTACGACAGCGACTTCTTCCCCGACGGCGTCAACCTGGAGTTCGTCAACCCGCTCGGCGAGCAGCGCCTGAAGATGCGGGTGTACGAGCGCGGGGTGGGCGAGACCCGCGCGTGCGGCACCGGCACCGTGGCGGCCGTCGCGGCCGCGCTGCACCTGGCGGGCACCGACACCGGGAAGTCCTCAGTGGACATTCCCGGCGGCCGGGTCGAGGTCACCGTGGAGCGGGGGGCGTCGACGCTGACGGGCCCGGCGGAGTTCGTGGCGCGGGGTCAGCTGGACCCGCAGTGGTGGGAGCGGGCGGGCTGACCGGCAGGTCGCGCATCTTCCGCAACGGCGACAGCAGCACCGGCAGCATCGTCACGGCCATGAGCGAGCACCCGGCCCACACCGTGGGCCGGACGCCGATCAGTTCGCCCAGTCCGCCGCCGACGAGCCCGCCCAGCGGCATCGTGCCCCACACCACGAACCGCACGGTCGCGTTCATCCGGCCCAGCAGCCGGTCCGGGCAGATCGCCTGCCGGTAGCTGACCTGCGCCACGTTGTAGACGACGATGCCGTAGCCGCTGGCGACCAAGCCCGCCACACCCAGCGCCACCGACCAGCCGGGCTGGGACAGCGGCAGCAGCAGCTGCAGCGGCCAAGTGCTCAGCGGCACCAGCCAGATCGCCCTGGCCTGCCCGATCACCCGCGTCCAGAACCCGGCGGTCAGCGCGCCGAGGACTCCGCCGGCGCTGCCGAGGGCGAGCACCAGACCGACGCCGGACGGGCTCAGCCCGAGGTCGCGGGTGAGGAACAGGACCTGCATCGAGACGACGATCGTCCCGGCGAAGTTGCCGGCCGAGGTGCACAGCGTGATGGCTCGCAACGCCGGGTTGCCGAACACGAACCGCAGGCCCTCGGCGATCTGCGTGCGCAGCGGGGTGCCGTCGTGCGGCTCGGGTTCCGGTTCCGGCGTGCGGATCCGCAGCAGGAACAGCCCGGACGCGAGGTAGCCGACCCCGGTCGCGAGCACCGCGTTGGCCGCCCCGAACAGCTGGGTCAGCCCGCCGCCGAGCCCGGGCCCGACCACCTGCGCGACCGACTGGCTGGCCTGCAGCTTCGCGTTGCCCTCCACCAGGCGCTCCCGCCCGACCAGCGACGGCAGGTAGGACTGGTAGGAGACGTCGAAGAACACCGTCCCGACGCTGACCAGCAGCGCGACCACGACCAGCTGGGTCAGCGTCAGCCAGCCCGCCCACCACGCCAGCGGGATGGTCAGCAGCAGCGCGGCGCGCGCGAAGTCGGCGCGCAGCATGAGCGGGCGCCGTTTCATCCGGTCCACCCACACCCCGGCGGGCAGCCCGATCAGCAGGAACGCGGCGTTCTCGGCCGCGGTGAGCAGGCCCATCTGGCCCGGGGTCGCGGACAGCACGGTCGCGGCCAGCAGGGGCAGCACGGTGATCCCGACGAACGTGCCCGCCTGGCTGACCGTGTCACCCGCCCAGAGGAGGCGGAAACCCGGGTGGAACCAGAGGGAGTCTCTTCGGCGCACCCCGATAGGGTGACGCAGTGATTGGAATCCGTCAATCACTTGGGCGCTAGGCTGGCCCGGTGCGAGACCGCCGCCCCGCGACCGAGGCCGAGGCAGCCGCCCTGGCCTCGGGAATACGCCTGCGCATCATCCGGTTGACCTATGCGGAGGCGTTGACGAACAAGGAAATCGCGCACCGTCTCGGTCGCGACCCGGCGACCACCCTGCACCACGTGCGCAAGCTGGTCGACACCGGGTTCCTGGCTCCGCAACCGGTCCGCCGGGGCAACCGCGGCGCGAAGGAGATTCCCTACCTGTCCACCGGGAAGTCCTGGGACCTGTCCGGGGAGGGCAGCGAGGCGCTGGCCGAGGCCATGCTCGAGGCCTACCTCGCCGAGGTCGCCGAGCTGGACCGGGGCGAATTGGACCAGTCCCGCCTGGTGATCCGGGTGACCACCGACGAGCGCCGCGAGTTCGAGCAACGGCTGGCGGACCTGCTGGACGAGTTCCGGGACCGCTCGACGCCGGAGGGCGACGAGCAGTTCGCGGTCTACGTCGCGACCTACCCGAGCCGCTAAAGGATTCGGACAATCCCGCGAACCGTGGGACCATGGAAGGACGATGACAGAACTGACCTACACAGACCTCGTGGAAGACCCCTCGACGGGTGAGCTGGAACTCTCCGACCGCGCCTCGCTGCGCCGCGTCGCCGGCCTGTCCACCGAGCTGTCGGACATCACCGAGGTCGAGTACCGGAAACTCCGCCTCGAACGCGTGGTGCTGGTCGGCGTGTGGACCGAGGGCACCGCGGAGCAGTCCGAGGCATCCCTGGCCGAACTCGCGCGCCTGGCCGAGACCGCCGGTTCCGAGGTCCTCGAAGGTCTCGTGCAGCGGCGCTCCAAGCCCGACCCGGCCACCTACATCGGCTCGGGCAAGGTGCGCGAGCTGTTCGACATCGTCGTCGCCACCGGTGCCGACACGGTCATCTGCGACGGTGAGCTCTCGCCCGGCCAGCTGCGTCAGCTGGAGGAGCGGCTCAAGGTCAAGGTGATCGACCGGACCGCGCTGATCCTCGACATCTTCGCCCAGCACGCGCGCTCGCGCGAAGGCAAGGCGCAGGTCGAGCTGGCCCAGCTGCAGTACCTCATCCCGCGGCTGCGGGGCTGGGGTGAGTCGCTGTCCCGGCAGGCCGGTGGCCGTGCCGGCGGCGCGAACGGCGGTGTCGGCCTGCGTGGTCCCGGTGAGACCAAGCTGGAGACCGACCGCAGGCGCATCAACAAGCGCGTGGCGAAGCTGCGCCGCGAGATCGCCGCGATGGACACCATCCGGGCGACCAAGCGGGGCCGCCGCGTCGCCAACGAGGTGCCCAGCGTGGCGATCGTCGGCTACACCAACGCCGGCAAGTCGAGCCTGCTCAACGCCATCACCGGGGCCGGTGTGCTGGTGGAGAACGCCCTGTTCGCCACCCTGGACCCGACCACCCGGCGGGCGAGCACCCCGGACGGGCGCACGTTCACGCTGACCGACACCGTCGGGTTCGTGCGGCACCTGCCGCACCAGCTGGTCGACGCGTTCCGCTCGACGCTCGACGAGACGGCTGACGCCGATCTGCTGCTGCACGTCGTGGACGGGTCCGACCCGGCGCCGGAGGAGCAGGTCAACGCGGTGCGCCAGGTGCTCGCCGAGATCACCCGGAGCCACGAGAGCCCGCTGCCGCCGGAGCTGATCGTGATCAACAAGGCGGACGCGGCCGACGAGCTGGCGCTGGTCCGCCTCCGGCACCTGCTGCCGGGCGCGATCGTGGTGTCGGCCAAGACCGGTGAGGGTGTCGCCGAGCTGGTCGAGGCCCTGGCCGACCGGCTGCCGCGGCCCGACGTGGTCGTGGACGCCCTGGTGCCCTACACCCGGGGCGAGCTGGTGGCCCGCGTGCACGCCGAGGGTGAGGTCCTCACCGAGGAGCACCTCGCGGAGGGCACCCGGTTGAGCGCCCGCGTCCGCCCGGACGTGGCATCCGCGCTGGAGGCGTACGCCGTCAACGGCTCACCGGCCTGAAATCGGTACCGTGGCTCCAGTGAGCCATGGGAGTTTCCGCAGAGCTGCGCCTCTTCTGTTCGTCCTGCTCTCGCTGGGGCTGGCCGGACCGGCGAGTGCGGCGCAGGCACCCGCCCCGGAGCCGGTGTGCTCGGTGACCGACAAGCGGCTCGGGGAGCTGTCCGGTCTGGTCAGCGACGGGTCCCGGTGGTACGCGATCAACGACGGCGGCACGAAGGTGCAGATCTTCGTGCTGGGCCGCGATTGTGCCGTGCAGCGGGTGATTTCCGGCTCGACCGACCCGTACGACGTCGAGGACCTGGCGCGGGCCGCGGACGGCACGTTCTGGCTCGCCGACACCGGCGACAACCGCAAACAACGCGACACCGTCGCCCTGCTGGCCGTCACGCCGCAGGGCAAGGTGACGCTCCACCGCCTGACTTACCCCGACGGGCAGCACGACGCGGAGGCGCTGCTGCTCGACGCGTCGGGGACGCCGTACCTGGTCACGAAGAACCCGCTGGGCGAGGCGGGGATCTACCGGCCGGCCCAGAAACTGACGAGCCCGGGGCCGACGCCGCTGGAGCGGGTCGGCTCCATCAGCATCAAGTCCACGGACACGCCGGGCGGCCCGGTCGCCGGGTTCGGGTCCGTGCTGGTCACCGGGGGAGCCGTGAGCGCCGACGGCAAGGTCGTGGCGCTGCGGACCTACACCGACGCCTACCTGTTCGCCGCCCCCGACCGGGACGTCGCGGCCGCGTTGCGACGCGAGCCGGTGCGCGTGCCGCTGCCGGACGAGCAGCAGGGGGAGGCGATCGCCTTCGACCCCGACGGCACGCTCGTGTCGGCCTCCGAGGGCACCGGGCCGATCCGGGTGGTGCGCGGCGCGACCGCCCTGGTGGCGGACACCGCATCGGCGGATGAAGGCGGCCAGTCGTCCGGCTCCGGCGGGGAGGCCGCCGGCGGCACGTCCGGCCAGGGCGTGGACACGGTGCCCGGGTTGCTGATCGCGGTGGTCGTCGCGGGCGGCGTGGTGTTCGCCTGGACGAAGCTGCGCAAGCGCCGCTGATCGTTTCGAACGACCGATCGACGCCTAGAGACGCCGGATCACCGCGACGACCTTGCCGAGAATCGTCGCCTCGTCGCCCGGGATCGGGTCGTAGGCCTCGTTGTGCGGCATCAGCCAGACGTGCCCGTCCTTCTGCTTGAACGTCTTCACCGTGGCCTCGCCGTCGATCATCGCCGCCACGATCTCGCCGTTGTTGGCCGTCGGCTGCTGACGCACGACCACCCAGTCGCCATCGGTGATGGCCGCGTCGACCATCGAGTCACCGGTGACGCTGAGCAGGAAGACCTCGCCCTCGCCGACGATGTCCTTCGGCAGCGGGAAGACGTCCTCGATGGACTGCTCGGCCAGCACCGGCCCGCCGGCGGCGATGCGGCCGACCAGCGGCACGTACGCGGGCTTGGGCATCGGCGTGGTCTCGGCCTCGGCCTGCGCGGTCAGCACACCCACCGCGCGCGGGCGGTTGGCGTCCCGGCGCAGGTAGCCCTTGCGCTGCAGCGTGCGCAGCTGGTGCGACACCGACGAGGTGGACGTCAGCCCGACCGCCTCGCCGATCTCGCGGACGCTGGGCGGGTAGCCGAACCGCTCGATCCAGGCCTTGATGACCTCGAGGATCTGCTGCTGGCGGGGGCTGAGGCCCTCTTCCACGTCCTCGGGGTCGGGGAGGGGATGCACGTCCCCGAACCGGCCACCCGGCCTGCGGATCGTCTCGCCCGTCTCTTGCGACACCGTGCTGCCTCCCAGCTCTGGAGCGGCCGGGACCGCGCACCCGCGCGACCGGCGCTGTCCGCCTCTGCTGGTCACCCACAGTAGTGCACCCGACAGCAAACATCAAACAACTGTTCGACGACACGCCGGGGCGCGCTCGATTTTGTCGTACCCGGGTGGTACACATTCGCACGGAGGTTCGATAGAACGGTTGTTCGACCGACGGCGCCCCTGGCCGTGGGTCGCGGTCTGCGAGGAGGTTCCGCCATGTCGGTACTGACACACGAGGAGTGGCTGGTCCGGCGCGCGCCGGAGAGCACGACGGACGAGCGGGTGCCGCTGCGGCCGCGCCGCCCGGAGGTGCGGCGGCCGCCGACGCGGGCGCGCGTGGTCGCCGGGCGTCGTCCGGGCCCGGTCGCCGCGTGCCCGCGCCGGGCCGCGGTGCGGTGGCCGTGGCTCGCCGCCGTGGGTGTCGCGATCGCGCTCGCCGTCACCGGGTTGGGTGTTTTCGCCGGATCGTTCGCGCCGGACGTCCCGGAGCGGACGGCCACGGTCGCGGTCGCGCCGGGGGAGACGCTGTGGGATCTGGCGCGGCAGTACGCGCCGGGGAGCGACACCGGTGCCGTGGTCGATCGCATCGAGGAGCTGAACCACCTGCCGGCGGAGTCGGTCGTGCCCGGTCTGTTGCTCACCGTGCCGGTCGGATCCGGCTCCGTGATCACCGGCTCGTGACGGGCGCCGCCATACCTCATCACTCGCTCGTGTCGCTTGCGCCCCGCCCGCACGCGATCTAGGGTTCACCGCTATATCTAGTAGTTACATGGCTGTAGTTGGTCCACAAGTTGGGGTAGACTGAGGACGAGTTGTCCACAGGCGGTGGGTGTTCACCCACCGGATATCCACATGTTGATCACCAGGTTCCGGGTCGTAGCGTGGCGGCACGGGCCGGGGTGGATGTCGCCCGCGGGACGAGAGGGGAAGGTGTTCGGAAGATGCGGTGCCCGTTCTGCCGTCACGCCGATTCCCGGGTCGTCGACTCGCGGGAGGTGGACGAGGGGCAGGCCATCCGCCGCAGGCGGTCCTGCTCGGCCTGCGGTCGCCGGTTCACCACGTCCGAGACGATGGTGCTGGCGGTCGTCAAGCGTTCCGGGGTCACCGAGCAGTTCAGCAGGGACAAGGTGGTCCGGGGCGTGCGCCGGGCCTGCCAGGGCAGGCCGGTCGACGACGACGCGTTGCAGCAGCTCGCCCAGCGGGTCGAGGAGTCGATCCGCGCGGCCGGAGTCGCCGAGATCCCGAGCCACGAGGTCGGCCTGGCCATCCTCGGGCCGCTGCGGGAGCTCGACGAGGTCGCCTACCTCCGGTTCGCCAGCGTCTACCGCTCCTTCTCCTCGGTCGAGGACTTCGAGAAGGAGATCGCGGACCTGCGGAAAGCCATGGCAGACAAGCACGGCGACGAAAGCGCGGCCGGGGCGTGAGCCCGGCGCGTGGCGGGAGGGACGAATCCATGACGGAGACCGTGGGCGCGAGCACGACGGGCGGCAAGGCCGCCAAGAAGGGCAAGCGGGGGCTGAAGATCAGCCGGGTGTTCACCACCGAGGGCGTGCACCCGTACGACGAGGTCACCTGGGAGCAGCGTGACGTCGTCATGACCAACTGGCGTGACGGGTCGATCAACTTCGAGCAGCGGGGCGTCGAGTTCCCCGAGTTCTGGTCGATGAACGCGACCAACATTGTCACCAGCAAGTACTTCCGCGGTGCGGTGGGCAGCCCGCAGCGCGAGCGCAGCCTCAAGCAGCTCATCGACCGCGTCGTGCACGCCTACGTGAAGGCGGGCACCGAGCACGGCTACTTCGCGACGGCCACCGACGCCGAGATCTTCGAGCACGAGCTGACCTGGATGCTGCTGCACCAGGTGTTCAGCTTCAACTCCCCGGTGTGGTTCAACGTCGGCACCTCCTCCAAGCAGCAGGTCTCGGCCTGCTTCATCCTCGCGGTCGACGACACCATGGAGTCGATCCTCGACTGGTACAAGGAAGAGGGGATGATCTTCCGCGGCGGGTCCGGCGCGGGCATCAACCTCTCCCGCATCCGGTCCTCCAAGGAGCTGCTGTCCTCGGGCGGCACGGCCTCCGGCCCGGTGTCGTTCATGCGTGGCGCCGACGCGTCCGCGGGCACCATCAAGTCCGGTGGCGCCACCCGACGCGCGGCGAAGATGGTCGTCCTCGACGTCGACCACCCGGACATCGAGGAGTTCATCCAGACCAAGGCGCGCGAGGAGCAGAAGATCCGCGTCCTGCGCGACGCCGGCTTCGACATGGACCTCTCCGGCGCCGACATCACCTCGGTGCAGTACCAGAACGCGAACAACTCGGTGCGCGTCAGCGACGAGTTCATGCGCGCGGTCGAGTCGGACGCCGAGTTCGGCCTGCGCGCCCGCCTGACCGGCGAGGTCATCGACACCGTCGGCGCGAAGAAGCTGTTCCGCTCGATGGCCCAGGCCGCGTGGGAGTGCGCCGACCCGGGCCTGCAGTACGACGACACGATCAACGACTGGCACACCTGCCCGGAGTCGGGCCGGATCACCGCGTCGAACCCGTGCAGCGAGTACATGCACCTGGACAACTCCAGCTGCAACCTGGCCTCGCTGAACCTGCTGAAGTTCCTCAAGGACGACGGCATGTTCGACGGTGAGCTGTTCGTCAAGGCGGTCGAGTTCGTCATCACCGCGATGGACATCTCGATCTGCTTCGCGGACTTCCCGACCGAGTCGATCGGCGAGACCACCCGCAAGTTCCGCCAGCTGGGCATCGGCTACGCGAACCTGGGCGCGCTGCTGATGGCCACCGGGCACGCCTACGACTCCGACGGCGGCCGCGCGCTCGCCGCGAGCATCACGTCGCTGATGACCGGCACCTCCTACCGCCGCTCGGCGGAGATGGCTGGCGTGGTCGGCGCGTACGAGGGCTACAGCCGCAACGCCGAGGCGCACCAGCGCGTCATGCGCAAGCACGCGGCGGCCAACGACGCGATCCGCACGATGCACACCAACGACGCCACGATCCGTGACCTGGCCACCCGCGAGTGGCAGAAGGGCATCGAGATCGGCACGAAGAACGGCTGGCGCAACGCGCAGGCCAGCGTGCTCGCGCCGACCGGCACCATCGGCTTCATGATGGACTGCGACACCACCGGTATCGAGCCGGACTTCTCGCTGGTGAAGTTCAAGAAGCTCGTCGGCGGCGGGTCGATGCAGATCGTCAACCAGACCATCCCGCGGTCGCTGAAGACCCTGGGCTACCAGGACGAGCAGATCGAGGCGATCGTCGAGTACATCGCCGAGCACGGCCACGTGGTCGACGCGCCGGGCCTGCGCCCGGAGCACTACGAGGTGTACGACTGCGCCATCGGTGAGCGGTCGATCGCGCCGATGGGCCACGTGCGGATGATGGCCGCGGTGCAGCCGTTCCTGTCCGGCGCGATCTCCAAGACCGTGAACATGCCGGAGACGGCGACGGTCGAGGACATCGAGGAGATCTACTTCCAGGGCTGGAAGCTGGGCCTCAAGGCGCTGGCGATCTACCGCGACAACTGCAAGGTCGGCCAGCCCCTGTCCAGCGCGAAGAAGAAGGCCGACAGTGCCGAGACTTCGGAGCCGGAGAAGGTCGTCGAGTACAAGCCGATCCGCAAGCGGCTGCCGAAGAAGCGCCCGAGCCAGACGCTGTCGTTCACCGTCGGCGGCGCCGAGGGCTACCTGCACGCGGGTTCGTACCCGGACGACGGGCTGGGCGAGATCTTCGTCAAGCTGGGCAAGCAGGGTTCGACGCTGGCGGGTGTCATGGACGCCTTCTCGATGTCGATCTCGGTGGGCCTGCAGTACGGCATCCCGCTCGAGTTCTACGTCTCGAAGTTCTCGAACCTGCGCTTCGAGCCGGCCGGCATGACGGACGACCCGGACATCCGGATCGCCACCAGCGTGCTGGACTACCTGTTCCGCCGCCTCGCGCTGGACTACCTGCCGTACGAGAAGCGGGCCGAGCTGGGCATCTTCACGGCGGCCGAGCGCGCCGCCCAGGTGGAGACGGGCTACGGTGCGCAGCCGGCCGAGCAGGTCGACCTGGAGGCGCTGCGCAGCACGGTCGACTCGAGCCCGGCGAAGGCCGAGCCGGCCGAGCAGCCCCACCCGGCGCACAGCACGGCCGAGCTGATGGAGCTGCACCTCGGCAAGGCGGCCGACGCGCCGCTGTGCATGACCTGCGGCACGAAGATGCGCCCCGCGGGCTCCTGCTACGCCTGCGAGGGTTGCGGCGCCACGTCCGGCTGCAGCTGATCGCGTGAGGTGAGGGGCCGGGTGCTTTCGCGCCCGGCCCCTTGTCACGTCCCGGGGTCCTCAGACGGAAAGGGTCCGCGCTGCGGCGAGCCCGAGGACGGTCTTGGCCCCGCGGTTTTTCGCCGCTGCCGCGACTCCCGCCATCGTCTCTCCCGTGTGGTAAACGTCGTCAACCACCAAGACGGTCTCTCCCTGCAGATCCTCGTTGATCCGCGACCCCCAGCGCAGGACGGAGCGCTCCGTGCGGGGCATCTTCTTGGCGGACTCCAACGTCTCGGCCAGTTGCGTGCGCCCAAGCGGTACCTCTCCGCACATTTGCGGCCACTTCCGGCGCAAGTGCGGCTGCTCGTTCGGTGTTGTCCAGACACTCTGCGCCGCTTCAGCCCAGCTCGGCATCGCAGTCGCTTCCGGCTGTGCGAGAGGTGTGGACACGGCGAGTCACCTCGCGGCGCTCGGAGCAGCTCGCGGAGGGAAGCGACCACTTTCGGACGAAGGCGCCCTACCGGAAACCGTCTTCGTGCTCGCCTGGGCAAGCAGTACTTCCTCGGGCAATCGACGTTTGATCTCGGAAGGGGGGCGTCCCGTGGCTGACCGTCGCGAGCTGAGGGCGTTGCTGCAACAGTTACATGCCGAGCAGTCACCCCTGTTGCCGATCGACTGACGGACGCGCCCGGCCCCTTGTCACGTTCCGGGGGCCTGCGGAGTCTTCTCAGCATGAGCGAAACGATCCTCGTCACCGGTGGGACCGGTGTGCTCGGCCGGCAGGTGGCTCGGCGTCTTCTCGCGCCGGGGCGGGAGGTGCGGGTGCTGAGCCGGCGCACGGCACCGCCGGGCACGCCCTACGCCTGGCGCACCGGCGACCTCCGCACGCACCAGGGCATCGACTCGGCGGTGCGCGGCGCCGACGTGATCGTGCATTGCGCCACGACCCTCGGCGGCAGGGACGTCGCCACCACGAAGGCGCTCGTCGACACGGCGCGGCGCCACGGCATGCCGCATGTCGTGTTCATCTCGATCGTCGGTATCGACCGGATCCCGCTTCCGTACTACCGGGCCAAGCTCGCCGCGGAGGAGGCCGTCGTCGCGTCCGGACTGCCGTCGACGATCCTGCGTGCCACGCAGTTCCACGACCTGGTGTGCCGCATCGTGGACATCCAGCGGTTCCTGCCGGCCGTCCTGTACCCCGCCGGGTTCCGCGTCCAGCCGGTCGACGCGGGTGAGGTCGCCGCGCGCCTGGTCGAGCTTGCACTTGGCGAGCCCGCCGGCCGCGGACCCGACATGGGCGGCCCCGAGGTTCGCGACTTCGCCGACCTGGCCCGGATTACGTTGCGCGCCAGGGGACGCCGCCGCGTGGTCATCCCGGTGCCGTTCCCCGGCGCCACCGCCCGTGCCTACCGGGCCGGCCACCACCTGACCCCGAACGCGACGGGCCGCGTCACGTTCGAGGAGTACCTGGCCGCTCAGGCCGCCATCGCGTAGAGGACCTCGCGCAGGCCGTCTTCGCGGTCGGTGCGCCACACCACGCGCAACGCCAGTTCGGCGGGGTCGTCGAGCGGCAACGCGACGAGCGTGCCGTCCGCGAGGTCGCCGCCGACCGCGAAGTCGGGCAGCAGGGCGGTTCCGAGGCCCTGCGCCACCCACGCGCGGATCGTCGAGACGCTGTCGAACTCGAGCCGTTTCCCGCCGGTGCCCAGGATCCGGTCGGCGGCCATCCGGAACGAGCACCCGGTCGGGGTGACCAGCAGTGCGTCGCCGTCGTATCCCGGCCGGGCCACCAGGTGCAGCCGCACGGTCTCGATGTCCACGAAGGACAGATCACCACCGTCGAACCCCAGTGTGCCCAACGCCGATCCGGTGTCGAGCAGCAGCCCGGCGTCCAGGGAACCGTCGGACACCGCACGCAGCAACGGCTGCCGCATCAGCGACCGCACCGCGAGGTCCACATCCGGCCGCCGATCCCCGAGCCGCGCGGCGACCGCGGGCAGCCGCGTGGCGACGAGCGTTTCGAGCGCGCCGATGGTGAACCGGGTCCGCTCGTCGCTCACCAGGCGCCGGATCGACTCGGCCTGGTCGAGCAGGCGCCGCGCCTCGGGCAGCAGCACGCGCCCCCGCTCGCCGAGCACCATCCCGCTCGGCTTCCGATCGAACAGCACCACGCCGAGCGAGGACTCCAGCGAGCGCACGTGCTCGGACACGGTGGCGGGCGACAACCCGAGCCGCCCAGCCGCCCCGGTGACGGTGCCGGCCCCCGCGACCGCGACGAACGCCCGCAACTGCCGCAACTCCATGAGATCACTCTACCGAGAAGGCGTTCGGAAAACCCGAACGCGCAGGTCGGTGACCGTTTCCGCCACGGATTCGACGGGATCCGCCGTGGAAGCGGCCCCGTGTTCGGCGGGAGTGATCGCACACTGCAAGCCAGGCGTCACCTGCCCAGCGCTCGGCGCCTCCGAATGCGCGGCTCCACCCCACTCCCCACGAAGATCACCCTAACCACCCCCGCATCCGGAAAAACCGAACGCGGCATCAGGCTCTGCCCGTTGAGCACAGGCCGCCGAAACCGGAGAGTCGCCGCCGTGACCACAACCTCCACCCGGGGCAGCCTTCTCGGCGTCTCCCTCGCCTACTTCCTCGTCCTCCTGGACACCACCGTGCTCACCGTCGCGCTGCCCGGCATCCGCGCCGACCTCGGCGGCTCGGTCGCCGGGCAGCAGTGGGTGGTCAACGGCTACACCGTCTCGTTCGCCGCGTTCCTCCTCGGCGGCGGCGCGCTCGCGGACCGCTTCGGCCCGCTGCGCGTCTTCCGCTGGGGCGTGGCGAGCTTCGGCGTCCTCTCGCTGGTCTCGGCCGCCGCGCCGAACCTGACCGCCCTCGTCGTGCTGCGCGTGCTGCTCGGCGTCGCGGGCGCGGCGTGCCTGCCCAGCTCCCTCGCGCTGATCAGCCGCCTGCACCCGGACCCGGCCGCCCGCGCGAAGGCGCTCGGCGCCTGGGCCGCGATCACCGGCGTCGCGCTCGCCGCCGGGCCGATCGCCGGTGGGCTGCTGGTCGACCTCGCGGGCTGGCGGGCGGTGTTCCTCGTCAACGTGCCACTCGCGGCCCTCGGACTGGCCCTCACGCGGGGACGCGAGACGGCACCGCCCGGCCGCGGGTTCGACGTCAAGTCCCAGCTCGCCGCGTGCGTGTTCCTCGGCCTGCTGACCGAGGCGATCGTCGACGCCCAGCCCGTCGCGGCCGTCCTCGCCCTGCTCGTCCTGGCCCTGTTCGTGTACCGGGAACGCCGCGCCGCGTCCCCGTCCGTGCCGCCGGCCCTGGTGCGCAGCCGGGGCGTGGCCGTGAACCTGTTCGCCGGCGCGGCGGTCAACTTCGTGCTCTCCGGCGCGCTGTTCGCGGTGACCCTGCTGCTGCAGGACGAGCGCCACCTCACCCCGGTCGAAACCGGCCTGGCGTTCCTGCCGCTCACACTGCCCACCGCGTTCAACCCGCTGCTGACCAGCCGGATCGTCGCCGCCCGTGGCCCGCGCCTGCCGGTCGTCGCCGGGCTGACGCTGCTGACCGCCGGCGCCGCGGTCCTGGCCGCCACCGTCCACGCGCCCTACCCGCTGCTGGCGTGCGGCCTCCTGCTGCTCGGGTTCGGCGTCTCCCTCGCGCTGCCCGCGCTCGTCACGGGCGTGGTGACCGCCGCCCCCGAGGGGTACGCCGGAACGGCCGGTGGCCTGCTCAACGCCGTCCGCCAGGTCGGGGCGACCGTCGGCGTCGCGGCGATGGGCGCGGTGGTGGCCACCGGCGCGTTCGGGTGGGCGTTCCTGCTCGCCGCCGCGGTGGCGGCGAGCGGTCAGCTGCTGAGCTTCTGCCAGAGGAACTCGAACAGCAGGGCCCACTTGTAGGCCAGCTGCTCGTTGTCGGCCGCGGCGCCGTGCCCGCCCTCGATGTTCTCGTAGTACCGCACATCGTGCCCCTGCTCGAGCATGCGCGCCATCATCTTGCGCGCGTGCGCAGGGTGGACGCGATCGTCGCGAGTGGACGTCATGAACAGCGTGGGCGGGTACGTCCGTCCCTTGTGGACGTTCTGGTACGGCGAGTACTTCGCGATGTAGTCCCACTCCGCCGGGTCGTCCGGGTCGCCGTACTCGGCCATCCAGGACGCCCCGGCGAGCAGCAGGTGGTAGCGCTTCATGTCGAGCAGTGGCACCTGGCTGACGATCGCGCCGAACAGCTCGGGGTAGCGGGTGAGCATGACGCCCATCAGCAGGCCGCCGTTGCTGCCGCCCTGGATGCCCAGCCGTTCCGGCGTCGTGATGCCGCGCTGGACGAGGTCCGCGGCGACCGCGGCGAAATCCTCGTAGACCAGGTACCGGTTCTCCTTGATCGCGCCGGTGTGCCAGCCGGGCCCGTACTCGCCGCCGCCGCGGATGTTGGCGAGCACGTACGTGCCGCCGCGTGCGAGCCAGCCGCGGCCGATCACGCCGCTGTAGGCGGGCAGGCGCGACACCTCGAACCCGCCGTAACCGGTGAGCATCGTCGTTCCGTCCCCGTTGCGTGGCCGCACCACGAAGTACGGGATCCGCGTGCCGTCGTTCGAGGTGGCGAAATGCTGCTCGACGGTGATGTCCGTGGCGTCGAACCGGGCCGGGGCCTGCTTGAGCACCTCGGTGTCGCCGCCGACGTGGCCGTACGCGAGCGTCGAGGGCTGCGTGAAGCCGCTGGTGTTGAGCAGGTACTCGTCGCTGTGGTCGGGATCGGTGTCGATGATCTCCGCGGTGCCCAGCTCGGGCGCCCCGGCCAGCGGTTCCCGGCGCCAGCCGTCCGCGCCGGGCGTGAGCACGTGCAGCTCGGTGTGCACGTCGGCCAGGGTGGTGAGCAGCAGGTGGTTCCGCGTCCAGTCCCAGGCTTCCAGCGAGGTGCGCCCGTCCGGCTCGAACAGGACGGTGAGGTCGCGCTCGCCTGCCAGGTAGTCGTCGAACCGCGCGGCGAGCAGCGTGCCGGGCGCGTACTCGCGGCCGCCGACGGTCCACGCGGTGCGGGTGCGGATCAGCAGCCACTCCTTGCGGGTGGTGGTCTGCGCGTCCTCGGGCACGTCGAGCTTGACCAGGCCGCCGGCGGTCCGCAGGAACTTCTCCGTGCGGTAGAAGTCGAGGGAGCGGCCGACGAAGTCGCGCTCGAACCCCGGCGTCGGGTCGTGGTAGGCGAACACCGCGACGTCGTCGGGCTTGCCTTCGAAGACCGTGACGGCGTCGGCGAGCGGCGTCCCGCGGCGCCACTCCTTCATGATCCGCGGGTAGCCGGACGTGGTCATCGACCCGGGGCCGAAGTCGGTGCCGACGTAGATGCGGTCCTCGTCGATCCAGCCGACGCGGCTCTTGGCCTCGGGCAGCTCGAACCCGCCCGCGACGAACTCCCGCGCCTGAAGGTCGAACTCGCGCACGACGGCCGCGTCCGCGCCGCCCCGGGACAGCTCCGCCAGCCCGCGCCGGTACGACGGCCGCAGCACCGCCGCGCCCTGCCAGACCCAGTTCTCGCCCTCGGCCGCGGCGAGCGCGTCGACGTCGAGCAGGACGTCCCACTCGGGCCGCTCGGTGCGGTAGGAGTCGAGCGTGGTGCGCCGCCACAGACCGCGCGGGTGCGCCGCGTCCTGCCAGAAGTTGTAGAAGTACTCGCCGCGGCGGCGGATGTAAGGGATCCGGTCGTCGGCGTCGAGCACCTCGCGGGCTTCGTCGCGCAGCTGCTCGAACCGCGTGCTCCCGGTGAGCTCGGCGACCGATTCGGCGTTGCGCTGCCGAACCCAGTCGAGCGCCCGCTCACCGGTCACGTCCTCGAGCCACAGGTACGGGTCTTCGTCAGCCATGTCCCCATCCTGCCAGGTGGGGATGATTTTCAACGCCAGGCGGGGTCCCGGCCGGTCAGCGCGAGGAACCGGTCCAGCTCGCCGGCGTCCGGGGCGATCTCCACCGCGGGGGCGAAGACGTCGTCGTCGGGACGCGGCCGGGCGCGCATCCGCTCGGCGAACAGCAGCGCGACGTGCACGGCTTCGGGGTCCGGCTCGTAGGGCGCGTCGAGGGTGCGGGCGAGGTCCCAGCCGTGCGCGACCGAGTCGACCAGGTGCATGGTGAGCGCGATCGGGCCGGGGAAGGTGCCGAACTCGCGGACCGTCACCTGGCGCTCCAGGACGGCGTCGTCGGCGGAGGCGGCGAGGAACGCGTTGACGGAGTCCGCGTAGGCGCGGTACGGGTCGTCGCCGAGGGTGCCGCTCGCCCAGTCCGGCGCGGCGCCGTCACGCAGCGCCACGGCGAAGGCGTGGTTCTCACTGACCTGGTGGGTGAGCAGGTCGCCGAGCGTCCACCCCGTGCACGGCGTGCGCAGGCCGAGGTCGGTGACGCCGGAAACGATCTTGTCGACGGTGGTGAGGACCCGCCGGTCGAGGTCTCGGATGTCCATGTCGTCACCGTATGCCGCCGAGTGGCCCAATTGTGGGTCCAATGGTGGGCGTCTTGGGTTGGGCCAATTAGGCTCGGGAGATGGACATCCAGATCGAGCTGGGGGACGGCCGCGGCCGTCGGGATGCCATCTACCGCCAGATCCGCGAGGCGATCCTCGACGGGCGCCTGCGCGACGGGGACGCGCTGCCGCCCACCCGCGAGCTGGCGCAGCGGCTGGCGGTGTCGCGCAACACGGTCAGCGCCGCGTACGACCGCCTGGTCGCCGAGGGTTTCCTGGAGTCGCGGGTCGGTGCCGGCACGTTCGTCGGCGCGGGCGCCCGGCGGGACGGCCACCCGCCGCGCGGCGGTCCGGCGTCGCTGACGGCGACCGCGGTGTGGGACGACGTCCCCCGCCCACCGGACCGGTTCCGCGAGCAGCCGCGGTTCGACTTCCGCTCGGGCGCGCCGGACGTGTCGCTGTTCCCGTTCGACACCTGGCGGCGCCTGATGACCCAGCAGCTGCGCCGGTCCCGCCACGACCTGCTCACCTACGGCGATCCGCAGGGCTACCCCGGTCTGCGGGAGGCGATCGCGCGGCACATCGGCGTGTCCAGGGCGGTCCGGGCCGGCGCGGACGACGTGCTCGTCACCAACGGATCGCAGCAGGCGGTGGACCTCGCCGCCCGGGTGCTGATCGAGCCGGGCGCCCGGGTCGCCGTCGAGGACCCGGGCTACCCGCCGCCGCGCCAGCTGTTCGCCACGCTGGGTGCGCGGCCGGTGCCGGTGCCGGTCGACGACGAGGGCATCGTGGTCGACGCCATCCCGGACGACTGCCGCCTGGTCTACGTGACGCCGTCGCACCAGTTCCCGCTCGGGGTGTCGATGTCGATGGCGCGGCGGGTGGCCCTGATCGACTGGGCGCGCCGGCACGACGCGGCGATCCTGGAGGACGACTACGACACCGAGTTCCGCTACACCGGACGGCCGCTGGAACCGTTGCGCAGCCTCGATTCCAGTGGCCGCGTGCTCTACATCGGATCGTTTTCGAAGGTGCTGCTGCCCGGGTTGCGCCTGGGGTTCCTCGTCGCGCCACCGGGACTGCGGCCGGCGCTGACGAAGGCGAAGTACCTGACCGACTGGCATTCGGCGAGCGTCACGCAGGCGGCGCTGGCGGAGTTCATGGACAGCGGTGAGTTCGCGCGGCACATCCGCCGCACGCGCCGCGAGTACGCCGCCCGGCGCGAGCTGGTGTCCCGGGTCGTCGCGCGGGAGTTCGCGGAGCTGCGGCTGATCCCGTCGTCGGCCGGACTCCATCTGAGTGCTTTCAGCGAGACCCCGGTACGCCCGATGGTGCGAGCCGCGCGGCGGGCAGGGGTGCGGATCTACACGCTGGGTGACTTCACCGCGGAGCGGGATGCCCTGGACGGACTCGTCTTCGGGTTCGGCGCGATCCCGCGTGACCGGATCGAACCGGGGCTGCGGGAGCTGCGGGCTTTCGCGGACAGCGACCGGGCTCTAACCTGATGTGAGCCGGGTCACGTCCAGCTGGGAGGCTGCCGATGCGGATCACCGACGTACTGCGGAGCAAGGGGAGCTGGGTGGCCACGGTGCGGCCCGAGGCGTCCATCACCGAGCTGCTCGCCGGGCTGGCCGAGCACAACGTGGGTGCGATGGTCGTGGTCGGGGAGGGCGACATCGAGGGCATCGTCTCGGAGCGGGACGTGGTGCGCAAGCTGCACGAACACGGGCCGGCGCTGCTGGAGCGGCCGGTGTCGGAGATCATGACGAGGGTCGTGGCGACGTGCACCCCGCGCGATTCGGTGGACGACCTGAGCGTGCTGATGACCCAGCGACGGGTGCGGCACGTGCCCGTCCTCGACGACGGACGGCTGGCCGGGATCGTCAGCATCGGCGACGTGGTGAAGACCCGGATGGAAGAACTGGAGGCGACGCAGCAGCAGCTGGCCGCCTACATCGCGCAGGGCTGAACCTCTCGCTCGACGGCTCCGGGGCAACGTGTGTGCGCCGCTCGTCACCTGCGCTGTGCGAGGCCGCCCCGCCGGGCGCACCTGCCGCGGCGGTGCGCCACTCGCCGCCCGCATTCCCACCCCCTCGCGCGGTTCGCGCGCTGCGGTGCGCCGCGCGCCGCCCGGCCCTGCCGACCTCGTCCGCCTGTTCCCCAAGACGGCCATCTCGGCGCGCCGCCCACGAGGGCTCGGCGCCCCGGCGCTCATCCAGCACCCGTGCCTGTCACCAGGTCCCGCCGGCCCAGCACTCATCACCCAGCCCCGCCAGGGGCCAGCGCCACCAATGCAGCCCACGCCCCCAGCGCCCCCGGTGCGGGTCGCGCAGCAGGCCGCCGCCACCTCATCTCTGCGCCGGGCGCCACCTATCCAGCCCTTGCCTCCAGCGCCCCCCGTGCGGTCGCGCGGCAGGCCGTTGGCATCTCATCCCTGCGGCCCAGTGCCACCACTACAGCCCATCCCTCCACCGCCGCCCGTGCGGTCGCTCGGCAGGCCGTTGCCACCTCACCTCTGCACCGGGCGCCACCTATGCAGCCCTTGCCTCCAGCGCGCCCCCGTGCGGTCGCGCGGCAGGCCGCCGCCACCTCAACCCTGCGCCCAGCGCTCCAGCACCCGGTCGAGATCCGGCCGGATGTGCTCCCGGGCGTCGGCGCGCGGCACGCCGTCCATGAGCATCCGGTCGTAACCGGTGTCGAGGTGCCGCACCGACGCGATCACCGCGAGCCGCACGGCTTCCTCGTCCAGCGCCCGCCCCGCCGCGGACCGCCCGACCCGCCCGCTGCCCCGCGTCCCGGCGTGCTCGGCGATCGCCCGGGCCCGGTCGGACGGGCAGCCGGGGTACAGCCGCCGGATGGCGTCGGCGAAGTCGCCCTGGAACTCGACGTCCTGCGCGGCGCGGCGATGCGCGTCCCGTTCCCGCCGCCGCGCGCGGACGTCCTCGTCGGCGAGGCACTGCTGTTCGGCCCGCTCCAGCGCGGCCTCTTCGACGAGGATGCCCTGCCGCTCGTGGCGTTTGCGGCGCCGGTTGAACCGCAGGACCAGCACGGCGAGGGTGCTTTCCTGCTTGGCGCGGCGGGACAGTGCGGCGTTGCCGGCGGGAAGGAAGACGAGGTGGTCGAAGTCGGCGCACGCGAGGCACAGGTGGCCCTCGCCCTCCGGCAGGTGCAAGTCACCGGCCTCGCCCCGGCCGGCGCACCTCGCGCAGGTCCACGAGTTGCCGGCGATGGTCACGGCCAGGTCCGGCGCCTTGTTCTGCCTCTCGGTGAGGCGTTCCCGTTGCTTCTCCGTCAGTCCCGGCGCGAGCCAGTGCGTGCGGCAGAGGCGGTCGAGCCCGTCGTCGTCGGTGAACCGCAGATCGCGGCGATCGCGGGTGCCGGCGACGTAAGCGCTGTCGGATCGCGTCAAGCCGTTCGCCCGCGCCCAGGTGTCCAGGCACCGCAAGGCTTCGGCGATGCGCGCGTTGTCGACGGGCAGTTCCTTGGCGAGGGGACTGAACCGCCCGCGACGCCACTCCTCGACGCGGGCGGGATGCACCCAGCCGAGTGCGGTGAACACGTCGACGGGAGCGACATACTTGCGCTGAGCGAGCGCGGCGTCCGCCACCGAAGCGACGCGGTTGTGCAGTTTCCCGGCCATCGGGCCGGAAGTCTAGCCATGCTCCCCGCGCGACGGGGTCAGGGCAGGCCGGCCACGGCCGGCCGCAACGCGCTGATCCCGGCCGTTAGCGCCGCGCGCCCCGTGGCGTAGCTCGTCCCGAGCGGCAGTTCGGTCAGCAGCACCGCGATGTAGCGGTAGTCCTGCCCCGCCAGCCCGGTCGTGTTCAGCACGACGGCCCGGTTGATCTCCATCCAGCCCTGCTTCACCGCGCGCGGCAGCCCGGGCAGGCCGTCCGGGATGCCGAAGTGCTGCGGGAACCCGTCCGTGGCCGAGGTGCGGACTGCGGCCAGCCCGTCGAGGATCGGTTGGCGGGCCTCAGGCGGGACCTGGGTGGTCAGGTACCGGTAGACGGTCACCAGGTCGTTCGGGGTGGTCCTGGTCATCTCCCACTGGTCGGAAATCCGCGGCGGGTGGGTGTCGCGCAGGTTCATCAGATCAGCCATCCGCGTGATGATCGACCCGCGCCCGCCGGAGTTCCACAGCGAGTCGGCCTCACCGTCATGGCTGAGCGACAGCATTTCGACGATGCGCTCGCGCTGCGCGTCGCTCGGGGCGTGCCACCCGCCGGTGTGCAGCACGTCGAGCGCCATGAGCAGTTTGACCACCGAGGCCGTGTAGAACTGCCGGTCCCCGTTGGCGGAGGCCAGCAGTTCACCGGTGGCGGTGTCGTAGAGGGCGAGGCCGACGGTGGTCCCGGGCGCTTCGCCGGTCACCGCGCGGGTCGCGGCGCCGGCGAGGCGCACGCGTTCGTCCTCGCTCAGCGTCGAGTGCGCTGTGCTGGAGGGGGTGCTGGTCGTCGTGGTCGTGCCGGCCGATGTGAGCACGGTCGGCGCCGCGACGGGCATCGACCCGGTGCCCGCCTCGCCCGCGGTCAGCGATGTGACGACCACGGCAGTGGCCACGCCCGCGCCCACTCCGGCGAGCACGACACGCCATTTCATGCCCCGCATGACGTCCACTTAAGCGGATTCGTGCCCCGGGCGGGTAACCGTACGGTAAAACCACCCGATTTCGTGCCGAATTGCGCCGTGTCGGCTGTGGTCTACTGTGGACTGATACGGGGGCGCGCACCTTACCCCATACGGCCGACAAGAATCCGCAGTCGGCCTCGGGAAGCGGCGAGTTGTCCACATCGTCCTCAACCATCCACAGAATCCCGTTCTGTTCTTTCCCGCCCTGTTTTCTGCCGCATAGTGGGTTCATGACCTCCACGACCACCAGCACCGGCACGGACGGCCGGATCACCGTCCGCATCTCCGACCCCGGCGAGCTCATCGCGGCGGTGCCGCACCTGCTGTCGTACCGGCCCGGGCCGTCCGTCGTCCTGCTCAACCACAGCCGGGGCCGGAGGCGCAAGATCATCCCGGTGATCCGCGCGGATCTGCCGGACGAGACGTGCGAGCCGGACGCGGCGCGCGAGCTCGTGCGCTGCCTGCTCCGACATCCCGGCGCCGCGGTGACGGTCCTGATCGTCGGCTGCCGTCCCGGCCACCGCGCGCCGCCGGGCGCGCTGCCGCACCACCGCTTGGCCCACCGGCTGGTCGCCGGGTGTGAGGCCGCCGGGCGGCCGGTCGACCACGCCTTGTGGGTGCCGGAGATCCGCGGCGGCGCGCCGTGGAGGTGCTACCACGAGGACTGCCGTCCAGGTGTCCTGCCCGACGATCGTGAGACGGTGCTGGCCGCAGCCATGGCGACGAACGGCCAGGTGACATTCGGCAGCCGGGAGGAGCTGGCACGGCAACTCGACCCGGACGACCCGGCCGCGATCGAGCGCCGGGAACGGTTGCTGGAAGCAGCGGCCGACGGATGGGCAGCATGCCCGACCGCCCCCTCGACGGGTGGCATAGCGGGGCCTGCCGCGGCCGTGACGGGCGGTGTGGCGGTGCCGGATGGGCCCGTGACGGGTGGCGTGGCGGGGCCGGACGCGCCCGTGACGGGTGGCGTGGCGGAGCCGCAGGCGGCCGCGACGGGTCGTGTGGCGTGTCCGGCCACGCCCGTGACGGGCGGTGTGGCGGTGCCGGACGCGCCTGTGACGGGTGGCGTGGCGGAGCCGGACGCGCCCGCGGCGGATGGCGTGGCGGTGCCGGACGCGCCTGTGACGGGAGGTGTGGCGTGCCCGGCCGCGCCCGCGACGGGCGGTGTGGCGGTGCCGGACGCGCCTGTGACGGATAGCGTGGCTTGCCCGCCTGCGGCCGTGACGGGCGGTGTGGCGGAGCCGGCCGCGCCTGCAACGGGTCGTGTGGCGGTGCCGGATGCACCCGCGACGGATGGCGTGGCGCAGCCGGCCGATGGCATCGCCGTGGTCCGCGCCGCGCTGGCTCGGGCGGTGGCTGGTGATTTCGACCTGAGCGACGAGGACGTTGTCTCCCTGGCGATGGCGTTGTCGGACCTCGAGGTGCGCGACCGTTGCCTCACGACGGCCGAGCCGCCCGGCGAACCGCAGGCAGCCGCGGCCGAACGCCTGTGGCTCGAACTGGTGCGCCGCACGCCGCCCCCGGAACGCGCCGAGGCCGCCGTGCTGCTCGGCTATGCGGCCTACCGCCGCGGCGATGGCGTCCTGGCTTCCCTGGCGTTCGACAACGCACTGACCGCCCACCCCGGCCACCGCCTCGCGGAGCTGCTCCGGATCTGCCTAGAGCGCCAACTCCCACCCGACGCACTGCGCCGGCTGAGCCAATCCCAGGAGGGAGGCCTCATGCCACCACCCCCGTAACCCCCGCGGAGCGCGGACCAGGATGGGCGCCCCGGCCGGGGTCGCAGTGCTGCAGCCACACAACAGCTGCCAGCTCAGTACCGCCCTCGAGAAACGCCCGACAGAGCGGAAGCCAACATGCCGCGACCACCGGCTGCCGCTGCCGAGCTGGCGCCACCTGCTGTGGCCACGGGGCTGCGGCGACCGGCTGCCGCTGCCGAGCTGGCGCCACCTGCTGTGGCCACGGGGCTGCGGCGACCGGCTGCCGCTGCCGAGCTGCAGCCACCTGCTGTGGCCATGGGACTGCGGCCACCGGCTGTGGTCACCTGGGCTGCGGCCACCGGCCGTGGTCACGGGGCGGCTGTCGCCTTGTGGCCCTGGCTGTGGCCACGGTCGTGCGGCCAGTGGCTGTGACCACCGACTGTGGTCCCGGGGCGGCGGCCACCGGCTGTGGCTGCCGAGCTACGGCTACCGCACCGGGGCCATCGGTGGCTACCGTGCTGTGGCCGTTGGGCTGCACCGGTGGGAACCGGGCGCGGCAACGCCAGGCCAGCCTCGCTCGGCACGCTCGGGGAGCTAGTGCCGGGTCGCGTCAGCGCAACCGGTCGCCGCAGCGTCGGGCCCATCGCGCTCGGCTCGGCCCAGGAGCCACCCCCGGCAACCAGCCGCAGCGGCGGCCCCATCTCCGGAGGCACGCCTGCGAGCCACCCACTGGCACCACCGGCACAACCCGGCGGCCTCAGCCCCCGAGCGCCTGCCGCTCCTGGGTGAAGCGCCACGCGTCGCGGACGATGGATTCCAGGTCGGCGCGCTCGGGCTTCCAGCCGAGCTCCTCGCGGGCCCGGTCGCCGGCCGCCACGAGGATCGCGGGGTCGCCGGCCCGGCGGGGCGCCACCTCGGCCGGGATCTGGTGCCCGGTGACGGCCCGGCAGGCCTCGATGACCTGGCGCACGGAGAACCCGGTGCCGTTGCCCAGGTTGTAGATGCGGTGCTCACCGGCCCGCGCGTGCGTCAGCGCGAGCAGGTGGGCGTCGGCGAGGTCGGCGACGTGGATGTAGTCGCGGATGGCGGTGCCGTCGTCGGTGGGGTAGTCCTCGCCGAAGATGCTGACTCGCGGCCGGTCCCCGGTGGCGACCTGCAGCACCAGCGGGATGAGGTGGGTCTCGGTGGTGTGCCGCTCCCCGTAGCGGCCGTAGGCGCCGGCGACGTTGAAGTACCGCAGGCTCACGGCGGCCAGCCCGTGGGCCCGCGCGTAGCTGGTGATCGCGTGGTCGATGGCCAGCTTCGACGCACCGTAGGTGTTGGTCGGCATCGTCGGCGCGGTCTCCGGGATCGGGCTGCGCTCCGGCTCGCCGTAGGTCGCCGCCGTCGAGGAGAACACCAGGCGAGGCGTGCCGTGCGCACGCATCGCGTCGAGCAACCGGATGGAGGTGATCACGTTCCCGTGCCAGTACTTGGCCGGGTCCTGCATCGACTCGCCGACGAGGGACTTCGCCGCGAAGTGCAGCACACCGTCGAAGCCCTCGCCCAGCAGGGACGCCGTCGCGTCGGCGGCGTCGCCCTCGACGAAGCGCGCACCGTCGGGGACGGCGTCCGCGTGGCCGGTGGACAGGTCGTCCACGACCACCACCTCGTGCCCCGCCTCGAGCAGACGGGCCGTGCAGACGCTGCCGACGTAACCGGCACCGCCCGTGACGATCAGCTTGAGGCGCGAGGAGTCGGAAGCCATGGAAGCCTTTCTCGAGAACGAAAAGGAGGTGTCCGCCAGTGTGGACCATCAACCTGTGAGCCCCGCACGGGCTCGGCCCCGCCGGGCTACAGCTCGTCGCGCCGCGCGCCGGGGGACGGGACCGCCACGAAGGCTCGCGGCGCGCGGTAGCCCGCGCGGTCGAAGGCCGCCATGACGGCCGTTTCCACGGTGTCCACAGCGGACTCCGGCACGAGGGCGATCGCGGTGCCGCCGAACCCGCCACCGGTCATCCGGGCGCCCAGGGCGCCGCTGGCGTTGGCCACGTCCACCGCGAGGTCCAGTTCCGGGCAGGAAATGCGGTAGTCGTCGCGCATGCTGACGTGCGAGGCGGTCAGCAGCGGGCCGATGTCGCCGATCCGGCCGTCGCGGAGCAGGGCGACGACGTCGAGCACGCGCTGGTTCTCCGTCACGATGTGGCGGACGAGCGGGCCGAGCTCCTCGGGCAGCCGCGTGAGCGCGCCGGCCAGGTCGTCCGGGCCCACGTCCCGCAGCGCCTTGACGCCGAGCAGGTCGGCGGCGCGTTCGGTGCCCTTGCGGCGCTCGCCGTAGCCGCCCTCGCTGTGGGCGTGCTTGACGCGCGTGTCGATGGCCAGGATGCGCAGGCCCGCGGCCGCGGCGTCGAAGGGGACCTGTTCCATGTCGCCCGAGCGGACGTCGAGGAACAGCACGTGACCGTCGACGCAGCACAGCGACGCGGTCTGGTCGAGCACGCCCGTCGGGGCGCCGACGAAGTCGTTCTCGGCGCGCTGGGCCCAGCGGGCGATCTCGGCCCGCCGCTCCAGGCCCGGGTCGTCCTCGCCGGCCAGCCCCAGCAGGGCCAGCGCCACCGCGCACTCCAGCGCGGCGGAGGAGGACAGCCCGGCCCCGGTGGGGACGTCACCGGCCAGTACGACGTCGGCCCCGCCCTCGAAGCCGTGGTCGCGCAGCACCCACGCCACACCGGCCGGGTACGCGGCCCAGCCGTCGACACCACCGGGACGCAGGTCGGGGATGGCGACCGGCTCGGCTTCCTGGATGCGTCCGTCGGAGCCGAGCGTGGACACCGTGAGGATCTGGTCGGTCCGCGGGGACGCGGCGGCGGCCAGCCGGTGCGGCAGGGCGAACGGCAGCACAAAGCCGTCGTTGTAGTCGGTGTGCTCGCCGATCAGGTTGACCCGGCCGGGCGCCGACCACACCCCGGCCGGGGCCCGCCCGTGCACGGACCGGAACGCCTCCGCGGCCTCGCTCGCGGAGCTCACTTGGCCTGCGCCAGAACCGCGTGCAGCACCGACATGGGCACCTGGACCGCGCCGAGCTCACCGGTCAGCTCGGCGGTGCCGCCGCCGTCCGCGCGGCGCACCGACACGACGCTGCCGGGGGCGACTCCCGCCTTCTTCAGGTCGACCATCAGCTTCTCGTCGAGCTGGATGTGCTCGGCCAGGCGCCGGATCTCCGCCTTGCCGCCGCCGGAGCGCGCGAAGTCGTCCAGCCGCACCAGGTCGGCCTCGGCCGGCGGCGCGGGCAGCCCGCCCTCGCCGAGCTTGTCCAGACCGGGGATCGGGTTGCCGTAGGGCGAGGTGGTCGGGTGGTCGAGCAGCCGGACCAGCTTGCGCTCCACCGCCTCGCTCATGACGTGCTCCCAGTGGCAGGCCTCGGTGTGCACGTGCTCCCACTCCAGGCCGATCACGTCGAGCAGCAGCCGCTCCGCGAGGCGGTGCTTGCGCATGACGGCGATGGCCAGTTCCCGGCCGTGGTCGGTGAGCTGCAGGTGGCGGTCGTCGGCGACGCGCACCAGCCCGTCGCGTTCCATGCGGGCCACCGTCTGGCTGACTGTCGGACCGCTCTGCTGCAGCCGCTCGGCGATGCGGGCGCGCAGCGGTACGACACCTTCCTCTTCGAGCTCGAAGATGGTCTTCAAGTACATCTCTGTGGTGTCGATGAGATCGTTCACGATGTCCCCTTCGTCCGCGACAATCCATGGTAGTCGTTCCGGGCGACGGTCACCCCAGGTGACCGGGAGGATAATCCCGCTCCTCACGGCTACCATCGGACGTCATGCAGCCCGCCGTCGTCTGGGATCCCGCCCTCCTCGGTTACGACCTCGGCGGTGAGCACCCGTTCAACCCGGTCCGGCTCGACCTCACCGTGCGGCTCGCCACCGAGCTGGGGGTCCTCGACGGCGTGGAACTGCTCGTGCCCGAGCCCGCCACCGACACCGAGTTGTACCGCATCCACTCCGAGGAGTACCTGGCGGCGGTCAAGCTGGCGCCGACCGCGGGCTGGGACGTCGGCCACGGCCTCGGCACCGCCGACAACCCGGTGTTCAGCGACATGCACGACGCCTCCGCCCTGGTCGTCGGCTCGACCCTGCTCGGCGCCCGCAAGATCGCCGACGGGGAGGCGCGCCGCGCGGTGAACATCGCCGGTGGCCTGCACCACGCCATGCGCGACCACGCGGCGGGCTTCTGCGTCTACAACGACTGCGCCGTCGCCATCTCCTGGCTGCTCGACCACGGTTTCGACCGCGTCGCCTACATCGACACCGACGTCCACCACGGCGACGGCGTGCAGGCCGCCTTCTACGGCGACCCCCGCGTGCTCACCGTCTCGCTGCACCAGCACCCGTTCACGCTGTGGCCGGGCACCGGGTACAGCGCCGAGACCGGCTCCGGCGAGGCCGAGGGCACGTCGGTGAACGTCCCGCTGCCGCCGGGCACGCGCGACGCGGGGTGGCTGCGCGCCTTCCACGCGGTCGTGCCGTCCCTGCTCGAGGCGTTCCGGCCGCAGATCCTGGTCACCCAATGCGGCGTGGACTCGCACGAGGAGGACCCGCTCGCCGACCTCGCGCTTTCGGTCGACGGCCACCGGACGATCTACGCTACTCTCCGTGACCTCGCAGAGCGCCACACCGAGGGCCGGTGGCTGGCCGTCGGCGGCGGCGGGTACCAGCTGATCCGCGTCGTGCCGCGGTCGTGGACCCACCTGATGGCGATCGTGCTCGACCGCGACGTGAAGCCCGAGACACCGCTGCCGCCCAACTGGGTCAGCACGGTCCTGCGGGCCGCGCCGAGCGCCGAGCTGCCGCCGGAGATGACCGACGGGCGGGACACGGCGTTCCGCTCCTGGGGCGACGGGGTGGACGACCCGGTCGACGTCGCGATCCGGGACACGCGCCGCGCGCTGTTCCCGCTGCACGGCCTCGACCCCGACGACCCGAGGGACTGACCCCACCGATCCGAGGAATCGACGTGAGATGAGCAGGACCGACACGCCCGGCGGGGCGCACGAGGACGAACCCGGCGGGACAGCTCCAGGGCAGGACGGCGGGTACCGCGCCCCGGCCGACGGGGGCCAGGGCGGTGGCGCCGGTGCGGGGGAGAACCTCGGGGTGGACCTTGGCGCGGTTTCCGGTGCGAGCCGCGAGCAGGGGCCCGGCGGTGACCGGGGCCAGGGACACGGTGCGGAGCTGAACGAGGCTGCCGGCGGCGGCCCGGGGCAGCCTGGCGGCGATCCGAACCCGGCCGGCAGCAGTGACCGGAACTGGGCAGGCGGCGCGGACGGCAGCGAGGCTGCCGGCGATGGCCCTCGCCGCGCCGGTCAGGACCGGGTGAGTGGCGCTGAGCGGAGCGGTGATCAGGACCGGGCGAGTGGCGCGGGCCGGAACCAGGGAGGCGCCACCGGCGGTGGCGGCGATCGGAAGCAGCCGGGCGAGCCCGGTCCCGCCGAGGGCGGTGCCGTTGAGTCCGGTGGCGCTGCGCGTGGTGGCGCGGAGCGGGGTGCCGTTGAGCCCAGTGGCGTTGCCCGTGGTGGCACGGAGCGGGGTGCCGCTGAGGCCGGTGGCCCCAACCGTGACCGGCATGGGCCCCGCGATCCCTACGACTACCCCCGCCACTGGGAGGCCGACGTTCTGCTCAGCGACGGCGGCACCGTCCACTTGCGACCCATCGTTCCCAGTGACGCCGACGCCCTCGTCGCCTTCCACGGCAAGCTTTCCGAGCGCACCCGGTACCTGCGCTACTTCGGCGCCTACCCGCGGATCCCGCAGCGGGATCTCGAGCGGTTCTCCGTCGTGGACCACCACGACCGCGTCGCGTTCGTCGCCCTGCTCGGTGACGACATCATCGCCGTGGGGCGGTACGAGCGGCTCGGGCACGGGCCGTCGGCCGAGGTGGCGTTCGTCGTCGACGACGCCCACCAGGGGCGCGGCGTCGGGTCGATCCTGCTGGAACACCTGGCCGCGGCTGCCTCCGAGAGCGGCCTGCGCCGGTTCGTCGCCGAGGTCCTCGCCGAGAACGCCGCCATGGTGCGCGTCTTCCGCGACGCCGGATACCAGGTCAGCCGCGCCATCGAGGAGGGCGTGCTGCACCTGGAGTTCGACATCGACCCCACCGAGGAGTCCCTCGCGGTGGCCCGGGCGCGGGAACAGGCCGCCGAGGCGCGCAGCGTCTTCAACCTGCTGCACCCGCGCTCGGTGGCCGTGATCGGGGCCTCCGCCGACCCCACCAAGGTAGGCTACTCGGTCCTGTCGAACCTGCTCGCCGCGGACTTCGCGGGCACCGTGTACCCGGTCAACCCGGAGCACCGCTCGGTGCGCGGGGTGCGCGCCTATCCGTCCGTTGTGGACATCCCGGATCCGGTGGACCTCGCGGTGGTCGCGGTTCCCGCCGACCAGGTCGAGTCCGTCTTGGACGGTGCCCTTGCCAAGGGCGTCAAGACGTTGCTCATCGTCACCGCCGGGTTCGGCGAGGCCGGACCGCACGGCCTGCACGCCGAGCTGCGCCTGGTCGGCGAGGCACGCGCGCACGGCATGCGCGTGGTCGGCCCGAACGCCCTCGGCGTGCTCAACACCGACCCGGCCGTGCGGCTCAACGCCACCCTCGCCCCGCGTCTGCCCAAACGCGGCCGCGCCGGGTTCTTCTGCCAGTCCGGCGCGCTGGGCACCGCGATCCTCGCTGACGCGGAGGCGCGCGGCCTGGGCCTGTCGACGTTCGTCTCCGCGGGCAACCGCGCTGACGTCTCGGGCAACGACCTGCTGCAGTACTGGGAAACCGACTCCAACACCGACCTCGTGCTGCTCTACCTGGAATCGTTCGGCAACCCGCGCAAGTTCGCGCGGCTGGCGCGGCGGCTGGGCCGGAGCAAACCGATCGTCGCGGTGAAGTCCGGGCGGCACGCGGTCCGCCCGCAGCTGGCCGCGACGTCGGCCGAGGTCGACGAGTCGAGCGTGCAGGCGCTGTTCGAGCAGGCCGGTGTGGTGCGGGTGGAGACGCTGGCGCAGCTGTTCGACACCGCGCTGGTGTTCGCGCACCAGCCGCTGCCCGCCGGCCCGCGGATCGGGATCGTCGGCAACTCCAGCGCGATCGGCCTGCTCGCCGCCGACACCGCCCGCGCGCAGGGGCTTCGGCTGGCGTTCGACCCGGTCGACGTCGGGCCGCAGGCCGGTCCGGACGACTTCGCCGCCGCGGTGCGGGAGGCGCTGAACAACCCGGAGACCGACGCGCTGGTCGCGGTGTTCGTGCCGCCGCTGTCGATCCCGGGCAGCACCTACGCGCGGGCGCTGCGTGAGGCGGCGCAGGAGCTGGACCAGAGCAAACCGATCGTCTCGACGTTCCTCGCCGCGGAGGGTGTGCCGGCCGAGCTGGCCGTGCCCGGCCCGGACGGCGCCCCCGGCCGCGGGTCGATCCCGTCCTACCCGAGCCCCGAGCGGGCGGTGAACGCGCTGGCGAAGGTCGTGCGGTACGCGGCGTGGCGGCAGCGGCCGCAGGGCACGCTGATCCGCCCCGACGGCCTGCACGTCGAACAGGCGGAGCAGGTCGTGCGCGACATCCTCGCCGGTGGCGACAAGAACGTGGTGCTCGAGGACGCCGACATCGTGCGGCTACTCGGGTGCTACGGGATCGACGTGGTGCCGTTCCGGATGGTGTCCAGCGCCGAGGGCGCGGTCGAGGCGGCCGAGGAGCTGGGCTACCCGGTGACGGTGAAGGCCGTGGACGAGCGGTTGCGCGGACGGCCGGACCTCGCGGGCGTGCGGCTCGACCTGGCCTCGGCCGACGCGGTGCGGCGTGGGTACGAGGACCTGAGCGAGGTGTCCGGCGAGCGGGACGTCTACGTGCAGAAGATGGCGCCGAAGGGCATTTCGTGCCTGATCGGGCTGCAGGACGACCCGTCGTTCGGCAGCCTGGTGTCGTTCGGGCTGTCCGGGCTGGTGAGCACGCTGCTGGGGGACCGGGCGTACCGGGCGGTGCCCCTGACCGACGTGGACGCCGCGACGCTCATCCGGGAGCCCAAGAGCGCCCCGCTGCTGACCGGGTACCGCGGTGACGAGCCGGCGGACCTGGCCGCGCTGCAGGACATGGTGCTGCGGGTGGCGGCGCTGGCGGAGGACCACCCGGAGGTGCGGGCGCTGACGCTGGACCCGGTGATGGCCTCGCCGGAGGGGGCGTTCGTCGCCAACGCGCGCATCGTGCTCGGCCCGCCGCCCGCCCGGCCGGACACCGGCCCCCGGCGGCTGCGTCCGATCAACGTGAGGTTCTGAAGCCGCCGGCAGAAGCCGGGCGGCCCGCGGTCCTGGCGGTGGCTGGTGCCCGGAGGTGGGCGCGGGCGGCGCCGGTGGCGCGGCTGGTTTCGCTCCGGGGATCGGGGACGGGATGCCCGCGGGTTTCCGCGGCGAGTGCTGGGTGCCGGATGGCGCTCGGGGTGATTGGGGCCTTGGGCGGGCGACTGAGTGGGGTGCTGGGTGGCGCTGGGGTGAGGGGCCGCGCAGGATGGCCCCGGTGGGTGCTGGGCGCCGGGGTGGCGCTCGGGGTGGTTGGGGGCCGCGGGAGGTGGCCCCGGTGGGTGTCGGGCCCGGGGTGGTCGGGGCTCGCGTGGGGTGGCGCTGGGGGGCGCCGCGTGGCGCCCAGGGTGATCGGGGGATTGTTCGGTAGTTGGTGGGCGCCCGGTGGCGCCAGCGGGGCGCGCCTTGCCCGGCGGGCGCCGCAACGTGGCAGGGGTGCCCCGGGGTGGCCGACGGCCGCCGCGCCTGGCCGTGAAGCTGCGCGCCTAGTCCGCCGCCTTCAGGATCGGTCGTAGGTCGTCCAGGTGGTCGAACAGGTGCCAGATGTAGGAGGACGTGCCGTTCTCCCGGTGGGGGTGCAGGTCGGCCAGCGCCGGGTCGCTCCGGTAGCTCTCGAACGCCTCCGGCGAGTCCCACTCCACCAGGATCATCACCTGCCGCGGGGCGATGTCGCCGGTGGCGCTGTCCCGGAACTTGCCCATCGCCACGACCCGGCCGCCGTGGGTGGCGACCTCCGCGGCCGACCGGCGCGCGTAGGCCAGGTACTCCTCCCGGTCGGCGACGTCGAACAGGTTCAGCGCGTACACCTTGCCCATGCCCGCCACTCTACGGCCGCACCGTCAGCCGCAGGGTGTACACGCAGTCCTTGCCCTCCCGCGACCAGATCGGATCCGCGCAGCCCGTCCCCTCCGCGGCCAACCTGCGCTTCACGATCTTGTACGTCGAGGTCCGCGGCAGCTGCGAGACGATGCGCACGAACCGGGGCAGCTGCTTCGGCCCGAGGTCCGGTTGCGCCGCCAGGAACGAGCCGAACTCCGCGGGCGACAGCGGCCCCGACAGCACGAGCGCGGCCATCACCTGGTCACCGACCGCCGGGTCCGGCACGGCGTACACCGCCGCCTCCGCGATCGCCGGGTGCCGGAGCAGGATCCGCTCGATCGGCGCGGTCCCCAGGTTCTCGCCGTCCACGCGCAGCCAGTCGCCGAGCCGTCCGGCGAAGAAGCAGAACCCGTTTTCGTCCACGTACGCCAGGTCGCCGGTGTGGTACCGCCCGTTGCGCAGGCGCTCGGCGTCCGCTTCGGGGTTGTTGTAGTAGCCCGCGAACGCCCCCGCACCGGCGGTGTTCACCAGCTCCCCGACCACGCCGGGCGGGCACACCGAGCCGGTCTCCGGGTCCAGCACCGCGACCCCTTCGGGCAGCCGGCCCAGCGAACCCGGCGGCGTGTCCGGCGTCCGGGCGAAGCCGATCCCGCCCTCGGTCGACCCGAACGCGTCGACCACGTGGCAGCCGAACCGCCGCCCGAACTCGGCCAGATCCGCCTCCGCGCCCTCGTTGCCGTACACGATCCGCAGCGGGTTGGCGGCATCATCCGGCAACGCAGGCGTCGCGAGCACGTACGACAGCGGCTTGCCCACGTAGTTCGCGTAGGTGGCCCCGAACCGCCGCACGTCCGGCAGGAACCCCGACGCCGAGAACCGCCGCCGCATCGCCAGCGTCGCCCCGGCCGCGAGCCCCACCGACCAGCCGGCCATGATCGCGTTGGAGTGGAACATCGGCATCGACAGGTACACGCAGTCCGATGTGGACAAGCCGAACCGGGAAGCGAGCATCTGCCCGGGGAAGGCGATCTTCTCGTGCGTGCACCGCACCGCCTTCGGATCGCCGCTGGTGCCGGAGGTGAAGATGAGCATCAGCAGGTCCGCGGGCGTTGCGGTCACCGGCGACAAGGCCGACCCCGCGCAGGAGGCGAGCAACGACGCCCACTCCGGCCCGTCCAGGTCCAGCACCGGGACGTCGATACCGGACAGCAGCGGCGCGTGCCGCCCCTCGGTCAGCACCAGCTGGCAGTCCGCGAGCCGGATGTCCCGCTCCAGCGCCGCGCCCCGCCGCGTCGGGTTCAGCCCCACCAGCACCGTCCCCGCGAACGCGCATCCGCCGAGCAGGAACGAGAACGACGGCACGTTGTCCGCGAGGATCCCGACGTGCCGGACCGGCCCGTTGAGCAGCGACCGCAACACCGCCGCGTGGTCCGCGCACTGCTGCACGTGCTCCCGCCACGTCCACGACGCGTCCTCGAACCGCAACCCCGGCCCGTCGTCCTCGGCGCGGGCCAGCAGCAGATCGGTGACCGTCATGACGCCGCGAGCAGGTCGCCCAGCACGCGCAGCTGCGCGGTGGCCCCGCCGAGGGTGAACTCGAGCCGTTTGGCCGCCACGAAGTACCGGTGCAGCTGGCCCTCGGTGTCGATCCCGACGCCGCCGTGCACGTGAACCGCGGTGTGCGCGACGCGGTGCCCGGCCTCGGCGGCCCAGTACTTCGCCGTCGCGACCTCCTCCGCCGCCGGCAGTCCCTCGGACAGGCGCCACGCCGCCTGCCACAGCGTCAGCCGCACCGCCTCCACGTCGATGTAGGCGTCCGCGAGCCGTTGCCGCACCGCCTGGAACGCCCCGATCGCGTGCCCGAACTGCTCCCGCGAGCGCGCGTACTCCGCCGTGCGGTGCAACGCGCTCTCCAGCACCCCGAGCTGCTGCGCGCACAACCCGACCGTCGCCCGCTCGCGCAACCACGCGTCGGAGATCGCCAAGCGCGTCGCGGGCACCCCGGCCAGCTCGACCAGCCCGGCGTCCGCGTGATCGACCACGCTCTGCGGCTGCACCCCCTCCGGCGCGACCACGAACACCGCGGTGCCATCCGGGGTCCGCGCGGGCACGACCAGCGCGTCGGCGAACGCGGCGAACGGCACCGCCGTCTGTACGCCCGAGACCCGCCAGCCGCTGCCGTCCGGTTCCGCCGTGAACCCGCACGGCGCGCCCGCGTCCGGCAGCGCCAGGGCCAGCACCGCCCGGCCGCGCACCGCCGGCACCACCCACTGCTCGATCAGCCGCCCGTCGCCGGCCTCGGCGATCGCGGACGCGGCCACCACGGTCGGCAGATACGGCACCTCGGCGACCGCCCGGCCGATCTCGGTCAGCACCGCGCACTGCCCGAGCAGCCCGAGTCCGCCGCCCCCGACCGCGGCCGGCAGCGCCGCGTCGATCACCCCCGCCCGCGCCAGCTCAGCCCAGGCCGCCCGGTCGAACCCACCCGAGCCGTGGGCGCTCGGCGTCGCCCGCTCGGCCAGGATCCGCCGGACGAGCGCGGCCAGCTCGGTGACGTCCTCACTCAGCGCGAAGTCCACGGGTTCCTCCTCAGCGGGTCACGGGCAGGGACAGGGCGGTCGCGGCGATCAGGTCGCGCTGGATCTCGTTCGTGCCGCCGCCGAAGGTCAGGATCAGCGCCGAGCGGTGCGCCCGTTCCAGCCGCCCGCGCAGCACGGCGCCGGGGGAGCCGGACCGCACCACCGCGCCCGGCCCGACGACCTCCATCAGCAGCCGGTACGCCTCGATCGCCAGCTCGGTGCCGAACACCTTCGTCGCCGACGCCTCCGCCGCGCCCAGCTCGTCCGACCCGGCCGCCCACGCGATCCGCCAGTTGCGCAGCTTCAGGTACTCGGCGTGGGCGTGCACGCGCGCCAGGTGCATCCGGACCCACTCGGCGTCGATGACCCGGCTGCCGTCCGGCTGCTTGGTGTCCCGCGCCCACCTCCGCACCTCGTCCAGCGCGGAGATGATCGGCGCGGCCGAGGTCAGCGCGACCCGCTCGTGGTTCAGCTGATTGGTGATCAGCGGCCAGCCGGCGTTCTCGTCGGCGATCCGGTTGGACACCGGCACCCGCACGCCGTCGTAGAAGGTCGCGCTCGTGCCGGGCCCGGCCACGGTGCGCACCTTGGTCCAGGAAAACCCGGGCGCGTCGGTCGGCACCACCAGGATGCTCAGCCCCTTGTGCCGTTTCGCCTCCGGATCGGTGCGTGCGGCCAGCCACACGTAGTCGGCGTACTCGATCAGGCTCGTCCACATCTTCTGGCCGGTGATCACGTAGGAGTCGCCGTCGCGGACCGCGCGGGTGCGCAGCGACGCCAGGTCGGTCCCGGCCTCCGGCTCGGAGTAGCCGATCGAGAAGTGCAGCTCGCCGGCGGCGATGCGGGGCAGGTAGAACGCCTTCTGGTCCGGGGTGCCGAACCGCATGATCGTGGGCCCGATCGTGTTGACCGTCAGGAACGGCACCGGCACCCCGGCCACGGCCGCCTCGTCGGTGAAGACCAGCTGGTCGAGCATCCGCCGGGCCTGCCCGCCGTACTCCTCCGGCCACCCGATCGCGAGCCACCCGTCCCGGCCCAGCTCGCGCACGATCTCCTTGTATGCCTTGCCATCCCCGTACTCGCCGCCGTCCCCGGCCAGCGCCTCGCGCCGCTCCGGGGTCATCAGCCGGGCGAAGTAGTCGCGCAGTTCGCCGCGCAGCTCCTCCTGGTCGGGCGTGTAGCTGATCCGCATGCGTCACCTCCGGCCCGCCCGGTCGTTGCTGGAAGCAGACCGGTCCGTGGCGCTAGTCTAGAACACGTTCTATTTCTATCAGCTCTGCCGCCGAGGAGGAAAGCCATGGAGGTCGCCGTCGACCGGTCGCTGTGCGAGGCGAACGAGGTGTGCATCGGGTTCGCGCCCGCCGTGTTCGAGCTGGACGAGGACGAGGAGTTGCGCATCATCTCCTCCACGGTGCCCGAATCTGAAGTAGAACGTGTTTCGCGGGCGATCGCGGCTTGTCCGAAGAATGCGCTGTTCACGGTCGAGTAAACGGCAGAAACTGGGGGTTGTCCAAGACGAGAACAGATTCTAGTCTGGCCGTCGTGGAAGGTGAGAGGGAACCGCGGGTGGCGATCGTGACCGGCGCCGGGGCGGGACTGGGCCGGGCGGAGGCGCTCGCGCTGGCCCGTTCGGGTGCCTCGGTGGTCGTCAACGACGTCGCGGAAACCGCCAAGACCGTCGTCGACGAGATCGAGGCCGAGGGCGGCCGGGCGCTGCTCGTCACCGGGGACGTGGGCGAACGCGCCACCGCCGACGCCCTCGTCGAAGCCGCGCTCGACCACTTCGGCGGGCTGCACATCGTCGTCAACAACGCCGGGGTGCTTCGCGACCGGATGCTGTTCTCGATGTCCGACGAGGAGTGGGACACCGTGATCCGGGTGCACCTGCGGGGCCACTTCCTGTTGTCCCGCAACGCCACCGCGCACTGGCGCAAGCAGTCGAAGGAGACCGGGCGGCCGGTGTTCGCGCGGATCGTCAACACCGCGTCCGAGGCGTTCCTCGTTGGATCCGCCGGTCAGCCCAACTACGCGGCCGCCAAGGCCGGGATCGTGGGCCTCACGGTCGCCACCGCCCGCGGCGCCGCGCGCTACGGCGTGCGGGCCAACGCCATCTGCCCCCGCGCGCGCACCGCCATGACCGCGGACGTCTTCGGCGACGCGCCGGACGGCGGCGTCGACCCGTTGTCGGTGGACCACGTCGCCCCGTTCGTCGCGTTCCTGGCGTCGGAACGCGCGGAGCGCATCAACGGCCAGGTGTTCGTGGTGCACGGCGGCATGGTCGCGCTGCTCAAACCACCCGCGGTCGAGCAGCGGTTCGACACCACCGGTCCGCTGTGGACGGCCGAGGAGCTGGACACCACCGTGGGCGCGCACTTCGCCGACCGTGACCCCGAGACCATGTTCGCCGCCACCGAGATCCTGGAGCTCCCATGACACTCACCGTGCAGCCGCACCGCGAATCCGTCGGCCTCAAGACCGGTCAGCTCTACCTCGACGGCCAGTGGGGTCCGGGCACCGGCAGCGAATCCTGGACCCACCGGCACCCGGCCACCGGCGAGGAGATCGGCGAGTTCGCCATCGCCACCGAGGCCGACGTCGACGCCGCGGTCGCCTCGGCACGCGTGGCCTTCGAGTCCGGCGCCTGGTCCAACTCCCGCGCGAGCACCCGGGTCGCGGTCCTGCACCGCTACGCCGGCCTGCTGCGCGAGCACGCCGAGGAGCTGCGGGCGTTGCAGGCGCTGGACAACTCGGTGCCGCTGTCGTTCAGCAGCACGATCTACGCGACCTCGGTCGGCGCCGCGGCGGACGTGTTCGACCACCACGCCGGCTGGGTGGACAAGCTCGGCGGCGAGACCCTCACGCCGTACCAGGGCGGCGACCACCTGGCGATGACCTTCCGCGAGCCGATCGGCGTGGTGGCGGCGATCCTGCCGTGGAACGCGCCGTTCCTGCTGTTCGCGCAGAAGGTCGCCCCGGCGCTCGCGGCCGGGTGCACCATCGTGCTCAAACCTTCGGAGTACTGCACGTTCACCGTGCTGCGCATGGTCGAACTGCTCGTCGAGGCCGGGCTGCCGGCCGGCACGCTCAACGTCGTCACCGGCCCCGGCGACCCGGTCGGCGAAGCGCTGATCACCCACCCCGGCGTGGACAAGGTCAGCTTCACCGGCAGCCGCGCGGTGGGCAAGCACATCGTCGAGGCCTCCGCGAGCACGCTCAAGCGGGTCTCGCTCGAACTCGGCGGCAAGAGCCCGGCGCTGGTGTTCGCCGACGCGCCCAACGTCGCGCTGGCCGCCGCCACCGTCGTCGGCGCGGTCACCATGGGACTGTCCGGGCAGGCGTGCGTCGCCAACACCCGCGCCCTGGTGCACCGCGACGTCTACGACGAGTTCCTCGGCGCCGCGCAGGGCATGGCGCAGGCGATGACCTACGGCGACCCGTTCGACCCGGGCGTGATGGGCAGCCCGCTGATCAACGAGAAGCAACTGGCCCGCGTGCTCGGCTACATCGAGAAGGGCAAGGCCGAGGGCGCGCGTCTGGTCACGGGTGGCGAACGGCTCGGCGGCGACCTCGCGGGCGGCAACTTCGTCGCCCCGACCATCTTCGCCGACGTGGACAACCACGCCACCATCGCGCAGGAGGAGATCTTCGGCCCGGTGCTCGCGGTCGTCCCGTTCACCGACGAGGACGAGGCCGTGCGGCTGGCCAACGACACCGAGTACGGCCTCGGCGCGGGCTTGTTCACCGCCGACGTCCAGCGCGCCTTCCGGGTGTCCCGCAAGCTGCGGGCCGGCACGATCGGCATCAACGGCTTCCAGATCGAGCCGCACCTGCCCTTCGGCGGGTTCAAGCAGTCCGGGCTGGGCCGCGAGGGCGGCAAGTCCTCCATCGAGGCCTACACCGAGCTGAAGTCGGTGTACCTGCCGCTGACCGACGAGATGATGTGATGGGACGCCTCGACGGGAAGGCCGCGCTGATCACCGGCGCGGCCCGGGGACAGGGCGCGGCCGCGGCCCGGCGCTTCACACAGGAGGGCGCGAAGGTGATGGTCGCCGACGTCGCCGACGACGACGGCAAAGCCCTCGCCGAGGAGATCGGCGCGGTCTACCAGCACCTGGACGTCTCGCGCGAGGACGACTGGGCCGCCGCCGTGCAGCGCGCCGAGGACGAGTTCGGCGGGCTCACCGTGCTGGTGAACAACGCCGGAATTCTGCACTTCTCGGAGCTGGCGCACACGTCACTGGCCGATTACGAACGGGTCATCGGGATCAACCAGATCGGGGCGTTTCTCGGGATGCGCTCGGTCGTTGAACCGATGACGCGGGCCGGTGGCGGCTCGATCATCAACGTGTCCTCTGTGGAGGGTCTGGCCGGCATGCCGTTCCTCGTCGCCTACACCGCGAGCAAGTTCGCGATCCGCGGGATGACGAAGGTGGCCGCGCTGGAACTGGGGAGCAAGGGGATCCGGGTCAATTCGGTCCATCCCGGCATGATCGACACCAAGATGGTGTCCGACGCCGCGGGCGGAGCCGAGATCGACACGTCCTGGGTCGGCAAGAAGGTCGCGCTGGGCCGGGTCGGCAAGCCGGAGGAGATCGCGCACCTCGCGGTGTTCCTGGCCAGCGACGAGAGTTCCTACTGCACCGGCGCCGAGTTCGTCGCCGACGGCGGGGCCACGGCTACCCATGCTCTGAAGATTTAGGAGTGATCGACTTCACGGGAATACGGAGTAAACACCGCTAACGCAAAGCGGTTTCCCGCAAGGGAGTAAGACTCAGAGCAACGAGGCTGGGGTCGCGGAGGTGTGATGGGGTCACGCACGGGAACGCTCACGATACCGGGCACCGCCGCGCTCACCCAGGTCGGCCGCCTGTCCACACTGGCCTGGGAGGTGCTGCGGGCGATCCCGCGCAGGCCCTTCCAGTTCCGCGAGTGGATCCTGCAGTGCTGGTTCTTCGCGAGCGTGACGATCCTGCCGACCGCGCTCGTCGCGATCCCGTTCGGCGCGGTGATCGCGCTGCAGCTGGGCTCGCTGACGCAGCAGATCGGCGCGCAGTCGTTCACCGGCGCGGCCAGCGCGCTGGCGATCGTGCAGCAGGCCGCCCCGCTGATCACCGCCCTGCTCGTCGCGGGCGCCGGTGGCAGTGCCGTCTGTGCTGATATCGGGGCGCGCAAGATCCGCGAAGAGATCGACGCGATGGAGGTGCTCGGGGTCAACCCGATCCAGCGCCTCATCGTGCCGCGCGTGCTCGCCGCGATGGTGGTGTCCGTGCTGCTCAACGGCCTGGTCAGCGTGGTCGGCGTGCTGGGCGGCTACTTCTTCAACGTCGTCATGCAGGGCGGCACCCCGGGCGCGTACCTGGCCAGCTTCAACGCGCTGGCGCAGCTGCCCGACCTCTACGTCAGCGAGATCAAGGCGGTGCTGTACGGGTTCGTCGCCGGGGTGGTGGCCGCCTACCGCGGGCTCAACCCGGCCGGCGGGCCGAAGGGCGTCGGCGACGCGGTGAACCAGGCCGTGGTCATCACGTTCCTGCTGCTGTTCCTCATCAACGTCGTGCTGACCGCCATCTACCTGCGGATCGTTCCGCCGAAGGCGCTGTGATGACCGCGGAGACACTGGAACGCCAGCCGGGGGTGTCCGACCGGACACTCGAGATGATCGCGCGCCCGGGTGCGGTCCTGGAAGGGCTGGGCAGCCAGCTCTCGTTCTACGTCCGCGCGCTCGCCTGGGCGCCGCGCACGCTTCGCCGCTACCGCAGGGAAACGCTGCGGCTGCTGACCGAGGTCTGTTTCGGCACCGGCGGTCTGGCGGTGATCGGCGGGACACTCGGCGTGATGATCGGCATGACCCTGTTCACCGGTCTCATCGTCGGCCTGCAGGGCTACGCCGCGCTCAACCAGCTCGGCACCGCCGCGCTCACCGGGTTCATCTCGGCCTACTTCAACACCCGTGAGGTGGCGCCGCTGGCCGCGGGGCTCGCGTTGTCGGCGACTGTCGGCTGCGGGTTCACCGCCCAGCTCGGCGCGATGCGGATCTCCGAGGAGATCGACGCGCTCGAGGTGATGGCGGTGCCCAGCCTGCCGTACCTGGTCACCACGCGCGTGCTGGCCGGGCTCGGCGCGGTGATCCCGCTGTACGCGGTCGGCCTGCTGTCGTCCTACCTGGCCTCCCGGCAGGTCACGGTGTGGCTCTACGGCCAGTCCGCCGGCACCTACGACCACTACTTCGGGCTGTTCCTGCCGCCCGAGGACGTGCTGTGGTCGTTCGGCAAGGTGATCGTGTTCAGCGTGCTGGTGATCCTGTCGCACTGCTACTACGGCTACACCGCCAGCGGCGGGCCGGCCGGCGTCGGGGTCGCGGTGGGCCGCGCGGTGCGGACCTCGATCGTGCTGATCTCGGTGCTCGACTTCTTCCTCAGCCTGGCGGTCTGGGGCGCGACCACGACGGTGAGGATCGCGGGATGAGACGGGCAGTGCTGCTGCGGCGACTCTGGTACCAGGTGCTCGGCCTGGTGTTCCTCGTCGTGTGCGGGCTGTTCTTCGCCACCACGGTGGCCGCCTACAACAAGGAGTTCACCCCGGTCGCGATGGTGCGCCTGGAGACCGACCACGTCGGCAACCAGCTGCGCAAGGGCTCCGACGTCAAGATCCGCGGCGTCGTGGTCGGCGAGGTGCGCTCGATCGACGCGCTCGGCGACCACGCCGTGCTGGAGCTCGCGCTGGACCCGGGCCAGCTGAACCTGATCCCGGAAAACGTGTCGGCGCGGCTGCTGCCCAAGACCCTGTTCGGCGAACGCTACGTGGCGCTGCAGCTCCCGGCCGACCCGTCGGCGCGGCACATCGCGGCCGGGGACGTCATCCCGCAGGACCGCAGCAGCTCGGCGATCGAGCTCGAACAGGTGCTCAACAACGTCATGCCGCTGCTGCAGGCCGTCCAGCCGCAGAAGCTCGCCAGCACGCTCAGCGCGGTGTCCACCGCGCTCGACGGCCGCGGCCAGCAGCTCGGCGCCACGCTGGTGAACCTGTCCGAGTACCTGGCCGGGCTGAACCCGTCGCTGCCCGACATCAAGGCCGACATCACCGGGCTGGCCAACGTCGCGGACACCTACGACCGCGCCGCGCCGGACTTCCTGCAGGCGCTGGCCGACCTGACCACCACCACGAAGACGCTGGTCGACAAGCAGCAGACGCTGGCGCAGGTGTGGGCGTCGGTGACCACCGCGAGCGACAACCTGGACAGCTTCCTGCGCGTCAACCAGGCCAACCTGATCAACCTCACGGTCACCTCGCAGTCCACTTTGGAGGTACTGGCGAAGTACGCGCCGGAGTACCCGTGCCTGCTGCAGCAGCTGGCCGAGGCGGTCCCGCGCGCGTACCAGGCCTTCGGCGCCGGCACGGACAAGATGAACCACGTGACGATCCGGTTCATCGCCGACCGCACGAAGTACGAGCCGGGCAAGGACGAACCGGCCTACCTCGACAAGCGCGGCCCGCGCTGCTACCCGATGGTGCTGCCGCCGGGCCGCTGGCCGCAGTACCCGCCGGGCGGGCCGATCCAGGACGGCTCGACGCACCCGCCGGCCGGGCCGGGCGCGAGCGTTCCGCTGCCCAGCAACGGGATCATCGCGGGCGGTTCCTCCACCACGGGATCGGTGGCGAACTCGCCCGCCGAGCAGGACCTGATCGCCGCGCTGGTGTCGCCGGCCGCGCCGCAGGACGTGCCGGGGTGGGCGAGCCTGCTCGCCGGGCCGCTCTACCGCGGGGCGGAGGTGGAGGTCCAGTGAACCGGTTCCTGCCGTCGCTGATCAAGATCGCGATCTTCGCGGCCGTCACCGTGCTGCTGACCGGGATCCTCGGCGCGACCATCGCCAACACCAACTTCGGCGTCACCTCCACCTACACCGCGCGCTTCACCGACGCCTCCGGGCTGCACGAGGGCGACGACGTGCGGATCGTCGGCGTGAAGGTCGGGCAGGTGGACAGCATCACCGTCGAGCAGGACGGCGACACCAGCTACGCCGACGTGCACTTCACCGTCCAGTCGGCCTACCGCCTGCCCGGCTCGGTCACCGCCACCGTCAAGTACCGCAACCTGGTCGGGCAGCGGTACCTGTCGCTGGGCACCAACGTCCCCGGCGACGACCAGCTCGCGGCCGGCGGCATGATCCCGCCGGAGCGCACCCAGCCCGCGCTCAACCTCACCGTGCTGTTCAACGGGTTCAAGCCGCTGTTCGCCGCGCTCGACCCGCAGCAGGTCAACCAGCTCTCCTACGAGATCATCCAGGTGTTCCAGGGCGAGGGCGGCACGATCGAGAGCCTGCTGTCGCACACCGCGTCGCTCACCCAGACCATCGCCGACCGCGACCAGGTGATCGGCCAGGTCATCGGCAACCTCAACACCGTCCTGACGACGGTGAACGACCGCGGCCCACAGCTGTCCAACCTGATCGACCAAACCCAGCAGCTGGTCACCGGGCTGGCGCAGCAGCGCGGCCCGATCGGCGACGCGGTGTCCGCGCTGGGCGACCTCACCGACGCCACCGCCGGGCTGCTCGCCGACGCCCGCCCGCCGGTGCAGCAGGACATCGCCGCGCTCGGCACGCTGTCCGGCACCCTGGCCGACTCCGGGCAGCTGATCGACGAGCTGCTGAAGAAACTGCCCGGCAACCTGGAGAAGTTCACCCGGACCCTGAGCTACGGCGGCTGGTACAACTACTACCTCTGCGGCCTGACCGGGACGATCGGCGTGACCTCGCTGAACATCACGCTGCCGCTGCTCCCCCTTCCGGCGACCGAGCTTCCGGAGAGGTGCCAGACGTCATGAAGGCGCTCAAGGACCGCAACCAGGCCGCCGTCGGCGCGGTGACGCTCGTGCTCGTCGTGCTGGTGACGCTGGTGTCCTACTTCTCCGACGAGCTGCCGCTGCTCGGCACCGGCACCACCTACCAGGCCTACTTCGCCGAGTCCGCGGGCCTCGCGCCGGACAACGAGGTGCAGGTGGCCGGCGTGAAGGTCGGCCAGGTCACCGACGTGTCGCTGGCCGGGAAGAAGGTGCTGGTCAAGTTCAAGGTGGAGAACACCCGGGTCGGGAACGAGTCGACGGCGTCGATCGAGATCAAGACGCTGCTGGGCGAGAAGTACCTGGCGCTCAAACCCAAGGGTGAGGGCGCGCTGGACCCGGACGAGCCGATCCCGGTCGAGCGGACCACCACGCCGTTCCAGCTGCAGGACGCCTTCCAGCAGCTGTCCACGACGGTCGGGCAGATCGACACGAACCAGCTCGCGCGGAGTTTCGACGCGGTCGCCGACGCGCTCAAGGACACGCCGCAGCCGTTGCGCGACACGCTGTCCGGTCTGTCCGCGTTGTCGCGCACGGTGTCCTCCCGCGACCAGGAACTGGCGAACCTGCTGGCGAACACCAGCCAGGTGTCGCGGACCCTGGCCGACCGCAACGCCCAGCTCACCGCGATCATCAACGACGGCAACCTGCTGCTCGGCGAGCTGCAGCGGCGCCGGGACGCGATCAAGGCGCTGCTCACCGGCACCCAGCAGCTCGCGGCCCAGCTGTCCGGCCTGGTCGCCGACAACCGCGCGCAGCTGCGGCCGACGCTGGAACGGCTCGGCGAGGTCACCACGATCCTGCAGAACAACCAGGACAACCTGAACCGCAGCCTCGAGCTGCTCGCGCCGTTCACCCGCGTCGGCGCGAACGCGACCGGCAACGGCCGTTGGTTCGAGGGCTACATCTGCGGGCTGCTGCCGCCGGTGATCAAGGCGGGCGGACTGTCCATCAACCCCGAGGGCTGTACGCCGCCGCTCGCCGCGCCGGACCAGGGATTGGGGGGCGGATGACGCTCGACAGCCGTGCCTCGCGCGGCGCCTACCGCTGGGTCGCGACCGGGTGCGTGGTCGCGCTGCTGGTGACGGCCGGGTTGTTCCTGGTGTTCCGGGACACCGGCGGCACGCGGATCTCCGCGCTGTTCGACAAGACCGTCGGCCTCTACGCCGGATCGTCGGTGCGGGTGCTCGGCGTGCAGGTCGGGGAGATCACCGGGGTCACCCCGGAAGGCGCCGTGGTGCGCGTGGACATGCGGGTCGACGACGACGTGCGGATCCCGGCCGACGCCGGTGCCGTGGTGGTCGCGCCGAGCCTGGTCAGCGACCGGTACGTGCAGCTCACCCCGGCCTACGACACCGGTCCGGTGATGGCGTCGGGCACCGTGATCCCGCAGGAGCGCACCGCGACGCCGATGGAGCTGGACGACCTCTACGGCACGCTCGACAAGCTCTCCACCAGCCTGGGACCCAACGGCGCCAACGCCAACGGGGCGCTGTCCGATCTGCTGAACACCGCCGCCGCCAACCTCGAGGGCAACGGGCTCAACCTCAACAGCACGGTCACCGAGCTGGCGAACCTGTCGCGCACGCTGGACAACTCCAAGGACGACCTGTTCGCCACCGTGCGGAACCTGCAGTCGTTCACCACCGCGCTCGCGGACAGCGACGCGCAGCTCAACGAGTTCTACCAGCGGCTGGGGAACGTCACCGGTTTCCTCGCCGAAGACTCCGGCGACGTCAGCGCCGCGCTGGCCGCGCTCGGCTCGTCGCTCGGCGACGTGCAGAGCTTCGTGGCCGAGAACAAGGACCTGCTGACGTCCAATGTGGACAAGCTGGCGGGCATCACCCAGGTGCTGGTGGACCAGCGGGCCGCGCTCGCCGAGGTGCTCGACGTCGGCCCGACCGGCATGACGAACTTCATCAACTCCTACGACGCGGCCTCGGGCAGCATCGCGATCCGCTACAACGCCAACGAGTTCACCAACCCGCTGATCACCACGCTGTGCCGGCTGATCAAGGCCTCCACGCCGGTCGGGCTGCCGACTACGGTCAGCGACGCGTGCGAAGCGATCGCCCCGGTGGTCGAGGGCATCGCGAAGGTGCCGTCGATCCCGCAGCTGCTGGCCGACATCAACAGCGGCAAGCTCCCGCCGCTGCCCCTGCTGCCGCTGGTCGACATCCCGGAGGCCGGATCATGAGGCGGCTGACCGGGGTGCTGTGCGGGGTGCTGCTGCTTGTGGCCGGCTGCGGGACGGCCGGCTTCTCCGGGCTGTACAACACGCCGCTGCCGGGCGGGGCGGACCTCGGCGACCACCCGTACCGGATCACCGCCCAGTTCGCCGACGTGCTCGACCTGGTGCCGCAAGCCGCGGTGAAGGTCAACGACGTGCCGATCGGCCGGGTCGACACCATCACGCTGGCGCCGGACACGAAGTCGGCGATCGTCACCATGAGCCTCAACGGCGACCTGAAGATGCCGGAGAACTCCTTCGCCCAGCTGCGCCAGTCGAGCCTGCTGGGGGAGAAGTTCGTGCAGCTCGCCGAGCCGGCCGGGGAACCGGCCGCCGGGACGCTGCGCGAGGGCTCGGTGATCCCGCTGACCCGCACCAACCGCAACCCCGAGGTGGAGGAGGTGCTGGGCGCGCTGTCGCTGCTGCTCAACGGCGGCGGCGTGAACCAGCTGGCCGACATCACCCGCGAGCTGAACCACGCGCTCACCGGCAACGAGGCGGAGATCCGGGCGCTGCTGGCGCGGGTGGACCGGATCGCGACCGAGCTGGACGGGCAGAAGTCGGAGATCATCCGGGCGATCGACGGGCTCAACCGGCTGTCCGGCACGCTGGTCGCGCAGACCGCGAACCTGACCACCGCCCTGGACGGACTCGCGCCCGGCATGGCCGTGGTGACCCAGCAGCGGGACCAGCTCGTCGGGATGCTGCAGTCCCTCGACCGGCTCTCCGGGGTGGCCGTGGACACGATCAACGCCAGCCGGGAGTCGCTGCTGGCGGACCTGCGGGCGCTGGCCCCCACACTGTCCAAACTGGCCGAAGCGGGCACGAACCTGCCGGAGGCGCTGAAGATCCTGCCCACCTACCCGCTGCCCGACGTGGCCGGTGACGTGGTCAAGGGCGACTACGCGAACGTCACCGCGCGGCTGGACCTCAACCTGGACGCGATCTTCCAGAACATCGCCAACTCCGGCAAGTTCCCGTCGATCCAGCTGCCGAGCAACAACCAGACGAGCACGCCGGCCTCCGCGCCGCCGCTGGCGATCCCGCAGCCGCAGCCGGGCACGGCGGCCCAGACCCAGCCGGCGACCGGCTTGCTGCCGGGGCTGTCCGATCTGCTCGGCAACCTGCTCGGAGGGACGCCGTGATCACGCGCAAGCACCGGATCCAGCTGATCGCGTTCCTGCTGATCGCGCTCGCCTCGGTCGGCTACGCCGGCGGCGAGTACGCCGGGCTGGGCCGGTTGTTCGGCACCAGCGGCTACCTGGTGACGGCGAACCTGACCGAGTCGGGCGGGATCTTCGAAGGCGCCGAGGTGACCTACCGCGGGGTCGCGGTCGGGCGGGTGACCAAGCTGCACCTGACCGGCGAAGGGGTCGCGGTCGACCTGGACATCACCTCCGACGAGAAGATCCCGGCCGACACCGAGGCCGTGGTGGCGACCCGGTCGGCGGTCGGTGAGCAGTACGTCGACCTGCGCCCCAAGCACGAGGACGGGCCGTACCTGGCGAACGGGTCGGTGATCACCAGCGACCGCACGGCCATCCCGCTGTCGCCGGACACCGTGCTGGCCAACCTCGACCGACTGGTGTCCAGTGTGGACACCCAGTCGCTGAAGACGGTCGTGGACGAGACGTACAACGCGTTCGCCGGCAGCGGGCACGACCTGCAGCAACTGCTCGACACGGCGAACTCGTTCACCACCACGGCCACGGAGAACCTGCCGCAGACCAATCGGTTGCTCGCGGACGGCCGGACCGTGCTGGACACCCAGCAGCGGCAGGCCGACACGATCACCTCGATGGCGACCGGGCTGCGCACGATCGCCGAGCAGCTCAAGGGCGCCGACCCCGACCTGCGGAAGGTCATCGACACCACGCCGGGGCTCGCGCGGGACCTGGACACGATCCTCGCGACCTCCGGCACCGACCTCGGCGTGCTGATCGCGAACCTGCTCACCACCGCGCAGATCACCTCGGTGCGCACGGACGCGATCGAGGAGTTGCTGGTGGCCTACCCGGTGATCTCGGCGTTCACACGGTCGGTGTGGTCCAACGGCGAGGGGCACCTCGGGCTGGTGCTGAACTTCTTCGACCCGCACTCGTGCACCAAGGGCTACGAGACCACGCAGCAACGCCCGGCGAACGACACGCGCGAGGTCCCGGCGAACCGGCAGGCGTATTGCGCGGAGCCGCCGGGCAGTGCGACGGGCGTGCGGGGCGCGCAGAACGCGCCGTACGCGGGCAAGCCGGTCAACCCGGCGAAGCCGTCCAGCTCCGCGCCCGCGCCGCAGCAGTCCACGCCGACGCAGCTGCCCGGGGTGCTGGGGCTGGTCAGCGGGACCGTGGGTTCGCTCGGGCAGCTGCTGGGGCTGCCCGGATGACGCGCTTGCTGGGCGCGCTGGCCGCCGTCGCGGTGCTGGCCGCGGCGTGGTTCGGGTGGAGCTGGTGGAGCGCGGCGCACGACGACGGGCTGGTGCGCGCCCGGGACCGGGACGCGGTGGTCGCGGCCGCGGGGGACGCGCTGGTCGCGTTGAACACGATCGACTACCGGGACGCGGGCGCGGCGCTGGACCGGTGGATCGCGGTGACGAGCGGGCAGCTGGGCACGTCGCTGAGCGGGGACCGGCAGGGGCAGGCGGACCGGGCCACGGCGGCGAAACTGGTGGCGACGGCGTCGCTGCGGCAGATCGCCGTGACGGAGCTGACGGGGGACGCGGCGCGGGTGATCGCGGTGCTGGACGTGTCGATCGCCTCCGGTGGCGGTGAGCCGAAGCAGGGCCGCAGTCACCTGACGGCGGACGTGGCGCGGGCGGACGGGACCTGGAAGATCACGTCCGTGCAGGGGTCGTCGTGACTCCCCGCGTGGCGACGTGGGTTTCGGTGTTCACGGCGGTGATCGTGCTGGCGGGCGGGTTCGCCGGGTGGGCCGCGGTGCAGGCCGGCCAGTGGCGCACGTCGAACGCCGCGCTGGCCGATGCGCCGGCGACCGCCGAGGCGTCGGAGCAGATCAGCGCGGCCCTGAAAGCGGTGTTTTCCTACGACTACGGCAACCTGGCGCGAACCGAGCGCGCGGCGGCGTCGGTCCTGGTCGACGACGCGGTGGCCCAGTACCGGGACACGTTCGCCGCGGCGCAGGAACAGGCCGTGGCGCAGAAGCTGATCCGCACGACGACGGTGGCGTCGCTGGGCCTGCAGGACCTGACCGGCGACACGGCGCGGGCGCTGGCGTTCCTGGACCAGCAGACGCTGAACACCGCGACGGGCCAGCAGACCTCGTCCGCGGCGGCGTTGTCGGTGACGGCGCGCAAGGTGGACGGCGCCTGGAAGATCGCCGCCCTCACACCGCTGTGACGCAAGCGCTCCGGCTACAGGCGGAGCAGCGCGTACTGCGTCGTCCGGCCGGGGTGCGTGTACGTGCGCACCAGGTCGGCCAGCTGGTGCACCATCAGCAGGCCGCGGCCGCCCGGCTCGCCGTGGGGGCGGGGGCGTCGGCCGGCCAGGGGGTCCGCCAGGTAGCCCTCGTCGTGGACGGCGCAGCACACGTGGCCCTCCGCGGGCCACAGTTCGACCCGGCACGAGCCGCCCGCGTGGCGCAGGCTGTTGGTCACCAGCTCGGTGACGATCAGCTCCAGATCGGGCAGCCGGTCGTCGTCCAGGCCGAGTCGTCGCGCCTGCGTGGCCGCCCAGCGCCGGGCCTGCCGCACTTCCGCGTCACGGGTCACCGCGAACTCCACCGGCGCCGCCGCGGGCACCGGCTGGTTGTAGCGCGACACGACGTCGTCCGGGGCGTACTCCCCGCTGACGTACCGCCGCGACGCCTCCCACACCTCCGGGTGCGTCGCCCTGGCGTCGGCGACCACGTCCGGCTCCAGGGCCACCGTGTCGTACGGGCACACGATCGTCACGTCCCGCCCGGTGAACGCGTGGTTGATCAGCGCCTCGTGCTGCGCGCACGCCGGGTACTCGGTGGCCGACCGGCCGGCCCAGATCGGCTCGCCGATGATGCGGACGTGCCGGTCCGGGTGCGCGTCGGCGAACCGGCGCAGCACCGTCGGGATGATCCGGCCCGGGTTGCGGCCCGCCTCGTTCATGTCCAGCCACAGCACGTCGTCGCTGCCCACCGCCGGGCGCAGCACCCGCAGCCGGTCGCCGGGCACGGCCACCGCGACCGGTTCCCGCCGCGCGAGACCGTCGGTGACGAACGGGACGAGCGCGTCCAGGTACTCCTCGTCGGAGGAGTAGAACAGCGCGGGGTGCACGAACGCGGTCACGCGACCCCCTCCACCCGCACCGACGGCAGCCCCAGCACTTCGACCAGGCGGGTGACGGCCGGCGAGGGATCGCGTAACACCAGTGTGGCACCCTCACCCTCGGCGTGCTCGGCCAGCCGGGTCAGGCTCCGGTGGTCGGCGAACCGCAGGCCGCTCACGTCGAGCACCAGACGTCCGTCCACCGGCCGCGGATCCGCCCGCCGCAGCGCCTCGGTCAGCAGGTCCTCGGTGTAGAGGTCCAGCTCCCCGGCGAGCGCGGCGGACGCCGAGGCCGACCCGAACAGCCGGAACCCCGGATCGGCGTTGCCCACCGGGTGCAGGCAGGCCACCCTCGCCACCACCTCGTCGTCCACCCGGCCGAGGTCGTAGCCGCACATCGCGGAGAACGTCCCGGCGGCCGCGTACCGGTCCACCGTGTGCTCGTAGCGGGCGAACGCGTCCAGCTGCTCGGGCGTGGCGACCAGCGCCGTGTGGTCCGCCGCCACGCGCAGGCCGGTGTACCCCGCCGCCAGCGCGGCCTCGGTCGCCTCGGCGTAGCTGCGGGCCTGGGCGTCCGGGTCGACCACGGTTCCCACGGAGTAGGTTTCGTCCAGCGAGAGGACGCGCGCCGCACCGGTGTCCAACGCCTCGTCCAGCCCGTCGAGCACGGGTTCGCCCGGGGTCACGAACCAGACCTGCGTACCGCGGGCGAGCCCGTCGCGCAGGAACTCCCGCGCGCGGGCCTGGAACTCGTCGGGGGACTCGAAGGCCCAGCACCGGTGATCGTGAAGCACTGACACAGTGTAGTAGTCTCGTTACTTCTGGTACAGAGCTTCGATGGAAGTCGCGTAGTTCTTGGTCACCACGTTGCGCTTGAGCTTGAGGCTCGGCGTGATCTCGCCGCCGGCCTCGGTGAAGTCGTTGCCCAGGATGACGAACTTCTTGATCGCCTCGGCGTGCGAGACCTGCTTGTTCGCCTCGTCCACGGCACCCTGCACGGCCGCGATCAGGTCCGGATCCTGCGCCAGGTCGGCCACCGTGGCGTCGGCCGGCTTGCCGTTCTGCGACTTCCAGGCCGGGAAGAACTCCTCGTCGATCGTGATCAGCGCGCCGATGAACGGGCGCTGGTCGCCGACCACCATGGCCTGGCTGATCAGCGGGTGGGCGCGCATGGTGTCCTCGAGGCCGGACGGGGCGACGTTCTTGCCGCCGGCCGTCACGATGATCTCCTTCTTGCGGCCGGTGATCTTCAGGAAGCCGTCGTCGTCGAGCTCGCCGAGGTCGCCGGTGTGGAACCAGCCGTCCTCCAGCGCCTCCTTCGTGGCGGTCTCGTTGTTGAAGTAGGCGCCGAACACGACGTCGCCCTTGAGCAGGACCTCGCCGTCGTCGGCGATCCGCACCGAAGTGCCGGCCACCGGGCGGCCCACGGTGCCGACCCGGAAGGCGTGTTCGGTGTTCACGTTCGCCGCGGCGGAGGTCTCGGTCAGGCCGTAGCCCTCGAACACCGGCACGCCGATGCCGCGGAAGAAGTGCGCCAGCCGGGGTCCCAGCGGCGCGCCGCCGGACACCGCGGCGATGCAGCGGCCGCCCAGCGCGGCCCGCAGCTTGCCGTAGACCAGCTTGTCGAACAGGAAGTGCTGCGCCTTCAGCGCCAGGCCCGCCCCGCCGGAGTCCCGCGCCTCGCTGTAGGAGACGGCCACCTGCTCGGCGGCGTCGAAGATCTTGCCCTTGCCCTCGGAGTGCGCCTTCTGCTTCGCGCCGTTGTAGACCTTCTCGAACACGCGCGGCACGGCCACCACGAAGGTCGGCCGGAAGGTGCCCAGGTCGGCGACCAGGTTCTTGACGTCCGGGGTGTGGCCCAGCGTGACGCGCGCGGTGACGGCGGTGACGGCGATCGCGCGGGCCAGCACGTGCGCCAGCGGCAGGAAGCACAGCAGCGAGTTGCCCTGCTCCATCAACTGCGGGAAGGCGTTGATGTCGGCCCGGATCTCGGCGAGCAGGTTGCGGTGGGTCAGCTCCACGCCCTTGGGGCGGCCGGTGGTGCCCGAGGTGTAGACGATGGTGGCCAGGTCGCCGGCCCGCACCAGGCGGCGACGCTCGTGCACGGTGTCGTCGGCGACGTCGGCGCCCAGCGTGGTCAGCTCGTCCACGGCGGGCCGGGCCGCCTCGATCTGCCAGGTGTACCGCAGCGCGGGCAGCCGGTCGCGGACCTCGTCGACGGCGGCCAGGTGCTCGCCGGTTTCCACGAAGACGCCCTTGGCGCCGGAGTCGGACAGGATCCAGGCGACCTGCTCGGGCGAGGAGGTGTCGTAGATCGGGACGGTGACCGCGCCCGCGGCCCAGATGGCGAAGTCGATCAGCGTCCACTCGTACCGCGTCTTGGACATCAGCCCGACCCGGTCACCCCGCTCGATACCGGCCTCGACCAGGCCCTTCGCCACCCCGATGACCTGGGCGGCGAACTCGCGCGCGGTGACGTCCAGCCACGAGCCGTCCACCTGGCGCCGGAAGCTGATCGCGTCGGGGAACCGCTCGGCGTTCGCCCACACGATGTCGGCGAGGTTCTCGTCGTCGGCAACCGGCTGCACTGCCGGGGCGCTGTACTCGCGCACGGTGGACCTCCGTGGTTCAGGGGTGTTACTCGCCAGTCACAACTTAGCGTCGGTGACACCTTACGACCAAGGGGGCGGACCCCCGGTAACACGGGCATGACATTCTCACTCGCGTGAGCACGCTCAACGGTGCGCCGCCCAGCATCGACATCGTCGACGAGACCTTCCTCGCGGTGCCGCCCGGCACGGTGGCCGCGGTGTTCGCCGATCCGGCCGCGTGGCGGCGGTACTGGCCCGACCTGGTGCTCGAGGTCTACACCGACCGCGGCGACGAGGGCCTGCGCTGGACCGTCCGCGGCGCGCTGGTGGGCACGATGGAGGTCTGGCTCGAGCGCACGCTGGACGGCACGCTGCTGCACTACTTCCTGCGCGCGAGCCCGGTCGCGGAGATGAGCCCGCGCCGGTTGCGCCGCGAGTTCGACCGCCGGGCGCGGGCGGCCAAGGCCGTGGCGCTGGGGTTGAAGGAGATCCTGGAGGACGGGCGGGAGCCCGGGATTCCCCCGCGGACTTCTTAGCGTCGCTAAACTGGGGGATCATGCGCGTTCATGTCGTCTCGGACGTCCACGGCAACACCGAGGCACTGGCCCGGGCCGGTGAGGGGGCGGACGCGCTGATCGTCCTCGGCGACCTGCTCGACTTCGTCGACTACCACCAGCACGACCAGGGCATTCTCGGCACCCTGTTCGGCCCGGAAAAGGTTGCCACGTTCGCCCGGCTGCGCCGCGAGGGCACCCGCGAGGAGTCGATCGCGTTCTCCAAGTCCCTGTGGTCGAGCCTGGACGACCCGGCCGCCGCCGTCGAGGAGGCCGTCCGCGAGCAGTACTCCGCGATGTTCGCGGCGATGACCGCGCCGACCTACGCGATCGCCGGCAACGTCGACTCGCCGGACCTGTGGCCGGAGTTCGCCGGGGACGACGTGCGGCTGGTCGAGGGCGAGGTCGTCGAGATCGGCGGCCTGCGGTTCGGCTTCGCCGGCGGCGTGGTGCTGCCCGCCGGGGCCACGATCCGCCGGTCCAACCCGGTGTGGCGGCCCTTCCTGCGCACCCAGGAGGAGTTCGACGAGGCCGTCGGCAAGCTCACCGACATCGACGTGCTGTGCACCCACCAGCCGCCCGCGCTGCCCGAGCTGACCTACGACGTGGTGGCGCGGCGGCACGAGCTGGGCTCGTCGGCCCTGCGCGGGCTGGTCTACGCGGAGCAGCCGCGGTGGTCGCTGTTCGGCCACGTGCACCAGCCGCTGTCGGCCAGGCTGCGGGTCGGCCGCACCGAATGCCGTAACGTCGGTCACTTCAAGGTCACCGAGCGCCCGCACGTCCTGCGGTGGTGACGCGGGTCAGGCGGTAACCTCTCCGCCATGGCCGAGCAGTCCACGCAGTCCATCGAGGTCGACGCGCCGCCGGAGAAGGTCATGGCGGTGATCGCGGACTTCGCGTCGTACCCGGAATGGGCCAAGCAGGTCCGGGAGACCGAGGTGCTCGCCACCGACGACACCGGCCGCGCCAAGCAGGTCAAGCTGACCCTGGACGCCGGCCCGATCAAGGACGTCTACACGCTGGAGTACGACTGGGCCGCCGACGGCCGCTCGGTGAGCTGGCACCTGGTGCGCGGGCAGATGCAGAAGGCGCAGGACGGCCGCTACGAGCTGGTCCCGGTCGGCGAGGGCCGCACCCGGGTCACCTACACCCTCTCGGTCGAACTGGTGCTGCCGATGATCGGGCTGCTGCGCCGCAAGGCGGAGAAGATGGTCATGGACACCGCGCTCAAGGAACTCAAGCGCCGCGTGGAGGACCTCGCCTGAGGGCGGGGCGGCGATGACGCGGCTGCTGCTGTTCACCGGCAAGGGAGGCGTCGGCAAGACGACGCTCGCCGCGGCGACGGCGGCGGGCCTGGCCGCGCGCGGCTACAAGACGCTGGTGGTCTCCACCGATCCGGCGCACTCGCTGGGCGACGCGTTCGGCCGGCGCCTTGGCCGCGAACCGTCCGACGTGGACACCCGGCTGCACGGCGCGCAGGTCGACTCGCGCGGCCTGGTCGACGACATCTGGCAGGACCTGCGTGGCCGGCTCAAGGGCGCGCTCGCCGGCGCCGGGGTGGACGCCCTGGACGCCGAGGAGCTGAGCGTCCTGCCGGGCGTGGACGAGCTGCTCGCGCTGACCGAGGTGCAGCGGCTGGCCGAGGCGGGCCGCTGGGACGTCGTGGTGGTCGACTGCGGGCCGACCGCGGAGACGCTGCGGCTGCTCGCGCTTCCCGAGGCGGTTTCCGGGTACCTGGACAAGGTGTTCGGCTGGCAGCTCACGCTCACCGGGTCCCGGGGTCTGGCCCGGTCGGTCCGCGACCTCGCGGCGCACGTGTCGTCGCTGCGCGACCTGCTGACCGATCCGGCGGTCACCACGGTGCGGCTGGTGCTGACGCCGGAGCGGGTCGTGGTCGCCGAGGCACGCCGCACGCTCAGCTCGCTCGCGCTGCGCGGCATCCGCGTGGACGGGCTGATCGTGAACCGGCTGATGCCCGCGCCCGGCGTGTGGCGGGGTGCGGCGGCGAACTGGATGCGCACCCGCCGTCGTCAGCAGGACGAGGTGCTCGCCGAGCTGACGTGGGAGCTGGCCCGGGTCGAGCACCGGGCGGCCGAACCGGTCGGGCTGCCCGCGCTGCGGGAGATCGCCACCGAGCTGTACGGCGAGCGGGATCCGTTGACCGGCAACAGCTCCGAGTCCGCGCCGCTGCTGCACGTGACCGAAGTGGACGGTGGGTACCGGCTTCGGCTGGCGCTGCCGCTGGACCGCGGCGCCGAGCTGGACCTGGCGCGTGTGGACGACGACCTGGCGGTCACCGTGGACGGGTTCCGCCGCCTGGTCGCGCTGCCGGAAGCGTTGCGCCCGTGCCGGATCACCGGCGCCGAGTCCGATGCGGACGGTCTCGTCGTCTCGCTGACCAAGCCGGGGGAGGACTCGTGACAACCGGGGAAGGGGTGTCCGCGGCGAGCCTGGCCGAGGAGATCCGGCTGCTCGTCGAGATGGTCGTCGAACGCGCCGCGCCATGGCTGGACGGGGTGGTCGCGGCCGGGCACGGCACCGCCGAGTCGCCGGAGCAGGGCAGCGAGTGCGGCTGGTGTCCGCTGTGCGCGATCGTCGCCGTGGTGCGCGGTGAGAAGCCCGAGTTCGTGGCCCGCGTGCTGGAGCAGGCGGCGCAGATCATCGCGTTGCTGCGGGCGGTGCTGGCCGACCGGTGGGAGCCGCAGGAGGGCGTGCACATGCCCGGCTTCCAGCCGCCGCCGCGGCCGCGGCCGGAGTCCGGCCGGGTGCAGCGCATCCCGGTCCAGTGGCGGGACGGCTAGTGCGCGCCATCGGCCTGGACGTCGGCGGCACGAGTGTCCGCGCCGGCGTGGTGGACGAGCACGGCTCGATCCTGGACACCGCGCGGGCGGGCACGCCGAGTGGCGAGGAGGCGCTGGAGGACGCGATCACCGGCGTGATCGACGAGCTGCGCAACCGGCACGAGGACGTGGTGGGGGTCGGGCTCGCGGTCGCCGGGTTCATCGCCAACGACCGCCGCACGGTGATGTTCGCGCCGCACCTGGCGTGGCGGAACGCGCCGGTGGCGGACCGGATCGCCAAGCGCGTCGGGCTGCCGGTGACGCTGGAGCACGACGCCAACGCCGCCGCGGTCGGGGAGCACCGCTTCGGCGCGGCCCGCGGCGCGAAGGTGGCCGCGCTGGTGGCGATCGGCACCGGGATCGGCGCGGGACTGCTGCTGGACGGCGAGCTGTACCGCGGCGCGAACGGGGTCGCGCCGGAGCTGGGGCACTTGACGGTCGTGCCGGACGGCCGGGCGTGCCCGTGCGGCAAGTACGGCTGCTGGGAGCGGTACTGCAGCGGGACGGCGCTGGCCGCGACCGCGATCGAGCTGCTGGCCCGGTACCCGGGCACCTCGACGATCCTGTCCCGGGACATCGCGCTGGACCCGGGCGCGCTGACCGGGCGCCGCGTGGCGGGTGCGGCGCGCGACGGCGACCCGATCGCGCAGCGGGCGGTGGCCGAGCTGGCGAAGTGGCTCGGCGAGGGGCTCGCGCTGGTCGCGGACGTGTTCGACCCGGAGATCGTGGTGATCGCCGGCGGCGTGTCGGAGTCGGCGCCGCTGTTCCTCGACGAAGCGCGGGAGCACTACGCGGCCGCGATCACCGGCGGCAGGCACCGGCCGCTGGCGCGCATCCGCACCGCGCAGCTGGGCGACGACGCCGCCCTGGTGGGGGCCGCCGCGCTCGCGCTCGAAGCCCGCGCGGTGTGACAAGCTGGAACGATGACCCCTGATGACGGCGACGGCTTCGTGTACTGCGAACGCGGCCATCGGCACTGGGGCCTGTTCGGCGCCGCCGGGCTGCTGCTGACCGATCCCGAGCGGGGCGTGTTGCTGCAGCACCGGGCCTGGTGGACCCACCACGGCGAGACGTGGGCGCTGCCCGGTGGTGCGCGGCGCGGCCACGAGTCGGCGCGCGAGGCGGCGACCCGGGAGGCCGAGGAGGAGGCCGCGGTGCCGGTCGGCGCGGTCCGGCCCACCGCGGAGTCGGTGGCCGACCACGGCGGCTGGAGCTACACGACGGTGCTCGCGAACACCCGGCACCCGGTGCGGGAGCGGGTGGTCAACGAGGAGAGCGCCGAGCTGCGGTGGGTGCCGCCGGAGGAGGTCGGGTCGTTCCCGCTGCACGACGACTTCGCCGCCGCGTGGCCGGCGCTGCACGCGCAGCTGGGGCGCGAACTGGTGCTGGTGGTCGACGCGGCCAACGTGGTCGGGTCCCGGCCGGACGGCTGGTGGCGGGACCGGGCCGGTGCGGCGGAGCGGTTGCGGGACCGGCTGTCCGGGCTGGTCCGCGAGGGTGTGCGCAGCGCGGACGTGGGGCTCGGCGGGGCGGAGTGGTCGTGGTGGCCGCGGGTGCAGATGATCGTCGAGGGCCAGGCGCGGGACGTGCCCCCGGCCGACGACGTCGAGGTGATCGCCGCGCCCCGCGACGGTGATTCGCAGATCGTGGAGAGCGTCCGCAAGGCGCGGGACGCCCGGCCGCGGGACCACGTGGTGGTGGTGACGGCCGACCGCGAGCTGCGCTCCAGAGTCGAGGCGGAGGGCGCGAACGTGCTGGGCCCGGCGAAGCTGCTGAACCTGGTGGCGGACTAGCACCCGGCGGAACCGCGACTGGGCAGGCATGGTCAAAAAATAAGACCGACCGATCGGTCTTCTAGTGTACGGTCGACCCATGCAAACCGATCGGCGGCGCGAGCGCGGTCAGCGCACGCGGGAAACCGTCCTCGACGCGGCGGTGGCGCTGGCCTCGGTGCACGGGCTGGAAGGTCTCACGTTCGGGCGGCTCGCCGAGCATCTCGGCACCAGCAAGTCCGGGCTGTTCGCGCACTGGAGGGACAAGGAGCACCTGCAGCTCGACGCGATCGACCAGGCGCGCAGGCAGTGGACGGACCGCGTCATGGCGCCCGCGCTGCGCACGCCACCCGGCATCCGGCGGGTGTTCGCGCTGCACGAGGCTCGGATGGCCTTCTACGCCGACGGTGTCCTGCCCGGTGGGTGCTTCTTCCTCGCCGCGCAAACGGAGTTCGACGACCGGCCCGGCGCCGTCCAGGCCAAAACGGCGCAGGCGCTGCACGACTGGCTCGCCTTCATCCGCTCGCTCGTCGACGAGGCGATCGCGCTGGGCGAGCTCACCGAAGACGCCGACCCGGACCAGCTCGCCTACGAGATCGACGCGCTCGGCGAGTCGGCCGTGATCCACTCGCGGCTGGTCGGGCACGAGGTCACCTTCGCCCGCGCCCGCCGCGCCGTCCTGGCGCGGCTGCGCGCCCTCGCCACCGATCCCGCCACCCTGCCGGAGGACTGAAACCTTGCTGCGCACCTCGTGGACACCCGGACCCGCCGACGCGAGCGGGCTCGTGCTCGTCAGCGTCACCGACTTCACCTCCGACCGGTTGCGCGACCTGCCGGGGATCTACCGCGCGGGCAGGCAGCTGTCCCGCCTGTGGCCGACCCTCGACGGCGCGGTCGGGCACTGGCTCTGGGCCGAGCCCTCGCGGCGCAGAACCGGCTCGGTCTCGGTGTGGCGCGACGAGGACGCCATGCGCGGCTTCGTCGGCCTGCCCGTGCACCGGCAGATCATGCGGACCTACCGCGGGCGCGGCGAGATCCGCTCCACCACGTGGACCGCGACCGATCCGGACCCGCGCGAGGTGTGGCGCCGGGCGTCGGAGTTCCTCCGCCGGCCCCGCTGACGGCTCAGGTCAGCGCCGCGGTCAGCTGGTCCACCCCGGCGGCCATCAGGTCGGCGAGGTCCGCGCGCGGGTCGCGCAGCCACTGCTCGTAGGCCGCCAGCGCGATGCCCAGCGCGGTGTAGGCCACGGTCTGCGGGGCGAGCGCCGAGGCGGCCACCCCGAGCCGTTCCGCGACGAACTCCGCGATCACCTGCCGCCAGTCCGCGTAGCGCAGCGTCGAATGCGCCTGCAGCGCCGGGGTGGTCAGGATCAGCTCCATCCGCTGCCGGTGCCACACCGCCTCGTCCGGGTCGACCCGGTTGAAGTCCACCAGCGCCTCGCGCAGCACGCCGGGCAGCGGGCGATCCGGCGGGTAGGAGGCGAGCCGCTTGCGCATCTTGTCCAGCTGCCCGTCGAAGTCGCCCCAGGCGATGTCGTTCTTCGACGGGAAGTAGCGGAAGAACGTGCGCCGCCCGATGCCGGCGGCCTTCGCGATGTCGTCGATCGTCGTGCGGTCGAAGCCGCGGGTGGCGAACAGTTCGAACGCCACGTGCTCGACCTCCGCCCGCGACGTGATCGGCTTGCGCCCCGCCCTGGGCGCCGGCTCCGCCTTTTCGGTCATCCCTCTTCCATTCGGCACTCGGTGCCATTATCGTCCGAGAAGCGCGGCCGCACCGGAGCGGCCCATCGCCGAAGGGAGCATCCCATGTCCGAGGCCAAGACCGTCGCCCCCGCCGTGGAAGACACGCTCGTCGAGGAGGACCTGCTCGTCGAAGAGGTCTCCATCGACGGCATGTGCGGCGTCTACTGACCGTCGTGTTCGATCCGGACCAGGCCTACCGGTGCTCCCCGCGCGTCGCGTTGCGACCGGAACCGTTCGGGGCGCTCGCCTACGACTTCGGCACCCGGAGGCTGTCCTTCCTGAAGACGAAGATCCTGGTCGAGGTGGTGCGCACGCTCGGGGACCAGCCCGACGTGCACACCACCCTCGACGCCGCCGGCGTCCCGGACGACCAGCGCCCGGCCTACCTGAAGGCGCTGGCGGGACTGGCCGACAACGGCACGATCGAACCGCGCTGAACCACTGAGAAGGGCGTGCGATGAAGCTCGTCGAACACTTCAAGCAGGGGCTGAACTCGCCCATCTGCCTGACCTGGGAACTGACCTACGCCTGCAACCTCTCGTGCGTGCACTGCCTGTCCTCGTCGGGCCGCCGCGACCCGCGGGAGCTGAGCACGGCGGAGTGCAAGGCCGTCATCGACGAGCTGCAGCGCATGCAGGTCTTCTACGTCAACATCGGCGGCGGCGAGCCGACCGTGCGCTCCGACTTCTGGGAACTGGTCGAATACGCCGTGGACCACCAGGTGGGCGTCAAGTTCTCCACCAACGGCGTGAAGCTCACCCCGGAGCGGGCGCGGTGGCTCGCCGCGACCGACTACGTGGACGTGCAGATCTCGCTGGACGGCGCGACCGCCGAGGTCAACGACTACGTCCGCGGTCCGGGTTCCTACGACACCGCGATCCGGGCGATGCGGAATCTGAAGGACGCCGGGTTCCGCGACTTCAAGCTTTCCGTCGTGATGACCCGGCACAACGTCGGTCAGCTCGACGAGTTCAAGGCCATCGCCGACACCTACGGCGCCCAGCTGCGCATCACGCGGCTGCGCCCGTCCGGCCGCGGCGCGGACACCTGGGACGAGCTGCACCCGACCGCCGAGCAGCAGTTGCAGCTCTACGACTGGCTGATCGCCCACGGCGAGAAGGTCCTCACCGGTGACTCGTTCTTCCACCTCAACGCGCTCGGCTCGGACCCGCTGCCGGGCCTGAACCTGTGCGGCGCGGGCCGGGTGGTGTGCCTGATCGACCCGGTCGGCGACGTCTACGCCTGCCCGTTCGCGATCCACGAGGAGTTCCTCGCCGGCAACGTCCGCGACGAGGGCGGGTTCGCCGGCGTGTGGAACACCTCGGAGCTGTTCGAGCGGTTGCGTGGCCCGCAGACCGGGGGCGCGTGCACGTCGTGTTCGGCCTACGACGCCTGCCAGGGCGGGTGCATGGCGGCGAAGTTCTTCACCGGACTGCCGCTGGACGGCCCGGACCCGGAATGCGTGAAGGGGCACGGTGAACTGGCGCTGGCCGGGGTCAGCGCGGCGCCGCGCTCGCACATCGACCACTCGCATTCGAAGACCCGCAAGAGTCGCAAGGTGGCGGTCAGCATCGGTTTCGGCCCGCCCGAGGGCGGCGCCCGGCCGGACCGGGCGTGCGACACCAGCCCGCTCGCGGGGTTCCAGCCCACGCGATGACCAGGCTCGCCGGCCCCGTCCGGGTCGGCGGCAGCACCGCCCCGAGCCGGGTCCTCTTCGGTCCGCACGAAACCAACCTGGCTCGGGGCCGGGCGCTCGCCGGCCGGCACGTCGCCTACTACCGGCGGCGGGCCGAGGGCGGCGCCGGGATCATCGTCACCGAGACGGCGAGCGTGCACCCCTCCGACTGGCCGTACGAACGCGCGCCGCTGGCCGCGGAGTGCGGTCCCGGCTGGACGTCCATCGTGGACGCCTGTCGTCCACACGGGACGCTCGTGGTGGCGAGTCTCGGTCATGCCGGTGGGCAGGGCTCGTCGGCCTACCACCAGTCGGCGTTGTGGGCGCCGTCTCGGGTTCCGGATCCGGTGAGCCGTGAGCTGCCGATGGAGATGGAAGGCCCGGAGATCGCGGCGCTGATCGGCGGGTTCCGCGCCGCGGCGGCACTGGCTGCGCAGTCCGGTGTGGACGGTGTGGAGATCGACGCCGGCCAGTACTCGCTGCTGCGGCAGTTCTGTTCCGGGCTGACCAACCGGCGCACCGACGCCTACGGTGACCGGGCGCGGTTGCTGCGTGAGGTGATCGCGGCGGTCCGGGAGGCGATCGGGGACCGCATCCTCGGCCTGCGCCTGGCGTGCGACGATGGCGCGCCGTGGGGCGGGATCACGCCGGAGACCGCACCCGTGCCCGGCGGGATCGACTACCTGGTGCCGGTGCGGGGTTCGGCGTTCGCCGGGTCCCGGCCCGATCTGCGCACGGAACCGGGGTTCAACCTCGACCTGTGCCGGGCGATGTCGGGGCACACGATGACTGTGCTCCAGGGCAGCGTGGTCGATCCGGCACTCGCGGAGCGGGCGCTGGACTTCGCCGGGCTGGTCGAGATGACCCGCGCGCAGATCGCCGACCCGGACCTGGTCCGGCACCTGCGGGCGGGGACGGATCCGCGGCCGTGCGTGCTGTGCAACCAGAAGTGCCGCGTGCGGGATCCACGCAACCCGATCGTGAGCTGCATCGGCGAGCCGGGCAGCGGGCACGAGACCGAGGATCCGCTGCCGCGTGCCGGTTCCGGTGAGGTGCTGGTGGTCGGTGGCGGGCCGGCCGGGCTGGAGGCCGCACGGGTGCTCGCGGTGCGGGGGTTCGACGTCGAGTTGACCGAGCGGGCCGACCGGCTCGGCGGGATGGTCCGCGTCGCGGCGCGGCTCGCCGGGCGGGACCGGCTGGCGCGGCTGGTGGACTGGCTGGAGACCGAGGTCCGGCGGCTCGGTGTGCGGATCTCGACCGGCGTGGAGACTCTGGCGGCCGACGGGCGGCCGGTGATCGTGGCGACCGGCAGCCTGCCCGGTCCGCGTGACTACGTCGTCGACGGCGGTTGTGTGCTGGATGTGGTTTCCGTGTTGGACGGTGCGGCGCTGCCGGACGGGCCGGTGGTGGTGCACGATCCGCTCGGCGACTGGACCGGCGCGGGGGTCGCGGAGCTGCTGGCCGCCGGGCGTCGGGTGACGATCGTCAGCCCGGATCCGGTGATCGCGACGCAGGTGCACGACATCGCCGCGGTGAACGCGCGCCTGCAGCGGGCCGGGGTCGCGCTCGTCAAGCGGTCGCGTCCTCGCGTGGTGCGGCGGGATCACGTGGTGGTGGAGGACGTGCTCACCGGGGAGTGCCGGGAGCTGCCGTGCGCAGCGGTGATCCATTGTGGACACCGACTTCCGCGACCTGCGTTGCCGGGGACGGCGATCGGTGATGCGGTGGCGCCCCGGACCATCCACGAGGCTGTTTTGGACGGTCGCCGCGCGGCGGTGGCGCTGTGAGCCTGCTGTTCGAACCGTTGCGGCTGGGGCCGGTGGAGGTGCGCAACCGGATCGTGTTCGCCGCGCACCTGACCAACTACGCCGCCGGCAACCTGCCCACCGAGCAGCACGCGGCCTACTACGCCGAGCGGGCCGCGGGCGGCGCCGGGCTGATCATCTCCGAGGAGCACGTGGTGCACCCCTCGGACTGGCCCTACGAGAAGGTGATCCACGGGTACCGGCCGGACGTCGTGCCGGGGTACCGCCGGATCACCGACGCGGTGCACGCGCACGGGGTGCCGATCTTCGCGCAGCTCAACCACAACGGCGGGCAGGCGTCGTCGATGTACACGCGGCGGGCGGTGTGGGCGCCCTCGCCGGTGCCGGATCCGCTGTTCCGCGAGGTGCCCAAGGCGATGTCCGCCGCGGAGATCGCCGAGGTGGTCGCCGGGTTCGGGCGGGTCGCGCGGCACTGCGCCGAGGGCGGGTTCGACGGCGTGGAGATCCAGTGCTCGCAGTCGTCGCTGGTGCGCGGGTTCCTGGCGCCCGCGACGAACCTGCGCACCGACGACTACGGCGGGCCGCTGGCGAACCGGGCCCGGATCCTGCTCGAGATCATCGCGGCGGTGCGTGCGGCGATCGGCCCGCAGCGCGCGCTCGGGGTGCGGCTGTCCGGCGACGACCTGGTCGAGGGCGGCGTCACGCTCGACGAGGCGGTCGAGGTGGCGCGGATGATCGCGCCCGGCATCGACTACCTGAACACGTCGATCGGGGTCGCGACCTCGACGTTGTACATGGTCGAGCCGTCGATGGCGGTGCCGCGGGGGTACGCGTTGCCGGTGTCCGAGGCGTTGCGGCGGGCGGTGCCGGTGCCGGTGGTCGGGATCGGGCGGATCAAGTCGCCCGAGGAGGCCGAGCGCGCGCTGGCGGAGGGGCGGTGCGACCTGGTCGGGGTGGTGCGCGGGCAGATCGCCGACCCGTCGTTCGCGGCGAAGGCGCGAGCCGGGCGGGAGGTGCGGACGTGCCTGTCCTGCAACCAGGAGTGCGTGGGGCGGATGGGGCTCAACCGGTGGCTGGGGTGCGTGGAGAACCCGCGCGCCGGGCGGGAGGCGGTGCCGTTGCCGCCGCCGGGGCCGCGTCCCAAGCGGGTGCTGGTGGTCGGCGCCGGCCCGGCGGGGCTGAAGGCGGCGGCGACGGCGGCGGAGCGCGGACACCACGTGACGGTGCTGGAGCGCGGTGAGCCGGGCGGGCAGATCGCGCTGGCCGCGACCGCGCCCGGGCGCGCCGAGCTGGGGGACCTGGTGCGCAACCTGCTGACCGAGTGCCGGCGTGCGGGTGTCGACATGACGACCGGCTGCGAGGCGACGGCCGCTGCGGTGCTGGCGGAGGCGCCGGACGCCGTGGTGCTGGCGACGGGGGCCCGGCCGGTGCTGCCGGAGTGGGCGGTTTCGCCGCGGGTGGTGCACGCGCGGGAGGTGCTGACCGGGGTTTCGCCCTGGGGTGAGGTGGTCGTGATCGACGAGGTGGGCTTCCACCCGGCGACGTCGGTGGCCGAGCTGCTGGCCGCGCGCGGGTGCCGGGTGACGGTGTCGACGCCGGGGATGGTCGTCGGGCAGGACCTCGGGCTAACGCTGGACCGGGAGCTGTTCGGCCGGCGCGCGCACGGGCTGGGAATCGCGGAGCGCACGGACGAGATGGTGCTCGCCGCCGCGGCGACGGAGGATGGGGGCGTGGCGCTGCGGATGTTGAGGCACACGACCGGCGAGACGAGGGAGGTCCGCTGCGACTGGGTGGTGTGCGCGACGCACCAGGAACCGGAGGACACGCTGTGGCACGCCCTGCGGGACGCGCCGTTCCAGGTGTTGCGGGTGGGGGACTGCGTCACGCCGCGGCGCGCGCACGCGGCGGTGCTGGAGGGCCATCGGGCGGGGGTGTCGCTGTGAGCGGGGAAGTGGCAGGCTCCCCGCGTGGAGATGATCACGTGACCCCGCGCGTCGCCGTGGTGACTGGGGCTGCTCGGGGGATCGGGGCGGCCGTGGTGCACCGGCTGGCCGGGGACGGCTGGCGCGTGGTCGCCGTGGACGTCGCCGAGGACCTGCCGGGGCTTCGGTACCCCCTCGCGCGGCGGGAGCAGCTCGCCGAGGTCGCCGCGAAGTGGCCGGGCCAGGTGATCGACCTCGTCGGCGATGTGCGGGACCAGCGGGCCCTCGACGAGGCCGTCCGCGTCGCCGAGCGGGAGTTCGGCGGGCTGGACGCGGCGGTGGCCGCCGCGGCGGTCATGGCCGGTGGGCGCCCACTGTGGGAGACCACCGATTCCGAATGGGAATCGCTGTTCGGCGCCGGGGTGGACGGTGTGTTCCACCTGGCCCGCGCCGCGGTGCCGGCCCTGCTGCGGCGCCCGCGGCCGCGCAGTGGGCGCTTCGTCGCGCTCGCCTCGGCCGCCGGGCACACCGGGCTGTGGCGGCTGGCCGGCTACAACGCGGCCAAGCACGCGGTCGTCGGGCTGATCCGCGGCCTCGCCACGGACCTGCGCGGCACAGGCGTCACCGCGACGGCCGTCTCGCCGGGCTCGACCCGCACGCCGATGCTGGCGGCCACGGCCGCGCTGTACGAACTGGACGACGTCGAGGAGTTCGCCCAGCACCAGCTCGCCGAGCGGCTGCTGGAGCCCGACGAGGTGGCCGCGGCGGTGTGCTGGCTGTGCGGCCGCGACGCGAGCGCCATCACCGGCACGGTGCTCCACGCGGACGGGGGTTTCACGGCATGACTCCGCTGGAGTTCCCGGCCACGGCTGCTCGCGGTGCGGTGCGCCCCGAGGCAGGCGCCATCCGGGCGACAGCCGGCAGCGGCCGCCGGTGGTGGTGCGGTGGCGGCGTGGTGCGCGCGCACGGCACGCCTCGGCTCGGCTCCGCGGCCACGGCTGCTCGCGACGGGCGCGCTCGCGGTGCGGTGCGCCTGGCGGCGTGGGCCGTCGGGGCCACGGCCGACCGCGGGTACCACCGGCGCTGGCGCGCGAGCGGGTGCCACCGGGAGGTCACGCCATGACCGTGCTCCGCCTGGATCCCTCCACCAAGGCCGTCGCCGGCGGGCGGGTTCTCGTCGGCGGCTCGCCCCTCCGGGTCGTCAAGCTCTCCGCCGCCGGGGCGCGCCTGTTCGCCCAATGGGCCGCCGGCGCGGCGGTCGGCGACAAGCCCCACCACCGGCGCCTGGCCGAGAAACTCGTCCTCGCCGGCATGGTCCACCCCACCTACCCCGGCGCGAAGCTGACCCCGCAGGACGTCACCGTCGTCGTCCCCGTCCGCGACCACGCCGACCGCCTCACCGGGCTCCTCCCGCGCCTGAACGACGTCCGCGAGACGCTCGTCGTCGACGACGGGTCCGCCGTGCCCGTCCCGCACGCCGTCGACCGCCACCCCGTCGCGCGTGGCCCCGCCGCCGCACGCAACACCGGCTGGCGCAAGGTCACCACGGAGCTGGTCGCCTTCCTCGACGCCGACACCCGCCCCGAACCCGGCTGGCTCGGGCCGCTGCTGGCGCAGTTCGAGGACCCCGCCGTGGTGGCCGTCGCGCCGCGGGTGCGCAGCGCCCCAGGCCGCAAAGCCCTGTCCCGCTACGAGACTCGACAGTCCTCGTTGGACATGGGCGCCACCCCGGCGCAGGTCCGCCCCCGCGGCCGCATCACCTACCTGCCCACCGCCGCGCTCGTCGTGCGCACCTCGGCGCTGCAGGCGATCCACGGCTTCGACGAGGACCTGCGCTTCGGCGAGGATGTCGACCTGATCTGGCGCCTCGTCGACGCCGGCGGCTCCGTCCGCTACGAGCCGGAGTCCGAAGTGGTGCACGAACCACGCTCGACCTGGCGCGCCTGGCTGAAACAGCGGTACAGCTACGGCACTTCCGCCGCGCCACTCGCGAAACGCCACGGGCGGCAGGCGCTCGCGCCGGTCCGCACGGCCGGCTGGACCGCACTGGCCTGGCTCGCGCTGGCCGCCGGACGCCCGAAGACCGGCGTCGCGATCGCGCTCGGCACCGCGGCCCTGTTGCCCCGCAAGCTGAAACCCCTCGACGTGCCGGCGAAGGAAGCGCTCGGCATCGCCCTGCGCGGGCACGTCGCCGCGGGCCGGTTCCTGGCCGACGCCCTCACCGGCGCGTGGGGCCCGGCCGCGATCCCGTTGCTCGCGCTGTCCCGGCGCGGCCGTCGCGTCTTGGCCCTGGCCTACGCCCGGCACCTCCTGGACTGGGCCCGCACCCGCCCGGACATCGACCCGCTCCGGTGGCTGCTGGCCCGCGCCGCGGACGATCTCGCCTACGGCGCCGGTGTCTGGCGCGGCTGCCTGCGCGAGAAGGAACCGGGCCCGTTGGTTCCGGACCTCTCCACGTGGCCAGGGAAACGGCTGTGAACCTCGCCGACCTCGCCTGGCCCGAGCTCGGCGACCGCCGCCTGCTGGCCGTGCCGCTGGGCGCCACCGAACAGCACGGACCGCACCTGCCGTACACGGTGGACACCGAGATCGCGGTCGAGCTGTGCCGCCGGCTCGGCGAGGCCCGGCCGGAGGTCGTCGTCGCCCCCGCGCTGCCCTACGGGTCCAGCGGGGAGCACGCCGATTTTCCTGGCACGCTCTCGATCGGTCAGGAAGCCACGGAACTCCTCCTGGTCGAGCTGGTGCGCTCCGCGGACGCCTTCGCCGGGGTTCTGCTGGTGTCCGCGCACGGCGGCAACGCGGTCCCGCTGCGCCGCGCGGTCGCGAAACTGCGTTACGAGGGCCGGAATGTGCGTGCGTGGTGCCCGGACGGCCCGGCCGACGACACCCACGCCGGGCGGCTGGAGACGTCGGTGATGCTCGCGCTGCGGCCGGAAGCCGTGCGCACGAACCGGTTCGAGCCCGGCGAGACGCGGCCGCTGCCGGAACTCATCGGACGGTTGCGTGACGAAGGTGTGCGCGGGGTGAGCCCGAACGGGGTGCTGGGTGACCCCGCGCGGGCGAGCGCGGAAGCGGGGCGCGCCACCCTCAGTCGATGGGCGGACGCTCTACTTGAAGCGGCCGCGGCGCTTGCCAGAGATGGCATCATGTAGCAGTCGGTGCATGAGAGCCCTGTCACAAAGAGGTGATCGGTGTGAAGACCAAGGCCGCAGTCCTGCATTCCGCGGGCAAGCCGTTCGAGATCGAGGAACTCGAGCTCGACGGTCCACGCGAAGGTGAGGTCCTGATCAAGTACACGGCCGCCGGGCTGTGCCACTCGGACCTGCACCTGATCGACAACGACCTGGTGCCGCGGTTCCCGATCGTGGGCGGGCACGAGGGCGCGGGCATCATCGAAGACGTCGGCCCGGGCGTCTCCAAGGTCGAGCCGGGCGACCACGTCGTCTGCTCGTTCATCCCGAACTGCGGCCACTGCCGCTACTGCGCCACCGGCCGCTCGAACCTGTGCGACATGGGCGCGACGATCCTCGACGGGCACATGCCGGACGGCAGCTTCCGCTTCCACCGCGGCGGCACCGACTACGGCGCCATGTGCATGCTCGGCACGTTCTCCGAGCGCGCCACGATCTCCGAGCACTCGGTGGTCAAGGTGGACGACTGGCTGCCGCTGGAGACGGCGGTGCTGGTGGGCTGCGGTGTGCCGACCGGCTGGGCCTCGGCCAACTACGCCGGCGGCGTGCGCGCGGGCGACACCTGCGTCGTGTACGGCATCGGCGGGATCGGCATCAACGCCGTCCAGGGCGCGGCGCACGCGGGCGCGGCGAACGTGATCGCCGTCGACCCGGTGGCCTTCAAGCGCGAGAAGGCTCTCGAACTCGGCGCCACCCACGCGTTCGCCTCGGCGGACGAGGCCGCGGCGAAGGTCGCGGAGCTGACCTGGGGCCAGATGGCCGACCAGGCGCTGATCACCGTCGGCACGGTGGACGAGCAGGTCGTGACGGACGCGTTCAACGTGGTCGGCAAGGGCGGCACGGTCGTGATCACCGGCCTGGCCAACCCGGAGAAGCTGACGGTGCACCTGTCCGGCGGCGTGATGACCCTGTTCGAGAAGACGGTCAAGGGCACGCTGTTCGGCTCGGCCAACCCGCAGTACGACATCCTCCGCCTGCTGCGCCTGTACCAGGCCGGTCACGTGAAGCTGGACGAGCTGGTGACCAAGCGGTACTCGCTCGAAGAGGTCAACGAGGGCTACCAGGACCTGCGCGACGGGAAGAACATCCGTGGCGTGATCATGCACTCGGCGGACTGAGTCGTGCCCCCGTGAGGGCGGGGCTTCCCGCCCTCACGGGTCGACCAGCGGCTGGAACGCCGCACGCACGTCGGCGTCCGAGGGCGTCACGTGCACCTGGCTCGGCGGGATGTCCACGGCCAGGTCGATGTGGGGGTGTAGTGCAGCACCGGCGGGCAGGAGGCGCCGCCGATCTCCACGCGCGTGCCGGTGACGGGCCGCCCCGTCTTCACCTCGTGCACCCGCACCGGGATGGCGATCTCGGTCGCGGACGGCAGGCGACCAGTGAGGCGTTGCCGGGCTGAACCATGCTCGCCGCCACGGCACGAACCTGCCACCGGCTCGATTGATCGACCGTCGCTCTCGGTAGACCATCCGGACCAGGTTAGTACGACGTTCGGCTGTGTCCGCGTCACAGTTGTGTGGCACGCGACTGTGTTCCGGTCACAGAGATGGGCCGACGCGGCTACGGATCGTTGACCCCCGCGGAGCCCGTTCCTATCGTGACCGCGATCAACGTGGATCTCGGAAGGACACTCTCGATGGCGCATCAACGGCGATCGGCCGCGCCCGGGGACGGGACTCCGTCTCTGGAACGGCGCCGGTTCCTCGGTTACCTCCTCGCGGCGCCCACCCTCGCGGTGGCGGCCAAGCTCGGCGGGGACCTCGCCGCCCCGGCTCCGGCCGACGCCGCGATCCCCACGCTCCCCGGGCCGGCCGACATCCTCGACCTCGGCGACGCCCTCACGCTCGCGGCGATGCCGACCTCCAACCTCATCGCGATCCAGGTCAACCGCGACGACACGGTGTCGTTCGCGGTGCCGCGCGCCGAGGTCGGCCAGGGCATCACCACCACCATCGCCATGCTCATCGCCGAGGAGATGGACCTCCCGCTGAGCAAGGTCGGCGTCAACCTCGCCGACGCCCGCCCGGAACTGGTGTTCAACCAGCTGACCGGTGGGTCCAACTCGGTGCGCTCGCTGTACAACCCGGTCCGCACCGCCGCGGCCATCGCCCGCGCCCGCCTGCTCGCCACCGCCGCCGACCAGTGGAAGGTCGACGCCTCGACGCTCACCGCCCGCGACGGCGTGATCCGCTCCGCCTCCGGCCGCACCGCGACCTACGGCTCGCTCGCCGAAGCCGCCGCGAGCGCCCGCACCGAGGAAACCAGCGCCACGCTGAAGAAGACCTCCGAGTTCCGCATCATCGGCAAGCCGACCGGCCGCATCGACGCCCTCGAAGCGGTCACCGGGCGCAAGAAGTTCACCATGGACCTGCAGGTCCCGAACGCCAAGCCGACGATGGTCTGCCGCCCGCCGACGATCAACGGCACGGTCAAGGCGGTCCACAACCTGGCCGAGGTCAAGGCGATGCCCGGCGTCACCGACGTCGCCACCATCTCCACCGGCGTCGCGGTCCGCGCCGAGACCTTCGGGCAGTGCATCGACGCGATCCGGGCGCTGAAGGTGGACTGGGGACCGGGCACTGTGGACGGTGAGTCCGACGCCTCGGTCGAGCAGAAGCTGCGCGCCGCCGCGCTGCCGATGGCGGTGCCCCCGGTCCTGACCCAGTCGATCGACGCCGAGTTCGTGTTCGCCTTCGCCAGCAACAGCGCGCTGGAGACCAACTGCGCCATCGCCGACGTGCGCGCCGACCGCGCGGAGATCTGGTCCGGCCTCAAGTCGCCGATCACCACGCAGGAGCAGATCGCGCTCAAGCTCGGCCTGCCGATCCCGGCGGTCAAGGTGCACGTGGTCACCGGTGGCGGTTCGTTCGGCCGCAAGCTCTTCGGCGACGCCGCGATCGAGGCGGCGGAGATCTCGAAGAAGATGGGCAAGCCCGTCAAGCTCATGTGGCACCGCGCCGACGACGCCCGCCACGGCCGCACGCACCCGATGTGCATCTCGCGGGTGCGGGTCAACCACGCGCTGGGCAACGTCGTCAGCTACGAGCAGCGGCACACCAGCGTCACCACCGACTTCGGCCACGGCCTCGGCGAGATCCTCACCGCGGTCGCCGCGAAGCTCCCGGTCGGCGACATCGGGTTCTCCCAGACGGTGTTCATGCTGTCCACGTCGATGCCGTACAACTTCGGCGCGGCCACGCAGCTGCTCAACGAGGTGCCGCTGAAGTTCCACACCTCCAGCATGCGCAACGTCTACTCGCCCAACGTGGTCTGCGCGCGCGAGCTGATCGTGGACCAGCTGGCCGCGAAGATGGGCCAGGACCCGCTGACCTTCCGCCGGAACTTCCTCAAGGACGACCGCATCCGCAAGGTCCTCGACAAGGTGGCCGATGTCGGCAACTGGGGCCGGAAGATGCCCGCCGGCACCGCGCAGGGCATCGCGCTGCACCACGAGTACAAGAGCGTCAGCGCGGTCCTGATGGAGATCGACTGCCGGCCGGAGACGGTCAACCGCAAGATCCGCAACGGGGTCGCCGGGCCGCGCGTCACCAAGGCCGTCGCGGTCGTGGACGCCGGCCTGCCGATCAACCCGAAGGGCCTGGAGGCGCAGACGATCGGCTGCGTCAACGACGGCATCGCGATGGCGCTCACCTCGAGCCTGCACATCGACAACGGCCTGCCGCTGGAAGCGAGCTGGGACAACTACTTCTACACCCGGCAGTGGAACACGCCGCCGGAGGTGGAGGTCGTGGTCATGCCCGCTACGACCGGTGAGCCCGGTGGCGCGGGCGAACTGGCCGTCGCCAGCTCGTTCGCCGCGGCCGCCTGCGCCTACGGCCGGGCGGTGGGGAAGATGCCGACCCGCTTCCCGATCAACCACGGCACGCTGAGCTTCGAGCCGAAGCCGAAGGTGCCGCCGGTGCCCGAATCGCCGGTCGACGGCCTGGCCTACACTTACTGAGGAGCCTTCGTTGTCCCAACACACTTTCACGGTCAACGGCGAGCGGGTCACCGTCGACGCCGACGACAAGGTCCGCCTGCTCTGGGTGTTGCGCGACCTGCTCGGCATCACCGGTCCGAAGTACGGCTGCGGCATCAACGTGTGCAAAGCGTGCACGAGCCACATCAACGGCAAGGCGTTCAACCCGTGCTCGGTCCCGGTGTCGGCGATCGGCCCGGACGACGAGATCACCACGATCGAAGGTCTCGCCGACCCGGTCACCGGTGAACTGCACCCGATGCAGCAGGCGTGGATCGACCGGGACGTCGCGCAGTGCGGCTACTGCCAGCCCGGCCAGATCATGGCGGCGATCGCCAAGGTGAAGCAGGCCCGCGCCGAGGGACGCGAGATCAGCGACGCCGACTTCGACGAGATCCGCAACATCTGCCGCTGCGGCACCTACTCCCGCATCCGGGAGGCGGTGAAGAGCGCCGCGTCCCAGATGTGACGCACTTGCGGCACCAGAGCCCCGCAACCCTCCGCGGTTGCGGGGCTCTGTCATGCCAATGCGCAACGTTGGACACTTTCGTGTTAGATGTCCACTCGCGAGCCCTCGACGGGGAGGACGGACATCTCATGAGGTACACGGGCGCCGAACCCGCGGTGGCCGGCCTGGCCGGCCGCGCCATGACGCGGTTGCCGGAGATGACCAAGGCGACCTACGCGCAGATCATCGAGGAGATGGCCGTCTACCGCGAGGAACGGTTCGTCTCGCACGACGACCTGTTCGCCTCGTGCCGGGACAACCTGCAGTTCCTCGTTCGCGCCCTGGCCGAGCCCGGCGCCCCGGACCTGTCGACGGCCCGGGCGACCGGGCGCCAGCGCGCGCTGATGGGCGCCCCGCTGCCGGAGATGCTGCGCGCGTTCCGCATCGGGTTCACCGAGGTGTGGCAGTGCTTCGTCGAGCTGACCGCGCCCGCGCAGGACGTCGCCACGCTGGTCTCGGCGACCACCGCCATCTGGGACCTGATGGACGACTACTTCGAGGAGCTGACCTGCACCTACCGCGCGACGATGGCCGAGATCAGCCGCACCCGGCAGAACCGTAGGCTCGCGCTCGTGGAGGCGTTGTTCACCGGCGGCAACGCGACCGAGGGCACGCTGTGGGACATCGCGCGCATGCTCGACCTGCCGCTGGAGGGCACGTTCGTCGTCGTCGCCGCGGAAACCCCCGGGCTTGGCCAGGAAGCGCTGCCGCTGATCGAGGTCCGGCTGCGGGAACGGCACCACGCCTCGGCCTGGCGGCTGACGCCGGAGCTGCAGATCGGGGTCGTGTCGGTGCGCGATCCGGACCAGGTCATGGAGCTGTTGCGGGAGAACCCGCGCGGGCGGGTCGGGATGAGCCCGGTGTTCACCGGCCTCGGCGACACCGCGCGCGCCCTGCACCTGGCACGGGTGGCACTGTCCAGCCTGCCGCCCGGGACGAAGGACGTGGCGCGGTTCCACGAGTCGCCGCTGGCCGGGCTCGTCGCGAGCGACCCGGAGGCGTCGGCCCAGCTGGCCGGGCAGGTGCTGCGGCCGATCCTGGAGCTGCCCGCCGAGGAGGGCAACGTGCTGCTGCTGACGTTGCGCGCCTGGTTCGACTGCGGTGGGTCCACCAAGCAGGTCGCCGAGCGGGTCTACTGCCACCCGAACACGGTGCGGCACCGGTTGAAGCGGATCACGGACGTGCTGGGCCGGTCGCTGAGCGACCCGTCGGACATCGCGGAGCTGGGCACGGCTCTGCGGGCACTCGCCATGTTCGGTGAAGGCGCCCGCAGAGCCGTGCGGAATTGACACGGACATCGCCTTGCTTGGCGGTGCGGGTAGCGGAACCTCAGACGCCCCCTCGCTGTGGGATCGCCTCCTCATGAATGCCGATTCACCACGTCGGCGCTGTCCTCGCGAGGGGCCGCCTGAGAACCCGCGGCGGTGCAAGGTGGCGGCCGCCGCCGGGAAAGCTCAATCGCCCAGCTTCTTCCCGGTCGCCTTGGTGAACGCCTTCGCGCCGGCGCGGTCCACCGCCGCCTTCACCCCGCCGAAGATCGCTCCCTGCAGCACCGCCGCGGTGAGCACCTCCTTGGTGGAGTAGTCGCCCGAAGTGGCCTCCGGCGCGTTGTCCTCGCCGGTGACCGCCTTCCAGGCCTGCTTGAACAGCATCCCGGCGAGGATCCCGCCCAGCGCGCTCACGGCCAGGTTCAGCGGCTTGTACAGCAGTTTCATCCCGTCACCTCTCCACAGTGGACCCGGCTCCACCCATCCGGGTACCCCGCGGTCCGGTGGCTGACACCCGGACCCTCCCGCTCGCACGTTGTGCGGCGGCGGCGAGGGGCGTACCTTGGCGCGATAGTTCGCCTGGAGGGTCGCTGGTGGTCAGGGGCAAGGTCGTCCGGTTCGACGAGATGCGCGGGTACGGGTTCGTGGCGCCGGAGGGGGGTGGCGAGGACGTCTTCATGCACGTCAACGACCTCGACGTGGACAAACACCTGATCACGCCCGGGGTGGTCGTGGAGTTCACGGTCGAGGACGGCGAGCGCGGGCTCAAGGCGTCCGACGTGCGGCTGGTGCGCCAGGCCGGCGACGAGAACAGCGACGACGGGTACTCGGCGCGCGACTTCCGCGAGGAGCTGACCGAATCGCTGCTCACCGGCGTTCCGACGCTCACCGCCGAGGAGGTCCTCCGGGTCCGCCGCGTCGTCCTCGAACTGGTCCGCGACCACGGGTGGCTCGGCGGCTGAATGTTTCGGTGACCCGGGTGCGGGCACACGAACACCCATGAAAGCTGTTACCTGGCACGGCAAGCGGGACGTCCGAGTCGACGAGGTCCCGGACCCCCGGATCGAGGAGCCCACGGACGCGATCGTCCGCATCACCTCGACCGGCATCTGCGGCTCCGACCTGCACCTGTACGAGGTGCTCGGGCCGTTCATGGGGGAAGGCGACATCCTCGGCCACGAGCCGATGGGCATCGTCGAGGAGGTCGGCTCCGGCGTCGCGAACCTCAAACCCGGCGACCGCGTCGTGGTGCCGTTCAACATCTCCTGCGGCCACTGCTTCATGTGCGCCCAGGGCCTGCAGTCGCAGTGCGAGACCACCCAGGTGACCGACAAGGGCAAGGGTGCCGCGCTGTTCGGCTACACCAAGCTCTACGGCCAGGTGCCCGGCGGGCAGGCCGAGTACCTGCGCGTGCCGCAGGCCCAGTACGGGCCGGTGAAGGTGCCCGAGGGGCCCTCCGACGAGCGGTTCGTCTACCTCTCCGATGTGGTGCCCACTGCGTGGCAGGCCGTCGAGTACGCCGCGGTCCCCGACGGCGGCAGCGTCGTGGTGTTCGGGCTCGGCCCGATCGGGCAGATGTGCTGCCGCATCGCGCGGCACCGGGGCGCCGGCCAGGTGATCGGCGTCGACCTGGTGTCCGAGCGGCTGGCGCTGGCCGGACGTTACGGCGTCACCACCATCGACGCCAGGGCGGAGAAGGACGTGCCCGGTGCGGTGCGGGAGATGACCTCGGGCCGCGGCGCCGACGCCGTGATCGACGCGGTGGGCATGGAGGCGCACGGCGCGCCGCTGGGCAAGCTCACCCACCAGATGGTCGGCCTGCTGCCGGACGCGATCGCCGCGCCGCTGATGGAGAAGGGCGGCGTGGACCGGCTCGCGGTGCTGCACCAGGCCATCGCGACGGTGCGCCGCGGCGGCACGATCTCGTTGTCCGGCGTCTACGGCGGCATGCTCGACCCGCTGCCGATGATGGAGCTGTTCGACAAGCAGATCCAGCTGCGGATGGGCCAGGCCAACGTGCGCCGGTGGATCGACGACGTGCTGCCGCTGGTCAGCGACGACGCCGACCCGCTGGGCGTGGAGGACCTCGCCACCCACAAGCTGCCGCTGGAGGACGCGCCGCGCGCCTACCGCATGTTCCAGCAGAAGCAGGACGGGGCGATCAAGATCCTGCTGCAGCCTTCGGCGTGACGGGGGCCGCGCGCCCGGATTTCCGGACAGCGGAGCGTAGCCCCGGATGATCACCCGGCTATGATCTGGCTCCCCGGGATTGTCCAACAGCGTGGCACCCGTGTTCGAAGCAACTCCACCGCAGGAGCCGTACACGCATGTCCACGCCCCGGAAGCCGGACCCCCTGTCCGACCTGCCCGCAGGCCAGAGCGCCGATCAGGTCGGGATGTACCACTGGGACGTCCGTGCCGCGACGTGGACGTGGTCGCCGGAGATCTACCTGATGTACGGCTACCAGCCGGGCTCGGTGCTGCCCGGTCTGGAGCTGGTCACCAAGCACGGACACCCCACCGACCGGCGCCAGCTGGCGGCGGTGTTCGACGAGGCCCGGCGCACCGGGCAGCCGTTCAGCGCGCAGCAGCGCATCCTCGCCGCGGACGAGAGCACCCGCGCGGTCGTCGTGGTCGGCGACGTCGAGCGGGAGGACGGCGAGGTGGTCGGCGTGCACGGGTACTACGTCGACCTGACCACGGCCCGCGTGCGTGAGGCCGAGCAGCTGTCCGAGCTGGCCGGCGAGGCCGCCGGGCTGCAGCGCGCGATGGCCTCGCGCGCCACGATCGAGCAGGCCAAGGGCATGATCATGCTGGCCTACGGGCACGACCCGGCGGCCGCGTTCGAGCTGCTCATCCGGGTGTCCCAGCAGAGCAACGTCAAGCTGCGCGACCTGGCCGACCGGCTCGTCGACGCGGTGCAGGCCGCCGGCGAGCCGCCTGCCCAGGCGCGGGCCCACCTTGAATCGATTCTGGCACGGTTGTCGGTGGCCGAGGACGTGTAGCCGGCGCGTCTCGAGGTACCCGGAGCGGGACCGGGTGAAAGGAGACATGCCGAAATGAGCACGATCACCGAGTCCGTTGACGTGAACGTCGACGTGCGCACGGCCTACAACCAGTGGACCCAGTTCGAGTCCTTCCCGCAGTTCATGGAGGGCGTCGAAGAGATCCGCCAGCTCGACGACACGCACACGCACTGGGTGACCAAGATCGGGGGCGCGAAGCGCGAGTTCGACGCCACGATCACCGAGCAGCACCCCGACGAGCGGGTCGCGTGGCGGTCCGATTCCGGGCCGAGCCACGCCGGTGTCATCACGTTCCACCGCTTGGACGACCACAAGACCCGGGTGACCGCGCAGATGGACATCGACCCGGAGGGCTTCGTCGAGCAGACCGCCGACAAGCTGGGCATCCTGGACCGCCGCGTGCACGGCGACATGGAGCGCTTCAAGGCGTTCATCGAGAAGCGCGGCGGTCAGGAGACCGGCGCCTGGCGGGGCGACGTGGACCGTCCCGGCAGCTGATGGCCACCAAGACACAGCGGACCGCCGCCGAGTTCGTGCCGGACAGCCGCGCGCTGGACCGGCTCCGCTCGGCGGCGCTGCGCTGCCAGGGATGCGATCTCTACCGCGACGCGACGCAGACGGTGTTCGGGGACGGCCCGGCGCCGGCGAAGGTCATGATGCTGGGCGAGCAGCCGGGCGACCGCGAGGACGTGGCGGGGGAGCCGTTCGTCGGCCCCGCCGGGCGCCTGCTGGACCGGGCGCTGGAGGAGGCCGGGGTCGACCGGACGCAGGTGTACGTGACGAACGCGGTGAAGCACTTCAAGTTCGTGCGCGCCGAGCGGGGGAAGCAGCGGATCCACAAGAAGCCCTCGCGCGGGGAGATCGTGGCGTGCCGGCCGTGGTTGGTGGCGGAGCTGGAGGCGGTGCAGCCTTCGGTGGTGGTGTTGCTCGGGGCGACCGCGGCTTCGTCGTTGATGGGGCCGTCGTTCCGGGTGACCGCTCATCGGGGCGAGTTGCTGCCGGCGCCGGAGGAGTTCGCCGGCCGGTTCGAGCGGGTGCTGCCGACGGTGCACCCGTCGTCGGTGCTGCGGGCTCCCGATCGGGATGAGGCGTACGCCGCGCTGGTGAACGACCTGCGAGCGGTGCCCGGGGTGATGTGATTCGGGCGTCCCGACAGAAGAAAGGCCCCTCACCGCCGCGGTGAGGGGCCTTGCTTGCCGGGGGCCTTGTGTGCCCGGCTCAGGTGTTGCGCTTCGACAGGCGGTCGCGGATCTTGTCGATCAATCCGGCGCCCGGGTCGAGGATCAGGTTCATCGGCGGGCGGTCCGGCGCGCTCGGGTGCGGGCGGGTCGGCGCCATCTTCTTCGCCTTCTCCACCTTGTCGCCCAGGTCGCGCAGCTCGTCGGGCGAGCAAGCGGACTGCAGCTTCGGCAGCAGGTCCTTCTCCTCGTCCTCGATGTGGTGCCGGATGTCCTCCATCAGGCGCCCCATCAGCTCGTCGAACCGGCGCTCCGTCGCCGGCACGTCCTCCAGCTGCTTCATGACCTCCTCGGCCTCGGCGTGTTCCTCCAGCTCGTGGTCGACCAGCTCGTCACCGTTCTCCAGGTACTTCCGCGCCGCCGGGTACATGAACTGCTCCTCGGCGACCGAGTGGCGCACCAGCTCGGCGATGACGTGGTCGGCCAGGTCACGGCGGTGCTCCGGAGTGCCGGCGCCCGACTCCAGCTCGGTGAAGACGCGTTCGATGTGGCGGTGATCGGAGATGATCACCGCGATCAGGTCTGGTTTCTCTGCGGCAGTCATGCGCTTGTCGATACCCACCCCATCGGGCGGCTAACCTCACGGATGCCCGGTCAGGCGCAACGAGAAGTTGTCGAACGTCGCCGGCAGCGGGCGGCCCGGCGCGGGCTTGGGGGAGGAGTCCACTGTGTAGTCCCGGTCCCCGATCAGCGTCGCCAGGACGGTCGAGCTGCTGAACAGCACCAGGTTCTTCGCCGGGCACTCACCCGGCCCGGCGCTGAACGGAACCAGCGACGGCTCCTCCCGCGCCCGCCCGTCCAGCCAGATCTCCGGCGCGAAGCTGTGCGCGTAGGGCAACCGCGAATCGTCGCGGTGGAACAGCGGCGCGAACACCAGCAGGCCCGTCCCCGCCGGCACCCGGTGGCCGTTCCAGTCCAGCTCCTTGGTCGTGTCCCGCAGGATCGCCGGCGTCGTCGGCCACAGCCGCACCGTGTCCAGCACGCACGCCCGCAGGTAGCCCAGCTCCGTGCCGGACGCGAGGTCCTGCCGCGCCTGCTGCCGCTGCGCGGGGTGCGTCGCCAGCAGGGCCAGCGTGCGGAAGGTGACCATCCCGGCGGCGTCGAACGCGAACAGCCAGTGCCCGATCTGGCTGGCCACCTCGTCGTCGGCCGCGAGCCCGCCGGCGAGGCTGTCCTCCGGCGCCCGGGCCAGCAGCGACCGCACCCGGCCGAGGAACTCCGCCCGCAGCCGCCGTCGCCGGGGCAGCAGGTACGACCAGTTCGCCGACAGCCGCAGCCGTTCCGGCAGGTCCGTCGTCGCCTGGTCGTCGCGCGCGTGGTCGCCGAACACCACCCGGCGCACCATCCGCCACCACACCGGCGCGAACGTGTCCCAGTCCAGCGGCCCCGGCCCCAGCGCGGCGAACTCGTCGGCCACCTTCGCCCGCACCGACGGCGCCAGGTGGTGCGTCGGACGGCTCGTCTCCAGCGCGCGCTCGGTCCACTCCCGGCGCCGGTCGCGGTCCGGGCCCTCGGAGATCAGCACCCCGTGCGGCTGGAACTGCGACAACGCCTTCTTCTTCTCCAGGTTCGCCGGCGTGAACGGCTCGGGCGACTCCGCCAAGACCCGCCCCACGTCGTCGGGGGAGAGCACCAGCGCGAACGACCGGCCGGGCACCGCCAGCCGCAACAGACCGTCACCGCGACGGGCACGCAGCCGCTGCAGCGTCCGCACGGCGGAGGCGTCGGCCTGCGTCTTCTCCAGCAGCGTCATCACCCGCGGCCGCCGCTTGATCACGCCACCGGCGAGCGTCGGCCCGACGACCCCGGCGAGCACCCGCACCGTCTCCGCCACCGAGGCCGTGGGCAGGCCGCTCATCGGGTCACCAGCTCCGCGATCCGGTCCAGCGCGTGCTTCGCCTCCGGGATGTTCGCGATCATCCACGCGTGGAACATCCCGCCGTACTCCCAGTACTCCAGCGGGACGCCCTGTTCGGCCGCCTTGTGGTACAGGTTGCGGGCGTCGGCCAGCAGCACGTCCCGCGTGCCGATGAAGCAGCTCAGGGCGCCCAGCCCGCGCAGGTCGCCGTTGATGGGGCTGACCAGCTCGTTCGCCGGGTCCAGGCCGCTCGCGTAGAGCCGCCCGGCCTCCCGCAGGCCGGTCACCCCCAGGTACGGGTCGTGTCGGTCGTACTCGGGCAGCGCGGGATCGGTCATCGTGATGTCCAGCCACGGCGAGAGCATCACGACCTCCTTCGGCTGCGGCCGTCCCTCGTCCCGCAGCGCCCGCGCCAGCACCAGCGACAGACCGCCGCCGGCCGAGTCGCCCATCAGGACCTGGTCGGCCGGGTCGACGTCACCCAGCACCTCCTTGTAGGTGGCGTGGATCATCGACAGCGTGTCGTCGTAGTGGCTGCCGGGCGCCAGCGGGTACAGCGGCGCCGTGACCGCGCATCCGGTGCGGGCGATCAGCCGGGCGAAGAACTTCCAGTGGTCGCCCTGGATCTGGTGCACGTACGCGCCACCGTGGAAGTACAGGACGTGCCGCGAGGTGGCGTTCGCCCGCGGCCGCAACGTGTACACGGGGTGACCGTGCACCTCGACGCGGTCGACGTCGACCTGCTTGCGCACCGCGGGCGGCGGCACCGCGTTCTCCCGCTGCTGCCGCGGCCCCATGCTCTTGTGCAGCGCGTCCACGTCGGAGAACGTGCGCTTGCGCCCGGTCAGGAGCATCTCGGCGATCAGCAGTTTGGCGTGCAGGCTCGTCTTTCCGATCACCGGTTGCGGTTACCCCTGCTCCTCCTCCGCGAAACTAGACCAGGTCGCGGGGGAACCGGCGGTGCCAGTTGCGGGAGAACACCCGGTGCGCGCCCTCGTAACCGTCCAGCGTGGCGTGCAGCACGAACTCCTTGTCGGTGCAGGACAACACCGTGCGCGTTTCCGTGCGAGCTTGCCAGTCGCCGCGCGCGAACGTCATGCTCCACTTCGTCTCGCCGCACACCGAAGCGAAGTCGTCGGCCACCGAGCTGTAGCGCTCGTAGGCGCGCCGCGAGATCTCCAGGTCGAGGTCGTCCAGCCGCACCGTGCCGGAATCCTTCACGATCTCCAGCGCCGACCGGTACTCCACCAGGTCTCGCGACACCGTCCAGCGCTGCTCGCCCGGCCGCAGCACGGTGGAGGTCATCGGCGGCGAACCCTCCGGCTCACCGAAGACCTGGCCGCTCACCTCGTCGGACTCGCGGATCGGCCGCACCGGCAGGGCCAGCGAGCTGCCCTTCGTGTACACGGTCAGCCGCGCCGGCTCGGGCGCCGGCCAGGCCAGCGGCCAGTACGAAGTGGACAGTGACAGCCGGATCCGGTGCCCGGGCGGGAACGCCTGCGCCACACCGTTGAGCTCCAGCTCCACCTGGTAGCGCTTGCCCGGCTCCAGCGGCCGCGGTTCGTGGTTGCTGTCGCGGTGGGTCAGGTTCAGCAGCCCGTAGGTGATGCGGGTGGCGCGCCCGTCGGGGTGCACATCGGACAGCCGCGCCGCGACCATCGCCACCGGCTTGTCCACTGACAGCTCGAGCCGCACCTTCGGCGCGCCGAGGATCTCGCACGTCTCGGTCAGCTCGTCACCGTCGAACACCAGCGACCCGCCGTCCTCCTCGCGCTGGTCGTAGGGCAGGTCCGGCGGGGCGTTGTAGGAGGCCCACTTGCCGGCGAACTGGCCCACCGACAGCGGCGATTCGACGTGCAGCGCGGTGTCCGGCGGCTCCTCGTCCGGCCGCGCGATCCGGTGCTGCGCCAGGGGATAGGTGCGCCAGTCGATGTGCGGCGAGGGCCACTGCGGCTCACCGACCCACCGACCGGGACGCTCCTCGTAGGACGTCGACGGCGGCACGCTGTCCTGCATCCAGGTCAGCAGCATCGGCCCGTCCATCACGCCGTTGTCGCGGTCCTTGAGCCAGTGGTCCCACCACTTCACGACCTCCTGCAGGTACCCGATCGCCGGGCCGGGCTCGCCCAGGTGCGGGTACTTGTGCGACCACGGGCCGATCAGGCCCTTGCGCGGCACGGACAGGTTGGCCAGCAGGCGGGTCACGGCGTTGGAGTAGCCGTCGGCCCAGCCGCTGGAGGCCAGCACCGGCACCTGCACGTCGCTGTAGTTCTCGCACACCGAGGCGTGGCACCAGTACTCGTCGCGGCGCTGGTGCTCCAGCCAGGTGTCCACCCACGGGCCGACGCCTTCGGCGCGTTCCAGCCACATGTCGCGCCAGCGTTCGCCGACCAGCGCCGGGTCCGGCGGCAGGGTGCTGTAGGCGAACATCGTCCCGGCCTCGCCGAGGTTGTCCGACAGCATGCAGCCGCCCATGTAGTGGAAGTCGTCGGAGTAGCGGTCGTCGGTGAACGACGAGATCACGATGGCGCGCAGGCTCGGCGGTTTCCGCGCGGCCACCTGCAGCGCGGCGAACCCGCCCCAGGAGATGCCCATCATGCCGGTGCGCCCGTCGCACCACGGCTGCCCGGCGATCCAGGCCAGCACGTCCTCGGCGTCCAGCTGCTCCTGCTCGAGGTACTCGTCGGTCAGGACCCCCTCCGACTCACCCGTGCCCCGCAGGTCCACGCGCACGCACGCGTACCCGTGGCCGGCGAGGTAGGGGTGGTGGACGGAGTCCCGGACCGCGGTCAGGTCCCGCTTGCGGTACGGGATGTACTCGAGGATCCCGGGCACCGGTTCGTCGTCGGCGGACACCGGTCGCCAGATCTTCGCGGCCAGCCGGGTGCCGTCCGACACCGGTATCCAGACGTGCTCTTCCTCGGTGATCTCGTACGGCAGGGAGCGGACCTCCCGCATATCCGATCAAACCTCCTCGAACTCGAACCGGAGCGAGTCGATCGTGCGCTGGTACTTGTCCTTCAGCTCGGCTTCGCTGTCCGCGCCGACGTAGACGAAGGCCAGCTCGAAGCTGTAGCTGTCCTGGGCGTCCATATCGGACAGACGCTGGCCCTCGGCGGGCACGACGTCCACCTCGACACCGGGGATCTCCCGCTGCAGCCGCCGGATCTCCTCCTCGGTGGGGATCCGCTTGACGACGCCGTCTTCGAAGCGGCGGTGGTACCACTTGGCCGCGATCTTGTACTCGCCCTTGTCGTGCGGCATCTCCGGGCGGCGGCCCAGCCCCAGCTCGATCATGTTGTAGTGGTCGGGCACGCCGTCGACGTCTTCGAACATCTCGGCGTGCGACTGCGAGTGCCGCGGGTTGATCTCCAGCAGCTTCACGTCACCCGTTTCGGGCTGGCAGAAGAACTCGATGGAGAACGTGGAGTTGTTCAGGCCGATCTGCTGGATCACCTTCTTGGAGACGTCGAGCATCTTCTCCACGACCGGCTCGGGCAGCTGCGAGGGGTACTGGTGGCGCAGGAACGACGAGCTGTCCGGGTAGTTCAGCGAATCCAGGGCGCCGTAGACGACGACCTCGCCGTCGTGGACGTAACCCTCGGTGGCGGCCTGCTGTCCGGTCATCTCCTCCTCGGCCAGCGCGGCGAGCGCCCCCGCGTCGGCGATCTCCGGCGGGATGTCCACGCTGGTCACTTGGTCCAGGATGTACTGGAACGGCTTGCCCACGCGCCCGATCCCGGCGCGGATCTCCTCGACGGCTTCGGTGAAGTCCTGTTCGTCCTTGACGTGGAAGGCCAGTTCGGACGAGAACGACTTGACCGGCTTGAGCCACATCGGGAACGACAGCCCCTCCGGCGGTTTCGGGTCGCCGTCGAGGTCGACCAGCGCGAAGTTGGGGATCGCGTCGGTGGCCTTCTGCTGCTCCAGGCGGCTCCAGTACTTGTGCTCGCACTTGAGCACGCCTTCGAGGTTCGGCGTGGGCACGCCGTAGCGGCGGCCCAGGATGGGCACCATGGTGGTGACCGGGAAGTCCCAGTAGCCCACGATGGCGCCGATCTCGCCGTCGAAGGCGTCCAGCTCGGCCACGGCTCTGTCGATCAGGTCGGCGATCGGGATCTCGCCCTCCTGCACGTCCGCCTGCGTGAGGAGTTGGTGGTAGCGGTAGTTCTCCGCTCCCGGCACGCGCCGCAGGGTGCGCAGGTTCGCGTCGTCGAGTCCCAGCACGAAGATGTTGGTTTCGCTCACCACGAACTGATCCCCGTTGTCGCCGTTCGGTAAACACCCCCGGGTGATGCGGGTAACCTCGGCCACGTGCCCGATCTCAGCGAGTACCGGCGGAAACGCGATCCGCGGCGGACGCCGGAACCGATGCCCGACCGGGTGGTGCCGCGGGGTGAGGACGACGTGTTCGTCATCCAGGAGCACCACGCCCGCCGGCTGCACTGGGACGTGCGGTTCGAGCGGAACGGGGTCCTGGTGTCGTGGGCGGTGCCGAAGGGGCTGCCGCCGCGCCCTGGTCCGCCCCGGCTGGCGGTGCACACCGAGGACCACCCGCTGGAGTACGCGACTTTCGAAGGCGAGATCCCGAAGGGCGAGTACGGCGGGGGGAAGATGCTGATCTGGGACCGCGGCACGTACGAGGTGCTGCACTGGAACGACCACAAGGTCGAGGTCGACCTGTACGGGTCGCGCGTGCGGGGCCGGTTCGTGTTCGTCAACAGCCACAAGGGTTCCGAGTCGCGGGACTGGCTGGTGCGCCGCGTGGATCCTGGGAGTGGCGAAGAGCTGCCGGAGTTCGTGAAGCCCATGCAGGCGCGGGCCGGTGCGCTGCCCTCGGACGACGGCTGGGCGTACGAGTTCCGCTGGCAGGGCGAGCGGGTGCTGGTCCGGGTGGAGGGCGGCCGGATCACGGTGCGTGACCGGGCCGGCGAGGACGTCACTGTGTTGTTTCCGGAGCTGCGCGCCCTGGGCGAGTCGCTGGGCGCGACGGAGGTCCTGCTGGACGGCGAGCTGATCGTGCTGGAGGAGGGCCGCCCGAGCCGGAAGGCGCTGAAGGAGCGGGTTTCGGCCGAGCCTCGTTCGGTGAAGCGGCTGTCCGAGCGGTCCCCGGTGCTGTTCCTGCCGTTCGACGTGCTGCACGTGGACGGGAAGTCGCTGCTGGAGCAGCCGTACCGGAAGCGCCGCGCGAGGCTGCGGAGGCTGAAGCTGGCAGGGGAGTACTGGCGAACGCCGGATTCGTACGACGGCGGCGGGGCGGACGTACTGGCGGCGAGCCTGGCGAACGGACTCGGCGGAGTGACCGCGAAGCGCCTGGATTCGGCGTACGAGCCGGGGCGACGGAGCGAGGCGTGGCGGAATGTGGCGAAGTAGGGAGTGGGCCGACCTCGGCCCGGGGCGCACCCCACCCAACAAACCGCAAGCCGGCGACGCAACAGAACCGACTACGCCCCAGACCTCCCCCGCCCCCGATCCACAGCCTGCTTTTGGTCGCCGACCAGGCGTGTCAAGGTACTCTTTCCCGCCTTGACACGCCTGCTCGGCGACCGAAACACAATCAAGGAGCGGGGGCGGGGGAGGTCGCCCAAGGTGACCGCTAGGCGCCGTAGGCGCCTTTGACCCTGCGCGGAGCGCAGGGAAAAGATCAAGAGATGTCCTCGCCGGACGGGCAGGCTCCGGGATGACGGAAAGCCCCTCATCTCACCTTGTCGAGGTGGGAGCTGGGTGCACAGCGCAGGCGTTTCGCCTGGCTTGTGGTGGGGCAATCTGGGCCGTGAGCATCCAGCTGCCTGAACCCCGCTCCCTCTGGGTGGAGACCGCTCCGGCGCCGGGCCGGGCTGGGCGCGACCTGCCCGCCGAGGCGGACGTCGTCGTGATCGGGGCCGGCATCGCGGGTCTCACCACCGCCTACGGGCTCGCCCGCGCCGGCAAGGACGTCGTCGTCCTCGAGGCCGCCGAGGTGGCCTCCGGCGTCTCCGGCCACACCACCGCCAAGCTGTCCGCCCAGCACGCCCTCAAGTACGCCACCCTCACCTCCCGCAAGGGCAAGCAAGCCGCCACCAGGTACGGCCGCGCCCAGCTGGAGGCGATCGAGTGGGTGGCCCGCACCTCGTCCGAACTGGGCATCGACTGCGGCTTCGTCCGGCGGGACAGCTTCGTCTACTCCACCGACACCGCCCAGCTCAGCAAGCTCCAGCAGGAAGCCGAGGCCGCGGCCGAGGCCGGGCTGCCCGCGGACTTCGTCGAGCACGTCGACCTGCCGATCACCACCATCGGCGCCGTCCGGTTCGTCGACCAGGCCCAGTTCCACCCCCGCCGCTGGCTGCTGGGCCTCGCCGACGCGATCGAGCAGCTCGGCGGCCGCATCGTCGAGCGCGTCCGCGCCCGCAAGCTCGACGAGCGGCCCACACCGACCGTGCACACCGACCGCGGCCAGGTGAAGGCCCGCGACGTCGTCGTCGCCACCCACTACCCGATCTTCGACCGCGGCTTCTACTGGGCCCGCCTGGACATCACCCGCGACCTCGTCGTCGCCGGGGAGGGGCAGGCGCCGCCCGGCGTGTACCTCGACGCGGTGACCCACCGCTCCATCCGCGGCCACACCGAGGGCGACCGCCACTACGTCATCGTCGGCGGCGAGCACTACCGAACGGGTGAACCGGTCGACGTCGAGGCCCGCTACCGGCGCCTCGCCGAGGCCGCCACCACCTTCGGCGTCACCAAGGCCACCCACCGCTGGTCCGCCCACGACATGACCACCCTCGACAACGTCCCCTACATCGGCCGCTACCACCCGGCCACCCGCAACGTGTGGGTGGCGACCGGCTTCGGCCAGTGGGGCATGACCGGCGGCACCTCGGCCGGCCTCGTCCTGACCCGGCTGATCACCGGCGGCGACCACCCCGCGGCGAGCCTCTACGACCCGAACCGCTTCGACCTGAAATCCTCGGTCACCCTCGCCGAGGACGGCGTCAAGGTCGGCAAGCAATACGTGACCGGATACTCCCGAGCCCTCACCAGCACCCCCGACGACCTCGCCCCGGGCACCGCGAAGGTGTCCCGCCGCGGCGCGGACGTCGTCGCCTCCTACCGCGGCGAGGACGGGCAGCTGCGGGAGGTCAGCGCCCGCTGCACCCACCTGGGTTGCGTGGTCGCGTTCAACAACGCCGAGAAGACCTGGGACTGCGCATGCCACGGATCGCGATTCGCCACGGACGGCTCGGTGATCCAGGGCCCGGCGACCCGGCCGCTGCCGCCGGCCTGACCGTGGGCGTCGAGGAGGAGTTCCTGCTCCTCGACCCCGCCACCGGCGCGACCCTGCCGCGCGCGGCCGCGATCCTGGCCGCGGACCCGCCCCTGCCGCCCGGCGCCCGACTGCACCGCGAGCTGCGCGCCACCCAGGTGGAGACCGCGACCGGCGTGTGCACCGAGGCGCGTCAGCTGCGCGACCAGCTCGTGATGAACCGCAAGGCCCTCACCGACGCGGCCCGTGTGCACGGCGCCGTCGTCGCCTCCTGCGGCACCCCGGTCCTGTCCGGACCGTCCACATCGGAGAACCAGGACGGCCGCTTCGGTGACATCGACCGGATCTACCGCGGCATGGTCGCCGACTACGAGGCGTGCGGCTGCCACGTCCACGTCGGCGTGCCCGACCCCGAGACGGCCGTCGCAGTCATGAACCACCTGCGCCCGTGGCTGCCCACCCTGCTGGCGCTGTCGGTGAACTCGCCCTTCGACCACGGCCGCGACACCGGCTACGGCAGCTGGCGGATGGTGCAGCAGTCCCGCTTCCCCGGCGCGGGAATCCCGCCGTACTTCCCCGATCACGACGCCTACCGCGCCGAGGTGCGGCGACTGGTGGACTGCGGCGCGCTGGTCGACGAGTCGATGTCGTTCTGGCTCGTCCGCCCGTCCTCGTCGTTCCCGACGCTGGAATTCCGGGTCGCCGACGCCGCGTCCACAGTGGACGAGGCGGTCCTGCAGGCGGTGCTGTCCCGCGCCCTGGTCCGGCGCGCGCTCGCCGACGACACCGCGCCGCCGGGGATGTCCGAACAGGTCGGCGCGGCCGCGCTGTGGGCCGCGGCCCGGGACGGGATTGACGGCGAGGGAGTCCACCCACTGCGCGCCACCCGGATGCCGGCCTGGCAGCTCGTCGCCGAACTGGTCGACCACGTCGCCCCCGCGCTCGACGAAACCGGTGACCGGGAGCTGGTGGCGATCGTCCTGGAACGCCTGCGCCGCGAGGGCAGTGGTGCCCGGCGGCAACGCAAGGCCGCCGCGGCCGGCCTGCCCGCCCTGCTCGCCACCCTCACCCACCAGGGTTGACCAGCACCGAGCAGGGGTAACCGGCCGTCGTGACGACTGCCATGACGCTTTCGGCTGCCCTCCCGGCAGCCAGGGGACCGCTCTCCGCGGCCGTGATCGAGGCCCTCGGCCGCGACGAACGCGGGGACTTCCCGGAACTGCCCGAGACGGCGGCCGCCGACCCCTTCGGCGAGGACCTCCAGCTCGCCCTGCACGTCTGCTACGAACTGCACTACCAGGGGTTCACCGGGGTCGACCCGGACTGGGAGTGGGACCCCGACCTGCTGCGCCTGCGTGCCGCCATGGAGCGGGTGTTCCTGGCCGCGCTGCGTGCGCACACGCCCGGCGGCGACGACGTCGAAGAGGCGCTCGCGCCCCTGCTCGTCGAGCCGGTCAACGGCACCGGCCTGTCGCACTTCCTCGCCGCCGAAGGCACCTGGGACCATGTCCGCGAGTACTTCGTGCTGCGGTCGATCTACCACCACAAGGAGGCCGACCCGCACGCGTGGGTGATCCCGCGGCTGCGCGGCAAACCGAAGGCCGCCCTGGTGGCCGTGGAGTTCGACGAGTACGGCGGCGGCCGCGCCGACCAGGTGCACGCCCAGCTCTACGCCGACCTGCTCGACGGCGCCGGGCTGAACTCGCAGTACCTGCACTACCTGGAGCACGCCCCGGCGTGCATGCTCGCGGTGGTCAACATGATGTCGCTGTTCGGCCTGCACAGGCGGTTCCGCGCCGCGCTGGCCGGGCACTTCGCCGCCGCCGAGATCACCACCGCGCCCAGCGCGCAGCGCCTGGAGAAGGCGTTGCGGCGCCTGGACGCCGACGAGCGGTGCCGGTACTTCTACACCGAGCACATCGAGGCCGACGCGGTGCACGAGCAGGTCATGCGCCGGGACGTCCTCGGCGGACTGCTGGCGACCGAGCCGGAACTGGCCGGCGACATCGTGTTCGGCATCCAGGCCACCGACCTGGTGGAGCAGCGCTTCGCCGACCACGTGCTGGGCGCCTGGCAGGAGGGCCGAAGCGCCCTGCGAAAGCCCCTGTAGACGAAGGACGAGCGGCCGGCCCAGCCCGCCGCTCCTCCTTCAGTTCCGCACGCGCTTGCGGTGGCTCGTGTCGCAGAAGGGATACCGCTTGCTGCGGCGGCACGCGCACAAGGCGACCAGGAACCGGTCGGAGCGCGCGACCGTGCCGTCGGGCATCTCCAGCTCGACGGGGCCCTCCACGAGCACCGGCCCGCCCTCGACGAGCGTCACCTTGCGGGGTTCAGCGTTCGGTCCGGTCGGCACGGATCACCACCAGCTCCTCGTGTCGCTGCCCCGGCGCGATGAGCCCGGAGCGTTCCAGGAAGTCGACGCGGCCACGCAGCACCGGGCCGAACGGCTCGATCGCCCGCGCCACCACGGAAGTCTTCAACCCGTTGTCGCGCAGCATCTCCACCGTCTGGCGGGTGCCGCACAGCGACGAGTGCACCACCAGCATCGTGCCGCCGGGGGTGAGCAGGTCGTAGGCCCGGTCGCACAGGCAGTCCAGGTGCTTGCGCCCGTCCACGCCGGCGTCCCAGGCCATGGCCGCGCCGTCCGGGTCCGCGCCGGACTCGCACGGCACGTACGGCGGATTGGCCAGCACCACGTCGAACGGCGCGCCGTCGATCGTCCGCGAGAGGTCGCCGTGCCGGACCTCCACGGGGAGCCCGCGCACCCGCGTGTTGAACCGCGCGCTCAGCACCGCGGGCAGGTACCGGTCCACCGCGGTCACGCTCGCCGCTCCATTGCGGACCGCGGCGATCGCCAGCGCGCCGGTGCCGGTGCACACCTCGAGAACCCGCGCGCCGGCCGGCAGGCGGGCTTCCCGCATCGCGCGCATCAGCAGCCAGGTGTCCGCCTGCGGCCGGTACACCCCGGGAAGTCTCAGCAGTTTCACCCGTTGCAGGTACCACCAGGTGGAGAAGTCAAACGTTGTCCAGCAGGCGGACGACCGCGCGCTCCAGCACCTCGCGGTCCTCGTCGCCGCGGACCTCGCCGAGCCGGTGCACCGCCGAGGCGATGGTCCGGCCCCGCGCGTGCGCCTCCACGATTCGCGGGTCCACATAGGACTTGCGGCACACCGCGGGGGTGTTGCCCAGTTCTTCGGACACCTGGCGCATCACGGCGGCCTGCGTGCGTTTCAGACCGCGCTGGGACGTCACCTCCTCGGCGGCGGCGAACGCGGTGGCGGCGAGCACGGTCGCGTTCCACGTCCGCAGGTCCTTCACGGTGAACTCGTCACCGACCATCTCCTTGAAGCGTTCGTTGATCTCGTCGGCGTGCACCTCGTGCCAGCCGTTGGGGGTTCGGTAGACGAACAGCCGGTCGCTGCCCGTCCGCGCGCGGCGCAACGCCTTGACCGCCGCGGCCAGGTCGGCGTCGGTCAATGTGATGTCGCGTTCGATCCCGCCCTTGGCCGGGTAGCAGAAGGTCAGCTCGTCCCGTTTGACGCTGACGTGCTCGCGCAGCAGGGTGGCGGCCCCGTAGGTGCCGTTGTTCTCGGCGTACTCCTCGCTGCCGACCCGGAAGACGCCCCGGTCGATCATCCGCAGAGCGGCGGCCAGCACCCGCTCGCAGCCCAGGCCGGGCTGGACCAGGTCCTCGTCGATCCGCCGGCGCCACCGCGGCAGCCGCTTCGCCAGCTCCACGACGCGCTCGTGCTTCTCCTCGTCCCGCTCTTGGCGCCAGCGGTCGTGGTAGCGGTACTGGCGGCGGCCGGCATCGTCGGTGCCCACCGCCTGGATGTGGCCGTTCGGGTACGGGCAGATCCACACGTCGCGCCAGGCGGGCGGCACGGCGAGGCTCTTGATCCGCCGCAGGGTCTCCTCGTCGCGCAGCGGCTCCCCCTCGGGGGTGAAATACCGGAAACCGCGGCCGCTGCGCCGCCGCCGGATGCCGGGTTCGGAGAGCTTGCTCTTGCGCAGCCGCATGGCGGTCAGGTGACGTCGGCGCAGGCGCTGGTCACGGCGTCGAGGTCGGGGTAGGTCGAGTCGGGGATCGCGCCCAGGTGCCCGAGCGTGCTGTCGTCCGCGCCGTGGGCCGTCGCCTGGCGGATCAGCTCGGCCCGATCGCACGGGAAGTCCACATCGGACAGCAATGTGCGCAGTCGTTCGGGGTCGGGCGTGGTCATGGCCGCCGGATACCCCACGTCCAGTGCGGCAAACGGGTGCCGGGGCAGACCGGTCTGTCCAGCCGGTTCCGAACCCGGTTCGGCGGGGTTATCATCGGCGCGCCATGACCACCACCATCCCCGCCGGTGCCCGTGAGCGGATCCTGGCGACCGCCTACGAGCTGTTCTCGCGCCGCGGCATCCGCGCCGTCGGCGTGGACGAGGTGATCGCGCGCTCCCAGGTGGCCAAGGCGACCCTGTACCGGCACTTCCCGTCGAAGGACGACCTCGTGCTCGCGTTCCTCGACCGGCGCGAGCAGCTGTGGACCGTCGGGCTGATCGAACGGCAGGCCCGCGCCCGCGGCGAGACGCCCGAGGGACGGCTGCTGGCGATCTTCGACGTGCTCGACGACTGGTTCCGCTCGCCCGAGGACTTCGACGCGTGCGCGTTCGTCAACGTCCTGCTCGAGATGGGCGCCGACCACCCGCTCGGCCGGGCCTGCATCCGGCACCTGGACACCCTCCGGGGCATCGTGGCCGGGCTCGCGCGCGAGGCCGGGCTGGCCGAGCCCGAGGACCTCGCCCGCTCCTGGCACCTGCTGATGAAGGGCGCGATCGTCTCCGCCGCGGAGGGCGACGCCGACGCCGCCGTCCGGGCCCGGGAAATGGCCCGCGACCTGCTGGCCCGGCACCGGAAATAAGCCCGCGTCCGGCGCGGTTGCGATCAGTATGACAACCGATGGTCGTGGCCGGGTCCGGACCGAGCCGGGCACTAAGCGCGTACGGGCGGTATTCGGCGGGCAGGTCGTCGCCGACACGCTGCGCCCGCTCATGGTGTGGGAGGTCCCGTACTACCCGACCTACTACGTCCCGCGGGACGACGTGCGCGGCGATCACCTGGTCGCCACCGGCGAGACGGCGCATTCGCCGAGCCGGGGCGACGCGAACGTGTTCACCGTGCGGGTGGGGGAGCGCGAGGCGGCCGGCGCGGCGCTGGAGTACCAGGACTCGCCGCTGGAGGCGCTGAAGGGGCACGTGCGGCTCGACTTCGCGGCGATGGACGCCTGGTTCGAGGAGGACGAGGAGATCTTCGTGCACCCGCGCGACCCGCGGACCCGCATCGACATCCTCGCCAGCTCGCGGCACGTGCGCATCGAGATCGACGGCGTGACCGTGGCCGAGTCGCGCAGCCCGCGGCTGCTGTTCGAGACCGGGCTGCCGACCCGCTACTACCTCCCCAAGACAGACGTGCGGCTGGACCTGCTCGAACCCAGCGACACGATCACGCGCTGCCCGTACAAGGGCGAGGCGGAGTACTACTCGGTGCGGGTCGGGGATCGGTTGTACTCCGACGTGGTCTGGTACTACCGGACGCCGCTGCCGGAGAGCCAGAAGGTGCAGGGGCTGGTCGCCTTCTACGACGAGAAGGTCGACGTCTACCTGGACGGGGTGAAGCAGGAGCGGCCGAAGACGAAGTTCTAGTCTTCGGGGCATGTCCGACCGCTTGTACTTCCGCCAGCTGCTGTCCGGCCGCGACTTCGCGGTGGGCGATCCGGTGGCCACCCAGATGGTCAACTTCGCCTACCTGATCGGCGACCGGGAGACCCGGGAGGCGGTGGTCGTCGACCCCGCGTACGCCGTGGGGGACCTGCTGGACGTGCTGGCGGCCGACGACATGCGGCTGACCGGGGTGCTGGCGACGCACCACCACCCGGACCACGTGGGCGGCAGCATGATGGGTTTCACGCTGGCCGGGCTGCCCGAGCTGCTGGCGCGGGAGAGCGTGCCGGTGCACGTCAACCGCAATGAGACGGAGTGGGTCCAGCGGGTCACCGGCGTGTCGGCGACCGACCTGACCGGGCACGACCACGACGACGTCGTGGAGGTCGGCGCGGTGTCGATCCGGCTGCTGCACACGCCCGGCCACACGCCGGGCAGCCAGTGCTTCCTGGTGGACGGGCGTCTCGTCGCCGGGGACACCCTGTTCCTCGAGGGGTGCGGCCGGACGGACTTCCCCGGCGGCGACGCCGAGGCGATGTACCACAGCCTGCGGTGGCTGGCCGAGCTCCCGGGCGACCCGGTGGTCTACCCGGGGCACCAGTACTCGGCCGAGCCGTCGGCTTCGCTGTCCTCGGTGAAGGTGAACAACTTCGTCTACCGCCCCCGCAACCTGGACGAGTGGCGCACGCTGTTCGGCGGCTAAGCCCTGGTACGAAATGGCTTGCGTCCGCTGAGGGCGGTAGCGGCTCGCCACCGCCCTCAGCGGACGCGCTTCGCGCGACTGCGCCCGTTCAAACCGGCGCCGGTGCGAGTTGCTTGCCCGCCGAAGCGGCTTCGCCGCTTGTGAACAGCCCTAGAGGAGCTCGCGCGCGACCCGCTCGGCGAGCCGCTCCAGCAGCGGCGCCGGCTCGGCGAGGCAGCGCTCCACGTCCGGCTCGATGTCGGTCAGGCCGTAGGCCGCGGTGAAGCCCGCCGCCCGGAGGGCCTCCGGCGGCAGCGTGTTGCGCCCGGCCAGCGCCACCACCGGGATGCCGCGCTCGGCGGCCGCCGCCGCGATGCCCGCCGGGCCCTTGCCGCGCAGCGTCTGCTCGTCGAGTGAGCCCTCGCCGGTGATCAGCAGGTCCGCGCCGGGCAGCTTCTCCGTGAGCCCGGTCAGCTCCAGCACCACGTCGATCCCCGGCCGGAACGACGCCCCGAGCATCGCCAGCGCGTACCCGGTGCCGCCGGCCGCGCCCGCGCCCGGCACGTTCGCCACGTCGATCCCCGACGCCCGCACGACCTCGTCCAGGTGCCGCAGCGCCGATTCCAGCAGCTCGACGTCCTCGGGTGACGCGCCCTTCTGCGGCCCGTACACCGCCGCCGCGCCGTGCTCGCCCAGCAGCGGGTTGTCCACGTCGCTCGCCACCAGCAGCTCGACCTCCCGCAGCCGCGGGTCCAGCCCGCCCAGGTCGACCCGCGCCAGGCGCGCCAACGCGGCCCCGCCCGGCGGCAGCTCCGCGCCCGCGGAGTCCAGCAGCCGCGCACCGAGCGCCTGCAGCAGCCCGGCCCCGCCGTCGGTGCTCGAACTGCCGCCCAGCCCCAGCACCAGCCGGGAGGCACCGGCGTCCAGCGCGGCCCGCATCAGCTCCCCGACCCCGAGCGTCGTCGCGGTCAGCGGCGCCAGTTCGGTCAGCAGGGCCAGCCCGGACACCGCCGCCAGCTCGATCACCGCCGTGCCGTCGCGGCGCGCGTAACCCGTGGACACCGGCTCGCCGACCGGCCCGCTCGCCCGCACGGGCACGAATTCGAAGCCCGCGGCCACAGCGGCCGCCACGGTCCCGTCGCCGCCGTCGGCGATCGGGCACTCCAGCACCTCGACGTCCGCCCGCGCGCGCCGCAGCCCGGCCGCGATCGCGGCGGCCACCGCGTCGGCGGGCAGCGTGCCCTTGAACTTGTCCGGAGCGACGACGACCCGCGTCACACCTGCGCCCCGTCGCCGTCCGGCGGGCCCTGCTTGACCCGCAGCAGCAGCAACGCGATCGCGATCGCCAGCGCCAGGATCCCGAGCGGGGTCGCGACGGTCGTGCTCACCCCGACCACCCCGGGCACGATCAGCATCAGCAGCCCGACGACGAAGAACAACAGCACCACGAACGCGCCCTTGCCCGGCCGCGGCAACGGCGGCGGCTCCGGCGGCACGTAGTGCTCGTCGTCCCCGGCCGGGTCGTCGCCCAGCACGGTGTCCTCCCACGCGGTGCCACCACCGCGCCAGCCCGCCTCGGCGACCGGTTTCTCGGGTTCGGCGGGTTTCTCCGGCTCGGGCCGCGCGGGCGTCCGCTCGGCCTCGACGTCCTCGTCGATCAGGCCGACCCCCTCGGCCCGCAGGTCCGCGACGATGGCCGCGAACGTGGCGTCGACGTCCTCGGGATCGGGTACGCGTGAGTTCATCGGGCCCCCACCTGCCCCGGGTCACGGACCGCTTCCACGAACTCGACACTACGCCGGAAGATGAGCGGCGCGTCGTGGTCCAGGGTCGCGACGTGGAAACTCTTCTCCAGCACCACTTCCGTCACGTCCCGGCTGCGCACGCCGTCCAGCACGATGCGCGCGTTCTCGGGTTCCACCACGTGGTCAACGAGCGAGTGCAGCAGCAGGAGCGGCTGGGTCACGCGCGGCAGGTCGGCGCGCACGAGCTTCCACAACCTGGCCAGGCTGGCCGCCGCCCGCACCGGGACCCGGTCGTAGGCCAGCTCGGTGACACCCGGTTTGGCGATGTCGCCTGCCACGCCGCGCGACCACGGCACCACCCGCGACAGCACGGGAAGCAGCTTGGTGTCCCAGCTCAGCCGCGTCACCGACGGGTTGACCAGCACCAGCCCGGCGACCGCGTCCCCGTGCTGCTGGGCCAGCCGCAGCGCGAGCGTGCCGCCCATCGACTGGCCGAACACGAACACCGTCTGGCAGCGCTCCCGCAGGTCGAGGAACTCGCGCTCGACCGCGCCGTACCACTCGGGCCAGCCGGTCTTGTTCATCTCCTGCCACGTCGTGCCGTGGCCGGGCAGGCGCGGCAGCCGCACGGTGAAGTCCCGCGCGGCCAGGTGCTCGGCCCAGTCCCGCAGGCTCTGCGGCGTGCCGGTGAAGCCGTGGCACAGCAGCACCCCGACCTCGGCCGAACCGGTGTGCGCGAACGGTTCCGCACCGGCGAGCACAGGCATGGCATCCGCCCTTCTCCTCCGAACGCGGCCCCATCGTCGCATGCCCCGGCCCGCTCCGGGACCGCCCGTCGCGACGACGTCCCCCGGCTGTGACCTCCCGCCCACTGCGGGTGCGGCCGTTGTGCGGTTGGACGGCGTTTCCTACCCTGGACGCGGCAGGCTGTTCGGGCAGGTAGGAGGGCACGTCGCGTGCTGTACCGGTTGCTGAAGTACGTGCTGCTCGGGCCGGTGCTCCGGCTCCTGTGGCCCACGAAGGTGACCGGGGTGGAGAACGTCCCCGACACCGGTGGCGCCATCCTCGCGAGCAACCACCTCGCGGTCGCCGACTCGTTCTTCATGCCGTTGCGCGTCAAGCGCCGCGTCACCTTCCCGGCGAAGCAGGAGTACTTCACCGAGAAGGGGGTCAAGGGCACCCTCAAGAAGTGGTTCTTCACCGGAGCCGGCCAGATCCCGATCGACCGTTCCGGCGGCTCGGCCGCGCAGGCCGCGCTGGACACCGCGATCCGGCTGCTGCGTGAGGGCAACCTGCTCGGCATCTACCCGGAGGGCACCCGCTCGCCGGACGGGCGCCTGTACAAGGGCAAGACCGGCGTCGCCCGGGTCGCTCTGGAGGCCGGTGTCCCGGTCATCCCGGTCGCCATGATCGGCACCGACAAGGTCAACCCGATCGGTTCCAAGATGTGGATCCCGCGCCGCCTGGAGATCCGGTTCGGCAAGCCGCTGGACTTCTCCCGGTACGCGGGCCTGTCCGGCGACCGGTTCATCGAGCGGTCCATCACCGACGAGATCATGTACGCGTTGATGGAGCTGTCCGGCCAGGAGTACGTCGACATCTACGCGGCCAAGGCCAAGGAGCTGATGGCTGCCGAGGCCGCCGGGGTGCGCGCGGTCGTGCCGGCGCAAAGTGGCCTGGCCGACGCCGACCGGGTACCGGAGACCAAGGCCGGTTGAGGCCCTGTCTAAGGTGCCACGGTGCGGTTTTTCTACGACACCGAATTCATCGAGGACGGCGTGACGATCGACCTGGTGTCGATCGGTGTCGTGGATGAGCGGGGACGCGAGTTCTACGCGGTCTCCACCGACTTCGACCCCGCCAAGGCCGGCCCGTGGGTGCGCGAGAACGTCCTGCCGAAGCTGCCCTCACCGGCGGACAAGGCGTGGCGCAGCCGGGCCCAGATCCGGGCCGACCTGCTGGAGTTCTTCGGCCGCCCGCCCGGCGGGATCGAGCTGTGGGCCTGGTACGCGGCCTACGACCACGTCGCGCTGGCCCAGCTGTGGGGCACGATGCCCGAGCTGCCGCGCCAGCTGCCCCGGTTCACGCGCGACCTGAGGCAGCGGTGGGAGGACGTCGGCAAGCCCAAGCTGCCCCTGCCGCCGCAGAACGCGCACGACGCCCTCGCCGACGCCCGCTTCAACCTGGAACGGTGGCGCATCATCGACGAGGTGCGACGACGCAAGGGCTACCCGGCATAACCAGGCCCCGCAGCCAGCCACCCAACCGCCACCCTGCAACGCAACGCCCCCACCCCCACGAGCCACCCCTCTCCCGCAACCCGATCCCCAGCCAAATCGGTTGCCGAGCAGCGGGGTCAAGGCACGCTTTCCCGCCTTGACGCCGCTTCTCGGCAAGCGAACACTGAAAGATCGGGTTCGGGAGGGGCAACGGGGCGTAGCGAAGCGAGCCGGCGCTTTCAGCCGCGCGCAGCGCAACCACCCGCGTAGCGCCGACTCACCGTCGAGCCACCACAGCGGAAGCAAGCCGGTCCAGCAACGCCCCCGTGCTCCGCCAATCCAGGCACGCATCGGTGATCGACTGCCCGTAGGTCAGCTCCTCCGCGTGCCCCAGCACGAGATCCTGCCGCCCGGCCTCGAGGAAGCTCTCCAGCATGATCCCGGCGATCCCGCGCTCCCCGGCGGCGATCCGGTCCGCGATCTCCCCGGCCACCACGCCCTGGCGGACGTGGTCCTTGCCGCTGTTGCCGTGGCTCGCGTCGATGATCACCCGCTCCGGCAGCCCCGCCTTCGCCTGCCGGGCCAGGGTGTCGGCCACCGTCGCCGCGTCGTAGTTCGGTCCGGCGGAACCGCCGCGCAGGATGACGTGGCAGTCCGGGTTGCCCGCGGTGGTGAACAGCGCGGCCAGGCCGTCGTTGTTGATGCCGGCGAACACGTGGCTGGCCGCGGCGGCGCGGGTCGCGTCCACCGCCACCTGCACGTCGCCCTCGGTGGAGTTCTTGATCCCGACCGGCATGGACAGCGCGCTGCACAGCTGCCGGTGCACCTGGCTGGCCGCGGTCCGGGCGCCGATCGACCCCCAGCTCACGGTGTCGGCGATGAACTGCGGCGTGATCGGGTCCAGGAACTCGCACCCGACCGGCAGCCCCAGCGCGGAGATGTCCAGCAGCAGCTTGCGCGCCATCCGCAGGCCCTTGTTGACGGAGTAGCTGCCGTCCAGGTCCGGGTCGTTGATCAGGCCCTTCCAGCCCAGCGTGGTGCGCGGCTTCTCGAAGTACACGCGCATGATCACGTGCAGTTCGTCGCGCAGGCCGGCGGCGTGCTCGGCCAGGCGGTGGGCGTAGTCGAGGGCGGCCGCGGGGTCGTGCACCGAGCACGGGCCGACGACCACGATCAGCCGGTCGTCGTCGCCATTGAGGATGTCCACGGCGGCGGACCGGCCCTGCGCGACGGTCTTGGCGATCGCCGCGTCCACCGGCAGCTCCTGCCGCAGCAGGGCGGGGGAGATCAGCGGGCTGACGCCGAGGGTGCGCTGGTTGTCGAGGCCTTCGGTGATGTCCGCGGGGCCTGCGCTGAGGGTCATGTGCGGGGGTTTCCTTTCGGTGACCGGCCCGCACGAGTCCCTGACGAGCCGGTCGGTCATCCGGCTCCAGGGTGGAAGGTCAGCGCGCAGCGAGGCCGCCGGCTGGCCCACCCAGGGCCGGCCCGCTAAACCAGAAATAGCGCTGCACGTCCGACACCCTAGCACCCGCTCCCGCCGCTTTACCGATCAAGGGTGACTACCGCTACTCTGGCGGTCGCCAGGTGTGACCAGGACAACTTTTCGGAGGTCTGATCAGATGCGTGTCGGCGTGCTGACCGGTGGCGGCGACTGCCCCGGGCTCAACGCGGTGATCCGCGCGGTGGTCCGCAAGGGCATCGAGACGCACGGGTGGGAGGTCGTCGGCTTCCGCTCCGGCTGGCGCGGACCGCTGACCGGCGACAGCCGGCCGCTCGGCCTCGCCGACGTCGAGGAGATCCTCAACCGCGGCGGCACCATCCTCGGCTCCTCGCGCACCAACCCGTACAAGGAGGAGGACGGCGTCCAGCGGATCAAGTCCGTTCTCGCCGAGCAGGGCGTGGACGCGCTGATCGCGATCGGCGGCGAGGACACCCTCGGGGTCGCCAAGAAGCTCACCGACGACGGCGTCGGCGTGGTCGGCGTGCCCAAGACGATCGACAACGACCTCGCCGCCACCGACTACACGTTCGGTTTCGACACCGCGGTGCACATCGCCACCGAGTCGATCGACCGGCTGCGCACCACCGCCGAATCGCACTACCGCGCGATGGTCGTCGAGGTCATGGGGCGCCACGCGGGCTGGATCGCGCTGCACGCCGGCCTGGCCGGTGGCGCCAACGTGATCCTGGTGCCGGAGCGGCCGTTCTCCGTCGAGCAGGTCGTCGAGTGGGTCGAGCGCCGCTTCGAGAAGATGTACGCGCCGATCATCGTCGTCGCCGAGGGCGCGGTGCCGGAGGGCGGCGCCGAGGTCCTCAAGACCGGGGAGAAGGACGCGTTCGGGCACGTCCAGCTCGGCGGCGTGGGCACCTGGCTGGCCGACGAGATCGCGGCGCGCACCGGCAAGGAGTCGCGCGCGGTCGTGCTCGGGCACACCCAGCGCGGCGGCACGCCGACCGCCTACGACCGGGTGCTCGCGACCCGCTTCGGCCTGCACGCCGTGGACGCGGTCGCGGACGGCGACTTCGGCACGATGGTCGCGCTGCGCGGCACCGACATCGTCCGGGTCAAACTCTCCGAGGCGACGGCGGAGCTGAAGACGGTGCCGCCGGAGCGCTACCAAGAGGCCGAGGTCTTCTTCGGCTGATGGCCCAGGGGCGCAACGGTTTCGCCGTTGCGCCCCGGCTTCCTCCGGTCACAGCACGCCGGGCAGGACGAGCGCGCCCCAGGCCAGTACCGGGCCGAAGGCGACGATGCCGCAGGTGTAGCCGATGATCTGGCGGTAGAACCGCTGCCGGTCCACGCCGCGGGCGTTGCTGAGCACGAGGGCGCCGTTGGTGGAGAACGGGGAGACGTCCACGATCGTCGTGGAGATGGCCAGCGCCGCGACCAGCCCCGCCGCGCTCAGGTGGCTGGACAGCAGCAGCGGCACGGCGATCGGGATGATCGCGGTGAGGATCGCCGTCGACGAGGCGAACGCGGAGGTGATCGCCACCGTCAGGCACAGCAGCAACGCGACGACCAGCGGGGCGCCGACTTCGGCGGCGTGTTCGGAGATCATGTCGATGGTCCCAGCTTTCTCCAGGATGCCGACGTAGGTGACCATGCCGGCGACGAGCAGGATCGTCGACCAGCTGATCCCCTCGACCGCCTTCGCCTGGTTCTTCACGTCGACCAGCGCCAGCAACGCGCCCGCGGCCAGGGCGAGGAACCCGATCTGCAGGTGGAACACGAGCGCGCCGACCACGAGCCCGGCCAGCAGAGCCAGCGTCAGCCACTGCCGCCAGCCCACGCTCGCCACGGCGGGCTCGGCGCTCGTCCCGGTGGCGGTGTCTTCCGGCGCCGCCTGGGTGCGGTGTCGCAACAGGACGAACGTGAGCGCGGAAAGCACCAGGTTGAAGCCGAAACTGGCGAGGAACACCGCCCAGGCCGGCACGGACAGCGGGGTGTCCGCGATCATGCCGTTCACCAGTGCGCCCGACACGGCGATCGGGGAGAAGGCGCCGGCGTGCGCGCCGCAGATGATCATCATGCCCATCATGAGCGGGCTCATGCCGTGGCGGAACGCGATCGACATCCCGATGGGCACGAGCAGCGCCACGGCGGCCGGGGTGAAGGTGCCGAACGCGGTCAGCACCGCGGCCACCACGAACAGCACCCACGGGATCAGGGCGACCCGGCCGCGCACGAGCCGGACGCCCTGGGCCACGAGCAGGTCGATGGTGCCGTTGCGCTGCGCGATGGAGAACAGGTAGGTGACGCCGACGATCGTGACGAACAGCGAGACCGGGAATCCCTCGAAGATCTGCTCGTCGTCGAGGCCGAGCGCCGCGGTGCCGATGAGGAACGCGGCCACGAACGCGAGGATGCCGATGTTGATCGGCAGCAGCGTGGCGACCAGGAACATCACCACGAGCGCACCGATGGAGATCAGTTCAGGAGACATCGTTGTCCTTGGGGTCCGGGGACGAGGGGATACTAGGCGGAGACGGGAAGAACGGGGCCGGGCACGAAGATCCTTGCCTCGCAAAGGATGCGTGCGGCGCGACGGACGGTGACGCGGCGCGGGCCTGCTTCGCCGGTGCCGGCGGAGTCGATGGTGACGACACCGGCCGGGGTGCCGATCCGCAGCCGCGATCCGCCCGGCGCCGTGGAACGGGCGGCGACGACCGACCCGTCGAGCAGGTTCGCCACCGCGACCCCGACCGCCGACGTCAGGCCGATCGCGGGATGCGCGTCGTTCATGGACAGCATCCGCACCGAGACGTCGTAATCGGAACCGCCGACCTGGTCGCCGGTCGTGGTCACATAGGGCGCCGGGCCGCCGACCAGGCCGACCTTGGGTACCGCGTCGACCGGCTCCGCCCCGGCGGCCACCAGCCCCATGGCGCGTGCGGCCGCGTGCCGGACCGCGCGCAGGCGGGGCACCTCGCTGCGGACCGCCGCGAGCCGCTCCACCCCGGTTCGCCCCGCGGACGGGGCGTCGATCAGCACCATCGGCGCGCCCGCGTCCACCATGGACACCCGGAGCACCTCGCCGTCCACGGCAAGGGCATCGACGACCTGGCCGGTGGGCAGCAGGGCGCCGGTCGAGCCGCCCGCCGGGTCGAGGAAGCTCAATCCCACCGCCACCCCGCCCGAGCGGGTGCCCGGAACGGTCTGGGTGCCGAACTCGTGCACCACTCCGCCTCCGGTGTCCACCTCCGCCTGCAGCACCGCGCCGGTGTTGGCGTTGCGCATCACCACCGTGGTGACATCGCCGGTGACCGGCACCAGGGACCGGGTCACCGACCACAGGGCGATCGCAGTGGCGCAGTTGCCGCAGTTGCTGCCCCACTCGACCGTCCCGACACCGATGCCGACCTGCCCGAACAGGTACTCCACATCGATTCCGGGCTCGTCGCCGCGCCGGACGACGGCCGCCTTCGACGTGGTCGGGGTCGCGCCACCCACGCCGTCCAGCTGCACGGGATCCGTGGCGCCGTACGCGCCGACGAGCAGCCGCTCCAGCCGGCCGAGGTCATCGGGAACGTCTTCCTGCCGGAACAGCCAGCACTTGCTGGTGCCACCACGCACCAGCGTCGCGGGAACATGCACGCCTGGGTCTTCCTTCCACGGGAACCGCTTGCCGGACGCGGTTCACGATGACCTCCCGCCGAGTTGAGCACAATGCTCGTTCTCTTACATCGGGTTAAGCTCAGCTCAACTCGGAGGGAGACGCGGATGTTCGACGTGCGACGGGTGTTGCTGCTGGCGGAGGTCGCCGACCACGGGTCGCTGACCGCCGCGGCCGAAGCGGCGGGAATGACCACCTCGGCCGCGTCCCAGCAGATGTCCAGGCTGGAATCCGAAACCGGGCAGCCGCTGCTCGAACGTTTTCCCCGCGGCGTCCGGCTCACCGACGCCGGCGCCGCGCTGGCCGCGCGAGGCCGCGCCATCCGCCGGGAACTGAGAGCCGCCGAGGCCGACCTCGACTCCTTCGCCCGGCTGGACCGCGGCACCCTCCGGCTCGGCTCCTTCCCCACCGTCAGCGCGAGCCTGCTGCCGCTGGCCCTGACCCGGTTCTCGCGCAAGCACCCCGGCACCCGCGCCACCGTCCGCTCGGGCGTGCTCTCGCAACTGCTCGAGTTCCTGCACACCGGCGAGACCGAACTCGCCCTGCTCTGGGACTACCGCTGGAATCGCATCGACGACGACGCGCTGGTCCTGACCCACCTGCTCGACGACCCGACCGTGCTCGTCGTCCCCGCGAACTCCGAGCTGCTGGACGTTCCGGAAGTCAGCCTGACCGGGTTGTCCCGGCAGGACTGGATCATCCGCGCGGACAACCACCCGGTCGCGGAGGTCCTGCGCCGGAGTTGCCGGCTCGCCGGGTTCGAACCCCACATCGCCTACGAATCCCACGACTACCAGGAAGCCCAGGCGATGGTCGCCGCCGGGCTCGGGATCGCCATCGCGCCCCGGCTCGCGCTCACCAACCGCCGCAACGACGTCCGGCTCATCCCGTTCGGCAGCGACGTCCCGGCCCCCACCCGGCGCATCCTGCTGGCGCAGGCCCGCAACCGGACACCCACCCCGGCCGCGCTCGCCATGACCGCGATCCTGCACGCCGTGGCCGACAAGTTCACCGGCAGCGCCCTCGACCGCAACCAGCTCGGATCCGTGCGCCACTCGTCCAGCGCGCGAACCGGCCGCTAGCTGAACGTCTAGTCCGGCGTGGAACCGCCTGGCGCAGCTCACCGTGCGGTTTCTCCCTCGCGAGACGGAAGATCTCCGCCAGCACACCGGTGTCGAGGTCGGCGAGTCGCTTGAAGCGGATGCAGCTCTTGCCGACCGACGCCTTCGGCAGCTTATCGGCGCGGCTCGTCCAGCGCGTCGGCGTAGCTGTCCGGCGTGTCCATCCGGAGGATTATCGTGGCGCGGTGACGAAGTTCGCCGGTTTCGGAGAGCACGCGGTCGAGTTCTACGACGGCCTGAGCGCCGACAACTCGAAGCCGTACTGGGAGGACCACGTCGAGATCTACCGGTCCGACGTGCGCGGCCCGATGGAGGCGCTGCTCGCCGAGCTGACCCCGGAGTTCGGCCCGGGCTTCGGCGAGGGCAAGGTCTTCCGCCCCTACCGCGACGTGCGCTTCTCGAACGACAAGACCCCGTACAAGACCCACTGCGGCGGCGTCATCGAGCAGGGCCGCGGCGGCGGCGCCTACTACGTCGAGGTCTCCTCGGCGGGGATGCGCGTCGGCGGCGGCTGCTTCCACCTGCAGTCCGACCAGCTGGCTCGCTTCCGGCAGGCGGTCGACACCGAGATCCACGGCAAGGCGCTGGCCGACATCCTGGCGAAGCTGCGCCGCGCCGGCTGGACCGTCACCGGCGACGTGATGAAGACCAAGCCCCGCGGCTACCCGGACGACCACCCGCGCCTGGAGCTGCTCAAGCACCGCTCCCTGTACGCGGTGAAGTCCTGGGACCCGGACGACACCCTGCACGAACGCGCGTGCCTGGACCGGGTCCGCAAGGCCTGGCGGCAGGTCCGCCCGTTCAACGAGTGGGCCCGCGACCACGTCGGCGTCAGCGAGAAGCCGCGCCGCTGACCCTCCCCGGTTCGGGTGAACTCGGTCCCGGTCCGGTTGTCCGGCCCCTGAGCAGCCGTGACGCGGCTCACTGGTGAACGTTTCCTGAACCGTTCGAGAGATCGGTACAGACGTGCGCGGGGTAAGCGACTACGCTATTGGGACGTGAGCCGACGCGCGAAGATCGTTTGTACTATGGGCCCCGCGACCGCCACGGCGGACAAGGTGAGAGCCCTTGTCGACGCCGGGATGGACGTGGCGCGGCTGAACTTCAGCCACGGCAGCCACGGCGACCACAAGCAGGTGTACGACCTGATCCGGGAGGCCGCGGCCGAGACCGGGCGCGCGGTCGGCATCCTCGCCGACCTGCAGGGCCCGAAGATCCGGCTCGGCACCTTCGCCGGCGGCCCGGTCGAATGGCGCACCGGTGACGTCGTGCGCATCACCGTGGAGGACGTCGCCGGCACCCACGATCGGGTCTCCACCACCTACAAGGGACTGGCCAAGGACGCCAAGCCGGGTGACCGCCTGCTCGTCGACGACGGCAAGGTGGGCCTGGTCGTCAAGGGCGTCGAGGGCCCGGACGTCGTGTGCGAGGTCACCGAGGGCGGCCCGGTCAGCAACAACAAGGGCGTCTCATTGCCCGGCATGGACGTCTCCGTGCCGGCGCTGTCGGACAAGGACGTCGAGGACCTGGAGTTCGCGCTCGAGCTGGGCGCCGACTTCATCGCGCTGTCCTTCGTCCGCTCGCCGGCCGACATCGACCTGGTCCACCAGGTGATGGACCGCGTGGGCAAGGGCCGCCGCCCGGTCATCGCGAAGCTGGAGAAGCCCGAGGCGGTCTACAACCTCGAGGCGATCGTGCTGGCCTTCGACGGCGTCATGGTCGCCCGCGGTGACCTGGGCGTCGAGCTGCCGCTGGAGCAGGTGCCGCTGGTGCAGAAGCGGGCGATCCAGATCGCCCGGGAGAACGCCAAGCCGGTCATCGTGGCGACGCAGATGCTCGACTCGATGATCAACAACTCGCGCCCGACCCGCGCCGAGGCCTCGGACGTGGCCAACGCGGTGCTCGACGGCGCGGACGCGGTGATGCTCTCCGGTGAGACGAGCGTGGGCCGCTACCCGATCGAGACCGTGCAGACCATGTCCCGGATCGTGGAGGCCGTCGAGGCCGACACCCCGGCCGTGCCGCCGCTGTCGCACGTGCCGCGGACGAAGCGGGGCGTCATCTCCTACGCGGCGAAGGACATCGGCGAGCGGCTCAACGCCAAGGCGCTGGTCGCGTTCACCCAGTCCGGTGACACGGTGCGCCGCCTGGCCCGGCTGCACACGCGGCTGCCGCTGCTGGCGTTCACGCCGGAGGAGAGCGTGCGCAGTCAGCTGTCGCTGACCTGGGGCACGCACACCGAGCTGGTGCCGTCGGTGGACTCGACCGACCGCATGATCAAGCAGGTCGACCGCGCGATGCTGGAGACCGGGCGCTACCAGGCCGGTGACCTGGTGGTCATCGTGGCCGGGTCCCCGCCGGGGACCGTCGGGTCGACCAACCTGATCCGCGTGCACAAGCTCGGTGAGGACGACCACGCCTGAGGCGCGCCCCGTAGGCTTCTGCGCATGACTGAGCTGGCTCGGGACGCTGCCGCGGGACTGGACGTCCAGGAAGGCGCCGGCGGGCAGGCCGTCCTCGACAACCTCGTCGCGCTGCTCGACCTGGAGCGCATCGAGGAGGACATCTTCCGCGGGGTCAGCCCGCCGCACTCGCCGGTGCGGGTGTTCGGCGGGCAGGTGGCCGGGCAGGCGCTGGTCGCCGCCGGGCGGACCGTGCCGCCGGAGCGGAGGGTGCACTCGCTGCACGCGTACTTCATCCGCGGCGGTGACCCGCGGGTGCCGATCGTGTACGAGGTGGACCGCATCCGCGACGGACGGTCGTTCACCACCCGTCGGGTGGTGGCGGTGCAGCACGGCAAGGCGATCTTCGCGTTGTCCGCGTCGTTCCAGAAGGTGGAGCAGGGGCTGGAGCACGCGGACGCGATGCCGGACGTCCCGGACCCGGAGACGCTGCCGACGTACGCCGAACGGATGGCCGAGTTCCCGCAGGCGCTGCCGGACGTGCGCAAACGCCCGCGGCCGATCGACATCCGGTACGTCAACGACCCGCCGTGGGTGACCCGGCAGACCGGCGAGCGGCCCGATCGCAACCAGGTGTGGATGCGCGCGGACGGCGTGCTGCCGGACGACCAGCTGCTGCACGTGTGCGTCCTGACCTACGCGTCGGACATGACGTTGCTGGATTCGCCGCTGGCCAGGCACGGCGTGTACTGGGACCTGGACCGTGTGCTGGGCGCCAGCCTGGACCACGCGCTGTGGTTCCACCGCCCCTTCCGGGCTGATGAGTGGTTCCTGTACGACACGGAGTCACCGTCGGCTTCGGGTGGCCGCGGACTCGCCACGGGCCGCTTCTTCAGCCGGGACGGCCGCCTGATCGCGACGGTCGTGCAGGAGGGCCTGCTGAGGGTCCTGCCGCCGGACGGCCAGAACGCCCAACAGGACTGAGGCACCCGGCCCTGCCCGGGCCTCAGTCCGCCCGATGCGGCACGGCGGAGATCTCAACGCCCCCGGCACCGCCGGGTTTCCGGCCGCAGCGCCTGCCCGCGGCGCGTCCCTCAGCCTAGCGGGCTCAGTGAAGCCGCCCGCCGGCGCCGCAGGTGCTTCGTCCGCGGCTTGACGACGTCCTCGATCCCCGGACCCAGGCTGAGCTGCGCCGCGAGGTAAGCCCGGCACGGCGTCCGCCCGCGACGGCGGAAGAACAGCCGCGACATGCGGCTGCGGCAGACGGGGCAGTGGCCGCGCGCGTCCGGCGCGTGCGTGGCCAGCGTGGCGCGCAGCGCTTCCACCAGCAGCGGGATCTCCCGCGCGGCGAGGTCGGCGGCCTGGATCGGGTCGGCGAGGTCGACCGATCGGCTGAGATCGTCCAGCCGGCGCTGCACGGACGTCTGGAGTGGACCGACGATGGTGTCGCGGTCGAGCACGCCGCCTCCTGGGGAAGTTCAGTTCGCGCGGGCCAGATTACCGCGGCATTATGCAATTTGCAGACCGCTGAACCCGGAAGATACCTCAACGGGGTGAGCTACCCGGGTTTTCGGATTCTGCTGGTTAGATGGAGCGGGTTGTCCACGAGCCGCCGGGGGGAATGCGCGGGCCGGAGTGGAGGAGCGGACATGAGTCGGGGTCAGGGTCCTACGATTCGCCGGCGGCGGCTGGCGAGTGAACTGCGCCGGTTGCGTGAGGCCGCGGACCTCACCATCGACGAGGTCGCCGAGAAGCTCGAGTGTTCCGCGTCCAAGATCAGCCGCATCGAGACCGGCCACGTCGGTGTCACACCACGCGACGCGCGCGACATGCTCGAGCTGTACGGCATGACCGGCGACGAGCGGGAAGCGCTCGTCCAGCTCGCCCGCGAGGCCCGCAAACCGGGCTGGTGGCAGGCCTACAAGGAGGTCTTCACCGGCACCTTCGTCGGGCTGGAGGCCGACGCCAGCTCGCTGCGCGCCTTCCAGGCGCTGCTCGTGCCCGGCCTGCTGCAGACCGAGCCGTACGCGCGCGCGGTCATCCGCGCCATGCGGCCGGACGCCGAGGAGTCCGACATCCAGCGCCGGGTCGCCGCGCGCACCGCCCGCCAGCAGCTGCTGACCGACCCGAACCCGCCGGAGTACTGGGCCGTCATCGACGAGGCGGTGCTGCACCGCGTGGTCGGCGGGCCGGAGGTGATGGCGCACCAGGCCGAACGGCTGCTGGCCGTCGCGCAGCTGCCGCACGTCACCATCCAGGTGGTCCCGTTCGGGGCGGGCGCCCACCCGGGGATGGAAGGACCGTTCCTGATCCTCGGATTCCCCGAGCAGGCCGATCCCGATGTGGTGTACGTGGACAGCACTTCGGGTGGTTTTTTCCTCGAGCTGCCCCCCGATGTGCGCCGCTATATCCTCATGTTCGATCATTTGCGTGCGACGGCTCTGAAACCGGACGACTCGGTCGAGGTGATCGCCGCGGCCGCCGAACGTTTTTCCGGATAACGGTGGCCGGTGAGCCGTACCCAACGTGTGCCTGGGAAGTGAGGAGCGGGGAGAAATGTCCCATGTGGAGCGAGTTGCCCCGGTGTGGCGCAAGAGCAGCCACAGCGGTGGCGGGAACGACTGCGTCGAGGTCGCGATGATCGCCGGAGGTGTCGGCGTGCGCGACTCCAAGAACCCCGGCGCGGGCGAGCTGCACGTGTCCGCCGACAGCTGGCGCGGCCTGCTCCGCGCCGTCGGCGCGCTCGACCGCGCCTGAGGTGAGCCGAACGGACGACCCCTTACACCGCCGAGCAGGGGATGAGGCGGGGTAAGGGGTCGTTTCGCGTCCGGGACGAGGTGATCGTCCGATGCCGGGAGGCGGCCCTCAGGACGACTCTGAGGTTCACCACAGGAACTGAGTGAGCCGGAAGAGGGAACTCCCGATGCGCAACGAATTGATGTTCGACGCGGTCATGGCCGAGGTGGCCTACCGTCGCGAGCAGCTGGAGAAGGCCGGCCGTCCCGGTGGCCGCTGGTTCAGGCGGGCCAGGAGCAAGGCCGAGATCCGGGTGCCGGAGCAGCGCCGTGCGAGCACGGTCGAGCTGGTACAGGCGCGGTAGGGCCGGTGTGGGTCCGCCCACGGCGAAAAGTGTGCCGGTTTTGTCGGTGGGGTGCGACAGAATGATGCTCGTGCCCCGCCTAGGTTCCGGAATCCCACTGGTCGCCCGCGCCGACGAGCTGCGACGGCTGCGTGCCGCCTTCACCGCCGCCGAGCGGGGTGAGGCGGGCGCGGTCCTCGTATCGGGTGATGCCGGGGTGGGCAAGACGCGTCTGCTGACCGAGCTCGCCGAGCACGCCACCTCCCGCGGCGCGCTCGTGCTCGCCGGACGCTGTCTGGACGTGCGTGAGGGCGGTCTGCCCTACCTGCCCTTCGCCGAGGCGTTGTCGCCGCTGAGCCTGGACGACGACCCCGAGATCGCCGAGGCGGTCCGGGTGCGGCCGGCGTTGGCGCGGCTGCTGCCGCAGGGGGCCACGCCGCCGTCGCCGAGCGGCGACCACCTGGGGCTGGACACGTCGGGGGAGCGGGACGTGCCGTACCGGGTGCGCCCGGAGCAGGACCTCGGGCAGCTTCAGCTGTTCGACGCGGTGCTGGGCGTCCTGGCGCAGGTCGCCGTGCACCGGCCGGTGCTGCTCGTGCTGGAGGACCTGCACTGGGCCGACTCGTCCACCCGGAACCTGCTGTCGTTCCTGCTCAACCGGCTGCGGGGGCAGCGGTTGCTGGTGGTCGGCAGCTACCGGGAGGAGGACGTGCACCGGCGGCACCCGTTGCGGGCGATGCTGGTGGAGCTGGTCCGCCTGCCCGCGGTCACGCAGATCGAGCTGCGGCCGTTCGGCACGGCCGAAGCGCACGCGTTCGTCGAGGCGCTGGCCGACGGGCCGGTGTCGCCCGAGATCGTCGCGTGGGTCGCGGAGCGGTCGGAGGGCAACCCGTTCTTCGCCGAGGAGCTGATGGCCGCGGGCGTGGAGTGCGAGGACCTGCCTGCGGGGCTGGCCGAGGTGCTGCTGTCCCGGCTGGAACGGCTCTCGCCCGAGGCGCGGCGCGTGGTCCGCACGATCTCGGCGGCCGGCGACTCGGTGGCGCACGCGGCGCTGGCCGAGGTCACCGGGCTGGGTGAGCTGGAGCTGGACGAGGCGCTGCGCGAAGCGGTGCACCACCACGTGCTGGTCATCGAGCGGGGCGCCTACACGTTCCGGCACGCGTTGCTGCAGGAAGCGGTGTACGGGGACCTGCTGCCGGGGGAGCGGGTCCGCATGCACGCGGCCTACGCCGAGCGCATCCGCCGCATCCCGCAGGGCCGCGGCCACGACGCGAAGCTCGCGTACCACAGCCTGCGCAGCCGGGACCTGAAGACGGCGCTGGCCGCGTTGCTGCAGGCCGCCGACGAGGCCGAACGGCTGGGCGCGCCCGGTGCGGCGCTGCGGCACATCGAGCAGGCGCTGGAGATCTGGGACGCGGTGCCGCAGGCGGACCGCCCCGCGGACGTCGACGAGCTGAAACTGCTGCAGGAGGCGTCCTATTTCGCGGCGACCTCGGGCGAGCCGGAGCGGGCCATCGCCTACGGCCGGTCCTCGGTGCAGAACCTGAAGCGGGGCGTGCCGCCCGAGAGGGCGGCGAAGGTGTGGCGGCGGTTCGCCGAGGTGCTGCTCAACGCCGAGGGCACGCTCACCGAGGCGCTCGACGCCATCAACCGCGCGTGGGAGCTGGTCGCGGAGGATGAGCCGAGCAAGACACGGGCGTGGGTGCTCGCCACGCGGGCCACGATCCTGCGCAACGCCGGCCAGTACGAGGACTCGCGGTGGAACGCGAACGCCGCGGTCGCCGACGCGCGGGCCGTCGGCAACACCGGCGCGGAGGCCGCGGCGCTGGTCACGCTGGGCGCGCTGGCCGATGCCGTGGGGGAGCCGGCTGAGGCTCGGGAGCGCCTGGCGGAGGCCGAACGCAAGGCCTTGGATTCCGGATCGCTCAACGTCGCGTTGCGCGCGGTCTGCTTCCTGGCGTTCAGCTACGAGGACCTCGGCGAGTACGGCCCCGCGATGGACATCTACCGGCGCGGGGTCGAGCGGGCCGAGCAGACCGGGCTGACGTGGAGCATCTACGGGCTGGAGATGCGGGCCCGGTACCTGACGCTGCGGTACCTCACCGGCGATTGGCCCGCGATGGCGAGCACGAACGCGCCCGCGCGGGGTGTGTCGAGCGTGCTGGCCGCGCGGATGACGTCGTCGTGGCTGCCGTTCGCGGTCGCCCGGGGCCGGGTCGACACGGCGGAGAAGTACCTGGCGGAGCTGCGGCCGCACTGGCGGGCGGAGCCGCTGACAGCGATCGTGAGCGGCGCGACGGGCGCCGAACTCGCGATGTGGCAGGGCGAGTACGAGCAGGCGATCGCGTGGGTGCGGAAGGTCACCGAGTTCCTGCTGTCGTTCGACGAGGGGTACCTGCTCGCCACCGTCCGCCTCGGCGCACTGGGGGTCGAGGCGGCCGCGGCGTGGGCGGCGAGTGCCCGCAAGCACGGTGACCACGGGCTGGTCGAGCAGGCCGTCATCGCGGGCCGGAAGCTGATCGAGCAGGTCCGGTACGCCGGCGAGAACGGCAAGCCGCGGGCCCAGACGCTCGGCCCGGAGGCGCGGGCGTGGCTGGCGCGAGCCGAAGCCGCCGCGAGTGGCCTGGAGGGCCCGGCCGACCCGGCGCTGTGGGCCGCGGCGGTGGCCGCGTTCGACTACGGGGCGGTGTACGAGCAGGCGATCTGCCGCTGGCACCACGCGGAAGCGCTGCTGGCCGCCCAGGGCGACGCGGGCCTGGCCGCGAAGGAACTGCTGGCCGCCCACGACGTCGCCGACCGCCTGCGAGCCGAACCCCTCCGCGACGCGGTGCGCGAGGTAGCCCGGCGTGCCCGCATCGATATCCCCGGCGTAGAGCCGAAACCGGCCGCCCGCCCGGCGATCGACCCCCTGACCGACCGCGAACGAGCCGTCCTGGAACGAGTGGCACTGGGCCGAACGAACAGACAGGTCGGCGAGGAGCTGTACATCAGCGAGAAGACGGTGAGCGTCCACCTGTCGCGCGTGATGGCGAAACTGGGAGCCAGCCGAAGAGCCGAAGCAGTGGCCATCGCCTACGACAAGGGCCTGCTGACCTGACGGCCGGGCGCCGTGCCCTCGATCTTTGAACAGAACCCGAGCTGGGTGGTCATCCCGGAGCCTGCCCGTCCGGCGAGGACATCCCTTGATCTCTGAACCCGCGCCCGGCACGGCGAAGAGCCCACCCCACGGGCGGCCCCCACCGCACGGGCGGCCACCCACCCCACGAGCGAAGCGCCTCACACCGCCGGACGGTCACCTCGGGTGCCGCCGCGTCTCCAGAAGCGACACTCAGCGGCCCGGCAGCTTGCCCAGCAACCGAAGTCCCACCGTCATCCCGCGCGCCCAGACCTTCCCCGGCACCACTCGCGGCGGCCGCAGCCGCACGCCGCGCTGCACCGCGATCGACTGTGCCTCCGTGTACTTCAGCAGCCCTTCCTTGCCGTTGCGCCGCCCGAAGCCGCTGTCCTTCATGCCTCCCATGGGCAGCCCGACGGTCCCGAAAGTCGCCGCGTAACCCTCGTTCACGTTGACCGTTCCGGCCTTCAACCGGGACGCCACCGCCCAGCCCGCCGCCGCGCTGCCGGACCACACGCTCGCGTTCAGGCCGTACTCGGTGTCGTTCGCGCGCTCGATCGCCTCGTCCAGATCGGTGTAGCCGTAGATCGCCACCACCGGGCCGAACGTCTCCTCCCGGAACAGCGCCACGTCCTCGGTCACGTCCGTCAGCACCGTCGGCTCGTAGAACAGCGGCCCCAGATCGGGACGCGCCCGGCCGCCGGTGAGGATCGTCGCCCCCTTGGCGCGCGCGTCCTCCACGTGGGCGCTCACCGCCGCCAGCTGCGCGGCACTCGTCAGCGAACCCATGTCCGCGCCGAACCCGAGCTCGGCGCCCAGCCTCAACGCCTTCGTCCTCGCCACGAACGCCTTCGTGAACTCCTCGCGGATGTTCTCGTGCACGTAGATCCGCTCCACCGACACGCACAACTGTCCCGCCGAGGAGAAGCACGCCGAAACGGCACCCGCCGCGGCCTTCGCGACGTTCGCGTCCGGCAGCACGATCATCGGGTTCTTGCCGCCCAGCTCCAGCGAGTACCCGGTGAGCCGCTTCGCGACCTTCTCCGCCAGCGCCTTCCCCGTCGGCGTGGAACCGGTGAAGCACAGGTAGTCCGACTCCTCGACGAGCGCGTCGCCGATGCGCGAACCCCGCCCCAGCACGATCCGCCACACGCCCGCCGGCAGCCCGGCCTCCTCGGCCAGCTCGTGCAGCCACAGCGCGGACAACGCGGTCTGGTTGTCCGGCTTCTGCACGACGGCGTTCCCGGCGGCGAGCGCGGGCAGCACGTCCATCGCGGTCAGCGCGAGCGGGTAGTTCCACGGCGAGATGACCCCGACGACGCCCTTGGGGTGCCGGATCTCGCCCGCCTTCGTCGCGACCGGGATGACCCCGGCGGCGCGCCGGGCGCTGAGGAACTTCGCGCTGTGCTTGCCGTAGTAGCCCGCGACCAGGGCCGTCGCGCTGACCTCGTCGAACGCGTCGATCCGGGCCTTGCCCGCCTCCAGCTGCACCAGGTTCAGGATTTCCTCCTGGCGGCCGAGGATCAGGTCCCCGAGCCGCTTCAGGACGCGCTGCCGCTCGGTCACCGGGCGGGCGGCCCACGCGCGCTGCGCCTTGCGGGCCTCGGCGAACACCGCCCGCACGTCGGCGTCGGTGGCCTGCGGCAGGGTCGCGGTCGGCAGCCCGGTGAACGGGGCGGTGATCTCGACCGGGGCGGAGTCCTGGCCGCCTTCGGCGCGGCGGGCGAGCTGGGCGGCCTGGGCGGCGGTGGGTGCACCGGCGATCCCGCCGACGGTGTTCGGCCCCGTCGAAGCCTCGCCCGTGCTCGCGGTGGTGCTGGTCATCGGCCCTCCTGGCGCTCGTCGGCAACGTTACCGGCGAGTACAGCATACCGCCGGTATGGCGCCGGACCCTTTCCGTTCGCGAACGTCACACTCGGAGATCCACACGTCTCACGAGGGAGCGGCCGGCCCGGGCGAGGGCCGGGCCGGCCGCTCCCTCCCCGGGCGTCTCTTGAAGCTGGCGCGAGACACGCGAGCGGCGCGTTCCGCCGGGAGTGGGCGCACCGCCGGCCCCTCCCGCCGCCCGTGGTCACCCCTCGATGTCGCCCCGGTACGCGGCCAGCGCGAGCCGCTTCCACTCCTCCAGCAGCTGCTTCCGTCGTGCGGGCGCGCCGCCCAGCTCGGCGTCCAGCGCCAGGCCGCGCGTGAAGTTCACCGTCAGCCAGAACAGCGTCTCCAGCCGTTCGCGGGGCAGGTCCGGTGCGAAGTTCCGGATCAACGTCAGCGTTTCGCGGCCCAGGGCCCGGTCGACCGGTCGGATCGCCGCCCGCAACGCCGGGTCGGTGCGCGCCGCGATCCACAGTTCGGTCGCGGCGGTGGCGAGCGTGCCCGAGTAACCCGCCCACAGCAGGTCGATCGCCGCCGGGATGGCGTTCTCGCCGCGCGGCAGGTCCGCGAACGACTCCGACAACGCCGCCGTCCGCCGGGTCGTGAGATGCGCCACAGCGGCCGCCATCAGGTCGGCTTTGTCCGCGAAGTGGTGCTGCGCCGCGCCCTTCGACACCCCCGCCCTGGTGCAGATCTCCTGCACCGACGTGCGGGCGTAGCCCAGCTCGACCAGGCACTCGATGGTCGCGTCGAGCAGGGCCGTCCGGGTCTGCTCCCGGCGCTCGGCCTGCGTGCGGTGCCCCCGCGCGGTCACGTCGCCTCCTTTACCGGCGTCGCCGCCGGATGTACATTCCACCCGGAACTTACATTCCGTCCGTAATGTTTTCCACCGCTGGAGGTCACCGATGCCGTTGCCCGCACCGAAGAGTTCCTGGGCGCAGGACCTGGGCGAGTTCCGCGAGCTGGCCCGCTCGTTCTGCCAGAAGGAGCTCGTGCCGCACCAGGAGCGGTGGAACCAGCAGAAGTCCGTCGACCGCGAGCTGTGGACGAAGGCCGGCGAGGTCGGGCTGCTCGCCATCTCGATCCCCGAGGAGTACGGCGGCGGTGGCGGCACCTTCGCGCACGAAGCCGTGCTGTACGAGGAGCAGGCCCGCAGCGGCGACAGCTCGTGGGGCGTGTCCGTGCACAACGGCATCGTGGCGCACTACCTGCTCCACTACGCGACCGAAGAGAAGAAGAAGGAGTGGCTGCCCAAGCTCGCCAGCGGCGAGTGGGTCGCCGCGATCGGCATGACCGAGCCGGGCACCGGCTCCGACCTGCAGGGCATCAAGACCCGCGCGGTGCGCGAGGGCGACGAGTACGTCATCAACGGCGCCAAGACGTTCATCAGCAACGGCGGCATGGCCGACGTGGTCGTGGTGGCCTGCAAGACCGACCCGGACGCCGGCGCGGCCGGGGTGTCGCTGATCGTCGTCGAGACCGACCGCCCGGGCTTTCGCCGCGGCCGCGTGCTGGACAAGGTCGGCCTCAAGGGCCAGGACACCGCCGAGCTGTTCTTCGACGACGTGCGGGTGCCGGCGGCGAACCTGCTCGGCGAGGAGGGTCAGGGCTTCATCCAGATGATGCAGCAGCTCCCGCAGGAGCGGCTGATCATCGCGGTCACCGCGGTGGCCGGCATGGAGGCCGCGATCGACCTCACCATCGAGTACACCAAGGGCCGCACCGCTTTCGGCCGCCCGGTCTACAACTTCCAGAACAGCAAGTTCAAGCTCGCCGACGCGGCGACCGAGGCGGTCGTCGCGCGCGCGTTCCTCGACCAGTGCATCGAACGCCACCTCAAGGGCGAGCTGGACGTCCAGGGCGCGGCGATGGTCAAGCTGTGGACCACCGAGCGCGCCAACAAGGTCGTCGACGACTGCGTCCAGCTGCACGGCGGCTACGGCTACATGACCGAGTACCCGATCGCCCGCGCGTGGACGGATCTGCGCATCTCCCGCATCTTCGGCGGGACCAGCGAGATCATGCGCGAAGTCATCTCGCGGACGCTGTGATGGCGGGACCACTCGCCGGGCTGAAGGTCGTCGAGCTGGCCGGACTCGCCCCGGCGCCGTTCGCCGGCACGCTGCTGGCCGACCTCGGCGCGGACGTGGTGCGGGTCGACCGGGCCAAGCCGGGGGCGGACGTCCTCGGCGTGCCCAACGACCCGCTCACGCGCGGGCGCCGGACCATCGGCGTGGACACCAAGAGCCCCGAGGGCGTCGAGGTCGTGCTCCGGCTGGCGGAGCGGGCCGACGTGTTCATCGAGGGCTTCCGCCCGGGCGTGGCCGAGCGCATGGGGCTGGGGCCGGACGACGTGCAGGGGCGCAACCCGCGCATCGTCTACGGCCGGGTGACCGGCTGGGGCCAGGACGGGCCGTTGGCGTCGGCGGCCGGGCACGACATCAACTACCTCAGCGTCGCGGGCGCGCTCGAACCGATCGGGCGCGCGGGGGAGCGGCCGGTGCCGCCGCTCAACCTCGTGGGTGACTTCGCCGGTGGCGGGATGCTGCTGGCGTTCGGCATCCTCGCCGCGCTGCACGAGCGGAACACCTCGGGGCGCGGGCAGGTCGTGGACGCGGCGATGGTCGACGGCGCGGCGCTGCTGATGACGCAGCTGTTCGGGATGCGGTCGGCCGGGATGTGGCCCAACGAGCGGGGCGGCAACGTCCTCGACGGGGGTGCGCCGTTCTACGACACGTACGAGACCGCGGACGGCAAGTACGTCGCGGTCGGGGCGATCGAGATGCGGTTCTGGGGTGATCTGGTCAAGGTGCTCGAGCTGGACCCGGACGAGCTGCCGGTGCACCTGGACTGGAACCAGTGGCCGCGGCTGCGGGAGATCCTCGCGGCGGCGATCGGCAAGTACACGCGCGACGAGCTGGTGGCGCGGGCGGAGGGCACGGACGCCTGCCTGACGCCGGTGCTCAGCCCGTGGGAGGCGGCGGCCCACCCGCACAACGCGGCGCGGGGCACGTTCGTCGAGATCGGCGGCGTGGTGCAGCCCGCCCCGGCGCCGCGGTTCGACCGCACCCCGCCCGCGACGCCCGAGCCGCCGCACGAAAAGGGGGCGGACACGGCGGATGTCCTGGCCGAACTCGGGTACGACGCCGAGGGGGTGGAGGCACTGCGGCAGGCGGGGGCGATCGCCTCCTGAGGGCGCGTCCGGGCCAGGGCGGGCGCGAGCTTCCCGTGGCCATGAGTCGTCTCGCCGGAGGCGGGTATTCCCGGTCCGGGAGGCGCGGGGGTGATCGCCTCCTGACGCGGTCGCGACAGATCGTTTAGAGTGGTCACATGTCCCGGCTGGGCACGCAGCGTCACGGCTCCCAGCCATCCGTGTGAAGGGGTGTCGAAAACGTCCCGGTGACGGCAGGATTGCCGTTGATCGGGGGGAACCAGGGCCGCGGGCCCAGTTGGAGCGAGGGGAACACGGCCATGTCGGCGAACACCAAGAAGATCGTCATCGTGGCCGTCGTCGCGCTCGTGTTGTTCTTCCTGATCACCCGTCCCACCGAGTCCGCCGAGGTGGTGCGCAGCGCACTGGGCTGGCTCCGGGACGGCGCCGAAGCCATCGTGACCTTCGTCCGCAGCCTCTTCTCCTGACCCCATCCGGCCACGGCCGGCACCGCCCTCCCGCGGTGCCGGCCGTGGCCGTGCGCGTCCCCAGGGGAACTACGTAAAGTCACCAATCTCGGCATCTGAGCGGCACTGTTCGACCATCCGGGTGGATTGATGTGATTAACCTGCTGGTCGTCGAATTCCTTGCCCGGAACCTCTGGCGCGACGGCCCGGATTCGCCCTACGGTGCTCACATTGCGTGACCGGCCGGTTCTCGCCGGCGAAACGGTCGATCGCTTCGATCATCGCCGTTCGATGGTGGCTTTCAGTTGGGGCACGAGGAGGCAGGGATGACCGGAGATCCCGGGGTGGATGCGGTGATTGCCCAGTGGGCGTCCGAGCTCGAGCGCACGCCCGAGGAGATGGAGGCCGACCGGATCGCCTCCGCCTGGCTCGCCGAACTGCCGCAGCAACCACCAGGGATTCCCGGCCAGCGCGCCCGCACCGGCACCCGCACGTGGAAGCCGGTCGAGTCGGCCGACCCGGACTACCTGGACGCGATGCGGGAACGCCTGCCCGAGGTGCCGGTCGACCTGCTGGTCGCCGCGGCGGGCTGGTGGCAGATGGTCGGCGACATCGAAGAGGCCAAGGCCTGGTGGGACGCCGGCATCAGCCCGCTCGACCAGCGCGCCCTGGACTACCGGTCCGCCGGCCTCACGCCGTCCGACCTGTCCCGCCGTCTCGGCCCGATGACGGTCCTGCAGCACCTGCGCCGCGGCAGCGCCCCGGCCTGGTGCGTCGCCCGGCTCGCCCGCCAGCAGCGCGCCAGCTGACCGTCGTGGCCGCGTAACGTCAGGAAACGCGGCCTCGTTGGTCAGGTGAGGCTTTAGCGCTCGCTTGACACCGGCACACCTATCGTCGGCCCGCGAAGCGCGTGCGGACGTCGGTGGGAGGCCAGGTTCTTGGACACGGAGCAGATCGAGCACGACCCTGCGGACGTGTCCACCGAGGACGACACCGTGGCACGGCCCGCCCGGGCCGTGCCCGCGGTGCTCGGCAGGCTCGCGGTCGTGGTGCTGGTGCTGGCCGCGGCGGTCGGCGGGATCTGGACGACCAGCGCGGTCACCCGTCCCGACCGCACGGAGACCACCACCGAGATCCCCGACCTGGACAACGCGGCGGCGCAGGTCGAGCCCGGTTCGGCGGCCCCGGTCAACGCGACCATCGAGGGCACGCCCGCCGCGCAGACCCAGCCGCAGCAACAACCCCAGCAGCAACAGCAGTCCGGCGGCGGGGACCTGCTCTCGCAGTGGGCGGCCAAGGTCGCCGACGTCACCGGCATCCCCGCCCGCGCGCTCGTCGCCTACGGCAACGCCGAGCTGGAGATGCGGGCCACCCAGCCGAAGTGCCGGCTGTCCTGGGCCACGCTCGCCGGCATCGGCCGGGTCGAGTCCAACCACGGCCAGTACGGCGGCGCGGTGCTGCAAGCCAACGGCCTGCCGTCGAAGGCGATCGTCGGCGTCCCGCTGGACGGCTCGCCCGGCATCAAGGCGATCGGCGACAGCGACGGCGGCCGGTTCGACGGCGACCCGACCTACGACCGGGCGGTCGGGCCGATGCAGTTCCTGCCCAGCACCTGGGCCCGCTACGGCGGCGGCTACAACCCGCAGCAGATCGACGCCGCCGCGCTCGCCGCCGCCAAGTACCTGTGCGTCGGCGGCCGCGACATGGCCAGCGCGAACGGCTGGTGGTCGGGGATCCTCTCCTACAACAACTCGGTCGACTACGCGCAGAAGGTGTTCGGCCTGGCCGACGCCTACGCCAAGGCCGCCCAGGTCGTCAAGGTCTCCTGACCCGCGGGTGCTAGCGTCGTGGTGTGCCCACGGGTCTGTTCACGCCGCGCCGGATCGCGATCGGCGTCCTGTGCGTCGCCGCGTTCGCGGTGTGCTGCGGGCTGGCCTGGTGGCAGTGGAACCGGTTCGAATCGGCGAGCGGCTCGTTCCAGAACCTGGGTTACGTGCTGCAGTGGCCGCTGTTCGGGGTGTTCCCGGCGTTCATGGTGTGGCGGATCTGGAAGCTGCGCCGCGAGGCGGCCGCGGAGGACGCCCAGCCGGAGGACTCGCGTGCCGAGTGGGGCCACCAGCCGGCGCGCGAGGTGCCGGCGCCCCGGGTGCGGCGGCAGCTCCCGGCCGAGGACGACGACCCCGAGCTCGCCGCCTACAACCGCTACCTGGCCGAGCTGCACGCCCGCGACCAGCGCGAGAGTTAGAAAGGCAGACTGCGATGGTGGACACGGACGAACGCGAAGGCGCCCCGGTCGCGAAGGCCGCGCCGGCCCTGCGGGGACCGCTGCTGCGCTACCGCGTGCTGGCCTACGCCACTGGTATCGCGTTGCTGCTGCTCACGGCGGCCTTCATCCTCAAGTACGCGTTCGACTCGCCGGGGATGATGAGCTGGGCCGGCGTCAGCCACGGTGTCTTCTACATGGTCTACCTGGTGTTCGCGGTCGACCTGGCGCTCAAGGCGCGGTGGTCGATCAAGGGCACGATCCTGGTGCTGCTCGCCGGCACCATCCCGTTCCTGTCGTTCGTCGCGGAGCGGTCGGTCACGCACCGCGTCCACGCGGGGCGCAAGCTCTGAGCGAGTAGGGCACGACGGTCGACCCGCGCAGGGTGGCCGCGTCCAGCGTCGCCGGTGTGAAGCCGTCCAGGTGGGCGATCATCGTCCCCACCGGGTCGGCCACCTCGTCCACGCGGCCGGACAGGAAAGCCCACTCGTGCTCGTCGGAGCCGAAGTACACCGGCGTGGCGAACACCTCGGTGAACCGGGCCCAGGCGACCCGCAGCGTGTCGTTGCGCCACAGGGTCGGGCAGCCGCCCTGGCAGCACACCACCCCGCCGGGCGCGAGCAAACCCGCGCACCGGCGCAGGAAGTCCGCGCCGTACAGCCGGTTGTGCTGGGCCTGCGGGTCGGTGTTCTCGTCCGGCAGGTCGATCACCACCAGGTCGTACCCGCCGTCGGAGGCCTCGACGAACGAGAACCCGTCCGCGTAGTGCACCCGCACCGGCCCCTCACCGCGCTCGGCCGCGTCCAGCTCCTCGACCGTGTAGCCGTAGGGGAGCAGCGAAGCGCACCTACGCACCGCCACCCGGTCGATGTCCACGTGGTCCACGTGCGCGGCACCGAACGCCACCGCCAGCTGGCTCGCCACGCCCTCGCTGGACCCGATGATCAGCACCCGCCGTAGCTGCGAAGCCAGCAGCATCGCCGGCACCATCAGCGCCTCGTGGTAGACGAGCTGGCTCGCCTCGGTGCTCTGCCGCTCGTCGTCGCAGAACAGCGACACGCCCTGGGCCGTGCGGCCGATCAGCAGCCGCTGGAACCCGGTGTGCTCGTCGAACAGCACCTCCGACACGTCCCACACCCGCGACAACCCCGGGCCCAGGGGCTCAACGATCTGCCGTGACATGCTTCTCCCCGCGCTCGACGACCGACATCTCCACGTCCGCGGTGCCCAGCGCGGCGGCCAGCAGGCGCACCGCGAGCACCGGATCCGCCTGGTCCCCGCACGTGAACACGTCCGCGAACACCGCCCCGATCTCCGGGTAGGTGTGCACCGAGGCGTGCGATTCGGCCAGCAGCGCCAGCACCGTCACGCCCTGCGGCTCGAACCGGTGGCCGACCACCTCGCGGACCGTCGCACCGGCCTCGGTCACCACGCTCCGCAGCGCCTCGCGCAGGAACGCCGGATCGTCCAGCAGGCGCGGGTCGATGCTCCGCAGCTCGGCCAGGACGTGCCGTCCGGCGAACGCGCCGATCTCACGTGCCATCGGCGAGCGTGCCTCCTTCCAGGCAGTAGGTGCGCAGGGGCGGGATCCCGTTGAACGCCACCGACGAATAGCTCGCCGTGTAGGCGCCGGCGTCGAGGATGTCCAGCCGGTCCCCGGCGCGCAGCGACAGCGGCAGCTCGTAGGGAGTCCGTTGGTACAGCACGTCGTCACCGTCGCACGTCGGCCCGGCCAGCACGACGGGACCCCGCTCGCCGCCTGAGTCCAGCGGCTCCAGCCGGTAGGGGATGGCCTCGTTCTCGGTCTCGGCCAGGCCGTTGTACCGGCCGACGTCGAGGTAGACCCATCGGCGGCCGAACCGGGTGGACACCAGCACGACCTCGGTGCGGATCAGCCCGGCCTCGGCGACCACGGCCCGGCCCGGCTCGAGCAGCACCTCCGGCTCGCCGGGGAAGTACGCCGCCACCGCCGCCCGGATCGCCCGGGCATACGCGGCAAGCTGCGGCACGGCCTCCCGGTAGGTGATGCCGAAGCCGCCGCCGATGTTCAGGCGGCGCGGCCGCACCCCGCGTGCGGCGCAGTCGGCGAAGATCTTGGCGGCCGCGGCGATCCCGGCCTCCCACGCCTGCGGTTCCGGCTGCTGCGAGCCGACGTGGAAGGCGATCCCGGCCGCGTCCAGGCCCAGCCGGTCCGCCTCCACCAGCAGGTCGGCCGCGCGCTCCGGTTCGCAGCCGAACTTCTGCCCGAACGGCGTCGCCGACGCCGGCCCGTCCACCAGGATCCGCACCGACACCGACGCGCCGGGCGCGTGCTCGGCCAGGCTGGCCAGGTCACCCTCGGCGTCGGTGGTGAAGTCCCGCACCCCGCGCGACCACGCGAACGCGATGTCGGCCGGCTTCTTGATCGTGTTTCCGTAGGACAGGGCCGTGGGCTCGGCGCCGGCCGCCAGGCACGCTTCGATCTCGGCCGGGCTCGCCACGTCGAACCCGCCGCCCGCGCCCAGCACGGCCCGCAGCACCGCCGGCTCCGGGTTCGCCTTGACGGCATAACACAGACGCGCGTGCGGGAACTCGGCCAGGAGTTCCCGCACGCGCGTGGCGACCGCGTCGGTGTCCACGACCAGGCACGGCGTCGGCACGTCGTGCCCGGCCAGGAAGCGCCGGATCCGGTCGAGGCTTCGGGGTGTCACCCCCGAAGCGTCTCAGGAGCCGATGCCGGTCAGCGAACGGACCTCCATCTCGGCGTGCTTGCGCGGGTCGGCCTTGTCCTTGCCGAGGATCGTGCCGAGGAAACCGCACAGGAACGAGAACGGGATCGACACCAGGCCCGGGTTCTTCAGCGGGAACCAGTGGAAGTCCACGCCCTTGATGATCGAGTCCGGCGTACCGGACACCACCGGCGAGAAGATCACCAGCACCAGGCAGGCGCCCAGGCCGCCGTAGATGGCCCACAGCGTGCCGGTCGTGTTGAACCGCTTCCAGAACAGCGAGTACAGCAGCGTCGACAGGTTCGCCGAGGCCGCGACCGCGAACGCCAGCGCGACCAGGAACGCGATGTTCTGCCCGTTGGCGAGGATGCCACCGATGATCGCCAGCACCCCGATCACGATCGCGGTGAGGCGCGCCACCCGCACCTCGTCGACCGGGTCGGCGTGGCCGCGCTTGAAGATGTTGGCGTACACGTCGTGGGCGAAGGACGCCGACGCGGTCAGCGTCAGGCCGGCCACGACCGCCAGGATCGTCGCGAACGCGACCGCCGCGATGACGCCCAGCAGCAGCGTGCCGCCGATGTGCAGCGCCAGCAGCGGCGCCGCGGAGTTCTCGCCACCGGGCGCGGCCTTGATCTCGTCGGTGCCGACCAGCGCGGCCGCGCCGAAGCCGATGACCAGGGTGCACAGGTAGAACACGAACATGCACGCGCTGGCCCACACGACCGAGCGGCGCGCCTCCTGCGAGTTCGGCACGGTGTAGAAGCGCATCAGGACGTGCGGCAGCGCGGCCGCGCCCAGGATCAGTGCGACGGCCAGCGACACGAAGTCCAGCTTGGTGGTGCCGTTCGCGCCGTACTGGCCGCCCGGCTCGAGCAGCTTGTCGCCCATCGGGCTGTGGTAGGCGGCCTGGGAGAGAAGGTTCGACAGGCTGAAGCCGAACTTGCCGAACAGGAACACGGTCATCAGCACCGCGGACAGGATCAGGATGCTCGCCTTGATGATCTGCACGTAGGTGGTGCCCTTCATGCCACCGACCAGCACGTACAGCACCATGACGATGCCCACCACGGCGATGATCAGGGCCTGCCCGAAGCCGCCGTGGATGTCCAGCAGCAGCGCGATCAGTCCACCGGCGCCGGCCATCTGGGCCAGCATGTAGAACAGCGAGATCACCAGGGTCGACGTCGCGGCCGCGGCGCGCACCGGGCGCTGCTTCATCCGGAAGCTCAGGACGTCGCCCATGGTGAAGCGGCCGGTGTTGCGCAGCAGCTCGGCGATGAGCAGCAGGTCCACCAGCCAGGCGACCAGGAAGCCGATCGAGTAGAGGAACCCGTCGTAGCCGTGCACGGCGATGGCGCCGGCGATGCCGAGGAACGACGCGGCCGAGAGGAAGTCGCCGGACAGCGCGATGCCGTTCTGCCGTCCGGTGAACGCGCTGCCCGCGGCGTAGTAGTCGGAACGGGAGGAGTTCCGGCTGCTCACGCGGTACACCACGAACAGCGTGATGGCGACGAACAACGCGAAGACGGCGATGTTGAGGACCGGGTTGCTGGCCGCGGTCGGGGCGCCCGCGGCGAGAAGGTGGCTCATCGGGTTACTGCACTCCTGCCTGCTGGCGGACCTTGTCCACGTCGGGGTCGATCCGGCGCCGGGCGAACCGCAGGTACGCGGCCGTGATCAGGGCGGTCGAGACGAACTGGAGGATCCCCAGCACGATCGCGACGTTGACCTCGCCGAAGAGCTTGATGCTCATGAAGTCGTGCGCGTACGCGGCGAGCAGCACGTAGACCAGGTACCAGAGCACGAACGCCAGGCTCATCGGGAACACGAACCGCCGGAACCGCCCGCGGAGCTCGGTGAACTCCTCGCTGCGCTGGATCGCCACGAAGTCCGGGCCCGTCCGGCGCCGCGGGCCGGGCGGTTCCCCCGTGGCAGGGCCGCTGTTGCCGAACAGCGGCCGCATCGGTCCCGTGTCTTCCACGGGGTTGCGCGTCGCAGCGGTGGGGGCCACGTTCTGCATCTCTGCCTCCCGGCGAGCGAGCGAACTTGGTGAAACTCTTTCGGTGGGCGCACATGCTAACTACGCCGACCTGGGGCTCTGACATCGGAGGACCTCTTCAGAGTGACGCGGGCCTGCGCCACCCGGACGGGTTAATCCGCTGATCGGGCGAAAGGCGGGCGTGATTCCGCCGAAGCACGTAACCGCCCGTGAGGTGACGCGGGGTGCCGTCCCTGGAAGGGGTGAGGCGCGCGATACCGCGTAACACCGCGGCTGTGGTGAAAAAGCGCTGGCCAACCGTGGTGACCGGGCAGAAATCCACATCACAGCGAAAGCCACAAGATCGGGGGGTATTCGGCTCGCCGAGCACGCGGCGTCCGCACGGTCGGTGTGGATTTTCCGGTTCGTCCGAGCGGGCTCTGGGCTAAGTGGGTGACAGGTCCACAGTGTGGGCGTGCCCTGCCGTAACCGGAAGCCGCGCTTCTGGCGCCCTGACAAGGCATTTCTCGTAAACCCCTTGTCACCAGCGGTATTTCCGCAGGTCAGCACCGCCGGATTCGACGGGCTTGGCGGAAGCCCGTTTGGTGTACGCTTCCTGGGCCACGCTGACTCGCTGTGACCGAGCGTAAACCGGTGTTGTGCGCCGCATCGTGCACACCGCATGATGCACCGGCAACGGCGCCGGGCCGGTCCGGCGGGACGGCGGGCGGCCGGGCCAGCGCCGTCGGCTGGGGCTGCAGGAGAAGCGACGAGTTCCACCCGTTGATGAGGAGAGCCATGCGGTTGAGGCCACACGGTGCCGCCGCCGTGCGCTCCGGCACGGGTCCGGCCCGCCACGGACGCGCACAGCACACGCCGGACAGGGAGTCACCTTCGTGACCGTTGCAGGACAGGGCCAAGTGCCTGTGGGACAGCTCCTCGGCCAGCAACCGAAGGAGCCGTCGAAGTGGGCCACGCTGACGCGCTGGCGGGACTGGCGGCTGTCCGCCAAGCTCGCCGCCGTGTCCCTGGTGCCCATCGTGGTCGCCCTGGTTCTGGGCGGGATCACCATCGGCAACCAGGTCGAGCGCTCCGGCAACTACGAGCGGATGAACCGGCTCGTCGAGTTGAACGGCGCGGTGCGCACGCTGGTCGACGCGCTGCAGCAGGAGCGCACCGAGACCGCGGCGCTGCTCACCCAGGGCACCGTCGGCAGCTCCCCGCAACTGGACGCCGCCCGGCAGCTGGTGGACGGCGCGACCGGCCCGCTCGCCGGCGCCACCGGGCACGCCGCGGACGCCGACGACGGCATCCGCGCGCCCGGCGAGGCCGCCGCGGCCGCCGTCGGCCGTCTGCCCGAGGTCCGCCGCCAAGTCGCCGAGGGCCGCCTCGACGCGGTGCAGGCGCTGGCCGCCTACAGCGAGATGACCGACTCGCTGATCGGACTGGACACCGCGCTGGTCGCCGGCATCGGCGATGACGCCATCGGCGGCACGCCGAGCGCGCTGCACGACGTGCTGGTGGTCAAGGAGGAGGCGTCCACCGCCCAGTCGCTGCTCGGCTACGGCATCGCGCGCGGCAACCTCACCCCGAGCCAGCTCAACGACCTGCGCACGGCCGAGCTGCGGCTGACCGACCGGCTCGCCGACTTCCGGGCCGCGGCGAGCTCCGCGCAGGAGGCGCAGTTCGACCGCACCGTGATGGGCCAGGACTTCAACACCCGCAGCCGCCTGGTCAACGGCGTGCTCGCGGCCGAGGGCGCCTCGGTGCCCAGCGCGTTGCGCGGCATCTCGGCCCAGCAGTGGACCGCGGTGTCGGCGTCGGTGATCGCCGCGTTGAACACCGTCAGCGACAGCCTGGGCGACGAGCTCACCACGACCTCCGCGGACCTCGCGGACAACGCGGGCACCGACGCCGGCCTGCTTGCGGTGCTGCTGTTCCTCGCGCTCGTGGTCACCGCCGCGGTCGTCATCCTCATCACCCGCCAGCTGCTGCACTCGCTGCGCGTGCTGCGGGCCGGCGCCCTGGACGTCGCCGACCGCCAGCTGCCGGCCGCGGTGCGCAACATCCAGGAGGGCCGCGAGCAGACCACCGACGTGCAGCCGGTCCCGGTCGGCACGAAGGACGAGATCGGTGAGGTGGCCAAGGCGTTCGACGCGGTGCACAGCCAGGCGCTGCGGCTCGCGGTCGAGCAGGCCAACATGCGCACCGGCTACAGCAGCGTGTTCATCAACCTCTCGCGCCGCAGCCAGAGCCTCGTGCAGCGGCAGCTGCAGCTGATCGAGCGGCTGGAGCGCGACGAGGAGGACGCCGACCAGCTCGCGACGCTGTTCCAGCTGGACCACCTGGCGACCCGCATGCGGCGCAACAACGAGAACCTGATGGTGCTCTCCGGCGCCGAGCCGGGCCGCCGCTCCGGCCAGCCGGTCACCACCTCCGACGTGCTGCGTGCCGCGGTGTCGGAGATCGAGCAGTACCAGCGGGTCGTGGTGCAGACCCCGCCGGACGCGCGCATCGTCGGGTTCGCCGCGAGCGACCTGATGCGCCTGGTCGCCGAGCTGCTGGACAACGCGACCGCGTTCTCCGCGCCGGAGACCCAGGTGACGGTCACGACCCGCGCGAACGACCACGGCGGCCTGGTCATCGACATCATCGACCAGGGCATCGGCATGAACGAGGCCGAGGTAGCCGAGGCCAACGCCCGGCTGACCGAGGCCGGCACGGTCGACCTCGCGACCTCGCGCCGGATGGGCCTGTTCGTGGTCGGCCGCCTCGCCGGGCGGCACAACATCGGTGTGGTCCTGCACGGTGGCAAGGACATCGTCGGTGTGCGGGCGACCGTCACCGTGCCCGCGGATCTGGTGATGGACCTGCCCGCCCGGGCTCCGGTCCAGCCGGACCCGTCGACCGCGCTGCCGCGGCGGCGCACGGTCAACGGCGCCGGGCGGCCGGAGGCGCTGGCGAACTTCGGCCAGACCCCGACGCCCGGGGATGGCGCGAACGCCCCGTCGTGGGCGCAGAACGGGCACTCCGGGGTGCTGCCGCCGCGGCCGCCGTCGGACCTGGAGATCTCCGGGACCGCGTTGTTCACGCCGATCCCGGCCGAGGGTGCGGAGCCCGCGCCCGCTCCCGCGCCCGAGGTGCCCGCCGAGCCGGAGCCGGAGCCGGCGCCGGATGAGCTGCCCAGCGGCAAGGCGTTGTTCACGGCGAACAGCAGCCCGCTGTCGGAGTGGTGGAGCTCGGCGGCCAACGAGCCGAAGCCGGCCACGCCGCCGCCGTCGCGCCGCGAGACGACGCCGATCTTCGACGAGACCCTGTCGGCGTGGTTCCGCAGCGACGACCCGCCGGCGGCCCCGAAGGCGGCCCAGTCCACCTCGGCGGAGCAGTCCACTTCGGACAAGCCGGAGAGCGCCAAGGCGGCCAGCGGCTGGGACTTCGCGGTCGACGAGAACTGGCGCGCGGTCCAGGCGGCGTCCCGGGTGGAGCCGAAGACGTTCACCGACGCGGGCCTGCCGAAGCGGCGCCGTGGCGAGCAGCTGCTGCCCGGCAGTGCCGCCGCGGAGACCCCGGCGCCGAACCCGCAGCGCGAGATGCCGGTCCGCGACCCGGCCGACGTGCGGGGCCGGCTGAGCAGCTTCCAGCACGGCGTGAACCGGGCCCGCCACGCGAAGCGGGACGCGGAAGGCGCTGGCGGCCGGGAAAGCGCTACCAGCGCGGACGGAAGCGCAGCGACTACGCAGGGCAGCACGGGCGCTGCCGGTGCGCAGGTGACTGCCGCGCCCGCTGCGCAGGGGAGCACCCCCGCGCCGGGAAGTGCTGCGCCTGGATCCGCTGCGCAGGGGAGCACCCCCGCGTCGGGGAGCGCCGCTGCGTCGGGGAGTGCTGCCGCGCGGGAAAGCGCTGCCACTTCGGCGGAGGGCGCTGCCGCCCGGACGGCGCAGCCGGAGGCCGGCCGACCGCGCCCGGCCGCGGAGGCGCCGCAGCTGGACAGCGGCCTCCCCCAGCGCGAGCCGAAGGCGACGGAGGCGACGGAGAGCGGCCTACCCCGCCGCAAGCCGATGGCCGACGCACTGAAGCCCAGTGCCCAGCCGAAGAGTTCGGACGGCGCGTCGAAGCCCAGCGCAACGGACAGCGGCTTGCCCCGCCGCCAGCCCAAGCCCGAGCCCACGGCGAAGGACAACGCCGCCGACCTGCCCCAACGCCAGCCGAAGCCCGCCGCGGCCGCGGAGCCTCAGCCGACGCCCGCCGCGGCTGCCGACGCCCAGTCGGAGACCGGCCTACCGCAGCGCCAGCCGAAGCCCGCTGCGGCTGCCGAGGCTCAGCCGGAGTCCGGCCTGCCGCAGCGCCAGCCGAAGTCTGCTGCGGCCGCCGAGGCCCAGCCGACGCCCGCCGCGGCTGCCGAGGCTCAGTCGGAGTCCGGCCTACCCCGGCGCCAGTCGAAGTCTGTTGCGGCTGCCGAGGCCCAGCCCGAGCCCGGCCTACCCCAGCGCCAGCCGAAGCCCGCCGCGGCTGCCGAGGGCCAGTCGGAGACCGGCCTACCGCAGCGCCAGCCGAAGCCCGCTGCGGCCGCCGAGGCCCAGCCGGACCCCGGCCTGCCCCAGCGCAAGCCAACCGAGACCGCCCAGACCGAGAGCGGCCTGCCGCAGCGCCAGCCGGCGTCGGCGCAGGCCGAGGCGGCCCTGCCGCAGCGCCAGCCGCGCCCGGCGGAGGGCACCGGCCTCTTCCAGCGCCCCACCACCGGCGAGGGCACCGGCGTCTTCCCGCGCACCGGGGAGGGCACCGGCCTCTTCCAGCGGCCCGAACCCGCCCGCGACCAGCAGCCCGGATCCACCGCGGACCGCCAGCCGGCCGAAGCGGGCGGTGACGGCGCCTGGTCGTTCGCGTCGGACGAGAGCTGGGCGGCGGTTCAGACCGTGTCCTCGTCGGCGCCGTCGAACTTCACCGCGGCGGGGCTGCCCAAGCGGCGCCGCGGTGAGCAGTTGCTGCCCGGCAGCGCCCTGTCCCCGGGGACCCCCGCCCCGGCACCGCGGACACGCCGTGATCCGCAGGATGTGCGTGGCAGGCTGAGCAGTTTCCAGCAAGGTGTTCAGCGTGGGAGGCACCGGACCGCTCAGTCCGCCGACCCCGATCAAGGAACCATGGAGGGTGAATGACCACGCCGCAGCCACAGAACCAGTTCGGATGGCTGGTCAATGATTTCGCCGAGCGTGTGCCTGGCGTGGCGCACGCGGTGGTCGTTTCGGCCGACGGCCTGCTGCTGACCGCTTCGAACCGGTTGCCGCTCGACCGCGCCGACCAGCTCGCCGCGGTGGCCTCCGGGCTCGTCAGCCTGACCCAGGGCGCGGCGCGGTGCTTCGAAGCCGGTGCGGTCAACGAGACCGTCGTGGAGATGGAACTCGGGATCATGATCCTGATGTCGATCAGCGACGGGTCCTGCCTGGCGGTCCTGGCCGCCCCGAACTGCGACATCGGCCAGGTCGCCTACGAGATGACCATGCTGGTCGACCGGGTGGGCCAGATCCTCACCCCCGAACTGCGGGCTCAGCTGCAGGGAGCCGGTGGGCCCCTGATCGGCGAACCGGTGGGATGATGCCGACATGACCACGGGATCCGAGAGTGGCTCCCCATCCGGCGGCGAACCGGAGCCGACGTTCGCCGACGTGATGAACAGCTTCAGCCTGGACTCCGGGCGTGGCCGCTGGAAGCGCAAGAAGCAGCGCGACCGGCAGCCCGGGACCGAGACGGCCGAGGCGTCCGAAGCCCCGCGGGCCGAACAGGCGCCGCAGCCGACGCCGTCCCCGCAGCCGGCACCCGCGCCGCGACCGGAGCCGGAGTACCCGGACCGTCCGGCGAGCCTCTTCGACCCCTCGCCGGGCAGCGGGTTCTTCGACCCGGTGCAGCCCGCGCAGCCGGCCCCGCCCGTGCCGTCGCGCCGCGAGGAGCCGGAGATCCACCCCGCCGAGGAGACCGCGGTGGTGCGCCCCTACGCGCTCACCGGCGGCCGCACCAAGGCCCGGGTCGCCCTGGAACTGGAGACGCTGATCTCCGTCCAGGATGCCGTCCTCGCCCGGCTCGACGCCGGAGCGCTGACGGTGCAGTTCGAGCACCGCTCGATCATGGAAGAATGTCGGACACCGCGGTCGGTCGCGGAGGTCGCAGCGCTGCTGCGGGTCCCGATCGGCGTGGCCAGAGTCCTCATCAGCGACGCCGCCGATGCTGGTCTGGTCACCGTGCACCGCACGGTGTCGACCAACGACGACGCCGAGGCGCATCTCATGTTGATGGAAAGGGTGTTGAGTGGACTCCGTCGGCTTTAAGGCACCGCGGCAGGCCTCGCCGCAGACCATGACCTCGGCGAAGATCGTGGTCGCCGGTGGTTTCGGTGCCGGCAAGACCACCTTCGTCGGCTCGGTCTCGGAGATCGTGCCGCTCACCACCGAGGCGATGATGACCGACGCGAGCCGCGGCATCGACAACCTCGACCAGACACCCAACAAGGCCACCACCACCGTGGCCATGGACTTCGGCCGCGTATCGCTGGACAAGGACCTGATCCTGTACCTGTTCGGCACGCCCGGTCAGCAGCGGTTCTGGTTCATGTGGGACGACCTGGTCCGCGGCGCGATCGGCGCCGTGGTGCTCGCGGACACGCGGCGGCTGGCGGACTCGTTCGCGCCCGTCGACTTCTTCGAGGACCGCAGGCTGCCCTACATCATCGGCGTCAACACGTTCGACGGTCAGCTGCACCACGAGCTGAGCGACGTGCGCGAGGCGCTGGCGATCGACGAGAGCATCCCAATCGTGCGGTGCGACGCCCGCGACCGCGAGTCGACCAAGCAGACGCTGATCACGCTGGTCGAGTACGCGATGCGGCAGTGGATCGCGATGCGCACGGCCGGCGCGCGCTGACGCCGGCGAGGTAGCTGGGGAAGTGCCGGGCGGGGGCCCGGCACCCGTCCGGACGCCCGTGGCTTCGTGCTGCCCGCGTTCTGAATCGTTACGGTCCCGCGGTGGATGTCGCTGCGGTCACGCTTGGGTTTGCGATAGTAGGAAGTCCAAGTATTTTTGAGGCATGAACGCCTCCCTTCACCGGCCCGTGCACCCGGTGCGGTTCGTCACCGCATCGAGTCTGTTCGACGGGCACGACGCTTCGATCAACATCATGCGGCGCATCCTGCAGTCGCAGGGTGCGGAGGTCATCCACCTCGGCCACAACCGGTCGGTGGACGAGGTCGTCACGGCCGCGATCAGCGAGGACGCCCACGGCGTCGCGATCAGCGCCTACCAGGGCGGCCACGTGGAGTACTTCAGCTACCTCGTCGAGCTGCTGAACGAACGCGGCGCCGGGCACATCAAGGTGTACGGCGGCGGTGGCGGCGTCATCGTGCGCGAGGAGATCGAGCTGCTGCACTCCCGCGGCGTCGCGCGCATCTTCTCCCCGGACGACGGCCTTCAGCTGGGCCTGCCGGGCATGGTCAACCTGATGATCAAGGAGTGCGACTACGACCTGGCCGAGGTGCCGGCCGGATCGGACGACGACCTCCTGGCCGGGGACGTGCCGTCGCTGGCTCGGTTCATCACGCAGCTGCAGGCCGGCAGCGTGGCCGAGGACCGGCTGGCCCGCATCACGGACGCGGCGCGGGCCCGCACTGTCCCGGTCCTGGGCATCACCGGCACCGGCGGCTCGGGCAAGTCGTCGCTGACCGACGAGCTGCTCCGGCGCTTCCGGCTGGACCAGGAGGACAAGCTGCGCATCGCGGTGCTGGCGGTCGACCCGACCCGCCGCCGCGGCGGTGGTGCCTTGCTGGGCGACCGGATCCGGATGAACGGCCTGGACGGGTCGCAGGTCTACTTCCGCTCGATGGCCACCCGTCAGGCCACCGGTGAGGTACCCGAGGGCCTGGACGAGGCCGTGCTGGCGTGCAAGGCCGCGGGCTACGACCTGGTGATCGTCGAGACGCCCGGCATCGGGCAGGGCGACGCCGGCATCGTGGACCACGTCGACTACTCGCTGTACGTGATGACGCCGGAGTTCGGCGCCGCGTCGCAGCTGGAGAAGATCGACATGCTCGACTTCGCCGACGTGGTGGCGATCAACAAGTTCGAGCGCCGGGGCGCCGAGGACGCGCGCCGCGACGTCGCGCGCCAGCTGGTGCGCAACCGCGAGGCGTTCGGGGCCGCGCCGGAGGACATGCCGGTGTTCGGCACCAGCGCCGCGCGCTTCAACGACGACGGCGTGACCGCGCTGTACCAGTACCTGCGCGACGCGCTGGCCGAGCGCGGCCTGTCGGTGTCGGCGGGTCAGCTGCCGAAGGTGGAGACCAAGGTGTCCACCGGCGCGACCGTGATCATCCCGCCGTCGAAGGAGCGCTACCTCGCCGACATCGCCGCCACCGTGCGCGGCTACCACGAGAAGACGCGGGACCAGGTCGCGGCCGTGCGCAAGGTCGACCAGCTGCGTGCCGCTAAGGAGGCGCTGGCCGCCGACGGCGCGGACACCGGCCCGATCGAGGCGCTGCTGGCGAAGGCGGAGTCCGAAGTGGACCCGTCGGTGGCCGGGCTGCTGGAGCGGTGGGACGAGCTGTCCGAGTCCTACCGGCAGGAGGAGCTCGTCGTCCGCATCCGGGACAAGGAGCTGCGCACCCAGCTGTGGCGGGAAACCCTGTCCGGCAACCGGATCCCGCGTGTGGCGCTGCCGCGTTACACCGACCGCGGCGAGCTGCTGTCGTTCCTGCGGCGCGAGCACCTGCCCGGCTACTTCCCCTACACGGCGGGCGTCTTCCCGTTCAAGCGGGAGGGTGAGGACCCGGCGCGCATGTTCGCCGGTGAGGGCGACGCGTTCCGCACCAACCGGCGCTTCAAGTACCTGTCCGCGGATTCCGAGGCGAAGCGGCTGTCCACGGCGTTCGACTCGGTGACGCTGTACGGGCACGACCCGGACACGCGACCGGACATCTACGGCAAGATCGGCACCTCCGGCGTGTCCATCGCGACGCTGGACGACATGAAGGCGCTCTACGACGGCTTCGACCTGACCGCGCCGAACACCTCGGTGTCGATGACGATCAACGGGCCCGCGCCGACGATCCTGGCGTTCTTCCTCAACACCGCGATCGACCAGCGGATGGACGCGTTCCGGGCCGAGCACGGGCGCGAGCCGACGCCGTCGGAGGCCGAGGACCTGCGCGAGTGGACGCTGCGCCAGGTGCGCGGCACGGTGCAGGCCGACATCCTCAAGGAGGACCAGGGGCAGAACACCTGCATCTTCTCCACCGAGTTCAGCCTGCGGATGATGGCCGACATCCAGGAGTGGTTCATCGAGCACGGGGTGCGCAACTTCTACTCGGTGTCGATCTCCGGTTACCACATCGCCGAGGCGGGCGCGAACCCGATCTCGCAGCTGGCGTTCACGCTGGCCAACGGGTTCACCTACGTCGAGTCCTACCTCGCCCGGGGTATGCACATCGACGACTTCGCGCCGAACCTGTCGTTCTTCTTCTCCAACGGCATGGACGCCGAGTACTCGGTGCTCGGCCGGGTCGCGCGCCGCATCTGGGCGGTCGCGATGAAGGAGCGCTACGGCGCGAACGAGCGTTCGCAGAAGCTCAAGTACCACGTGCAGACCTCGGGCCGGTCGCTGCACGCGCAGGAGATGAGCTTCAACGACATCCGCACCACGCTGCAGGCGCTGTGCGCGCTGTACGACAACGCGAACTCGTTGCACACCAACGCCTACGACGAGGCGATCACCACGCCGACGGAGAACTCGGTGCGCCGCGCGATGGCCATCCAGATGATCATCAACAAGGAGTGGGGCCTGTCGAAGAACGAGAACCCGTTGCAGGGTTCGTTCATCATCGACGAGCTGACCGACCTGGTCGAGGAGGCCGTGCTCACCGAGTTCGACCGGATCGCCGAGCGCGGCGGCGTGCTGGGCGCGATGGAGACCGGGTACCAGCGCGGCCGGATCCAGGACGAGTCGATGCTGTACGAGCGGCTCAAGCACGAGGGCACGCTGCCGATCATCGGGGTGAACACGTTCCGCAACCCGCACCCGGAGGACGACGAGGTCGAGGTCGAGCTGGCGCGCGCGACGGAGGAGGAGAAGCAGTCGCAGCTGACGCGGCTGGCCGACTTCCAGCAGCGGCACAGCCACGACGCCGAGCAGGCGCTCAAGGCGCTGCGCGAAGCCGCCACGCGGGGCGAGAACCTGTTCGGGGTGCTGATGGACGCCGCGCGGGTGTGCTCGCTCGGCCAGATCACGGAGGCGTTCTTCGAGGTCGGGGGCCAGTACCGGCGCAACGTCTGACGCACACCGGAGAACTCCCCGCCGCGGCCCGGCCGCGGCGGGGAGTTTTTTCATGCTTGACATCCCCACGTGAAACAACATATAACCAAGGAAAGCCACATCGCAACGGCAAGGAAGCCACATGTACGCAGAGGAGCGTCAGCAGCACATCGTCGAGCGGGCGCGCAGCGTCGGCCGCGTCGACGTGTCCTGGCTCGCGGCGAACTTCAACGTCACCATGGAGACGGTGCGGCGCGATCTGACCGTGCTGGAGCGCCAGGGGGTGCTGCGCCGCGTGCACGGCGGCGCCATCCCGGTCGAGCGGCTCGGTTTCGAGCCCGGCCTCGCCGACCGGGACGCCGTGATGACGGCCGAGAAGGAGCGGATCGCCAAGGCCGCTCTCGCCGAGGTGCCCGACGAGGGCGCGATCCTGCTGGACGCCGGCACCACCACCGCAAGGCTCGCCGAGATCCTGCCCGCCGACCGGGAGCTGACCGTGGTCACCAACGCGGTGTCGGTCGTCCCGCAGCTAGCCCTCCGCCCGCAACTGACGGTGCTGCTGCTGGGCGGCCGGGTGCGGGGCCGCACGCTGGCCGCGGTCGAGGACTGGACGCTGCGCGCGCTCGCCGACACCTTCGTCGACGTCGCGTTCGTCGGCACCAACGGCATCTCCGCCGAACGCGGGCTCACGACGCCCGACATCGGGGAGGCGGCGGTCAAGCGCGCGATGATCCGGGCTGCCCGCCGCACGGTCGTGCTGGCCGACCACACCAAGGTCGGCAACGACTGCCTCGCCCGCTTCGGCGAGCTGTCCGAGGTGGACAAGTTCGTGACCGACACCGGCCTGGACGACGGTCTGGCAGACGAGCTACGCGCGGCCGGGCCTGAGGTGGTGCTGGCATGATCCCCACTGAGAGTCCCAGCCTTGCCCCCGCGCTCGTCCACCGGGGCGAGGCGCGGCACGCCGGCCCCGACGAGCGGTGCCCGGCCGGCCCCTCCCACCATCTCGCGCGCTGCGCTGTGCAGCCCGCCGTCGCCGGACCCGCGGATCAGCCGTGCCCGGTTGGCCCCAAGGTGGTGCCGGCGTGATCGTCACCGTCACCCCCACCCAGGACCACACGCTCGAGGTGAACTCCCGGCAGTGGAGCGAAGTCCTGCGCGTGGGCCCGTCCCACCGTCTCGCCCGCTGCGGCGAGCTGTCCGAAGTGCAGCTGGCCCCCGCGTCCGGAAGCGCGGCACAGGGCCGGCCACGAGGTGGTACTCCCATGACCGTCACCGTCGGCCCGTCCCACCGTCTCGCCCGCTCCGCGGAGATGTCCGAAGCGGAGCTGGCTGCCCCCGGGCGCCAGGTGGGCCCCAGGGTGGTGTCGGCGTGATCGTCACCGTCACCCCCAACCCCAGCCTCGACCACACGGTCGAGCTGAACTCCCTGCGCCGGGGCGAGGTCCTGCGCGCCGGCCCGTCCCACCGTCTCGCTCGCTGCGCTGTGCAGCCCACCGTCGCCGGGCCCGCGGATAAGCGGCGCCCGGTGGTCCCCAGGGTGGTGTCGGCGTGATCGTCACCGTCACCCCCAATCCCAGTCTCGACCACACGGTCGAGCTGAACTCCCTGCGCCGGGGCGAAGTCCTGCGCGCCGGACCGTCCCACCTGGACCCCGGCGGCAAGGGCGTCAACGTCGCGCGGGCGCTGGCCGCGCACGGCCGCAAGACCGCCGCCGTGCTGTTCGCCGGGGGCGCCGACGGGCGGCGGCTCACCGAGCTGCTCGACGAGCAGGGGGTCGCGGTGCGGCAGGTCCCGATCGCCGGCGACACCCGCACCAACATCACCCTCGCCGAGCCGGACGGCGTGGTCACCAAGCTCAACCTGCCCGGCCCGCTGTGCACCGACGGCGACGCGGAGGCGTTGCTGCGGGCCGCCCTCGACGCGTGCGACGACGGCACGGCCTGGCTCGCCGGGTGCGGCAGCCTGCCACCCGGTGCGCCCGAGGACATCTACGCCCGGCTGGTCCGGCGCGGCCACGACGCCGGGCTGCGGGTCGCGATCGACTCCTCCGACGCGGCCCTCGCGCGTTCCCTGGCCGCGGGCCCGGATCTGGTCAAGCCCAACCGGGAGGAGCTGGCCGCGTGCGCCGGCATCCCGGTGGGCACGCTGGGCGACGCCGTCGTGGCGGCCCAGGTCCTGCGGTCGCGGGGCGCGCGGGCCGTGCTGGCGAGCCTCGGACCGGACGGTGCGGTGCTGGTCGACGAGCACGGCGCCCTGCACGGCGAGGCGCCGGTCCCGGTCGCGCGCAGCACCGTCGGCGCCGGGGACGCCCTGCTCGCGGGGTTCCTCGCCGCCGGTGGCGCCGGCCGTGACGCCCTCGCCCGGGCACTGGCCTGGGGCGCCGCCGCGGCGGCGCTGCCCGGCAGCCGGATGCCCGCCCCCGCCGATGTCGCCCGCATCGGCGTCACGATCCACCCTTCGGTCGCCGCCGACCGAGAACTCAAGGAGTGATACCGATGGCCGAACTCATCACCGCCGATCTGGTCGACCTCGACGTCCCGGGCACCGACCGCGCGGAGGTGACCGCCGGGCTCGCGCGCCGGCTCGTCACCGCCGGGCGGGTCACCGACCTGGACGGCTTCCTCGCCGACATCCGCAAGCGCGAGGAACAGATGCCGACCGGGATCGAAGGCGGCATCGGCATCCCGCACGCTCGCTCGGCGTTCGTCACCGAACCGACGCTCGCGTTCGGCCGGTCCGCGGCCGGGGTCGACTTCGGCGCCTCCGACGGCCCGGCCCGCCTGATCTTCCTCATCGCCGCACCCGAGGGCGGCGGCGAGGAGCACATGACGATCCTCGCGCAGCTCGCACGACGTCTCGTGCACCAGTCGTTCCGCCAGTCGCTGCTCGACGCGCCCGACGCGGACGCCGTCGTCCAGCTCGTTCGCCAGGAGGTGCTCGGACGATGAAGTTCGTGGCAGTCACATCGTGCCCGACCGGGATCGCGCACACCTACATGGCGGCCGAGGCGCTCGAACAGGCCGCGAAGGCCGCCGGGCACGAGATGAGCGTGGAAACCCAGGGCGCGGCCGGGTCCGCGCCGCTGGACGCCGCCCGGATCGCCGAGGCCGACGCGGTGGTCTTCGCCGCGGACGTGGACGTCCGGGACCGGGAACGCTTCGCGGGCAAGCCCACCGTCACGGCGGGGGTCAAGGCCGCCATCAACGACGGGGCCGGCCTGATCGCGCAGGCCGTCAAGGCCGCCGAGGAGGGCGCCGCTCCGGCCACGACGTCCGCGCCCGGGCCCGAGCTGGCGTCCAACGTGGACAGTTCCGCGGGCTTCGGCACCCGGCTGCGCCAGTGGCTGATGACCGGGGTGTCGTACATGATCCCGTTCGTCGCCGCGGGTGGCATCCTCATCGCGCTGTCGTTCCTGATCGGCGGCCCGGAGGTCGCGGCGAAGGTCGGCGGCGGTGACTTCCAGGGCGTCACCTACCCGGGCATCGAGAACGTGTCCGACCTGATGAGCCAGGCCGGCATCGCCGGGGTGCTGTTCAAGATCGGCTCGCTGGCGTTCGAGATGCTCGTGCCGATCCTGTCCGGGTTCATCGCCTTCGGCATGGCCGACCGGCCCGGCATCGCGCCCGGCATCGTGGGCGGCCTGCTCGCCACCGCCACCGGCGCCGGGTTCCTCGGTGGGCTCGTGTCCGGCCTGCTGGCCGGTGCGGTGACGCTGGGCCTGAAGAAGCTGAAGGTGCCGCGGGGTGTGGCCGGGGTGATGCCGGTCGTGGTGATCCCGCTGGTGTCCACCCTGGTCGTCGGGTTCCTCATGGTCGTCGTGGTGGGTGAGCCGATCGCCGCCGCGCAGACCGGCCTGAGCGGCTGGCTGTCCGGCTTGTCCGGGGGCAGCGCGTGGGTGCTCGGCGCCCTGCTCGGGCTGATGATGGCCTTCGACATGGGCGGCCCGGTGAACAAGGTGGCCTACACGTTCGGCCTGGCCGCGCTCGCCAGCGGCAACTACGTGATCATGGCCGCGGTGATGGCGGCGGGCATGACGCCGCCGCTGGGGCTCGCGCTGGCGACCCTGGTGCGCCGCAGCCGGTTCACCCCGGCCGAGCGGCAGGCCGGACAGGCCGGCTGGCTGCTAGGCCTGTCGTTCATCACCGAGGGCGCGATTCCGTTCGCCGCGGGCGACCCGTTCCGGGTCATCCCGTCGCTGATGCTCGGCAGCGCCACCACCGGCGCGCTGGTCGCGGCCTTCGGCGCCACCTCGCCCGCCCCGCACGGCGGCATCTGGGTGGTCGGGCTCATCGGCAAGCCGCTGCTGTACCTGCTCGCAGTCGCGATCGGCACGCTCGTCACCTGCGGCTGCGTGCTGCTCGCCAAGAGCATCGGCCGCGACCGCGCCCCCGCCGGTGCGGCCACCACCGGATCGTCCACCCAGCCCGTCGCGGCCTGACGCACGAGGAGAACCGCCATGCCCGAACGCCGTGTCGTCGTCGGCTCCAGCGTGGGCCTGCACGCCCGCCCCGCCGCCCTGTTCGTCAAGGCCGCCGCCGCGCAGCCGGTGCCGGTGTCCATCGGCAAGGACGGCGCCGAACCCGTCGACGCCCGCAGCATCCTGTCCGTGCTCGGCCTGGGAGCCCGCGGTGGTGACGAGGTCGTGCTCAGCGCCGACGGCCCGCAGGCCGAGCAGGCGCTCGACGAGCTGGCCGCGATCGTGGCGGCGGACCACGATGGGTGAGGTCGATGTTCGCCCGGTGACCGGGATCGGCGTGAGCCCGGGTGTCGCACACGGCCCGGTCGCCCGGCTCGCCGAGCCGCCGCGGCTGCCGGAGACGGACGTGCCCGAAGCCGACGTGCCGGCCGCGCTGGAACGAGCGCGGGCGGCGCTGGCCGAGGTCGCCGCGTTCCTCGACGAGCGCTCGGCCCAGGCCGGTGGCGAAGCCGCCGACGTGCTGCTCGCGCAGTCGATGATGGTCCTGGACCCGGCGCTGCCCGACCGGATCCGCGCCCGCCTGGAGGACGGCCGGGGCCTCGCGCACGCCGTCGCCGACGCCTTCGCCGGGTTCCGCGACGCACTCACCGCGACCGGGGGTTACCTCGCCGAGCGGGCCGCCGACCTCGACGACCTGCGCGACCGCACCGTGGCCCGCGTGCTGGGCGTCCCGATGCCCGGCGTGCCCGACCCAGGGCACCCGTTCGTCCTGGTCGCGCGGGACCTCGCACCCGCCGACACGGCGGTGCTCGACGCGCGGAAGGTGCGCGCGATCGTCACCGAGCTGGGCGGGCCGACCAGCCACACGGCGATCCTGGCGAAGTCGCTGGGCATCCCCGCGGTCGTGGCGTGCGCGGACGCGGCCGGACTGGCCGACGGAACCCCGGTGCTGGTGCGCGGCGCGTCCGGCGAGGTGGTCGTCGACCCGCCGGACTCGCTCGTCGAGGCGGCGGAGGCCGAAGCGGCCGCGCAGGCCGCGGCCCTGGCGGCTTCGAGCGGCCCCGGCCGGACCGCCGACGGTGTTCCGGTGGCGTTGCTGGTGAACGTCGGCGCGGCGCGGGACCTGACGGCCGCGGCGGCGGCCGACTCGGAGGGCGTCGGGCTGCTCCGCACCGAGTTCCTGTACCTGGACCGGGCCGAGGAGCCGACGGTCGAGGAGCAGCGCCGGAGTTACGCCGAGGTGTTCGCGGCGTTCGCGGGCCGGAAGGTCGTGGTGCGCACGCTCGATGCGGGTGCGGACAAGCCGCTCGCGTTCGTCGACCACGGCGACGAACCCAACCCGGCGCTCGGGGTGCGCGGCCTGCGTCTGGCCCGCCGCCACCGACGCATGCTCGATGATCAGCTGACCGCGATCGCCGCCGCCCGGGAGGAGAGCACGGCCGACGTGTGGGTGATGGCGCCGATGGTGTCGACGCCCACGGAGGCCGCGGACTTCGCCCGCGCCGCTCGCGCCCACGGACTCCCCGTGGCCGGGACGATGGTCGAGGTGCCCGCGGCCGCGCTGCGGGCCGACGCGGTGCTGGCCGCGTGCGATTTCGTCAGCATCGGCACCAACGACCTCGGCCAGTACACGTTCGCGGCCGACCGGATGGCCGGTGAGCTGGCCGACCTGCTCGACCCGTGGCAGCCCGCGCTGCTCGAGCTGGTCCGCATCACGGGCGCGGCGGGCGCGGCGGTGGGCAAGCCGGTCGGCGTCTGCGGCGAAGCGGCGAGCGATCCGCTGCTGGCGCTGGTGTTGGTGGGCCTCGGGGTGACGAGCCTGTCGATGGCGCCGGCCGCCCTGCCGGCTGTCCGCCTCGCACTGGCAGCCCACACGGCAGCCGACTGCGCCGCCCTCGCCCGGCTGGCGCTGACCGCCCCGGACGCCGCAAGGGCCCGCGAGGAGGTAGCCGCCGCAGCGAAGCAGATGTGATCGCCTGGTGGGCGCTACGTGCATCACCGGACGCCGAAGTGAGGAAAAGCGCGGCCGGCTCCCGGGGTGGGAGCGCCGATGGCGCTGCCGCGCCGGCGGCCGACGGCGCCGACCCAGCCTGGCCGACGGTGGCATCCCCACACGCGACGGCGGCCTGACCTCCCCGGACCCGTCGGCCTGCAGTGGGTGGCCGCGCTGGCCTCCATTCGCTTCATGGTGGTCGGCTGCGCCGGCTTGCCCCGCCTGGCGCTGGCCGCCCCCGGACGCGCGACGGCCCGTGCCCGGGCGGAGCTGGGGTGGTCGTCCGGTGCTGTCCGCGTGGGTGGCCGCGCTGGCTGTCGTTCGCGTTGCGGCGGCCGGCTGCGCGGACCTCGTCCGCCTGGCCTGGCCGCCCGGGAGTGTCGCCTGGGCGCGCGGCTGGCCGCGCTGTCCACCCCACGGCGGTCGGCTGCGCCGACCTGGCCCGCGTGCCCTGGCCGCCCCCGGACGCGCGACGGCCCGCGCCCGGGCGGAGACGGGGGTGCTCATCTGGTGTCCGCGTGGGTGGCGGCGCTGGCCGCGCTATCCGCCACATGGCGACCGGCTCGCCGCCCTGGCCGCGCCGGGCGCGACGACCCACGCTCGGGTAAGGGCCCGGCCGGGGAATAGCGCGCCCGGGTTCCGGGGTTACCGGGAAACATGAAGTTCGGGATCTCGACGTTCATCACCGACGAGGGCATTCGTCCTGGCGCGCTCGGCCGCGCGCTCGAGGAGCGCGGGTTCGACTCGCTGCTGCTCGCCGAGCATTCGCACATTCCGGTCAGCCGGGAGAGCCCCTACCCGGGCGGGGGTGAGCTGCCGCGCGTCTACTACCGCACCCTCGACCCCTTCGTGGCGCTGACCGCCGCCGCGGCCGAGACCCGCGACCTGCTGCTCTTCACCGGCGTCGCCCTGCTGGTCCAGCGTGACGTCATCCACACCGCCAAGGAGGTCGCGAGCCTCGACCTGCTCTCCGGCGGCCGGGTGGCCTTCGGCGTCGGCGTGGGCTGGAACCGCGAGGAAATGCGCAACCACGGCACCGACCCGCGCACCCGCGGCGCCCTGATCGACGAGCAGATCCAGGCGCTCAAGGCGATCTGGACCCAGGACGAGGCCGAGTTCCACGGCAAGCACGTCGACTTCGATCCCATCTGGCAGTGGCCCAAGCCGGTGCAGCGCCCGCACCCGCCGATCTACGTCGGCGGCGAGAGCGAGGCCGCGCTCACCCGGCTCGCCAAGCACGCCGACGGCTGGATGCCCCGCTCCCACACCCCGCCGGAGGAGATCAAGCGAGTCCGCGCCTGGCTGGCCGAACAGGGCCGCACCGACGTCCCGTTCACCGTCTTCGGCGCGGGGCGCAGCGAGGAAGCCCTGGCCGGATACGCCGAGGCCGGCGTGGAGCGCGTGACCTTCCTGCTCGGCACCCGCCCCGAGTCGGAGACGCTGACCAAGCTGGACGAGCTCGCGGCACTCGCGGAGGGCTACCGGTGAAACTCGGTATCTCGACCTTCGTCACCGACGAGAGCGCGCGGCCGGACGTGCTGGCCAAGGCGGTCGAGGACCGCGGGTTCGACACCCTGTTCGTCGCCGAGCACTCGCACATCCCGGTCAGCCGGGACACCCCGTACCCGTCGGGCGGCGAGATGGCGCGGGCCTACTACCGCGCGCTCGACCCGTTCCTCGCGCTGACCGCGGCCGCCGCCGCGACCACCACGCTCAAGCTGGGCACCGGCATCACCCTGCTGATCCAGCGGGACGTCCTGCACACCGCGAAGTCCGTCGCGAGTCTGGACCTGTTGTCCGGCGGGCGGTTCCTGTTCGGGGTGGGCGTGGGCTGGAACCGCGAGGAGATGCGCAACCACGGCACCGACCCCCGCACCCGCGGGGCGCTGCTCGACGAACAGATCCAGGCGCTCCGGACATTGTGGACGAACGACGAGGCCGAGTTCCACGGTGTGCACGTGAACTTCGACCCGGTGTTCCAGTGGCCCAAGCCCGCCCGGGACGTGCCGGTCTACATCGGAGGCAACAGCGCCGCGGCGCTGGACCGCGCGAAGCGGCTGGAAGCCGGCTGGCTGCCCAACGCCCTGCGTGATCCGGAAGCGGCGGCCGAGCAGGTGGCGCGGGCCGGATCGGTGCCGGTGACCGCGACGTCCGCACCGCCGGACCCGGCCCTGCTCGACGCCTACGCCGAAGCCGGCGCCGAGCGCGTCACGCTGGGCCTGCCGGCCGCCTCCGAGGGCGACACCCTCCGCCGCCTCGACGCCCTGGCCGCACTCGTGCCGCGCTTCAGCTGAGTTCGCGATGCCGTGACCGGTAGCGTCCGGGACGGCGTCGCGTGTGCCACGCGTCGGCTGGAATCGCTCCGGTCGGCTGACGCCCGGCGTCAGCCGACCAGCGATCCCAAGGCTCTGGTGCCCGCGGTGAGCGCCGTGGGGAGCGTGCGGTAGTAGCGGGACGGCGCACTGCACAGCACGATCACCACGTACCGGGCGTCCTCGCCGAGCAGGCCCGTCGTGTTGTACACAGCCTGTGTACCGCTGGTGCCCCAGCCCTGCTTGATCGCCCACGTCGTGCCCGGCAGCCCGTCCGGGATGCCGAAGAACTGGTTCGTCCCGTCCGAACCGGCCTGGGAGGCGTGGTACATCGCGTTGTAGAGGAGGTCGTGGGCGGCCCGCGGCAGGGTGTCCTCGATGTAGTTGTAGACCTTGACCATGTCCGCGGCGGTGATCTTCGTCGAACCCCACTGGCCCGGCGAAGACGGCGGTTGGGTGCCGGTCAGCTGCAGCAGTTTCGCCATGCGGGTGACGATCGCGGTGCCGCCCTGCTGAACCCACAGGCTGCTGGCGATGTCGTCGTCGCTGACGGTGATCATCCGCGTCAGCCGGGCCTGCATGCTCTCGTCCGGCAGGTCCCATCCGTTGGCGCGCAGCACATCCAGCGCGATCAGCAGCTTGACCACGGACATCGAGAAGAACTGCCGGTCGGCGTTGAGCTCGGTCAGCACGACGCCGGTCGCCCGGTCGTAGACCTCGATCCCGGCGTCGGCGCTCGCCACCTTCTCGCGCATCAACGCCAGGGCCCGCGCGGCGACCTCGTCGTGCTCCGCCGGCGGGGGCGAGCTGACGGCGGTCGGCGTCGGGTCGGCCTCGACACTCGGCGGTGTCGTTTCCGGCGTCGCGGTCGCCGGTGCGCTCACCTGCACCACCGAACTCGCCGAGGACACCCGCGGCTGGTGCTGGACCGTGAAGATGAGCATCGTGACGGCGCCGAACACGGCCGCCGGGAGCACGGCCTTGCCGGCCGTCCTGCTTCTCATGCCACACAAACGCGGGCTTGATCACGGCTTGTTGCAGCCGGATGCCGGTTTCCCGTGATCTACAGGGAACTCACAGCCGGCTGCGGGCAAGCTCCCAGCAACCGTGACGGTTGGCGACGAAACGGTGTCAGCGCGTGTTGTCCAGCAGCAGGTGCACCGACAGCTCCAACCGGTTCGCCACGTCGGCGGCGGACGCGCGCCGGGTCACCCACGCGACCAGGTTCGCCATCCACACGTCGGCGATGAGGTGGAAGACCGCGCGGTCGTGCTCGGTCGGCTCGTCGATGCCCATGGCGCGCGCGAACATGCTCTCCAGCAGCCGCCCGACCTGCTCGACCTCGGCGGCGGCCGTGGTGTCGGCGAACATGAACGCCCGGACCATCGCCTCGGTCAGGTGCGGATCGCGCTGCATCAGCCGGGTGTTGCGGCTGAGTACGAAGATGAGCCGCTCGCTCGGCGTGTCACCCGGGATGCTCGACCGCTGCAGCTTCTCGTGCGCGCGCTCGAACTCCCGTGCCAGGCCCGACACCAGCAGGTGGATCTTCGACGGGAAGTAGCGGTAGAGGGTGCCCAGCGCGACGTCGGCCTTCTCGGCCACGGCCCGCATCTGGACGGCGTCGTACCCGCCCTTGGACGCCAGCGCCAGTGTCGCGTCGATGATGCGCCGTCGCCGGTCCCGCTGCGCGGCGGAACCGAGCTCGTCGCTGGACAACGCGCTCATCCCGTTCTTGGGTGGGGTGGACGTCTTCGCTTTCGCGGCCATCGGCACCTGCTCCGGAACTTGTTTCAGTTTCACCCGACAGCTTACCGGTCCGCCTGCTGATCTCGCTCATCGAGTGGATCTGGCCACAAAACTGAAACACGTTCTATAGTGAGCCGCATGTCAGTGCTGACCGCGGAGCAGCGTGCCCTCGCCGGAACGATCCGCTCCGGCGGCCGGACCCGGGACGACCTGGCCGCCATCGGCGTGTTCGGGATCGGGGTGCCGGAGGAGCTGGGCGGGGCGGGCGGCACGGTCGCCGACGCCGCGGTGGCCGTCGAGGAGGCCGCGGCCGCGCTGGTGCCGGGTCCGGTGTTCGGGACGGTGCTGGCGGCGCTGGTGCTCGCGCGTCACGGCGAGTCGCCGGTGGCGAAAGAGCTGCTCCCGGCCTTCGCGGACGGCTCGGCCAGTGCGGGGGTGGCGTTGTCGCCGGACGGCCCGGTGCTCGACGCGGACGCCACGCACGTCCTGGTCGCCGACGGTGACACGTGGAGCGTGCGCTCTTCGGGCGCGGAACGGATCGAGTCGTTCGACCTGTCGCGCTCGTTCGGCCGGCTCGGTTCTGGTGAAGCGACGGTGTTCGAGGGCGATGATCCGCGGGTCTTCGCGGCGACGCTGGCCGCGGCCGAGGCGGCCGGCATCGCGCGGTGGTGCGTGGCGACGGCCTCGGAGTACGCGAAGGTGCGTGAGCAGTTCGGCCGGCCGATCGGGTCGTTCCAAGCGGTCAAGCACCTGTGCGCGGAGATGTTGTGCCGGGCCGAGCTGGCCGGAGCGCTGGCGTGGGACGCGGCCCGGGCGGCGGACGAGTCGCCGGAGCAGCACACCTTCGCCGCGGCGGTCGCGGCCGCCGGGGCGCTGGACGCGGCGGTGGACGCCGCGAAGGACTGCATCCAGGTGCTCGGCGGGATCGGCTTCACGTGGGAGCACGACGCGCACCGGTACTTGCGCCGCGCGGTCGCGCTGCGCCAGTGGCTCGGCGGTTCGGCCGCGTGGCGACGCGAAGCGGCCGCGCTCGCGCTGGCGGGGGCGCGGCGGGATCTGGCGGTCGACCTGTCGGAGCACTTCGACCCGGCGGTGCGGGCGACCGTCGAGGAGATCGCCGCGCTGCCCGACGGGGAACGCCGGGAGCGGCTCGCGACCAGTGGCTACCTGATGCCGCACTGGCCAGCGCCCTACGGCTTGGACGCGACACCGGCGCAGCAGCTGGTGATCGACGCCGAACTGGCACGAGCCGGGGTGCGGCGGCCCGATCTGGTGATCGGCGCCTGGGCCGTGCCGACCCTGCTCGAGCACGGCACGGACGAGCAACGGCAGCGGTTCGTGATGCCGACCCTGCGCGGTGAGCTGACCTGGTGCCAGCTGTTCAGCGAGCCCGGCGCCGGTTCCGACCTGGCCTCGCTGCGCACGCGGGCGCGGCCGGTGGACGGGGGGTTCGTGCTGTCCGGGCAGAAGGTCTGGACCTCGCTCGCGCGGGAGGCGGACTGGGCGATCTGCCTCGCGCGCACCGATCCGGAGGCGCCCAAACACCGGGGCATCACGTACTTCCTGGTCGACATGTCGTCCCCGGGGATCGACGTGCGGCCGTTGCGCGAGATCACCGGCGTGGAGCGGTTCAACGAGGTCTTCCTGGACGAGGTGTTCGTCCCGGCGGAGAACGTGGTCGGCGAGGTGAACGGCGGCTGGCGCCTGGCCCGGACGACGCTGGCGAACGAGCGCGTGGCGATGAGCGGCGGATCGTCGGTGGGGGAGGCGGTGGAGTCGCTGCTGGCGTCGGTGCGTGATCCGGATCCCGCGGTGCTGGAGCGGCTGGGCGCGCTGGTCGCGGAGGGGTCGGCGTGCGCGCTGCTCGACCTGCGCTCGACGTTGCGGCGTCTGGCCGGGCAGGACCCTGGGCCGGAGTCGAGCGTGCGGAAGCTGATCGGGGTCCGGCACCGGCAGGCCGCGGCCGAGGTCGCCCTGGAGTTGCTGGGCCCGCAGGGGGTGCTGGTGACCGGCGAAACGTCTGCCGCCCAGCACGAATTCCTGTTGTCGCGCTGCCTGAGCATCGCCGGCGGGACGACGCAGATCCTGCTGTCGGTGGCGGCGGAACGCCTGCTGGGACTGCCGCGCTCCTGAAACTGTCGGTGGCCCCGCCTATCGTGGCCATCGTGGAATGGACCGAGACGACCAGGGCGATCTTCGTGCCCTCGGACCCGCCCCGCGACGGTGTGCTCGCCGTCTGGGGTGACGAGCCGGGGCCGACGCCGGTCGAACTCGTGCTGCCCGCGGGCGCCGGCAAGTCCTTCCGCCGCACCAAGGTCGACGCGCACGTCGTCCCGCTCGCCGACGCCATCCCGCGCCTGCTCGCCGTGAGCGACGGCAGCCCGTCCGTGCGGGCGTGGTCGGCGGCGGTCAGCGCGGGCCTGAACCTCGTCGCCCGCGGCCGGCTCCTGCCCGCCGCGAGTCCGTCCGGTGTGGACGCCTGGCGCGCCGGGCCGCTCGACTCCGCCGACGAGGACCTGCTGCGCGACCTGGCCGCCGCACTGCCGCCCGAGGCGCACGCCCTCCCGCTGTCCGGCCTCAAGCGCATCCGCCTGCATTCGCCCGAAACACTCGTTCGCGCGCTGTGGGACGCCACCGCCGACGTGCTCGTCCGCACCCCCGCGGCCCGTGTGGTGGCTGGTGGTCCCGCCTTCGCCGCCGCGGAGCCGACCCTGCTCGGCGAGGACAGCGTCGCCTGGCTCAACGACCTCGCCGCCGAGCAGGAGGCCGGCGCGCAGCTCCAGCTCCGCGTCGAGGTTCGCGAGACCGGCGACGACTTCGTCTTCACGGGCGTGCTCGCCGTGCGCAGCCGCGCCGACCCCAGCCTGGTCGTCGACGCGGCCACGCTGTGGGACGCGCCGGACGCCGTCTTGTCCCGCTTCGGCGAGCAGGTCGAGGCCCAACTGCTCATCGGGCTCCGGCGGGGCGCCCGCGCGTGGGCCCCGCTGGGGCGCGTGCTCGAAGCCGCCACGCCCAGCGAGCTGGCCCTGGACGACTCCGAGGTCGTCGAGCTGCTCGACGGCGGCCGCGACGCCCTGGCGTCCGCCGGTATCGAGGTGCTGTGGCCGCGCGGCATGTTCGCCGAACCGGTGCGGGCCAAGGCGAGCGTGACGCCGTCGCCGGGCAGCGAGGGCGGGGCCGTGTTCCGGCTGACCGACCTGCTGCGGTTCCGCTGGCAGCTCAGCCTGGGCGGCGAAACCCTCAGCGAGGCCGACGTCACCGCCCTCGCCGAGGCCAAGCGTCCGCTGGTGCGCCTGCGCGGGCAGTGGGTGCGCGTCGACTCGCACCTGCTGGCCCGCCTGCGTCGCCGGGGCCGCACCGTCACCGGCGCGCAGGCGCTGGCCGCGGCCCTGACCGGCGGGTTGCGGGTCGACGACGAGGAGCTGGAGTTCGCCGCGCCGCCCGCGCTCGACGGTCTCGTGGACCGGTTGCGCACCCCGGCCGGGCCGGTCGAGCCTTCTTGCGACCTGCAGGCCACGCTGCGGCCGTACCAGCGGACCGGGCTGTCCTGGCTGGCCCGGATGACCGAGCTGGGCCTCGGCGGCATCCTCGCCGACGACATGGGCCTGGGCAAGACGATCCAGCTCATCGCCCTGCACCTGCACCGCCGCCCGTCCGGTCCGACGCTGGTGCTGTGCCCGACGTCGCTGCTGGGCAACTGGGAGCGCGAGTTCGCCCGGTTCGCGCCGAAGGTCCCGGTGCGGCGTTTCCACGGTGGCCGGCGGCACCTGGACGACCTGGAGCCCGACGAGGTCGTCCTCGCCACCTACGGTGTGCTGCGCCGCGACCGGGCGATACTGTCCGAAGTGGACTGGGGGATGGTCGCGGCCGACGAGGCGCAGCACGTCAAGAACCCGCTTTCGGTGACGGCGAAGGAGCTCCGCAAGATCCCCGCCGCGGCGCGTATCGCGTTGACCGGCACGCCGATGGAGAACCGGCTCACCGAACTGTGGTCCATTCTGGACTGGACCACGCCGGGTCTGCTCGGCACGCTGGAGCATTTCCGTCGCACGATCGCGCGCCCGGTCGAGCGCGACCGCGACGCCGGCAGTGTGGAACGCCTGGCCGCGATGGTGCGGCCGTTCCTGTTGCGGCGCCGCAAGACCGACCCGGACATCGCGCCGGAGCTGCCGCGCAAGACCGAGACCGACCGGTACGTGCCGCTGACCACCGAGCAGGCCACCCTGTACGAGGCGGTGGTGCGCGAGAACCTGGCGGTGATCCGCGAGTCGCGGGGCGTGCAGCGGCGCGGGCAGGTGCTCAAGCTGCTCACCGAGCTGAAGCAGATCTGCAACCACCCGGCGCAGTACCTCAAGGAGAACGGGCCGGTCGCCGGGCGGTCGGGCAAGCTCGCCGCGTTCGAGGAGCTGCTGGACGTGATCCTCGACGAGGGCGAGAGCGTGCTGGTGTTCAGCCAGTACGTGCAGCTGTGCCGGCTGCTGGAGGCGCGGCTGGCCGAACGCGGGCTGCCGGTGCAGCTGCTGTCCGGCGCCGATCCGGCGCGGCGGCGGGAGGAGATGGTGGCCCGGTTCCAGCGGGGTGACGTGCCGGTGTTCCTGCTGTCGCTCAAGGCCGGCGGGGTCGGGCTGAACCTGACCCGCGCGACGCACGTGATCCACTACGACCGGTGGTGGAACCCGGCGGTGGAGGACCAGGCGACCGACCGCGCGTACCGGATTGGACAGGACCGGCCGGTGCAGGTCCACCGGCTCATCGCGGAGGGCACGCTGGAGGAGCGGATCGCCGGGGTGCTCGCGGAGAAGCGCGGGCTGGCCGAGAGCGTGATCGGCGCGGGGGAGGACTGGATCACCGAGCTGAGCGACGCGGAGCTGACCGACCTCGTGCGGCTGGGAGAGCCGGGATGAACGTGCGCGCGGGCTCGGCCGGGCGGAGGCGCCGCTCAGGCGGCCGCCTCGCGCGCGGCTCCGCCCGCCCCGGCGCCGTGTTGGCCGCCCCAGGCACCGTGGTGGCCGCTTCGGGCACCGGGTTGGCCGCGCCGGGCGCCGCGGTGGCCGCCCCGGGCACCGTGGTGGCCGCCCCGGGCGCCGCGTTTGCCCCTCGGGGCGCCCTGTTTGCCGCTCGGGCGCCGTGTTTCCTTTTACGGGCACCGTGTTGGCCGTTCCAGGTGGTGTGTTTGCCGTTCCGGGCACCATGTTTTGCCGTTCCGGGCGGTGTGTTGCCCGCCCCGGGCGCTGTGTTTGCCGCCTCGGGCGGCGTGTTGGCCGTTTCGCCCGCCGTGATGGCCGTTCCGGGCGCTGTGCCAGCTGTGCCGGGCGGGAGTGATCCGGGGTGAGCCGCCGGGGATTCGGGCGCACGTGGTGGGGCCGGGCGTGGGTGCAGGCCCTCGAGGGGCGCGCCAAGCTCGATCCCAACCGGCTTCCGCGTGGGCGCACCTACGCGCGCAAGGGCCTGGTCAGCGCGCTCGAGGTCAGCGCAGGCGAGATTCGCGCGCAGGTACGTGGCTCGCGGCCGGTGCCCTACCGCGTGACCATCCGCACGCACCGCTTCACGACCGCGCAGTGGGACACGCTGCTGGCGACCCTCGGACGACAAGCCGGCTACACCGCGGCCCTGCTCGACGGCGAGCTTCCCCCGGAGGTCGCCGAGACCGCCCGCGCCGCCGGGGCCGATCTGCTCCCCGGGCCGGGCGATCTGAAACCGCGCTGCTCGTGCCCGGACTTCGCCGATCCGTGCAAGCATTCCGCCGCTGCCTGCTACCTGGTGGCGGACGAGGTCGACGGGGACCCGTTCGTGCTGTTCCTGCTGCGGGGCAAGGACCGCGCCGAACTACTCGGCGATCTGCGAGCCCGACGTCGTCGTCCCACGCGGCCGGAGCTGCCGAAGCCGGCCGAACAGGGCATCGCGCCCGCGGACGCCTTCGCGCGGGAGCCCGCCGACCCACCGGCGCTGCCGCCTCCGCCCGCCGCGCCGGGGCGGCCCGCTGACGTCTCGCCGCCCCCGGCGACCGGGCTCCGAAGAGAGGCGCTGGCCGCCCTCGCCACCGACGCCGCCGCCCGGGCGTGGCGGCTGCTGACCACCGGCGAAGCCGAGCCGGACCTCTCGGTGGACGAGGATCTGGTCCGCCGCGCGGCCACCGCCCTGCACGACGGCACGATCGCCGCTCTGGCCGCCGGGGCCGGCATGTCGACCCGCGAGCTGACCCGGTGGGCGATCGCCTGGCGCGAGGCCGGCCGCGGCGGTTTCGCCGCGCTGCGGGAGACGTGGCAGCCACCGCCCGGGGCGTTCTACGCGGTGATCGCCGAGCTGGACGAGTCGGGCCTGCCTGGCGAGACGAGGATCTGGCGCAACCGCCTCACGCGCGGCGCGCTGCAACTCCGCCTCGGGCGGGATGGCCGGTGGTACCGCTTCACGCGCCGGTTCCAGGACTGGCTGCCCGACGGCCCCGGCGCGGCGCAACCGCTGGACCTGCTGTGACTACTCCGAGGGAACGGCACAGCAGGGCGCGGTCAACGTGGTGCCCGGGAGGGGCCAGCGCGGTGCCGGGGAGGGCCTACACGGTGCCCGGAGGGGCCAACACGCTGCTGGGAGGGCCGACACGGTGCCCGGGAGGGGGCGACACGGCGCCGGGCGCAGTCGACACGGTGCCCGGGAGCGCGTCCACCAACCCTTAGCCCCGCTGGTCGCGCAGCCAGCGCAGGTACGTCCACTCCAGGAAGCGCTCCACCCCGCGCACCACGTGCGCCGACCGGATCGACGGGAACACGTCGAACGCGTGCTGCGCCCCCGGCAGCTCGGCGTACGCCACCGGCTGCTCCGAGGTCTCCCGTAGGCGCCGGACGAACTCGCGCGCCTCCCGGACCGGCACCAGCGAGTCGTGCGCGCCGTGGATCACGAAGAACGGCGGCGCCTTCTCGGTGATCCGGTCCAGCGGCGAGGCGGCGATGTAGTCGTCCAGGAACCGCACCGGGTCCTTGCCCACCACGTACCTCGCCAGCAGCCCGTGCAGCCGCTGCTTGCTCGCCGGCGAACCGCTCGTCGCGGCGAAGTCGTACACGCCGTAGTGCGGGGCGCACGCCTGCACCGATGTGTCCGCCTCCGCGAAACCCGGCTGCAGGCCGGCGTCGTTCGGGGTCAGGGCGAGCAGCGCGGCCAGGTGACCGCCCGCCGAACCACCCGTCGCGGCCAGGAACGACGGATCACCCCCGTACTCATGAACGTGCTCCCGGATCCACGCCACCGCCCGCTTCACCCCGACGATGTGGTCCGGCCAGCGCGCCTTCGGCGAGAGCGGGTAGTTCACCGCCACGCACACCCACCCGCGCTGCGCCATGTGCAGCATCAGCGGGATCCCCTGGTGGTCCTTGCTGTCGATCATCCACGCGCCACCGTGGATCTGCAGCAGCACCGGCCGCCCCTCGACCGGCTCCCGCGGCCGGTAGATGTCCATCAGGAACCGCTTGCCGCCCGGCGCGTACGCCAGGTTGCGGTCCCGCCGCACGTCCCGGTTGCGCATCCGGAACGGCAGCACCAGCTGTCCCCACGGCGTCGCCAGGTCCTTCGCGTCCGGCGGCCGCGACAGGTCCGCCACGTACTCCGGCCCGAGCGCCTCGGCCAGCGCGTCCTCCACCGCGCCCCGGGCCCGCTGCGAGGTGACGATCAGCGACCCCAGCCCGGCGGCCGACGCCGCGGCCAGGCCCACCCCGACACGATCCGGCACCGACCGCGCCCCGTGCCGCGCCAGGTGCGCCGCCGTGTCGGCCGCGGTCAGCGCGAGCAGGTGCGGCGCAAGCTCCCCGGTCAGCCACCCGGCGAAGAACGCGGGCACCGACGCCCGCACCCCCGGCACCGGGCGGAGCGCGTTCGCGGTCAGGGCCAGCTGGATCGCCCGGCGGGTGAGGAAACGGGGTCGCATACTCCGTGATCGTAGTCAATCTCGCTTACCCTGAGCAGGTGCGACCGCTGAGTGGACTCGACGCCAGTTTCCTGTACCTGGAAACGTCTTCGCAGGTGCTGCACGTGTGCGGACTGCTCACGCTGGACGGATCGACCATACCGGGCGGATACCGCTTCCCCGAGTTCAAGCGCGCGCTCGCCGAGCGCATCGCCGCGATCCCGGAGTTCCGCCGCAAACTGCACAATTCCCCGCTGAACTTCCTGCACCCGGTGTGGGTGGAGGACGATGCGTTCGAGATCGACCACCACCTGCACCGCGTCGCTGTGCCCGCGCCCGGCGACCGCGAGACGCTGGCCGAGCTGTGCGCCCACTTCGCCGGCCAGCCGCTCAACCGTGGCCGCCCGCTGTGGGAGCTGTACGTGATCGAGGGTCTCCCGGACGACGGGATCGCGGTGATGTTCAAGATGCACCACGCGACCGTCGACGGCGTCGGCGGCGCGAGCCTGATCGCCTACCTGGCGGGCACCGAACCGGGTGAACTTCCGCCGTTGCCCGAGCCCGAGCGCAACCCCGCGCCGCCCTCGCACCTCGAGCTGCTCCGCACCAGCGTGCAGGAGCTGGCGCGCCGTCCGGTGGAGATGGCGAAACTGCTGCCCGGCCTGGCGAGCATGGCGCCCCGCTGGATCGGCCGCGCCCTGCGCCGCCAGGGCATGCCGGTGCCGTTCACCGCGCCGCGCACCTCGTTCAACTCCACCATCTCCAGCGTGCGCGCCATCGCCTACAGCACGGTCGAGCTGGACGACGTCAAGACCGTGAAGAACGCCTTCGGGGTGAAGGTGAACGACGTGGTGCTGGCGTTGTGCGCGGGCGGGCTGCGCCGGTACCTGCAGGCGCGCGGCGAGCTGCCCAAGGACCCGCTGGTGGCGACCGTCCCGGTGTCGACGCTGGACCGCACCAGCCAGGAGGGCGACAGCAACAACAAGGTGTCCGCGTTCTTCGCGACCCTGCCCACCCACCTGCCGGAGGCCGCCGCCCGGGTCTACGCGGTCGCCGAGAGCAACCGCCAGGCCAAGGAGCACCACCACTCCATCGACGCCGACATGCTGCAGGACTGGGCCCAGTTCGCCGCGTCCGGCCTGTTCGGGCTCGCGGTGCGGGCCTACGCGGCGCTGCGGCTGGCCGACAAGCACCCGGTGGTGCACAACCTGGTCGTTTCCAACGTGCCCGGCCCGCCGATGCCGCTGTACTTCGTCGGCGCGCGGGTCACCGCGTTCTACCCGCTCGGCCCGGTGTTCCACGGCGCGGGGCTGAACGTGACCGTGCTGTCCTACGCGGGCAAGGTCGACATCGGCCTGCTCGCCGCACGAGAACTCGTTCCAGATCTGTGGTCGCTGGCCGACGCCATGCGCGACGAGATGAAGGAACTGCTGGACGCGGCCTCCACCCTTGCCTGAACGCCGCTCCTCGGCTAAGACTAGAACAGGTTTCAGTCTTGCAGCCGAGGAGCCGGTGTGGACTTCACCCTGGACGCGACCCAGGCCGAGATCGCCGCGCTGACCGCGGAGGTCCTGGCCCGGGATCCCGAGCACGCGTGGCCGGCGTTGGCGAAGGCCGGCCTGCTGGCGCTCGCCCTGCCGCCCGAGCTGGGCGGGGACGGGCTCGGGCCGGCCGAGGTCGCGGTGGTGCTGACCGAGGTGGGCCGGGCGGGCGCGCACGTGCCGGCGCTCGCAGCCCTCGCACTCGGGGTGCTGCCGCTGAACCGGCTGGGCATTCCGGAACAGCGGGCGCGGTGGCTGCCGGAGATCGCCTCCGGCGAGGCGGTCGTCACGGCCGCGCTGCACGAACCGTCCGCGCCGTTCGTCACGCAGCCCTCGACCGAGGCCGTGGCCGCGGACGGGGGCTGGGCGCTGACTGGCACGAAGACCCTGGTGCCGTCGCTGGCCGAGGCCCGGTGTGTGCTCGTGCCGGCCACGCTGCCGTGGGGCACCGGCGTGTTCCTCGTCGATCCGCGGGCGCCGGGCGCGGAGGTGCACGGCACGTCGTTGCGCCTGTCCGGCGTGCGCGTGGGCGAGGCGGACCTGTTGCGCGACGGGTCGGTGGCGGACCTGCACCGGTTCGCGCTCGCCGGCGCGGTCGCGCTCGGTGACGGCGCCGTGGCCGGGGCGCTCGCGCTGACCACCGAGCACGTGCGGCGGCGCGAGCAGTTCGGCCGTCCACTCGCGACGTTCCAGGCGGTGGCCCAGCAGATCGCCGACGTCTACATCACCTCGCGCACACTGCACCTGGCCGCGTTGTCCGCGGTGTGGCGGCTCGCCGAGGGGCTCGACCCGGACGAGGACCTGGCCGTGGCCGCGTACTGGCTCGCCGAGGAGGCGCCGAAGGCGCTCGCGCTGTGCCACCACCTGCACGGCGGCCTCGGCGTCGACATCACCTACCCGCTGCACCGGCACTACGGGCTGGTCAAGGAACTCGCCGCGGTCACCGGCGGCGCGAGCACGCGGCTGGACCGGCTCGGCGACCTGGTGGAGGGCTGATGCACATCGAACTCACTGCCCCGCAACGGAAACTGCGGGACGAGCTGCGCGAGTACTTCGCCGGGCTGATCACCCCCGAGGAGCGGCAGGCGCTGCTGCGGGAGCGGCACGGCGAGGTCTACCGCCGCATCGTGCGGCGCATGGGCAGCGACGGGCGGCTCGGCGTGGGCTGGCCCGAGGAGTACGGCGGCGGCGGGTTCGGCGACCTCGAGCAGCACCTCTTCGCCGACGAGGCCGCTCGCGCCGACGTGCAGCTGCCGTCGGTGACGCTGCAGACCGTCGGGCCGACCCTGCAGGAGCACGGCACGCCGGAGCAGAAGGCGTTCTTCCTGCCGAAGATCCTGGCCGGCGAGGTGCACTTCGCGATCGGCTACACCGAACCGGACGCGGGCACGGACCTGGCGTCGTTGCGCACCACCGCGGTGCGCGACGGTGAGTCCTACGTGGTCAACGGGCAGAAGATCTTCACCACCGGCGGCCACGACGCCGACTACATCTGGCTCGCCGTGCGCACCGACCCGGACGCGCCCAAGCACAAGGGCATCTCGATCCTCATCGTCGACACCCGCGATCCCGGCTACTCGTGGACGCCGATCATCACCTGCGACGGCGCGCACCACGTCAACGCCACCTACTACTCCGACGTCCGGGTCCCGGTGTCGATGCGGGTCGGCGAGGAGAACCAGGGCTGGAAGCTGATCACCACGCAGCTCAACCACGAGCGGGTCATGCTCGGGCCGGCCGGCCGGATCGGCGGGCTCTACGACCGGGTGCGCGCCTGGGCCGCCGCGCGCGACCTGCTCGGTGAGCCCGACGTGCGCCGCGCACTGGGCGAGACGCTCGCCGTGGTGCGGATCAACGAGCTGCTCAACTGGCAGGTCGCCGCGGCGGAACCGGACATCGCGGACGCGTCGGCGACCAAGGTGTTCGGCTCGGACCGCATCCAGCGGGTGGCGCGGCTGATGGAGGAGATCGTGGCGCGGCACGGGGATCTGTCCGATCCGGGCACGGCCGCGCTGGCGGAGTGGCTGGACGTGCTGGCGCGGCGGAACATAGTGCTGACTTTCGGGGGTGGCGTGAACGAGATCCAGCGTGAGCTGATCGCGATGGCCGGGCTGAAGCTGCCGAGGGTGCCGCGATGAGCGTCGAGGACGCGGCGGCCCGGATCCGCGCTCAGGGCGAGTCGTCCCGGCGCCTGGCGCGCGATCCGGTGAACCAGGCGATGATCAACAACTGGGTCGAGGCGATCGGCGACACCAACCCCCGGTACACCGAGGGGATCGCGCCGCCGGCGATGGCGCAGGTGTGGACGATGAACGGCCTGCACGGGCAGCGCGCGGCGGACGATCCGCTGGGCGCGATGATGGCCGTGCTCGACGAGGCCGGGTACACCTCGGTGGTCGCGACGAACTCCGAACAGACCTACCACCGCTACCTGCGCGTCGGCGAGCACGTGTCGGCCTCGACCGCGCTGGAATCGGTGGTCGGCCCGAAGCGGACCGCGCTGGGCGAGGGCTGGTTCGTCACCACCCGCACCTCCTGGTACGTCGGCGACGAGCTGGTCGCCGACATGCTGTTCCGGGTGCTGAAGTTCGCGCCGCCACCGTCGTCGCCGGGTGCGTTGCGGCCGGTGATCAGCCGGGACACCGAGTTCTTCTGGGACGGCACCAAGGCCGGTGAGCTGCGGATCCAGCGCTGGGGCGACACACTGCGGCACCCGCCCGGGCCAATGCCGCCGGACGGCGACCTGGACGCGAAACCGGACTGGATCGTGGCGAGCGGGCGCGGCACCGTCTACAGCTACGTGGTGCACCACCGGCCGGCCGTGCCGGGCAAGCAGCTGCCGTTCGTGATCGCGCTGGTCGAGCTGGAGGAGGGGGTGCGGATGCTGGGCGAGCTGGTCGGCGCCGATCCGGCGGAGGTCCACATCGGACTGCCGGTGACCGCGACCTTCCTGAAGGTGGACGACGACCTCACTTTGCCGGCCTGGCGGGTGGCGCGATGATCACCGCCGGAACCGAGCTGCCCGAGCTGGCCTTCGACGTCACGCCGACGTTCGTGATCAGCACGGCCCTGGCCACGCGGGACTTCCAGGACGTGCACCACGACCGGGACGCGGCGGTCGCGCGCGGCTCGAAGGACATCTTCCTCAACATCCTCACCGACACCGGGCTGGTGCAGCGGTTCGTCACGGACTGGGCGGGGCCGGACGCGCTGGTGCGGTCGATCAAGATCAAGCTGGGCGTGCCCTGCTACGCCGGGGATCGGCTGGTGTTCACCGGGCGCGTGGCGTCGGTGGACGGGCGCGTCGCGGTTGTCGAGGTGACCGGGACCGGCGGACTGGGGGCGCACGTGAGCGGAACCGTGACCGTGGAGCTGGCGGCATGACACTGTCGGGCAAGGCGGCGATCGCCGGGATCGGCGCGACGGAGTTCTCCAAGGACTCGGGGCGCAGCGAGCTGCGGCTGGCGGCCGAGGCGGTGCGGGCGGCGCTGGACGACGCCGGTCTGCGGCCGTCCGATGTGGATGGTCTGGTGTCGTTCACGATGGACGGCAACGCCGAGATCGCGGTGGCGCGGGAGCTGGGCATCCCGGAGCTGACGTTCTTCAGCCGGATCCACTACGGCGGCGGCGCGGCCGCGGCGACGGTGCAGCAGGCGGCGATGGCGGTCGCGACCGGGGTGGCCGAGGTGGTGGTGGCTTACCGGGCGTTCAACGAGCGGTCCGGGCACCGGTTCGGGCAGGTGTCGTCCGCGGCGGCGGGGCAGGTGAACTCGTCGGGGGTGGACAACGCGTTCCACTACCCGATGGGCCTGGCGACCCCGGCGGCCACGGTGGCGATGGTGGCGCGGCGGTACCTGCACGACTACGGCGCGTCGACCGAGGACTTCGGCCGGGTGGCGGTGCTGGACCGCAAGCACGCGGCCACGAACCCGGCGGCGTGGTTCCACGGCAAGCCGATCACGCTGGAGGAGCACCAGGCGTCGCGGTGGATCGCCGAGCCGCTGCGGTTGCTGGACTGCTGCCAGGAGTCCGACGGCGGCGTCGCGCTGGTGGTGACCAGTGTGGACCGGGCCCGGGACCTGCGGCAGAAGCCGGCGGTGATCGCGGCGGCGGCGCAAGGCAGCGGACCGGACCAGTACATCATGACCAGCTACTACCGGGACGAACTCGCGGGACTGCCCGAGATGGGGGTGGTCGCGCGGCAGCTGTGGGCGCAGGCCGGGGCCGGGCCGGCGGACATGGATGTGGCCGTGTTGTACGACCACTTCACGCCGTACGTGCTGATGCAGCTGGAGGAGCTGGGGTTCTGCGGGCGCGGGGAGGCGCCGGGGTTCGTCGCGTCTGGGGCGCTGGAGCTGGACGGCTCGCTGCCGCTCAACCCGCACGGCGGTCAGCTCGGCGAGGCGTACATCCACGGGATGAACGGCATCGCCGAGGGGGTGCGGCAGATTCGCGGGACGTCCTGCAACCAGGTGTCGTCGGTGTCGCACGTGCTGGTGACGGCCGGTACGGGTGTGCCGACGAGCGGGCTGGTGCTGGCTCAGTCGTAGCCGCGGATGAGGTGGCTCTCGTCGTCGACGAGGACCGTCTCGGGCGGGGTGTCGTCGTCGAGCACGGTGGGGTTGTCGCTGATCGGTTCGGTGGCCGGCATCGTCTTTCGTCCTTCCTGACGTCGCCTACTCTGTGTGGTTCCCGTCACAGTACGCATGAAACACCGGCGATTTTCAGTGGGTGGGAACCGGGATCCAGGAGGGCCACCCGTCCGGGTGCTCGAACCAGCAGGACATCTTGGGGCTGTAGGGATCGACGAACAGCGGGATGTTGATCACCCAGTAGAGCCAGGTGACCAGCAGGGCCGCCGCCAGCAGGACCGCCGGCGTCCACCAGCGAAGGTGCGGCCACAATCGGCGGTGCAGTCGGTGCACCCCGAGTACGGCCAGCGTCATGACCACCAAGTCGGCTGGCAACGCCACCAGGATGAGGGGGCTGACGCCAGGGTTGTGGCACGCCCGCGCGTACCACCACACGGCCTGATGGGCCGCGAAGAACCAGGCGAACCCGGCCACGGCGTAGAGGAACGTGTGCCGGCACCCGCGCAGGATTTCGGTCTCGGCGTCGTCCTCCACGGGGCCCCGTTCTGCCGGGTCATCACCGGCTGCGTCGTCTCGCGGTGTGGAATTCACCTCGATGACCTCTAGCGCCCACGGCACTTCATGGGCGAACTTGAGGACGTGCACATCCCGGCCGTGGTTGCGTGGAGCCTGACGGTGGCGTTCGCGATGCTCGCTGTGCCCAGCGTGGTCCGGTTGGTGCGCCTGGACGCCACCACCACCGCCGACACGCGCCAGCAGGACCTCGCCGAACTGCTGATGGTCCTGGCGATGCTCGCGATGGTCTCGCCGCTCGGGGGGCCCATCCCGGCGGCCGGGTGGCAGGCGATCCTCGTCCTCACGGCCGGCTGGTTCTTCGTCGCCGTGTTGCGGGGGCGGCGGTGCTGCGCGGGGCACCACCTGGTCTCCGCCGCCGCGATGCTGTACATGATCACCGCGATGCCCGGCCACGGCGACGGGCCCTGGATGTCCATGACGCCCGGCGAACTCGCCTGGCCGGCGCTCGCCCTGGCCGGGATCGCCTACTTCGCCGTCGACAGCGTCCGCTCGGGCATCCTCGGCGCGCGCTGGGCCCGCACCGAGAGCCTGCGTGACCACCGCGCGGTCCGCCAGGTCTGCCGCGCCCTGATGGGCGTCGGCATGGCCTACATGCTGGTCACCGGCCTGTAGGCACCAGCACCGCGTCCGCCAGCACCGGCGCGTCGCGCTCGACCGCGACAGTCGCCACCAGCAGGCGATCGCCCTCGTCCCACACCCGCGTCCGCAGCGTCTCCCCGGGCAGCACGATCCCCGCGAACCGCGCGGAGAACGACCCGACCCGGGTGACGTCGGCGTCCAGCAGCGCGTCCGTGACCGCCTTGGCGACGATTCCGTACGTGCACAGCCCGTGCAGGATCGGTGCCTCGAACCCCGCCGAACGGGCGAACTCCGGGTCGATGTGCAGCGGGTTCCGGTCACCGCACAGCCGGTAGATCAGCGCCTGCTGCGGCAGCGTCGGCGTGTCGATCACCGCGTCCGGCTCCCGCTCCGGCAGCTCGACCCGCTCCGAAGTCCCCCGCGAACCGCCGAACCCGCCCTCGCCGCGGGCGAAGATGCTCGACCGCGCCGTCCACAGCGGCGACCCGTCCGTGGACGTCACCGACGTCTCGTTGACGATCACCGCCGCCTTGCCCTTGTCCAGGACGTCCACGATCCGCGTCCGCGCCACCGCCTTGCCCTCGACCGGGATCGGCCGGTGCACGGTCACCGCCTGCGTTCCGTGCACCACCTTCGCCAGGTCGATCTCGATCCCCGGGAACGAGACCGCCGGCGGCTCGTAGATCCGCAGGTTCGCCGCGACCGTCGCGAACGTCGGCAGCACCCGCAGGTCACGCTCGAAGGTGTAGCGCAGCTCCCGCGGGTCCGCCGGCCGGGCGCCCGCGCCCAGCGCCAGGTGGTAGAGCAGCACGTCGGAGGGCATCCACTCGAACGTCAGCTCGTCGAGCTCGGCACCGATGGCGACGTCGGGATCGATGGGCAACGCGGGCCCTCCTACTCGTAGGTGACCGACACTTCGTCGGTCAACGGTACCGACTGGCACGCCAGCACGATGCCGTCGGCGATGTCCTCGGAATCCAGGACCTCGTTGTTCAGCATCTTGACCTCACCGGAGACGATCCGGCACGCGCACGCGCTGCACTGCCCCTCCCGGCACGAGTACGGCGCGTCCAGCCCGCGCGCCAGCAGGAAGTCCAGCAGCTTCTCCTGACGCGGCCAGGAAAAGGAGTGCTGTGAACCGTCCAGATCCACCGACAACGCAGTCGTCCCGGCCTCCTCCGAAGCTGCGGCCTCCGCGCGATCCTCGAACGGATTCCCGCCCAGCGACACGAACCGTTCCAGGTGGATCCGCTGCCGCGGCATCCCGAGGTCCTTCAACGCCTGCTTCCCGGCCGTCATGAACGCCTCGGGCCCGCACACGAACGCGTCGAACTCCGCGTACGGCCGGACCAGCTCACGTAGCTGCGTCACCGACGGCAGCCCCTGCACGCTCTCCAGCCAGTGCACCAGGACCAGCCGCTCCGGATGCTCCCGCGCCAGCGCGGCCAGCTCGGAGGCGAAGATCACCGACGAGGAGTCCCGGTTCGCGTACACCAGCACGATCCGCCCGCCGCCGGAAACCAGCGCGGACTTCAGGATCGACATCACCGGCGTGATCCCGCTGCCACCCGCCATCAACAGCAGGTCGGCGTCCAGCGACGCGGGCGTGAACACCCCGGACGGGGGCAAGACATCCACACTGGACCCGGCGGAGACGTTGTCGCACAACCAGTTCGACCCGTACCCGCCCTCAGTGCGTTTCACAGTCACCTTGAGCCGCGAACCCTCGTGCGGCGCGCTGGACAACGAATAGCATCGCGCCGCCTCACCCGCGCGCAGCGTCAGGAACTGTCCGGGCCGGTACGCGAACTTCGACGCGTGCTCCTCCGGCACGTCGAACACGATCGACGACGCCTCGGCCGTCTCCGCGATCACTTCGGCGACGGTCAGTGTGTAGCTATCCGGCATCGAGAACCCCGAACTCCCCGTCCCGCACAGCCGCGTCGATGCTGTCCACCAGCTTGGGGCACGTGTCCAGCAGCGCGGTGTTGCGCCCCTCGGCGACCTCCTGCGCGAACACCGGGCAGCTGCCCGCGTCGGTGGTCCACTGGATGCTGGTGTGCTTGACGCTGTTCTTCTTCACCAGCACCCGCGTGCCGCACGACGCGCAGGCGTGCGGCCGCAGGCCACCGGCCAGGAACTCGGTGCGCTCGGCGGTGGTCATCCGGCGACCCCCGCCTCCTGCTGCCGGGCCAGGTTCTCGGCCACCTCCCGCGCCCACACCTCGTTGGCCTTGGTGGTGTCCACCTCGAACTCGAACCGCCGCGTCATGTCCTCGGTGATGTCCTCGACGTCGGTGTAGAACTGCTCGTACCAGCGGCGCAGCTGGTAGACCGGGCCGTCCTCCTCGCACAGCAGCGGGTTGTCGATGCGGGTCTTGTTCTTCCAGATCTCCACGTCCTGCAGGAAACCCACCCCGATGCTCTTGGCGAACTTGCCGGCGATCTTGTCCGCCTGCTCGTCCGACACGCCCGGCAGCTTCTTCACGCTCACCCCCCACTGCAGCACGAACGAGGTCGGCGTCACCGGGTAGTGGCAGTTGATCAGCACGTTTTCGATCTCGAAGCCCTTGTACGTGTTCAGCAGCTTGTTGATCATGTACGACGGCCCGAAGTAGGACGCCTCCGAGCGCAGCAGGTTGTCCTCGCCGCCGTAGTTGGACGCCATCCCGACGTCCGGGCGGCCCTTGGTGTTGAGGTACTGCGTCGCGATGTGGCCCTCGAACACGTTCTTGAAGTAGGTCGGGAACGCGTAGTGGATGTAGAAGAAGTGGGCCATGTCGACCATGTTGTCGATGATCTCGCGGCAGTTGGACCCCTCGATCAGCACCGAGTCCCAGGTCCAGTTGCTCCACTCGCCGCTGAAGATGCCGTCGATGCGGGGGATCACGACGTCCGGCGGCGGCGGGTTGCCCTGCGGGTCGTGCCACACGAAAAGCTGCTTGTTCTCCTCCAACGTGATCCACGACCGGGTGCGGGCGCGCAGCGGAACCCGTTTGGCGTAGGGGATCGAGACGCACTTGCCGTTGCCGCCCCAGCGCCAGTCGTGGAACGGGCAGGCGACCTCGTTGCCCTTGACGCTGCCCTGGCTCAGGTCGCCGCCCATGTGGCGGCAGTAGGCGTCCAGGACGTTGAGCTCGCCGTCCTCCCCGGCGAACACCACGAGCTTGGTGCCGAACGCGTTGACGGCGTGCGGTTTCCCGTCGCGGAACGTCTCGGCCAGGCCCAGGCAGTGCCAGCCGCGGGCGAACCGCGCCGGCGGCGCACCCGCGTCGATCGTGCGGACTTCAGTCATCATCGACCTCCAGTGCGATTCTGGGTGGCCAGGTGGCGTGAGGCAAGGAACCCGAAGACCATGGCCGGCCCGATCGTGGCGCCGGGCCCGGCGTAGGTGTGTCCCATGACCGCGGCGCTGGTGTTCCCGGCCGCGTACAACCCGGGGATCACCGACCCGTCCTCGCGCAGCACGCGGGCGTGGGTGTCGGTGCGCAGCCCGCCCTTCGTGCCCAGGTCGCCGGGCACGATCTTGACCGCGTAGAACGGGGCCTTCTCGAGCGGGCCGAGGCTGGGGTTCGGCTTGTGGCGGGGGTCGCCGTAGTAGTGGTCGTAGGCGCTGCGCCCGCGGTGGAAGTCCTCGTCGACACCGCGCCGGGCGAAGCCGTTGAACCGCTCGACGGTGGCTTCCAGAGCCGCGGTCGGCACCTCGATGCGGGCGGCCAGTTCGGCCAGGGTGGGCGCCTTGGCCACGATCCCCGCCTTGAACCAGCGCCCGGGCAGCTTCTGCCGCGGCCCGACGCCGGTGAACATGTACCGGTCGCGGTAGCGCTGGTCGAAGATCAGCCAGGTGGGGATGTTCTCCGCGGGCCCGTCGCCCGGCCCGTACATCGCGTGCACCGCCTCGACGTAGGGCGCGGACTCGTTGACGAACCGTTCGCCACGCGCGTTGACCAGGATGCAGCCGGGCCGCGAGCGCTCGGCGAGGGCGAACCACGGGCCGCCGGTCAGCGGGATCGTCGGGCCCCACCACGCGTCGTCCATCAGGGCGACCGACGCGCCGAGCTTGAGCCCGGCGGTGATCGCGTCGCCGGTGTTGGCCTTCGCGCCCACGGTCCACTCGGTGCCGATCGGGCTGCGCTGGTACTTCGCGCGCATCTCCTCGTTGTGCTCGAACCCGCCGGCGGCGAGCACGACCCCCAGGCGCGCCCGCACGGTCACCTCCCGACCGTCCCGCCGGACCACCACACCGGTGACCCGCTCGTCTTCGGTGACCAGGTCGAGCAGCGGAGTCTCCAGCCACACCGGCACGCCGGCGCGCAGCAGCCCGGCCCGCAGCCCGGCGGCCAGCGCCTGGCCCATCGACAGCAGCCGCTTGCCGCGGGCCAGCCCGGCGAGCCAGCGCGCGCCGATGCGCAGCACCCGCAGCGGCCCCTTCGGGTGCCGGGCGATCAGGCTCAGCCAGCGGTAGTCCGCCTGGGTGATCGGCACGCCGAGCGGCGCCCCGCTGTAGGGCGGTTCGAGGTTGGCCAGTTCGGCGCCGAGCAGCCTGCCGTCGAACGGCGTCGGCTCGACCGAGCGGCCGCCGGCCCGGCCGCCGGGCGCCTCGGGGTGGTAGTCGGAGTAGCCGGGCACCCACTGCAGGCGCAGCGGCGTGACCCGGTGCACGAACGACACCACCTCGGGGCCGTGGTCGAGGAAGGCCTGTCGCAGCTCGGCGGGTACGACGTCGCCGACGATGGCCTCCAGGTAGGCGCGCGCCGCCTCCGGGGTGTCCTCCACGCCGGCCACGCGCAGCGCCTCGTTGCCCGGGATCCACACCCCGCCACCCGATCGGGCCGTGGATCCGCCGAACCTGGCTGCCTTCTCGACCACCACCACGGACAGGCCGGCGTCGGCGGCCGCGAGGGCGGCGGTCAGGCCGGCCGCGCCGCTGCCGGCCACCACGACGTCGAACTCGTCGGTCATGCCACCTCCGCTATAACACGTTCCACATTGCGCAGCGCCTGTTCGTCGGCCCGTCCGTCACGATAGACGAGAACGTGTTTCAGTTCTAGGGTAGCGGGTGTGAACCAGACGGCGGATGTGATCGTGATCGGGTTCGGAGCGGCCGGCGCCTGTGCGGCGATCGAGGCCGCCGATGCGGGCGCGGATGTGCTCGTGCTGGACCGGTTCGACGGGGGCGGGGCGACCGCGCTGAGCGGCGGCGTCGTCTACGCGGGCGGGGGCACCGCCCAGCAGCGGGAGGCCGGGGTCGACGACTCGGTCGACGCCATGTACGACTACCTGCGGCTCGAGGTCGGCGAGGCGGTGTCGGCGGAGACGCTTCGGCGCTTCTGTGAGCAGAGCCCGGGCATGATCGAGTGGCTGGAGCGCAACGGGGTGCCGTTCGAGGGCAGCCTATGCCCGTACAAGACCTCGTACCCCAACGACGAATACTACCTGTACTACTCCGGCAGCGAGTCCGCCGGCGGGTTCCGCGACCTGGCGAAACCGGCCGCGCGCGGGCACCGCACCAAGGGGCCGGGCACGTCGGGGAAGCTGCTGTTCGCCCGGCTGGCCCAGGCGGCGCGTCAGCGCGGCGTGCGGGTCCTGCCCGGCACGCGGGCCGAGTCGCTGATCGTGGAGAACGGCACCGTGACCGGCGTGCGCGTCCGCACGATGCGGGACGCGCCCGCCCGGGTCCGCGCCGCGCACGCCCGCATGGCGCGGTACGCCGCCAAGCCCGGCATCTACGTGCCCAGCGTCCGCAAGGCGCTGCAGCACCGGATCGAGCGGCTGGAGCGGCGGTACGCCCGCGAAGTGGAACTGACCGCCCGGCGCGGGGTGGTGATCGCGGCCGGCGGGTTCATCTTCAACCGGGCGCTGGTGCGCGAGCACGCCCCGGCCTACCGCGGCGGGCTGGCGCTCGGCACGATCGCCGACGACGGTTCCGGCATCGGGCTGGGTACCGCGGTGGGCGCCGCGACCGCCGAGATGCACCGGGTTTCCGCATGGCGGTTCGTCACCCCGCCCAGCGCGATGCTCAAGGGCGTGCTGGTCGACGTCGCCGGGCGGCGGATCATCGACGAGTCCCGCTACGGCGCCGCGGTCGGCGAGGTCATGATCGGCAAGCACGACGGCAAGGGCTGGTTGCTCGCCGACGCCGAGACGATCGCCGAAGCGCGCCGCACCGCGCGTCGGGAGAGCCAGTGGTTCCAGTGGCTGCAGGCCCGCTACCTGCTGCAACGCGGTCGGGTGTCAGCGAACAGTCTGGACGAGGTGGCGCGCAAGGCCGGGGTCGATCCGGACGGCCTCCGGGCGAGCGTCGAGGCCTACAACGCGGCGGCGGACGCGGGCGCCGCGGACCCGGCCGGCAAGCCGGCCGAGTACGTGCGGCCGGTCCGGACGCCGCCGTTCTCGCTGATCGACGTCTCCATCAAGCCCAGCCTGGGTTTCCCGTGCCCGATGCTCACGCTCGGCGGGCTCGTGGTCGACGAGTCGACCGGTCAGGTGCGGGACGCCGACGGCGCGGGCATCGCCGGGTTGTACGCGGCCGGCCGGTCCGCGGTGGGAATCTGTTCCAGGTCGTACGTGAGTGGTCTGTCTCTGGCCGACTGCGTGTTTTCCGGGCGAAGGGCCGGAATTTCCGCAGCTCGGCGGGCGCAGTGATGACAAAAACGAGAACGTGTTCTAGTCTTTCCGATGACAACGCAGGTACATGACGGACGGGGCGTGCAGATGACCGATCAGGATGGTCGCGGGGTGCTGGCCGGGGTCCGGGAGCTGCTTCCCGTCCTGCGGGAGCGGGCCCAGGAGACCGAGGACGCGCGGCGCATTCCGGACGAGTCGATCAAGGCGCTGCAGGAGACCGGGTTCTTCAAACTGCTGCAGCCCAAGACCTTCGGCGGCTACGAGGCCGATCCGGTGACCTTCTACACCGCGGTGAAGCTGCTGGCGAGCGCGTGCGGGTCCACCGGATGGGTCGCCTCGATCCTCGGGGTGCACCCGTGGCACCTCGGGCTGTTCGAGCCGCAGGCGCAGCAGGACGTGTGGGGCGAGGACGTCGACGTGCGCATCTCGTCGTCCTACGCGCCGATGGGCAAGGCCACCGTGGTCGACGGCGGGTACCGGCTGACCGGCCGGTGGAGCTTCTCCTCCGGCTGCGACCACGCGACGTGGGTGTTCCTCGGCGCGCCCGCGTTCGACGCCGAGGGCAGGCCGGTGGACTTCTGCACCTACCTGCTGCCGATCAGCGATTACACGATCGAGGACGTCTGGGACACCGTCGGCCTGAGCGGCACCGGCAGCAACGACATCATCGTCGAGGACGCGTTCATCCCGGCGCACCGCGCGTTGAGCTTCCAGGCCACGTCGAAGTGCCGCACGCCGGGGCAGAAGATCAACCCCGGGCCGCTCTACAAGCTGCCGTACGGGTCGGTGCACCCGTCGACGATCACCGCGCCGATCATCGGCATGGCGCAGGGTGCGTACGAGGCGCACGTGGAGCACCAGCGCAACCGGGTCCGCGCCGCCTACATGGGTGAGCAGTCCAAAGAGGACCCGTTCGCGAAGGTGCGGGTCGCCGAGGCGGCCAGCGAGATCGACGCCGCGTGGCTGCAGCTGACCCGCAACATCGACGAGCTCTATCAGCTGGCCTGCCGCGGCGAGAAGCTGCCGTTCGCCACCCGGCTGCGCGTGCGGCGCGACCAGGTGCGCGGCACCGAGCGCGCGATCGCCGCCGTGGACCGGCTCTTCGAGAACTCCGGTGGCCGCGCGCTCAAGCGGGGCACGCCGATCCAGCGGTTCTGGCGCGACGCGCACGCCGGCCGCGTGCACGCCGCCAACGACCCCGAGCGCGCCTACATCATGTACGGCAACGGCGAGTTCGGCGTCCCGGTCGAGAATGCGATGGTGTGACATGACCGAGGGCAAGTACGCCGAGGTCGGCGGGGGCTTGCGGCTGCACTACCACGAGGCCGGCATCGAGCACGCCGAGACCGTGGTGATGCTGCACGGCGGCGGCCCGGGCGCGTCGGCGTGGAGCAACTTCTCCCGCAACATCGACGTGTTCGCCAAGTCCTTCCGCGTCCTGGCGGTCGACCAGCCGGGGTTCGGCAGGTCGGACAAACCGACCGAGCACCCGCAGTACTTCACCCACAGTTCCAGGGCGGTGGTCGGTCTGCTCGACGCCCTCGGGGTCGGCAACGCACACCTGGTCGGCAACTCGCTCGGCGGCGGGACCGCGGTTCGGCTCGCGCTGGACCACCCGGACCGGGCCGGGCGGCTCGTGCTGATGGGGCCGGGCGGGCTGAGCACCAACCTGTTCGCGCCCGACCCGACCGAGGGCGTCAAGGCGCTCGGCCGGTTCGCCGCCCCGCCGGGACCGAGCAAGGAGAAGCTGGCCGCGTTCCTGCGGCTCATGGTGTTCGACCCGGCGCTGATCACCGACGAGCTGGTCGAGGAACGCTACGCCAACGCGAGCACGCCCGAATCGCTGGCCGCGATGCGCGCGATGGGCGCGTCCTTCGCGGGCGCGGACTACGAGCAGGGCATGCTCTGGCGGGAGGCCTACAAGCTGCGGCAACGCGTGCTGCTGATCTGGGGCCGCGAGGACCGGGTCAACCCGCTCGACGGTGCGCTGGTGGCGCTGAAGACGATCCCGCGCGCGCAGCTGCACGTGTTCGGCCGGTGTGGACACTGGGCTCAGGTCGAGCGCTTCGACGAGTTCAACCGCCTGGCCCTGGATTTCCTGCGAGGTGAATGAGATGGGCATCCGCTCGCTGGCGTACCTGCGCATCGAGGCGACCGACATGGCTGCCTGGCGCGAGTACGGCCTCAAGGTCCTCGGCATGGTCGAGGGCAAGGGCACGCATCCGGACGCGCTCTACCTGCGGATGGACGACTTCCCCGCGCGGCTGGTGATCGTGCCGGGGGACAGCGACCGGCTCGCGGTGGCCGGGTGGGAGGCCGCCAACGCCGCCGAGCTGGACGAGGTGCGGTCGCGGCTGGACGCGAACGGTGTGCCGTACAAGGAGGGCAGCGCGGAGGTGCTGGCCGAGCGGCGCGTCACCGAGCTGATCAGCTTCGACGACCCCTCCGGCAACACCCTGGAGGTGTTCCACGGCGTCGCGCTCGAGCACCGGCGCGTGGTGAGCCCGTACGGGCACCGGTTCGTCACCGGCGAGCAGGGCCTCGGGCACGTCGTGCTGTCCACGCACGACGACGACGCGGCGCTGCGGTTCTACCGCGACGTGCTCGGGTTCCGGCTGCGGGATTCGATGCGGCTGCCGCCGCAGATGGTCGGCCGCCCGGCCGACGGCCCGCCGGCGTGGCTGCGGTTCTTCGGCTGCAATCCGCGCCACCACAGCCTGGCGTTCCTGCCGATGCCGACGCCGAGCGGGATCGTGCACCTGATGGTCGAGGTGGAGAACACCGACGACGTCGGGCTGTGCCTGGACCGGGCGAAGCGGCGCAACGTGCCGATGTCGGCCACCCTGGGGCGGCACGTCAACGACCTGATGCTGTCGTTCTACATGAAGACACCGGGCGGGTTCGACGTCGAGTTCGGCTGCGAGGGCCGTCAGGTCGACGACGAGTCGTGGATCGCGCGGGAGAGCACCGCGGTGAGCCTGTGGGGCCACGACTTCAGCGTGGGGATGCGGAAGTGATCTCGTCCGCGATCGAACCGGCGCGGTTCCGGCAGGTGCTCGGGCACTTCGCCACCGGGGTCACCGTGGTGACCACGATGGACGGTGACGAGCCCGCCGGGTTCGCGTGCCAGTCGTTCGCGGCGCTGTCGCTGGACCCGCCGCTGGTGCTGTTCTGCCCCGCCCGCAAGTCGCGCACGTGGCCGTCGATCGAGCGCAGCGGCCGGTTCGCGGTCAACGTGCTGGCCGAGGGGCAGCACCAGGTCAGCGCGGTGTTCGGCGCGCGGGGCGCGGACAAGTTCGCCGCCGTCGAGTGGACGCCGGCGCCGTCCGGGTGCCCGGTGCTGGAGGACGCGCTGACCTGGGTCGACTGCGCGGTGGAGACGGTGTTCGAGGCCGGTGACCACTTCGTCGTGGTCGGCCGCGTGACGGCGCTGGGGGAGGCGTCCAACGGGCGGCCGCTGCTGTTCTACCGCGGCCAGTACACCGGCGCGGCGCCGGTCAAGGCGGACGTGCTCAGCTGGGCCGGTCCGGACGATTGGCTGTGACCGCCTCCCCGGCGATCACGATCACCGCCTGGCCGGGGGCCAGCTCGGCGGGCACCCGGCCGGCCGCGGGGTCGTCGGTGTCGAACTCGCATCGCCACCGGCCTGGGCCGGGGTCGAACGGGTGCGGCCGCTCGGAGAGGTTGGCGGCGACGACGACCGGGCCGGTGCGGTAGCCGAGCACGTCGCCGGTGTGGTCGAGCCACAGCGGCGCGGCGCGACAAGACGCGGTGCGGGCGCGCGCGGCGATGAGCCTGCGGTGGATTGACAGCGGGGAGTCCGGGTCCTCCCGTTGCACCGCGACCGTGTCCGACGGGCTGCGGTCGCCGAACGGCAGCCACGCCGCCGATGCGGTGGTGAAGCCCAGGCCCGGCCCCGGCTCCCAGGGCATCGGGGTGCGGGCGCCGTCACGCGACTGGCTGCCGCCGTCGGCCGCGGCGAGCGGGTCCTGCGAGCGTCCTCGTGGGACGGTCCCGTCGGGCAGGCCCAGTTCCTCGCCGTTGTACAGGAACGGGATGCCTGGCAGCCCCATGAGCAGGGTGGCCACGGCGATGGCGCGCCGGGCGCTGCCGTAGCGGGTCACGGCGCGCTTGCGGTCGTGGCTGCTCTGCACCCAGGCGAGGGTGGGCGAGGCGGCCGCGGCCGCCCGCAACGCGGTGACCACCCGCTCGGGCGCCCACCCGGACTCGACCAGGCCGAACCAGAACGTGGAGTGCAGGCCGTCCGCCTCCACGTAGGTGGCGAGCCGGGCGGGGTCGAGGATGTACACCTCGCCGATCAGCACCGCGTGGTAGGAGTCGGCGATCGCGCGCCAGCGGCGGTGGATGTCCATCGCCGACGGTTGCTCGATGTCGTACCGGTGGTCCTGCCGCAGCCATTCGGCCGCCACCCCGCCCTGCGACGGCACGTCTTCCGGCGCCAGCCACGGGTTGTCGGGGAGTCCGGGGTGCTTGGTGAGGTAGTGCGCGGTGTCGATGCGGAAACCGTCGAGGCCGCGGTCGAACCAGAAGCGCAGGATGTCGTCGACCTCGTCGGCGACCTCGGGGTTGTCCCAGTTGAGGTCCGGCTGGTGCGGGGTGAACAGGTGGAGGTAGTACTGGCCGGTGCGTTCGTCGAACGTCCAGGCGGGACCGCCGAAGTGCGCGAGCCAGTTGTTCGGCGGGCCACCGTCCGGCGCGGGATCGCGCCAGATGTAGCGGTCCCGCAGGGGGTCGGTGCGGGACCGGCGCGCGCTGCGGAACCACGGGTGCTCGCTGCTGGTGTGGTTCACCACCAGGTCGGCGACCACCCGGATGCCCCGCTCGTGGGCGGCGCACAGCAGCTTGTCCAGATCGGACAGCGTGCCGTAGCGCGGATCGACCGCGCGGTAGTCGGCGACGTCGTACCCGTGATCCCGCATCGGTGAAGGGTGGAACGGGCTGATCCACAGCAACGTGACGCCGAGGTCCCGGAGGTGGTCCAGCCGGCTGATCAGCCCGGGCAGGTCGCCCCAGCCGTCCCCGTCGCTGTCCTGAAAGGACGGTAGGTACACCTGGTAACCGATGGCGTCCTGCCACCACGGACGATCGCGCATGGCCCCAGGAAACCGTGCCGCGGCGGGGTTTTCCAGAACCAATCAGCAGAGATTGGCCGCCAGTGCCGCGCCGAGGACCCCGGCGTCGTCGCCCAGCCGCGCCGGGAGGACGGGACCGGTGTGCCAGCGCAGGGTGTGCGCGGCGGCGAGGTAGGCCTCCCGGATCGGGCCGCTTCGCGCGACCAGACCGCCGCCGAGCACGACGGTGTGCGGTGCGAGGACGGCGCAGAGGCTGTCCAGCCCGCGGGCGAACTGCCGGGCGTGCTGCTCCAACGCGGCCACGGCCCGTGGCTGCCCGGCCGCGGCGGCCGCGGCGAGCCGGGCGGCGCCGGGTGTTCCGTCGCCGGCCGGTCCCAGCGCGGCGCCGGTCCGGTTCAGCGCGACACCGCCCGCGAGCTGTTCCCAGCACCCGCGGTTGCCGCACCGGCACGGCGGCCCACCGGCGTCCAGCACCAGGTGGCCGACCTCGCCGGCGTGCCCGGTGCCCTCGTGCGGCCGTCCGCCGGTCACCAGCGCCCCGCCGAGCCCGGTTCCCACGGTCACCAGCAGGACCGTGGCCGCGCCGGCGCCCGCGCCGAGGCGGGCCTCGGCCAGTCCGGCCGCGCGGGCGTCGTTGATCACGGTGACCGGTCGGCCCAGTTCCGCGGCGAAGTCCACATCGGACAAACCGAGGTTCGCCGACCAGGTCAGCACCCCGTCGCGCACCGTACCGGCGACCGCCACGCCCACCGCGGCCACGTCGGGGTGGTCCGCCAGCACCGCCCGGACCGTGTCCAGCCGGGCCGCCGGACCGGGCGGCAGCACCTGCCGCGTCACGCCGCTGAGCCGGCCGGCCCGGTCGACCAGCCCGGCTCTGACGTGGGTGGCGCCCAGGTCGATGCCGAGGGTGGTCACAGCAGCACCGGCTGGTCGTCACCGGCGTGCCGGTACCGCGCCCACGCGGCGGCCAAGCGGCGGACGCCTTCGTCGAACACCTCCGGCGGCCGCGCGTACACGACCCGGACGTGGTCGTCGGTCAGCCCGCGCGAGGACAGCACGCCGCCGGGCACCATCGCCACCCCGAACCGGGCGGCCACCTCGCTGAACGAGGTCGCCGTCCCGGACGGCAGACCCAGCCACAGGCTCAGCCCGCCCTCCGGCGGGGTCCACCGGAACTCCGGCAGCGACACGGTGAGCGCCTCGGTCGCGTGCGTGAGCCGGTCGCGGAGTTCGGCGATCCGCTCGGCCCGCACCTCGTCCTCGACGCCGAGCAGCCGCGTGGCGAGCACCTGGTCGAGCACCGGGGTACCGAGGTCGGCGCGCGCCTTGGCCCGGGCGAGCGCGCCCACGAGCGACGCCGGTCCGCGGATCCAGCCGAGCCGCAGCCCGCCCCAGTGGAGCTTGCTGAGCGAGCCGACGGTGACCAGGTTGTCCGCGTCCGCGTACGCCGCGAGCGGCGGCGGCGCCTGCTCGAACGCCAGCCCGGCCTGGCTGACGTCGTCCACCACCAGGGCGTCCCGGCCGGCGAGCGCGGTGGCCAGCCGCTTCCGGTCGCTCGGGCCGAGGATCCGGCCGAGCGGGCCGAGCGTCGGCACGAGGTACACCAGGCCGGGGCGGATCCGGTCGACGAGTGCGGGCACGTCGTCGCCGCCGTCGGTCACCGGCGGGGCACCGCGCACGGGCACGGACAGCCCGTGCAGCACGTCGAGGATGCCGGGGCTGGTCGGCGCCTCCACCACGGCCGGTTCCCTGTCCGGCAGCGCGTGCGCGGCCAGCAGCGACAACGCCTGCTGGTCCCCGGTGGTGACGAGCACCTGGCCGGCGTCCGTGGGCAAGCCCTGCGCGGTCAGCCGCCCGGCCAGCGCGGCACGCAGCGCGGGCAACCCGGCGGGGTGGTAGCCGGGGGTGTCGAGCGCCGCCGCGGTGTCGGCGTCGGCCACTCCCAGCTCGGCGACCGCTTCGCGCAGACGGCGGTGCGCGGGCAACGCGGCGGTGGCGAGGTCGACCAGTGCCGCCGGGTTCCGCAGCGCCGCGACGGCCAGCGATTCGCGCGGAGCCTCCGCATTCCCCGTCCGGCGCGCGCCGGTGACCCAGGAACCGCTGCCCTGCCTGGTTTCCAGGATCCCGGCTTCGCGGAGGCGGGCGTAGGCGTGCATGACCGTGCTCCGGCCGATCGCCAGCCGCGTGGCCAGTGATCGCTCCGGCGGCAGCGCGGTGCCGGGCGGGATGTCGCCGCGATCGATCGCTGCCGCCAGCGCCGCGGACAACCGGGCGTACAGCGGGCCCGGACGAGCGGACCAGTCGCCGAGCGCGTCCTGGATGTGCATGACGATTCCAACCAATCGGACCGTGATTGGTCCTATTCGAGCCAGGGGGACTCCGTCATATTGGCAGCAACGAGGTAACCGATGTCAAACCACTGGCGGAAGGTCGAGGCATGCAACTCGGATTGGTTGGTCTGGGGAGGATGGGCGGCCCGATGGCGCGTCGCCTCGCGGAAGCCGGGCACGAGGTGATCGGCGCCGACTCGTCCCCGGCCGCGGCCGAGCGGGCCCGGGCGGAGGGCACCAGCGTCACCGGTTCACTGGGCGATCTGGTCGCCGCTCTCACGCCGCCCCGCGCGGTGTGGGTGATGGTGCCGCCGCCCGCGACCGGCGGGGTCCTCGCCGAGCTCACCAGGCTCCTCGCCGACGGTGATCTCGTGGTCGACGGAGGCAACAGCGACTGGCGGGAGGCGGCCGGGCGGGCCGCGCGGCTCGCGGAATCGGGCGTCCGGTTCCTCGACGTCGGGGTGAGCGGGGGCCAGTGGGGCTGGCGGCACGGGTACGGGCTGACGGTCGGGGGCGCGGCGGAGGACGCCGAGCGCATCCACCCGGTGCTGGGGGCTCTGGCCGCGCCGGACGCGGTCGCCGTGGTCGGGCCCACCGGGGCCGGGCACTTCGTCAAGGCGGTGCACAACGCCGTGGAGTACGGGCTGATGCAGGCCTACGCCGAAGGTTTCGCCTTGCTGTCCGCGCGCGACGGGCTCGACCCGCTCACCGCGCTGCGGGTGTGGCAGGCGGGCTGCTCGGCCCGGTCGTTCCTGCTGGAGCAGACCGTCGACGCGCTCGCCGCCGACCCCGCGCTGGCCGGTGTCGGCTCGGCCGTCGCCGACTCTGGTATGGGCCGCTGGACCGCGGAGGAGGCTGTCCGGCAGGGCATCGCCACGCCCGTGCTCACCGCGGCGCTGCAGGCCAGGTTCGCCAGCCGGGACGACGATCGGGCGGCGAACCGTCTGCTGGTCGCCGCGCGGGCCCGGATCGGAGGCCACGCGCATGTCTGACGTGCTGGCACGGGCCAGGGTGGTGCTCGCGGAGGTCCACGACGCGGTGACCGCCGTCGATCCGGCCGCCGCGGCCGCCCTCGGCACGGCCATCACCACGGCACGGACGGTGTTCTTCGACGCGCGCGGCCGCTCCGGCCTGGTGGCGAAAGCCCTGGCGATGCGGTGGATGCACCTCGGGCTGCGGGTGCACGTGGCCGGTGAGACCACCGCGCCCGCGATCGCGGCCGGTGACCTGCTGGTCTGCCTGTCCGCGAGCGGCCGCACCGCCGGCCCGCTCGCGAACGCCGGCGTCGCCCGTGCCCGCGGAGCCCGGGTGGCCGTGCTGACCGCCGCGCCGGACTCCCCGATCGCCGCGGAGGCCGACCTCGTCGTGGTCGTCCCGGCCGACAGCCGCCAGCACGGCGGTTCCCTCTTCGAGCAGGCGTGCCTCCTGCTCGGCGACGCCCTGTGCGGGGCGTTCCAGCACGCCCACGCTGTTCCGGACGCGGCGCTGGCCGAGCGGCACGCGAACCTGCTGTGAACGCGCTGATCGCCGCGGCCGCGGGGGACGCGGACACCGCGAGGCGGCTCGCCCGGGCGGGGGTGGACGTGATCGTCGCGTACCACTCCAGCGTGCTGCGCCGCCGCGGTCTGCCCTCGGTGGCCGGCTTGCTGCCCTGGGCCAACGCGAACGAGCTGACGCTCGGGATCGTCCCGGAGGTCGTCGCCGCGGCTGGGGGACGGCCCGTGCTGGCGACGGTGTGCGCGAACGACGCCCTGCGCCCACCCGGTCAGGTGCTGGACGAACTGGCCGGGCACGGCGTGGCCGGCGTGCTCAATGCGCCCACGACCGCTCTGCTGTCCGGACCGGTGCGGGTCGCGGTGGAGGAGGCGGGGCTGGGCTACCGGCGGGAGGTCGAGTTGATGGCGCTGGCGCGCGAACGCGGGCTGGCGGCCTGGGGGTACGCGTGCACGCCCGCTCAGGCGGCGGATCTGGTGGCACACGGCGCCGACGCGGTCGTGATCCACCTCGGGATCACCCGCCCCGGTCCGCTCACCGCGGAGCACATCGCCACCCTCACCGCGGTGGCGGCGGCCGTTCCCGTGGTGCCGCTCCTGGCGCACGGTGGTCCGCTGACCGATCCGGCAAGGTTCCCGCGAACCCGACAGGATGGGGCGGGCTTCGGATTCTTCGGGGCCTCGGTGTTCGAACGCGCCCAGGACCTGGACGGCACGGTGGCCGCGTGGCGGCGGGCCGTGGGGGAGAACGGAGGACCATGCCGGACCACGTGATCACGGTCGAGGACGTCGAGACCTGGACCGGCCCGCCGCTGGTCCTGTTCGTCGGCATCAGCACCGCGGGATCGCTGGCGCACGTCGTGTTCGACGGCTGGGCCGACGCGCTCGGCCGGCCGTGGGTGCTGCGCGGCGTCGACCTGCCGCCGGACACGCCGCCACCGGTCTACCGGCGGCTGCTCGCCGCGATGCGCCGCAACCCGCTGGTCCACGGTGCCGTGGTAACCGCGCACAAGCTGCGGTGGTACCGGGCGTGCGCCGCCGAACTGTCCGAACGCGACCGGCTGGTCGATCTGACGGGCGAAATCAACACCCTCGCCACCGGTGCCCGGGTGGCCGCCTACGCCAACGACGCCCGCTCACTGGCCGCGATCCTCGGGTCGCCCTCGGGTGACCGGATCGTGTGCCTCGGCACGGGCGGCGCCGCGACCGCCCTGCTGCTGGCACTGCACCTGGACGTCGAGACCGGCGAACCGCGTGCCGACGCGCCGGAGCGGCTGGTGTTCGCCGACATCGACCCGGCGGCGCTCGACGCGCTGCGACGGGTCGCCGAGCGGATCGGTGCGCGGCCGGAGCTGGTGCACCTGTCCGGGCCTGCCGACCACCTCGTCCCGGGCGCGACGCTCGTGGTCAACGCCACCGGGCTCGGCAAGGACCGGCCCGGCAGTCCCCTCACCGGGCACGCCCCGTGGACCCCCGGCACGGTGGCGTGGGACCTGAACTACCGGGGCGACCTGACGTTCCTGCACCAAGCGGCGGCCCACGGACTGTCCACACGGGACGGCTGGGAGTACTTCGTCGCCGGGTGGGCGGGGGCGCTCACCGCGATCGCCGGGGAGCCGTTCACCCCGCGAGCCCTGTCCGCACTGGCGGCCGCCGCCGCACCACACCGACCGAGGAGGACCGGCACGTGATCCCGTTCCGCATCGACATCCCGGAGGAGGAGCTGACCGACCTGCGGGAACGGCTCCTGCGCACCAGGTGGCCCGACGAGGAGCCGGTCGGCGACTGGTCGCAGGGCGTGCCGCTGGCCTACCTGCGCGAACTGTGCCACTACTGGGCCACCGGGTACGACTGGCGGGCCACCGAGCGGCGCCTGAACGCGCTGCCCCAGTACCGCACGGAGATCGACGGCGTCGGCATCCACTTCCTGCACGTCCGCTCACCGCACGAGCACGCGTTGCCGCTGGTGCTCACCCACGGCTGGCCCGGGTCGGTGCTGGAGTTCGAGAAGGCCATCCCGCTGCTCACCGAACCGGAGGATCCGGCCGACGCCTTCCACGTGGTGGTCCCGTCGCTGCCCGGCTACGGGTTCAGCGACCGCCCGGCCGCACCGGGCTGGGGCGTGCAGCGGATCGCCGCCGCGTGGCGCGAGCTGATGTCCCGCCTCGGCTACGAGCGCTACGGCGCCCAGGGCAGCGACTGGGGCACCAGCGTCACCACCAGCATGGGGCAGCAGGACACCGGTGAGCTGGCCGGAATCCACCTGATGCCGCCCATCGCGGCGCCGGACCCGGCCACGTTCGGCGACCTCACCCCGGCCGAGGAGGCGGCGCTGGCGGACCTGCGCCACGCGGCCGCGCACGAGTCCGGCTACTCCGAGCAGATGACCACCAGACCCCAGACGGTCGGCTACGCGCTGACCGACTCACCGGCCGGCCTGTGCGCGTGGATCGTGGAGAAGTTCGCGTCCTGGACCGACAGCGGCGGACGCCCCGAGACGGTCCTGACCCGCGACGAGATGCTCGACGACATCACCCTGTACTGGCTCACCCGCACGGCCGCTTCGTCGGCCCGCCTGTACTGGGAGAGCTTCCGGCAGGTCGGCGAGTGGTTCACCACGGCGACCGACGACACGGTCACCGTGCCCGCCGGCTGCACGGTGTTCCCGAAGGAGATGCCGCGCCCGTCCCGCCGCTGGGCGGCCAACCGTTACACCGACATCCGGCACTGGAACGAACCCGACCGCGGCGGCCACTTCGCGGCGTGGGAGCAGCCCGCCCTGTTCGCTGCGGAACTGCGTGCGTTCTTCCGCATGGTCCGGTGACGACCCCGGCGCCGGTGTCCACAGTGGAAGGAGGACGAAACCGGGCAAATCGCTCGTCGAAGTCGCCGCGATCGCCGCGTGACCTCCCGTCCGGCGCCGCGCGGCTCTAGAGTCGGGGAATGGATCTCAGGCACGACGCGCGCGAGCTGTCCGACGACCTCGTGGCACTCCGGCGCGCGCTCCACCAGGTTCCCGAACTCGGCCTCGACCTGCCGCGCACCCAGGAGACGGTCCTCGCCGCCCTCGACGGGCTGCCGCTGGAGATCAGCACCGGCACCGGGCTGTCGTCCGTCACCGCCGTGCTGCGCGGGCAGGGCGGCGACGGCGGCGGCCCCGTGGTGCTGCTGCGCGGCGACATGGACGCCCTGCCGGTCACCGAGAACACCGGGGCCGCCTTCAGTTCGCGGCACGAGGGCCGGATGCACGCGTGCGGGCACGACCTGCACACCGCCGGCCTCGTCGGCGCCGCGCGGCTGCTGTCGGCGCACCGGGACCGGCTGGCCGGCGACGTGGTGTTCATGTTCCAGCCCGGCGAGGAGGGCCACGACGGCGCCGGGCACATGATCGCCGAGGGGGTGCTGGAGGCCGCCGGCCGCCCGGTCGCCGAGGCCTACGGGCTGCACGTGGTGTCGGCGATGATCCCGCGCGGGCAGTTCGTGTCCCGGCCCGGCCCGATCATGGCCGCCGCCGACGGGCTGTTCGTCCGGGTGATCGGCGCGGGCGGGCACGGGTCGCGGCCGTACGCGGCGCTCGACCCGGTGCCGGCCGCGTGCGAGATGGTCACTGCGCTGCAGACCATGGTGACCCGCCGGTTCGACGTGTTCGACCCGGTCGTGGTCACCGTCGGCAACTTCCACGCGGGCACCCAGCGCAACATCATCCCGCCGGACGCCCGCTTCGAGGCGACCATCCGCAGCTTCTCGAAGGAGGCGCGGGAGCGGGTCGCGGAGCTGGCCGTCCCACTGTGCCGGGACATCGCGGCGGCCCACGGCCTGGAAGCCGAGGTCACCTACTCGCCCGAGTACCCGGTCACCGTCAACGATCCGGCCGGTCACGAGTTCGTCGCCGAGACCGTGCGCGAGGTGTTCGGCGAGGAGCGGTTCTCGGTGGCGACCGACCCGGTCACCGGATCGGAGGACTTCTCCCGCGTCCTCGACCGCGTCCCGGGCGCGTTCGTGTTCCTCGGGGCGACCTTCGCCGACGAGCCCGACTCCGCGCCCTACAACCATTCCCCGGAGGCATCGTTCGACGACAGCGTGGTCGCCGACGGCGCGGCGCTGCTCGCGTCGCTGGCCGCGCGGCGGTTGAGCGGGGTGGGCGCATGACCCGGATCCTGTTCGCCGGCGGCCGGGTCTTCGACGGCACCGGCAGCGACCCGTTCGACGCCGACGTCGTGGTGGAGGACGGCCGCGTCGCCGAGATCGGCACCGGGCTGGACGGCGACGAGGTGGTCGACTGCACCGGCACCACGGTGCTGCCCGGGTTGTTCGACTGCCACGTGCACGTCACGGTGTCCGACATCAGCCTGATCAAGCTGTTCCAGAAACCGTTTTCCTACCAGTTCTACGAGGCGGCGCGGAACCTGCGCAGCACGCTCGAACTGGGCATCACCACGGTGCGCGACGCGGGCGGCGCCGACCTCGGCATCAAGAAGGCACAGGCGGACGGGATGATCAGCGGCCCCCGGCTGGAGATCTCGATCGGCATCATCAGCCAGACCGGCGGGCACGGCGACGACTGGATGCCCTCGGGCCACTGCGTCCCGCTGACGCTGCCGCACCCGGGGCGGCCGTCCACGGTCGTCGACGGGCCGGACGAGATGCGCAAGGTGGCGCGGGAGTTGCTGCGCGCGGGCGCCGACGTGCTCAAGGTGTGCACCACCGGCGGGGTGCTGTCCCCGGGCGACGACCCGCGGCACACCCAGTTCACGCCCGCCGAGCTGGACGTGCTGGTCGCCGAGGCCGCGATGCAGGGCAAGGCGGTGATGGCGCACGCGCAGGGCACCGACGGCATCAAGAACGCCGTGCGGGCCGGGATCCGGTCCATCGAGCACGGCATCTACCTCGACGACGAGGCGATCGAGCTGATGCTCGCGCACGGCACCTGGCTGGTGCCGACGCTGATCGCGCCGATCGCGGTGATCCGCGCGGCCCGCGCCGGTGCCGCGCTGACCGACGAGATGGTCCGCAAGGCCGAGGACGTCGCCGAGGTGCACGCCGATTCGATGCGCCGCGCGGTGGAGGCCGGGGTGAAGATCGCGATGGGCACCGACAGCGGGGTCGGCCCGCACGGCACGAACCTCGAGGAGCTGCCGTTGATGCAGGCGGCCGGCATGAGCCCCGGTCAGGTGCTCGCGGCGGCCACGTCGTCGGCGGCGGAGCTGCTCGGCTACGGCGATTCGCTGGGCCGGCTGGCGCCCGGGTTCCGCGCGGACCTGGTGGTGGTGTCCGGCGACGCCTACGACCTGGCCGCGCTGCCCGGGCGGGTCCGGGAGGTGTGGCAGGACGGCGTGCGGGTGGTCGCGCCCGGTTCGCAGAAGTGAGAAAACCCCCGGACCGCGCCGAAACTGGGGGAGGATGGCGCGGCCCGGGGGCCTCGCTCCAGCGCCCGAGGGGGAGGTAAGCGCCGGAGCTCCGGCCGGTGTGAAACTGGGGAGGATGACACCGGCCGTATGAACTCAGGATAGCGCGCGTTCCGCGCCGCGGACCCGTTTCACAGGAACTCGACAGGTTTCGGCGTGGCGGGTCAGAGGACCAGGTCGGCGAGAACGGTGTTCAGGGCCTCGGCGAACGCTTCCGCGTTCCGCTGGGGGGCCAGGTGCGCCCCGGGCAGCTCGACGAACGGCAGGCCGAGTTCGAGGGCGAGCGCGCGGGCCGGGCGGTAGTGGTAGTAGCCGCGGCTGTCCTCGCCCGCGGTCAGCACGAGGGGCACCGGGCCGCGGCGCAGCGCGTCGAGGTCCGGCACGTAGCGGTAGATGCCGACGAGTTCGCGGTCGAACAGCAGGCGCCACTCGTGTTCGTGCGGCAGGCGCACGGTCTTGAGCGGGGGCAGTCCGGCGCCCGCGATGGAGGCGAGGAACTCTTGGAAGGCTCCGAAAACGTCGCCGTCCGCGCTGCGCGCCGCCTGTTCCTCGGCGAACGCGATCCAGTCGTCGGCGTCCGGCAGCAGGCCGACCGTGGGTGGTTCGTGGACGACCAGCCCGCTGACGGCGTCGGGGTGCCGGATGGCCAGTTCCAGCCCGATCTGGCCGCCGGCGCTGCTGCCGAACACAAGGGCCTTGCCGTAGCCGAAGTGCTCGATGACGGCTCGCGCGTCGTCCGCCTGCCGCGCGACGGTCAGGGGCCCCTCGGAGGAGTCCGTGCTGCCGAAGTGACCCCGCCGATCGTAGGCGAGAACGGTGTACCGGGCCGCGAGCCGCTGCGCGAGGGCCCGGTAGGAGGCGGCCGCCCCGGTCCCCCCGGGGATCAGGAGCAGCGCCGGGCCGGCCCCACTCCGCTCGACGTGCAACTCCCCGTCCGGAACCGGGCACGTGCTCTCCGAGATCATGCGCGAAGTCAAGCACAGCGCGGTGGCTGCCCGGTGGGCTCCCGGCCTTTCGCCGCCGCGGCGCCTTCGCCCCTTCGCGCGCGTGGGCCCCGCGTGTGGGGGTTTCGCGCGTGTGGGCTTCGCGCGTGTCGGCTTCGCGTGTGTCGGCCGTCACCCCGCTGGGGTGTTCACCACCGCGGCTGCCGAGTGGCGCCCCCTGAGGGATTCCGCCACGGCGGCTGCCATGCGGCAACCCGTTGGGGTTTCCGGCCACTGCGGCTGCCGAGTTCGCCTCCGGCCGGTGTGTTCGCACCGGCCGTTAGCCGTGTCGGCGACCCCGCGTGCGGGTTCGTAAGCGCGGCCGCTGTGTTCCTCACCGGCCGGGCTCTTTGCCACCGCGGCCGCCGGGTTCGTCACCCCGCGCCCGTGTTCGCCAGCCCGCGCCCGTGTCGCCACCGCTGCGCCGGTGCTGGCGTGCCAGCCACCGTCTTTTGCCGCTCAGACCACCCACCCACTCCATCCAAATAGGACAGTCCTCAGGCTTCCTTCAACGCCGCGGCCAGCCCCTCGCCCAGCGGGGTCGTCGGGCGGCCGATCAGCGCCGCCAGCTCGCCGGTCGCGTCCGCGAGCGTGCCCTCGGCGATGTTCCGGTCGAGCGCCACCACGAACCCGGCCGTCTCCGCGGGCAGCCCCGCCTCGACGAGCGCCGCGCGGTGCTCGTCGGCGGTCAGGTCGCGGTAGCGGATCTCCGTGCCGGCGATGGCCGAGATCTCGGCGGCGAGGTCGTCGAACGTCCACGCCACGTCGCCGGCCAGCTCGTACACCTTGCCCTCGTGCCCCTCGCCGGTGAGGACCGCGACGGCGCCCGCGGCGAAGTCGGCTCGCGTGGCGCTGGCGACGCGGCCCGAGCCGGCGCTGCCGATCAGGACCCCGCTCGCGATGGCCTGCTGAGCGTTCGGCACGTAGTTCTCGGTGTACCAGTTGTTGCGCAGGATCGTGAACGGCACGCCCGACGCCCGGATGATCTCCTCGGTCGCCTTGTGCTCGGGCGCCAGGACCAGCGTCGTGTCGTCCGCGTGCGGCGCGCTCGTGTAGACCAGGTGAGCGACGCCGGCCTGCGTCGCGGCGTCCACCGCCGCCTGGTGCTGCGGGACCCGGCGGCCCACCTCGTTGCCCGAGATCAGCAGCACCTTGCTCGCGCCCGCGAACGCCGCCGCCAGCGTCTCCGGCCGGTCGTAGTCGGCTTCCCGCACCTGGACGCCCAGGTCCGTGGCCTTCTCCGGGCTGCGCACCGCGGCGACGATCTGCTCGGCGGGCAGCGTTTCGCGCAGGCCGGCGATGACGTGGCGGCCCAGCTGGCCGGTGGCGCCGGTGACGACGATGGTCATGTTCTCGCTCCTTCTCGGAAGTCCGTGCGCTGTCGAAGTTAGTACTAACTTCTAGTAAGTGCCAACCAAGGGTAAGTACCATCACAGGGCATCGTGGGTCCGACCAGGTATCCTTGACGGCATGAGTTGCGACGCCGAGCACGACCAGCTGGTCGCCGACGTCTTCGCGCGCGCGTGCACCTCACGTGGCGTGCTGGAGCACGTGACGGGACGCTGGGGCACGCTCGCGCTGGCCGCGCTCGCCGAGGGGCCGTTCCGGTTCAACGCGTTGCGCCGCAAGGTCGACGGCGTCAGCGAGAAGATGCTGGCCCAGACGCTGCAGGCGCTGGAGCGCGACGGTTTCGTGCACCGCGAGGCCGAGCCGACGATCCCACCGCGCGTGGAGTACAGCCTGACGCCGCTCGGCGCCGAGGTCGCGGGCCGGCTGCGGGAGCTGATCGAGCTGGTCGAGGGCCGGGTGCAGGACGTGATGGCCGCGCGCCGCGCCTACGATGAGTCGAAGGCGGCGGTGGCGGGCTAGTCGCGCTGGGCCAGGAACACGAACTCCATCCCCGGCCGGTCCGGGGCGTCGCGCACATCGCTCACGCGGAATCCTTGTGCGGCAAGGCTTTTCTCGATCTCCTCGCGCTCCCGGAAGCGCAGGGTCGAATCGGAGGTCACCACTTCGCCGTCGCTGAGGAACCGGTACGTGAAGCGGAACGACACCAGCGGCAGGCTGATGTCGGTGACCTCGAGGCGGCGCTCCACCGGTCCGGTGCCCGGCACGTCGAGCACGAGCGGTTCGCTGGTCGCGGCCCAGTCCTCCCAGGCGCGCCGGTCCGGGCGCCGGGTCTCGAACACGAAGTGGCCGCCCGGTCGCAGCGCGGCGTGGATGCCCGCGAGGGTGCGGCTCCAGTCGTCGTCGGTGAGGAACACCTGCGCGACATTGCCCGTCATGGCAGCGAGATCGGCGCCCGCCGGCGGCAGATCCGTGGCGTCGCCGTGGATCCACGTGACCTTCCCGTCCGGGTCCTTGGCGCGGGCGACCGCCAGCGACGCCTCCGCCGGGTCGACGCCCACGACGGTGCGGCCCGTCGCGGCGAGCAGGACGGCCAGGCTGCCCGTGCCGCAACCGACGTCCAGCACGTGTTCGGCCTTCAGCTCGTCGGCGATCGACAGGTACAGGTCGAGGTCGTCGCGCTCGCCGTCGAAGGTGTCGTAGATCGGGGCGAGACGGGCGTGGGCGAAGATCGCGTCGGGCACGGTCGCACTTTATCCGTCCGGGTGACCGGCACGCGCCCGGTTTTTGTCGGTACCCCCTGGCACACTCCGGACGTGGCCAACTGGAGGGAATTCGAAGAGCAGGCACCGGCGCTGGCGACGGCGGTGCGTGAGCGGTTGACGGCCGCGGAGACGCACGTGCTGGCGACTCTGCGGCGGGACGGGTCGCCCCGGGTGAGCGGCACCGAGGTCGACTTGCGGGAGCCCGAGCTGTACATCGGGTCGATGTGGGGCGCCCGCAAAGCGCACGACCTGCAGCGCGACGGCCGCTTCGCGCTGCACGCACACCCGTCCTCGGAGGGCGACGCGAAGCTGTCGGGGATCGCGATCGAGATCACCGACAAGGCCGTGCTGGACGCCATCCAGGGCGACATGCAGCCCAGCCACCTGTTCCGGCTGGACCTCCAGCAGGCGGTGGTGACGACCGTCGAAGGCGACAAGTTGGTGGCGACGACATGGTGGCCGGACCGGGAGGTGGTGCGGTTCGAACGCAAGTGACCACGGGACCGACGCCCCTGGCGCCCATGAGGGATGGGGACGCGCTGTTTCGTTGGGGTGGCGCTGGCGGGGCCGGCCTGCCGGGTGGGGAGGGCTAGGCGGGCCGTTCGTGGTGGGCCGCCGGGTGGGTGGCTGCTGCGCCCTCGGCGGGCTGAGGCGTGGGCGCAGTGCACGGCCGGCTCGCGTCTGCGCACCGCTGCGCATGGCGCCTCCACCTCGGGCGCCGCGGCTC
>NZ_BNAU01000004.1 GCF_014653945.1 Amycolatopsis deserti | reverse complement strand
CCCAGGCCGTTGACCTGGGGGAATAGTGGGGCGCCTGGGGCTCGAACCCAGAACCTACGGATTAAAAGTCCGCAGCTCTACCAATTGAGCTAACGCCCCGTGAGGTCAGCTTAGCGACCACCGCGGACGGCTCGGCCCAGGGGTGACCACCTTCGTGTGAGCGGGGCCACCGTGTCCGGAACGGCAACATCCCCGTAACACGAAGCAACTAGGTTACGCCGCCGACATGCCCGGTTAACACGAGGAGGCGCGGCAGTGATCGACACCGGGGACACGGCCTGGTTGCTCGCGTCGGCGGCTCTCGTCATGCTCATGACGCCCGGGTTGGCCCTGTTCTACGGCGGGATGGTGCGCTCGCGGAGCGTCCTGAACGTCATGATGCTGACCTTCGTGTGCCTCGCGGCCGTCGGTGTCGTCTGGTTGCTCTTCGGGTACTCGCTGGCGTTCGGAAACAGTACGGGGGGCCTCATCGGCGACTTCAGCCTCGCCGGGTTGCACGGGCTCGGTGACGCGACCGTCGGGCCGGAGGGCCACAAGACACCCCTCCTCGCGTTCGCCGTGTTCCAGATGATGTTCGCCGTCATCACGGTCGCCCTGCTGGTCGGGGCGGTCGCCGAACGAGCCCGGTTCTGGCCGTGGTTGTTGTTCGTCGTCGTGTGGGTGACGCTCGTCTACATCCCGCTCGCGCACTGGGTGTTCGCCTTCGACGGGTTCCAGGCGCCGACGGGGGGCTGGATCGCCAACAAGCTGCACGCCCTCGATTTCGCCGGCGGCACCGCCGTCGAGGTAAACTCCGGCGCTGCCGCGATCGCTCTCGCCCTCGTCATCGGCAAGCGGCACGGCTGGCCCCGGCAGGCGCCCCGTCCGCACAACCTGCCCTTCGTCATGTTCGGCGCCGGCCTGTTGTGGTTCGGCTGGTTCGGGTTCAACGCCGGCTCGGCTCTCGGCGCCTCCGCCGTCGCGGCCACCTCCTTCGTCAACACCACCGTCGCGGCCGCGACCGCCGTCGTCGGCTGGCTCGTCGTCGAGCAGATCCGCGACGGCAAGCCGACCACCCTGGGCGCCGCGTCCGGCGCGGTGGCCGGCCTGGTCGGCATCACCCCCGGCTGCGGCTACGTCGAACCCCTCGGCGCTGCCGCCATCGGTGTGGTCGCGGGTGTCGTCTGCTCGCTCGCCATCGGTCTCAAGTACAAGCTCGGCCTCGACGACTCCCTCGACGTGCTCGCCGTGCACGGCATCGGCGGCTTCACCGGCATGCTGCTCATCGGCCTGTTCGCGTCCAGGGGGGCGAACAGCGCGGGCGCCGACGGCCTCTTCTACGGTGGTGGCCTGGACCAGCTGTGGCGGCAGGCGGTCGCGACGTTCGCCGCGCTCGGGTACTCGCTCGTCGTCACTCTGGTCATCGCGTGGGTCATCCACCGCGCGCTCGGCCTGCGGGCCGATCGGGAATCCGAACTGGACGGCATCGACGAGGCCGAACACGCGGAGAGCGCCTACGACCTGGCGGTCCACCCGAGCCGCCGGGGCGTGGGCGTGGGAGAAGGAGTGCACCGGTGAAGCTGCTGACCGCTGTTGTGCGGCCGTTCGTTCTCGATGACGTTCGGCAGGCTCTCGAGCAGCTCGCGGTCCTCGGCATGACCGTGACCGAGGTGCAGGGCTACGGCCGGCAGAAGGGGCACCGCGAGGTCTACCGCGGCGCCGAGTACCAGGTCGACTTCGTGCAGAAGCTCCGCGTCGAGGTCCTGCTCGACGACGAGCTCGTGGAACGGGCGCTCGAGGCGGTCGTCAAGGCGTGCCGCACCGGGCGGATCGGCGACGGCAAGGTCTGGGTGACCCCCGTGGACACCGTCGTGCGCGTGCGCACCGGCGAACGCGGGCCGGACGCCATCTAGCGGCGCGCCGTCCGCCGCAGCCAGAGCAGCCCGATCACCGGCAGCACCAGCGGGATGAACAGGTAACCCTCGCCGTAACCCGACCACACCGTGGCATCCGGGAAGGCCTCCTGGTCGAACACGCTGAGCGTCCCGACCACCAGCACCCCGAGCAGCTCGATCCCGATCGCCGCCACCGCCAGGCGGAACGACACCTCCCCGCGGCGCGCCAGCGCAACCGTCGCCACGATGTAGATCACCGCGGCCACCGCCGACAGCGTGTAGGCCAGCGGCGCCTCGTGCCACTTCGTCGAGATCTGCACCGCCGCGCGCGAAGTCGCTGCCAGCGCGAAGATCCCGTACACCGCCACCAGGATCCGGCCCGGCCCCGTCGCGGCCGTGCGCCGCGTCCTCTGCTCCGAAGGCTCAGCCATGCCCGGCACTCCAAATCTGGTGGATCCGCTCGACCATCACCGGGATCGCCAGGCACGCGACACCCAGGATCACCGTGCTCGACCGGCTCCGCTCGGCCAGCGCCCACGCCGCCCCGACCGGCAGGATCACCAGCGAACCGACGAGGTAGGCCAGGTAGGTCACCATGCTCCCGGGCCGGTCACCGCCGATCAGCAGCACGATCCCGATGACCAGCTGCGCGACGATCAGGACTTCGACCACCCCGAGCGCGACCAGCAGCGCGCGCCCCGGCTCCCGGCCCCGCGCGGCGGCGACGAAGGCCCACACGGCGACCAACGCGGCGCTCGCCGCGACGGCCACGCCGAACCCAGTGATCACCGATCCTCACCCACCGTCGAACAGCATTGCCGACCGCAGCTTAGCCGCGTGGCGCGCGCGACCGGCCGCCAGGAGCGGGCGCAGCGGAAAATCACCGACCGGTTCCGCGACCACCCGGACGGCCCAATCGGGCCGGCCTTTCCGGTACCGCGATGACCTGTGCAGAGGGGCCCGCGCCCGGCAAGAACGCGGCGAACGGGTGGTGGAAAGCCCACGGGCCTCACTCTCGGTGAACCCGAAACCCTTGCCACGCCGCCGGTTCGGCGGTGCGACGGGGCGCCGCCCGCGAGGACCATGAACGGCGGGGCAGTGCTACCGAACCGAGGGGGATCGGTGATCTTCCAGTTGAACTGGCGTGGGAACCCGGAGCGGATATTCACCACGATCCTGGCCAGGGCCACCGACCGGCCGCTGGGCATCAGGCCGCCGGGCCGCTGCCGCCTGCGCGCCTGCCCGTGTCAGGCCAGCGCCGCCAGCGACTCCCGCAGCTTCCCCTCGACCGGAACCGGGCGCCGTGTCTCGTGGTCCACGAACACGTGCACGAAATGACCCTCGGCGACCGGCTCGCCCCGATCCTCCCGGAAGATCCCGATCTCGTACCGCACACTGCTGCGCCCGAGGTGGGCGACCCGCAGTCCGATCGACAGCACCTCGGGGAAGGCGACCGACGCGTGGTAGTTGCAGTGCGACTCCACGCACACCCCGATCACGCCGCCGTCGTGGATGTCCAGCCCGCCGTGCTCGATGAGGTAGGTGTTGATGACCGTGTCCATCAGGGCGTAGTGGACGACGTTGTTGACGTGCCCGTACACGTCGTTGTCCTTCCACCGGGTGGGAACCTGCTGCCAATGCGGGTACGAGGTCACGGGCGGCAGCTTAGGGCCTCTACTCTGGGGTGATCGTTCACTCGTAGGGAATCTCAAGATCACTTGACCGGAGTAGCGCCGCGCTGGGAACCTCTTCCCATCGGGTACCAAGAGGGATGGACCGTCGCCGAGATCACGGTCCGCGTGCTGGTCGACGCCGGGGTCCGGCGTGCCTACACCGTGGCCGGGAACTCGTTCCTGGAACTCCTCGACGCCCTCCGGTTCGAACCGCTGATGGCGTTGGTCACAGCGCGCCAGCACACGGGCGCGGCGTACATGGCCGAGGCCGAGGGCAAGCTGCGCGAGGTCCCGGCGCTGCTGCTCGGCGGCCCCGGCCCGGGCATCGCGGACTTCCTGATCGCCGTCCGCTCGGCCCACCAGGACGGTTCGCCGATGGTCGTGCTGGTCGAAGAGCGCGCGAGCGTCCGGCTGAGCGGCCCCGGCATCCAGGACGGCATCGCCGAGCTGGACCCGCTCGAGCTGTTCGGCCCGTTCGCGAAGTGGACCGGCCGCGCCGAGACCGCCGCCCAGGTGCCGGTGCTCGCCGCGCGAGCGGCCCGCGCCGCCCGGGAGGGGCGCCGGGGGCCGGCGATCCTGGCCGTCCCGGCCGACTTCTGGGTCGCGCCGTTCGACGGCGTCATCCCCGAGCCCGAGCCGCGCCCGGACGACACCGGCGCGGTGCTGCGGTCCGCGCACGAGGTCGCCGCCCTGCTGGCCGACTCGCGCTACCCGGTGGTGATCGCCGGCGGCATCGGGCGCACCGCGCGCAAGGACCTGATCGCCGCCGCCGAACAGCTCGGCCTGGCCGTCTACACCGCGTTCCGACGGCAGGACAGCTTCCCGGAGAACCACGCGCGCTACGCCGGCCACCTGGGCGTCGGCATCCCGCCCGGCCAGCTCGACGCGCTGGAACGAGCCGACGTGGTGCTCGCCATCGGCACCCGGCTGGACGAGGTGACCACGCAGAACAACCGGTACCCGCTGTCCGCGCAGACGCTGGTGGTGATCGGCCCCGGCCTGCCCGCCACCCACCGGCGCGGCCTGACGTTCCGGATCGACTGTGAGGTCGGTCCCTTCCTGCGCCAGCTGGTCGCGGTCGGTGTGGCCCGGTCGCGGCGCAGCTCGGCGGCCAACGCGGCCACCCACACGCACATGACCCCGCCGCGCACCAGCCCGGACCACCCGCTGGTCCACCCGGCCGACGTGGTCCGGGTGCTGCGCAAGGTCGCGCCCGAGGACACCGTGGTGACCGCCGACTCGGACTCCACCGCCCGGTTCGTGCACCGGTACTGGTGCTTCACCGAGCCGCACACCCAGATCGAGCCGCCGGACGGGGTGCGCGGGTACGCCGTGCCGGCCGCGCTCGGCGCGAAGCTGGCCGCCCCGAAGCGCACGGTCGTGGCGGTGATTTCGGACGCGGCGGCGATGATGACCGGGCAGGAGCTGGAGACCGCGGTGCGGTACCGCGCGCCGATCCTCGTCGTGGTGTTCCAGAACGGCCTGTACGCCGACATCGCCATGCACCAGGCGGCCAAGCACGGTCGCTTGAACGGTGTGTCACTCACGGCGGTGGACTTCGCGGCGTGGGCCCGCTCCTTCGGCGCGGCCGGTTACACGATCGAATCGCCCGAGCAGCTGGAGCCCACCATCACGCGTGCGCTGCAGCACCAGCGCCCCAGCGTCATCGACGTGCGCACCGATCCGGACGTGATCGATCCGGACACCAGGCTGTCCGCGCTGTTCCAGCGGCCGCGCAAGAGCTAGCGCTTCCGCCGGATCTGTGATCTACTGGTAGAGGTCTTCGAAGATTTTGTGTTCGTGTTCAGGCACGCTCGCAAGATTTGGCGGGCGTAGTGGTTCCCCACTCGGGGAGGCAAACCGATCCGTCATTGACCCGGTGCATCGAACCGGTGTGCCGTTTGTTTGCAGTATATGGAGATTTTTGCATGGCTCAGGGCACCGTGAAGTGGTTCAACTCCGAGAAGGGGTTCGGCTTCATCACTCCCGACGAGGGCGGCGGCGACGTCTTCGTCCACTACTCGGAGATCCAGGGCCGCGGCTTCCGCACCCTGGAGGAGAACCAGCGGGTTGAGTTCGAGATCGGCCAGGGCCAGAAGGGTCCGCAGGCCACCGGCGTCAACGTCCTCTGATTCGACTTCGAACGGCAGCCCCCGTCTCCTCGTGAGGCGGGGGCTGCCGTCGTTTTTCGGCCCTTCGACAACAGTGTTCACAATCCCGCCGACCTCGGTCCGGAAGATCGTGCCGTCCGGTACCTTCATGCGCGTGTGGTTCGAGGGCGAGGGGTGGAACCGATGACTGCTACCGCGACGCGGCCTGCCGTGCCCGGTGGCCCCGGCGGTGGAGTGCCGGAACCCGCCGCGTCCCCGAACGCCCCGCGCGGTGGCCTGGCCGGCCTGTTCGACCTGCCCGGCGCCGCGGTCCGCGGGGTTGTGCGCTCGGCCCGCACCACTCCCGGCCGGCTGACCGTGATCGCGGTGGGGCTCGTCGTGCTGGCGCTGGTCACCGGTGTGGTCGCCACGATAACCCTGCAGGACCGCAAGAACACGATCAACGACCTCATCGACCACCGCGAGCCGCTGGCCGCGGCCTCGCAGGAGGTGTACCGGTCGCTGTCGGACGCCGACGCGACCGCGGCGAGCGCGTTCCTCGCGATCGGCGTCGAGCCGCCGTCCCTGCGCCAGCGCTACGACACCGCGATCGCGCGTGCCGGGGTCGCGCTGGCGAAGGCCGCGTCCGACTCGGCCGGTGTGCCGGAGGCCGCCGCGCAGGTCGAGATCCTGACCCGTCAGCTGCCGGTCTACACCGGCCTGGTCGAGACCGCTCGCGCCAACAAGCGCCAGGGCTTCCCGGTCGGCTCGTCCTACCTGCTCGAGGCCTCCAGCCTCATGCGCACCACGATCCTGCCCGCCGCGCAGGACCTGTACCGGATCGACACCGACCGGCTGGCCGAGGAGCAGGACGACGCGAGCGGCTTCCCGTGGGCCACCACGCTCCTGGTGATCGCGCTGCTCGCGGCGCTGATCGCGACCCAGGTCTACCTGACGCGCAAGACCAACCGCGTGCTCAACATCGGGCTGGTCCTGGCGACCGCGGCCACCGTGCTCGCGCTGCTGTGGGGCGCGACGGCGGTCACCGTGCAGAGCGTGCTGGTCAGCAGCGGTGACTCCGACGGCAGCCACCAGGTCGACGTGCTGGTCCGCGCCCGCATCGCGGCGCTGCAGGCCCGCGCGAACGAGATGCTCACCCTGGTCGCGCGCGGCGACGGCGGCACCTACGAACGCGACTTCAACACGCTCGCCCCGCAGGTGACCGGCCTGCTGAACGAGGCGCGCGGGTTCGCCACCGGGGACATGGCCCGCGAGGTGCAGGGTGCGGCGGACAGCGCAGAGCGGTGGCTCAACACGCACCAGGAGATCCGTGCCAAGGACGTCGACGGCGCCTACTCCGACGCCGTGAAGCTCGCGGTCGACTCGTCGGTGCCGGGCGGTGCGGCCACGACCTTCGCCAACCTCGACGACGCGCTGGTCGCCGCGATCGGGCACGGCAGGCAGGCGTTCCTCGACGACACCCGGGGCGGCGACCGCGCGCTGACGCTGCTCGCGCCCGGCTTCGCGGTGCTCGCCGTGGTCGCCGCGGCGGGCGCCACCATGGGGATCAGGGACAGGCTGAGGGAGTACCGCTGATGGCTCGGGGGAAGGTGGCCGCACTCGTGGCGGCCGTCGCACTGCTGGCCGCCGGTTGTGGCAGCGCCGGGACGCCGGCCGACCCGGCGCCGGTGGGTGACGTGCAGGCGCCGATGCCGGCCGGGGTCGGCGGCGGCGATCCGGGCCGCGGCGGCGGGGCGGACAACAACTGCGACACCCGCAGCCTCTCGCCGAACGGGTCGATCCCGTCCGGGTCGACCATGGACAAGATCCGCGACCGCGGCCGGCTGATCGCCGGCGTCGACCAGACCAACTTCCTGTTCGGCTTCCTCAACCCCTCTAGCGGCAACCTGGAGGGCTTCGACATCGAGATCGTCAAGCAGATCGCCGCGTCGATCTTCGGCCGGTGGGAGGGCCACATCCAGTGGGTGGCCATCCCGTCGTCGGCGCGGGAGGACGTGCTCAAGGACCACCAGGTCGACATCGTCGTGCGGACCTACAGCATCACCTGCACGCGGATGAAGGACGTGGCCTTCTCCGCGCCCTATTACCAGGCCGGGCAGGCGGTGCTGGCGGCGAAGAACTCGGGCATCCGCGGCCTGCAGGACCTCGGCGGCAAGCGGGTGTGCGCGGCGAAGAACTCGACCTCGCTGTCCACGATCAGCACCGCGCCGTCGCGGCCGATCCCGGTGTCGGTGAACAACTGGTCGGACTGCCTGGTGCTGATCCAGCAGGGCCAGGTCGACGCGATCTCCACCGACAACGTCATCCTCGCCGGCATGGCGCGCCAGGACCCCAACCTGGAGGTCGTCGGCGAGCCGTTCACGCGCGAGTACTACGGCGTCGGCATCCCGCTGGGCCAGGACGACATGGTCCGGTTCGTCAACGCCGTGCTGGAGAACGTCCGCAACGGCAGCGCCTGGCAGAACACGTACCGGTACTGGATCGAGCCGGCGCTCGGACCGGGTTCGCCGCCGTCCGTGTCCTACCGCTGAGGGGGTGTCCACAGTGTCCGAAGAGGAACGTCGTCCGCGTCACGCACGCCCGGACGACCGGCCGATCACCGGTTCGCTCGCCGACGAGCCCGGCACCGGCTGGAGCAGGCCGGTCGACGAGCTGAGCGGCTCGCGGCCGACGCCGATCGGCGAACCGGTGCCCTCGGCCGCCGAAACGCAGATCATCGAGCCGGTCCGCCCGCCCGCGGAACCCGTGCAGCCGGACGACGTGCAGCTCACCAGCGTGCTCGCCTCGCCCGCCCCGATGACCGAGATGATCCGGCCGCCCGCGCCGCCGCCTGAGCCGAGCGGTCCCGGCGTGTTGCCGGACCCGGGCACGGACAGCGTGCTGCCCGAGCGGTCCAGCGGTCACACCGGGCCGGGCAGCCAGCACGGCACGGGGCCGGGTACTGGGCCGGGCACCGGAAGCGGCACCGGCTCGTTCCCGGGCACCTCGCGGCGGACCGGGAGGCGGACGCGGCGCGGTCGTCTCGGTGCGGGCCTGGTCGAGGTTCCGCCGGTGCCCTACCGCGATCCGGCGTCGGCGGTCCTGACGAACCCGGTGGTGTCGGAGGAGAAGCGGTATTGCGGCAACTGCTCCGCCAAGGTCGGCCGCGGTTCGGACGGCCCGGAGGGCGTGTGCGAGAAGTGCGGCACGGCCTACTCGTTCCTGCCCACGCTGCAGCCGGGCGACCTGGTCGGCGGGCAGTACGAGGTGCTCGGCGCGATCGCCTACGGCGGTCTCGGCTGGATCTACCTCGCCAAGGACCGCAACGTCAACGACCGCTGGGTCGTCCTCAAAGGACTGATCGACACCGGCGATCCGACGGCCGTCGCGGCGGCGGTGAACGAGACCCGGTTCCTGGCCGAGGTCGAGCACCCGAACATCGTCAAGATCTACAACTTCGTGCAGCACCCGGACGCGCGCACCGGGCACGCCATCGGCTACATCGTGATGGAGTACATCGGCGGCCAGTCGCTGCGCCAGCTCGCGCTGGCCCACCAGCGCGCCGCCGGGCGGCCGGAACCGCTGCCGATCGCGCAGGTCATCGCCTACGGCCTCGAGATCCTGCCCGCGCTGGGGTACCTGCACAGCCAGGGGCTGCTGTACTGCGACCTCAAGCCGGACAACGTGATCCAGACCCACGAGCAGCTCAAGCTGATCGACATGGGCGCGGTGCGGCGGATCGACGACTACACCAGCCCGCTGTTCTTCACCACCGGCTACAGCGCGCCGGAGCTGACCACGCACGGCGCGTCGATCGCGTCGGACCTCTACACCGTGGGCCGCACGCTGGCCGTGCTGAGCTTCGAGTTCAACGGCTACACCACCAAGTACAAGGCCGGGCTTCCCACACCGGACGAGATCCCGCTGTTCAAGCTGTTCGGCTCGTACTACCGGTTCCTCAAGCGCGCCACGCACCCCGATCCGGACCGCCGGTTCCTCTCCGCGGAGGAGATGGCCGACCAGCTCGCCGGGGTGCTGCGCGAGATCATCTCGATGGGCACCGGGAAACCGCGTCCCGCGGTGTCCACTGTGTTCGGTCCGGAGACCAGCGCCTTCGGGGTGGACCTGGTGGTGCCCGAGGCCGGCTGGACGGTGCCGCTGCCGGACGCCGTCGAGGTGGTGTCCGGTCTGCCGATCCCGCAGGTCGACACCGACGACCCGGCGGCCGGTGTGCTGGCGACGACGACGGCCGTGGACCCGCGGTCGGCGATCGACGCGCTGGCCGGCGCGCCGCCGGACTCGATCGAGGTGCGGCTGCGGATCGTCCGGGCGCGCATCGAACTGGGCGAGCTGGCCGAGGCGAACCGCCAGCTGCAGGCGGCGCAGTACCTGGCGATCCGGGCCGGGTACCCGCACGACTGGCGGATCGACTGGCACCGCGGGCTGATCGAGCTGGCTGGCGGGCGGCCGCGCGTGGCGAACGTGGCGTTCGAGACGGTGTACGACGACCTGCCCGGTGAGATCGCGCCGAAGCTCGCGCTCGCGGTGAGCGCGGAGGGCATCGGCGACTACTTCACCGCGGCGCGGTTGTACGAGCAGGTGTGGCGCACCGACCGGTCCTATGTGAGCGCGGCATTCGGGCTGGCGCGCGTGTACCTGGCGCAGGGCGCGCGGGCGGGCGCGATCGAGGTGCTGGAGTCGGTGCCGTCGGCGTCGACGCACTACGTGGCGGCGCAGGTGGCGGCCATCAAGATCAAGACGCGGGCGAGCGGGCCGAACACCTCGGTGAGCGAAGCCGACCTGGTCGACGCGGGCGTGAAGCTGGAGCGGCTGCGCCTGGACGCGGAACGGCGGACGCGGATCTCGGCGGAGGTGCTGGAGGCGGCGTTCAGCTACGTGCAGGGCGCGCCGGCGGGCTACCGCACGGCCGCGAAGGTACTGGGCTGCGAACTGTCCGAACGCGACATCCGCTTCGGACTGGAACGCTGCTACCGCACACTGGCGCGGCTGGCGCACACACCGGGCGAGCGGATCGAGCTGGTGGACCGCGCGAACTCGGTGCGCCCACGCACGCTGACCTGACGCGGGGGCTCTCCGCGCGCGACGACCTGACGGGGCACGCCGCCGGACGCCCCCGGCGGGCCGACGCGCGGTCCCGCCGGAAGTCACCTTGCCGGCGGGCCCCCCGCGGTGGCGGCCAACTCGCCGCCCGGAGGGGCGGACACGCCGCCTGGGGACGCCGCGCCGTGCGGCGTCAGGGGTTGATGTCCCAGTCCTCCGCGCGGCGGGTCGGCTGTTGGGTGAACTTCTGCAGCGCCTCGGGGTCGCCGTGGGTGGTGAAGTGCTCGAGTCCGACCTGGATGAACAGCCCCCGTGCCCGCACCGCCACCGGACCGTCCGCCGAGTCCAGGTGCCCGTCCGCGCTGGCGTAGATCTTGCGACCCGCCACACCGTCCACGCGGGCGGCGATGAACAGCGTGGTGCCGACCGGAACCGGGCGCAGGAAGTCGGTTTCCAGCTTGCCGGTCACCGCGGGCCGGCGCAGCAGGTTGCCGACCGTCGAGCCGAGCGCCTCGTCGAACGCGCACGCCAGCAGCCCGCCGTGGGCGAGCCCGGGCGCGCCCTGGTGCGCGCGCGTCACCGGGAACTTCGAGAACACGACGCCGGCCTCACCGACCGTGGACCGCATGTGCAGTCCGTTGTCGACCTCACCGCACCCGAAGCACTCCGCGTAGTGCATCTGGAGTTTCGTGCCCGGCCCGGGGGCCTTCGGGTGGATTTCCGGCTGTTCGGTCTGGACCGGAGGCCACGGATTCGCAGGTCGGCGGTTGTCGCTCACACCGGACACGGTAACCGGTTCTACCGCGAAAACGCCCGGCTACCCCGCCTTCGGAGAGACAAAAACCACGAGAGGAGAGAAAATCACTACCTGATGGCACTAAGGTCGCAACCTTGACCGCGCTGGAACGAAACGGTTTGAGGAGGTCGGGGCGAAACATGGCAGACACAGCGCAGGCACCCGAGGTCGACGAGAAGACGGTCAGACGAGCCGTCATCGCCTCGGCCATGGGTAACGCAACAGAGTGGTACGACTACGGGGTGTTCACCTCGGGTGCGATTGCCGCCAGCATCGGCACCGTGTTCTTTCCCGGCGAGGGGAACGCGATTCTGAAATCGCTGGCGCTGGTGGCGATCGGGTTCGTGGTTAGGCCGTTCGGCGGAGCGTTCTTCGGCCCCTTGGGGGACAAGATCGGGCGTCAGCGCGTGCTGGCGATCACGATCCTGCTGATGTCCGGCTGCACGTTCCTGGTCGGCTGCCTGCCGACGTACTCGGGCGAGTACGCGATCGGGATCGGCGCGCCGATCCTGGTCCTGCTGCTCCGGTTGATCCAGGGGTTCTCCACCGGCGGTGAGTACGGCGGCGCGGCGACGTTCATCGCCGAGTACGCGCCCACCCGCAAGCGCGGGTTCTGGGGCAGCTTCCTGGAGATGGGCACGCTGGCCGGTTACGTGCTGGGCAACCTGGTCGTGCTGGCGGTGACGCTGTCCTTCACCGCGGACCAGGTGGACAGCTGGGCGTGGCGGATCCCGTTCTGGGTGGCGCTCCCGCTCGGCCTCATCGGTCTGTACCTGCGGAACAAGCTCGAGGACACGCCGGAGTTCCGGCGCCTGGAGGCCGCGGGCGAGAAGGCGGAGAAGGCACCGCTGAAGGAGACCCTGTCCCGCAACTGGCGCATGATCGTGAACCTGATCGGGATCGTGCTGCTGCTCAACATCGCCGACTACATGTTGCTGACGACGATGCCGACGTACTTCACGGACACGTTGAAGATCAGCGACAACACAGCGACGGTGATCATCATCATCGTGGAGCTGATCCAGATCGCGTTGATCGCGCCGATCGGCGCGCTCTCCGACCGGATCGGCCGAAAACCGATGCTGCTGACCGCGGCGATCGGCTTCCTCGTGCTGAGTTACCCGTCGATCAAGCTGATGCAGAGCGGCAACACGGTGCTGCTGTTCCTCGGGTTCCTCATCGTGGCGCTGCTGCTGGTGCTGATGCTGGCGGTGATCGGGTCGACGTTCCCGGCGATGTTCCCGACCCGCGTGCGCTACGGCGCCTTCGCGATCGGCTACAACGTCTCGACGTCGATCTTCGGTGGCACCTGCGGTGTCGTGGTGACCGCGCTGATCCACGGCACCGGCAACGAGGACTGGCCGGCGTTCTACCTGATGATCGCCGCGGCGATCGCGCTGTTCCCGATCATCCGGATCCCGGAGACGGCGCGGGTGCCGATGGACCACATCAACGAAGAGGGTGTGACCGCGCAGCCGGCGGCCAAGGCTGCCACGAACTGACGCCACACCGGACGGAAAGGGCCGGGTCCCGGATGGGACCCGGCCCTCGCTCACTCGGTGACCTCGGCGGGGGCTTCGGCACGAGGAGCGAAGTGACGCCGTGCGTAGGTGGTCAGAGCCGATGCCACCGCAACCGCCAAGCCGGCTTCCACCAGCAGAGCAGCGAACACCATTGCTTCCTCCTCGTGAGTAGTCGGGCGCGGTCGTTCACCGCGCCGTGTTACTGGGATGTGTGCGGGGGATGAGCCCCGTGTTACTCATCGCCACGGAGTTGGTGAGTATTTCTCCGACTGACCCCCGTTGAGGGGTGATCTCGGCCACGGCAGAATGAACCGTGGCAGAACCGGAATCGTCCCGAGGAGGCGGCTGCGGGATGGGCGAGCAACGTCGGCCCGGAGTGGGTGAAGCGGCGCGGCTGCTGGACGACATGACCCAGCAGATGGTCGCGGTGCCACCCCTGCTCGACGCCCCGGAACGGGACGAGGCCCCGCTGGCGCCCGCACCGCCACCGGCGCTGGACGGCCACGCGCTCTAGCCGGGGCGGCGCGCCACCCCGGAAACAGTGAAGGCCACCCCCGGAGCCGGGAGTGGCCTTCACGTCTTGCCGGATCAGCCGGCGAGGGCGGACAGCTTCGTCCAGTCCGCCCACGAGTAGGTCCAGTCCGAGTAGTCGCCGTCCTTCGCGGACAGCGTCTGCGTGCTGCCGGTGATCTCGACCGGGTCGCCGATCAGCGCGCCGTCGTAGTACTCCTTCGCCCGCGCCGGCGACAGGTTCAGGCAGCCGTGCGAGACGTTCTGCTTGCCCTGCGCCCACATCGACGACGCCAGACCGTGGATGAACTCCCCGTTGTTGGAGATCCGCACCGCCCACGGCACGTTCACGTCGTAGTAGTCGTAGCGCGGGTTGCTCATCGAGTAGGTCGCGTGCTTGGACATCACCACGTGCACGCCGCTGTGCGTGACCCGGCCTGGATCGGTGTCCAGCCCGTAGCTCACCGGGTAGTCGGCGATCTGCACGCCGTCGCGGATGACCTGCATCCGGTGGGTCCTGGTGTCGCCCTTGACGATCTGCGACCGGCCGATCGAGAACGACGCCGTGACGTCCTGCTTGCCGTACGTGCCGTCGCCGAGCTTCAGGCCGTACAGGTTCGCGGCCACCTTGACCTGCGTGTTCGGCTGCCAGTACTCCTTCGGCCGCCAGTGCACGCTGGTGTCGGACACCCAGGCCCACGAGCCCTCGGTCTTCGGCGTGGTCTCGACGGTCAGGGCGCGCTCGACCGCGGCCTTGTCGGTGACCTTCGAGCTGAAGGTCAGCGCGATCGGCATCGCGATGCCGTAGACCTGGTTGTCGCCGACGTTGAGGCTGCCCGACAGCTGCTTGCGCGGGCTGACGGTGGTGAACGAGCCGGTGATCGTGGCCTGCTTGCCGTCCGCGTCCAGCGCGGTGCCCGACCACGTGTACTTCTTGCCGTAGCCGAGCGGTTCGGTGATCGTCCAGCTGCGCTTGTCCGCGCCGAGCCGCCCCGCGACCTGCTTGCCCTCCGGGTTGGTGAGCGTGACCGACTGCAGCTCACCGTCCGTCACCGTCACCTGCGCGGCGTCCGCGGGCGCGACGTCCTCGGCCCCGTCGGCCGGCTGCACGACGAGCTTGGCCGGCCCCGCCGAGGTCTGCTGCGCCTCGCCGGACGTGGCCTGCCCGCCCCCGGTGGTGCCCGGCGAGCCGTCACCGCTGCACGCGCTCAGCGACAGCACCGCGGCCAGCCCGAGTCCGATCAGCGCCAGCGGTCCGCGCCGCTTGTGGAGTTTTGTCACGTCTGATGCCCCTTTTCCCCTGTCGCCAGACAGACGCGCGTCCGTAGGTGATCGTTGACGCTCAGGAGTGTGACTCGTGTCACCATCGAGGGAACCCGGTATCGGAACGCCACGGTCGGCCGCTAGTTGATCAGCCTATCGAGTGGGTCCGACAGCGATCGGGTGACCGCGATAAGCCGATCCGGCGACTGGGTCAAAGGGGTCCGAAAACGCGCCCATCGCGGGTAGGCTGCACCGCAGGCCGTTGTTTTGCGTGGTCGTGGCTACACACTCGCGGAACTTTCGACGCGAGCCGGGAGCCGCACGCGCTCGTCGCTCATCCGTCGGAACCGTCCGGGCGGCCCGGGTTATTGACGAGGAGCAACAGCGGTGGCGCAAGGCACTGTGAAGTGGTTCAACGCCGAGAAGGGCTTCGGCTTCATCGCCCAGGACAACGGCGAGGGCGACGTCTTCGTGCACTACTCGGAGATCGAGGGTCGCGGGTTCCGCAGCCTCGAGGAGAACCAGCGGGTTGAGTTCGAGATCGGCCAGGGGCAGAAGGGCCCGCAGGCGCAGAAGGTGCGCGTCATCTGACGCTCACCGGTCCACGATCGTCCCGTCCCCGGCGGATCTCCGCCGGGGACGGTTTTTTCTCCGTCGTCAGACGCGGCCGGCGCGCTGCCGGTCCCAGTTCTGGTCGAAGTGGTGCTGGTCGGTGTCGGCGACGCCGGTGTGGTCGGCGAACTGGCGGCGCTCCTGCGAGGCGGCCTGGGCCTCCCACGCGAGGCGCTCGAGCACCCACTCGCGGGCCAGGGCCTGCGGCGAGGTGCCGCGCTCGGCGGCGATGTCCTTGAGCTGGGAGCTGGCGACCAGGTTCATGCGCAGCTGGTAGACCTGCGCCTCGCCGAAGCGCTTGCCGGTCCCGGTGCTTTCCGGGCCGGTCTCCGGCGCGAGTGCGGCCAGGTAGCTGGTCAGCTCGTGGTCCTCGACGGCGCTCTGCGCTTCCTTGTCCGGCGAGTTCCGGTGCTTGCCCGGGTTGACCGGCTTCAGGTTGGTCCGGGTGTTGTTCCGGCGTCCGAGAGAGGGAAGAGGCACCCGGCCACGATAACGGTTGGGTCTCGGAACGACCCTCATTGTGGTGCACGACACACGGGTTCTTCCGGTTCCGCTGCGCCGTCCGAGTGGCGCGTACGCCCACATGTCGCAATCCGGAGCTGACTTCAGGTCATCCGCGCAGGCCGGAAATGCGTGCCGGAAACGGCCCTGGAAATGGAGGGGCCCCCGCGCCAGGGGGAGGAACGCGGGGGCCGGAGGGGATCTCCACAGGCGCTGACCGGGGGTGTGTCAGCAAGTCGATTGTTACATGACGCGGCCCGATGACGCGAGTGCTGGACGGGAAAATTTGCCCCAACCCGTCATCGCGCCGTCGCCTGCGGTTCATCTGCCGCGGCGCGGAACGGGGACGTTGCGTGTTCACAGGTTCACTCTGCGGGGGGCTGCGTCGCCGACGTTCCGCTCGCTAGCCTCGCGGCGAAGTTGTTGGCGCGACAGTCCTTTCGGGAGGAGCTATGAGCGGGTCTGTGGAAGTTCGGCAGTTCCTCCTTCGATACGAAGGCGGCGATCCGGCCGGTGTCCCAGCGCAGCGTTCGGGTCAGGCCGACGCACCACGCGTGTCGGACGACCAGGTGCGACGGGCTCGGCTGGCCGTGGCCGCCGGCGCGATCGACGCGCAGGACTGCGCCCAGTTGCTGGACATGCTCGGACTGGTGCCGGACTCCGAAGGCGTGAATCCGGTCCAACGATGAATTCCCGCGCAGGGGTGCACCCCCTGGTCGCACCCCTGCGCGGCCCCAGACCCGGAAAGATACCGGCGCTGTCCGGTCTGGGGCAAACAATTTCCACCTAGTTGCTCCGCTGTCGGTGAAATTGCCGTCATGATTCCCGCTGCATGTATCATAACAGCGTTACGAATGGAGGCAGGCAGTGGAGATCGCGAAGGAGATCCGCCCCGCGGTGCAGAAGTGGGGCGGGGCGTTCATGACGTCGCCGGAGCTGGCCGAGGTGGAGCGCGAGGCCGGGCTGGGGCGGCGGGCGTTGTACTTCCGCGGCCGGTCCGCGGTGCTGGGCGATCCGTCGCCGGCGGTGGTCGCCGAGCTGTTCGGGATCTTCCCGCGGTGGGTGGTGGACGCGGTCCTGCCGACGGCGACCGAGCGGTTGGGCGCGGAGGTGGCGGTCGCGGCGTACACGGAGGCGCTGTACCGATGGTCGAAGGCGCACCTGCGGGAGTCGCCGTTGGCCGCGTTGCTGCCCCGGTTGGTGGAGGCCGCGGACGCGAGCGGCTTGGCGCTGTTCGCGGGCTGGCAGCGGGTCGAGTGGCCGTCCGATCCGGTCGCCCGCATCGGCCACGGCTTGATGCTGCTGCGCGAGTACCGGGGCGGGTTGCACTTCGCGGCGCTGCGGGCGGTGGGGCTGACGGTGCCGGAGGCGGTGGTGGCCGACCCGGAGGGCGGGCGGGCGCGCCTGCTGCGGACGGCGTGGTCCCCGGAGGCGGCCGACGAGCTGATCGCGCGTGCCCGCCGGCGCCCGGATCTGGAGGAGCGGTGGCGGCGGGCGGAGTCGCTGACCGATGAGCGGATGGACGAGCTGCTGGAGGTGCTGTCCGAGCCGGAGCGCGCCGAGCTGGTGCGCTCGCTGGCGGACCTCGGTCGCGACGAGTGACCGGGCCAGTCGGGCAGGCGGTCGCGTGTTTTCCCTGCTCAGGCACGGTTGCGGGCGTTAAGGGATACCCGGTGGAAGGGCGGGTTCGGGGTGCCCTATGCTTGTAATCGCTCCCAGGGAGACCTGAGAGCGCGGTCGGTCGGTCACCCGAACCGGCCGGGCTCCCATCGTCTAGCGGCCTAGGACTCCGCCCTTTCAAGGCGGCAACGCGGGTTCGAATCCCGTTGGGAGTACGCATGACAAATGCATATGGCCCTGTGGCGCAGTTGGTTAGCGCGTCGCCCTGTCACGGCGAAGGTCGCGGGTTCGAGTCCCGTCAGGGTCGCAGTAGCGTCTGGCTTCAGCCGGCGTTTCCGGCCAGGTAGCTCAGTTGGTACGAGCGTCCGCCTGAAAAGCGGAAGGTCGCCGGTTCGACCCCGGCCCTGGCCACCGCTTCTAGCAGCACAAACGGCCCCCGTCGATCACGACGGGGGCCGTTTGGCGCCCGCAGGTGCTCAATTGGGGTCTCAATCGGGTGTCGTTGGCCGCAGCGTCCCAACGGGCGCACCGTGCAGCGCGGCCCGTCGGGACGTAGGAGTCGCGAGCTGGCCTATCGCCCTTGCCAAGTCAGGCACCATGATCGGCATGGCTGTCGTGGTGGAACCCGTCGTGACCCGCGAGAAGCTGCTCGCGTTGCTGGCCGAGCAGCACGAGCAGTCCGCGCTGGACTACAAGACCTCGCTCAATCTCGGCAAGGGACACGCTCGCGACGTTGTCGAGCTGGCCAAGGACTGCGCTGCGATGCGAGCAGAACCGCTCGGCGGCTACATCCTCATCGGCCGGACGACCACGGCAACCCTGTGCCTGACCTGACCCCTGAGCTAGCTCGCCATCTTGACGAGGCGGTCCTGCGCCCCAAGCTGGCGAAGTACATAGACGCTTCCGGCCTGCGCAGCGCTCGCCACGAGGTTGACGGCACGCAGCTGGTGCTGATCTACGTGCCACCCGCCGAACAAGGCTGGTGCACCTTCCGTGCTCCCGGGGAGTACGAGGACAGCAACGGTAAGAAGCAGTACGTCTTCCGCGTCGGAGATGTCTTCGTGCGCCACGGCACCAGCAGCGAACGTTGGACGGACGACGACGTGACCCGCCTGTTCGACCAGGTCGTCGACCGCCGCAAGGAAGCGTGGCGCCGGGAGATCGCCCACGAACTCGCCGAACAGACCCGGCTCACAGCGACCGTACAAGGCCTGCAGGAGCTGCCGGCTGCGGCGATGACCTGGCGCATCGACGGTGACTCATTCGAACAGCTGGTAACCGAGCTCCTGCGCAGCAACGACGACATCTCGCTTCGCACCCTGCTCACCCAGACCACACGCGATGCGGCCACCCTCATCAGCAACGGTAGCCGCGGCGAGCTCGGTCAGCTGCTGGATCGGGTTGCAGCGCTGGCCGCACTGAGCATCCACCACCAACGCCACGCCTGGTGGCAGCTGGCAGTGGACGCGCTTCAGCGCATCTATGAACTGGGCGTTGACGAGCATGGCAACGCCCGCGGCGCCGAGTCGGCTCGCCTGTGGCTAGACGTCATCACCCGCGTCTATGCGCTCGGTGCACTGGCTGTCCGGCTCAAGGACTGGGCGGTCGTGCGCTCGTTGGCCGAGCGTCGCCCACAGGGTGCGCCCTTCGACTACTTCGGCAGCTGGCTGCGGCACGCGCTGACTATGGCCTCGCGGGCCTACTTGTTCGAGACGGAGGACAGGGCCGGGCTGCTTGCGCGTGCGCACAACGTGGTTCGAGGCGTAGCGGCGTTGCGGCCGGACCGGGCAGCTGATGACCCGGCAATCCTGACCAGTCTCGCTCAGTTCGACGTGTACGGCGCGTTCGTTGTGATCGGCACTCGGGGCGGCGCCGACAGTCAGAACTTCTACACCAATTTCGCCCGTTACTACACGCAACGCAGCGCGCCGGCCTTCGTCACGATGGTCGACGACCCGGAGGTACGTCGCGTCCTCTTCGACGGCGATGACCGGCTGCTCGCGCACGCCATCGCTGAGTTGGACCGTATGGCGCAGAAGGAAGGATTTGAATACGACGGCTGGTCCGGCATCCGAGAGCCTTCTGTCGCCGGGTTTGTCCAGCGCAACCTAGATGCCACGTGAAGCACCACTTTCTACCGGCGGCATGCCGGCTAGTGGGCGTGCTGATCGACAGACGGGGGCATCAAGGCGCCGACTGTCAGAAGTAGCCGTTGAGCTGGTCGGCGACATCTCTCCGGATCTCGCATGTAGCGCGCCTTCATGGACGCCGTGGACCAGCCCATGAGGTCCATCACGGTCCCGTCGGGCACGCCGAGGATGAGCAGGACCGTCGCCGCAGTGTGACGCGCGTCATGGATCCGAGCTTCGCGGACGCCAGCTTCGGCGAGGAGCACCTTCCAATCGCCGTAGTTCGCGCGCGGATCGAGCGGCTTGCCGTTCGGCTGTGTGAAGATCCAGTCGCCCTCATGCCACTCGGTGCCGGCGCGCTCGCGTTCGCGCTCCTGCCGCTCCTTGTGGCGCATCAGCAGGCTGAACAACTCGTCGGGCAGCGGGAACGTGCGGCGGCCCGCCCTCGATTTCACGTCCACCTCAACAGGCGCCCCCTTGGCGGCGTTGGTTGGGGATCTGCTAGTGCTCGAAGCGATCAGCCGTGCCAGCCTTAGCCGCATGTCTCCTGATAGTGATCATTCCTTTGGGTCTGTCGGCAAGCTCGAAACGAACAACTACGACAGCTTCGCCGAGGCGTACGCTGCCGAAACTGAGTCCAACCTCATCAACGGCTACTACGCCCGGCCCGCTGTCCTGGATCTGGCAGGTGATGTGGCTGGGCGCCGGATCCTTGACGCCGGCTGTGGAGCCGGCGCCCTGCACGCGGCGCTGCGCGAGCGCGGCGCCATCGTGACCGGTGTCGACTCGAGCGCCAAGATGCTCGAGTTGGCCCGCAAGCGGCTCGGCGACGATGCGGACCTGCACCTAGCCGACGTGGGCAGCACGCTGCCGTTCCCGGACAAGTCGTTCGACGACATCGTCGCGTGCCTGCTGCTGCACTACTTGGAGGACTGGACGGCGCCGCTGGCCGAACTGAGGCGCGTGCTCGAGCCCGGTGGCCGGCTGATTGTGGCTGTCGACCACCCGCTCGTGCAGAAACTGGCCAATCCCGAGTGTGACTACTTCGCGACCAGCAAGCGGTCCGAGGAGTGGACGTTCGGTGGTCACAGTGCACTGATGAGCTTCTGGCACCGACCGTTGCATGCGATGAGTGATGCCTTCACAGCGGCTGGCTTCCGCATCTCCGTCATCAGCGAACCGCCCCCCGCGCCAGGCGCTCGGGAGCGGTTCCCCGAGAAGCTCGGGCACCGGCCTGCAGGGGCCGCATTCCTGTGCTTCCTGTTCTTCGTTCTCGAGGCCGCTTAGGGCGAGTGGGCGAACGTCGTGTCCTGGCTTCCCTTGACGACGAGACCGTCGTGGTTCCCGTCCGCGTCGGTGGCCTCTGGTTCTACGGTGTAGCAGCGCCAGCCGTACAGCTTCGGCTCATACGCCACCGGCCCCGCCGGACGGCGCGCTCGCGCGGGGAGCGGCGACTCCAGCACGGGTGCCACGAGCGTGACCGGTGGCTTCAGGACCGCCACACCCTCATCCTCAGCCCGCTTGCGCCGCCACGCCGGCAGCAGAATCGAATGAATGTTCGAGTATGTGTCCGCGCTGCCAACCAGGTCGCCGGTTCGACCCCGGCCCTGGCCACCGGTCGATGAACCGCTCCGATACAGATCGGGGCGGTTTTTTCACGTCTTGGGCCGGTTGGAGGTCTCGGCTGCCGGCCGGCTCGCAGGCTGCCCGGGCGGTCATCGTCCGTGGGGGTGCGCCGAGGGGTGCTGGCGGCTGAGTTGGTCGATCCGCTGGATGCGGCCGTCCGCGGCGAGTTGGCCGAACGTGTGGATCTCCGCCTCCATCCGCTGCCGGTCGATCTCGATGCCGTCGTTGCAGTAGACGAAGTCGGGCACGAAGTACCGGTCGAGGATCGCGCCCGGATCCTCCGGCGACAAGGCCATGTCGCGGGTGTAGGTGACCAGGAACTCAGGGACGTCGCGCTCGGAAGCTATCCCATAGGGGTACATCGTACGCCTACCGCGGCTTGGTCAGGAAGTCGCGACGAGGGAGGCCTGATTCTGTGATCCTCATCACTTGCACCGCACATTGATCGTCCGTATTGTGCTTCCTTGGCGCAGTGGATATCGAGCACATTCGACAGGAACTGGCCACCTTCGACAGCACCCGGATCGCCGAGGCGAACGGGGACCTCTTCGCCATCTACGACCCTCGCGGGGACCTTCCGCCGCAGCGTCAGATGCCGTGGGCGACCATCGTCACCTCGGACACCGAGTTCGACAACACCTCGAACCTCGACCGGCCCGGTGTCTTCCGTCTCAACATCGGCCTCACCCGGGACCGCTTCGCCGAAGTCGTGCCGCCGGGGGACTACGACGTCACCGCCCTGGACGTCCTCTTCCCGCACCCCGTGTACGGCGGGCAGCACTGGGTCTGCGTCATCAACCCGGACGAGACGTGGCCGCAAGCCCGGAAACTCCTCGACGAGGCCTACGCGTTCGCCGTGCGGAAGTTCGACAACGCCGAACGACGACGCCGGTAGCCTGCCGGGATGGACGTACGGCGCCGCCGGGTCGCGGCCCAGCTCCTGGACCGCCCGGCCAACCTGGGGCTCGTCGACGCCGTACGTCACCTCCTCGCCGTGCAGGCGCAGGAACCGACCGCCTTCCCGCTGGCGCTGCGCGCGCGGGTCCCCGGCCTGACCGCCGCCGAACTGGACAACGCCCGCCACGACCGGTCGATCGTCCGCTGCTGGGGTCCGCGCGGCACGCTGCACCTCATCGCCCGCGACGACCTGCCCTGGCTGTACCCGCTGGTCAAGCCGAACCCCGCGAACTCCCTGCGCCGCCTCGCGGAACTGGGCGTCAGCAACCCCGACGGCTCAAAAGCAGCGAAGGCCCTCGACGGCCAGGGGCCGCTCACCAAAGCCGAACTCGGCGAGCGAACCGGCACCGAGGGACAGGCGACCGTCCACCTGGCGATGCTCGCCGCCGCGCACGGGCTCGTCGTGCTCGGACCGGAACGCCGGGGCAAGCCCACCTACGTCCACGCCGGCGACTGGCTCGGCGCACCCCTGCCGACCGAACCCGAGGACACCGCCCTCGACCGGCTCGTCGCCCGCTACCGGGCCGCGCACGAACCGGCCGAGCCCGCCGACCTCGCCGCCTGGTCCGGAATCCCCGTCAGCCGCGTCAAACCCGCCTGGCGACCGACCACAGTGGACATCAAGGAAGCCGGCTCCACCGTCCGCCTGATCCCGGCCTTCGACGAGTACCTCCTCGGCTGGCGCACCCGGGACCACGCGGTCGCCCCCGAACACCGCAAGCTCGTCCACCCCGGCGGCGGCATCATCCGGGCGGCGGTGCTCGTCGACGGCCGCGTCGCGGGCACCTGGACCCGCACCGGGAACAGCGTCGAGGTCCAGCCCTTCGAAGAACTGCCCGATCTCACCGCGGAACTCGAAGACCTGCGCCGGTTCGGCGGAAAATGAGTCGATCACCGCGGCGGCGCCCGGTACTCTACGCAGCGTGAACAGCCCCGAGTCGGACAGAGGCCAGCGGATCACCCGCTGACCCCTGTTTCTCCGACTCGGGAGCTTTGTCATGCCCTTTGCCGTCTACCTGCTCGGGCTCGCCGTCTTCGCCCAGAGCACCTCGGAATTCATGCTGTCCGGCCTGGTCCCGGACATCGCGACCGATCTGCACGTCTCGATCGCCGACGCCGGCTACCTGACCTCGGCGTTCGCGGTCGGGATGATCGTCGGCGCGCCGCTGCTCGCCATCCTCGCCGGGCGCTGGCCGCAATGTCGGGCGGTCACCGCGTTCCTCGTCGTGTTCGCCGCCGCGCACGTCCTCGGTGCGCTCACCGACAGCTACGCCGTCCTGCTCGTCACGCGGATCCTCGCGGCACTGGCCAACGCCGGGTTCTGGGCGCTGGCCACCACGGTCGCCGTCGCGCTGGTCGCGTCGGACGCCAAGGGCCGCGCGATGTCCGTGGTGATGGGCGGGGTGACGCTGGCCTGCGTCGCCGGCGTTCCCGGCGGCGCGGTGCTCGGCCAGGCGTGGGGCTGGCGCTCCGCGTTCTGGGCCGTGGCCGCGCTCGCGGTGGCCGCGACCGTCGCCGTGGTGCGCACCATCCCGGTGTCCAAACCGGACACCGAGGCGACCGCCGTCCGGCCGCTCCTGCGTCGTCGCCTGCTGCTCACCTACGCCACCAACGCCCTCGTCCAAGGCGCGACGTTCTGCACGTTCACCTACCTCGCGCCGCTGGTCACCGAGGTGGCCGGGTTGTCCGAGGCGTGGGTGCCGGCCACGCTCGTGCTGTTCGGCGTCGGCGCGTGCGCCGGGATCGTGTTCGGCGGGCGCGTCGCCGACGCCCGGCCCCGCACCGTCCTGCTGACCGGGACGACTGCGCTGACCGTCGGCTGGATCGCGATCGCGCTGAGCGCGTCCAGCCCGGTCGTCACGCTCGTTCTCGTGTTCGTGCAAGGGATGCTGGCCTTCGGACTCGCGCCGGCGCTCACCGCGCGCGTGTTCTACCAGGCCCCGGGCAACGCGCTGGCCGGCGGCTTCACCACGGCCGCGTTCAACGTCGGCAACACGCTCGGCCCCGCGCTGGGCGGGCTCGCGCTCGACGCGGGCCTCGGGTTCCGGTCGCCGGTCGTGGTCAGCGCGCTGCTCATGGTGGTGTCAGTCGCGCAGGTGTACGGCCAGGTCCGACCGGCCCGGCGCGAGATCGGCGCGTAGCACCAGGTTCTCGTCGTACTCGCCGCGGTTCTGGTAGCGGAACGGGATCGGCTCCGCCGTCTCCAGCGTGCGGAGCCGGTCCCGCAGTCCCTCGACCGCCGCGGCGTACCCGGCCTCGTCCAGGCGGTCGGCGCCCAGCACGGCGAACGGGGGCAGCGGCGCGATGCCGGTGTACCAGAAGGTGCCGTGGTGCACGGGGAACAGCAGGTCGTTCAGTTCACCGTGGACACCGCGCGGCCCGATGCTGGACGGCCGCGCGCCGATCGTCGTCACCACCATCGCCCGCTTGCCGGTGAGCTTGCCGTCGCCGTAACGCAGCACCGTGCCGTCCGGCGCGGCGATCCCGTAGCCGAGGCCCTTCACGAAGACCCGGTCGAACCAGCCCTTGAGGATCGCCGGCAACCCGTACCACCACATCGGGAACTGCACGACGATCGCGTCCGCCCAGGCGAGCTTCTCCTGCTCGGCCTGGATGTCCGCGGGCAGGCGGCCGGACTCGTACGCCTCGTGCGACGCCGACGCGACCAGCATCCGCTCACGCGGGTCGTGGGCGAAGTCGTCGTAGTCGACCACCGGGTTCCACTTCATCGCGTACAGGTCCGACACGCGGTAGGAGTGGCCGAACTCCTCCAGCGCCTTCAGGCCCTCGTCGCGCAGGGCGGCGTTGAGCGAGCGTCCCTCGGGGTGAGCGAAGATCCACAACACGTTCATGACCTCCAGGCTCCGCCCGGATGGACGCGCCGACGAGTGGCCCGATGGTCAGCATGTGTCAGGATCGGGCCATGACGGTTTTCGCGAACGACGGTCGGCACCGGGTCGCCGTGCTGGTCCGCGACGGTCTGCTGCCGATCGAGCTGGGGATCGTGCACCGCCTGTTCGGGCAGGCCAGGGCCGACGGCGAGCTGCTGTACGAGGTGCGCACCTGCACCCTCCACCCCGGCGTGCTGCGCACCGACACCGACTTCACGGTCAACGTCGAGCACGGCCTGGACGCCCTCGCCGAGGCCGACACGATCGTCGTCTCCTCCTCGGACAACGACTACGGCCCGCAGCCCGGCGGCCCGCTGCAGGGCCCGCTCGCCGACGCGTTCGCCGCCATCGCGCCGGGCACCCGCATCGCCTCGATCTGCAGCGGCGCCTTCGTGCTCGCCGCCGCCGGGCTGCTCGACGGCCGCCCGGCCACCACGCACTGGCAGTCCGCCGACGACCTGCGCACGCTGTACCCGCGCGTGCAGGTCGACCCGAACGTCCTCTACACCGAATCCGGCAACATCCTGACCTCGGCCGGTGTCGCGTCCGGCATCGACCTGTGCCTGCACATGATCCGCCGCGACCACGGCGCCGCGGTCGCCAACGAGGTCGCGCGCGGCACGATTGTCGCGCCGCACCGCGAGGGCGGCCAGGCCCAGTACATCCCCCGGCCGGTGCCGCAGCCGACGGTGTCCTCGACCGGCAAGGCCCGGGCGTGGGCGCTGGAGAACCTGCACCGGCCGCTGACGCTGCGCCAGCTCGCCGCGCGCGAGTCGATGAGCGTGCGCACCTTCACCCGCCGCTTCCGCGAGGAGGTCGGCCTCTCGCCAGGGCAGTGGCTCACCCAGCAGCGCGTCGAACGCGCCCGCCAGCTGCTCGAGGAAACCGACCTGCCGATCGACCGGGTCGCCGAGGACGCCGGGTTCGGCAGCGCCGGATCGCTGCGCCAGCACCTGCAGGCCGCGCTCGGCGTCTCACCGAGCGGCTACCGCTACACCTTCCGCGGCACCCGGGCCGAGGATCAGGACCACAGCTCCGCGGCAGGCAGCGGCCTGCCCAGGTAGTAGCCCTGCGCCTGGTCGCAGCCGAGCCGCTTGAGGATCTCCAGCTGCTTCGCGTTCTCCACGCCCTCGGCGACGACGGTCAGGTGCACCGCGTGGGCCATCGCGATGATGCTGGTGACGATCACCTCGGCGTCGCCGGACTCGCCCAGCCCGGTGATGAAGGACCGGTCGATCTTCAACGTGTCCAGCGTCAGCCGCTGCAGCTGCGCCAGCGACGAGTACCCGGTGCCGAAGTCGTCGATCGCCAGGCACACGCCGAGGTCCCGCAGGGCGGCGAGCGTCTTGCTGGTGACCGTCGAATCCCGCATCAACGCGCTCTCGGTGATCTCCAGGCACAGCGCCTCCGCGGGCAGCCCGGTCACCGCCAGCGCCTCCTCGACGGCCAGGACCAGCGCCGGGTCGTCCAGCTGGCGGGTGGACAGGTTGATCTTCAGCCCGACCCGGGCGCCCTCCGCGCGCCGCCCGGCGACCTCGCGCGTGGTCTCCCGCAGCATGTGCGAGCCGAGCAGGTTGATCAGATCGCTCTCCTCGGCCAGCGGGATGAACTCCGCCGGTGAGATCGGCCCGTGCACCGGGTGCGTCCAGCGCAGCAGGCCCTCGACCGCGACCATCTCGTCCGTGCGCAGGTCGACCACCGGCTGGTAGGCGGCCCACAGCCGGCCGTGCCGGACGGCGTCGCGCAGGTCCTGCTCCAGCCGCAGCCGCCGCTGCATCCGCATCCGCAGCTCGACGTCGAAGAACTCGTAGCGGCCGCGGCCGAGCGTCTTCGCGTGGTACATCGCCACGTCCGCATCGCGCAGCAGCTCGTCGGCGTCGCGCTGATCGCCGGGGCCGGTCAGCACGATCCCGATGCTCGCGTCGACGTGCAGGCGGCGGCCGTCGACCGAGATCGGCGTGGTCACCGCGTCCCGGATGTGGTTGGTCAGCGCCCGCACGCCGGACTCGTCGTGCACGCCGAACGCGATCACCACGAACTCGTCACCGCCGAGGCGGCCCACCACGTCCCCGGCGCGCACCGCGTGCCGCAGCCGCTCACCGGCGATCTGCAGCACCCGGTCGCCGACCGTGTGGCCCAGCGAGTCGTTGATGACCTTGAACTTGTCCAGGTCGATGAACAGCACCGCGGTGGCGCCGTAGCCCTCCTCGTGCAGGGCCGCGTTGAGCCGCTGCAGCACGAGCGTGCGGTTGGCCAGGCCGGTCAGCGGGTCGTGGGTGGCGTCGTGCGCGAGCCGCTCGCCGATCGCCTTGCGCTCGGTGATGTCGGTGAACGACAGCACGAACGCCGACGACGGCATGTCCTCCGGGTTCATCGCCCGGCACGACACCGACAGCCACACGATCCGGCCGTCGGCGCGCTTGGCGCGCATCACCCGGCCCTGCTGCGGCTCACCGCCCCGGCGCAGCTGCGCCGACGGGTACTCCGACGGGTCGAGCCGCCGCCCGTCCTCGTCGTAGAGCGGCCAGTTGTCCGGCGGCGCGCCGATCAGCTCCGCCTCGGTGGCGCCGAGGATGAGCTCGGCCGCCGGGTTCGCCGACATGACCCGTCCGTTCGGGCCGATCACCAGCACACCCTCGTCGAGCGCCGCGACGACCGTGCTGAACTGGCGTTCCGCGCGGCGGCGGGCGGTCTCGTCCGCGCACACCAGCACGTAGCCGTCGTCCATTTCGGCCGCCGACACCCGCACCGCGAGCGCCGACCCGTCCGCGGCGCGGTGGGTGGCCTGCGCGACGCCGCCGTGGGCGAGCACGTCACCCGGGTCGAGCGGCGCCCCGACCAGCCGTCCGACGTCCTGGCCCAGCGCGTCCGCGGCGCGCCAGCCGTAGATCGTCTCGGCGGCCGGATTCCAGCTGGTCACCCGGCCCCGCGCGTCCGTGGCGATGATCGCGTCGCTGACGTGCTGCACGAGCGCGGCCTGGTAGCGCAGCGCGGCCTCGGCGGCCTTCTGCGCGCTGATGTCACGCATGATCACCTGGAAGGCCGGCTTGCCCTCCCAGGTGGTGCGCACCGACACCGACTCGACGGTGACCTGGCCGCCGTCCAGCCTGGTCAGCACCGCCTCCGCCGGCTCGGACGTGGCGCCCGGCTCGTTCAGCCCGGCGATCCGGCGCAGCATCGACGGCACCGACGGCGGATCGACGAAGTCGGTGATCGGGCGCCCGAGCACCTCGGAGACGGACTTGGCGCCGACGAACCCGAGACCGGCCGGGTTGGCGTAGGTCAGCACGCCGTACTGGTGCACCACGATCCCGTCCGGGCTCAGCTCGACCAGCAGCCGGTAGCGGTCGGCGAGGTCGGCCAGCTCGCGGCGGTCCTCGTGCCGGTCGGTCACGTCCGTGGCGATGCCGAGCAGCCCGCCCTCGAACGTGCGGGCGTGGAAGCGGAGCCAGCGCGCGTCGCCTGCCGGGGTCCGGTAGGGCTGCTCCAGCTCCAGGTCGTGCCAGACCGGCGCGGTGCGCGCGGCCACGACCAGCGGCTCGACCAGCTCGGACAGCGTCTTGCGGACGTCGGCCTCGGGGGCCCCGGGCAGGGCGAGCAGCCGGTCCAGACCGGAGCGCCAGGCCAGGACGTCGCCTTCGAACGCGAACGACCAGATCACCGCGCGGTCGGTGGACAACGCCAGGTCGATCAGCTGTTCGTGATCGACGGACAGGCCAGGGACGCCTTCCCCGTGGTTGGCGTTTGGCTCCATCTTCCGTCCGATCCGCCGAGCATCTTCTGCTGTTCGATTACACCATTCGGCCGGTTTCCCGTAGTCCGTCCGCACCAATCTCCGGTGGCGGACTTCGCTCGGTTATGCCCTTCCGGCCAGCCGACGTTGGCTTGGAACGAGTCCGTCCCTCGGGACGGATCGTAGAGGCAATGACGAAGGAGGGGCGAGTGCGATGGACTCGCGGGAAATGGCAATCTGCGGCATCGGGGCGGTCACCGGCTACGGCTGGGGCCGGGAACACCTGTGGGACGGGCTGACTTCCGGCAAGCCTGCGGCCGGGCTGGAAGCCGGCTACGGGGCCCAGCCGGAGGAGCCCGGCTGGGTCGCGAAGGTGGCCGACGGCGGCAACCCGGTGGACGGGCCGAGCCGGTTCGCGCGGGCGATGCGGGCCGCGGCCCGGGAAGCGATAGCCGATGCGGGGGAGCGCGGCTGGCAGCCCGGGAAGCGGGTCGGGCTGCTGCATGCGGTGGTGCTCGGCGAGGTGGACCTCTGGCGGGAGTTCTACCTCGATCGCGGAGGTGACGTGCGGCCCAGGGAGTACCTGGGCCTGATGCCGTCGACGCCGATGTCGACGTTCATGCAGGAGTACGGGTTCCACGGGCCGGCGATGAACGTGTCGGCGATGTGCGCCTCCGGCAACGCCGGGCTGCTCACCGCGAAGGCGTGGCTGGACGCGGGGATCGTCGACGACGTCGTGTTCGTGGCCACCGACGTGTCGGCGACGCAGGAGAACGTGCGGCACTTCGTGCGGCTCGGCGTGGCCGTCACCGACACCGAACCGCTCGAGGCGTGCCGTCCCTTCCAGGAGGGCAGCCGCGGGTTCCTCGTGGGTGAGGCGGCGGTGGCGTTCGTGCTGTCCCGCAACGCGACTCGTCCCTACGCGATGGCCCTGGGCGGCGCGATGTCGCACGACGGGTACCACGTGACCTCGGTCGACCCGGACCTGCGGCAGGTCCGCGGCTGCTTCCGGGACGCGCTGGCCAACGCCGGGGTGCCCGCGGCGGCGGTGCGCTACCTCAACGCGCACGGGCCGGGGACCAAGCAGTGCGACACGGCCGAGGCGACGATCCTGGAGCAGGAGTTCGGGGCCGCGACCGGGGTGTACTCGGTCAAGCCGCTGGTCGGGCACTGCCAGGGCGCGGCCTCGGCGGTCGAGGTGTCGGTCGCCGCGCTCGGCTACGACCGCGGGTACATCCCGGCGCCGCCCGCGGTGGCGCCCGGGCACCCGCAGCTGCTCACCGGCCGGGTGCCGGTCGGTGACGGGCTGACCGTCAAGTCGTCGCTCGGCATGGGCGGCCACAACTCGGTCGTCGTGCTCGGCCCGCCGGCCTGATCCGCGAGACCTTCCGTCCCGCGGTTGCCGAGGCGGTCGCCGCGGGACGGAAGGCGGGTTGTGCGCGGTGGTGCGGTGGCCGAAGATCGGGGCATGACTGTGCGCACGACACCGCCGTTCCGCGCCGATCACGTGGGCAGCCTGCTGCGGCCCGACGAACTGCACCGGGCCCGCGAGGACTTCGCGCGGGGCGCCATCAGCGCCGAGGACCTGAAGGCCGTGGAGGACAGCGCGATCCGCGACGTCGTCGCGATGCAGCGCGAGGTCGGGCTGCGCTCGGCCACCGACGGCGAGTTCCGCCGCGCCTCCTGGCACATGGACTTCATCTACTCCCTCGACGGCATCTCCCGCAGCGAGGAGAAGCTGCACGTCAAGTTCCACAACGCGGCCGGGGACATCGAGTTCAGCCCGGCCGGCCTGAAGGTGGACGGCAAGGTCGGGTTGTCCGGCACGATCTTCGGCGACCACTTCGCGTTCCTGAAGTCCATTGTGGACCCGTCGCAGACGCCGAAGCAGACCATCCCGTCGCCCAGCATGATCTACTACCGGGGCGGCCGCCGCGCCGTCTCCGAGCGGGTCTACCCCGACCTCGAGGAGTTCTACAGCGACCTCGCCGCGGCCTACGCCAAGGAGATCGCCGGGATGGCCGAGCTGGGCTGCACCTACCTGCAGCTCGACGACACCAGCCTGGCCTACCTCAACGACCCGGCGCAGCGGCAGCTGGTGGCCGAGATGGGCGGCGACCCGGACAAGCAGCACGTGCGCAACATCAAGACGATGAACGCCGCGCTGGCCGGCCGCCCCGCGGGGCTGACCGTGACGACCCACCTGTGCCGCGGCAACTTCCGCTCGTCGTGGGTGGCCTCCGGCGGGTACGACTTCGTCGCCGACGCGTTGTTCAACGAGCTGGAGGTGGACGGCTACTTCCTGGAGTTCGACGACGAGCGCTCCGGCGGGTTCGAGCCGCTGCGGTTCGTGCCGAAGGGCAAGTACGTCGTGCTCGGGCTGGTCACGACCAAGCGCGGGGAGCTGGAGCCGGTCGATTCGCTGCGGCGGCGCATCGACGAGGCGGCGCGGTACGTCGATCTCGACCAGCTGTGCCTGTCCGGGCAGTGCGGGTTCTCCTCCACCGAGGAGGGCAACGACCTCACGCAGGACGAGCAGAAGGCGAAGCTGGAGCGGATCGTCGAGACCGCCGAGCTGGTGTGGGGCCGTTAGCCTGAGCTGATGCGGCACACATCGGCGCAGGCACCCTCGGTCGTCGACCGCGTGCTGGACGTGCTGGCCGCGTTCACCCCGGAGCGCCCGGCGATGACGTTGTCCGAGCTGAGCCGCCGCACCGGGCTGCCGCTGTCGACGACGCACCGGATCGTCGGCGAGCTGGCGCGGCGCGGGGCGCTGGAACGGCAGGACGACGGGCAGTACCGGGTCGGGTTGTGGCTGTGGGAGGTCGCGTCGCTGTCGCCGCGCGGGCTGGTGCTGCGGGACGCGGCCATGCCGTTCCTGGAGGACCTGTACGAGGCGACGCACGAGAACGTGCAGCTCGCGGTGCTGGACGTGCCGGACGTGGTGTACGTGGAGCGGATCTCCGGGCGGAACGCGGTGAGCATCGTGTCCCGGCCCGGCGGACGGCTGGCCGCGCACGCGACCGGGGTCGGGCTGGTGCTGCTGGCGCACGCGCCGGCCGAGGTGCAGGAGCAGGTGCTGGCCGCGCCGCTGCGCCGGTACACGCCGAAGACGATCACCTCGGCGGACGAGCTGCGCCGTGTGCTGGCCGACGTGCGCCGCGACGGGTACGTGATCAGCGACCGGCAGGTGGAGATGGTGTCCCTGTCGGTGGCGGCGCCGGTCCACGGCGCCGACGATGGGGTGGTGGCGGCGATTTCGATCGTGATCCCGGCCGCGGGGCCGGACCCGCGCTCGATGGTGCCCGCGGTGCGAGCCGCGGCGCGGGGGATTTCGCGGACGCTGGGCGCGCCTCGGGCATTGCGGCAGCCGAGTTGAGATGGGGGCGCTTGGCGGGGTGGCCGTGGCCGGCTGCGCCCGCCTCGCGGGCCGCGTGATTGGCGCCGGGTGTGCCCGGTGACGGCGGTGCCCGTCTGGCGGGCTGCCCACGCTGGGCGCTGTGGCGGCCGCGTTGAGTCGGAGGGCCGGGGCCGCTCGCCGCGGCGAGCACCAGCGCTGCGCGGGCCGGCTGCGCCGGGGTTGCCCTCGCGGCTGCGTTGGGGCTCAGCTCGATCGGCGCGCGGGGCTGGTCTCGTTCAGCAGACGCCGGGTCCGTTGCGGTGCCCACTCCGGCAGCTCGGCGAGGACATCGCCCAGGGACTCGGTTCTCAGGCGCTCCCGCCAGGCCTCGTGGGCGCTCGCCATCTTCGCCGCCAGCAGGCACGTCTCGCGGCACTCCTCGGGTGGTAGGGCGCCCCGGCCCTGCTGCCGGATCTCCCGGCACTCGTACGGCGCGGACGCCCCGTCGACCGCCTCGACGATCTCCAGCAGCGTGATCTCCGCCGCGGGCCGGGCCAGCCGGAAGCCGCCGCGGGGGCCCGTCGTGGCGGTCAGCACCCCGGCCCGGACCAGCGCCTTCAGCTGCTTCGCGAGGTAGGGCGCCGGCAGGTCGAAGTACTCCGCGAGCTGCGCCGTCGAGGCCGTCCCGCCCGGCTCCAGCTGCGCCAGCGTCGTCGCGCAGTGCAGCACCCACTCCGTGCTCGATGGCAGCTTCACACGGACCAGTGTATCTGCGATATTATGGACCTATTAAGTCCATAAAAGGAGGAGAACATGCGCATCGCAGTCCTCGGGGCCACCGGCAACATCGGGCAACGCACCGTCGCCGCCCTCGAGCGGGACGGGCACGAGGTCGTGCGGATCAGCCGTTCGCTCGGCGTGGACCTCGCCACCGGCGCGGGCCTGGAGGAGGCGCTGACCGGGGTGGACGCGGTCGTCGACGCCTTGAGCGCCCCGCCGATGGACAGAGACGAAACCGTCGCCTACTTCGGCGGCACCACGCGGAACCTGCTGGCCGCGGAGGAGCGCGCCGGGGTGCGGCACCACGTCCTGCTGTCGATCCTCGGCGTCGACCGCGTCGAGGGCAACGCGCACTACGCGGGCAAGCGCGAGCAGGAACGACTCGTCGCCGGCGGGCCGGTGCCGTGGTCGATCGTCCGCGCCGCGCAGTTCCACGACTTCGCCGGGATGGTCGCCGGCTGGGGCGAGCAGGACGGCGTCGTGTCCATCGCGCCGTTACTCGTCCAACCGGTCGCGCCGGACGACGTGGCCGACGTGCTCGCCGAGATCGCCACCGGGGAACCGCTGCGCGACCGCCTCGACCTCGCCGGCCCGGAGCCGCAGGACCTGGTCGACATGGCGCGCCGCACCTACGAGGCGCGCGGACGGTCGGCGAAGTTCGCGCCGACCTGGTCCGGGTTGTTCGGCCCGGACATGGCCGGCGAGGTGATGCTGCCCGGCGACGGCGCCCGGCTCGCACCCACCACGTTCGACGACTGGCTCGCCGGGCAGCGGGGATGAGCTTCCACTGAATGGAAGCAGTGCTGGCCTCGGGCCCGGCCCGACCGCATCCTGGGTGCCGGAACAGCGAAGGTTGGAGGTCGCAGTGACGCGCACACAGGTCGGGATCATCGGCGCCGGGCCGGCAGGTCTGCTGTTGTCGTACCTGCTGCACGCCGAGGGTGTCGACGCCGTGGTCCTCGAGACGCGCAGCCGCGCCTACGTGGAGAAGCGGGTGCGCGCCGGGGTCTGCGAGCACCCGACGGTCGAGCTGCTGCGGGAGATCGGCGTCGGCGCGCGGCTGGACGCCCAAGGCCTGCCGCACCACGGGTTCTCGCTGCGGTTCGACGGCCAGGACCACCGCATCGCGCTCACCGAGCTGACCGGCAAGTCGATCACCGTGTACGGGCAGCAGGAGATCGTCAAGGACCTGATCGCCGCGCACGAGGCCAAGGGCTACCCGATCCACTTCGAGGTCACCGACGTCGAACTGCACGACGTGGACACCGAAAACCCGCGTGTCACCTACCGCGACGCCGACGGGGAGGCGCGCACCCTGGAGTGCGACGTGATCGCGGGCTGCGACGGCTTCCACGGCGTCAGCCGCCCGACGATCCCCGCGGACCGGATCAAAACCTTCGACCGCGAGTACCCGTTCGCGTGGCTCGGTGTGCTGGCGCAGACCCCGCCCTCGCACGAGGAGCTGATCTACACCCACCACGAGCGCGGGTTCGCCCTGCACAGCATGCGCTCGCCGGAGATCACGCGGCTCTACCTCCAGGTGCCCAGCGACGAGAAGATCGAGAACTGGTCCGACGACCGCATCTGGTCCGAACTGGACGTCCGGCTCACCACGAACGCGCACGATTTCGTGCTGCGCGAGGGGCCGATCCTGGACAAGGGCATCACGCCGATGCGCAGCTTCGTGACCGAACCCATGCAGTACGGCCGCCTGTTCCTCGCCGGCGACGCCGCGCACATCGTCCCGCCGACCGGTGCCAAGGGCATGAACCTGGCGGTCGCGGACGTCCGCGTGCTGTCCCGCGCCCTGGTGGAGTTGTTGCAGCACAAGCGAAGCGAGCTGGCGGAGTCCTATTCGGACACCTGTCTGCGGCGCGTGTGGCGGGCCGAGCACTTCTCCTGGTACATGACCTCGATGCTGCACGTGGACCCCGCGGCGGACGACTTCACCCGGCGGCTGCAGCTGTCGCAGCTGCGGTACACGGCGACGTCCCGCGCCGCGGCGACGAGCATCGCGGAGAACTACGTGGGGCTGCCGTTCGCCTGAAGCGCGGGGCCGCGGAGGCGCACGGGGCTGACGGCTTCGAGTTGGACCCCGACGGACCGTCGCGGTCACCTCGGCGTCCACCGGGCCGAACGCGGGCTCGCTCGCCCAGCTCACGCGGATCCCGCTCGGCTCCGGCGGGTCGTTCTGCGACGGGCTGTACTGGACATGGCCGTCCACGCCGTCCGGCCCGGCGAGGATCCACAACGCGGCGGCGATGTCGCGCACGCTGCGCGCCATCGGCCCGACGTGCCAGCGGCGGCCGGGCGCGTCGGGCCAGTGCCCGGTGATCGGGATCCGGCCGCGGGTGGCCTTCAGTGCGACGATCCCGGTGTCGTGAACCGGGCCGCGCACCGAGATCGCCACGTCGCTGCCCAGCCCCAGTGGTGACATGCAGGCGGCGATCGCGGCTGATTCCCCGCCGCTGGACCCGCTGCCCTTATCGTCAACCCAGGGTTGACGCTGCCGCATCGTCAACCTACAGTTGACGCATGACCAGTTCAGTTCGCCTCGACGACTTGATCGAGGCCATCAAGCGGCAGCACCCGGACTCCGATCCCCTCCAGCAGCTCTCCGACGCGGTCATGCTCGGCGAGCACCTCGGCGACGTCGCTGACCACCTGATCGGCCACTTCGTCGACCAGGCGCGGCGAAGTGGCGCGTCGTGGACGGAGATCGGCGCCAGCATGGGCGTTTCGAAGCAGGCGGCGCAGAAACGGTTCGTCCCCAAGGAATCCCCGGGCGCCGGCATGGAGGCCTTCAGCCGGTTCACCGAACGCGCGCGCCGCGCGATCGTCAACGCCGAGAAGGTGGCGCGGGGCGCGGGCAACGAGCAGATCGACACCGGCCACATCCTGATCGGCGTGATCGGCGAGCGGGACGGCCTGGCGGCGAAGGCGGTGGAAAACCTCGGCGTGACACCGGAAACGGTGGGCGACCGGGTCACCGCGACCCTCCCGCCGCCGGTGGACGACGAACTGCCCGCGCACATCCCGTTCAGCGGCGCCGCCCGCAAGATCATCCAGCTGACCGTGCGGGAGGCGTTGCGGCTGGGGCACAACTACGTCGGCACCGAGCACATCCTGCTCGCCCTGCTCGACCTGGCCGAGGGGCCGGCCTACGACGTGCTCACCGAACTCGGCATCACGAAGGACGCCGTCGAGGGGCAGATCCGCGAGATGCTGCGGGGCATGTTCCCGGACGCGTGACGGGCGCCGCGCGGGCGCCCGTCACGCGTCCGGCTATGACTCGACCTCGGGGCGGCCGTTCTCGGCCCAGCGGGTGTGGAACGAGCCCTCCCGGTCGACCCGGCGGTAGGTGTGCGCGCCGAAGAAGTCGCGCTGCCCCTGCACCAGGGCGGCCGGGAGCCGCTCGGCGCGCAGGCCGTCGTAGTAGGCCAGCGCGGTTGAGAAGCCCGGCGTCGGGATGCCCAGCCGCACCGCGGTGGAGATCACCGAGCGCCACGCGTCCTGCGCGTCCTCCACGGCCTTGCGGAAGTCGCCCGCGGTGAGCAGCGTCGGCAGGCCCGGCTCGGCGGCGTAGGCGGCCCGGATGTCGTCCAGGAACTTCGCCCGGATGATGCAGCCGCCGCGCCAGATCGCCGCCAGCGCGCCGAGGTCGATGTCCCAGCCGTACTCCGCGCCACCGGCCTGGATCTGGTTGAAGCCCTGCGCGTAGGCGACGATCTTCGACGCGTACAGCGCGCGCTCGACGTCGTCGGCGAAGGTCTCCGCCGCCGCACCGGTCAGCGGGGCGCGCGACGGGCCGGGCAGGCCGCGGCTGGCCTTGCGCAGGTCCGCGCTGCCGGACAGGGACCGCGCGAACACCGCCTCCGCGATGCCGCTGATCGGCACGCCGAGGTCCAGGCCGATCTGCACGGTCCAGCGGCCGGTGCCCTTCTGCTCGGCCTGGTCGGTGACGATGTCGACGAACGGCCTGCCGGTCGCGGCGTCGGTGTGCGCCAGTACCTCGGCGGTGATCTCGATCAGGTACGAGTCGAGCCGCCCGGTGTTCCAGGTGCGGAACACCTCCGCGATCTGCGCCGGCTCATACCCGAGCGCGCCGCGCAGCAGGTCGAACGACTCCGCGATCAGCTGCATGTCGGAGTACTCGATGCCGTTGTGCACCATCTTCACGAAGTGCCCGGCGCCGTCCGGGCCGATGTGGGTGCAGCACGGGTCGCCGTCGACCTTGGCCGAGATGCTCTCGAACAGCGGCCCGAGCGACTCGTAGGACTCCTTCGACCCACCGGGCATGATGCTCGGCCCGTGCAGCGCGCCCTCCTCGCCGCCGGAGACGCCGGTGCCGACGAAGTGCAGCCCGCGCTCGCGCAGCGCCGCCTCGCGGCGCCGGGTGTCGGCGAAGTGCGCGTTGCCCGCGTCCACGATCACGTCGCCCTCTTCGAGCAGCGGCGCGAACTCCTCGATGACCGCGTCCGTAGGGGCGCCGGCCTTGACCATGATCACCAGCTTGCGCGGCCGCTCGAGCGCGTCCACGAACTCCTGCGCGGAGTAGGTGGGGATGAATTCGCCTTCGTCGCCGAACTGCTCCACCAGGTCGCGAGTGCGCTGTTCCGAGCGGTTGTGCAGGGCGACGGTGTGCCCGTGCCGCGCCAGGTTGCGCGCCAGGTTCCGGCCCATGACGGCCAGGCCCGTGACGCCGATGCTCGCCTTCTTGCTCATGCGCAGCCTTCCCTCTCGAAGCTCTCACCGCACCCTAGCGCGGCGCCCTGTTCCCGCAGGTGAACGCGTGAGTAACTAGCGTTGGATCACTTTTCCTGCCAAACTCCATCCGGTCACTGCCGCGTCACGGTGCGGCATGGAGTACGGTCGTGGGTTCCACTACCAGGGACGAAGCGGGACGAGGTGCCGTGGAGCGGGTGAGGGCGCGGAAATAGGCAATGGCGAGCACCGTTACTTCCCGTCGCAAGCAACTCGGCAATGAGCTCCGGCACGCGCGGCTGGCCGCGAAGATGACCCAGCAGCAGGTCGCCGAGGTCCTCGGCTGCACCCAGGGCAAGGTCAACAAGATCGAATCCGGCGCGGTGGGCGTCAAGCTCGGCGACGTGCGCACCATGCTGGAGGCGTTCGGCGTCAACGGTGACGAGTCGGAGGCGCTGATGAGCCTGGCACGCGCGGCGGCGGGTCAGCGGGGCGCGTGGTCGGGCTACCGGTCGGTGGTGCCGCACTGGTTCCGGACGTTCACCGACCTCGAGCCGGCCGCCGTGGAGATCATGACCTGGCACGGCGAGCGCATCCCCGGCCCGCTGCAGTCCGAGCACTACATGCTCAAGCAGTTCACCGAGTTCGGCGCGACGGACGTCACGTCGCTGGTGCGCAACCGGCTGGACCGCAAGGCCGTCTTCGACCAGCCGCAGCCGCCGTACTACCGGTTCATCATCAGCGAGGCCGCGCTGCACCGCGCGCCCGGCGGCCGGGCGCCCGCGGTGATGCTGGACCAGATCGAGCACCTGCTGGAGCTGGACCGGCGGCAGCGCGTGTACATCCACGTCCTGCCGTTCGGGGCCCGGCTGGCCGCGGTGCCCAACGACTTCACGATCATGCGCTTCCCCGACCGCACCCGGGACTTCGTCTACATCGAACACTCGGCGGGCGGGATCTACCTGGACGACCAGAAGGACTTCCAGCTGTTCGTCGACGCGTGGGACCGCCTGCGCGGCGCGGCGCTGGAACGGCAGGAGACGCGCGAGTTCCTGAAGAACATGGCCGATCAGTACCGGGTGGCGATGGGGGCCTAGGCTCCGGTCAAGATCAACTTGTCGGGGGTTGGGCGTGACCGAACCGGATCACGACGGTGTGGACCTGGACCGTCCCAACGCCGTCCGCATGTACGACTACTACCTGGGCGGCACCGGGAACTGGGCGATGGACCGCGCCCTCGGCGACCGTGTGCTGGCCGAGGTGCCGGTAGCGCCCCTGATCGGCCGCGCCAACCTGGAGTTCCTGGAACGCGTCGTGCGGTTCTGCGTGCGCAACGGGATCGACCAGTTCCTCGACGTCGGCTCCGGCGGGCCCGCCGTGGGCACGGTCCACCGGATCGCCGACTCGCTCGACCCGGCCAGCCGGTGCGTGTACGTGGACCGCGAGCAGGTCGCCGTCGCCCACGGGCAGTTGCTGCTGGAGCGCGAGGGCGACCCGGAGCGGCACGCGATCGTGCGCGCGGACCAGCGGGACCCAGACGCGGTGTGGCGGGCGGCGCTGGGCACCGGCGTGCTCGACCGGACGCGGCCGATCGCGTTGATCTTCTGCGCGGCGCTGCACTTCATCCCCAACGACGAGCCCGCGGACGAGATCGTGGCCGGCTACCGCAAGCGGCTGCCGGCCGGCTCGTACCTGGCGATCTCCCACGCGACGTACGACGACCTCGACGTGCCCGCGGACTACGCGGCGAGCATCCGCGCGGCGTTCGAGCTGTACGAGAGGTCCGGCACGCCCGCGTTCTCCCGCCGGTACGACGAGATCGCCTCCTTCTTCGGCGACTTCGAGATGGTGGAGCCGGGTGTGGTGTGGCTGCCGCAGTGGCGGCTGGACGAAGCGCCGTCCCCGGTGACGCAGAAGTTCGTGGCCAGGCCGTCGATATCCATCGGCTGGTGCGGGGTGGGCCGCAAGCCCTGACCGGTCTCAGGCGGCGTCGGCCGCGCTCAGCTGGTCGTCCAGGAACGCGGTGATCGTCCCGAAGAACTCGCCGGGGTTCTCGGCGTGCGCGCCGTGCCCGGCGTCCACCTCGGCGTAGCGGGCGCCCGCGATGCCCGCGACCAGGGCACGCTGCTGAGCTGGGGCGATGATGCGGTCGTGGGCGCTGGCGAGCACCAGCGTCGGTGCCGTGACGCGACCGAGCAGCGGGCGCAGGTCGACCGTGCGGTCCACTTCGGTCTGCCGGTCCGTGCCGGGCGCCAGCGTGGCGGCCAGTCCGGTGACCAGGGCTTCGCTCGCTTCGGCGGTGGTCTGCGCCCAGAACCGGGGGCCCAGCGCCGACAGGGCGATCGAGCGCGCGAACAGCGCGGGGTCGGTGCGCAGCAGGTGCAGCCACAACCGGAACTCGGCGTCCATGCGGGCGTCCGTGTGGGCCCACCCGGCGTGCAGCACCAGCGAGCGGACGAGAGCCGGGCGGGTGCCGGCGATGTGGGTGGCGACGGCGGCGCCCAGCGAGTGCCCGACGAGGTGGAAGCTCTCGAGTCCGGCGTGCCCGGCGGCCGCGGTCACCTCGGCCGCGAGGTCGGCGAGGGTCACCGGGCCGCCGTGGTCCCGGGTTCGGCCGGAGCCCGAGTAGTCCGGCACCACCACGGTGAACCGGTCGCGCAGCAGCTCGGTCAGCGGCTGCCACTGTTCGCCGGACGCGCCGGTGCCGTGCACCAGCACCACTCCTGGGCCGTGACCGGCGACGTCGTAGTGCACGGACGCTTCGCCGCCGGTGATCGGGACGGTGACGTGAGGCATGGGTCTTCCTTTCACAGCACCGCGCGCAGCGCGGCGTTGAACTCGGCGGGACGTTCCTGGTGCGGCATGTGACCGGCGCCGGCGATCACGACGACCTTCGAGCCGGGGGTGAGCGAGGCGCATTCCTCCGCGACGGGCAGCGGGATCTCGGTGTCCCGCTCGCCGTGCAGGAAGACGACGGGCACGCGTGCCGAAGGCAGCGCCGGACGCGGGTCGTAGGCCGCGGCCTCGGCGAAGTGGTCGTCGATGTAGACGCCGGAGTCGAGGATCTGGCGCACGGTCCAGTCGATCAGCGCGGGCGCGGTGCCCGGCGCGTACCAGTGGGGCACCCAGGAGGCGAGCGTGCCGGCCCGGTCCTCGCGCAGGCCCCGGCGCAGGTCGTCGATCGGCATCCCGGTCGACGGCCAGTGCAGCGGACCGTCGACCGACACCACCCGGGCGACCCGGCCGGGGTGGCGCAGGGCGAGTTCGAGCGCGAACGTCGCCCCGATCGAGGAGCCGACCAGCGTCGGTGACTCGACGCCGAGTTCGTCGAACAGGGCGAGGAGATCGGCGAGCACGGTGGCGGTGTCGTTGCCGTGGACGGGTTTCACCGACCGGCCGCAGCCCCGCCAGTCCACGGTGAGCACGCGGTGGTCGCGCACGAACTCCGGCAGCTGCGCGTGCCACACCCGGCCGCTCGTGCCCCAGCCGTGCAGGAACACCAGGGCCGGGCCGGTGCCCGCGTCTTCGTAGTACAGGTCGGTCATGGCACCAGCAAATCGCCGGGCGGCGGGCCGACCAAGGAGCAGATCGCTCCTACACTGATCACGACTGGTGATGAATGGGGTCCGATGGAGCTGCGGCAGTTGCGGTACTTCCTCGCGGTCGCGGAGGAGCTGCACTTCGGGCGCGCGGCGGAGCGGATGCACATCGTGCAGTCCGCGGTGAGCCAGCAGGTGCGGCGGCTGGAACGTGAGCTGGGCGTGGATCTGTTCGACCGCACCACCCGGACGGTGCGCCTGACCGAGGCCGGTCACCGGTTCCTGCCGCACGCTCGCGAAGTGGTCGCGGCCGAGGAGCGCGCGCTGGACGCGATGCGGTCGGTGCGCGCCGAGCGGGACGCCACGCTGCGGCTGGGCACCAGCGACGGCCTGGGCGAGCGGCTCGACCGCCTGCTCGCCGAGTACGCGCGGCGGGCTCCGCGGTCGCAGCTCGAACTCGTGCACGCCTCGACCGAGGAGCGCCTGCGCCGGGTCCGGTCGGGCGAGCTGGACGGCGCGATCGTGCGGGGCCGGTGGACCTGGCCGGGGCTGCGGATGATCGAGGTGTGGACCGACGAGGTGCTGGCCGCGCTGCCGGCGGGGCTGTTCGCCGGAGCGGATGTCGCTCTGGCCGAGCTGGCCGGTTTGCCGCTGCGGCTGTCCGGGCGGGCGCGCAACCCGAGGCTGTACGACCTGGTGGTCGGCGCGTGCCACGAGGCGGGGTTCGAGCCGGTCTTCGGGCCGGAGTTCACCACCGCGCAGGACACGCTCGCGGCGATCGCTTTCGGGCGCGGGGCGTGGACCGTGTTCTACGAGCCGCACGCGAGCCAGCTGCCGATCCCGGGTGTGGAGTTCCGGCGGTTGCGGCCGGCGCTGCGGATGCCCGCGTTCCTCGCCGTGGCCGCGTCGAGGCCCGCACCGAAGGCCCTGATCGCGGCGGCGCGCGGTTAGCTGCGCGTGCCGCGTTGGGGCGGTTGCTGGGCACTAGGTCCGCGGCGGGGCTGTGTGGGCGCCGGTGCGGGTGGTGCCCGCCCGTCGGGCGGGCGGCAGGCCGCGGATCGGCTGGTGTCGATCAGTTGCGCGGGCGGCGGTGCCGGGGTGGTGCCCGCCCGCTGGCCGCTAGCTGCGCGGGCGCGGGAGTGCCAGTTCCGCGCTGTGGCGCCACGCGTGCCAGTGTCGGCGGAACGAGCGTGGCAGCAGTGTCCACCTGCGACGGTCGCGGGGGGCCGCCGGTTCGGCGCGGTGCGGCCTGGTCGGCTCGGTCAGGATTCGGACGGTCATCGCCGTCCCCCTTCCGGTCGCGGCCGGGGATTCCGGCAGGCCGCCGCGGGGCGTTCCGTGACATCTCCGAGCACCGTCGAACCTCCCCCAAGGACGGAACACGGGCCGTGTGATCGACCCGACCGACGGGAATAATCCTACTCCTGGAATAATCCCAGTGTCGAGTGATCAACGATCGCCTCACCCGACTGGACCCACGTGGTTCCAACGAAAGGACCAGGCTCGCCCCGCTTCGCTACGCGACGGGATCGGGCCTCAGGCACGGAGGTAGGGACTGATGCCGGAATACCCGCGACCGGTGGATTACGACCCGCACGAGGCGGTGCACCTGTTCGACGAGTCGAAGTGGCAGAAGTCCTTCGCCAGCGAGCCCAACGGCGGCAACTGCGTGGAGGTCAACATGGCCGCGCCGGGGCTGGTCGGCGTTCGCGACACCAAGCTGGCGAGCAGCCCCGTCTTCGTGTTCGACGCGGGCGAGTGGGCGGCCTTCCTGGAAGGGGTCAAGGCGGGCCAATTCGACCTGCGCTGACGCCGATTATCGAAACTCGTGTGTTATTCCCCACACGGCCCGGTGGTCAGGGCCGCCCGCCGCCCGGCCCCTGACCACCGGGAACGCCAGGCCCCTGACCACCGGGGAAGCCACCCTGCTGCCGGGCCGAACCCTCAGTGATCGACGTCGCGGTGGCGGTGTCGCCGGAGACCTTCGCCAGCACGGTCACCGTCGAACCGCTCGCCACGTTGGCCGCCTTCTCCGTCGACGAGTCGATGACGTAGGCCTGGGTGTAGCCGTCCTCGCTCCGCACCGTGATCGAGGTGGCGCTCAGCGCGCTCACCTCGCCGGTCTGGAACCGCTCGACCGCGTACCCGCCGTCGGCGGACACCGTGAAGTCGCCGTGCAGCGCCTCCCGCAGGATCGACGCCGTCCCGCCCATCTGACGGCCGCCCGGGAACGTGCCGCCCCGCTGGTTCGCCTCGGACGAGGTCCCCGCGTAGATCGCGACCCCGCCGACGGCGGCGATGACGACCGCCACGGCCGCGGCGATCGCGGTCTTCCTGCCGGACCACTTCGGCGCGGGCGGCTGCGGGTCTCCCCACGCGGTGGCAGGTGCCTCGGTGGTCGGCGGCTCCGTGCTCATCGTGTCCCTTTCGCTGTCGGTCGCGGCAGGGGCCACCCCTGCCACCCCACAGGTTCGGCAGTCCGGCTGTGTGCGAGCTGTGCGGGGCATGGGCGGACGCTGTGCACGGCGAGCGCTCACAGGAAACGCACAGGCGGGTCACAGGAAGGACCCACCGGCGCGGCCCAGGATGAGACCATGACCAGCATGAACGCCGCGACGGCCGGTGCGGGCAAGGCCGACCTCAAGCACCCCGACGGCTCGGCGGTGCGGGTTCTCGTCGTCGACGACGAGGAGACCCTGGCCGAGCTGGTGTCGATGGCCCTGCGCATGGAGGGCTGGGAAACCCGCAGCGCCGGCACCGGCACCGAGGCGGTCCGCGTGGCCCGCGATTTCCGCCCGGACGCGGTCGTGCTCGACGTCATGCTGCCCGACTTCAGCGGCTTGGAGGTGCTGACCAAGCTGCGCGCCGAGACACCGCACCTGCCGGTGCTGTTCCTCACCGCGCGGGACGCGGTGGAGGACCGCATCGCCGGCCTGACCGCGGGCGGCGACGACTACGTGACCAAGCCGTTCAGCCTGGAAGAGGTCGTGCTCCGCCTGCGTGCGCTGCTGCGCCGCTCGCGGGTGGTCTCCGCCAGCGAGGGCTCGACCCTGACGGTCGGCGACCTGACCCTGGACGAGGACAGCCGCGAGGTGTTCCGCGGCGGCGACCCGATTTCGCTGACCGCCACCGAGTTCGAACTGCTCCGCTTCCTGATGCGCAACCCCAAGCGGGTGCTGTCCAAGGCCCAGATCCTGGACCGGGTGTGGAGCTACGACTTCGGCGGCCAGGCCAACATCGTCGAGCTCTACATTTCCTATCTGCGGAAGAAGATCGACGCCGGCAGGGAGCCGATGATCCACACGATGCGCGGCGCGGGGTATGTCCTCAAGCCGGCAGGCTGAGCACGCCCGCCCCCGGCGGCTCCTGCCCTCGTCCCTGCGCGGCAAGCTGATCGCGCAGGTCATCGCGCTGCTCGCGCTCGTGTGCCTGGTCGTCGGTCTGGTCACCGAGATCGCCCTGCGCAGCTTCCTCTACCACCAGCTCGACGACCGGCTCGTCGCGGCGAGCGAGCGCGGCACCCGCCAGCCGCCGCCCGGCGCGTGGAACGGCGCGCCGAACCAGCCGCCGCCGGACTCGCTGCGGGTCCCGGGTCAGGGCATCGGCACGCTGGCCGTCGCCGTCTTCCCGGACGGCGCCGTCCGGGACGGGATCCTGCGCGGCGGCGGCTCGGGGAACCCGTTCCCCAGCGATCCGGTGCCCGCCGAGCAGCTGCGCACCCTGCTCGCGCTGCCCGCGGACGGCAAGCGGCGCAGCGTCGACCTCGGTGACCTCGGCGATTACCGCGTCGTGTCGGTGCGCGCCCAGGACGGCGCGCTGCTGATCACCGGCCTCCCGCTGGCCGAGGTGACCGACACGCTGTGGCGGCTCGGGTTCATCTTCGGCGGGGTCGCGCTCGGCGGCCTGCTCATCGCGGGCGGGCTCGGCGCGATCACCATCCGTCGCACCATGCGCCCGCTGGACCGGCTCGCCGAAACTGCGTCCAAGGTGTCCCAGCTGCAACTCGACCGCGGCGAGGTCGCGTTGTCGATCCGGGTTCAACCGGTCGACACCGACACGCGCACCGAGGTCGGCAAGGTCGGGGCCGCGTTCAACCAGATGCTCGGGCACGTCGGGGCCGCACTGACCGCGCGGCAGGCCAGCGAGAGCCGGGTGCGGCAGTTCGTCGCCGACGCCAGCCACGAGCTGCGCACGCCGCTGGCGGCCATCCGCGGCTACGCGGAGCTGGCCCGGCGCAGCGGTGACGCGGTGCCGCCGGACATCGCGTTCGCGCTGGGCCGCGTCGAGTCCGAATCGGCCCGGATGACCACCCTGGTCGAGGATCTGCTGCTGCTCGCGCGCCTGGACTCCGGGCGGCACCGCGTCTACGAGCCGGTCGACTTCTCCCGGATCGTGGCCGACGCGGTGTCCGACGCCACCGTCGCCGGGCCGGACCACCGGTGGCAGCTGGACGTGCCCGCCGAGCCGATCACCGTCGTCGGTGACGCCGACCAGCTGCACCAGGTCGTGCTCAACCTGCTCAACAACGCCCGCACCCACACCCCGCCGGGCACCGTGGTCACCACCCGGCTGTCCACCGCGGACACCGAGGTGGTGTTGCGGGTGACCGACAACGGGCCGGGCATCGCGCCGGAGGTCCTGCCGACGGTGTTCGAGCGGTTCGTCCGCGGCGACACCTCCCGCTCCCGCGCGGCCGGCAGCACCGGTCTCGGGCTGGCGATCGTGGCCGCCGTCGTCGCCGCCCACCGCGGCCGCGCCGGCGTCGAAAGCAGGCCGGGTCACACCGAATTCACGGTGCGTTTTCCCAGGTAACGCGGCCGGGAGCCGCTCACAGGCTGCGCACAGCTCGGGCACATGATCGCCACAACGCGGCGGGTCACCGTCGGTGTCATGACGACCTCCGCCGACGCCTCTCCCGCACCTCGGCCGGCCGACCCACCGCAACGGAGCACGTCCCCGGTCCTCGACGTCGTCGTCCCCGTGTACAACGAGGAGACCGACCTCGCGCCCTGCGTGCGCCGCCTGCACGCGTACCTGTCCGACGCGCTGCCCTACCCGTTCCGCATCACCGTCGCCGACAACGCGAGCACGGACTCGACGCTGGACATCGCGCGGGCACTCGCCGCCGAGTTGCCCGGGGTCGAGGTGCGGCACCTGGACCAGAAGGGCCGCGGCCGCGCGCTCAACGCCGTCTGGTCCGCCTCCGACGCCCACGTGCTGGCCTACATGGACGTCGACCTGTCCACCGACCTGGCCGCGCTCTTCCCGCTGGTCGCGCCACTGATCTCCGGGCACTCCGACCTGGCGATCGGCTCCCGGCTGGCCCGCGGCGCCCGGGTCGTGCGCGGACCGAAGCGCGAGTTCATCTCGCGTTGCTACAACCTGATCCTGCGCGGCGCGCTGGCCGCGCGGTTCAGCGACGCGCAGTGCGGGTTCAAGGCCATCCGCGCCGACGTCGCGCGCCGGCTGCTGCCGCTCGTCGAGGACACCGGCTGGTTCTTCGACACCGAGCTGCTCGTCCTCGCGCAGCGCTCCGGCCTGCGGATCCACGAGGTGCCGGTGGACTGGGTCGACGACCCGGACTCGTCGGTGGACATCGTCGCCACCGCCACCGCGGACCTCAAGGGCGTCGCCCGGATGATCCGCGGCTTCGCGCGCGGCACCCTGCCCGTCAGCCAGATCCGCGCCCAGCTGGGGAGGCACCCGATCGCCGTCACCGAACCCGGCGTCCCGCCGAAACTGGCCAGGCAGCTCGTCCGGTTCGCCGCGATCGGCGTCGGCAGCACGCTGGCCTACCTGGTGCTCTACGTCCTGCTGCGCACCGGGATCGGCGCGCAGGCGGCGAACCTGATCGCGCTGCTGGTCACCGCGGTCGCCAACACCGCGGCCAACCGGCGGTTCACCTTCGGCGTCCGCGGGTCGAAGGGCGCCGGGCGGCACCAGTTCGAAGGCCTGATCGTGTTCGGCCTCGGGCTGGCGCTGACCAGCGGATCGCTGGCGCTGCTGCACGCCGGCGGCGAACCCGGGCGGTTCGCCGAGCTGGCGGTGCTCGTCCTGGCCAACCTGGCCGCGACCGTCCTGCGGTTCCTGCTGTTCCGCAACTGGGTCTTCCGAAAGAACCGATAGGAGAACCGACTCGACATGTCGACTGCGGCTGTTTCCTCCGACCCGGCCCGCCTCGGGCCGGTCCCCGCCGCGGCGCGTACGCGGACAGCCGGCCGGCCCCCGTGGGTGCGGCCCTCGGTCGCCGTCCTGCTGGTCGCGACCGCCGGGCTGTACCTGTGGAACCTGAGCGCGTCCGGATACGCCAACGACTTCTACGCGATGGCCGTGCAGGCCGGCACGAAGAACTGGGAGGCCATGTTCTTCGGATCGCTGGACCCGGGCAACGTGATCACGGTCGACAAACCGCCCGCGTCGCTGTGGCTGATGGCGTTGTCCGGACGACTGTTCGGGTTCTCCAGCTTCAGCATGCTGCTGCCCAACGCGCTGTGCGGCGTGGCTTCGGTGGCCCTGCTGTACGCGGCCGTGCGGCGCACCTCGGGGCCGCTGGCCGGGCTGCTCGCCGGTTCCGCGCTCGCGCTGACCCCGGTCGCGGCGCTGATGTTCAAGTTCAACAACCCGGACGCGCTGCTGGTGCTGCTGATGGTGGCCGGCGCGTACTGCACGGTGCGCGCGCTCGACCGGGCGAGCACCGGCTGGCTGCTGCTCGCCGGCGCCGCGCTCGGGTTCGGGTTCCTCACCAAGATGCTGCAGGCGTTCCTGGTGCTGCCCGCGTTCGCGCTGGTGTACCTGGTCGCGGCGCCGGCCGGGCTGGGCAAGCGGCTGCTGCAGCTCGCCGGGGCCGGTGTCGCGGTCGTGGTCGCGGCGGGCTGGTGGATCGTGGCGGTCGCGTTGTGGCCCACCGAGTCCCGGCCCTACATCGGCGGGTCCACCGACAACACGCCGCTGGAGCTGGCCTTCGGCTACAACGGGCTGGGCCGGATCTTCGGCGGCGACGGCAACGGCGGTGGCGGCATGGGCGGCAACACCATGTTCGGCGGCGAGACCGGGCTGCTGCGCATGTTCGGGTCGGCGTTCGGGCTGGAGATCTCGTGGCTGCTGCCCGCCGCGCTGATCGCGCTGGTCGCCGGGCTGTGGTTCACCCGGTTCGCGCCGCGGCTGGACCGCACGCGGGCCGCGCTGTTGCTCTGGGGCGGGTGGACGGTCGTCACCGCGCTGGTGTTCAGCTTCATGAGCGGCACGATCCACTCGTACTACACGGTGGCGCTGGCGCCGGGGATCGCCGGGCTGGCCGGCATCGGCGCGGTCGAGCTGTGGCGGGGGCGGCACAACTTCGCCGCGCGGATCGTGCTGGCGCTGATGCTCGCGGCGACCGGGGTGTGGGACTTCATCCTGCTCGACCGGACGCCGTCTTGGCAGCCGTGGCTGCGGTGGGTGCTGCTGGTGCTGACCGCGCTGGTGGTCGCCGGGCTGCTGTTCGGGCTCGACCGGCTCCGGCGGGCCGGTGTCGTGCTCGCGGTGGTGGGGGTCTGCGCCGGGCTGCTCGGGCCGGGGGCGTACGCCGTGGAGACCGCGAGCCAGGGGCACACCGGGTCGATCCCGACGTCCGGGCCGTCCGGCAACTCGATGGGCGGCTTCGGCGACCGGGCCGGCACGGAGTCGAGCGAGCTGATCGCGCTGCTCAAGCAGACCACGACGAAGTGGTCCGCGGCGACGAACGGTTCGCAGTCCGCGGCCGGGCTGGCGCTGAACTCGGACACCGCGGTGATCGCGATCGGCGGGTTCAACGGCGGCGACCCCGCGCCGACGCTGGAGGAGTTCAAGCAGTACGTCGCCGACGGGCAGATCACGTACTACGTCGAGGGCGGCATGGAGCGCGGCGGCTCCGGCGAGATCGCGACGTGGGTGGCCGAGAACTTCACAGCTCAGACGGTGGGCGGCACGACGGTCTACGACCTGACGTCAGGTGCCGGCGCGGCTTGAGTACACTGACGGTGGACCCCCGCGGCGTCCATCCTGTGAACCTCCCCAGGGCCGGAAGGCAGCAAGGATAAGCAGGCTCTGACGGGTGCGGGGGTCCCCTTCGTCAAGGGCCCCGCCCTTGCACGAAGGGGACTTCGTCCGCTGTGTTTTTCGGGGGGCGACCCCCCGGACCCCCCACGGTGCGAGCTCCTCGCCTTGGCGGGCGCTGGGCGCGTGTGGCGTGGACCAGCTCAGGTTTTGGCCGTGAGGATCGGCTGGAAGAAGCCGGTGTCCGTCGGCTCTCGCCACACCGCTTCGGAGAAGCCCGCCTCTTCGGCGAGATCCCGCAGCTCACGGTGTGGCCGAGCGTGGCCAGGCCGAGTGCCTGCGTGCCGATGCCGCACGCGCAGTCCAGCGCCCGCCGCGGGTCTCCACCGAGCAGGCGGTGCAGCGCTTCACCCTGGCGGCGGACGCTCGCGGGCCAGTCCGCGTAGATGCGGTGGTAGTCCGCGGCCAGCCGGTCGTAGAAGCGCCGGGTCACGCCCAGCAGGCTAGTCCGAGCTTGTCGGTGGGTGCCGGTACTCTCGCGTCGTGGCTCTGGCTCTCTACCGCAAGTACCGTCCGGCGACCTTCGCCGAGGTCGTCGGGCAGGAGCACGTCACCGAACCGCTGCGCGCCGCCCTCACCGCGGGCCGCATCAACCACGCGTACCTGTTCTCCGGGCCGCGCGGCTGCGGCAAGACCTCCAGCGCGCGCATCATGGCCCGCTCGCTGAACTGCGTCGAAGGCCCGACCCCGGACCCGTGCGGCAAGTGCGACTCGTGCCGCGCGCTGGCGCCCGAGGGCCCCGGCAGCATCGACGTCACCGAACTCGACGCGGCCAGCCACGGCGGTGTCGACGACGCCCGCGAGCTGCGCGACCGCGCCTTCTACGCGCCGGCCGAGTCGCGCTACCGGGTGTTCATCATCGACGAGGCGCACATGGTCACCACGCAGGGCTTCAACGCCCTGCTGAAGATCGTCGAAGAGCCGCCGGAACACCTGATCTTCATCTTCGCCACCACCGAGCCGGACAAGGTGCTGCCCACCATCCGGTCGCGGACCCACCACTACCCGTTCCGGCTGATCCCGCCCAGCGCGATGCGGGACCTGCTGGAGCGCAACGTCGCGGCCGAGGGCATCCACGTCGACCCGGCGGTGTACCCGCTGGTGATCCGCGCGGGCGGCGGTTCGGCGCGCGACACGCAGTCGGTGCTGGACCAGCTGCTGGCCGGCGCGGGCCCGGACGGCGTGACCTACGACCGGGCGATTTCGCTGCTCGGCGTCACCGACTCGGCCCTGATCGACGACATGATCGACGGCCTGGCCGCGGACGATTCGGCCGCCGTGTTCGGCACGGTCGACCGGCTGGTCGAGGCCGGCCACGAGCCGCGCCGCTTCGCGAGCGACCTGCTCGACCGGCTGCGCGACCTGGTGCTGCTGCGGTCGGTCCCGGACGCGGCGGCGCGCAACCTGGTGTCGGCGCCCGCGGACGAGCTGGACCGCATGACGGCGCAGGCCGAGCGCGCCGGCCTGGCAACGCTGACCCGGTACGCGGAGATCGTGCACAACGGCCTGCTGGAGATGCGCGGGGCCACGGCGCCGCGGCTGCTGCTGGAGTTGCTGTGCGCGCGGATGCTGCTGCCGTCGGCGTCGGAGAGCGAAGCGGCGGTGCTGCAGCGGCTGGAGCGCCTGGAGCGGCGGGTCACGGTCAGCGGTGGGGGCAGTCTGCCTGCCGCCGACGGGCAGGTGGCGGCTGCTCCCGAACGGTTCCAGCGGCCTTCGCAGCGTGCGGCCGCGCCGTCTCGCCCGGCTGCCGAGGCCGCTGCGCGTCCGGCGCCGGAAGCTCCGGTCCGCCGGGCCACGGAACCGACCGCCGCGCCGGAGCGGAGTGCCGCGGCGGAGGAAGCCGCACGCCCAGGCGAGCCGCCTTCCCGCCCGGCCCCAGCGGGGGAAGCTGCGCGCCCGGCAGGCGAGGCCGCTGGGTGGTCGGCGGCGGAGGGAGCTGCGCGCCCGGGGGCTGGTTCGCCCGCGGGCGAAGGAGCTGCTCGCCCCGCGGCCGAGGCGGCCGCGCCGGAGGCGCCGGTGCGTCGCCCGACCGAGCCGGCGGCCGCGGAGCCGGCGCCCGGTGGGATCGACGCGGCCGCGATCCGGCGGGTGTGGCCGGATCTGCTGGCCGCCATCCGCAAGACGAGCCGCAGCACCGAGGCGATGATGATCAACGCCACGGTGCAGAGCGTGGAGGGCTCGCTGGTCGTGCTGGCGCACAGCGCGGAGCCCCTCGCACGGCGGTTGTCGGAGCCGCGCAACGCGGACTTCATCGCCGGCGCGCTGCACGAGGTGCTCGGCGGCACGTGGCAGGTGCGGTGCGTGCACGGCGGCGGCGGAGGCGGCGGTTCGGCCCGCCGCGACGGCCCGGGCCCGCGCCCGAACCCGCCCCAGCGCGAGGCCCCGCAGCAGCGGACCTTCCAGCGCCCGACCCCGGCCCCGCAGGCCGCGCCCCCGGCCGAGCCGCCCGCGCGGGCGCCGAAGCCACCGCCGGAGCCCGCCGACGACATCCCCCTCCCGCCCGAGCCGGAGGACGAGGAAGCCATGATGGCCGAGGCGGGCGGCCCCGTGCCGGACAGCGCGCCCGCCCCGCAGAACGACCCGGAGGAACTGGCGCGCCGCCTGCTGGCCGAGCACCTGGGCGCCCAGCCGATCGACTGATCGGCCCGGCCCGGCGCGTGCGGTGGGTCGGGAGAGCTGGCGCGCCGCTGCCGGCAGGGCTCGGGGCCGCGCCGAGCGGCTGGTCCGCCAGGCAGCACCGCCTGCGCGGCGAGCCAACCGCCGCGTGCTTCAGAAACCTCCGTGCTCCCTCAGGAACGACACCACCCCGGCGGCGATCCCCGCCGCATATCGCTGCCTGCCGTCCGCACTGGACATCACCGCGGCCTCCGCCGGGTTTCGCATGTTTCCGCACTCCACCAGGACCGCGGGGCGCTCCGAGAGGTTCAGCCCGGCGAGGTCGTCGCGCGGGGCGAGGCCCTTCGAGCCCAGGTAGTTCGACACCGGGAACGACGACAGCCCCGCGCGCACCGCCCGGGCCAGCTCCACCGACGGCTCACCCTGCGCCTCGTTCAGCGGCGGGCTCGAGTACGCGACGTGAAACCCCCGGGCCCCCGCCGCCGTAGAGCCGTCCGCGTGGATCGACACCACCGCCGCCGCACCGGCTCGATTCCCGACCGCCGCTCGTTCGTTCACGCACGGGCCGACCCCGGAATCGTCCGGGCGCGTGTAGATCACCCGCACCCCCTGCGCCTCCAGCAGCGAACCCACCCGCTGCGCGACATCCCAGTTGAACGCGTGCTCGGCATACCCCCGGTCGGTCGCGGTGCCCGTCGTATTACACGGCTTCGTCTTGCCGCGTCCGGCCGGCACCGGCGCGTTGATCACGTCCGGCCGCAGCGCGTTGCCGCCGTTGTGCCCGGGGTCCAGCACCACCGTCACCGGCTCGCGCGCGGCCGACGACGAAACCGGCGGAGCGACCGAAGACACCCGGCTCATCCCGGACGGCACCGGCGGGGGCGACGAGCACCCCGCGACCAGCAGCACCCCGCTCAGCACCAACCCCACAAGACTGCGCACGGCGAACACGGTGCCACAGCCGTCCGAGCTACGCTGGGACCCACAGGACAGCACGACGAAACGGGGATCATGGTGCAACCCGGCGGTGGAATGCCCGACATGCAGGCCATCCTGCAGCAGGCGCAGCAGATGCAGCAGCAGCTCGTCGCCGCGCAGGAGGAGCTCGCCCGCACCGAGGTGACCGGCACGTCCGGCGGCGGCCTGGTCAAGGCCACCGTGACTGGCGGCATGGAGCTGAAGTCCCTGCAGATCGACCCGAAGGCGGTCGACCCGGAGGACACCGAGACGCTCGCCGACCTGGTGGTCGCCGCGGTGCGCGACGCGATGAGCAGCGCCCAGAAGCTCACCGAGGAAAAGCTCGGCCCGGTGGCCGGCGCCCTCGGCGGCGGTGGCGGCGGCATGCCCGACCTCGGCGGACTCGGTCTGCCCGGCCTGAAGTAGCGGGCCCCGTTGTACGAAGGGGTAGTCCAGGACCTGATCGACGAGCTGGGACACCTGCCCGGCATCGGTCCGAAGAGCGCGCAGCGGATCGCGTTCCACCTGCTCGCCGCCGACCCGGCCGACATCGCCCGGCTGCAGGACGTGCTCGGCAAGGTCCGCGAAGGCGTGCAGTTCTGCGAGATCTGCGGCAACGTCTCCGAACAGCAGCAGTGCCGCATCTGCCGGGACGTCCGGCGCGACACGTCGCTGATCTGCGTGGTCGAGGAACCCAAGGACGTGCTCGCGGTCGAGCGCACCCGCGAGTTCAAGGGCCGCTACCACGTGCTGGGCGGCGCGCTCGACCCGCTGTCCGGCATCGGCCCGGACCAGCTGCGCATCCGCGAGCTGCTGGCCCGGCTCGGCGCGGAACAGGTCACCGAGGTGATCATCGCGACCGACCCGAACACCGAGGGCGAGGCCACCGCGACCTACCTGGTGCGGATGCTGCGCGACTTCCCCGGCCTGACCGTCACGCGGCTGGCGTCCGGCCTGCCGATGGGCGGCGACCTCGAGTTCGCCGACGAACTGACCCTCGGCCGCGCCCTCTCCGGCCGCCGCGCCCTTTGACGCTGGTCGACGACGTGCTGGCCGGCCCGCCCCGCTGCGGGCGGGTCCGGCTGGTCGCCGTCGACGGCCCCTCCGGCGCCGGCAAGACCACCTTCGCCGGCGAACTCGCCGACGCCTTCCGCGCGCGCGGCGCGACCACCGCGCTCGTCGCCACCGACCACTACGCCACCTGGGACGACCCGGTCGCCTGGTGGCCGCGGCTCGTCGCCGAGGTCCTCGACCCCCTCGCTGCCGGCCGCCCCGCCGTCTACCGCCCACTGGACTGGACCACCGGCGAGCCGCGGCCAGGGCCGGTCCGCACGGTTCACCCGGTCGACGTAGTCGTCCTGGAGGGTGTGTCCGCCGGCCGGGCCTCGATCCGGCCGCGCCTGTCCGCCCTGTGCTGGGTCCCCGGCCCGGACCCGGAAAGTCGGCTCGAACGGGCAGTCTCCCGGGACGGCGAGGGCATCCGTGGCCCGCTCACCGCGTGGCAGAAGTTCGAATGTGGTTGGTTCGCCGTTGACCTTACCCACGAGTACGTACACCCGAACGGCCTAGTACTTTCGTCCGCCCTCACGCAAAGTGACCACTGAACGTAACCATATAAGCCAAATGTGGCCGTGCGTGCGTTCTTACGTAGCGCGATCGTAACCTTACGCGCTTAACGAAATCCCAACATGCGGACTAGGGTCGTCGATCACGTACCCGAACTTCTTCAAGGAGTGCCACCATGCTCCCAACGCGGGCAGTTGGGTTGCGCCGCATCGCCCTGATCGGGCTTGCCGGCGCCCTCGCGGTCACGACGGCCGCTTGCGCTTCCGAGCGCGGCTCGGGCGGTAGCGCCAGCGACACCTTCATCTTCGGCGCGGCCGGTGCCCCGAAGAACTTCGATCCGATCTTCAACGACGACGGCGAGAGCTTCCGTCCCGCCCGCCAGATGTTCGACACCCTGGTCACCTACAAGCCGGGCACCACCGAACTGGAAGGCGGCCTGGCCACGGCCTGGACGCCGAGCAACGGCAACACCACCTGGACCTTCACCCTGCGCCAGGGCGTCAAGTTCCACGACGGCACCCCGTTCAACGCCGCGGCGGTCTGCTTCAACTTCGACCGCTGGTACAACATGAAGGGCGCCGCCGCCCAGAGCCAGATGATCTACTACGGCGATGTCTTCGAGGGCTTCGCCCACAACGAGGGCGACATCAGCGGCGAGCCGGTCTACAAGTCGTGCGAGGCGAAGGACGACCACACCGCGGTCCTCAACCTGAACAAGGCCAAGGGTGCGTTCCCGGACGCGTTCGGCCTGACCTCGCTGTCCATGTCGAGCCCCGACGCGTTGAAGAAGTGGGACGCCGACACCGTCACGCAGAGCGGTGAGGCGTTCACCTACCCGGCCTACGCCACGGACCACCCGACGGGCACCGGGCCGTACAAGTTCGACAGCTTCGACAAGGCCAACAACACCATCACCCTGGTCCGCAACGAGGACTACTGGGGCGAGAAGGCCAAGACCGCCAAGCTGATCTTCAAGATCATCCCGGACGAGAACGCCCGCAAGCAGGAGCTCGCCGCCGGCACCATCGACGGCTACGACTTCCCGAGCCCGGCGGACTACAACTCGCTCAAGGACGCCGGCAACCAGGTCCTGATCCGGCCCGCGTTCAACATCCTGTACCTGGGCATCAACCAGAAGAACAACCCGAAGCTGCAGGACGTGCGGGTCCGCCAGGCGATCGAGTACGCGATCAACAAGGACCAGCTGGTGAAGAACCGGCTGCCGCAGGGCGCCTACGCGCAGGACCAGTTCCTGCCGAACAACGTCCCCGGCCACACCGACGCGGTGGCCAAGTACAGCTACAACCCGGACACCGCCCGGCAGCTGCTGGCCCAGGCGGGCGCGTCCGACCTGACGCTGAACTTCTACGTGCCGACCGAGGTCACGCGGCCCTACATGCCCAACCCGGTGGACATCGCCGCCGCGATCACCGACGACCTCAAGGCCGTCGGCATCAAGGTCAACGTCGTCCAGGAGCCGTGGAACGGCGGGTACAAGGACTCCGTCCAGAAGGCCGGCAAGCAGGACCTGCACCTGCTCGGCTGGACCGGTGACTACGCCGACGCGGGCAACTTCGTCGGCACGTTCTTCGGCCGACCCAAGCCGGAGTTCGGGTTCGACAACCCGCAGATCTTCAACGCCCTGTCCACCGCGGACGCGCAGACGACCCCGGATGCCAAGAAGGCGGCCTACGAGAACGCCAGCGTGCTGATCTCGCAGTACGTCCCCGCGGTGCCGCTCTCGTCGTCGCCGCCGGGGATCGTGGTCCGGTCCGACGTCCAGGGGCTGGTCCCGACCCCGCTGACCGACGAGCGCTTCTACACGGTCACCAAGGGCAACAAGGGCTGAGTTCCGCCATCGACGGCGGGAAAGCGCGCCGCGCGTGCTTTCCCGCCGTGGTGCGGAGTCAAAGGCACAACACATGCTCCGATTCGTGATTCGTCGGTTGCTGCAAGCGATCCCGACGCTCCTCGTGCTCTCCATCCTGGTCTTCGCCTGGCTCCGCCTGCTGCCCGGTGGCCCCGCCACCGCGCTGCTCGGCGACAAGGCGACGCCGGAGAAGGTCGCGTCCCTGAACTCGGTGCTGGGCCTGGATCAACCGATCTTCGTCCAGTACTTCAAGTTCCTCGGCCGCGTTCTCACCGGTGACTTCGGCTCGTCCCTGATCAGCGGCGACACGGTGCTCACCGAGATCGGGCGGGCCTTCCCCGCGACCGTCGAACTGTCGCTGGCCGCACTGGTCCTCGCGGTCGGGTTCGGCATCCCGATGGGCTACCTCGCCGCGCGTTACCGGGGCCGGCTCCTGGACAACGCCACCGTGCTCACCACGCTGGTCGGCGTCGCGGTCCCGGTGTTCTTCTTCGGTGTGCTGCTCAAGTACGTGTTCGCGCAGAAGCTGGGCGTCCTGCCGCCGTCCGGGCGCCAGGACGTCACCATCGACGCCACCCACATCACCGGGTTCTTCACCCTGGACGGCCTGCTCACCGGCGAGCTGGACGCCACCTGGGACGCGATCAAGCACCTGATCCTGCCCGCGATCGCGCTGGCCAGCATCCCGTTCGCGGTGATCGTGCGGATCACCCGCGCCTCGGTGCTGGACGTGCAACAGGAGGACTTCGTGCGCACCGCGGAGTCCAAGGGCCTGACCACCGGCACGATCCGCCAGCGGCACGTGCTGCGCAACGCGCTCCTGCCGGTGTCCACCACGATCGGTCTGCAGACCGGTCTGCTGCTCGCCGGGGCCGTGCTCACCGAGAAGGTGTTCAACTGGAACGGCGTCGGCGCGCTGCTGGCGCAGGGCATCGAACGCCGGGACTACCCGCGGCTGCAGGCGTTGCTGCTGCTGGCCGCCGTGGTGTACGTCCTGGTGAACCTCCTGGTCGACATCTCGTATGCGATCATCGATCCGAGGGTGCGGGTGCGATGACCTCCATGTTGCGGCGCAAGGCCGAACGCATCGACGACCTGGCCGAGGCCGGCGGCACCAGCCTCGCGGCGGACGCGGTCCGGCGGATGGCGCGCAGCCCGGTGGCGATCACCGGCGCGGTCATCACCGTCCTGTTCGTGCTGCTGGCGATCCTGGCCCCGTTCCTGGCGCCGAAGAACCCCTACGTCCCCTACGACGAGCTGCGCGTGAACCTGCGGCCGGACTTCATCCCCGGCCCGATGGACGGGTTCGTGATGGGCAGCGACCACCGCGGGTACGACTTCTTCTCCCGCCTGCTGGTCGGTGCGCAGCAGACGCTGATCGTCGGTGTGGTCGCCACCCTGATCGGGCTGACGGTCGGCATGCTCATCGGCGGGCTGGCCGGCGCGCTGGGTGGCTGGGTGGACACGCTGTTGATGCGGTTCACCGACATCCTGCTCGCGATCCCCTCGCTGCTGCTGGCGATCTCGATCGCGGCGCTGTTCTCGCAAGGGACACAGTGGACGGTCATCATCGCGGTCGCGGTGGTGAGCGTGCCGATCTTCGCCCGGCTGCTGCGCGGCGCGATGCTGTCGCAGAGATCCAGCGACCACGTGCTGGCGGCGACCGCGCTGGGCGTCCGGCGCAGCACGATCGTGTTCCGGCACATGCTGCCGAACTCGCTCGGGCCGGTGGTCGTGCAGGCCACGCTGACGCTGGCGACGTCGATCATCGACGTGGCGGCGCTGTCGTTCCTCGGCCTCGGCGACAACGATCCCAGCCGCGCCGAGTGGGGGCTGATGCTGGCCCAGGCCCAGAACCTGCTGGACGTCAAACCGAGCCTGGCGTTCTACCCGGCCATCGCGATCGTCGTGGTGGCGCTGGGGTTCACGCTGCTCGGCGAGTCGCTGCGCGAGGCGCTCGACCCGAAGAACAGGCGGTAGCGCGTTGAGTCTCCTGCAAGTACGCGACCTGTCGGTCGTCTTCTCCCGCAAGGGAACCCGGCCGTTCACCGCGGTGGACGGGGTCAGTTTCGACGTCGAGCCGGGCCGCACGGTCGGCCTGGTCGGCGAGTCCGGCAGCGGCAAGTCGGTGACCGCGCTGGCGATCATGGGCCTGCTGCCCAAGCGCGGCGCGCGGGTCACCGGCGAGGTCATGTTCGAGGACACGGACCTGCTCCAGTTGTCCGACCGGCAGCTGCGCGACCGGCGCGGCCGCGACCTCGGCATGGTGTTCCAGGACCCGCTGTCGTCGCTGAACCCGGTGATCCCGATCGGTCTGCAGATCACCGAGGTCCTGGAACGGCACCGCAAGATGGAACGCAAACAAGCCCGGGTGGAGGCAGCGGACCTGCTGGACCGCGTCGGCATCCCGGACCCGAACCGGCGGCTGTCGGAGTACCCGCACCAGCTCTCCGGCGGGATGCGCCAGCGCGCGCTCATCGCGATCGCGCTGGCCTGCCGTCCGCGGTTGCTGATCGCGGACGAGCCGACCACCGCGCTGGACGTGACGATCCAGGCGCAGATCCTGGCGCTGCTGTCCGAGCTGGTGCGCGAGACCGGCACCGCGCTGATCATGATCACGCACGACCTCGGCGTCGTCGCCGGGCTGTGCGACGAGGTCAACGTCATGTACGGCGGCCGGGTGGTCGAGCGGGCGGAGCGGCACGCGTTGTTCGCCTCCGCCCGGCACCCCTACACGCACGGGCTGCTCGCCTCGATCCCGCGGCTGGACGCGCCGCGCGGCGAGAAGCTGGTGCCGATCAAGGGGTCGGTCTCCGACAACATCCCGTGGTCGCAGGGGTGCGCGTTCGCGCCCCGCTGCCCGAACGCGCTCGAGCTGTGCCGCGAGGTCACGCCGGAGCTCGAACCCGACACGGGCGGGATGCTGCGGTGCCACAATCCGGTGGACCGTCCGGTCGCGGCGGGCGAGGGGGTGCGCTGATGTCCGAACCGCTGGTGCGCGTGGAAGGCATGCAGGTGCACTTCCCGATCAAGCGGGGCTTGGTGCTGGACCGCACGATCGGTCACGTCTACGCCGTGGACGGGGTCGACCTGGAGATCCAGCGTGGCGAGACCTACGGCCTGGTCGGCGAGTCCGGGTGCGGCAAGACGACGCTGGGCCGCAGCCTGCTGCGGCTGGTCGAGCCGACCGGTGGCCGCGCGGTGTTCGACGGCGTGGACCTGTCCACGCTCAAGGGCGAGTCGCTGCGGAAGATGCGGCGGCGGATGCAGATGGTGTTCCAGGACCCGCTGTCCAGCCTCGACCCGCGGCAGTCGGTCGAGTCGATCCTCATCGAGGGCATGCGGGCGCACGGCCTGGACCGGGACCGGGACAGCACGCGCAAGCGCTTGCGTGAGCTGCTCAACGCGGTCGGCCTGCCGGAGAGTTCGCTGCGGAAGTACCCGCACGAGTTCTCCGGCGGCCAGCGCCAGCGCATCGGCATCGCGCGGGCGCTGGCCGTGGAACCGGACCTGATCGTCGCCGACGAGCCGGTGTCCGCGCTGGACGTCTCCGTGCAGGCGCAGGTGATCAACCTGCTCGAGGAGCTGCAGGACTCGCTGGGCCTGACCTACCTGGTGATCGCCCACGACCTGGCGGTCGTCCGGCACATCTCCGACCGCATCGGCGTGATGTACCTGGGCTCGCTGGTCGAGGAGACCGACTCGGAGACCCTGTACGACGAGCCGCTGCACCCGTACACGCGGGCGCTGCTGTCGGCGATCCCGGTGCCGGACCCGGTGGTGGAGGACGGCCGGGAGCAGATCCTGCTCGCCGGCGACCTGCCCTCGCCGGCCAACCCGCCGTCGGGCTGCCGGTTCCACACCCGCTGCCCGTGGCGGCAGGAGACCAAGTGCGACACCGAGCGGCCCGCGCTGCGGGAGCTCGGCGCCGGGCACCGGGTCGCCTGCCACTGGGCGGAGGACATCCAGGCCGGCCGGATCACCCCGCACGAGGTGAAACCGGAATTGGTCACCGCGCAGTTGTCACCCGATACGGCTATTCCGCAGGCCGCTTCCGTGGCCGAAATGCTGGAGCCCTGACCGGGGTACCCTGGCGGCAATTCCGCCGGGGTACCCGAGGGGGTTTTTCGTGCACATCGACGCGTGGCTGGAGACGATCCCGCCGCTGGCCGTCTACCTCGCGGTCGGGCTGGTGATCGGGTGCGAAAGCCTGGGGATCCCGTTGCCGGGAGAGGTCGTGCTGGTCAGCGCGGCTCTCCTGGCCTCGCACCACGACGGGCTGAACCCCTGGCTGATCGGCGCCGTCGGCAGCGGCGGCGCCATCGCCGGGGACAGCATCGGCTACCTGATCGGGCGCAAGGGCGGGCAGCGCCTGTTCGACTGGGCCGGGCGGAGGTTCCCCAAGCATTTCGGACCGTCGCACGTGGCGGCCGCCGAGCGAATGTTCCGGAAACGGGGGATGTGGGCGGTTTTCTTCGGCCGCTTCGTCGCGATTCTGCGCATCCTGTGCGGTCCGCTCGCCGGGTCGCTGCACATGCACTACCCGCGGTTCCTGCTCGCCAACGCGCTCGGCGGCATCGTCTGGGCGGGCGGCACGACGGCGCTGGTGTACTCGCTCGGCGTGGTCGCGGAGAAGTGGCTGTCCCGGTTCTCCTACCTCGCGCTGGCGGTCGCCGTCGTCGTGGGCGTGGTGGTCAGCCTGGTGATCAAGAAGCGGATGGCCCGCCGTCACGAGGAGACCAGCTCGGCGGAGAGCGCGCCGGCCGACCGCTGACGCCTCGGCAGCGAGCCGAACAGCACCCCGGCCACCACCACCAGGCCGGCCAGCACCTCGACCAGCGCCGGGGTCTCGCCGAGCACGAAGAACGCCGCGGACATCCCGACGACCGGCACGAGCAGCGAGAACGGCGCCACCACGTTGGCCGGGTTGCGGCGCATCAGCACGGTCCAGATGCTCGACCCGAGCACCGTGCCGACCAGCACGACGTAGGTGAACCCGGCCAGCCCGAGCAGGCCCTCGCCGGTGCCCAGCGTGGCCAGCGAGTGCCACTGCACGGCCGGGCCCTCGAAGACCGTGGACAGGGCGAACATCGGGATCGGCGGGATGACCGACATCCACAGGGTGAGGTGGATCGGGTTCTCCGGCTTCGCTTGACGCGAGCAGATGTTGCCGATCGCCCAGCACAACGCGCCGAGCAGGGTGAGCACGACCGGCAGCAGCACGGCGTTCTCCGCGCGGTGCCAGGCGATCACGCCCATGCCGGCGACCGCGGCCAGGATGCCGGTCAGCTGCCGCGCGGACAGCGGTTCACGCAGGAAGATCCCGCCGAGCAGGACGGTGAACGGCGCCGAGGCCTGCAGCACCAGCGACGCCAGGCCGGTCGGCATGCCGTTGGTCAGCGCGAGGAACAGGAACGCGAACTGCCCGGTGCCGAACCCGAGCCCGAAGCCGATCAGCCAGCGCAGCTTCACCTTCGGCCGCGGGATGAACAGGATCGTCGGGACCGCGATCACCGCGAAGCGCAGCGCGCCGGCGAACAGCGGCGGGAAGTGGTCGAGCATCGGGTGCATCGCGATGAAGTTGAGGCCCCACAGGACGACGACGAACAAGGCGAGGAGGCGGTCGCGAGTAGGCACTTGTTCAGCTTGCCTGCCACAACTATGAAGGACAATCGAGATTGTTTGCACCTACTGTGTAGCGTTGCTTCATGGACATCGGCCGGTTGCGGGTACTGCGCGAGTTCGCCGATCGCGGCAGCGTGACGGCCGCGGCGAAGGCCCTGCACTGCACGCCGTCCGCGGTGTCGCAGCAGCTCCGGGCGCTGCAGGCGGAGGTCGGGCTGGTCCTCACCGAACCGGCCGGTCGCGGGCTGCGGCTCACCGACGCGGGCCGGGCGCTGGTGGTGCGGGCGGACGAGGTCATCGCCGCGATGGATCGCGCCGAGGCGGAGATGGACGTGTTCCGCAGCCTGCCACGCGGCCGGGTGCGGGTGGCGATCTTCCCGTCCGCCGCGTTGATGTTGCTGCCCGGGCTGCTGCACCGGTTCGCCGAGGTCGAGGGCCTGGACGTGGAGGTGCGCGACGTCGACATGACGCCGGCCGAGGTGCCGGAGCTGGTCGCCGACTTCGACATCGTGGTCACGCACCGGGACGAGCACGCCGAGCCGTTCCCGTCCGCCCGGCTGGACGTGGTGCACCTGCTGCGCGAGCCGTTGGACGTGGCGCTGCCGCTCGGCCACCACCTCGCGCGGCGCCGCCGCGTGGACCTCACCGAGCTGGCCGGGGAGCAGTGGATCTCGGTGGACGTCGGCTTCCCGGTCGACGACGTGCTGCGGTCGCTCGCGGTGCGCACCGGGGTGCGGCCGCGGGTCAAGCAGCGCATCAACGACTTCCGGATCATCGAGGCCCTGGTCGCGGCCGGGCACGGCATCGCGCTGCTGCCGCGCTACACGCTGGCCGGGACCTGGTCGCGGCGGATCGTGCGGCGGCCGCTGGCCGGTATCCGCGCGGCGCGGCTGATCGAGGCCGTCCTGCGCACCGGCGCCGGCACGCGCCCGCCGGTCGCCACGGTGCTGGAGCTCCTGCACGCCGAGGCCGCCGCGGTGACGACCAAGCCGTGACGGCCGTCACTGTCACATCCGGCGCGCGGCCGGTGCCTTGTGGTCGTACGAGAGCGACTCCGAGGAGGACGAAGTGGTGGAAACCCGGTTCAACCTGATGGCCAACGAGGTCGGGGCGAAGCTGGCGAAGCGGTTCGCGGGGGTGGCCGCGGTGCTGCAGTCGACGGCGCTGCCGCAGTCCACGCAGGAGCTGGTGTCGTTGCGGGCCAGCCAGATCAACGGGTGCGCGCTGTGCGTCGACATGCACACCAAGGAGGCCGCGGCCGCCGGGGAGACCGCGACGCGGCTCAACCTGGTCGCGGTCTGGCGCGAGGCCACGGTGTTCACCGAGGCCGAGCGGGCGGCGCTCGCGCTGGCCGAGGAGGGCACCCGCCTCGCCGACGCGCACGAGGGCGTGTCGGACGAGACGTGGGCCCAGGTGCGCAAGCACTACGACGACGACCAGACCGCCGCGCTCATCACCCTGGTGGCGATGATCAACGCGGCCAACCGGATGAACGTGATAGTCCGCAACCAGGGCGGCTCCTACCAGCCCGGGATGTTCTCGGCCGCGGCGCACTGAACGAAAAAGGCCGGCCGCCCCCGTGGGGAGCGGCCGGCCTTCGTGCGTCAGCGGTGCGCGCGGTTCACCGCGGAGACGACCGCTCGCAGCGACGCCGTCACGATCGACGGGTCGATGCCGATGCCCCAGAACACCTTGTCGCCGATGGCGCATTCGATGTACGAGGCCGCGCGGGCGTCGTCGCCGGGGGTCAGGGTGTGCTCGCTGTAGTCCAGCAGCCTCAGGTCGTACCCCACGGTCGACAGGGCGTCGAAGAACGCGGCGATCGGGCCGTTGCCGGAGCCGGTGATCTCCTGTTCCTCGCCGTCCACCCGCACCGTCGCGCGCAGCTGGTAGTCGCCGTTCGCGGTGACGTGCTGGCTGATCAGCTGCAGCGGCGTCTGCGGCTCCAGGTACTCCTTCGCGAACGCGTCCCACATCGTGCGCGGGTCGACCTCGCCGCCCTCGCTGTCCGTGTAGCGCTGGATGACCTGCGAGAACTCGATCTGCAGGCGGCGCGGCAGGTCGAGCTGGTGCTCGGTCTTCATGATGTAGGCGACGCCGCCCTTGCCCGACTGCGAGTTGACCCGGATGACGGCCTCGTAGCTGCGGCCGACGTCCTTCGGGTCGATCGGCAGGTACGGCACCTCCCACGGGAACTCGTCGACCGGCACCCCGGCCTTCTCCGCGGCGCGGTGCAGCGCGTCGAAGCCCTTGTTGATCGCGTCCTGGTGGCTGCCGGAGAACGCGGTGAACACCAGGTCGCCGCCCCACGGCGTGCGCTCGTGCACCGGCAGCTGGTTGCAGTACTCGACGGTGCGCTTGATCTCGTCGATGTCGGAGAAGTCGATCTGCGGGTCGATGCCCTGGCTGAACATGTTCATGCCCAGCGCGACCAGGTCGACGTTGCCGGTGCGCTCGCCGTTGCCGAACAGGCAGCCTTCGATGCGGTCCGCGCCGGCCTGGTAGCCCAGCTCGGCGGCGGCGATGCCGGTGCCGCGGTCGTTGTGCGGGTGCAGCGACAGGATCACCGCGTCCCGGCGGTCCAGGTTGCGGCCCATCCACTCGATCGAGTCGGCGTAGACGTTCGGCGTCGCCATCTCCACCGTCGCCGGCAGGTTCAGGATCACCGGGCGATCCGGGGTCGGCTGCCAGATGTCGGTGACCGCGTTGCACACCTCGGCCGCGTAGGACAGCTCGGTGCCGGTGTAGGACTCCGGCGAGTACTGGAAGCGGAAGTCGGTGTCGGAGTACTTCTGCGCGTACTCCACCACCAGGTCGGCGGCCTGCAGCGCGATCTTCTTGATGCCCTCGCGCTCCTCGCGGAACACCACGCGGCGCTGCAGGATCGAGGTCGAGTTGTAGATGTGCACGATCGCCTGCGGCGCGCCCTCCAGCGACTGGAAGGTGCGCTCGATCAGCTCGGGACGGCACTGGGTCAGCACCTGGATGCGTACGTCGTCCGGGATCGCGCCGTCCTCGATGATCTCGCGGACGAAGTCGAAGTCGGTCTGGCTCGCGGCCGGGAACCCGACCTCGATCTCCTTGTAGCCCATGCGCACGAGCAGCTCGAAGAACTTGCGCTTGCGGGCGGGCGACATCGGGTCGATCAGGGCCTGGTTGCCGTCGCGGAGGTCGACCGCGCACCACAGCGGGGCGCGCTCGATGCGCTTGTCCGGCCAGGTGCGGTCGGGCAGCTCGATGTTCTCCACCAGCTTGTACCAGGGCTGGTAGCGGTGGACCGGCATCGAACTGCCGCGCTGCGGGTTCCACGCGGGCTGGTCGGCGGGGGCGGGACGCGACGGCTTGCGGATACGGCTCGCGGTGGGATCGGAGCTGGTCATTGCTGGGAAACTCTCCTGCCGGGTGATCGGGCGACCGGCGGCGTGACGAAGCCCCGCGACGGGGGGCCGGTCAGGATCAGGCCCCGTCGCGGCAGCGAAGCAGGAGAGCACGCGCCACGGATCCACTGTAGCCCGGTCGTGATGATGTTGAAAAGTGACCCGGTCGATACCCCCTCGGTTACTGGCAGGTAGCCAAGCGCGGCCGGGCGTGGGAAACTCGGCGGCATGGCCGAGCACGCCGAGAAGCGCAAGAGCGACGTCGACGAAGACGAGCCGCCGCGCCCCAAGCGGCAGGTGCCGTGGGGGCGCGTGAAGGACCAGGCGATCGGGCTCATCGCGGGCATCGTCCGCTGGGTCGGCCTGATCTTCGCGCTGATCCTGGTGCTGCACGTGATCTTCGTGGTCGGCGGCGCCAACCCGGACAACGGGATCGTCTCGTTCGTGCGCGACTGGTCCGACGGTCTGGCGCTGGGCTTCAAGGACCTGTTCGAGCCGGCCGACGAGAAGCTGCGGGTCCTGGTGAACTACGGCATCGCGGCGATCTTCTGGCTGGTGGTCTCGTCCATCGTCACCCGGATCATCCGCCGCATCGGCGGCAGCTCGGTCTGAATTTCGTTCGCGTCAAGCCAAAGCGGACCCTAAGCGGAGACTAAGGCGACCGGAAGACCTGCCACCTAGCTTGTGCCCGGCGGTGCCGTGGCGACCAAGCGAGGTGGCATGGACGAGTACGAGCGATTCTGCATGGCCGACTCGTCGTTCTACGACGCCATGCACTCCGAGCGCACCGCCGGCCCGTCCTTCGCCACCGCGCGGCTGCCCCTGCCCGACGGCTGGCGCCGGTACGAGCAGGACGACTGGTTCGTGCTCGACCCGGGAGCCACCGGGCTGCCCGCGCAGGGGTGGAAGATCCACGTCTCCGCCACGCCGGGCAACGCCGAGAAGATCCTCGACGCGGTGTGGGACTACTGCGTGCCGCGGCGGATCGAGTTCAAGTTCCTGCGCTCGCCCGCCGCGCTGACCGCCCGGGTCTCCAAGTACGCGCCGCGCGGGTACAGCGGCAAGCTGGTGACGATCTACCCGCCCGATCTCGGCGCGTGCGAGACGATCCTGCGCGAACTCGGCGAGACGCTCGACGGCGAGCCGAACCCCTACATCCTGAGCGACCTGCGCTGGGGGCGCGGGCCGCTGTTCGTGCGCTACGGCGCGTTCGTCAACCGGTACATGGTCACCGAAAACGGTGACGTGGTGCCGGCCATCGCGGACGGCGAAGGCCGGCTGGTCCCGGACCGCCGCGGGCCGGTGTTCCACGTGCCGCCGTGGGTGACGCTCCCCGACTTCCTCGCGCCGCACCTGGAAGCCCGCAACGCGGTCACCGTCGCCGGCCTGCCCTACACGATCGAGCGAGTCGTGCACTTCTCCAACGGCGGCGGGATCTACGTCGGCCGGGACAACCGCACCGGCGCCCAGGTGGTCCTCAAGGAGGGCCGCCCGCACGCGGGACTCGACGCGTGGGGCCACGACGCGGTGCGGCGCGTCGAGCACGAGCACGACATCCTGCGGCGGCTGGCGGGCATCCCGGGGATCCCCGAGGTGCACGACCTGTTCTGGCTCGGCGAGCACCGGTTCCTGGTGATGGAGTACGTCGAGGGCGACGTGCTGGGCAAGGCGATCGTCCGCCGGTACCCGCTCATCGACCCGAGTGCTGGACCGGAGGACTACCGCGACTTCACCGACTGGGCCATGGGGATCCAGCGGCAGATCGAAGAGACGATGCGTGCGGTGCACGAGCGCGGGATCGTCTACGGCGACCTGCACCTGTTCAACGTCATGGTGCGCGCGGACGGCACGATCCGGCTGCTCGACTTCGAGGTGGCCGCCCCGGTCGCGGAGGCGGCCCGGCCGGGCCTGGGCAACCAGGGGTTCGCCGCGCCGCGCAGCGTCACCGGTTTCGACATCGACCGCTACGCGCTCGCGTGCCTGCGCCTGGCGCTGTTCCTGCCGATGACCTACCTGTTCGGCCTGCACCGGGTGAAGGCGCGGCAGTTCGCCGAGATCATCGCCGAGCACTTCCCGGTGCCGCGGAGCTACCTCACCGAGGCGGTCGACGTGATCGTGCCGCCGGGTACCCCGCACCTGCCGCACCCGCGGATCGAACCGGACCCGGCGGATTGGCCCGAGCTGCGCGACGACCTGGTGCGCGCGATCGTGGCGAGCGCGACGCCGGAGCGGGACGACCGGCTCTTCCCCGGCGATCCGGAGCAGTTCGCCACCGGCGGCATCGGCCTGGCCCACGGCGCCGCCGGGGTGCTCTACGCGTTGTCCGCGACCGGTGCGGATCCCAGCCCCGTCTTCGAGAAGTGGCTCGTCGACCGCGCGACCAACCCGCCGGGCGGCACCCGGCTCGGCCTGTTCGACGGGCTGCACGGCGCGGCCTTCGCCCTGGACCACCTCGGATACCGGCAGCAGGCGCTGGACGTGCTGGACATCTGCCTGCGCGAGAACTGGGAAGCGCTCGGGCCGGACCTGGGCGGCGGGCTGGCCGGCGCCGGCCTGAACCTCCTGCACTTCGCCGGCCGCACCGGCGATCCGACGCTCCGGCGGGCCGCGCACCGGGCGGTGGAACTGGTCGCCGAGCGGGTCGGTGACGCCGCCGACGGCCCGGAGATCAGCGGCCGGGACGGCTCCTTCGCGGGCCTGATGCGCGGCGGCGCGGGCAAGGCGCTGCTGCTCCTGCGGGCCTACGACGACACCGGCGACACCGCCCTGCTCGACCGCGCCGCGATCGCGCTGCGGCAGGACCTCCGGCAGTGCGTCGTCCGCGACAGCGGCGCGCTGGAGGTCAACGAGGGCTGGCGCACCATGCCCTACCTGGACGTCGGCAGCGTCGGCATCGGCCTGGTGCTCGACGAGTTCCTCGCGCGCCGCGACGACGCCGAGTTCGCCGAGGCGAACCGGCGCATCCAGCTCGCCGCGCAGTCGCCGATGTACATCCTGCCCGGGCTGTTCTCCGGCCGCGCCGGGATCCTGCTCTACCTCGCCGGGCGCTCGCCCGATCCGCCGCGCGACCCGTCGGTCGCCAGGCAGGTGCGCGCGCTGGCCTGGCACGCGCTTCCCTTCGGCGGTGGCACGGCGTTCCCCGGCACCGGACTGCTGCGCCTGTCGATGGACCTCGCCACCGGCACCGCCGGGGTGCTCCTGGCGCTGGGCTCGGTGCTGGCCGACCCGCCGGTCCACCTGCCGCTGCTCGCGCCCGCCCCGGCCCCACAGACCTCCGCGCCGGCAGTCGGCGCGGCAGGGTGATCCCCGTCCAACCCACTCTCCAAGGAGGAGAAATGGCCCTTCTCGACCTGCAAGGCATGGAAAGCGCGGCCCCGGAGTGGGGCGGTGGCGGCAGCAGCGCGAGCGGCAAGAGCTGCCCGAGCAACCTGAGCGTCACCCTCTGCGGCGGCACCAGTGGCCTGAGCGTCCTGATCTGCCACTGATCCCGGGTGCAGCCGCGGTCCCGGACGACTGGCGTTCGTCCGGGGCCGCGGCCTTGAGGAGGAGGGTACGTGTCCACGACCTTCGGTGCGATCGTGCGGCGAGGGGGCGCATGGCTGCCGGTGATCGGTTTCGCCGCGCTGGCCGGCACGCTGAGCACGCTGGCGCTGCCCGCGGTGCTCGGGCGCGCGGTCGACGCGATCGTGGCCGGGGACGACAGCGGCCGCTGGCTGCTGCTGGCGGCCGCCCTCGTCGTGGTGGGCATCCTCGCCGACCTGATCGACGCCTCCGCGGGCATCGCCTGCGTCGCGGGCACGACCGCGTGGCTGCGCAACCGCCTGGTGCGGCAGGTGCTCCGGATGGGGCCGGACCGCGCCCGCCGCTTCGACACCGGTGACCTGGTGAGCCGGATCTCCGGCAACGCCGTCGACGCCGCACAGGCCGGACCGAGCGTGGTGACCGTGGTGGCCGCCGTACTGCCGCCGGCCGGGAGCCTGGTGCTGCTGGTCGTCATCGACCCGTGGCTGGCGGTCGCGTTCGTCGCCGGGCTCGCGGTCGTCGCCGCGGTGCTGCGTGCCTTCACCGTCCGCAGCACCGCGGTCTTCACCGCCTACCAGCGGACCCAGGGCCGGATCGCGGCCCGGCTCGCGGAGTCGCTGGCGGGGGCGCGGACCATCGCGGCCGCCGGCACGGCCGGGCGGGAGGAGAGCCGGGTGCTCGAACCGCTTCCCGAGCTGCACGGCCACGGCAGGCAGACCTGGCAGGTGCTCTCCCGGGCGGCCGCGCAGGGCGCCGTCGCGGGCCCGCTCGTCCTGGTCGCCGTCCTCGCGGTCGGCGGGCTGGCGCTGGTGGATGGCCGGATCACCGCCGGGGACCTGTTCGCGGCCAGCCGGTACGCGGTGCTCGGCGCGGGGCTCGGCGGGCTCGCCGGGGTGTTCGGGCAGCTCGCCAGGGCGCGGGCCGGCGCCGCCCGCGCCGCCGAGGTGCTCACCGTGCCCGCGGTCGAGTACGGCTCGCGGGCGCTGCCCGAGGGCACTGGCCGGCTGGAATTCCGCCACGTCACCGTCCGGTCGGACGGGACCACCCTGCTCGACGACGTCGACCTGACCGTGCCCGGTGGCGCGACCGTGGCGGTGGTCGGCCACTCCGGCGCCGGCAAGTCGGTGCTCGCGGCGCTCGCCGCGCGGCTGCGCGACCCGGACGAGGGCGAGGTGCTGCTCGACGGCGTTCCCCTGGGGGAGCTGAGCCACGAAGCGTTGCGCGCCGCGGTGTGCGCCGCGTTCGAACGCCCGGTGCTGGTCGGCGCGACCGTGGCGGACGCGATCGGGTCGGGACGGGACCGTGCCTCGGTGTTGACCGCCGCCCGCGCCACCCACGCCCACGACTTCGTGAGCCGCTATCCGGAGGGCTACGACACCCCGCTGGCCGACGCGCCGATGTCCGGTGGTGAAGCCCAGCGCCTCGGCCTGGCCCGGGCCTGGCACGCGCGGCGCCTGCTCGTGCTGGACGACGCGACCTCCAGCCTCGACATGGTCACGGAGATGCAGATCAGCCGCACCTTGACCGACGACGGCGGCCGCACCCGCCTGATCGTCACCCACCGCGTCTCGACCGCCGCCCGGGCCGACTGCGTCGTGTGGCTCGACGCCGGCCGCGTGCGGGCCGTCGCGCCGCACCACCGGCTCTGGCAGGACGCGGGCTACCGGGAGGCGTTCGGATGAAGCGGGAGATCCGGTTCGGGCTGCGGGCGCTGCACCGGCGGCCGCTGCTCGCGCTCCTCGCCTGGTCGGTCCCGGAAGCGCTGCCCACGACGATCTCCGGTCTGGCGATCGCGAAGGCGATGGACGACGGGTTCCTCGCGGCGCGGCCGGTGACCGGGCTGGCCTGGCTGGGCGCGTTCCTGCTCGCGGCCTGCGTCGGGGCGTGGGGATCGCGGCAGGTGTTCCGCCGCCTCGGCGATCTGGTCGAGCCGTTCCGCGACGACCTCCTCCGCCGGGTGGTCGGCGGAGCGCTCGCGCACGCCGTCGCCGGCCACCGCGACGACGGGGCGATGGCCCGGGTGACGCGTCAGGTGGAGATCGTGCGCGACTCCTTCGCCGGGCTCATCGTGGTGACCCGCGGGTTCGCCGTCACCGTGGCCGGCGTGGTGCTGGGGCTGCTGTCCATCGACCCGGTGATCGTGGGCCTGATCCTCCCGCCGTTCGCACTCGGGTTCGGCGCGTTCGTCGCCACCCTGGGGCTGGCCGCCGCACGCGAGCGGGCGACGGTGCTGGCCGAGGAACGGGTGGGCGACACGGCGAACGCGGTGCTGTCCGCCACCCGGGACGTGGTCGCGACCGGCGCCGAGGGGCACGCGGCCGCGCTCGCCGCGGAGCCCATCGAGGAGCAGGCGGCCGCCGAGCGCGCACTCGCCTGGGTCGCGGTGCTGCGCACCTTCTGCTTCGCCGCCGGGGTGTGGCTGCCGCTGATCGTCCTGCTGTTCGCCGCGCCGTGGCTGGTCGGCCGCGGGCTCACCACCGGCGCGATCATGGGCGGCCTGACCTACATCCTGATGGGACTCAACCCGGCCCTGCAGACGCTGGTCACCGGCGTCGGCAGCAGCGGGCTGCAGTTCGTGGTGACGCTGGGCCGCATCCTCGACGCCACCGCCCCACCGGAACGGCCCGGCCCGCTCGTCTCCACCACGCCGTGCGGGCACGACATCGCCCTCGACGGCGTCACGTTCGCCTACGGGCCGCACGCCGAGCCGGTGCTCGACGATCTCGACCTCGTGGTGCCGGAAGGGGATCACCTGGCGATCGTCGGGCCGAGCGGAATCGGCAAGTCCACCCTGGCCGGCCTGGTGTGCGGACTGCTGCGGCCCGGGTCCGGTTCGATCCGGCTCGGCGGCGCGTCCGTCACCGGCCTGACCCCGGCCCAGCTGGCCCGGCTGCGGGTGCTGATCCCGCAGGAGGCGTACGTGTTCAGCGGCTCGGTGTGGGACAACCTGGTCTACCTGCGGCCGTCGGCCGAGGTGTCCCAGGTGGACCGTGCGGTGGCCGAAGTCGGCGCGGAACACCTGCTCGCCCGCCTCGGCGGATACCCGGCCGCAGTGGTACCGGCCGAGTTGTCGGCCGGGGAACGGCAGTTGATCGCCCTCGTGCGCGCGTACCTGTCCGACGCGCCGGTCGTGATCCTGGACGAGGCGACCTGCCACCTGGACCCGATCGCCGAGCGGCGCGCCGAGGAGGCGTTCGCGGCCCGCGGCGGCACGGTGGTGGTCATCGCGCACCGGATCAGTTCCGCCTTGCGCGCCAAGCGGGTTCTGGTGCTCGACGGGACCGACGCGGTGGACGGCGATCCGGTGGCGCTGCGGTCGGTCTCGCCGCTGTACCGGGAGCTGCTCGGGTACTGGCACGCCGAGCCGCCGGTCCCGGTGAATTGAAAACCGGGCGCGCCCTGCGAGTGTATTTCCACCCGCGCGGCAGGCGGGAAAATCGCTCGTCGATTTGATTCCGGCCCTCGCCGCAGAATAGAATCGTCCGGGGCCATTCGTTTTCGATCTCGGATTATCCGGTGAATTCCACGGATGTGATCGCGGCGAATTCGGCGGTGGTTCGTGGCCGGGCAGAGGGAGGACCAGCCGTGACGACAGGGGGGCGACCGGGCGGGGTGCGCAGTCTGCTCGACGAGGCGTCCGCGCGGCGATTGGTGGTCGTGATCGGCGCCGCCGGCTGGGGAAAAACCAGTGCGGTGGCGGCGTGGGCGGAGTCGCGGCCCGCGGTGTGGGCCCGCGCCGGGGAGCACGACCGGCTGCTGCGCCCGATCGCCCGGGACCCGGAACAGCTGCGCCGATCGGGCGCCGGGGAGCTGTTCCTGATCATCGACGACGTTCAGGCATTGAGTGCGGAAAACGGTTCCGCCGCGGTTGTCGAAACGATTTGCCAGAACGCGCCGGAATGGTTGCACGTGATGCTGTTGTCCCGCGCGGAACTGCCGTTCTCGCTCGCCCGGCTCCGCGGCCGCGGGATGGTGGCGGAGATCGACGCGACGCACCTGGCCGTCCGCCCGGCCTGGATCGAGGCGCTGGTCCAGGCCACCGTGGGCGACGATCCGCCCGGGCTGGCCGCCATGATCCACCAGTGCACCGCGGGCTGGCCGGTCGCGGTGCGGACGGTCGTGGAGATGATGCGGGACGTCGCGCCCGGGCAGCGCGCCGCGGTGCTGCGGCGGCTGACCGCGCCCGGCGAGCGGTTCCACGGGTTCCTCACCGAGGAGGTGCTCGGCCAGGAGCCGCCGGCCGCCCGCGCGGCACTGCGCCGGCTCGCCGTGCTCGGGGAGATCAGCGCTCCGGGGCCGGAGCAGGAACGGCTGCTGACCGAACTGACCCGCCGGGGCCTGGTCACGCGCACCGCGGGCGATGTGCTCCGCTGGTCGCTGATCCGTCCCCTGGCGCACTACTTCTCCCACGAGGCCGTGCTGTCCACCCGCGAACGGGTCGAGCTGCACCTCGAAGCCGGGCGGCGCTACCTCAGCCAGGGGGCGCCGGCCGACGCGCTGCGGCACCTCGCGTCGGCGGGCGCGCACTCCGCCTGCGCCGCGTTGCTGGTCGAGCACGGCGACGCCCTGGTGATGAGCGGCCACGGCGACGCGGTTCTGGAGGCCGCCGGGCTGCCCACCGAGTTCCTCGACGATCCCCGCATCCACCAGGTCCTCGGTGAGGCGCAACGGACGGCGGGCCACTGGGCGGCGGCCATGGAGAGCTTCCGCCGCGCGAGCCGGTTCCACGAGGAGCCCGACGCCGCGCTCGGCTGGCGCATCGGCATGCTCGCCTTCACCCAGGGCGAGTTCGGCAACACGCTGGACGTGCTGGGCCGCACCCGGCTGGGCGAGGAGGACACCGAGGACGAGGCCAGGGCACTGGCGCTGCTGGCGACGACGTGCCGGATGGTCGGCGAGACCGGCCGGGCGCGGCAGGCGATGGCGCGCGCGGAAGCCGCCGCCACACGGTCGGGCACCCCGGGCGCGCGGGCGGCGATCCACCAGGTGCTGGCGATGCTCGCGGCCGCCGAGCCGGACCGGCGCGAAGCCGACGTGCAGTGCCTCAACGCGTTGCACAGCGCGCAGGCGCTCGGCGACCTCCTGCAGGTCGGCTGGATCCGGGTCTGCCACGCCTTCCACGCGTGCGACATGGGGTCACCGCGGCAGGCGCTCGCCGAGGCCAAGCTCGCGCTCCGCACGAGCGAGCAGTGCGGGTGCCCGTTCCTCACCGGGCACGCCCACACCGTCCGCGCGCGGGCGCACCTCATGCTCGGCGCACTGGACGAGGCGGCGGCCGACCTCCACACGGCCGTGGACACCTTCCAGCGCCTCGGATCCCGGTTCCTGGCCTGGCCGCTGTGCGTGCTCGGCGACCTGCACCGCACGCGCGGACAGCTGGTCCGCGCAACCGCGGACTACGAGGAAGCGCTCGCGGTGGCGCAACCGCACCACGACCTGTTCGCCCTCGGGCACGCGCTGATCGGGCTGGCCCGCGTCCGGGCCGCCGACGACCTCGCCACGGCCCGCACGCTGGCGGACCGCGCGCTCGCGTTTGGCGAGGGGCTGTTGGAGATCCCGGGGCGCCTCACCAGCGGCTGGGTCGCGCTGCTGGCCCAGGACCGGGACCGGGCCGCCGCCGACGCGGCGCGGGCGGCGAAGGCCGCGCGGCTCCGGCGGGACGGCCCCGGCCTCGCCGAGGCGATCACGCTCGGCGTGTTGTCGTCGCCGGACCCGGCCGCCAGGGCGGACCTGCTCGACGAGGCGGTGGACCTCTGGCACGAGCACGGGTGCCGCCTGGAGGAGGCGGTGACGCGGGTGGTGGCGGCACGCATCGGGGCCCCGGTGCCGGAGGCCGACGTGTGCCTGGCCGAGGAGACCCTGCGGCAGGCGGGCGTCGACATCGGGGGCCGCCGGGCGGCGGGACCGCTGGCGGCTTCACGCCCGTCCGGCCCCGCGGTGTTCATCCGTGCGCTCGGCGCCTTCCAGGTGGTGGTGGACGGCACGCCGGTGCCGAAGACGGCCTGGCAGTCGCGCAAGGCTCGGGATCTGCTGAAGATCCTCGTCACCCGTCGCCGTCCGGTACCGCGCGAACAGCTGATGGAGCTGCTGTGGCCGTCAGCCGACCCGGTCAAGGCCGGCAACCGGTTGTCGGTCCTGCTGTCCCTGGTCCGGGACGTGCTGCGGCAGGGCCAGTCGGCCGGCGGCCCGCTGGCGAGCGACGGCAACGCGGTGTGGCTCGACCGGTCGCGGGTGCGGGTCGACCTGGAGGAGTTCCTCGCCGCCGCCGAGGCGGCGCTGCGGGCGCACCGCACCGGGCAGGCCGACGCGACGGCCCGGCTGACCGCGGCCGCGGCCGCGTGCACCGGGGAGGTCCTGGAGGACGAGCCGTACCAGGAGTGGGCTCCGCTGCTGGCGGAGGAGGTCCGCGCGACGCACTTCGCGGTGCTTCGCGCGCTCGCCTCCCGGTTGCGGCAGGCGGGGGACGTCGATGGAGCGGTGCGCTACACGCTGCGGCTGCTGGCGAAGGACGTCTACGACGAGGAGGCGTACCTGATGCTGATCGCCACGCTGCGCGACGCCGGACGTCTCGGCGAGGCCCGCCGGTACGACCGGATCTACCGCACGCGGATGAAGGAGATGGGCATCGCGCCGCACTCGTCGCCGCTGGCTCAGCTCCGGTCGCACCCGGCCTAGAACGCGGGCGTGCCCCACTCGCCGGTGTAGGCGAATTCGCCCAGCGGCAGGCGTTTCCGGGGCGCCCGTTCGCGCTCGATCAGCTTGTCCACCTCGAGCACCGCCGGATCCCCGGCGTGCCCGACGGCGATCGCGACGCGGGGGATCGCGTCGTCGGGCACCGCGAATCGCTCGCGGACGGCCTCGGCGTCGAACCCGGCCATCTGGTGCGCGACGAGCCCCTCCGCGACGGCCTGCAGCACCAGGTTCTGCGCGGCCATCCCGAGCCCGTACTCGGCATAGGGGATTTCGCCCTTTTCGTTGCGCGACACCATGATCCCGATCAGCAGGGCGCCCGCGCGGTGCGCCCAGGCCTGGTTCCGCTCGGTGAGCGTGCCGAGGATCTGCCGGAAGGTCGCGTCACCCCGCCGGCCGGCCAGGAAGCGAGCCGGCTGGGTGTTCCCGAAAGACGGCGCCCACCGCGCGGCTTCGAGCAACGCGCGCAGCTGGTCCCAGCTGACCTCGCGCGTCTCGTCGAGCGCCCGCGGACTCCACCGCTGCGCGATCACGTCGGTCAGGGGCACGCTGGATTCGGCTGGCTTGCGCATCAAATCGCATACTGCCAGTGCGGCCGGAGTCAGAGTTCACCCTGGCGGGCCAGCGCCGCGCGAGCCCTCGCGATGTCGGCGGCGGAGGGTTTGACCGACCACGCGGCCGTGGGTAGTCCAACGCCCCGGAACCGGCTGCCCTGGTGGGTGTGGGCACGCGTGACCCGTCCGAAATTGATGATCACGGACTCGTCGGCGAAATCGGCCGTGTAGACGTAACCGATCTTGCACCAGTACGCCACTATCGCGGCCGCGTCCCGCGCGGACGTCGTGACGAACCGGAGCACGGCCCGGCCGTTGTCCATCTCCGGTTCGACGATGCTGACGTAACTGTCAGCGTCGCCCGGCTCCGTCATGGTCCCCTCCTCGATGCGTCGTCGCGCATCAAATCGCATACTGCCAAACCGTCAGCGCGAACGCGCCGAACCAGGCGCTGGCGAGCGCGACGCCCGAGCACACCCACCACACCGTGTTCGTCCGGCGTTTGGCCAGCGCGATCGCCACCGGGACCAGCAGCGTGAACGCCGGCAACAACAACCGCGGCTTGGCGTGCATCAGGCTGCTCGACCCGAGGCACATCACCATCACCCCGGCCGCGTACACCGCCAGCACCGTCTCGCGCCGCGCGAGCAACGCCAAGCCGGCCAGCGCGCCCAGGATCACCGCCACCGTCAGCACGCTCATCGCCGAGTCGCTGCCCGTCAGCACCTCGGCCACGAACCGGATGGTCGACACCCCGCCGTCGAACCGGGTCCGCCACCCCTGCCACTCCAGGTCGGACCACGTGCTCAGCTGCGCCTCGAACCCGGACTCCGGCCGCACCCGCATACCGGTCCACCACAGGTAACCGAACAACCCCACCGGCGCCACCGCCAGCGCGGCGAGCGGACGGCCGCCGCCCTCCCGGCGCGCCAACGCGAACAACGCCGCCACGACCACCGCGACGACCAGCGCCAGCGCCGTCGACCGCACCAGCCCGGCCACCAGGCAGCACACCCCGGCGAACTCCCACCGCCGCTCCAGCACCGCAACCAGCGTCCACACGGCCAGCGCGCAGAACAGCGCCTCCGTGTAGGCCATGGTCAGCACGACGCTCATCGGCGTCGCCGCGAACAGGGCGACCAGGACGTACCCGGCCCGCCGCGAACCGCCGCGCACGAGACGGCCGAGCCGCGCCAGGCCGTAGGCGGCGACGAGCCCCGCGGCCAGCGACACGACCAGCGCCGCCGTGGTGAACCCGAACGCGGGCGCCAGCAGCCGGATCAGGAACGGGTACGCCGGGAAGAAGGCCCGCGGCGTGTGCGGATTCGGGTGGCCGAGCGCGTCCGGAACCGGCCCGAGTTCGTAGCCGGACGCGGCGATCTTCAGGTACCACTGCCCGTCCCAGGCGGCGATCCTAGACAGCAGGCTCGTGTCGTGCAGCGCGGCGAAGACCGTGAGCACCACAACACCGAGAGCCCGGACACCGAGGTAGACGGCGGCGGGCAGCAGGAGCGCCCGGCGTCTCCAGATCCGTTCTTCCAGGTCCAGCAGCAGGCCAGGGGCCGCTTGGTCCGGTTCTCGAACGGTTTGGCTGCTCGCCTGCACGGTTGGTCATTTTCCCACGAACTCCCGCCGAGGCAGTGGCCGGAGCCACATAACGGGGTGGCCAGGGCCGTAAGCCCCGGTAGGCTGCTCCGAAAGGTGCGAAATAGGAGGTCGGCAGACAAGTGGCGCTCGTGGTCCAGAAATACGGCGGTTCGTCGCTGGAGAGCGCTGATCGCATCAAGCGCGTGGCCGAACGGATCGTGGCCACCAAGAAGGCGGGCAACGACGTGGTCGTCGTCTGCTCCGCCATGGGTGACACCACCGACGAGTTGCTCGACCTGGCCCAGCAGGTCAACCCGGTGCCGCCCGAACGAGAGATGGACATGCTGCTCACCGCTGGGGAGCGCATTTCCAACGCGCTTGTCGCGATGGCGATTTCGGCACACGGTTTCGAAGCGTGGTCGTTCACCGGGTCCCAGGCGGGCGTGGTCACGACGGGCGTGCACGGCAACGCGCGCATCATCGACGTGACGCCCAGCCGGGTCACCGAGGCGCTCGACCAGGGTTACATCGCGCTGGTCGCCGGGTTCCAGGGCGTCGCGCAGGACACCAAGGACATCACCACGCTCGGCCGCGGCGGTTCGGACACCACCGCGGTGGCGCTGGCCGCGGCGCTCAACGCGGACGCGTGCGAGATCTACTCCGATGTGGACGGCGTGTACACCGCCGACCCGCGGATCGTGCCCAACGCACGCAAGCTCGACACCATCCCGTACGAGGAGATGCTCGAACTCGCCGCGAGCGGTTCGAAGATCCTGCACCTGCGCTCGGTCGAGTACGCCCGCCGCTACGGCGTGCCGATCCGGGTCCGTTCGTCCTACAGCGACAAGCCGGGCACCACCGTGGCCGGTTCGATTGAGGAGATCCCCGTGGAACAAGCGTTGATCACCGGTGTGGCGCACGACCGGTCGGAGGCCAAGGTCACCGTCACCGGGGTGCCGGACCACGCCGGCGCCGCGGGGCGGATCTTCCGGGTCATCGCCGACGCCGAGATCGACATCGACATGGTGCTGCAGAACGTCTCCAACACCGCCGGCCGCACCGACATCACCTTCACGCTGTCCAAGGCCAACGGCCCGAAGGCGGTCGCGGAGCTGGAGAAGCTGAAGGGTGAGCTGGAGTTCGACTCCGTGCTCTACGACGACCAGGTCGGCAAGGTGTCGCTGGTGGGCGCGGGCATGCGCTCGCACCCCGGCGTCACCGCGACCTTCTGTGAGGCGCTGGCCAAGGTCGGCGTCAACATCGAAATCATCAACACCTCGGAGATCCGGATCTCGGTCCTGATCCGCGACGCGCAGCTGGACGACGCGGTGCGCGCGATCCACGAGGCCTTCGAACTGGGCGGCGACGAGGAAGCCGTCGTTTACGCAGGGAGTGGTCGCTGAAATGGCTCCAACGTTGGCTCTCGTCGGTGCCACCGGCGCGGTCGGCACCGTCATGATCGACATCATCAACGGGCGCCCGAGCGTGCCGTGGGGTGAGATCCGGCTGATCGCCTCGCCGCGGTCGGCGGGCAAGAAGATCACCGTGCGGGGCGAGGAACTGACGGTCATCGCACTTTCCCCGGAGGCCTTCGACGGCGTGGACGTCGCGATGTTCGACGTGCCGGACGAGGTGTCCGCCGAGTGGGCGCCGATCGCGGCCGAGCGCGGCGCGATCGCGGTCGACAACTCCGGCGCGTTCCGGATGGACGACGAGGTGCCCCTGGTGGTGCCCGAGGTCAACTCCGACAAGGTGCGGGAGCGGCCGCGCGGCATCATCGCCAACCCGAACTGCACGACGCTGTCGATGATGGCGGCGCTGGGCGCGCTGCACCGCGAGTTCGGCCTGACCGAGCTGGTCGTCGCCTCCTACCAGGCGGCTTCCGGGGCCGGCCAGCCCGGCATCGACCGGCTGCAGGCGGAGCTGGCCGCGGTGTCCGGCAAGGGCCTCGGCTCGGCCGCCGGGGACGTGCGGGCCGAGCTGGAGTCGGCCGGCCTGCCGCTGTCGGACAGCCCGTTCGCCGGCACGCCGCTGGCGTTGAACGTCGTTCCCGCCGCCGGTTCCTACAAGGGCGACGGCTGGTTCTCCGAAGAGCTGAAGGTCCGCAACGAGTCGCGCAAGATCCTCGGCATCCCGGACCTGAAGGTGTCCGCGACCTGCGTGCGCGTCCCGGTGGTCACCACGCACTCGCTCGCGGTGCACGCCACCTTCGCGCGTGAGGTCACTGTCGAGGCGGCGCACAAGGTGTTCGAGGCCCAGCCGTCGATCGTGCTGGTCGACGACCCGGAGAACGGCAAGTTCCCGAGCCCCGCTGAGGTGGTCGGCGGCGACCCGACGTACGTCGGACGGGTGCGCCAGGCGCTGGACTTCCCGAACACGCTCGACTTCTTCGTGTGCGGCGACAACCTGCGCAAGGGCGCGGCCCTGAACACCTACGAGATCGCCGAGCAGCTGGCCCCCGAGTTCGGCTGACGGACACGCAGCGTTGCTCTGACCTCCCCGAAATCACCCGATGGGGAGCCGACTTCTCCCTGGCCTGACGTGAACGCGCTTCTAGGGTGGGCGCAGTTGATGGCAGGGAGAAGTCGGGGAGCTCGCGGTGGCAAGGCATGTCCTGGCCGCGTTGGTGTGCGCGGCGGCGGTGCTCGGGTTGAGCACGCCCCTGCTCGTGGCGGCCGCGGACGACACCGACGGCCCGCTCACCGTGCGGGTCGTGCGGGGTGAGACCGGGGTCGGCGGCATCCTCGTGGTGGCCACCGACCCGAGCGGCGCGAGCGTCAGCGGCGTCACCGGGCCGGACGGGTCGGTCCAGCTCGCCACCACGCCGCTGTCCGGCGGCAAGTACCGCGTGGACGCCGCCATCCCGGCGTCGATGCCCGACGTCAAGCCCGCGGTCGAGGACCAGAGCCGGGCCAGCCTGACCGAGTTCGTCGACGTCGGCGGCGGCAAGGCCGTCACGCTGACGATGGGCGTCGGCGGCCTGGACGGGCCGGTCCAGCTGGGCGACCGGACGTGGTTCGACACCGACGGCGACGGCATCCAGGACGGCGACGAGCCCCCGCTGCCCGGCGTGCGGGTCCAGCTCCTCGGCTGCGACGGCGGTGGCGCGCCGCTGGCCGAGAAGACCACCGACTCCGCCGGGCGGTACCTGTTCGGCCCGGCCGAGGGCCTGCAACCCAACAGCTGCTACACGCTCAAGTTCGACTTCAGCGGCGTGGACACCGGCCCGCTGCCCGGATCCCCGCCCGTCGAAGGTCTGAAGTGGACCGTGCCGCACGCGGGCGACCAGTCGCTGGATTCCGATGTGGACCCGGGCAGCGGCTCGGTGCGGGTCGCGATCGGGCCGCCCGGCTCGGTGGACCACACCGTCGATGCGGGCGTCGTCGGCGGGCTCAACCGGGTGGGCGACCTGGTGTGGGCCGACGTCAACCGCAACGGCCTGCAGGACCCGGGCGAGCCCGGGGTCGCCGACGTCGGCGTGCGGCTGCAGAAGGCCGACGGCACCCCGGTCGCCGGGACCAGCACCGGCCCGCACGGCCAGTACCAGTTCTCGTACCTGCCCGACGGCAGCTACCAGGTCTGCTTCGACACCGCGAAGCTGCCGCCGCAGTACGGCGACTACCAGCTCACCCGGCAGCGCGCCGGCAACCCGGGCCAGGACTCCGCGCCCGACCCGGCCACCGGCTGCACCGGGCCGACCGAGCTGAAGCCGGACCACACCCAGGACCTCACGCTGGACGCCGGCCTCGCGCCACCGGTCAACCGGATCGCGGCGCAGGTCTGGCAGGACGTCGACGGCGACGGGCGGCCGGGCGCCCTCGAACCGGGGATCGCCGGGGTGCCGGTCAAGCTGCGCAGCGAGGACGGCACCCAGTTCGCCATGACCACCACCGGCCCGGACGGGAAGTACTCCTTCGACGACCTGCCGTCCGGCTCGTTCGCGGTGTGCTTCGACCTGGCCAACCTGCCGCCCTCGGCCGCCGACTTCACCCCGGTGGAGAAGGGCGCGGTCTCCGGCGCCGATCCGGCCACCGGGTGCACGTCCGCGGTGACCCTGGGCCTCGGCAAGCGCGAGGACACCGCGCTCAACGCGGGGCTGGCCGCGCCGGTCAACCGCATCGGGGACCGGGTGTGGGCGGACACGAACCGCAACGGCATCGCCGACGCCACCGAGTCCGGCCCGAGCGGGGTGCCGGTGAAGCTGCTGCGCGCCGACGGCGGCGAGGAGGCCACGACGACCGGCGCGGACGGGCAGTTCCGGTTCACCGGGATCCCGGACGGCACCTACCAGGTGTGCCTGGACCGCGCCGCGTTCCCGGCGCCGGTGACCGGGTACCAGTTCACCAGGCCGCGCGCCGGTGAGTCCACAAAGGATTCCGATGTGGACCTGGCGAGCGGGTGCGCGCCGCCGGTCGCGGTCGGGGTCGGGCACCGCGACGGCCGGGTCGGTGTCGGACTGGTGCCCGCGCGCAACCGGATCGGGGACCTGCTCTGGCTGGACCGCAACGGAAACGGCGCGCAGGACGCGGGCGAGCCCGGCGCGGCGGGCGTCGCGGTGACGCTCAAAGACGCCGTGGGCAGGCCGGTGGCGGTGACGCGCACCGCCGCGGACGGTTCGTACCTGCTCGACGACTTGCCCGACGGCACCTACCGCGTGTGCTTCGACCTCACCGACCACCCCGATCTCCGGCTCACCGGCACCGACGCCGACCCGGGCTGCTCCGGCCCGGTCAACGTCGGCCCCAAGCCGCGGGAGGACCTGTCGGTGCGGTTCGGCCTGGTCAGCGCCAGTCCGGCGGTGGTGCCCGCGGCCCAGGAGTCGTCCAGTGGCGGCGGTTTCCCGGTCGGCTGGGTGCTGTTCGGTGTGGTGGCGGCGATCGGGCTGGTCGTCGGGGCGCGCTGGTGGAAGGCCGCGGGCGAGGAACCGTGACCCGGTAGTTTGGGCGATATGAGAATTCTGCGGGTGCTCGGAGTCGTCGGGATGGCGGTCGCGCTGGCCGGTTGTGCGGAGGCCGCGGAGACGGCGGACCGGGTGAGCGCGTGCTCGCAGGCGCTCGGGCTGGCGAACCTGAACCCGTACGCCTCGGCCGAGGAGGTGGCGGCCCAGGCGCACCAGAAGGCCGAGGAGCTGCGGAACCTCGGGAACCAGGTGGCGGACCAGACGCTGCAGCAGAACCTCTTCGCGATCGCCGACTCCTACGTCGCGCTGGAGCAGCGCAAGAGCCAGGGCATCAGCGACATCAACGACTGGGTCCAGACGAACACCGCGAACCTGGAGCGTCTGCGCCAGGCGTGCACGTAGAGCTGAGCGAGGCGAGCAGCGCCAGCTTCTCGGCGCTGCTCGTCCCCGGCGCGGCGTGGTAGACGACGAGCAGCAGTCCCTTCGCGCCGGTGACCCCGAGTTTTTCCAGCCCCAGCGTGAGTTCGCCCACCTGCGGGTGCCGCAGCCGGACCGGCACCGTGTCGCAGGAGCGCACGTCGTGCCGGGCCCACAGCTTCCGGAAGCGTTCGCTGCCCAGGGACAGCTCGCCGACGAGCCGCACGAAGCCCGGGTCGTCGGTGTCCGAACCGACCGAGGTCCGGAAGCTCGCCACCAGGCGCGCGGTGGCCTCGTCCCAGTCCTCGTACAGCGCCTTCTCGCCGGGGTCGAGGAACACGTCCCGCAGGCGGTTGTGGCCGTGGGCCAGGCACGGCGACAGCGCGCGGGCGAGGTCGTTGGCCGCCAGGACGTCGAAGTAGCGGCCCTCGACGAACGCGGGCACGCCGAGGACGTCGAGGAGCTGACGGGTGCCGGCCGGCACGGTCTCCCGCCGGGCGCGGCGCCGGCGGCGGGGCTTCGGGGTGGTGAGGCTCAGCAGGTAGTCCGCGGCCGGCTCGTCGAGCTGCAGGACCCTGGCGAGGGCTTCGAGGACCTGCGGGGAGGGGTTGCGGTCGCGGCCCTGCTCGAGGCGCAGGTAGTAGTCGGAGCTGATGCCGGCGAGCATCGCGACCTCTTCGCGCCGCAGCCCGGGCACCCGGCGCACACCGTGGGCGGCCAGTCCGACCGACTCCGGCTGGACGAGTTCCCGCCGCGCCCGCAGGTAGTCGCCCAGGGTGTTGGTTTCGCTCACACCATCCACGTTAACCGCGGGGATCACCCGGTGGGTGTCCCCGCGACTCCTAGGATCGCCGGGGATCTGCCTGTTCCCCGGCGCGCGGCGGATCGTGGAGCCGAAGGCAGTCGAGAAGGGATTTCCATGACAGCGAACACACTGGCCGGCGGCACGTTCACCCTCACGGACGGGCTCACCGTCGGGCGCATGGGTTACGGCGCGATGCAGCTGGCCGGCCCCGGCGTGTTCGGGCCGCCCGCCGACCGGGACGCCGCCGTCGCGGTGCTGCGCGAGGCCGTCGAGCTGGGTGTCAACCACATCGACACCGCGGACTTCTACGGCCCGCACGTGACGAACCAGATCATCCGCGAGGCGCTGCACCCCTACGACGGGCTCGTGGTGGTCACCAAGGTCGGCGCGGTGCGCGACGACCAGGGCGCCTGGTTGCACCAGCGCTCGCCCGAGCAGCTGCGTGCCCAGGTGCACGACAACCTGCGCAACCTCGGCGTGGACGCGCTCGACGTGGTCAACCTGCGCGTCGGCGGCGGGGACGACGGCCACTCCGCGGTGCCGGGGTCGATCGCCGAACCGTTCACCGCGCTGGTCGAGATGCAGCAGGAGGGACTGATCAAGCACCTCGGCATCAGCACGGTCAACGCCGAGCAGGTCGCCGAGGCGCAGTCGATCGCGCCGGTGGTGTGCGTGCAGAACGCCTACAACGTGGCCCACCGGGAGGACGACGAGCTGGTCGCGTCGCTGGCCGCGCAGGGCATCGCGTACGTGCCGTACTTCCCGCTCGGCGGGTTCTCGCCGCTGCAGTCGCAGGTGCTGGACTCGGTGGCCGCCCGCCTCGGCGCGACCCCGATGGCCGTCGCGCTGGCCTGGCTGCTGCAGCGCTCGCCGAACATCCTGCTGATCCCCGGCACCTCGTCGGTGGCCCACCTGCGGGAAAACGTGGCCGCCGCGTCGCTGGAGCTCCCGGCGGACGCGATCGCCGAACTGGACGCGATCGCCTAGCTCCGGAAAAGGAGTTGCACGGGCGTGCCAGAGTGGGAGCATGTCCCTCCAGCCGTATCGCCAGGTCCTCGCCCTGCCCGGGGTCCGCACGGCGATGCTGCTGTTCTTCTTCACGCGCCTGCCGATGACCGCGACCGGGATCACGCTGACCCTGCACGTCGTCAGCGATCTCGGTCGCGGCTACGGCGAGGCGGGCCTGGTCGGGACCGCGACGATGCTCGGCAGCGCGCTCGGCGCGCCGCTCGTCGGGCGGATGATCGACCGCTACGGCCTGCGCCCGGTCACCTCCGTCTGCGGCCTGACCTCCGCGGCGTTCTGGCTGGCCACCCCGCACCTGCCCTACGTCGCGCTGCTCGTGGCGGCGCTGCCTGCGGGCGCGCTCGTGCTGCCGGCCAGCTCGATCGCCCGCCAGGTGCTGACCGCGTTGGTGCCGCCGGAGTCCCGGCGCTCGGCCTACTCGCTCGACTCGATCCTGCTCGAGACGACGTTCATGGTCGGCCCGAGCGCGGGCATCGCGCTCTCGACGCAGCTGTCGTCGACCGTCGCGCTGAGCGGCATCGGCGCCTGCTTCGCCCTGGGCACCCTCGCGCTGTGCTGGTTCAACCCGCCGATCCGGCACGAGGCCGAGGTGGTCACCGCGGCGCGGCCGCCCATGCGGGAGTGGCTCACGCCGCGGCTGGTCGGCGCCCTGCTGGTGGCCTCGGGTGCGCTGTTCTGCCTGATCGGCACGGAACTGGCGACGCTCGCCGCGCTGCGCGCCACCGGTGAGGTGGGCTGGACCGGCGTGGTGATCGCCGTGATGTGCGTCGCGTCGGCGGTCGGCGGCATCATCCACGGCGCGGTGCGGAAATCGCTTTCCCAGGCGCGGCTCATGGTGCTGCTGACCGTGCTCGTGATCCCGGTCGGGCTGGCCGGCGGGCTGCCGTGGTGGCTGCTCGCCATCGCACTGGTACCGACGAACCTGGCCTGCGCGCCGACGCTCGCCTCGACCGCCGAGGAGGTCACCGCCCTGGCCCCGCCGCGGGTGCGCGGCGAGGCGATGGGCTTGCTCGACGCGGCCACCCGGCTCGGCATGGCGGCGGGCAGCCCGGTGGTGGGGTTCGTGATCGACCACACCGGGCCCGGCTGGGGCTTCGCCTCGGCAGGCCTGTTCGGGCTCGGGTTCGCGGCGGTGGCGTTCGGCCTGCGTCGCCGGGCGGCCCGGGTGCCGGCTGTGGCGCCGCTGTGAATGCCCGGTTTGACCGGTAAGTGTGGAACGCGGGCGGTGTGATCACACGTTGGCCCGGTATGAACAGCACAGCCGGCGCCACCCTGGAGATGACGATCGAACCGCGGGCGCTGCTGGTGATCGCCGGGCTGCCCGGTTCGGGCAAGAGCACCCTGCTGTGCAGCACGCAGGCCAGCCGCCCGGTCGAGGTGCTCGACTCCGACCAGATGCGCGACCGGCTGGCCGCCGCGCTGCCGCCGGGCACGCCGTACCGCCGGTACCGCCCGGCGGTGCACGTCCTGCACCGGCTGCGGGTGGTGCTCGCGGCGGTCCGCACCCAGGGGCCGGTGGTGGTGCACGATCCGGCGACCGGCGCGGCGACGCGGGCGTGGCTGATGCTGACCGGGTTGCTCACCGGGCGGCGACGGCACCTGCTGTGGGTGGACTGCACCCCGCGAGAGGCGCTGGACGGGCAACGCGCGCGTGGCCGGGTGCTGCGGCGGGCGTCCTTCTGCCGTCACCTGCGCCGCCTGCCGCGGGTGCGCGCGCTGCTGTTCGAGGGGCGGCCCCGCGGCTGGAACGAGACCACGGTCATCGACCGGGACACAGCCGGCCGCGGGTTGCACCTCGTGGTGCGCTGACACCGATGGGTGGTGATCATTCCCGGATCCGGTGACAGGGCGGTTGAGTGGCGGCGGTGTTGGTACTTCTCGCTCCGCGTCAGGTCACCCACACCAGGAGGTAGGGAATGAGAGGCAACTTCGCCCGGATCGTGGCCGCGGTGGTGGCCGGCAGCGTTCTGGCGTTGACCGGAGCAGCTGCTGTCGCCGTGGCTGACGGCTCGGGCACGTCCAGCACGCAGGCCGCCGGGGAGCAGTTGTTGCAGCTGCGCACCCAGCTGGTGGACTCGGCCTACTCGGCGGACGTCCCGGGCACCCAGCGCGCGCTGGGCCAGATGAGCCCGCTGCTGGGCGACCTCGCCGCGGGCGAGAAGTACACCGTGCAGTCGGACACGCGGGAAACAGCGGCCTCCGCGAAGACCGACGCCGACACCACGAGCCGGATCATCGCCGACCCGTCCCAGGCGAGCACCGTCAAGCAGGTGCCGTCCGCGTCGCCGCTGCAGAACCCGCCGCCGCCCCTGGACATCGTGGCGGACCTGCTGAAGACGCTGATCCAGAAGCTCACGGAGCTGCTGAACGCGCTGACGGGCGCCCCGCCGCCGGCGCTGACCGTGCCCGCTGCGTGAGCAGAGTGGCCGGGCTCCACATGGAGCCCGGCCACCAATTTTTTTTGCGGCGCGCCAGCGCCGTGCCCTGAACAATCCGGAGCTGGGTGGTCATCCCGTCGCCTGACACCGGAACGATCACCTTGAGCCAGGGCCGCAACCCAGGCCGCCAACCGGCAGCCGACCATGCCAACCTTGCGGCCCTGGCTCAAGGTGATATGCACAAACCGCAGGCGACGGGATGACCACCCGGCTCCCACCCACCCGAGGCGAGACGACAACGGTCCCCCGTCATCCCGGAGCCTGCCCGTCCGGCGAGGACATCTCTTGATCTTTAAACCGGCGCCGCCTTCGGCAGGCGAAGAGCCCGCCCTACGGGCGGATTGCGCCTACGGCGCCGAAAGGTCACCTTACGACCACCCCCGCCCCCGATTCCTGATTGTGTTTCAGTCGCCGAGCAGGCGTGTCAAGGCGGGAAAGAGTACCTTGACACGCCTGATCGGCGACCAAAGATCGGCTGTGGATCGGGGGCGGGGGAGGTCTGGTTGGGGTAGTCGGTTCCGTTGCGTCGCCGGGCTGCGGTTGTCTGTGGGTATGCGGCCCTGGTTGGGGCCGGCCCGCTTCCGTTGCCGCCCGCCGGTTGTCCACTGTTCTCACCTCCCTCGCCCCCAATGCATCGCTTCGAGTGAGTTTGGGGTACCGGCGGGTGACGCCACCACGCTGCGCAACCGCCGCTCACCAAAATCTTGATCAACTGGGCGATCGAGAACCGTTCGGGGTTCATCCCATGCGGGGCTTCGGCGAGAAACCGAATCCGGCACGTGAGGGTTGGAAACCGTCGCGTTCGGCTGCCGAGTGGTGGGAGATCAACACCCCGGGTACGCATGAGCCTGACAGGTCCACCGAGGCCAGGAGGTAGGGAGATGTTAGGCAAGTTCGCCAGGGTCATCGCGGTTGCGGTGGCCGGCAGCGTGCTGGCGGTGGGCGGCGCAGGCGTCGCCGCGGCCGGGGGGAAGGGCACGTCCAGCACGCAGGCCGCCGCGGAACAGGTTCTCCAGTTGCGCGACCAGCTCGCCAGGGCCGCCTACGCCGGAGACGTGCCCGCCACCCAGCGGTCGCTCGGCGCGATGAGCCCGGTGCTCGGCGACCTCGCCGCCGGGCAGAAGTACACCATCCAGTCCGACGCGCAGCAGACCGCCGCCACGAGCAACGACTACGCCACCGAGGCGAGCCGCATCCTGGCCGACCCGTCGAAGGCGGGCGAGGTCCGCCAGCTGCCGCCGGTGCCGGACATCCCGGACCTGCCGCCGCCGCTGAACATCGTCAGCAACCTGCTCAAGAACCTGCTGAAGACCGTGACGGGCCTGCTCGCCTCGCTGCTCGGCTCGGCTCCGCCGCTCCCGGTCCCGGTGCCGGTCCCGGTGGCCTGACAAGCGAATCCGGCAGGGGGGACCGGAATCCGATGTGGACGTCCACATCGGATTCCGGTCTTTTTACGCCCGCAGTCCGACGCGCAGTGCGCCGGCTGCTTCCGAGGTCGCCTCCCGGAACCGCCTGCCCACACCGAGGAAATTCACGTAACCGTGGATCAGGTCGCGCTGACGGCTCAACGTGACCGGCACGCCCGCGTCCCGCAGCTTCGCCGCGTACGCCTCGCCCTCGTCGCGCAGCGGGTCGAACCCGGCGGTGGCGACGTAGGCCGGCGGCAGCCCGGTGAAGTCCTCGGCGAGCAGCGGCGACAACCGGGTGTCCGTGCGGTCCACCCCGGCCGGCGCGTAGTGGTCGATGAACCACGTCATGTCGGCGTCGGTGAGGAAGAAGCCGCTGGCGAACAGCTCCCGCGACCGGCGCCGCGTGCTCGCGTCCACGCCGGGGTAGAGCAGCAGCTGGAACGCCGGGGCCGGGCCGCCGCGCGCCGTCGTCACCTGGGCGGTCACCGCCGCCAGGTTGCCGCCCGCGCTGTCGCCGCCCACGGCGATCCGGTCCGGGTCCACCCCCAGGTCGGCGGCCTTGGCGTGGGCGTAACCGAACGCGGCGACGGCGTCTTCGGTGGCCGCCGGGAACGGGTGCTCGGGCGCGAGCCGGTACTCGACCGAGAGCACCCGGACGCCGGCGTGCTTGGCGAAGTAGCGGGCGGTGTTGTCGTGGCTCGCGCGGCTGCCGACCACCCAGCCGCCGCCGTGGAAGAACACCAGCAGTGGTGACGGCGACGGCAGCCCCTCGGGCACGTAGAGCGTCGCCGGCACCGGGCCGTGCTCGGCCGGGATCACGATCTCCTCCGTGCGCACCGGCTCGATCGGCTTGCCGCTGACCAGGGGGCCGGAGTCGAGGATCCGCTGCCGGGCGACCTCGGGCGTGCCCGCGGACATGCTGACCCGGTTGAGCTGCTGGAGCCGGAGCAGCAGCTGCGCGTCGAGCGCGAGTTCCTGACCGTCCAGCCGGATCGGGCGTCCGGCGATCAGCCGCCGGGCGGGCTCGGGGAGCCCGAAGATCAGTTGAGCCGCGAGGGCTTCCGCGCGGCTCCGCAGTGAGGTCGCCATGACCGGTGAGGTTACTCACTGGTAGGCAAACTGGCCAGGGTGTGACCGTCGCCTCCGTCCCAGATCCTGGTCCTCCACTTAGGTAGAGGGGTTAGCCTCGAACGCGTGACTAGTGCGGCGGTCAACGTGGTCGGTATCGGCGGCTCCCTGCGCCCGGGCTCACAGTCCGAGCGCGCCCTGCGGATCGCGCTGGGCAGCGCGGCCGAGGCCGGAGCCGAAACGCTCGCCCTGACGGGCGACGATCTCGTGCTGCCGTTCTACGACTCGGCGATCGAGGAACGCACGCCGCAGGCGGTCCGGCTGGTGGAGGCCATCCGCCGGGCCGACGGGCTGATCATCGTCTCGCCCGGCTACCACGGCGCGCTGTCCGGGCTGATCAAGAACGCGCTGGACTACGTCGAGGACCTGCGGCCCGACGAGCGCCCCTACCTGGACGGCCGCGCGGTCGGGCTGGCCGCCGTCGCGTTCGGGTGGCAGGCCGCGGTGACCACGCTCGACCAGCTGCGGACCATCACGCACGCGCTGCGCGGGTGGCCCACGCCACTGGGCGGGTCGATCAACTCCGCCGAGGTCAAGTTCGACGAGGTCGGCGGCGCCTCCGAGGAGAAGGCCGTGACCACGCTCAAGCTGATCGGGCAGCAGGTCGTGGACTTCGCCCGCGCCCGCCGCTGAGGATTCGTCCGCCGGCCCGCTGGGTATCCACCTGCTGACACCTGCCGTCGGCGGAGGGAACCAGGTGGAACCGGTCTACACAGCGGTCGCGACCGCCCGTGGCGACGGCCGCAACGGTGAGGTCACGTCCTCGGACGGCGTCATCGACGAACGGCTGGCCGTACCCAAGGAGATGGGCGGCCCCGGCGGCGAGATGACCAACCCCGAGCAGCTGTTCGCCGCCGGTTACGCGGCCTGCTTCCACAATTCGCTGCGCCGCGTGGCGCGCAAGGCCGGCATCGAGCTGGGCGACTCCGCCGTCACCGCCGAGGTCGGCATCGGCCGGGTCGAGGGCGTGCTGGAGCTGGCCGTCAAGCTCGTGTCCCACCTGCCCGGTCTGGAGCAGGACAAGGCCGGTGAACTTGCGGCGCAGGCGCACCAGGTGTGTCCTTACTCTCGCGCCACCAGGGGAAACATCCAGGTCGAGATCACCGCGACGACCTGACGAAGAGTTGTCGACAAGGAGGATTTTTTCGATGGCGAACGCACCCATCCAGAGCCCGCTCAGCCCGGCCGACAAGGAGATCACCGGTAACGCCCTGCAGGCCGCGCTGGTCGATCTGGTCGACCTGTCGCTGATCGCGAAGCAGGCGCACTGGAACGTGGTCGGGTCGAACTTCCGCAGCGTGCACCTGCAGCTCGACGAGCTGGTGGCCACCGCGCGCAACTACGTGGACGAGGTCGCCGAGCGCGCCAACGCGATCGGCATCTCGCCGAACGGCAAGGCCAAGACCGTCGTGGAGAGCTCGGGCCTGCCCGACTACCCGGACAACTGGCAGAGCGTCGAGTCCACGATCGAGAACATCGTGCAGATCCTCGCCGACCTGATCCAGCGCATGCGCAAGCGCATCGACGAGACGGACAAGAGCGACCTGGTCACCCAGGACCTGTTCATCGAGATCACGCACGAGCTGGAGAAGGCCCACTGGATGTGGCAGGCGCAGACCGCCTGACCCGAACGCGCGAACGGGCCCCGGACGAGCTCCGGGGCCCGTTTCTTCCGGGCCGCCTCGCGACCGGCTGAACGAGGAGACCCTGCCCGCCGACACCGTGCTCCAGTTGGTGCCGATGGCGGGCGACCGGTTCCACACCCGCCGCGCGATGCGGAAGCCCTCGCGGCCCAGCCGGACGAAGGTTGGCCGTGCTGCGGATCGTGGGCCGCAACGGCTTGACGCACGACCTGGCCGATCTGCTGGTCGAGGACCTGACGCGGGTCCTGCCCGAACCGCGTGAGCAGGACCGGCCGCACGCCAAGCCCTCGACCAGCACGGCCTTCCACCACTAGGCCAGGCCGACCGCCTTCATCGCGAAGTGCACCTCGGCCGCGGTCTGCTTGATCGTCTCGGCGATCACCAGCGAGCCGTGGCCGGCGTCGTAGCGGTAGAACTCGTACGGCAGGTCGCGCTTGGCCAGCCGCTCCAGGTAGTTCTCGATCTGGCGGATCGGGCAGCGCGGGTCGTTGTCGCCGGCCAGGACCAGCACCGGCGCCTTGACCGCGTCGACGTAGGTGATCGGCGAGCACTCCTGGTACACCGCGGGCACGTCCTCCGGCGACCCGCCGAACAGCGCCCGGTCGAACTGGCGCAGCTGCTCCATCTCGTCCTCGTAGGCGGCGACGTAGTCCGCCACCGGCACGCTCGCCACCCCGGCCGCCCACCGGTCGGGCTGGGTGCCCACGGCGAGCAGCGTCAGGTAGCCGCCCCAGGAGGCGCCGGAGACGACCATCCGCGCCGGGTCGCTCAGGCCGCTGTCCACGGCCCAGTCGTACACCGCGGCGACGTCCTCCAGCTCGGTCAGGCCCGGGCGGCCCTCGATCGCGTCGCGCCAGGCCGAGCCGTAGCCGGTGGAGCCGCGGTAGTTGACCTCGACGACGGCGAACCCGGCGTCCAGCCACACCGCCCGGTAGGCGGAGAAGCGGTCCTCGTCGGCCGCGTGCGGACCGCCGTGCAGGGTGAACACCGTGGGCAGCGGCCCGTCCGGCGCGTTCAGCGGGCGGGCGACGAGCGCGTGGATGCGGCCGCCGGCGCCCTCGACGAACGCGTCGGCGACCGGCGCCGACCCGGGCGCGGGGTCGCCGGGCGGGGTGAGCAGGACGGTGTCGGTGCCGTCGGTGGCGCGGGCCCGGATGACCGCCGGCTCGGCGGCGCTGGACCAGGAGTACTCGACCGTGCCGTCGGGGCGGACCCCGGCGCCGCCGATCCGGCCCGGCGGGGTGTCCACACCGGACAGTTCGCCGGTGGTCAGGTCGTAGCGGTGCAGCGAGCTGCGGGCCTCGTGGAAGTGCACGACGAGCAGCGCGTCGGCGGTGGGGTACCAGGTGGCGACGACCTCGCCGGGCAGGCCGAGGTCCAGCTCCTGCTCGGTGCCGGCGGCGATGTCCCAGACCAGCAGCTCCTCGCGGCCGCGGCGCTCGTGCAGCACCAGCAGCCGCTGGTCACCGGGGACCGGTGAGAACTCCAGCGGCGTGAGGCCCTTGCCCTCGCCGTCCCACTTGTCGGCGACGGCGTCGAAGTTCGTGGTGTCCAGGACGCGGACCGCGGGGTGGCGGGAGTCACCGTGCTCGGCGTGCGAGATGGCGAGCAGCGTCTCGTCGCGGGACAGCGCGGCGACGCCGGCGTCCTGGTCGCTGGCGTAGAAGCGGGTGGTCTGCCCGTCGCGGGTGGCGAACAGCTCGCTGCCGTCGTCGGTGGAGACGCCACTGGCGATGACGCGGTGGCCGATCTCGAGCCCGGCCGGGTAGCCGGCGTGGACGTCCGGCAGCGCGGGCTCGGCCGGGCCGCCGTCGAACGGCTGGCGCATCCAGGTGCCGAACTCGTCGCCGTCGGTGTCGTTGAACCACCAGATGGCGCTGCCGTCGGGGGAGGTGGTGGCGTGCAGGGTGCCGTTGGGGCGGTCGGTGACCTGGCGGTGCTCGCCGGTGGCGCGGTCCCAGGAGTAGACCTCCCAGACACCGCTGGCGTTGGAGACGTAGATGTTGCGGTCGGGCGCGTCGAGGGACCAGTCCGGCACCGACACGCGCGGGGCGTGGAACCGCGCGCGCCAGCGGGCCTCGGCCTCGGGGTCGTCGAAGAGGCGGTCGGGGATGTTCGCGGGCGGGTGCTGGGTAGTCACCCCTCGATCCTGCCAGCTCATGTCCGTACCGTGTGCGTGTGCTGGAGGGATACGCGCCCGGGTTCGCGCAGGACGCGCTGTCGATCATGGCGTCACGCACCGCAGCCGACCGTGCGGAATACGTGTTGCGGCTGCTGCGACCGGGCATGCGCGTGCTGGACGTGGGGTGCGGCCCGGGCACGATCACCGCCGGGTTCGCGACGATCGCCGGGCGGGGCAACGTGGTGGGGGTGGACCGGGAGCCGGGCCAGTTCCCGGAATCGTCCACAGTGGAGTTCGTTGCCGGGGACGTGTACGCGTTGCCGGTGGCGGCTGAGAGCGTGGACCTGGTGTTCGCGCACGCGTTGTTCGAACACCTGGCCCGCCCCGGCGACGCGCTGACCGAGATCCGGCGCGTCCTGCGCCCCGGCGGCACCCTGGCTTTGTCCACTTCGGACTGGTCCCGCGCGCGCTTGCGCCCCGCCACGGCGAACGTCGCTGCCGCGCTGCGGGGCCACTACCTGCTCCATCGCCGGGCGGGTGGCGACCCGTTCGCCGGAAAGCACGTCGCGGCGTGGGTCACGGCTGCCGGTTTCCGCGAGGTCCGCACGCACGGCCGCTTCCGTGCCGACATGAGCTACCGCCAGCTGGCGCGCTACGTGGAGGCACGCCTGGACGCCGCACTGAGCGCCTCGCCGGCCGACCGAGACCAACTGGCCTCCGCAGCCAGATCGGCCTGGGCCTGGTCCCACACCGGAGAGGGCGACTTCACACAACACTGGGTCGAGCTCTTGGCAGTGAAGTAAGGGCGCTACGCGCGTATCTGAGGGCGCCGGCTCCGCTCCGCTACGCCCCGGCACCCCCACCCGCCCCGACCTCGAAGAAGGCTGGGGATCGGGTCCGGAGGGGGTGTGGTTGGAGGGGTGGTCACGCCCCCACACGACCGCCGGTATGAAGGTGGCGCGCGCCCACGGCGCGGATGTCGCCCCGCGACACGCGCCACACGCGGCACCCGGTCTCCCCGCACGCGATCGCGGGGGGTCCAGGGGGCTTGCCCCCTGGCGGGGGTCTGGGGGTTCGACCCCCAGAAGACACAAAGGAAGATCCCCCGTCCGCCTTGTTTCGGCGGACAGGGGATCCCCGGATCTTCCGTCGGGGTGGCGGGATTTGAACCCACGACCTCCTCGACCCGAACGAGGCACGCTACCAAGCTGCGCCACACCCCGATGTACTGCTTAGCGGGTCGAAGAAGAGTTTAGCGGATGGCGCGGGGGGCTTTGCGGGGGGTGGCCTTCGTGGTCTTCGTCGTGGTCCCGCCGCGTTCGACCAGCGTCAACAGCGTTGCTTCGGGTGGGCAGGCGAAGCGGGCCGGGGCGTAGGGGGAGGTGCCCAGTCCGGCCGAGACGTGCAGCCACATGTGCGCTCCCCAGCGGGAGGCTCCGCGGGCGCGGCTGCGGTCCAGCTCACAGTTGGTCACCAGGGCGCCGATGCCGGGGATGCGCAGCTGGCCGCCGTGGGTGTGGCCGGCGAGGACGAGGTCGTAGCCGTCGGCGGCGAAGGGGTCCAGGATGCGTGGTTCGGGCGAGTGGGTGACGCCGAGGCGCAGTGTCGCGGCTTCGGCGGGGCCGGCGATCTCGCCGTAGCGGTCGCGGCGCAGGTGGGGGTCGTCGAGGCCGGCGGCGAACACCGTCTGCCCGCCGACGGTGAGGGTGCGCCGGACGTGGGTGAGGTCCTGCCAGCCGTGTTCGAGGAAGGCCGCGCGCAGGTCGCGCCAGGGGAGTTTCTTGCCGTGGATGCGCTTCTTCTTGCCGCGGGGCATGAGGTAGCGGGCGGGGTTCTTGGGTTTGGGCGCGTAGTAGTCGTTGCTGCCGAACACGAACAGGCCGGGCCGCTCCAGGAGGGGGCCGAGGGCGCGCAGGACGGCGGGGACGGCCTTGGGGTGGGCGAGGTTGTCGCCGGTGTTGACGACGAGGTCGGGGTCGAGCCGGTCGAGCGCGGCGACCCACCGTTGCTTGGCCCGCTGCCCGGGGAGCATGTGCAGGTCGGAGACGTGCAGGACGCGCATGGGCCGCGCGCCGGGCGCGAGGACGGGCAGTTCGGCGGTGCGGAGCACGAAGTGCCGCCGCTCGATGCCGGAGGCGTATCCGAACGCGGCGGCCCCGAGAGCGACCGTCCCGGCGGCGAGGCGTTTGGCTGTCAGCTGGTGGCTGTCACGGACCGTGCTCACGTCGCCAGGATACGGGTCGGTAGGCGTCCCCGGGCGCCGGTGAGTTCAGCGCCCGGGGACGCCTCGCTCAGCGAGCCCGTTCGTAGCGCGGGTCGGACGGCGGTAGCGGCAGGATCGGGTCGTTGGGCCCGAGGATCTTGCTCACCGCGCCGAACCAGGTCCGGGCGGGTGTCTTGCCACCGAACATGTTGCCTTCACCGCAGGTGTAGACGTTGCCGGGCCCGCCGTCGCACAGACCGCCGCTGCCGCCCTCCGGCCGGAACACCATCGCGGCGCCCGCGAGCTGCGGGGTGCCGCCGACGAAGGCCGCGGAGCCGTTGCTCTGGGTGGTACCGGTCTTGCCGATCATCGGCCGGTTCCAGCCCACCTGGCCGGCCGCCGCGGCCGCGGTGCCGCCGGGCAGGTCGTCCTTGCTCATGCCCTGCGCCAGGCTGTTCGCGGCGGCCTCGTCCATCACCTGCTCGCACGGCTGCTCGTTGATCGGGATCGGCTTGCCGTCGCGGTCCTGCACCTGCGCGATCGGTGTCGGCGGGCACCACACGCCGCCGCTGAGGATCGTCGCCGCGACGTTCGCCATCTCCAGGTTGCTGGTCGCCGACACGCCGAGCGTGAACGAACCCTGGCCGGGCGACTTGTCGGTCGGCCCGAAGAACGCGGTCTGGGTCTTGTTCTCGCCGGCGTTCTTCGAGTCCGGCTTGACCTCGCCGCCACCGATGTTGCGCGTCATCGTCTCGCGCAGACCGAGCTTGCTCGCCATGTCGACGATCGGGCCCATTCCGGTGCGCTCCTCGAGGATGACGAACGCGGTGTTGGGCGAGGTCTGCAGCGCCTGCTGCAGCGTCATGGTCCGGGTGCCGCCCTCGTAGTCGGTCGCGTTGCCCAGGCAGTACGCGCGGGTGCCCAGCGCCACTGTGGGACAACGGTTCGAACCACCGGTGAACACATTGGACACGTAGAAGTTCGGCACCTCGATGGTGTCGTAGATGCCCATCACCCGGTTCTGGATCGCCGCCGCCGAGGTGAAGATCTTGTAGCTCGACCCGGCACCGCCGGTGTTGTAGACGCCCGAGGGCAACGCGTACGTCGTCTGCCCGGCGCTGGCGTCCGTGCCGTAGTCGCGGTTCGCGGCGAGCGCGATCACCTCGTGCCGGTTCTTGCCCGGCCGCACCAGGGACAGCACGTTCGCGACGTTCTTCTGCGTCTTGCTGACCTGGGTCTGCGCGGACATCTTCGCCTCGTGGTTGGCGCGCTGGTCCATGGTCGTGCGGATGGTGTAGCCGCCGGAGTAGAGGTCGTTCTTGTCCATACCGTGCGAGAGCAGGTAGTCCTGGACGTACTGGCAGAAGAACCCGTTCTCCGGCCCGGCGCCGACGCAGTTGGCGGCCGGCTTGGACGGCCCGCCGGGGACGACGCCCAGCGGCTCGGTCTTCATCCGCTCGGCGTCGGCCTTGGACAGCTTCAGGTTGTCCACCATGCGGTCGAGCACCAGGTTGCGGCGCTCGGTGGCGCGGTCCGGGTGGCTCCACGGGTCGTAGAACGGCGGGTTGTTGACCATACCGGCGAGCAGCGCGGCCTGGGTGACCGACAGCTTGTCCGCGGTGGTGTTGAAGTAGGCCTGCGCGGCCGCCCCGACGCCGTAGATCTTGCGCGAGAACTCCACGACGTTGAGGTAGCTGGTGAGGATCTGGTCCTTGGTCATCGTGTTCTCGAGCTGGATCGCGATCCGCGCTTCCTTGAGCTTGCGGGCGATCGACTGCTCCTGGGCCTTCTGCTGGCCCACCGGGTCGTCCCGGTAGATGACGTTGATGAGGTAGTTCTTGACGTACTGCTGGGTGAGCGTGGAGGCGCCCTGGGTGTCGCCGCCGGCGCTGTTGCTCAGCGCGGCGCGCAGCGTGCCCTTCCAGTCCACGCCGTGGTGCTCGTAGAAACGCCGGTCCTCGGTGGAGACCAGCGCCCATTTCATGGCCTCGTTGATCTCGTCACTGGCCGTCGGGATGCGGTACTGGTCGTAGAGCGTGGCGATTTGGTTGCCAGCCGAATCCGTGATCGTGGTGACCAGCGGCGGCGGCACGTTCGCGAGTTCGGCGGACATGCTGTCGACCGTCTCGCTCGCCCTGTTCGACGCGACCCCGGCGGCGCCGACCACGGGGAACAGCACCCCGGCGACGAGGATTCCCGCGAGCAGGCACAGGCCGAGCAGTTTGAACAGACCATCCGTCTTGCGCACATCGCCAGCGTAGTGGGAACGGGCGTCACCCCGCCGGGCCGCGTCCGTTGAATACCACGGGAACGCCGGGCCCGCGACGTATTCCGGTAACGAATTTCCATCGGGCTCTTGGCGGTGGGAACCGTCGGCCTCTACAGTCCGTCAACGTCTCACGTAGTGCGGAGCCGGGGAGGCTCCGGGTGAGCAGGTACATCACGAGGGGAGCTTGGGGGATGGAATCCACACCACAGAGCTGGCGCGTGCGCGCCCTCTGCCGGGAGGCGGATCCGGATGAGCTGTTCGTGCGGGGAGCGGACCAGAACCGGGCCAAACTGGTTTGCATGGGGTGCCCGGTGCGCACCGAATGCCTGGCCGAGGCGCTGGACAACCGCATCAGCTTCGGCATCTGGGGAGGGATGACCGAACGGGAGCGGCGCGCCCTGCTGCGCCGCCGCCCGGACGTCGAATCGTGGTCCGACCTGCTGGATTCGGCGCGCAAGGACTTCGCCGAAGCGGCGTCCTAGGTCGCCAAGCGGTCGCCGATTTCCCGGAGGCCCCCGAGGTCGTGCACGTCGCTGGGGAGCGCGGGCACCTCGACCAGGGGGACTCCGGGATGCGCGCGCGTGAAGCGCGCCAGCAGCCGCTTCTCGCGGTCGGCCATCGCGACCCGGTCGGCGTGCAGCTGCAGCACCGCGGTGGCCAGCGGCGCGGTCGCCTCCAGCTTCTCGGCCGCGGACAGCGCCGCCGTGGCCGACAGGTCCGCCAGCACCGGGTGGGTGCGGTTCGCGACCAGCCCGGCCAGCGGCATGTTCTCGCCGCCGAGCCGTTCCACGAAGTAGCTCGCCTCGCGCAGGGCGTCCGGCTCCGGCGCGGCGACCACCAGGAACGACGTGCCCTCCGAGCGCAGCAGCTCGGCGGTCTTGCGGGCGCGTTCCCGGAACCCGCCGAACATGCTGTCGAAGGCCTGCATGAACGCGGACGCGTCGGCCAGCAGCTGCCCGCCGATGATCGTCGACACGGCCTTCGCGAAGATCGAGAACCCGGTGCTGACCACCTTCCGCAGACCCCAGCCGCCGGCCTTCGCGGGACCGGTGAGCAGCCGGATCATGCGCCCGTCCAGGGCGCTGGACAGCCGGTTCGGCGCGTCCAGGAAGTCCAGCGCGGACCGGCTCGGCGGGGTGTCGACGACGATCAGGTCCCACTCGTCGGTGGCCGCGAGCTGGCCCAGCTTCTCCATCGCCATGTACTCCTGCGTGCCGGAGAACGACGTGGAAATGGTCTGGTAGAAGGGGTTCGCGAGCAGCGCCTCGGCGCGTTCCGGCCCGGCGTGGGTGCGCACCATGTCGTCGAAGGTGCGCCGCATGTCGAGCATCATCGCCCACAGCTCGCCCTTGGGCTCGAACCCGGCGACCGACACCTGACGCGGGTGGTTGCCCAGCTCCCGCAGCCCGAGCGCCTGCGCGAGCCGCCGCGCCGGGTCGATCGTGAGCACCACCGTCTGGCGGCCGCGCTCGGCGGCCCGCAGCGCGAGCGCCGCGGCGGTGGTGGTCTTGCCCACCCCGCCGGAGCCGCAGCACACGACGATCCGCGTCTTCGGGTCGTCGATCAAGGCGTCGACGTCGAGCCGCTCGGTCATCAGCGCACCCCTTGGTCGGTCAACGACTCGGCCAGGTCGTAGAGCGCGGCGAGGTCAATCCCGCCGGACTCCTCCGGCACCTCCAGCGTCGGCAGGTCCGCCTCGGCGAGCTGCTCCCGCGACCGCTGCTCGGCGGCGACCCGGATGGCGTGTTCCACGGTCTCCGCGACCAGCGCGTCCATCGTGTCGTCCGGCAGTTCGAGCCCGGCCGCGGCCAGGCCGCTGCGCACGCGCGAGGCGTCCACGCGACCGTCCGCGGCCGACGTCACCGACCGGGCGGGCAGCCGCGGCGGTCGCACCCGGTTGACCAGCACCGCGCCCGGCCGCAGGTCGGCGCCGTCCAACTCGGCCACCGCCTCCACGGTCTCGCGCACCGGCATCTCCTCCAGGAGCGTCACCAGGTGCACGACCGTCTCCTCGGAGTGCAGCAGCCGCACCACGCCCTCGGCCTGCCCGCGGATCGGGCCGGCCTTCGCCAGGTCGGTCAGGGCCTTGGTGACGTCGAGGAACTTGACCACGCGGCCGGTCGGCGGCGCGTCGACCACGACGGCGTCGTAGACGTGCCTGCCGTCCGGGCCGGTCCGCCCGACGCACTCCTTGATCTTGCCGGTGAGCAGCACGTCCCGCAGACCCGGCGCGAGCGTGGTGGCGAACTCGATCGCCCCCATCCGGCGCAGCGTCCGGCCCGCGAAGCCCAGGTTGTAGAACATCTCGAAGTACTCGAGCAGCGCCGCTTCCACGTCGATGTGCAGGGCCCGCAGCTCACCGCCGCCGGGCACCGCCGCGATCCGCTGCTCGGCGTAGGGCAGCGGCTCGGTGTCGAAGAGCTGGGCGAACCCCTGCCTGCCCTCGACCTCGACCAGCAGCACGCGCCGTCCGTGGCTGGCCAGCGCGATCCCGAGGGCCGCGGCCATGGTCGTCTTGCCGGTGCCGCCCTTGCCGGTGACGAAGTGCAACCGGGCGCGGGCGAGCTCGTCGGTCCATCCGGCCAGGGGTGTGCTCACACGATCCAGCGTAAGCCAGCGATCACGCTGCCGCCGCGAGGAGAGCTTCCCATCACCACTAGATTGACCCCATGAGCGCCACGAAGTGGGAGTACGCCACGGTTCCGCTGCTGATCCACGCGACCAAGCAGATCCTCGACCAGTGGGGCGAGGACGGCTGGGAGCTGGTGACGGTGCTGCCCAACCCGAGCGGGGAGCAGCACGTCGCTTATCTGAAGCGGGCCAAGGCATGAGCTGGGGCGACCGCCTGGCCGAACTCGGGATCGAGCTGCCGGGCGTCGCCGCGCCGGTGGCCGCCTACGTGCCGGCCGTGCGCAGCGGGTCGATGGTCTACACCGCGGGCCAGGTGCCGTTCGTCAACGGCAAGCTGGAGGGGACCGGCAAGGTCGGCGCCGAGGTGAGCCCGGAGGAGGCCAAGCGCTACGCCCGGACCGCGGCGCTGAACGCGATCGCGGCGGTGGACGCGCTCGTCGGTCTCGAGTCGATCGTCCGGATCGTGAAGGTCGTCGGGTACGTCGCGTCCGCGGAGGGGTTCACCGGCCAGCCGGCTGTGATCAACGGCGCGTCGGAGCTCTTCGGCGAGATCTTCGGCGACGCGGGCGCGCACGCCCGCTCGGCGGTGGGTGTGGCCGAGCTGCCGCTGGGGGCACCGGTCGAGGTCGAACTGATTGTCGAGGTGAGCTGATGGACCCGGACATTGAAGCCTCGTGCCACGAGCTGTTGCTGCGGCTGGCGGGGCGGATGCCCGACCGCCTGCTCTGGCGCTACCGGGACTGGCTGGGCGAGGGCGCGATGTCGACCTTGGCTCGAACGTTGCCGCGCACGCTGCTCAAGCACAACATCGATCTCGACCAGCCGGAGTATCGCCTGCTCGTGGCGGGTCTCGTGCCGCACGGCGCGGACTGGCACCAGGTGAGTTCGACCCTGGGGGTGGACGAGGTCGGCGAGAACCGGTACACATTCACCCCGAGTGCACCCGATCAGGTGAACTCGGTTGACTCGGTGTCCGCGCTGGTCCACGCCACCCTGCGGGGTCGGCCGGACGTCGGCGAGGTGCGGCAGAGCTGGCGTCAGCGCACGGGGGAGGAACCCAAGCGTGTGCTGCTGATCACGGCCCTGTCCGGACTGCCGAGGCTGACCGGGGAGCTGCAGCGGGTCCTGCGGGTGCTGGGGGACGAGGAACCCAGCGTCGAGGTGATGCCGCCGCGGTTCGAGCTGCCGGAGTACCACCAGGCCGCACTGGCGAGCTCCGAGCTCGTCTGCGTCGGTGCGGTGGACACCGGGCACCGGCTCGTCGCCGCGTAACGGCACTCCTGCCGAGCTGGAGGGAGAAGCTAGATGGTGGACGTCCACGACGGGATCGCGGGCGACGGGTTCGCGGTGCCGTTGCGGCTGCACAACCTGTTGCTGGGGCTGGCAGGCCGCCTGGACGACAGCCTGCTGTCGGAGGCGCGCGAGCTGATCGCGCGAGCGCGCCTCGACGAGGCCGCCGAGCTGACCACGGGTGCGCTGATCGCGGGCCGGCTGCCGGTCCGCGAGGCGGAGCGGCACGAGCTGGCGCTGGTCCTGGAACTGACGCGGTCGGACGCGACGCTCGCCGACCAGCTGGTGGTGAACGACCCGGAGGCCGAGACCGGCGTCCTGCACCGCTTCACCGGCGACCACCAGCCCGAGCACGGCGTCGCCGACGCGCTCGACCGGACCCTCCAGGTGCTGCCGGACCTGCGGTCGGTGCACGCGGTGTGGCGCAACACCCCGGCCGGCAGCGTGCCGGGCCCGCTTCCACAGCGCGTGGTGCTCGTCGAGATCGGCCCGGAGGGCAACCCGCCGGCCGCCGCGTACCGCATCGACGCCGCGCTGCGGCGCGCCGGGATCCGGTCGGTCGTCGAGGTCACCGGGCCGTCCACCGAGCGCTCCCGCTACCACGAGCAGGCACTGGCCGCGGCCACCGCGGTCTGGCTCTCCGGCGGGGCCGTCCCGCCCTCCGCCCCCACGGCGCCCGCGCAGCGCCAGGGCTCCGGCCGGCACGTGGCGCACGCCTCGGTCGCCGCCGGGGACGAGCCCGAGGAGCCCGAACCTCCGGCCGCGGAGGAGACCACCACCACTGAAGCGGCCGCGGAGACTTCCGAGACGGAGGCGACCGAGGTCGTCCGGCACCCGGGCGGGCCCGGCCACATGTTCAAGCCGCGCGAGGAGGGTCCCGAGCCCAGCCGCGTGGAGAACACCATGGACATGACCTCCGAGGAGGTCGCCCAGCTGCGGGCGCAGCTGGCCGCGGAGGACGGCGAGAAGCCCAGAGCCGTGGCCTCGGCGACGATCGGACCGGGTGAAGTGATCGAAATCCCGGAACTCGACCTCAACGACCCGCAGCTGTCCGAGCGCGACCGCCAGCTCCTGCGTGAGCTGCACGCCGAGCTCGCCGAGCGGGAGCGCGCCGAGGCCGCCAAGGTCCGGGCCAACGGCTCCGGACGGCCCGACGACGACCCGCGCTGGGTCGACGGCTTCTCCGGTTCCTGATTAACACGTAAGTTGCCTCGTGTGGTGCAACTTGATTTCCGGATCCCGGGGAGCATGAACTTCTCCGACGCGGTGCCGGCCGAGCCGGCCGTGCCCCGCGACGCGGCGACAGTGCTGTTGCTGCGGGACGGCGACAACGGTCTCGAAGTCTTCCTGCAACGTCGCGTGAACGCGATGGCGTTCGCCGCCGGCATGACGGTCTTCCCCGGCGGCGGGGTGGACCAGCGCGACGCCGACGCGACGATCGCGTGGGCCGGTCCGCCCGCGACCGACTGGGCGAGCTGGTTCAACGGGACCGAGCAGGTCGCGCGGGCCCTGGTGTGCGCGGCCGTGCGGGAGACGTTCGAGGAGTCCGGGGTGCTGCTCGCCGGCACAGCCGACGAGGTGGTCACCGACACCGCGAAGTACGCCGGCGCGCGGGAGGCGCTGGTGTCGCGGGAGCTGTCGCTGGCCGACTTCCTGGCGCGCGAGGGGCTCACCCTGCGCTCCGACCTGCTGCGTCCGTGGGCCCACTGGATCACCCCGGCGCAGGAGAAACGCCGTTACGACACCCGGTTCTTCGCCGCGATCCTGCCGCACGGCCAGGAGGCCGATGGCAAGACCACCGAGGCCGAGTCGTCCGGCTGGTGGCGCCCGGCCGAGGCACTGGCCGACGCGGAGGCGGGCCGCAGCATGCTGATGCCGCCGACCTGGCACACCTTGAGCGAGCTGGCGGAGTTCGGCACGGCCGCGGAGGCGCTGGCCGCCGAGCGGACGGTCGAGGCGATCATCCCGAAGCTGATCCGCGAGGGCGACGCGATCCGGGTGGTCGCGGAATGAGCCACCCCGCCTACGGCGTGCGCCGCGAGGTCTCGTCCACCGCCGCGGTCGTGCTGGAGAACAACCCGTCCACGATGACGCTGGACGGCACGAACACGTGGGTGCTGCGGGCCCCCGGCTCGACCGAGTGCGTCATCGTCGACCCCGGCTACCAGGACCTCGATCACCTGCCGCTGCTCACCGAGCAGGGCCCGGTGGCGATGATCCTGCTCACCCACCACCACCCCGACCACGTCGAGGGCGCGCCGTGGCTGGCCGAGCGGGTGCAGGCGCCGGTGCGGGCCTTCGACGCCGCGCTGTGCCGGGACGCGGACCCGTTCGCCGACGGCGACGTGATCTCCGCCGCGGGCCTGGACATCGAGGTCCTGCACACGCCCGGCCACACCGCCGACTCGGTGTGCCTGCGCGTCGGCGACCAGGTCCTGACCGGCGACACGATCCTCGGCCGCGGCACCACGGTGCTCACCGACCTCGGCGCGTACCTGGACTCCCTGCGGCGGCTGATCGAGCTGCCGTCCGGCCTGCTGACACTGCCCGGGCACGGCCCCGAGATGGCCGATCTGCGGGTGGTCGCGCAGGAGTACCTGGACCACCGCGAGCAGCGGCTGGACCAGGTCCGGGCGGCGCTGGAGAAGCTGGGCGCGGACGCCACCGCACGCCAGGTGGTGGAGCTGGTGTACGCCGACGTGGACCGGGCGCTGTGGGCTCCCGCCGAGCACAGCGTCAACGCCCAGCTGGCGTACCTGCGGTCTAACCGGCCTGGGTGAGGTCGGTCCGCGCGGCCAGCTCGGTCACCACGTCGAGCAGGTTGCGCAGCGCCGGCTTGTCCGCCTCCGGCAGCCACAGCACCTGCGTGCGCGCCTGCTCGCCGGCCAGCGGCACGAACACCACGCCCGTCCGGCGCAGGCTGTGCGCCGAACGGGCCAGCCGGGAGACCCCGACCCCGGCGGCCACCAGCCCGAGCAGGCTCGGCACGCTGGCGGCCCGCTGGACGATCTTCGGCTCGTACCCGGCCCGTCGGAAGTCCTCGTCGTACTTGCGGTGCCACGGCGGCCACGAGCTGCGTTCGGTCAGCACCCACGGCTCGTCCGCGAGGTCGGCCAGCGTCAGCTCGTCCCGGTCGGCGAGCGGGTGCCCCTCGGGCAGGACGGCGCAGGTCTGCTCGACGGCCAGGGTGCGCGCGGCCAGCCCGTCGACCAGCGGCGGGCGGCTGAACGCGGCGTCGTAGCGGCCGTCCCGCAGCCCCGCCACGAGGGTGGCGACCGAGGTGTCCTCGGTGTGCAGCCGGACGTCCGGGTAGCGCTCGCGGAAGGCGCGCACGACCGGCGGCAGCAGGTAGTTCGCCGTGGAGGCGAGGAAGGCGACGGTCAGCTCACCCACCTCGCCGCGGCGGGCCCTGGCCAGGGTGGCGACGGCCTGCCGGGCCCGGTCGAGCACCGCGTTCGCCTCGGGCAGGAACAGCCGTCCGGCCTCGGTGAGGCGGGTGCCCCGGCTGTCGCGGTCGAACAGCTTCGCGTCGAGCGTGCGTTCCAGCACGGTGATCTGCTGCGACAGCGACTGCTGCGCGATCGACAACCGACGGGCGGCGCGGGTGAAGCTCAGCTCCTCGGCGACCGCGACGAAGTACCGCAGTTGCCGCAGCTCGGGCAGGGTCACAGGAAACGACTGTAGCCGCCGGAGCGAAAGGGTGTTGGCCGGTTTCCAAGATCACCGCCAGGCTGGGGGCATGACGAAGACGGAACGGGTGTGGCTGATCACCGGGTGCTCCGCGGGGTTCGGGCGGGAGCTGGTCCGCGCGGCGGTCGCGGCCGGGGACCGGGTGATGGCGACGGCGCGCCGGCCCGAGCAGCTCGCCGACCTCGCCGGGGACCGCGTGCGCACGCACGCGCTGGACGTGACCGACCCGGCGCAGGTCGAGGAGGCCGTGCAGGCGACGCTGCGTGAGTTCGGCCGCATCGACGTGGTGGTGAACAACGCCGGCCACGGGTCGGTCGGCGCGGTCGAGGAGTTCACCCTGGACGAGCTGCGGTCGGTGATGGAGGTCATGTTCTTCGGCGCGGTCGCGGTCACCAAGGCCGTCGTGCCGCACCTGCGTGAGCAGGGCAGCGGCGCGATCGTGCAGATGAGCTCGATGGGCGGGCAGGTGTCCCCGCCTGGGTTCGGTGCGTACTGCTCGGCGAAGTTCGCGCTGGAGGCGGTGTCCGAGTCGCTGGCCGCCGAGCTGGAGCCGTTCGGGGTGCGGGTGCTGATCGTCGAGCCGGGCGCGTTCCGGACCGAGTTCGGCGGCGCGCGGATGCACCGGTCCCGCGAGATCGACGCCTACCGCGACCTGCCCACGCGGGCCGCGGTGGACACCATGGACGGCACGCAGCCCGGCGACCCGGCGAAGGCCGCGCAGGCGATCGTGCGCGTGCTGGACGCCGAGAAGCCGCCGCTGCGCCTCGCGCTGGGCGCGGACGCCGTGGAGGGGCTCCGTGCCAAGCACGCGCAGCTGCGCGCCGACCTCGACGCGTGGGAAGAGGTCAGCCGCTCGACGACGTTCTGAGAGGCCCGAGCAGCGAGGTCACGGCCGGGACGGCCGCAAGGCCGTCCTCGTACCCGAGCACGGCGGCCAGGCCGCGGACGTCGGGGTCGAACGGGTCGGAGCCGAACCCGGCGCGAGCCCGCTCGGACGGCTCGATCGTCACGGCGCGGTCCAGGACTTCCTGACGTTCCGCGGTGGCGTATCCCGGCAGCTCCGGCATCGGCTGGAGCACGATCACGTGGCCGGCTTCGCGGGCGAGTTCGGCGTTGGTGAGGGAGAACGTCCCACCGTCGATGTAGTCCGCACCGTCGATGCGGACGACCGGCCACAGCCCGGGGACGGCGCAGCTGGCGGTGAGGGCGTCCACCAGGCCGATGCCCGACTCGCTGGTGAAGACGGTTCGGCTGCCGTCGGACCGCACCGCGGTGATGCCGAACCGGCCGGCCGGCCAGGAGTCCCGCGCGACCCGCCGGGCGATCGCCACACGGCGACGGGACGGATCGATCCGCGAGCGCTCCCGCGACAGTCGCATGAGGCGCTCGGTCTTCGCCGCCACGGGGTCGTCGCTGCCGTGGATCGCCAGGACGTCCGGGAGCACGGCGTCCAGGGCCGTCGCCGGGGCGAGCTCGTCGTTGCGGCGGTTCTTGCGCACCGCTTTGTCGTACTCGGCGCCGGCGGACCCGCTCTGGAGGATGGCGGCGGCCACGGCCGCGCCCGCGGAGGTCCCGATCACCTGGTCGACGGAGTCCAACCGGAGCACCCCGGACTCCTCGAGCGCGGCGAGCGCCCCGATGGTCCACCCGATCCCGGCGAGCCCACCGCCGCCGAGCACCACGGCCGTCGATTCCCGCGGCATGATCATCCTGCTCATGCCGCGCACGGTAACCGCTCACACCGATGTGAGGGTCAAGCCTGACTTGCGGGGGCGTTCTAGGTGTCGTGCCCCGAGACGTTGTGGATGGTCAGGGCAGTCGGGTGACGGGTGGGTGGCCTGCTAGTGCGGGGTGTGCGCGTTCAGTGTTGTGGTGCTGGCCCCAGGTGGGCAGGGGGCAGCCAGGTCTGGTGAACCGGCGCCGGAGGCCGAGCGCGGCGCGGACTGCTCGCCAGGGCGTCCTGGTCGCGAAACCAGGACACCGCGCGGTGCAGGAAGGCGGCGGTGGCGTCCCGTCTCGTCGGGCAGAGCCGCAACACCCACTTCGCCCGGAGGCCTCGCTCTAGGACACCAGCACCTGCTCGCGCGGTGCCTTCACCGTGTCGCGCAGCAGGTAGACCACCGCGGCGATCACCAGCGCCGACGCGGTCGCGGCGAGGAAGGCCGTCGACGGGCCGGCGTGCTCGACCAGGTAACCGCTCACCGACTGGCCGAACGCCAGCCCCAGCGTGACCGCCGTCAGCACCCAGCCGAAGGCCTCAGCCGCGGTGCCCTTCGGCGCGACCAGCTCGATCGCGGCCGAGTGCGTCGCCGACTGCGGGGTGATCAGCGCGCCGGCGGCGAGCATCGCGAGCGCGAGGCCCCACAGCGTCGACGGCCAGGCCAGCAGCGCCACGAGCACACCGAACCCGGCCAGCAGCACCGGCAGGCGCAGCGGCATCTCCCGCGGCCACGGCCGCAGGCTGTAGGCCACGCCGAACGCGACCGAGCTGACCGACCACACCGACAGCAGCACCCCGCCCAGCGCCGGCTCCCCGGCCTCGGTGGCCGCGGCCGGCACGGCGACCTCGACGAACCCGATCACCACACCGAACCCGAGCGCGGCCAGCGCGAGCGTGCGCATGCCCGGGCTGCTCAGCGCACCCAGCAGCGACCGGTGCGTCCGGCCCGCCGGTCCCCACGCCCGCACCGCCGGGCTCAGCGCGAACAGGATCGCGCCGGTCACCATGCACGCGCCACCGGCGACCATCCCGGTGCCCGGCCACGGCGCGGCGACCAGCAGACCGGCCAGGCCGGGGCCGAGGATGAAGAACACCTCCATGCTGATCGCCTCGTAGGCGTAGGCCGCGTTGCGCGCCGCCTCGGCGGGCACCAGCCGTCCCCACAGCGCCCGCGAGGCCGAGCCGACCATCGGCTCGGTGATGCCGATCCCGAACGCGAGCGCGACGAGCACCGGAGTCGCCGCGTGGGCCTCGATCGCGAGCGCGAGTGTCACCAGGATCACCGCGAACATCGCCGCGGTGGACAGCAGCGGGCGCGTCGGGCCGAAGCGGTCGATGAGCCTGCCCTGCACGACCGACCCCACGGCGACGCCGACGAGCGAGCTGGCCGAAACCAGCCCGGCGACGGCGAACGACCCCATCTCCTGCTGCACGTAGAGCAGCGCGGACAGGCCGATCATCGCGATCGGCAGGCGCGCGAGGATGGACGCGACCATCGGACGGGTCGCGCCCGGCGTGGTCAGGGCAGCACGGTAGTCGGCGAGGGAAGTCTGGGACACGCGTACCAGTATGCCTCAGACTGGTACGCGAGTACCAGTTGATCGCCCCTCAGGTCTCGTTTCGATAACGGCCGGGACTTTTTCGGCGGACCCGCGCAACGAAGCCGCAACGGGCGCGTCTGTGAGGGTGAACGGCCTTGAACTTCGGGGTACTGGCCGTGGCAAGGTTGACAAGTAGATATAGCTCCCTCCGGCGAAGGGTCGGGGCCAGAACCGGAGGGCGGGGAGCGCGGTCTGTCGGGGGATGGCCCGCGCACAAACAAAAGAACCGGTGCGCCACGTCGGGGGTGGCGCCCGGTTCTTTTGCTTTGTCCGGGGTTTTCGCGGGCCGTCAGCGGGCGCGGCGCGCCAGGCGCTCCGGGTCCAGGATCAGCACCGACTTGCCCTCGAGCCGCAGCCAGCCGCGGTGCGCGAAGTCCGCCAGCGCCTTGTTCACGGTCTCCCGCGAGGCGCCGACGTACTGGGCGATCTCCTCCTGCGTCAGGTCGTGCGTGACCCGCAGGATGCCCGCCTCCTGGCTGCCGAACCGCTGCGCCAGCTGCAGCAGCGCCCGCGCCACGCGGCCCGGGACGTCGGTGAAGATCAGCTCGGCGACCATGTTGTTCGTCCGGCGCAGCCTGCGGGCGATGACTCGCAGCAGCTGCTCGGCGATCTCCGGCCGGTTCGCGATCCACTTGCGCAGCGACGGCCGGTCCATCGACACCGCCCGCACCTCGGTGACCGTCGTCGCGGTCGAGGTGCGCGGGCCGGGGTCGAAGATGGACAGCTCGCCGAACATGTCCGAGGGGCCGGCGATCCACAGCAGGTTCTCCCGGCCGTCGGCCGACTTGCGGCCGATCTTCACCTTGCCGGACAGGATGATGTACAGCTTGTCGCCGGGCTCGCCCTCGGAGAAGATCACATGACCCCGCGGGAACTCCACGGTTTCCAGGGTCTGGGCGAGCGCCTCAGCCGCGGCCGGCTCCACCCCCTGGAAGATGCCCGCCCGGGCCAGGGTCTCGTCCACCTCGTGCCTCCTCGTCGGTGGCGACCGTGTTCCCGCGAACCGGGGCGTGTCGCCGATCACTTGCGTGCAGTCTAGGCCGTTCGGACGAGATCGCCTCAGGGCACGCCGAGGACAGACCGATCACCGCCCGGCCGGGCGAGGGCGATCTCGCTCCGAACGGACAGCCTAATCCTCGCTGAATCGGTCGAGGTCAGCGGGTCTTCCGGGGGCGCAGCTTGGCCGCGCGACCACCCAGGCGGCGCAGCCGGAACAGCTCCAGCGCGCGGCCGATGCCGTGCCCGTACAGGGCCCTGACCTCGTTGGGCCGGGCCTGCTCCAGGAACTCCTCGACCTCTTCCTCCTGGACCGCGACGTGGCGCAGCCGGTTTTCCACTCGCTCCATCGCCAGCGCGAAGAACATCATCACGAGTGGCACCGCTACTACGAACCAGACAGTCATCGGTTCTGATCCTCGCTCATCACGGGTTCGGGGGTGGTGTCCGGGGTCCGGCGTGTCGGCTTCCGTAGGCTAGCGGCGTGCCGAATGCGTCTCGTGTTAACCCCACCAAGGGGGCAGAGAGCCGCCTCGCGCTCGTGAGACGCGCACGCCGCATGCTCCGTTGCCTGACCGAGGCGTATCCCGACGCACACTGTGAGCTGGACTTCACCACACCGCTGGAGCTGCTGATCGCGGTCGTGCTGTCCGCGCAGACCACCGACGTGCGGGTCAACGAGGTGACGCCCGCCCTGTTCGCCCGCTACCGCACCGCGGCCGACTACGCGGGCGCGAACCGCACCGAGCTGGAGGAACTGATCCGGCCCACCGGCTTCTACCGGGCCAAGGCGAACTCGCTGATGGGCCTGGGCGCCGCGCTGGTCGAACGGTTCGGCGGCGAGGTGCCGCGCAAGCTGGACGACCTGGTCACGCTGCCCGGCGTGGGCCGCAAGACCGCGAACGTCGTGCTCGGCAACGCCTTCGACGTGCCCGGGATCACGGTCGACACGCACTTCGGGCGCCTGGTGCGCCGCTGGGGCTGGACCGCGGAGGAGGACCCGGTCAAGGTCGAGCACGCGATCGGCGAGCTGATCCCCCGCAAGGAGTGGACGATGCTCTCGCACCGGGTGATCTTCCACGGCCGCCGCGTCTGCCACGCCCGCAAACCGGCCTGCGGCGCGTGCCCGCTGGCCCGCGACTGCCCCTCCTTCGGCGCCGGCCCGATCGAGTTCGAAGACGCCGCGAAGCTGGTCAAGGGCCCGGAGCGGGACCACCTGCTCGCCATGGTGACCCAGCGGTGACGACGGCGACCAGGTGGGCGCTCGCGCTCGGGGTTCTGGTGCTCGCGGCGATCGTGGCGGTGCTGCCGCAGGTCCGTTCGAAGGACACGGCCGCGGGCCCGGACCTGACCGCCGCCCGGGCCGCCGCCGCGCTGGCGCCGTGCCCGTCCGGCACGGGCGAGGTTGCCCAGCTCGCGGGGGTGCGCGCGGAGTGCCTCGGCGACGGATCCACCGTCGAACTGGGCAGCGCGCTGGCCGGCCAGGTGACCCTGGTCAACGTGTGGGCCACCTGGTGCGAGCCGTGCCGGACCGAGCTGCCCGTGCTCCAGCGGTACGCCGACGAGCCGGGTGCGGCGCGGGTGCTCACCGTGCAGGTGCAGAGCAAACCGGGCGACGGGCTCGAGCTGCTCACCGACCTCGGGGTGCGGCTGCCAGCTGTGTTCGACGGCGACGGCGGGAGCGGCCCGGTGCGCAGCGCGCTCAAGGTGCCGCCCGCGTTGCCCGCGTCCTACCTGGTCACCGCGGACGGGCAGGTCCGCCTCATCGAAAGCCCACGCACCTTCACCGATCCTGAGCAGGTGCGTGAGGTCGTCCGGAGGCTGTCGTGAAGGGACCGCTCGTCGATCCGGCGTCGGTGCCGGACTGGTTGCGCCCGCTGGTCGAGATCAGCGGCGACCTCGACTCGACCGCGTTCACCCGGTTCACCCCGCCCGAGGACGAGTTCACCCGCGCCGCGTCGGTGCTGATCCTGTTCGGCCACGGCGAGCGCGGGCCGGACGTCCTGCTGCTGCGCCGCGCCGACACGCTCGGCTCGCACGCCGGCCAGGTGGCCTTCCCCGGCGGCGGCGCCGACCCCGAGGATGCCGACGCGGTCGCCACCGCGCTGCGCGAGGCCGAGGAGGAGACCGGGGTCGACCCGACCGGGGTGCGGCCGGTCGCGGTGCTGCCCGAGTTGTTCATCCCGGTGTCCCGCTTCGCCGTGACGCCGGTGCTCGCCCACTGGCACGCTCCCTCGCCGGTGCACGCCGTCGACCCGGGGGAGACCGCGGCGGTGGCCCGCGTGCCGCTGGCCGACCTGGCCGATCCGGCCAACCGGTTCCAGGTGCGCCGGCCCGGGACCGGCTACAAGGGACCGGCCTTCACCGTGAACGGCCTGTTCGTGTGGGGCTTCACCGCGGGGCTGCTGACCGTCCTGCTCGAACTGGGCGGCTGGGCACGTGAGTGGGATCGCGGCGACGTCCGGGATCTTGACGTAGCGTTGCGCGATCATCTGCTCGCGACCGACTGAGGAGACGCGGTGAACTGGGTCGACGTCCTGGTCATTCTGCTGGCGCTGGTGGCGGCGGTCTCCGGCGCGCGTCAGGGCGTCGTGATCGCGTTTCCCGCGCTGGTCGGCGTGATCGGCGGCGCGATCCTCGGCATCCGCATCGCGCCGTGGGTCGTCGAGCTGTTCGAGAACCCGGCCGCCAAGGTCGCTTTCGCCGTCGCGACGGTCGTGTTCCTGGTCGCGCTCGGCGAAACGCTCGGCGTGTGGCTCGGGCGGCGGTTCAAGCACGCCGTCAAGCGCCGCTTCAACACCGACAAGCTGACCGGCATCGACCAGACGCTCGGCGCGATCGTGCAGGCCGTCGTGGTGTTCGTGGTGGCGTGGCTGATCGCGGTGCCGCTGACCGGTGTCGCGGCGCTGCCCGGGCTGGCGCGGGCGATCAACAACTCGACGGTGCTGGGCACGGTCGACAAGGCGATGCCACCGGCGGCCGAAGGGCTGCCCAGCGAGCTGCGGAAGCTGCTCGACGTCTCCGGGTTCCCGTCCATTGTGGACCCGTTCCAGAAGACCCAGATCAACGACACCGCCCCGCCGGACACGACGCTGCAGGACAGCGCGGTCGTGCAGCAGCTGCGCGGGAGCGTGCTGAAGATCCGCGGCACCGCCGAGTCGTGCTCGCGCACGCTGGAGGGCAGCGGGTTCGTGATCGCGCCGCAGCGGGTGATGACGAACGCGCACGTGGTGGCGGGCACGGAGACGACGGCGGTGGAGACCGCCGCCGGGCGGCTGCCCGCGCGGGTCGTGTACTTCGACCCGGAGGTCGACGTCGCGGTGCTCGCGGTGCCCCGCCTGGACGCGACGCCCCTGAGCCTCGCACCGTCACCGGCGAAGGCGGGCGACAGCGCGATCGTCCTCGGCTACCCGCTGGACGGCCCCTACCGCGCCACGCCCGCCCGCATCCGCAACGAGATCACGTTGCAGGGCCCGGACATCTACGACTCGCACACCGTGCGGCGGGACGTCTACACCGTGCGGGCGCAGGTGCGCAGCGGCAACTCCGGCGGCCCGCTGGTCGATCCGCGGGGGCAGGTCGTCGGCGTGGTGTTCGGGGCGTCGGTGGAGGACGCCGACACCGGCTTCACGCTGACCGGCAACCAGGTGCGCCCGGTGATCGAGTCGGCGCCCTCGCTGAGCGCCCGGGTGTCCACCGGCGCCTGCGCCGCCTGACCGTCAGCTCTTCGCGAGGAAGTCCAGCAGCGCCTTGGTGGTTTCGTCGGGCGCTTCGAGCTGCGGGAAGTGACCCACGTCCGCCAGTTCGTCCAGCACCGAGTGCGGCCCGCGCCACGGGGCCGACGCCCGCGCGGTCTCCGGCAGCACGCACGGGTCCGCGGCGCCGTGGATCTGCAGCACCGGCGCCGCCACGCGGGTGCCCACCGCGTCGGCGAACCGGCGTCCTTCGCCGCGGAACTGGGCCCGGAACGCCCACCGGTAGTACTCCAGCGCGCTGTGCGCCACGCCCGGGATCCGCACCGCCTCGCGGAACATCGCGGCGCTGGTGTCGAAGTCGCGTGTCGACGTCCACCGTGGACCCGACCAGGCGCGCAGCAGGGCCTCCAGGTTGGCCCCGTCGTCCTCGGTGAGCCACCGCTCCGGCGCCATCGGCACCTGGAACCGGAACAGGTGCGCCAGCGCGCGCGCCTGGTTGGACCGCTTGCGGCGGAACGCGGTGCGGGCGAGCGCGCTGCGCAGCGCCAGCGGGTGCGCGCCGCCCAGCACCGTCACCGACGCGACCACCCGCGGGTGCAGCGCGGCCGCCGTCCAAGCCAGCAGCCCGCCCCAGGCGTGCCCGACGAGGTGCGCATGCCGTTCGCCGAGCGCGCGGACCAGGCCGGCGACGTCACCGGCCAGCGTCCAGGCGTCGTAGCCGCGCGGGGGTTTGTCCGAATCGCCGTAGCCGCGCAGATCGGCCGCGACCGCGTGGTAACCCGCGTCGGCCAGGGCGGTGAGCTGGTGCCGCCAGGTCCACCAGAACTGCCCGAAGCCGTGCAGGAACAACACCAGCGGCCCGTGCCCGGCCTCGGCGACGTGCAGCCGGATGCCGTTCGCGGACACGTCGCGGTGCGCCCAGGGCCCGTCGATCCGGACGATGGACGGGTCGGGCGGCGTCATGGTCGCGCCTGAGCGGTTCAGCTGTGTTCGGGGACGGTGTCCCGGCGCGGCTTGAGGGCCGCGGCGGTGTCCTTGACGCTGGTGATCGTGCGCTCCGGCGCCTTGATCTTCTTGACCTTGCGGTAGCCGAGGAGCGCGAACAGCCCCGCGGCCAGCAGCATCAGCAGGAACACGATGCCGAACGCCGCCCAGCGCTTGAGCCACTCGGACAGCAGCTCGCCGAGGAAGAAAAAGAAGAAGAACGAGCTGTAGAGCCCGATCACCCCGGCGACGATGAAGAAGACGCTGCCCTTGGCGCCTTTCTTGACCTCGCCCATGACCTCGGACTTCGCCAGCTCGACCTCGGCCCTGACCAGGGTGGACAGGTGCTGGGTCGCCTGGCTGACGAGGCTCCCGATCGACTGGCCGTCGGAGGAGGACTCGGCCTCCGGGGTCAGCGGGATGTAGGGCACGGCCCCGTGGGCATCCCGACCGTTGCGTTCGTGCTCCTGGCTGCTCACGGGGGTCATCGTGCCAGAAGACCCCACCCGGGGCTCGGTTAGTCCTCCGCTGCGGCGTGTACCTTGTTCCGCCGCAGCAGCATCGCCGCCCCGGCCAGCGAGCACACCGCGGAGGCCAGCAGCACCGCCGTGCGGGCCAGTTCGCTGGTCTCGCCCTCCAGCGCCAGGTCGGCGATCAGCAGCGACACGGTGAACCCGACGCCGCCGAGCAGCGACAACGCCGCGATGTCCCGCCAGCCGACGCCGCGCGGCTTCTCCGCGAGCCGCAGCTTCACCGCGGCGAAGCAGGCGGCGAAGATGCCGACCGCCTTGCCCACGACCAGCCCGAGGAACACCGCCAGCGGCACGGCCTCGGTGAACACGCGGCCCAGCGACTCGCCGCTGACCGCGATCCCGGCGGCGAACAGCGCGAACACCGGGACGGCCACTGCCGCCGACCACGGCTGCAACCGGTGCTCCAGCCGGATCGCCGGCGCCTCCTCCTCACCTTCGTCCGGGCGCACGCGCGTGAGCAGGCCCAGCGCGACCCCGGCGATGGTGGCGTGCACGCCCGCCGAGTGCACCGCGACCCACACGACGATCGCCAGCGGCACGTAGATCCACCACGCCCGCACCCGCTTGTACTGCAGGAACGCGTACAGCGCGAGCCCGGCGACCGCGACCAGCGCGGCCACCAGGTTGAACGACGTGGTGAACAACACGGCGATGAGGAGGATCGCGCCCAGGTCGTCGACCACCGCCAGCGACAGCAGGAAGACCCGTGCGCTGCTGGGCAGGTTCGACGCGGTGAGGGCCAGCACACCGAGGGCGAACGCGATGTCGGTCGCGGTCGGGATCGCCCACGCCCGCTCCATGCCGGGTGCGCCGCCGCCGGCGATCAGGGCGACGACCGCGGGCACGACCATCCCGCCGAGCGCGGCGACGATCGGCAGCACGGCCTTCTTGAGCTGCGACAACTCGCCGACCACCAGTTCGCGCTTGAGTTCCAGCCCGGCGACGAAGAAGAACAGCGCGAGCAGGCCGTCCTTGGCCCAGTCACCGACGGACAGGTCCAGGTGCAGCAGGTGCGGTCCGATGTGGAAGTCCCGCACCACGCGGTAGGACTCGCCGAGCGGGGAGTTGGCCCACAGCAGGGCGATGGCGGTGGCGGCGAGCAGGATCATGCCGCCGGTGGTCTCGGTGCGCAGGTAACGCACGAACTCGGCGGCGGCTTGGCGCGGCTGGCCCACGAGTGGCTCCTCCGGGATCGGTCGGTTGGACTCCCTGCCGACCAGACTTCCCGGCACACCGTCGTCCATCGTACCTTACGGGCCGGTAACATGCTGCCGGACAAGCGTCGTAGCATGTCACTCGCCAACGTTGTCTAGACCTCAAAAGGGCGGCGGCAGTGACGACCTCCACCGAGGCGAAGCGCGACACGCGGTTCTTCGGGCACCCGATCGGTCTCGCGAACCTGTTCGGCGTCGAGATGTGGGAGCGCTTCTCGTACTACGGGATGCTCGGCATCCTGCCGATCTACCTCTACTACTCGGTCGCCGAGGGCGGCCTCGCGATGCCGGAGGCCACCGCCACCAGCATCGTCGGGGCCTACGGCGGCCTGGTGTACCTGTCCACGATCGTGGGCGCCTGGGTCGCCGACCGCCTGCTGGGGCCCGAGCGCACGCTGTTCTACAGCGCCGTGCTCATCATGATCGGGCACATCAGCCTGGCGCTGCTTCCCGGTTTCCTGGGGATCGGCGTCGGCCTGGTGTGCGTCGCGGTCGGCAGCGGCGGGTTGAAGGGCAACGCCACCGCGGTGGTCGGCACGCTCTACGGCGAGAAGGACTCCCGCCGCGACGCCGGCTTCACGATCTTCTACATGGGCATCAACCTGGGCGGGTTCGTCGGCCCGCTGCTCACCGGGCTCGCGCAGAGCGAGGTCGGCTTCCACCTCGGCTTCGGGCTGGCCGCGATCGGCATGGCGATCGGCCTGACCCAGTACACGGTCTTCCGGCGCAACCTGCCGGACACAGCGCGCGAGGTGCCCAACCCGCTGCCGGCGCGGCGGCGGCCCGCGGTCGGCGGGGTGCTGGTGGTGCTGGTCGTCGTCATCGTGGCGGGCGTGCTCAGCGGGATCGTCACCGCGGCGAACCTGTCCGACGTGGTGGTGTGGATCGTCGGCATCGCGTCGGTGGTGTACTTCGCGGTGATCCTCACCAGCAGGAAGATCACCGCCGTCGAGCGGCGGCGGGTGCTGTCGTTCATCCCGATGTTCATCGCCAGCGCCGCGTTCTTCGCGCTGTACCAGCAGCAGTTCACCGTGGTCGCGGTGTACTCGGACCAGCGGCTGGACCGCGACCTGTTCGGCTGGGAGATGCCGGTGAGCTGGGTGCAGTCGATCAACCCGGTGTTCATCCTGCTGCTCGCGCCGGTGATCGCGGCGATCTGGATCAAGCTCGGCGAGCGCCAGCCGTCGACGCCGATCAAGTTCGCGCTCGGCACGTCGGTGATGGGGCTGGCGTTCCTGCTGTTCCTGTTCTTCGCCGGCGGCACCGGGAACAGCACGCCGCTGCTCGCGCTGGCCGGGATCCTGCTGGTGTTCACGGTCGCGGAGCTGATGCTGTCCCCGGTGGGGCTGTCCCTGTCGACGAAGCTGGCGCCGGACGCGTTCCGCACCCAGATGGTCGCGCTGAACTTCCTGTCGGTCTCGCTGGGCACCGCGCTGTCCGGCTCGCTGGCCGAGTACTACAGCACCGACCACGAGGCCGCGTACTTCAGCGTGGTCGGCGGAGCGGCCGTCGCGATCGGCGTGGTGCTGGCGCTGATCAGCCCCTTCGTGCGAAAGCTGATGTCCGGCGTGCGCTAGCCGGCCGTGATGCCGAACAGCGTGCCGACGTAGTAGGTGACCACCATCGTCAGCGCGCCGACCCCCACGTTGCGGATCACCGCGCGGCGCGCTCCGGCGTTGCCCAGCCGCGCGCTGGTGTACCCGGTCAGCGCCAGGCCCGCGACGACGGCGATGGCGCACGTCCACACCCGCCACGACGTCGGCGGCAGCGCGATCGCCAGCAGCGGGATCAGCGCGCCGATGGAGAACGACACGAACGACGCCCACGCGGCCTGCCACGGGCTGGTCAGGTCGTCCGGGTCGATGCCGAGTTCGGCATCGGCGTGGGCCGCGAGGGCGTCCTTCCGCGTCAGCTCGCGGGCCACCTGCTCGGCGAGTTCGCGGGACAGGCCCTTGTCCTCGTAGATGTCGGCGAGTTCCCGCTCCTCGGCCTCCGGCATCGTCTTCAGTTCCTGTTTCTCGATCCGGAGCGCGGCCTGTTCGGTATCACGCTGCGTGCTCACCGAAACGTATTCCCCGCCCGCCATGGAAAGCGCGCCGGCGACCAGTCCGGCTATTCCGGCCATCAGAATGGCGCCGTGGTCGGTGGTCGCCCCGGCGACACCGACGACGAGCCCGGCGACGGACACGATCCCGTCGTTGGCCCCGAGAACCCCGGCGCGCAGCCAGTTCAGCCGGCTGCCCAGGCTCTCGTGGTGGGGTTCGTGCGCGTGCGCCGCAGCGGCGTCCTTCGTCTCGGTCACGAGGTAATTGAAGCACCCTCGAGCGGATGTCCCCCATTAGCTGAGTCTTACCTAAACCGCCGCGATCCGCCGGAAAAAAGTTCGCCCGGCCATGTCGAGAACCCGCGATCGGCTCCGTCCCGGGGGTGAACGCGGCCAGAATGGGGTCGCACCACACCGAGGAGACGATCATGGCGAAGTACCTGTTGCTCAAGCACTACCGGGGCGCTCCGGCGGCGGTCAACGACGTGCCGATGGACCAGTGGTCGCCGGAGGAGATCACGGCGCACGTGCAGTACATGCGGGATTTCGCGGCGCGGCTGGAGGAGACCGGGGAGTTCGTCGACGGTCAGGCGCTGGCCGCGGAGGGGACGTGGGTGCGCTACGACGGGGAGGGGCGCCCGCCGGTGACCGATGGCCCGTTCCCGGAGACCAAGGACCTGATCGCCGGGTGGATGGTGATCGACGTGGACAGCTACGACCGGGCGCTGGAGCTGGCCGGAGAGCTGTCGGCCGCGCCCGGAGCGGGCGGGAAGCCGATCCACGAATGGCTCGAACTGCGCCCCTTCCTGGCCGAGCCCCCCACCGTCACGGAATGAGCGCTCCGATGGACGAGGCCCTGCTCCGGAGCCTCACCCCGACTGTGCTCGCGATCCTCGTCCGCCGCGGAGCCGACTTCGCGACGGCCGAGGACGCCGTGCAGGAGGCCCTGGTGGAGGCGGTCCGGGTGTGGCCGTCCGACCCGCCGCGGGATCCCAAGGGCTGGCTGGTCACGGTGGCCTGGCGCAAGTTCCTCGACGCCATCCGGGCGGACGCCGCCCGGCGCCGCCGGGAGGACCTCGTCGAGGAGGAGCCCGAGCCGGGCCCGGTGGCCGCGGTGGACGACACACTCGAGCTCTACTTCCGGTGCGCCCACCCGTCGCTGACGCCGTCGTCCGCGGTCGCGCTCACGTTGCGCGCGGTCGGCGGGCTGACCACGCGGCAGATCGCGCAGGCGTACCTGGTGCCCGAGGCGACGATGGCGCAGCGCATCAGCCGCGCGAAGCGCACGGTGTCCGGCGTGCGGTTCGACCGGCCCGGCGACGTCGGCACTGTGTTGCGCGTCCTCTACCTGGTGTTCAACGAGGGGTATTCCGGGGACGTCGACCTGGCCGCCGAGGCGATCCGGCTGACCCGCCAGCTCGCTGCGGTGATCGACCATCCCGAGGTGCAGGGGCTGCTGGCCCTCATGCTGATCCACCACGCCCGCCGCGCGAGCCGGACCGCGCCCGACGGCAGCCTGGTGCCGCTCGCCGAGCAGGACCGCGGCCGGTGGGACACCCGGTTGATCGCCGAGGGCGTCGCGATCCTGCAGGCGGCGCTGGCCCGCGACCGGCTCGGCGAGTTCCAGGCGCAGGCCGCGATAGCCGCCCTGCACGCCGACGCCCGCACCGCCGAGGAGACGGACTGGCCGCAGATCGTCGAGTGGTACGACGAGCTGGTGCGGCTGACCGACAGCCCGGTGGTGCGCCTGAACCGGGCGGTGGCCGTCGGGGAGGCGGACGGCCCCCGCGCGGGGCTGGCGGAGCTCGCCCGTCTGGACGAGAGCCTGCCCCGTCACGCCGCGGTGGCCGCCTACCTGCACGAACGCAACGGCGACCTCCCGACAGCGGCGCGCCTGTACGCCGAAGCCGCGGCGAAGGCACCCAACCTCGCCGAGCGGGACCACCTGACACGGCAGGCCGCGCGGGTGAACGCCACCCTGCGCCGGTGAGTGTCCACGCCCCCTGCACGCGGCGGGCCACGGTGCTCCGATCCTCGTGGCCGCTGACGGCGCGCCGCCCGGGCTGGCCACTGGCACAGCCGCAGTCCCGGACCGGGCCAACTGCGGCGCCCAGCGCCCCGGGCGCCCGTAGGCTTCCGGCAGCTGCCGCCCGCACCGGCGGAGGTGAGCCGCGGATCGCGCGTGCCACGCGCCGGGCCAGCCCACCGGCGCCACCCCGTTCAGCCGGTCACCGCCGGGAGCCCGCCCGCGAGCACCGGTGGCGTCCGGGAGCCGGCCCGCTGGCGGCACACCCCGCTCAGCCAATTGCCCCCGGAAGCCGGCCCACCGGCACCCGCTTAGCCGATCGCCTCCGGCAGGCGTCGCACCTGGTAGCCGGCCTCGATGGTGTTTCCGGTCGCCGGGTCGCCCAGCTCCACCCGCCACTCGGCGGCGAACTGGTTCACCCCCGGCACCATCGGGATCGTCCCGGAGATCAGCACGACCCCCGGCTCGTACAGCCCCCGCTCCCGCAGCACGTCCAGCCAGTGCTGCGGCGTCAGCAGCTCGGCGAGCGTGCCGTCCTGGATCAGCTGCCCGTCGGCCCATCCGCGCAGCGTCAGCGAGTCGATCCGGTCCGCCACGTCGTCCAACCGCCACGCCTTGCGGCCCAGCACGTCCGGCGCCGCGTTCTTGCTCCACGCCACGCCGTGCACCTCCAGCTCCCGGTCGGTGTGGTCGCAGGCCACCGTCAGCAGCACCCCGTCCGCGGTGATCACCAGCGCCCACTCCGCCTCGCCCGACGTGCGGTCGTGCTGGACGGGCACCTCGTCGGTCTGGGCGGCCAGGTACGGGGCGACCGGGTACAGCGCCGGCGTGACCTTCGGCGCCGGCACGCCCAGCTCGGCCAGCTCCGCGACGTGCGCGGCGACGTCCGCCTGGTCCCGGCCGGCGTACCCGGCGTTGAGCAGCGTCTTCACCGGCGTGGTGACCGTCGTGCCGTCGGGCAGGTCGAAGCTCAGCGTCGGCATGTCGTCCTCCGTAAAGTCGGGTAACCCAGTTCTTACCTGCGGGGGCTTGCGCATGCAGGTTGTATACAACGAGTATTACCGCAACGTGGCACCCAAGAGATCGGGATGTGAGCAATGACCTCGGTAACGCCGACCGTGGACAGGGCATCGCTGCGGCGTGCCTTCCTGGCGAGCCTGTCCGGCACCTCGCTGGAGTGGTACGACTTCGCGGCCTACTCGGTGGCCGCGGCCACCGTGTTCGGTCACCAGTTCTTCCCGGCGGGCGATCCGCTGGTCAGCACGATGGCCGCGTTCTCCACCTACGCCGTCGGCTACCTCTCCCGCCCGCTCGGCGGCTTCGTCTTCGGCCGCCTCGGCGACGTGCTCGGCCGCAAGCGCGTGCTGGTGATCACCCTGCTGCTCACCGGCATCGCCACCTTCCTCATCGGCGTCCTGCCCACCCACGCCTCGATCGGCGGCGCCGCCGCGGTCCTGCTGGTGCTGCTGCGCTTCGCCCAGGGCGTCGGCATCGGCGGCGAATGGGGCGGCGCGGTGCTGCTGTCCAGCGAGTTCGGCGATCCGAAGCGGCGCGGGTTCTGGGCCTCGGCGGCCCAGGTCGGACCGCCCGCGGGCAACCTGCTCGCCAACGGTGTCCTGGCCGTGCTCGCCCTGCTGCTGACCGAGGCGCAGTTCGACTCGTGGGGCTGGCGCGTGGCGTTCCTGCTCTCCGCCGTGCTCGTCGCCTTCGGCCTGTGGATCCGGCTCAAGCTGGAGGAGACCCCGGTCTTCAAGCGCATCGCGGAGAGTGGCGAGCGGCCCAGCGCGCCGATCTCCGAGGTCTTCAAGTACGAGCGCCGGGCCCTGCTGGCCGCGATCTTCGTCCGCGTCTGCCCGGACGTGCTGTACGCGTTGTTCACCGTCTTCGTGCTGACCTACATGACCCAGGAGCTGGGCATGTCCCGCAGCCAGGGCCTGACCGCGGTCATGATCGGCTCCGCCGGCCAGCTCGTCCTGATGCCCGCGTTCGGCGCGCTGTCGGACCGGATGAAGCGCCGCAAGCTCTACCTCTTCGCGACCATCGCCGCGGCGATCTGGCCGTTCGTGTTCTTCCCGCTGGTCTCCGGCCGCTCGTTCGGGCTGCTGCTGGTCGGCATCGTGATCGCGCTCGTCATCCACGCCGCGCTGTACGGGCCGCAGGCCGCGCTCATCACCGAGCAGTTCTCCGAGCGCCTGCGCTACACCGGCAGCTCGCTGGCCTACACCCTCGCCGGGGTGATCGGTGGCGCCATCGCGCCGCTGCTGTTCACCTCGCTGCTGGCCGGCTTCGACAGCTGGCTCGCGCTCGCGCTGTACGTCGTGGTGACCGCGGTGGTCACCGTCATCGGCCTCGCGCTGGCGCGGGAGGCCCGCGACGAGACTCAGGTGGTCGTCAGCTGATGCTGCAGGGTCCGGGCGTGGTGGTCGTCGATGGCGGTCAGCGCCGCCTCGACCTCACCGTTGGCCAGCGCGGTCACGATGGCCTGGTGCTCGCGGCAGACCTCCGCGTGCCGGGTCCCCGACCGCCGCAGCGCGACGAGCCCGGCACGGACCTGCCGGGCTCGCAGCGCGGTGTAGGTCCGGCTCAGCATCGCGTTGCCGGCCGCCTCGACCAGCAGGGTGTGGAAGTGCGTGTCGAGTTCGATGAACTCCTTGGCCGAGGCCGGGTCGTCACAGCGCTCCTGCTGCTCGAGGACCTTCTGCATGGCCCGCCACGGCACGGTCCCGGCCGCCATCACCCGCTCGGCCGCGAACCGTTCGAGCAGCCCGCGCAGCTCGACGAGGTCGCGCAGGTCGCGCCCGGTCAGCGGGGCGATGTAGGCGCCCCGGTTGGGCACGAGCTGCACCAGCTCCTCGGCCGCGAGCTGCAGCAACGCCTCCCGAACCGGCGTGCGTGAGATGCCGACGTGCTCGGCGATCTCCTGCTCGCTGATGAAGCTGCCTTCGGCGTCGGGGTCGGCCAGCACGGTGTTCTTCAGGTACTCATAGGCTTTGGCCCGCCCGGACAGGGCGGGCTTGCTCGTCGCCGGCATCCGGGCTCCCTCCATACACGTTGTATACAGATGGTACGCGGAACGTGGCCGGACCGAAAAGAACGCCGGGGCGGATGCCTGATCGATGGACATCCGCCCCGGCGGGTCTCGGTCGCTGGGCGCGACGTGGGGACGTCTGAGGTCAGCCGTCCAGTTCGGCCAGCGCCTGCTTGGCCTGCTCCAGCTCGGCCTCGAGCGCGGCGACCTTGGCCTTCTGCTGCTCGACGGCGGCGTTGATCACCTCGTCGATCGGGATGGACAGGTCCTCGTGCAGTTCCTTGGCCGCGCGGGACACGGCCGAGGCCGGGATCTTCAGCCCCTGCGCGACCCACTTCGAGCCGTGCTTGAGCTCGGCCTGCCACTCGCCGTCGGCGGTGCCGGTGACGGTGAGCGTGAGCTCGACGGTGCGGGTCTTCTTCGCCGTGGAGCCCTTCGCGCGGCCGCGCTTGGGCTTGGCCTCCTCCGACTCGGGAGAAGCGGCGGTGGGAGCGGGAGCGGCCGCGGAGTCGTCCGCGACCGGCGCCGGCGCGACGGGAGTCTCCTGCGGGGTGGTCGTGGTGTCCAAGCTCATCGGTGCTGCGGTCTCCCTCTCGTGGGGTCCGGCTACGTCAGCCCGAATTCTAGAACAGGCGTTCGATAGCCGCTCGCCGGGGTCGGTGGCCCGTCGAACCTACCCCTGGGTGCCCCCGGGAGTGGCCCGCGCGGCGCCTGCCGATACTCTGCGATCATCACCCGGCAGGGTGAGGAAGCGATGTCGCTCGATTGGGGCTTCTCGGAGTGCGCGTTACTGATCTGTACCCGATCGGGTGTATCTCGTTTTCCGCACGACCTCGGCAAACGCAGCATTTGCCCAGCTCTCCCTAATCGAGCCCCGTCACCCGGTGGTTTGATCACCTAGGGGGGTCCTGATAGCAATAAGGCCCAAGGCGCACCTGCGGTGCCGCATGTCTTCGGGGGAGACGGCCTTGGTGAATTCTTGTCCGATGTAGGTCCTCAAGGATTGTGGTAATGCGCATGACGTGCAGCTCGCGCACGCAGACGGGTTCTGCGCGCCGCGGCCGGCTCCCGGTCCGGCTTCTCGCCGTGGCCGGGGTCTCGACCCTGGCACTGCTCACCGGGGCGTGCTCCGGTGGCGACGAGGACGGCGTGAAGCCGGCCGCGGTGAGCCAGGAAGATCTGACCCAGCTGCCGGAGGCGACTACGTTCGCCACGGTCGCCAACGCCCCGCTCGACCCGCAGCCCTCCGGCGGCGCGACGGCGGGCCGCGTGATCCACCCCAAGGCCGACATGGTCGTGTACGACGCCGTTGGCGGCAAAGCGATCGCGAAGCTGCCGTCCATCCAAATGGGATCGCCGACCTGGGTGCCGGTGATCGCGGAGCAGGGCGACTGGGCCCACGTGCTGTTGCCGACCCGGCCCAACGCCGCGTCCGGCTGGGTCCACCTCAGCGACGGCGCCGCCGAATCCGCCCAGAACGACTACGTGGTCAATGTGGACCGTGCGGCGTTCAGCCTGGAGATCCTGGAAAGCGGCAAGTCGATCGGGAAGTGGACGATCGGCACCGGCAAGCCCGAACACCCGACCCCGGCGGGGCGTGCTTACATCATCGCCTCGATCGAGGAAACGAAGAACACCTACAGCCCGATCGTCCTGCCGCTGAGCTACCACTCCGATTCGCTGGAGACCTTCGGCGGCGGCCCGGGCACGGTGGGCCTGCACACCTGGCCCAACAACAGCTTCGCCGGTCAGGCGAACAGCGACGGCTGCATCCGGGTCCCCTCGGAGGCACTCGACGAACTGGTCAAACTGCCGCTCGGCACGATCGTGAACATCACGTGAGCGACTGAGCTTCTCCGCACTTCGCCGGCGGTCGGAATGCATCACGGGGGATCGCCGGCTTCATTTCGCATTTCCATTTCACGAAAGGGAATTCCTTGTCCAGAAAGAAGGCTGTGGCCGGCGGCGTCGGCGTGCTCGCGACCGCGCTCGCCACCTCGGTGCTGCTCGCGCCCGCCGCCGGGGCGACCACCACCACCTCGGACGGCGTCAACTCCGCCTACGCGATCGCCGCCAAGGGCCTCCTCGGCATCGACCCCAGCCCGTACGTCACCGACGAGAAGGGCTTCGAGCAGAAGTCGCTCGCCACCCTGAACGTGCCGGGCCTGGCGCAGGTGAAGCTGCTCAACGCCGCGGCCGGTGCCGGCCAGGCGCGCGCCAGCGTCGCCGACGTGAACGTCGGTCTCGGCGTCGGCAAGCCGCTGCTTACCGCGACCGCCATCGAGGCGGAGTGCGAGGGCGGCGAGGGCAACTCCTCGCTCGCCAAGGCGAAGCTGGGTGACATCACCCTCGACGTCAACGCGCCGACCAACACCACGGTCGCCGTGCCGGGCCTGCTCTCGGTCGTGCTGAACAAGCAGACCAAGGCCGACGACGGCTCGATCACGGTCACCGCGATCTCCATCAAGATCGACAACCTGCAGACGCTGGACATCGCGTCGGTCACCTGCGCGCCGGGCGACGACGACAACGGCGGCGAGACCCCGACCACCTCGCCGACCAAGACCAGCACCTCGAAGCCGGGCACCAGCACCCCGACCTCGACGAAGACCAGCTCCGGTGGCGGCGCCGGCTCCGGTGCGGGCGACAAGCCCGACGCCAACGGCAAGGCCCCGCGGCCGACCCCGGTGAAGGCCCACCTGGACGTCACCGGCTGATCCGGCTTCTCCTCGGGTTCCCATGACAAGGGGGCCTGCACCTCGCGGTGCAGGCCCCCTTGTTCGTGCGTCAGTCCTCCGACTTGCCGGACTGCAGGCCGCTGGAGATCAGCTCCATCACGCTGGAGTCGGCCAGCGTGGTGACGTCGCCGATCTGGCGGTTCTCGGCCACGTCCCGCAGCAGGCGGCGCATGATCTTGCCGGAGCGGGTCTTCGGCAGCTCGGGCACGACCATGATCTGCCGCGGCTTGGCGATCGGGCCGATCTCCTTGGCGACGTGGTTGCGCAGTTCCTGCACCGCCTCGTCCCCGCCCTCGGCGGCCGAGCCGCGCAGGATCACGAACGCGACGATGCCCTGCCCGGTGGTCGGGTCGGACGCGCCGACGACCGCCGCCTCGGCCACGGTCGGGTGCGAGACCAGCGCGGACTCGACCTCGGTGGTGGAAATGCGGTGACCGGAGACGTTCATGACGTCGTCGACCCGGCCGAGCAGCCAGATGTCGCCGTCGTTGTCGTACTTCGCGCCGTCACCGGCGAAGTAGTAACCCTGGTCGGCGAACCGCGACCAGTAGGTGTCGCGGAAGCGCTCGTCGTCGCCCCAGATGCCGCGCAGCATCGACGGCCACGGCTTGTCCAGCACCAGGTAACCGCCGCCGCCCTTGCCGACCTCGGTCGCGGTGTCGTCCACGACCTTGGCGGAGATGCCGGGCAGCGGGCGCTGCGCCGAGCCGGGCTTGGTCGAGGTGACGCCCGGCAACGGGGAGATCATGATCGCGCCGGTCTCGGTCTGCCACCAGGTGTCCACCACCGGCGCCTTGCCCGCGCCGATGTTCTCCCGGTACCACATCCACGCCTCGGGGTTGATCGGCTCGCCGACGCTGCCCAGCACGCGGAGGCTGGACAGGTCGTACTTCGCCGGGATGTCCTCGCCCCACTTCATGAACGTGCGGATCAGCGTGGGCGCGGTGTAGTAGATGGAGACCTTGTGGTTCTGGATGATCTCCCAGTGCCTGCCCTCGTGCGGGGTGTTGGGGGTGCCCTCGTAGACCACCTGGGTCGCGCGGTTGGCCAGCGGACCGTAGACGATGTAGGAGTGGCCGGTCACCCAGCCGATGTCGGCGGTGCACCAGTAGACGTCCTCGCCCGGCTTGTGGTCGAAGACGACGTGGTGGGTGTAGGCGACCTGGGTCAGGTAGCCGCCTGAGGTGTGCAGGATGCCCTTCGGCTTCCCGGTGGTGCCGCTGGTGTAGAGGATGAACAGCGGGTGCTCGGAGTCGAAGGCCTCCGGGGTGTGCTCGGCGGACTGGCCGTCGACCAGGTCGTGCCACCACACGTCGCGGCCGTCGGTCATCGGCACCTCTTCGCCGGTGCGGCGCACGACGATGACCTTCTCCACCGACTGGGCGCCGTCGAGTGCCTCGTCGACGTTGGTCTTCATCGGGGCGGCCTTGCCGCGGCGGTACTGCCCGTCGGAGGTGATCACGACCTTGGCCTCGGCGTCGTCCACACGGGAGCGCAGCGCGGCCGGGGAGAACCCGCCGAAGACCACGGAGTGCATCGCGCCGAGGCGCGCGCAGGCCAGCATCGCGACGATCGCCTCGGGGATCATCGGCAGCTGGATCGCGACCCGGTCGCCGGAGGTGACGCCGAGGGAGGCCAGCGCGTTGGCGGCCTTCGAGACCTCGTCCTTGAGCTGGGCGTAGGTGATGTCGCGGGTGTCGCCCGGCTCGCCGACCCAGTGGATGGCGACCTGCTCACCGTGCCCGGACTCGACGTGCCGGTCGACGCAGTTGTAGGCCACGTTCAGCTTGCCGCCGACGAACCACTTCGCGAAGGGCGCGCCCGACCAGTCCAGCACCTGCGACCACTTGGTGTCCCAGTGCAGCCGCTCCGCCTGCTCGGCCCAGAACGCTTCGCGATCGGCGTCCGCCTTCTCGTACCAATCGGCCTTCGCGTTGGCCTGCGCCGCGAACTCGTCGCTCGGCGGGAACGTCCGGTTCTCGGTGAGCAGGTTGTCCAGCGCGGGGGACTGCTCTGTCATGGTGCACGGCCTCCTGAAGTCACTCATCTCTGGCTGACGCCGGATGCACGGTAGCGACGTTAGCCCCCGGGACGAAAGAGCGCAGCACCTCACGGCACGTCCAGTGTCGGTTACCACACGTGCTCGTGAACGACTCCGCGCCGATCGCGCGGGGGCCGCCTCATATGCTCGCGGGTACGCGTCGAAGGAGGTCGGTGTGGCTGAGCGGGAAGAGCTCACCTGGGATTTGTTCGGTTCGGCCAGCCGGGAGCTCGCCCAGCAGGTGGCGGACAGCGGGTACGAGCCGGACGTGATCCTGTCCATCGCCCGGGGCGGGCTGTTCGTCGCCGGCGCGCTCGGCTACGCGCTCGACGTGAAGAACCTGCACGTCATGAACGTCGAGTTCTACACCGGCGTCGGCGAGCGGCTGGAGCTGCCGGTGATGTTGCCGCCGGTGCCCAACGCCGTGGATCTCACCGGGGCGAAGGTCCTGGTGGCCGACGACGTCGCCGACACCGGCGCGACGCTCAAGCTGGTGCGCGACTTCTGCGCCGATCACGTCGCCGATGTGCGCTGCGCGGTGGTGTACGAAAAGCCCTGGTCAGAGGTGAAGTGCGAGTACGTGTGGCGCCGCACGGACCGGTGGATCAACTTCGCCTGGTCGACGCAGCCGCCGGTGATCCGCCGCGAGGGGCAGGTGCTGGACGCATGAGCGACTTGTTGGACGGTGCCGCCGAGGCGGCGAGGGAGGTGCTGGCGGCATGAGCGACCCACTGGCGCCCCTGCTCGAACTGGAGGGCGTGGCCGAAGCGGCGAAGAAGGCGCAGGACGCGGTCTTCGCCGTGCACCGGCTCCCGGTGAACCTGCGTGGCGGCTCGGCCACCGCGGCGGAGGCGTCGGTGCGCGGCGCCCGGGCGTCGGCCGCGCTGGACGGCGCGGACCCGGAAATCCCCGCGGACGCCGAGGTGAAGGACCCGATCTTGGCTGGCGCGCTGCGGGTCGCCTCGGCGAGCGAGTCGCTGCTGCCGACGTGGCGCCGCGCGCCGCGGCAGGCGCTGGCGCGGATGCACGTGCTGGCGGCCGCCGATCTGGTGGACGACCAGAACGCGCTGGGCCGTCCGGGTCCGGCCGCCGGGGCCCGGCTGGACCTGCTGACGCAGCTGGTCACGGGCGCGACGTCGGTGCCGGGCCCGGTGCTGACGGCCGTCGTGCACGGCGAGCTGCTGAGCCTGCGACCGTTCGGCACGGCGGACGGCGTGCTGGCCCGCGCGGCCGCGCGCCTGACCATGACAGCGACCGGCGTCGACCCGAAGGGCCTGACCGTCCCCGAGGTGGCGTTCTTCCGCCGCGCGGCGCGGTACCACGAGGCAGCGGCCGCCTTCGCGACCGGACAGCCCGCCGGAGTCCGCGAGTGGCTCCTCTTCAACTGCGAAGCGCTCGAAGCCGGCGCCCGGGAGGCCAAGAGCATCGCCGACGCCGCCGGCTGATCCGCGCCACGGACGACTCCTGGAGGCCGCTGCCGGGTGGGGCTCACCCCTGGCCGCGGCCGGAAGGAACTGCCTGCCACGGCAGCCTGTCGCGGTGGGGACTCACCCCTGGCCGCGGCCGCAGGGCCCCGCTGCGTGGCGCACCAGCGACCCAACTCCCCGCGGCGGTCGCATACGGGACGGTCGCGATCCGATTCCTTGCCGCAGCCGCAGCCGCAGGCGCAGCCGCAGCCGCAGCCGCAGGCTCTTTGGCGATGCGTCAGCTCTGCCAAACCCCGGTCCCCGGCCAGCTTCCCCGCCCAGGTGCAGTCGGGTGCTTCCGGGGAAGTGCGAATCCCGGTCCCGGCCTAGTTTTGCTGCCCAGGTGCAGTCGGGTGCTTCCGGGGTAGTGCGAACCCGGGCCGCGGCCTAGTTTTGTTGCCCAGGTGCAGTCGGGTGCTTCCGGGGTAGTGCGAACCCGGGCCGCGGCCTAGTTTTGCCGCCCAGGCGAACCCCGGTCCCGGCCTAGTTTTGCCGCCCAGGTGCAGTCGCGTGATTCCGGGGAAGTGCGACGCTCCCAGCGCACCTCCCCGGGACCGCGCGACCTCAGGTCGTCGCGCAGGCGAGCAGTGCCTCCCGCACGTGCCCACCGTTCGCGGCCAGCATCTCGGCCGCCGTCGCCGCGTCGACCCCGCACAGCAGGTGCACCAGCGCGACCTTCAGGTCACCGCCGGCCTCGGCGAGGGCTTCGGCGGCCTCCCGCTCGTCCGCGCCCGTCGCCTCCATCAGGATCCGCAGCGTCCGGCCGCGCAGCTTCGCGTTGGTCGCCCGCAGGCTGACCATCAGGTTCGAGTACGTCCGGCCGAGCTTGATCATCGTGGCCGTGGAGAACGCGGTCAGCAGGATCTTCTGCGCCGAGCCCGCCTTCATCCGCGTCGACCCCGCGATCACCTCCGGCCCGGTGTCCACCGCGATGAACACGTCGACTCCCGCCGGCCGCACCGCACGCGCGTTGCCCGACACCAAGCCGGTCGACGCGCCGAGCCGGCCGGCCGCCTGCAGCGCACCCAGCACGAACGGAGTGCGGCCGGACGCGGTCAGACCCAGCACGAAGTCGCCGGCCCGCACCGAAGCCGCCATTTCCGCGGCGCCCGCCGCCGCGTCGTCCTCGGCGTTTTCGACCGCTTCACGCAGCGCCCGGTCGCCGCCCGCGTGGTGCGCGACGAACCAGTCGGCGGGCACGTTGAACGTCGGCACCAGCTCGGCGGCGTCCAGCGTCGCCAGACGACCGGACGTCCCCGCGCCGACGTAGTGCACACGATGGCCGGTGCGCAGCGCCTCCACCGCGTGATCGACCGCGTCCGCCAGCTCGGGCAGGATCTTGGCGACGGCATCCGGGACCCGGCGGTCCTCGTCGTTGATCATGGTCAGGATGCCCAGCGTCGACATCCGGTCGATCTCGGTGGTGCGGGGGTTGCGCTGCTCGGTCGGGGAATCGACGTGGACCACCTGACTCGGCACCGTCATCATGCGTCTCACCGTTTCCTTCGTGCTCACTTTCCGGTCTCTCGCGGACGCCTCCGGCCGTCCGGTCGCACGCCGAGGCGGTGGCCGCCGACGGCGTCGCGAGTGGCTTCCAGCGCGGCGGACGCGCTCTCCATGTGGCGCTGCGCGACCCCGATGAACAGGCAGTCGATGACCGTGAGCTGGGCGATCCGGCTCGCCGTCGCGCCCGAGCGGAAGGTCGTCTCGCGGGCGGCGGTGGTCAGGACGTAGTCGGCGACCTCGGTGATCGGCGAACGCGGGAAGTTGGTCAGCGCCACCGTGGTCGCGCCGTGCTCGCGGGCCACCCGCAGCGCCTCGACGGTGTCGGTGGTCGCGCCCGTGTGCGAGACGCCGATGGCGACGTCGCCGGCGCCGAGCACCGCGGCCGAGGTCAGCATGATGTGGGTGTCCGACCAGGCGAAGCAGACGCGGCCGATGCGGTGCAGCTTCTGCTGCAGGTCGGCGGCGACGAACGCGCTCGCGCCCACGCCGTAGACGTCGGTGCGGCCGGCGTTCGCCAGCAGGTCGATCACGCGCTGCAGGGTCGCGATGTCGAGCTGGTCGGCGGTTTCCTCGACCGCGCGCGCGTCGGCGAAGCTGACCTTGCCGACCACCGCGGCCAGGTCGTCGTCCACGGCGATCTCGCCGCCGAGGTTGCGGGTGGACCGCGCCTCGGTGCGGGCCGTGTCGGCGGCCAGCGCGATGCGCAGCTGCGGGTAGCCGCCCACGCCGACGGCCTTGCAGAACCGGGTCACCGTGGTCTCGCTGGTGTTCGCGGCCAGGGCGACCTCGGTGATGGAGCGGCGCGCTACTGCGGACGGGTCATCGAGGACGACCTTGGCTACGCGCTGTTCCGCCCGGGCCAGCCCGGGCAGCAGCGAGCGGATCCGGACCAGGGGGCTGGTTTCGGACTCGCGTGCGGCCGAACCGATCCCGTTCGGTGCCTGCTCGGTTACGGAATCGGTATCCGTTTCCGTGGGAAAGTTACTAACCGTAGGCATTTGAGACAAGGTTACCCACATCCTTAGGGATGATCGCAACTCGTCCGCCCCTGCACGGCCGAGTCGCGGTGACTCAGTTGCCCGGAAAGTCGCCAACTACGTCGTGGTTGTTAACGTCATCAAGTTAACGACTTGGCAACTTCCGGTGGTTCCCGAAACAGCCGACGATCGCCGGTGGCTCCCGCTCGCGTCCCAGTGATAGGGACTCGTCTGCCTCGATGGTATGACGCGAGACGTCACACTTTCAGTACCGATGGAGCAGCCGGCAGGTAGCTCAGCGTGATGGACGCCGGTGTCCGAAATTCGTTGGTGCTGGTTACTCGCACACCGACCGGTTACCCGGGGCACGTCGCTCGCGCAAAGATCACCTGTCCGGCCGCGGGCAAATCTGCCGACAGCCGGCGCTCACATCGCTTCGGCCAGCGCGCTCGCCCACTTCTCGCGGGCCGGGTTGATCGAACCCCAGTTCCGAGTCGGGTGGACGCGGTTGGTCAGCAGGATCGCGAACGACCGGGACACCGGGTCGATGACCAGCGAGGTGCCGGTGAAGCCGGTGTGACCGGCGGTCGTGGGTGCGGACAGCGCGCCCATGTAGAACCGCTGGTCCAGCTCGAACCCGAGGCCGTGGGCGTGACCGGGGAAGGCCTGGTTGTAGTCGGTCAGCATGTCCCGCACGGTTTCCGGGCGCAGGATCCGGGCGCCGCGGTAGGCGCCGCCGTTGAGGATCGCCTGCGCGAGCACCGCCATGTCCGGTGCTGTGGAGAAGATCCCGGCGTGACCGGAGACCCCGCCGAGCGCCCACGCGTTCTCGTCGTGGACCTGGCCGCGAACCATGCCCCGCGGCGGATCCGCCTGGAACTCGGTGGCCGCGATCCGGTCGAGCTTCTCGGCGGGCGGGTTGAACGCCGTGTCGGTCATCCCGAGCGGCTGCGTGATCCGGTCGCGCACCACGACGTCGAGCGGTTGTCCGCTGAGCCGCTCGACGAGGAAGCCGAGGGTCATCAGGTTGATGTCCGAGTAGAGGTACGTCGTGCCCGGCTGGTTCGTCAGCGGGCTGTCGAGCACGGCCTTCCGGCGGGACGGAATGTCCGGGTAGCCCTGCCACAGCGACGGACGCGGGTCGGCGGCCAGGCCCGAGGTGTGCGTGAGGAGCTGCCGCACGGTGACGGACTGTTTGCCGTTCGCCGCGAACTCGGGCAGGTACTGGGCGACCGGCCGGTCCAGCGCGACCTTGCCGTCCTCGACGAGCTGCATCACCGCGAGCGAGGTGAACAGCTTCGTGATCGAGGCCATGTCGAAGATCGTGTCGGCGCGCATCGGGACCTGCTGTGCTGGCGGCAGCTCGGCGCCCGCGGCGTCGGCGTACCGGAGCGCGCCGCCGGCCACGGTCTCGTCGACGATCACCCCGTCGTGCGCGAGGATCCCGACCGCGCCGGCGAAGTGCGGGTGCCCCGTGGCCGGGTCCGGCTTGGTCCAGTCGGTCACGAACTGCTCGGCGGCGCGCAGTGGCGCGGGATCGAGCCCGACGTCGCCGGGCAGCCCCGGACGCAGCACCGTGTCGGGCGGTGCGAACTCGTACTGCGGACGATCGATCCGCCCGGTGTAGGCCTGCTCGGTGATGGTGGTACTCGCTCCGGGAACGGTCAGGGCGGATACGGTCAGCACCGCCGCGACCAGTAGTTTGCCCGTTCGCATGCCGCCCTCACCAGTAGAGCAGGTGGGGACGGCGGCGGACGGTGAACTCGTCGAGCTCGGCCTGCCAGGACCCGACGATCTCGTCCACTCCGGCGCCGCGGTCGACCATCGTGCGCACCCGGTCGGAGCCGGTCAGCTTGTCGATCCCGTTGTCCGCGCGCCAGCCGAAGATGTCCGGGTGCAGCTTCTTGGCCGTCACGAGCATCCCGACCGCCGTGCGGATGGCGTCGAACGCGGCCGGGTCGGTGACTGTCACCTGCACGCCGCCGCAGGTCTGGTTGACGAACTTGCTGAACGTCGGCACGAAGTAGGTCTCCCGGAACCGCACGCCCGCGAGCCCGAGCGCCGTCAGCTCGTCTCGCCACCGCCAGTCGATGCCGGGCGCGCCGATGATCTCGAAGGGCCGGGTCGTGCCACGTCCCTCGGAGAACACCGTGCCCTCGAACATGCCCGTGCCCGGGTAGACCAGCGCGGTGTCCGCGGTGGGCATGTTCGGACTCGGCGGCGTCCAGGTCAGCCCGGTACCGGCGAAGAACGTGTCCCGGCGCCAGCCCTCGACCTGCACCACCTGCAGGTCGGCCAGCCGCACACCCTCGGCGGGCAGCAACTCGGCGGCGAAGTACTTCGCCAGCTCGCCGACGGTCATGCCGTGCTGCTGCACGATCGGTTTGAGCCCGACACCGGAGGCGAACTCCGGGCGCAGCATCGGGCCGTAGGCCTTGCCGCCGATAGGGTTCGGCCGGTCGAGGACGACGAAGGCGGCCCCGGTCCGGCCGGCCGCGACCATCGCCGTGTACATGGACCAGATGTAGGTGTAGAAGCGGGCGCCGACGTCGGCGATGTCGAAGACCACCGTGTCCACACCGGCCTTGGTGAACATCCCGGCCAGCTTCGCCGCGTCCGCGCCGTACGCGTCGTACACCGGGATGCCGGTGCGCGGATCCGTGTAGTCGCCCTCCGAGCCGCCGGCCTGGGCGCTGCCCCGGAACCCGTGCTCCGGCCCGAACACGGCGACCGGCCGGACACCGGCGGCGATCATCGAGTCGACGATGTGATCGCCGTTCTCCAGCACACCCGTCGGGTTCGACAGCACCCCGACCTTGCGCCCGGCCAGGGAGCGCCAGCCCCGCCGGGCGAGCGCGTCGGCGCCGGTGACGACCGGTCCGCGCGCCCCGGACCGGATCGCGGGCGCAGGTTCCGCGAGAGCGGACCCGCCGGTCAGCAGGGGTGTCGCGAGGGCGCCGGTGACCAGGAACCCGCGCCGGTTGAGCCTCACCATGTCAGTCCTGTGCCGAAGGGGTAGCGGATCTGGCCGGCGTCGTCGCCCGCCGGGACGTCGACGGGCAGCTTGCCCTGTGGTGCGATCTCACCCTTGAGCACCTTGGCCAGCGAACCCATCGTCACATCCCGCCAGTCGTACGTCGCCACCCAGGTCGGTACGTCGGCGTAGCCCGGGTCGTACGGCTCCTGGATGCTCACGGCGATCACCGGTTTCCCGGTCGCGAGCAGTTCACGCACGAGGTCACCCTGGCCGGTGTCGCTGCGCAGGCCGTTGGTCAGGACGACGACCGTGTCCGCTTCGCCCGCCGCCGCGACCGCCTCGGCGATCTTGGCCGCGGTCGGCTTGGCACCCGTCGAGACGGCCGTGCCGCCGAGCCGTTCGGCCAGCGCCCGCACCGGCTCCGCCGGGTAGCCGGGGTAGTTCGGGTTGTTCCAGCCGGTCACCAGGACCTTCCCGGGGTTGCGCAGGGGGAGCAGTCCGGCGTCGTTGCGGAGCACGGTGGTGGTGCGGTCGGTGAGGGCCTGGACCTTCTCGCGGTTGGCCGCGCTGCCGACGACCTGCTTCACGGCTCGCGTGTTGACCAGGGGGCTGGCGACGATGCCGCGCTTGTCCTTGAGCTTGAGGATCCGCAGCACGCTCTGGTCGATCCGGTCTTCGGTCAGCCGCCCGTTCTTGACCGCGTCGAGCACGCTGTTGATCGCCAGCGCCAGGTCCGGCGGCATCAGCATCTGGTCCACCCCGGCCTCCAGCGCCAGCACGGGGATCTCCGCGTCGCTGTGCATCTGCCGCACCCCGGCCATCTGCAGCGAGTCGGTGACGACCACACCGTCGTAGTGCAGCTCGTCGCGCAGGATCCCGGTCAGGATCGGCTTGGACAGCGTCGCGGGCTCGCCGGAGGGGTCGAGGCTGGGCACGGTGATGTGCGCGGACATGATCACGTCGGTGCCCGCGTCGATCGCCGCCCGGAACGGCGGCAGGTCGATCTGCCGCCACTGGTCCGCGGTCCGGTTGATGACGGGCAGCCCGGTGTGGCTGTCCGTGGCGGCGTCACCGTGGCCGGGGAAGTGCTTGGCCGCGGCGGAGACGGTCTCCGTCGCCGGCCCGGAGTTCTGGTAGCCGTCGACCTCGGCTGCCACCAGCTCGCTGGTCAGCGCCGGATCGGCCGAGAACGACCTGGAGCCGATGACCGGGTTGAGCGGGTTGGAGTTGACGTCCGCGTCCGGCGCGAAGTCCTGGTTGATGCCCATCGCCCGCAGCTCGTGACCGTTCACGGTGGCCAGCGTCCGCGCGTCTTCGGCGCTGCGACCGGCGCCGACGGCCATGTTCGAGGGGTACTCCGTGGCCGGCGCGGCGATGCGGGTGACCCGGCCGCCCTCCTGGTCCGTCGAGACGATCAACGGGACCTTCGCGCCCGAGGCGAGCGCGGCTCGCTGCAGTCCGTTCGAGAAGCGCGCGACCTGCGCCGGGTCGTCCACGTTGTCGGTGCCGGAGTTGTTGAAGTAGATGACGCCGCCCGGGTGGAACCGCTGGACGACCTCCGCGGGCGTGTCCACCCCGTACTTCTTGCGGTTGCCCTCGTCGGCCTGGTCGGCGGACTTGCCCCAGACGTCGGCGACGAAGAGCTGCCCCACCTTCTCCTCGAGCGACATCCGCCGCAGCGTCTGCTCGGCCCAGCCCTCCTGCCGTCCGCCGGGTGCGGCGGAGGCCGCGCTGACCGCGCTCACGCCGAGAACACCGACGACGATCGCGGCAAGCACATGATTCCTCCGGCGCATCGCGAAACCTCCCCTGAAGACGATCACCGGCGGATGGAGCCGGCATTGGGGGAAGCTACTCAGTCGCTCCGGAGCAGGTCAACGATTGCCTTACTTTCGGAGGAGCCCGAAAGTGGCTTTCGGCCGCTGTCACTCTGGCGGGCTAATCCCTTGGACATAAAAATGTGCGGGCGCCGCCAGCGACATCGCTAGCGGCGCCCGCCCGCGCGGACCGCTCGGGTGACCAAGCTGCAACTCATGTCGTACCCACGGGGACTCGGCGTCCGGCGTCCCGGTACGCAGTCCCTCGACGACAAGCCTCCCGCGGCGCGCTGCGCGTGGGTGCCCGGAGTCCGCGCACGGAGGTCTTCGGGGAGGAACGAGACTTCTCTTCGTCTCATCCTTGGCCGAACAACGTCCGCACTTCACTTTGTACCCAGTGACCGTCGTCACTTCAAGGGGTTGGACGGGTGCACCGGTACAGACGCTCGATCCGGTGATGCGGGCACCCTGAGCGACTAGACTTCTATGCTCCGCCACGGCGTTTGCGCGTCAGCCCGTACCACGTCACGCCCGCGGCGGCGACCGCCCCGAGGCCCAGGCCGACCGCCAGAGTCGCCGGTGTCGGCGCCGGGAAGCGGCTCCGCAGCGAGACCGGCTTGCTGAACTCCAGCACCGGCCAGCCGCGCTCGAGCGCGGTCCGGCGGAGCAGCCGGTCCGGGTTCACCGCGTGCGGCTTCCCGACCGTCTCCAGCAGTGGGACGTCCGTGCTGGAATCGGAATAGGCATAACACGCGGCGAGGTCGTACCCGTTTTCCGCGGCCAATTGTTTCGCGGCTACCGCTTTTTGTTCGCCGTAGCAGTAGAAAGCGATTTCGCCGGAATAGCGGCCGTCCACCACGCCCATTCTCGTCGCGACGCTGCCGGTCGCGCCGAGCATCGCCGCGATCGGGGTCACCACCTCGTCGCCTGCGGCCGAGAGCACGATCACGTCGTGGCCCTCCGACTGGTGCCACGCGATCAGCTCGGCGGCCTCGGCGTAGACGAGCGGGTCGACGATGTCGTGCAGCGTCTCGTTCACGATCGCCCGCACCTGGGCGACGTCCCAGCCCGTGCACAACGCGGAGATCTCGGCGCGCATCCGCTCGGTCCGGTCCTCGTCCGCGCCGGAGAGCGAGAAGACCAACTGCGCGTACGCGCTCTTCAGCGCCGCCCGCTTGCTGATCAGCCCCTCGCGCAGCAGCGGCTTGCTGAAGGCCAGCGCGCTGGAGGACGCGATGATCGTCTTGTCCAGGTCGAAGAAGGCCGCGACACCGGTTCCGGTCGCGGCGGGCTGTTCGCTCGGCGGCGAGCTGGGAGGTTCTGCCACGGCTTCAGGATAGGAGCAGGCCGTCCGGCGGGCGGTGAGGTGACCACCAATGGTGTCGTCCGGTCGGAAATTCGTTGCCGGCGCGGGAAATCGATTGCCTGGGCCGTTACCGAATTGTGGGTGCCGCGGGAGGAGTTCCGGGCCGGTTCCCGGAGTTACAGTGGAGCGCATCCGGTGTTCCCACCGGCGGTTCAGTCCAACCCCCCGGGGCTGAACCCTCGGCGACCCCCGCCCCTCCCCCCTGGCGGGGGTCGCCCCTTTCTCCGCGCGCGGGCGCGGATCCTGCCACAGCGCACCGACGATTCCGCTCGCCCGAGCCGATCCGGGCGCGAGTTGTCCACATGACCCCAGTTGTCCACAGGCGCCGCCGGAGCTCCTTGTCGCGGCACGGCGCGAGCACGACCGTGGAGTCAGGTCAATCACCGATCACTCCTGGGGGCCGTCATGGACCACGCTCGACCGCTCGTCGTCGCCCACGACGAAGTCATGCTCGACGAAATCCTGCGCGTCGCCGCAGCCGTGGGCTGCGAGACCCAGCGCGAACCCGACCTGCTCGCCGCGCGGCCGCGCTGGCCGGACGCGCCGCTGGTGCTGGTCGACGAGCAAGCCGTCGACGGTGACGTCGAGCTGCCACGGCGTCCGGGCGTCCTGCTCGTCACCAAGGGCGCGCCGGATTCCCGTACCTGGCAACGAGCTTTCCGGGCCGGTGTCGAGGGTGTCGTGTCGCTGCCGGACGACGAGACGACGCTGGCCGCCGCACTCGCCGACGTCGTCGACGGGCCGGGGCTGCCGGGCGGGCGGATCATCGGCGTGCTCGGCGGCCGCGGCGGTGCCGGGGCGTCCGTCCTGGCGGCGGCCACCGCGCTGGCCGCGTGCCGCACCGATCCCGGCGGACTGCTGGTGGACTGCGATCCGCTGGCCGGCGGCATCGACGCGTTGCTCGGCGCCGAGAACACCGAGGGGCTCCGCTGGCCCGAGCTGCGGCCCGGAGCCGGGCGGCTGTCGATGCCCGCGCTGCTGAAGTCACTGCCCGAGTTCCGGTACCGCGGTGCGCGGTTGCCGTTCCTGTCCTGCCACCGCAACGGTGACGGGCCGACCGGGCAGGGCGTGGCTGCGGTGATCGAGGCCGGGCGCCGGGCCGGGCGGACGGTGGTGTGCGATCTGCCGCGCCACCTCGACGGACCGGGCCTGGCGGTCATCGCGCGAGCGGACCTGGTGGTCGTGGTGATCCCGGCGGAGATGCGGGCCTGCCTGGCCGCCCGGCGGGTGGTGAAGCAGCTCGGTGATCCGGCCGGCCGCGTCCGGCTCGTCGTGCGCGGACCGGCGCCGGGCGACCTCGAGCCCGGCGTCGCGGCCGGGGCGGTCGGGCTGCCGCTGCTCACCTCCATGGCGGCCGAGCGCCAGCTGGACCGGGAAGTCGAACGGGGCAACTTCAACCCGCGGCCGGGCGGTGCGCTGCTGGAGACCGCGCGGCTGATCCTGGCGCAGACCCAGCCGAAGCAGGTGCTGGCGGCGTGAACACCGAGCTGGTCGAACGGGTCCGTCATCGGCTGGCGGGTGCCGGTGCCGGCATGGACCCGGTGACGGTGGCGGACGCCGTCCGCGCCGAGGCCGGACGTCCGATCGGGCACACGGAACTGCTCGAAGCCCTGCGGCTGGTCCGGCAGGAGCTGGCCGGCGCTGGTCCACTGGAACCGCTGCTCGCCCTGCCCGGCGTCACCGATGTGCTGGTCACCGGCCCGCACGAGGTGTGGGTCGACGGCTCGACCGGGTTGCGCCGCGTCGACGTCCACTTCTCCGGCGAGGAGTCGGTGCGCCGTCTCGCGCAGCGGCTCGCGCTGGCCGCCGGGCGGCGGCTCGACGACGCCCAGCCCTACGTCGACGGCTGGCTTCCGGGGCTCGGGCCGCACGGCCGCGTCCGCCTGCACGCCGTGCTGCCCCCGATCGCGGCGGACGGGACGTGCGTGTCGCTGCGGATCCTTCGTCCCGCCGTGCATGACCTGGCCGCGTTGCGAGAGCTGGGCACGTTCGGGGCCGAGGGTGCGGAGCTGGTGGAGTCGGTGGTCGCCGCCCGGCTGGCGTTCCTCGTCACCGGCGGCACCGGGGCGGGCAAGAGCACCCTGCTCGCGGCGATGCTCGGGGCGGTGTCCCCGGGCGAACGGATCGTGTGTGTCGAGGACGCGGCCGAACTCCAGCCCGCGCACCCGCAGTTCGTGCGGCTGACCGCGCGGCCGCCGAACGTCGAGGGCGCCGGCGAAGTCAGCCTGCGGGACCTGGTGCGGCAGGCGTTGCGGATGCGGCCCGACCGGCTCGTGGTCGGTGAGGTGCGTGGCCACGAAGTGTGTGAGCTCCTCAATGCGTTGAACACCGGTCATGACGGCAGCGCCGGAACGCTGCACGCCAACTCCACGGCGGAGGTGCCCGCCCGCCTGGAAGCGCTTGCCGCGCTGGGTGGTCTGTCCCGCTCCGCCCTGCACAGCCAGCTCGCCGCCGCGGTTCAGGTCGTGCTCCACATGCGCCGGTCCGCGTCGGGACAACGGGAGCTGGCCGAGGTCGGTGTGCTGAGCCGGAGCGACAACGGCGATGTACGCGTGCTTCCCGTTTGGAAGGACGGCGGGTGGACCAAGCGGCGGGTGCTGTTCTCCGCATTGCTGTCCCACGGAGGCGGGCCGTGCTGACCCAGTCTCTGGCCTGCGCTGCCGCGGCTGCCTTGTGCTGGCCTCCGGTGAGGGGCTCGGTCGTCCGGCTGCGCGCGCTCGCTCCGTCGGTGCGGCGCCGCGGCATGCCGAAGCCGCGGAAGGCTTTCGCCCTCGGGCTGGTGCCACTGCTTTTCGTCATGCCGCCGATGGTGTGGGCGGCAGGCGCCCTGCTGGGCTGGGCCGGCTGGCGCCACTGGCACGCACGCCGGCGATCGAAGTCCGGCCTGGCGATACGGCGCGCGATGGCTGAGGCGCTGCACGCGATGGTGGTGGACCTCCGCGCCGGCGCCCCACCCGCACTGGCCGCCGAGTCCGCCGCGGCCGACGCAACCCGCCCGGTCGCGGAGATCCTCGACGCGGTGGCCGGTGCCGCGCGCCTCGGCGGGAACGTCGCGGAAACGCTGGCAACGGTCCCGACGGCCGAGCCGTTGTCCGCGGCCCGGGCGCGACTGGTGCGGGCGTGGTCGCTGAGCCAACGGCATGGCCTCCCACTGGCCGACCTGCTCGACGCGGTGCGTCGGGACATCGTCGCGGAGCTGAGGTTCACCAGCCAGGCGGAGGCAGCGATGTCCGGTCCCCGCGCGAGCGCGATGGTCCTCGCCGCCCTACCCGGATTCGGGCTGCTGCTCGGCGAAGGCATGGGCGCCCACCCGGTCCACGTCCTGTTCGCCACCAGCAGCGGCAACGCGCTCCTCCTGCTCGGCACCGCGCTGATCATCGCCGGCAGCACGTGGAGCGCGCACCTCACAAGACGAGGAGCCCTGCGATGAACACATTCGCCCGCCTTGCCCCCACTGCCGGACGTAGCACCGACCGGCCGAGACGCCCTCTCTTCCGCCACAACCCTTCTTCGCCCCGAGCGCTGCTGCCTTCATTCACCACCGCGAGTGCCGTCGCACAGATCGTGAGCCGGGGAGTGCGGCGATGAGCACGGCCGCCGTCGTGGTCGCGTTGCTCGGCGCGGCCTTGCTGACCTTGCCGGGCAGGCCGATCCCCGGTCTGCGGCTGGCCCACCTCTTCCCGTCGCCGAGAGCGCCCGCCCGGATCCGCTCGCGCCGGCCGAGAAGCGATCCGCTCGACCTGGCCGCGACGTGGGACCTGCTGGCCGCCTGCCTGCGGTCCGGGCAACCCGTGCCGGCCGCGCTGCGCGCCGTGACCGACGACGTGACAGGTCCGGAAGCAGACGCACTCCGCGCCACAGCCGGCCTGCTCGAACTCGGCGCTGACGCGGCCGAGGCATGGGCCCCCGCGCTCGACTGTCCCGGGACGGCGGAGTTCGCGCGTGCGGCCAAGCGAACCGCGCGCAGCGGAACCACCCTCGCCGACGCGGCCACCGGCCTCGCCCGGGGAATCCGCGCCTCCCTCGGCGACCGAGCCGAGGCGCGGGCGCAGCGCGCGGGCGTGCTGATCGCCGGCCCGCTGGGGCTCTGCTTCCTCCCGGCCTTCGTGTGCCTCGGGGTCGTCCCCGTGGTCCTCGGCCTGGCCGGACGTCTCAACGTGTTCTGACCCTCCACAACAGACAAAGGAGAACTCTCGTGTTGTTCCGCACCAAGCCCACCGGCCGCCACGCCGCCCCGGCCCGCCCGCGGTGGTGGCGCCGCTGGTTCCGTCCGTTCGTGGCCGCTGACGACGGCATGAGCACCGCCGAGTACGCGATCGGCACGATCGCGGCCGCGGCGTTCGGCGCTTTGCTGTATTCCGTGGTCACCGGAGACTCGGTCGTTGCGGCGTTGACCGGGTTGGTCGAGCAAGCGCTGACGGCGGAGTTCTGATGACCACCCGTCCCCGGGCCGGCCCGGGGGACCGCGGAGCGGTGACCGTCGAAGCGGCGATCGCACTGTGTGCCCTGACCGTCGTGGTCGGACTGGTGCTGGCGGGCTTCACAGCCATCGCGAGCCAGCTCCGCTGCGCCGACGCCGCCCGGGAGGCCGCACGCCTCCTCGCCCGGGGCGAACCCCAACTGGCCGCGCAGGCCGTCGAGCAGATCGCCCCACCCGGCGCGTCGCTCGCGGTGAAGACAGAGGGCGAAAGCATCACCGTCGAAATCCGGGCCGCACCGGCGGGCGGCTTCCTCCCCGGCCTCCACCTCACGGCCAATGCGTTCGCCATCCTCGAACCAGGAGTAGCCGATGCACCTCCCTGACCTGATCCGAACGCCCGGTCAAGGGGAAGGCGCCGCCCCGAGCAGCCCGGACCGGCCCCGCCCGAGCGAGGCGGGGATCCCGCCACGAACAGAAGGGGAAGGCGCCGCCCCGAGCCCGGACCGGCCCCGCCTGAGCGAGGCAAGGATCCCGCCACAAACGGACCGAGGTGCGGCGACCGTCTGGGCCGCCTGCGCCATCGCCGCGCTGGTGGCCGTCGCGGGGTTGCTGTGGGGACTCGGCTCGGCGGCGATCGCCCGGCACCGGGCTGGCGGGGCGGCCGACCTCGCGGCCCTCGCGGCCGCCGGACAGGCCGGCCACGGAACCGACGCAGCCTGTGGGCGGGCCCATTGGGTCGCCGACCGGATGGGGGCGCGGATGGTGAGTTGCCGCTTCGAGGGGTGGGACGCCCTCGTCGAGGTAACCGTCGACACCGGCCTCGGCCCCGCAGCAGGGCGAGCCCGAGCCGGCCCCTGAGAACGGCTCGGCCCGGCGGCGGGGCTGGCCCGCTCCGGCTCCTGAGGACGGCTCGGCCCGCGGGGCTGGCCCGCTCGGGGCCCTGAGGACGGCTCGGACTCGTGCGGGTTCGCATGGGTTTAAAGGGTGCGTTCCTACACCCTGCGCCTTTGAGCCCTGCGGCCCTGGGCCGTGCGCCTCTGCCCCCTGGGGCCAGTGCGCCCCTACGCCCCTGCACCTCTGGGCCCTGCGCTTCTGGGTCCTGCGGCTCTGGGCCGTGCGCCTCTGGCCCCTGGGGCCTGTGAGGCCTTGCAGCCCTGCGCTCCTGGGGCTCTGGGCTCTGGGGTCCTTGCGGCCCTGCATCCCCTGCGGCCCCCGCCCCCTCGGGCCCTGTGCCCCTCCGCCCATCCAGCGCTGCGCCCCCAACCCCTCGCCCCTGTGCCCTCACTCTCCAGCCCTGCGCCTCTGCGGCCCTCAACGGGCCGGCTCCCGCCGGGCGCCGAGGGGCCTGCCGGGCCGTGGTGCGACGAGCGGTCGGTTCCGCGCCGAACGGTCGGTGTGCTGCCGGAGGTTGGGCGGTCGCCCTCGCGCGCCGAGCGGTCACGGCGCGTGTTCGGGGCTAGGGGCGATCCCGGGTCGGAAACCGTTGGTATGCAGGAGAAACGTGTGCTGGAGATCACGATTGACGATCAGCCCGGTCGGCCGCTCGTCGTCCGGCGTCATCCGCCGAGCGGCGTTCGGCCGGGCCGAGCAGGGGCTCGTCACTCGTCGCCTCGGAGCGGCCGGTTGTCGCGCGGCGGGTTCCGGCACTTTGCAACTTGCCGTTTATTGGACACCAGACAGCCACCCGGAGCGGTGGAACGAGCAAGGAGTTGTGGACGGAAATGTTGGACACGGATTGGTCGGACAGCTGGCGGGGCGCCTTCCGCATCGAGCTACGTGCGGAGGCCATCGGTCTCGCCTGGCACGGGTGGCCGGTGCTGCCCGGCACCTTTCCGGCGCAGGCGGACGCCGCGGGCCCCTGGACCGGCCCGGTGCCCGTCCACGAGGACTGGGCCGACCGGCTCGGCGCCCACCCGAACGAGGTGGCCGGCTGGTGGACCGGTCAGCCCTACAGCCTGCTCGTCGCGACCGGCACCGTGCTGGACGCCGTCGAGGTCCCGGATGAGCTGGGCAAGCGCGCGGCCCGGCTGCTCCGCGCCACCGGCCACCCCGCGCCGATCGTCGCGACGCCGGATGGTCGCTGGCTGTTCCTGACCACGGTCGCCGACCGCATCCCGGAGGAGCTCGTCACCGACGGCGAGGTCCGCTGGCACGGCCAGGGCAGCTGGATCCCGCTCCCGCCCACCCCGTTCCAGCACGGCGTCGTGCACTGGCGGGTCAAGCCGGACGTGTGGGGCTGGCGGCTGCCGTCCGCCAAGGCCGTGCACTCCGTGCTCGCCCGCGCGCTCGACCAGCGGGGTGCCGACCGGACTGCCCTCGTCGGCGCCGGTCAGTTCGCCGCAGCCTGAGCCACCCCGTGGTCGTGCCGGGCACTGTGACGACTCACCGCCCCGAGCACGGTTTCCAGCACGGCCACCGCCCCCGCCTTGTCCAGTGGGTCGTTACCGTTCCCGCACTTCGGTGACTGCACACAGGACGGGCATCCCGCCGGGCACTCGCAGGAGATGATGGCCTCCCGCGTAGCGGCCAGCCAGGGGACAACAGCAGCGAAACCGCGATCGGCGAATCCCGCGCCTCCGGGATGGCCGTCGTGCACGAACACCGTCGCCTCCCCGGTGTCAGCGTGCAACGCGGTCGATACGCCGCCGATGTCCCACCGGTCGCACGTAGCGAAGAGCGGTAGCAGGCCGATCGCCGCGTGCTCGGCGGCGTGCAGGGCGCCGGGGATGCGCGCCGGATCCAAACCGGCGCCCCCCGGCGCCCCGCCGACCTCCCAAGTCCCGGCACCCTCCGACGGGGCCTCCGGCACCCCGCTGGCTACCCGGGCGCTGGTGGCCCGGCGCCCCCCGCTGGCTTTGCGGGCGGCGGAGACCTGCCGCGCCGCGGGGGTCTCTCGGGCGCTGGTGGCTTCCCGCGCTTCGGCGATGGCAGAGGGGCCGGGGAGTTCTCCGGTCCCATGGGGTTGCTGGGAGTTGGTGTCTTCCCGCGGCAGGCTGGTTTCCCGGGCGTCGGCGATTTCTGCGGGCGGGGAAATCTCGCTCGCTTCGGCGATAGCCGAGGGCTCGACGGCTTCTCCGGCCCCGCGGGAGTCTTGGGAGTTGGTGCCTTCCCGGGGCCCGCCGGCCTCCCACGCACCGGTGGCTTCCCGCGCTTCGGCGATGGCCGAGGGGCCGGAGAGTTTGCCGGCCCTGCGGGCCTTTTGGAAGCTGGCGCCTTCCCTTGTCCCGCCTGCCTCCGAGCCGCCGCTCGGCCCGCCAGGCTCTGGTGCCCCGGCGATTTGCGGAGGGCCGGCTACCTCTGGTGCCCGGCGGGCTTCGAGGAGCTCGGGGCTGATTGTGTACCAGACCGCCCGCGTTTCCAGCGTTTGCGCCGGTAGGTCCAGCGCTACCTGGTCCAGCACCTCACCCGAGGGGCGGCGCCGCAGGTAGCCCACCACCTGCGACGTCACCGCGACCTCGCCCAGGCACACCGTCACGCCGCCGTAGTCCAGCCTCTCCTGCGTGTTCAGCACCGCGATGTCCGCGACCTCCCTGGCGGACGTCGTCCACTCCGGGTCTTCCGCGTGCACCAGCGCGATGCCCGCCTCCAGGTCCAGCTCGTCCACCACGTACGACGAACCCTGGTGCAGGTACACCGCCCCCGGGTGCACCGTCGTGCACGCCGAACCCGGGTCGACCGTTCCCAGCAGCCTCGACGTGTCCGCCTCGACCACCGCGATCTGCTCGCCGCCCGAACCGCGGATGTCCACCTCGTAGTGCGGGCGGTCCCGCGACGTCCAGTACCAGCCGCTCGGCCGGCGGCGCAGCAACCTGTCCGCCACCAGCCGGTCCAGCACCTCGCGCGCCGCCGCGCCGCCGAACGTCTCCAGCTCGCCCGTCGTCAACGGCAACTCCGCCGCCGCGCACGCCAGCTGCGGCGCCAGCACATACGGGTTCGACGGGTCAAGCACCGCCGCCTCCACCGGCCGCTCCAGCACCGCCTCCGGGTGGTGCACGAGATACGTGTCCAGCGGATCGTCCCGCGCCACGAACACCACCAGCGCGTCGTCACCCGACCGGCCGGCCCGGCCCGCCTGCTGCCAGAACGACGCCAGCGTGCCCGGATACCCGGCCAGCACCACCGCGTCCAGCCCCGCGATGTCCACCCCCAGCTCGAGCGCGTTCGTCGTCGCCACGCCCTTGAGCTCGCCCGACAACAGCGCCCGCTCCAGCGCCCGCCGCTCCTCCGGCAGGAACCCCGCCCGGTAGGCCGCCACCTGACGCGGCAGCTCACCGTCCACTTCAGACAACAACCGTCGCGCGCCCAGCGCCGTCAGCTCCGCGCCCCGCCGCGACCGCACGAACGCCAGCGTCCGGGCGCCCTCGATGACCAGCTCCGCCAGGATCCGGCTCGCCTCCGCCCCGGCCGACCGGCGCACCGGCGCGCCGTGCTCCCCGCGGTGGTCCTCCATCAACGGCGGCTCCCACAGCGCCACCGTCCGCGCCCCGCGCGGCGACGCGTCCTCGACCACCGGCACGCAGTCCGCGCCGACCAGACGGCAGGCGAACTCGCCCGGCTCGGCCGTGGTCGCCGACGCCAGGATGAACACCGGCGACGACCCGTAGTGCCGCGCCACCCGCTGCAGCCGCCGTAGCAGCAGCGCGACGTGCGACCCGAACACGCCCCGGTAGCTGTGGCACTCGTCGATCACGACGTAGGAGAGCTTGCGGAACAGCCGCGCCCACCGCGAGTGCGCGGCCAGGATGCCGCGGTGCAGCATGTCCGGGTTCGTGAACACCCACCGTGCGTGCGCCCGCACCCAGTCGCGCTCGGCCATCGGCGTGTCCCCGTCGTAGGAGGCCGCCCGCACGCCCGGGATGTCCAATGCGGACACCGACCGCAGCTGGTCGGCACCCAGCGCCTTGGTCGGCGACAGGTACAGCGCGCACGCTTTGTCGTCGGCCGCCAGCGTCGAGAGCACCGGCAGCTGGTAGCACAGCGACTTGCCCGAAGCCGTGCCCGTGGACACCACGACGTGCCGCCCCGCGAAGGCCAGCGACGCCGCCTCCGTCTGGTGCGCCCACGGCCGCTCCACCCCGCCCGACCGCAGGGCATCCACCACGCGCGGATCCGCCCACGACGGCCACTCGGTGTGCCGCGCCTCGCGGGCGGGCAGATCGGCCACGTGGGTCACCGGGTTCTCCGGGATCCCGGCGGTGACCCGGTGCAGCAACCGCCGCGCACGCTCGGTTTCCGCCATGACTTCCACGGTATCCAGCTTCGCACAGGTGTACGACAGAACCGCTCTCGTGTGAAAAGATCATGAACCGTGAGCAGGCTCACATGTACCCAGCGTGATCGTTACGGGACGCCCTGACCGCGCCGGATCCAATACCAATACACTCCGGGCAACCGGCACCACTTGTGGTGTAGATCCCATGCCAGCGTCGGCACGGCTTCCCCTAGGCGGGCTGTCACTGGCGACAGGAACGTTTCCAGGAGGACGGATGTCCCGGCAGACCCTCGCGGAGGGCCTCGAGTTTTCCGGAGGTGACTACGGCATCGCGGCCGTAGTCGCCGTCATCGCCCTGGCCGCTCTGGTCATCGGCTGGTTCCTGCTCAAGGAGGTGCTGGCCGCCGGCCAGGGCACCACGAAGATGCAGGACATCGCCAAGGCCGTGCAGGAAGGGGCGGCCGCGTATCTGAAGCGGCAGCGCAACACCCTCTCGATCTTCGGTGTCGTGGTGTTCCTGCTGCTGCTCGCGCTCCCGGCGGAGGACTGGAACGAGCGCATCGGCCGCTCGCTGTTCTTCCTGGTCGGCGCGGTGTTCTCGTTCCTCATCGGCTACACCGGCATGTGGCTGGCGACGCGGGCCAACCTGCGGGTCGCCGCCGCCTCCCGGGAGCCGGGCGGCCGGGAGAAGGCGATGCGCGCCGCGTTCCGCACCGGTGGCGCGGTCGGCATGTTCACCGTCGGCCTGGGCCTGTTCGGCGCCGCGGTCGTCGTGCTCGTCTACACCGGCCAGGCGCCGAAGGTGCTCGAGGGCTTCGGCTTCGGCGCCGCGCTGATCGCGATGTTCATGCGTGTCGGTGGCGGCATCTTCACCAAGGCCGCCGATGTGGGCGCGGACCTGGTCGGCAAGGTCGAGCAGAACATCCCCGAGGACGACCCGCGCAACGCGGCCACCATCGCCGACAACGTCGGTGACAACGTGGGTGACTGCGCCGGCATGGCGGCCGACCTGTTCGAGTCCTACGCGGTGACCCTGGTCGCCGCGCTGATCCTGGGCAGCACCGCCTTCGGTGTGGACGGCCTGCTGTTCCCGCTGATCGTGCCTGCCATCGGTGTGATCACCGCGGTCATCGGCGTCTACATCACGCGGGCCCGCTCCGGCGAGAACGGCCTGGTCACGATCAACCGCTCGTTCTACATCTCCGCCGGCATCTCGGCGGTGCTGTGCGCGGTCGCCGCGTTCGTCTACCTGCCCGGCTCGTTCGCCGAGTTCGGCGCGGACCAGGCCGGCATCGACGGCAACCCGGCGCTGATCGCGTTCATCGCGGTGATCATCGGCATCGTGCTGGCCGGCGTCATCCTTAAGCTGACCGGCTACTACACCGGCACCGAGCACGGCCCCGTGAAGAACGTCGGAGAGACCTCGCGCACCGGCGCCGCGACGGTGATCCTGTCCGGTATCTCGGTCGGTTTCGAGTCGGCCGTCTACACCGCGCTGGTGATCGGCGCGGCGGTGTTCGGCGCCTACCTGCTGGGCGGCACGGTCGCGCTGTTCGCGGTCGCGCTGGCCGGCACCGGCCTGCTGACCACGGTCGGTGTCATCGTCGCGATGGACACCTTCGGCCCGGTCTCGGACAACGCGCAGGGCATCGCGGAGATGTCCGGCGAGGTCGACGAGAACGCCGCGCAGATCCTGACCGAGCTGGACGCGGTCGGCAACACCACCAAGGCGATCACCAAGGGCATCGCGATCGCGACGGCCGTGCTGGCCGCGACCGCGCTGTTCGGGTCCTACCAGGACTCGATCTCCAAGGCGCTGGCCGACATCGGCGAGTCCGCCGCGGGCGTGAAGTCGTTCGTGGACACGATCGTCAGCCCGAACACGCTGGTCGGCGTCATCGTCGGCGCCGCGGTGGTCTTCCTGTTCTCCGGTCTCGCGGTCAACGCGGTGTCCCGTGCCGCGGGCGCGGTGGTGTACGAGGTGCGCCGCCAGTTCCGCGACATCCCGGGGATCATGGAGGGCACCACGCGGCCCGAGTACGGCAAGGTCGTCGACATCGTCACCCGCGACTCGCTGCGTGAGCTGGCCACCCCGGGTCTGCTCGCGGTGTTCGCGCCGATCGCCGTCGGCTTCGGCCTCGGCACCGGCGCGCTGGCCGGGTACCTGGCCGGCGCGATCGCGACCGGCACCCTGATGGCGATCTTCCTGGCCAACTCCGGTGGCGCCTGGGACAACGCGAAGAAGCTGGTCGAGGACGGCTACCACGGTGGCAAGGGCTCCGAGGCGCACGCCGCGACGGTCATCGGCGACACCGTCGGCGACCCGTTCAAGGATACCGCGGGCCCGGCGATCAACCCGCTGATCAAGGTGATGAACCTGGTCTCGGTGCTGATCGCGCCCGCCGTCGTGCAGTTCTCGATCGGCCCGGACGCCTCCGCCGGTGTGCGGATCGCGATCTCGCTGGTCGCGGTGGCGATCATCGTCGCCGCGATCGTGGTGTCGAAGCGCCGCGCGAGCGTCATGACCGAGACGCCGAGCGAGGACGCCACCCCGGCGAAGACCGCCTGATTTCTCCCGGAGGGCCGGGCTCGTCGCGCACGGAGCGTGACGGGTCCGGCCTTTCCCATGCCCGGCGGTTGCGATCCGCAATCGTCTCGGTACCGTCGGGAAAGAGCTTCGCGTCGGCAGCTGGAGGTGTGTGGGTGCGGCCCGGGCAGTCCGTGTTCCTGGTGGTACTGACCGGGCTCTGCGTGAGCCTTTCCGGATGTGGCCAGCAACCCGCGAGAACCGTCGAGCCGGGCGGCCCCGGTCTGTCGCGCGAGGAGGTCCAGCTGCAGGACGCCGCCGCGCGGTGGGCCGACGACTACTGCGTCGCGGTCGGCTCGCTCGTCCAGGGGCTGGCGACGATGCCGAGCGTGGACCCGAGCAGCCCGCAGCGCGCCGTGCGCACGTCGAGCGAGCTGCTCGGGTCGGTGATCAACGGCCTGGACCGCGCCCTGGACGGGCTGCACCGGCTGCCGCCGTCCCCGGTTCCCGGGGGTGACCAGGTGCGCGCCCAGGCCGTGACCGACTTCCAGGGCGTGCGTGACCGCGCCTCCGCCGCCCGGCAGCGGCTGGATTCGACCGAGCCGGGCGCCATCGACGAGGCCACGCTCGGGCAGGCGCACGGCCCGCTGGACGAGGTGGCCCGCCTCGACCTGCTGAACCGCTTCGACGCCGTGCCCGAGCTGGCCACCGCGGTCGCGCACGCCCCGGTGTGCCGGCAGCTCACCGTGCAGGCGACCGCGGCGCCCCGCTAGCTCATGCGGGCGCGGGCGTAGGCGGCCATGGCGTCACGCAGGTACTCGGCGAATCCGGGCTGGATGGCGTCGTACTGGCTGCGGAAACGCTCGTCGTCGGTGTACAGGCGGCCCAGGCCGGTGTAGGACGCGGCGTCGGGCGTCCAGAAGTTCTCCAGCCAGGCCCGGTGCGCCGCGACCGCGTCGAGCGCGCGCTCGTCGTCGGCCGGGACGCCCTCGCGGGCCAGTTCGGCCAGGCGCTCGGCGGCCTCGCCGCCCTGCCGCTTGACCGCGGCCCACTTCTCGTCCGACCAGCGCTTGCTGCGCTCGTGCGACGCCACAGCGTTCTCACCCCAACGTTCGGCCGCTTCCTGTGCCAGCCACTTCGCCTTGTCCGAGTGCGGTGAAAACCCCTCGAACAGTTCCTTGGCGGACATGTGTTCCCCTCCTTCCAGTTCTTCGATGGTCCGGGCGACGGTGGCGGCGAGCCGGTCCAGCCGATCGCGCTCCGCCAGCAGCCATTTCCGGTGCAGCCGCAGCGCCTCGGCCCTGGACACGGATCCGTCGAGGATCTCGCCGATCGTGTCCAGGCCGAGGCCCAGTTCCCGCAGCAGCAGGATCTGCTGCAGCCGGATGAGCTGTTCCCGCTGGTAGTAGCGCCTCCCGCTGGTGTCGGCGAAGGCCGGTGGCAGCAGGCCGACGTCGTCGTAGTGCCGCAGGGTCCGGGAGGTCACCCCGGAGGCCTTCGACACCTGAGCGATCGACAGCGGTTCGTCCATCTCGTCTCCGTTCTCGCCCGTGAAAACCACGGTAGAGGTTGACGCCGCGTCAACTTCAAGAACTTTTTCGACGCGACGACTCGCGGGAAATCGAACGGGTGTTCTACCCTGTCCGCTGTGGATCAGATGTCGCTCTTCTCGGCGGAGGCGAGCGGCCCGGACATCGCCGACCTGAGCGGCGTCCTGTGCGGGCAGGGCCAGATCACCGGCTTCGCGCGCACGGCCGCCCGCCTCACCGTGGAGGTGGACGAGGTGTGGCGCGCGCGGGTGCTGGCCGCCGAGTTCGGCAGGCGCGGGGTGTCCGCCGAGCTGGGCCGGACCGAGGACGGCAGGCCGATGATCCGCACCGCATTCCGGTCCGATCTGATCGGGCTGGCCAGGGCGTGGCTCGACGACGAGGGGAAGTCGCTGCCGGGACGGTTCCGGCTGACCGGTGCGGCCCTGCGGCTGTGGGCGCTGGCGGCGGGCCGGCCCGGCGTCCAGGGGTACCTGCTGGCCGTCGACGAGCGGGCGCCGGACACGCACGAACCGCTCGCCGAGGCGTTCCGGCAGCTCGGCGTGCCGGCGCAGCTGGTCGGGCCGAAGGGCGGCGGGCCCGCGGTCCGGGTCACCGGCCGCCGCAGGCTCGCGACGCTGGCCGAGCTGATCGGCATGCCGCCGCCGGGCGCCGAGCCGGTGTGGCCGCGGCACGCACCGGCCCGGCAGGCGGTGTGATCAGGCGGGGATGGGCACCGGAACGGGCAGCGCGGCGGCCGGCTTGGGCAGCATGCACCCGTCCCGGACCAGGCTGAGCTGGTTGTTCTTGGCGAAGCAGGCCGGGATCCGGTAGGTCTGCTGGCCGTAGGTGAGGCCGCGCCGCGCGAACACCACGCCGTTCTCGTCGACCTCGCACGGGTTGTTGAACGTGCAGACCTCGCCGTCGTCGTTGCCCGTGTTGTTGATGCCGACGATCTCCCGGCTGCCGTGGTCGATGATCGGCGAGCCGGAGGTGCCGTGGATGGTGTCGCAGCCGGGCGCGTACCGGATCGAGTCCTTCCAGGTCCAGTCCGCCTCGCGCACCGAGTACACGACCCGCTCGATCGAGCAGTTCCACGTGCGGGTGAAGAAGCCGGAGACGACGCTGACCGGCGTGCCCACGTCGGCCGGCGAGGCCGCCAGCGTCAGCGGGTGGCCGCCGAGTTCGCGGGCGATCTGCCGGTAGGACGAGTCGAGCGCGTAGAGCGCGACGTCGGTGTCGGTCATCGTGGCGTAGACGAGCTTCGTCGCGCGGATGCCGCCCAGCTCGCGGCCGTCGGCGCCGAGCAGCACCATCTTCCGGTTGGCCGGCTGGTTGACCAGGACCTCGCCCGCCTCCGGCATGCCCGACTCCAGGCAGTGACCGTTGGTGAGGACGAGCGCCCGGTCGGACTCGTCGGACTGGGGCAGCCGGACGAGCGAACCGGAGCAGTTGCTGAGCTTGACGATCCCGCTGTAGTCGGCGGCGGGAGCGGCGGACGCGGTGCTGACCCCGGCCAACGCGGGACCGGTCAGCAGGACGGCCAGGACTGTGAGCAGGCGGCGGAACATAGCGCGGAGCGTAGCGGAACGGCTACTCACAAGCCCCGCGAAGCATGTGTCCGGCATCACGTGCTAGGTGTGGAAAGGGGGAGATGACGCACGCCGGCGCCCATCCCGGACGGGAAGCGCGGCGGCGTGTTACGTCACCTCGGGGGACATTACCGGCAGGCAACGTGCACACTTGCTGGTTGAACAGGCGCCGCTGCTTTGGCGGCGGGACGAAGCAGGAGAGCGGACAGCGTGGCTGGATCGACGAAGACGAAGAAGAACGACGCCGGGGCGAACGGCGCCGGTCGTCGACGGTTGGTGATCGTCGAGTCGCCCGCCAAGGCCCGCAAGATCGCGTCCTACCTCGGTCCGGGTTACGTCGTGGAGTCCTCGGTCGGGCACATCCGGGACCTGCCGTCGAAGGCCGACGACGTCCCCGCCAAGTACAAGGGTGAGCCCTGGGCGAAGCTCGGCGTGAACGTCGACCACGACTTCGAGCCGCTCTACGTCGTCTCCGCGGACAAGAAGTCCAAGGTCACCGAGCTGAAGAGCCTGCTCAAGGACGTCGACGAGCTGTTCCTCGCCACCGACCCCGACCGCGAGGGCGAGGCCATCGCCTGGCACCTGCTGGAGACCCTCAAGCCGAAGGTCCCGGTGCGCCGGATGGTCTTCCACGAGGTGACCGAGCAGGCCGTCCGCGCGGCCGCCGAGGACACCCGCGAGCTGGACGGCGACCTCGTCGACGCGCAGGAGACCCGCCGCATCCTGGACCGGCTCTACGGCTACGAGGTTTCGCCGGTGCTGTGGAAGAAGGTCATGCCGCGGCTGTCGGCGGGCCGGGTGCAGTCGGTGGCGACGCGGCTGGTCGTCGAGCGCGAGCGGGAGCGCATCAAGTTCACCTCGGCCTCCTACTGGGACATCTCCGCCACGATGGACGCCGGCGAAGACGCCTCACCGCGGCAGTTCCCGGCGCGTCTGGTGTCGGTCGACGGCGCGCGCCTGGCCACCGGCAAGGACTTCGACGCCGCCGGGCAGCTCAAGGCGAACTCCCAGGACGTCCGGGTGCTCGAGGAGGCGGCGGCGCGGGCGCTGGCCGAGGGGCTGCAGCAGCGCGACTTCAAGGTCACCAGCGTCGAGGAGAAGCCGTACACGCGGCGGCCGTACGCGCCGTTCATGACCTCCACGCTGCAGCAGGAGGCCGGCCGCAAGCTGCGCTTCAACGCCGAGACGACGATGCAGATCGCGCAGCGGCTGTACCAGAACGGGTACATCACCTACATGCGTACCGACTCCACGACGCTGTCGGAGTCGGCGCTCGCGGCGGCCCGCAGCCAGGCCACCGAGCTGTACGGCAAGGACTACGTCTCGCCGACGCCGCGGCAGTACACGCGCAAGGTGAAGAACGCGCAGGAGGCCCACGAGGCGATCCGTCCCGCCGGTGAGGTGTTCCGGACGCCCGGCCAGGTCGCGGGCGAGCTGCAGGCCGACGAGTTCCGGCTCTACGAGCTGATCTGGCAGCGCACGATCGCCTCGCAGATGGCCGACGCCAAGGGCACCACGATGTCGGTGCGCATCACCGGCACCGCGAGCACCGGCGAAGAGTGCGTGTTCGCCGCGTCCGGCCGCACGATCACCTTCGCCGGCTTCCTCAAGGCCTACGTGGAGGCGGTGGACGCCGACTCCGGCGCCGAGGCCGACGACAAGCAGAGCCGTCTGCCGCAGCTGGTCAAGGACCAGGCGCTGACCGCGTCCGAGCTGTCCCCGGACGGCCACGCGACCACGCCGCCGGCGCGCTACAACGAGCCGAGCCTGGTCAGCAAGCTGGAGGAGCTGGGCATCGGCCGCCCGTCGACGTACGCGTCGATCATCAAGACCATCCAGGACCGCGGGTACGTCTGGAAGAAGGGCTCCGCGCTGGTCCCGTCGTGGGTCGCCTTCGCCGTGGTGGGGCTGCTGGAGCGGCACTTCGAGCGGCTGGTCGACTACGACTTCACCGCGGCCATGGAGGACGAGCTCGACCGCATCGCGGCCGGGAACGAGCAGCGCACCCGCTGGCTGTCGCGGTTCTACTTCGGCGGCGAGCAGGGCGTGGACGGCTCGGTGGGCCGCCTGGGCGGGTTGAAGAAGCTGGTCAGCGGCGGGGTCGAGGACATCGACCCGCGCGAGATCAACTCCATCCCGATGTTCGAGGACGGCGAGGGCCGCACCGTGCACGTGCGGGTCGGCCGTTACGGCCCGTACCTCGAACGCGAGGTGGACGGCAAGCCGCAGCGCGCGAACCTGCCCGAGGACCTGCCGCCGGACGAGCTGACCGTGGAGATCGCGGAGCGGCTGTTCGCGACCCCGCAGGAAGGTCGTGACCTGGGCGTCGACCCGGTCACGAACCACCGGATCGTCGCCAAGGAGGGCCGGTTCGGCCCGTACGTCACCGAGGTGCTCGAGGAGCCCGAGGAAGCCGAGGGCGGCAAGAAGACCAGCAAGGCGAAGAAGCCGAAGCCGCGCACCGGTTCGCTGTTCCAGTCGATGTCGATCGAGACGGTGACGCTGGAGGACGCGCTCAAGCTGCTGTCGCTGCCGCGCGTGGTGGGCAAGGACCCGGAGTCCGGCGAGGAGATCACCGCGCAGAACGGTCGCTACGGGCCGTACCTGAAGAAGGGCACCGACTCGCGGTCGCTGTCCAGCGAGGACCAGATCTTCTCGATCACGCTGGAAGAGGCGCTGAAGATCTACTCCGAGCCGAAGCAGCGCGGCCGGCGTGGTGCGGCGAAGCCGCCGCTGAAGGAGCTGGGCGAGGACCCGGTGTCCAAGAAGCCGATGGTGGTCAAGGACGGCCGGTTCGGTCCGTACGTGACCGACGGGGAGTACAACGCGACCCTGCGCAAGGGCGACAGCATCGAGGGGCTGACCCCGGAGCGGGCGTCCGAGCTGCTCGCCGAGAAGCGGGCGAAGGGTCCGGCGCCGAAGAAGAAGGCGCCGGCGCGCAAGGCCCCGGCGAAGAAGGCGGCCGCCAAGAAGTAGACCTCGAACAGCAGTTCGAGCAAAACTGTCGTACCCCCGGGGCACACTGCCCCCGTGACGACGATCGACGAACTGCTGACCGAGGCCGCCCGGCCGGTGCTGGACACCGTCCCGATGCGGGCCAGCACCTGGGACCTGTACGCGCCGTTCGCGACGGACGAGGACGTCGAGCGGATCCGGTACCCGCTGAGCCGCTCGAGCGATCCGGCCGACCTGGTGGCCGAGGTCGAGGAACACAACGCGTGGATGGCGCAGCTGCGGGACTCGCCGTTCGTCGAGGGCGGCGACCTGACCGACGACGCGATGCGGGCGTTCGCGCTGATGCTGCGCGGGCCGATCCGGATGGTGCTCACCGGCGTGCACGCCGGGCTGCCCGGGCCGCTGGACGTGCGGGTCTACGCCGACACCGCGGCCGGCGTGCTGTGGAGCTGGCGGCCGGACACCACGCAGGTGGGCGGCTGGGGCTTCCGCGAGCTGCGCACCCTGTTCGACCAGGTGGTCGGGTTCGTGCCCGAGCAGCGCCGGGGCCGGTTCGAGTCGGTGATGCTGCAGGCCGGCCCGTCCGGCGAGGTGACCGGCCGGGACGCCGAGCAGGCGGCGCGGGTGCGGGAGTTCCTGCGGCGGCCGCGCACCGGCACCACGGTGGTCGACCTGATGGCGTTCGACCGCCGCTGCGCGCAGTTCCCGCGGCTGGGCTACGTCGTGGTGGACAACGACCTGGGCCGCCACGTGCTGGCCACGGTCACCGAGCCGGGTGAGGGCACCCAGCTGTTCCTGGTCCCGTCCGACCGCGACCGGCTGGCTCAGTGGATGACCGACGCGGTCGAGGCGGCGATGACCTGTGCCTGATCCGGTTGCGCACAGTGATCGTGAGGTTGCCCGGATGGGCGCGTGCGAGCCGCGAAATGCCCACTACCCTGGGTCGAGGTGTTTCCGAACGCACGGGAGTGGTCACCATGAGTCCGGCGAAGGACGACGGGCGCTTCGACGGGGACGGCACGCAGTCCGGCCTGCCGCCGCTGACGTTCAGCGACGCCGTCTCGGGGTCGGTCAGCGATTCCGAGGGCTACCAGCCGTTGAAGGTGGCCAAGCCGGTCGAGCCGGACCCGGAGAAGGTCCGCCAGATGATCGAGGCGATGTCCGACAAGCCGGCCGCGCCGGCCGAGGTGCCGGTGGACGACACCCCACCCGCGGCCCCCGCCCCGGCGGTGCCGCCCGCGCCGCCGCTGGGCATCCTGCCCCGGCAGCGCACCTGGTCCGGGCGCAAGAAGCTCGCCTCGTGGTCGAAGCCGTCGTTCCGCCTGCCGCGGCCGGGCCAGGTCGGCTCGGTCCGCCGGGCGAAGCCGTCCAGCGGGTCGACGGCGTTCCTGGTCGCGATCCTGCTGATGGTCGTGTTCGGCGTGCTCGCGATCCAGTTCCTGTCCAGCCTGATCGACACGCTCAGCGGCATCTTCGACTAGCCCCCGACGGGACGATCTTCCCATTCCGGACACGTACTGCCCACCACGACGGGCACTCTCCGACCGGCAGAGCTACCCTGGCCCCACGGTTGGGGGATACCGGTGTGTCGCGCGAGGGGTTCCCCAGCGCCACGGGAGTGAGTGGGGTGGGTCCGATCAGCGAGGTCGTGCACGTGGAACCCGGCGCAGGAAGTGAGGCGCCGGCAGGGCGTGACGCCTCGACGATCCACCGGGCGCGTCGGGTGCTGGCGATCCGGCCGTTCCGGCGGCTGTGGGGGGTCACGTATCTCTGCAGCGTCGCCGACTGGCTGACCATCCTGGGCCTGACCAGCCTCGCCACCCAGCTGACCACGAACTACACCGCGCAGAACTTCGCCTTCACCGGCGTCCTGCTCTCCGCGCTGCTGCCCGGCCTGATCTTCGCGCCGCTGGGTGGCCTGCTCGCCGACCGCTTCGACCGGCGCAAGGTCATGTTCGTCGCCGACCTGTTCCGCTGCGGTTTCCTGCTGTCGGTGGCGTTCGTCGGCACGTCCTGGTGGCTCTACATCGCGAACTTCCTGGCCAGCGCGAGCGCGATGATGTGGATCCCGTCCAAGGAGGCGGCGGTCCCGAACCTGCTCAAGCGCCCGGACCAGGTGGAGACGGCCAACCAGCTCGGGCTGGTGATGACCTACGGGCTCGCCACGGTCACCGCGGGCGGTCTCTACGCCGTGGTGACGCGGATCGCGGCGTCGGTGGGCCTGCCGTCCGGGTTCTTCGGCGAGCTGGGCGTCGCCAAGGTCATCGTCGTGCTCATCGCGCTGCTGTACCTCGCCAGCGCGATCCTGGTGCTGACCCGCATCCCGGAGCTGTCGATCCGCAAGCCGCGCATGGCCGGGATCTCGCACGAGCAGGCCGAGAAGGCCGCGAAGCCGGTCAAGGAGGCGGACCAGCCTGGCCTCGGCACGCTGATCAAGGACGCCGGCAAGTACGTGCGGAGCACGCCCCTGGTCCGCGGACTGCTCATCGGCGCGGCCGGGGCGTTCGCCGCGGGCGGCGCGGTGGTCGGTTCGGCCAAGCCGTATTCGGCGAGCCTGCTGGCCGGCGACTCCGCGTGGGGCCTGCTGGTGGTGGCCGTGTTCATCGGCCTGGCCACCTGGATGGGCGGGGCGCCGAAGCTGGCCCGGCGGTTGCCGCACGACCGGCTGTTCGGCATCTCGATCGTGCTCGCCGGGCTGGCGTTGATCCTGGTGGCGCTCTCGCCGCACCTGACCGTGTCGCTCGTCGCGGTGGCGATCGTCGGCGCGTGTGCCGGTGCGGCGTTCCTGACCGGGGTGACGATCATCGGCTCGCAGGTCGACGACGCGATCCGCGGCCGGATCAACGCGATCTACCAGTCGATGATGAAGATCATCGTGTTCGGGTCGGTCTCGGTGGTGCCGCTGCTGATCGGTCTGACCAAGCCGCGGACGATCATGGCCTGGGGCAACCCGATCATCATCGACGGCACCCGGCCGGTGATGCTCGGCGGCGGCGCGCTGGCCGCGGTCGTCGGCATCATCGCCTACCGGCAGATGGACTCGCGCCGGTCCGAGCCGATCATGGCCGACCTGCGCAACGCGATCCGGCGCCGCCCGCGCCGGGTGAACGGCCTGCTCATCGCACTGGAGGGCACCACGGCCGCGGACACCGCCGTGCAGGCGTCGAAGCTCGCCGAGTGGCTGCGGTCGGTCAGCCCGCGCCCGGTGGTGCTGGCCGCGGATCCGGCGCTGGACGACGAGCGCCTGGCCACGATCATCGGCAACGCCTCGCTGTCCGGGGCGCGGGCGCAGGCGCTCGCGGCCGCCGCGGTGCGCGCCGACATCGTGGAGCGCAACGTCAACCCCGCGCTGGACGGCGGTTCGATCGTGGTGATGGAACGCTTCGTCGACTCGCCGCTCGCGCACCTGTCCGCCGTCGCCGGGCTGGACGCGAAGGAACTCGAAGGCCTCGCCGACTGGGCCACCGGCCGCCTGCGGCCCGACGTGACCGTGCTGCTGGACGCCGACCCCGGCGCCAACGTGCCCGGCCCGATCTCGGTCGAGGACCAGTGGCGCGTGCAGAACCTGCTCAGCGAGATGGCCGCGGCCGACCCGGACCACTACGTCGTGGTGGACGCGGACGGTCCCGCGGACGAGGTCGGCGACCGGGTGCGCACCGCCGTCGCGGCCGTGCTCGCCCAGCGCAAGCTCGGGCTGGCGCCGCTGGCCGAGGAGGCCAGGTGACCGCTGTCGTCGCGCCGGCCGGGGTGTGGGCCCAGCTGGTCGGCCAGGACCACGCCGTCGACGTGCTGTCCTCCGCCGCCCGCGCGGCGGCGCAGATCGTCGCCGGGGAACCGGCTCCGGCGGGGGCGATGACGCACGCGTGGCTGCTCACCGGCCCGCCGGGTTCGGGCCGGTCGGTGGCCGCCCGGGCGTTCGCGGCGGCCCTGCAGTGCATCACCGGCACCGGCTGCGGCCAGTGCCCCGGCTGCCGCACCGCGATGCACGGCACCCACGCCGACGTCCGGCTGGTCATCCCGGAGGGGCTGTCGATCTCGGTCGCCGAGATGCGCGCGCTGGTCCAGGCCGCGGCCCGTCGGCCGACCACCGGCCAGTGGCAGGTCGTGATCATCGAGGACGCCGACCGGCTGACCGAGGGCGCGTCGAACGCCCTGCTCAAGGCGGTCGAGGAGCCGCCGGAGCGGACGGTGTTCCTGCTCTGCGCGCCCTCGGACCACCCCGAGGACATCTCGGTCACCATCCGCTCGCGGTGCCGTCTGGTCACCTTGCGGACGCCGGCCGCGGAGGCGATCGCCCGGGTGCTGGTCGACCGGGACGGCGTCGATCCGGAGCTGGCCGAGTGGGCGGCGTCGGTGTGCGGCGGTCACGTGGGCCGGGCCCGGCGCCTGGCCACGGACGACAACGCCCGCAAGCGCCGGGCCGCCGTGCTGCGGATCCCGCTGGGCCTGTCCCGGCCCGGCGACGTGTTCCGGTGCGCCGACGACCTGATCGCCGCGGCCGAAGCGGACGCGACGGAGGAGAGCAAGGTCCGCGACGAGGCCGAGAAGGCCGAGCTGCGCAACGCGATGGGCGGTGACGCGACCGGCAAGGGCGTCGCGGGCGCCAAGCGGGCGGCCGAAGCGGCGGTCAAGCAGCTGGAGAAGCGCCAGAAGTCCCGGGCGACCCGCACCCAGCGCGACACCCTGGACCTGGCGCTGGTCGACCTGGCCGGCTTCTACCGGGACGTGCTGGTGGCGATCAGCGGCGCCGACGCCCGCTACAACCACCCGGACCACGCCCAGGACATCGAACAGGCCGCCCGCCAGTGGACGGCCGAATCCACGCTGAAGCGCCTGGAAGCCGTGCTCGCCTGCCGCGAAGCGATCCTGTGGAACGTCAAGCCGCGGATCGCGGTGGAAGCGATGCTCACGGCCCTGCGCCACGGCTGAAAAAAAGGGGGGCGGTGCCGCGGCACCGCCCCCCTTCATCGTTCGAGTGTCAGTTCCGCGGCCGCGGCGACGGCTTCACCGGAACCGCCTTCATCCGCTTGCGGGCCGGGAACGCCGCCACGAGCACGACCCCGAGCAGCAGCATCGCGGTGCCGGTCCAGAACATCGGCACCGCCGAGTAGGCGCCGGCCGTGTAGGCGAGCTTCTGCGGCACACCCGGGGGAGCCGCGTTGCCCGCCGGCGGCGGGGTCGTCGTGGTGCCGCACACGACACCGCCCTCCGGCGCGTACGCCCGCCCGATCTGCTCGCCCAGGGAGAGCTGCGCCAGCGACGACGGCAGGGAGTCCTTGCCGTCCGGGAGCAGGTCCTTCAGCCCGGCCGTCGGCAGGATCTGCAGGTCGAGCATCCGCGCGGAGGCGCCCAGCTGGTAGCCCTGGAACGGGTCGGTGAGGTTCTGGCCCTTCTGGGTCAGCTCGGCGATGCTCAGCCGCAGGACGCCGAGGTCGAGCACCTTGCCCGCGGTGTCCGAGACCGGCTGCAGGCCCTTCTGCGCGGTCGCGACCAGGCCGCCGACCACCGGCAGGTCCTCCAGCGGACCGAACTGCTGGGACAGGCCGGACAGCGGCAGCCCGATCGGGATGTCCTTCGTCGGGTTGGTCGCGTCGAGCGTGTAGAGCACCTTGCCCTGCCGCTCGATCGTGATCACCGGTGCCGTGTACTCGACCTTGGAGGTCTTCTCGTCGCCGGTCGAGGTGACCTTGAGCGTCGGCTGGCTGACGACCTTCAGCGTCAGCTCGAGCGGGGTGCCCTTGAGGATCTCGATGTCGGCGGCCTGCAGCGTCGAGATCGACTGGACCGCCTTGTTCGGCGAACCCGGGATGTCGACCAGCTGCACCACCGACCGCGAGGACAGCGTGTTCGGCAGGCTGAGCACGGCGTTCGTGCCGTCGGACTTGGTCTGGGCGCCGCCGCTGAGCAAGCCGCCGAGGGTCTGCAGGCCCTTGGTCGGGTCGAAGCCGTCGGCCAGCTGCACGTTCTGCAGGTCCAGGCCGTCGATCGGCAGGTTCGGCAGCGACGGGATGACGTTGAGCAGCGACAGGCTCGCCACGGAGGTGCTGGCGTCGGCGATCGTGCCGACGCACGGGCCGAGCGTCGGGCTGTAGCGCGCGTGCACCTTGCCGTTCAGAAGGCCCACGTTGAGCAGCGGGTTCTCCGGCCCGTTGAGGCCGCCGGTGAGCGGCTTCTCGTTGTCCGGCAGCGCGGTCTGCACCAGGCTGCCCGGCGCCTGCGGCGCGTTGCCGCCCACCGCGAGCCCGAACGGGGAGGACTGGGCGATCGCCTTCTCGTAGCTGAGCAGCGCCTCGGAGTTCGCCTGCGCGCTGGACAGGCCCATGCCGGCCTCGAGCGCGGACTGCTTCGGCAGCTGGTCGCCGTAGCCGGGCAGGATCGTGCTGGTCGGGACCGAATTCGGCAGCAGGCGCAGCACCCCGAGCGCGGCGGCCGCGTCGGCGACGGCGTGGCCGAGCGGCTGCGGGCCCTCCTGGCCGATGAACGGCGGCTGCCCCGGGTTGGCCGGCTGCGGGGTCGGGGTGGTGGGGATCGTGCTCTGCGCCACGGCGGGCGTGGCCGACAGGACGAGCACGGCCGCGGCGACCGGCAGCGCCAGCGCGCGAGGCATGCGTCGACGCATGTGGAAGGTCCTCCCAGTACGACGGGCCGATCCCGTGTGATCGGCGTCGCACAGCCTAACGACGCGGGGGGTGCTCAAGTGACGCGAGAGGGGTCGCTACACTAGTTCGTGTTGCCGCCTTAGCTCAGTCGGCCAGAGCGGCTCACTCGTAATGAGCAGGTCAGGGGTTCGATTCCCCTAGGCGGCTCCGGCAACGGTCGGGGGCTCTCCACTCGGAGGGCCCCCGACGTCGTTCCCGGCCTAGGCTCTCCGGCCATGGCCCGTGGCTCCGAGACGATCAGTCCGACCGCCCACTACACCGGTTACGTGTGGGTGCGGCACGGGCTCTCCGATCCCGCCTTCGCGACCGGCGAGGGCCGCGTGCTGCACCGGCTCCTGCGGCCGTTCATGGCGGTCAGCGGCGCGCTCGGCGGGCCGACGCTGGAGGGGTTCCTGCTGGCCCGGCACCGCCTGATCGACGACCTGCTCACCGGCGCCATAGAACGGGACGGGATCACCCAGGTCGTCGAGATCGCGGCCGGGCTGTCCGCCCGCGGCTGGCGCTTCACCCGCCGCCACCCCGGCCTGACCTACCTCGAGGCGGACCTGCCGGCCATGGCCGAGCGCAAGCGCCGCACCCTGCGCCGCGCGAGTCCCGCCGGGCCCGGGCACCGCGTGACCGAACTGGACGTCCTCGACGAGACGGCCCTGGACCGGCTGGTGGCCGGCCTCGACCCGGCGCGTGGGCTGGTGATCGTCACCGAGGGGCTGGTCAACTACTTCGACGAGCCGACCGTGCGGGCGATGTGGGCGCGCTTCGCTCGGGCGCTGCGGCGCTTCGACCGCGGCCGGTACTTCTCCGACCTGCACCTGGCGACCGCCGACCTCCCGGTGCGGGCGTTCGTCCAGGCGCTGTCGGCGTTCGTGCGCGGCCGCGTGCACCTGCACTTCGCCGACGAGACCGCGGCCCGCGAGGCGCTACTCGCGGCTGGGTTCGGCCGGGCGGTGCTGCACGTCCCGCCGGCCACCGGGCTCGTCCGGGTCGTCGAGGCCGCGTCCTAGCAGCCGGTCGAGCAGCATCGCGCCGAACGCCAGCGCGAGGAACAACACCGCGATCACCAGGCAGTTCACCGCCACCCGCGGGTACCCGAGGGCGGTCACGTCGATGAACGGGTACGGGTAGAAGCCGTCGATCGCGCCCCGCACGAGCGTGAACGCCACCCACGCGAGGGGGTAGACCACCGACCAGCCGATGATCCGCGGGGAGATCGCGCCGCGCGGCCCGAACAGCAGCCAGCCGAGCACGCCGAGCAGCGGGGACACGGTGTGCAGCAGCAGGTTCGCGACCCACGCCAGCCCGGTGAGGTCCTGCAGCCCGGCCAGCACCAGGTGGAACACGATGCCGGTGACCGCGATCGCGAGCACCCCGTCCAGCCGCAGCGTCCGGAACGGTGTGGACGTCCGCAGTGGACGGATCGCCAGCAGCAGGCTGGTGAATCCCACGATCAGGTTGGACTGGATGGTGAAGTAGGCGAACACGTTCGCCATGCGCGCGGCGGCCGACTCGTAGCGGCCGCCCATCACGCCGGAGGTGACGAACAGCTGCATCACCACGCCGGCCAGCACCACCAGGGCGTGCAGCCCGAACCACCCACGCGCGATCTTCATGGCAGGACGGTAAACGTCCCGGCCCCGGCCCGCACCCGAGCAGGCCGTTGGGACAGCGGTCCTGACAGGTAGGCTGACCGTCCGCAATCCCAGTCAGGAGGACATCGCAGTGGCCGTCACCCCGCCGGGGCAGCGCGAGCGGCTCTCTCCTAACCAGCTCGCCAAGCAGGAGCAGATCGTCGAAGCCGCGCGCCAGGTGCTCGCGCGGGACGGACTGGCCGGGTGCACGGCACGGGCGATCGCCGACGCGAGCCCGCTCACCAAAAGCGCCATCCACTACTACTTCACCGACATCGACGTGCTCGTCGACCGGGCGATGGCCGCGCACGTGACCGCCTTCCTGGACGAGCTGCGCGAGGTCGCCGCCCGGCACGCGGATCCGCGGGAGAAGCTGTGGGCCGTCCTCGAGGCCTACCTCGACAGCTTCGCCAAGGAGGCCGACTCGGCGTTCCTGTGGTTCGAGTACTGGATCGCGGTCAGCCGCGCCGACCACCCGGAGGCGATCGAGGCGATGCTCCGCTCGGTCACCGAGCTGCTCACCGAACTGCTCGCCGGGGTCGGGGTCATCGACCCGCGGGCGCGGGCCAGGGCCCTGATGTCCTACCTGCTCGGCGCGGTCGTGCAGCAGCGCGTCCGGCGGCGCCCGTTCGCGACCCTCCGTGAGGAGATCGAGTCGCTCTGCCTGGCCTAAGGTTCCGGGTATGCCTCTGTTCTCCTTCGAGGGCGTGAGCCCCACCGTGCACCCGGACGCCTGGATCGCGCCCACCGCGACCCTGATCGGCGACGTCGTCATCGAAAAGGACGTCTCCATCTGGTACGGCGCGGTGCTCCGGGCCGACTTCGGCAAGATCATCGTGCGCGAGGGCGCCAACATCCAGGACAACTCCGTCGTCCACGTCAACACCGGGGTGTGCGAGATCGGCCGCAACGTCACGGTCGGGCACATGTGCCTGGTGCACGACTGCACGGTCGGCGAGCAGGCCCTGATCGGCAACGGCTCGACCGTGCTGGACCAGTCGGTGATCGGCGAGCGCGCGCTGATCGCCGCCGGTTCCACGGTCACCCCGGCCACCCAGGTGCCGCCGGAGGTCATCGCGATGGGCAGCCCGGCCAAGAAGTTCGTCCCGCTGACCGACTCCGCGCGGGGCTGGGTCGACCACAACGCGGCCATCTACCAGCAGCTGGCCCGGCGGCACGCGGAAGGTGTCGCACCCGTCGACTAAGCTGGGCGCACAGCAACTTGCGACTGGCGCCGTAGAGGTGGAGCACCACCGGGAAGCGACCGACGAGGCCGGCACCGCGCGCCTGGGTGTGGCCAGTGTCAGGAGTAGGAAGATGACGCACCAGCCAGCCATCCCCACGCTCACCGCGGCCGACCCGCAGATCGCCGGTCTCGTCGAGGACGAGGCGCGCCGCCAGGCGGAGAAGATCCGCCTCATCGCCTCGGAGAACTACGTGTCCGAGGCGGTCCTGGAGGCCACCGGCTCCGTCCTCACCAACAAGTACTCCGAGGGCTACGCCGGCAAGCGGTACTACGAGGGCCAGCAGTTCATCGACCAGGTCGAGCAGGTCGCGATCGAGCGCGCCAAGGCGCTGTTCGGCGTCGACCACGCGAACGTGCAGCCGTACTCCGGCTCGCCCGCGAACCTGGCCGCCTACCTGGCCTTCGCCAGCCCCGGCGACACCGTGATGGGCATGGCGCTGCCCGACGGCGGCCACCTCACGCACGGCTGGTCGGTCTCGGCCACCGGCAAGTGGTTCAACCCGGTCCGCTACGGCGTGCGCAAGGAGACCGGCCGCGTCGACCTCGACCAGGTCCGCGAGCTGGCGCTGGAGCACCGGCCGAAGCTGATCTTCGCCGGTGGCACCGCGATCCCGCGCACCATCGACTTCCCGGCCTTCGCGGAGATCGCCAACGAGGTCGGCGCCGTGCTGGTGGCCGACATCGCGCACATCGCCGGCCTGGTCGCCGGTGGCGCGCACCCGTCGCCGGTCGGCCACGCGCCGGTCATCACCACCACCACGCACAAGACCCTGCGCGGCCCGCGCGGCGCGATGATCATGACCGACGCCGACCACGCGAAGGCGATCGACAAGGCGGTGTTCCCCGGCCTGCAGGGCGGCCCGCACAACCACACCACCGCCGCGATCGCGGTCGCGCTGGGCGAGGCGTCCAAGCCGGAGTTCCGCGACTACGCCCACGCGATCGTCGCCAACGCCAAGGCGCTGGCCGAGGCCCTGATCGAGCGCGGTTTCGACCTGGTGTCCGGCGGCACCGACAACCACCTGCTGCTGGTCGACCTGACCAGCAAGCAGATCGGCGGCAAGCCGGCCGCGCAGGCGCTGGACCGCGCCGGCATCGAGCTGAACTACAACACGGTGCCGTTCGACCCGCGCAAGCCGTTCGACCCGTCCGGCATCCGGCTGGGCACCGCGGCGATCACCACGCGCGGCCTCAAGCCGGAGCACCAGCCGCAGATCGCCGAGTGGATCGACCGCTCGATCGCCGCGGCCGCCGCGAACGACGAGGCCGCGATCAGCAAGATCGCCGGCGAGGTGCGCGACCTGCTCGCCGCCTACCCGATCCCCGGCTACCGGGCCTGATCAGAACGAGAAACGCCCCTTCCCCGCGCGGGGAAGGGGCGTTCTTCGTTGTGCGCACTCAGTGGTGCTCGCCGCCCTCGGCGGCCTCCTTCGCGAGCCGGTCGATCTCACGCTGGTAGGAGCGCTTGATCTCGGCCTCCGCCTCGGTGCGGCCCACCCACTGCGAGCCCTCGACGCTCTTGGCCGGCTCCAGGTCCTTGTACACCTGGAAGAAGTGCTCGATCTCCAGCTTGTGGAACTCGTTCAGGTGGTGGATGTCACGCAGGTGCTCCAGCCGCGGGTCGTCCGACGGCACCGCGAGGACCTTGTCGTCCGGCCCCTTCTCGTCCGTCATGCGGAACATGCCGATCGCGCGGCAGCGGATCAGGCAGCCCGGGAACGTCGGCTCCTGGACGAGCACCAGCACGTCGAGCGGATCGCCGTCCTGTCCGAGGGTGTCGTCGATGAAGCCGTAGTCGGCCGGGTACTGGGTGGCCGTGAACAGGGTCCGGTCCAGGCGGATGCGGCCCGTCTTGTGGTCCACCTCGTACTTGTTGCGCTCCCCCTTGGGGATTTCGATCGTGGCGTCGAACTCCACGGCGTCCTCGCTGACCTCGTCTTTTCCCGCCGGAATCGGCGGCTTACGGTATCGCTAACTTGTTCTCACTAGTGTGGACCACGCGCCGTTGGGAAGTCGCACTGATGTCGTCTTGACAACAGTGAGTTTGCCCGGCGGCGTGTCGCCGGTGAGGAGGAGGGGTGCGTGCCGAGCAACGACCAGCCCGAGTGGCCGTCCGAAGACGCTGACGTCGCTGACGTCTCCGCCGAGGCGAAGCCCACTGACGGTGGCGCGACGGCCCAGCTGCCGGTGCCCGGCGAGGTCTCGCTGCCCGAGTCGCCGACGCTGTTCGTGCCGGTGCCGAAGCCGCCCGAGCCGGACGCCGAGAGCACGCAGGTGATCGACCTGCGGCAGGAGCAGAAGACCGAGCCGCACCAGCTTCCGAAACCGGAGCCCCGGCCGGCCCCGGCGCCGCCCGAACAGGCCGCACAGCCGGAGCGTCCCCGCCCGCAGCCCGCCGCGCCGAACCCCGAACGCCGGCAGAGCCCGCAGCCCGCGCCGAACGCCGAGCACCCGCAGGGCGAGCCCAGCCCCCGGCCGCAGCCGGTGCCACCCGCCGCGGCTCCGCTCATGCAGCCGATGCGCATCGAGCCCAGCGGCGAAATCCACCCCGCCGAGGCGACCACCGGCGAGGAGAAGCCGCCGGCCGAGCCCGAGGCGAAGCCCAAGCGCCGCCGCAAGCGTGTGCTGGTCAGCAGTGCCCTGGCACTGATCCTGGTCATCGCGGTGGGCGCCGCGCTCGCCACGCCGTACGTCTCCAACCGCCTCGGCCTGCCCTGGGCGCCGAACCTGCCCAAGGGCGACACCCCGGAGCCGGTCCCGGTGGCCCTGTCGCTGAAGGCGCCCAGCGAGTCGGCGCCCCAACCGTCGTCGTCCGGGGTGTCCGGGGCGCTGGCCGGTCCCGCCGCCAGCCCCGCACTGGGCACGCTCACCGGCGCGGTGATCGACCCCGAGACCGGCGAGCTGCTGTGGGACCGCAACTCCGGCCAGTTCCGCACCCCGGCCTCGACCACCAAGCTGCTGACCACCGCCGCCGCGCTGCTCGCGATGGACCCGGGCACGCAGCTGAGCACCAAGGTCGTGCAGGGCGCCTCGCCGGACACCGCGGTGATCGTCGCGGGCGGGGACATCACGCTGTCCTCGCTGCCGGCCGGGCGGCAGTCGGTGTACTCCGGCGCCGCCCACCTCGACGACCTCGTCGCGCAGGTCGAGCGCGCCAGCGGTGGCGCGATCAAGAAGGTGCAGATCGACACCTCGATCTGGTCCGGTGCCCAGACCGCACCGGGCTGGGCGCCCGACGACGCGCCGATCTACACCGCCGCGATGACGCCGGTGATGCTCGACGGCGGCCTCACCGACCCGGCCAACGACCACTCGATGCGCGTCGCCCAGCCGGCGAACACCGTGCTGCAGACCTTCGCCCAGCGCCTCGGCGCGAGCGCGGCCGGTCCGGCGAAGGCGTCCCAGGGCGCGAAGGTGCTCGGCGAGGTGAAGTCGGCGCCGCTGAGCGAGCTGATCGCGCACGCGCTGGAGGCCTCGGACAACACCCTCGCCGACGCGATCGGCCGGATGACCGCGATCGCCACCGGCGCCGAGGCGTCGTTCGCCGGCGCCGCGCAGGCGACGCTGTCCGTGTTGTCCCAGAACGGGTTCGACGTGTCGCAGGTCAAGCTGAGCGACAACAGCGGACTGTCCCCGCAGAACAGCGTCCCGGCGAAGCTGCTCGCGCAGGTCCTGGCGGTCGCCGCCGGGCCGGACGACAAGGACCCGCGCACCGCGAAGCTGCGCCCGATGCTGGCCGGGCTGCCGGTGGCCGGCGGCAGCGGCACCCTCGCCGGCCGCTACAACGCGGCGAACTCCCGCTCCGGCAAGGGGTGGGTTCGCGCGAAGACGGGCACTCTGTCCGGGGTCCACACGTTGGCAGGGGTAGTGCTGGACGAGGACGGCCGGGTCCTGGTGTTCGCGTTGATGTCCGACGGCGCCGACCAGGATCCCGCGCGGGCGGCACTGGACGTCGTCGCGGCCTCGCTGCGGGGCTGTGGCTGCCGATAGCTTCGGAAAGGTGTGAACACCATGAGCGAGGTCGCGTCCCGGCCGGTCGTGGACTGGTCGCTGGCCGCCGCAACGGGCGCGTTCCTCGCCCGCGGCGGGCCGGTGGTCTCCCGCGAGGAGGCCGGACTGGCCGTGACCGAGCTGCGTGAGCTGACGGTCGACGCCGAGGCCCACGTCCGCGACCTGACCGGGCTGGGCGCCGGGCTGCCGCTGCTCCCCGGTGACGTGGTGGACCGGCCCGGCTGGGTGCGCTCGGCCGCGGCCGGGCTCGACGCGCTCACCGCGAAGGCGTTGCCGCCGAACCCGGCCGGCCCGCTCGGGCCCGTCCTGGCCGGTGGCGCCGGCGTGCAGACCGGTGTGGTGCTGGCCTTCCTGGCCTCCCGCGTGCTGGGCCAGTACGACCCGTTCGGCGGGCCGGACGGCGCCGGGCGGCTGCTGCTGGTGGCGCCGAACGTGGTCACCGCCCAGCAGGCGCTGCAGGTGCCGGGCCGCGACTTCCGGCTGTGGGTGTGCCTGCACGAGAGCACGCACCGGCTGCAGTTCACCGCCGTGGACTGGCTGCGCGACTACTTCGCCGACGAGGTGGAACGGCTGGTCAGCGGCCTCACCAGCGACACCGACGGGATGACCGACCTGCTCGGTCGTCTGCCGGACGCGCTGCGCGAGGCCCGGCGCGCCAAGGCCGACGGGCTGGTGGCGGTCGGGCAGCTGCTGCGCTCGCCGGAGCAGCGTGAGGTGTTCGACCGCCTGCTGGCGCTGTCCACCCTCCTGGAAGGGCACGCGGACTACGTGATGGACGCGGTGGGGCCGAGCGTGGTGCCCAGCGTCGAGACCATCCGCGCGCGGTTCACCGAGCGGCGCAAGGGCGGCGGCCTGCTGGACCGGCTGCTGCGGGCGCTGCTCGGCGTGGACGCCAAGATCCGCCAGTACGCGCAGGGCGCGGCCTTCACCCGGCACGTGGTCGGCCGGGTCGGGATGGCCGGGTTCAACGCCGTCTGGACCTCGCCGAACACGCTGCCGACCCGGGCCGAGATCGCCGATCCCGAGGCGTGGGTGCGGCGCGTCCACCCGTGACCGGCCCGCACCCCGCGGTCGCCGCGGTGCGCCGCGCGGTGCGGAACTTCCTGGCGGGGTGCCCCGAGGTGCCCGCGATCGACGTCGCGTTGTCCGGTGGGGCGGATTCCCTGGCGCTCACCGAGGCCGCCGTCTTCACCGGGCGAGCGCTCGGGCTGCCGGTGCGCGCGCTGGTCGTGGACCACGGGCTGCAGCCGGATTCGGCACGCGTGGCCGCGGAGGCGGCCGGGGTCGCGCGCAAGCTCGGGGTCGACTCCGCCGAGGTGCTGACCGTCGAGGTGACCGGCCCGGGCGGGCCCGAGGCGGCGGCCCGGAACGCCCGGTACGCCGCACTGCGCGCGCACCACCGCGGGATCGTCCTCCTCGGGCACACCCGGGACGACCAGGCCGAGACCGTGCTCCTCGGGCTCGGCCGCGGCTCCGGCCCGCGCTCGATCGCCGGGATGCGTGCTGTGGATCTCCCGTGGGGTAGGCCACTTCTCGACCTGCCCCGCGCGACCACGCGGGAGGCGTGCCACGCGCTCGGCCTGACCCCGTGGGAGGACCCGCACAACAGCGATCCGCGCTACACCCGGGTGCGCCTGCGCACGGAAGTGCTGCCACTGCTGGAAGACGTCCTCAACGGCGGGGTCGCGGCCGCGCTCGCCCGCACCGCCGCCCAGCTCAGGGAGGATTCCGAGGCGCTCGACTCGCTCGCCACGGACTTCCTGGCGCGGCACGGAAAACCGGACATCGCGGCCCTGTCCCCGCTGCCGGCATCCCTCCGGCGGAGGATCCTGCGGAACTGGCTCACCGCGCACGGCGCGCGCGGCCTCACCGACGCCCACCTGCGGTCCGTCGACGCGTTGGTCGGCGACTGGCGTGGTCAGGGCGGAGTTTGGCTACCCGGCGGCTTGGTGGTGACCCGGACGCATGGCAGGCTTGCCATGAATCCACCGGAAACAAGAGGGGACTGACCCGTGTACGAAGGCGAGATCGCCTCCGTCCTCATCACCGAGCAGCAGATCAACGACAAGATCACCGAGCTCGCCAAGCAGATCGCCGCGGACTACGAGCGCGAAACGACTGCCGGCGACCTGCTGCTGGTGGGGGTGCTCAAGGGCGCCGTCATGTTCATGACCGACTTCGCCCGGGCGCTGCCGATGCCGGCGCAGCTGGAGTTCATGGCCGTCTCCTCGTACGGTTCGTCCACGTCGTCCTCCGGCGTGGTGCGGATCCTCAAGGACCTCGACCGGGACATCACCGGGCGGCACGTGCTGATCGTCGAGGACATCGTCGATTCCGGACTCACCCTGTCCTGGCTGCTGAAGAACCTGGCGAGCCGCAACCCGGCGTCGCTGGAGGTCGTCACGCTGCTGCGCAAGCCGGAGGCGGTGAAGGTGGACGTGCCGGTGCGCTACGTCGGGTTCGACATCCCGAACGAGTTCGTCGTCGGGTACGGCCTGGACTACGCGGAGCGCTACCGCGACCTGCCCTACATCGGCACGCTTGATCCGAAGGTGTACGGGGCCTGAACACGGTGCGTGAGCACCGGAAATTCGTGAACCCGAACGTGCCGGAACGCGTCATAACCGTCGGTGCGGTGCGTTAACCTACGCGAACGAGGGTGACGCGCCGCGATGCGGTACGGACGTGGGGTAGGGAGAACTGATGGGGAGCTACGCGGACGCCGCGGCGTTCCGGAACGCCGCCGTGAACGGTCAGCTGGGGGTCGACCCGGACGCCGCGCAGACGGTTCTGAAGAAGATCCGCCTCGGCAAGGACCAGGTGGAGAACCTGCTGCGCAACGCCGGAGCCCTGGCCGAACCGCCGAAGCTCGGCAACAACCCGGTGGGCAACGCCATCGCCGCGAAGTTCGTGCAGCGCGCCGACGGGGGCGGCGAGTCGTACGCGACCGCGCTGCGCAACCTCTACAACCAGTACCAGCAGGCCGAGGACGCCATCGTCGCGGCGATGAGCCACTACGACAAGATCGAGCAGGCCGCCGAGGACGCGCTGGCGTCCGGGCGTCAGGTCTGAACCCGGGGGGACGATCACGATGACTTCTCCGAGCAGCGAGCCCAGAGTCGACGCCGTCCAGCTGGGCGACAACGGCGAGTCCGCCGCGCTGGTGCAGCAGGCGCGCAACAGCGCGGGCGGGTTCACCTACGGCGGCGACCGGGCCATCGGCAGCCCGCCGAACTGGGCCTCGCAGGAGAGCAACCAGCTCTACCTCGGCGCCACCCAGAACAACGACCCGGCCACGGCCGAGGCCACCGGACGGCAGTGGCAGTCGCACGGCGACAGCCTGCACCAGGCCGCCGACGACCTGTACAACGCGATCACCGAGCTGGGCAACGCGTGGATCGGCCAGGGCGCCGGGTCCGCGCAGGGCGCGCTGGTCGGCATCGCGAACTCCAGCAAGCAGGCCGGCGACGCGGCGCACACCATGTCCAGCCGCATGGCGCAGCAGGCCGCCGCGGCCGCCGAGGTCAAGAAGATGCCGGCGCCGAAGGAGTTCGACCCGGCCAAGCAGACCGCGGCGATGCTCGCCGGCGGCCCGGCCGCGATGGTCGCGGACATGAAGGTGCAGGCCGACGAGGCCCGCGCCGTGCACGCGCAGCAGGTCCAGTACTTCAACGCCTACACCCAGGCGATGTCCGAGGTGGACAGCGCGACCCCGAGCTTCGGCCCGGAGTCGCTCGGCCTGCCCGCGGACGGCCGCTTCGGCAGCACGTCGGCGCAGTCCGTCGGCGCCGGTTCGGGTGCGGTTCCCGGTGGTCTCGGTTCGGTCGGGATCGGCCCGGTCGGCGGTGTCACGGCCGGGATCCCGGGTGGCGGCGCGGCCGGCTTCGCCACCGGCGGCCAGCCCGGTGGTGTCCCGGGGCCGCACGGTGTTCCCGCGCCGCCGGCTCCGGCGCCCGGCTCGGTCTCCGGCGCGGGCCAGGTGGCGGCGCCGACGTCGTCCGGCGGTGGCGGCTCGGCGGCGCTGGGCGCGGCGGTCGGTCTGGGTGCCGCGGGTCTGGCCGCGGTGGGCGGCAAGGCCGCGCTCGGCCGGGGCAGCAAGTCCGGCGCCAAGGAGCGCCCGGCCGCCGACGAGACGGCGGCCAGCTCGGACCAGTCGCAGCAGGCCCACGGCGCCACGCAGCAGCAGGCCCAGCAGAGCCTGATGAACACCGGTGGCACCATCGGCGGGGCGGGCACCCCGCCGCCCGCCTCGGGCATGGGTGCCGGCGGCGCGCAGGGCGCCGAGGACGAGGAGCACACGCGGGCTTCCTTCCTCGTCGAGGCCGACCCGGACGAGGCGTTCGGCGCCAACGTGGCGACCGCGCCGCCGGTCATCGGGGCCTGGAACGACGAGGACGACCGCTGATCCGGCGCAACCGCGCGAACCCGGAAAGAGGGACTTGATGGTGCGAGCGGAGCTGCTCACTCCGCTGGAACTGGACTTCCTGTGGGAGTCCTTCGGAGCAGGGGAACTGCCGTACCCGCTGGAGGTGCGCTCGCACGGCGCGACGATGGACGAGCGCGCCCAGCTGCGGCGGCAGACCCTGGACCGGCTGGCCGCGCGCGGCGCCGTCGACGGCCGGGGCCGTCCCGCGCCGCACGTCGAGGAGTTCTTCGAGGTGCTGTCGGGGTCGGAGACCAGCCTGGACAGCGTGCACATCACCGCGCCCGACGCGCGGCCGCTGCTCGCCGTGGCGGCGGCGCTGGCCGGGCGCGGTGTGCTCGCGGTGCACGACGAGCGGGGCTTCCACTTCCAGCCGATGCCGGCGGACGGCCTCGCGAGCGCCATCGTGTCGCTGCTGCCCGCCGCGCCGCGGGGCACCGAGAAGTCGATCACCGTGCCGCTCGAGCAGCTGATGACGGCCACCGGGGCCGACTTCCTGCAGCGCCGCCCCGCGGGCGGCGACCGCACCGGCGCGGACGACGACCGCAAGGCGCTGGCCCGGCTGCAGGCCCAGCCGCGGCTGCGTGGCGGGCAGATCGGCGCCAACGCCCGCAGCCGCAGCGGCGCGAAGACCCGCCCACCGGTGCTGAGCTGGTTCGACACCGACGGCGGCCGCTACTTCACGCAGGCGAGCCGCGGCCACGACGGCCGCGACTGGATCACCATCGCCCCCGCCGACGCACCGACGCTGCGGCACCGCCTCGGCGAAATGCTGGTCCGGGCCGCCGGCGAGACCCTCATGCCGGGGGGTGCCTGGTGAACCACCTGATGGAGGCTGGTCGCGGTCGCGGTCGGCTCGCCCCCGCTGGGGTGGCAATTCCGCGGACGCGGGCCGCCGGCGAGACCCTGACGCCGGGGGGTGCCTGGTGAACCGCCCCGAGTTCTTCACCCCGATGACCTTCGACTTCCTCTGGGAGGCGGCCGGCATCGGCGAGCTGCCCTACCCGCTGCAGGTCCGCTCGCACGGCGCGACCATGGACGAGCGTGCCAAGCTGCGCCAGCGGGCCCACGACGAGCTGAAGGCCCGCGGGCTGCGCGACCACTACGGCCGCCTCGACCCGCGGGTCGAGGACTGGTTCCGGGTGCTGTCCCAGCCGACCACCAGCATCGACGCCGTGCACATCCCGGACTTCCAGGTGCCGCCGGTTTCGATCCTCGCCGCCACCGACGGCACCCTCGGCGTGGTGGCGATCCAGGACGCCGACGGCATCTGGATCCGGCCGGCCTTCCCCGAGGGCCTGGCCTCGACGGTCGTCGACCTGCTGCCGCCGGGCACGCGCGGCACCGAGGCTTCCATCACACTTCCGGTCGACGAGGCACTGCGCATCCCGCCGGCCAGGGCGGCCGTGCCGGTCGGCGGCGACCCCAAGCCGCGGCGCCGGTCGCTGTCCGAGGGGCCGTCGGACCCGCGCGAGGCCTACGCCCGGCTCGCCGGCCAGCCCCGGCTGCGCGGTGGTCAGCTCGCCGCGAACAGCCGCTCCGAGGTGAACGGTCGTCGCAGGTCACCGGTGCTGGGCTGGTTCGACACGGCCACCGGCCGGTACCTGAGCCTGTCCCGGCCGGGCGCCGACGGGCGCGAATGGGTGACGGTGTCCTCGGCGGACGCCAAGACGCTGCGCACCAGGCTCGGCGAGATGGTGGCGAGCGTCACATCCGAGCCGGGCTACTGACGCGAACCGCCCCGGGGAACCAGACCGCGACACCGGCCGTTGACCTGCTTGAGACTCGTGCAGGTGCCCATGTCGGCCGGACTGTACCCTGGATGGACGGGGTGTTCCTCGCACACCGCAAGTTGTTGTCTACACCGTGACGGCGGCTGTGACATCTAACCGCCTAGCCAGGGAGGGTCGAGGCCGAACGGCCGAGGCATATGGACCGGAAGCGCCTGCTCAGGAACCCGCTGCTGTGGATCGTCGCGGTTGTGTTGATCTTCCTCGCGGTCAACACCCTCTTCGACAGCGACCGTGGTTACACCCAGGTCCCCACTTCACAGGCGATCGCCCAGATCAAGGGCAACAACGTGAAGGAAGCCAACCTGGAGGACAAGGAGCAGCAGCTCAAGCTGTCGCTCACGAACAAGATCGACGTCGACGGCCAGCAGGTCGACCAGGTCATCACATCGTTCCCGTCCGACGGGGCGCGACCGATCTACGACCTGCTGATCGACAAGCCGAACGTCAAGTTCACCACCACGGTGACCCAACAGGGCTTCTTCACGCAGATCCTGTACTACATCATCCCGCTCGGCCTGCTGCTCCTGCTGCTGATGTGGATGATGAACAACGCCCAGGGCGGCGGCAACCGCGTCCTCAACTTCGGCAAGTCCAAGGCCAAGCAGCTGAACAAGGACATGCCGAAGACGACGTTCAACGACGTGGCGGGTGCCGACGAGGCGGTCGAAGAGCTCTACGAGATCAAGGACTTCCTGCAGAACCCGGCCCGCTACCAGGCGCTGGGCGCGAAGATCCCGAAGGGCGTGCTGCTCTACGGCCCGCCCGGCACCGGTAAGACGCTGCTCGCGCGCGCGGTCGCCGGTGAGGCCGGCGTGCCGTTCTACACGATCTCCGGTTCGGACTTCGTCGAGATGTTCGTCGGTGTCGGCGCCTCCCGGGTGCGCGACCTGTTCGAGCAGGCCAAGCAGAACGCCCCCTGCATCATCTTCGTCGACGAGATCGACGCGGTCGGCCGCCAGCGCGGCGCCGGCCTCGGCGGTGGTCACGACGAGCGCGAGCAGACGCTGAACCAGCTGCTCGTCGAGATGGACGGCTTCGACTCGCGCGGCGGCATCATCCTGATCGCCGCGACCAACCGCCCGGACATCCTGGACCCGGCGCTGCTGCGCCCGGGCCGCTTCGACCGGCAGATCCCGGTGTCCGCGCCGGACCTGGCCGGCCGCCGCGCCATCCTCGAGGTGCACTCGAAGGGCAAGCCGCTGGCGCAGGGCGTCGACCTGAACGCGCTGGCCAAGCGCACCGTGGGCATGTCCGGTGCCGACCTGGCCAACGTCATCAACGAGGCCGCGCTGCTCACCGCCCGCCAGAACGGGCACGTGATCACCGACGCGGCGCTGGAGGAGTCGGTCGACCGGGTCATCGGCGGGCCGGCGCGCAAGAGCCGGATCATCTCCGAGCAGGAGAAGAAGATCACCGCCTACCACGAGGGCGGGCACGCGCTCGCCGCGTGGGCGATGCCGGACCTCGAGCCGGTCTACAAGCTGACCATCCTGCCGCGCGGCCGGACCGGTGGGCACGCGCTGGTCGTCCCCGAGGACGACAAGCAGCTGATGACCCGCTCCGAGATGATCGCCCGGCTGGTGTTCGCGATGGGTGGCCGCACCGCCGAGGAGCTGGTCTTCCACGAGCCGACCACCGGCGCGTCCTCCGACATCGAGCAGGCGACCAAGATCGCCAAGGCGATGGTCATGGAGTACGGCATGAGCGCCCGCCTCGGCGCCGTGAAGTACGGCCAGGACCAGGGTGACCCGTTCCTGGGCCGCTCCGCGGGGCGTCAGGCGGACTACTCGCTCGAGGTCGCGCACGAGATCGACGAAGAGGTCCGCAAGCTCATCGAGACCGCGCACACCGAGGCGTGGGAGGTGCTCAACACCTACCGCGACGTGCTCGACGACCTGGTGCTGGAGCTGCTGGAGAAGGAGACGCTCAGCCGCAAGGACCTGGAGCGGATCTTCGCCACCGTCGAGAAGCGGCCGCACATCACCGTCTTCAACGAGTTCGGTGAGCGCACCCCGTCGGACAAGCCGCCGATCAAGACCCCGGGCGAGCTGGCGATGGAGCGCGGCGAGCCGTGGCCGCCGCCGGAGAAGAAGCCGGCGCCGCGTCAGGTGCCGACCCCGGTCGGGACCGCGCCGGGCGGCGGTGACCTGCCCGGTGGCCCGCCGTACAGCCAGCCGGAACCGCCGTCGAACCCGTACGCGCCCCCCGGTGGGGGCGGCAACAACTACCCGCCGCCCAACGGTGGCGGCCGCCCGTACGGCCCGAACGGCACCGGCCAGTGGCCGCAGCCCTACGGCGGTGGCGGCCAGTCCGGCCCGCCGAACTACGGTGCGCCTCCGGGCTGGACCCCGGCGACCCAGCCGGGTGGCCAGACGCCGTGGCGCCCGAACCAGGGCGAGCAGCCGCGGCAGGGTGACTGGTTCGGTGGTTCCGAGGAGGGCCAGGGCCAGCACCGGCGGAATTCCGACGAGCAGGACGGTCAAGATCGACAGTGAGCTGACGCCCGGGGAGGGACCGGTCTTCGATCAGGCGCGCGCCGAGAAAGCGGTGCGTGAACTGCTGGAGGCCGTGGGCGAGAACCCGGACCGGGAGGGCCTTCGGGACACCCCGGCCCGGGTCGCTCGTGCCTACCGGGAGATGTTCGCCGGGCTGTACACCGACCCGGCGGAGGTGCTGGCCCGCACCTTCGACGAGTCGCACGAAGAGCTGGTGCTGGTCACCGACATCCCGATGTACAGCACGTGCGAGCACCACCTGGTGCCCTTCCACGGCGTCGCGCACGTCGGCTACATCCCGAACAGCCACGGCAAGGTCACCGGCCTGTCGAAGCTGGCCCGGCTGGTCGACCTCTACGCCAAGCGCCCGCAGGTGCAGGAGCGGCTGACCTCGCAGATCGCCGACGCGCTGGTGCGCAAGCTCGAGCCGCGCGGCGTGATCGTGGTGGTCGAGGCCGAGCACCTGTGCATGTCGATGCGCGGCATCCGGAAGCCGGGCGCGCGCACCACCACATCCGCGGTGCGCGGCATGCTGCAGACGTCGGCGACCTCCCGGGCGGAGGCGCTGGAACTGATCAAGGGCCGTCGATGACCACCGGGGTGCCGGACCGCTGTCTGGTGATGGGCGTCCTGAACGTCACGCCGGACTCGTTCTCCGACGGCGGCCGGTACCTCGACCTGGGTTCCGCGCTGGCCCACGCGCACGAGATGTGGGAGCGCGGCGCGGACATCATCGACGTGGGCGGCGAGTCCACGCGTCCCGGTTCGTCGCGAGTGGACGCCGAGACCGAGATCGCCCGCATGCTGCCCGTCGTGCGCGCGCTGGCGGCCGACGGCCTGCGCCTCTCGGTGGACACCACGCGCGCGGCGGTCGCGGAAGCGGCGCTGGACGCGGGTGCGGAGATCATCAACGACGTCTCGGGTGGCCTGGCCGATCCGGACATGGCGAAGGTAGCCGCGACCAGCCAGGCGCCGTGGGTGCTGATGCACTGGCGCGGGCACAGCAAGGACATGAACGCGCTCGCGCGGTACGACGACGTGGTCGAGGACGTGCGGCGCGAGCTTCGGGCGCGAGTCGACGCGGCGCTGGCCGCCGGGGTCGCGGCGGAGAAGATCGTCATCGATCCGGGTCTGGGGTTCGCCAAGCGAGCCGAGCACGACTGGGCGCTGCTGAACGGGCTCGAGACGTTCCTCGGCATGGGGTTCCCGGTGCTGGTGGGCGCCTCGCGCAAGCGGTTCCTGGGCAGTCTGCTGGCGGACGCCGACGGTGAGCCACGCCCGCCGGACGGCCGGGAGGACGCGACGGCGGCGGTGTCGGCGATCGCGGCGGTGAAGGGGGCGTGGGGCGTGCGGGTGCACAACGTGGGTGCGTCGCTGGACGCGGTCGCGGTGGCCGCGGCGTGGAGGCGCGGGCGTGCCTGACCGGATCACGCTCACCGGGCTGCGTGTGTTCGGGCGGCACGGGGTGTTCGAGCACGAGAAGCGGGACGGGCAGGACTTCGTCGTCGACATCGTGGCGTGGCTGGACCTCGCGCCCGCCGCCGCTTCCGACGACCTGACGCAGACGCTGCACTACGGCGAGCTGGCCCAGCTGGCGGCGGACATCGTCGGCGGCGAGCCGTACGACCTGATCGAGAGCGTGGCCGGCCGGATCGCCGACGAGGTGCTCAAGGATTCGCGGTTGTCCGCGGTCGAGGTGACCGTGCACAAGCCGTCCGCGCCGATTCCGTTGAACTTCCAGGACGTGGCCGTGACCGTGCACCGGGAGCGTGTGTGAGGGCGGTCCTGTCGCTGGGCTCGAACCTCGGCGACCGGTTGGCGTACCTGAAGTCCGTGGTGGACTCGCTGGGTTCCGCCGTGGTCGCGGTGTCCAGTGTGTACGAAACGGAACCGTGGGGTGTGGTGGACCAGCCGGACTTCCTGAACGCGGTGTGCATTGTGGACGATCCCGAGCGGGACGAGTGGGCGTGGCTGCGGGCGGGCCAGGAGCTGGAACGCCGGGCCGGCCGGGTGCGCGAGGTGCGGTGGGGGCCGCGCACGCTGGACGTCGACGTGGTGACGGTGGACGGAGTGCGCTCGGACGACCCGGAGCTGCTGCTGCCGCATCCGGGCACGCCCGAGCGCGCCAGCGTGCTGATCCCGTGGCTGGAAATCGACCCCGACGCGGTGCTGCCCGGCCACGGACCGGTCCGGGACCTGTTGCGGGCTCGCCCGCAATCCGACCGCAACTCGGTCCGCTTGCTGCACCCCTTCCCGCGCTGACCCTGGCGTCAGGCGCGCAGCGCCGCCGTCAGCCACTCCACCGCGGGCACCCGTGTCGGCACCTCGGGCCAGCCGTTCATGATCGCCATCAGCTGCCAGTACCGCTCGGCCCGCCGATCGGTCCCGACCGCGATCCGGTCCGCCACCGAATTCCGGAACGCGCGATCACCCGGATCCTGCCCCTCCGCCGCCCACGCGCGCGCGATGTCGTCGGCCAGCTCGCGCCCCTCCGGCGAATCCGGCGGCAGCCCGGCCTCCAGCGCCTTGTGCGCCCGCTCGCTCCACTCGATCCACTCCGACTGCGCCGGCACGGTCGCCGTGCCGGCGCGCAGGTCGTCGGCGTGCCGTTCGCTCATCCGCCGGGTCACCGCGCGGAACTCCGGATCCTGGATCAGCTCGGCGAACTCGATCCACGCCTCCAGCTGCTCGGGCGACGGATCGTCGGGCAGCGCGGGCTTCGCCGTGCGCATCCGCTCGTAGAACTCCGCGTCGACGGGCAGGCCCTCGGTCACCTCGTGCCAGAACTCGTCGAGCAGGCGGGCCCGCTCTTCGTCGGACATCGCCGCCAGCCTGTTCATCAGCTTCACTTCCTCCAGCTCGGATTCGCGTTTCACGACCGCACGCAGGACCGCGCGCCGCAGCCGCAGCCTGCGGATCTGCTCGTCGAGCGCGTCGATGTGCCGGCGGGCCAGGCGGGGGACGCTCGTCTCCCGCGCCAGCACCGCCGACACGTCGGCCAGACCCAGGCCGAGTTCGCGCAGCGTCTTGATCAGTTCCAGCTGGGCCATCGCCGTGACGTCGTAGAGCCGGTAGCCGGAACTCGTGCGGTCGGCGGGCGGGAGCAGCCCCTCGTCGGAGTAGAACCGGATGGTCTTGACCGGCAACCCGGTCCGCCGGCTCAGCTCGCCGATGGTGAACGTCCCGTCCGCGCGTCCCATGCTCAACCCTCCAGCCAGTGGAGAGTCAACTGTGCCACGATCACCTGGGTACCGTGGCGGTATGCACTTCACCCGGCCCCGTGAACTGGTGATCGCCGGGCTGATCGGGCTCGTGGTGGCGTACCTGTTGTTCCGGTTCGCCTACGGGGATCTGCCCCGCGTGCCCCGGCCGGTCGGCATCACGTTGTTCGTGCTCGCGGTGATCGAAGTCGCACTGGCGTTCACGATGCGGTCCCGGGTCCGGTCCGGCCGGCTCGTCAACGCGGTCTCGGCGGCGCGCACGGTCGCGCTCGCGAAGGCCTCCTCGCTCCTCGGCGCGATCATGCTCGGCGCGTGTGCCGGGATCGCCGGCGCGCTGATCCCGCGGGCGTCGGAGCTGGCCGCGGCGTCGAGCGACCTCCGCAGCGTCGCCATCGGGGCGGTGTGCGCGGCCATGTTGATCGCCGCGGCGCTGTGGCTGGAGCACTGCTGCCGCACGCCGGAAGACGACGAAAGTGATCCCGATCATCACCCGACCGGTTAACGCGGGGAACCGACCGCTCGAAGTACCAACTAGGTCTCAGACGCATAACTAGCGGGTACGGTGTTGGTCATGACTGGCGAGGGTGACGAGACGCGCGGCCGCGTCGTGGGCGGGCCGTGGTTTCTCATCGGCCTCGTCCTCGCGGTCGGCGCCACGATTCCGCTGGTACTGGCAGACGACGTCCGCTACATGCGGCTGGGCATCGTCGCCGCGTTGTGGGCAGCGCTGATCGGCGCCTTCCTCGCCGTGCGCTACCGCCGCCAGGCGTCGACCACCGAGGAGGCCGTCGCGCAGGCGCAGGAGGTCTACGAGCTGGAGCTCGAACGCGAGATCGCCGCGCGGCGCGAGTTCGAGCTGGAGGTCGAAGCCGAGACGCGGCAACGGATCGAGTCCGAGTCCCGCAGCGAACTGGACGCGTTGCGCTCGGAAATCGCGTCCCTGCGGGACAATCTGCAGAGCCTCTTCGGTGGCGAGGTGCTGCTGGAGCGCGTCGCGCTGACCGCGCAGGCGACCCGGATGCGGGCGCTGCGCGAGGAGCAGCGGGTCGTCGAGTCCGGCACGAGCCAGCCGCCGCAGCTCACCGCGGCGAAGAAGCGGGAGATCACCGACCGGCCGACCGAGTTCATCGAGCGGGTGCGGGAGAAGGAGCCGGTGCGCACCGGTGGCCGTCCGAGCGCGCCGGAGCCGCGGCGGCCCGAGGTGTCGATGGACCTTCCCGTCCGCCGGGTCGCGGGCGCCGAGCCGGCCGATCCGGAGCGCACACGCGTCCAGCCGGCGGCGAAGAAGGCGGAACGCCCGCAGGCCCGGCCGGTCGAGCCGAGCCGTCCCGCGCCCAGCCGGCCCGAGCGGCTGCGCCCGGCCAACGCGACGGCGCCCGTCAAGCGTGAGCCGCCGCGGGTCGAGCAACCGACGCAGGTGGCGAAGGCGGTCGCCCCGGACTGGACCCCGCGAGCCGAACGCTCGGCGAGGGACCTGTCGGCGGCCTTTCCCACGCGCGTGACGCGACCGGTGAAGCCCGAGCCGGTGGGTGTGGAACCGCCGGTGACGCCCGAGCCGCCGCGTGCGGAGACGGCGCGCGTGGAGCCGGTGGTGAAGCCTGAGCCGCCGCGCGCGAAGCCGGTGGTCGAGCCCGAGCCGGTGGTCGCGGTGCCGGAGGACCACCCCGTGGTCAACGAAACGTTGCCGGTCGAGGTCCGACGGCTGGCGCAGCAGGGCAGGCCAGGTGGCCGTCGCCGACGCGCGGAGGAGGACGAGGCGCCCGCCGGCCGCCGCTCGGCGGGTGCTCCGGCCGGGGACGTGGAGTCCGCGGGCCGCCGCTCGGCCGCGAGTGCTGGGCTCGGCGGGGACCAGGTGCCCGCCGGCCGCCGCTCAGCGGCTCCTGCCGAGACGGTGGAGTCCGTGGGCCGCCGCTCGGCCGCTGCGCTGGGCGGGGACGAGGTGCCCGTGGGCCACCGCTCGGCCGCAGGCTCTGCTGGCGGCGACGAGGAGTCCGTGGGCCCCCGCTCGGCGACGGGTGCGTTCGGCCGGGATGAGGAGTCCGTGGGGCGCCGCTCGGCGGCGGGTACTGCTGCCGGGGACGAGGAGCCCGTGGGGCGCCGTTCGGCCGCGGGTGCCGCGCTCGCCGGCCGACGGTCGGCCGAGTCGAGCGGGTACCGCTCCGCCGCCGCGATCTCGGGGCGCCGCTCGGCCGAGGCATCCGGCTCGTCGGGCCGCCGCCACCGCCCCGAGGAGGAGCCACCGTCCCCCACGAGCACCGGCCGCCGGGCGAAGCCTGAGCCGGAAACCTCACGCGGCCGCCGCGCCGCGGTGGAGGAGGACACCGGATCCCACTCGGCGGGCCGTTCGGTGAGCGAACTACTGGCGGCCAACGGCAAATCGGCAACCCCCCGACGCCGCCGCCGAGCCGAAGACTGACGCGGCAACCACCGGGCAGGGAACTTTTGCCCCGGCTGCCGGGAAGGTTCCGCGCCGAGGCCGCGGATCTGTGGTTGCCCGGAGGGGCCGAGCTGCCACGCCGATAGCGAAGGTGACAGCCGGGCGGGAACGCTTTGCGCCCGGAGCCGCCGATCTGTGGTGGTTGCCGGAAGCGCGGCTGCCGCGCCGGGCTGGCTGCCGCCGGGCTGCCGCGCTGCCGCGCCGGGCTGCCTGGCCGCCGTGTCGCCGCGCTGCCGCCGCGCTGCCGCCGTGCGACCGCGCTGCCGCGCCGGGCTGCCTGCCGCCGTGCCGCCGCGTCGCCGCCGCGTCGCTGGGCGCGGTCATGCGTGCGGTGTGGCGCCCCCGCCCACCGGCGACCAACCTCGCTGCGCCCCCCGCCAAGCCCGGGCGAGGTGGGGCCCGCCCGCGGAACCGGTCACCGTAAAGTGCCGGGCTGTGACGGCACCCCCTCGCAGGCTCACCGTGCTCCTGCCCGTGCTCGGCCTCGTCGTCCTGGCCGCGTGCGGGCTGACCGTCCTCGGCCTGGTCACCGTGCAGGTCGGGCCCGTCGCGGTGGCCATCGGCGTCGCCGCGGCGCTGGGTCCCGTCGCGGTCGTCGTGGCGACCATCCTGTGGGCCGACCGCTGGGAGCCGGAGCCCGCGAAGTTCCTCCTCGTCGCCTTCTGCTGGGGCGCCTGCGTCGCCGCGATCACCGCCCTGCTGATCAACAACACCGCCGAAACCGTGGGCGACCTGCTGCTCGGCGAAGGCGGCGGCAGCAAGCTCAGCGCCCTCCTGTCCGCCCCGCTCGTCGAGGAGGCCGCGAAGGCCTCGTTCGTGCTCGCGATCCTCCTCCGCCGCGCCGACGAGTTCGACGGGATCATCGACGGCGTCGTCTACGCCGGCTTCACCGCCGCCGGCTTCGCGTTCACCGAGAACATCTACTACTTCGGCCGCGCCTTCGCCGACTACGGCTTCGGCGACGCCACCAGCACCGGCGTGATCGCCGCGTTCGTGCTGCGCGGCGTGATGTCACCGTTCACGCACCCGCTCTTCGCCGCCATCACCGGCATCGGCCTCGGCTACGCCGCCCGCGCCGACAACCGCACCGTCAAGATCCTCGCCCCGCTCGGCGCCTACCTCGCCGCCGTCCTGCTGCACGCCCTGTGGAACGGCGCGGCGGTCCTCGGCGGCGCACAGACGTTCCTCAACGTCTACTTCCTGATCATGGTGCCGATGTTCATCGCCGTCGTGCTGCTCGTCCTCCTGCACCGCCGCCGCGAACAACGCATCGTCACCGCCGCGCTGCCCGCCATGGTGCAGGCGCGGCTGATCGCGCCGTCCGAGGTCGAGCTGCTGTCCACGCTCGCCGGCCGCCGCGAGTGGCGCCGCCAGGCCCGGCGGCAGTCCGGGCGGGACGCGGCGAAGGCCGTCGCCCGCTACCAGGCCAGCGTGACCGAGCTTGCGTTCCTGCGCCGCCGCAAGGCGACCCCGGACCACGAGCAGCGCAAGCGGGAACTGCTCGACACGCTGCGCACTTCCCGCGCCGACGCGGTCCGGCTGGCGGGTGAAGGCAGTCATACCGGGTGAACCGGGTCGGGTGAAGCTGGTCACCTGCCGCCGACCCGGGGCGTTTCCGCGAGCTACCCTCGCCCCGTCGTCCGGTACCCGCGCCAGGAGCGGGACTGGAACGAGCTGAGGAGTTCTGCTGCCATGAGCGTCCACAGGGGCACGCCGTGAGTCGTCCCGCCAGGCTCGGCGTCGGGGTGATCTCCGCCGGCCGCGTGGGCAGCGTCGTCGGCGCCGCGCTGGCCCGGTCCGGGCACACCGTGGTCGCCGCCTCCGCTATCTCCGCCGCCTCCCAGGCCCGCGCCGAGCGCATGCTGCCCGGCGTCCCGCTGAAACCGCCGGACGAGGTCGCCGCGACCGCCGACCTCGTGCTGCTCGCCGTGCCCGACGACGAACTCGCCGGCCTGGTCCGCGGCCTGGCCGCCACCGGGTCCTGGCGGCCCGGCCAGATCGTCATCCACACCTCCGGCGCGCACGGTCTCGACGTGCTCGCCCCGGCCGCCGAAGCCGGCGCGCTGCCGCTGGCCCTGCACCCGGTCATGACCTTCACCGGCCGCTCCGAGGACCTGGACCGGCTGACCGCCTGCAGCGTCGGTGTCACCGCCACCGCCGGGGACGAGGCCGCGTGGAGCGTCGGCGAGGCGCTGACCGTCGAGATGGGCGCGGAACCGGTGCGCGTCCCGGAAGCCGCCCGCGCGCTCTACCACGCGGCGCTCGCGCACGGCGCCAACCACCTGATCACGCTCGTCGACGACTGCGCGGACCTGTTGCGTGGCGCGGGAATCGGCAACGCCGAGCGCATGCTGGGCCCGCTGCTGTCGGCGGCGCTGGACAACGCGCTGCGCCACGGCGACCGGGCGCTGACCGGTCCGGTCGCCCGCGGTGACACCGGTACGCTGCGCAAGCACCTCGGCGTGCTCGAAGCCACCGAGCCCGCGATCGTGCCCGCCTACACCTCCCTCGCCCGGCGCACCGCGCAGCGAGCCGAAGCGGCCGGCCTGCTCGACGCCGGTGCCGCCGCCGAGATCACCGAACTCCTCGAAAGGCCGGAACACCCGTGACCACACCGAAATTCAGCCGCGGGCAGCTGAACACCTACCAGACGCCCGGCGACGTCCACCGGGTCACCGCGGCGCTGCACTCGGTGGGCCGCAAGGTCGCGCTGGTGCCGACCATGGGCGCGCTGCACGCCGGCCACCGCGAGCTGATCCGCCGCGCCAAGCGCCTGCCGAACACCGTCGTCGCCGTGTCGATCTTCGTCAACCCGCTGCAGTTCGGCGAGGGTGAGGACTTCGACGCCTACCCGCGGCCGCTGGAGCGCGACCTGGAGATCCTCGCCGAGGACGGTGTCGAGATCGCGTTCGTGCCCAAGGTCGGCGACCTCTACGCCGAGGGCCACGCGGTGACCCTGCACCCCGGCCCGCTCGGCGACGAGCTGGAGGGCGCCCACCGCCCCGGCCACTTCGCCGGTGTGCTGACGGTGGTGGCGAAGCTGTTCCACATCGTCACGCCCGACTACGCGTTCTTCGGCGAGAAGGACTACCAGCAGCTGGTCCTGATCAAGCGGATGGTGCGCGACCTGAACCTGGACGTCCGGGTGATCGGCGTGCCTACGGTGCGCGAATCCGACGGGCTGGCCCTGTCCTCGCGCAACGTCTACCTTTCGCCGGAACAGCGGGAATCGGCCGTGGTGCTGTCCGCGGCGCTGGCGGCGGGCGGGCACTCCGGTCCGAAGGGCGCGGACGCGGTGCTCGCGGCGGCGCGCGAGACGCTGGCCGCCCGTCCCGAGGTCGACGTCGATTATCTGGAGTTGCGGGGAACCGATCTCGGTCCCGCACCCGTCGATGGGGAAGCACGGTTGCTGATCGCCGCCCGCGTGGGGCGGACCCGGCTGATCGACAACGTCCCGGTGGTGCTGGGCGCGTCGGAGGAAGAGGGATAACCATGTACCGCACGATGCTGAAGTCGAAGATCCATCGCGCGACGGTCACCCAGGCCAACCTGCACTACGTCGGGTCGGTCACGATCGACGAGACGCTGATGGAGGCGGCCGACCTGCTGCCAGGCGAGCAGGTGTCCATTGTGGACGTCACGAACGGCGCGCGGCTGGAGACCTACGTCATCCCCGGCGAGCGCGACAGCGGCGTCATCGGGATCAACGGCGCGGCCGCCCACCTCGTGCACCCGGGCGACCTGGTCATCCTGATCTCCTACGGGCAGATGGACAACGCCGAGGCCGCCACTTACCAGCCGCGGATCGTGTTCGTCGACGACGAGAACCGGATCAAGCACTCCGGCAGCGACCCCGGCCACGCACCCGCGGGCTCGGGCCTGGTGAGCGGCAGCATCCCGATCGCGTCGCCGGACCGGGAGAACCCGTTCCCGGTCGCCGAGACCGTCGACGCGGCGCGCCTGGACGCACTGCTGCACACCGAGAGCTGACCGCAGGTGCTCCTGACGATCGACGTCGGCAACACGAACATCGTGCTCGGCCTGTACGAGGGCCGGGGGGACGCGGCCAAGCTCGTCGGTGACTGGCGGATGCGGACCGACGCGCAGATGACCGCCGACGAGCTGGCGCTGACCATGCGCGGCCTGCTCGGCGAGCACGCCGACGCGATCACCGGGATCAGCGCGCTGTCGACCGTGCCCGCGGTGCTGCGCGAAATGCGGGTCATGCTCGCGCGCTACTACGCGCGGGTGCCGAAGGTCGTCGTCGAGCCCGGCGTGCGCACCGGCGTCCCGCTGCTCGTCGACAACCCGCGGGAGGTGGGCGCGGACCGGCTGGTCAACACGCTCGCCGCGCACCACCTGTACCGCACGGCGTGCGTGGTCGTGGACTTCGGGACCTCGACCAACGTCGACGTCATCTCCGCGAAGGGCGAGTTCCTCGGCGGCGCGTTCGCGCCCGGCATCGAGATCTCGGTCGACGCGCTGGCCGCGCGGGCCGCGGCGCTGCGCAAGGTCGAGCTGGCCCGGCCGCGGTCGGTGATCGGCAAGAACACCGTGGAGTGCCTGCAGTCCGGCATCGTGTTCGGGTTCGCCGGTCAGGTCGACGGTCTGGTGCGGCGGATCGTGCGGGAGCTGACCGAGCGCACCCACGAGCCGGTCACGGTGCTCGCCACCGGCGGCCTCGCGCCGCTGGTGATCGGCGAGTCGGAGACGATCACCGAGCACGTGCCCGACCTGACGCTGCTGGGCCTGCGCCTGGCCTTCGAACGCCAGACGCGTTAACGGCGGACCGCGCGCAGCACGGTCGTCACCAGCGGCAGGTCGAATTCGCCACCGGCGGTGTCCGGGTGGGTGCGGAGGAATTCCAGCAGCTGCTCCCGCGTCCGCGTGCGCTCGTCCGCCTCGGCGACGATCAGGTGGGAATGCGTGGAGATCGTTTCGACCAGGCTTTCGGGTGTGCGCCGGTGCGCGTGCCGGAAAGTCTTCTCCTCGAACGGACCGAACGCCGGGTGCTCGCCCAGTTCGGCCACCCACCGGGCGCGCCGGACGAAGCCGGCGAGTCGCGCCATTTCGGCGACCCACGGCACGGAATCGTCGTTGCCGTTCCACAGCCCGGCCACCACGCCGCCAGGCCGCAGCACGCGGGCGATCTCGGTGAGCGCGGCGTCGATGTCGAACCAGTGGAACGCCTGACCGGCCAGCACCGCGTCGGCGCTGGCATCGGGCAGCGGGATCCGTTCGGCCGTCCCGTCGAGAACCGCCACGTCCGGGTGGTGCCGGGTGAATTCGGCACGCATCCCCGGGTCCGGCTCCACCGCCGTCACGTGCAGGCCGAGCGCGCGCAATCCGCCGGTGAGCTTGCCGGTGCCCGCGGCCAGGTCGACCACCTCGGCGGCCTGCGGCGGCACCGTCCAGCGCAGTGCGTCGAGCGGGTAATCCGGACGGTGTTCGGCATACGCGTCCGCGCGTCCCCCGAATGAGCGGGACCGCCGGTTCCAGAGCTCACGCTCCGCGGATGAAGTGGCTTCGCTCACTCGCGCGATGCTATCGACGAACATGCGCTGGTCGATACAGGTAATCCGGTTGGCCTAGTCGGAACGGCCTTGAATACCCTGTCCGCATGACGGATTCCCCCTCCCCGGAGCGCCCGGTGCCCGCTGACGACCTGCCCGAGCAGATGCGGGTCCGTCGGGCCAAGCGCGACCGGCTGCTCGCGGAGGGCGTGGAGCCGTACCCGGTGGAAGTGCCGCGCACCCACACGCTCGCCGAGGTGCGCGCGGCCCACCCGGACCTGCCCGCCGACACGGCCACCGGCGAGGTCGTCGGCGTGACCGGTCGCGTCATGTTCTCGCGCATCGGGGGAAAGCTGTGCTTCGCGACCCTGCGCGAGGGCGACGGCACCGAACTGCAGGCGATGATCAGCCTCGCGAACGTCGGCGAGGAGGCGCTGGCCGCCTGGAAGTCCGACGTCGACCTCGGTGACCACGTCTACGTGCACGGCGAGGTCATCACCTCCAAGCGTGGCGAGCTGTCGATCATGGCCGACGAATGGCGGATGGCCGCGAAGGCGCTGCGCCCGCTGCCGGTCGCGCACAAGGAGCTGGCCGAGGAGACGCGCGTCCGCCAGCGTTACGTCGACCTGATCCTGCGCCCGCAGGCCCGCGACGTGGTGCGCACGCGCGCGTCGGTGGTCCGCTCGCTGCGGGATTCCTTCCACCGCCGCGGTTTCACCGAGGTGGAAACGCCGATGCTGCAGACGCTGCACGGCGGCGCGTCCGCCCGGCCGTTCGTCACCCATTCGAACGCGTTCGACATCGATCTGTATCTGCGGATCGCGCCGGAGCTGTTCCTCAAGCGGTGCGTGGTCGGCGGGATCGAGAAGGTCTTCGAGATCAACCGCAACTTCCGCAACGAGGGCAGCGACTCCTCGCATTCGCCGGAATTCGCGATGCTGGAGTACTACGAGGCCTACGCCACCTACGACACCAACGCGGTGATGACGCGCGAGCTGATCCAGGAAGCCGCGCAGGCCGTTTTCGGCGGTCTGGAGGTCACGCTCGCCGACGGCACGCCCTACGACCTGTCCGGCGAATGGACCTCGCTGAGCATGTACGACTCGTTGTCGGACGCGCTCGGTGAAGAAGTGACGCCGGAAACGTCGGTCGAGAAGCTGCGCGGGTTCGCATCGGCGCGCGGTCTGGAGGTCGATCCGAAACTCGGCCACGGCAAGCTGGTCGAGGAACTGTGGGAGCACCTCGTCGGCGATCACCTGCACGAGCCGACTTTCGTGCGGGATTTCCCGATCGAGACCTCGCCGCTGACCCGGCAGCACCGGACCAAGCCCGGTGTGGCCGAGAAGTGGGACCTCTACGTCCGCGGATTCGAGTTGGCCACCGGATACTCCGAGCTGGTCGATCCGGTGATCGAGCGGGAAAGATTGCTGGATCAGGCCCGGCAGGCCGCGGCCGGCGATAGCGAAGCGATGCGCCTCGATGAGGATTTCCTGCGTGCGCTCGAGTACGGAATGCCACCGAGTGGTGGCGTGGGAATGGGCATCGATCGCTTGCTGATGGCCCTGACCGGCCTGGGCATCCGGGAGACCATCCTCTTCCCCCTGGTACGCCCCGAATAGCAGGCAGGAACTGGTCACGGTATCGGTAACGTGATTTGCGTGCTGCCCTGATTCCGGGTATTAATGTCCTAGTCAATGGCTTCTGGTCAGGGCGCCTGCCCCTGCCCGATCATTCGTGGCTGGCCTAAAACAGGAGGAAACACATGGCACAGAAGGTGCTGGTGTCGCTCATCGACGACATCGACGGCTCGGAGGCGGACGAGACCGTCGAGTTCGGACTGGACGGCATCTCGTACCAGATCGACCTGTCGGCGGAAAACGCCGAGGAGCTCCGTGACGCGCTGGCCCAGTACGTCGAGCACGCGCGGCGTGCCGGTGGCCGCAAGCGGGGCACGGCGGGTCGTCAGCCGGCGGGCAAGGTGGCGGGCCGTTCCGCGTCGGTCGACCGCGAGCAGAACCAGGCCATTCGGGCCTGGGCGCGCAAGAACGGGTACCAGGTTTCCGACCGCGGGCGTATCCCGTCGGAGGTCGTGGAGGCCTACCACAAGAAGAACTGAGCGCAGTTCGGGTAAAGAGGGGCGTGAAGAGCCGCCGGGGATTCCCGGCGGCTTTTTTCATTGTGCGGCAGGTTGTACATGGTTCTGTCCCGGCGGGTCATTCGCGAGCGGCTGTCGCTTTTGTTCAAGACGGCGGCGCCGCGATTCGGCTGAATGGAGGCATGACCGACCTTCGACCGATGCTGGAGCGGGCTGCGCGCGAGTTCACCGCGCTGCTCCGCGCCATCGAACCAGCCCAACTGGACAACCGGACGCCCTGCACCGAATACGACGTGCGGGGCCTGCTCAACCACCTGCTTTATTGGGGGCCGTGGATGGCGGCGGCCCTGCGACGCGACCCGGCGCCCGAGGCCGCCGGCGGCGAGCGGGACACCGATCTCACGCAGAGTGACTGGCTGGGCGAGCTGTGCACGCTTGTGGATGGAATTGTGGATGCCTGTGGACGGCCGGGGGCGCTCGAGGGCACCACGAAGTTCGGCGGTTCGGAGATGCCGGCGCCGATGATCGCCGAAATGGCGCTCACCGAATGGGTGGTGCACGGATGGGACCTCGCCCGCGCGACGGGCCACCCGCTGACGGTGGACCCCGCGACGGCGGAGGCCCTGTTCACCTCAGCCCAGGCGACGGCGGAGCAGGCGCGGGAGATGAAGATCTTCGGACCGGAGGTGCCGTGCTCGGCGGAGGCGCCGCCGCTGGACCGGCTGGTGGCGCTGACGGGCCGCGATCCGGGCTGGCGGAGCTAGGGGCGTTCCGGTGTGGGGTTGCCATCGGGTGGTGCACCACGTGCCACCCGGTGGTCGTGCCCCGGCGGCGTGCTGGCGATGGCTGAGTGGTGCACGACGTGCCGCCCATTGGCCGCGCCCGGGCGCCGCGCGGCGACGGCCGAGCAGGCGCGGGAGATGAAGATCTTCGGGCCGGAGGTGCCGTGCTCGGCGGAGGCGCCGCCGCTGGACCGGCTGGTGGCGCTGACGGGCCGCGATCCGGGCTGGCGGAGCTAGGGGTGTTCCGGCCGCGGGGCGCACGATCGGCGGCGGCTGCCGCCGGACCGACCTGCGGCCGGCGCCCACCGGCGCCTTCCGGCTACGGGCCCGTCGCCGGGTGCAGCCCCGAAACCCGCCCCACCCCGATCTCCGAAATCCGCCGTGTGGTGAAAGTCACCGGCGGCAGGTGCGCGGGCAGCCCTCGCAGAGAGGCTGCTCCGGCAGCAGGTACGAAAAACAGCAGCTCTCCCGCCGCCGGGCCCACCCGTCCTCCGTCTGCCTAAGCCGGGTCGACGCCGTCAGCGGCGGGTAGCGCTCGTCGAGCACGAGCTGCGCGTCCGCGACGCCCGCCTCCTCGTCGCCGGCGTACAGCCCGGCCCACCACAGCGTGCTGTCCAAGGCATCCGTCGCCGCCGCCCAGAGCATCCGGCGCCCCAGCCGGCTGACCGGGGCGTAGGCCTGCACGAACTGCGCCGCGTGCGCCGTGTACCGGGCGCGCAGCACCGCGGCCAGCGCCTTCTCGTCCGCGACCACCGTCGCTTCGGGCAGGTCCGCCGCCGGGTCGCCGGGCAGGCAGTAGAACTCGTGCCCCAGCACCGCCACACCTTCGGGGTGCGGACGGTCCGCGCACAGGCGGAAGGCGAGTTCACCCGGCCGCAGCATGGGTACTCGCCGTTCGTGATGGAGCAGCAACGCACCGGTGAAGGCCGGCACGTGCAGATACCACGACATGACGAATCCCGCGGTCGTCCGGTCGGGTGCCTCGCCGAAGTTGGCCCGCAACCACTCACCCAGGAGCTTGCGCCACACGTCGAACCGCGCGGGGTCAGCCAGCAGGTCGCCGCAGCGCAGCCAGGTGCCCGTGCCGGGCAGGTCGGTGCGCACTTCCATGCGGTCCTGCAGGGCGGCCACCCTCGTGACTGACGCGTCGAGAGCGCCCAGCGCGGTGTCGATGGCGGACCTCCCTAGTTGGTTAGGTTGGCCTTACCTTACTCAATCCGGGCGGAAGCGTCAGCCCCGTCCTCCTGACGGGGGTGTTCGCGGTGAGCGGACAAACCGGGGCTCGCGGAATCGCGGGGAGAAGTCCCGCGTTGGACCCTTACGTCAGCTACCAGCGCAGACTCATCGCCGGGAGATTCCGGCATCTACATCAGCTGTGACCTAATCCGCCCCAGTGGTAGTCCGGTGGGACCGCATGGCTACTACAGTGGACTCACGGTGCTGAATCCATCGCGAAGTGATGGGTGCTCACCGCCGGCGCAGCAGTCGAGGGAGTGGGAATGTTCGAGAGGTTCACCGACCGCGCGAGGCGGGTGGTCGTCCTGGCCCAGGAAGAGGCCCGGATGCTCAACCACAACTACATCGGCACCGAGCACATCCTCCTGGGCCTGATCCACGAGGGTGAGGGTGTCGCCGCCAAGGCGCTCGAATCGTTGGGTATCGCGCTGGAAGGCGTCCGCCAGCAGGTCGAGGAGATCATCGGCCAGGGCCAGCAGGCGCCGAGCGGGCACATCCCGTTCACCCCGCGTGCCAAGAAGGTGCTCGAGCTGTCGCTGCGCGAGGCGCTGCAGCTCGGCCACAACTACATCGGCACCGAGCACATCCTGCTCGGCCTGATCCGCGAGGGCGAAGGCGTCGCCGCGCAGGTGCTCGTCAAGCTCGGCGCGGACCTCAACCGGGTGCGCCAGCAGGTGCTGCAGCTGCTGTCCGGCTACCAGGGCAAGGAGCCGGCCGAGGCCGGCGCCGGCCGTGGCGAGGGCACCCCGTCCTCCTCGCTCGTGCTCGACCAGTTCGGCCGCAACCTCACCCAGTCGGCGCGTGAGGGCAAGCTGGACCCGGTCATCGGGCGCGGCAAGGAGATCGAGCGGGTCATGCAGGTGCTGTCCCGCCGCACCAAGAACAACCCGGTGCTGATCGGCGAGCCCGGCGTCGGCAAGACCGCCGTCGTCGAGGGCCTGGCCCAGAACATCGTCAAGGGCGAGGTGCCCGAGACGCTGAAGGACAAGCAGCTCTACACGCTGGACCTGGGCTCCCTGGTCGCCGGCTCCCGCTACCGCGGTGACTTCGAAGAGCGCCTGAAGAAGGTGCTCAAGGAGATCAAGACCCGTGGCGACATCATCCTGTTCATCGACGAGCTGCACACGCTCGTCGGCGCGGGTGCCGCCGAGGGCGCGATCGACGCCGCGTCGATCCTCAAGCCGATGCTGGCCCGCGGCGAGCTGCAGACCATCGGCGCCACCACGCTCGAGGAGTACCGCAAGTACATCGAGAAGGACGCCGCGCTGGAGCGCCGCTTCCAGCCGATCCAGGTGGGCGAGCCGTCGCTCGAGCACACCATCGAGATCCTCAAGGGCCTGCGGGACCGCTACGAGGCGCACCACCGCGTGTCGATCACCGACTCCGCGCTGGTCGCCGCGGCCACCCTGGCCGACCGGTACATCAACGACCGGTTCCTGCCGGACAAGGCGATCGACCTGATCGACGAGGCCGGCGCCCGCATGCGCATCCGGCGCATGACGGCGCCGCCGGACCTGCGCGAGTTCGACGAGAAGATCGCCAAGGTGCGCCGCGACAAGGAGTCCGCGATCGACGCGCAGGACTTCGAGCGCGCCGCCCGGCTGCGTGACGAGGAGAAGAACCTCCTCGCGCAGAAGTCCGAGCGGGAGAAGCAGTGGAAGGACGGTGACCTGGACGTCGTCGCCGAGGTCGACGACGAGCAGATCGCCGAGGTCCTGGCCAACTGGACCGGCATCCCGGTGTTCAAGCTCACCGAGGAGGAGACCACGCGTCTGCTCCGCATGGAGGACGAGCTGCACAAGCGGATCATCGGCCAGGAGGACGCCGTCAAGGCCGTCTCCCAGGCGATCCGCCGCACCCGCGCCGGCCTGAAGGACCCGAAGCGCCCGTCCGGCTCGTTCATCTTCGCCGGCCCGTCCGGTGTCGGTAAGACCGAGCTGTCCAAGGCGCTGGCGGAGTTCCTGTTCGGCGAGGACGACGCGCTCATCCAGATCGACATGGGCGAGTTCCACGACCGCTACACCGCCTCGCGGCTGTTCGGTGCCCCTCCGGGGTACGTCGGCTACGAGGAGGGTGGCCAGCTGACCGAGAAGGTCCGCCGGAAGCCGTTCTCCGTGGTCCTGTTCGACGAGATCGAGAAGGCCCACCAGGAGATCTACAACACCCTCCTGCAGGTGCTGGAGGACGGCCGGCTCACCGACGGTCAGGGCCGCACGGTCGACTTCAAGAACACGGTGCTGATCTTCACCTCGAACCTGGGCACGTCGGACATCTCCAAGACCGTCAGCCTGGGCTTCTCTTCCGGTAACGACGAGGGATCGCGTTACGAGAAGATGAAGCAGAAGGTCAACGAGGAGATGAAGAAGCACTTCCGGCCCGAGTTCCTCAACCGGATCGACGACATCATCGTGTTCCACCAGCTCACCCAGGAGCAGATCATCGAGATGGTCGACCTGATGGTGACGCGGGTGGAGAAGCAGCTGAAGGCCAAGGACATGGCTCTCGAGCTGACCGACAAGGCGAAGGCGCTGCTGGCCAAGCGCGGCTTCGACCCGGTGCTCGGCGCCCGTCCGCTGCGCCGGACCATCCAGCGGGAGATCGAGGACCAGCTGTCCGAGAAGATCCTGTTCGGCGAGGTCGAGGCTGGTCAGATCGTGATCGTCGACGTCGAGGGCTGGAGCGGCAACCCGGAGGACCGCGACGACGAGGCGCGGTTCGTCTTCCGCGGCGAGCCGAAGCCGGCCGACGTCCCCGACGCCCCGCCGGTGAGCATCGGCGCGGGCACCCACGAGGACGACGCCGAAGGCGAGCGCTGACCGAGTAGACCGCTGAAGCGAGTGCCCCCAGGGACTGGTTCCCTGGGGGCACTTCACGTTTCCGGAGGGGCGGCGAAACACCGGAGTGGCCGGTGACGACTCACCTGGGGGCACTTCTCGTCCGAGACTCCCCGATAGTGTGATCGTGGGCGAGGGGAGGCTCATGAACGTCCTGTCGATCGACCTGGGTACGTCGAGCACGGTGGCCGTCCTGTCCGCTTTCGAGCGCGGGCCGCGCGTCATCGAGGTCGACGGGTCGGTGACGATGTCGTCCGCGATCTTCGCGGGCGAAGACGGCACGCTGGTCGTCGGGCAGGACGCGGAGCGCCGGGCGCGCCTCGACCCGGCCCGGTTCGAGCCCAACCCCAAGCGCCGCATCGACGACGCCACCCTCCTGCTCGGCGACACCGTCGTCGAGGTCACCGACGCCCTCGCCGCCGTCCTGCGCCGCGTGGCGGAGGAGGCCCACCGCCAGCTCGCCGGGCAGCCGCTCGACCAGGTCCGCCTCTCCCACCCCGCTCGGTGGGGCGCCACCCGGCAGCAACTCCTCCGCCAGGCCGCGACCAAGGCCGGCCTCGGCCCGAACCCGGTCCTCATCCCGGAACCGGTCGCCGCCGCGGCGCATTACGCCTCCCTCGGCCGCACCCTCGCACCCGGCAGCACCCTGGCCGTCTACGACCTCGGCGCCGGCACGTTCGACTGCGCCGTCGTCGGCGTCACCGACCGCGGCTTCACCGTGCTCGCCGACAACGGCCTGCCGGACCTCGGCAGCCTCGACATCGACCAGGCCCTCCTCGAACACGTCGGCCGCCAGGTCTCCCACACCGACCCGGCCCGGTGGCAGCGGATGCTGCGCCCGCGGAGCCTCGCCGACCGCCGCACCCGCCGCGCGCTCCTGCAGGACGTGCGCGAGGCCAAGGAGACCCTGTCCCGTCACGCGCACACCGAAGTGCCGATGCCGGAACCGTTCGGCGACGTGCTGGTCACCCGCGCCGAGCTGGAGGCCCTCGTCCGGCCCAACCTGCTGCGCAGCGCCGAGATGCTCGCCGCGACCATCCGCGACGCCGGCCGCACCCCGCAGCAGCTCACCGGTGTCTACCTGGTCGGTGGGCCGAGCCGGATGCCGCTGGTCGCGACCCTGCTCGCCGAGCAGCTCGGCGTCCTGCCGACCACCCAGGACCAGCCGGAGACCGCGGTCGCCTTCGGACTGCACCACGTCCCGGCCGGCCCACCGCCGACGCCACCCGCGACCCCCGCGATCGACGGCCGCACCGTCCCCGCCATGGCCCCGGCCACCACGCCCGCCGCCTGGCCGCCACCGCCGCCCCCGGCCAAACCCAAGGGCGTGCGCAAACCGCTGCTCATCGGCGCCGGCGTCGGGGTGCTGGTCGCCGCACTGGTGATCACCCTGCTGGCCGTCACCCGCGGCGGCTCTGGCGATCCGGTCGCGGCCGGGACCAGCGGAAACGCGGCCCAGGTCTCGACGCGACAGGTCGCCGGGAGCTGCTCGCCCGGCGGTGAGCCGGACGCCGACGGCTTCACGTCCTGCCTGCGCCGGCTCGCCGGCACGGTTCCGGACGTCGGGACGTGCGAGAGCGGTGGCGCCGGTTCGCCGATCCAGGAGGCGGGCGCCGAGAACGTGGTGACCTGCACGTTGCCCAGCGATTCCACCACCAGCGGCCGGTCCGTCATCTACTACGAGGGCCTGTCGTTCGACGTGCTGAAGCTGGGCATCGAGTCCCAGCTGGTCGATTCGGCCGGCGCGCTGGAAGGCACCTGGAACGGGGCGGGCCTGACCGGCAAGTACCTGGCGGGCACGATGACCGGAACGGGGATCATGGTGTTCGGCGCGGACGACGCGGAGATCTGCGGCCTGCTGGTCTGGGTCGACTTCGGCGCCGACAGCCCGACACCGCAGGACATGGTCGACTACTTCGAGCAGAGCCTCAAGCCCGGCGCCTGATCTGGAACAGTGGTAGCCGTGCGGGTGGCACTGCTCGGCCCGGTCCGGGCCCAGGCGGACGACGGCACGCCGATCGACATCGGCGGCCCGCGTCTGCGCATGCTCCTGGCCCGCCTGGCGCTGGACGCCGGCCGGACGGTCGGCGCCGACACGCTGATCGACGGCCTGTGGGGCGCCGAACCACCCACCGACGCGGCCAACGCGTTGCAGTCCCTGGTGTCCCGCCTGCGACGGGCGCTGGGCGGCGCGGGCACGATCGCGTCAGGTTCCGGCGGCTACACGCTCGACGCCGACGTGGACGCCCAGCGGTTCGAGGAGCTGGCCGCCCGTGGCCGTCGCGGCCTCGCCGCCGGACGGGCCGGCGAGGCCGCCGCGGTCCTCGGTGAAGCGCTCGCGCTGTGGCGCGGCGACGCGCTGGCCGACGTGCTCGACGCGCCGTTCGCGCCGGCCCCGGTCGCGCGGCTGGAGGAGCTGCGGATCGCCGCGGTGGAGGACCGCTTCGAGGCCGAATTGGCGCTCGGGCGGCACGCCGAGGTGCTGGCGGACCTGGACGCCGCCGGGGAGGCGCACCCGCTGCGGGAACGGTTGGCGTCGTTGCGGATGCTCGCCCTGGCCGCGAGCGGCCGCCAGGCCGACGCCCTCGCCGTGTTCGAACGGATCCGCGCCACGCTGGCCGAGGAGCTGGGCGTCGACCCGTCCGCCGAACTGCGCGACGCGCACCTGAAGGTCCTGCGCGGGGAGGTCGCGCCGCCGCGTGCCGAGCCCACGCTCCCGGTGCGGCTGACCAGTTTCGTCGGCCGGGAGCGGGAACTCGACCAGGTGGCGCGGGCGTTGTCGGCGTCCCGGCTGGTCACGCTGGTCGGGCCCGGCGGGGCGGGCAAGACCCGCCTGGCGACCGAAGCGGCGGAACGCCACCCGGCGCGCGCGTGGTTCGTCGCGCTCGCGGGCGTGCGCGACGCGGACGACGTGCCAGGCGCGATCCTGGGTGCGCTGGGGCCGCTGGACCTGCGGGTGACCAGCGCGCCGAAGGTTCCGGTGGACGCGATGTCGCAGATCGTGGCGCTGCTCGACGGCGGCGACGCGGTGCTGGTGCTGGACAACTGCGAGCACGTCGTCGACGCCGTGGCCGACGTGGCCTTCGAACTGCTGGCCCGCGTGCCCGGGCTGCGGATTCTGGCCACCAGCCGGGAACCGCTCGCGATCACCGGCGAGTCGCTGTGCCAGGTCGGCCCGCTCGAGGTTCCCGAGGCGGTGCGGTTGTTCACCGAACGGGCGGTCGCGGTGCGGCCGGGCTTCGTGCTCGACGAGTCCACTTCGGACGCTGTGGAGGAGATCTGCCGCAGCCTGGACGGGATGCCGCTCGCGCTGGAGCTGGCCGCCGCGCGGCTGCGGTCGATGACGGCGGACCAGATCGCGCGGCGCCTGGACGACCGCTTCCGGCTGCTGAACTCCGGCAGCCGCACCGCGATGCCGCGGCAGCGCACGCTGCGGGCCGTCGTCGAGTGGAGCTGGGACCTGCTGGAGAAGCCGGAGCGGATCCTGGCCCGGCGGCTGTCGGTGTTCCCCGGCGGCGCCACGGTGGCCTCGGCCGAAGCGGTCTGCGCCGACGAGCTGCTGCCGGCCGAGGACGTGCTGTACGTGCTCGGCTCACTCGTCGAGAAGTCCATTGTGGATGCCGGATCGACCGGCGGTGAGCCGCGGTACCGGATGCTGGAGACGATCCGCGCCTACGGCGCCGAGCGGCTCGCCGAGTCCGGCGAGCAGGACGACGTGGTGCGGCGGTTCACCGGGTTCTTCGCCGATCTGGCCGAGGAGAACGACCCGAAGCTGCGCGGCCACGATCAGGTACACGCGCTGGAGACCTTCGGCGCCGAGCACGACAACATCATGGCCGCGGTGCGGCGCGCCCTCGACGACCAGGACTCGGGCACCGCGGCGCGGCTGGTCCTCGCGACGCTCTGGTACTGGGTGATCCGCGGGTTCAACGCCGAACCGGCGCCGCTGCTGGAGGAGGTGCTGCGTCACGACGGCCTGCCGGACCACGCCCACGCGTGCCTGGCCGTGATGCACACCCTGATGACGAGCCTGCCGTTGGTGCGCCGCGACGATGTGCCGGAGCTGGCCGTCGAGTGCGTGCGCAGCGGCGCGGTGGAGCGGTACCCGATGCTGGCGCTGGCCCTGCCGATGACCTGTTTCCTGGGCGGGCACCGGGACCTCGCCGAGCGGGAGGTGCAACGCGTGCTGCGGGGCTCGGACCCGTGGATGATCGCGTGCGCGAGCTGGGCCGAGGGGTTCCTGGCCGACCAGGACGGCGATCTGGACCGCAGCGGACGAGCCCGGGACCGTGGGCTGGCCGGGTTCCGCGAGTGCGGGGACCGCTGGGGCACCTCGATGACGGTCGCGATGCAGGCGGAGGCGCATTCGCTGCGTGGCGACCACTCCGCGGCCATCGCCGGGTTCGAGGAGGGCCTGCGGATGGCCCGCGAACTGTCCTCGGCGGACGACGTGGTGCAGCAGCTGACCCGGCTGGCGGAAGAGCGGCTCCGGGCCGGGGACGCCGAGTCGGCCTGGCGGGACATCGCCGAGGCCGAGCGGCTGGCGGGGGACAAGGTCGACCGCCGGGCGATGGTGGCGCTGCGGAAGTTCGACATGGCCCGGCGGTGCGGTGAGCTGGAGGTGGCGCGCGCCGAGCACGCGTGGCTGACCGCGAACGCCGCGCGTGTCCCGTTCCCGGTCGACATGGCGGGTGAGCTGGTCGCGACCACCGGAGCCTCGCTGCTCGTCACCGAGGGGCGGCCCGCGGAGGCGTGGCCGCTGCTGCCGGGCCCGCTGCGCTCGGCGAGCGAGCGCAGGGACCTGCCGGACGTGGCGAAGACGGTCGTCGTGGTCGCCCGGGCGTTCCACGCGGAGGGCGACGCCGAACGCGCCGCGTGGGCGCTCGGCCTGAGCGCGGCCATCCGCGGCGTCTTCGACGCCGGCGACCCGGAACTGCGCGCGGTGATCGATTCCCTGCGGGAGAGCCTCGGCGCCGACGCCTACGAGGAGGCCTACCAGCGGGGCGCGCGGCTCACCGGCCCGCGGGCGATCGCCGCGATCAAGTCCGCGGTCGCCGATCGAGTCCGGTGACCGGGTCTCCGCCGACCCCCATCGGCGGAGACCCGGCTCGTCAGGCCACCCGGCGCCGGTAGGCGCGCATCGCCAGCGGGAAGAACACCGCGACGATCCCCGCCATCCAGGCGAGCGCTCCCAGCAGCGGGCCGGTGACCGGGCCGCCGTTGAGCAGGCCGCGCATCGCTCCGGTGAGGAGGCTGACCGGGCTGACCTCCGACCACGCCCGCAGCCAGCCGGGCATCGTGTCGGACGGGACGAACACGTTGCTGCCGAAGGTGATCGGCATCATGATCGCGACCATCACGCCCTGCACGGCTCCCGGACTGCGCATCAGCATCCCGACGAACACCGCGATCCAGCAGAAGCACAGCCCGGCCAGCAGCATCAGCGCGACGCCCACCAGCAGCGAGCCCGGATCGGTGTGCAGCCGGTAACCCATGATCGTGCCGGCGACCAGCAGCACGACCAGCGCCACCGCGTACCGCACGACGTCCGACACCACGGCGCCGATCAGCGGCGCGGACCGGGCGATCGGCATGGCGCGGAACCGGTCGAACACGCCCTTGGTGACGTCGGTGTTGAGCGAGGTCCCGGTCGCCATGCTCGCGAACACCGTGTTCTGCACCATCAGGCCGGGCACCAGGACCTGCAGGTAGGCGCTCGTGCTGCCGGCGATCGCGCCGCCGAACAGGAAGCCGAACATGAGCAGGAACAGGATCGGCTGCAGCGTCACGTCGGCCAGCTGCTCGGGGTTCTTGCGGATCTTCAGCACGCCCCGCCAGGCCAGGGTGAACCCGTCCTGCAGGGCCTTGCCCGGGCTGATGCGCCGGGGCAGGTCGAGCGTGGTCACACCAGGCTCCCTTCACGTGTGGTTTCTTCGGCCGGCTTGCCGGTCAGCGCCAGGAAGACCTCGTCGAGGCTGGGCAGGCGCAGCGCCAGTTCGTCGGCAGTGATGCCGGCTTCGTCCAGTTTGCGGACCAAAGTGGACATCAGGACCGGATCGCCCACGGGTGCGGTCAACAACCCGACATCCGTGTCGCGAGCCGGCTCGAACCCGGTCAGATCGGTCAAAATCCGCGCCACCGCGTCGAAATCGGCCCGCGAGGTCGGCCGGACCTGCACGGTCTGCCCGCCCACGCGGCGCTTCAGCTCGTCCGGGCGGCCCTCCGCGACGACCCGCCCGTGGTCGATCACCGTGATCGTGTCCGCGAGCTGGTCGGCCTCGTCCAGGTACTGCGTGGTCAGCAGCACGGTCGCGCCGTCGTCGACGAGCCGCCGCACCACCTGCCACACCTCGTTGCGCGCGTGCGGGTCCAGCCCGGTGGTCGGCTCGTCGAGGTAGAGCAGCTTGGGGTGGCCGACCAGGCTCGCGGCCAGGTCCAGCCGCCGCCGCATGCCACCCGAGTACGTCTTCGCGGCGCGGCCGGCGGCGTCGGACAGCTCGAACTGCTCCAGCAACTCCGCCGCGCGCGCCTTCGCCTCAGCCCGGCCGAGCCCGAGCAACCGGCCCAGCAGCACCAGGTTCTCGGTGCCGGACAGGTCCTCGTCGACCGACGCGTACTGGCCGGTCAGGCCGATCAGCCCGCGCACCCGCACCGCGTCGCGCACGACGTCGTAGCCGCCGACCGTCGCGTGACCGGCGTCCGGCCGCAGCAGCGTCGCCAGTATCCGCACCGTGGTGGTCTTGCCCGCGCCGTTGGGGCCGAGCACGCCGACCACCTTGCCGGTCGGCACCTCGAGGTCGACCCCGTTCAGCGCGGTGGTGTTCCCGAACCGTTTCACCAGGCCCTCAGCCTGGATCGCCAAGGTCATGACATCCTCCTCCTGTGTCGGAACCGACTCTTCCGGGGGAACCTGACAGCGCGCGCACAGACGACTGTCAGCCGCTGCCGAGGCGTGACAGGAAAACTGGACGCGTGGTGTTCTTCGCCGTTCTCGCCGCGGTTTTCGTGGTGTTCGCCGCGATGCGCCTGTTCGGCGTCGACGGCGGGCGGTTGACCGCGTCGCTGATCGCGTTGACGCCGTACTGGATCGTGTGCGGCCTGCTGCTCGCGGTTCTCACCCTCGCGCTCCGGCACTGGTGGATCGGCGGGATCGTGCTGGTGCTCGCACTCGTGCTGGGCGGGGTGGTGGTGCCGCGCGCGTTTTCCTCGGCACAGCCCCAGGTGCACGGGCGGACGCTGCACGTGATGTCGTCGAACATGTACTACGGCGAAGCCGATCCGCAGACCCTCGTGCGGCTGGTGCGCGAAAACCAGGTCGACGTGCTGAACCTGCTGGAGCTGACGCCGCAGGCGGTGACGGCGCTGGAGGCGGCCGGGCTGTTCGAGTTGCTGCCGCACCGGGTGCTGGAGCCGGGGCGGCGTGGCGCCGGGTCAGGGCTGCTGTCGCGGTATCCGGTCACCGAGCTGTCCCTGGCCGGGCCGTCGATCTTCGCGCAGCCGAGCGCGCGCGTGGACCTCGGCGGCGGGGTGTCGGTGGAGGTGGTGGCGGTGCACCCGACCGCGCCGGTCGCCGACGCGGGGGCGTGGAAGTCGGAGATCGCCGGTCTGCCGCACCCCGATCCGGACGGCCCGGTGCGCATCCTCGCGGGTGACTTCAACGCCACGCTCGACCACGGGACGCTGCGGGACCTGATCGCGACCGGTTACGCGGACGCGGGCAACGCCACCGGCGAGGGCTTCACCTCGACCTGGCCCTCGAAGCTGTTCCCGCCCCCGGTCGCGATCGACCACGTCCTGGTCGACCAGCGCGCCGCCGTCACGGCCTACCGCGTGTTCCCGATGCCGAACTCCGACCACAAGGCCGTGTTCGCGTCGATCACGCTCCCGTGAGCTGGGCGTGCCGGACGAACCGCGCCACGTCCGGCGAGGTCGCGGTGGCCGCCCACACGACGTGCAGCTCGCTGGGTGACAGCCCGTGCACCGGCACCACGCTGATGCCGGTGAGCGGCAGTTCCGGCAGCAGGGTCCGGGGCACGAACCCGATCGCCTGACCGAGCCGGACCGCGCTCGCGTACTCGGCTCCGTTGCGCACCAGCGGCCCGGGTCGCCAATCGTGCGCGACCCGGTCGGTGCCGGTCCAGAACGCCGTTTCGGCCGGCGGCATGTCGACCCACCGCGGGAACGCCTCGCCCGCCAGTTCGGCCCGGTCGATCGAGTCCCGGCCGGCCAGCGGGTGCGACCGCGGCAGCAGGGCGACCCGCTCGTCGATCCGCACCGGATCGCTGTCCAGGCCCGGGTTCTCGAACGGGACGCGCAGCAGACCCACGTCGGCCGCCCCGGCGCGCAGCTCGTCCGCCTGGACCCGCCAGTCCGCGACGGTCGCGACGGCGTGCGGTTCGTACTGCGCGTTGTAGGAGTCGACGAGCGCCTGCAGCGTGGCCACGTCACAGGCCCGCGCGGTCACCCGCAGCCTCGGGCCGCCCTGACCGAACCGCGCCACCCGGGCGATCGCCGCGCGGGCGTACTCGTCGATCCCGCGCGCGTCCTCGGCGAGCATCCGCCCGGCGGCGGTCAGCTCCGCGCCCTGGTGCCCGCGCGCGAACAGCGCGGTCCCGACACCGTCTTCGAGTGCCCGGATCGCGCGCGACAGCGCCGGTTGCGTCATGCCGAGGCGCTGCGCGGCCGCGGTGAAGGTGCCCTCGCTGGCGACGGCCAGGAAATACCGCAGGTGCTTCAGATCCACTCCGACAGGCTGCCATGCCGGGCGGGCATGGACCCATGTCCGCGCGGCTTTGGACGGATTCCCGCCACTGCGCTGAGCTGAACGGCATGACACAGAAGGCAATCGTGACCGCGGGCACCAGGGGACTCGGCTTCGAGGTGGCCCGCCAACTGGCCCGACTGGACCACGACGTGGTGATCGTCGGACGCGACCCGGAACACGGCGCGGCGGCCGCACGGGCGATCGGCGGCCGGTTCGTCCAGGCCGACCTCTCGGTGCTGGCCGAGGTTCGCGCGCTCGGCGAGCGGCTCGCCGCGGAGGGACCGTGGCAGTTGCTGGTGAACAACGTCGGCGGCATGTGGTCGAAGCGCTGGGAGACGGCCGACGGCATCGAGGCGAGCTTCGCGCTGAACCACCTCTCGCCGCTGGTGCTGACCGAGGCGCTGCTGGACTCGCTGCGCGCCGGCGCCCCGAGCCGGATCGTCGACGTCACCTCATCCTCCATCCAGGCCGCGCTGACGCTGGGAACCCCGTCGTACGCCGAGGTCGAGCCCGGCGAGTACTACGGAATGGCGGCTTCGGGGCGCGCGAAGCTCGCGCACCTGGCGTACAACCGCGAGCTGGCCGAGCGGCTGCGCGGCAGCGGGGTCGCGGTCCACGCGGCCGACCCGGGCCCGGCCGCGACGCCGAACGCCGCCGAGATGACCCCGGAGATCCTGCCGCCCGCCCTGCGCCCGCAGTGGGAGCAGATCCGGCAGGCGGTGCGGCGCCCGGTGGCGGAGGCGGCCCGGTCGGTCGTGCTCGCGGCGACTGAGCCGTCACTGGCGAGCGGCGTGGTCCTGGACCCGGAGGGCAAGCCGTCGGAGGAGTTGACCGGTGCGCTCACCGACGACCTGGTGGCGGCCGCCGGTGACCTGACCGAACGCGTCCTGAAGCAGTAGCGGCGCGTACCGGATCCGGCCGTTCGGGGGGCGTGACGGCCGGATCCGGTATGCCGGACGACTGCGAGGAGCACGGTGGCGCCCGTGCGACCGCAGCCGTCTGGTTAGAGGGGCCGACGGCCCGAACGGGACGCGTGGAACCCTCACGTTCACCGGATCGAGTGGTCCGGTCCGTAGTCCTTGACCGAGTACGACGCCACGACCTGCGCGAACTCCGCCACTCCGGTCTCGACCAGGACCTCGGCCGCCGCGCTCGCGTCCTCGGCCTCGCCGGACTGGGCGCGGCGCTCACGCAGGTTGACCACCGCCATCTCCTGGTTCGCACGGGCGTAGTCCCGCAACTCCTTCTCGTACGCCGCGAACGCCGCCCGGTGGTCGCCACCGGCCGCGGCCAGCTCGCCGGCCAGCACGTACGCCCCGATCAGCGCCATGCTGGTGCCCTGCCCGGACATCGGCGAACCGCAGTAGCCGGCGTCGCCGACCAGGACGACCCGGCCACGCGACCACGAGTCCAGGTGGATCTGGGCCGCGGAGTCGAAGTAGAAGTCCGTGGCCGCCCGCCCGTACTCGACCAGCCGCGGCATCTCCCAACTGTCCCCGGCCAGCGCCCTGGCCACGATCTCCTTCTGGCCCGCGACGTCCCGGTGGTCGTAGTCCACCGGCTCCGGGGTGTCGAACATCAGGTACGCCCGCGCCTCGGTGTTGTCCCGCGCGCTCATCACCATCGCGCCGCGCATGCCGCCGTCCGGCATCTGGTGCATGACCTGCCAGTGGTCCAGGCCGAGGAAATTCGGCACGGTGCACACGGCCATGCTGATGCCCAGGTGCCGGATGAACCGCTCGGTCGGCCCGAAGACCAGGCGGCGCGTGTTCGAGTGCAGCCCGTCCGCGCCGGCCACCAGGTCGAACGTGCGCTCCAGCCCGGACTCGAACACCACGCGGACCTCGTCGGCATCCTGTTCCAGCGCGGCGATCGAGTCGCCGAACAGGTACTCGACGTCGCCGCTCGTGGCGTCGGTGATGATCCGCGCGAGGTCGTCGCGCAGGATCTCGACGTCCGGGCTGTCCAGGTCGCCGCCGCTGACCGTGCGTTCCTCGGTGCGGTAGATCTCGGTGCCGTCGGCGTCCACCACCGACATCCCGCGCATGCCGGTGCTGTGGGCGCGCAGCGCGTCCAGGATGCCCATGCGCTCGGCGACGTCCAGCGCCGGCCCGCGGACGTCGATCGCCTGCCCGCCGGGCCGCGGGGCGGGTGCCCGCTCCACGACCGTCACGGCGTAGCCGTAGCGGGTGAGCCAGTGCGCGAGGGCGGGCCCGGCGATGCTGGCGCCGGAGATGAGGATCTTGGTGTTGGTCATGCCGTCACCGTGCCGGGCGCCGCTTACCGGCCGCTGACCGTCGGCTGTCAGCGATCGAGCAAGGCGGTCAGCGCGGGCAGCGCGGCGTGGGGGAGCGACACCCCGCGGCCGTGCCGGACCTCCGGTTCGCGCGGGTTGATGCGGATCAACGCGCCGGTCGCGGCGGAGGCCAGTTCGGCGTAGCGGCGCACGGTGGGCACCGCCCGCCCGGCGCCCACCTCGACGACGACCGCGTCCCGGTTCGCGCGCCGCCACTCGTCGAGCGCGCGCATCTGCGCGTCCGTGCGGGCGGACAGCCAGTCGAAGTCGCCGAACATCAGGATGTTCGGCCGCGCCAGGCCGCCGCAGTTCGGGCAGGACGGCAGCGGCGGGCGGGCCCGCATGGTCGATTCGTCGACGTCGGGGGAGAACTCCGCGGGCCAGATGTCCGGGCCGCACGGAACGGTGCACTGCAGGTGGTGGATCGAGCCGTGTGCCTCGGCGACCAGGCCGAACCCGGCCCGCTGGAACTGGCCGTCCACATTGGATGTGAACACCGCGACGCCGCCGGGCAGCCGGGAGCCGTGCCGCAGCAGCAACCCGAACCCGGCGTGCGGTTCGGTGCGGCGGTACATCTCGAGCCGGTGCCCGTAGAAACCCCAGGCCAGCTCGGGATCCTCGGCGAAGTGACGAGGGTCGGCGATTTCGGCGAAGCTCAGCCCGAGCCGCGCGTACGGCGGATAGGCCCGCCAGAACCCCTCGTTCCCGCGGAAGTCCGGGAGCCCGGAGTCGACGCCCATGCCGGCGCCCGCGCACACGAGGAGCGCGGACGCGCCGGCGAGCATCTCGGCGGCCCCGGCCAGGCCGTCGTCGGACATCAGTCGAGCGGGACGACCTCGAACTCCAGCAGGTTCGCCCCGCTGGCGACCGGCCGCGAGCTCTGGCCGGCGTGCGCCTCCTTGGCCGGGCCGCCCGCCCAGGCCTGGTAGGCCTCCTCGGACTCCCACTTCGTGTAGACGAAGTAGCGGTTCTCGCCGGCGACCGGGCGCAGCAGCTCGAAGCCGAGGAACCCGGGCTGCCCGTCCACCGAGTGGGCCCGGTTCGCGAACCGCTTCTCCAGCTCGGGGCCGGCGCCCTCGGGGACCTCGATCGCATTGATCTTCACGACTGCCATGACCTCAGCCTACCCAGCCCGCGTCGCTGTGCTCGAGACCGCGCAGGCGGCGGACCCGGTCGCTGCTCGGCAGCTGATTCAATGGGCGCCGTGAGCGTCGTGGACTTCGGTGGCGAGGGCCGTCCGATCGTGTTGCTGCACGGGCTGATGGGCCGGGCGCGCACGTGGTGGCGGGTGGCCCAGTGGCTGCGCCGGTACGGGCACGTCGTGGGCCTGGACGCGCGCGGGCACGGGCGCGGGCCGCGGGGCGGGCCGTGGACGACGGAACGGTTCGTCGCCGACGCCGCCGAGGTGGTGCGGTCGCTGGGCGAGCCGGCCGTGGTGATCGGGCACTCGATGGGCGGGCTGCACGCGTGGGCGCTGGCGGCCGCCGAGCCGGAACTCGTGCACGCTGTGGTGGTCGAGGACATGGCGCCGGACCAGCGCGGCAAGACGGTCGAGACGTGGCGCGGGTACTTCGAGTCGTGGCCGGTGCCGTTCCAGTCGCTCGCGCACGTGCGGGAGTTCTTCGGCGAGACGGGCGAGTACTTCACCGAATGCGTGGAGGAACGCGCCGACGGCTATCACCTGATCGCGTCGCTGGACGATCTGTACGAGATCGCCGCGGAGTGGGGGCGGCGGGAGTACTGGTCGCTCGTCGAGGCCGTGAAGTGCCCGATGCTGGTCGTGGAGGCCGAGCACACGTTGATGCCGCCCGGGCAGCAGGCGGAAATGGCGCGGCGGGCCCAGCGGGGCCGGCACGTGGTGGTCCCCGGGGCGGGGCACGTCGTGCACGACTCGCAGCCGGAGATCTACCGGGGCGCGGTCGAGGCGTTCCTGTCGGAGGTTCTGGGGCGCTGATCTACCGGTGCTCGCCCGGCAGTGCGAACCGGCCGTCCGCGGTCTGCTCCACCAGGCCGTCCACCAGCAGCGAGTCCAGGCAGCGGTCCCGCTGGCCGGTGTCCGACCAGACCACGTCCAGGCTCGCCTTCCACACCGGCTCCGGCGTGCCACGCAGGACGTCCAGCAGCAGGCCGCGCACGTGGCGGTCCGTGCCAGCGTACTTCTGAGTCGCCTTGGCAGGGCCGTTGTACGCCGGGCGGCCGGCCTTCTGCCAGGCGCAATCCGCATACACCGGGCAGTCCGCGCAACGCGGCGACCGCGCGGTGCACACCACCGCGCCCAGCTCCATCAGCGCCGCCGAGAACCGCGCCGCCCTGGCCTCGTCGTGCGGCAGGATCGCCGAAACGTCGGCCATGTCGCGGGTGTTCGACGGCGGGCCCGCATCGCCCGCGCCGTGCACCGCCCGCGCCACCACGCGCCGCACGTTCGTGTCGACCACCGGCGCCCGCTTGCCGTAGGCGAACGCCGCCACCGCCCGCGCCGTGTACGCCCCGATGCCGGGCAACGACAACAGCGTGTCCACATCGGACGGCACCACGTCGCCGTGCTCCGTGGCGATCGCCGTGGCCGCCGCGTGCAGGCGCAGCGCCCGCCGCGGGTAGCCGAGCTTGCCCCACGCCCGCAGCACCTCGCCCTGGCTCGCCGCGGCCAGCGCGGACGGCACCGGCCACCGCGCCAGCCACTCGTGCCAGATCGGCTCGACCCGCGCGACCGGCGTCTGCTGCAGCATGATCTCGCTGACCAGCACACCCCACGCGGTGCACTCCGGTCGCCGCCACGGCAGGTCCCGGGCGCACGAGTCGAACCAGTCGATCAGCAGTTCGGAGTCGATGGGCACGCGCCCAGGTTAGTTGTCCGAAACCTCGGAGATCTTGCCGGTGTGCACGTCGTAGACGAACCCGCGCACCTTGTCCGTGTGGGGCAGGTACGGGCTGCGGCGCACCCGGCGCACCGACCGGCGCACGCTGTCCTCGACGTCGCGGAACGCCTCGACCGACCAGGTCGGCCGCACGCCGCACTCCGACTCCAGCTCGTCCTTGAAGTCGTCCTCGGTGACCGACGAGACGCCGCACGCGGTGTGCTGCATGATCAGCACCTCTTCGGTGCCGAGCTTCCGCTGCGACAGCGCGAGCGAGCGGATCACGTCGTCGGTGACCACGCCGCCGGCGTTGCGCAGCACGTGCACCTCGCCCTCGCCGAGCCCGAACACGTCACCGACGCGGATGCGGGCGTCCATGCAGGTCAGGATTGCGACCTTGAGGCCGGGCCGGGCGTCCGAGCGGTCGCCGACGGTCTCGGGGTGGTCCTGGTTGCGCTGGAGCAGGGTGTCGATCGCGGTCAAGAAAGCCTCCCGGGAGATTGTCCGGATTCATTCCACCGGACCCATCAACGCCCCGCAATGAGACAGATCACGGCCCGAACCAGTGCTGCTCCATCGTGCGCGGCGGGGCGGACGTCGTGCCGATCCGCAGCTGCGTGTTGAGCGTGATGATCCGTGGTTTGACGTGGTCGCCGGAGGACAGCAGCAGCTTGCCCGCCGCGCGGCCCTTCTCCAGCACCGGCTGGTGCACGGTGGTCAGACCGGCGCGCTCCGCCTCGGCGATGCCGTCGAACCCGGTCACCGTCAGGTCGGCGGGCACCCGCAGGCCGCGCCGGTTCGCCTCGGCCAGCGCGCCGAGCGCGAGGATGTCCGAGGTGCAGATCAGGGCGGTCACCTGGGGATGCGCGTCGAGCAGGTGGCGGGCCGCGGCGGCGCCGTCGTCCACGGTGTGCTCGAACCGCTCCACCACCGGCACGGTCGACCAGTCGACACCGACCTTCGCGAACGCCTTCGCCAGCGCCTCCAGCCGGGCGCGCTGCACGTGGAAGTGCGCGCTCTGCTGCCGGTCCAGGTAGGCGAACCCGTCGTTGCGGTCGCGCGCCAGCCGCATGCACAGCACGCCGACCTGCCGGTGCCCGAGCTGGATGATGTGCTCGGCGAGCGCGGTGACGGCCGTCGTGTCGTCCGGGCCGACCCGGTCGACACCCTCGATGCGCGGCTGGTCGATGATCACCGTCGGTACCGGGCGGGCCAGCACGGCGCCCAGGTGCGGGTCGTCGTCCGGCACCGAGTAGACGACGAAACCGTCCACACCGGCGCGGTGCACCGCGGCCACGTCGTCGCGGCCGGGGCTGGCCGGCACCAGGTGCAGCCCGACGCCGGCGTCCTCGCAGGCCAGCGCGAGGCCCTCGAGCACGCCGATCGCGGCCGGGTCGCGGAAGGCGTAGGACAGGTTCTCGGTGAGCAGCAGGCCGACGGCGCCCGCCTTGCGGGTGCGCAGCGACCGCGCCACCGGGTCGGGGCCGGGGTAGCCGAGGCGGCGGGCGGTTTCCAGCACGCGCTTGCGCAGTTCGGGTGACAGCTGGTCCGGGCGGTTGTAGGCGTTGGACACGGTGGTCCGAGACACGCCGAGCTCCGCGGCCAGCGACGCCAACGTCGCCTGTCGCCTCATGCGCATAGGACGCCCCATGAGGGAACCGTAACGGTTCAGAACGAAGTCGTGAAGTCGGACGCCGTCCGTGCGGCGTGTGCCACTGCGCAACGTCACGTTCAAACGGGAGTAACCGAGCCGGTGAGATCGTCACCCGTTCAGGTAAGGTGAACTCGAAAACCGTTTCCAATAGCCCTGACCAAGCGTCCCACCTCGTACTTCAGGAGTGCTCGCGATGAGTTTCCCCCGCCTGATCGGCCTCGCGTCCGCCGCGACGGCCCTCGTCCTCGGTCTCACCGCCTGTGGTGGGGGTAACACTGCGAGCGACACCGGCGGCAAGATCAACGTCGTCGCCTCGACCAACGTCTGGGGCAGCGTGCTGTCCGCGGTCGGCGGCGACCAGGTGGCGGTCACCTCGATCATCGACGACCCGAGCGCCGACCCGCACTCCTACGAAACCACCCCCGAAGACGCCATCGCCGCGCAGAACGCGCAGCTGACCCTGGCCAACGGCGGCGGCTACGACGACTTCTTCGGCAAGCTGGCCGACCAGGCCGCGAACGCCCGCAAGCTCAACGCGTATGAGATTGCTGCCATCGGTTCCGATCAGAACGAGCACGTCTGGTACAGCTTCGCCACCGTCGCCCAGGTGGCCGACCAGGTCGCCGCGCAGCTCGGCCAGATCAAGCCGGACGCCGCGCAGACCTTCACCGCCAACGCCACGAACTTCAAGTCCCAGCTCGACCAGCTCACCACCAAGGCCGCCCAGATCGGCACCACCCACCCGGGCACCAAGGTCCTGGTCACCGAGCCGGTCGCGCACTACCTGATCGAGGCCGCCAAGGTCACCGACGCCACCCCGGCGGAGTTCTCCGAGGCCGTCGAGGAGGAGACCGACGTGCCGCCGGCCGCGCTGGCCGAATTCAACTCGCTCATCACCGGCAAGCAGGTCAAGGCCCTGATCAACAACGAGCAGACGGTCACCCCGGTCACCGAGCAGGTCGTCGGCGAGGCGAACAGGGCCGGCATCCCCGTGGTGGGCGTGACCGAGACGCTGCCCGCCGGGACGACGGACTACATTGCCTGGATGACCAGCGAAGTCGACGACCTGGCGAAGGCCCTGAACTCTTGAGCCCTGCGGTGGAGATCTCCGGCGCGACCCTCGCGTTCGGTTCGCGCACGCTGTGGTCCGGTCTGGACCTCACGGTCGAGCCCGGCGAGTTCGTCGCCGTGCTCGGCCCGAACGGGTCGGGCAAGACCAGCCTGCTGAAGGTGCTGCTCGGTCTGCAGCACCTCTCCCGCGGCAGCGTGCGCATCAACAGCGATCACCCGGTCGGGTACGTCCCGCAGCAGCGGGCGATGGCCGAGGCGCTGACGCTGCGCGGGGTCGACCTCGTCGGGCTGGGGCTCGACGGGCACCGGTGGGGCACCGGGCTGCGTGGACTGGCCGAGCGACGGCGTCGGGTGTCCGCCGCCGTCGCCGCGGTCGGCGCCCAGTCCTACGCCAAGCAGCCGGTGGGCAAGCTCTCCGGCGGCGAGCAGCAGCGGCTGCGGGTCGCGCAGGCGCTGGTCGGCGAGCCGGACGTGCTGCTGTGCGACGAGCCGCTGCTGTCGCTGGACCTCGCGCACCAGCGCGCGGTGAGCGAGCTGATCGACGCCCGCCGCCGCGAGGCCGGCACCGCGGTGCTGTTCGTGACCCACGAGATCAACCCGATCCTCCCGTACGTGGACCGCGTGCTCTACCTGGTCGACGGCCGGTTCCGGATCGGCCCGCCGGAGGTCGTGATGACCTCCGCGACGCTGTCCGAGCTGTACCGGGCGCGCGTGGAGGTGGTCCGCGTCGGCGGCCAGATCCACGTCGCCGGCGCCCGCAGCGCGGTCTGCGAGGACGAACCCCACCACCTGGACGAGCGCGTTTCGTGAGCACCGAAGGTTCCCGCTGAACATGGACAAGCTCTTCGACTTCGGTCTGACGGCGCAGCTGCTCGGGCTGCCGTTCGTGCAGACCGCCCTGCTCGCCGCGGCCGTCCTCGGGCTGGTGGCGGGGGTGCTGGGCCCGCTGATCGTGACCCGGCGGATGTCCTTCGCCGTGCACGGCACCGCCGAACTGGCCTTCACCGGTGCGGCCGGCGCCCTGCTGCTGGGCGTCGGCGTCGAGTTCGGGTCGCTGGCCGGCGCGGTGATCGCCGCGCTGCTGCTCGGCCTGCTCGGCGGGCGGGAGTCCGATCGCGACTCGGTGATCGGCGCGATCCTGTCCTTCGGGCTCGGCCTCGGCGTGCTGTTCCTGTGGTTCTACCCGGGCCGCGCGGCCAACAAGTTCGGCATCCTGGTCGGCCAGATCGTGTCGATCGAGACGACCAACCTCATCGTGCTGGTCATCGCAGCACTCGTGGTGCTGCTGATCCTCGCGGTTATCTACCGGCCGCTGCTGTTCGCCAGCGTCGACCCGCACGTCGCGGCGGCGCGCGGCGTCCCGGCGCGCACGCTGTCCGTGGTGTTCGCCGTGCTGGTCGGCGTCGCGACGGCGCTCGGGGTGCAGATCGTCGGCGCGCTGCTGGTGGTCGCCATGATGGTCACCCCGGCCGCCGCGGCCGCGCGGCTCACCGCGAGCCCGTGGAAGGCGACCGTGCTGGCCGTCGTGTTCGCCGAGACGGCCGCGCTGGGCGGCATCGTCCTGTCGCTCGCGCCGGGCGCGCCGGTCAGCGCGTTCGTCACCGCGATCGCGTTCACCATCTACCTGGTCTGCCGCCTGGTCGCCTACCTGCGCGACCGGGCCGCCCGCGTCACCGAGGACTCGCCTGCAGTTGCGCCTGCAGCGCCGTGAGGAACTCGTCGGTCAGGAACGGCAGCTGACCGCCGGAGACGCTGCGCTCCACGGTCTCCAGCACGATCACGTCCGAGTTGACGAACATCCCGATCGCCTGGTCCCGGCTCGTCTTCGGGGTGAAGTAGGCGAGCATCGTCAGGTTCGCGAACCCGGCCGCCAGGTAGCGCGAGGACGCCTTGGTGAACGAGTCGCCGTAGAACAGGGTCTTCTCGTTCACCGTCGAGGACATCGGTGAGGCGAACCGGTAGGACGGCGTCTCGATGTCGGAGATGGTCTGCCCGGCCCGGTCGACGATGCCGTCCGGGCGCAGGTCGTAGAGCACGTTCGTCTTGTCGGCCTTCTTGCCCAGCAGCGGCGGCAGGTCCGCGGCCACGGTGTAGGTGCCGATCCGCTTGCTCTGCCAGGTCGCGGTGATGCCCGGCCGCACGGCCTCGGCGACCGCGCGGGTCATCACCAGCGAGCCCTCGTCGGTCCAGTGCGTGTCGTTGGACGGGTAGACCGGCCGGTTGACGCGCCGCGCCTCCGCGGTCAGGGCCGGCCGCAGGTCCACCGCGCCGGCCGCGTCGATCTGCTGCCAGGTGGGCGCCTCCGCGGCCCGGTGGCACTCCCGGCCCGGGTAGCTGGTCGGCAGGTTCTCCGGGACCATCGTGGACTTGTCCGGCGCCACGACCCAGACGAACTTGCGGCCGGACGCCTCGATGATCGTGCGCAGGCGGTTCATCCGCTCCAGCGTGTCGGACAGCATCCGGACCGGGGAGCACTTGGCCTCGGCGTCGTAGCCGAAGTACAGCCAGCCGTCGCGGCCCTCGATCACCTGCCGGTAGCCGGCCTGGTCGACCGGGCCCGAGGTGGTCGGCTGGTCGTCCTCGCCCTGCGTCTGGGTCGGTGGCGGGCTGCCGGGCAGGGGACCGGTCTCGGTGGTGCCGGCCTGGTCGCGCGGTGGGGTCTCGCCGAAGAAGGTGCGGCTGACCCAGTCCGCGGCGTCGATCGCGGCGCTGCGGAAGGTGAGCTGGTCGGTGGCCCAGCCGGGCAGGCTGGTGAAGAACGCCCAGCCGTCGCCGATGCTGGGGAAGCTCGCGAGGTGCCGGTTCTCGATCTCGGCCGGGCGGGCGCCGAACACCCACAGCAGCGCCGGGGTCGTGAAGAACACGATCGCGCTGATCAACGCGGTGAGCTGCCGTCCGCCGTGCCGGGGCCGGTGCAGGGAGTGCTCGCGGGGCAGCCACGCCTCGTGCACCGCGGGGAGTTGCTGCGGTTCGTGCGCCACGCGGCAACGTTAACCGTTCACCTAGTGCAGCATCAGCAGAACCTGCAACTCACCGACCACGAACCCGATCACACCGCCCACCGCGATCAGCTTCCACTCCTCCTGGCGGAACGCCGGGCGCAGCAGGTTCTCGTAGTCCTCGGGGGTGAGCGCGAGCATCCGCCGCTCGACCAGGTTCGCCAGGTCCATCGCTTCCACCAGGTACGGCTCGGCGCTGCGCAGCAGGTACGGCATCTGCGCGCGCGCCCCGGCGGCCGCGGTCTCGGTCATCTCGCGCAGCCGCTCGCCGCCGACGGTCGCGGACACCAGCGGCCGGATCAGTCCGACCTGCTCGTCGACGGCCCGCGCCACCACGCGCCGCACGAGCGCGGCGAGCCGGTCGGCCCGCGGGCCGGTGAGCAGCTCGTTGAGGAGGTTGGGGACGGTCAGCACCTCGCGGGCGATGATCTCGCCGTACTGGCGAGCCACCTCGGCCTTGCGGCGCTGGAACTTGCCCTGCAGGGTGATCGGTCCGATCTTCACCGGGCGGCGCGGCAGGAAGATCATCTTGATGGCGAGCCAGTCGGTGAACAGCCCGATGGCCCCGCCGAAGGCGGGCAGCACCCACGGGTTCTTCGTCAGCGCCCACACCACCGCCTGGACGACGCCCAGGACGAACCCGAAGTAGATGCCGCAGCGGGCGATGAACGCCATTTCCGGCCGGGAGGTCTCCCGGATCAGCCGCACCAGCAGCGCGCGGTCGCGGGTCAGCCGTTCGACCGTCATGTGCTTGACGTCCAGCACGCCGTCCAGGTTGGTGCGGATCTCCTCCAGCAGCTCCCGCACCAGCTTCGGCGAACCGGCCTGCAGCTGCTTGACGATCAGGTCCTGCGCCATCGGCGGCAGCGACTCCCACAGCCGCGGGTGGTGCCGGGCGAGCACGTCGCGGGCCAGGTCGTCGATCGCGCGCAGCAGCGGCTGCTCGATCTCCCGCACGAGCCGCTCGGGCTGGATCCGGCCGATCACCTCGCCCAGGTCGATCAGGTTCTTGGTGAGCAGGTCGGTGGCGATCGCCGCCATCCGGCCGCCGTGCTTGGGCACCACGCCCTGCCAGCCGAAGACCGGGCGGATGCCGACGAACTCCAGCGGGCGGAACATCATCTCGATGGCCACGCGTTTGGTGACGTAACCGATGAGGGCGGCGATGAACGGGATGGCGGTGTAGAGCGGCCAATGCTGCGCGAAGTCGGCCAGCACCGCGTCCATCCGGCCACCCCCTCGGAAATCCTGGCCGCGAGATTAGTGGAGGAGCAGGATCGCCTGGAGCTCGCCCACGAGCCCGCCGATGATCGCACCGACGGCGATCAACTTCCACTCGTCCTGCCGGAACGCCGGCCGCAGCAGCTCCTCGAACTCCATCGGGGAGAGCTGGCGCATGCGGTCGACGATGGTGTTCCGCACGTCCAGGGCGTTGACCGCGTACTCCTCGGCGTACCGGATCGTGTCCGGCACCCGTTCGGCGGCCTTGAGCGCGGCGGCGTGCTTCATCTCCTGCCACTTGCGGGTGCCCACCGCGGCCGCGACGAGCGGTTTCACGACGCCGGCCTGCGCGTCGATGGTCCGCTGCACCTCGCGGCCGATCAGGTGGAACAGCCGGTCGGCCTTCGGGCCCTTGAGGATCGCTTCCAGGAGGTTCGGGATGGTGATGATCTCGCGGGCGATCATGTCGCCGTAGTCGGCGGCCACCTGGTCGCGGCGTTTCTGGAACACACCCTGCCAGGTGTAGAGGCCGAAGAACTCGCGCGGCTCGCGCGGCAGGAAGATCATCTTGAGCGCGAGCCAGTCGGTGAACCAGCCGATGCCGAGGCCGAACAGCGGCATCACGATCGGCGACTTGGTCACCGCCCAGACCAGCAGCTGGACGCAGCCGAGGGCGAAGCCGAACACCAGGCCGGAGTTCGCGATGAACCGCATCTCGGGGCGGGAGATGTCCCGGATGAGACGGTTGAGCAGGCTCTTGTCACGCACCAGGTTGGTGATGACCATGCTCTTGAGGTCGAGGACGTCCTCGATGTTCTCCGACAGCTCCCGCATGATCTTGGCGATCACCTTGGGCGCCTCGGCCTGGACGCGGCGCAGCAGCAGCTCCTTGGCGCCGCTGGGCAGGGCCTCCCACAGCCGCGGCTGGTACTGCTCCATGACCTCCTCGGTGATCTCCTCGACCACCTGCAGGAGGGGCTGCTCGATCTCCTTGGCGAGCTGTTCCGGGTCGAGCCGGGCGAAGATCTCCTTCGGGTCGACCAGGTTGTTGGTGAGCATGTCGGTGGCGGTGGCCGCCATGCGTTCGGCGTTGGCCGGCAGGACGCCCTGCCAGCCGAGGAACGGCTTGATGCCGATGAACTCGATCGGCCGGAACATCATCTCGATGGCGACGCGCTTGGTCACGTAGCCGATGAGCGCCGCGATGAACGGCATCGAGACGTAGAGCGGCCAGTGTTCGGCCAGGTCGGCCACGATCTCCTGCAGTTGCACCGGCCCCTCCTCGCGACTCCCGCCGAACCGTATCCCAGCCGTTGTGAGGGAGGCGCGGACCGGATTCAGTTGATCTTCGATAATGTGTCACCCGAAAGTATGGAAACCCAGGTCCAATAGCACTAAGGTGCCCGCATGCCTCCTGCCGAGTCCCAAGATCCCATCGCTGGTAATCCCCTGTTCCCGCTCGTGTTCCGCGGCTACGACCGGCCGCCGGTGGACGAGAAGTTCGCCCAGCTGACGGCCGAGCTGAAGGAGACGTCCGTCTCCCGTGACGAGGCGCTGTCCTCGGTCGCCGAGCTGACCCGCGCCCTGTCCTACGCCCAGCAGGAGCTGAGCGAGGCCAAGCAGGCGCTGTCGCGGATGGCGAGCGACCCGTCGAGCGCCGCGACGATGACCGAGCGCGTGCGCACGATGATGACGCTCGCCGAAGAGGAGATCGCCGAGCTCAAGAACCGCGCCGAAGCGCAGGCCGACGACATCCGCGCCGCGGCCGACAAGTACGACCTGGACACCCGCAAGGCCGCCGACAAGATGGTCGCCGAGCGCGAGGCCGAGCTGGCCAAGCGGCGCGACGACCTCGAGCTGGAGTTCCAGGAGCGGCACACCGCGCTGACCACCGAGCACGAGAACCTCATGGCTCAGGGGCGTGCCGAGATCGCGCGCCTGAACGAGGAGGCTGCCGAGGAGCGGGCCCGCCTGGACGCCGAAGCCGCCGACGCGCGGGCCAAGGCCGAGCGGGAAACCGCCGAGGCGCTGGCCCGCAAGACCGAGGAGGTCGAGACGGCGCTCGCGCGGAAGACCGAAGAGGTCGAGACCGCGCTGGCCCAGAAGACCAAGGAGGTCGAGGAGCGGCTGGCCAAGGACACCCGGGAGACCGAGGAGCGCCTGGCGAAGCTGGTCGCCGAGACCGAGGCCAAGATCGCCAAGGACACCGAGGAGACGGAGTCCCGCCTGGCGAAGATCACCGCCGAGACGGAGTCGCGCCTGGCGAAGCAGACCTCGGAGGCGGAGACCCGGGCGAGCACCCTGGTCGCCGACGCGGAGCGCCAGCTGTCCGAGGCGCAGCAGGCGCGCACCGAGGCGTTCGAGTTCCGCCGCGAGGTCACCGAGCGCCTCACGGCCACGCACTCGGCCCTGCAGGAGGCATTGGAAACACTGGTTCCGGCGGACGACCGCACCCCCGTCGCCTAAGGGATCGGAGGAAAGCGCTGGCGCGGAGAGCGCGCCAGCGCTTTTTCTTTTGTGCGGCGCGCCAGCGCCGTGCCCTGAACAAAACCCGGAGCTGGGTGGTCATCCCGTCGCCTGACACCGCAACGATCACTTTGAGCCAGGCCCGCAACCCAGGCACTCGCCGGCGGCCGAACATGCCAACCTTGCGGGTCTGGCTCAAAGTGATACACACAAACCGGAAGGCGACGGGATGACCACCCAGCTCCCACCCTGCCAGGGTGAGATGAGGGGCTTTTCCGTCATCCCGGAGCCTGCCCGTCCGGCGAGGACATCTCTTGATCTTTAAACCGGCGCCACCTTCGGCAGGCGAAGAGCCCGCCCTGCGGGCGGGTCGCCCTGCGGGCGGTTAACGCCCTTCGGGCGGACGTCGCCCTTCGGGCAAAAGAGCGCCTTACGGCGCCGAAAGGTCACCTTGGGCGACCTCCCCCGCCCCCGCTCTTTGATTGTGTTTCGGTCGCCGAGCAGGGTTGTCAAGGCGGGAAAGAGTACCTTGACAACCCTGGTCGGCGACCAAAGATCGGCTGTGGATCGGGGGCGGGGGAGGTCTGGGGCGTAGTCGGTCTTCTTGCGTTGCCGGCCGCCGGATCGCTGGGTGGTCGCGCGGTCGCCTGATCGCCCGCCGACCCCACTCGCGTTTCCCCTACAAACCCCTCTTCCCTATCTCAAATCCACCCTCTGCTCTTCAATTCCCCCTTGAACCGCTGGTAATTCTCTTCTAGCGCGTCCCGTTCCGCGGGGTCCGGCTCGATCAGCGTTTCCTCTCCGCTGATCATTTCGGCCGCCTCGGTCAGTCCTCCCGGCAGGACCGCGGCCGCTGCCAGCATCGCCGCCCCATAGCCTGTCTCGGCCTGTGGCGAAACCCGTAATTCCATTCCGGTGACCGTCGCCCGGATGCGTGTCCACAACGGACTCCGGCTGCCCCCACCGGCGGCCACCAAGGGGCCGCTGACCGGCACCCCCAGCTCCCGCAGCCGCTCCAACGCCAACCGCTCGATGAAGGCCACGCCCTCCAGCCGCGCCCGGTGCAGCTCCACCTCGTCCCGTGGTTCGCCCAGGACGAAGCCTCGTGCGTTCGGCGTGACAAACGGAAAACGCTCTCCGGAGCGCTTCAAGGGGTACGCCACCACCCGCGCCGGCCCCAGCCGGGCCGCTGCCTCGTCGAGCGCGGAGAGGTCAGAAGCTCCGGCCACCGCCTCGCCGCCGGTGTTCGACGCTCCGCCCGGGAGCCACCAGCCGTCCGGGTGCCGGTGGCTGTACATCGCGCCCGAGGGGTCTCGCACCAGCTGCTCGGTGACGCCCTTCAACACGTACGTCGTGCCGAGGATGCCCACGAACCGGCCCGGCGTCACCGCGCCCGTCGCCAGCTGGCCGGCACAACCGTCGGTCATACCGGCGACCACCAGGCACCCCCGGGGCAGGCCGGCGACCGCGCGGGGCAGCTCGCCCAGCACGGTCGTCGGCCGCACGACCTCGGGGAGCCAGTCCACCCCGAAGTCGAACACCTCGGCCGCCCACTCCTCGCGCAACGGGTCGTACCCGCTCTTCAGGGCATGCGAGGAGTCGGTCGCCACCGGGCGGCCGAGGAGCTTCTCACCGATCAGATCCGGCGTGTGCCGGACACCGGCCGCATCCGGGAACGCGCGCCGCAGCCAGTTGATCCGGCCCAGCGCCGCGGTCGGGGACACGCTCATCCCCAGCTCGCGCCACCGCTGCGCGCCCACCGCCGCCGCCTTCGCGTTGTCGTCCGCGCCGCGCCGGTCGTCGTACATCAGCGCCGGGCCGAGCGGCTCACCCCGATCGTCGACCGCGACGATCGTGCCCGACGTGGCCGACACCGCGACCGCCCGCACCGGCCCGGCCTCCGCGGTCACCCGGCGCAGCACGGCCTCGACCGCGGGCCACCACGACCGCGCGTCCTGCTCGCTGCGGCCGGACTCGTCCCGGACCGGGGCGGGCAACGACGCCGAAGCCGTCGCCCGCACCGATCCGTCGTCGCCGACCGCGAAGGCACGCACCCCCGCGGTCGCGACATCGACACCGACAACCGTCACGGGCGAGCCACCGTCACGTCCTGCAGACTGGCGTCCTCGTCGATCGCCTTCCGCGTGGTCTCCGGCAGCTTCAGGAACCGGGTCAGCACCGCCGCCACGATGTAGAGCGCCGCGAAGATGATCACCACGCCCGCCGCCCCGGCCGGACTGAGGAACAGCGACACGATCGCCGGCCCGACGAACGCCGCGGCACCGGCGCCGAGGTTCAGCAACGCCATCGCACCACCCTTGTTCTCCGGCGCGAGCGAGGGCAGCAGCGCCGAGATCGGCACGAACCCGGCCAGCGTCGCGCCGTAGAGCGCGCCGACGAGCAGGGCCACGCAGTAGTAGTCCGCGCCCAGCGACGTCGGCACGAAGTACAGCAGCAGGATCGAGATCGCGCAGCCGATCGCGCCGAACCAGAAGATGGTCCGCTGCCAGCCGATCTTGTCCGAGGCCACGCCGAAGATCAGGTTGAAGAAGATGTTCGTGCCGTAGATGACCGACACCAGCAGCAGCCACCGGCCCTCGCCGAACCCGATCTGGTCGGCGAAGATCGTCGGGAAGAACACCAGCATGCCGAACTCCGGCGCGGTGTTGATGATCCGCACGATCATGCCGACACCGACGCGCGGGTTCTTCCACGCGATCGACACGCTGGACACCAGGCTCTGCACGGGCTGGACGCCCTCCGGCGCGAGCCGGGTGAAACCGGTCCGCTCCCGCACCCCGAGGACGCACAGCAGGCCACCGAGGGCGAGGATGCCGACGGACAGCCACAGCGTGCCGTAGTGGCCGAGCACCGGGTTGGTGAAGCTCGCGACCAGCGAGCCGAGCGTGGGCAGGCCGCCGGTGAACGCGAAGTAGAACCAGCCGACCGCGGCGCCGAGCCGGGCGACCGGCGCGACCGCGGTGATCCACACCAGGAACCCGAACGCGAACATCGGGTAGCCGAAGCCGCGGATACCGTAGGTGATCAGCATCAGCGGGTAGTTCTCGCTGGGCACCGCCACCGCGAGGAACAGCACGTCGAACACGAGCCAGATCGCCAGGCCGATCCACATCACCCGGCGCGGTCCCCACAGTTCCGACAACGCGCCGGACAGCCAGGACGCGAGCATCACCGCCACGCCGTACGCGGTGATCACATAGGACGCGTGAATTTCGGTGCCCGCGCCGTTGTCGGCCATGAACGGGGCGATGAACCCGGACTCCACGCCGTCGCCGACCATGAACAGCAACAGGCCGACATAGCCGAGGAACAACGGGGCCGGCAGCCCCCACCTGGTGAGAAGCCCCCGGAACCCCCTGTCCGGCTGGGACAACCTCGATGTTGCCGTCTGCGTCATCACGCCTCCATGAGAGTGTTCGAACTCAAGTTATCATGGAGCACGTGAAATTAACACGCAAGGGTGTGATGCGATCAGACCTCGGCGACGAGCACGTTCGTCTGGTCCTCGTACTGGTCGAGCAGGTACGCGGACACGGCTGAGTCGACCACGAGGTGGTGGAAGTCCTCGATCTCGGCCAGCCGGTGCAACGCGGTGCGCGGCATCTTGCTGGAGTCCATGAGCAGCACCCGGATCTCCGCGCTGGCCAGCATCGCCCGCTTGACCATGACGATCTCGGGCTCCTGGTGGAACGTCATCTCGGCGTTCATCGCCGAGGTCGACACGAACGTCACGTCCACGGTGAGCCGCTCGACGGCCTCCAGGCACGGCATGCCGAGGAACGAGTCGTGGGTCGCGGAGTAGTCGCCGCCGAGCCCGATCAGGCGCACGTCGTCGACCTGCTTGAGCACCTCGATGATCCGCAGGTAGTTCGTCGCCACGGTGAGCGGTGTGACCTGGTGCAGCAGCTTGGCCAGGGCGAGCGCGGTGGTCGAGTCGTCGAGCAGGATCGACATCCCGGGCTCGACCAGGGACAACGCCTTCTCGGCGATCGCGGCTTTCGCCTCGACGTGGGCGTTGAGCCGGTACTCGGTGTTGCTCTCGAACACCGTCGAGGGTTGCGCGGAGACCCCGCCGCGGTACTTGCGCAGCAGGCCGCGCCGGGCAAGTTCGTCCAGGTCGCGGTGCACGGTCATCACGCTCACGCCGGTCAGCTCGGCCAGCTCCGCGGCGGAGGCCTGGCCCTTCTTCACGACGTAGTCGGTGATGCGCTGCTGCCGGATGTTACGAGAACGGGCGCTCCCGCTGGACTTGTCTTCCACGGGACAAGGCTAGGACGTGGGCAGGTTGAAGCGCCGCAGGCTCGTCGCGTCGCCGTCGATCCCGATCTCGGTGATCGCCGCGTTCTCCAGCCGCGGGAACACCCGGCGGTAGTCGCGGACCGGGATGCCGAGCAGCTCGCACAGGGTGACCCTGATCAGCGTGTTGTGCGCGACGACCAGCACGCGGCCGCCGTCCTCCCGCGCCGCGATGGCCCGCAGCGCCGCCGCTCCGCGACGTGCCGCGTCGGCCGTCGGCTCGGCCCCGGGGAACGCGCCGGCCACCGGATCGGCCCGGAACGCGGCCACGACCCGCGGATCCAGCTCGGACAGCACACGGCCCTCGGCGATCCCGAAGTGCACCTCACGCAGCTCCTCGAGCACCACGGGCTCGAGGCCGAGCGCCCGCGCGGCCGGTTCGGCGGTCACCCGCGCCCGGCCCCGCGGCGAGCGGTACAGGGCCGTGACCTGCTCGTCCGCGGCCGCCAGGTACGCGGCGAGCCCCTCGGACTGGCGCTTCCCGCGCTCGGTGAGGCCCACCTCGCTGGTGCCCGCGTAGCGGTTCTCCGCGTGCCATTCGGTCTCGCCGTGGCGGACCAGCAGCAACCGGGTTCCCATCAGACCTCCCGTGACAAATCTCGGCAGCGGTGTTAATTTAACACCAACGGCGTGAAAGGGGTTGTTGCATGGGTTTCGCCGCGGTGGTGTTCGACCTCGACGGTGTACTGGTCGAGAGTGAACACCTCTGGGAGGAGAACTGGGTCGCCTACGCGGCCGCCCACGGTGTCGAGTGGACGGCCGCCGACACCGCCACGGTCCAGGGCATGAGCGCACCCGAGTGGGCCGCGTACCTGGCGCAGCGCAGCGGGACCCCGGAGACCCCGGAGCAGGTCGAGAAGGCCGTGGTCGACGGGATGATCCGGTCGATCGCGAACGGCGAGGCGCCGCTGCTCGACGGCGCCGACGCGATGGTGCGTGACGTCGCCGCGCGGGTTCCGGTCGCGCTCGCGTCCTCCGCCGCGCGCCGGGTCATCGACGCGGTGCTGGAGACGCACGGGCTGACCGGCGAGTTCTCGGCGACGGTGTCCAGCGCGGAGGTGCCGCGCGGCAAGCCCAGCCCGGACGTCTACGCCGAGGCCGCGTCCCGGCTCGGCTTCCGCGGCGAGGAGTGCCTGGGGGTCGAGGACTCCAGCAACGGCATCCGCGCCGCCGCGGCCGCCGGGCTGACCGTCATCGCCCTGCCCAACCCGACCTACCCGCCCAAGCCGGACGCGCTGGAGCTGGCCGCGCGGATCGCCGAGTCCAACCACGACGTCCGGAAGCTGCTGCTCGCCTACCTCACCGGAGAGCTGGTGCGCTCATGACCACGCTGGGAACAGCCGAGACGTTCAAGCGGGACTGGCTGGACGGCTTCGTCACCGCCTACGGCCGCGAGGTGCGCAAGGTCCCCGATGCCTATGGCGTGCTCGGCCGCAACGTGCCCCGCCAGGGCAAGGTCGCCGTGATCATCGGCGGCGGCTGCGGTCACTACCCGGCCTTCGCCGGGCTCGTCGGGCCCGGACTGGCCGACGCGGCCGTGGTCGGTGACGTGTTCACCAGCCCGAGCGCCGAGCAGGTCTACCGCACGGCCCGCGCCGCCGAGGGGGGCGCGGGGGTGCTGTTCGCGTACGGCAACTACGCCGGTGACGTCCTGCACTTCGGCCTCGCCGCGCGCCGGCTGGCCGCGGAGGGCATCCAGAGCCGCACGATCCTGGTCACCGACGACATCGCCAGCGGCCCGGCCGACGCGCCGGAGAAACGCCGCGGGGTGGCCGGCGACTTCATCGTCTTCAAGGTCGCGGGTGCCGCGGCCGAGCGTGGGGACGACCTGGACGCGGTGTACGCGGCGGCGGTCAAGGCCAACGCGAACACCCGCACGTTCGGCGTCGCCTTCGGTGGCTGCACGCTGCCGGGAGCCGATCAGCCGCTGTTCACCGTCGGCGAGTCCGAGATGGAGCTGGGGCTGGGCATCCACGGCGAGCCGGGGGTGCGGACCGTGGGCCGTCTCGGCGCCGCGGAGCTGGCCGACGAGCTGGTCGACGGCCTGCTGCCCGAGCTGCCGGAGGGCGACGGCCGGGTCGCGGTGCTGGTCAACGGCCTTGGCCGGACCAAGTACGAAGAGATGTTCGTGACCTACACCCGGATCCACGAGCGCCTCACCGCCGCCGGGCTGACCCCGGTGCACACCGAGGTCGGCGAGTTCGTCACCTCGCTGGACATGGCCGGGGTCTCGCTGTCGGTGCTGGTGCTCGACGACGAGCTGGCCGAGCTGTACGGCGCGCCGTGCGACACCCCGGGCTACCGCAGCGGCGGCGCGATCCTGGAGCCGGTCGAGCTGTCGTCCACTGTGGACAAGCAGCTGGTCAGGCCGGAGGGCGAGGGCGTCGAGGTCGTCGACCGCCTGCTGACCGCGGCCATGCGCAGCATCGAGGACAACGAGGCCGAGCTGGGCCGTCTGGACGCGGTCGCCGCGGACGGTGACCACGGCTTGGGCATGACCCGCGGGATGCGGGCCGCCGTCTCGGCCGCCCGCGACGCCGCCGGATCTTCGGTGGCCGACACGCTGCTGGCCGCCGGCACCGCGCTGGCCGACGCCGCCGGCGGGGCGTCCGGTGCGCTGTACGGCGTGCTGCTCGCCGAGACCGGCGCGGGACTGCGGGTCGACGAGATCACGACGGCCGCGGTCGCCGATGCCGTGGACGGCGCGGTGCGGGCGTTCAGCGAGCTGGGCAAGGCCGAGCTGGGCGAGAAGACCATGCTCGACGCGATCGAGCCGTTCCGGCAGGCGCTGCGCAAGCAGGCCGAGGCCGGGGCCGCGCTGCCGGACGCGTGGCGCAAGGCCGCGCAGGCGGCCACGCTCGCCGCCGAGGAGACCGCGAACCTGGTGCCCGCCAAGGGGCGCGCGGCCCGGCTGGCGCAGCGCAGCAAGGGGCACGCCGACCCCGGCGCGACCTCGTTCGCCCTGATCGTCACGGCGATGGGGGAAGCTCTGAGCAAGGAGGGGAACTGATGCGGGTCGTGGTGGCCGCGGACAACGCCGGCGTGCTGCTGAAGAACGAGGTGCGGGACCTGCTGAAGACGGACGAGCGGGTCACCGAGGTGATCGATCTCGGCGTGGACAGCCCGGACGACGACCGCGCCTACCCGATCTTCGGACTGGCCGCCGCGGAGAAGATCGCGAACGGTGAGGCCGACCGGGGCGTCCTGGTCTGCGGAACCGGCATCGGCGTGGCGATCTCGGCGAACAAGGTGCCGGGCGTGCGCGCCACGGTCGCCCACGATTCATACTCGGCCGAGCGGTCGGTGAAGTCGAACAACTGCCAGATCATCACCTTCGGCGCCCGGGTCATCGGGCCCGAGCTGGCGAAGAAGATCGTCACCGAGTGGCTGGGATACACGTTCGACCCGGGCTCGCCCAGCGCGGCCAAGGTCGCCCACATCACCGAATACGAACAGGTTCACGCGGCCAGCTGAGGCCCGGCGGGTTCAAGGAGGAGCCAAAAGTGCGCGTTCTCTGCGCGGGAGACGAGTTCGTCGGCAACAACCTGCTGGCCGACGCGGTCCGGGCCGAGCTGGCCACCGAGGTCGAGTTCAGCGAGCTGTCGCTGCCCTGGCCGGTCGAGCCGTTCGGGCCGGTCGGCGGGGTGCACGAGGCGAGCGGCACCGAGGAGCAGGTCATCGAGGCGCTCGCCGGGGCCGAGGTCGCGGTCACCCAGATGGCGCCGTTCACCAAGAAGGTGTTCGCCGCCGCGCCCGAGCTGAAGCTGGTGTCGGTGTGCCGGGGCGGGCCGGTGAACGTGGACCTCGCCGCCGCCACCGCGGCCGGCGTCGCCGTCACGTACGCGCCGGGCCGCAACGCGACCGCCGCGGCCGAGTTCGCGATCGGCATGATCCTCGCCGCCATGCGCCGCATCTCGACCTCCTCGGCCGAGCTGCTCGGCGGCACGTGGCGCGGCGACTACTACGCCTACCCGAACGCCGGCCTCGAGCTGGAGGGCACCACCGTCGGCCTGGTCGGCTACGGCGCCATCGGCTCGCGGGTGGCCAAGGTGCTGGTCGCGTTCGGCTCGAAGGTGCTGGTCGCCGACCCCTACGCCAAGCCGGAGCAGATCGCCGCGGACGGGGCGGAGCTGGTCGAGCTGGACGACCTGCTGCGCCGCAGCGCGGTGGTCAGCCTGCACGCCCGGCTGACCGACGAGACCCGCCACCTGATCAACGCCGAGCGCCTGGCTCTGCTGCCCGAAGGCGCTGTGCTGGTCAACTCCGCCCGTGGCGGCCTGTTGGACTACGCGCCGCTGCCCGAGCTGCTGAAGTCCGGTCGGCTGGGCGCCCTGGCGCTGGACGTCTACGACGTCGAACCGCCGCCCGCGGACTGGGCCTTGCGTGACGCGCCGAACGTCATCGCGACGCCGCATCTGGCGGGTGCCAGCCGCCAGACCGCCGAGCGGGCCGCGTGGATCGTGGCCGCCGAGGTGGGTCGCTACGCCCGTGGGGAGAAGCTGGCCAACGTCGCCAACCCGGATGTGCTGCGATGATCATCGGCGTCGACATCGGTACTTCACTGACGAAGGCCGTCGTCTTCGACGAGGCCGGGGTGTCGCTGCACCAGGCCTGCACGCCTTCCGAGGTGCACCACCTGTCCGGCGGCCGGGTCGAGCAGGACCTCGACCAGGTCGTCGGCACGGTCGCGACCGTCGTGCGCGAGGTGGCGGCGAAGCTGGACGCCCCGGTCACCGCGCTCGCGTTGACCGGTCAGGGCGACGGCGTGTGGCTCCGCGACGAGGACGGCAACGCGGTGCGCCCGGCCATCTCGTGGCTCGACGGCCGGGCCAACGCCCTGCTCGCGAAGTGGCAGGCCGACGGTGTGTCCCGGGAGGTGTTCCGGCGCACCGGCTCGGGCATGTTCCCCGGCTGCGCCGCCGCCATCCTGTCCTATCTGGACACCCACGAACCCGAGGTGCTGGACCGGGCCGTGGTGGCCGGGTACTGCGTGGACGCCGTCGTGCAGCGGCTGACCGGCGAGATCACGGTCGACGTGTCCGACGCGTCGCTGCCGTTCCTCGACCCGAAGACCCGCCGCTACGACGAGGATGCGATCGCCGCCGTCGGGCTGTCCCACCGGCGGAACCTGCTGGCCGAACCGGCGCCGCCGAAGGCCGTGTTCTCGCTGAACCGCCGCGGCGCCGAACTCCTCGGGCTGCCCGAGGGACTGCCGGTCACCGCCGGCCCGTTCGACCTGCCCGCCAGCGCGATCGGCGCCGGCGTGCGCTCGCCGGGCGATGGGATCCTCACCGCGGGCACCACACTGGCCTGCCAGGTGCTCACCGACAACGCCGAGTTCGACGGCGAGGGCGAGCCGGCCGGGATGTTCCTGTCCACGCCCACGCCCGGCGAGTACCTGCACGCGATGCCGGCGATGGTCGGCACCGCGAGCATCGACTGGATCTGCCGCCTGCTGGGCATCGAGGTCACCGAGATCGGGTCGCTGCTCGCGCAGAGCCCGCCCGGTGCCGCCGGGGTGCGGGCACTGCCGTTCCTGTCCGCGTCCGGCGAGCGGGCGCCGTTCGTGGACGCGTCCGCGCGGGCGCAGTTCGCCGGGCTGAGCCTGGAGCACGGGCGGGCGGACGTGGTGCGCGCGCTGTGTGAGTCGATCGCGTACGCCGCGCGGCACTGCTTCGAAGCCGCCGGACTGTCTGGCCGGTTGTACGCGTGTGGCGGCGGGGTGCGCTCCGCCGAGTGGACGCAGATCTTCGCCGACGTGCTCGGCCGCCCGATCGTGATCCCGAGCGATCCGGGCGTCGGGGCGCGGGGTGCCGTCCTGGTCGCGGCCGAGGCGCTGAACCAGCCGTACGACGCGGAGCTGTGGGCGAGCAGCTCGCGGACCGTGTCGCCGGTGCCCGAAAACGTCGAGTTCTACCAGGGCGGTTACGCGGACTACCAGGCGTCGCTGACCGCCGCGCGAGGGTTGTGGCGACTGTGATCCTGGCCGACGAACGGCGAGCGGTGTGCGAGTACGCGCGGCGGTTGACCGCCGACGGGCTCGTGGTGGGCACCTCGGGCAACATCTCCGCCCGCTCGGGGGAGCTGATCGCGGTGACGCCCACCGGGGTGGACTACGGCGTGCTGACGCCCGAGGACATCCCGGTGGTGTCGCTCGACGGGTCCATTGTGGAGGGCAAGCTGCGGCCCACCAGCGAGATGCCGATGCACCTGTCGGTGTACACGAAGGCGACCGATCCGGACGGCGCGCCGATCACCGGGATCGTGCACACGCACTCGGTGCACGCGACCGCGGTGTCCACTTTGGTGGACGAGGTGCCCGCGGTGCACTACATGCTGGCGGCGATCGGGCCGTCCGCGCGAGTCGCCCGCTACGCGACGTACGGCACGGAGGAGCTGGCGGAGTCGATGCTCGCCGCCCTGGAGGGCCGCCGGGGCTGCCTGCTGGGCAACCACGGGACGATCACCTACGGCGACGGTCTGGCGGCCGCCTACAGCCGGGCCGAGCAGCTGGAGTGGCTGTGTCACGTGTGGCTCCTGGCTCGTTCGGCGGGCACCCCGCGGCTGTTGCCGTCCGAGGAGATCGCCCACGTGGTCGAGAAGTTGCGGGGGTACGGGCAGAAATAGGTCGCGCGGCCGGGGCGCGGGCGGCATGCTGGCCCGGGTGGAGGAGATCGTCAGCCATCTCGAAATGACCAGCCCCGCCGACCTGCGCCCGGCGCCGCCCGTGCCGGAGGTGTCGGTCGAGCCCGTGCCCGCCGACTCCCCGCTGGTCCGCCCGACGACCGTGCGGATCGGCAAGCCGTACAACTGGCCGAGCTCCCGCTGGTCCGACGACGACTGGGCTTCGTACCTGGCCCGCGAGGGCCGGCAGTGTGTGCTGATCCGCTACCTGAGCGAGGTCGCCGGCCTGGCGGACTACCAGTCCCATGGCGACGGCGAAGTCGAGATCACCACGTTCGGCCTGGTGCCGGAGTACGTGGGCAAGGGCATCGGCGGCTATGCGCTGACGCTGGCGATCGAGCAGGCGTGGCAGTGCGGCCCGGACGTCCGCCGGGTGTGGCTGCACACGTCGGACCTCGACCATCCGCACGCGCTGCCGAACTACCACCGCCGAGGTTTCCGCACGTTCCGCACCGCGCGCGGACAGCGCTAACCGTCCTCCCGGCCCGGCAGCGGCTCGCCCCGGAGGAAGGCCTCGTAGGCTTCGCGTGCGTCCGCTTCCACCTCGGGCTGCCCGGGCCCGTAGCGGGTGTCCGTCCGGTCGCGCTTCGGACCGGAAATCCAGTACAGCTCGTCGGTCTCGACGTCGGCGAAGTTCGCGCTGGGCAGCCCGGTCCAGCGACGCAGCGTGCGGCCGCGGAAGTAGGCCGTCTGCCACGCCCGGGAAAACCGAACCCACCCAATCCACGACGGCCCCCGATCGGTGTCGAAGCCGGTCTTCAATTGGACGAACATGATCCGCTCGGGCACGGCATCCCCTAGAACTGGTAGTACAGGAACGGGCTGAACGTCCCGTTCGCCACCAGGATCGCCGCGTAGAGGGCGCCCGCCGTCATCACGCCGATGCGCAGTCCCACCGCGCCGCGGGTTCGGGCCGACTCCAGCAGCGGTCCGGTCACCGGGTGGGCCGGCAGCGCGAAGATCGCCAGCGCGGCGATCAGGATGACCACCCGCTGGTTCGTCAGCGCCGCCTCAACGACGTCGGTCAAGCCGTCGAAGTCGGGGACCAGCATGTGGCCGATCATGGTGAACGCGTGCCCGATGTCGGCCGACTTGAAGAACACCCACCCGAACACCACGAGCACCAGCGTCAGGATCCGCCGTCCGATCCGCGACGCCACCGCCGACGGTGTCCGGTCCCAGCCGAACCGGCGCTCGATGATCAGCAGCAGCCCGTGGTAGCAGCCCCACACCAGGAACGTCCAGTTCGCACCGTGCCAAAACCCGGTCAGCACGAACACGATGCACAGGTTCCGGTACGTCTTCGCCGCGCCGGTGCGGTTGCCGCCGAGCGGGATGTACACGTAGTCGCGGAACCAGCGGCTCAGCGACATGTGCCAGCGCCGCCAGAACTCGGTCACCGTCACCGACGAGTACGGCCGCGCGAAGTTCTCCGGCAGCCGGAACCCGAGCATCCGGCCCAGCCCGATCGCCATGTCGGAGTAGCCGGAGAAGTCGAAGTACAGCTGCAGCGTGTACCCGACCGCGCCGAGCCACGCGATCGCGAACGTCATGTCCTCACCGGAGGTGGCGAAACACGCCTCGACCATCGGGCTCAGCGAGTCCGCGATGATCGCCTTCTTGCACAGCCCCAGCGCGAACCGCGGGAAGCCGGCGGCGATGTCGTCCAGGCGGTGCGACCGCTGCTGCGGCAGCTGGTCCGCGATCTCCCGGTACCGCACGATCGGGCCGGCCACCAGCTGCGGGAACATCGCGATGTAGGTCACGAACGACACCGGGTTCCGCAGCGCGCGCCGCTCCCCGCGGTAGATGTCGACGACGTAGGAAATGTGGTGGAACGTGAAGAACGAGATGCCGATCGGCAACGCCAGGTGCGCCACCGGGAACGAGCCGCCGAAGAGCTGGGTGAAGTAGTCGATCTGCTGCGTGGCGAACCCGGCGTACTTCCAGACCACCAGGATCCCGACGTCGAAGCAGATGACCGCGATCAGCAGCGAGCGTTTGCGGCTCGAGCGGGGTTCCCACCGGTTCGGTTCGAGCGCGGTGCCCGCCGCGAAGTTGACCACCATGCAGGCCAGTAGCAGCAGGGTGAACGCGCCGGCGCCGCTGGCGTAGAAGACCAGGCTGGCGACCGCGATGATGCCGTTCCGCCAGCGCCTCGGCAGCACCAGCACGGCGAGCAGCGTCGCCGGCAGGAAGTACCAGAGGAACAACGGTGAAGCGAACGACATCGACCTGGGGTCCCCCTGTGCAACCGGATCAGCGCACTGACCTTAGCCGACGAGGTTGGCCCGAAGGAGTGAAACTCACCGCTTCGCGAGGCGCGCCCACGCACCAGGCACCACAAAACGAGGGCGCCGGAGCCCGTCCGGACCCGGCACCGCTCAAGCAGGCACGATCAGACGCGGCCGGTGAGTCGGCGGCGCCTGGCGACCTCGGCCAGCAGCACGGCGGCCGCGACGGAGGCGTTCAGCGACTCGACCCCGGCGGCCATCGGGTGGACACTGTTTCGTCGCAGGTTTCCCGCAGCAGGCGGGACAGCCCGCGGCCCTCGGAGCGCCGGACCGGCGCCGTGGCGTCGGCGGGCTGGCCGAGGGTCAGACGCGGCCGGTGACCCGGCGGCGCCTCGCCACCTCGGCCAGGAGGACGGCGGCCGCGACGGAGGGGTTCAGCGATTCGACCCTGGCGGCCATCGCGATGGACATCGCAGGTTTCTCGCACCAGGCGGGACGGTCCGGCGGGCCTCGGAGCTGCCGGACCGGTGCCGCTCAAGCAGGCACGATCAGACGCGGCCGGTGACTCGGCGGCGCCTGGCGACCTCGGCCAGCAGCACGGCAGCCGCGACGGAGGCGTTCAGCGACTCCACCCCGGCGGCCATGGGGATGGACACCGTCTCGTCGCAGGTTTCTCGCACCAGGCGGGACGGTCCGGCGGGCCTCGGAGCGCCGGACCGGCGCCGTGGCGTCGGCGGGCTGGCCAGGGTCAGACGCGGCCGGTGACCCTGCGGCGCCGGGCGACCTCGGCCAGCAGCACGGCCGCCGCCACGGAGGCGTTCAGCGACTCCACCCCGGCGGCCATCGGGATGGACACCGTCTCGTCGCAGGTTTCTCGCACCAGGCGGGACAGTCCGCGGCCCTCGGAGCCCACCACGACCACCAGCGGGTCCGTCGCCAGGGACAGATCATCGATGCCCACCGAGCCGTCGGCGTCCAGGCCCGCGATCATCAGGCCCTCCTCCGCCCACAGCTTCAGCTGCCGCGTCAGGTTGGTCGCGATCGCGATCGGCATCTTCGCCGCGGTGCCGGCACTCGTCCGCCACGCGACGGCCGTGATGCCCGCGCTGCGGCGCTGCGGCAGCAGCACCCCGTGCGCCCCGAACGCCGCCGCCGACCGCACCACCGCGCCCAGGTTCCGCGGGTCGGTCACGCCGTCCAGCGCCACCAGCAGCGGCGGCTCCCCCGAGTTCTTCGCGATCGCCAGCAGGTCGTCCGGGTGGCTGTACTCGAACGGCGGCACCTGCAGCCCGAGCCCCTGGTGCACCGCGCGGTTGGTCTTGCGGTCCAGCTCCTCGCGCGGGATCTCCAGGATCGAGATGCCCTTGTCCGCCGCCAGCCGCACCGCCTCGGTCACCCGGTCGTCGGCGTCGATGTTCAGCGCCACGAACAGCGTCGTGCCCGGCACGCCCGCCCGCAGGGCCTCGACCACCGGGTTGCGGCCGGCGATGATCTCCGGCCCCTCGCGGCGGTCGCGGCTCTTCTCCGCCCGCGCCGCGGCGGCCGCCGCCCGCTTCTGCGCCGGGTGCCCCGGACGCATCTCCGCCCGCGGCGTCGGGCCCTTGCCCTCGAGCCCACGACGACGCTGGCCGCCGGAGCCGACGACCGCGCCCTTCTTGGTGCCGGACTTGCGAACCGCACCCCGGCGCTTGGAATTGCCTGCCATTTAAGCTTCTTTCACGGTCCACACCGGACCATCGGGAGTATCTTCGACCGTGATCCCCGCCTGGAGCAGGCGGTCGCGCACGGCGTCGGCCCGGGCGAAGTCACGCGTGGCGCGCGCCTCCTGGCGCTCCACGAGCATCGCCTCGACCAACTCGGCCAGTGCGGCCCTCGCCGGCGTCTCCGCCGCCGAGCTCTCCGCCCATTCCGGTGCGAGCGGGTCCAGCCCGAGCACACCCATCATCGCGCGCACCGAGCCGGCGGCCGCGCGCGCCTTGGCGTCATCGCCGGAGTCCAGTGCCGCGTTACCCTCGCGGACCAGGTTGTGCACGGCCGCGACCGCCGCCGGCGTGGACAGGTCGTCGTCCATCGCGGTGACGAACTCGGCCGCCAGCTCACCCGGCTCGACCGTGCCCGTCCGCTGCGCCGCGCGGCGCAGGAACCCTTCGATCCGCCGGTAGCCCTGCGCGGCCTCGGACAACGCGCCGTCGGAGTACTCGATGGTCGACCGGTAGTGCGGCTGCACCAGGTAGTACCGCAGCTCGGCGGCCCGGTAGTTGCGCAGCATCGCCTCGATCGAGACCACGTTGCCCAGCGACTTCGACATCTTCTCGCCGGACAGCGTCACCCACGCGTTGTGCAGCCAGAACCGCGCGAACGGGTCACCGGCCGCCTGCGACTGGGCGCGCTCGTTCTCGTGGTGCGGGAACACCAGGTCGACGCCGCCGCCGTGGATGTCGAACTCGGACCCGAGGTAGGTGGTCGCCATCGCCGAGCACTCCAGGTGCCAGCCCGGCCGCCCGTCGCCCCACGGCGTGGGCCACGACGGCTCGCCGGGCTTGGCGCTCTTCCACAGCGTGAAGTCCCGCGGGTCGCGCTTGCCCTCGGCCAGCGTCTCGCCTTGCTGCACCTCGTCCAGCTTCTGCCGGGACAGCGCGCCGTACTCGGGGAACGTGGACACGGCGAAGTACACGTCCCCGCCGGCCGCGTAGGCGTGCCCGGCGTCGATGAGGCGCTGCATCAGCTCCACCATCTGCGTGACGTGCCCGGTGGCGCGGGGCGCGATCGACGGCGGCAGGCAGCCCAGGACCGTGTAGGCCTCTTCGAACGCCCGTTCGTGCGTCGCCGCCCACTCCCACCACGGCCGTCCGGCGTCGGCGGCCTTGGTGAGGATCTTGTCGTCGATGTCCGTGACGTTGCGCACGAACAGCACGTCCAGTCCACTGTGGATCAGCCAGCGGCGCAGAACGTCGTAGTTCAGTGCGCCGCGGACGTGCCCGATGTGTGGGATGCCCTGCACGGTCGCCCCACACACGTACATGGACGCCGTTCCGCTACGGGCGGGGTGGAACTCCCGCACGCTCCTGGTCGCGGTGTCGTATAGGTGTAGGGCCACCCTGAAATGGTACGGGTCACCTTGACGTGGCTCAGAGCACCCCGTGCGTGCGCAGGGCCGTGAGCAGGCCGTCCGGGCGTTCGGTGGTCGGCAGCGGGTCGACGAGGGCGAACTTGCAGCCGATCGCCTTCGCGCCGCCGTCGGCCTCCTCGCTGTCGCCGACCATCAGCGTGTTCTCCGGCGCGACGCCCAGCCGGTCCACCAGCAGCCGGAAGATCTCGGGTTGCGGCTTGATGAAGCCGTGCTCGAAGGAGAGGAGGAACTCGTCGACGAAGTCGTCGTAGCCGCGCATGGCGAACGCCGGCCGGATGTCGAAGGCGATGTTGCTCAGCACACCGACCTTGACGCCCTTGGCCGCGGTGTCCTTCAGCGCGGCCTCGGTGTCCGGGTACGGCGTCCACTCCGCGGGATCGTTCAGACGGCGGTACAGCGCCTCCGCTTGCTCGGCGTTCGCCACGCCGGACTTGCGCAGCACCTCGAGGTAGACCTTCCGGTGCAGGACCGGGTCGAGATCGCGGTTGTCCCACGCGTGCTGGTACTCCGCCGACAGCTCGACGACCTGCCCGGTGGGGGCGGTCATGCGGCGCATCAGCTCGGTCTGGGCCTCGACGTCGAGCGGGGCGCCGTCGGGGGTGGTGAGGTCGGAGAGCCAGCTGGAATTCTGCTCGAGCCGGAAGAGGGTGCCGGAGAAGTCGAACATCACCGCCTGAATCGTCACAGATCACAGGCTACCGGGGATGACCTTGGGATTCGTGTGACTTATTCGGCCGGCAGCAGCAGCGCGGTGGCCACCGCAGCGATGCCCTCGCCGCGGCCGGTCAGACCGAGTCCGTCGGTGGTGGTGCCGCTGACGCTGACCGCGCCGCCGGCGGCCTTGCTCAGCACCTCCTGGGCCTCCTCGCGGCGGGTGCGGATGCGCGGCGCGTTGCCGATGACCTGCACCGATGCGTTGCCCAGCCGCCAGCCCTCGGCCTCGACCAGCCGTCGCGCCTCGGCCACGAACTCGGCGCCGTGCGCGCCGGCCCAGCGCGGATCGCTGGTGCCGAACACCGCACCGAGGTCGCCGAGCCCGGCCGCGGACAGCATCGCGTCGCACAGCGCGTGGGCGGCCACGTCGCCGTCGGAGTGACCGGCGCAGCCGTCGACGCCGTCCCAGCGCAGCCCGGCGATCCAGCATTCGCGGCCCGCTTCGATGGGATGGACGTCGACCCCGGTCCCGACCCTCAACCCTGCTCCTCGAGTAGTGCTTCCGCGACGGCCACGTCGAAGGCCGTGGTGAGCCGGAGCGCGGTGGGATGCCCGGCCACGGTCCGCACGCTACCGGGCAGGTCCGACAGCGGGTCCGCGCCGCGCGCGCACACCTTGTCCAGCACGTCGGGCCGGTAGCCGACGGGGGTCTGCACGACGCGCAGCTGGTCGCGGTCGGAGGTGCCGGCGATGATGTCGCCGGAGACGTGTTTGACGGTGTCGGTCACGGGTAGGACCGGGATGATCGCCTCTGCCCCGGCGAACACGGCCTCAGCCACCGCGCGCACGGTGGCGGGCGGCACGAACGGACGCGCGACGTCGTGCACGAGAACGACGTCGGAAGGCCCGGCGGCCTCGAGGGCCGCCCGGACGGTTTCGGCGCGATCAGGACCACAGGCCAGTACCCGGCACCGGGAACCGGCGCCGGGTACGGCCCGTATGATCACTTCACATTCCCCGAGCGCGGGTTTGGGAACCGCCACCACCAGGCGATCCGCACAACCGGAGTCCAGCACGCCGCGCACGGCGTGCCGCAGCAACGGCGCACCGCGCACAAGGGCGCACGGGTCCGGCCCCTCGGGGTCGGCGATGAGGACTGTCGCGACCTTCATCGCCGGGGTCTCACTTCGCGGGACGAGCTGTGTCTCATGAGGCACACGTAACGGATGAGCACGCCTGCCTGCTCATCTCGCGAGGTCAGCCTTGCTTTTCTAGACGGCCGCTGTTTCCAGGACCTCGTCGAGCAGGGTCTCCGCCTTGCCCTCGTCGGTGCCCTCCGCCAGGGCGAGCTCGCTGACCAGTATCTGCCGGGCCTTCGCCAGCATCCGCTTCTCGCCGGCGGACAGGCCGCGGTCCTTCTCGCGCCGCCAGAGGTCGCGCACCACTTCGGCCACCTTGTTCACATCGCCCGAGGCGAGCTTCTCCAGGTTGGCCTTGTACCGACGAGACCAGTTCGTGGGCTCCTCGGTGTGCGGCGCTCGCAGCACGTCGAAGACCCGGTTCAGACCATCCTGGCCCACGACGTCCCGCACACCGACGATCTCGGCGTTGTCAGCGGGCACGCGAACCGTGAGGTCCCCTTGCGCGACTTTGAGGACGAGGTACTGCTTCTCCTCGCCCTTGATCACGCGGGTCTCGATCGCTTCGATGAGTGCGGCACCGTGGTGCGGGTAGACGACGGTCTCTCCGACCTTGAAAACCATGTGTCCTCTGCCCCTTTCGCTGCGTCCATCTTAGCACGCGGCGAGGGGGCCCACCTAGCGGGCCGAGATCGTCGTCGCAGGTCAGGGGCCATCCGGGGGGTTGACAAACCGATAAAGTGCATGCTCATGCAGGTGGTGGGGAACCCTGTCGACATTGCCGGATAGATCCACTGTGGACGGTTTACGGGCCCCTCGGCGCACCCTCGGTGGAGAGGTTTCCGGCCATAGCTAGGATCAGGCTGCCAATGGCTTTAGGAGGGACTGAGACCGTGAGGCTGCAGAAACGTCGTGTGGTCGGCGCGAGCGTGGTCGCCGTGGGTGCCGCCCTGGCTCTCGCCGGGTGCGGGGCCGGGCAGATCACCCAGACCAACACCATGCTGCCCGCGGTCAACGGCGCCATGGCCCAGGCCGGCAAGCTCGTCCTGCGCGACGCCGGGCTGGTCAACCGCAACGACTGCCAGCAGGCGTACGAGAGCGGGGCGAGCGCCCCGCTGACGCTGGTGATCGCCAACGACGGCACCGCCGACGACGAGCTGGTCAGCGTGAGCAGCGCGAACGCCGCGAGCGCCACCATCGAGGGCCAGAAGGCCGTCGTGGCGGGCAGCAAGCTGCTGGTCGGCCCGGCCACCGAGGGCGAGTCCGTGCAGCAGCCGGAGTCCAGCTCCGCCGCGCCGACCTCCACCCCGGCCTCGGGTTCGCCCACGTCGCCGGCCTCCGCCTCGCCGTCGGCGGGCCCCACCGGCCAGCCGACCCGCATCGGCCACGCCGAGATCGTGCTGCAGGGCATCAAGCAGGTCGTGTGGCCCGGCCAGACCGTCCCGGTGACCTTCACCTTCCGCGACGCCGGCCCGGTGACCGCGCAGCTGCCGATCCAGGCGCCGACGGTCGAGCTGTCCTGCCAGCCGTCGGAGTCCGCCGGCGGCGAGGGGCACTAGAACTGTCGGTGGTGCCCGCTAACGTGACCGACCATGGTCAAGAAGGGCACCAGCTACCGCTGCGGTGAGTGCGGGTACGAGGCCGCCAAGTGGGTCGGCCGCTGCCCGGAATGCCAGGCCTGGGGCACGATCGAGGAGCGCGGGGACGCGCGCCCGGCGATCGCCCGGGTGGCCGCCGGTGCGCCCAGCGCCCCGGCCCGGCCGATCGGCCAGGTCGACATCGAGGCCGCACGCGCCCGCACCACGGGTGTGGGTGAGCTTGATCGCGTCCTCGGCGGTGGTCTCGTGCCGGGTGCGGTCGTGCTGCTGGCCGGCGAACCGGGGGTCGGCAAGTCGACCCTGCTGCTCGAGGTGGCCTACCAGTGGGCCCGCGGCGGGTCCGGCCCCGCGCTGTACGTCACCGGTGAGGAGTCCGCGGGGCAGGTCCGGCTGCGTGCCGAGCGGACGAAGAACCTGCATGAGCGCATGTTCCTGGCCGCGGAAAGCGATCTCTCGGCCATCCTCGGGCACGTCGACGCCGTCAAGCCGGGTGTGCTGATCGTCGACTCGGTGCAGACGATGGCCTCACCGCAGGTGGAGGGCGCGCCGGGCGGCGTGACGCAGGTCCGGGCGGTCACCGCCGGGCTGGTGGCGCTGGCGAAGGAGCGCGGGCTGCCGGTCGTGCTCGTGGGACACGTCACGAAGGACGGCTCGGTGGCCGGGCCGCGCGTGCTGGAGCACCTGGTCGACGTGGTGCTGCACTTCGAGGGCGACCGGCATTCGACGCTGCGCATGGTGCGCGGGGTGAAGAACCGGTTCGGGCCCGCGGACGAGATCGGGTGCTTCGAGCTGCGTGAGGACGGCATCGTCGGCGTGCCGGACCCGTCCGGGCTGTTCCTGAACCGGCGGGAGGACGCGGTGCCGGGCACCGCGGTGACCGTCACGGTCGAGGGCAAGCGGCCGCTGCTGTGCGAGGTGCAGGCGCTGGTGTCCAGTGCCGGGGCGCCGCAGCCCAGGCGGGCCGTGAGCGGGCTGGACTCGGCGCGGGTGGCGATGATCCTCGCCGTGCTGGAGAAGCGCGGTGGGATCAGGCTGGGCGACCGGGACGTCTACTCGGCGACGGTCGGCGGGATGAAGGTGACCGAGCCGGCGGTGGACCTCGCGGTGATCCTGGCGTTGTGGTCGTCGGTGCGGGACGTGGCGCTGTCGCCGCGGCTGGTGGTCGTCGGCGAGGTCGGGCTGGCGGGGGAGATCCGGCGGGTCTCCGGCGCCGGCCGACGGCTGGCCGAGGCCGCGCGGCTGGGGTTCACGCACGCCCTGGTGCCGCCCGACCCGGGAAAGCTGCCGGACGGCATCCGGGTCCTGGAGGTGGACTCGGTGGCGGCGGCCCTGCACGCGGCCAACCACGCCTGAACGACGAAGAAGGCCCCCTCCGGCAGGCGGAGGGGGCCTTCAGCAAAACCGTGCCTACGCGCCCGATAGCAGCTTCGCGCAGCGGATCAGGCCCAGGTGCGAGTACGCCTGCGGGTGGTTGCCCAGCGAGCGCTCCGCCACCGGGTCGTACTGCTCGGGCAGCAGGCCCGTCGGGCCGGCCGCGTCCACCAGCTGCTCGAACAGCTCCTCCGCCTCGGTGCGGCGGCCGGTCAGCAGGTACGCCTCGATCAGCCACGCGGCGCACAGGTGGAACCCGCCCTCGCCGCCGGGCAGGCCGTCGTCGCGGCGGTAGCGGTACACCGTGGAACCGCTGCGCAGCTCGGCCTCGATCGCGGTCACCGTGTGCTGGAACCGCTCGTCCGACGGGTCGATCAGCCCGGCCAACCCGACGAACAGCGAAGCCGCGTCCAGGTCCGTCCCGTCGTAGGCCGTGGTGAACGCCTGCACCTCGTCGTTCCAGCCGTGCGTCAGCACGTCGGTCGCGATCTCCTCGCGCAGGTCGTGCCACCCGGCCGGGATCTCGCGCCCGTAGACCTCGCCGAGCTTGATGGCCCGGTCGACGGTCACCCAGCACATGACCCGCGAGTACACCCGGTGCCGCGGCACGTGCCGCTCCTCCCAGATGCCGTGGTCCGGCTCCGACCACCGCCGCGTGACGGCCTCGGCCATCGCGCGCACCAGCTGCCAGTCCTCGTCCCGCAGCTCGCCGCGCACCTGCGCCAGCTCGGCCACCAGCTCGACGACCGGGCCGAACACGTCCAGCTGCACCTGGTGGTTCGCCAGGTTGCCGACGCGCACCGGACGCGAACCCGCGTAGCCCGGCAGCGAGTCGATCACGGCCTCGGCGCCGAGCTGGGTGCCGTTGATCGTGTACAGCGGGTGCAGCCGCTCCGGCCCGGCCAGCGTCGCCAGCACGCCGTGCAGCCACCGCAGGTAGCCCTCGGCCTCGGCCAGCGAGCCCAGCCCGACCAGCTCGCGCACGGTGAACGCCGCGTCGCGGATCCAGCAGTACCGGTAGTCCCAGTTCCGCACGCCGCCGATCTCCTCCGGCAGCGACGTCGTGGCCGCCGCCAGCACCGCGCCGGTGTCGGCGTTGCACAGCCCGCGCAGCGTCAGCGCCGAGCGCGCGACCAGCTCGGGCTCCACGTTCGGCAGCTTCAGCGTGGTCGCCCAGTCGCTCCAGTAGGCGCCCGCCCGGGCCCGACGGTCCGCTTCGGACAACTCGTGCGCGCTCAGATCCGTGGTGCCGCAACGCAGTTCGAGCACGACCGGCTCGTCCTGGGTGGGCTGGACCAGTGCGGTGGCGGTGTCGTGCAGGCCGTCGGAGGTGATCTCCCACGCCACGCCCGGCGAGCGCAGCACGATCGGCTCGGACGTGCCCAGCACGCGCAGGCCCTCGGGGTCCGGCACCAGCCGCACCGGCACGCCGCCGAACTCCGGCCGCGGCGCGAACACCACGGACGCGGCGGCCGTCCCGGAGATCACGCGCACCAGGTCGGTGCGGTGCGGCGGGCCCTCCGGCTCCAGGTAGTCCGTCACCAGCAGCCGCGACCAGCGGGTCTCGACCGTCATCGTGTTCGGCAGGTACCGCTGGCCCAGCGGCAGGCCGTTGTGGTGCGGCTTGATCGAGAAGTGGCCGGCGCTGGCGCCGCCGAGCAGGTCGGCGAACACCGCGGGCGCGTCGGGGCCGGGGTGGCACATCCAGGTCAGCCGGGCGTCCGGGGTGACCAGGGCGACCGCGCGCTCGTTGGACAGCATCGACAGCCGCTCGATCGGCGGCGCCTGCTCGCCGTAGAGCCAGTTGCGGCGCTCCTCCAGCATGAACGCGAGGACCGTGGCGACGTCGTCGGTGCTGGCCACCCGGTAGGCCGCCAGCGTCTCGCCGTCGCCGACCTTGACGCCCACGTCCGGGCCGGACAGCCGGGCGAACGCCTTCTCGTCGGTCACGTCGTCACCGAGGAAGATCGCCGCGGTGGCGCCGACCTGGTGACGCAGGGTGTCCAGGGCGCGGCCCTTGTCGGTCTGCACGACGGCCAGCTCGACGACCTCCTTGCCGTCGGTGGTCGTCACACCCTCCCACGTGCACGGTCCATTGTGGACCTCGTCGAGGACGCGGCGGGCGGCGTCGCGGTCGGCGCGGCGGACGTGCACGGCGATGCTGGCCGGCTTGACCTCCAGCGACACGCCCGGCACGTCACCGGCGATGCGCTCCAGCTCCGCCTCGACCCGCCGGTGCAGGTCACGGGCCTGCGCGTCGAGCTCGTGCACGAAGCCGATGTCGAATTCGGAACCGTGGCTGCCGACCAGGTGCACCTCGTGCGGCAGTCGCGACAGGATGGCGAGGTCGCGCAGCGCGCGGCCGGAGATGACCGCGGTGGTCGTCTCGTGCAGCCCGGCCAGCGAGCGCAGGGCGCCCACCGACTCGGGCAGCGGGCGCGCCTCGTCCGGGTTGGTCACGATCGGAGCCAAGGTCCCGTCGTAGTCGCAAGCGACCAGCAAACGCGGCGTGCGAGCGATCTGCACGATCGCACGGCGCAGCTCAGCGGGCAGGGACTCGGCGGTCACCACTCCTCCTTAAGGAGCTCAGAAGCGTATCGCTGCAGGTGGGCCACTCAGGCGGCCGGTTCGGACCCGAGTGCCTCGAGGAACGACCGTGCCCACCTGTCGACGTCGTGGGTGAGGACCTGACGCCGCAACGCGCGCATCCGGCGTCTGCCCTCGGCAGGGTCGAGCGTAATGGCCGCCTCCAGCGCGTTCTTCACCCCGTCAAGATCGTGCGGGTTGACGAGAAAAGCGCTGGTCAGCTCGGCGGCGGCACCGGCGAACTCGGAGAGCACGAGCGAGCCGCCGAGGTCGTGACGGCACGCGACGTACTCCTTGCAGACCAGATTCATCCCATCGCGTAGTGGGGTGACGACCATGACGTCGGCCGCGCTGTAGAACGCGGCCAGTTCCTTGCGGTCCACCGACTGGTGCAGGTAGTGCACCACCGGGTGACCGACGCGGGCGAACTCGCCGTTGATTCGGCCCACCATCTGCTCGATCTCGGTGCGCATCCGCTGGTAGTGCTCGACGCGTTCCCGGCTCGGGGTCGCCAGCTGGACGAAGGTGACGTCCTCCGGCTGGACGCGGCCCTCCTGGAGCAGTTCGTGCAGCGCCTGCAGGCGCAGGTCGATGCCCTTGGTGTAGTCCAGGCGGTCGACCCCCAGCAGGACGGTCTTCGGGTTGCCCAGGTCGCGGCGGATCTGGGCGGCCCGCTCCGCGACCTCCTTGGTGCGGGCGAGCGTGTCCAGGCCGGCGGCGTCGATCGAGATCGGGAACGCCCCGACCCGGACCGTGCGGTTGCCGACCTGCATCATGCCCGGCCGGGACCGCACGCCGACCGCGCCGCGGCTCGGTTCCAGCCCGAGCAGCGTGCGGGCCAGCCACAGGAAGTTCTGCGCGCCACCCGGCCGGTGGAAGCCGACCAGGTCGGCGCCGATCAGGCCGCGCACGATCTCCGCGCGCCACGGGAGCTGCATGAACAGCTCGACCGGCGGGAACGGGATGTGCAGGAAGAAGCCGATGCGCAGGTCGGGGCGCAGTTCGCGGAGCATGCTCGGGACCAGCTGCAGCTGGTAGTCCTGCACCCACACCGTGGCGCCCTCGGCGGAGACCTGCGCGCTGGCCTCGGCGAAGCGGCGGTTGACCTGGACGTAGCTCTCCCACCAGCCGCGGTCGAACACCGGCGGCGCGACCACGTCGTGGTAGAGCGGCCACAGCGTGGCGTTGGAGAAGCCCTCGTAGTAGTCGCGGACCTCTTCGGTGGACAGCGAAACGGGGTAGAGGACCATGCCCTCGTCGCTGAACGGGTCGACGTCCACCCCGGGCACACCCGGCCAGCCGACCCAGGCACCCTTGCGCGAACGCAGGAACGGCTCCAGCGCCGACACCAAGCCACCCGGACTCGCCGTCCAGCGCTGGTTGCCGTCGGCCGTCCGTTCCAGGTCGACGGGCAGCCGGTTGGCGACCACGACGAAGTCCGCCGAAGCCGTGCCGATCCCTGGTTCGCTCACGTGGCCATGCTCCCTTGTCGTCCGCTCGAACACTATCCCGCGGCGGCGAACCAAGATCCACCGCGCGGTGGCTCATGGACGGCTACTCCAGTCGGCGCTCGGTCGTCCGCAGCGGACCCGCCATCCGGGGGCCCGCGAGCTTCCGTTCGAGGCGGCCGAGACCGGTGCGGACCGGCTGCGCGAGGTACTCGCCGAGTACCACGCCGGCGGCCAGCGCAAGCCCGATCGCCGCGGCCTTGATCAGCGTGGAGAGGTTGCCGTTGCTCTGGGTGGCCAGTTCATAGAGGCCACGGTACGTGGACAGACCCGGCAGCAGGGGGGTGATTCCCGACACCGCCACGACCAGCGGCGTCACCTTCAGCCGTCGGGCCAGCACGCCGCCGGAGAAGCCGATCACGACGGCCGCGACGGCCGAGGAGGTGATGACGTCGAACCGGCCCACGATCACCAGCGCGCCGTAGACGCCCGCGCCGATCGCGCCCGCCGCGGCGGCCACGAGCATCGAGCGCAGCGTCGAGTAACTGGCGACCGCGAAGCAGGCCGCCGCGGCCGCGCCCGCGGGCACGATGACCAGCAGGCTGTCCGCGGTCTGGGCGGGCAGCACCGGTTCGGCCGGGGTGAACCCGAGTGCCTTGGCGATGTTCAGCGCGAGCGCGACGCCGGTGATCAGGCCGGCGGACATCAGGACGGTTTCCATCGTGCGGCCGGCGGCGGTGACGTTGTAGCCGGTGATGGCGTCCTGCACCGCGGAGACCGTGGACAGACCGGACAGCAACACGGTGATCGCCGCGGCGGCGACCAGTGTGGAGAACCGCGCCGGCACGAGGTCGGTGTTCACGGCGACGGTGGCCAGCCCGGTGGCGACCAGCCCGCCGACGGCCTGCTGGAAGAAGAACGGCAGCGCGACGCGGTTGAGCAGGCGCCCGAGCCGGTCGATGAGGGCGGAGATGATCAGCGCGCCGACCGCGACGTCGAGGGTGCCGCTGAGCAGCAGGGTGATGAAGAAGGCCATGCCGCCCCAGGCCAGGGTGGCGAACCAGCGCGGGTACGGGTGCGGGGCGGTGGTGATCTTGTGCAGCTCGGTGTAGGCCTCTTCCGCGCTGAGGTGGCCGCGCAGGATCTGCTGGACCAGCATCTCGGTCTGGGACAGGCGGGTGTAGTCCAGGCTGCGCGAGCGGACCACGCGCAGGGCGGTGATGGGGTTCGCGTCGGTGCCGCGGTGGCAGGTGACGGTGATGGAGGTGAAGATGACGTCCACCTCGCAGTGCGGGAGACCGAAGGCCGCGGTCAGGGACAGGATGGTCGCGGTCACGTCGGACGCGCCGGCGCCGCTGGCCATCTGCACCTCGCCGACGCGCAGGACCAGGTCGAGGACGAAGTTGACCGTCGCCTCGTCCGGCAGGGCGGGACCGAGTTCGGTGGTCGCGTCCGGCGCCGGCTGCTCGCCGGTGGGCGCTTCCAGGATGTGCCAGGCCCGGCGACGCGGCTCGGTCGCCCGGCGACGCCGGTTCGCCTTTTCGACGCCGGGATCCTCCGGCGCTTCGAGGATGTGCCAGCCGCGCCTGCGGGTCACCGGGCCCCGGACGCGCTGGGTGCTGTTCATACGGCCGTCACCTCCTTGATTTGGCCTCCCGGCAGGCCCATCGCCTGGATCAAGCCGGTCGTTGCAAAGGGGCAACCGTGGCGTGCGCCACTCCGCCGATCATCCACGAAACCGGGGGGCCCGGCAGCGGTTGCTAGGATGACCCCGATCAGGCCGACTTAGCTCAGCTGGTAGAGCAGCTGTCTTGTAAACAGCAGGTCAGGGGTTCGAGCCCCCTAGTCGGCTCCCCGTCCGGCCAGGGTGTGTCCCTGTGGTGGAAAACACCCTGGCCGGCTTGTTCGTCCGGGTCCGCCGTTCTCCGCCGGTAGCGGCTCGTCCACTCAGAATGAGCGTCGGAGAATGCGGGGAGATTTTCCCGGGCGCCCAATTGACACACCGCCAGCGGCGGAGTGACGATACAGCGGCTCGGGCAAATTAACTGACCATGAACTCAGGGGTCAGAACTTCTCTGGACGTTCCGGACCGTGCGGAGCTGAAAACAATCACGCTCTATTCAGGAAGGCTGTCCTGAAATGACCAAGAAGAGGATCGCCGCGGCTGTTTCGGCGGCGGTGGCCGCGCTGGCGATGGTGCTGCTGCCCGCGGCGCCGGCGTTCGCCAAGATCCAGCCGGTCGATGTGTCCTGCACCAACCAGGGTGGCAACCAGCCGGGCGGGCAGCAACCGAGCTGCCAGGGCGGTGGACTCACCCAGAACACCGAGAACCAGAACCCGGCCGGGCAGGCTCCGCCCGGGCACAATCCTTGATCGCATCCCCGAGTTCTGACCGGAGGTGTGCGGGTGGACTTGTGGGCACCATGCCGCGCTCGCGAGTTCACCCGCGAAAAAAGTCCGGGTTATTGTGGAGGCGGGCAAAAAGATATTAACCAATAAAAATGCCGTCTTCCTCGTCTGGTCGACGTGATTTCGCACATGAGCGTCCGTATTTCTGCGCCCTCACGCCAGCACGAAGTACCGCAGCCACAGGTACGGCGCCGCGAGCGCGACGGTGATCAGCGTGACCACCGCGCCCTTGCGGGTGAACTCCCAGAACGTGATCGGTGTTCCCTCGCGCGCGGCGATTCCCAGCATCACCACGTTCGCGCTCGCGCCGACCGCTGTCAGGTTGCCTCCGAAGTCCGCGCCCAGCGCCAGCGCCCACCACAGCGCCTGGCCCTGCCCGGGGTCCGGCAGGTCCGCCACCAGCCCGGCGACCAGCGGGCTCATCGTCGCCACGTAGGGGATGTTGTCGATCACCCCGGAGAGCACCGCGGAGACCACCAGGATCAGCATCACGGCCAGCAGGGCGTGTCCGCCGGTCGCGTCCGCCGCGAGTCGCGCCAGGTGACCGATCACGCCGGTGTGCACTAGCGCTCCGATCATGATGAACAGGCCCGCGAAGAACAGCAGCGTCTCCCACTCGACCGCGGCCAGGTAGTCCTTCGGACGGCTCCCCGAGACCAGCACGAGGATCCCGGCGCCGAGCAGCGCCACGACCGACGGGTCCAGGTGGAACACCGAGTGCCCGATGAAACCGGCGAACACCAGCGCCAGCACGACGCCGCACTTGACCAGCAGCCGCTTGTCGCGGATGGCTTCGCGCTCGTCGAGGGTCATCACCTCGGCGATGCGCTTGGGATCGGCATCGAACGAGCCGCGGAACAGCCAGCGCAGCACCAGCGCGAACACGGCGACCTCGACCACCACGATCGGTGTCAGGTGGACCAGGAAGTCGTTGAACGTGAGGCCGCCGCGGCTGCCGATGATGATGTTCGGCGGATCCCCGATCAGCGTCGCCGCGCCGCCGATGTTCGACGCGAACACCTCCGCGATCAGGAACGGCACCGGGTTGATCCCGAGCCGGTCGCACACCAGCAGCGTCACCGGCGCGATCAGCAGGACGGTGGTGACGTTGTCCAGGAACGCCGACGCCGTCGCCGTGAGCAGCACCAGCAGGACCATCACCCGCAGCGGCGAGCCCTTCGCGCGCTTGACCGCCCAGATCGCGGTGAACTCGAAGACGCCGGTGCGGCGCAGGATCCCGACGATGATCATCATCCCGAGCAGCAGGAAGATGACGTCCCAGTCGACGCCGGTGTCGTGCGAGTAGAACGCCTCGTCCGACCCGACCACGCCGGCCGCCAGCACGATCCCGGCGCCGCCCAGCGCCGCGGCCGTCTTCGGGACGCGTTCCGTCGCGATGAGCAGGTAGGCCACCGCGAACACGACGATCGCGAGGGCGGTCACCAGGCGCCGCCTAGCGCAGAGCCAGCTCCAGCAGCCGGGACGCGGTGATCACGCCGGTGAGGCCGTCGCCGTCCACCACCGCGACCAGGGGGCAGCGCAGCCGCGCCATCGCCGCGGCGACCTCGACGATCGTGTCGTCGGCCTGGACCACGGGCAGCTCCGGGCGGTCGTCCGGCAGCAGGGCGCGGACCGTCTTGCCCTGCAGCTTCTCCGCCACGCGGTCGGCCATCGACTCGGACAGCACCCCGGCCAGCGACGGGTCGTCCTGGACGTAGCGCGGCACCAGCAACCGCACCACCTGCGACGCGGGCAGGATCGCGGCCGGGCGGCCCCGCGGGTCGGTGACGACCAGGCCGGGCAACCGGTTCGCGGCCAGCAGTCGGGCCGCCTCGAGAGCGTCCGAATCCGACGCGACAACCGGGAAGTCCTCGGCGATCTCCGATGCGCGCACATCCGCAGCGTACGACGATTCCGCGGGGGTCACCGGTCCTTGCCGGAATCCTGACGAGCACCACCGGGCCACTCCTGCCGTCGACCGACCGCCCGGCCCTGCTCGGGACGGGTGTGCCGACCAGACTTCCCGGCGCGCCGCCCGTAAAGATGCCGTATGCGAGCCGAGGCGGCAAACCGGGCGGGCTCCGGTGGGCGCCCGGCGAGGCTCAGCCGTGTCCGAGTACGCGTCGCGCTCGTTCGATGATCGGCTTGTCGATCATGTTGCCGTGCGCATCGGTGCTCGCGCCGTCGGTGGCCGATTCGAGCACCCCGCGCGCCCACGCGCGGGCCTCCTCGGTCGGGGCGAGGACCTCGTGGATGACGGAGATCTGGGCCGGGTGGATGCACATTCGGCCGGTGAAGCCGAGCCGCGCGGCGTGCCGGGTGTCTTCGACGAGCTTCCGTTCGTCCCGGATGGCGATGGTGACGCCGTCGAGCGGCGGTGCGATACCCGCCGCGGCCGACGCGAGGACGACGGCCGAACGAGCGTGCGCCAGCGCGAGGTGATCGCCATGGTCGACGCCCAGTTCCTGCGCGAGGTCCCCGTTGCCGAACGCGACGCGGACGACTCCCGGCACCGAGCAGATGGCCCGGGCTTCGAGGATGCCCACGGCCGTTTCCAGCGTGGGGACCACACACGAACCCTCCGGCAGGCGATCGATCAGGTCGCGGACCTGGTCCGGTCCCGTCGCCTTGGGCAGCACGACCGAGCAGGGGCCGTCCTTGAGAGCGGCGATGTCGTCCTCGTACCAGGGGCTTGTCGCGTCGTTCACGCGTACCAGGCCCGGCCCGCCGCCGGCCCGCCACTGCCGGACGTTCTCCCTGGCCTCGTCCTTGCGGCCGGGTGCGACGGCGTCCTCCAAGTCGAGGACGATGCCGTCCGCCCCGCTGGTCGCGGCCTTGCCGAACCGGTCTGGGCGGTCACCGGGCACGAACAGGATGGTGCGCGCGGAGGCGATCCGGCCGGAATCCGCCGAGAAGTCCCTGTCGCGGTGCTCGTTCATCGGCAAACTCCTTCGAACCGGTCATCGAACTGATCATGCCGCCTGCTGAAACGATGGTAGGCAGGTGGAGCGTCGCCGGACAAGCCGCCGTTGCGGTGGGATGCGGCGGGTCGGCCGGGTTGAAATCGGTTCCGGAATGTCCTGGCGGAAATCGACGATGACATTTCGCAGAATGCGCCGGTTGAATTCACCGCGAGCGCGTTCGGGTGTCCGAGCTGCGGGAACGTGCTCGGAGTCGGCGGGAACGAAACTCGACTCCATGGCTCGGCGAAATCGCTTGATGACATTCTGCGGTATCAACGGCAATCCCGACGGAGGTTGTGTGATGACGGCGATGTCCGAATCCCTCGCACGGGCGCGATCGCTGCTGTTCGTGCCCGGCCACCGGCCGGACCGCTTCGACAAGGCGGCCGCGACCACGGCCGACACCATCGTCCTCGACCTGGAGGACGCGGTCGGTCCTGACGAGAAGCCCGTCGCGCGCAAGAACGTCGCCGAGTGGCTGGCCGGTGGCGGACAGGGCATCGTCCGGATCAACGACGCCGACACCTGCTGGTACTCCGACGACGTCGCGATGCTCGCGGAGCGGCCGGCCGCTGTGATGCTGCCGAAGATCACCCACCGCGGCCAGGTGGTCGACGTGGTCCGCGCGCTCGCGCCGGGTTCCTGCGTGATCGCGATCCTGGAGACCGCGGCGGGAGTGCTCAACGCGCAGTCGATCTGCTCCGTCCCCGGCGTGGTCCGAGCCGCGTTCGGAAACGCCGACCTCGGGAGTGAGCTGGGGTTGGACCCCGCGCACCAGGCGTCGCTGGTCCACGCCCGCGCGCAGGTCGTGCTCGGTTCCGCGGCCGCCGGGATCGTGCCCCCCATCGACGGCGCGACGCTCGACCTCACCGACCGGGAGGCGATCACCGCCGACGCGACACATGCGGCGGAGCTGGGCTTCACCGGCAAGGTCTGCCTGCACCCCAGGCAGGTCGACGTGGTCAACGCGATCTTCACGCCGTCGCCCGAGGCGGTCGAGTGGGCCCGCCGGGTCCTCGCCGCCGCGGACAGCGGCGGCTCGATCAAGGCCGTGGACAACCAGATCGTCGGCAAACCGATCATCGACCGGGCCAGGCGGCTGCTGGCGCAGGCCGGTTGCTAGCCGGGGATTCGCGGGGAGGTCCGATGCACCAGGGCGTGTTCGAACGGCGGTCAGGACACGAGCAGGTGGTGTTCTGCCAGGACAGCGAGTCGGGGTTGCGGGCGATCATCGCCATCTATTCGACCGCGCTCGGACCGGCGTTGGGCGGCACCAGGTTCCACCCGTACCCGTCCGAGGAAGCCGCGTTGGCAGACGTTCTCGAGCTGGCCAAGGGTATGGCCTACAAGAACGCCGTGGCCGGGCTTCCGCACGGCGGCGGCAAGGCGGTGATCATCGGCGACCCACGGGTGGACAAGTCCGACGCCCTCATGCGCTCGTACGGCCGGTTCGTGGAGTCGTTGCACGGCACGTACATCACCGCCTGCGACGTCGGCACCACGGTGCGAGACATGGACATCGCATCGCGGGAATCGCAGTACGTCCTCGGCCGCTCGCGAGCCGACGGCGGTGCGGGCGACTCATCGGTGCTGACGGCGTTCGGCGTCTACCGGGCGATGCTCGCGTGCGCCGAGTACCGGTGGGGCACGCCGTCGGTGAAGGGGCTCCGGATCGCGGTCTCGGGTGTCGGGAAGGTCGGGTCGCTGCTCGCCAAACTCCTCGTCGAACAGGGCGCGCGGGTGGTCGTGCACGACATCGACGACGAGGCGGTGCGGCGCCTGCGCCTGGCTCGTCCGGAGATCCGCGCCGCGGTCGACGGGCCCGCCCTCATGCGCACGAAGGCGGACATCTTCGCGCCCTGCGCGCTGGGTGGGGTGCTCGACGAGCGGGCGGTGGGACTGCTCGGATCGGAGATCGTCTGCGGCGCGGCCAACAACCAGCTCGCCGAGCCGGGGATCGCGAAGGAGCTGCACGATCGGGGCGTGCTGTACGCGCCGGACTACGTCGTGAACGCCGGCGGCGTCATCCAGGTGGCGGACGAGTTGCACGGGTTCACCTTCCAGCGGGCCAAACGCCGCGCCGCGAAGATCTTCGAAGCGACGCGATACGTGCTGGAACTGGCCGACGAGGAGGGCCTGCCACCGGCCGCCGCGGCGGATCGGGTCGCGGAACGCCGGATGGCGGAGGCACGACACCGCACCGCGCGGGCCCGCGAGCGCGCCGAGGCGCCGACGGGCACCGGGTAACGCTGTTCGCTCGTGGGGCGACTTCCGGGGCACCGGCCGGTTCGAGCGGAGGTGCCATGCGGACCCGACCCGCGACGCGGAACGTCGCCTGGCCCTGGGCGTGGGTGCTCGTGCTCGTGGTGGGGCTCGGGTTGTTCGAGCTCGTCCGGCGGGTTCTGCTCGCCACCGAGAACCCCAACCTGGTGCCCTCGCTGATCCTGCTCGGCGCCGCCGTCGGGCCGGCCACCTTCGTCGCCTTCGTGTGGGGGCGGCGGCTCTCCTTCGGCGTCGATCCGGTTCTCGTCGGGCTCGTCGCCGTCGTGGGGGGCGTGGTCGGCGTCGTCACGGCCGGGGCGCTCGAGTACGACGTCCTCAAGGACCTCGGTCCGTTCCAGATGGCCGGCGTGGGCGTCATCGAGGAGACCGCGAAGCTCATCGCGCCCGCCGTCGTCCTCCTGGTCGTCCGCGACCGGCGCGCGGCGACCGGGCTGCTGCTCGGCGTCGCGTCCGGGGCGGGCTTCGCGGCGCTGGAAACGATGGGCTACGCGCTCGTCGCGTTCCTCAAGTCCCACGGCGACATCAGCGCGGTCGACCAGACACTTTTGATCCGCGGCGTGCTCAGCCCGGCTACCCACATGGCGTGGACCGGCCTGACCGCCGCCGCTTTGTGGGCCGCTGCCCGGCACCGCGGGCGCTCCCGCTGGATGGGCCGCTTCGCCGCGACCTTCGTCGTCGCCGTGGCGCTGCACACCGCGTGGGACGGCATCGGCACCACGCTCAGCTACATCGTGCTCGCCGCCCTCAGCCTCGGGCTGCTCGCGCTGGCCGTGCACCGCATCGGACACCGCCCCCGCGTCCCCCGGGTGCCGCGATAAAGAGCCCAAATCCTCTGGCCGCGACACGTGCCACGGGTGTCCACTGCGGAACGCGGCCGCGGCAGGAGTCAGCGGGCGCCGCCCGCCCGGACGCGGCCGGAAGGAGGCACCTCATGACTTCCGACGAGCGGCGTGAGCGCGTGCGCCGGGTGCTGGACCTGATGTGGAACCAGGGTGAGCTCGACGCCTGCGAAGACCTGTGCGCGCCGCACTGCACCTTCCACGACCCGAGCTTCGAGGTGGACGGGGTCGCCGGGTTCAAGCGCCAGGTCAGCGACCTGCGCACGGCCAACCCGGACCTGCACATGGACATCCACGACGTGCTCGTCGACGGCGACCTGTGCGCGGTGCGGTTCACGATGGGCGGCACCTCGCGGGCGGAGTTCCGCGGCCTGCCCGCGACCGGCAAGACGTACGTGATGACCGGCATGCTGTGCGGCAAGTGGGCCGACGACCGCCTGGTGGAGATGTGGGTCAACTACGACCTGCTCGGCGCGCTGCAGCAGCTCGGGATCATCTCGGAGATGGCGCCGCGGGAGACGGCGGGCTGAGGTCAGCCCAGTTTCAGGTCAGCCCGGTTCAGGTCAGCCCAGTTCGGTGATGCGCAGCCGCAGGTGCGCCACCTGCGGCTCGCTCATCCCGAGCGCCATGGCCTGCCGGTACGCGACCCGCGCGTCCTCCGTCGCGCCGAGCCGGTGCAGCAACTCCGCGCGGGTCGCGTGCCACCACGGGTACGACGTCAGCCCGGGGAGCGCGTCCACCAACGCCAAGCCGGCCGCCGGGCCGTCGCGCTCGGCCACCGCCACCGCGCGGTTCAGGCGGGCCACCGCCGTGTCCGCGACGCCCAACAGCACGTCGTACCAGGAGATCACCGCGTCCCAGTTGGTCTCCGCATACGACGGCGCCAGCGCGTGGCAGGCGGCGATCGCGGCCTGGACGACGTACCGGTCCGGCTCCACCGCCCGGCGCAGGCCGCGGCCCACCAGCGCCACGCCCTCCTTGATCGCGGAGCGGTCCCACCGCGACCGGTCCTGGTCCGGCAGCAGCACCGGCACCCCGTCGGCGTCCACGCGGGCGTCGCGGCGGGAATCCTGCAGCAGCAGCAACGCGAGCAGCCCCAGCACCGTCGGCTCGTCGGGCATCAGCGAAGCCAGCAGCCGCGCGAGCCGGATCGCCTCCGCGGTCAGCTCGGCGCGCACCAGGTCGGCACCCGCCGCCGCGGCGTAGCCCTCGTTGAAGATCAGGTACACCGTCGCCGCGACGCCGGTCAGCCGGTCCGGCAGCTCCGCCGCCTCCGGCACGCGGTAGGGGATCCGCGCCCGCGCGATCTTCTGCTTCGCCCGCGTCAGGCGCTTCGCCATCGTCGCCTCAGGAACCAGCAGCGCCCGGGCGACCTCCGCGGTGGACAACCCGCCGAGCGTCCGCAACGCGAGCGCCACCTGGGCCTCCAGCGACAGCGCCGGGTGGCAGCAGGTGAACACGAGCCGCAGCAGGTCGTCCGGCACCACCTCGGCCGGTTCCGGTTCGACGAACGGCATCGCCGCCGCCTCCTTCCCGGATCGCGCGGCCTCACGGCGGAACAGGTCCACGGCCCGCCGCTTCGCGGTGACCAGCAACCAGCCGCGCGGGTTGTCCGGTACGCCGTCGCGCGGCCAGGTTTCCAGCGCCCGCACGACGGCGTCCTGCACCGCGTCCTCGGCCAGGTCGACGCTGCCGGTGACGCGGATCAGCGTGGCCAGCACCCGGGTCCCCTCGTCCCGGGCCAGCCGCGCGACCGCGTCACCGGCCCCCATCGTCAGAACTCGATCACCGGGCGGATCTCGACGGCGCCGTCCCACGCCGCCGGGAGCTTGGCGACGAGCTTCACCGCTTCGTCGAGGTCGGCGCATTCGAGCAGGTAGAACCCGGTCAGCGCCTCCTTCGTCTCGGCGTAGGGGCCGTCGCTGGTCAGGACCTCGCCGCCCTTCCCGCCGGACACCCGCACGGTGGTCGAGGTGGAGGTCGGGTAGAGGGCCTTCCCGCCCCGGATCACGGCCGCGGCGGCTTCCCCGAATTCCCGGTACTCCTTGATCGTGTCCGCGTACTCCGGCTGCGACCAGTCGACGTCCGCGGCGTACAGCAGTGCGGCATAGGTGGGCATGGCTGCTCCTCGGGTGGGCACCGGCGCCGATCGCCGGTGTTCACGATAAGGACGAACAGCCTCGCACCGCCCTGGACACCGCGGGCCGGTTTTTTTTCAGAGCAGCCGGACGAGCGCCTGCACCGGCACGTGGTCGGACGGGTAGCGGCCGTCCACGCGGAACGTGTTGATCGCCGCCGCCAGCACCGACACCCGCGAGTTCGCCAGCACCCAGTCGATGCGGTTCGCGCCCAGCACCGGCTCGCGGTAGTTCGGGAACGTGCCCCACTCCGGCGTGAGCTGCTTCGCCGCGGTGCGCCACGTGTCCGAGAGCCCGCCCTCGATCAGCGTCCGGTACGCCACCGAGCCGGCCGGGGTGTTGAAGTCGCCGGTCAGCACCACCGGCAGGGCCGGGTCGAAGCCGGCGATCCGGTCGCGCACCAGGGCCGCGCTGCGCTGCCGCGCGTTCTCCGACTGGTGGTCGAAGTGGGTGTTGACGTGCACGAACTCCTTGCCGGTGCGGGCGTCCCGGAAGCGCACCCAGGTCACCATGCGCACCACGTTGTTGCCCCAGGACTTGGACCCGATCACGTACGGCGTGTCGGACAGCCAGAAGTGGTCGAAGTCGATCGGCTCGACGCGGCGCGTGTCGTAGTAGATGGTCATGAACTCGCCGCGCCCGCCGCCCTCGCGGCCCAGCCCGATCCACTCGTAGTGCTTGGGCAGGTCGACCGCGACCTGCTTGACCTGGTGGTAGAGGCCCTCCTGGATGCCCAGCACGGTCGGCTGCTCGATCTCCAGGAACCGCGCGAGCACCGGCCGCCGGTCGGTCCACGAGTCCGGCGTGCCCGGCGCGGCCTTGGTGTCCAGGCGGATGTTGAGCGTGGTCACGTGCAGGGTGTCGCCGGTCGCGCGGCCGATCAGCGCCTCGCCGGACTGGGCCTGCGCCCCGCTCGCGGTCATCAACGTCACCGCACCCGCGCCCGCGAGACCGAGTGCACCCCTTCGAGTGATGTCAGACATGTCGCGCACTTTGTCCGTTCCGCGTGTGGCGGTGCCGACGGTCAGGCGACGCCCGGGCGAACAACGCGCGTCGATCTCACTCGAGTTCGGCGCCCCGGGTCTCGCGCAGGAACCAGACGCACACCGCGCAGATCACCGCTATCAACGCGACATACCCGGAAACCGGCAGGGACGAACCCGTCGCGGCGATGAGCTGGGTGGCCAGGATCGGGCTCACCCCGCCGCCAATCACGCCGCTGGCGTTGTACGCGATCGACGCGCCGGTGTAGCGGTAGCGGGTCGCGAACAGCTCCGGCAGGAACGCGCCCATCGGCGCGAACAACGCGGCGAACGCGATCATCCCGACGGCCATCGCGAGCGCGATCAGCACCGGCTCGCCGGTGTTGATCAACGCGAACATCGGGAACGCCCACACCACCGCGAGCACCGCGGCGCCCAGGCACACCCGGCGCCGGCCCACGCGGTCCGACCAGGTCGCGAGCAGCGGGGTCGCCAGGCCCATCACCAGCGCGCTGATCATCGCGCAGATCAGCAGCATGTTCTTGTCCAGCTCCAGCACGGTCGTGCCGTAGGACAGCGAGAACGTGGTGATCGTGTAGAACAGCGTGTGCGCCAGGATGAACGCGCACGTGCTCAGCAGCAGCGTCTTCGGCTGCCGCTGCACGACCTCGACGATCGGCACCTTCGCCTTGTCGTGCTCGGCCATCGCGCGCTCGAAGACCGGCGTCTCCGCGATCTTCATCCGGATGTAGTAGCCGATGACGATCAGCAGCGAGCTGGCCAGGAACGGGATCCGCCAGCCCCAGTCGTCGAACGACTCCTCCGACATCGTCTGGCCCAGCACCAGGAACGCGCCGCCGGCGATGATGAACCCGATCGCCGGGCCCATCTGCGGGAAGCTCGACCACAGCCCGCGGCGGTCGCGTGGCGCGTACTCGGTGGCCAGCAGCACCGCGCCGCCCCATTCGCCGCCGAGCCCGAAGCCCTGCAGGAACCGGCACAGCACGAGCAGGATCGGCGCACCGATGCCGATCGCGCTGTAGGTCGGCAGCGCCCCGATGGCGACCGTACCGGTGCCCATGACCAGCAGCGACGCGACGAGCATCGCCTTGCGCCCCACCCGGTCGCCGAAGTGCCCGAACACCACCGCGCCGACCGGCCGCGCGATGAACCCGACGCCGAAGGTCGCGAACGCCGCGAGCGTGCCGGCGAGCGCGGAGAACGTCGGGAAGAACTGGTGGCCGAACACCAGCGCCGCGGCCGTGCCGTAGAGGTAGAAGTCGTAGAACTCGATGGCCGTGCCGATGAAGCTGGCGACAGCGATGCGCGAGGCCGACACCGGGGCGGTGGACGTCTGCGCGGCGGTACTCATCGGCTGCTCCTTCGGGGCCTGGTGATCCGGGTCGGAGTATCTGCGCCACCCCGCCCGCTGACGACCTACGGTGGTCGGGTTTTGCCTGCCGTCTTTCCTCATCCTGTCGAAACGCCCAGGTCAGTCCCGCACCAGGGGGAGCAGCCGCAGGCCGAGGTGCAGGGTGAGGCGGTGCTCGCCGTCGCCGAGGTCGAGCCCGGTGATCTCCTCGATCCGGTGCAGCCGGTAGTACAGCGACGTGCGGTGGATGTGCAGCGCGGCGGCGGTGTCCAGGCTCGACCCGGCGTGGTCGAGGTAGGCGGCGAGGGTCTCCACCAGCCGGCCGCTGGTGTCCTGGGCGAGCAGGTCGAGCAGCGGTTCCGGCAGGTGCGCCCGGGCCGGGGCGGAGATGCGCAGGAGGAGGCCGTAGGCGCCGAGGTCGTCCCAGTGGGCGATGCCGTCGAAGCGCGGCAGCGTCGCGGCGGCCCGGACGGCGGTGGCGGCGCGGTCCCGGGCGATCCGGGGTGTTCCGCCGGTGCCGACGCCGACCACGCAGCGGGCGGAGCGGCCGAGCACGTCCGTCACCTGCCGGACGATCACCGCCGGATCGGCGCCGCCCAGCAGCACGCCCTGATGACCGGAGACGTAGAAGGACGGTTCGCGGCCACGGGTGGCGGCTTCCAGCGCGGTGCGCAGGGCGACCTCGGTCCAGGCGCTCGCACCGTCGATGACCTCGGCGATCAGCACCGTGGCGGAGTCGCCGGCGAGGCCGGCGCGGTCGGCCGGTTCGCCGCTGAGCAGCCTGCGGAGGTTCTCCTCGCGGGCCGCGCGTTCGGAGTCGGCGACCAGGAAGTCCCGGTAGAGCAGGGCGGCCATCGGTTCGGCGGCGGCCTTGATCGTGTCCAGGTCGGCGGCGGTGAGCGAGCCGTCCGGGTCGATGACCATCAGCAGGCCGAGCAGGGTGCCGCGCCAGCGCAGCGGCATGCTGACGCGGGCGAGCATGTCCAGGTCGGGCCGCGGCGGGATGACGCCGGGGCCGGTCCAGCGGGTCACGCCCTGCGCGAGGATGTGGCCGATCGCCTCGCTGCCCGCGCTGCGCTGCAGCATCGCCCGCACCCGCACGGCGTCCTCGTCACCGAAGTGCCTGCTCGCGCAGAGCAGCCGGACCGACGGATCGTTGATCGCCACCGACCGGCCGAGGTCTTCGGCGAGCGCGTCCACCCTCCGCTGCAGTTCGCTCTCGACCATGGACCCATGATCCACCAGCCCGTTCCTCTGGTTGTCGGAACGGCCGCCGCGCGATCTTCGACGCCCGGCGGTTCCCGGTGCGCCGGTGGCGTGCCGATACTGCGGCGCATGGGGAGACTGGCCGGCAAGGTGGCGCTCGTCTTCGGCGCGGGGTCCAGCGGCGACGGGATGAGCAACGGCAAGGCGGCGGCGCTCGCGTTCGCGCGAGAGGGGGCGCGGGTCGCGGCGATCGACATCCGCGCCTCGGAGGCGGCGCGCACGGCCGCGGAGATCACGGCGGCGGGCGGGGAAGCCGTGGCGCTGACCGCGGACGTCACGGACGAAGCGCAGGTCGCCGCCGCCGTCGAGGCCGCATCCGTGCTCGGGCCGCCGTCGGTGCTGCACAACAACGTCGGCGCGACCCGGGTCGGGGACGTGGTGGACCTGTCCCTGCCGGAGTGGGACGCCGCGCTGGCGGTGAACCTGCGGCCGGTGTTCCTGACCTGCAAATACGTGGTGCCCAAGATGCTCGAGGCGGGCGGCGCCATCGTGAACGTCTCGTCGATCGCCTCGGTCCGCGACACCGGTTACGTCTACCCGGCCTACAGCGCGGCCAAGGCGGCGGTGAACCAGCTGACGGTGTCGCTCGCACTGCGGTACGCGGCGAGCGGGATCCGGGTGAACGCGATCCTGCCCGGGCTGATCGAAACGCCCCTGGTGACACGGGGGATCGCGGCCGACCCCGGTGAGCTGGAGCGGCGGCACGCGGCCAGCCCGACCGGACGGATGGGCAGCCCGTGGGACGTGGCCGCCGCGGCGGTGTTCCTCGCCTCGGACGAGGCGGCCTACGTGAACGGGGTGTGCCTGCCGGTGGACGGCGGGCTGACCGCGCGGTGCGTCATCGCGTGATGCGGCCGAGCGCGCGGACGACCGCGATGCAGCGGTCCTCGACGTAGTTCAGCCCGCCGGCCTCGGCGATGCGCCGGGCCTCCGGCGACACGATGCCCTGCTGCAGCCACAACGTCTTCGCCCCGATGGCGACGGCCTGCTCGGCCACGCCGGGCGCTTCGCGCGAGGGGCGGAAGACGTCGACGATGTCCACCGGCTCGGGGATGTCGGTGAGGCGCCGGTAGACCTTCTCGCCGAGGAGTTCGTCGGCGGAGGGGTGCACCGGGATCACCCGGAAGCCGGCGGCCTGCATCGCGGCCGGGACCGAGTGCGCGGCCTTCGCCGGGTCGCGGCTCAGCCCCACCACGGCGATGGTCTTCGCGGCTTTCAGGACTTCTTCGGCTAGGTCGGCCATGTCTGTGGAAACCGCCGCCGAGCAGGCGCTATTCCACCGCGAGCCCGCGCGCGGCGCGGAAGGAGGCCAGCAGGTCCATCGACACCCGCGGGTCGAACGCCATCTGCTGGCGGGCCAGCGCGAGCAGCTGCGGCTCGCCGCCGGGCACGCCGTACAGCCGGTCGCGGGTGAGATCGTCGGTGAACACCTCCAGGATCGTCGCGCTGAACTGCAGGTACGCGGCGGCCTGCGTGCGCAGCGCGGCGAGCCCTTCGCCCGAGTCGATCTTCGCCGCCAGCGCGCGCAGCTCCCCGGGCCCGCGCACGGTCGGGATCGACACCAGGTCCGCGATGAGGCCGGACCGCTCCGGAGAGGGCTCGATCCCGCGCGCGGCCCCGGTGAAGGCGTGCGCCTTGCGGTCCAGTTCGCGCCGGACCAGCACCTCGACGACGGCGCTCAGCGGTTGACCGGCAGGCACGTCGAGCAGTTCGACGACGGTGCGCCGCAGATCCCGGGGCAGGCCGCCGGACAGGCAGTGGCACAGGCAGACGAACTGCTCCGGCAGCCCGAGCACGCGGCGGCTGATCCAGTTCCGCGTGTCGTCGGGGGTGAAGTTGTCCAGCCGCACCATTTCGGAGAAGGCGCTGTCGAACGCGTCGCGCGCGGGGATGCCGCGGCGCTCGAAGGTGGCCCGCAGCACCTCCGCCGCGTGTTCGGCGAAGGCGCGGAATTCGTCGACCACCTCGGGGTGGCTGAGCTGCTGTTCGGCGCTCTGCGTGGAGCGGGTCCAGCCGGCCTCGCTCTTCAGCGGCAGGGTGAGCTTGCCGGACCAGCCGGTGGTGTAGGTCTGCAGGAACCGGATGCGCCGCAGCAGCTGCCCGGCGATCGCGCGCAGCTCGCGCAGGCGTGCGTCGGCCGGCCGCTGCGGGCGCAGCCCGCGCACCGCCCGCCAGGCGAATGCGCCCAGGTCGACCACGACGACCAGCGCGACGAGGCCGGCGAGCACCAGCACGGCGATCCGCCAGCCGGTCAGGTCGCTGGACAGCGGCGGCGGATCGGTGACGAAGTCCAGCGGCGGCCGCCCCCACGCCCACGCGCCGAGCAGCACCGGCACCGCGATCGCGACGAGGTGGGCCAGCAGGGAGCGGAGGACGTGCGCGGCGCGTTCACGCCGCCGGACCGGGGCCGCCAGGCGTGCGAAGGTGGCCCAGCGGTGCGGCTGCCCGCCGCCGTGGGTGCGGGTGATGACCTCCTTGCACAGCAGGGCGTGCAGGTAGAGGACGAAGTCGCGGGCGTCGTAGCGGGCGGGCGCGGACGCGACCACGGCGAGCGGCGGCCGGTCCTGGTCACCGAGCACCCCGTCGGCGACGAAGCGGATCGCGGTGGTCTTGCCGACCCCGCGGTGCCCGGCGAGCGCGATCGCCCCGGTCGCCGATCGCTTGACGGCGGTGCGCAGGCGTTCCCCGGCGACTGTGATCACCGGGGTGGCGGTGGGGGATTCGGCGTAGATGTCCCGCACTGCCCGGTAGCCGAGGGTGGTGGCGTCCGGTGGTTCGCGCCGGCCGTTGATCCACTCAGCCGCGGCGGGAAGAACGATCTGCTGGTAAGCGTGTCGCTGCCGGAGCGGGTGCACGGGTTCGCCGGGCATCCCGTTGATCGCATCCCGCACAGGTGGGGCCACGCCGACACCAGTAGCAGGTGGTACACGAACAACGCGCCGATGACGGCCGCCACCCACAGCCGCTCCGCCCACGTCAGCGGGAGCAGGTCGGATGGAAAGGCCGCCTCGTATTCCTGCGTCGGGTCGCGGAGGAAGCGGCTTCGGTCGTCCGCCAGCCGTTCGAGGAGATCGTCATCGGGGCGCAGCGCGGTCCGGCCGGGGCCGGTTCCTCGATCAGCGCACCACCACGACGTGCTCGCCGCGCGGGACGAACTCGCCGATCACCGGGGCGCCCGGGATCTCCCCGGCCAGCAGGAGGCCGCCCGAGGTCTGGGCGTCGGCCAGTAGCAGGGCCTCCTCTTCGCGCACCGCGGACAGGTCGGTGTGCGGCCGGACCCAGTCGAGGTTGCGCCGCGTGCCGCCGCTGACGTAACCCGCCGCCAGAGCCGCCCGTGCTCCCTCCACATAGGACACCGCGGCGGCGTCCACGACGGCGGTGACCCCGCTGGCGCGCGCCATCTTGTACAGGTGCCCGAGCAGGCCGAACCCGGTCACGTCGGTGGCCGCGGTGATCCCGGCGTCGAGCGCGGCCCGGGCGGCCGGGGCGTTGAGGGTGGTCATCACGTCGACGGCCTCGGGGAACCGCTCGCCGGTCGCCTTGTGCCGCGAGTTCAGCACGCCGATGCCCAGCGGCTTGGTCAGCGACAACGCCATCCCGGGCCGGGCGGAATCGTTGCGCAGCAGCCGGTCCGGGGCGCCGACGCCGGTCACCGCGAGCCCGTACTTCGGCTCCGGGTCGTCGACGCTGTGCCCGCCCGCGAGGTGGCAGCCGGCGTCGGCGCAGACGTCCGCTCCGCCGCGCAGCGCCTCCGCCGCCAGCTCGAACGGCAGCACCTCGCGCGGCCAGCCCAGCAGGTTGACCGCCACAACCGGACGGCCGCCCATCGCGTAGACGTCGGACAACGCGTTGGCCGCCGCGATGCGCCCCCAGTCGTAGGCGTCGTCGACCACCGGCGTGAAGAAGTCCGTGGTCGCGATCAGCGCGAGCCCGTCGCGGATCCGCACCGCGGCCGCGTCGTCACCGTCGTCAAGGCCGACCACCAGTTCGCCCACCGGATCCGAGGGCTGCCTGCCGACCAGCCCGCGCACCACGTCCTCCAGCTCGCCGGGCGGGATCTTGCACGCGCACCCGCCGCCGTGCGCGTACTGCGTCAGTCGATGGCCCATGCCCTCATCGTGCCGTTTTCGCGCTGCGGCGGCCGCGCGAAGTTGCGATCATGGGGTATCCCGCAGGGAGGCGTATCCGGTCTGGTGGCCGGCGCGGTCTTCAAAACCGTTGAGCGGCAGGCACTGTCGCTGGCGGGTTCGATTCCCGTCCGCCTCCGCCACCCAGGGAGGAGCGGACAGTGGCGGACCCCCGTCGCCGGGTGCCGCGCACCGACGTGCTGCTCGCGCACCCGCGCCTGGCCGAGGCGGAGCGCGTGCTCGGCCGCGCCCTGGTCAAGGCCGCGGTGGTGGCGGCGCAGGAGCGGGCGCGGGCCGGGGAGATCGAGCCGGAGCAGGTCGCCGAGCAGGCCATCGCGGCGCTGCCGCCGTCCGCGACCACGCTGCGGCCGGTGGTCAACGCGACCGGGGTCGTCGTGCACACCAACCTCGGCCGGGCGCCGTTGTCGCAGGCCGCGCTGGACGCGGTGGTCACCGCCGGACGGAGCACCGACGTCGAGTTCGACCTCGCGACCGGCCGCCGGGCCCGCCGGGGCCGCGGTGTGCTGGCCGCGCTCGCCGACGCGGTGCCTGCCGCGGGCGGGGTGCATGTGGTGAACAACAACGCCGCGGCCCTGCTCCTGGCCGCGCTCGCGCTCGCGCCGGGCAAGGAGATCGTGATCAGCCGCGGCGAGCTGGTCGAGATCGGCGACGGGTTCCGCATCCCCGAGTTGCTGGCGTCCACCGGCGCGCGGCTGCGCGAGGTCGGCACGACGAACCGGACGAGCCTGCGCGACTACGCGGCCGCGCTCGGCCCGGACACCGGGTTCGTGCTGAAGGTGCACCCGTCGAACTTCCGGGTCACCGGCTTCACCGCCGAGGCGTCGGTGCGTGAACTCGCGACGCTGGACGTGCCGCTGGTCGTCGACATCGGCTCCGGGCTGCTGGCGCCGCACCCGGTGCTGCCGGACGAGCCGGACGCCACCACGGCCCTGCGTGACGGCGCCGATCTGGTGACCGCGAGCGGGGACAAGCTCCTCGGCGGCCCGCAGGCCGGGCTGCTGCTGGGCTCGGCCGAGCTGGTGGAGCGGTTGCGCCGTCATCCCGCCGCCCGGGCGTTGCGGGTCGACAAGTTGACCCTCGCCGCGCTGGAGGCGACCCTGCGGGGACCCGAACCGCCGGTCGCGCGGGCGCTCGTCGTCGAGGTGGCGGAGCTGCGCCGCCGGGCGGAAGCGCTGGCCGCGCGGATTCCGGGCGCGAGCGTGGTGGAGTGCCGGGCGGCCGTCGGTGGCGGCGGGGCGCCCGGCGTGGAGCTGCCGTCGGTCGCGGTCAGCCTGCCCGAGTCGTGCGCGGAACCGCTGCGGACCGGGACGCCGTCGGTGGTGGGCCGCGTCGAGCACGGCCGGTGCCTGCTGGATCTGCGCACGGTCGGCCCGGACGAGGACGAACTGCTGCTCGCGGCGGTGCGCGCATGTACGTCGTAGCGACCGCGGGGCACGTCGACCACGGCAAGTCGACGCTGGTCGAGCGGCTCACCGGCACCTGGCCCGACCGGCTGGCGGAGGAGCAGCGCCGGGGGCTGACGATCGAGCTGGGGTTCGCGTGGACGGAGATCGACGGGCGGCGGCTGGCGTTCGTCGACGTGCCCGGGCACGAGCGGTTCGTGCCGAACATGCTGGCCGGGGTGGGTCCGGTGCCGGCCGTGGTGTTTGTCGTCGCCGCGGACGAGGGGTGGATGCCGCAGTCGGCCGAGCACGTGGCGGCGCTGGCGGCGCTCGGCGTCCGGCACGCGCTGCTCGTGGTGACCAAAGCCGACCTGGCCGATCCACGGCCGGCGGCGGAGGAAGCGCTTTCCCACCTGGCGGTGCTGGGCCGGGTCGACGCGGTGCCGATCGGGCGCGGCGGGGACCTGGCGCCGGTGCGGAGGGCGCTGTGCGCGCTGGTCGACCGGCTGCCCGCGCCGGATCCGGCGGCCGACGTGCGGCTGTGGGTGGACCGGGCGTTCACGGTGCGCGGCGCCGGCACGGTCGTGACCGGGACGCTCGCGGGCGGCACCCTGCGCGCCGGGGACGAGCTGGAGCTGGGCGGCGAGCGGGTGAGCGTGCGTGGCCTGCAGTCGCTCGGGGAGGCGGAGACCGAGGTGACCGCGGTGGCGCGGGTCGCGGTGAACCTGCGCGGCGTGGACCGCGACCGGGTGCGGCGCGGGAACGCGTTGCTGACGCCCGGGGCGTGGGTGCACACCTCGGAGGTGGACGTGGCCGTGCGGGCGCAAGGGGACTTGCATCGGGAGCTGGTGCTGCACCTGGGTGCGGCGGCGGTGCCGGTGCACGTCCGTCCACTCGGGACGGACGCGGCGCGGTTGCGGCTGCGGGAGGCGTTGCCGCTGCGGATCGGGGACACCGGGCTGCTGCGGGACCCGGGCGAGCACCGCATCGCGGCCGGGATCACGGTGCTGGACGTGCGGCCGCCGCCACTGCGGCGTCGCGGCTCGGCGCGGGCGCGGGCGGCGGAGCTGGCGGCCGGACGCGTGGCGCCACCGCCGATCGCGCGGGCGAGCGAGGTGCGGGCGATGGGTTTTCCGTTGGCCGGCAAGCGGATCGGCGAGTGGGTCGTGGACGACGACGCCCTCGCGCGGGCGCGCGAGAAGGCGCTGTCGCGGTTCGACGAGTGGTCAGCTCGTCACCCGGTGGCGGCCGGGATGCCGGTGGAGGCGCTGCGGCAGGCGGTGGACCTGCCCGCGGCCGAGCTGGTGCCGGCCGCACTGGACGGCACGGGATTGCAGATCGCCGAGGGGATCGTGCGGCGCCCGGGCGCGGGGCTGCCCGCGCGGGTCCTGTCGGCCCTGGAGCGGCTGGACGAGCGCTTCCGGGGGCAGCCGTTCCGCGCCCCCGAGGCCGACGACCTCGCCGAGCTGGGCTTGGGGCCGCGGGAACTGGCGGCGGCGGTGCGGGCCGGACGGCTGGTCCGGATCGCGGAGGGCGTGTTCCTCGGTCCGGACGCTGTGCGCCGAGCGGCGGAAGCGCTGGCGGCGCTGCCGCAGCCCTTCACCGTCAGCGAGGCCCGGCGCGCCCTGGACACCACCCGCCGGGTGGCGGTGCCGTTGCTGGAGTCGCTCGACGTCCGCGGCCTGACGACGCGGGAGCCGGACACCCGCCGCCGGATCGTCTGAGGGTGGTACTGCCGGGCCCAGGGTCGAGCGGTGACTGGGTCAGCCGTCCGCGCCGGAGCACTGTTGGTCTCGTTCCGCCCGGAGAAGGAGACCCGATGAACTACGACAGCCTCGCCGACCGCACCGCCGTCATCACCGGCGCGGCCAGCGGCATGGGCGCCGCCACCGCCGAGCTGCTCGCCGCCCAGGGCGTGCGGGTCGCGTTGCTGGCCCGCCGCGGCGACCGGCTCACCGAGCTGGCCGAGAAGATCACCGCGAACGGCGGGCGGGCGCTCGCGGTCACCGCCGACGTCACCGATCCGGCCTCCGTCGCGGCCGCCGCCGACCGGGTGCACGAGACCTTCGGGCGCGTCGACCTCGTGGTCAACAGCGCCGGCGTGATGCTGCCGAACCCGATCACCGACGGCCGCGAGGACGAGTGGGCCCGGATGATCGACACGAACGTCACCGGCGCGCTCCGCGTGATCCGGGCCTTCGCCGGTGACCTCGTCGAGGCCGCCGCCGCGGGCCGGACCGCCGATCTGGTCAACGTCTCCTCGATCGGCGCGCACGTCCCCTTCCCCGGCTACGCCGTCTACAGCGCGACGAAGGCCGCGCTCACGCAGCTGTCCGCGTCGCTGCGTACCGAGCTGGGGCCGAGGGACGTCCGGGTCACCAACATCGAGCCCGGCCTGACCGAGACCGAGCTCGGCGGGCACGCGGACTCCGCGGAGCACGCCGCGCAGCTGGACGAGATGGCGGCCGCGCTCGATCCCCTCGCCGCGGACGAGATCGCCGACCTCATCGCCTACACCACGAGCCGCCCGCGGCACCTCAACCTGCGGCAGATCATCGTGCTGCCGACCAGGCAGGCGTGACCGGTGCGCCTTGTTTCGCTCGGAAGCGTGACGGGTACTCGACTCACGGTGAGGAGAGGAGCTCGTCATGGACACGAACGCCTATGTGGCCTTCCTGGTGATAGGCGCGCTGATCGTCTTGGTCGACGGCCAGTTCGTCTACCACAGCGGGAAGCGGTACCTGGCGAACGGGCAGGGCGAATCGGAATCGGGGGCGTCCATGGCCCGGCTGGTCGCGGTGTTGTTCCACATCGCGACGCTGGGCGTGCTCGCGCTCATCTCGACGATCGACTTCCCCGGTGGCACCACGCCGACGGCGATCGTGGGACGCATCGGCGTGTTCCTACTGGTCCTGGCGCTGGCGCACGGCATCACGATCGCCGTGTTGTCGCGCCAGCGCGAGGAACAGGTCGTCGAGCAGATCAACACGCGGATGAACACCCCGCGTCCCGCGGACCATTCGCTGAACGACCCGGTCGTCTCCCCGGTGCCCGGTCAGGAGGGCCGCGACCCGCGCGTCAGCCCCAGCATCGAAAGCGGCACCCCGTACACGACCGACCGGTACTAGGAGTTCAGGCTCCGCAGCAGTTCCGGCGTGCGGGCCTGCTCCGCCGGTGACCCGGTGAGAGCGGCGGCGAACTCGGTGGCTCCGGCGTCCAGGTGGCGCCGGAGCTGCTGTTCGACCGCCCCCTCGTCCTCGGCGACGACTGTCAGGCGTAGAGCGTCGGTGAGTACTGGCGCGCGTCGTTGCCCACGCCGTCGACCCCGAAGCGGATCGTGCTGTCCTCGCGGAAGTCCTTGTCGCACACGCCCCAGTGGCCCGAGCCGAGGTTGTTCCGGCACGTGCCCTCGCGGTAGGGCGCCCCGTTCAGGCGGTTGTACCAGCGGACCTCGGCCGAGGTGCCGTTCGCCTTCGTGTCGCGGACGTAGAACAGGTCGCCGTAGGGCTGGTAGCAGCCCTCCACGCCGGTGTCCGTCACGCAGTAGTACCAGTAGTTGCCGCTGGGGCCGCTGGAGGCCGTCGCGATGTTGTAGTCCGAAGCCGCGGCCGTCCCGGGAACGAGCAGCGCGAGCGCCGCGCCGATCGAGCTGGCCAGGGCAACGAAAATCGAGCGCCTCGCACGCATGCGGGACTCCTTCGCCATGAATGGGCCGCACCGGTGTGCCGCCCCCAGTGGCGCAGGACAGTATTGGATTGTTGAACGATTCGTCAATACTACGTCGGGAGCAGGTGGCCTCTGGCCCGGCGCGCCGCGCCTCCAGCTACTCGACGGAAATGCTCATGGCGCATGTTCGGGCCGTCGGCCCCAGGGGTCGGGAGTAGATGGCCCCTGCGCCGCGGACCCAGGGCAGCTCGGGCGGCTCCCGCCCAGCACGCCGCGCCTCCAGTTCCTCCGCGGGAATCCCACGGCGCACGTTCGGGCCACCGGTCCAGGGGGCTACGTCAGGAGCAAATGGCCCCCTGTGCCGCCGACCCGACCAGGCGCGCGTACTTCGCCAGCACGCCCGTCCGGCGCGGCAGCTCCGGCGGCTCCCATCCGGCGCGCCGCGCCTCCAGTTCCTCCGCGGAAATCCCCACGTCCAGCGTCCGCGCCTCCATGTCCAGCACGATCGGGTCGCCGTCGCGGACGAAGGCGATCGGGCCGCCGTGCGCGGCCTCCGGGGCGACGTGCCCGATGCACAACCCGGTGGTCCCGCCGGAGAACCGGCCGTCGGTGAGCAGGAGGACGTCCTTGCCCAGCCCGGCGCCCTTGATCGCGCCGGTCACGGCGAGCATCTCCCGCATCCCGGGCCCGCCGCGCGGCCCCTCGTACCGGATCACCACCACCTCGCCCGGCTGCAGCGTCGGCAGCGCGTCCATCGCCGCCTGCTCCCCGTCGAACACGCGCGCCGTGCCCTCGAACCGCGACGAGTCGAACCCGGCGCTCTTCACCACCGCACCCTCCGGCGCGAGGCTGCCGTGCAGGATCGTCAGCCCGCCGGTCGGGTGGATCGGGTTCGACAGCTTCCGCACCACCTCGCCGTCCAGCTCCGGCGGCGCCAGCTCGGCCAGGTTCTCGGCCAGCGTCTTGCCCGTCACGGTCAGGCAGTCGCCGTGCAGCAGACCCGCGTCGAGCAGGGCCTTCATCACCACCGGCACCCCGCCGACCCGGTCCACCGCGGTCATCACGTGCCGCCCGAACGGCTTCACGTCGGCCAGGTGCGGCACCCGGTCACCGATCCGGGTGAAGTCGTCCAGCGTCAGCTCGACCTGCGCCTCGTGCGCGATCGCCAGCAGGTGCAGCACCGCGTTGGTCGACCCGCCCAGTGCCATCACGACGGCGATCGCGTTCTCGAACGCCTCGCGCGTCAGCACGTCCCGCGCGGTGATCCCGGCCGCCAGCATCCCGACGACGGCCTCGCCGCTCTCCCGCGCGAACCGGTCGCGTCGCCGGTCCACCGACGGCGGGCTGGCCGACCCGGGCAGCGACATGCCCAGCGCCTCCGCCGCACAAGCCATCGTGTTGGCCGTGTACATCCCGCCGCACGCGCCCTCACCAGGGCAGATCGCGCGCTCGATCTTGTCGACCTCCTCGCGCGAGATCAGCCCGCGCGCACACGCGCCGACCGCCTCGAACGCGTCGATGATCGTCACCTCGCGGCCGTCGACGTTGCCCGGCAGGATCGACCCGGCGTAGAGGAACACCGCGGCGACGTCCAGGCGCGCGGCGGCCATCAGCATGCCGGGCAGGCTCTTGTCGCAACCGGCCAGCAGCACCGCGCCGTCCAGCCGCTCGGCCTCCATCACCGTCTCGACCGAATCGGCGATGATCTCCCGCGACACCAGCGAGAAGTGCATGCCCTCGTGGCCCATCGAGATGCCGTCGGACACCGAGATCGTGCCGAACTCCATCGGGAAGCCGCCGCCGGCGTGCACCCCTTGCTTGCTCGCCTGCGCCAGCCGTTGCAGGGACAGGTTGCACGGTGTTATCTCGTTCCACGACGAGGCGATGCCGATCTGCGGTTTGGCGAAGTCCTCATCGCCCATTCCGACCGCGCGCAGCATGCCCCGCGCCGCCGCGCGTTCCAGCCCGTCCGTCACGTCCCGCGACCGGGGTTTGAGGTCAGCCATGGTGAGCACGATAGGCCCGAGATCCACTCTCTACACAACGTTGACGACCGAGAACAAGTTGTAGAGAATCGAACCCATGACGACGGTGTCATTCGATCGGCGACCGGAGGACTACCGGCACTGGCGGCTCCGGATCGAGCCGCCGCTGGCGTGGCTGGAGATGGACGTCGACGAGAACGGCGGCCTGGTTCCCGGCTACGAGCTCAAGCTCAACTCCTACGACCTGGGCGTCGACATCGAGCTCTACGACGCCGTCCAGCGGCTGCGCTTCGAGCACCCCGAGGTGCGCGCGGTCATCCTCACCAGCGCCAAGGACAAGGTGTTCTGCGCCGGCGCGAACATCCGGATGCTGGCCGGCTCCTCGCACGAGTGGAAGGTGAACTTCTGCAAGTTCACCAACGAGACCCGGAACGGCATCGAGGACGCCACCGAGAACTCCGGCCAGATCTACCTCGCCGCCGTCAACGGCAGCTGCGCCGGCGGCGGCTACGAGATCGCCCTGGCCTGCGAGAAGATCCTGCTGGTCGACGACAACTCCTCGACCGTCGCGCTGCCCGAGGTGCCGTTGCTCGGCGTGCTGCCCGGCACCGGCGGCCTCACCCGGGTCACCGACAAGCGCCGCGTCCGCAAGGACCGCGCGGACGTGTTCGCCACGCGCCCGGACGGGGTGAAGGGCCGCACCGCGGTCGACTGGCGCCTGGTCGACGAGCTGGTGCCGCGCCAGGAGTTCCGCGCGATCGTCGAGCAGCGCGCCCGTGAACTCGCCGCCCGCAGCAACCGGCCGCAGGACGCGCAGGGCATCGTGCTCGAGCCGCTCGAGCGCACCGAAGAAAACGACCGCATCACCTACCCCAACACCACCGCCGAGCTGGACCGGGCGGCCGGCGTCGTCACCATCACCGTCCACGCGCCGCGGGGCGACGGGTGGCTGCTGGCGATGACCCGCGAGCTGGACGACCTCATCCTGCGCCTGCGCACCAACGAACCCGAGCTGGGCACCTGGGTCTTCCGCACCGAGGGCGACCCGGACGCGGTGCTCGCCGCCGAACGCGAGGTGCTCACCGGCACCGACTGGCTGTCCAACGAAATCCTGCACTACTACAAGCGCACGCTGAAACGGCTCGACGTCACCAGCCGCAGCCTCATCGCGCTCATCGAACCGGGCAGCTGCTTCGCCGGGGTGCTGCTGGAGCTGGCGCTGGCCTGCGACCGCCAGTACATGTTGGACGGTCCGCCGATCGACGACGAGGACAGCGAGGAACGCGCGTGCCTCGTGCTGTCCGACGCGAACTTCGGCGCCTTCCCGATGGGCAACGGCCTGTCCCGCCTGGAATCCCGGTTCTACGGCGAGCACGACCACCTCGACTGGCTCAAACGCGAACGCGACCGCCGCCTGTCCGCGGGCGAGGCCGTCGAGCTGGGCCTGGTCACCGAGGCCCCGGACGACATCGACTGGGAGGACGAGATCCGGATCGTGTTGGAAGGGCGGGCCGCGCTGTCGCCGGACGCGCTCACCGGCATGGAGGCCAACCACCGGTTCGTCGGCCCGGAAACCATCGAGACCAAGATCTTCGGCCGCCTGACGGCCTGGCAGAACTGGATCTTCACGAGACCGAACGCCTCCGGGCCGGAGGGCGCGCTGCGCCGCTACGGCACCGGCCAGAAGGCGACCTTCGACCGCAAGCGGGTGTGAGATGCCGACCAGGATCGACTACGACGCCAAGATCCCGAACAACGTGGAGCTGTCCGACAACCGGCGGCTGCAGCGCGCACTGGAGGGCTGGCAGCCGAAGTTCATGCACTGGTGGGCCGAGATGGGCCCGGCGCTGGAGACCCAGGGCGTGTACCTGCGCACGGCGGTCAGTGTCGGCCGCGAGGGCTGGGCGCACTTCGACCACGTCGTGCCGCAGGACTACCGCTGGGGCATCTTCCTGTCCGAGCGCGACCCGGACCGCCGCATCGCCTTCGGCGAGCACCGCGGCGAGCCGGCCTGGCAGCAGGTGCCCGGCGAGTACCGCGCCGACCTGCAGCGGCTGATCGTCATCCAGGGCGACACCGAGCCGGCGTCGGTGGAACAGCAGAAGCTGCTCGGCCTGACCGCGCCCAGCCTGTACGACCTGCGCAACCTCTTCCAGGTCAACGTGGAGGAGGGCCGTCACCTGTGGGCGATGGTCTACCTGCTGCACGCCTACTTCGGCAAGGAGGGCCGCGAGGAGGCCGAAGCGCTGCTCTACCGCAACTCGGGCAGCCCGGACACCCCGCGCATCCTCGGCGCGTTCAACGAGGAGACCGCGGACTGGCTCGCGTTCTACATGTTCACCTACTTCACCGACCGCGACGGCAAGTACCAGCTGGGCACGCTCAAGGAGTCCGCGTTCGACCCGCTGTCGCGCACCTGCGAGTTCATGCTCAAGGAGGAGGCGCACCACATGTTCGTCGGCACCACCGGTGTCGACCGGGTGGTGACGCGCAGCGCCGAGCTGATCCGCGAGCACGACACGACGGACATCGCCGCGCACGGCGGCATCCCGCTGGAGATCATCCAGCGCTACCTGAACTTCCACTACACGGTGTCGCTGGACCTGTTCGGCAGCGAGACGTCGACCAACGCGGCCAACTACTACACCGCCGGGCTCAAGGGCCGCTGGATGGAGACCCGCCGCAAGGACGACCACCAGCTGACCGAGGACGCGGCGGTGCTGGAGAAACCGCAGGACGACGGCACCTGGACCACCGAGGAGATGCAGAAGATCCTGCTGCTCAACCTCGACCTGCGCAGCGAGTACATCGCGGACTGCTCCTCCGGTGTGAAGCGGTGGAACAAGATCCTCGCCGACGCCGGCATCGACTTCTCCTTCCGCCTGCCGCACCCTGGTTTCAACCGGAAAGTCGGCATAAACTCCGGCCACCACATCACGCCGGACGGGACGATCGTGGACGAAGCGACCTGGGAGCGCAGCCGCAAGCACTGGCTGCCCACGGACGAGGACCTGGCGTTCGTCCGCTCGCTCATGCACCCGGTGTACGAGCGGGGCAAGATCGCGAGCTGGGTCGCCCCGCCGCGGCAGGGCATCAACGGGAAGCCGTTCGACTACGAGTACGTGTACCTGTAAACCTGCGAAGGGCGGGCGCGATGGCCGAGTTCAACGCCGCGGACTACCTGGTCGACCGGCACGTCCGGGACGGCGATGGCGCCCGCACCGCGGTCGTCACGGTCTCCCGCACGCTCACCTACGCGGACCTGTCCGAAGCGGTGCACCGCGTCGCCGGCGGGCTGGCCGACATCGGTGTGCGGCCCGAGGAACGGGTCATGTTGTGCATGGTCGACGGCGTGGAGATGCTCACCGGCATCCTCGGCGCTATGTGCCTCGGGGCGGTGCCGGTGCCGGTGTCGACCATGGTCACCGGTCCCGAGCTGGGGCGGGTGCTGGCCGACTCGCGGGCCCGCGTGCTGTGTGTGTCCGGCGAGTTCGCCGCGGCCGCGAAGGAGGCGGTCGATCTGGCGCCGGAGGTCACCGACGTCGTGCTGGACCGGGCGGACGCGGCCCAGTTCTCCCGGGTGTCCACACACGACTGGTCGCGTCTGTCCACAGCGGACCCGCGCGAAACGTATGCCACCTGGGAGGATTCGCCCGCGCTGTGGCTGTACACCTCCGGCACGACCGGCCAGCCCAAGGGCGCGATGCACCGGCACGCGAGCATCCGCGCGGTGTGCGAGACCTACGGCCGCCAGGTGCTCGGGATCCGGCCGGACGACCGGTGCTTCTCGGTCGCCAAGCTGTTCTTCGCCTATGGCATCGGCAATTCCGCGTTCTTCCCGCTGTCGGCGGGCGCGAGCACGGTGTTCGAACCGGGCCGCCCGACGCCGCAGCTGGTGGCCGACCGGGTGCGCGCCGAGCGGCCGACGTTGTTCTTCGGCGTGCCGACGTTCTACTCCGCCCTGCTGTCCGCCGACCTGCCGCGGGACACGTTCTCCTCGGTGCGCCAGGCGGTTTCCGCGGGCGAGCCGCTGCCCGCGGTGCTGTTCGAGCGGTTCCGGGAGCGGTTCGGGGTGGAGATCCTGGACGGGATCGGGTCCACCGAGGCGCTGCACATCTTCCTGTCCAACCGGCCGGGCGCGGTGGTGCCCGGCACGACGGGTGTCGCGGTGCCGGGGTACGACCTGCAGATCCGCGACCCGCTGGGCACGCTGATCGAGGGCACCGGGCAGCCCGGCGAGCTGTACGTGCGCGGGCCGTCCACGGCGTTCGGGTACTGGAGCCGGTACGAGACGTCGAAGCAGGTGTTCCAGGGCGAGTGGCTGCGGACGGGCGACAGCTACGTGCGCAACCCGGACGGCACGTACACGTGTCTGGGCCGGTTCAACGACATGTTGAAGGCGGGCGGGATCTGGGTGTCGCCGGCGGAGGTCGAGCAGCGGTTGCTGCAGCACCCGGACGTGGCCGAGGTGGCGGTCGTGGCGGCGCCGGACTCCGACGGCATCGAGAAGCCGGTGGCGTGCGTGGTGCCGGTCGCCGGGCGGACCGTCGACCCGGAGGCGTTGATCGACTTCTGCCGCGAGGGGCTGGCCGCGTTCAAACGCCCGCGTGCCGTGGTGGGGGTCGAGGAGCTGCCGAAGACCGCGACCGGCAAGATCCGCCGGAACGTGATCCGCGAGCTGGTGCGGGATTCGCTGCGGCCGGGGGCGCTCACGTGATCGACGGCTACCCCGTGGTCGACGCGCACGTCCACACGCCGCGACTGGGCACGTTGAAGCCGGCGTGGCTGGAGTGGGCGGAGCGGTTCTCCGGCCCGCACGACTGGCGGTCCGCCTACGACGCGGATGGGAATGTCGTACCCGCGCGACTGGACGCCTTGTTCGAGTCCGAGGGCGTCGACCGGGCGTTGTTGTTCTGCGAGTACAGCCCGCGCGCGACCGGGATCCAGCCGATCGAGGACAACCTGCCGCTGGTGGCGCACAACCCGACGCGGTTCCGGCTGGTGGCGAACGTGAACCCGTACCTGCACCACCCGGTGGCGGCCGAGGTGGAGCGGCAGCTGGACCTGGGTGCGGTGGCGTTGAAGATCCACCCCGTGCACGGTGCGTTTTCGCCGGGGGACAAGGAGTTGTACGCCGCCTACCACGTCTGCGCCGAGCGCGGGGTGCCGGTGATCATCCACTCGGGCACGAGCAGCTTCCCCGGCGCCCGCGCGAGCTTCGGCAATCCCGAGCTGATGGCGGACGTCGTCGAGGACTTCCCGTCGGTGCAGTTCGTGTTCGCCCACGGCGGCCGCGGGTGGTGGTACGACGTGGCCGCGTTCCTGGCGCTGGCGCGGGACAACGTGTGGCTGGACCTGTCCGGGCTGCCGCCGCGGAAGCTGCCGGAGTACTACGCGCGGTTCGACTTCGTCCGGCTGGCCGGCCGGTTCGTGTTCGGCACGGACTGGCCCGGCGTCCCGGGGGTGGCGCGTAACGTCCGGGCGCTGATGGAGCTAGGCCTGCCGGACCCCGTGCTGCGGGACGTGCTGTCCGGCAACGCGGCGAAGCTGTTTCCGGGGTTGGGGATCTAGGGAGTGTCCTGATCTACCTGTAGGCCTGGTTTGGTCTTGGGTTGTGGTGGGTCGGGGTGAGGTTGTGAGGTCGAGTGGGTCACCTCGGTGGACTCCAGTGTGGTGCGAGCACACCAGCATGCTGCTGGGGCTCGGAAAAGGGGGCTGTACGCCCGCCGTCGAGGCGCTCGCGGTCGACGGGGAAGGACTCGGCCGGTCCCGGGACTGAGCACGAAGATCCATCTTGCGGTCGATGGGCGCGGGTTACCGATGCGGTGCTGCTCACCGCAGGTCAGGCCGGCGACAACCCACAATTGCTGCCGCTGCTGGATGGCATCAACGTGGCCCGAATCGGGCCGGGCCGCCCGCGCTGCCGGGCCGAGATGGTCATCGCGGACAAGGCTTATTCGCATCCCTCAACCCGGCAGGCGATGCGGAACCGGCTGGATCCGGTTCACCAGCCCGGAGCGGGAGGGCCAGATCGCCCGCCGCGCGGCGAAAGGTTCCCGCGGCGGGCGTCCTCCCGCCTTCGATGCCGAGGCCTACCAGCGGCGCAACGTGGTCGAACGCTGCTTCAACAGGCTCAAACAGTTCCGCGGCCTGGCCACCCGCTACGCCAAACGCGCCCGCCTACTACCAGGCCGAACTCACCATCGCCGCCATCGTCCTCAGGCTCAGATGACTTACAGGACACGCCCTAGTCCGGGCACGACGTGGTGATCCCGCCACTCGGGCGGGAAGTGCACCGCCGTAGTCAGCGCACCACCTCGTGCAGGCAGAGCCAGTTGCCTTCGGAGTCGGGGAACCAGGCGGCCTTCTCGTTGCCGAGGGTGGCGATGTGCCCTTCGGTGCGGAGGTCGCCGGAGTCGTAGTCGGCGAAGCGCACGCCGCGTTCCTCCAGGTCGTGCACCTCGGTGGAGATGTCGTCGACCTCGAAGCTGAGCACCGTGTTCTCGCTCGGTTTGGCGTCCGGCAGCGGCCGCAGGCCGATCACGTGCCCGGAGCCGGCTTCGAAGTAGCAGGTGCCGTCCGGGCCGGTTTCGGTCTGGCGGAGGCCGAGCTGGTCGCCGTAGAAGTGCCGGGCGCGGTCAGCGTCCTGGGCGGGGAGCATGTGCGTGATGGTGGACGTGGTGAGCATGGGTCGCCTCCTTCACGAGAGGACTAATGGTGCGCCGCTGAACCGCCGGAGGCAACGGGGGTTTCAGCTGGTGCCGTTCACCTCACGCAACGTCCGCATCGCGTCCGCCAGTGCCTCCGACGCCTCCGGCCCCAGCGGCTCCAGCACCCGGCGCCGCAGGATCTCCGCGCACGCCTGGCGCGCCTTCTCCGCCACCTCGCGGCCGTGTTCGGTCAGGCACGCGAACGTCACCCGCCGGTCGTCCGGGCTCGGTTTGCGGGTGATCAACCCGGCCGCGACCAGCCGGTCCGCCACCTTGGTGAACCCGCCGCTGGACAGCGCCGCCTCGGTGGCCAGGCGCGTCATCGGCATGCGGTGGCCGGGTGTGCGCACCAGCCGCAGCAGGATGTCGAACGGCGCCGGCGCCAGCCCGAACCGTTCGGCGATCTCGCCCATGAGTCGATCCTGCGTGGCGAGGTACCCCTCGATCACGAGGCCCCACCAGGTCACGATCTCGTCATCGCCGGGAGTGGTCACGCTCTGACTATACCGGTCAGAACTCTTCCCGGAATATATCTTGCTGGCGAGAGGTTTTGCGGGTTACCTTGAGGCCCCGGCAAAGGAGCAGACGATGTCCATCAAGACGAGCGGCTTGCACCACGTGACCGCGATCGGCGGCGACCCCCAGCGCAACGCCGACTTCTACCTGCGCACGCTCGGCCTGCGCCTGGTGAAGACCACGGTCAACTTCGACGACCCGGGCACCTACCACCTCTACTACGGCGACCAGTCCGGCAAGCCCGGCACGCTGATGACCTTCTTCCCGTGGCCGGACGCGCCCAGCGGCCGCCTCGGCACCGGCCAGGCCACCACCACCGCGTTCTCCGTGCCGGAGAACTCCATCGGCTGGTGGAAGGACCACCTCGCCGAGGCCGGCATCACCACCGGCCGCATCGCCAACCGGGAGGGCGAGGACGTCCTGACCTTCCGCGACCCGGACGGCCTCCAGCTCGCGCTGATCGCGCACCCGCAGGGCGACCCGCGCGACCCGTGGGACAACGGGCACGTCCCGGCCGAGCACGCGATCCGCGGCCTGCACTCGGTGACCCTGTCCGTCGCCAAGGAGGACGCGACCGCCGAGATGTTCGGCGACCTGGGCCTGACCTTCAGCAGCCAGGACAGCAACCGGCTGCGCTTCACCGCCGGCGAGGGCGGGCCGGGCGCCCTGGTCGACGTCCTGGTCACCCCCGACGCGCCGCGCGGGCTGGTCGCCGCCGGCACCGTGCACCACGTCGCGTGGCGCGCGCCGGACGAGGACAGCCAGGCCGCGTGGCGCGCCGAACTGGTCGACCGGGGCGTGAACGTCACCTCGATCCTGGACCGGCAGTACTTCCGCTCGATCTACTTCCGCGAGCCGGGCGGGACGCTGCTGGAGATCGCGACCGACCAGCCCGGGTTCGCCATCGACGAGCCGCTGCTGGAGCTGGGCCGCGCGCTCAAGCTGCCGCCGTGGCTGGAGCCGGACCGCGAGCAGATCGAGCGCGCGCTGCCGAAGCTGGACATCCCGAGCGAGAACAACCGATGACGCTCGAGCACAAGTTCACCGAGGGCGCGCCGGACGCGCCGGTGCTGTTGCTGCTGCACGGCACCGGCGGCGGGCCGGACGACCTCGTCGGCCTCGCGCGGGAGCTGAGCCCGTCGGCCACGCTGCTGGCCCCGGCCGGCCCGGTGTCCGAGCACGGCGCGGCCCGCTGGTTCCGGCGGCTGGCGGAGGGCGTCTTCGACTACGACGACGTCCGCGCCCGCACCGACCAGCTGGCGTCGTTCGTGCTCCAGGCGCGCGAGCAGTACGGGCTGGACGGGCGCCGCCTGGTCGCGGTCGGGTTCTCCAACGGCGCCAACATCGGCGGCGCGCTCACGCTCCTGCGTCCGGACGTGGTGACGGAGGCGGCGCTGTTCGCGTCGATGCTGCCGGTGCCCGACCCGCCGCCGCACGACCTTCGGGGTACACGCGTATTCCTCTCGAACGGTGAACGAGACCTGATGGCGCCGCTGCCGTCGAACGAGCGGTTCATCCAGCTGCTGCGCGAGCGCTCGGCGGACGTGACGGTGCACCGCCACCCCGGCGGACACCAGATCACGCTGGACGCCCTCCAAGCCGCGAAGGCTTGGCTCGACGGCTAGAACTCGGTCGGCCGCATCAACGCGTCCGAGCCGCCGTCGATCAGGAACTGGGCGCCGTGGATGTAGCCCGCGTCCGGGCCGAGCAGGTAGCGGATCAGCGACGCGATCTCCTCCGGCCGGCCCCGCCGCGGGATCGGGGCCTGGTAGCTGCGGATCGCGTCGCCGAAGCGCGACTCCAGGCCCGCCCGCAGCAGGGGCGTGTCGACCGCGCCGGGGGCCACCGTGTTCAGCCGCACGCCCGCCGCGCCCCACTCGGCGACCCGTTGGCGGACCGCGACCGTCAGCGCGTTCTTCGACCACGAATAGGCCAGGTGCCCCGCGTACTCACCGGCGTCGGCCAGGGCCGCGGCCTCCTCGCCGCGGGAGATCGGGTTGTCCGCCCACTTCACCATCGTCGACGCCGAGGACGAGACCGCCACCGCCGCCCCGCGCAGCACCCGGAACAACCCGTCCAGCACCTCGACCGCGCCGCGGTAGTTCACCTCGATGATCTGCCGTGGATCCGGCACGTGCGGCCCGAGCCCGGCGCACACCACCAGCCCGTCGAGCTCATCCACCAACCCGAGCACCCCGGCCACCGCCGCCCGGCGTCCGTCCGCAGTGGACAGATCCGCGCACACCGCCGCGTCGCGCAGGTCCACGCCGATCACCTGGTGCCCGTCCGCCCGCAGCGCGGCCACGACCGCGGCCCCGATCCCCGAGGCGGACCCGGTCACGGCCATCACGTCAGCACACATCGCGTTCCCCGGTAGATCGTCGGCATGCAGCGGTTGCAATGCACGCACAGCGAACGCGCCCCGGCCCGCAGCCGCCGCGGCAGGTCCGGCTCCCGCAGCAAGGCGCGCGCCATCGCCACGAACTGGAAGCCCTCGGCCATCGCCCGTTCCATCGTCTCCAGCCGCGTGATCCCGCCGAGCAGGATCAACGGCAGCTCCAGCGCCGCGCGGAACTGGCGCGCCCGGTCCAGCAGGTAGGCCTCCTGGAACGGGTAACTCTTCAGGAACGCCCCGCCCACGGCCCGGATGCCGAGACGCACCGGCGCCGGGAACGCTGCCGCGAACTCCCGCACCGGCGCGTCCCCGGTGAACAGGTACATCGGGTTCAGCAGCGAACTCCCGGCGGTCAGCTCCAGCGCGTCGACGGTCCCCTCGGCCTCCAGCCACCGGGCGACCTGCACGCTCTCGTCCAGCCAGAACCCACCCGGCACGCCGTCGTCCATGTTCAGCTTGGCCGTCACGGCGATGCGTGAGCCGACCGCGTCCCGCACCGCCCGCGCGACTTCCAGCGCCAGCCGCGCCCGGTTCGCCAGCGACCCGCCGTAGGAGTCGCGGCGTCGGTTCAACCGCGGGCTCAGGAACGAACTCACCAGGTAGTTGTGTCCGAAGTGGATCTCCACCGCGTCGAAACCCGCGGCGACCGCCAACCGGGCGGCAGACGCGTGAGCACGCACCACCCGCGCGAGATCGTCCACAGTGGCCGCTCGGGTCATCCGCATCCCCAGCGGATTGGGGAACCGGCCCGGAGCCAGCGCCGGCAGGCGGTTCGACGCCGCGTTCGCGACCGGCCCCGCGTGCCCGATCTGCGCGCTCACCGCCGCACCCTCGGCGTGCACCGCGTCGGTGAGCCGCCGCAGCCCCGGCAGCGCCTCCTCGCGCATCCAGATCTGGTGCCGGTCGGTGCGCCCCTCCGGCGACACCGCGCAGTACGCCACCGTGGTCATCCCGACCCCGCCGCGCGCCGGCCGCCGGTGGAACTCGATCAACTGGTCAGTGACCAGCGCGTCCGGGGTCGCGCCCTCGAACGTGGCCGCCTTGATGATCCGGTTCCGCAGCTCGACCGGCCCCAGTCGCGCGGGTGCGAAGACGTCGGTCATGACCCCGCCAATCCCGCCGCGACGAACGCCCGCAGCGTCTCCACCGGCACCTCGCCGGGCATCCCCTCGGCGAAGAACTGCAGCACCAGCCCGAACGCGAGCAGCCAGCGCTGCGCCGCCTCCGCCTTGGACAGCTCCGGCCGCGCGTCCCGCAGCAGCTCGATCCACGGCCCCAGCCCGAACCACCGCGACGTCCACGCCGGTTCCCGCCGCCCCAGCACGAACCGCGCCAGCAGCTTCAACCGCAACTGCCCGACCGGATCCGCGGCCAGCTCGGCCAGCGGGGTCACGACCAGATCCACCAGTTCGGGCACGGTCGGCGCCCACCCGTCGCGCCGCTGCGAGGTGACCTCGTCCAGCCGCTGCTGCCACACCGGTGCGAGCCGGGCCTCCAGCAGCGCCGCGATCAGCGCGTCCTTCGACCCGAAGTGGTAGTGCACCGCCGCCGGGTTCATGCCGGCCGCGCTGTTGATCGCCCGCACCGACACCGCGTCGTAGCCGGATTCCAGCAGCAGCCGCTCGGCGACGGTCAGCAGTCGCTCGCGGGCGTCGGTGGTCGGCACCCGTCCAGCAGACCACACTTCCATCACTGAATCAATCACTGATTGACCGGCACAATCGAACCCATGGCGGACGCGGTGCGCAGGTGGTCGGAGCAGCTGGCGGGCTGGGCGATCCCGGCGCACATCCTGGTCGCGGCGCCCGAATCGCCGTGGTTCGTGCCCCGCCGGGCGTTCGCGCGCCGCGCCGACCGCCTGATCGCCGAACCCGCCACCCCGACCCACGACGCCGTCCTGGCCGGTCTTCCCGGTTCCGTGCTCGACGTGGGTGCCGGGGCGGGCGCGGCGAGCCTGCCGTGCGCCCGGGCCATCACGCGGGTCACGGCGGTGGACACCAACGCCGGCCTGCTCGCCGAGTTCACCGCCCGCGCGGAAGCGCTCTCCGTGCCCTGCACGACGATCGAGGGGCGGTGGCCGGACGTCGAGGCCGCACCCGCCGACGTCGTGGTCTGCGCCCACGTCCTCTACAACGCCCCCGACCTGGCGCCGTTCACCGAGGCGCTGACCGCCCACGCCCGCCGCCGGGTCGTCGTAGAACTCGCCGCCGTCCACCCGATGACCAGCCTGAACGCGTTGTGGCGGCGGTTCCACGGCATCGACCGCCCGGACGGCCCGACGGCCGACGACGCCGTCGCCGCGCTGCGGGAACTCGGCGTCGAACCGGAGATCGTCCGGTGGCACCAGCCCGCGAAGCGGGAATACCAGCGCTTCGACGAGCTGGTCGACGTCACCCGCCGCCGGCTGTGCCTGCCCCCGGACCGGGCCGATGAGGTGGCCGAAGCGCTGCGCGGCGCACCCGACTTCGGCTCCGCGGGTCGCGATGTGGTCACGCTCAGCTGGCGAGTTAGCCGCTCCGTGTGATTTCGACCTGCGGGAATCCGCCCACCCGAGCACAATCGGTGTATGACTCACGCGCAGGGGGACGAGCCGGCCACCGGCACCCCACCCCAGCCGCCCGTCACCGAACCCGCGCCCGCGAAGCCGGTCAAGATCAAACGGACCCGGGTCAGCGGCACCTGGGTGGCGATCGTCGTCGCGTTGATCATCCTGGTGTTCCTGCTGATCTTCATCCTGCAGAACCTGGACTCGACGACGGTGGCCTTCCTCGGGATGGAGGGCAGCCTGCCGCTGGCCGTGGCGATGCTGTTCTCCGCGATCGCCGGAGCCGTCCTGGTCGCCCTGGTCGGCGGCGCGCGCATCTTCCAGCTCCGCAAGGCGACGCGGAAGGCGAACAAGGCTCTGCGCTGATCCGGCCGTACCATCATCCCGGGAAACGGGGTGATGTGGTTGACCAGCGAGAACCTGCCGAGTTCGCCGGAGGGTGGCGACGAGAACCTGCTGCGCCGCGCGGGACGGCTCGCCGGCTGGGCCGCACGCACCGGGTTCACCATCGGCCGTCGTCTGCCGCTGCCCGGTCTCGAACTGGCCGGTGAGGGGCTGCGACAGGTCGAGCGGCAGGTCCTGACCGGCCTGCGCCGCCGTCTCGACGAGGTCGACGACCCGTACGTGGTCGCGCTCAGCGCGGCCGGCTCCGAGCACACCCCCAACGGCGCCGGCGAGCTGGTCCCGGCGCGGGAACCGCTGCGCGCCGCGATGAAGGAGCTGCTCGACCGGTCCGTGGGCTTCGGCCGGGAGCAGGCCCGCGAGTACCTCTACGCGACCGTCCTGCGCCAGCTCACCCCGGACGAGGCGCGCATCATCGCCACGCTCGCCACCGGCGCCGCCTTCCCTGTGATCGACGTCACCGAACGCGGGTTCGGCGGCGGCCGGACGATCCTGCGCAACGCCTCGACGGTGGGCAAGGCGGCCGGTGTGACGCTGCCCGACGAGGTGCCCGGCTACCTGACCCGGCTGGCCGGATTCGGCCTGGTCGAGCTGGACGCCGAGTCCGCCGAGCTGGAGTCGCAGTACGAGATCCTGGCCACCGAGGACCTCGTCCGCACGGCCGTGAAGTCCGCCCGCCGGGCACGCCTGGTGCGGCGCACGGTCCGCCTGTCGCGGTTCGGCGTCCGCTTCTGGGCGGCGTGCGATCCCGGTGAGTGGGCTCGCATCCTGTGAGCGCTGCCACTAGCGTGTAACGCGCGGCGCACGTCGAGCGCTCTACGTGATAAGGCCCCGTCCAGGCTGGGGCCATACCACATCTCGGCTTCGGAACACCAGCTTCCTGTTGTCATTCTCACGTGTGTTTCGCCGTTGTTGCAGGTAGCTCGCCTGCCCGGTCCGCGATGCGCTGAACGACCCAAACAACTCTGTTAGGTTGTTTTGACATGTCCGGAAAGCACTTGATCGAAAATCCGACCAAGGCCGACGGGGCTGCGCTTTGGCGAATCGCACGCGATTCGCAGAAGCTCGATCTCAACTCGCCTTATGCATATCTGTTGTGGTGCCGCGATTTCGCCGACACCTCGGTGGTGGCGCGGGTGGACGGTGACGCGGTCGGATTCGTGATCGCTTATCGCCGTCCCACGGCGCCGGACACCGCGCTCGTCTGGCAGGTCGCCGTCGATGCGTCGCAACGTGGGCAGGGGCTGGCCGGAGCCCTGCTCGACAACCTGTTCACGCGGCTGGTCGCCGACGGGGTGCGTCACCTCGAGACCACCATCACGCCCGACAACAAAGCGTCCATCCGGCTGTTCACCTCATTCGCGCAGCGGTGGGGCGCACAGCTGGAGTGCACCGAGCTGTTCGGCTCGGACGACTTTCCGGACGACGGCACGCGGCACGAGCGGGAAGACCTTTACCGAATCGGCCCGCTGAGCCCGAGATAACGCCGGAATTGGGCGAGGACGCCCGTGCGATTAGCTGTCGACAAGCACCAGTGAGGGGAAAACCCAAAGTGAGCATCTTCGAAAAGCTCGAATCCGAAGTGCGCAGCTACAGCCGGGGGTGGCCGGTCGTGTTCGACCGCGCGCAGGGCAGCCGCCTCTACGGCGAGGACGGGCGCCCGTACCTCGACTTCTTCGCCGGCGCCGGGGCGCTGAACTACGGCCACAACAACCCCGTGCTCAAGAAGGCGCTGATCGACTACATCGAGCGCGACGGCGTCACGCACGCGCTCGACATGTTCACCGTCGCCAAGCGCGACCTGCTCGAGACGCTCGACGAGAAGATCCTCAAGCCGCGCGAGCTGGACTACAAGGTCATCTTCCCCGGCCCCGGCGGCGCCAACGCCGTCGAAGCCGCGCTGAAGCTGGCCCGCAAGGTCACCGGCCGCGAGTCGGTCATCAACTTCACCAACGCCTTCCACGGCATGACGATCGGCGCGCTGTCGGTCACCGGCAACTCGATGAAGCGCCACGGCGCCGGCATCCCGCTGGTCCACGCCACGCCGATGCCCTACGACCAGTACTTCGACGGCGTCTACCCGGACTTCCTGTACTTCGAGCGCCTGCTCCAGGACTCCGGCAGCGGGCTGAACGAGCCGGCCGCGGTGATCGTGGAGACCGTGCAGGGCGAGGGCGGCATCAACGCCGCCGGCCTGGAGTGGCTGCGCGGCCTGTCCGACCTGTGCAAGCGGCACGACATCCTGCTGATCGTCGACGACGTGCAGATGGGCTGCGGCCGCACCGGCCCGTTCTTCAGCTTCGAGGACGCCGGCATCAAGCCGGACATCGTCTGCCTGTCGAAGTCGATCAGCGGCTACGGCCTGCCGATGGCGCTCACCCTGATCCGCCCCGACCTGGACGTCTGGGAGCCGGGCGAGCACAACGGCACGTTCCGCGGCATCAACCCGGCGTTCGTCACCGCCGCCGAGGCCATGCGCACCTACTGGAGCGACGACGAGCTGGAGAAGTCGGTCCGGGCCAAGGGCGAGCGCATCGGCGCGGCGCTGCAGGGCCTGGTCGACGCCTACCCGGAGGCGCAGCTGACCGCCAAGGGCCGTGGCCTGGCCCGCGGTTTGGAGTTCCAGAACGGGGAACTCGCCGGGAAGGTCTGCGCCGCCGCGTTCGAACGCGGCCTGCTCATGGAGACCTCCGGGCCGGACAGCGAGGTGATGAAGCTGCTGCCGCCGCTGACGCTCACGGATGCCGAGGTCGGCGAGGGGCTGGAGATCATCGACGCCTCCGTCAAGGCCGTGCTCGGTAAGTAGAAGAACGAGAAGGGGAAGAGTTTTGATCGTCCGGACCCTCGACGAGATCACCGACACCGACGCCGACATCAAGACGCCGAACTGGCGCTCGAAGCGGATCATCCTGGCCAAGGAGAAGGTCGGCTTCTCGGTGCACGAGACCACGCTGTACGCGGGGACCGTCAACGACTTCTGGTACGCCAACCACATCGAGGCGGTCTTCGTCTACGAGGGCGAAGGCGAGATCACCAACAAGGCGACCGGCGAGACGTTCCAGCTCAAGCCGGGTTCCCTGTACCTCCTCAACGACCACGACAAGCACCAGGTCCGCCCGAAGACCGACATGAAGACCGTGTGCGTCTTCAACCCGCCGGTCACCGGCCGGGAGGTGCACGACGAGAACGGCGTGTACCCGCTGGTCGTCGAGGACGACGAGGCGGACGAGAAGTCCGCCTGAGCCACCACGGAGCGAGGCCCCTACCGGAAGGCAACGCATAAAAGGAGGCGAACCGATTTGACGATCATGGAAACCGGTGTCGAGGACAGTTACCCGACCAGGGTTCCCGTCCCGGCCGAGCCCTTCGATCGTGTCGACCCGACTGTCTGGGGCAGTGAGGCCGACGGTCCGATCGATGCGGCGACTCTCGCGTCGCACGACGCGAAGGGGTACCACATCGTCGAGGGCCTGCTGTCGCCCGCCGAAGTGCAGGGCTACTGGCAGGAGCTCGTCCGGCTCTCCAGCGACGAGCAGCTGAAGGCCGACGAGCGGGTCATCACCGAGAAGAAGACCGGCAGCGTCCGGTCCATCTTCGAGGTGCACAAGATCAGCGAGCTGATCGCCGAACTCGTGCGCGACCCCCGCGTCCTCGACCGCGCCCGGCAGATCCTCGGCTCGGAGGTGTACATCCACCAGAGCCGCGTGAACTACATGCCGGGCTTCAAGGGCACCGGGTTCTACTGGCACTCCGACTTCGAGACCTGGCACGCCGAGGACGGCATGCCGCGGCCTCGGGCGGTGAGCTGCTCGATCGCGCTGACCGACAACTACCCCTTCAACGGCGGCCTGATGGTCATGCCGGGTTCGCAGCGGACGTTCGTCCCGTGCGTCGGCCAGACCCCGGAGGACTACTACAAGTCGTCGCTGAAGGAGCAGGAGATCGGCGTTCCCAGCGAGAACGACATCACCAAGCTCGCCGCGGAGTACGGGATCGACCAGTTCACCGGGCCGGCCGGGTCGGCGCTGTGGTTCGACTCCAACATCATGCACGGGTCCGGCAACAACATCACGCCGTACCCGCGGTCCAACATCTTCCTGGTGTTCAACAGCGTCGAGAACGCGCTCGTCGAGCCGTACGCGGCGACGAAGCCCCGGCCGACCTTCATCGGCAGCCGGGACTTCACGCCTGTGACGCGGTAGACACCGGAAGAAGTGCGGGTCGGGTGTAGCCGGTTCATCGCGCCCTGTTACAGTGCCGCCACTGCGAACGGCGGCAGCATGGGTCTTCCTTGCTCGGGGTGAATCCCGTGTGGCGCCGGTAGCGATGGGCGAGGCGAACCCGGCCCCGTCACTTGTTTCACCGAGTGCGGCCCCGCACCATCAGATCGGGACTGATGGTGCGGGGCCGTACTCGTTTCCTCCGGCGCGGTGCTCGGGGAGGGGCCTGTGCTCAAGGGTTTGCGCATCCAGCTGCTCGGACCTGTCCAGCTCCACGCCGGCGACCGGCCGGTGCCGATCGGCGGACCGGGCGCGCGCGGGCTGCTCGCGATCCTGGCGCTGAACCCGAACCGCGTCGTCGCGCTCGACGACCTGATCGACGCGCTGTGGCACCACGACCCGCCGCCGACGGCGCGGACGATCGTGCACGGCAACGTCTCCCAGCTGCGGCGGGCGTTGCGGTCGTTCGAGACCCCGGAGGCGCGGATCGACACCGCCGCGCCCGGTTACCGGCTGAGCATCGACCCGATGCTGGTCGACGTGCACCGAGCGCGGGCGCTGTTCGAGCGCGCCGAGGCGGCGCCGCTCGTCGAACGCGCCTCGCTGCTGGCCGAGGCGTGGGCGCTGTGGCAGGGGCCGGAGCTGGGCGGGGTGCCGGTGCGCGCGCCCGAATTGACGCATTTGCGGATCGCGGTGCACGGCGCCCGGGTGGACGCCGATCTCGCGCTCGGGCGGCACGAGGAGCTGATCGCCGAGCTGACCACGATCGTCCGGGAGGATCCGCGGCGCGAGCGCACCGTGGGCCAGCTGATGCGCGCGCTGTACTACTCGGGGCGCCGGGCCGACGCGCTCGAGGTCTACCGGGAGGCGGCGCGGTTCGCGTCGGCGAAGCTCGGCCTCGATCCCGGGCCGGACCTGCGAGCGCTGCATTCGCAGGTGTTGAACGACGAACTGGCGCCGGTCGCCTCCGCGATCGACGTGAGCCGGGTGGTGCCGCGCCAGTTGCCGCCCGCGGTGCCGTTGCTGGCCGGGCGGTCGGCGGACCTGGCCTGGCTGGACGGTGCCGGCGCGGTCGGGGTGATCACCGGGCCGCCCGGGATCGGCAAGAGCGCGCTCGCGGTGTCGTGGGCGCACCGGGCCGCTCCGCGGTTTCCGGACGGGGTGCTGTTCGCCGAGTTGCGCGGGTTCTCTTCACCGGGGCCGGTGCTGGCGCGGTTCTTGATCGGGCTGGGGGTGCCCGCGGCCGAGGTGCCGGAGCCGGAGGGGGAGCGGCTCGCGCTGTACCGGTCGCTGACCGGCGGACGGCGGATGCTCGTGGTACTCGACGACGCCCGGTCGGCGGAGCAGGTGCGGCCGTTGTTGCCGCCGGGGCCGGGGTCGGTCGCGGTGGTGACCTCGTGGGCGCGGCTGGACGGCCTGATCGTTTCGCACGGGGCGCGGGTGCGGTCGCTGGAGCCGTTGGCGCGGGCGGACTCGGTGCGGTTGATCGCGGATGTCGCCGGTGGGGCGTTCGCGGAGTTCCACTCGCAGGTGGCTGGGTTGTGCGGGGACCTGCCGCTCGCGTTGCGGATCGCGGGGGCGCGGCTGGCGGCGGGTCCGGCGTGGACGGTGCCGGAGTTCGTGGCCGAGTTGGCGAGCGAGCGGACGCGGCTCGCGGCGCTGGACGTCGACGACGCCGGGGTGCGGGCGGCGCTGGACGTGTCGGTGCGGGGGTTGCCGGCCGAGGTGGCGGCGATGTTCCGGGCGCTGGGGGCGTTTCCCGGGCCGACGGTCGGGCCGTTCGTGGCGGCGGCGTTGTGCGAGGTGCCGGTCGCGGAGGCGCGGCGGCGGCTGCGGGTGCTGGCGGCGCACCACCTGCTGACCGAGAGCGGGCCGGAGGTGTTCACGCGGCACGACCTGGTGCGGTTGTACGCGCACGAACTGGCTGGTTCGTCGGGGTTGCCGCGGGCGGTGCGGTACTACCAGGCGGCGGCCGACGTCGCGCGGCGGCGGTTGTTGCGGATCGTGGACCCGCTGGATTTTTCTTCTGTTGCGGTGCCGGTGCCTTCGTTGGCCGGTTTCGACGACGCGCTGGCGTGGTTCGTGGCTGAGTGGCCGAACCTCTTGGCGGTGCTGGAGGCCGCGGCGGCGGCCGGGTTGGACGAGGACGTCTGGCGGCTGGCGCGGGTGGCGCACACGTACCGGGTGGTGCGCCCGCTGTGGGACGAGTGGCAGCGGCTGGTGGCGCTGGGGATGGCGGCGGCCCGGGCGTGCGGGGATGTGCGGGCGCGGTTCTGGATGCTGATCTCGCGGTGTGCGATGTCCCTGACGTTCGATCTGGGGCCGGCGTCGCTGGCGGATGCGGCCGAGGCGCTGTCGATCGCGGCGGACGAGCGGAGCCACACCTGCGCGATGATCCACCTGGGGTGCGCGTTGAACAGCGTGGGCCGTCACGACGAGGCGGTGGAGTGCCTGACGAAGGCGGTGGCGGCCGCGGGTTCGGACGAGCTGCGGGGGCAGGCGCTGGCGAACTGCGCGGAGGCGGAGAAGGCGAGGGGCCGGTACGCCGAGGCGATTTCGTATCAGCTGTCGTCGCTGGAGATCGACCGGCGACTGGGGGACGAAAGTTATGTGGTGGTGTCACTGAACAACCTGGCGGAGTCGCACCTCGCCCTGGGTGAGGAAGGTGTGGCGCGGGAGTACGCGTCCGAGGCGGTGGAGCTGGCGTCCCGGCGGGGTTTCCTGCTGCAGGAGGCGGTCGGGCGCCTGACGCTCGGCCGGGTGTGCCGCCGCCGAGGCGACCTCGAGGAGGCGCGGTTGCAGGTCGGGCTGGCGGCGGAGCTGTACCAGCGGGTGGGGCCCGGGCTGGCCGCGGAGGTGGTGCGGGAGCTGGAGGAGCTGGGCCTGCCGGTCGAGGAGCCGGCCCCGTCGGACACTCGAACTGACGCTTTCGAGTAAAAGAATCCCCGCACTTAGCGAATTCTTAGCGATGGATCTTGCCGAGGGCGTATGGTGCCGCTTGGCCGTCTGGCGCAGTGGGGGAGCGTCAGACGGCCGTCTCGATTCCGCTGGTTGGCCCTGTCGCCGACCCGGGCGCCCACGGGAAGCGATGAATGGACCGTTCATCGCTGCACCGGCTGGTGGATTCGCGCCGCACGACATGACCAGCGGTAAGCGCCTTGAGCGGCCCCCCGGTTGTCGCCGCGAGCGGACCTCTCGCGCGGTGGTGAGTGGACCGCTCATGTGGCCGCGAGTGGACCTTTCGGGCGGTGGTGTGTGGACCGCTCATGCGGCCGTGAGTGGACCTCTCGCGATGGGGCGAGGGTGCCTCTCGTGTCGCCGCGCTGGCGCGAGTGGTCATTTCGCGCGCCGATGAACGGTCCATTCACGAGGGTGCCAGCACCGGGCCCTCCGCCAGCCAGGCGACCAGGACCACCACCCCTCGGCACCAGCCACCAGGACCGATCGGGCAGACGATCACCGGCACCATTTACGGGTGGACCACCAGGTGCACCGGGCGGACGGCAAGCAGCAGCACCACCACCACCGACGGGTGCCAGCCATCCGGACCACCGGCGGGCGGCGACCACCGCCGCCAGTTGCAGGTGCCGGCCACCGCCACGCCCCGGCGGGTGCCGGTCACCTCGACCACCGGCGGGCGGCGATCACCGCCGCCACCGCCCGTCGACCCCAGCCCCTAGGCCAGCCGCCACCAGCCACGCGTCACTGGTCGAACAGGTTCACTTCCGGCGTGATCTCCAGCAGCTCGTGCACCGGGCGGCCGCGGCGGCCGTCGATCGTCGTGGTGCGGACTACCCGTAGGCGGGCCGTCACCGGGCGGTCCAGGTTTTCCTTGATCTGGTCCAGCAGGTCCGGCGCCACCGCCCCCTGGATCGTCCCCCCGGACTCGCGCTCCAGGTAGAAGATCCGGCGGCGCGTGCGGACCCCGTCCAGGCGGCCGGACACCGTCTCGTAGCCGACCTCTTCGCGCGACTCCCGCAGGCTGTTGTGCAGCACCTTCGCCTGCTCGGTTGTCATGCTGCGCGTCACGTCCTCCCCGGCCGTGGGGGTCAGCTGCAGCCCGATGCCGGTGTTCTTCACAACCGCGCTGACGATGTCGCTCACCGCGTTGCGCACCGTGTCCCGCTGCAACAACACCGCGTCCAGGGCGCCGTCGTCGGAACCGTTCGCCGGCAGGAAATCGCACAGTTCTTTCACCGCGCGCTCGGACAGCGTCTCGATCCCGTCGTGGATCAACGCGTCGTCCGGCGCCGGCTCGGGGAAGCCGAAGAAGATCGTGTTGCCCGCCTGCCCGCGCTGGATCAGCGGCGCCTTGTCCCGGTCGGTCTGCTGGACGTAGGTGATCTCGCCCTGCGGGTTGCGGATGATGTGCCCGACCTTCGCCGTCGCGTCCTGCAGCGCCCGGCTGATGTCGGAGAAGGTGTACGCGTCCAGGTTCGTCGGCCCGAGCATCGACACCCGCAGCAACGGCGACCGCGCCGTGCGCTCGAACTTCGCGTGCGCGGCCATCGCCGACGCGCGCGCCAGGTCGTCGAGCCACGTGCCGCCCGGGATCTCGTCGGCGATCCGGCGGAAGTCCATCATCACCACACCACCTCGGGGAAACCGCGGCGCCCCTCGTAGGACCAGGTGTTCGCCCACGTCTCCTCGTCACCGGGGAAGCACAGGAACCCGTCCAGCAAGCCGCCGACGGGTTGTACCTGATCGAGGTACATCGCGGGCTGCCCGACGATGACCCCACGCAGGGTCAGCAACCCGTACAACGAGTCCCGCACCCGGCCCGTCATGCGCTTGAGACCGCCCCAGTCGTCCGGGAGCAGCACGACGTCGAGCCCGCTGGGCACGTCCGGCGTGCGCGTGATGAACTGCCCGCCGATCCAAGCGCGACCGCTCGGGATGATGCGGGCGACCGCGCCGAGATAGCTGTTGAGCGCGCTGAACAGGATCTCGCGGGCGTTCTGGTGCGGCGCGTCGAAGACGAGACGTTCGTAGATGTCGGCCACGTCCGCCGGAAGCCGCCCAGGCGGCAGAACCCCCTCCGGGGTCCAATGGGGCAGCGGCATGCCCAGAAACTATCAGCGACGCGCGGTGTCTCGGTTGAGGGTGGTGGTGGGTGACGGGTGGGCTGCCGGCGGCGCGCGGTGTCTCGGTTGAGGGTGGTGGTGGGTGACGGGTGGGCTATCAGCGACGCGCGGCGTCTCCGTTGAGGGTGGTGGTGGGTGACGGGTGGGCTATCAGCGACGCGCGGCGTCTCCGTTGAGGGTGGTGGTGGGTGACGGGTGGGCTGTTAGCGGCGCGCGGTGTCTCGGTCGAGGGTGGTGGGTGGAGGCCCGGCGGGGTGTGGCGCCTCGGCGGTGGCCGAGGGGTCGGCTGCCGACGGGCGCGGCGAGGCGGGTGGCTGGCTCGTGGTGACGGGTGGGTTCTGGGCGAGGTGTGGCGCCGCGATGGGGTGTCGGCGAGGTGCCCATGGAGGCGGCGAGGTGCCTCGCGGAAGGTGGTGCGTGGGTTCTGGGCGAGGTGTGGCGCCGCGATGGGGTGTCGGCGAGCCCCGCGGAGGCGGCGAGGTGCCCGGGCAGGCCCTCGGCGAGGTGCGGTGCCGCGATTCGGCGCCGGGCGCGCCGTTAGCGACGCGGGCCCCTCAGGGCGCGCGCCGCTCATCCACCCACGCACGCCGAATGGCGGGGCGACGAACCGCCCCGCCGGGCAACCTCCCTCAGCTCGCCGGGGCGTGGTCCTCCGACACCGGCGGCCGCGCCACGAACGGGGTCAGCTGCGGGCGCTTCGGGGACAAGCCGTCGCCCATGGACTCGCCGCGCAGCTGCCGCCGGATCCACGGCAGCAGGTGCGTCTTCGTCCACGCCAGGTCCGACCGGCGCATCGCGATCCAGTCCGCCCGCGTCTCGGTGCTCGGCCACGGCTCGCGCCAGTCCTCGGCCGTCGGCACGCCCAGGACCTCCGCCGCACGCAACGCGATCCGCCGGTGACCCTCGGCCGTGAAGTGCAACCGGTCGTCGCTCCAGGCACGCGGGTCGTGCAGCGGGTCCATCGCCCACAGGTCGACGATCTTGGCGCCGTGCCGGATCGCGCTCGTCCACAGGTGCGCGTTGTAGATGCCGATCTTGCCGCGCAGCACGCTCATCACCGGCAGGTGCTTGGTGTCCGGCCCGTTGAACACGAGGACGTCGATCCCGGCCGCGCGCAGCTTGCCGATCACCTCGTCCAGCTGGGCCGCGATCTCGTCCACGTCGGAACCCGGCACGATCACGTCGTTGCCGCCGGCGCACAGCGTCACCAGATCGGGTTTGAGCTCGAGGGCGATGGGAACCTGTTCCGAGATGATCTCGGCGAGCATCTTCCCCCGCAGCGCCAGATTGGCGTACTGGAAACCGGGCTGGCCCTCGGCCAGAATTTCGGCGAGACGGTCCGCCCAGCCGCGGAAGGTCCCGTCCGGGTTGAAGTCGTTGAGACCTTCGGTGAAGCTGTCACCCAGTGCGACATAGCTGTCGTACACACGCACGCTGCCGTCCCCTTTCGCCAGCACCTGTTGATCGCCCCTGGAACAACTCAGCAGGATGCACTTGTAATCCCGACCTACGCCACCGTCGGTTCAGGGCAAGGTCACAGTCTCTTACGTTGTCGGCCTCCTGAGCTTCTCCATTACCGCTCTTCGCCCGGATGTTGTGGCGAAGATCTCGATGGTAGCTGCCCCCACCGACAGTTTTGGGGCACGCTGTAAAGCGTGACCGGACAAGCCACGCCGCAGAGGGAATCCCTCGGCAGCATCCTCGGTGGGCGCAAGGGCGCGATCGACGCGAGCCTGCCGCCGCTGGCGTTCGTGATCGGCTGGCTGGCCGCGGGCAACTCGATCGCCTGGGGCGCGACCGCGGCGATCGCCACGGCCGTCGTGGTGGGCGTGGTCCGCTTGACCCGTGGCGACAAGGCGCGCGCCGTCGTGGTCAGCCTCGCGGCGGTGATCGTGGCCGCGTTGATCGCGCTGCACACCGGTCGCGCGCAGGACTTCTTCCTCATCCAGGTGCTGTCCAACGTCGCCAGTGCGTTGCTGTGGGTGACCAGCGTCGTCGTCCGGTGGCCCCTGCTGGGTGTCGTCGTCGGGTTGCTGCTCGGCCAGAAGACCCGCTGGCGCAAGGACCCCGACCTGATGCGCGCCTACTCGCGGGCGAGCCTGGTGTGGTCGCTGCAGTACGTGCTGCGCGTGGCCGTCTACCTGCCGCTGTGGTGGGCGGGCGAACTGGTCGCGCTGGGTGTCGCGCGCACCGTCATGACCTGGCCGTTGCAGGCGCTGACGATCGCGGTGAGCGGGTGGGTGCTGTACCGCACGCTGCCGAAGGAGCACCCGGGGCTGCGGGTCGTGCAGGGCGAGTAAGAGCCCCCGGCGAGGGGGAGGTCCGGGGGCCGTCCACACCGTACGCCCGCGCAGCGCACCCGGCATTTGTGCTGCGCGCACGAAAAATGTCCGGATCTTTGGTCCGGTCAGGCCGGGCGGCGCGCCGCGGCCTCCCCGAACGCCTCCACCGCGGCCAGCCACGCCGCCCCGAAAACGCCGTCCGAGCTGGTCCGGACCTCGAGTCCGGCCAGCTTCGCCCGCACCCGCGCGCCCACCCGGCTGCCCTCGCCGAGCACGCTGCCGACCAGTACGACCGGCGTGTCCTCGCCCGGCTCGCGGGTCCCCAGGGCGGTCGCCACCAGCAGGTCCGCGGCGCGCTCGACGATGTCGGTGGCGACCGGGTCGTCCACCGCGACCAGCGGCGCGAACCGGGCCAGTCGGACCGGCGGCTCGGCGTTGACGACCGTGATCAGCCGCCGCCACGCGTACCTCCGGTCGGTCGCGTCGACCCCGGCCTCGGCGAGCACCGCGGTGGCCAGCGGGCCGAGGTCGCCGTCGCGCCCCAGCGCGGCCAGGGTGGCGCGCACGGCCTCCCGGCCCAGCCAGAACCCGGAGCCCTCGTCGCCGAGCAGCCAGCCGTAGCCGCCCTCGGTCGCGACCATCCGGCGCTTGCGGATGCGGCCCGCGATCGAGCCGGTGCCGGCGATCAGCACCGTCCCGTCGGGCGCGTCGGTGGCGGAGGCGAACGCGACCTCGGCGTCGGTCAGGATCACCACCCGGTCCAGGCCCAGGTCGCGCCAGGTGCCCTCGAACAGGGCCGCGACCGCCGGATCGGTCAGCTTCGCGGTGCCCGCCATGCCGATCACGCAAGCGCTTGCCCGGCCCGGGACCTCGGCCGCCGCGCGGATCGCCGCCGCCAGGTTGGCGACCGCTTCCGCCGGCGGGTGCGAGTTCGGGTTGGCGCCGCCGGCGTGCCCGGTGCCGAGCACCGTGCCGTCCGCGGCGACGGCCAGCGCGCGCGTGGACGTGCCACCCGCGTCGACGCCGAGGACGAACCTCATCGCGTCCGGGTGACCTTGTTCAGCCCGCGCGGGCGGTCCGGGTCGAAGCCGCGGGCCAGCGCCAGTCCGAGCGCGATCCGCTGCACCGGCAGCACCTCCAGTACTGGGGCGAGTTCCTCGGCCACGGACGGTACCGGGATGCGCACCGCGGCCGGCACCGCGTCGGCGGACGACCCCAGGGCCAGCACGTCGGCGCCCCGCTCGGCGACCGCGGCCAGCACGTCACGCAGCGCCGCGCCGCCCCGCCCGGCGCCGGTGACGGCGAGGACCGCGGTCTCCTCGTCGACGGCCGCGACCGGGCCGTGCAGCAGGTCCGCGCCGCTGTACGCGCGGGCGGCGAGGTAGCTGGTCTCGGCGAGCTTGAGCGCCGACTCCAGCGCGGTGGCGTAGGAGTAGCCGCGGCCGGTGGTGATGATCCGGTCGACGAAGCGGTAGCGGTCCACCGCGCGCTGCACATCTACGTCCAGCGCCTGCCGCGCCAGCGGCTCGATCTCCGCGGCGGCCGACGAGTCACCGCCCCGGACGGCGTCGATGAGCAGGTACAACGCGAGCAGCGTGGCCGAGTACGTCTTGGTCGCGGCCACCGCCGTCTCGGTGCCCGCCCCGATGTCGACGGCCAGCTCGGCGGCCCCGCCCAGCGGCGAGGCGGGCGTGTTGGTGACCGCGACGGTCAGCGCGCCCTGCTTGCGCGCGGTCTGGGTGAACTCGAGCAGGTCGGGCGAGCCGCCGCTCTGGCTGACCGACACCAGCAGCACGTCCCGCAGGTCGGGGCGCGCGCCGTAGAGGGTCACCGTGGAGGGTGAGACGAGCCCGGCCGGCAGCCCGAGCAGGACCTCGATGAGGTACTTCGCGTACAGCGCCGCGTGGTCGCTGGAGCCGCGCGCGGCCAGCAGGGCGAACCTCGACGGCCGCCGGGAGATGGCGGCGGCGACGTCGGCGATCTCCCCGCGGCGGGCCACCAGTCCCCCCAGAACGGCGGGCTGTTCGGCGATTTCCGCGGCCATGTGCTGTCCGGGGTTGCTCATCCCTGATCCCTTCGAAGGTCTAGACCAATGCTACCCCGGGCGCGGTTCCATTCGGAAAGGGTAGTTTCATCCTGCGCCAGGGGCGCGGTTCGAGGAGGAGTCGGTCATGTTGGAGTCAGCCACGCGCGGTCAGCGCGAACCGAAGTACTGGGCGTTGAAGCAGCATCTGCTCGACCTGCTGGAGACGATGCCGCCGGGTTCGCCGATTCCCACCGAGCGCTCGCTGGCCACCGAGTTCGCGGTCTCCCGCACCACGGTGCGGCAGGCCCTGGCGGACCTGACCGCCGAGGGCAGGCTGCACCGGGTGCAGGGCAAGGGCACGTTCGCGGCCGAGCCGAAGCTGGCACAGCGGCTGCAGCTGTCGTCCTACACCGAGGACATGCGGGCGAAGGGGCGCGAGCCGTCGTCGAAGCTGCTGGAGATCGAGGAGCTGACGGCCGAGCCCGAGCTGGCGAAGCTGCTCGGCATCCGCAACGGCGCGAAGGTGCTGCGGATGCGCCGCCTCCGGCTGGCCGACGGCGAGCCGATGGCGCTGGAGACCACGCACCTGCCCCTGGGCCGGTTCCGCGGCCTGCGCAAACACGTGTCGGCAGGCGGCTCCCTGTACGCGGTGTTGCGGGAGCACTACGGCGTGGAGATGGACAGCGCGGAGGAGACGATCGAGACCGCGCTGGCCGGGCCGCAGGAGGCCGACCTGCTGGGCGCCGACGTGGGCACCCCGATGCTGCTGCTGTCGCGCCACTCGTTCGCCGCGGACGGCAAACCGGTCGAATTCGTGCGGTCGATCTACCGCGGTGACCGGTACAAGTTCGTCACCACGCTGCGACGTCCGTAACTCCCCAAGATCCCTTGTCGTGTCAAGGGATCGTTAAGCCCGAAGTGTCCACTGTGGACGTCGAGAGTGGCTTGCGTCACCTTCCGGCAACGCTGGGAGCATCTCAATCGACAAACACGTTGGACACGATGGGGTTAACACGAGAGGGAGAGCGAACACACCGCGATCATGACCGAGGAGAAGGAAGAGAGCGGCGAGAAGAAGACCGGGCTGTCTCCGGCGCAGGTGGTGGCGTCGGCGCTGGCCGCGGTGACGGCTGCCTTCCTGGGCTCCACCCTGGGCGTGGCGGGGACGGTCATCGGCGCCGGGATCGCGAGCATCGTGACGACAGTGGGCGGCGAGGTCTACCTGCGGTCGCTGCGGCGCACGCGGGCGGCGGCGCGCAAGACCGCCGAGCTGCTGGCCGTGGCCGAGACCCGGCAGCAGACCAGGGTGGTCCCGCCCGCCGTCGCACCGCGTTCGACGCACCCGCTGATCAGGCACCAGCAGCAGAACGGGACGACGGTCGCCAGACCGGCGGCCCAGCTGACCGACGTGCAGCGGACCCGGGTGATCCACCCGATCACGCCGCCGCTGTCGGGCACGACGCGCCGGATGCCGGTCGCCGGGCAGGGTGGTTCCGGGGGTGGCGAGAAGACGGTGTTCATCCCGAAGCCGGTGGACCCGCCCGCGGTTGACGAGGCGCCGCCGGACGGGAAGAAGCCCTGGTGGAAGAGCCGGTGGACGCTGGCAGTGGCCACCAGCGTCGTCGCGTTCGTGGTCGGGATGCTGGCGATCACCGGCTTCGAGGCGGCCACCGGGAGCACGGTGTCCGGCGGGCACGGCACGACGCTGGGCCGGGTGGTCGGCGGAACCGGCCCCGCCGAGACGACGACCACGCGGGTCACGACGGTCACCGAGAGCGCCACGACGGACGCCGAGGCGCCGGCGAGCACCAGCACCACGCCGACGCCGTCGTCCAGCGCCGAGAAGACGGAATCGCCCGTGACGACGACGCCGAGCACCAGCGTGCAGGAGACGCCGTCGCAGGCGTCCGAGACCGCGACGACCGCGCCGAGCAGCCCTTGAGGCCGGAGTGCGGGAACGGGCCCTTCGCGAGTTTTCGCGGAGGGCCCGTTTTTCGTGCGCCGAGGGCGGCCACCTCCCGCGGGGCGTCGCGGCCGACGCGCCCAGGTCAGTCCAGCTGTGCGCGCAGCGCTCGGGTTGCCGCCGCTGGGTCGTCGGCCTCGGTGACCGCCCGTACCACCACGATCCGCGACGCGCCCGCCGCCAGGACTTCCGGCAGGCGCTCGGTGTCGATGCCGCCGATGGCGAACCACGGCCGGGCGGTGCCGAGCTCCGCCGTCTCCCGCACGAGGTCCAGGCCGGGCGCCGGGCGGCCCGGCTTCGTCGGCGTCGGCCAGCACGGGCCCGTGCAGAAGTAGTCCACACCTTCTTCCACAGCCGCCGCTCGCGCCTGTGGAAGGTCGTGCGTCGAGCGGCCGATCGCCGGCTCGTCACCGATCACCCGCCGCGCCAGCGGCACCGGCAGGTCGTCCTGCCCCAGGTGCAGCACGTCCGCGTCGACGGCCGCCGCGATGTCCGCCCGGTCGTTCACCGCCAGCAGCGCCCCGTGCCGCGCGCACGCCTCGGCCAGGATCTCCAGCGCCGCCAGCTCCTGGCGGGCCTCCAGCGGCGCCCCGTCCCGCTTGTCCCGCAGCTGGATGATGTCCACCCCGCCGGCCAGCGCGGCATCGGCGAACTCGGCCAGGTCCGGCCGGTCCCCGGTGCACAGATACAGCCGTGCCGCGTCGAGGCGCTTCCTGATCTCGTCACCACTGAGCCCTGGCATGGCCCGAACCCTATCTCGCACGTTAGGGTGGGGGTGTCCGCACGGGAGCCCGAGCCACGGGCTGAGAGGGAGCTGTCAGCGCTCCGACCGTGGAACCTGATCCGGATCATGCCGGCGCAGGGAGCGTGATTCTGATGAGCAACCAGCACGTGGCCGTCGTCGGCGGCGGGGTCATCGGCCTGTCCGTGGCCTGGCGCGCCGCCGCGGCCGGGCACCGTGTCACCGTCGTCGACCCCGCACCGGGCCGCGGCGCGTCCTGGGTCGCCGGCGGCATGCTGGCCCCGGTCACCGAGGCCTGGCCCGGCGAAGAGGAGTCGCTCGCACTCGGGGAGGAGTCCCTGAAGCGCTGGCCGGCCTTCGCGCAAGCGCTTGCGCAGGACGGTGTCGACCCGGGGCTGTCCACGGCGGGCACGCTCGTCGTGGCGTTCGACCGCGCCGACGCCGACCAGCTGGACATCGTGGCCGGCTACCTGCGGTCGGTCGGCCGCGAGGTCGAACAGGTCACCGGCCGCCGGCTGCGCTCGCTCGAACCCGGACTGGGCGCCGTCCGCAGCGGCCTGCTCGTGCCCGGCGACCTGGGCGTCGACAACCGCAAGCTGCTCCGCTCACTGGAAGCCGCCGCACTCCGGCGCGGCGCGGAGTTCACCGGCGACGCCGCGCGGGCCGTCGAACCCGGCCGCGTCCGCACGGCCCACTGCGAGGTCCGGTGCGACGTCGTGGTCATCGCCGCCGGCGCCCACAGCGCGCGGCTCCACCCGCTGCTCGCGCGAGGTGTCCGGCCGCTCAAGGGCGAGATCCTCCGCCTGCGCGCGCGGCGCACGAGCCTGCCACCTCCCACGCGCACGGTGCGCGCGGTCGTCGAGGGGCGGCCGGTGTACCTCGTGCCACGCGCGGACGGCGAACTCGTCCTCGGCGCGACCCAGTACGAGGCCGGGTTCGACGAGACCGTGAGCGCCCGCGGCGTGCGCGAGCTGCTGGAGGGCGCCGAGCGGATCTTCCCCAGCATCGACGAGTACGAGCTGGTCGAGACCGCGGCCGGGCTGCGCGCGGCCAGCACCGACACGCTCCCGTTCATCGGTGACCTCGGCGACGGCGTCCTCGCCGCGACCGGACACCACCGCAACGGTCTGCTCATGGCGCCGGTGACCGCCGACGCCGTCGTGGCTTGGCTGGCCGGGGAGAAACCGCCCGCGGAGGCGCTCGCGGCGGACCCGGCCCGGCTCGGAACAGGAGGGGTCTGATGGAAGTGCAGGTCAACGGGGACTGGCGGGAAGTCCCCGACGACGCCACGGTGACCGACGTGCTCAAGGCCATCGACGCGCCGGAGCGCGGTGTGGCGGTCGCGCTCAACGGCGAAGTCGTACGGCGCGGCGAGTGGGCGGCCAGGGCCGTGCCCCCGGGGGCACGGCTGGAGATCCTGACGGCGGTGCAAGGTGGGTGAGGTCATGTTCGACGGCGACCAGCTCGTGATCGGCGAGCACAAGCTCGGCTCACGGCTGATCATCGGAACCGGTGGCGCGGCGAACCTGTCCGTGCTGGAGCGGGCGCTCGTCGCGTCCGGCACCGAACTGACGACGGTCGCGCTGCGCCGCACGGACGCCGAGGGCGGCTCCGGTGTGCTGGACCTGCTGCGGCGTCTGGGCATCCGGCTCCTGCCGAACACCGCGGGCTGCCGCGGCGCCGCCGAGGCGGTGCTGACCGCGCGGCTGGCGCGCGAGGCGCTGGAGACCGACCTGATCAAGCTCGAGGTGCACGCCGACGACCGGACCCTGCTGCCCGACCCGGTGGAAACCCTCGACGCGGCCGAGCAGCTCGTCGCCGACGGGTTCACCGTGTTCGCCTACACCAACGACGACCCGGTGCTCGCGCTGCGGCTGGAGGAGGCCGGGTGCGCCGCGGTGATGCCGCTGGGCGCGCCGATCGGCACCGGGCTGGGCATCCGCAACCCGCACAACATCGAGCTGATCGTGGCCCGCGCGGGCGTGCCGATCATCCTCGACGCGGGGATCGGCACGGCCTCCGACGCGGCGCTGGCGATGGAGCTGGGCTGCGACGCGGTGCTGCTGTCCACGGCCGTCACCCGGGCGCAGGACCCCGAGCGGATGGCGTACGCGATGCGCTCGGCGGTGATCGCGGGCCGGCTGGCGCGGCAGGCGGGGCGGATCCCGCAGCGGTTCTGGGCCCAGGCGTCCAGTCCGCCGCGCTGAATTGTCCGCCTTCACCTCGGTTCAGCGCGGCGAGCACGTATGGTTTACCGCACCCGAGCGGTCGGCGAGGCGAAGGAGCTCGAGAGTGGTTGAGTCAACCGAGGATGTCGCTGGACGGTTGTTCCTCGCCGTCGGCCGGCTGTCCCGGTCGCTGCGACAGGCAGGCACACCCGGTCCCGGCCACGGCTCCATTTCCGCGCTGTCCACGCTGGTCGCCTTCGGCCCGATGCGGCTGGGTGACCTGGCGGCGAAGGAGGGCGTGGCGGCCGCGACGATGTCGCGGATCGTCGCCTCGCTGGTCGACGCGGGCTGGGCCAGCCGCGAGCCCGACCCGGTCGACCGCCGCGCCTGGCTCGCGACGGCCACCCCGCAGGGCGAGCGCATGCTGCTCGATCTGCGGTCCACGCGGGTGCACGAGCTGCAGAAGCGGATCGACCGCCTGTCGCCGGAGCACCAGGCCGCGCTCGGGCAGGCGCTGCCGGCGCTGGAAGCGCTACTGGCCGGCGACGAGACCTGACGCGCTCTAGCGGTCCTCCGGCGCCAGCCGCCAGAAGGCCGACACCGGGCCGACCTTCGCGCCCATCGGGTAGGAGTTCGCCACCGCGTTGGACACGAACCACTTCCCGAACCGGGCGGCTTCCGGCACCGACATGCCCCGCGCCAGTCCCGCGGTCAGCGCCGACGCCATCGCGTCCCCGGCGCCGTGCGTGTGCGGCGTGGCGAACCGCGGCCCGGGCAGCTCGACGAACGAGCGGCCGTCGTAGAGCAGGTCCACGCACTCCGGATCGCTGGTCAGGTGGCCGCTCTTGACCAGCACGTACTTCGGCCCCAGCTCCTTCAGGGCCACCGCCGCCTCGTGCATCCCGGCGCGGTCGGTCACCTCGAGCCCGGTCAGCAGGCGCACCTCGTCCAGGTTGGGCGTGATCACGGCGGCCCGCGGCAGCAGCAGTTCGCGCAGCGCGGCCAGCCCGGCCGCGTCGAACAGCGGGTGCCCGTGCATCGACGCGGCCACCGGGTCGACCACGAACGGCACCTTCGTGTCCCGGCCGATCTCCGCCCGGTCACACGCCTGCGCGACCGCCTCGATGATCTCCGCGGAGGCGAGCATGCCGGTCTTGGCCGCCTGCATGCCCATGTCCGCGGCGACGGCCTCGATCTGCCCGGCCACGATCCGCGCCGGGATGTCCGACCGGTCGTGCACGCCGAGCGTGTTCTGCACGGTCACCGCCGTCACCGCGACCAGCCCGTGCACCCCGCAGGTCAGGAACGTGCGCAGGTCCGCCTGCAGCCCCGCCGCACCACCGGAGTCGGATCCGGCGATGGTCAGGGCGGCAGGCGGACTCGCGTTCTGGCTCATGCCTCCAGTGTCGCAAACCCGTCGATCAAGCGAGCCGCCAGAACGGCGACACCGGCCCGACGCCCTCGCCCAGCGGGTACGCCTCGGCGACGCACCGCTCGATGAACCGCTTGCCCTCGTCCACCGCGTCCGGCACGCCCAGGCCCTTGGCGAGGAACGCGGTGATCGACGACGCCAGCGTGTCGCCGCCGCCGTGGGTGTGCTTCGTGTCGATCCGGCGCGCGGACAGCTCGATGAACTGCACGCCGTCGGAGAGCAGGTCGACGCACTCCGGGTCGTCGTAGAGGTGCCCGCCCTTGACCAGCACCCACATCGGGCCCAGGGCCAGCAGCGCCCGCGCGGCGTCGCGCTGGCTGGCCCGGTCGGTGACCTCCACACCGGTGAGCAGCCGGACCTCGTCGAGGTTCGGGGTCACCAGCGTGGCGCGCGGGAACAGCTCCGTGCGGATGGCCTCCAGGGCTTCCTCACACAGCAGGGGATCCCCGTGCATCGAGGCCGCCACCGGGTCGACGACGAACGGCACGGTCGTCTCGCGTCCGATGTGGACCTCGTCGAGCGTCTTGGCGACCTCGCTGATGATCTCCGCCGTGGCGAGCATGCCGGTCTTGGCCGCGTCCACGCCCATGTCACCGGCGACCGCCTTGATCTGCGCCGACACCACGTCCGGCGGGATCTCGGTGAACCCCTGCACGCCCAGCGAGTTCTGCACCGTGACCGCGGTGATCGCGGTCATCCCGTGCACGCCGCAGGCGAAGAACGTGCGCAGGTCGGCCTGGATCCCCGCGCCACCGCCGGAATCGCTCCCGGCGATGGTCAGCGCGGTCTTCGGGGTGACGCTCATTACGGCTGGACCACCGGGAGGTAGACCTGCTTGCCGTTCTCGGCGAACTCCGCGGACTTCTCCTGCATCCCGGCCTCGATGGCATCCACAGTGGACAGGCCGTGCTCCTCGGCGTACTTGCGCACGTCCTGCGTGATTCGCATGGAGCAGAACTTCGGCCCGCACATCGAGCAGAAGTGCGCCGTCTTGGCGGGCTCCGCGGGCAGGGTCTCGTCGTGGTACGAGCGCGCGGTGTCCGGGTCGAGCGAGAGGTTGAACTGATCGGTCCAGCGGAACTCGAAGCGGGCCTTGGACAGCTCGTCGTCCCACTCCTGGGCGTACTGGTGGCCCTTGGCGAGGTCGGCGGCGTGCGCGGCGATCTTGTACGCGATCACGCCGGCCTTCACGTCGTCGCGGTTGGGCAGGCCCAGGTGCTCCTTCGGCGTGACGTAGCACAGCATCGCGGTGCCGTACCAGCCGATCTGCGCCGCCCCGATGGCCGAGGTGATGTGGTCGTAGGCCGGCGCGATGTCCGTCGTGAGTGGACCGAGCGTGTAGAACGGGGCCTCGCCGCAGAGCCGTTCCTCCAGCTCCACGTTCTCCTTGATCTTGTGCATCGGCACGTGGCCGGGGCCCTCGATCATCACCTGGACGTCGTGCGCGCGGGCGATGTGCGTCAGCTCGCCGAGCGTCTCCAGCTCCGCGAACTGGGCGCGGTCGTTGGCGTCGGCGATCGAGCCCGGGCGCAGGCCGTCACCGAGGGAGAAGGTGACGTCGTAGGCGCGCAGGATCTCGCACAGCTCTTCGAAGTGCGTGTAGAGGAACGACTCCTTGTGGTGCGCCAGGCACCACGCGGCCATGATCGACCCGCCGCGGGAGACGATCCCGGTGACGCGGTTCGCGGTCAGCGGGATGTAGCGCAGCAGCACCCCGGCGTGCACGGTCATGTAGTCCACGCCCTGCTCGCACTGCTCGATCACGGTGTCCCGGTAGACCTCCCAGGACAGCTTCGCCGGATCGCCGTCGACCTTCTCCAGCGCCTGGTAGATCGGCACCGTGCCGACCGGCACCGGCGAGTTGCGCAGGATCCACTCGCGGGTCTCGTGGATGCGCTTGCCGGTGGACAGGTCCATGATCGTGTCGGCGCCCCAGCGGGTCGCCCACACCATCTTGTCGACCTCCTCCTCGACCGAGGACCACACGGCCGAGTTGCCCATGTTCGCGTTGACCTTCACCAGGAAGTTCTTCCCGATGATCATGGGTTCGCTCTCCGGGTGGCGGCGGTTCACCGGGATCACCGCGCGGCCCGCGGCGACCTCGTCGCGCACGAACTCCGGGCTCACCCGCTCACGGGCCGCGACGAACTCCATCTCCCGGGTGATCACGCCGGCCTTCGCGAAGCCCAGCTGCGTGTTGTGATCGCGGCCGTCCAGCCAGCCGGAGCGGAGCGGGAACAGTCCATTGTGGACGTCGATGGCGGCGTCCGGGTCGGTGTACGGGCCGGAGGTGTCGTAGACGTCGAAGTGGTCGCCGTTCGTCAGATCGATCCGACGGGCCGGGACGCGGAGCCCGTTCTCGGTGTGGTGGTAGACCTTGCGGGACCCGGTGATCGGCCCGGTGGTCACGGTCGGTGCGACGTTCTTGCCGTTTTCCAGCGTCGTCACGCGAAAATTCACTCCCTACGCCGGCATTACCCGGTCAGGTTCAGCGGTCGGCGGCGCCGGGTCCCAACGGACACCAGCCGCCCTCTCAGCCCGCCAAGGCGCGAGCTCCCGCGTTGTTCGGTTGTCCGTCCGAACCATGCCACGCGGGACGGCAGACCTCAACCCCGCGACGGCGGTTTCACACCCCCGGCCGCCGCAGACCCGCGACGAGGAAACCGACCAGGCGGCGCGCGTCGTAGCGGTGCTTGCGGCTCGCGCCCGCGCAGAGGCCACCGATGCCGCGCATGAGTTCGTAGGCGTCCAGGTCGTCGTGGATCTCCGCGGCGGCGGCGTCGAGCAGCTGGGTGCAGACGGGCACGAGCCGCTCCAGGAAGTAGTCGTGCAGCGGGTCGTAGCAGGGGTCGTCGGACTGCAGCACGGCGGGCAGGCCCTGCTTGGTGATCACGAAGTCGACGAACTGGTCGAGCCACTGCGCGAGGGCTCGGTACGGCGTCGCGCTCGAGGCGAGCAGCTCGGGACCGGCCTCGGCGAGGGCTTCGACCTGGTGCCGGTAGACGGCGACGATCAGATCCGCGCGCGTGGGGAAGTGGCGGTAGATGGTGGCGGTCCCGACGCCGGCCTTGGTGGCGATGTCGCGGATCGGCGCTTCCACCCCAGACGCGACGAAGACCGCGGCGGCCGCGTCGAGCAGCGCCTTCTGGTTGCGCCGCGCGTCGGCTCGTTTGGGTGCGCTGTCGTCCACGGGTCCATTCTGACACCCGGCTCTGGCTAACCGGGACAGTGTCCCGTATGTTAAATGGGACGATGTCCCGTTTTGGTCGGAGGGCTGATGACGACTTATCTGCTGGTGCACGGCGCGTGGCACACCGGGGAGTGCTGGGCGCGGGTGGTGCCGCTGCTGGAGGCGGCCGGGCACCGGGTGCTCGCGCCGACGCTGACCGGTTACGGCGAGACGGCGCACCTGGCCGGGCCGGAGGTCGGGCTCGACACGCACGTCGACGACGTGGCCGGGCTGATCCGCGCGGAGGGTTTGACCGACGTGGTGCTCGTGGGGCACAGCTACGCCGGGCTGGTCATCTCGTCGGTGGCCAACGAGGTGCCGGACCGGATCGCGCGGCTGGTCTACCTGGACGCGATGGTCCCGGAGCACGGGGAAACCGCGGCGGACGTCCTCCCGGTCACGCAGGCCATGATCGAGGCGGCGCTGGCGTCCGAAAGCGGCTGGCGGGTCCCGCCGATGCCCGAGCTGCCGCCCCCGGACGGCCTGTTCGGCGTCACCGAGCCCGCCGACGTGGCGTGGCTGCGCACGATGCTGTCCGACCAGCCGGTGCGCTGCCTCCAGCAACCGGTGCGGCTGGACAACCCGGCGACGCGGACGATCCCGCGGACGCACATCCACTGCACGGTCAAGCCGGACGGCTTCGAGCGGCGCCCGGTGCCGGCTGTGCAGCCCAACGGAACGCCCGCGGAGATCTGGGAACTCGCCACCGGCCACGACTGCATGATCACCGCGCCGGGGGAGCTCAGCGAGCTACTGCTGAAGCTCGGCTGAGGGCCGCGGACTCACGCGCGGGACCGCGGTTGGTCGCCGAGAACGCTGCGGTAGGGGCGATGTTGACTCCGCCGTCGACAACGGGCGCGAGCGGTGCCTGCCGATCGGGCCATCCTGCAGACGCTCGGCATCGCAAATCCGGGGTGTAGAGCCGGCTCTACCTACCCGGCCTCGTGCTGGGTACCGCGGCCTTCTAACTCACCAGCTCGCTCGGGGTCGCGAACACGTCCACCATCGCGCCGTTCCGCAGCACCGTGATCGCCAGGCGGGTGCCGATCACCTCCGCGAACAGCTGCCGCTGGATGTCCTGCGCGTCCGTGATCCGCGAGCGCCCCACCGTCAGCACCAAGTCACCCGGCCGCAGGCCCGCCCGTTCGGCCGGCCCGCCGCGCACCACCTCGACGATCCGCAACCCGGCGCGCTGCCCGGTGTGCTCGGCGACCTCGTCCGGCAGCGGCGCCGGCACCCCGACCACCCCGAGGTACGCCCGCCGCACGCGGCCCTCCACCAGCAGCGTGTCGATGATCCGCCGGGTGGTGTCGTTGATCGGCACCGCCAGGCCCAGCCCGAACCCGGCGACCGCGGTGTTCACCCCCACCACCCGGCCCGCCGAATCCGCCAGCGCACCGCCCGAGTTGCCCGGGTTCAGCGCCGCGTCGGTCTGGATCACGTTCTCGATCACCCGCCCGGCGCTGCGCGTGCGCACCGGCAGCGACCGGCCCAGCGCGCTGACCACCCCGGCCGTCACCGACCCGGCCAGCCCGAGCGGGCTGCCGATCGCCACCACCAGCTGCCCGACGACCAGCTTGTCCGCGTCCCCCAGGCGAGCCGCGGGCGGCGCCTCCGACGCACGCAGCACGGCCAGGTCCGACAGCGGATCCGCGCCGACCACGGTGAACCGCGCCTCGGTGCCATCGGCGTACGTCGCCGTGCCGTGCGTCCCGCCGCCGACCACGTGCGCGTTCGTCACCAGGTGGCCGTCGTCGGCGAACACGACCGCCGAACCGCTGCCCCGCGACAGCCGCACGCTCGCCACGTGCGGGGTCACCTCGGCGGCCACCGTGCTCACCGAGCGTGAGTAGGCGTCGAGCGCGTCGGTGTCATCCACCACGACCACCACCCTGCGATTACACAGTTACCCGGTAACCAGTGTGCGCTCGCAGACCCGCGTAAGCCGCCCCGTTCACCGAGGGCGAAAGCTCACTCCGCGCCGGGCAGCCAGGACAGTCCGGGCACGCCCCACTTGTTGCGCTTGAGCATGCGCTTGGCGTCGCGCGCGTGGCGGCCGACCAGCCGGTCCAGGTAGAGGTAGCCGTTCAGGTGGTCGGTCTCGTGCTGCAGGCAGCGCGCGAAGTAGCCGGTGCCCTCGACCTCGATCGGGTTGCCGTCCAGGTCGAAGCCGGTGACCTTGGCCCAGCTCGCGCGCCCGGTGGGATACGACTCCCCGGGCGCGGACAGGCAGCCCTCCCAGTCGTCGTCCGGGTCGGGCATGGTCTCCGGGATCTCGGAGGTCTCCAGCGTCGGGTTGACCACCAGGCCCTTGTGCCGCACACCCTGGTCGTCGGGGCAGTCGTAGACGAAGACGCGCAGGTCGACGCCGATCTGGTTGGCCGCCAGCCCCACCCCTTCGGCGGCGTACATGGTCTCGAACATGTCGTCGGTGAGGGTGCGCAGCTCGTCGTCGAACTTCTCCACCTCGCGGGTGGGGTTGTGCAGCACCGGGTCGCCGGCGATCCGGATCGGGTGGATGGTCACAATCCGCGATCGTACCCAGCGGACGAGCCGTGACGCGCCGGGCCGTGATCCCACAACCGGACCCTCGACCCGTGGTTGAATGACGCCCGCGGGATCACAACCGTGTGGTTTGCGATTTGAGGAGTCAGATGGACGCCGCGGAGTCGATGGCCGAGGGCGACCGGCCGTCGCCCGAGCCCACCGGCGACGAGGGCGGGCTCACGCCCCGCGAGCTCAAGGTGCTGGCGTTCGAACGCCAGTGGTGGCGCTACGCGGGCGCGAAGGAGCAGGCCGTCCGCGAGGAGTTCGGCCTCTCGCCCACCCGGTACTACCAGCTGCTCAACCAGCTCCTCGACAAAGAGGAAGCGATGGCCGCCGACCCGATGCTGGTCAAGCGGCTGCGCAAGATGCGCACCGCGCGGCAGCGCAAGCGCGTGGCCCGCCGACTGGGGATCGAGGCGCGATGAACTTCCTGCAGGGCCTGTCCCGCCCGCTGCGCCTGGCCGGTGTGGTGCTGATCGGCGTCGCCCTCGTGGCGGTCGTGATCGGCGGCATCACCGCGCTGAACGGCGACGGGGACAACGGCCAGACCGCGGCGCCGAGCCCCACCGCCACCGGGGGGACGACCGCGCCGACCGAGACCACCGGTGCGAGCCCCACCGAGACGACGCCTTCGGTCCCGGCCTCGCCGACGTCGGAGACGCCGCCGCCCGGACAGCCGACGGACACCGCCACACCCGGCGGGCCCGGTGGCACCGCGACCCAGCCGGGCGGCACCACGGGAGCCCCGGGCGCGGGCGACGGCGGGGTGCCGGCCGACCAGACCGCGGCCAAGTGGGTGCCGGTGCGCGTCTACAACAACAGCACCATCCACGGCCTCGCCGCCCGCGCCGCCGACGAGCTGCGCGCCAACGGCTGGAACGTGGTCGAGGTGGGCAACTACCCGCAGGGCATCATCCCGACGACCACGGTGTACTACACGCCGGGCACGGACGAGGAGACGGCGGCGCGGTCGCTGGCCGCCGCGTTCGGGATGAAGGTCGAGCCGCGGTTCGAGGGCATCCAGGACGCGAGCCCGGGTGTCATCGTGATCGTGACCAACGACTACAAGGGTTCGCAGGTCAAGGGTTCCTGACGCGAGCGGCGGTCTCGTCCGCCGCTCGCTGTCTCAGGCGCGGTTCTTCGCGTACGCCTCCAGCGCCGCCAGCTGCGCCGGGTCCAGCGACGGCCGCACCGTCTTCCGCGCGGTCTCCAGGTGCGCCGCCGTCACCTCGGCGGCCTCCAGCGATTCGCGCATCGCCGTGAGCGCCGCCTCCCGGATCAGCGCCGCGCAGTCCGCCGCGGAATAGCCGTCCAAAGTGGCTGCGACCGCGTCCAGGTCCACATCGGACGCCAGCGGCGTGTGCCGGGCGGTGGCGCGCAGGATGTCGGCCCGCGCCGCGGCGTCCGGCGGCGGCACGTAGACCAGGCGCTCCAGCCGTCCGGGGCGCAGCAGGGCCGGGTCGACCAGCTCCGGCCGGTTGGTCGCGCCGAGCACGACCACGTCCCGCATCGGCTCGACCCCGTCCAGCTCGGTCAGCAGCGCGGCCACCACCCGGTCCGACACCCCCGAGTCGCCGGACTGCCCGCGCCGCGGCGCGAGCGCGTCGATCTCGTCCAGGAACACCAGCGACGGCGCCGCGTCGGCGGCCTTGCGGAACAGCTCCCGCACGGCGCGCTCGGACTCGCCGACCCACTTGTCCAGCAGTTCGGCGCCCTTGACCGCGAACACGTTCAGCGCCCCGGTGCCCGCCAGCGCGCGCACCAGGAACGTCTTGCCACCACCGGGCGGCCCGTACAGCAGCACCCCACGTGGCGGTGCGATGCCCAGGCGCGAGAACGAGTCCGGGTACCGCAGCGGCCACAGGACCGCCTCCGTGAGCGACTGCTTGACCTCGGTCATGTCGCCGACGTCGTCCAGCGTCAGCCCGCCGGTTGCCAGGTTGTCCGAAGTGGACATGGAGATCGGGCGGACGGACTGCAGCGCGTCCAGCAGGTCCTGCTGCGAGATGCGCGGCTCGTCGGCCTCCCGCTGCCGTAGCGCCGCCCGCACCGCGGCGTCCCGGCGCAGCGCCAGCAGGTCCGCGGCCACGAACCCCGGCGTGCGGTCGGCGATCCCGCCGAAGTCCACAGTGGATTCCAGTGGCACGTCCCGCAGCAGCACGCGCAGCAGTTCGGTGCGGACCCGGGCGTCCGGCTGGGGGATCGCGAGCTCGCGGTCGAGCAGGTCGGCCGCCCGCAGCCGCGGATCGCACGACTCGGGGCGGGCGGTGGTGGCGACGACCGCGAGCTCCGGGCGGGTCAGCGCGCCACGCAGCTCGTCCAGCACCACCGTCGCGACGGGCGGTGGCTGCGTCGCCGGGAGCAGCGTGTCGATGTCGGTGATCAGCAGCACCGCCGGACCGCCCGCGGCGGCCTGGTCGACAGCCTCGCGCAGCCGGGTGGCGATCGCGTTCGGCTCCAGGACGGCGATCGACGGCGCGGCCAGCGTGACCAGGCGGAGGTTCTCGGCCGCGGCGACCGATCGCACCAGCGTCGTCTTGCCGACGCCCTCCGCCCCGGAGAGCAGCACGCCGAGCCGGGCCGACGTGCCCAGCCGGGCGAGCAGTTCGGGGCGCCGGAACGTCAGGTCGACCCATTCGGCGAGCGTGCGGGCCTGGTCGTGCGCGCCGCACAGGTCGGCCAGCGGCGGGGCGGGCTCCTCCGGCTCGGCGATCACCTCGGGCTCGGCGCGCGGGGCGGCCGGGGCCGCCGGTGCGGTGGAGCGGGCGCCGTCCCGCCAGCTGACCACGGTGGACGGGCTGATCACGACCGGCCCGCCGGGTTCGGTCGCGGTGACGGTGAGCAGCTCGGTGGTCCAGCCGGCGCCGATCGCCCTGGAGAGCTGGCCGCGCACGGTCGTGACGTCCGACCCGGGCGCGGGCGCGAGGTCCTGCGGGAGGAGCGACACCGCGTCCCCGACCGTGAGGACCTTCCCGGTCAGCGCGAGCCGCAGCGTGTTAGGCGACACCGACGCGCTGGCCAGCCGCGACCCGGCGACGGTCACCGAGCGGGCCTGCGAGACCTCCGCCGGCGCGACGACGACCTCCGAGCCCTCGGTGACGCCGAGGTTGGACAGGGTCACGTCGTCGGCGTAGACCACCCCGGGCGTGCCGGTCGCGTCGCCGGGCGCGGCGAGCGCGGCGCTCACCCGGGCGCCGGTGAGGTGCACCGCGTCCCACGCGCGCAGGCCGAGCGCGTCGAGGACCTCCGGGTGCAGGCGGACGATGCCGCGCCGGGTGTCGAGGGCGGACGGCGTGTGCCGGATGGTCAGCGTGATCTGGGGCGCGCTCACGCCCTCACTCTAGGGCGAGCGCGGCCGGGATGGCGGCGAACGCGCGATCGACGAGGACCGGGAGCAGCTCGCGCTCGCCGGACGGGCTCCACTCGGCCAGCGCGCAGTTCCACGCGCCGATCACGACCTCGACCAGCAGGCGCTGTTCCAGTCCGGGGGTGAGGCCGAGGACGCGGATGATCTCGGTCTTGACCTCGGCGCAATACCGCAGCGTGTGGGCCTGCAGCGGGGAGCACTCCTCGGTCAGCCGGACGGTGGGCAGGAACTGCCGGTACCAGTAGTCGTCCATCCGGCCGATGGTGGTGAGCAGCGCGTCCTTCAGGACCCCGAGCAGCGGCCCGGACGGCGGCCGCTCGGCCAGCACGCCGAGGTAGGTCTCCCACAGCTGCTTGATCGCGGTGAGCGCGACGTCCTCTTTGGACGTGAAGTTGCGGAAGAAGGTGCGCTTGGAGACCTCGACCGCCTCGACCAGCTCGTCGAGCGTGGTCGCGTCGAAGCCGCGCTCGGTGAACATCGCCACCGCGGTCTCGGCCAGCGCCTGCCGGGTGCGCAGCTTCTTGCGCTCGCGCAGGGGGAGCGACTGCTCGGTCGTCGTCATCGCCCCCAGTCTAGTTGATGCGCCTTGATGGCAAGTGCCACTCGGTGGCACTATTGGGCGCAAGATCGCTGCGAAGGAGAGAACATGCGTGCGCTGGTCGTCGACCACTCGTCGTCGTCACACCTGAAACTCGCCGAGGTGCCCGATCCGGTGCCGGCACCGGACGAGGCCCTGGTCCGGGTCGAGGCCGTCTCGCTCAACTACGGCGAGGCGTTCATGGTGGACTCCGCCCAGGTGCCCGAGGGGAGCGTTCCGGGCTGGGATGCGACGGGTGTGGTGGTGCGGGCGGCCGCCGACGGTTCCGGCCCGGCTGCCGGAACTCGCGTGATCACCCTGGGGCTGACCGGCGCCTGGGCGGAGTTGCGAGCCGTGCCGACCGCGACGATGGGCACCGTGCCGGCGGGGGCGGACGGCGGTGCGATCAGCACGATCCCCGTCGCCGGGCTGACCGCGTTGCACGTCCTGCGGCGGTTCGGGCAGACCCTGGGACGCCGGATCATGATCACCGGCGCTTCCGGTGGGGTCGGCCGGTTCGCCGTCCAGCTCGCCGCACGGGCCGGCGCCGAGGTCGTGGCCGTCAGCGCGGATCCGGCGCAGGTGAGCGTGCTCGAAGCGCTCGGCGCGCGTGAGGTGATCAAGCATCCGGCCGAGGTGAGCCGGCCCGTCCACGGCGTGCTCGACAACATCGAGGGCGAGCAGATGGTCGCGGCCTTCGGACAGCTGCACGCCGGCGGACAGCTGGTCAGCGTCGGGCGGTCCGCGGGAACGGACGCGGTCTTCCCCTTCGGGGCGTTCCTCGCCACCGAGGGCCGCCACGACCGGTCGATCAGCACGTTCTTCCTGCTCGCCGACCCGAAGGCGGACGTGCGTGAGGACCTGACGTGGCTGGCCGCCGAGGTGGCCGCGGGCAGGCTCGATGCCGGGATCACCTGGCGTGGCGACTGGTCCCGCCACGCCGAGGCGACCGCGGCGCTGCTCGGCCGCCGCCTGCGCGGCAAGGCCGTCCTCGAGATCAGCTGACGCGCTCACCCCACCGGTCGAGGAAGGTGATGTCCTCGACCGGTGGCCGCGCGGCCGGCCGGAAGTCCCGCTGCGTGGTGTAGGCGACCGGCAGCAACGCGACCTGGGTGAAGTCCGCCGGGATGCCGACCACCCGCGCGACCTCCTCCTCGTGGCCGAACAGGTGGTAGCCGGTGATCGTGCTGCCGAGGCCGCGGTCGCGCAGCGCGAGCTGGAAGCTCCAGATCGCCGGGTAGATCGAGCCGTAGAACCCGGTCAGCTCGGCGTTGCCGCCTTCCGGGCGTCCGGCCAGGCAGGCCAGCACGAGCGCGGGGACGCGGTGGATGTTGTCCACCAGGAACTTCGCCGACTCCAGCGAGCGCGGCGGGACGAGGTGTCCGTACTCGCGCTGGGCGGCCTCGCCGACCTTCCGGATCGGCTCGGCGATGCGGGCCTTCAGCTCGGGGTCGCGGACCACGAGCCAGCGGATCGCGTCCTGCTGGTTGCCGGCGATCGGCGCCTGCATGGCGATCCGCAGGCATTCGGTGATCACCTCCTGCTCGACCGGCCGGTCGAGGTCCAGCTTGCGCCGCACCGAACGGGTGGTGGTCAGCAACGTGTTCGTGTCCATCCAGGTCCTCTCCGAGACTTACGCTGTAAGTACTTACACTGTAAGGCATGGCGCTGACGCGGGAGAAGGTGCTCGACGCCGCGCTGCGGCTGGTCGGGGAGAACGGCCTGAGCGGCCTGTCCATGCGCAAGCTCGCGGCCGAGCTGGGTGTGGAGGCGATGTCGCTCTACAACCACGTCGCGAACAAGCAGGACCTGCTGGACGGCGTCGCGGCGCGGGTGTTCGAGCAGGTCGAGTTACCGGATCCGGAGCTGCCCTGGGACGAGCGGCTGCGGGCGCTCGGGCTGAGCGCGTTCGAGACGCTCAACCGGCATCCGGCCGTCGTGCGCGCGCTGACCGCCGAGCAGGCCAACCCGCTGTCCGAGGGCACGGTCCGGCTGATGGACGCCATCCTCGGCGCGCTGCTGGACGCCGGGCTCGACGAATACCACGCGGCGCGCGGCTACCGGTCGCTGATCGGGATGGTGTTCGGCGCGGTGCTCGTCGGCGCGGGCGGGCTGGCCGCGGAACGGGAGGAGCCCGCCGTCGAGTGGTTCCGCCGGACCGTCACACCGCAGCGGCACCCGAACCTGCACCGGGCGATGCCCGCCCTGGTCGGGATCGACTGCCTGCAGGACTTCCGCTACCAGCTCGACCTGTTCATCAGGGGCCTGCGTTAACGGTTGCGCTGGCGCAGGCCGATGCGGCGCCAGCTGCGACGGCGCGAGCGGTCCTGGCTCTCCGCCGGGTACGTGCGCACCCCGCGCACCACGTGGTCCTGCGTCCGGCGCACGGCCAGCCGCTGGTTGCCGGCCACCCGGATCCGCGGCCGCCGCAGGCGCAGGCGGCTCGTGCTGCGCCGGATCGCCCGGCGTTCGCGCAGCGGCACGCCCCACGCCTCGGGGTGGTTGGCCAGCCACTGGTAGCGCCGCACCGCGTACGGGATGTGCGCCAGGTACAGCAGCAGCGCGACGGCCAGCGCGATCAGCGGGTACTGGATGATCGCCGCCGCCGCGAGGCCGACCCCGACCAGCAGCGGCGCGGCCGCCTTCGCCGGGACCTTGACCGACTTCAGCGACAGCGTCGGCAGCCGGCTGATCAGCAGCAGCGCGATCGCCACCGTCCACACGTAGACCACCGGCGCCGACGACCACCAGCCGTCGCCGAACTCCAGCGTCAGGATCACCGGCATCAGCGCGCACAGGCCACCCGCGGGTGCGGGCACACCGACGAAGAACTCCTTCGCGTACGGCGGCTTCTCCACGTCCAGCAGCGTGTTGAACCGGGCCAGCCGCAGCACGATGCACACGGCGAAGGTCAGCGACACGATCCAGCCGATGCCGGACGTGTCGCCGAACCAGATGTAGAGCACCAGCGCCGGGGAGACACCGAAGGAGATCGCGTCGGACAGCGAGTCCAGCTCGGCGCCCATCTTCGACGTCGCGTCGAGCAGGCGCGCGATCCGGCCGTCCAGGCTGTCCAGGACGGCCGCGACGCCGATCGCGCCGATCGCCAGCACGAACTGCCGGTTGAGCGCGAACTGCGCGGCGGACAGGCCCGCGCACAGCGCCAGGACCGTGATCGCGTTCGGCAGCAGCCGCACCGACGGGGTCATCACCCGGACCATGATCAGGCTCCTCGCTCCGGCAGCGAAGCCAGGGGCGTCTCGCCGCCGATCGTCCGCTGGCCCTTGCGGACCAGCACCTCGCTGCCCGGCGGCAGGTAGATGTCCACCCGCGAGCCGAACCGGATCAGCCCGTACGTGTCGCCGGCCCGGACCTTCTCCCCGTCGGCGACCTGGCACAGGATCCGGCGCGCGACCAGCCCGGCGATCTGCACGACCACCAGCTCGTGCCCGGCCTCGGTGCGCAGCAGCACCGAGTTGCGCTCGTTGTCGTCGCTGGCCTTGTCCAGGTCCGCGGACAGGAACTTGCCCGGCCGGTAGGCGACGCGCTCGACCACCCCGGTGGCCGGCACGCGCTGCACGTGCACGTCGAAGACCGACAGGAACACGCTGACGCGCATCCGCGGTTCGGCGGGCAGGCCCAGCTCCGCGGGCGGGGTGGCCTCCTCGATCAGCGAGACGATGCCGTCGGCCGCGGCGAGGACGAGGTCGTCCCGCTCGGGTGGCACGCGCTTCGGCTCGCGGAAGAACGCCGCGGTCGCCAGTGTCGCCAGTGCGCCGACGGCGCCCAGCGGCTTCCAGGCCCGGCGCAGCAGCAGCGTGGCCGCCACCCCGCCGGCGACGAACGGCCGCCCCGCGGGGTGCATCGGCGGCAGTGTCTCGCGCGCGAGGTTCAGGGCATGGGTGATCGGATTGCTCGCCTTGTCCGGCGCAGTGCTGCTCATCGAAGCGGTGTCCCGGTGATTCGTGTCCAAGGTGTGACCGGTCCGTGACGCCTGGCCAGGCGTGGTGGTTCGCCGATCCGGGTATCCACGCTACCGCCAGGTCTGCGCGGCCCGTTCCGCATCCCGCCGAACGGGCCCCCCGCAGGGGTCAGGCGTTGCTAACGCCTCGTGGCGACGCCCGATGCAGACCGTAGTAACAGCAGAGAGGAACCGTCATGTCGGCCCCGGAGCGCATCCGCGAAGAGCGCCTTTCCGAGCTCTTCCAGGCCTGGCGCGACGACGTGAACAGTGTTCCGATACCCCGGCTGGTGTCTACCGAAACCGCGGTGGCCCTGGTGCGCTGCGCGCGAGCCCTCGATGCGTCGCGCCGGGCCGCTGAACCCCCCGACGGCCCAGCGGCCCGGCACGACGGGCTGGTGCCGTAGGGGCTGAATCTTAGCTTCGGCAAGCGAAAAAGTAACCAGTCGTAGGTCAACTGTTACAAGAAGTCACGCGTTGGCAGGAGCAGGACGTCCACCTCACTGCCCTCGGGCGCGTCCACCACGTCCTCCGGCAGCTCGATCAGGCAGTTGGCCTGCGCGAACGCGGCCAGCAGGTGTGACCCGGGGCCGCCGCGCGGACCGACCTCGCCGGTCACCTCGCCGTCGTGGTGCGAGTAGAACCCGCGGCGGAACTGGCGCCGCCCCGCCGGCGAACGCAGCGCCTCGGTCAGCCGCGCCCGCACCCGCTGGCGGTCGACGTCGCGGTGGCCGAGCGCGGTCAGGATCGCCGGGCGCAGGAACACCTCGAACGACACCAGCACGCTCACCGGGTTGCCGGGCAGGGTCACCACCGGCACGCCGTGCCAGCGGCCGTTGCCCTGCGGCCCGCCCGGCTGCATCGCCACCTTGACGAACTCGACGCCGGCACCGGTCAGCGAGTCCTTCACCACCTCGTAGGCGCCCGCGCTGACCCCGCCGGAGGTCACCACCAGGTCGGTGCCGGCCAGGCGCGGCTCGATGATCGCGCGGAACTCGGCGACGTCGTCCACCACGCTGCGCACCACCTCGACCTCGCAACCCAGCGCGCGGATCCCGGCGGCCAGCATGATGCTGTTCGACTCGTAGATCTGCCCGTGCCGCAGCTCCTGGGGCGGGGTCACCAGCTCCGACCCGGTGGACACCACCAGCACCCGCAGCGGCGCGTGCACGGTCAGCCGGTCCAGCCCGACCGCGGCGGCCAGCCCGAGCTGCGCCGGCCCGAGCACGGTGCCGGCGTGCAGCGCGATCGTGCCCGCGGCGACGTCCTCGCCGGTGCGCCGCAGGTGCGTGCCGACCGAGGCCGGTTCGCGGATCGACACCTTCTCGGTGCCGCCGTCGGTGTCCTCGACCTTCACCACGGCGTCCGCGCCCGGCGGCATCGGCGCGCCGGTCATGATCCGGTGCGCGGTGCCCGGCAGCAGCGGCGGCACGTCGGTGCGCCCGGCCGGGATGTCCTCGGCGACCGGCAGCTCGACCGGCGTGGTGGCGGTGGCCGAGGCGACGTCGACCGCGCGCACCGCGTAGCCGTCCATCGCGGAGTTGTCGAACGGCGGCAGCGAGACGCCCGCGGGCACGTCCTCGGCCAGCACGAGCCCGGCGCAGTCGGCCAGCGGGAGCGCCTTCGCCGGGGCGGTGCCGAGCAGCTCGACGACGGCCGCGCGGTAGGTGTCGACGGAAATCACGCGGACCATCCTGCCTCGCGGAGGTGGCCGTGCAACACTTCCCCCGCTCGTTGATCCGCAAGGGGGAGGCATGCAGGTCCGCACCCGGCACACGCCCGCGTTCGGCGTCGCCCGAGTGATCCTGGGTCCCGGGGAGGCCGTGCAGGCCCCGGGCGAGTCGATGTTCGCGAGCAGCTTCGGCCTCACCGAAGCGTCGAACGGGCGGAAGTCGCCGTCGGTGTTCACCGCGCCTGCCGAGGGTGGCTGGGTGGACCTCGCGCCATCCGGTGCGGGTGACGTGTACCCGCTGGAGTTCGACGGCCGCACCGGCTGGTGCGTCGCGCGGCATGCCGTGCTCGCCCGCCCGGCGTCGGTGCGGGCCGACTCGTGGCCGGGGCTGCAGGCGATGTTCGGCGCCGAGCACGGGTTCCTGGAGCACTACAGCGGAACCGGCCCGCTGGTGCTCGCCTGCGCCGGCCCGGTGGACCAGTTCCAGCTCGCGGCGGGCGAGCTGATCTCGGTGCGGCCGGGGCACCTGCTGGCCTATCCGGACAGCGTCCAGGTCCGTCTGCGCGCGCTGGACCCGTCGGGGCAGCAGTCCATCCGGACGGGCGAAGGGCTCATGCTCGACTTCGCCGGACCGGGAACGCTTTTGGTGCAAGCGCGTAAATCTCGCTGAATCTTATTGATCCTTCGCGTTTCTCCGGTACCGTGACTTCCACTTCGGGAGCCGGGCGGGCACGGCTCCCGGTGGTTTTCGCAAGGAGGAAACCGTGGCTGTTGGCACGGTCAAGTGGTTCAATTCCGAAAAAGGCTACGGCTTCATCGCGTCCCCCGAGGGGCCCGATGTGTTCGTGCATTACTCGGCCATCCAGTCGGATGGATTCCGCACTCTGGACGAGGGCGATCAGGTCGAGTTCCAGATCGAGTCGGGCCGGGACGGCCGGACACAGGCGGCGGACGTCCGCAAGGTGTCCTAAGAGCTCCGGCTAGGCTGCCCCGTGTGACAGGCGATGTGTCGGGGGACCTCACCGGTCGCCGGCTGGGCAACTACCGCATAGACGGAGTGCTCGGCAAGGGTGGCATGAGCGTCATGTACAAGGCCACCGACGTGCGGCTTGGTCGCAAGGTGGCCTTGAAGGTGATCGGCGAGCACCTGGGTGCCGACGCCGAGTTCCGCGAACGGTTCGTGGACGAGGCGCGCAACACCTCCGCCGTGGATCACGCGAACGTCGTGCCGTTGTACGACTTCGGTGAGCTCGACGGGATGCTCTACATCGCCATGCGCCTGGTCGACGGGGCGGATCTGGCGAGCCTGATCGCGGACGGGCCGATCTCGCCCGACCGCACGCTGAGGCTGCTCGACCAGGTCGCCGACGCGTTGGACTGCCTGCACGAGCGCGGCCTGGTCCACCTCGACGTCAAACCGGCCAACGTGCTGGTCACCAGCCGGGAGTCGGCGCGCGAGCACGTCTACGTCGCCGACTTCGGGCTGACCCGGCGCGGCGCGACCGGACACCGCACCCGCGGCGGCGACTTCCTGGGGTCGCCGACGTACGCCGCGCCGGAGCACCTGCGCGGGGAGCCGCTGGACGGGCGCACCGACCAGTACGCGCTGGCCTGCGTGCTGTACGCGTGCCTCACCGGGCACCCCCCGTTCAGCGGCGACGTGCCGACGGTCATCAAGGGACACCTGGCCGTGGAGCCGCCCGCGGTGTCGGGCGTGGTCGGGCTGCCCGCCGCCGTCGACGAGGTCGTGCGCAAGGGCATGGCGAAGAACCCGGCCGACCGCTACGACAACTGCGTGGAGTTGATCACCGCGGCGCGCAAGGCACTCGGCCCGGCCGCCGGTTCGACCACGCCACCGGGCCCACCCCAGACGACACGGGAGGCCGGGATGCCATCCGCACCGGGACAGCCGGGCGGCCACCCCGGCCCGGGCGCCGCCCCGCAGGGCGAGCCCGGGCACGGCTGGCAGGCGGCCGCTGGCGCCGGCCAGCCAGGTGCCGGCGCCGGCCAGTCTGGCCAGCCCGGCAACTTCGGTCACCCGGGCGCTGGCGCCGCCCAGTCCGGTCCGCAGGGCCACGGCCAGTCCGGCCCCGGGGATCAGCCGGGTCAGCCCGGCTACTCGGGCCCGCACGGGCCCGGCCCGCAGGGCTACGGCGATCAGCCGGGGCAGCCCGGCAACTTCGGCCACCCGAGCGCTGGCCCCGGCCAGCCGGGGCAAGCCGGACCGGGTGGTCAGCCCGGCGCCCAGGGCGCCGCCCACTCCGGCCCGCAGGGCCACGGCCAGCCCGGCCCCGGCGATCAGCCGGGTCAGCCCAGCTACTCGGGCCCGCAGGGCCACGGCCAGTCGGGCCACGGCGATCAGGCGGGCAACCCCGGCAACTTCGGCCACCCCGGCCCCGGGGGTCAGCCCGGGCAGCCCAGCCATTCCGGCTCGCAGGGCCCCACTCACGGTCACCCCGGCCCGCAAGGCCCGGGCCAGCCCGGCACGCCCGGGCACGCCGGTCAGCCGGGCCCCTACCCGGGCCACCAGCCCGGCCCGTCCCCGTACGGCCACCCCGGCATGCCCCAGTTCTCCCCGAACACACCCCCGCACGGCCAGCCCTGGAACCCCGGCTGGCCACCCCAGCAGCAGCCCTACGGCTACCCCCAGCAGCCGCCGAAGAAGAGCGGCCTGAAGTGGCTGTGGGCGGCACTGGCCGGGCTCGTCGTCGTGGCGGCGGTCGTCGTGACGCTCGTTCTGGTGAATCGCGACGGCGGTTCCGCGCCCGCGACGACCACCGCGCCCAACATCCCCGTCGGCCCCACCGGCGGCGCGACCGGCCAGTCCACCGGCAACGCCCCGCCGCCCGCGACGATCTCCATCAAACCGAGCCCCTGACGTGCGGTTCTTGCACTCGCCCCCGGAGAGTGCTAAACAGGCGTTGGCACTCGGCAGCGTCGAGTGCCAAACATGGTCGGGACGGTGAGGCCGGCTCGGAACACCGAGCAGGTCGTCCGTCGCGGGCACCGAGCCTGGCCGAGCTAAGTGTCCTGCTGCCAGTCCGAAAGCAGGTCATGGCAGCGACCACTACCGGAGGACAACACCCCAATGGCCAAACTGATCGCGTTCGACGAGGACGCCCGCCGCGGGCTTGAGCGGGGTCTGAACACCCTCGCCGACGCCGTCAAGGTGACGCTTGGCCCCCGTGGCCGCAACGTCGTGCTCGAAAAGAAGTGGGGCGCGCCGACGATCACCAACGACGGTGTCTCCATCGCGAAGGAGATCGAGCTCGAGGACCCGTGGGAGAAGATCGGGGCCGAGCTCGTCAAGGAAGTCGCCAAGAAGACCGACGACGTAGCCGGTGACGGCACCACCACCGCCACCGTGCTGGCCCAGGCGCTCGTGCGCGAAGGTCTGCGCAACGTGGCCGCCGGTGCCGACCCGATCGCCCTCAAGCGTGGCATCGAGCAGGCGGTCGAGGCCGTCGTCGAGCAGCTGCACAAGGCCGCCAAGGAGGTCGAGACCAAGGAGCAGATCGCTGCCACCGCCTCGATCTCGGCCGCGGACCGCACCATCGGTGAGCTGATCGCCGAGGCGCTGGACAAGGTCGGCAAGGAAGGCGTCGTCACCGTCGAGGAGTCGAACACCTTCGGCCTCGAGCTCGAGCTCACCGAGGGTATGCGCTTCGACAAGGGCTACATCTCGGGCTACTTCGTCACCGACGCCGAGCGCCAGGAAGCCGTCCTGGAGGACCCCTACATCCTCCTGTTCGGCTCGAAGATCTCGAACGTCAAGGACCTGCTGCCGGTCCTGGAGAAGGTCATGCAGTCGGGCAAGCCGCTGCTGATCATCGCCGAGGACGTCGAGGGCGAGGCCCTGGCCACCCTGGTCGTCAACAAGATCCGCGGCACCTTCAAGTCCGTCGCCGTCAAGGCTCCGGGCTTCGGTGACCGCCGCAAGGCCATCCTGCAGGACATCGCGATCCTGACCGGTGGCCAGGTCATCTCCGAGGACGTGGGCCTCAAGCTGGAGAACGCGGACCTGAACCTGCTGGGCAAGGCCCGCAAGGCCGTCATCACCAAGGACGAGACGACCATCGTCGAGGGTGCCGGCGACGCGGACCAGATCCAGGGCCGCGTGAACCAGATCCGCGCCGAGATCGAGAAGTCGGACTCCGACTACGACCGCGAGAAGCTGCAGGAGCGGCTGGCCAAGCTGGCCGGCGGCGTGGCCGTCATCAAGGCCGGTGCCGCCACCGAGGTCGAGCTCAAGGAGCGGAAGCACCGCATCGAGGACGCCGTTCGCAACGCGAAGGCCGCCGTCGAGGAGGGCATCGTCGCCGGTGGTGGCGTGGCCCTGCTGCAGGCGTCCAAGGCTGCCTTCGAGGGCCTGCGCCTCTCGGGTGACGAGGCGACCGGCGCGAACATCGTCAAGGTCGCCGTCGAGGCTCCGCTCAAGCAGATCGCGGTCAACAGCGGTCTCGAGGGCGGCGTCGTGGCGGAGAAGGTCAAGGGTCTGCCGGAGGGCCACGGCCTGAACGCGGCGACCGGCGACTACGAGGACCTGGTCAAGGCCGGCGTCATCGACCCCGCCAAGGTGACCCGTTCGGCGCTGCAGAACGCGGCTTCGATCGCGGGCCTGTTCCTGACCACCGAGGCCGTCGTCGCCGACAAGCCGGAGAAGGCTGGCGCCGCTCCGGCCGGTGACCCGACCGGTGGCATGGGCGGTATGGACTTCTGATCCACTAGTCCGGCGAAAGCCCGGGTGCGCTCTGCGCATCCGGGCTTTTTGCTGTCTACTCCTCAGGCATCAGGAACCAGCAGATGGCGTAGAGCAGGATCGGCGCGCCGAACCCGAGCAGGGTCGCGGCGACGAGGACGATGCGGATGACCGCCGCGTCGACGCCGAGCAGCGCGGCCCAGCCGCCGGCCACGCCGGCGATCATCTTGTCGGTGGAGCTGCGGCGGAGCTTCTTGGTGGTCACTGTGTTCGTCATGCGTCCATCGTCGGCCGCGGCGCGCGTCGGCACATCGGGGACGAACCCGGAGCGCACCCGGAAAACCTGGGCCAGGGTGCCCCGGGACGGATAAGGTCGATCACATGGCGGGATCGTTGCTCGGCACCGAGGTCCGGCGGATCGAGGACCCGGATCTGGTGCGTGGTCGTGGAACCTTCGTCGACAACCTGAAGTTCGACGGCGTCTGTCATGTCGCGTTTGTCCGGTCGCCGTTCGCGCACGCACTGGTCAACGGCATCGACACGGCCGAGGCGGCCGCGGCGCCCGGGGTGATCGCGGTGCTCACCGCGTCGGACCTGGACCTGGCCGAGCTGCCGGTGTTCCTGGATCTCAACCCGTTGGCGAAGCGGTACGCGCTGGCCTCCGACCGGGTGCGTTTCGCCGGTGAACCGGTGGCCGCGGTGATCGCGGAAAGCGCGACGGCCGCGGTGGACGCGCTCGAACTGGTCGAAGTGGACTACGAACCGCTGCCCGCCGCGGTGGATCCGGAGCAGGCGCTGGAGGACGGCGCGCCGCTGCAGTTCCCGGAGCTCGGCTCGAACATCGCGGCCGGCGAACGCGACTCCACGGGCGAGGAGGTTCTCGAGGGCGCGGACGTCGTGGTGCGGGCGCGGATCGAGAACCAGCGCCTGGCGGTGGCGCCGATGGAGGGCAACGCGATCGTCGCGCTGCCCGCCGACGACGAGTTCGACCTGACGGTCTACGTGTCGACGCAGATGCCCCACTGCTTCCGGGCCGCGGCGGCCAAGCTGTTCGGGCTCGAGGGCGACCGGGTCCGCGTGGTGGCGCCGCACGTCGGGGGCGCGTTCGGCGGCAAGGTCGGGGTCACGGCCGAGCACGCGGTGGTGATCGAGGCGGCGCGGCGGTTCGGTCGGCCGGCGAAGTGGACGGAGACCCGCTCGGAGAACCTGCAGGCCTCGCCGCAGGGCCGGGCGCAGGTGCAGTACGGCGAGCTGGGGCTGCGCCGCGACGGCACGATCGTCGGCCTGCGGTGCCGGGTCGTCGGGGACGCGGGGGCGTACGCCGGATTCGGCGGCGGGCTCGCGCTCGGTCCGACGCGGACGATGGCGCAGGGCGTCTACCGGATCCCGAAGATCAGCTACGCGGCGATCGCGGCGCTGACGAACACCGCGCCGGTGGGCGCCTTCCGCGGTGCCGGCCGTCCGGAGGCGACCGCGATGCTGGAGCGGCTGATGGACCTGGCCGCGGCCGAGCTGGGCATGGACCCGGCGGAGATCCGGCGGCGCAACTTCCTGCGCCCGGACGAGTTCCCGTACACGACGTTCAGCGGCGCCAGCTACGACAGCGGCGACTACGACCTGCCGTTGCGCACGGCGCTGGAGATCGCCGGTTACGACGAGCTGCGGGCCGAGCAGAAGCGGCGCATCTCGGCGGGCGAGTCGCGGCTGCTGGGGATCGGCGTGAGCGCGTACGTCGAGATCACCGGTGGTGGCAGCGGCGAGTTCGCGTCGGTGGAGATCCGGGCGGACGGGACGGCGGCGATCAAGGTCGGCACGTCCGGGCACGGTCAGGGCCACGCGACGTCGTTTTCGATGCTGGTGGCCGACGCGCTGGGGATCCCGCTGGAGTCGGTCGAGTTCATGCAGTCGGACACGGCCGCGGTGCCGCGGGGCGGTGGAACGGGTGGTTCGCGGTCGCTGCAGGTCGGCGGTAGCGCGGTGCGGCAGGCGGCGGATCTGGTGCTGTCGCGGGCCCGGGAGCTGGCCGCGTCGCGGCTGGAGGCGGCCGTGGACGACATCGTGCTGACCGACGGCAGGCTCGGCGTGGCCGGCGTCCCACAGGCGACGATCGGCTGGGCGGAGCTGGCCGAGGCGGCCGTAGCGGAGGGGCGTCCGCTGCTGGAGACGACGGACTTCAAGCCGGACGGGGCGACGTTCCCGTTCGGGGCGCACGTCTCGGTGGTCGAGGTGGACGTCGAGACGGGCTTCGTGAAACCGTTGCGGCACATCGCGGTCGACGACTGCGGGCGCGTGCTGAACCCGATGATCGTGCGCGGGCAGCAGCACGGCGGCGCGGTGCAGGGGATCGCGCAGGCGCTGTGGGAGCAGGTGTCCTACGACGAGGACGGCAACCCGGTGACCGCCACGTTCGCCGACTACCACCTGCCGTCGGCGGCCGACGTGCCGGCGTTGGAGGTCAGCAACACGGAGACGCTGACCGACCGGAACCCGTTGGGCGCCAAGGGAATCGGCGAGTCGGCCACGGTCGGTTCGACACCCGCGGTGCAGAACGCGGTGATCGACGCGCTGGCCCACCTGGGCGTCCGGCACATCGACATGCCGCTGACGCCGCAGCGTGTGTGGCGCGCGGTGCGCGCCGGAGGCGGGGACCCCTGGCGTGAGCCACCCGCGGCGTTCGGCACGTTGCCAGTGCGGGCTTCGGGTACATCGGCGGACGCGGACGAGGCGGTGGCTTAGGCGGCACCGGCCCGGTGCTGGACCGGGCTCACCCCGCGACTCGCCTGGGCCGGGTCGAGCCAGGCCTTGGTGGTGGCCTCGTCCGCGGCGGTTTCGCGTGGGGTCGGGTTCGGGGGCGTCGGCGGACGCGGACGAGGCGGTGGCGTACGCGGCTCTGGTTCGGCTAGTCAGCCCGCGACTCGCCTGAGCCGGTTGAGCCATGCCTTCGTGGTGGCCTCATCCGCGGCGGTTTCGCGCGCGAGGTCCGGTTCCGGGGCTTGCCGCGGGACGGGCAGGTAACCGTCCACAGGGGTCAGTGACTGGCTGGTGGTGTCCTTGGTGAGCAAGGACATCGTGCCCAGCCCGCACGCGAAGTCCAGTTCCGGCAGCGCCCCGGCGAGCGCGAGCCCGGCCGCCAGCCCGACGCTGGTCTCCACCGCCGACGAGACGACGCACGGCAGCCCGGCGGCCTCCGCGACCTCGAGCGCCCGGCGGACGCCGCCGAGGGGCGCCACCTTGATCACGGCGACATCGGCGGCGTTCGCGACGGCCACCCGGAGCGGATCCTCGGCCCGCCGGATCGACTCGTCGGCCGCGATCCGCACATCGGTCTTCCGGCGCACGGTCGCCAGCTCGTCGATCGAAGGGCACGGCTGCTCGACGTACTCGAGGCCGCCCGCGGCGCGATCCAGCTCGCGAATGGCCTTGACCGCCGTGTCGACGTCCCAGGCGGCGTTGGCGTCGACGCGGATGGCTCCCCGAGGCCCGAGCGCGTCCCGCACCGCCGCGACGCGTTCACAGTCCTCCACAATGGACGTCCGTGGGTCCGCGACCTTCACCTTCGCGGTGCGGCACCCCGAGCGCGCGACCATCTCATGAGCCGCGTCGGCCCCCACGACGGGCACGGTGGTGTTGACGGCGATCCGATCCCGCACGGGAGGCGGCCACCCCTGCCGGCTGGCCTCGAGGGCAGCTGCCAACCAGGGCGCACACTCGCGATCGTCGTAATCGGCGAACGGGCAGAACTCACCCCAGCCGGCGGGGCCGCGCAGGAGAACCCCTTCGCGCACGGTGACCCCGCGAAACCGGTTCCGCAGGGGGATCGCGTAGACCAGGGGTTCATCCACGAAGGCATCCTCGCACGCCCGGCGAGGCCGGCCGGCCGCACGGGGTTTCCGGCCTTGGTGGCCGCGCGTACCCAGCGGTTGCGCTGTGGACGCCGGTCTCCGCGCACCCCAGGGCCTGGGCGGCCGTTCCAGGGTTCTCGTCTTGGGCTCTGTCTTGATCGCAGTACGCGGTGAGCCGCCAGCAGGCACTCGGCTGCCCATGGCCGCAGCTCCGGTCGGCACTCCGGGCTGTACCTTCGGTGTGCCCGCCGCCGGGGTTGTGCCTTCGGTGTGCCTGCCGGGCTGCGCCTTCGGCCCGCCCGCCGTCCACACTTCCGCCGGTGGCTGTGGCTTCGGCCCGCGTCCAAGTCCCTCGCCCTTCGGCGGATGCCCGGCTCCCAGTTGTGCCGCCGGGAGCCACCCGCCGGTCGCTCCACGCTCCTGACCTCGACCACCTTGCCCGGCGCCCACTCGTCGTCAGCTGCCCGGCTGCCCACCAACCACCGCTAATGGACTAAATGGTTAATTAGCGGCTAGCATGCGAGCTGCGGACATGTGGAGGTAGCGAATGAAGGCCGTAGTGCTGGCCGAGCCCGAGGTGATGCGGCTCGTCGACCTGCCGGAACCCGAGATCGGGCCGCGCGAGGTGCTCGTGCGCATGCGGGGGCTCGGGCTGTGCGGGTCGGACCTCGGCGTCTACCGCGGTGCGCGGGAGGTGCCCGAGCGGCCGTGGCTGATGGGCCACGAGGGCGTCGGCGAGATCGTGGCCGTCGGGGCGGACGTCACCGACCGCGCGGTCGGCCAGCAGGTCGCGATCGAGCCCAACTACTGCTGCGGCCGGTGCGCGGCGTGCACCAGCGGGTTCACCTCCGCCTGCACCGAGCGGGTCATCGTCGGCATGAACCATCCTGGTCTGCTGGCCGAGTACGTGGCGGTCCCGGCCGAGTTCGCCTGGCCGGCGGCGGAGACGGTCGCCCTGGAGGACCTCGTCTGCACCGAGGCGCTGACCGTCGCGCGGTCGGCGATCCGGCGCTCCGGCGTCGAACCCGGCCAGCGGGTGCTCGTCGTCGGGGCGGGCTCGCAGGGCCTGCTGCTGTGCCTCGCGCTGCGCGCGCTCGGCGCGACGGTCGCGGTCCAGGAACCACACGAGGGACGGGCCGAGCTGGCCCACTCGTTCGGTGCCGAGACCACCGCCGACGGCGAGTTCGACCTCGTCTTCGAGACGTCCGGCGTCCCGCAGGCCCTGCGCGCCGGGCTGGAGCGCCTCCGCCGCGGCGGCACCGCCCTGCTCGTCGGCATCAACTCGCGCCCGCTCGAGCTGACCACCGCCGACCTGGTGTACCGCCAGCACACCCTCAAGGGCTCCCTGATCTACGACCACCCGGTCGACTTCGAAACGACGGTGGAGCTGCTCAACCGCGACGAGGTCCGGCCGGGCAAGGTGCTGCAGGCGCGGTTCCCGCTGGAAGAGGCGGCGCAGGCGTTCGCATCGGTCCAGTCCGTCGCCGGCAAGTCCTGGATCAGCTTCGACTGACGCCCGGCTCCAGGCGACCGAGCAGCTTCGACTGACGCCTCCGCTTCGAGCGGGCGGTCATCTTCGGCCACGTCCGGCGTCTAGCCTCGCGGCCGATCAGGCTCGACCGATGTCCTGCTTCGGCCCGAGCGCCGGCGGCCGGTCAGCTCCTGGTGAGCGGCCCATAGCGGCCAGCCAGCTCCCGACCAGTCGCGGCGGCCGCCTGGCTTCGGCCGGACAACCTCGACCGATCTCCGGCTTCGGCCGGCGGCCGGTCCGTCCCACCGGGCGTCCAGGTGCGGCGACCGGTCACCCTTCCGGCAGCTTCGCCAGATCCGCCTCGATCGACCAGGCCGCGCGCAGCAACTCGGGCACGTAGTCCCGCTCGACCTGCCCGTGGCCGAGCCGGTCCGGGTGCACCGAAGCGTTCACGGCGGCGATCACCCGCCCACGCCGGTGCCGCACGGGCGCCGCGATCGCGCGCAGGTCGTCGTCGAGGTCGTGTTCCGCCATCGCCCACCCCCGTTCCCGGACCTGCTCGACCTCCTTCGGCAGGCCGGCGACATCCGGAAGGGCGTCGAACCGACGGGTGAGCTCCTCCTCCGGAAGCGCGGCGAGGAGGACCTGCCCGCTCGATGTGGTGTACGCGGGGCGGCGCGCACCGACGGTGAGAGTCGGCGGAGCGTGCCGGTGCCCGGGCACCACCGCGAGGTACACCACGTCATCGCGATCGAGCACGGTCAGCGACGCCGTCTCGTTCAGCTTGTGCGCCAGGTCGTGCAGGTGCGGGTGCGCGACCTCGGGCAGCGCGAGCCCGGACAGGTACGCGTACCCCGGGTCCAGGGTCCGCGGCGTGAGCCGGAACGCCTGCCCGTCGTAGCGCACATACCCGAGGTCCGCGAGCGTGAGCAGCAACCGCCGCGCGGTGGCCCGGTCCAGGCCTGTCAGCTTGGCCGCCGCGCCCGCCGTCAGCGCCGGGCGGTCCGCGCCGAAACACCGCAGGATCGCGAACGCCCGGCCGACGGCCTGCACGAAATGCGGGCCGTGTCCAGCGCCTTCGCCGGCCGTCGTGCTCGTCATCGAATCCTCCGACTGCCACCCGATCGGCTCGTCCTCATCGTACGTCCGCATGTTTCGCGCCCGCGGGGACACGGGTAGTTCACCGCTGAACCCCCTGAACGGAAGGAGTGCAATCGTGGCGAACACACTCTCCGGTAAGCGAGTGGCCTTCGTCGTCGCGCCCGAGGGCACCGAGCAGGTCGAGCTGACCGAGCCCTGGAAGGCGGTCCAGGACGCGGGCGGCCAGCCGGAGCTGGTGTCCACTTCGCCGGGCAGCATCCAGGCGTTCAACCACCTCGACAAGGCCGACACGTTCCCGGTCGACAAGGTTGTCACCGACGTCTCCCCGGACGACTTCGACGCGCTGGTCCTGCCGGGCGGCGTGGCGAACCCGGACTTCCTCCGCACCGTCCCCGACGCCGTCCGCTTCGTCCGCGGGTTCTTCTCGCAGCAGAAGCCCGTCGCGGCGATCTGCCACGCGCCGTGGACCCTCATCGAGGCCGACGTGGTGCGCGGACGCCGGATGACGTCCTGGCCGAGCCTGCAGACCGACCTGCGCAACGCCGGCGCCGAGTGGGTGGACGAGGAGGTCGTGACCGACTCCGGTTTCGTCACCAGCCGCAAGCCGGACGACCTGCCCGCCTTCTGCAGCAAGCTCGTCGAGGAGTTCGCGGAGGGCAAGCACCGCGCCCAGGCGAAGAGCGCCTGACCCGTCTTCAGGACGCCCGGTCGACTTGTCAGGACGGCAGGTCGATCGGGCGGCTCGCGACCCCCAGCCGGGTCGCCAGCGAGATGGCGTCGCCGGGCGCCTTCACCTTGATGTCGTTGTCGAAGTAGACGTACACGTCGCGCGTCTTCCCGCCGCCGGTGCGCCGCCAGCGGCGGATCTTGCCGGCCCAGCGCTGCAGGGCCTCGTCGGTGTAGCCACTCGCGTAGAGTTCTTCGTCGCCGTGCAAGCGGACGTACACGAAGTCCGCGGTCACCTCCTCGAAACTCGGCCAGGTACCGGCCGAATCGGCCGCCACCAGGGCGATGTTGTTGTCCCGCAACAGCTTCTGGCACTCGTCCGAGTGAAAACTCGGGTGCCTCGGCTCGAGTGCGTAGCGCAGTCGCCGGTTCTTGCCGGCTTCGGTGTGGGCCTCTCCCTTCAGTTTGTTGTCGTGTTTGCGGGCCAGTTCCGCCGCCGCCCGGGTGTCGCGGGGCAGGATCGCGAAGAACTCCGCGAACCGGTCGGGTTCGAACGCGAAGTTCGCCGGCAGCTGCCAGAGGATCGGCCCGAGCTTGTGGCCCAGTGCCAGCACCCCCGAGGCGAAGAAGTTCGCCAGCGGTGTCTCCGCGTCGGTCAGGCGCTTCATGTGGGTGATGAAGCGACCGCCCTTCACGGCGAACACGAAGTCGTCAGGCGTCTGCTCCGCCCAGGCCCGGTACCGCTCCGGACGCTGGAGCGAGTAGAACGAGCCGTTGATCTCCACGGAGTTCACCTGCCGCGAGATGTACTCCAGCTCGCGGCGCTGCGCCAGGCCCTTGGGGTAGAACGTGCCCCGCCACGGCGGGTACCGCCAGCCCGAGGTGCCCACCCGGATTTCGGCGATGGTGACCTCCTCAACCGTTCCGTCAATCCCAGGAGAACCTCCAGTGCCGCCGGTGCACCAGGCCCGCGGCGTACTCGCGGAGGGTGCCCGGCTGTCCGGAGAAGCTGCGCAGGCTGAACGCGCGGTGCTCGGCCGCGAGGACGAGCGACCGGCTCTGGTTGCGGGGCGGCGCCGCGACCGAGAGCTCCAGTTCGTCGAAGCCGAGCACGACGAGCGTCGCCCCGAACCGGTCCTCCCAGCTGCGCAGGACCGCGGACACGGCGGCGACCTCGTCCGTCGACTTGATCATCCCGGTCCAGCCGAGCGTGGCGGGGACGTCGGCGGGCCGCTCGACCGGCACCAGCCCCAGGCGGTAGGGCGCGCGCCGGACGAGGATGGAACCGGTGTTCCCGGCTTCGGCCAGCGGATCCACCCGCAGCTGGGATTTCTTCGCGAGCCCAGGGAACGTGGCGCCGTACGGCCGCAGGCAACCGGTGCCGTTCGGGCAGCAGAAGGGATCCCACCAGCGGGCGAGCGTCGCCCCGGCGTCGATGTTCCCGACGCGGTGGGCGGCGGGCGCGAGGCGGCCGCGGTCGGTCAGCCAGTCCTCGCCGTTCGCGGCGAAGCGCGGGTCGTGCGGGATCAGCACGGGCCACAACCCGGACCGGTCGAACCCGGCGACGCAGGCGCGGTACAGGCCGGGGTCGGCCAGCGGGTCGCCGGAGACCCACATCTGCCCGATCCAGCGGCCGGGCGGCAGGTCGATGCTGGTGAGGGCCTCGGCGACGAGGCTTTCCTCGGGTGTGGCGGCGGTGGTCACGGGACCTCCTCGGGATGGACTACGTCGATGAGGTCGAACAGTAGTTCGAGGGTACGACAGTTTCGGGGCCCGAGGATCAGTTTTCGCCACTTCACCCGATCGGTCGAACGGGTGTTCGAGATTCGTGGTAGCTTCGGTCATGAGCGGGTCGTATCCCGCCGTTGAACTGGGGTTTCGTCCGCACCTGCGTGAGTACTGGACCGCACGTGCAGGGCGAGGGCCAGCAGCCAGGCCCCCGTCAACGCCACTGCGAGCGGCAGCAACACGTACAGGTGCCGCCAGGCGAGAGCCATCCCGATCGAAGCCAGGAGGCAGAGGACCAATGACGGCACGACCAGACGCGGCCACCGGTACCCGGCGATCACCGGAGCCGCCGACAGCACCAGCCCGGCGAGACCGATCAGCGCCTTCGGCTCACCGCCGGAGAGCCACAGGACCAGCCATGCCGTGCTGGGCACCGCCGCCAGCACGAAGCCGGCCCACGAGCACGTCCGCGACAGCCGGCGCGACTCCGCCGCGTCCGAACGACGGGCGCGACGCAGCATCGTCATGGCCGCGGCGAGAACCACCGCGACGACGAAGACCACGCCTGCCCACACCACGTGCCGGGGATTCCACGTTTGTGCGCCGTCTATGCCTCGCCGGTGCGGTGATCCACCGTGTGGTTCCCGGACGGCGTTCGAGCGTCAGGCGGCCGGACGGCGGCCGCGACCCGGCGTCGCTGCGGCGACAGGAAACGCCACGACGACGCCCGCTCCTGCCCAAATCGCCGATCGGGAGGGCCACGTTCGTGCCGCGCCTACGCTTGGCCCTGGCGGCCACCCATCGCGTGGCCGCCGGTCTACGTCCTGGTGTCGCGCCTGTGGGCGCTAGCGAGGAAGCGGTGCCGCGGCCGCGGCGGGAAACACCACGGCGTAGGCCATCCTCGCCGCCGGGCGGACGTTCCACGTTCCTCCGCCGGCTTCGCCTCCCGGGCGCGGCCATCCACCATGCAGCGCGGCGACCGAGCGTGCCGCTGCGGCGCGGACTTCTCGGCGCCGCGCTACAGGTAGGCGTCCGCGTCGTGGATCGTGTACGCGTAGCCCTGTTCGGCGAGGAACCGCTGCCGGTGCGCGGCGTACTCGGTGTCCAGCGTGTCCCGCGAGACCACCGAGTAGAAGTGCGCCTGCCTGCCGTCAGCCTTCGGGCGGAGCAGCCGGCCCAGGCGCTGCGCCTCCTCCTGCCGGGAGCCGAACGTGCCCGACACCTGGATGGCGACGGTCGCCTCCGGCAGGTCGATCGAGAAGTTCGCGACCTTCGACACCACGAGCTTGTCGATCTCGCCGCGCCGGAACGCGTCGAACAGCGCCTCGCGTTCCTTGTTCCGCGTGGAGCCCTGGATCACCGGCGCGTCCAGTTCCGCGCCGAGTTCCTCGAGCTGGTCCAGGTACGCGCCGATCACCAGCGTCTGGTCGCCAGCGTGCTTGTCCAGAATGGACTTCACGACCGGGATCTTCGTGCGGGCGGTGGCCGCCAGCTTGTACTTGTCCTCGGATTCGGCCGTGGCGTAGAGCAGGCGCTCGTTGTCGGTGAGGGTGACCCGCACCTCGATGCACTCGGCGGGCGCGATCCAGCCCTGCGCCTCGATGTCGCGCCACGGCGCGTCGTACCGCTTCGGGCCGATGAGCGAGAAGACATCGCCCTCGCGGCCGTCCTCGCGCACCAGCGTCGCGGTCAGGCCGAGTCGGCGCCGGGACTGCAGGTCCGCGGTCATCCGGAACACGGGCGCGGGCAGCAGGTGCACCTCGTCGTAGACGATCAGGCCCCAGTCGCGCGAGTCGAACAGCTCCAGGTGCTTGTACTCGCCCTTGGACTTGCGGGTGATCACCTGGTAGGTCGCGATGGTGACCGGCCGGATCTCCTTCTTCTCGCCGGAGTACTCGCCGATCTCGTCCTCGGTCAGGGACGTGCGCGCCACCAGCTCGCGCTTCCACTGGCGCCCGGCGACGGTGTTGGTGACCAGGATGAGGGTGGTGGCCTGCGCGCGGGCCATGGCGGCGGCGCCGACGAGCGTCTTGCCCGCACCACAGGGCAGCACGACCACGCCGGAACCGCCGGCCCAGAACGCTTCGGCGGCCTGCCGTTGGTAGTCGCGCAGTCCCCAGCCGGTCTCGGCCAGCTGCATCGGGTGCGCCTCGCCGTCGACGTAGCCGGCCAGGTCCTCCGCGGGCCAGCCCACTTTGAGCAGGGCCTGCTTGAGCCGGCCCCGCTCGGAGGGGTGCACCAGGACGGTGTCGTCGTCGATGCGCGCGCCCAGCATCGGGCTGATTTTCTTGTTGCGCAGCACCTCTTCCAGCACGGCCCGGTCGGTCGTGGTCATGACGAGGCCGTGGGCTGGGTTGTTCGTGATCTGCAGCCGCCCGAAGCGCGCCATCGTGTCGACGATGTCGATCAGCAACGGCTGCGGCACGGGGAAGCGCGAGTACGTGGTCAGGGCGTCGACGACCTGCTCGGCGTCGTGCCCCGCCGCGCGGGCGTTCCACAACGCGAGCGGCGTCACGCGGTAGGTGTGCACGTGCTCGGGGGCCCGTTCCAGTTCGGCGAACGGGGCGATCGCGATCCGGGCGTCGTCGGCCATCGGGTGGTCGACTTCGAGCAGCACGGTCTTGTCGGATTGGACGATCAACGGGCCATCGGTCACGTACTCCTTTATACGGCGTCGTCGGCGGCCGAGCCGTGCTGGTCGCGCGCGGGCGCACCGAACCAGCGGGTCAGCGCGGCGTCGAGAGGACCGCCGCCCGCGGCCCAGCACCGGTACCCGTCCGGCCGGATCAGCAGGGCGGACTCGGTGAGCTGGTGGTCCGGTTCGGCCTGGACCCGGTCGACGCGATCGGACCAGCCCGGCGGCAGTGGGTGGTCGCCGGTGAGGTCGAGCAGCAGGCCGCGTCCGGAGCGCAGGAGCGCCGACAGGCGGGTGGTCCCGTCGCCGGTGGCCAGTTCGGCGTCGGGCACACGACCGGCGGCGTCCAAACCGGACATCATGCCGGCCAGGTAGTGGTTGGTGTCGGGGAGCCGCAGGAGGTCCACGAAGATGCCGCGCAGTGCGGCGACGTCTTCGGACAGCTTCGGCGTGGCGAGCACGCGTTGCGCCGAGGTGTGGTGCAACACGCGGGCGGCCGCGGGATGCCGTTCCTCCTGGTAGGTGTCCAGCAGGTCACCCGGTGCCCAGCCGTGCACGGTCGCCGCCAGCTTCCAGCCGAGGTTGAGGGCGTCCTGCACACCGAGGTTCAGGCCCTGACCGCCGAGCGGCGGGTGGATGTGCGCCGCATCCCCCGCGAAGAGGATCCGGCCGTGCCGGTACCGCTCCAGCTGCCGGGTCGCGTCGCTCCACCGGGACGCGGCGAGAACGTGGGACAGCCGGGTGTCCGAGCCGTACACCGCGGTGAGCGCGTCGACGATCTCGCTCTCCGGCACCGGGCCCCTGGTCCTGGTGCTGCTCCTGGTCGTCCCGGCTGAACGTGAGGCGGTACCGATCACCGCCGACCGGCACGAGCATCGACCAGTAGCCGTTGGCGTGACGGGTCAGGCCGCTGATGTGCCCGGCTCGTTCGGGCACGAGTGCGGACACCGACGCGAGTCGGATTTCGGCCAGCACGGCCTGGAAGGTGCCCGGCCGGCCGGGGAAGGGCAGGCCGAGCAGCTTGCGGACGGTGCTGTGCGCACCGTCGCAGGCGACCAGGTACTGGGCGCGGCGCGTGTCGTCGGCCGCGGTGACGGTGACTCCGTCGGCGTCCTGCGCGACGCCGGTCACCGGATGTCCGCGGCGCAGCTGCGCGCCGCGGGCGAGGGCCGCTTGTTCGAGGACCTCTTCCACGAGGTCCTGACGGATCGAGAGGGGGTAGGGGTGCCGGGTCGGCCAGGACGAGTAGTCGAGCGCGACCGGCAGGGTGGCGAAGTGCCCGCCGACCGGTTCGCGTTCGTGTGCCCGGTCCTGCATGGCGTCGAGCAGGCCGCGCTGTTCGAGCAGCTCCGCGGTGCGCGGCTGGATCGTGCCGCCCTTGGTCTGCTCGACTCGCTCGGTCAGCGGTTCGACGACCACGGTCCGAACCTCGGCCAGCGCGAGTTCATTGGCGAGGGCGAGACCGGTCGGGCCGGCTCCGGCGATGACGACGTCGGTGTCCACTAGTCCTCCTGAGTGCAAAAGTAGACTGAGTGCAGATTACTACCGAGTGAAAGGAGATTGCTAGCCTGGGGCCGTGACCGAACCGGCCGGACTCCGCGAGCGGAAGAAGCAGCGCACCCGTGAGGCGATCTCGAACGCCGCGATCAACCTGTTCCTCGAGCACGGGTTCGATCAGGTGTCCGTTGCGCAGGTCGCTGAGGTCGCCGAGGTCTCGCGGCGCACCCTGTTCGCGTACTTCCCGACGAAGGAGTCCCTGGTCGTCCACCGTTTCGCCGACCACGAGACGGAAAGCGCCCGCATGGTGCGGGGCCGTCCGGAAGGCCGGACGCCGCTGGAAGCGATCCGCGAGCACTTCCTCGACGGGCTCGACCGGCGGGACCCGATCACCGGGCTCAGCGACGTCCCGGAGGTCCTCGCGCTATACCGGATGATCTTCGCCACGCCGGCGCTGCTCGCGCGGATGCTGGAGTTGAACCAGACGGCCGAGGAGGCTCTGGCGGAGGCCCTCGCGGACACCGCCGCGGTGAGGCCCGGTGAGGCGCGGGTGGCCGCGTCCGCGATCGTCGCGGTGCTGTGGACCCTCGCCCGCGAGAACCACCGGTCGGTCGCGTCCGGCCACTCCGCGGACGAGGTGTTTCCGCAGGCCAGGGCGGCGGCGGAAGAGGCGTTCGGGCTGCTGGAGGGCGGCTTCGGCAGGCTCGGCGTGGCGTAGACCGTGTGGAACGCCACACCGCGGAACGCCACGCACGGTGCCGGACGTCTTGCCCAGCGAAAGATTTCGGCCAGCGGGTAGAAGCCGCGGTCCGGGGCCAATACGATCGCCGACGGACCGCATCACGGTTAGCGCGGGCGGGGCGCGTGTGTCCGCGGTCGCTACCCTCACCGGGGTTGGCGACCCAGCCGGTGCCGATCCGAGTCCGGCAAGACGGCTAGAGAAGGAAGTCAGGTGGCCCGGCGGTACAAGCGTCCCGAGAGCGGTGAGGCGCTGGACCGGCGACCGGACACCCGGGCAGGCAGCCGGTGGCGGCTGCGGAACTGGCGGCTGCGCACGAAGCTGATCGCCGTCCTGCTCATCCCGATGCTGACCGTGCTGGCGCTGATCACCGTGCACGTGCGCGCCGACCTGCGGCACGCCGAACAGCTGGCCGAGCTCGCCGCGCACGCGCGCGTGGACGCGGGCGTCAACGCGGTGGTCAACGAACTGCAGCGTGAGCGGGACCTGACCGTGCGGTACGTCGCCGGCCAGCGCCGCAACGGGCTGAGCGAGGTACGTGACCAGCGCACGCGGGTGGACCAGGCCGCCGGCGCGTTCGCCCGGGAACTCGCCGCCCAGCAGTCGTTGCTCTCCACGGCGAGCGCCGAGGAGCTGAAGGAAGCCCAGTCCCGGCTCGACTCCCTGCCCGGGCTGCGCTATTCGGGTGAGTTCTCGAACTCGTCAGCCGATTCGATCCTGACCTCTTACAGCGACCTCATTTCCGGGGTGCTCGACCTGTCCGACCAGGCCGTCGCCGAGATCGCGGACGCGGAGGTCGCGCGGCTGCGGCTGTCCGCCAACGCGCTCGCCCGCGTGAAGGACCAGATGTCGGTCAAGCGCGCGGTTCTCGGGCAGGCCTTCGCGGAGGGCGAGGTGTCCGACGACCGGCTCCGGAAGCTCCTCGGCGCGGACGCCCAGCTCGCCGCAGCGCAGAACGACTTCCGGAAGTTCGCCACCCCGGCCGAGCAGCGCGTCTACGAGCAGACCGTGGCGGGTCCGGCCGTGCAGACGGCGAATTCGCTGTTCGAACTCGCGATCACCAGGACGGAGAACGGGCAGAGCCTGTCCGGGCTCGACTCGCGCCAGTGGGACCAGGCGATCACCGGGACCATCGACCTCGCCTACCAGTTCCAGCAGACGTTGCAGGTGCAGACGCAGCAGCGGTGCGATGCGCTCGCCACCGACGCGCGCCGCTCCGCGATCGTCAACGCCGCGGTGGTCTTCGGCGTTCTGCTGCTGTGCGCGGTGCTCGCCGTGGTCATCGGGCGGTCGCTGCTGCGGCCGCTGCGGATCCTGCGCAACACCGCGTTCGACGTCGCCGAGCATCGCCTGCCCGCGGCGGTGGACGAAATCCTCGCCGACCCGCATCCGGACTTCATGACCGCGCACCGCGGCGTGGCGCCCGTTCCGGTGTTCACCCGCGAGGAGGTCGGGCAGGTGGCCCGCGCGTTCGACGCGGTGCACGGGCAAGCGGTGCGGCTGGCCGGTGAGCAGGCGTTGCTGCGGGAGAACATCAACGCGATGTTCGTCAACCTGTCCAAGCGCAGCCAGGACCTGGTCGAACGTCAGCTTTCCGTGCTGGACCGGATGGAGGCCGACGAGCAGGACCCGGAGACCCTCGGCGGCCTGTTCGAGCTCGACCACCTGGCCACGCGGATGCGCCGCAACAGCGAGAACCTGCTCGTGCTGTCCGGGCACGACTTCGGTGACGAGAAGGCCGAACCGGTCGCCGCCGAGGAGATCATCGGCGCGGCGCTGTCCGAGGTCGAGCACTACCAGCGCATCGAGCTGACCGCGATGCCGGAGATCGCGATCCGTGGCGAGGCGTGCAACGACCTGGTGCACGTCGTTTCCGAGCTGCTGGAGAACGCGACGCTCTACTCGCCGTCGGACAAGACGGTGACCGTGGTCAGCTCGCTCGCTGAGAACGGCGCCTGGCACGTGCACATCACCGACCAGGGCGCGGGCATGCCGCAGCCGGAGATCGACCGCGCCAACAAGCGGCTGGCGAACCCGCCCGAGGTGGACGTCGAGGTGTCCCGGCGGATGGGCCTGTTCGTGGTCGCCACGCTCGCGAAGCGCCACGACATCCAGGTGCGGCTGCGCTCCGCGGACGGTGGGGGGCTGGTCGCGACGGTCGTCGTCCCGGCCCGGCTGGTGATCGAGAACGTCGCGCCGGTGCCGGAACCGCTTCCCGCCCCCGTCGCGCCGCCCGCCCCGGAGCCGCCGCCGGTGCCGGTCGCGCTGCCGTCGCTCAAGCCGATCCCGCTGCCGCAACCGGAGCCCGCGCCGGAACCGGAGCCGGACGACACGGTCTCGATCCCGGTCGTGCGGGACGAACCACCCCGCGCGCCGATCGAGCGGGAGGGCCGGGTCGACTGGCCGACCTCGGACAACGACGCCTTCCCGCCGGAGGACGAGGAGCCGACCGAGCGGATGCCGGCGTACCAGGCGGTGCTGTCGCGGTGGTTCACGACCGGCGAGCACTGGCCGGTCAGCCGTGCTTCGGCGGCGGATCCGGATTGGCCGGCCGAGCCGGAGTGGCCGTCGGCGGACGACGACGCGGCGGTCGACGGGAATCCGCCGAACTTCCCGCAGCAGGTGCGGCGACGGCCGGACTCGTTCGACCCGCCTACGCTCTCACTCGATCCCGACGAAGTCCGCCACCGGATGTCGCGGCTGCAGAACGGATTCGCCCGAGCCCGCGACGCCCGGGGTTCGGAGGGCTGACGGGTTCGATCCCGGCTAGCCGTTGGCGGGCGTCGATCGCGCGGGCCAGGCGGGACAGCGCGTAGTTGATCAGGAAGTAGAGCAGCGCGATGATCAGGTAGGTCTGAATCAGGAGCCGGTTGTAGCCGGCGAGGACCTTGCCGCTCTGCAGGAGTTCGGCGTAGCTGACGACGATGCCGAGCGAGGTGTCCTTCACGACGCCCGCGGTCTGGCTGATCAGCGCCGGCACCACGCGGCGGATGGCCTGCGGGAAGATCACGTGCCGCATCGACTGGTAGGGACGCATGCCGAGCGCGGCCGCCGCCTCGCCCTGGCCGGCTTCGAGGGAGCGGAAGCCGCTGCGGAAGATCTCGGCGAGCTGGGCCGCGCGGGACACGGCGATCGGGAGGACGAGTTTCCAGAGCAGGGGGAGGTCCACGCCGTACCGGGGCAGCGCGAACATCGCGAAGTAGATGAGCAGGAGCAGCGGGACGACGCGGACGACCTCGACGTACGCCCGGGCCGGCGCGCGGGCGACGACGTGCCGCGAGATCCGCCCGAGCGCCAGCACGAGCCCGGCGACCATGGCGATCGCGACGGCCAGCACGGCGGCCAGGGCCGTGCCGCCGAGGCCGCCGAGCAGGTAGCGCCACATCGGCCAGGAGCCGTAGGGCGCCCACCGCTCCGCGGCGAGCTCCCCGTTGATCGCGAACTGCCGTACGGCCACCGCGAGGAGCACGAGACCGGCCACACACGCGACGACGGTGGCGATGCGGATGCGCCGCCGGGCGCGCGGACCGGGGGTGTCGAAGAGAACGGAGGTCATGCGCGGGCTGCCTGATTCAGCACGGAAGGCCCTCTCGTGGGGCGACGATTGGACGGCTCATGGGATCGCGACTGGGCCGGTGGTGTGGTGGTGGTTGGGCCGGTGGTGGCGCTGCGGTTGGGCGAGTAGTGCGATGGCTGGACCAGTGGTGCGGCGATGGTAGGGCCACTCGTGTAGCGATCGTTGGGCCGATGGTGCGGCGATGGCTGGGCCGCTCGTGCGGCGATCGTTGGGCCCCTCGCGCGGCGATGACTGGCCCGGCGGCTGCACCGCTCCGAAAGCCGCGTCCGCACCGGGGCGCGGCCGGTGATCCGAGCCCGCACCGGGGTACGGCCGGTGATCCGAGCGCCCACCGAAAACGGCCGGCAATCGGCGCTCTCATCGCGGTACCGCCAGCCTTCGGTCCAACACGCCGGCTCCTGTGGAGATCACCAGCGCCAGCGCGGCGTAACAAAAGCCCGCCCCGATGTACAGCGGGAGCGGCTCCGCCAGGGCGAGATTCACCCGGTTCGTCGCCTCCGTCAGTTCCACCACCCCGACCGCCGCGGCGAGCGCTGTGTTCATCAGCAGCTGGATGGTCACGTTCCCGAGCGGCTGGATGATCGTGCGCAGCGCCTGCGGCAGCACCACCGCTGACAGTGACTGTCCGAAACCAAGACCCAGCGCCCGCGCCGCCTCCGCCTGGCCCCTCGCCACGCCGTTCACGCCCGCCCGCAGCGTTTCCGCGTAATACGAAGCCATGTACAGAGCCGTCGCGAGGACGGCGGTCGTGAACAAGCCGAAGCTGATTCCCACCATCGGCAGGCCGAATACGAACAACACCAGCCACACGGCGAGCGGAATGTTCTGGAACAGCTCGACATAACCCGCACCGAAAGCACGCAACGGGCGAACCGGGCAGATCCGGAACGCCGTGATGACCACCGCAAGCACGATCGCGCCCCCGGCGCTGAACACGGTCAGCAGCACCGTGTTCAGCGCGCCCTCGGCGAACTCCCCGAGGTGACCGCCCCACCCGGTCACGATCCCGGCACGGAACCCGTCTTGGGCGGCGCCGGCGCGTCACCCGGGATGACCGTCCCCAGCGTCTGCTTGTACGCCTCCTGCCACAGCCCCGCGGCCTGGATCTTCTCCAGCCACGCGTTGACGAACCGCTTGAACGTCTCGTCCCCGTGGTGGATCCCGATGCCGTAGGGGTCCTGCCCGAACGTCCCGCTGACGATCTGCACCTTGTCGTTCGTCTGCGCGTTCCCGGCCAGCTGCGTCAAATCGTTCACGTACACGTCGCCGCGCCCCTGCTCCAGGGCCGTCACGCACTCCGAGTTCGTGCTCAGCGTGATCACCTGCGCGGGCTCGTACTGCTGGACCAGCGCCGAACCGGTCGAGTTCGTCACCGCCAGCACCCGCTTGCCCTTCATGTCCTGCGGCTTGGTCACGCTGGAATCGCCCTTGCGCGCCATGATCGCCGGCCCCGACACGAAGTACGGCCCGGCGAAGGACACCTTCTCCGCCCGCGCGGGGGTGATCGAATAGGTGTGCAGAACCACGTCGACGGTGTTGTTCTGCAGCAACGCCTCACGGATCTGCGACGTGGAATTGACGATCTTGACGTTCGGCCGTCCCAGGATGTACTTCGCCAGCAACCGGCCGAGGATCGCGTCGAACCCCTCGGTCTGGCCGGTCGTCGGGTTCTGCTGGGACAGCAGCGGCGTGTCCAGCTGGCTCCCGATGAGGATCTGCCCGCGCTGTTTGATCGCCTGCGCGGTCGGGCTGGTCGCGAGGTCCGCGTCGGACGCCACCGGGGCCCGGTCGAGGAGGCTCTGCTCCTGGTTCGCGCTCCCGCTGGTCGGTACCGCGCCCCCGCTCGAGGTGCACGCGGTCACCGCGCCGAGCGCGACCGCCGTGAGCAGGGCCGCGAGGCGCCGTCGCCGTATCGAAGCCGTCATGGTGTGGCCGGATCCCTCCTGGACGTGGAGCCTGTCGCCTCTATCTACTCTCGGTAACGCAAGGGGTACCCGAACGGGTGGGAGTAGTTCACGAGTCAAGGCGCAGGATTGTGCAGGTCCAACGGCCGCGTCAAGACCTTGTGAGGTCTCGGCGGGTCTGATGGGACATTCACCGCCGTCCTGTCACAGCCGCGTCCCACCTTCCGGATAGTGAGATAGGTAACAGCTGGCGAGGGCTGATCCAGTGCACGCTGAGTCACGTGCATTCGCGGTGCCACTGAGACAGTTGGTGAGAATTCGTCACCGGGGTGACGGGTAAAGTTCGTGGTGAGAGCCCTCTGCCCGGCTTCCCTTTCATCCCGGCAGCCGATAGCCTCTACCCCAATCGGGTGGCCCCCTGTTAACCATTCACGTCCTGGTTCTCATGGCGTGGGACCCGAGTGCGGAAACGCGGAAACTGGACAGCTCGAACCGGGAAGGAAGTCCTCGGTGCCCCAGCCCACGAGCGGGGAGCGCGGTCGCAAGGCAGTGTCCCCGGCGGAGTCGCCTGTCGCACAGAGTAACGACGTCGGTGCGCAGGACAACGCGATCGGAGCATCGACCGGTGGTGAGCGCGGACGCCGTGTCCGTGGTCTCGCGAACTGGCGCGTCAACGCCAAGATCGCCGCGGTGGTCGCCGTGCCGACCGCCGCCGCGCTGTCCCTGGCCGGTCTGCGCGTGTACGACAGCTTCGACACGATGACCGTCTACCAGCACGCCGAACAACGCATCGAACTCAGCCAGAAGGTCGCCGCCGAGGTCGACGCGCTGCAGCGCGAGCGGGACGCGATGTCGGCGTGGATCGCCTCCGGCCGTCCGGCCGACCGGACCGAGCTCGACAACGCGATCCGAACCGCCGAGACCGCCGCCGACACCGTGCGCGGCGCGGTCGGCGAGGTCTCCGCGATCAGCGACGACGCCACCTCCGCGCGCTACCAGCAGGGCCTCGCGCGCCTCGACGGCCTGAGCCAGCTGCGGTCTTCGGCCGGCGCCGCGGACTTCCCGAGCCTGGCCGCCCAGGCCGGCTACACCGGCGTGATCGACGCGCTGCAGCTGATCGCCGACGAGTTCGACGCCGACGTCACCGACCAGGGCCTGCAGGACCGCCACGAGGCGCTCGGCTTCCTCGCCGACGCCAAGGAGTACTCCGCCCAGCAGAACTCCTACCTGCGCAGCGCCGCGATCCGCGGCAGGTTCGACCCGGCCGAGCTGAAGAACCTCACGACCGCGCAGTCGAACCTGGTCGCCGCGATCGACCGGTTCAGCGGCGTCGCCACCCCGCAGGCCCAGCTGGACTACTCGACCACGCTGTCCGGCCCGCAGGTTTCGCAGCGGTTCACCCTGCAGCAGCTGGCGTTGCTGCGCGCCCAGGCGAACCCGCCGCTCGCGCTGGCCATCGATCCGGCCGCGGTCGCGCAGTCCTCGTCGGACACGCTCAACCTGATCAGCCAGGTCCAGAACCGGCTGCTGGACGACGCCGCCGCCTACACGAACGGACTGATCAGCGAGCAGCAGCAGAACCTGCTGATCACGATCGCGATCATCCTCGCCGGGCTGCTGATCGTGCTCACGCTGATGTACGTCGTGGCGCGCTCGCTGATCCGGCCGCTGCGCACGCTGCGCTCGACCGCGCTGCAGGTCGCCGAGGTGCACCTGCCGGACGCGGTCGAGCGGATCATGCGCGAGGCCGACCCCGCCGCCGCCGCGGCCAAGGCGATCGAGCCGGTGCCGGTCCACACCACCGAGGAGATCGGCCAGGTCGCCCGGTCCTTCGACGTGGTGCACGGCCAGGCCGTCCGCCTCGCCGCCGAGCAGGCGCTGCTGCGCGACAACGTCAACGGCATCTTCGTCAACCTCTCGCGCCGGTCGCAGCGCCTGGTGGAGCGCCAGCTCGCGGTGATCGACCTGCTGGAGGCCGACGAGCAGGACCCCGACCACCTCGCAAGCCTGTTCGAGCTGGACCACCTGGCGACCCGGCTGCGCCGCAACGGCGAGAGCCTGCTGGTGCTCTCCGGCGCGGGACTGAGCAAGTCGATGCCCAAACCGGTCTCCGCGGCCGACGTGATCGGCGCGGCGGTGTCCGAGATCGAGCAGTACGCGCGGGTCGACGTCGGCGCGATCCCCGAGGTCGCCGTCCGCGGCCCGTCCGTGCACGACCTGGTGCACCTGCTCGCCGAGCTGCTCGACAACGCCACCTACTTCTCCGAGCCGGAGACCAAGGTCAGCGTCCGGGCCGTGGTGACCCGCAAGAAGGCGCTCGCCATCCAGATCACCGACCGCGGGGTCGGCATGTCGCCGGAGCAGATCGCCGAGGCCAACAAGCGCCTCGCCGACCCGCCGGACCTGGACGTGTCGGTGACCCGCCGGATGGGTCTGTACGTGGTCGCGCGACTGGCCCAGCGGCAGGGCATCGAGGTGCGCCTGCGGGAGAACGAGGACATCGACGGCGGCGTGATCGCGCGCGTCGTCGTGCCGCCGGACCTGCTTGGCCCGGTCGCGCAGGAGCCGATGCCGCGGCCGGCCGAGACGTCGTCGCCGAGCCTGCCGCCGGTGCCGGCGCAGCGCACGCCGTCGAACCTGGCGCGCCGCGAGCCGGCCCAGGACCAGACGACCGGTGTGCTGCGACCGCTGGACCAGCCGATCAGCCTCGACGACCTGGTCGCCGGCTCGTCCGACGCGGCCTTCCTCAGCCGGGGCAAGCCGCGGGCCGAGGAGCCGCCGTCGAACGGCTCCACCCCGCCCCGCGAGGAGCCGCCGAACCACTTCGGTTCGCTGGCCCTGCCCAAGCGCGAACCGCAGTACGTCCCGGTCACCGAGCAGCCGGCCGAGGAGCCGCAGCCGGCGCCGGAGAGCATCTTCGACGACGACGTGCCCACCAAGCGGCTGCCGATCTACCAGTCGGTTGTGTCGCGGTGGTTCAGTGCGGAGGGGGAGGACCCCGCCTCGGTGAGCGGAGACCTGGAGGAGGAACCCGCACCCGCCGCCGAACGAGCACCGGAGGCCGACGACAAAAGCGCCGATCTTTGGCACAGTGTGTCGGATGAGGGCTGGCGCGCGGCGCAATCCCTGCTCGAGTCGCGGGAGGAGGAGATCACTCCGGCCGGGCTGCCGAAGCGGGTGCCCAACGCGCACCTCGTCCCCGGTTCGATCCCGGTGGGCGAGCCCGATGCCTTCACCGACACCACCGTCGGCCGGCCGGGGCAGGGCGCACTGGCCCGCTCCGCCGAGGCGGCGCGCGAACGGATGGCGAGCTTCCAGCGCGGCTACGTCAGTGGCCGTCACGCGCTGCGGGAGAGCACGCCGGGCCCCTCTGACCAGGGCGACCCGGTGAGTGGCGGGGGAACCACCCCGCCGGACGAGGCAGTGAGGAGTGAGGAGTGACACGGGCGGGATCGCTGCAGCCGGGAGGCTCCACGCCGCAGGCGCCGCGGAACGGCTTCGCGTGGCTGATCACGGACTTCGTGCACCGGGTACCCGGTGCCGCGCACGCGGTCGTGGTGTCGGCGGACGGGCTGCTGCTGGCCGCGTCGCGGGGGCTGCCGAAGGACCGCGCGGACCAGCTGGCCGCGGTGGCATCGGGGCTGACCAGCCTGGCGCGGGGCGCGTCGAAGGTGTTCGAGGGCGGGCCCGTGGCGCAGACGGTGGTCGAGATGGCCAACGGCTTCCTGTTCCTCATGTCGGTGTCGGACGGGTCCTGCCTGGCCGTTCTGGGGTCCCCCGACAGCGACATCGGCCTCGTGGTGTACGAAATGACGCTTCTGGTGGATCGGGTCGGTCAGCAGATGACCCCCGAGATGCGGGCACAGCTCCAAGGAGCCGCGCGCGGTTGAGCGCGCCGGGCACGAGAGGGACTGCAGTGGACGGTGGGCAGCCGACGGGCGTGGGCTCGGGACGGCTGGACGACGACGCCGAAACCGCCTGGCCGGACGAGGCGCAGGCGGCGCGGACCGAGGACTGGAGCACGTTCCGGGCCAAGGTCGACCGCGCCTGGCGCCTGCGCCGGGCGGCGGCGGGCGAGAAGCGGTCCAGTACCCTGAGCGACCCCGAGCCACCGGGCTACGGGGCGACCGAATACCCGGAGATCTCCGGCGACCGGCTGCTGTCCGGTCCCGCATCGGACCTGTTCGGCGACTCCGGCGGGCCGCTGGCCCCGGCCGGTCAGCTGCCGTCCACGCCCGCCGCGGAGAGCCACCCCAGTTTCCCGCCGGTCCCGGCGCCGGTGGCGGCGGAGGAGACCTCCGGTCTGGTCCGGCCGTACTTCCGGACGCGCGGGCGGACACGTCCCAGCTACGATCTGGCGATCGAAGCACTCGTCTCGACCAGCGAGCGGGGACGGATGCTCGACCGGGTGCGAGTGCCCGAGCACCGGTCCATCTGCGGCCTGTGCCTGGACACGCGCTCCGTGGCCGAGGTGGCGGCGTACCTGCGCATGCCGCTGGGGGTCGCGCGGGTGCTGATCGGCGACGCCGTCGATCTCGGCCTGGTCCTGGTCCATTCCACGACGTCGGTCGTCGGCGATCGTCCCAGTATCGAGTTCATGGAGAGGGTGCTCAGTGGGCTTCGGAGAATTTGACTCCGACGCGAACACGTCGGCCGCGACGGGACCGACGCAGTCGGCCAAGATCGTGGTCGCCGGCGGCTTCGGTGCGGGCAAGACGACCCTGGTCGGCGCGGTCTCGGAGATCGATCCGCTGACCACCGAGGCGGTGATGACCGAGGCCAGCGTGTCGGTGGACGACACCACCGCCACCCCGAACAAGGTGACGACGACGGTCGCGATGGACTTCGGCCGGCTCTCGCTCGGCGACGACCTCGTGCTCTACGTCTTCGGCACCCCGGGGCAGCACCGGTTCTGGTTCATGTGGGACGACCTGGCCGTGGGCGCGATCGGCGCGGTCGTGCTGGTCGACACCCGGCGGCTGGCGGACGCGTTCCCCTCGATCGACTTCTTCGAGAACCGGAAGCTGCCCTACATCGTGGCGATCAACTGCTTCGACCGGCTGCTGCACCACCAGATCGAGGACGTCCGCCACGCGCTGACGATCTCCGAGTCGGTGCCGATCATCGCCTGCGACGCGCGGGAGAAGGAATCGGCCAAGCAGGTGCTGATCACCGTGGTCGAGCACGCGATCAACCGGGACCGCGCGTTACAACCGGGGTGATCGGGTAACCGTGCCGCCGGAAGGGTGAATCGATGTGAGATCACCCCGGGCGGCAAGCCACCAGGGCCGGGTTCGGCAATACCCTGGTCGGAATAATCGCAGAACAGGCTCGACCGGTGAGGAGGCACATGACGGCATCGGCACAGCAGTCGAGCGGCTTCGGCTTCGGCTGGCTGATCACCGACTTCGTGCGACGGGTCCCGGGCGCGGCGCACGCCGTGGTCGTCTCCACCGACGGTCTGTTGCTGGCCGGGTCGGAGGGGCTGCCCAAGGACCGGGCCGACCAGCTGGCCGCGGTCGCCTCCGGGCTGGTGAGCCTGACGTCCGGTGCCGCGCGGTGCTTCGAAGCGGGCTACGTGAACCAGACCGTGGTCGAGATGGAGCGCGGGTACCTGTTCCTGATGGGGATCAGCGACGGATCGAGCCTGGCGGTGCTGGCCGCGCCGAATTCCGACATCGGCACGGTCGCGTACGAGATGACGCTGCTGGTGGACCGGGTCGGGATGCAGATGACGCCGGAGCTGCGCAGTCAGCTCCAGGGTGGCGTGCGCTGATGCGGGGACTTTCGCAGGGGGCGGGCCGCCCCGGGGTCGACGCGTGGGACCGGCTGCACCAGGGCACCGAACGCGAGGGGATCGACTCGCCGGCGCGGTTCGTGCTGACGAAGAAGCCGGTGGTGTTGCCGGTGCGCACCCCGGTGCGGACGACGCCCGGTGTCGGGCGGACGGGTGCCGCGCCGGCTGCTGGGGCTTCGCGAGCTGGGTTGGGCGCCGGTGCCGCGTCGCGGGCCGGTCTGGAGGCCGGTGGCGGGGCTGCCGTCGGCGTGGGCGCCCGGGCAGGCGCTGCTGGGGCTCGTGCTCGTGGTGGGACCGGTGCCGGGCTCGCCGTCGGGGTGCCGCCCGCGCAGTCCAGGGGCCAGGAGACGTCGGTGCGGACGCGGATGATGATGCGCCCGTACGCCCGCACCGGTGGCCGGACCCGCCCGGACTACGAGCTTGCGCTCGAGGCGCTGGTGTCGACCACCGACCGGGGGCGCGTGCCGCAGGCCGTGACGGGCGTGCAGCACCGCAGGATCTGCGGGCTGTGCGCGGAGCCGCGGTCGATCGCGGAGATCGCGGCCTACCTGGACCTGCCGCTCAACGTGGTGAAGGTGCTGGTCAGCGACCTGGACAACGCCGGGTTGGTGCTGATCCACCAGTCCGGGCTGTCCTTCGGCGACCGCTCCTCGCGCGAGTTCATGAACCGGGTGCTGCAGGGCCTGCGGAGGCTCTGAGCTCTTTTCCCGCCGCCTCCCCGGGGCTATAGTCCATTGCCTCAGGCTATTACCTATAGCTAGGAGGCGGCGGCGTGGGTGGTACCCGGCGGCAGGAGATCCTGGACGCGGCCATCGCGGTAATGGCCGAACGCGGTGTGGCCGGCCTGAACCTGTCCGAGGTGGCGCGGCGCGTCGGTATCCGCCAGCCCTCGTTGTACAAGCACTTCCCGTCCCGGCACGCGGTGTACGACGAGTTGTTCCGGCTCGCCGCGCAGCAACAGCTCGAAGCCGCGCGCAAGGCGGCTTCCGCGGCTCGACCGGGTCTGGAGGCGCTCACCGCGTACGTGGAGGCGACCGGGCGCATCGCGCTCGCTCAACCCGTGCTCGCGCAGCTTCTGGGCAGCCGTCCGGTGCCCGACTTCGAACCGTCGCGGGAAGCGTTCCGTCCCAGCGTCGAGTACGTCGAGGATGTGCGGGCGCATCTGCGTGCGGCCGTCGAAGCCGGGGAGCTCGCCGAAGCCGCGGCCGAGGACGACGCCGTGGCCCTGATGTCGATCCTCGTGACGGGCACGCTGTCCCAGCAACTCGCGAACGAGCCGAACGCGGCCTATGACGAGGGCCGCTTCACGCGCCTCATTCCCCAGGTGCTCGACATGTTCGTCCGCTTCTACTCACCCGGAGGTCCACCATGACCCAGAGGCCCACTTTGACCCAGACCACCATGACACAGACGAGCACGATCGCCAGACCCCGCGCGCAGGACGCGGTTCGCCACGGTGAGGCCGAGCTGGCGGCGTTCCTGGCGCTGCTCGACCGCCTCGACGAGGACGACTGGAACCGGCCGACGGCCAGTGCGGGCTGGGACGTCCACGCGATGGTCGCCCATGTCGCCGGCCAGCACGAGGAGGGCTTTCGGCCCGTGCTGTTCCTCCGGCGCCTGCGCCGCGCGCGCCGCCGTTATCCGGAGAGGACCAGCCTTGACGCCCACAACGCCTACCAAATCGATCTGCTGGGCAAGCTTGGTCCTGGTGAGCTGCGCCGGAAGCTGGCGGCCGACGGTGCGAAAGCGCTGCGGGCCCGCCGGCGCGTGCCGGGATTCCTGCGCCGGCTCGGGATCGCGCGGTTCTTCCCGGAGGAGAAGCTGGTGGACCCCACCTTCGGCTACCTCCTCGACGTGTTGAGCAACCGCGACACCTGGATGCACCGCCTCGAGATCGCTCGCGCCACCGGGCGGCCCTTCGAGACCGGCGATCACGACCGCGCCGTCGTCGCCCAGGTGGTGCTGGAGCTCGCGCGGAGCTGGCCCGGTCCGCCGATCGTGCTCGAGCTGACCGGCCCGGCGGGGGACCGGTGGCGCCTCGGCACGGGCGATCCGGTCGCCACCGTCACCGTCGACGCCCTCGACTACCTCTGGCTGCTGTCCGGCCGCGACGGCGAGCCGGTGGTGAAGATCGACGGCGACGAGTCGGTCCGCGGTCGCGTCCTGGCCGCGCGCGTCGTGTTCTGACCTCAGTCGTCCACCAGGGCGGCCGAGGTGATCCGGTGCAGCGGGTACCGCTCGTCGTCCGTGCCGACCAGCACTCCGCCGCCCACGTGGGTCGGCGTGACGATGCGCTGGCTGGCCGTTCCGTGGGCGTCCACGTAGCCGATCCACACCTCGCGCCGCTCGCGGTGGGCTCGTGCGAGCAGCGCCATCGTGGCCGCCGTGTCGGAGCCCCCACCGCCGCCCGGCAGGCGCACGGCCGCCCCCTTGCGGCTCGCCGCCGCGCGGTCGCCCGCCCGGATGTGCGCGACCACCGACGCCGCCTGCTCGCCGGTCAACCCGGCGGGCTCGGGCACCACCCGCCGCGTCGCCCGCGGTCGCGCGGGCACCCGTCGTCCCGCCGGACGCAGGTCCACCACCCGCCCGTCCGGACCTTCCGCCGCCGGGGCGAACCCGGCCGCCCGCAACCCGTCCAGCACCTCGGCCAGCGGATACGGGCTGATCAGCACCGTCGGCGCGATCTTGCGCAGCTCGTACTCGCCGGAGACCGAGTTGCCCATCACCTCCGCGAGCAGCACCTCGTCGTCACACCGCAGGAACGAGCCCGCCGCCCCGCCGCGCAGCCTGCCGTGCCGCCGCGCGACGTCGTCGATCAGGTACGTCAGCGACTGCGGCACCTCGGTCGCCGACCGCTTCCGGAACAGTTCGTGCAGCTCGTCGGCGGTCCGGCCGGTGTCCAGCGCCCGCCGCACCGACGCCTCCGTGATCCGGTAGACCGTCGCGTGCCCGGCGGACTCGACGTCGGCCACCGCGGCGATCTCCGCGGCCAGGTCCATCTCCAGCGGCCCCGGCGCCACCACCGTCAGATCGGCCTGGACCAGCACGTGCCCGATCGGCTTGGGCATCGCGTCGTACACCGCGTTCAGCGCGCCCGAGCGGTCGCCGGCCAGCAGCGCCCCAGCCGCCGTGGTCAGCGCGCCCAGCGCGATCACGCCGAGCGCCGACGCCTCGGCGAACGTCCAGCGCACCGTCTCGTCCCGCAACCGCCCGCCGCGTCGCGGCGCCCGCCACGCGAGCAGCTCGACCAGGTCGTCCGCGCCGTGCACACCCGCGCCGCGCGGCAGCTCGGCCAGCGTGCCCAGCACCCGCCGCCGCGCCGCCGGTGCGAGCGGCCGCCGCAGGTCGTCGGACAACGGGACGATCGGCTTGTCCTTCGCGTCCCGCTGACCCACCAGCGCGGGCAGCCGCGGCAGGTCCAGCCACGCCTCGGCGAGGATGACCCACCGCTGCGCCGGCTCGGACGCCAGCCACGAATCGGCCAGCGTCGTGGGCACCCACTCCGGACTGGTGCTCTGGCTGTCCGCGACCAGTCCGGCCGCCACCGCCAGCTCGGCCAGCAGCGTGGCGCGGTTGTCGTCGGTGTCCAGTTCGCGCGCGAGCTTCCGCAGCTCACGCACCCCGAGCCCGCCGGACTTCAGCACCGGCGGCGGCTGGTCCGACCACTGCGCCAGCAGCGATTCGGTCTGCCGCAGGAACTCCATCGCCTCACCGGCGGCGGCCTCGTCCACTGTGGACTGCTGGTGCGGCCTGGTGGGCAGCTCCGGCTCCCGCAACGCCTTGGGCGAGCAGATCCGGCCGCCGCGCAGCGCGATCGCCACCTCGCGGGGCAGCTCGACCGTCTCGTCGTCGCGGCGCAGCAGCAGCCCGCGGGCGAGCAGCTTCTGCACCGGGGTCGCGCCCGCGGCCAGGGACGGTTCGGCCGCCGCGTCCCGGGTGCGCCCGATGGGCGGGCCGGCGGCGAGGGCGCCGAGCAGCCCGCGTTCGTCGTCGCCGACCTCGGCGAGGGCGGACTCGACGTCCAGCCCGGGCACGGACGCGCCGAGCCCGGCCGGGAACGGCCCGGCCAGCTCGCGCGCGGCCGGGACCACGCGGACCGCGTCGTCGTCGCCCCAGGCCAGCACCCGCGAACGCAGCCGGTCCACGGCCGGCCGGACGTCGGCGCCGACCAGCTCGGCGACCTCGGCGAGCGGGACGGCTTCCGTGTCGGCGTCGGCGACCAGCAGCGCGTCGAGCACGGAGAGGGTGAAGGTGTCCAGGTCCTCCATCGCCCTGGCGACCGATCCGGGGGTGCCGGCGCGGGTGGCCAGCACGGTGCTGTCGGACGGCGGCGGGGTCGCCAGGTCGCGCCTGGCCTGCAGGAGCACGCCCAGCTCGTCGTCGGACGCGGACCGCAGCCAGTCCGCCAGGGAGGTCGCGGGCATCACAGGTGAGGATACCCGCCCTGACCATCGGGTTCGGGCGGCTGTGAGGCAAACTGGGAGCCGTAGGTGCCGAGCACTGGAGGATGAAGTGGCGAAGGGCGACAAGGACAAGAAGAGCGGTCGTATCGACCCCACCTGGCCGCATCTGCCGGACGGCGAGCACCCGGTCACGGAGCTCTCCTCGGACCGCCAGGGCGCGCTGTCGCCGTTCGGGAACGTGACGTTCCCGCTCGACACCGTGCCGTACGTGCACCCCGAGACCGAGATCAACAAGTAGACAGCAGGGGGTTACTGCCGTGCCGGTTCCCGGCCCCGGGTATTCGATCACCGTTCGTGTCGAGGCGCCGCCGTCGGCGAGCGCCGCGGGCGACCTCACCTCGGCGGTGGGCCGGGTCGGCGGCGTGCTGACCGCGTTCGACGTGGTCGAATCCCACTCCGACGCGATCGTCGTCGACATCACGGCGAACGTCGCCAACGCCGATCACGTCGAGCACGTGCGCGAGGCCCTCGACGCGCTGCCCGGCGTCCGGGTGCGCAAGGTTTCCGACCGCACCTTCCTCATGCACCTCGGCGGCAAGCTGTCGGTGTCGCCCAAGGTCCAGCTCCGCAACCGTGACGACCTCTCCCGCGCGTACACGCCGGGCGTGGCGCGGGTGTGCCAGGCGATCGCGGCCAACCCGGCCGACGCGCGCCGCCTGACCATCAAGCGCAACACGGTCGCGGTCGTCACCGACGGTTCGGCCGTCCTCGGCCTGGGCAACATCGGCCCGGCCGCGGCCCTGCCGGTGATGGAGGGCAAGGCGGCGCTGTTCAAGAAGTTCGCCGACGTCGACGCCTGGCCGGTGTGCCTGGACACCCAGGACACCGAGGAGATCATCAAGATCGTCAAGGCGCTCGCGCCGGTGTACGCGGGCATCAACCTCGAGGACATCGCCGCGCCGCGCTGCTTCGAGATCGAGAAGCGGCTGCGCGAGCAGCTCGACATCCCGGTGTTCCACGACGACCAGCACGGCACCGCAATCGTCGTGGTCGCCGCCCTGCGCAACGCGCTGCGCGTGGTGGGCAAGGAGATCGAGGACTGCAAGATCGTGGTGAGCGGCGCGGGCGCGGCCGGCTCGGCGATCATGCGGCTGCTCATGCACAAGAAGCCGGGCGACATCATCGCCGCCGACATCAACGGCATCGTCCACCTGGGCCGGTCCGATCTGGACGACAACCTGCGGTGGCTGGCCGAGAACACCAACAAGGACAACGTGTCCGGCACGCTGCACGACGCGCTCGTCGGGGCCGACGTGTTCATCGGCGTGTCCGCGCCGAACCTGTTCGGGGCCGAGCAGGTCGCGACGATGGCGCCGAACCCGGTGGTGTTCGCGCTGGCCAACCCGGACCCGGAGATCGACCCGCTCGAGGCGCAGAAGCACGCGGCGGTCGTGGCCACCGGGCGCAGCGACTACCCGAACCAGATCAACAACGTGCTCGCGTTCCCCGGCGTGTTCCGGGGCCTGCTCGACGCGCAGGCGCACGAGATCACCGACGACATGCTGCTGGCCGCCGCGAACGCGATCGCCGACGTGGTGGACGACCGGCTCAACGCCTCCTACATCGTGCCGAGCGTGTTCGACTCGGCGGTGGCTCCGGCCGTCGCGGAGGCGGTCAAGGCGGCGGCCCGGAAGTCGGGCGCCACCAGCTGATGAGCCGCGCCGTCGAGGAGTCGAACCGGCGGATGCTGCGGGCCCGCGACGCGATGGACCGCGCCTACGCGCAGCCCCTCGACGTCGCGGCCCTGGCCCGGATGGTGCACGTCTCGGAGGCGCACTTCATCCGCACCTTCCGCGCCACCTTCGGCGAGACGCCGCACCGGTACCTGCAGCGGCGGCGGGTGGAGCGGTCGATGTTCATGCTGCGGGAAAGCGCCCGCAGCGTCACCGAGATCTGCTTCGCCGTCGGGTTCACCAGCCTGGGCACATTCAGCCGGACGTTCCGCGAGATCGTGGGGCAGTCGCCGTCGGAGTACCGCGCGTCCGGCCCTGGTGCGGGGCCCGCGCCGACGTGCTTCGCGATGGCCTGGACTCGACCGAGCAGTTTCGGAGAAGCCAGGGGCGGGGCTCGCTGATTAGCGTTGCGAGCATGTTCAACGCGATCACACTCTCCCAGATCTTCGTGACGGACCAGGACGAGGCGCTCGACTTCTACGTGGGGAAGCTGGGGTTCGAGGTCAAGGTCGACCAGGACCTCGGCTTCATGCGGTGGCTGACGGTCTGCGTGCCCGGCGAGCCCGGGCGCGAGATCCTCCTGGAGAAGCCCGGACCGCCCGCGATGGACGAAGCGACCGCTTCGCAGGTGCGCGAGCTGCTGGCGAAGGGCGCGACGGGCGGCTGGATCGGCCTGACGACCGACGACTGCCGCAAGACGTACGAGCAGCTGCTGGCGAAGGGCGTGGAGTTCACGCAGGAGCCGACCGAGCGCCCGTACGGCATCGACTGCGGGCTGCGGGACCCCTTCGGCAACGCGATCCGCATCAACCAGCCGGTGCGGGTGGGTTGAGCCGGTCCCCTCGGGGCGGGACCGGGCGTTTAGCCTTGTCGGCGTGAGTGAACTGAGCCACGTCGACGACAAGGGCGCCGCCCGGATGGTCGACGTCTCCGGCAAGGAGGCCACCGCGCGCACCGCGGTCGCCACCGGGGTCGTGCGCACCACGGCCGAGGTGATCGACCTGCTGTCCCGGGACGGCCTGCCCAAGGGCGACGCTCTCGCGACCGCCCGGATCGCCGGGATCATGGGCGCCAAGAAGGTCCCGGAGCTGATCCCGTTGTGCCACCAGATCGCCCTGTCCGGGGTGAAGGTCGAGTTCGACTTGGGGCAGGCGGAAGTGCGCATCACGGCGACCGTCAAGACCACCGATCGCACGGGGGTCGAGATGGAGGCGCTGACGGCGGTCGCCGTCGCGGGGCTCACCGTTCACGACATGATCAAGGCCGTCGATCCCGCAGCCACGTTGGACGGGGTCCGTTTGGAGCGCAAGCTCGGTGGCAAGTCCGGTGTCTGGGAGCGGCCATGAGCAACGACAAGCGCACCGCACGGGTGATCGTCGCGTCGAACCGGGCGTCGGCGGGGGTCTACGCGGACCACACGGGGCCGGTGATCGTCGGCTGGCTGCGGGAGCGCGGGTTCGACGTGCCGGAGCCGCGGGTGGTCCCCGACGGCGACCCGGTCGCGCAGGCCCTGCGCGAGGCCCTGCGTGATGACGTGCAGGTTGTCATCACGACCGGTGGGACCGGGGTGTCGCCGACGGACCGCACGCCGGACGTGACGGCGCCGCTGCTGGACCACCAGCTGCCGGGGCTCGCGGAGGCGATCCGGTCGGCCGGGCTGCCGAAGGTGCCGACGGCGGTGCTGTCGCGGGGCCTGGCCGGCGTGGCGGGGCGGACGCTGGTGGTGAACCTGCCCGGCTCACGCGGCGGGGTGACGGACGGGCTCGGCGTACTCGACGGCGTCCTGATGCACGCGGTGGACCAGCTCGCGGGCGGCGACCACCCGCGCCCGGCCACGGCTGGGACTGCGGGGGTGGCTGGGGCCCTGCCGGGGGCGGGCACCGCGGATGGCGCGACTGCGGCGGGTGCTGCAGGTGCGGCTGGGGCACCGCCGGAGGCGGGTGCCTCAGCGACCGCTGGAGAGCCCGAGGGCCTCAATGCGGCGGCCGGGGCAGGAACGGGCGCTGTCGCGGCCCAGGGGGCCGCTGGGGCGGTGGCCCCCGAGAGGGCGCCGGTCGCCCGGGAGACGGCCACTCAGGTGACGGCCAGCCAGGAGGCGGGCGCCCTGGAGACAGCCAGCGAGGAGACAGCCGCCCGGAAGACGGGCGCTCGGGAGACACCCGCCCGGAAGACGGGCGCTCGGGAGACGGGCGCTCGGGCGACGGGTGCCCGGGAGACGAGCGCTCGGGAGCCAGCCGCCCCGGGGGCTCCGCACATCGTGCGGGCTGAGGTGACCGATCGGGCCCTGTCGGTCGAGGAGCATGCTTCTCTTGTCGACGATCAGGCCGCTGGGGCGGTCGTCACCTTCGGCGGGGTCGTCCGTGATCATGATGGCGGGAAGGGCGTCAAGTCGCTGTTCTACGAGGGCCATCCGACCGCGGGGGACGTTCTCGCCCGCGTGGTGGCTCAGGTTGCCGGCCGCCGGAGGGGCGTGCGGGCCATCGCGGTCAGCCACCGGATCGGGGCGCTCGAGATCGGGGACGTGGCGCTGGCTTGCGCCGTCTCCGCCGACCACCGTGCCGAGGCCTTCGCGACCTGCGCCGAACTCGTCGACGAGGTGAAGGCCCAGCTGCCGGTGTGGAAGCACCAGCACTTCACCGATGGCACCGACGAGTGGGTCAACTCCCCCTGATCGTCGCCCGGCCCGCTTGGGGCCGGACGCGGCGGCACGGGTCACGAAAACCCGAAACCACCAGGGCGCCGGCGCCCCACCACCCGGGGGAGTGTGGTGGGGCTGCCGGACACCCCCAGCGTCACTTCGTGGCGATCTTCTGCCCGACCAGGATCAGGTTCGGGTTCGAGATGTACTGCGAGTTCAGCTCCTGAAGCTTCTGGTAGCCGCCCTCGACGTTGAACTTCTTGGCGATCCCGGACAGCGTGTCGCCCGCCACCACGGTGTAGTCACCGTTGGGGTTGGAGGCCGGGACGCTCACGGCCGGAGCCGGGGTGCTCTTCTTCGGCGTGCTCTTCGGAGCAGTGGCCTTCTTCGGCGTGGTGGCCTTCTTCTGGGTCGAGCCCTGGGTGTTGGAACCCTTGTAGCTCGCCGAAGAGCCGGCCTTCTTGCCACACACCGGCCAGGCGCCGATGCCCTGGCCCTGCAGGACGCGCTCGGCGACGGCGATCTGCTGCTCACGCGAAGCGTTCGCCGGGCTGCCGGTGCCGCCGTAGGCCTTCCAGGTGCTGGCGGAGAACTGCAGACCACCGTAGTAGCCGTTGCCGGTGTTGGTGCTCCAGTTGCCACCGCTCTCGCACTGCGCGATGGCGTCCCAGTTGACGCTGGCGGCCTGCGCGGGGGTCGCGGCGATCGCCAGCGGGGTGCCGACCGCGATACCCGCGACAGCGACGCGAGCGATGTTGCGAGCGGCGGGGGACATCTTGCGGTGCTTGCCTCGGTAGGACATTCCATCAACTCGATCTTCGCGCCGACGAGCATGGCTGCGAGGCGAACCCGGTAACGGGTCCTGCTCCACCCGGCGGGGTCCGGGGGAGCCAATCGGGCCTTCGCGGAAACGCTCGGGTCCAACCCTCTCCGTCCCTGTCCGGAAGATCTTCTTTCGCTCGGGGTTTGGTCCGGGATTCCGCCGGACAGGACTTGGCGCTCGGAATCCCGGTGTTGCCGTGGCCGGTCGGGGCCAGCCGAAAAGCGACGGTACGTAACGGCGAGCGTGATCGGAAATTATTCGAGGTGTGACCTACATCACAGTAACATCGAGCAACCTGTGCCGATCTCGTCGTTTCTCCTGGTCAGCGGGCCGTTACCTGGCCGTTTCCAAGTCGAGATATTTCACCGATCGTGAGGTCTGGGTCACGTCGTTTTGGCACGGTTGGACCATTCGTGAACCTCGTTCAACCGCCCGCGAAGGGCGGCAGGACGTCCAGTTCGGCCCCCTCCGGGAGGGGACGCGAGGGGTCGCGGACGGCCACGCCGTCGACGAGGAAGCTGGCCGCCTGGAGGATCCGCGGCAGGGTCTCCGGATGAAGATCACGGAGAGCGACCACCGCCTCGGCGACCGACGCGCCGGCCGGCAACTGGAGTACCTCTTCTTCCACGCCCGCGGCCGCGCGCGCGGACGCGAAATAGCGCACCAGGACGCTCACGGTCAAGATCTATCCCCCGATCGCGCTCATCGGCCGGATCGGCTGCGCGAAGCCGGCGTCGTTGATCTCGTGGCCGGCCAGCTTGCCCCACATGGTCATCCGCCAGGCCTGGGCGATCTCCTCGTCGCCGGCCCCGCCGCGCAGCAGCGCCCGCAGATCCGTCTCGTCGTTGCTGAACAGGCACGACCGGACGGCGCCGTCGGCGGTGAGCCGGGTGCGCTCGCAGGCCGCGCAGAACGGCCGCGTGACCGACGCGATGATCCCGACGTCGGCCGGGCCGCCGTCGACCAGCCAGCGCTCCGCCGGCGCCCCGCCGCGTGCCTCCGGGCTCGGCGTGAGCGTGAACTCCTTGCTGAGCAAGGAAAAGATCTCCTTCGCCGTCACCATGTCGGCGCGGTTCCAGCCGTGCTGGGCGTCCAGCGGCATCTGCTCGATGAAGCGCAGGTGGTAGCCGTGCTCGAGGCAGAACCGCAGCAGCGGCGCGGCCTCCTGCTCGTTGATCCCGCGCAGCAGCACGGCGTTCACCTTCACCGGGTCCAGCCCGGCGGCCCGCGCGGCGGCGAGGCCGTCCAGCACGTGGCTCAGCCGGTCGCGCCGGGTGATCTTCACGAACGTCTCGGGATCGACGGTGTCGAGCGAGATGTTGATCCGGTCCAGGCCCGCCTCGGCGAACGCGCGGGCCCGCTTGGCGAGCCCGATCCCGTTGGTGGTCATGGAAAGCCGGGGCCGTGGGCGCAACGCCGTGATCTCGGCGACCAGGTGCTCGAGCCCGGGCCGCAGCAGCGGTTCGCCGCCGGTGAGCCGGATGTCGGTGACCCCGAGGCGCTCGACCGCTATCCGCAGCAGGCGCACGAGCTCGCTGTCGGTGAGCACCTCCTCACCCGGCATCCACGGCAGGCCCTCCGCCGGCATGCAGTACGTGCAGCGGAGGTTGCAGCGGTCGGTCAGCGACACGCGCAGGTCCGTGGCGACGCGCCCGAACGTGTCGACGAGGGCGGGGTTGTCGGGGCGGGGCTGCGTGGTTCCGCGTGTGCCCGGCACGCGGGGGAGCCCGAGATCTACCGCACTCATTGACACCAGCCTAACCCGCGGACCGCACTGCCGATCCTCACTAGAATGTCTCGGTAGCAGAGTGTTTCAACCGCGGAGACGACTTGGGAAGGGACGCGCCGGATGCCGGAGGAAAAAAGGTACCCGGTGCCCCGCGAGGTGCTGGCGCGGTTCGCCGAGATCGGCCGCGAATCCAGCACCCTCGCCGTGCTCCGGCACGCCCAGATCGCCGAGAAGATGGGCCTGTCCGGCACCGACCACAAGGCCCTCGACCTGGCCGCCCGCGCCGACGGACCGCTGACCGCGGGCGAGATCGCCAAGCTCACCGGCCTGTCCACCGGTGCGGTCACCGGGGTGATCGATCGCTTGGAGCGCGCGGGATTCGTGCGACGGGTGCGGGACGTCAAGGACCGCCGCAAGGTCCTCGTCGAGGTGCTGCCGCTGGACGAGGAGAAGGTGGCGCCGCTGTTCGAGTCGGCGCTGGTGTTCACCGAGAAGGTGCTGGAGAAGTTCAGCCCGGCCGAACGCGAGGTCATCGAGCGCTACCAGAACGAACTGCTCGCCTTGATGCGCGACGACGTTCTCGGCGGCAACCCGTAGCTTTTCCGCAAATGCGGAAGTAATGTCCTCCGCATGCCGCAATTCCGGTTATCCGAGGCTGCCGAACTCCTCGGCGTCAGCGACGACACCGTCCGGCGCTGGGTGCGGGGCGGGCAGCTGACCGCCACCACCGACGGCGCCGGCCGCAAGGTCGTCGACGGCGCGGAGCTGGCCGCGTTCGCGCGGGAACAGGCCGCGCGGCCCAACGATCCCTCCGGCGTCGGCCGGTCGGCCCGCAACCGGTTCGTCGGCCTGGTCACCGACGTGGTCGTGGACAAGGTGATGGCCCAGGTCGAGCTGCAGTGCGGGCCGTTCCGCGTGGTGTCGCTGATGAGCGCGGAAGCGGTGCGCGAGCTCGGCCTCAAGCCGGGGTCACTGGCGGTTGCGGTGGTGAAGGCGACCACGGTGGTCGTGGAGACTCCGGGAGGACAGAGTTGAAGAAGCTGGGCGCCCTGCTGGCCGCGGCCGCGTTGCTGATCACCGGGTGCGGATCGTCCTCGGGCGGGAGTGAGAGCCGGACCCTGACCGTGTTCGCGGCCGCCTCGCTCACCGAGTCGTTCACCGCGCTCAAGACGGCCTTCGAGTCCGCGCACGCGGGCACGGAGGTGAAGTTCAACTTCGCCGGCTCGTCCTCGCTCGTGCAGCAGCTGTCCAACGGCGCGTCGGCCGACGTGTTCGCCTCGGCCGACCAGCCCAACATGGACAAGGCCGTGCAGGCCGGCGTGGTCGACGGCGCCCCGTCGGTGTTCGCGACGAACAAGCTGGCCATCGCGGTCGCGCCGGGCAACCCGAAGGGCATCAGGAGCTTCGCCGACCTGGCCCGCGACGGCCTGACCGTCGTGGTGTGCGCCCCACAGGTGCCGTGCGGCTCGGCGACGGAGAAGGTGGAGAAGAGCACCGGCGTCACGCTGAAGCCGGCCAGCGAGGAGCAGGACGTCAAGCAGGCGCTGAACAAGGTGCGGACCGGGGACGCGGACGCCGGGCTGGTCTACGTCACCGACGCCACGAGCGCGGCGGGCGCGGTCGACCGGGTCGACTTCCCGGAGGCGACCTCGGCCGTCAACTCCTACCCGATCGCCGTCGTCAAGAACGCCCCGCGGGCCGAGCTGGCCAGGCAGTGGGTCGAGTTCGTGCTGGGCGAGCAGGGCAGGGCCGAGCTGCGGAAGGCCGGTTTTGGCGCTCCGTAGGACCCGGCGGGTGCCGTGGGTTCTGTGGGTACCCGCGGCACTCGCCCTCGCACTCGTCGTGCTGCCGGTGGTCGGTCTGCTCGTGCGGACCGACCTCCGCCGCGTTCCGGGCCTGATCGTCACCGACGCCTCGCTCGCCGCGCTGCGGTTGTCGCTGGAGACGGCGGCCGTGTCGACGCTCGCCTGCGTCGTGCTCGGCGTGCCGCTCGCGGTCGTGCTCGCCCGCTCGACCGTGCCGGGCATCCGGATCCTGCGCGCGATCGTGCTGCTGCCGCTGGTCCTGCCACCCGTCGTCGGCGGGCTCGCGCTGCTCTACCTGCTGGGCCGCAAGGGGTTCCTCGGCTACCTGCTGAGCGTCACGGGCGGCGTGCAGATCCCGTTCACCACGACCGCGGTGATCATCGCGCAGACGTTCGTCGCGATGCCGTTCCTCGTGGTGAGCCTGGAGGGCGCGCTGCGCAGCGGCGGCGACCGCTACGAGCCGATCGCCTCGACGCTGGGCGCCCGGCCGTGGACGGTGTTCCGCCGCGTCACGATCCCGCTGCTGCTGCCCGCGCTCGGCTCGGGCGCGGTGCTCAGCTTCGCCCGCGCGCTGGGCGAGTTCGGCGCCACCATCACCTTCGCCGGCAGCCTCGAGGGCGTGACCCGGACGCTGCCGCTGGAGGTCTACACGCAGGCCGAGGTCGACGTGGACAGCGCGGTCGCACTGGCGCTGCTGCTGATCGTCGTCGCGATCGCGGTCATCGCGGTGGCCCGGCCGCGCGCGCTGGAGGGGACCGCCCGGTGAGCTTGCACGCCGAGATCGAGCTGACGCGCGGCACCTTCGGCCTGTCCGTGGACTTCGACGTGCCGGCCGGGAGCGTGCTGGCGATCCTCGGCCCGAACGGGTCCGGCAAGTCCAGCATCCTCGGCTGCCTGGCCGGGTTGTTCCGCCCGGACCACGCCGTGATCACCCTCGGCGGCCGGGACCTGCACGACCTCCCGGCGCACGACCGGGCGGTCGGGCTGCTGTCCCAGGACGCGCTGCTGTTCCCGCACCTGTCCGTTGTGGACAACGTCGCGTTTTCGCCGCGGTCCAAGGGCAAGAGCCGCGCGCAGGCGCGGGAGATCGCCCGGCGCTGGCTGGCCGAAGTGGACGCCGCCGAGTTCGCCGACCGCAAGCCCGGGCAGCTCTCCGGCGGCCAGGCGCAGCGCGTCGCGGTCGCCCGCGCCCTGGCGGGCAACCCGGACCTGCTGCTGCTCGACGAGCCGCTCGCCGCGCTCGACGTCGACGCCGCCCCGGCGATCCGCGGCCTGCTGCGCCGGGTCCTGGCCGCCGACCCGCACCGCGCGACCGTGCTGGTCACCCACGATCCGCTGGACGCGCTGGCCCTGGCCGACCACGTCGTCGTGCTGGCCGCCGGCCGGGTGGTCGAACGCGGTCCGACGCGTGAGGTGCTGGCCGCGCCCCGGACGGCGTTCACCGCGCGGATCGCCGGGCTCAACCTGGTCCCCGGCACGGCGGTCGAGGGTGGTCTGCGGACCGCCGACGGCAGCCTGGTGGCCGGCATCCGGTCGCCGGACGCGGTCGAGAACGAGCCCGCCGTCGCGGTGTTCGAACCCAGCGCGGTGTCGGTCCACCCCGCGGCGGAGGGACCCCACGGCAGCCCGCGCAACACGATCGAGGCGGTCGTCGGCGCGCTCGAACCACACGGACCGGTGATCCGGGTGCGGGCCGCGGGGGCCGGCTGGGCGGCGGGCCTGTCCGCCGACCTCACCCCGGACGCGGTCGCCGACCTGCGCCTGGAGCCGGGTGTGCCGGTCCGGCTCGCGATCAAGGCCACCGCGGTGACGGTGCACCCGGCTAGTCTTCAGGCATGAGCCGTTGGACGTATCTGACCGACATGGACGGCGTGCTGGTGCACGAGGAGCACCTGGTGCCCGGCGCCGACGAGTTCCTCGCCGAGCTGCGGGCCAACGACACCCCGTTCCTGGTGCTGACCAACAACTCCATCTACACCCCGCGGGACCTTCGGGCGCGGCTGCTGCGCACCGGGCTGGACGTGCCCGAGGAGCGCATCTGGACCTCCGCGCTGGCGACCGCGAAGTTCCTGCACAGCCAGCGCCCCGGCGGGTCGGCGTTCGTCATCGGCGAGGCCGGGCTGACCACCGCGCTGCACGAGGCCGGGTACGTGCTCACCGACCGCGACCCGGACTACGTCGTGCTCGGCGAGACCCGCACGTACAGCTTCACCGCGATCACCCGCGCCATCCGGCTCATCGAGGCGGGGGCGAAGTTCATCGCCACCAACCCGGACGCCACCGGGCCCAGCCTGGAGGGCAGCCTGCCGGCGACCGGGTCGATAGCCGCGCTCATCGAGCGGGCCACCGGGCGGCAGCCGTACTTCGTGGGCAAGCCGAACCCGCTGATGATGCGGTCGGCGCTGCGCAGCCTCGGCGCGCACTCCGAGGGCACGGTCATGATCGGCGACCGGATGGACACCGACGTGCACTCCGGGATCGAGGCCGGGCTGCAGACGATCCTGGTGCTCACCGGCATCTCCACGAAGGAGTCGGCCGAGCGGTACCCGTACCGGCCGACGCTGGTGCTCGACTCGATCGCCGACCTGGTCGGCCGTACGCAGGACCCGTTCGGGGACGGGGCGGTGCTCACCTGACCTGCGGCAACCGCCTATCGTCGAGGGATGGACGACCAGCAGCGCCCCGATGCCCGCACCTACGTCGTCGGCGACGTGCACGGGCACCGGGACGAGCTGGCGGCCGCGTTGCGCCGGGCCGGGCTGGTCGACGAGGCCGGTGACTGGTCCGGCGGGCAGGCGCACCTGTGGTTCCTCGGCGACTTCGTCGACCGCGGCCCGGACGGGATCGGCGTGATCGACCTCGTGATGCGGCTGCACCGCCAGGCCGCCGAGGCGGGCGGGTCGACGCGGACGCTGCTCGGCAACCACGAGATCCTGCTGCTGGGCATGCACCGGTTCGGCGACACCGAGGTGCCGTCCGACTTCGGGCCGCGCAGCTTCGCCCGCAGCTGGGAGATCAACGGCGGGCAGCTGTCCGATCAGGACGCGCTGACCGACGAGCACGTCGAGTGGCTGACCAGCCGCCCGCTGATCGCGCACGCCGCGAACCACCTGCTGATGCACTCGGACACCGTGGAATACCTCGACTGGGGCGACGACGCCGAGGACATCAACACCACCGTGCGGGAGATCCTGACCGGCGAGGACCTGGTGGAGTGGTGGGACGTGTGGCGCCGGATGACGACGCGCTACGCCTTCCGCGGCCCGCACGGCCCGGACATCGCCGACTACCTGCTCGAGCAACTCGGCGGGGAGCGGATCGTGCACGGGCACAGCGTGATCGCCGACCAGCTCGGGATCCACCCCAGCCAGATCGAGGCGCCGTACCTGTACGCCGGGGGCAGGGTGCTGGGCATCGACGGCGGGTTGTTCGTCGGCGGGCCCTGCCTCATCGTTCCGCTGCCGTGGCGGCCGGAGGACTGACCAGTGGGCGTCGAGCTGGAACTCCACGCGGGCAGGCCCGCGCGGGACGGGTCGTCGCGGTTGCGCGGGTCCTACGAGCACGCGAAGCGCAGGCGACGCTGCCCGAGGTCGCCGCGCTGCTCCAAAAGTCCCCGGACGCGGACGCCAGGGCGGCACTGGCCGATCTCGCCGGGATGCTGGAGGCGTGCGCGGCCACGCCGGGCAGCTACCTGCGGTTCATGGGCGACTGACCGTCTTCGCGCGGTCGCGGCGCATCATCGCCAGCGCGATGCCCAGACCGGCGAGGGTGGCCACGGCGGCCGCCGGGTAGAGGGCGCGTGGTCCGGCGCCCGCGATCAGCCCGCCGCCCAGCCAGCCACCGAAGGCTGCGGCGAGCTGGTACCCGGAGGCGTTCACCGCGATCGCCAGCGTGGGCGCCGCGCCCGCCGCCGTGAGCACCCGCGTCTGCATCCCGGGGACGACCCCGAACGCCAGCGCGCCGAGGACGAACGTCAGAACCGCCACCGCCACCCGGTTGTCCGCGGCGAGCCACCACAGCACCAGGGTTCCGGCCAGCGCGGTCAGCATCCAGGCCAGTGACGGCATCAGCGCGCGGTCCGCCAGCCGCCCGCCGAGCAGGTTCCCGATCACCGCGCCCGCGCCGTACACCAGCAGCAGCACCGGCACCGCGTCCGCGGTGAACCCGGCGACGTCGGTCAGCAGCGGGGCGATGTAGGTGAAGACCGTGACGACGCCGAGGTTCCCGACGCCCGTCAGGACGATGCCGAGCCAGACCTCGCGATCCGCGAGCACGCGGAGGTCGCCGACGGCGGACCCGCCCGCCGCGGGGAAGGCCGGGACGAACCGCAGCACCAGCAGCAGCGCGAGCAGCGTGATCGCCGCGACGGCGACGAACGTGGCCCGCCACCCGGCGTGGTGCCCGACGAACGTGCCCAGCGGTGTGCCCAGGATGATGCCGAGGTTCAGCCCCAGCGCGACCTTGGCGATCATGCTCGACTGCCGTCCGGCCGGCGCCATCGCCGCCGTGGTCGTGATCGCGACCGCGAAGAACGTCGCGACGATCAGGCCCGCGACGAACCGCGACAGCAGCAGGACGGCGTAACCCGGCGCGACGGCGGACCCCAGGTTGCCCAAGACGGACACCACGACGAGCCCGATGATCAGCGGTTTCCGGCCGACGCGCGCGGTCAGCACGGTGACCACCGGACCGCCGACGATCATGCCCACCGCGTAGGCGCTCACCAGCAACCCGGCCGCCGGGACGGACACCGACAGCCCGGCAGCCACGTCCGGGACGAGTCCGGCGATCACGAACTCGCCGGTCGTGAGCCCGAAGACCACGAGCATCAGCGAGAACACGGACAACGGCACTGTGCACCCCCAAGAAGGTTCGAACTGTAATATTGCGAGCTAGAACTACCACAGTTCGAACCATCTTCGCTAGACTCGCGGCATGGCGGATGTCGAGATCGATCGCGACGTGTGCAAGCTGGTGCACGAGTTCGCCCGCCGCCTCGACGTGCAGGTTCGCCGGGTCGGGGAGGAGGTCGGCCTGACGCCGGCGCAGGTCGTCGCCCTGCGCGAGCTGTCCGAGCCGATCACGGCCCGCGAACTGGCGAGCCGGATGTCGTGCGAGGCCTCGAACGCGACCTTCGTGATCGACCGGCTGGAGGATCAGGGACTGGTGCGGCGCCGGCCGCACCCGACCGACCGGCGCGCGAAGGAGATCGTGCTGACCGACGCTGGGGTCCAGGCGCGGTCCGGGGTGCTGGAGCGTCTCAACCGGACTTCGCCGCTGGTGTCGCTGGACCGGGACAGGCAGGAGTCGCTGGTCGAGTTGTTGCGGGAGCTCGTGTCCGACTGATCAGGTGCCGGCGGCGTACTTCACGCGGATGCCGGTGAGGACGATGTCCAGCCCGGCCTCGAAGGCGGCGTCGGTGTCCGGGGCGAAGAGGCGCCGCACCAGGCGGGCGGTCAGCGGGAGCTGTTCGCCGTCCACCATGCGCTCCAGCCGGCCCGGTTCGTACGGGTTGTCCGCGCCGTAGTCGGTGCCGGTGCGGGCTTGTTCTTCGATGGTGAAGCCGATCGTGTAGTGCAGCAGGGTCGGGTAGGCCTCCGCGGCGTCGTCCACCGTGAAGCCCGCGTCCTGCAGCGTGCGCAGGGTGAGTTCGACGGAGCGGAACATGGCCGGGTGCGCGGTGTTCGTGCCGGCCAGCACACGCGCCCCGTCGCGGTAGCGCAGCATCGTGCGCCGCAGCCGCCGGGCGTTGTCCGCCAGCCACTCCGCCCAGGTGACGCCCGCGCCCGGGGCCTCCAGGCCGTCGAGGGCCTCGAGCAGGATCGTCGTCGCCATCGCGTCGAGCAGTTCCTGCTTGTTCTTCACGTGCCAGTACAGGGTCGGGGCGCGCACGCCCAGTTCCGTCGCCACCACGCGCATGGTGAGCCCGTCGAGGCCGACGTCGGTGAGCAGTCGCAGCGCGATCGCCGGCGCCGGGCCGACCGGTCTGGTGCTGGCCTGCGAGCTGCGGCTGGCGGGCGTGGACGTGACGGTGCTGGACCGGCTGCCCGGGCGCAGCGGCGAGTCACGGGCGGGCGGGTTGCACGCGCGGACCCTGGAATTCCTGGACCAGCGAGGCGTCGCCGATCGGTTCCTGGCGCTCGGCCGTCCGCTGAACGTGGGGCACTTCTCCGGGCTGTGGCTGGACTTCACCCGCCTGCCGACGCGCTACCCGTTCGTGCTCAACCTGTTGCAGGCCCAGGTGGAACAGCTGCTCGAACAGTGGGCCGCCGAATTCGGGGTGCGGGTGCGCTGGTCGTCGGAGGTGACCGGGGTCCGGCAGAGCGCCGACGGCGTCGAGGTGACGCTGGCGGACGGCGCCGCCTTCGACGCGGCCTACCTGGCCGGGTGCGACGGCGGGCGCAGCACCGTCCGCAGGCTCGCCGGCATCGAGTTCCCCGGCACCCCGGCAACGCTCACCGCGCTGCTCGGCGACGTGGAACTCGCCGACCCGCCCGGCGAGGGGGTCTTCATGCGGCGCACTGAGCACGGCGACTTCTCCGTGCTGGGGTTCGAACCGGGCTGGTACCGCGTCATGACCACCGAGTACGACCGGGTGGCCGCCCGGGACGAGCCGGTGACGGTCGAGCGGCTGCGGGAGTCGCTGGTCCAGATCGCGGGCACCGACTTCGGGATGCACAGCCCTCTCTGGGTTTCCCGGTACGGTGACGCCGCCCGGCAGGCGGCGGACTACCGGCGCGGCCGCGTGCTTCTCGCCGGGGACGCGGCGCACATCCACTACCCGGCCGGCGGGCAGGGGCTGAACACGGGCGTGCAGCACGCGGTCAACCTCGGCTGGAAGCTCGCCGCGGTCGTCCGCGGCCACGCGCCGGAGTCCCTGCTGGACACCTACCACGCGGAACGGCACCCGGTCGGGCACCGGGTCCTCCACAACACACGGGCCCAGACCGCGCTGGGCCGCCCGGGGCCGCAGACCGAGGCGCTGCGGGAGGTGTTCGCCGGGCTGATCGCGATGGACGAGGTGAACTCCGCGCTCGCGGGAATGATCTCCGCGCTGGACGTCCGCTACCCGCTCGGCGACGCGGATCCGTTGCTGGGGCGGCGAATTCCCGACCTCGACCTGATCGCCGAGCGCGGCGCGACCCGGCTGTTCACCCTGCTGCACCGGGCCGGGCGGTGCTGCTCGATCTCGTCGGCGACCCGGAGCCGGCCGCGGTCGCGCGGGACTGGCCGGGCCGTCTCGATCTCGTCCTGGCCAAGTGCGCGCAGCCCGTTCCGGACGCCGTCCTCATCCGTCCGGACGGTCACGTGGCCTGGGTGGCGTCCCAGGGCGTCGAAGCGCTCCGGGCGGCGTGCGCGGCGTGGCTCGGTCAGGGGCGGTAGTAGGCCTCGGCGCCGCGGTCGACCGGGACGATCGTCTTGCCCAGCGGCATCAGGGAGACCGGGATGAGCTTGAAGTTCGCCAGCCCGAGCGGGATCCCGATGATCGTGACGCACAGGGCGATGCCGGTGATGATGTGTCCGATCGCGAGCCAGAATCCGGCGAAGACGATCCAGATGACGTTGCCGAGCAGCGACCCGACCCCGGCGCCGCGGCGGTCGACGATCGTCCGGCCGAACGGCCACAACGCGTAGTTCGCGATGCGGAACGACGCGATGCCGAACGGGATCGTGATGATCAGGACGCAGCAGATGATCCCAGCGACCAGGTACGCGAGGGCCATCCAGAAGCCGGCGAACACCAGCCAGATCAGGTTCAGGATGAGTCGCATCAGGCGTGCAGCTCCCCGCTGACGACGGTGACGGCCTGCCCGGACAGCGTCACCCGGTCCCCGTTCACCACGACCCGGACGATCCCGCCGCGCTCCGACGCCTGCTCGCCGACCAGCTTGTCCCGGCCCAGCTTCGCCGCCCAGAACGGCGCCAGCAGGCAGTGCGCCGAGCCGGTCACCGGGTCCTCCGGCACGCCGACGGCGGGCCCGAAGACGCGGCTGACGAAGTCGGCGTCGTCCCGGTCGCCGGGCGCGGTGACGATCACGCAGCGCGCGTCCCAGCCGGCGATGACGTCGAGGTCCGGCTTCAGCTGGCGCACCTGGGCCGCGTCGGTGGCCTCGACGAGGATGTCCCACTTGCCGCGGGCGACGCTCGCGACGGTCACGCCCGGCAGGGCGACGGCGACGTCGTCGTCGGCGGGACGCGGCGGGTCGTTCGGGAAGTCCATGCTGACCCACCCGCCGGCGGCGCGGGTGCGCAGCTCGCCGCTGCGGGTGGTGAACACCTGCTCGCCGCCCAGGACGTGCCCGGCGGCGAGGGTCGCGTGCCCGCACAGGTCGACCTCGACCGTCGGCGTGAACCAGCGCAGCGACTTCGGGCCGTCGCCGGAGACTTCGACGAACGCCGTCTCGGAGTGCCGCAGCTCGGCGGCCACGGACTGCATCCAGGCGGCGTCGGCCGGCTCGTCGAGCAGCACCACCCCGGCCGGGTTGCCCGCGAACGGGGTGCCGGTGAACGAGTCGACGATCGAGAGCCGCATGCCACCCACTCTAGGGGGTGTCCGGGGCGCGCAGGGATTCCTAGACTCGGTCACAGTCAGTGTCGACCGCGTCCGAGGAGGCGTCATGCCAGCCGTGCCGAGTTATGCGTCGGGTATCTCCGAGGTGCCCTTGCTGGGCGACACGATCGGTGACAACTTCGACCGGACCGTGGCCGCGTTCGGTGACCGGGACGCGCTGGTGGAGTACGCGTCGGGCCGCCGGTGGACCTACCGTGAGCTCGCCGCCGAGGTCGACGCGCTGGCCGCCGGGCTGGCCGGGCGCGGGATCGTCAAGGGCGACCGGGTGGGCATCTGGTCGCCGAACTGTGCCGAGTGGACGTTCCTGCAGTACGCGACGGCGAAGATCGGCGCGATCCTGGTCAACATCAACCCCGCCTACCGCTCGCACGAGCTGGAGTTCGTGCTGAACCAGGCCGGGGTGCGGATGCTGGTCGCCGCGCGCACGTTCAAGACGTCCGACTACGCGGCGATGATCGAGGAGGTCCGGCCGCGGTGCGCCGGCCTGGAGCAGGTGGTGCTGCTCGGCTCGGACGAGTGGACGGAGCTGCTGGAGTCCGGGCGGGGCAAGGCGTTGCCGGAGGTGGGCCTGTCCGCCGACGACCCGATCAACATCCAGTACACCTCGGGCACCACGGGCTTCCCGAAGGGCGCGACGCTGTCGCACCACAACATCCTCAACAACGGCTTCTTCGTCGGCGAACTGTGCCACTACACGGAGGCGGACCGGATCTGCATCCCGGTGCCGTTCTACCACTGCTTCGGGATGGTGATGGGCAACCTCTCCGCGACGACCCACGGGGCGTGCATGGTGATCCCGGCGCCGTCGTTCGAGCCGAAGGCCACCCTGAAGGCGGTGGAGGCGGAACGGTGCACGTCGCTGTACGGGGTCCCCACGATGTTCATCGCCGAGCTGTCCGAACCGGGCTTCGAGGACTACGACCTGAGCAGCCTGCGGACGGGCATCATGGCCGGCTCGCCCTGCCCGGTCGAGGTGATGAAGCAGGTCATCGAGCGGATGGGCATGGCCGAGGTGTCCATTTGCTACGGCATGACCGAGACCTCCCCGGTGTCCACGCAGACCCGGTCGGACGACTCGATCGAGCGGCGGGTTTCGACGGTCGGCCGGGTCGGGCCGCACCTGGAGGTCAAGATCGTGGACCCGGAGACCGGGCTGACGGTGCCGCGCGGCGAGCCGGGCGAGCTGTGCACCCGGGGCTACTCGGTGATGCTCGGGTACTGGGACCAGCCGGACAAGACGGCCGAGGTGATCGACAAGGCGAGGTGGATGCACACCGGCGACCTCGGCGTGATGGACGACGAGGGCTACATCCAGATCACCGGGCGGATCAAGGACATGGTCATCCGCGGCGGCGAGAACATCTACCCGCGGGAGATCGAGGAATTCCTCTACACGCACCCGGACGTGCTGGACGCCCAGGTGATCGGGGTGCCCGACCAGCGCTACGGCGAAGAGCTGATGGCGTGGATCCGGATGCGGGAGGGGGCGCAGCCGCTGACGGCGGAGTCGCTGCGGGAGTTCTGCACCGGGAAGCTGGCGCATTACAAGATCCCGCGGTACGTGCACATCGTGGATGAGTTCCCGATGACGGTGACCGGGAAGATCCGGAAGGTCGAGATGCGGGAGAAGGCGCTGAAGATCCTGAATCTGGAGTAGGAAGAAACGCAAGCCGGCAACGGAAGCGAGCCGGCTCCATCCGGGGCCGCAAACCACCCGACAAACCGCCGGCCGGCAGCGCAAGAAGACCGACTACCCCAACCAGACCTCCCCCGCCCCCGATCCACAGCCTGCTTTTGGTCGCCGATCAGGCGTGTCAAGGTACTCTTTCCCGCCTTGACACGCCTGCTCGGCGACTGAAACACAATCAGGCATCGGGGGTGGGGGTGGTCGTAAGGTGACCGTTTGGCGCCGTGAGGCGCTTTCCGCCCGTAGGGCGGACTCTTCGCCTGCCGAAGGCGGCGCCGGTTTAAAGATCAAGAGATGTCCTCGCCGGACGGGCAGGCTCCGGGATGACGGGGGACCGTTGTCGTCTCGCCTCGGGTGGGTGGGAGCCGGGTGGTCATCCCGTCGCCTTCCGGTTTGTGCATATCACTTTGAGCCAGGCCCGCAAGGTTGGCATGTCATCTCGCGTTGGCAGCGGATGTTGCGGGCCTGGCTCAAAGTGATCGTTCCGGTGTCAGGCGACGGGATGACCACCCAGCTCCGGTTGTGTGCAAAGCTTGGCGCTGCGCGCCCTAGCTCACTGCGTTCGCTAGTGCCTTGGCATCCTCTTCACCAAAGGTCTCTTCCAGTTGTTCTGGCGAGTAGTCCAGATCGATCTGGCCTACCGGGACTCCGCGCGCTGATTCGATCGCGCCCAGGCGACGCTGCGCCCGGTCCGCCGCGTATTCGATGAACTCCTGCGGGTCGTTGTCGAAGGGGCGTGGTTCCTCGAACTGGTTCTGCACCCATTCGATCATTCCCAGCGCGTGCGGCAACAGCTCGCCCATGCGCTGCTGCACTGCGTCCCACAGCGAATCGTCCGCGGCGATGTGTCGTCGGCACGTGAAGGTGCCCCATGCCATGTGCCGGCGCTCGTCGTCGCCGATGTGTTTCACCAGTTGCTGCATGCCGGGCAGGATGCCGCGCGTCGTGCAGACCTTTTGCCACGCGTAGTAGCCCGTCAGCGCCAGGCTGCCTTCGATCACGTGGTTGTAGGTGACGCTCGCGCGAACCTGGTTCAGCGGACTGGGGTCGTGCTCCAGAACAGCCAGCGACTCCGGCAGCTCCTCGTAGAACAGCTTGCGGTAGTGCGGGTTCTCACTCACGTACGAGGTCAGGTCCTCGGTCAGCCCCACCGCGTCCATCCAGCGGCGGAACACCTCCGTGTGCTTGGCCTCCTCGAAGCAGAACTGGGTCAGGTACATCTCGTCGCCGAACCGGCCCTCGGCGGCCATCGCCTTCATGAACGGCTGGATGTCCTCCGTCACCGCCTCCTCGCCGGCGATGAACTGGGCGCACAGGTACGTCGACGACCTGCGCTCCTCGTCGGTGAGGGTCTGCCAGTCCTCGGCGTCCTGGCTGAAGTCGATGTCGGCGGGGTTCCAGAACTTGCGGTTCCCCTTGACGAACAGCCGCAGCGGGAACGAGTCCCAGTTCAGCCCGCCCCGGCGGAGCGAGGCGAACCCGGTGCGGCGCACGGGAAGCGTATCGGTCATGACTGGTCACACTCCATTGTGGACGAGTAGTGGGTGATGGCCGGTGCGATCGCGGCGCAGATCAGGTCGGCCGCCTCGGTCGCGGTGTGGGTCGGCAGCACCAGGTGGCTCAGCGAGAGCCGGACCACGGTCTCGGCGAGGAGGTTCGCGGCCTCGGCGCTCAGAGCGGGCAGGGACTCCCGGTAGTTGGTCGCGGCGACCTCCATCGCCGCGGCCAGGACCGGTTCACCCCGGGTGGTGAGCAGCGGCAGCAGATCCTCACCCTGCGGTGTGCCCAGCGCGGAAGCGACCAACCGGTTCTCCCGGCCGTGCTCGATCGTGTAGGTGACCGCGTCGTGGATGCCGGTCAGCAGATCGGGCGCGGTGGCGAACCGGTGGTGGATGCCGTCCAGGAACTCGCCCGTGGTGCGCAGGACGACCGCCTGCACGAGCGCGTTCTTGTTGCCGAACTCGTTGTAGACCGTCTGGCGGCTGACCCCGGCCGCCGACGCCACGTCCGCCATCCGCAGGGCCGCGTAGCCCCGCGCCGCCAGGATGTCGGCCGCCGCGTCGAGCAGGGTCTCCCGGAGCGAAGTCCTGGTGCGCCCCGCGAACGAGTCGGTGATCTCAGTCACAAGGCCAGCTTGACACATGAGGCTCCGATGTCAAGAAGCTTGACCCGAATGGGCGCGCTGTAAAGCGGAGTGAGACGGCGTCCGGAACTGTCGGGGGTTCCGGCTACCGTGGCTGTCGTGGGGATCGTCGTCGGATTCGACCTGGACATGACGCTCATCGACCCGCGGCCGGGCATGGTCGCGGTGATGAACGCGCTCGGAGCGGAGGCAGGCCTGCCGCTGGACGGTGAGCACTTCGCCGCCAACCTGGGCCCGCCGCTGGACATGGTGCTGCGCGACTTCGGCGCGCCCGAAGACCGGATCACCGGGCTCGTCGACCGGTTCCGGCAGCTGTACCCGGAGATCGTGATCCCGGAGACGGTCGCGCTGCCGGGCGCGCACGAGGCGCTGGCCGCGGTGCACGACGCGGGCGGCCGCACCGTCGTGGTCACCGGCAAGTACGGGCCGAACGCGGCGCTGCACATCAAGGCGCTCGGCCTGGCCGTCGACGTGCTCGTGGGCGAGCTGTGGTCGGACGGCAAGGCGGTGGCCCTGCGCGAGCACGGCGCGTCGATCTACGCCGGCGACCACCTGGGTGACGTGCGCGGCGCCCTGGCCGCCGACGCGGTGCCGGTGGGTGTCACGACGGGCCCCTGCAGCCGCGAGGAGTTGCTCGAGGCGGGGGCGGCGGTGGTGTTCTCCAGCCTGGAGGAGTTCCCCGGCTGGCTCAGCCGGCAGCCGCTTTCCGGTGCTCGCGAACCAGTGAGATGAGCGACAGCGCGATGCCCAGCGGAGTGGCCACCCCGGCGACGGCGCTCAGCCACACCGGGAGGTCCCGCAGGCCGAACGCGAACAGGACGAACACGGCCAGCACGGCCAGCACGCCGATGGCGAACACACCGATCCCGAGCCGCATGAGGAACGGCTTGCGCGGGGAAGTCTTGGCCGGAGTATCCATGGCACAAGGTTAGAACCCATATCTTCTTCACCGGAGGGCGCATACCGGGATAGGCTGGTGGATACGCGTCCTGGGTACGCCCAGGGCGCGTTCGTCGTGCAGGCGGTCACGTGCCGCCGGTACGCGAGATGACTTACTCAGAGCGAAGGAACGGTGAGGGCAGTGCCGACCGGCAAGGTCAAGTGGTACGACGCGGAGAAGGGGTTCGGTTTCGTCACCCAGGACGGCGGCCAGGACGTCTACATCCGCAAGACCGCGCTCCCCCAAGGGGTGGAGGCACTCAAGGCCGGCCAGCGGCTGGAGTTCGGCGTCGCCGACGGCCGTCGTGGTCCGCAGGCCCTGTCCGTTCGGCTGATCGACAGCCTGCCCTCGGTCGCCGAAGCGCGCCGCCGCCCGGCGGAGGAGCTGCACGGCCTGATCGAGGACATGATCAAGCTGCTCGAGATGAAGGTGCAGCCGGACCTGCGCCGCGGCCGCTACCCGGACCGCAAGAACACCAAGCGGATCGCGGAAGTGATGCGCGCGGTCGCCCGGGACCTCGACCCGTAAGCCGGACTCCGTTGGGACGAGTGGGGTTCCTCGCACCGCGGGGGACCCCACTTCCGTGCGCGGTCAGCCGGGTTGAACCTGAAGCGACCAGAAAGCCCGCGCCACCAGCTGCGGATTCCCGTTCTCATCCAGGATCGGGTTCCCCGCCTGATCAGCCGCATAAGCAGCGCCGAGCTGCTGCACCTCGACCACCACCAACTGGTCGCCGGGCGCGGTGCCGGTCGCCGTGTAGGCCAGCTTGTCGCCCGGCGAGAAGAACTGCTGCTTCACCGGCTGCAGCTCGCCCTTGGCGTTGGCGTACTGGACGTTCACCAGCCAGGGCGTGTCGCCGATCTCGGACGGCACCGAGATCTGCACCGGCTTGCCCGGGCGCACCTTCAGCGTCACGGCGGCGTCGGGGTTCTCCGAGCACGACTTCAGGAGCGCGTCGCAGTTCACGACCGGCTCGGCGTTCACGGTGTGCCCGTCGCCGAAGAAGGTGACCTCGGGCGGTCCGACCTGGGCGGAGCACCCGGTCAGCGCCAGCGCTCCGGCCGACAGCAACAGCAAAGTTCGCCGCATGGCGGAAACACTACGGGTCGCGTCACTGCACGCGGGGAGCGGCCCCGTTGCCGGTTCGCGCCGGCCTGCGCTCCCGCCTGCCGCGCAGACCGGGCACCAGTGACACGCCTCTCTGCAGCAGGAACGTCTGCGCCAGGCCGACCGCGAGCAGGATCGACACCACCAGGAACCCGATCCAGTACGTCGGCGGCAGCAGCAGGCCGATCGCGCCGCCGAACACCCACGCCAGCTGCAGAACCGTCTCCGACCGCCCGAACGCCGACGCCCGCGACTCCTCCGGCAGATCGCGCTGGATCACCGCGTCGAGGCTGATCTTCGCCAGCGCGCTCGCCGTGGCGCCGACGAGACCGACGATCGCGGCCGTGACGATGCCGGACATGACGGCGGCGAGGATCGTCGAGGCGAGCGCCGCGCCCGCGCAGCCGAGGACCACCTGGCTGGGGTGCCCGAAGCTGAGCCGCGACCCGAGCGCGTTGCCGACGAACCCGCCGAGCCCGGCCGCGCCACCGATCAGGCCGAGCAGCAGCAACTGCATGAACGGGCTCTGCCCGGTCTGCTCCGCCTGCGCCTTCACGGCGAACGCCGCGAACATCATCAGGAACCCGGTCAGCACGCGGATGGTCCCGTTGCCCCACAGGGCGAGCACCACGTCACTGCCCAGCGGCTGCCGTTTCTTCTTCTTCGCCGGGTGGGCCTTGAGCGTCGCCGGGACCTCGCCCTCGGTCACCTCGACCCAGGCCGGGATCCGCATGGCCTGCACCGCGCCGACCGCGCAGATCACCGCGGTGAACCACAGCGCGCCCGCCGATCCGAACAGCGAGTTCACCCCGGAGGCGATGGCGCCGAACACACCACCGGCCGCCAGGCCGAACACCGTGAGCCGCGCGTTGGTCTTCGACAGCGTGATGTCCGGCGGCACCACGCGCGGGGTGACCGCCGACTTGAGGACCGTGAACGACTTGGACAGCACCATCTTGCCGAGCGCGGCGGGGTAGAGGCCCCAGTCGTTGAAGTGCAGCGCCATCAGCACGGCCATCAGCACCTGGCCGACCGAGGTGAGGCACATCGCCAGGCGGCGGCCGCGCTGGATCCGGTCCAGCAGCGGGCCGATGACCGGCGCGACGAGCGCGAACGGCGCGATGGTGATCAGCAGGTACAGCGCGACCTTGCCGCGGCCCTCGCCGCTGGTGGCCGCGAAGAACAGGGTGTTGGCCAGCGCGATGGCCATCGCCGCGTCGCTGGCGTAGTTCAGCATCACCGCGTACGTCAGCGAGGTGAGGCCGGACTTGTCGGCGCCGTCGGCCTTCGTCGCGCGCTGGAACATGCCGACCGCGCGCCCGCCGAGTTCCCGGCTGCGCAGCGCGGCGACCCGGGTGACGGTCAGCTTCTTCGGCATCCGGGGCAGCGGCCCGGCGGTCGCCTCCGTGCGGTGCCCCGCGGCCGGCTCCGGCTCAGGCTCGTGGCGCGCGGAACCCGCGTAGCCGTCGGTGTCGTAGTGCTCGTAGAGCGGCTCGGTGCGGCGGGGCGGCGGCTCAGAGCGTGGGGGCAGCTCGCTGTGCCACGGACGCTGCGGCGGGGGCGGGCCCTGCCGCGGCGGGTACGGCCGCGCGCCACGCGGTGGTGGCGGCGGTGTGCGGCCGCCGGCCGGGAACGCGCTCGTCGGCGCCTCGTCCGCGTTCGGGACCGCCGACGACTCCGGGTAGAAGCGCCCCTGGGCGCGCCACGGTTGCCCGGCACCCGGTGCCGGTGTCCACTTCCGTTTGCGCCCCACACGTCAATCTTGCCGTATTGCTGGGCCGACGCGCTGGGTGATCAGGTAGCGGGGACGAATTTCACCCGGAACATCGCCGGCCAGAGCTTCCCGGTGATCAGGAACTCATCGGTGCCGGGGATCGCGGCGATGCCGTTGAGCACATCCGCGGCCGCCGCCTGGGCCGGGGTGAGCAGCCCGGCCGCGGTGATCTGGCCGGTCACCTCGCCGGTCGCCGGGTCGATGCGCAGGATGCGCTCGGTCTTCCACACGTTCGCGTACACCGCGCCGCCTGCGCACTCCAGCTCGTTGAGCTGCGTGAACGTCTGCTCGCCGGAGTGGGCGGTGACCTCGCCGGTGACCTCGAACGTCGACGGGTCGCGGAAGGTGAGCCGGTCCGAGCCGTCGCTCATCACCAGCCGGCCGCCGTCGTGGCACAGCCCCCAGCCCTCGCCGTCGTAGGACACGCGCCGCAGCTCGGCGAGCGTCCGCGCGTCCCGCTCGATCGCCACGCCGTTCTGCCAGGTCAGTTGCCACAGGGTCGGGCCGGTGACGGTGATGCCCTCGCCGAACAGCGGCGCGGGCAGGTCCACGCGCGTGGCCGGCGGCTGCCCGGGCGCTCCGGCCCGCACCGACGACTGCCCGACCAGACCGGTGCCCTCGTACAGGGTGGCGCCGGAGAACTCGAGCCCCTGCGTGAACGCCGCCGGGTCGTGCGGCAGCGTCTCCAGCACCCGCACGGTGAGCTGCGGAACGGTGGCCGGCGCGGGCGGTGTCGCGGCCGCGCAGCCACCGAGTGCGACGACCGTGGCGAGGGTCAGGGTGATCAGGGTGCGCACCCCTCCACCCTGACACGGCGGCCCGAGGCGCGCGGGGCACAATTGGGGTATGACGCTGCTGCTCACCCTGGACGACGGCTCCGTGGAGCGCGCTCTCGCCGAGGCGGTCGGCCTCGCGCGCGAGGCCGCGGTCGAAGAGGCGGGGGCCGAGCAGGTCGGGGCGCACGTCGGCGTGTCGCGTGAGGACGCGGTGTCGGCGAGCCACCTCTTCGAGGCCCACGTGCCCGGTTACCGCGGCTGGCGCTGGTCGGTGACGGTCGCGAACGCGGGCCCGGACACCCCAGTGACGGTGAGCGAGGTCGTGCTCGTGCCCGGCCCGGACGCCTTGATCGCCCCGCAGTGGGTGCCGTGGGAGCGCCGGGTGCGGGCCGGTGACCTCGGCGTCGGCGACATCCTCCCGCCGGACAAGGACGACCCGCGGCTGGTCCCGGCGTACCTGCAGTCCGACGACCCGGCGGTCGAGGAGGTCGCGCACGAGGCCGGGCTCGGCCGCGTGCACGTGATGTCCCGCTTCGGCCGCGAGGAGGCCGCCACGCGGTGGCACCGCGGTGAGTTCGGTCCGCGGTCGGACATGGCGCGCAGCGCGCCGGCCCACTGCGGCACCTGCGGCTTCTACCTCCCGCTCGCCGGTTCGCTGCGCGCGGCGTTCGGCGTGTGCGGCAACGAGATCGCCCCGGCGGACGGCACCGTCGTGCACGCCGAGTACGGCTGCGGCGCGCACTCCGAGGTCGAGGTCGAGGTGACCTCGTCGGTGCCGGTCGCCGAGCTGGTCTACGACGACTCGCTGCTGGACATGGAGCCGGTCGAGGAGCCGAAGACCGAGACGGGCGCCACCGCGGACGCCGAGACGGCGAGTGAGTCAGCTGAGTGATCCGTTCGGCACCGAGGCGCTGCGGGCCTCGGTGCTGCGGGCCTGGCGGGATTCGCCGACCCGGTTCACCGAAGACACCAACGCCGAGGGCGACCTGCGGGTCGGCGGCTACCGCGACCGGCTGTTCGTCGAGCTGGCGCAGAACGCCGCCGACGCCGCCGCGCTCGCCGGGAGCCCCGGCACGCTACGGGTTTCCGTCGTCGGTTCCGAACTCCGCGTCGCCAACACCGGTGCGCCGCTGGACGTCGCCGGAGTCGCGTCGCTGGCTTCGCTGCGCGCTTCGGCGAAGCAGGGCGACACCGTGGGGCAGTTCGGCGTCGGCTTCGCCGCGGTGCTCGCGGTCAGCAGCGAACCGCGGGTGATCTCCCGGACCGGTGGGGTGGCCTTCTCCGAGACGCGGACGCGCGAGGCCGCCGGGCGCGATGGCGCGGTGCCGGTGCTGCGGCTGCCCTGGCCGGTGGACGAGGACCTCCCCAACGGCTTCGACACCGAGGTCCGCCTGCCCCTGCGCGACGACGTCGACGCGGACGAGCTGCTCGCGCGTCTGGCGGACGAGGCCGAGGACCTGCTGCTGTCCCTGCCCTGGCTGGCGCGTATCGAGGCGCCCGGCGCGGAGTGGACCCGGTCCGAAAAGGACGGTGTGGTCGAGCTGTCCACGCCGTCCGGCGCGGTCCGCTGGCTGACCCAGGTCGGCGAGAACGCGGTGTGGGCCAAGCCGGCCGATGGGCGGCTGACCGAGGACGTGCTGCACGCGCCGACGCCCACGGACGAACGGTTGTCGTTGCCGGCCCGGCTGATCGCGACCGTGCCGCTGGAGCCGTCCCGGCGGAGGGTGCTGCCCGGCGCCGACGCCGCGCTGGTCGCCGCCGCCCGCGAGTACCCGGCGCTGGTGCGCAAGGTCGCCCCCTCCGACCGGCTGGACCTGGTGCCGGACGCGGGTTTCCCGCTGTCCGAAGTGGACGGCAAGTTGCGCGAGCTCGTGGGCCGCCAGCTGGCGAAGCAGGCGTGGCTGCCCGCGGCCGAGGGCGACGACCTGGTGCCCTCGAGCGCCCGGGTGCTGTCGGTCGAGTCGCCGCGGCTGCTGGAACTGCTCGCCGGTGTCGTGCCCGGTTTGGCCGGGATCAGCGGCTACGAGCCGGCGCAGGTCCTGGCGACCGTGGACGCCGACCGCCTGGACGTGTCGGACCTGGTCGACCTGCTGATCGGCGTGGACCGGGACCCGGAGTGGTGGCGCTCGCTGTACGACGCCTTCCTGCCGCTGCTGGACAACCACGAGGTGACCGCGGACGAGCTGGGCGCGCTGCCGGTGCCGCTGGCGGACGGGCGGACCCTGCCCGGGCCGCGCGGCGCATTGCTGCTCGGCGCGTCGGAGCTGCTCGACCTGCTGGCCGACGCCGACGTGGGCGGCCTGCGGCTGGTGCACCCGGAGGCGGCGCACCCGCTGCTGGAGCGGCTCGGCGCGAAGCAGGCGGAGGCCGCCGATCTGCTCGACGCGCCCGCGCTGCGTGAAGCCGTCGAGCGCAGCCTGGCCGACGCCGAGTCCGGGTTGGACACCCGCCCGCTCGCCGAAGCCGTGCTGCGCCTGGTTTCCGAGACCTCCGCGGAGGGCCTGGGCGCGCTGGCGCTGCCGTCGGAGGACGGCTGGCGCCGGGCCGATGAGCTGGTGCTGCCGAACTCGCCGCTGCGCGAGATCTTCGACCCCGAGGTGTTCGAAGAGGACGGCCCGTTCGCCGTGCTGGACGCGGACTTCGCCGAGCGGTGGCCGGTGCGGGTGCTCACCGAACTGGGCGTGCTCGACGAGTTCCTGGTGGTGCCCAACGAGGACGAGCGGCTGGAGATCCGCGACCTCGACCTGGTTGCCGACGATGCCTGGCCACGGGCGCTGCGGCTGATCGCCGGGCAGCGCGTGACCTGGCAGGCGCTGACGGTGCCGGACAGCCCGTCGGCGGCCTGGCTGGAGCGCAACGCGCTGCTCGCCGGCCGCCCGCCTGGCGAGTGGCGGCTGCCGGACGCGGACAGCCTGAGCGGCCTCTACGACCCGGTGCCCGACGTCGGGGTGCGCCCGGACGTGCTGGCCGCGGCCGGGGTCCGGTCGGAGCTGGCCGTGCGCGACCTCGACGACGCCGCCGACCTGCTCGACCGGCTCGGCGACCCGGACCGGGAGATCCCGCCGGGGCTGATCCTGCGGGCGCACGCCGTGCTGGCCGCCGCCGACCTGGAGTGGAGCGAGCTGGACGCGCCGGAGCGGGTGCGCACGGTCGACGGGTCCGTGGTCGACGCCGAGCAGACCGCGGTGCTCGACCTGCCCTGGCTGGGCGCGGTGTGGGCGCCGGAACGCCTGGTCGCCGCGTCGCCCGGCGCGGACGTGGCCGCGCTCGCCGAGCTGCTGGACATCCCGCTGCTGTCCGAACACGCCGAAGCCCGGGTCAGCAGCGAGGGCGAGTTCGTGCCGTGGCCGGAGATGACCGCGCTGGTCCTGGCGGCGGAGCTGCTGGACATCCCGCTGCCCGAGGGCGGGCTCGTGGTGCACGACGAGTTGACCGTCGAGGTCGACGGAGTCAAGCGCGCCACGCCGTGGTGGGTCGAAAGTGGGACGTTTCACGGGGAACATCACGCCGAGGACTCACCCGAAGGGCTGGCCCGCGCGTTCGCCTGGGCCACCGGTCGCTGGTCCGAGCGCCACCTGGTGGAAGCCGTGCTGAACGACCCCGCGACGACGACCTTCCTGCTCTAGAGACCCGTCTGGGCGCTCCTCGACCCGCGGCGGCGGGCCCAGCGCTGCCAGCTCATGATGCCCATCCCCATCAGCCCGAGGACGCCACCGGCCAGGCAGGTCCACATCCAGACGCTCGCCGGGCCGCCCGTGTCGAACACGCGCAGCGCGCCCAGCACGACGAACCCGGTGAACCACACGAGTGTGCCGACCACGACGACCGGGTAGAGCACCACCAGTCGCTCAGGCAACTCGGGCACCGGAAGCAACGGACGTTTAACATCCCCGGCGTTGATCGGATCGGCCACGTCAGGAAGGCTACCCGCGGGTCATCGCAGGAGCAGCAGGTAAGGCAGGTTGCATTGGCTGAGCAGGGCGGCAGGACCGGGCTGGACCGGTTCTTCAAGATCACCGAACGCGGGTCGAGCGTCGGCCGCGAGGTTCGCGGCGGGCTGGTCACCTTCGTCACGATGGCCTACATCGTGGTGCTCAACCCGCTGATCATCGGCAGTTTCTCGGCCTCGGACGCGGGCGCGCACAAGGACCTGTTCGGCAACATCCTGCCGGTCCCGCAGGTGGCGGCCGTGACCGCGCTGATCGCCGGCGTGATGACGATCCTGATGGGCGTCGTGGCGAACTACCCGTTCGCGATGGCCACCGGGCTCGGCATCAACTCGTTGATCGCGGTCAGCGTCGCGCCGCAGATGAGCTGGCCCGCGGCGATGGGGCTGGTGCTGCTCAACGGCCTGATCATCCTGGTCCTGGTGCTGACCGGCGTGCGCACGATGGTGTTCCGCGCCGTGCCGCCCGCGCTGAAGGCCGCGATCGCGGTCGGCATCGGCCTGTTCATCACCCTGATCGGCCTGGTGGACGCCGGGTTCGTGCGGCGCATCCCGGACGCGGCGAACACCACCGTGCCGGTCGGGCTGGGCATCGGCGGGTCGATCGCGAGCTGGCCGACGCTGGTGTTCGTGATCGGGCTGCTGATCACGGGCATCCTGGTCGCCAAGCGGGTGCGCGGCGCGATCCTGATCGGCGTCCTGGTGACGACCGTGATCGCGATCATCGTCGAGGCGATCGTCAAGGCCGGCCCGGCCGGCGGCACCAACCCGAAGGGCTGGAACCTCGGCTACCCGGCGCTGCCCGACCGGATCGCCGGTCTGCCCGACTTGTCGCTGATCGGCAAGGTCAACTTCGACGCCTGGGTGCAGGTCCCGGCGATCACCGCCGCGCTGATCGTGTTCACGCTGATCCTGACCGATTTCTTCGACACCATCGGCACGATGACCGGCCTGGGCAAGGAGGCCGGGCTGCTCAACCGAGACGGTGAACTGCCGAACACCGGCAAGGCGCTGTTCGTGGACAGCCTCGGCGCGGTCGCCGGTGGCGTCGGCTCGTCCAGTTCGAACACCGTGTTCGTGGAGTCGGCGGCCGGCATCGCGGAGGGCGCGCGGACCGGCCTGGCCAACGTGGTCACCGGGCTGCTGTTCATCGCCGCCATGTTCTTCACCCCGCTGTACGAGGTGATCCCGGTCGAGGCCGCGGCGCCGGCGCTGGTGATCGTCGGCGCGCTGATGATCAGCCAGGTCCGCGAGATCGACTTCACCGACTTCCGGATCGCGCTGCCCGCGTTCCTGACGATCGTCGTCATGCCGTTCACCTACTCGATCACCAACGGGATCGGCGTCGGGTTCATCTCCTACGTGCTGATCCAGGTCGTGACCGGTGGCGCGCGGAAGGTGCACCCGCTGCTGTGGATCATCGCCGTGGCGTTCGTGGCCTACTTCGGCGTCGGGCCGATTCAGGACGCGCTCGGCTGAGCCACCAGACGCTCGACCGCGGCCGCGACCAGCTGATCGCGATCGGCCTCGCCGAACACGTCCGGCAGCGTGAGCTGCTCGACGATGAGCCAGTTGAGGGCGAGGATCAGCAGCCGCACCGCGGTCGCGTCACCGGGCAGCCCCGACTGCTCGTGGTAGTTGACGTTCGCCTCGACGTCCGCGCGCACGCGCTCGGTCAGCAGCTCGCGCAGCCGGGGGCGGCGCGTGGCCTCCAGGCGTAGTTCGAGCAGCGCGAGGTAGCCGCTGCGGAACGAGCTGATCCGGCTCACCAGCTCACGCATCAGCTCGGTGTAGGTCTCGCGGTCCCGGGGTGCGGTCTGCTGCCGTTCGATCGTCGCCGCGTCGGGCTGCAACCGCTCGTAGACCCGCTGCGCGGTCTGGTAGAGCAGGTCGTCGCGGTTGGTGAAGTAGTTGGACGCGGTGCCGGCCGGCACGGCGGCTTCCGCGTCCACCGCCCGGTAGGTGAGGCCCCGGACGCCCTCCCGGGCCAGCACTTCGATCGCGGCGTCCAGCAGAGCCGCCCGTCGTTCGTCGTTCCTGCGCACCATTGACACCACTCCAGTTGTAGTACTACGGTTGAACCACTACGGACAGAGTACTACGAATGGAGCGATTCATGCGTGAACTGGTCTACTACATCGGCGTCAGCATCGACGGCCGGATCGCCGGTCCCGGCGGCGAGTACGACTTCTACCCGCAGGGCGACGAGGAACAGGCCGCCGCGTACAGCGCATGGATGACCGAGCGGTACCCGGAGACCATCCCGACGATGATGAGACCGGCATTCGGTCTGGAGAACACGCCCAACCGGGAGTTCGACACGATCGTGATGGGGCTGGGCACCTACCGGCCCGGGCTGGATCAGGGGTTCACCAGTCCCTACGCGCACCTGCGCCAGTACGTCGTCTCGAGCACCTTCGGGCCCGGCGAGGATCCGGCGGTGACGGTGGTCCCCGGTGATCCGCTCGGCCTGGTGCGCTCGCTCAAGCAGGAGGCGGGCAAGGACATCTGGCTTTGCGGGGGCGGCGAGCTGGCCGGCGAGGTGCTGCCGGAGATCGACCGGATGGTGGTCAAGAGTTACCCCGTCGTCGCGGGCGCGGGGATTCCGATGGTGGATGGCAAGTTCGACCCGACACCGTTCGCGGTGACCGACCGGAAGTCGTTCGACAACGGGGTGGTGGTCAACTGGTTCCGGCGCCGGAGCTGATGCGACCGATTTCACCAGGTCGTCCAGTTGATCGTGAGGTATGCTAACTATGTGTCCGATATGCGGGAGCCCGCCCTGGCGAGCCGGTTGCGGCTCGCGGTGGTGCGGCTGAACCGCAAGCTCCGGGCGCAGCGCACCGACGAGAACGTCTCGCTCACGCAGCTCGCGGCGTTGTCCACGCTGCACAAGTGCGGACCGCTAACGCCGGGCAAGCTCGCGGCCAAGGAAGGTGTCCAGCCGCCGTCGATGACCCGGGTCATCGCGGCGCTGGAGGACTTCGGGTACGTCGAGCGCAGCCCGCACCCGACGGACGGGCGGCAGTCGATCGTCGCCCTGACCGAGCGGGGCCGGGCGTTCGTCGGGGAGACGATCTCGGTGCGCGAGGCCTGGCTGGACCGGAAGCTGGCAGAACTGAGCGGCGACGAGCGGGAAGTGCTCGCCCGCGCCGCCGAGATCATCGACAGGATGGCGGGGAACGAATAACGGTGGGGCTCAACACGGGTACTGAGGGACAGTCCGAACTGACGAACACAGCTACCCGGGGCCAGGCACCACCCGCGGACCGCGCCACGTGCACCGCGCCGTCCGGCCGGATGCGGCCAAAGCCGGCCGCGGCTCCCGTCGCGGAGCCCGAGGAGAAGGTTCAGCCGAAGGCGAGCATGTTCGCCTCGCTGCGGGTGCGCAACTACCGGCTGTTCTTCTCCGGCCAGATCATCTCCAACATCGGCACCTGGATGCAGCGCATCGCGCAGGACTGGCTGGTGTTCCAGCTGTCCGGGAACAACCCGGTGGCGCTGGGGATCGCGGTGGCGCTGCAGTTCCTGCCGACGCTGATGCTGTCCCTGTGGGCCGGTGTGCTCGCCGACCGGGTGGACAAGCGCAAGCTGTGCATCGCCATCCAGAGCGGCATCGGGGTGCAGGCGCTGGTGCTCGGGCTGCTCGACGTGTCCGGGGTGGTGACCCTGTGGCAGGTCTACGTGCTGTGCTTCGTGCTGGGTGTCTTCAGCTCGCTGGACGTGCCGGCGCGGCAGTCGTTCGTCGCGGAGATGGTGGGGCGCAAGCAGATCACGAACGCGGTCGCGTTGAACTCGTCGGTGTTCAACATGGCCCGGATCGTCGGGCCCGCGATCGCCGGGTTCGCGATCACGTGGGTCGGCACGGGCTGGATGTTCCTGGCGAACGCGGTCAGCACGCTGGCCGTGATCACCGGGCTGTTGCTGATGGACCCGGACAAGCTGTTCCGCGGGCCCGCCGTGGCCCGCGCGAAGGGGCAGTTGCGCGAGGGGCTGGCGTACGTGCGCGGGCGGTCGGACCTGGTTTCGCTGATGGTGCTGGTGTTCTTCGTCAGCACGTTCGGCATCACGTTCTTCACGTCGCTGGCGATCGTGGCGGGCAACGTGTTCGGCACGCAGGCGGACGGCTATGGGCTGTTGTCCACGCTGCTGGCGGTGGGGACGTTCACGGGTTCGCTGATGGCAGCCCGCCGTGGGGCGCGGGGCCGTCCCCGGGTGCGGCTGCTGCTGGTCGCGGCGTTCAGCCTGGGGGCGGTGGAGTTCGTGGCCGGGTTCATGCCGACCTACCTGGCGTTCGGGATCGCGCTGATCCCGCTCGGGTTCGCCACGATCACGTTCCTGAACACGGCGAACTCGCTGGTGCAGACTTCGGTGAGCCCGGAGATGCGGGGCCGCGTGATGGGGATCTACGTGCTGGTGCTGATCGGCGGCAACCCGATCGGCGGCCCGATGGTGGGGTGGATGGCCGACACCTTCGGCGGCCGATCCCCGTTCCTCATCGGCGGCGTGATCTCCGCGGTGGCCGCGGTGGCGTGCGCGGCGGTGCTCGCCCGACGAGGCGGCATGACGCGCCCGGTGCGCCTGGCGGGCCTACGGGTCCTCAGCGGCCGCCGCGCCGCCTGACGCCTGGCCCGCGTCAGCGGCCCAGCAGTGCGGGCAGCACGCTCTCCGCGAGTGCCTTCAGGTCGCGGCCCGTTCCGGTGAACGTCAGCTCCTGGCTGGAGTCGTCCTCGAGTTTCACCGCCACCACGTCGTCGGTGATCAGGGCCGGGCGGCCGGCCAGCGTGTCCGGGTACGCGCGCGGCGTGACGTCGTCGGTCAGGGCGGCCTGCACCGTGCGGACCGTGCAGCGGCCGTCGAACCTCGGCTTCGCCGTGGACGGGCTCGTGCTCATCGCCTTCGCGAGCTGCGTGCACAGCTGCCACGACACCACCGGCCACGGCGCGTCCTGGATGCCGTAACCCGGCATCGGCTCCATCACCCGCATCGCGATCACCGCGTCGCGGCCCTGCGCGGGCAGGTCCGGGCCGGGCGCCATCGTCGCGTCGATGACGTCCCGCGCGATCGAGGTGGCGAGGTCGTCCAGCGTGAGACCCGGGCGGGTGACGGCGTACCGGGTGATGTCGACGCGCAGGAACGGGTGCACCTCGGCGCTCGGCTCGTCGTCGACCAGGTGGACGTTGAGCCGCGCGTTGACGGTGCCGCTCGACTCGACCTCCGCGGCCCGCCCGGACACCGTCACCGACTGCGGCGACCGCAGAGTCGCGGGCACGTTGTCGAGACGCAGGGTGACGTCGAGGCTGCCGGTGACCAGGTGGCACACGTTGCCGCGAACCTCGCGCAGCGTGGCGCCGCCGAGCACGGCCTCCCACCGCTGCTCGGACAGTGCCTGGCACAGCACGTGACCAGAGCTGCCGGCGGGCAGCGCGGCGAGCATCTCGCCCGACGGCATCGGCACGCGGCGCGGCAGTTCACCGTCCCGGCTCGGCCAGACGGCAGGCAGCCCGGGGGCGGGTGGCGGCGCGTCGCTGCCGTGCGACCACAGGTAGCCGGCCGCGCCGGCGACGGACGCGAAGGACAGCAGCACGCCGAGTACAACCGCGATCACTGTCGACGTCTTCACGCCCCGAACGCTATCCGGTGACCGAGCGAGTTCGATCAGTGATCCCCTGAACGTCGGACAACCCGTCAGACCACGCTGACGGGTGAACGGACGATCTTCTCCTACCCGCCCCTTGCGGCCTCTGGTGAAGTTAGGCTAACCTAAGGCTTGTCCGCTTCGTGGTGGGAGCGGCAGTCAGTTCGGGAACGGGCGGAGCCCCGGCGCCGGGAAGGATCCCAGCGCCGGGGCTTCGTTCACGTCGATCCCGAAGTGCACTCCGTACGCCTCGACCTTCTCCGCCTCGCTCACCTCGCGCTCGGCCCGCTTGCCGTCGACCGTCTCGATCAGCTTGTCGCCCGCCAGGGTGATCCGGCCGGACGGCGTCGAGATCGTGGCGAGCACGCTCTGGGTGAAGTGCGAGTCTGGCGAAGTGGCCTGCCACCAGCAGGTCGGTCCGAAGTCGGCCAGCTGCCGCGGCCGCTGCTCCAGCCGGTACGCCGGCTCGCCGTTCATCCGCACCTCGATGTCCCCGTCCGGCGCGTCCAGCACCAGGAACTCGCCCTCGGGGTCGGGCTGCGGCTCGCACGCCGACAGCCGCAACGGGTGGCGGGCGAAGCGGCCGAAGCCGACGTCGGCCAGCCACGGCTCGTCCAGGTCGACCCGCAGCGCCAGGTGGTCGAACGGCACACCCCACCGCCCGCCGCCGAACACGCGGGCGCTCAGCAGGGTCACCGCAAACCCCAGCTCGCGCAGGAGGGCGGCGAACAGGCCGTTCAGCTCGTAGCAGAAACCGCCCCGGCGGCGCCGGACCACCTTGTCGAACAACGCGTCCTCGTCCAGCACGATCCGCTCGGGCAGGTGCACGCTGAGGTTCTCGAACGGCACCGTCAGCAGGTGGGCCTCGTGCAGGTCCCGCAGCGCCGCCGCGGTGGGCGCGGCCGGCCGGTCGGCCCCGATGCGGTCCAGGTACGCGTCGACATCCATGGCAGCCAGCCTGCACCCTCCACTGTGGTCGAGGTCAAGCGGAAAAAAAGAAGGGCCCTGTCCGCGCGGGTGCGCGGAAGGACCCCTCGATCGGGCTAGCTCAGAGGAGCAGGCCGTTGCCGCCGGAGACGGCGTTGTCGAAGCGCTTGCTGATCTCGCCCCAGTTGTAGACGTTCCACAGCGCCTTGACGTAGTCCGCCTTGACGTTCTTGTAGTCGAGGTAGAAGGCGTGCTCCCACACGTCGACCAGCAGGATCGGCACGGTCGGCAGGATGAGGTTGTTGTGGTGGTCGCGCAGCTGCTGCGTGATCAGCGTCTTGCCCACCGGGTCCCACGACAGGGCGGCCCAGCCGTTGCCCTGGATGGTCGTGGCGACCGCGGTGAACTGCGCCTGGAACTTGTCCCAGGAGCCGAACGCCTCGTCGATCGCCGAGGCCAGCTCGCCGGTCGGCTTGTCGCCGCCTTCGGGGGACAGGATCTTCCACCACACCACGTGGTTGGCGTGCCCGGCCAGGTTGAACGCCAGCGTGGTCTCCAGGCCGACGATCGAGCCGAAGTCGCCCTTGTCCCGAGCCTCGGCGAGCTTGTCCAGGGTGTCGTTGGCGCCCTTGACGTAGGTCGCGTGGTGCTTGCTGTGGTGCAGCTCGTTGATCTGACCCGAGATGTGCGGGGCGAGCGCGCCGTAGTCGTAGTCGAGGTCAGGAAGCTCGTAGCGGGCCATCAGCCCTCCTTCTTGTCTGACGCAGAGTCCCTTGCGGTATCAAAACCTAGTCCTCGCGCGCGCGGGAAGCTAACTGGGGAGCCGCTGTCCGCACTGCGGGAACCGGTCATGCCCCAACCCTGCAATCTCCAGCTAGATGGAGGTCAACGGGGTGTGCCGATGATCACTGGGCCAGGTCGTCGAGCACCGCGATGTTGAACTCGAACGCCACCAGCGTCTCGGTGACGATGCGCTCGCGCTCGGCCCCGGTCCACGGGGTGCCGTCGAGCAGCGCCTTGTACCGCTTCCGGAACGCGGGGACGTTGTCGATGTCGTCGAAGTGGTAGAACAGCGCGCCCGGCCCCTCGACGCCGTGGGCCTTCGCCAGCAGCTTGCGCACCGCCTGTCCGCCGGCGAGGTCGCCGAGGTAGCGGGTGTAGTGGTGGGCGACGTAGCCGCCGGCCCAGTCGAAGGCCACCGAGCGGATGCGCCGCACGTAGTCCTCGGTCGCCGGGACCGGCGTGACTCGCTCCCGCCAGCGCTCGCCGTAGAGGAACTCCAGGTCGACCGCCAGCGCGGGCACGCGGCGCAGCTCGTCGAACACGAACCGGCCGCCGACCGGGTCGCGGCGCATGGCGTCCGCGGCCTCCTCGATCGCCTGGTAGATGAACCAGTACTGGGCCGCCAGCCGCGCGTACTCGCTCAGGTCCAGGTCGCCGTTGAACAGCTCGCGCATGTACCGGGAGTGGTGCGCCCGGTCGTGGGCGCGTCGTGTCGACTCCCTCAGGGTGGTCGAGAACGGGGTCTGGGTCAGGTCCGAGTCAACCGCGAGGGGAGCCGCCATGAGTGGCACTGTAAGCGAGATCCGTCACTTAGGCTACCCTAACAAGGCCGGATTGACCCGAACAGAGCCGCCATGATCACGCAGTGTCCACCGGCCAGGTGTGCACGGCCTCGCCGCCGCGGCTCAGCTCGAGGTAGCGGCCCAGCATCGCGCTCAGCGCGGTGTCCCGGTCGGCGCCGCGGTCCTCCGCCTCGGTGACCGTCGCCCGCTGCCACCACGCTCCGTTGCGGCGGGTCAGGCAGCGCTGCTCGATGACGCCGAGGTAGCGGTCGATGGCCGCCTCGGACACGTCGGCGCTGCGCAGCCCCTCGACCGCGAGCGGCAGCAGCACGCGCAGCACCAGTTCGTCCGGCGGCACCCAGCCCTGGCCCGGCCAGTAGAGCTGGGCGTCGAACCCGTTGCGCGCGCCGGCGTAGAGGTTCTCCTCGGCCGCCTGGAACGACATCTGTGTCCACACCGGACGCTCGGCCTCGGCCAGGGCCCGTTGCGCGCCGTAGAAGAACGCCGCGTTCGCCATCATGTCGAGCACCGTCGGCCCGGCCGGCAGGACGCGGTTCTCCACGCGCAGGTGCGGTTTGCCGTCCACCACGTCGTACACCGGGCGGTTCCAGCGCCACACGGTCCCGTTGTGCAGCATCAGCTCGGTGAGCTTCGGCGCCTGCCCGGCCTCGAGCGCGTCCAGCGGGTCCTCGCTGTCGGTCTCCGGCAGCAGGCCCGGGAAGTAGCGGACGTTCTCCTCGAACAGGTCGAAGATCGAGGTGATCCACCGCTCGCCGAACCACACCCGCGGCCGCACGCCCTGGTTGCGCAGCTCCTCCGGCCGGGTGTCGGTGGCCTGCAGGAACAGCGGGATGCGGGTTTCGTGCCACAGCGCCTTGCCGAGCAGGAACGGCGAGTTCGCGCCGACCGCCACCTGCACGCCCGCCAGGCACTGCGCGGCGTTCCAGTGCGTGGCGAACTCCTCCGGCGCGACCTGGACGTGCAGCTGCACGGACGTGCACGCGGCCTCGGGCAGGATCGACTCGGAGTAGGTGCGCAACCGCTCCGGGTTGTGCCCGCCCAGCGGGGCGCCGTCCATGGACAGCGTCATGTTCTCCCCGCGGGCGGCGAAGATCTGGTCGTTGAGCAGGGTGTAGCGGGTGTTGTTGGTGATCCACTTCTGGTCGAAGTGGTCCTGGGTGAGCGTCGGCAGGATGCCGATGACGGCCAGCCGCGCGCCGGCCGCGGTCGCGTTCCGGTCGGCCTCGCCCAGGTAGCCGATCAGGTCGTGCTCCAGCTCGATCGCGGACTTGCCGGCGAGCGGGCGCGGCGGCACGTTCAGCTCGATGTTGTGCTGCGACAGCTCGGTGGTGAAGGACTCGCTGTCCAACGCCTCCAGTACCGCGCTGTTGGACATGGACGGCCGCAGCCGATCGTCCACGAGGTTCAGTTCGACCTCGAGTCCGATGTGTCTTCGCGGGAACGAGAAGCCGTCGTCGGCGAGCATCCGGGCCAGCGTGTCCAGGCACCGCTGGAGCTTGTGCCGGTACCGCGCCCGGTCCCGGGGGCTGAAGCTGTCCGCCGACACGTCCTTGCCCATGCCATCCCTGCTTCTGTGGTGTTCCGGCCGCCAACGGTCGCACAACGATCGCCGCCGGTCATCGGCCAAAACGGTTGGCCTCGCGGTGACGTGCTGCACTCCGCGTCACACTGCTCCGTTCGGCCCAGGGGTACTCAGCTCGTTCGGAGCACCCACCCCGACGACGGAGGATCTACCCCGAAGCCGCAGACTTCATGCCGTGGCGCTCATCGTGCGAACCGAAGACGAGGGTGATCCCAGGCTCGACGACTTCCGGGACCTCTCCACGGCCGACCGGCGACCGGACCGGCCCGGCGGGCGCGGCCTGGTGATCGCCGAGGGAACCGTGGTGGTCCGGCGCCTGCTCGCGTCAGCCTACCCGCCGCGGGCGCTGCTGGGGGTCGAGCGGCGGATCGCCGAGCTCGCGCCCGATCTGGCGGACGTGCCGGTGCCGGCGTACGTCACTTCGGCCGAGGTGATGGCGAAGGTCGTCGGGTTCCACCTCAACCGCGGCGTGCTGGCGGTGGCCGACCGCGCGCCGCAGCCGGACGCCGACGAGATCCTCGCGCGGGCGCGGGTGATCGCGATCCTGGAGGGTGTCGGCGACCACGAGAACATCGGCGCGCTGTTCCGCAACGCGGCCGCGCTCGGGGTGGACGGGGTGCTGCTCGGCGCCGGCTGCGCGGACCCGCTGTACCGGCGGAGCGTGCGGGTGTCGATGGGCAACGTGCTGCGGGTGCCGTTCGCCGCGCTGACGCCGTGGCCGTCCGGGCTGGAGCGGGTGCGGGCGGCCGGGTTCCGGGTGGCGGCGCTGACGCCGCGGGCGGATTCGCGGACGCTGCGCGAGGTGGCTGCGGGTGGCGGCCGCACGGCTCTGCTGCTCGGGTCGGAGGGGCCCGGGCTGACCGCGGAGGCGCTGGCGAGTGCCGATGTCGCGGTGCGGATCCCGATGAGCGAGGGCGTCGACTCGCTCAATGTGGCCACGGCCGCGGCGGTGGCCTTCTACGAGCTCGCCGCGGCGGTAAATTGACGACGTCCTGGCGTGACGGCCGGAAAGGTGCATGCGTGGAATTGCGGGTCCGCGGCGACCGCGCCGTGCTCAAGGGGCACGGCGACGTGTACACGCGCGAAATCGACCCCCACAGCCTCGCGCTTGGTGTCGACCTGGCCGACGCGCTGCACGAGTGGGCGCAGGTCGCGGCCGCGCTGCGGCGGTCGTCGAGCGACCCGACCGAGGCCGCGGCCGTGGTGTCCCGGCGCGGGCAGCAGCTGGCGTCGCGGGTGGCCGGGGTGATGGGCACGCCGGTGCACTACGTCGACCCGGTGACGGGTGAGCAGATTGTCGTGCCGCCGCCGCCGCGGACCGAGCCGCCCCGGCGGCTGTTCGCCGGGGTGGGTGACGAGCCGACGCCGTGGGCGACCGGGCTGGTGGTCGCCGCGTTCGTGGCGGCGGTGGTGATCGTCGCGATGATGGCGCTCGCGATCGCGCTGGCCGCGGAGACCGCCGGGTGGCTGGTGCTGCTCGCGGCCGTCGTGGTCACCGCCGGGATCGCCCCGTCGCTGTGGCTGGCGCGGAAGCTGCCGATCATCCGGTGGGTCGCGCTGGGCGCGGCGGCCGGGATCGTGTTGTCCTGGTTCGGCGTGCTGGCCGTCGTGTTCTGATGGACCCGCTCTCGCCGCTGCGTGAGATCTGCCTGGCGCTGCCGGAGGTGGAGGAGCGGCTCAGCCACGGGGAGCCGACGTGGTTCGTCCGGGGCCGGAAGAGTTTCGTGATGTACGCCGACCACCACCACGACGACCGGGTGGCGTTCTGGTGCGCCGCGCCGCCGGGTGCGCAGGAGGAGATGGTGGCGGCCGAGCCGGACCGGTTCTTCCGGCCGCCCTACGTCGGGCACCGCGGGTGGCTCGGGGTGTACCTCGACGTGCCGGTGGACTGGACCGAGGTGCGGGCCGTGGTGCGGGAGGCCTACCGGACCGTGGCGCCGAAGTCACTGGCCGCCCAGCTGGAGGACTGACCAGCGGTGCCTGGTGCGGCGAGCCACGGCGGCGGTCGACGATCCCGCCCGTGCTGATCGCCTGTGCGGTGATTCGATTCGGGTGGTGCGGGTAGCCGTGCCCGCATGTGGGCGCGAGCGGTAGCGCAGGGTGCGGTCGCCGGGCTGGCGGGCGTGCTGGCGATGACGGCGGTGGAGAAGGCCGAGCAGCGGTTCACCGGGCGGCCGGACTCGTACGTGCCGGGGCGGACCCTGTCGCGGCTGGTGGGCCCGCCGGACCGGCCGCGGCGGTCGGTGAACCTGGCGATGCACTTCGGGCAGGGCGTGCTGCTCGGCGCGCTGCGCGGCGTGATGGCGACGGCCGGGCTGCGGGGCCCGTGGGCGTCGGCGATGTTCTGGGTGGTGCGACTGACGAACGACCAGACGCTGGAAAACGCGACCGGCGTGGGGGCCCCGCCGTGGACCTGGCCGCGCCGCGAGCTGGTGATCGACCTGGCGCACAAGGGCGTTTACGCCGCGGGGACCGGGCTGGTGGCGGATTGGCTGGCGTCGCGCTCCGGGGAGGGGCCGGGGCAGCGGCACGCTGCGCTGGCGCCGGGGCGGCGGTCGGATGTGGGGCCGGTGCCGCGGTGAGTTCTTCGCCTGCCCAAAGCTTGGTGGTCATCCCGTCGCCTTCCGGTGCGGTGTCAGGCGACGGGATGACCACCCAGCTACCTGTGTTCAGGGCGCCGCTCAGCCGCGTTGGCTGCGGACTCCCAGCAGCACGTCTTCCCAGGCCGGCACGGCCGGGTGGGACTTCTTCTTCGGCTTCGGCTTGGCGGCGCTCGGGTCCGGTTGGGCGTCGATGTCCAGCGTGGGCTGCGCCGGCTCCTCCGCGACCGGCTCCGGCTCCACCTCCGCCTCCACCGCGCGCAGCGTCCGCGGCGTGCGGTGCGGGTCCAGCAGGTCCTCGGCGTGCTCGTCCAGCGCCGTGACCGTTCCGCCGTGCGCCCCGGCCGAGAACTGCCAGTGCGCGGCGTTGTCCGAGCGCCCCGCGGTCCACCGGAGCGCCACGATCCACCGGCCGTCGTCGCCGCGCCAGGCGTCCCACGTGGCCTGCGAGTAGTCCTGGCCCCGCACGCCGAACGCGTAGGCCACGATCTCGCCGAGCGTGCGCACGTCCGGCCCGTCCTCGCGGACCGGGTGCGCCGACTGCGCCAGCTCGGCGGTCCGGGACCGCTCCAGCAGCACCGGGTACGCGAACCGCTCCACCCGCTCCACCGCCACCCCGGCGGTGTCCGCGACCTGCTGCACCGACTCGCCGGCCCGGATCCGGGCCTGGATCTCGCGTGGTCGCATCTGGCTCTCCGTCTCGATTTCGATCTGCCCGAGCCTCGGAACATCGCCCCGGACGGCCGCGCGCAGCTTCTCATCGGCGGGCAGGAGGAAACGCTCGCGCCGCGCCGGGTCTTCGCACACGATGGACTTACCGTCCTCGTGCAGCCCGACCACCCTCAGCGTCCGCATCCGCTGCCTCCTCCTGACTTCACCTTCGGGTGTTCACGGTAGGTCGGCGCGTCCGCTTGACGGGGCAGGCGCGCCGACACTTTTTGGTTGATCTTGCAGCAAGTCCACCCGTTCGGCCACCCGGGCGGCACCGCGGTGATCAGGATCCGCGAGGATTGCGCGATGGGGCGGAGGGTTCTGGCCACGGGCGTGGCGATCGAGGTCGTGCTGGTCGGGATTCTGCTGGCCTGGAAACGGTTGGACGGGCTGGATCTGGACGTCTACCGGCTCGGCGCGCAGGCGTTCTTCGACCGCGGTGACCCGTACGGCGTATTGCCGCCCACGCGCAACGGCACGCTGCTGCCGTTCACCTATCCGCCGTTCGCCGCGTTCGTTTTCGCGCCGCTGCTGGTGATTCCGGCGGACGTCGCGCTCGTCGGGATCACCATCGTGTCCGTGGTCGCGCTCGGCGCGGTCGTCGCGCTGTGCTTCCGGCGCTACGACCGGCGGCTGCGCGTGTTCGGCGGCCTCGCGCTGGTCGTGCAGGCCGTCGCGTTGTTCAGCGAACCGGTGCGCGCCACGCTCGGGTTCGGCCAGATCAACCTGCTGCTGGTGTTGCTCGTCGCGGTCGACGCGCTGGCCCCGGTCCGCCGCCGCGGCTTCCTGGTCGGGCTCGCCGCCGCGGTCAAGCTGACCCCGGCCGCGTTCGTGCTGTTCTTCCTGCTGCGCAAGGATTTCCGCGCCGCGGCACGGGCGATCGGCACGTTCGCCGGTTGTGCCTTGCTCGCCTGGGCGATCGCGCCGCGGGCCTCGGTCACCTACTGGACCGAGCTCGTCTTCCAGGGCGAACGGGTCGGCGACCCGGGCTACATCGGCAACCAGTCCCTGCACGGCCTGCTCGCCCGGCTCGGCGCGCCGACCTGGGCGTGGCTGCTCGCGGTGGCCGTCACGGTCGTCGTCACCGTGCTGGTCATGCGCCGCGCCGACGCGGTGGTCGCGCTGCTCGCGTGCGCGGTCGGCGCGTTGCTGGTCTCGCCGGTGTCGTGGACCCACCACTGGGTGTGGGCGGCGCCGGTGATCGGGGTCCTGACGTGGCGAGGGCGGCGGCTCCGGCCACTCGTGCTCGGAACCGCCGCCCTCGCGACAGTCGTGTTCGTCGTCAGCCCGCTGTGGGACCACCGGAGCGTCTGGCCGCTCGCCGAGAGCTACGTCCTCGTCGGCGTCCTGCTGCTCCTCGCGCTCGGACTAGTCGCCCATCCGCTCGACGACCCACTCGATGCAGCTGGTCAGCGCCGTGATGTCGCCCGGCTCGATCGCGGGGAACATGCCGACGCGTAGCTGGTTGCGGCCCAGCTTGCGGTACGGCTCGACGTCGACGATGCCGTTGGCCCGGAGCACCTTCGCGACCTGCGCCGCGTCGACCTCGTCGACGAAGTCGATGGTGCCCACGACCTGCGAGCGCAGCGACGGGTCCTTCACGAACGGAACCGTGTAGCTGGTCTCCTCGGCCCACTCGTACAGCCGCGTCGAGGAGTCCTTCGTGCGCGAGACCGCCCAGTCGAGGCCGCCGTTCGACAGCATCCACTCGATCTGGTCGGCCAGCAGGAACAGCGTCGCCACCGCCGGGGTGTTGTACGTCTGGTCCTTGCGCGAGTTGTCCAGCGCCGTGGTCAGCGACAGGAACTCGGGGATCCACCGGCCGCTGGAGCCGATCTTCTCGACGCGCTCGATCGCCGCCGGCGACATCAGGGCCAGCCACAGGCCGCCGTCGGAGGCGAAGCACTTCTGCGGCGCGAAGTAGTAGACGTCGAAGTCCTCGGCCTTGACCGGTAGGCCGCCGGCGCCCGAGGTGGCGTCGATCGCGACCAGCGCGCCCTCGCTGCCGGCCGGGCGGCGCACCGGCACGGCGACACCGGTCGAGGTCTCGTTGTGCGCCCAGCCGACCAGGTCCGCGCCCTGCTCGTAGGCGATCTCCGGGGCGCTGCCCGGCTCGGCCTTGACGACGATCGAGTCGCCCAGGAACGGCGCGTCCGAGGTCACCTTGGCGAACTTCGAGGAGAACTCGCCGTAGGTGAAGTGCTGGGCCCGCTCGTTCACCAGGCCGAACGCGGCGGCGTCCCAGAACGCCGTGGTGCCGCCGTTGCCGAGCACGACCTCGTAGCCCTCGGGCAGCGAGAAGAGCTGGGACAGACCGGAGCGCACCCGTCCGACGAGGGACTTCACCGGCTTCTGCCGGTGGGAGGTGCCCATGTAGGCGGCGCCCTCGGAAGCGAGGTTCGCCAGCTGCTCCGCCCGGACCTTGGACGGTCCGCAGCCGAAGCGCCCGTCGGAGGGCTTCAGTTCTGCCGGAATGGTCAGCTCATCGGTCATGCGCCCAGTCTCGCAGGTCGCGTTTCCGCCGCGTAACGGCGGTGTCGGTCCCACTATGCGGTACGCCAGCCCTCCGGATCCACGCCGCCGGGGACCGGCGCGGCCGGGTCGTAGGGGGTGCGCGTGAAGATGAACGTGGCCAGATCCAGGTGCCGCGGCGTGCCGTCGGCGTCCCGGCCGACGCGCAGGGTCTCGCCGGCGTAGTAGCCGTCCAGGCCGAGCCACTCGTCCTCGGCGACCGGCCGGAAGCGGGACGCCCGGCCCATGCCGCTGACCGGGGCGAGGCTGAGCAGGCCGCCCGGGATCAGCCGCAGGTGGTACGGCGTCGGGCCCCAGTGCCACAGTCCGGTGAGGGGCAGCAGGCCGCGGTCGACCTCGGCGGGCTGCCACTCGGCGGGCAGGTTCGGCTCCTGCTCGTCGGCGATCGCGATCAGGTCCACCACCAGGCCCAGGATGGCCGGCCCGGAGGTGGTGTTGGCGAAGGTCAGCGCGCCGGTGCCGGTGGACTCGTCGACCAGCGAGCAGGCGAGGAACCCGGGCATCGACCCGGTGTGCCCGGCCAGCCGCTTGCCCTGGTAGCGCAGGACCTGCAGGCCCAGGCCGTAACCGGAGGTCCAGGTGTCGGCGTCGTCGACCGTGGCGACCGCGCGCATCTCGGCGATGGTGTCGGGGCTGAGCACGTCCGCGGTGTCGCCGCCGACGAACGAGGTCCAGCGCGCCAGGTCGCGGACCGTCGACCACAGCTGGCCGGCCGGGGCCATCGCGCCGGCGTCCGGGCTGGGCTCCGGCAGCAGCAGGTCGGCGAACGGGTGCACGGCCCAGCCGCGCGCGTGCTTGCCCCGCGGGTGCGGAGTCGTGCGCGACATGCCCAGCGGTTCGAGGACCTCGCGGTTCAGCGCGGTCAGCCAGTCCGTGCCGCGGTGGCGGGCGACCAGCTCGCCGAGCACGCCGTAGCCGACGTTGGAGTAGTGGAACCGGCTGCCCGGGCGGTTCTTGAGCGCGTCCCGCGCGAGGCTCGCCTGCAGCGAGGCCCAGTCGCCGCCCTCGGTGCGCTCCCACCAGGAGCCCGGGGATTCCGCGGTCAGGCCGCCGGTGTGCGAGAGCAGCTGGCCGACCGTCGAGGCGCCGAAGCTCGTGCCCGGGACGTGCTTGTCCAGCGGGTCGTTGAGGTCGAGGCGGCCCTCGTCGCGCAGGCGCATGACGAGCGCGGCGACGAGCGACTTGGTGATCGAGCCGAGGCGGTACTGGGTGTCGTCGTCCGGCGCGGCGCCCTCGACGGTGCCCCGCGCGCCCCACCAGGCGACCTCGCCGTCGCGGACGACCGCGGCGACCATCGACGGCGCGCGGCCGTTCGCCTGTTCCAGTGACAGGCGGCGGAGCAGGGCGAACTCGGTGCTGGGCAGCATGTCGTCATTCTGCCGCGCGCGGCGTGAGCAGCTCAGTGAGGGCGAGCTCGAGGGAGCCGAGCAGGCGGCGGCGCAACTCCGAGCCGGGCTCGGCCTGGAGCAGGTGCTGGGCGAAGCCGTCGGTGAGGGCCATGACGATGTCGGCCAGCCGTTCCGCGTCCAGGTCGTCGCGGATGTGGCCCTGGCGCTGGGCCTGGCCGAGGAAGTCGGTGGTCTGCTCGCGCAGGAAGCCGTAGCCGTGGCGCAGGCGGTGTGCCCAGTCCGGCAGGACGGCGGCGCGGACGGCGAAGGCGAGGAGGACGATCACCTCGGCGACGCTGGTCGTCCAGCGGCCGCCGCGATCTTGCTGGCGGGCGCACGGCTCACCAGCGCTGCAACACGGAGAGCGAGCAGCGCGCCGGTCAGCGGGACGCCAATGGTGAAACCTACGCCGAGTACTGCGCCCGCACCGGCCAGTCGGTCGAGGAGTGCGCCGCCGGATGACGACAAAGCCCCGGAACCAGCACCGGTTCCGGGGCCTGCCAAGCAAAAACCACCTACAGCGGCTTGACCGCCGACCAGCCCTCGACCTCCTCGGGCGCTCGCGGGCCCGGCCCGACGTAGCTCGCCGAGGGGCGGACCAGCCGGCCGGTCTGCTTCTGCTCCAGGATGTGCGCCGCCCAGCCCGCGGTGCGCGCCGACGTGAACATCGCCGGCATCATGCGCGTCGGGACCTGCGCGAAGTCCAGGATCACCGCCGCCCAGAACTCCACGTTCGTCTCGATCGCGCGGTCCGGCCGGCGCTCCCGCAGCTCCGCCAGCGCGGCCTGCTCCAACGCCGCAGCCACCTCGTACCGCTCGGCGCCCAGCTCCCGGCACGTCCGCCGCAGCACGCGGGCCCGCGGGTCCTCGGCCCGGTACACCCGGTGCCCGAAGCCCATCAACCGCTCCTTGCGGTCCAGGATCCCCTTGACGACCTTCCGCGCGTCGCCCTCCTTCTCGACCGCCTCGATCATCGGCAGCACCCGCGCGGGCGCCCCGCCGTGCAGCGGCCCGGACATCGCGCCGATCGCGCCCGACAGCGACGCCGCCACATCCGCACCGGTCGAGGCGATCACCCGCGCGGTGAACGTCGACGCGTTCAGCCCGTGCTCCGCCGCCGAAACCCAGTACGCGTCCACGGCCTTGACGTGCGCCGGGTCCGGCTCGCCGCGCCAGCGGATCATGAACCGCTCGGTGATCGTCTGCCCCTGGTCGACCCGGGACTGCGGCACGGCAGGCACCCCGACCCCGCGCGCGGACTGCGCCACGTACGACAGCGCCATCACCGACGCGCGGGCCAGGTTGTCCCGCGCCTCCTCGTCGCTGATGTCCAGCAGCGGGCGGAACCCCCAGATCGGCGCGACCATCGCGAGCGCGGCCTGCGCGTCCACCCGGACGTCGCCGGTGTGCACGGGGATCGGGAACGGCTCGGCGGGCGGCAGGCCGTCGCCGAACCGGCCGTCGACCAGCAGGCCCCACACGTCGCCGAAGCTGACCTTGCCCGCCAGGTCCTCGATGTCCACGCCGCGGTAGCGCAGCGCGCCGCCGTCGCGGTCCGGCTCGGCGATCTGGGTGCGGAAGGCGACCACGCCTTCCAGCCCGGGCTTGAACCCGTCGTCCGGTTCAGTGTTGTTCGCAACGGGCGCTGAGGTAGTCACTGGTGGAAACCTTTCGCTGCGCATTTCCCCGACAGGAAGCTGTTACGCGCGCGTGACGCGCTCGGGGCGCCTCGTCGCACGGTGACCACACCATGCCCCTCGAACGGCGGAGTAGCAATCGAAGAAAGCGGTGGTTTCGGTCACGATTACGAGAACGATTCAGCCGGACGGGTCGTTCGCACGTAAATCCTGTGTTTCTTCCGCGCGTGTCGCCCTCGGTGCGGTGATAGACCTGAGCCCATGCACTTGAGCCCCCAGGAGCGCGACAAGCTGCTCGTCCACGTCGCCGCCGACGTGGCCCGGCGCCGGCTCGAGCGCGGCGTCCGCCTGAACTACCCGGAGGCCGTCGCCCTCATCACCGACCACGTGCTGGAGGGCGCCCGCGACGGCCGCACCGTCGCCGAGCTGATGTCCAGCGGCCGGTCCGTGCTGTCCCGCGACCAGGTGCTCGACGGGGTGCCCGAGATGGTCGACTCCGTCCAGGTCGAGGCCACCTTCCCGGACGGCACGAAGCTCGTCACCGTGCACGACCCGATCGTCTGAGGAGCGCGCGTGCGTCCAGGAGAGATCATCCCGGCCGGATCACCCGTCGAGCTGAATCCGGGCCGCCCGCGCGTGCGACTGCGCGTGAGCAACACCGGGGACCGCCCGGTCCAGGTCGGCTCGCACTACCACTTCGCGGTGACGAACCCCGCCCTCCAATTCGACCGCCAGGCGGCCCGCGGTCACCGCCTGGACATCCCCGCCGGCACCTCCGTCCGCTTCGAACCCGGCGTCGAGCGCGAGGTCGGCCTGGTGCCGCTGGCCGGCCGCCGGGTGGTCCCCGGCCTGCGGAAGGACGGCGAGTGAGCAGCATCGACCGCGAGCGCTACGCCGAGCTGTTCGGGCCCACCGTCGGCGACCGGGTCCGGCTGGCTGACACCGACCTGCTCATCGAGGTCACCGAGGACCGCAGCATGGGCGCCGGCTCCGGCGACGAGGTGCTCTTCGGCGGCGGCAAGGTGATCCGCGAGTCGATGGGCCAGGGCATGGCGACCCGCGCCGAGGGTGCGCCGGACCTCGTCATCACCGGGGCGGTCGTGCTCGACCACTGGGGCGTGGTCAAGGCCGACGTCGGCGTGCGCGATGGCCGGATCGTCGGCATCGGCAAGGCGGGCAACCCGGACACCATGGACGGCGTCGACCCGAACCTGGTGATCGGCCCGGCCACGGAGATCCTGTCCGGCAACGGCAAGATCCTCACCGCGGGTGGCGTCGACTGCCACGTGCACTTCATCTGCCCCCAGCTCGTCGACACCGCGCTGGCCTCCGGTCTGACCACGCTCGTCGGCGGCGGCACCGGCCCGTCGGAGGGCACCAAGGCCACCACCGTCACGCCCGGCCCGTGGAACCTGGCCCGGATGCTGCGGGCGATGGACGGCCAGCCGGTCAACGTGCTGTTGCTGGGCAAGGGAAACACGGTCCGGCCCGAGGCGCTGCGGGAACAGCTGGCGGCCGGCGCGGGCGGGTTCAAGCTGCACGAGGACTGGGGCACCACCCCGGCCGCGATCGACGCGTGCCTGTCGGTGGCGGACGAATCCGGGGTGCAGGTGGCGATCCACACCGACACGCTCAACGAGGCCGGGTTCCTGGAGTCCACAGTGGACGCGGTGGGCGGCCGCTCGATCAACGCCTACCACACCGAGGGCGCCGGTGGCGGCCACGCGCCGGACATCATCAAGGTCGCCGGGCTGCCGAACTTCCTGCCTTCGTCGACCAACCCGACCCGCCCGCACACCGTCAACACCCTCGACGAGCACCTCGACATGCTCATGGTGTGCCACCACCTGAACCCGTCGGTGCCCGAGGACCTGGCCTTCGCCGAAAGCCGCATCCGCCCGAGCACCATCGCCGCCGAGGACGTGCTGCACGACCTCGGCGCGATCTCGATGATGAGCTCGGACTCGCAGGCGATGGGCCGGATCGGTGAGGTGATCATCCGGACCTGGCAGACCGCGCACGTCATGAAACGCCGCCGGGGCGCCCTGCCCGGCGACGGCGCGGCGGACAACCTGCGGGCCCGTCGCTATGTCGCCAAGTACACGATCAACCCGGCCATCGCGCACGGCATGGACGGCGAGATCGGCTCGGTCGAGGTCGGCAAGCTGGCCGATCTGGTGCTGTGGGAGCCCAAGTTCTTCGGCGTCAAACCGCACGTGGTCCTCAAAGGCGGCTTCGTGGCGTGGGCCGCGATGGGGGATGCGAACGCCTCCATCCCGACCCCGCAGCCGGTGCTCGCGCGGCCCATGTTCGGCGCCGCGCCGTCCGTGGCCGCGGCGAGCAGCCTCTACTTCGTCGCGCCCGAAGCGCTCGAGACCGATCTGCCGGTGACCCGGCGGTTGGTGCCGGTTCGCAACGTGCGCCGCGTGACCAAGGCCGACATGGTGCTCAACGACGCGCTGCCGGACATCCAGGTCGACGCGGACAGCTTCGCGGTGCACGTCGACGGGGAGCTGATCGAACCGCAGCCGGTCGCCGAACTGCCCATGGCCCAGCGGTACTTCCTGTTCTGATGGGCATCTCCGCGATCCTGCTCGCCGACTCCCGGTTCCCGGGCGGCGGGCACGTGCACTCCGGCGGGCTGGAGGAGGCCGTCGCCCGCGGGCTGATCCGCACCACCGCCGACCTGCCCGGGTTCCTGCGCGGTCGCTTGTGGACGGCCGGATACCTCGCCGCCGTCTTCGCGTCCGCCTCCGTCGGGAGTGGACAGTGGACGCGGCTGGACGAGGAGCTCGACGCCCGCACGCCTTCGCCGGCCCAGCGTGCGGCATCGCGCGCCCAGGGCCGTGGCACGGCGCGAGCCGGCCGGATCGCCTGGCCGTCGCCGGTGATCGACGAGCTGCTGGCCGCCACCCCGCGCCCGCACCACCCGATCATCACCGGCGCGCTCACCGGCGTGTCCGGCGGCACGCCACGGGATGCCGCCCTGGCCGTCGGCTACCTCGCGGTTAGCGGTCCGGCCAGTGCGGCGGTCCGGTTGCTGGGCTTCGACCCGTTCACCGTCAACGCGATGGTGGCCGCGCTGGGGCCGGACCTGGAGGCGGTCGCCGAGCAGGCGGCGGGCTACTCCGGGACCGACCCGGCCCGGCTGCCGTCGCCCGGATCACCCGCGCTGGACCTGCTCGCCGAAGCACACGTGCGCCACCACGAGGAAGAGGTGCGTCTCTTTGCCAGCTGAACACGGACACGGGCACGGCCACGTGCACCCGGTCAACTTCGACCCCACCGCCACCGAACCCGATCGGTACGAGCCGCCGCCCGCGCGCGGCCGCGCGTTCCGCATCGGCATCGGCGGTCCGGTCGGCAGCGGCAAGACCGCGCTGACCGCAGCGCTGTGCCGGGCGCTCGGCGACGAGATCGACCTCGCCGTGGTGACCAACGACATCTACACCACCGAGGACGCCGACTTCCTGCGCAAGGCCGGCGTGCTCGACCCGGATCGGATCGAGGCCGTGCAGACCGGCGCCTGCCCGCACACCGCGATCCGCGACGACATCACCGCCAACCTCGACGCGGTGGAACGGCTCGAAGACCGGTTCCCCGGCCTGGAGCTGGTGATCATCGAAAGCGGCGGGGACAACCTGACCGCGGTGTTCAGCCGGGGCCTGGCGGACAGCCAGATCTTCGTGGTCGACGTGGCGGGCGGGGACAAGGTGCCGCGCAAGGGCGGGCCGGGTGTCACGACCGCTGACCTGCTCGTCATCAACAAGATCGACATCGCGCACCTGGTGAACGCCGACATGGACGTGATGACCTCCGACGCGCACCGCATGCGCGGCGACCTGCCGGTGATCACGCAGTCGCTGGTGCGCACGCCGGACGCGCCCGACGTGGCGGCGTGGGTGCGCGAGCAGCTGGCCGGGTGAAGGCGCACGCGCGGCTCGTCGCCGAGGTCGCCGGCGGGCGGACGGTGCTGCGGGAGCTGACGTCGATGGCGCCGCTGACCCTGGTGCCGCGGCGCGGGTCCGGCCCGGCGGCACAGGTCCACCTGGTGAACTCGGCGACCTCCCCGCTCGGCGGCGACGAGCTGGCGCTGGAGATCGTCGTCGGTCCGGGCGCGGACCTGCGCCTGTCCGGGGTCGCCGCGACGCTCGCGCTGCCCGGGCCGGCCGGCGCGGCCAGCACGTCGTCGGTGCGCGTCGAGGTCGGCCCCGGCGGTTCGCTGGAGTACCGGCCGGAGCCGACGGTGGTCACCGCGCGGGCCCGGCACACCGCGGAGCTGGTCGCGATCCTCGACGGGACCGCACGGTTCCGCACGCGGGAGGTGCTGGTCCTCGGCCGCGCGGGTGAAGCACCCGGACGTCTCACCACGTCGCAGCGCGTCACCTCCGGCGGCAGGCCGGTGCTGGACCAGACCCTCACCGTCGGCGACCCGGCCCTCGACGCCAGCGCGGCGGTCCTGGCCGGGCACCGCGTGCTCGCCACGGAGCTGCTGATCGGCGACGAAGTGGCGGAGCCGTCGAGCGGCGACTGGTGGGCGGTGACCCCGCTGCCGGTCGCCGGGTTCCTGATCACCGCGCTCGCCCCGGACACCGTGACCGCCGAGGAGCTGCTGGGTCGTGGCCGGAGTCACCGTTCGTCGGCTTTCGGAGCGGCTGCCCAGGCCCTAACGTGGGCTGTTACGGGTGAGTAAGCGGGTCGCGGAGGTTGGCACATGCCAGAGGTCGAAAACATCGACGACGTTGCGGTACGCCTTCCCGGCATGCGGGTGGCCTACGACGGTGAGGCGCTGGACGAGGCCGACCTGGCCGGCAGCTGGACCGAGCAGTTGCAGGACTGGCTGAACCAGGCCATCGCCGCTGGGGTCGCCGAGCCGAACGCGATGGTGCTGGCCACCGCCGACGCCGAAGGCCGTCCGTCCTCCCGCACCGTGCTGTGCAAGGGCCTCGACGAGCGCGGTGTCGTGTTCTACACGAACTACACCTCCAACAAGAGCCACGACCTGACCGTGACCCGGTACGCGTCGGCGACCTTCCCCTGGTACGCGCTGCAGCGGCAGGTGACCGTGCGCGGCGAGGTGGAGAAGGTCAACGTCAAGGAGACCGCCGAGTACTGGAAGCAGCGCCCGCGCGGCTCGCAGCTCGGGGCCTGGGCGTCGCCGCAGTCGAAGGTCGTGACGAGCCGTCGCGACCTGGACGTCGCCCTGTCGTCGATCGAGCGCCGCTTCAGCGACGTCGAGGAGGTGCCGCTGCCCCCGCACTGGGGCGGGTGGCGCATCCGGCCCGAGGTCGTCGAGTTCTGGCAGGGACAGCAGAACCGGCTGCACGACCGGCTGCGGTACGTGCGCACCCAGGACGGGTGGCACATCGAGCGCGTCGCCCCCTGAGCCGCCGAACGCGCTGGCGAGGTAAATCACCGGCGCTTCGTTAGTTAGCGCGGCTAAACTGGCCGGTTGTGAGTGTCGAGGCCGGGTCACAACGGGGCAAGAAGCGCAAACTGCTAAAATCGGTGGTCGTGGACGTGCGGCCGCTGCGCACGCCCGCCTTCCGGCGCCTGTTCACCGGCACCGCGATCACCGCGATCGGCAGTCAGCTCACCACGGTCGCCGTGCCGAAGCAGGTCTTCGACCTCACCGGCTCGTCCGGGTACGTCGGCCTGACCGGCATCGTCGCGCTCGTTCCGCTGCTCGTCTTCGGACTGTGGGGCGGCGCGATCGCCGACACCGTCGACCGCCGCAAGCTGCTCATCTTCGGCAACGCCGGCATCGCGGTGGTGTCCGCCCTGCTGTGGGCGCAGGCGTACTTCGACGTCGGCTCGGTGTGGCTGGTCTTCGTGCTCCTGGCGTTCAACCAGGCGTTCTTCGCGATCAACATGCCGACCCGCAGCGCGATCGTGGCCCGGCTGATCGAGCCGGAGCTGCTGCCGGCGGCGGCCGCGCTGTCCGGCACCGTGAACACGTTCGGCATGGTGTTCGGGCCGATGGCCGCCGGCGCCCTGATGCCGGTGATCGGCCTGCCCACGCTCTACCTCATCGACACGATCGCCCTGGTCATCGCGCTCTTCTCGGTCTGGCGGCTGCCCCCGCTGCCACCGCTGTCCGGCACCGTCCGCGCCGCCGGCCTCAAGGACGTCCTCGACGGCTTCCGCTACATGGGCACCCAGAAGGTCCTGCTCGCGTCGTTCGTCGTGGACATCATCGCGATGGTCGCCGGCATGCCGCGCGCCCTGTTCCCGGAGATGGCCGAGCGGACCTTCGGCGACCCGCCCGGCGGCGGGCTCGCCCTGGGCTGGCTGTACGCGGCGATCCCGATCGGCTCGGTGGTCATCGGGTTGTTCTCCGGCTGGCTCGGCCGGGTTCGGCGGCAGGGCGTGGCGGTGACGGTCGCGATCTGCGCGTGGGGCGGGGCGGTGATCGGGTTCGGGTTGTCCGACTCGCTGTGGCTGGCGGTGGTGTTCCTGTGCCTGGCCGGCGCGGCGGACATGGTCAGCGCGATCTACCGCCAGGCGATCCTGGTGATGGCCGCGACCGACGAGATGCGCGGCCGCATGCAGGGCGCGTTCACGGTCGTCGTCGCGGGCGGGCCGCGGCTGGCGGACCTCACGCACGGCTGGACCGCGGCCGCGGTGGGCACGGCCGCCGCGGCGAGCGGTGGCGGCGTGCTGGTGATCGTCTTCATCGCGATCGCCGTCGCGCTGCTGCCCGCGTTCTGGCGCTACCGCGCCGCGGCGGTCACGAGTTCGTCGTGATCACCCGCCGCTGAACGCCTCCTGGCCGGCCTGGACGCGGTGCGGCTCCAGCAGCGCGCGCTGGCCCGCCGCCCGCTCGATCAGCGCGTCGAAATCCACCCCGGGCACCTGGTCGGCGAGTCCGGCCAGGTCGCGCAGCGTCGTCCAGAGCTGCTTCTTCCCGTCGATCCCCATGGTCAGCACTTCCAGCTCCAGGAAGCGGCTCAACGGCGAGTAGCCCAGCAGCCGCCCGTTCGGCTTGAACCGGGCCAGCCGCTCCGCCCCGAACACCGCCGCCGTCTTCAGCGGGTTCTGGCGGACCCCGAGGTGGTCCATGATCGACCGGAAGGTGTCGACGTCCTCGGCGATCTCCGTCGCCACCCGGTCGAGTGCTTCGCCCACCGCGGTGCCGCGGTTGTTGCCCGCGGCCCGCCGGGCCAGTTCGCGCCAGCCCACGCCCAGCGCGAGCTGGTCGTTGAGGTAGATCGCCAGGAAACCGTCCACGCCCCCGGTTACCCGCGACCCGGCCGGCCACGCGTGCCACCCGTTGATCCGAACGGCGGGCATTCCCCCGAAAGCGTGGCCGGGCAAATCGGATTGGTGCACACTTTCCCGGCATGGCTGAGGTGAGCACTACTCAGGAACCCGCACTCAACCGGGTCATCGGTCCGAAGCTGCTGCTGTTCTTCGTGGTCGGGGACATCATCGGCACCGGCGTCTACGCCCTGACCGGGCAGGTGGCCGGCCGCGTCGGCGGCGCGCTGTGGCTGCCGTTCCTGCTGGCGTTCGTGGTCGCGTTCATGACCGCGTTCAGCTACCTGGAACTGGTCGGCAAGTACCCGAGAGCGGCGGGTGCCGCGCTGTACACCAACCGCGCGTTCCGCACCCCGTTCCTGACGTTCATGGTCGCCTTCGCGGTCATGTGCTCGGGCATCACGTCGGCCTCCTCGGCCGCGATCGCGTTCGCCAACACCTACCTCAAGGAGTTCGTCGACCTCCCGGGCTGGCTGATCGCGCCGCTGTTCATCGTCGGCCTGGCCGCCATCAACTTCCGCGGCGTCAGCGAGTCGGTCAAGACCAACGTCGTGCTCACCTGCATCGAGCTGTCCGGCCTGCTGATCATCGTCGGCGTCGGCGTCTGGGCGGTGCTCAACGGCGCCGGAGACCCCGGCCGCCTGGTCGAGTTCGACACCGCCGACCAGACCGCGCTCGTCGCCATCACCTCGGCGACCTCGCTGGCGTTCTTCGCGATGGTCGGGTTCGAGGACTCGGTCAACATGGCCGAGGAGTGCCGCGACCCGGTGCGCATCTTCCCCAAGGCGATGCTGTGGGGCATGGTCGTCGCGGCCACCATCTACGTGCTGGTCTCGCTGACCTCTTCCCTGCTGGTGCCGCCCGACGAGCTGGCCGCGGCGAAGAGCAACGCGCTGCTCAAGGTGCTCGACGTCGGTGCGCCCGGCTTCCCGCGCGAGGTGTTCTCCGCGATCGGCCTGTTCGCGGTCATCAACTCGGCCCTGATCAACATGCTGATGGCCAGCCGCCTGCTCTACGGCATGTCGAACGAGCGGATCATCCCGAAGGTGCTCGGCACGGTGCACCCGCTGCGCCGCACGCCGTGGGTGTCGATCGTGTTCACCAGCGTCATCGCCATCATCCTGGTGTCCACTGTGGACATCAGCGTGCTGGGCGGTACCACCGCGCTGTTGCTGCTGGTGGTGTTCGCCATCGTCAACGTGGCGGTGCTGGTGCTGCGCCGGGAGAAGGTGGACCACCCGCACTTCCGGGCGCCCACGATCATCCCGGCGCTGGCCGCGGTGTTCTGCCTGTACCTGGTGAGCCCGCTGTCCGGGCGTCCGGCGCGGGACTACGCGATCGCGGCGATCCTGCTCGGCGTCGGTGTCGTGCTGTGGGTGGTCAACTGGCTCGCGATGCGTGCCGCAGGAAATACGGATCGTGCGCCGACAGCACCGTGACCTCGTCGCCGTGGTCGCGCACCAGTTCGCGCAGCCGCCGGTGGTTCTCCCGCCGCGCGCCCGGCACGGTCTCCACCCGGGCCTCGAACCACGCGAGGCCCGGGGTGGCGTGCGGGCGGGCCGGGTCGATCTGGCCGTGGTGGAAGAACGCGTCACCGGCGTGCAGGAGCCACCCGTGCCCGGTGTCCACCGCGACCCCGGCGTGCCCGCGGGTGTGCCCGCCCAGCGGGACGAGCAGGATCTCCGGCGGCAGGCCCTTCAGCTCGCGCACCGCGTCGAAGCCGAACCACTTCTCGCCGGTGTCCGGGTAACTGCTCCACTGTGGACCGTGCGCGAAGTGGACCTGCTTGTACCGCCAGCGTTCCTTCTCGTCGCGGGGTGACTGCAACGCACGCAGCTCCTCGGCGTAGACGTGCACGGTGGCGTGCGGGAAGTCGACCAGTCCGCCGGCGTGGTCCAGGTCGAGGTGGGTCAGGATGATGTGCCGGACGTCTTCGACCTGGTAGCCCAGCCGGCGGACCTGTTCGGCCGCGGTCTCCGCGACCGAGGTCCGCACACCGACCATGCGCACGAACTTCGCGCCGAGCCACTCGTCCGCGCGGTCGACGGCGGGTGAGCCCATCCCGGTCTCGATCAGGACCAGCTCGGAGCCGGTGTCGACGAGCAGGCAGTGGCAGACCAGCTCGGCGCGGTGCAGGAACCCGCCGCGGCCGTCGATCAGCCGCCCGCCCAGGGGGCGCATGGTGCCGCAGTTGAGGTGGTGGACCTTCATGTCAGCTCCCGTTCGAAGCTGGCGCGCAGGTGCTCGCCGACCGCGTGCAGCGGCGCGAGGTCGTGCTGGGTTCTGGCCAGGAGCAGGGCGCCCTCGATGGCGCTGAGCGCGATGGTGCCCAGCGTCGCCGCCGTCGCGGGATCGGCGCCCTGCCCGCTGAGGTACTCGGTGAGGACGGCGTGCCAGGACGCGTACCCGTCGGTGCAGGCTTGGCGAATCGGTTCGCTGTCCGCGGCGTCGAGCGCGACCGTCGAAATCGGGCAGCCGGACCGGTAACCCGAGTCGGCGAGGTTGCGGCCGAGCGCGTCGATCACGCGGGTGACGGCTGTCCCGGCGTCCGGTGCGGCGTCGAGCGTCGAGCGCAGCAGCGCCGCCATGTTCTCGCTGGAGAACGCGATCGCCTCGGCGGCGAGCTGCTCCTTGCCGCCCGGGAAGTGGAAGTACAGCGAGCCCTTCGGCGCGCCACCGGCGCTGACCAGCTGGTTCAGGCCGGTCGCGTGGTAGCCCTGCGTGCGGAACAGCTCCGCGGCCGAGTTGACCATGCGGCGGCGGGTGTCGGTTCTCCGGACCATGACGATCACCGTAACGCAAACTATGACGACCGGTCTAGTTAGTTTCGGAGGCGCTAAGTTCGACGGCATGGCCAACCCCACCGGACAGCAGTTCGAGATCACCCGCGGCAACGCGCGCGCCGTCGTCACCGAGATCGGTGCGGGCCTGCGGGCGTTCGAGATCAGCGGCGTGCCCTACCTGGAGACCTTCGCCGAGGACGCCCACCCGCCGAAGGGCGCCGGGCAGATCCTGCTGCCGTGGCCCAACCGCACCAAGGCCGCCCGGTGGACCTACCGGGGCGAGGAGCAGCGGCTGGAGGTCACCGAGGAGGCGCGCGGCAACGCCATCCACGGCCTGACCCGGCACCGCGAGTGGACGCTCGTGGAGCACGCCGAATCGTCGATCACCTTCGAGATCGAGGTCGAGAAGCAGCCCGGCTGGCCGGTGCCGCTGCAGGCGCGGATCACCTACGACCTGGCGCCGCGCGAGCTGACCGTCACCCACGAGATCCGCAACGAGGGCGAGTCGGCCATCGGCGTCGGGGTGGGCGCGCACCCGTACTTCCGCATCGGTGACGTCCCGACCGACGAGCTGACCCTGACCCTGCCCGCCACCCGCGTGCGGCCGTACCTCGGCGACCAGCAGCTGCCCTACGGCGACGAGCAGGACACCGCGGGCACCGAGTACGACTTCCGCGACGGCCGCGTCCTGGCCGAGGTCGACCTGGACACCGCGTTCGGCGGTCTCGTCGCCGGCGACGACGGCCGGTTCCACCACGTCCTGTCCCACGGCGAGCGCAGCGTCGACGTCTGGGCCGGGCCGGACTTCAAGTGGGTGCAGGTGTTCACGCCGGCGGACCTGGTCGGCCGCGGCCGTGCGGTCGCCATCGAGCCGATGACCTGCCCGGCCGACGCGCTCAACTCGGGCACCGACCTGATCGAACTGGAGCCGGGCACGTCGTGGACCGGCGGCTGGGGCATCCGGGTCCATGGCTGACCCGGTCAGACTCGGCGCGGCGGACGCGGGCGAGCTGCTCACCCTGCAGCGCGCCGCGTTCGTCACCGAGGCGCGGGCGCACCGGAGCTTCGACCTGCCGCCGCTGGTCGAGACGCTCGGCGAGCTGACCGCGGTGCTCTCGGATCCCGAAGTGGTGACGTGGGGCATCCGGGAGTCGGGGCGGTTGGTTGCGAGTGTCCGGATCCGTCTGCGGGGTGAGGTGGGCGAGGTCGGCCGGTTGGTGGTCGCGCCCGACCGCCAAGGCGCGGGACTCGGCTCGGCGCTGATGAAGGCCGCCGAGGACCGGCTGCCACCGGAGGTGCGGGTGCTGCGGCTGTTCACCGGTGAGCTCAGCGAAGGCCCGCTGCGCCTGTACGCCCGGCTGGGATACGTCGAAACCGGACGAACCCCCGAGGGGGATTATCAGCTCGTGCACTTTGAGAAGCGCATTTCCTGACGTAAAGTTCCTCTGCTCTTCGCCGCGCAACGGGGCGCGGCGGTCGGGGAGAGCGGCGGGCGGCACGGTGATCCCGTGCCGGAAGGGAACTTCCATGCGCCGAAATGTTCTTCGAAGAATGGTCGCCGGTTTCGCCGGATTCGCCCTGATCGCCACGCCCGGCATCGCCGGCGCGGCACCCGGGGACGTCGCCGTGACGGTCGATTCTCCTTACGTGAAAGCGAATGGCCGTCCGATCACCGGTACGGACGCGATTTCCCGCTGTGGGAACAACCGGAGGCAGCAAAACGAACCGTCGGTCGCGATGAATCCGGTCAAACCCAACATTCTGGTCGCCGGATCCAACGACTACTGCACGGTGGAACTGGCCGGTGGGACGTGGGCCGGTTTCTACCGGTCGACCGACGGGGGCGGCAGCTGGGTGAATTCACTGTTACCCGGATATCCGACCGACACCTCGCCGGAAGGGCTGGCGAGTCCCCTGCACCAGAAGGGCATCACGAACGCCGGTGATCCCGTGCAGGCGTGGGACAACCAGGGCCGGCTGTTCTACATGGGCAACGCGTTCAACCGCGAGGCGCCGCAGAACGCGTCCGTCTGGGTGGCGACCTACGACGCCGACGCGAGCCGCTACGTGCGCACCGTTCTGGTCGGCACCGGCACCCCGGCACTGACGGGGCGGTTCAACGACAAGACCGCGATCGAGGTGGACCGGGGCGTGGACAGCCCGTACGCCGGCAACGTCTACGTCGCCTGGAGCCTGTTCCAGGGCGCCGGGAACAACGCGATCTACTTCGCCCGCTCGACCGACCACGGCGCGACCTTCTCCCACCCGGTGAAGATCTCGGAAGGCAGCAAGGACAACCAGTTCGCCGACATCACCGTGTCGCGGACCGGGACCGTGTCGGTGGTGTGGCGGCAGTTCGCCACCTTCCGCGGGCAGCAGCGGGACGCCGTCATGTACGTGAAGTCGACCAACGGCGGCGCCACCTTCACCAAACCGGTCGAGGCGGTTCCGTTCACCTCGTTCGACGCCGCCGACTCGGCCAGCAACCCGGCCGCCGCCGCGGAAGCTCACGAGGAGGCGTTCGAGGCCGCCGACGGACCGGAGTCCGAAGAGTCCGCCGGCGACGCGCGCGACTGCGGATCCGGTCCGTTCGCCTGCGTCAGCGGGTTCACCTTCTTCCGCCACGACTCGCAGCCGCACGTCACCGCTGACCCGAAGGGCGACCCGAACACCCTGTACCTCGTCTACGACGGCACCAAGGCGGGCACCGCGCAGCCGTCGACGTCGACGTACAACACGGCGCCGGTCGCGCCCGACGGCACGCTCATGGTCGGGCAGGGTGCGATCTACCTGAGCAAGAGCACCGACGGCGGTGCGACCTGGAGTGCGCCGCGGCTGCTCAGCGACGTGCCGTCCGGGCACCAGTTCTTCCCGGACATCAACGCCGACGGCGGTTACCTGTACGCGGTCTGGTCGGATTCGCGCAACGACCCGTGCTACAGCGTGCAGAACCCGCCGGGCAACTGCGCGGCGAAGGACGCGTTCGGGTTCCACACCGCGAGCCCGGGCGGTGGTCTGGACGCCTACGGCGCGGTGTCCACCGACGGCGGCGCCACGTGGACCGTCACCAGGCTGAGCACGGCCTCGCACCAGCCGAACTTCGAGATGTTCGGCGACCGGCGGGTGCCGTTCCAGGGTGACTACAACTACGTGTCCAACGTCGGCGCGTCCGCTTACCGCGTGTGGACGGACAACCGGCAGGTCGTGCCTGGTGACGACCCGCGTTACGACGGCGGCGAGGGCTTCGACGTGCTCCAGTGCCGCGTGAACGGCGGTCCGGACACCTGCCCGAACGCCGGCGGACTGGATCAGGACATCTTCGGCGTCGCCACCGGATGACCCCGGCCCGGGGTACCCCCGCGGCCGAGCCGGAGGGGTACCCCGGGTGCGGTTCCGTTAGCGTGTCTAACCATGGTGAAGGCGATTGTTGGCGGATACGTGGTGCCGGTCGAGGGTGACCCGATCGACGGCGGCACGGTCCTGATCGAGAACGGCAGGATCACCGCGGTCGGCACGGCCGCGGAGGTCGACGTCCCGGAGGACGCGGAGCTGGTCGACGCCTCCGGCACCTGGGTGCTGCCCGGGTTCGTCGACGCCCACACCCACCTCGGCGTGCACGAGGAGGGCGAGGGGTGGGCCGGCAACGACACCAACGAGATGACCGACCCCAACGGCGCCCGCTTCCGCGCCCTCGACGGCATCGACCCGTTCGAAATCGGCTTCGACGACGCCCTGTCCGGCGGGGTCACGAGTGTGGTGATCAAGCCCGGTTCCGGCAACCCGATCGGCGGGCAGACGGTCGCGGTGAAGACGTGGGGCCGCACCGCGCTCGACATGGTCTTCGACGAGGCGGTCAGCGTGAAGAGCGCGCTGGGCGAGAACCCGAAGCGCGTGTACGGCGACAAGAACCAGACGCCGTCGACGCGGCTCGGTGTCGCGGCGATCATCCGCGAGGCGTTCACCAAGGCCCGCAACTACGCCGCCCAGCGCGACCACGCGCGCGCCGAGGGCAAGCCGTTCGACGTCGACCTGACGCTGGAGACCCTGGCGAAGGTCCTCGACGGCGAGCTGTACTGGGACCAGCACACCCACCGCGCCGACGACATCGTGACCGCCATCCGGCTGGCCGAGGAGTTCGGCTACAAGCTGGTGGTCAACCACGGCACCGAGGGGCACCTGATCGCCGACGTGCTGGCGGAGAAGGGCGTCCCGGTGATCCTCGGGCCGCTGTTCACCACGCGGTCGAAGGTCGAGCTGCGGAACCGGACGCTGCGCTCGGCCGGGATCCTGGCCCGGGCCGGGGTGCGGATCGCGATCACCACGGACCACCCGGTGGTGCCGATCAACTTCCTCGTCTACCAGGCCGCGCTCGCGGTGAAGGACGGGCTGGACCCGGAGACCGCGCTGCGGGCGCTGACGGTCAACCCGGCGGCGATGCTGTCGCTGGACGACCGGATCGGCTCGCTGAAGCCCGGCCTGGACGCCGACATCGTGCTGTGGTCCGGCGACCCGCTGGACGTGATGAACCGCGCCATGCGCGTCTTCGTGCGCGGCCGGGAGGTCTACCGCTTCGACGACGCCAGCGGCGAGGGCGTGGTCGCCCCGCGCCGCTACGCGGAGTAGACCCCGCCGGCGCCGCCCCGCCCGGGGGCGGCGCCGCGGTGGCTCACGCCCGCTTCAGGTGCCGCGCGATGATCATGCGCTGGATCTGGTTGGTGCCCTCGAAGATCTGCGGCACCTTCGCCTCCCGCATGTAGCGCTCCACCGGGAAGTCCCGCGTGTAGCCGGCGCCGCCGAGGACCTGGACGGCGTCGGTGGTCACCTTCATCGCCGCGTCGGTCGCGATCAGCTTCGCGACCGACGCCTGGCGGCCGAACGGCATCCCGCGGTCCCGGCGCCGCGCCGCGTCGAGGTAGGTCGCGCGGGCCGAGTCGACCGCGGCGGCCATGTCGGCGAGCAGGAACTCCAGCCCCTGGAAGTCGATGATCGGCTTGCCGAACTGCGTGCGCCCCTTCGCGTACGCGACGGCCTCGTCCAGCGCCGCCTGTGCCAGACCCACCGCGCAGGCGGCGATCCCGAGCCGTCCGGAGTCCAATGAGGACAGCGCGATCCGCATCCCGGCGCCGGCCGGGCCGATCAGCCGGTCGGCGTCCACCCGGGCGTCGGAGAAGATGATCTGCGCCGTGGTCGACCCGGTGAGCCCCATCTTCCGCTCCGGCGGCGCCGCCGACAGCCCCGGCGTGTTCCCGTCGATCAGCAGGCAGGAGATCTCGTCCTCGCCCGTGCGGACCATCGTCGTGTAGAAGTCCGCCTGGCCGCCGTGCGTGATCCACGCCTTCGTGCCGTTGACGACGTAGTGGTCACCGTTCAGCCGCGCCCGCGTCGACAGCGCCGCCGCGTCCGAGCCGGCGTGCGACTCCGACAGCGCGTACGCGCCCAGCAGCTGCCCCTCGAGCATGCCCGGCAGCCAGCGGTCGCGCTGCTCGTCCGTGCCGTAGTGGGCCAGCGCGAAGCAGGACATGGTCTGCACCGACAGCCCGACGCCGACCGACATCCACGCGGCCGCGATCTCCTCCAGGACCTGCAGGTACACCTCGTACGGCACGTCGCCGCCGCCCCAGCGCTCGGAGTACGGCAACCCGAGCAGGCCCGACTTGCCGAGCAGCCGGAACTGCTCCCGCGGGAAGCGCTCGGCCTCCTCGTACTCCGCGGCGAGCGGCTTCAGCTCGTCGCGGGCCAATTCCGTCGCCAGCGCGAGCAGATCCGCGTACTCGCGGTCCGGGAGCAGGCGGTCGACCGGCATTGTTGCCTCCGTGTGTACTCAAAGCAGTACTCTGTAACGGTCTCCAGTACAGCACATACGGTGGACCGATGACCAGTCGCGAGGCGCTACGGCCCCCGGGCGGCAAGACGCTGACCGCCCGGCAGCGGGCGCTGCTCGACGAGCTGGAGGAGCTGTTCCTGGTCGAGGGCTTCGTCCACTTCACGCTCGACGACCTGGCCGCGAAGACGCACTGCTCGAAGTCGACGCTGTACGCGCTGGCGCCGAGCAAGGAGCAGCTCGCCGTCCGCGTGGTGGTGCACTACTTCAAGAGCTCCGCCGACATGCTCGACGAGCGGATCGCCGGCATCGACGACGCGCGCGAGATCATCGGCGTCTACCTGACCGGGATTGCCGAGTGCCTGAACCGGGCGTCCGTCGCGTTCATGCGGGACATCGGCGACTTCGCCCCGGCCCGCGCGGCCTACGAGCTGAACAGCCGGGCTGCGGCGGCGAAGATCCGGTCGTTCATCGCCAAGGGCGTCGCGGACGGGGTGTTCCGCGAGGTGCACGCGACGCTCATCGCGGAGATGGCCACGGTGCTCGTGGAGGCCATCCAGACCGGCGTCATCGGCTCCCGGACCGGGGTGTCGGACGCGGAGGCCTTCACGGCGCTGTCTGAGTTGTTGCTCGGTGGCTTAGCATCACGCCCGTGATCGTGGTGGGTGGCGAGGCGCTGGTCGACCTGGTGCCGGGTGCCGAGAAGACGAACGACGGCCTGACGTCCTTGGTGCCGCGCCTCGGCGGCGGCCCGTACAACGTGGCCCTCGCGGCCGGGCGGCTCGGCACGCCGACGGCGTTCCTGTCCCGGATCTCGACCGACCGGTTCGGTCAGGCCCTGCGCGACCGGCTGACGGCCTCGAATGTCGACATATCGATGGTCCAGGAGGGTCCGGAGAACACGACCCTCGCCGTCGTGGCCCTCGCGCCGAACGGATCGGCGAGCTACACCTTCTACACCGAAGGCACCGCCGACCGGCTCGTCGCCGACCCGGGACCGCTGCCCGAGGACGTCACCGTGCTGTGCCTGGGCACCCTCGGGATGGTCCTGGAGCCCGGCGCCACCAGCTACGAGACCGTGCTGCGCCGCGAGGCCGCCCGGGGCGTGCTGACCGCGCTCGACCCGAACATCCGGGCCGACCTGATCGCCGACGCCGACGCCTACCGCCGCCGGTTCGCCTCGTGGCTGCCGGACGTGCGGCTGCTGAAGCTGTCCGACGACGACGGGGAGTGGCTCGCCGGCCCGGCCGGGCTGGACGCGGCGATCAAGTCGTGGCTCGACGCCGGGGTGGACGCCGTGGTGCTGACCCGCGGCGGCGACGGTCTGGCCGTCCACACCGGATCCGTGACCGTTTCGGTACCGTCCGCACCCGCCGAGCTGGTGGACACGATCGGTGCCGGCGACACCGTGCAGGGCGCCCTGCTGTCGTGGCTGCACGACCGGAATGTGGGGACGCTCACCGACCTGGGCGAGTCCGGCTGGCGCGAGGCCTTGACTTTCGCCGCCAAGGCCGCGTCCATCACCGTGTCCCGGAGTGGCGCGGAACCGCCCACCGCGGCTGAGATGGTGTGAACCTGATCCCAACGGTTTGCTCTAGGTAACACAACGGCTGCGCGAAGGCCCGTTGTTCGACTAGCGTAATGGGAGAATTAATACCCCAGCGGGGCGGTGTGCGCGGACGATTTCCGGTCACGCGCGATCACAAAGCTGCCTGTGTGACCTGCAGGAGCTGCCGGCCCGTGTGACCGTGAGAGGGACGACCTGCATGTCCGACGCGACTGCGGCGACCGGTGGCGGCACCGTATCGCTGCGCCTACCGACTGGCGAGCACGAGCTGAAGGTTGTCAATGCCGTCGAGGGTGCTCCCGGCATCGAGCTGGGGAAGCTGCTGGCGTCGACCGGGTACATCACGTATGACCCTGGTTTCGTCAACACCGGGTCGTGTTCCTCGGCCATCACCTACATCGACGGCGACGCCGGGATCCTCCGTTATCGCGGCTACCCCATCGAGCAGCTGGCCGAGCGTTCCAGCTTCCTCGAGGTGTCCTACCTGCTGATCTACGGCAACCTGCCGACCCAGGCGCAGCTGGACGACTTCACGCAGAAGATCAACCGGCACACCCTGCTGCACGAGGACCTCAAGCGCTTCTTCGACGGCTTCCCGCGTGACGCGCACCCGATGCCGGTGCTGTCCTCGGCGGTGGCCGCGCTGTCCACCTTCTACCAGGACTCGCTGAACCCGTTCGACGAGCCGAACGTCGAGCTGTCCACCGTCCGGCTGCTGGCCAAGGTGCCGACGCTGGCCGCGTACGCGTACAAGAAGTCCATCGGCCAGCCGTTCCTGTACCCGGACAACTCGCTGGGCCTGGTGGAGAACTTCCTGCGGATGACGTTCGGCCTGCCCGCCGAGCCGTACGAGGTCGACCCCGAGGTCGCCAAGGCCCTGGACCTGCTGTTCATCCTGCACGCCGACCACGAGCAGAACTGCTCCACGTCGACGGTGCGCCTGGTGGGTTCGTCCGAGGCGAACCTGTTCGCGAGCATCTCGGCCGGCATCATGGCGCTGTTCGGCCCGCTGCACGGTGGCGCCAACAGCGCCGTGCTGGACATGCTGAACGGCATCAAGGCCGACGGCGGTGACGTGGCCAACTTCGTCAACCGCGTGAAGAACAAGGAAAAGGGCGTGCGCCTGATGGGCTTCGGCCACCGGGTGTACAAGAACTACGACCCGCGCGCCAAGATCATCAAGCGCACCGCGGACCAGATCCTGGGCAAGCTCGCGCCCAACGACGAGCTCCTGGACATCGCGAAGCGCCTCGAAGAGACCGCGCTCTCGGATGACTACTTCATCGAGCGCAAGCTCTACCCGAACGTCGACTTCTACACCGGGTTGATTTACCGTGCGCTCGGGTTCCCGACGCAGTTCTTCACGGTGCTGTTCGCGCTCGGCCGGCTGCCCGGCTGGATCGCGCACTGGCGCGAGATGATCAACGACCCGCAGACGAAGATCGGCCGCCCGCGGCAGATCTACATCGGCGAGAAGGAGCGCGAGTACACCGCGATCTCCGAGCGCTGAGTCAATTTTCGGCGTTTTCCGACGGCGCGTCCCGGCACGGGGCGCGCCGTTTTCGCGCAGCCGGGGCTGACCACCCAGCTCCCACCTCGCCAAGGTGACGTGCCTGCATTCCCCGTCATCCCGGAGCCTGCCCGTCCGGCGAGGACATCTTTTGATCTTTAAAGCCGCGCCGCCTTCGGCAGGCGAAGAGTCCGCCCTGCGGGCGGGTCGCCCTGCGGGCGAAAGCGCCTTACGGCGCCGAAAGGTCACCTTACGACCACCCCCGCCCCCGCTCCTTGATTGTGTTTCGGTCGCCGAGCAGGCGTGTCAAGGCGGGAAAGAGTACCTTGACACGCCTGATCGGCGACCAAAGATCGGCTGTGGATCGGGGGCGGGGGAGGTCTGGTTGGGGTAGTCGGTGGCGTTGCGTTGCCGGCCGCCGGTTGGTGAGGTGGAGTGCGGCCCGGGTTGGGGCCGGGCCGCTGCCGTCGCCGGCCGCCGGTGCCCTGTCTAGAACCGCAGCGCTGCCCGCAGCCGTACCCGGCTTCCGGTCTGCAGCACCGCGTTCCGGTACACCCGCCCGCTCACCCAGGTCAGCAGCGCCCCGAACACCACCGTCAGCACGAGCGCCACCGCCACCTCCCATGGCGCGGCCACCCCGGCGGCGATCCGGCCCGGCATGAGGATCGGCGAGAACACCGGGATCAGCGACAGCACCTGGGCGCCAGTCGAATCCGGGTCCTGGATCAGCACGTTGAACCCCGCCACGAAGCCGACCATCAGCGTCATGCTCACCGGCGTCACCACCGATGCCGTGTCCTCCTGCCGTGACACCAGCGAGCCGGCCGCCGCGTAGACCGTCGCGTACAGGAAGAATCCCAGCAGGTACCACAGCAGGCCCCAGGCGACCGTGCCGATCGCGACCCCGCCCAGCGTCAGCACCCCGCTGCCGACGGCCATCGCCAGTCCGGCCACCGCCAGGACCAGCAGCTGCACCAGGCCGACCAGCCCGAGTCCGATCACCTTCCCCAGCATCAGCTGCCACGGCCGCAACGTGGACAGCAGGATTTCCACGACCCGGCTCGCCTTTTCCTCGACCACGCCCTGCGCGACCATGCCGCCGTAGGCCTGGATCGCGAAGAACATCAGGAACACGATCACCAGCCCGACCGCGAGCCGCTGGCCGGCGTCGGCGTCGCGGGGTTCCAGCTCGGTCAGCCGGACCTGCGCCTGCCCCACCTCGCGCATCACCTGCGCCGGGTCGAGGTCGGCCTCCAGCAGCTTCGCGTTCAGCACCTGCTGCTGCGCGATCCCGTTCAGCACCGCCCGCAGCTGCTGGTCCAGCTCCGATTTCACGACCACCCGCAGGTCGGCGGCGCTGCCCGAGACCAGCGCGTCCAGATCGCCGTCACGCACCTGCCGCTCACCCTGCTCCGGGCTCGCCACCGGCACCGTCTCCACCTGCGAGCCGACCGCCTCGGCCGCCTCGCGCAGCTGTTCGGCAATCCCCGTGGTCTGCCCGGTCAGCCCGACCTTCGACGTCTCCGCATCCTTGATCAGCGTCGCCTGCAGCAACAGGTACCCGGCCAGCACCAGCAGGATCACCACGGTCCCGACGACGAACGACCGGGTGCGCAGGCGGGTGTTGAGCTCCCGCCGCGCGACCAGGACGACACCCTTGATGGGCGAGACCGTCATTCCCCGCTCCCCGTGACCACGTTCCGGAACAGCTCGGCCAGGCTCGGCCGCCGCCACCGGAATTCTCGCACCGCGCCGGTCGCCAGCGCGGCCGACAACACGTGCTGGTCGTCCACCCCTGGATCCAGCTCCAGCACGGTCCGGTCCGGTTCCTCGGCCACCACCCGCACTCCGGGCAGCTCCTTGGCCCACCCGGGCGCGGCCTCCGGCGCGGACACCACCAACCGCGACCCGGCCGCGTCGGTCAGCTCGGCCACCGTCCCGCACGCGACCATCCGTCCCTTTTGGATGATCCCGACGCGGTCGCACAGCCGTTCCACCAGATCCAGCTGGTGGCTGGAGAACACCACGGGCACCCCGGTGGCCGCCTTTTCGCGCAGCACCTCGCTCATCACGTCGACCGCGATCGGGTCCAGCCCGGAGAACGGCTCGTCCAGCACCAGCAGCGCCGGATCGTGCACGAGCGCGGCGGCGAGCTGCACGCGTTGCTGGTTGCCCAGGCTGAGCTTCTGCACCTCGTCGCGGCGCCGCTCCCGCAACCCGAGCCGCTCGATCCAGCCCTCGGCCGCCTGGTGCGCCCGCGTGTTGTCGAGCCCGTGCAGCTCGGCGAGGTACACCAGCTGGTCGAGCACGCGCATCTTCGGGTACAGGCCGCGTTCCTCGGGCATGTACCCGATCCGCGTCCGGGTGGCGAGCGTGACCGGCTCCCCGCCGAACCGCACCTCACCGCGGTCCGCCGCGAGCACGCCCAGCACGATGCGCATCGTCGTGGTCTTGCCGGCGCCGTTGCTGCCGACGAACCCGAACAGCTCACCCGGCCCGACCTCGAAGGAGATCTCGTCGAGGGCCACCACGGGTCCGTAGCGTTTGGACACCCGGTCGATGGTCAGGGCCGGTGCGGGCAAGGACGTCCTCACGGTCACAGCGGCCGCAGGGCCGCGTTCAGGTGGTGGGCCAGTTCGCCGAGCAGTGCCTCGGCCGCGACGTCCGCGGTCGCCGGCCGCAGCGACAGCACGAACGACTGCACCACGAGCAGGACCGACCGCGCCTGCGCCGCCGTGGACGCGCGCCGGATCGAGCCGTCCCGGTGCCCGGCCTCCAGCAGCGCGACGATGAACTTCTCGCCGAGCCGCTGGGTGCCGCCAAGCCGTTCCAGCACGTAGGGCACGACCAGCGCGGTGTCCACGTCGAGGACTGTGCGCATCAGCGGGTCGGCGTTGAGCAGCCGCACCGCCGCCACCGAGCTGCGCACCAGGCGCGCGCGGGCGGTCGGGGCGTCGGCCCCGCTCACCGTCGCCTGGTGCAGCAGCGCGCCGAACTCACGGGTCATCAGCGCGGACAGCACGCTGCGCACGTCGGGGAACCGCCGGTAGAGCGTCATCCGACTGACCTTCGCCGTCCGCGCGATCTCGGCCAGCGTGGTGCGCCGCAGCCCGGAGGCGAGCACGCACCGGCGTGCCGCGTCGAGCAGGACGTCGGCGGACACGCGTGCGGCCGTGGGACGTCCGCGGGCGTTCGCGAGCGCGCTGGGAGGCCGGGCCTCGCCGATCACAGCGCGACTTTCATCGTCCATGGGTCGCACTGCAGCCCGTTGCCGCCATTGTTGACCACCATGCCTCATGGTTCGTCTGCCCCCACCGGTACCGAGAGTATCGGGAAATCCGGTGTGAGGCGCGGTGCCTTTTGTAGGCGGGCGATATTAGACGATCGCGCACGAGGCCACGGCCGTGACCCGAACGGGTTCACCAGTTACCAGTAAGCGCTCTGACCTCGATGTCCCCGTTCGCGCGGTCAAGGGGTGATCAGGTAGACGACGCCGCCCGGACCGCTCGCGACCGAACCGTCGGCGGTGTGCCGCTTGGTGCGCTGCCAGATGTTCTCGAACTGGGCCCGCGGGTAGATCGTGCGCACGTTGTCGTTGCTGTTCGCGGCCGGGTCGTTGGCGATGACGTCGCCCTGCTCGGTGAACCCGACGACGACCATGATGTGCCCGGCGGTGCCGTAGCCCGCGCCGTCGAGTTCGTCCGCCCGGAACGACTGCGACGTGATGACGGGGATGCCGCGGGCGATGTAGTCCTCCAGTTCGGTGAGCGAGTGCAGCCGCGTGACGTGCCCGCGCAGGCCGAAGGTGGCCGCGTAGGCGGTGTTGAACGGCCAGTTCCCGGTGCCCTGGTAGGCGTAGTCGTAGGTCTGGCGGGCCGCGTGGTCGACCGTCCGGTCCGGGTAGCCGGCCGGGATCCAGGTCATTTCCTCCTCGCGCGGGCGGCGGCCCCAGTACTCGACCACCATCTCCGTCGACGTCGGGCTGCACCAGCTCTCCCCGCCGCCGCCGTACTCCGGGAAGTGTCCCTTGTGGAGGTTCTGCGCGTACGCCGGGACCGGCAACTCGATGCCGGATGCCTTGCCGGGCCGGGAAACCGGCACCTCGAACCGATCCGGCACGTTCGACGTCATCGCGCCCACCGCGCTGACCGTGGCCGTCGCGCGCGTGCCCGGGACGCGGTAGAGCGAGACCCGCAGCCGGTACGAGCGCAGCAGCACGCCGGGTTTCATCACGAGCGTGTCGACCGAGACCTGCGCGTGCGCGTCGTCCTGGCCGTCGACGCTCGTCCGCCGGATGTCCCCGTTTCCGCTCGCCCAGCGGCCCATCACGTACCACGCGGTCTCCTCGCCGCTCGCGGTCCGGGCCTGGGCCTCGATCTGGATCCAGGTGCCCGCCGGGGTCCGGGCGTTCCACGACGCGATCAGCTCGGTCGCGTCGAAGCCGGGCGCGTGGAACGGCGAGGTCCACTGTGCCCGCTCGTAGTCCCGGCCCGCGTAGGACTCGACACCGGCGGGCGCGAACGGGCCCGCCGGCGCCCATTCGTGGTAGTCGATCGCCTCGTCGCCGGCGCGGCCGGGGGAGGCGGACGCGGGTTGCACGGTCACCGTCACCATCATGGCGGCGGCCAGCACGGCGAGCAGAGCGCGGGTCATCGGCAAATTCTCACCCGCGGCGGCGGTGGTGTAAACCAGTTACCGGCTAAAGGACGGACTGGCTCTGCGTCACCTTCGCGACGAGCTTGCCGGCGTCGTCGTGCAGTTCGGTCTCCACCACGACCACCTTGCGGCCGGCGTGCAGCGGCCGGGCCGTCGCGGTCACGTGCCCCTCGCGCACCCCGCGCAGGAAGTTCGTCTTCGACTCGATGGTCGAGGTGCCCTGCGCGCCCTCGGGCAGGTTGAGGAACGCGCACACCGCGCCGGTCGAGTCGGCCAGCGCCATGAGCGCGCCGCCGTGCAGCACGCCGCCGATCGTGCACAGGGTCGCGTCCCACGCCAGCCGGGCCCGGACGACCTCCTTCGAGTGCTCCAGCACCTCGATGCCGAGCCGCTCCGAGAACGGCATCGACTGGTGGAACAACGCCGTCCCGGCCTCGTCGAGCTGAGTCATGATCCGTTCCTACCGCACGGGGTGGACCGGCAACAACTCCTTGTTGTTGCCTGGCCCGAGCCGGCTGTCTTCTGTGGACGGTGGCGCCTGAAGGCCACCCGCGTCGAAACCGACACGGATGGCCTCCGGGCGAACATCAGAAGTGCGTCACGTCGAGCTTGCCCTGCGAGTGGAAGGCGCGCAGCCGCTTCTTGTCGAACTTGCCGACGCTGGTCTTGGGCACCTCGTCGATGAACGTCCAGTGCTCCGGCAGCTGCCACTTCGCGACCTTGTCGGACAGGAACTCGCGCAGTTCCTCGGCGGTCACGCTCTGGCCCTCCCGGACCACGACCGCCACCAGCGGCCGCTCGTCCCACTTCTCGTCCGGCACGCCGATCACCGCGGCCTCGGCGACCGCCGGGTGGCTCATCACGGTGTTCTCCAGGTCGACCGAGGAGATCCACTCGCCACCGGACTTGATGACGTCCTTCGCGCGGTCGGTCAGCGTCAGGTAGCCGTCCGGGCTGATCTTGCCCACGTCACCGGTGCGCAGCCAGCCGTCGTGGAACTTCTCCGGGTCCGCGCCGCCGTGGTAGCCGCCCGCGATCCACGGGCCCGCGACCTCCAGCTCGCCGACGGACTCATTGTCCCACGGCAGCTCGTTGCCGTCGTCGTCGATGAGCCGGGCGCGCACCGACGCCGGGAACCGGCCCTGCGTGTAGCGGTACTGCCAGGCCTCCTCGCCGGTCGCGCCGGCCGGCGGGCGCGCCACGCTGCCCAGCGGGGACGTCTCGGTCATGCCCCACGCGTGCAGGATCGGCACGCCGTAGCGCTCCTCGAAGGTGTGCATCAGCGCGGGCGGGCAGGCCGACCCGCCGACCACCACCTCGCGCAGGTGCGAGATGTCCTGCGGCTCGGCTTCGAGCTGCTGCAGCAGGCCCTGCCAGATCGTCGGAACCGCGCCGGCGAACGTCGGCTTCTCCGAGGCCAGGATCTGCGCGAGCGGCTTCGGCTGCAGGAAGCGGTCCGGCATGATCAGCGACGCGCCGACCATCATCGCCGCGTACGGCATGCCCCACGACATGGCGTGGAACATCGGCACGATGACCAGGGCCTTGTCGGCGGGCGAGAGCTGCATGCTGTCGGTCATGCAGACCTGCATCGAGTGCAGCCAGATCGAGCGGTGCGAGTAGACGACACCCTTCGGGTCACCGGTCGTGCCCGACGTGTAACACATCGCGGCCGCCGAGCGCTCGTCGACCTCCGGCCAGTCGAAGGTGTCCGGCTGGGCGGCCAGCAGCGCGTCGTAGGAGTGCACCTCGACCCCGGACGGCGCCTGCAGCGTCGCCGGATCGCCGTTGGCCACGATGACGTGCCGGACCGTCTTCATCTCCGGCAGCTGCTTGGCCAGCAGCGGCACCAGCGAGCCGTCGACCAGCACGACCTGGTCCTCGGCGTGGTTGGCGACGAACGTCAGCTGCTCGGGGAACAGCCGGATGTTGAGGGTGTGCAGCACCGCGCCCATCGCGGGGATCGCGAAGTAGGCGGCCAGGTGCTCGGCGTTGTTCCACATGAACGTGCCGACGCGCTGGTCCCCGGTGATGCCCAGACTACGGAGCGCATTCGCCAGTCGCGCAGCGTTACGGCCCAGATCCGCGTACGTCTCGCGGCGGGGACCCTGGTCGGTCCAGGTCGTCACCTGACTGGTGGCATGCACCCGGCTTCCGTGTTTCAGCAGGTTGGCAAGGGAAAGCTGTCCGTCCTGCATCGTGCTCAGCATGGGCACTCCCGCGCGGTGAAGTTCGGCGATGAACGTGTCTGCGGTCACTCTAAGTGGAAGACGCCACCCGTCGCCAGAACCGGCCGCCCCCGCCCCGACCGGGGGTTTCCGCGCGTGTCGGTGTCGCGGCATCGGCCCAGGTGGCGTTTACTGGGCGCGTGGACCAGACGGCCTGGCCAGCGCTTGCGTGAGCAAGCACCTCGCTGGGTGCCAGCCGTCGCCGCGAGAGCGGATATCCGACACACGGAAGGACTACTACGTTGGCTCTGCCCACGTTGACCCCGGAGCAGCGTGCGGAGGCCCTGGCCAAGGCGGCCGAGGCCCGGAAGGCTCGCTCCGAGCTGCTCGCGTCGATCAAGTCCGGTCAGCAGTCCATCGACACGGTGCTGTCGAAGGCGAAGGACGACAAGACGATCGGCAAGACCAAGGTCACCCAGCTGCTCAAGGCGGTTCCCGGGCTCGGTGCCGTCAAGGTGGCCGCGCTGCTGGAGAAGGCCGGGATCGACCCGGACCGGCGGGCCGGCGGCCTCGGCGAGCGCCAGCGCGCGGCACTGATCGACGCCCTCAAGTAACGCGTTTCCGCAGGTCGGCGGCGAAGTGTTGCGCCTGTGACACTTCCGCTCGCCGTCGGTCGAGCGGGAGCACAATGGGGGTGTGGATGCCGCAGAGACGCTCGAGGAATACACGCCAGGCGACTTCTTCTTCGCCACCTCACGGCACACGATCTTCGGGTCCGGCTCTCGGCTGACCTTCACCGACACCGACGTGTCGGCACTCGGTGACGCGGTCCCGGCCGCCCTGGCCGGGACCCCGGGGTCGCTCGCGGTCGGTGTCCTGCCCTTCGACACCACCGCGACACCCGGGCACCTCGTCGTGCCCGAAACGGCCTACGTGGCCGCCCCCGCGCACCCCGGCGCCGCCGACCTGCCCCGGATGACCGTCGACGGTCCGGACGCCGTCCGGGCCGTGCCCGAACCCGTCGCCCACGTGGAGGCGGTCGCCCGTGCGGTGCGGGCGCTGACCGAGCGCGGCATGCGCAAGGTCGTGCTCGCGCGTGCGCTCGACCTGGAGTTCCCCGGCGAGGTGCCGGTCCAGGCCGTGCTGCACAACCTCGTCAAGGACAACCCGCACGGCTACACGTTCGCCGCGGCCCTGCCCGGGTCGCGGTCGCTCATCGGCGCGACGCCGGAGCTGCTGCTGTCCCGCAGCGGCCGGCGGGTCGTGTCGCACCCGCACGCCGGTTCCGCGCCGCGCTCGGCCGACCCGGTCACCGACCGGGACAACGCCGAGCGGCTGGCGTCTTCGCGCAAGGACCACATCGAGCACGAGGTCCTGACCGAGGCGATCGTCGAGACGCTGCGGCCGTTCTGCCGCGACCTGCAGGTGCCGCGGACGCCGTCGCTGGTGTCGACGCCGACGATGTGGCACCTGAGCACGATGGTGACCGGGGAGCTGGCCGACCCGGACGTCACGGCCCTGCACCTGGCCGGCGCGCTGCACCCGACGCCGGCGATCTGCGGCTCACCCACCGAGGACGCGCGGCAGCTGGTCGGCGAGCTGGAGCCGTTCGACCGCGGGTACTACGCCGGGACGGTCGGGTGGATGGACGCCCAGGGCGACGGCGAGTGGGCGGTGTCGATCCGGTGCGCTGAGGTGTCCGCATCGCGGCTGCGGCTGTACGCGGGCGGGGGAATCGTGCCGGCGTCGGATCCGAAGGCCGAGCTGGACGAGACGTCCGCGAAGTTCCAGACGCTGCTGCGGGCTATGGGGTTGGAGCTGTAGGGCTCCACCAGCGCTCGGTGACTTTGAGGTCCTCGTCGGCCAGCACCGCGATCGCCGCGCGGTAGCCCTCGCCCGGGTCGAGGTCGGCGAGCCGTGTGCGCGCCGGGTCGAGCGCGGGGTCGTTGGACGCGACCAGGCGGGGCGGCTCGTCCGGGCCGGCCAGCGTGATGCTCCGCAGCGGGATGCGCAGACCCCGGCCGGTGGCCTTCATCAGCGCCTCCTTGCCGGTCCAGTACCGGAAGAACGCGGCCACCCGCTCGGCCTCCGGCAAGCCGTCCAGGCCGTGCTGTTCGGTGTCGTTCAGCGCGTAGGCGATCAGCGAGTCGTCCACCCGGCGGGTCGCGGTCTCGACGTCCAGGCCGACCGGCACGTCGCTGGTCACCGCGACCCCGATCCGCTCGCCGGAGTGCGAGATGGACAGGTCGAACCCGGCGCCGGGCACGCGCGGCCTGCCGTGCGGCTTGCCGCAGTCGTCGCAGGTCGCGTCGAAGGCCACGTCGGCGGGCGCGCGGCCGAGCAACTCCGCGGCGACCGTCTTGGCCAGCACCCGGCCGGTGAGGAACCGCCGCTGGTCGATCTCCTGCCGGTAGGCGCGGTGGCGGCCGCGCTCCACGTCGTCCAGGAGGTCGAGGTACCCGGGCTCGTTCGGCAGCGGCACCGCCCACCACACCGCACACTCGATCACGCCCCCAACCTACGCGGTGCGCGAACACGGGCGTGAGGCTCCGATGAACCTCCTAGGTTGGCCGTCATGAACCTGGTTCACGTCAACGGGGCCGACCTGGCCTACGACGAGGCCGGCGCGGGGCCGGCCGTGATCTTCGTGCACGCGGGCGCGGCCGACCGGCGCATGTGGGCCGCCCAGTTCGACGGGCTCGCCGATACGCACCGGGTGATCCGCTACGACCAACGCGGCTTCGGCGGCTCGGGGGACGCGGCCGGCGAGTACCGCCACTACGAGGACCTCCTCGGACTGATGGACGCGCTCCACGTCGACCGGGCGACCCTGGTCGGCTGCTCGATGGGCGGGTCGTACGCGCTGGAGGCCGCGCTCGCGGCCCCGGACCGGGTCGCCGCGCTGGTGCTGATCTGCTCGGGCCTGTCCGGGCGTGAGTGGCCGGAGTCGATGCGGGCCCGCGCGGCTCGCGAAGTGCACAGCGCGGTGCCCGCCGACCGGTTGCGCGCCTACGCGTCCCGGACCCGGGAACCCGACCCGGCCGACGTCGAAGCGATGGCGCTGGCCCAGGCGCGCTTCCTCGTGCCGGAGCCCGCCGAACTCGTCCTCGACATGCTCCGCGGCGTCTTCCGGCGCACCTGGACCGGGCCGCAGCGGACCGAACGTCATTTGGAACCCGGCCCTGCCGCCCGGCTGGGTGAGGTCGTGGCTCCCACCCTGGTGATCAACGGCTGCCTCGACGTGCCCGAGATCCAGGAGGTCTCCGGCCTGCTCAGCGACGGTACTCGCGGATCGGTCCGTCTCGACGTGCCGGACGCCGGGCACCTGCCGCCGGTCGAGCGGCCGGCCCGGGTCACCGCCGCCCTGCGCGGGTTCCTCACCGAACTCCATTCCGGTGACGCGCCGGGTGCGCTAGCCTGACAGGTAAGCAACCGCTTAGTAGGAGGGCCGACGATGGACTTCAGCTTGAGCACCGAAGAGCGGGAAGTGCGCGACTGGGTGCGCACCTTCGTCCAGCGTGAGCTGATGCCGCTCGAACAGGAGGTGCTGCGCCGCGAACGCCGTGGCGAACCCGGCCTCACCTCGGACGAGCTGACCGCGCTGCAGCTCAAGGCGAAGGAGTCCGGCTTCTGGGGCGTGCAGACCCCCGAGGAGTACGGCGGGATGGGCCTGTCGGCCGTGATGACCGCGCTCCTGGAGGCCGAGCTCGGCCGCACGTTCGTGCCCTTCCGCTTCGGCGGCGCGGCGGACAACATCCTGTTCCACGCCAACGACGAGCAGAAGGAGCGCTACCTGCTCCCGACGATCTCCGGCGAGCGCAAGTCGTGCTTCGCGATCACCGAACCGGGCGCCGGGTCGGACGCGAAGAACATCCGCACCACGGCCCGCAAGGACGGCGCGGACTGGATCATCAACGGCGAGAAGACGTTCATCACCGGCGGCAACGAGGCCGACTTCGTGATGGTGTTCGCGGTCACCGATCCGGAGAAGGGCGCAAACGGCGGCGTCACCTGCTTCCTGGTCGACCGCGACATGGGCTGGAAGTCCGAGCCGATCGACACCATGGGCGAGTGGGGCCCGGCGTCGCTGGTGTTCGACAACGTGCGCGTGCCGGAGAGCCAGATCCTCGGCGAGGAGGGTCAAGGCTTCGCGCTGGCGATGCAGTGGATCGGCCGCGGCCGCTACCTGCTGCCGGCCCGCGCGATCGGGTCCTGCGAGCGGCTGATCTCGATGGCGATCGAGCACGCCAACACGCGCGAGACGTTCGGGGCGCCGATCGCGACCCGGCAGGCGATCCAGTGGATGATCGCGGACTCCGGCGTGGAGCTGGAAGCGCTGCGCTGGCTCGTGCTGCACGCGGCCTGGCAGGTCGATTCCGGAATGGACTCCCGCCACGCGCAGTCGATCGCGAAGCTGTACGGCGGCATCAAGGCCAACGAGATCGTCGACCGCGTCCTGCAGATCCACGGTGGCATGGGTTACACCCGGGAGCTGCCGATCGAGCGGTGGTACCGCGAGCTGCGGCTGCTGCGCATCTACGAGGGCACCGACGAGATCCAGCGGCGCACCATCGCCCGCAACCTGTTGAAGGGTCACGTCAAGATCGGCGGCGCGCTGGGTTGAGAACAACCCTTAGGGCCGCCCCCGTTTCCGGAGGCGGCCCCGAGGGATCTGACAACTGACTCAGGATTCGTTGGCGGCGTCCCGCAGTGCGCGCGGCGCCCCGGCCAGGTCCTCCTCGTTGCAGAGGAGCTTCAGGTCGTAGTACGGCGCGCCTTCGCGGTCGTCGTAGTCGAGGTGGATGGAGACCACATCCACCGGCTCGCCCAGCCACTCCTGTGCCGACCTGAGCCAGTGCGCGCAACGCTCGAGCGCGGTGGGCAGGTCGTCGTCACGGAACTGGACGGGGCGGTAGGGCACATCGTGTACATGATCCTGAGGGTGGGACGGGGCAGGGAGGCCCAGTGCGAGACCCTGCTCATCCAATTCCAGTTGGATCGTTCGCTCAGTCACCCTTCGAGGGTCCCTCAGCCCGGCCGAGTCGGCAAGACCCCAGCTAGGGCCGTATGCGCCACACCTGGGCGGCGACCTCGCGGGCCCGTTCGGCGGCCGTCCCACGCGGGGGTGACGGGCTGCCCAGCATGCGCAGCGCGAGCTGGGCATATCGGGCGGCGAGGCGGTCCAGCGGCAGTGGACCACGTGGTGAGTACCAGCGGGCGACGCCGGTGCACATCTCCAGCAGGGCGAGCCTGGTCACGGCCGGTTCCGGGGCGTCGAACACGCCGGCCGCGACGCCCTGGTCGATGGTGGTGGCCCAGATGTCCTCGTACTCGTCCCGCAGGCCGACGATCCGCCGCCGCGCCGGGCGGGACAGGGCGCTGACCTCGTGGTCCACCACCCGGGTTTCGTCGGGCTGGGCGGCGTGGGCCATGACGTGCAGCGTGACCAGGGCGGACAGCGCGTCGGCCGGGTCGTCCAGGCTGTCCAGCGTCCGGCGCGCGGCCAGCAGGAGCCGGTCGAGGCACTCCCGCATGATGCCGACGAGCAGGTCCTCCTTGGTGCCCATGTAGTGGTAGAGACTGGCGCTGGAGATTCCCGCCGCCTGGGCCAGGTCGCGGATGCCGGTGCCGTGGAACCCCTTGGCGGCGAACAGCTTGACCGCGGCGCGGCGGACGCGTTGCTCGGTGGTCAGAGCCATGTCTGTGCCACCCGGTCGTAGGTCGGGGTGTCCAGTGCGGCGAGCTTGCCCTTGGCGATGCGTTCCGACGGGGTGCGCGGCAGGTCCGCGGTGAGGGACCAGTAGCGCGGGACCTTGAAGTAGGCGAGCTGGGTGGCGCAGAACTCGGCCAGCTCGTCCGGGGTGGTGTCGGCGGCCGGCACGATGAAGGCTTTGACCTCTTCGCCCCGCAGGTCGTCGGGCACGGCGATCACGGCCGCCAGCTCGACGGCGGGGTGCTGCAGGAGGGCGCGCTCGACCTCGTCGGCCGAGATGTTCTCGCCGCTGCGGCGGATCATGTCCTTGGTGCGGCCGACGTAGTGGATCCGGCCCGCGGCGTCCATTGTGGCCAGGTCGCCGGTGTGGAACCAGCCGTCGCGGAAGGCGTGGGCGGTGGCTTCGGGGTCGTCGTGGTAGCCGTGCATGAGGCCGACGCCGCGGATGAGCAGCTCACCGGCGCTGCCGCGGGGCACCGGTTTGCCCTCCTCGTCGGCGATCATCGCTTCGCGTTCGCGGATGGGGCGGCCGATGCAGCCGCTGCCCGGCCGGTGGTCTTCGGGGCGGTCGCGGATGTCGCCGCCCGTTTCGGTCATGCCGAACGCCTCGTACCACGGGACGCCCCACCGGGCCTCCAGGTCGGCGTGCAGGTCGCGGGGGATGGCGGAGGCCATGACCGAGCGGACGCGGTGGCGTTCGTCGTCGGGGTGCGCGGGCTGGCGGAGCAGGAGCGCCGGCATGAGGCCGAGGCAGTAGAACCAGGTGACGCCGTGCTCGCGGACCTTGGGCCAGAAGGTCTTGGGGTGGAAGCGGTCCAGCACCACGAGCGTCGCGCCGGCGGCGAGCCCGGCCGCGACGTTCCACTGTGGATCGATGTAGTGGAACGGTTGCGCGGTGAGGATGGTGTCTTCGTCGGTGAGGTGGGGGAAGTCGTCGACGAGGCTGCGGGCCAGGGTGGTCCAGTAGCGGTGCGGCAGGACGCAGCCCTTGGGGGCGCCGGTGGTGCCGGAGGTGTACTGGATGTTGGTGGGTGCTTCGGCGGCCGGGCGGTGCTCGGGCGGTGCTCCGGCGGGCAGGGCGTCCGGGGTGTGGACGTCGATGCCGATGCGGGTGAGCAGGTCGGTGAACTCGGGCGCGGCGATGGCGAGGCGGGCGCCGGAGTGGCGGATGACGTGGGCGCCGTCGAGTTCGCGGTAGTTGGTGTTGACGGGGACGAGGACCGCGCCGAGTTTCGCGAGGGCGAGCCAGAGCAGGGGAAAGGCGGGCTCGTTGCGAAGCATCACGGCGACGCGGTCACCGGGGCGGATGCCGAGAGCGTGCAGGCTGCCGGCGAGGCGATCGGTCTCGCGGTCGATGTCGCCGAAGGTCAGGGTGGTGCCGGTTTCGTCGAAGAGCCAGGCGGTTTTGTCCGGCCAGAGGCGCGCGGCCCGTTTCGTGAGGGCCACCAGGTCATCGGGAATCATGCGCGGCTGCCCGGGGTGGTGTGGCTGGTTGTGCGTGGTCATACGTGGCTGCCGGGTGTGGGCGTGTGTGGTCTGGCGGGTCGCTGGGCGGTGTGGCGCGGAGCGTGCGGCGCTGCGGTGGTCATGTGGTGCTGCCGAGGGTGGTGCGGGTGGTTGTGGCGTGGCTTGCCGGGCTGCGTGTGGTCATGCGTGGCTTACCCGGGCTTTCGGCGGCGTTCGGAGCTGTGGTGATCATGCGCGGCTGCCGAGGGCGTTCTCGGGCAGGTGCTCGGTGATCAGGGCGTGGCTGACCTCGAGTTCGAGGGCCTGTTCGAGGGCGCTGTCGATGCCCGCGTCGAGGGCGCGCTTGGCGAGCGTGGCGGCCGGGTGGGCCGGGATGCGGCGGGCCCAGTCGAGCGCGGTGGCGTGCACGTCGGGGACGACGGCGTTGACGAGGCCGAGCGCATGGGCGGTGCGGGCGTCGATGCGTTCGCCGAGGAGGAGGAGCTCCTTCGCCTTGAGCGGCCCGACGATGAGCGGCAGCAGGCGGGAGGCAGCGCCGGTGACGCTGAGCCCGAGGCCGGCCTCGGGAAACGCGAAGACGGCGTCCTCGGCGGCGAGCACGAGATCACACCCGAGAGCGAACTCCGCCCCGGCGCCGATGGCGTACCCGTGCACTGCGGCGATGACGGGCTGCGGGATCTTCCGCAGGCGACGCGTGACGTCCTGGAGCCGTTCGATGCGGGCGCGGGAGTCGCCGGTGGGCGTTTCCTTGAGGTCGTGGCCCGCGCAGAAGGCCCGCCCACGCCCCCCGAGCACGACGGCTTTCGTGCCGTCCACCCGGTCCAACGCGGAGAGCAACTCATCGACAAGCACTGGCGCGACGGCGTTCAACCGCTCCGGCCGATTGAGCCAGATGCGCGCGACACCGTCGTCGATCTCGAGGTCCACCGAGGTCATGGAAGGAGGGTAGCCGACCGATCGATCGATCGGCTACGGCTGTTGGCGCCTACCTGTCGTTCGCCCACTCGGGCCCTCAGCAGGAGGGCGCTTCTCGCGCAGGCACGAAGCGCCACTCACCCCACCGCGACCCGCCGCTCAACGCCCCAAGCCCCACCCGCGCCCAAACTTGCGCGACTGTGCCTCTCGCGCCGCACGAAAGTGCCATTTCGTGCCACCGCGACTGCCGACAAGGCTGTCTCGATCCCCACCCGCACCCGACACCCGCGCGACTGTGCCTCTCGTGCCGCGCGAGAGTCCCACTCGTGTCACCGCGACTGCAGCACAACGCCCTCGGTCTCCGCCGTCGAGACCAGCACCTGCGCCACTGTGACTCTCACGCCGCGCGAAGGTGCTTCTCGTGCCGCCGCGACTGCGGCATTGGCTGGCCAGTCACCTCTGGGAGCCGGCGCGTGTGCGAGTGGGCATCTCGCGCCGTCGCGACAGCGTCTCTCGCGCCGTCGCGACCTGCTACCACCGTCATCCGCTCCGCTCGGTCCGGCGCGGCTGGGCCGCTCGTGACGTTCACGAAAGTGCCACTCGCGCGACCGCGAGGTGCGGGGCCGGCCGTCAGGTCAGCTCACGGCGGAGGTCGTCGAGTCGGTCGGCCACGTCGGCGGCCGTGGCGGGTGCGAAGTGGAGCAGCTGGTCGTCGTAGTGCGGTTTCGTGAGCACAGTCCAGCGGCCCTCGGCATTGTCGTACACCCGCAGCGGGAAGCGCGGGTGCCGCGGCTGGCCGCTGTGGTCGCGAACCTCCGCATGCAGCTCGGCGATGAAGTACGGCTCGAGGGACGCCAGGTAGTCGGCGCGCATCACCGCCCGGCTGGGGCGCGTGCCGTTCATCTCCGCCTGCCGCGCGCCCCGGACCTCGCTCCGCAGCACGGTCAGCGACGGCTCCGGCGACTTGCGGACGTCCTGCGGGAGGACGTCGGCGAGCACCTTGCTGAGCCGGTCGCGCTGGAAGGTCCGGACCGAAATCTCCGGCCCCTCCCGCACGGCGACGACCCCGAACCGCTGGTCGGCGGCGACGAGCGTGGAGATGTTGACGCCGGTCGTCGTGTCCGACAGCCACCCGAACCGGGCCTCCGCGGGGGTGGTCAGCAGGCGCGCGAGATCGGCGAACGTCGGCTCGTCGCGGGTGGGCACGTCGTAGCGCGCGAGGGCGGCTTCGACGGCGCGATCGAAGGCGAGGCGGGCGTCGTCGGGGCGCCACACGGCCTGCGGTGCGAGCGCGAGGTGCAGTTCGGCGCCGGTGACCTTGGCGACCATGGCCGCGAGGAGGTCGGCCGGGAACCGTTCCGGTTCGGCGAACCACATGGCGTTACTGGCCGAGGACCGGCGGGGAGACGGTCAGGCCCGTGATGGGGTCGACGGCCTTCTCGCCCTCGGCGGTGAGCTGGAAGTGCTCGTCCTCGTCGACGATGTACTTCCGCTGGTGTTCGCCGTCGTCCTCGCCCTTGCCCCGGTTGCCCGCGCCGGCGCCCATCGCGCCCGGGCTCCCGGCAGCACCCGCACGACCCGACGCGCCGCCGCCTCGGGCGAACGACTCACCGGCCGCGGCGGGGTTGCCGGCGCCGAAGCGCTTGGCCTCGCTGAGCGGGTTGCTGCCGGGACCGAAGCCTGCTCCCGCGCCACGGCCCGCTCCACCGGCGCCGAAGCCCCGGCCGGAGCCGACGCCGCCGCCCCGGCCCGCGCCGCCGCCGGTGCCGACCCCGAACCGCCCGCCGGCTGGGTTGGCGCCGCGGTACCCGGCGGTGTTCCCGTAGCCGGGAACGCCGTACGCGCTACCGCCGGGCGTGCCGTAGCTGCTGCCGCCGCTCGGCTGAGGCGGGTTGTAGGACGCCGCGGCGGGCGGCGCGTAAGCCGCGTCCGAGGCGACGGTGCGCCCGTCGGGCGGGATCTGCCCGGTGGGGGCCTGGTAGGGCCCCGACAGGGACGAGGTGCCGCCGGTGACACCGCCGCCGCCTCGGGAGGCACCCCCAGCGCCCCCGAAGCTCGGCCCGTCACTGGTCGGCTTGTTCTGGATGTCGACGCTGCCGCCGGGCTGGGCGCCCTGGGACACGCCGAGCACGCCGGCGTCGAGGGTGCCGTAGGTGGTCGGCATCCGGGCGCCGTTGTCGCCGGAGGTCGTCGACCAGGCCTGCATGGCCTCGACGTTCTGCTTGGCAGCCGCGTTGGCCGCGGCGATCTGGGCCATCTGGGTGAGGCTGTTGTCCTGGAAGATCTGCTGCGCGAGCGTCGGAGGGGTCTGAGGAGCCTCCGGCACGGGGACGACCTTGTTCTTGGTGTCGAAGAAGGCCTGACTCTGACTCTCGATCAGGTCGTTGGCCGTCTTCATGGCGGCAGCAGCACCCGAATGGGCGACGGCCAGAGGTCCGACACTACGGACAGCAGCGTTGGCGGCGTCGCCGGTCCAGCCTTCCTCCATTGCGCCGGCGAGCGAGGTCACCTGTTCGGCGCGCACCTCGTACTTCTTCATCACCATGCGCAGGTGGTGCTGTGCCTGTTGAAGCTCGCCAGGCCCAGGCGCATTGTGGAAATTCTCGTAAATCTGTTGGCCCGACATAGCGCCGAGTGACGCGGTGGAACCGAGCACTGCACCAGTCATCATTGCCCCCCGGCTTTGATGGTATCGATGACATCGGCCGCGACAACTGATGTGGCTTGGCAGTTGTCCTCGTTCGCCGGACCACGCACTGTCACGTGAAGGATGATCGCATCGCTGATGCCGACGCTCAAGTCGCAGGTACCGCCGGGGCGTAAGTCGACGGGGTTGCTGTAGACGGCCGGATAGTTGCCCACCGTGGTGGGCTTGAAATAGCCATCCTTGTACCAGCCCGCAGCGTTTTGCTTGTAGGTGTTCTCCAAGCCCTTGCCGTCAGGAGTGGCGAACAAGCCCACCTGCACCACATATTCCAGATTCGGGCCGAAACGCCAACTGCATCCGTCGTCCCCATTTTGCCTACCCGACTGGTTTATGCCGAGCTCTGACGTTTGCTGTTCGGTCAAGGTGCTGCAGGCGTCCTTCGCGAACCGTTCGGCTGGGAGGGGATTCTCGATCTGGGGTGCGAGAGTGTCCTCGCCATTCGTATTAGTCGAAGGCGTGACAGTGGATGAAGGCGTGGTGGCGGTGCCCAACGTTTTGCCGTCTGAGTCAGAGCAACCGGTGAGTGCCAGCGCGGCGATCGTCAAAACCGTGATCCCGAGGCCGAAGTTGAATGATGTGGCTGCGATCCCACGGGTGGCGTGCATGCCCATCGACTCAGTCCGTCCTTCCGTAGAGACCTTTGCCAGTGTGGTCTTCGTGCTCGACGTAAGTGCCATTCGCAAGTCGCAGTGTGTTGATCCAGTCCCGTGCATACTGCTTCATCCGCTCGTTGTGCGTGATAGCGGCCTGGATCGACGCCTTCGTCTGATCCGCGTTCTGGCGGGCTGGTTGATCGGCCGTCGGTGGTGTGGCAGAGCTCAGCGCTCGTTGGAGGTCCTGGTAGTCATCGTCGATGTCCTGCAGGAACGCCTCCCACTTCGGGATCAGCGCCGCGATCTGGTCCGGGTCGAAGCGGTACCCGCCCGCTCCGACGAAGCTCAGTCCGGCGCCCACCATCGGCCCGATCCGCGCAGGCCCCTGTGCGGTGCTGATCGCCGACTGGATCTCGCTCTGGGCCTGCCTGCTCCGGTTGCCCTCCGTCATCCGCTCCCCACCCCCTGTGTCGAACGCAGTTCAAGCAGAGACTAGCGCGACCGGATCATGCGCGGCCTCCGGTTGGTCGAAATCCCCGCATAGCATGGGTCACATGCCCGTACGAGAAGCCGAGGTCGGCGACGTCGAGGAGATCTGCGCCCTCATCGAGGAGCACGCCCGCTACGAGGGCAACGACACCCTCGCCCTGGACCGTGCCGAGATGACCAAGCACCTGTTCGGTCCGGAGCCCAAGGCGTGGGTCCTCATCGCGGAACCGCCCGAATCCAACGCCGTCGCGGGGATGGCCTTCTGCTCCTGGAACTTCTCCACCTGGGAGGGCCGCCCGGGCATCTGGCTGGACGACCTCTACGTCCGCCCCGAACACCGGCGCCACGGGCTGGGCAACGAACTGCTCACCGCCCTGCGCGCGCGCACCGACGGGCGCGTCGAGTGGGACATGCAGGCGGGCAACGAACGCGCGGCGGCCTTCTACGCCCAGCTCGGCGCCCAACCGGTCCCCGGCTGGATCCGCTACCGCTGGTCACCGGCCAGTTAGGCAAGGCTGACTCGCGCCGGGACCGCACGTAGAGTTATTGGCATGCCTGACAGTCCGCACCGCTCGCCCTCCTCGTCGATCGAGGACTACATCCGGGTCATCTACGGCCTGGTCGAGCGCGGTGAGGCCGTCACCAACACGACCCTGGCCGGCCGCCTCGAGGTGAGTCCCTCGTCGGCGTCCGGCATGGTCACCAAACTCGCCCAGCAGGGCCTCGTCGAGCACGTCCCCTACCGCGGCATCGAGCTGACCCCCGAGGGCCGCCGGCTGGCACGCGGCGTGCTGCGCCGCCACCGCCTCATCGAGACCTACCTGGTCCAGGAACTGGGCTACACCTGGGACGAGGTCCACGGCGAGGCCGACGCGCTCGAGCACGCGGTCTCCGACCGACTCATCGAGCGCATCGCGGCCAAGCTCGGCAACCCGGTCCGCGACCCGCACGGCGACCCGATCCCGGCGGCCGACGGCAGCGTCGAGGAGGTGCCGACCCGCCTGCTCGACGAGATGGAGCCGGGCGCGGTCGGGCAGATCGTGCGCGTGTGGGACACCGACCCGGACATGCTGCGCTACCTCGCCGACCACGCCATCGCGCTCGGTGAGCGGATCGAGGTCGTGGAGCGGCAGCCGTTCGGCGGCTCGCTCGTGGTCAAGGTGGGCTCCGGCACCGAAGCGGCGACCCACGCCCTGGGCAAGGAAATCGCGCAGGCGTTGAGCGTGGCCGTCTTCTGACGGTGCGCTTCCCGACGTAGTCCGCAGAGCCGACAACCGACGGACGCGGTGACCAGCCCCGCCGGTTCACCATCGACCGCATGACCGACAAACCCTTCCGCTTCGGCCTCGTAGCCGGCCAGATCACCCACCTCACCGACTGGACCGCCCTCGCGCGGCGCACCGAGGTCCAGGGCTTCGACACGCTCCTGTCCCCGGACCCGCTCGGCGGTCTGGACCCCTTCACCACCCTGTCCGCCGCCGCGGCCGTCACCACCGAACTGCACGTCGGCACCTTCGTCGCCGTCAGCAAGTTCCGCGACCGGCGCCTGCTGGCCTGGCAGGCGGAAAGCCTGCACCAGCTCACCGGCGGCCAGTTCGAACTCGGCCTGGGCACGGGACGCCCGGGCGCCGAAGGCACACTCGAGCGGCTCGGCATCGAATTCGGCACGCCCGGCGAACGGGTCCAGCAGATCGCCGAGACCGTCGCCCACCTCAAGCAGCAGGACGACCGCCCCAAGCTCCTGCTCGCCGCCGGCGGCCCGAAGATGATGGCCCTCGCCGGCCGGGAAGCCGACATCGTCACCCTGGCCTGGTGGCCCCGCACCACCGAGCCGGAAGCCCGGGACCTGGTCCGCACCGTCCAGGACGCCGCCGGTGACCGCGACGTCGAGCTCGCCATGAACCTGCTCGCCGTCGGTGACGAACCGGCGCCGTGGCTCGAGCGCTACATCGGCACCACCGTCGCCGACCTCGCCGCGAACGGCTCCGTAAGCGTCCTGCCCGGCAGCACGCGCCAGGCCGCCGACACCCTCCTCCGCCGCCGCGACGAGCTGGGCATCTCCTACGTCACGATCAACTCCGGGTACGCCGACCGGTTCGCCCCGATCGTGGAGCTGCTCAAGGGCCGCTGACGCCACGTAGGGTGTCGGGGTGCGCGCAGTCGTCTTCACCGAGTTCGGAGCAACACCGCAGGTCCGCGACCTGCCCGACCCGTCACCCGCCCCGCACGGCGTGGTCGTCGCGGTCGAGGCGACCGGCGTGTGCCGCAGCGACTGGCACGGCTGGCGCGGTCACGACAGCGACATCACCCTCCCGCACGTGCCCGGTCACGAACTCGCCGGCCGGATCGTCGCGACCGGCGACCGGGTGCGCCGCTGGACACCTGGTGACCGCGTCACCGTCCCGTTCGTGTGCGCCTGCGGCTCGTGCGAGCAGTGCGCCACCGGCAACCAGCAGATCTGCGCGAACCAGACCCAGCCCGGGTTCACGCACTGGGGATCCTTCGCCGAGCTGGTCGCCCTCGACCACGCCGACGTCAACCTCGTCCGCCTCCCCGACAGCCTCGGATCCAACACGGCCGCCGCGCTCGGCTGCCGCTTCGGCACCGCGTTCCGCGCCGTCCTGCGGCAGGGGCGGACGACCGCCGGCCAGTGGGTCGCCGTGCACGGCTGCGGCGGTGCGGGCATCTCGGCGGTCATGCTCGCCGTCGCCGCAGGCGCGCGGGTCGTGGCCGTCGACCTCTCGTCGGAAGCCCTCGCGCTGGCCACGAAACTCGGCGCCGAGGCCACCGTCGAGGCGACCCAGGACACCGCCGCCGCCATCCGCGACATCACCGGCGGCGGCGCGCACGTGTCGCTGGACTGCGTCGGCCTGCCGCAGACCTGCGCGGCCTCCGTGGCGAGCCTGCGCCCGCGTGGTCGCCACGTGCAGGTCGGGCTGATGCCGCCGGGGCAGGGCGTGCCGCCGATCCCGATGCACCGGGTGATCGCCGACGAACTGGAAATCCTCGGCAGCCACGGCATCCAGGCCCACGAGTACCCGGAGATGCTCGCCATGGTCGAGCGGTCCACGATGGACCTGGACGCGCTGATCGGCCGCCGGATCACGCTGGACGAAGCGCCCGGAGCGCTGATGGCGATGGACGATCCGGTCGGCGGCGCCGGGGTCACCGTCGTGGAGTTGCGCGTGTGAAGGCCCCCGGGAGCTACCAGGAGCTGGCGGAGCTGCTCCGGAGCCGGTTGCCGAAACTGGCCTCGGGGCAGCTGCGCATCGCCCACCTGCTGCTCGCCGATCCGGAGGGCACGGCCTACCGGGGCATCACCGAGGCCGCACGGCTGCTGGAGGTGCGCGAGTCGTCGGTGACGCGGTTCGCGAACTCACTGGGACTGCCCGGATATCCCGACATCATGGAGCTGTGCCGCGCGTGGCTGGCCGAACAGGCGCAGGTCGCGCGACGCGCCGAGCACGCCGGTGAAGCGGAGCCGGGCGGCCTGCTCTCCGCGACGCTGGAACAGGAACAGACCAACCTGGCGCGCACGTTCGGCCACCTGGAGCGGGCGTCGTGGCTTCGGGCGGTGGAACTGGTCGCGCGGGCGCCACGCGTGCACGTGATGGGTCTGCGCGAGTGCCGTCCGGTGGCGGACCTGGCGGCGCAGCGGCTGGGCGAGATCCTGCCCGCGGTGCACCGGCTCGGCGGCGGCTCGCTGCCCGACGAGCTGAAGGAGCTGTGCGAGGACGAGCTGCTGGTGGTGTTCTCGGTGCGCCGCTACGCCGCGGACACCGTGCGGGTCGCGAACTACGCCAAGGAAACCGGGCTGCCGGTGGTGGCGCTGACCGACAACGCCGCGTCGCCGCTGGTGGAGTCCGCGGAGGTGGCGTTGTTCGCGGAGACCAGTGGCGTCTCGCACCGGCGGTCGCTGACCGCGCTCACCGCGCTCACGCAGGCCCTGATCACCGAGGTCGCGATCGAGCTGGGCGACCCGAAGCCGGACCACCGGCTGCTGGACACCCTGCACTTCTACTACTGAGCAACGAAAAACCGCCCTCCCCGCGGCAGCGAGGAGGGCGGTCTTCCTACCGGAACTCAGTACCGCCGGTCGACGACGGTCCCGTTCGGGTACCACTGGATGTAGCCCCACTGGAAGTTGTTCCGCCGTCCACCCGCCGAGGCGAACTCGCCCGTCGTCGGGTAGCCGAGGTAGGACTTCTCCCAGCCCAGGGCCGCCCACCGCGCCCGGATCGCGCCGTAGATCTCGTGCGCGCCGGTCGACGGCGAGAAGTAGACCGACCCGTCCTTGCTGAAGTGGTTGTACCGGCCGATGCCGTCCGGCGTGATCAGCTCGTCGGTGATCGGGTAGCCGAGCGGCCCGGCCTCCCAGCCGGTCTGCTGCCACACCTGCCGGATCAGGCCCCAGATCGAGTGGGCCCCGTTCGCCGGCGTCCAGTAGATCGACCCGTCCTTGCTGAAGTGGTTGTACCGGCCGATGCCGTCCGGCGTCACCAGCTCATCGGTCGTCGGGTAGCCGAGCGGGCCGGCCTCCCAGCCCTTCTCCGCCCACTTCTCGCGGATCACACCCCAGATGGCGTGCGTTCCGGTGTTCGGCGAGAAGTAGATCGACGCCGTCAGCGTGCCGGGCGTGCCGATGTAGTGGTTGTACTTGCCCACCCCGTCCGGCGTGGTCAGCTCATCGGTCGTCGGCGCGCCGAAGCGGGTGTGACCGCCCAGCTCCAGGAACTTGCCCAGGATCGCGCCGTGCACCTCGTGCACGCCGGTCTGCGCGGACCAGTACATCCGCCCGTTCTGGTACACCCGGTAGTTGACGTTGCCGTCCTGCACCTCGGGCGCGGTCGGGGCGCCGAGCAGCGCCCGCACCGCGGGGTCGCTGTTGTAGCGCTGGTCGATCGCCGTCGCGTAGGTCGCGGTCAGCGTCAGGTCCGAGGTGACCGTCAGCGTCCGCGTCCGGCTGGTCGACCCGTTCTCCCAGGCGGAGAACTTGGACGCGCCGTCGGACGCGGTCTCCGCGGCCACCACGTCGAGCGTGACGCCCTCGGTCACCAGCGCGCTGTTCACGCCGCCCTCGGACGGGATCTGCAGCGACGCCGGCACGTTCGACTTCAGGGTCAGCCGGTGCTGACGCGGCCAGGCCGTGTAGCTGGTGCTGGTGGACACGCCCGCGCTGTCGGTGGTCGTCGCCGTCAGGATCATCCGGGAGTCCGGGTGGTCGGTGAACGGGACGCTGAAGGTCGAGCCGCTCGCGCCCACGCCGGGGTGCGAGTGGCAGGTCTCCTCCTCCGGGCAGTGCAGCACGATGCTGGTCCAGTCGACCTGCAAAGCGCCGTCCTCGGCGTCGGTCGCGGTCGCCGACAACGAGACGGACTCACCGATCGCGAAGTTCTGCGCGGTCGGCTCGGTCAGCGTGATCACCGGCGTGTGGTTGGCCGGCGCGACGGTGAACGACGTGGTCCCGGCCTTGTTGAGCGGGTCGCGCACGGTCAGCGTCGCGGTGAACGGGCCGTCGGCGGTGTAGGTGTGCGTGGTGGTCACACCGGTGCCGGTGGTGCCGTCGCCGAAGTCCCACGTGTAGGTCAGCGCGTCACCGTCGTAGTCGGTGGACTCGGACGCGTCGAAGGTGACGGTGCGGGTCGCCGGGTCCGAGGTGGTGGTCGCCTTCGCCACCGGGGTCGAGTTGCCCGTCACGTAGCTCAGGCGGCGCAGCTTGCCGGTGTAGATGTCGGCGTAGACCACGTCGCCGTTGGGGGCCGCGGCGAACTTGACCGGGCCGCCGATGTCGGTGGCCAGCGGGGGGTCCTGCGGTGCCTGGGTCAGCGTGCCCGCGGTGTTCCAGCGCGCGGTCCACAGCTTCTTGCCGACGTAGTCGCCGAAGAAGAACGCGCCCTGGTACTCGGCCGGGTAGCTGGATCCGGTGTAGACGATGCCGGCGGTGATGCTGTTGCCCTGGTTGGAGGCGTCGCCGTGGTGGTACTCCCACAGCGGCGCGCTGTTCGTCACCGACGCGCAACCGGGCAGATCCGCGTAGCCGGGGGTGCGGTGGTTGCCCTCCCAGCACGGCCAGGCGTAGTTGCGGCCCGGCTGCACCAGGTCCAGCTCTTCCCACTCGTTCCAGCCGACGTCACCGACGACGGGCAGGCCGCTGCTGGGGTCGAGCGCGAACCGGAAGGGGCTGCGGAACCCGCTCGCGAACACCTTGCTGCGGGTGGCGGTGGGGTTGGCCGCGTCGTAGTACGGGTTGGTCGACACGCCGCTGCCGTTGGCGTTGATGTGCAGGACCTTGCCGTTGAGGGCGTTGACGTCCAGGGTCTTCAGCGCGTTCTCGTCGACGCGGGTGTAGTCGGCGTTGTCACCGATCGACACCCACAGCGTGCCGTCGTCGGCCGCGATCAGACCGGTCATACCGTGCACATCGGACCCGCCGGGCATGTCGATCAGCGTCTGCTCGCCGGTAATGCCGGTGGGGTCGGGCGAACCGGTGACCGTCCACTTCGCCAGGCGCAGCGTGAACGAGGTCGCGTTGGGCACCGAGCGGATCAAGTAGATGGCCTTCGACGTGGCGTAGTCGGGCGCCACGGCCACGCTGACGAGACCCAGGTCACCCTGGTTGCGCACGGACAGGGTGCGCAGGGTCCGCGTGGTGTTGCCGTCGGTGGAGGTCCAGTTGAGCTTGCCGCCCTTGCCGGTGCTCAGGTAGCTCCCGTCCGGCAGGTAGGCGAAGTCGGTGAGGTCGAACGCGTTCTGACCGGTCGGCTGGTCGAGCAGCACGAAGCCGGGCGGTGGCGCGGCGGCGGCCGACGGGGCCGACAGGGCCGTGACCAGGCCCAACGTGATCAGGCCCGTCCCGATGAACGCAAGTAAGCGTCTGGCTAACCACCGAGAGTGCATGTATCCCCCTTCCAGGCGTACGACTTCTCTTCGCCTGAAAGGGGGATTTCGTTGCTGACAGTTACTGATCTGTAATGCGAGATCGACTACACGAACGCGCTCCGGCCGGTGATCGCCTTCCCGACGATCAGGGTGTTCATCTCGCGGGTGCCCTCGAAGGAGTAGATGGCCTCCGCGTCGGCGAAGAACCGCGCCACGTCGTAGTCCAGGACGATCCCGTTGCCGCCGAGCAGCTCACGGCACCAGGCCACCACCTCGCGCATGCGCGCGGTCACGAACGCCTTGGCCAGCGACGACTGCTCGTCGCGGAAGATCCCGGCGTCCTGCAGCCGGGCGAGCTGGACCAGCATGCCCCACGAGGCGGTGATGTTGCCCAGGCTCTTGACCAGCAGGTCCTGCACGAGCTGGAAGCCGGCGATCGGCTTGCCGAACTGCTCGCGCTCGCTCGCGTAGGCCAGCGCCGCCTCGTACGCGCCGATCATCACGCCCAGCGCCTGCCAGGCGACGCCGCCGCGGGTGGCGCGCAGGATCTCCGCGACGTCCCGGAACGAGCGGATGTTGTGCAGCCGGTTCGCCTCGGGCACCCGCACGCCGGTGAGGGTGATCTCGGCGTTCTCCACGATCCGGAACGCGACCTTGTTCTCGATCTTCACCGGCACGAACCCCGCGGCCGGTGTCTCCACGACGAACCCCTTGACGCGGTTGTCGTCGACGTCGCGGGCCCACACGATCACCAGGTCGGCGAAGGTGGCGTTGCCGATCCAGCGCTTGGCCCCGTCGAGCACCCAGGTGTCGCCCTCGCGCTTGGCGGTGGTGCGCATGCCGCCGGCCACGTCCGACCCGCCGAGCGGTTCGGTCATCGCGAACGCGCCGATCTTGTCCATCGCGGCCATGGCGGGCAGCCAGCGGTCCCGCTGTTCCTGGTCACCGCCGGAGTACACGCTGTACATCGCCAGTCCGTTGTGGACACCGAAGAAGGTCGCCACGGACGGGTCGACGCGTGAGTACTCCGCGGCGAGCATCCCGGTCAGCAGGTGGCTGCCACGCGGCAACGGGTCGCCGTAACCCTCGTAGGCCACCCCGGCCAGTCCCAGCTCGCGGAACTTGCCGATCAGCTCGCGCGGGAACTCGCCGCGTGCCCAGTACTCGTTGACCAGCGGCTTGACCTCGGTCCGCAGGAAGTCGCGGGCCTTGAGCAGCGTCTTGCGCTCCTCTTCGGACAGCAGGTCCTCGTAGCCGTAGAAATCGGCGCTCATTTCCCGTCTCCTTGTCCGCGGGCGGCGAGGATCGCGAGCTGCTTGCGGTCGCGCTCCGCCGCCAGTTCGGTGTATTCCCGGTCGCCGTAGGCCTTTTCCACGGCTTCGATCACGCGCTCGGTCGCTTCGGGATCCGGCTGCCCCGGCGTGATGCGCTGCATCGACGCGCCGATGTGCGTCGCGAGGTGCCGATACCCGCCGGGACCGCCGCCGAGGTGCGCGCCGAGGAACGGCCCGACCGCCGCCCAGCGCAGCCCGAGCGAGTTGACCACGACCTCATCGAGCCCGGCCGGATCGACCACGCCCTCCTGCACCAGGTGGACCGCCTCGCGCTGCAGGGCGTTCTGCAGCCGGTTGCCCACGAAACCGGGCACTTCCTTGCGCTCGACGACCGGCACGCGGCCCAGCGAACGGTAGAACTCCACCACTCGCCGGACGGATTCCTCCGAGGTGCGCTTCCCGGGAACCACCTCGACCAGCGGCATGATGTGCGGCGGGTTGAACGGGTGTCCGATGAGGACACGCGAACCGTCGATGTCCGTGGTGAACTCGCTCGACGGGATCGCCGAGGACGAGCTGAGCAGCAGCGCGTGCCCGGGTGCTTCGGCGACGAGCCGGGCGAACAGGTCGCGCTTGAAGTCGAGGCGCTCGGGGCCGTTCTCCTGCACCACGTCCACGTCACGCACGGCGTCGCTGACCGAATCGGCGATGTGGACGTCGAGGTCGCCCAGCGCTTCCGCGAGGTCCGGCCGTGGATCGCTCACGCGCACCTCGTGGCCGTGTTCGGCGAACAGCGCGGCCCAGGACAGGCCGATCGTGCCGGCGCCGATCACCGCGATCTTCATGACGCCTCCAGGTAGTCGTGCACCGGGCTGACCGGCGCGAGGGTGAGATCGGTCAGCACGTGGCTCGCCGAGACGACCTCCCGCACGGGCAGATCGGCCAGCGGGGCCAGCACGTGCTCGAACAGTTGCAGCCGCGCGGGGCCGGTCCACGACTGCTTGACCGTCACGTCGGTGATCCGCGTGCGGACCAGTTCGGCGACGCGGGGACGGCCGTCGTAGCCGGGGATGATCTTGAGCATGAACGTCGGGACGGCGATCTGCTCGCGGGCTTCGTCGAGGTCCAGGCGGTGGTGCTTGTAGCCCATGGTCGCGGTGGCGACCCGCAGCGTGCCGTAGTCGAGCGTCCCGACGAGCGCGCCGTGGTCGACGTACAACCGTGGCGCGCCAACGGTTTTCGGGTAGGCGCTGACCTCCCGGCCGGACGCGGTGGCCGGGAAGTTGTCCAGGTACATCGCGTGCAGGTACTCGCCGCGCTCGTCGCCCAGCCGCACCGGGATCGCCTGCCCCGCCTCGGTGTACGGGCCGTACCCGCTCACATCGCCCATGCGCATCACCTCGAAGCGCACCAGCGGCTCGTCGATCTCCAGCGGTTCCGGGACGACGGCCCGCAGCGCGTCGCGATCGGTGCGGTAGACGATGTTGAGGTACTCGCGATCGGTGAACCGCGGCACGGTCGGTGCGTAGGCCGGGCTGGTCAAGGGAGTCGTGCTGTGCCGCACGACGTCGGTGGCCTTCATCGTCCACGCACCTCACACAGCACCTCTTCGGTGTCCGCGCCCGGGGTCGACGGCAGGCGGCGGATCACGGCCGGTGTCTCCGAGAACCGCACCGGGATGCCGGCCGTGCGGATCGCGCCCTCGGTGGGGTGCTCGACCAGCTGGATCAACCCGCCGTCGCGGACGTAGGGGTCCTCCTCGGCCCGGTCGAGCTCCAGCACCGACGCCATCGGGATGCTGTGCTTCGCGCACACCTCGGCCCACTCCGCGGTGGTCAGCGCCGGCGCGCACTCCTCGATCAGGTCGGCCAGCGCGTCCTTGTCCGCCGCGTCCACGTAGTCGCCGTTCACGCGCGGGTCCTCGGCCAGCTCGGGCCGCCCGGCCGCGGCGAAGAAGTCCCGGAAGTTCCGCGGGTTGTACGGGATCACGCACGCCAGGCCGTCCTTGGTGCGCACCGCGCGGTGGCCGCGTCCCATCGACAGCGGGAACCCGGTGGGCGCGGACGGCGGCTCGAACGTGTGCCCCGCCAGGTGCTCGACCAGGTTGAACGCGATCAGCGTGTCCGTCATCGGCACCTCGACGTGCTGGCCGCGCCCGGTCTTCCGCTGGTGCAGCAGCGCGGCGAGCACCGAGTAGGCGATGGTCAGCGCGGACACCTTGTCACCGAGGATCGTCGGCAGGTACACCGGTTTGCCCAGCGCGCGGTTCGCGATGTCGACCAGCCCGGACGCGGCCTGCACTGTCTCGTCGTAGGCGGCGTGGCCCGCGCGGTCGGAGTCACCGCGGAAACCCTGCGCGTGCGCGTAGACCAGCTTCGGGTTGCGCCGGGACAGCTCGTCGTAGGTGAGGCCCAACCTGCCGAGCGCGCCGGGCCGCATGTTGGTGATCAGTGCGTCCGCGGTGTCGATCAGCTCGAGCGCCCGCGCACGCTGCTCGTCGTCCTTGAGGTTGAGGGCCACGCTGCGCTTGTTGCGGTTCACGGCCATCGCCAGCGCGGTCATGCCCGGCGTGGTGCGGTAGTGCCCGTTGCGGGCCGAGTCGCCGGGCGCCTCGATCCGGATGACGTCCGCGCCCAGGTCGCCGAGGATCTGCGCGGCGTAGGGGCCCATCACCACCGTGGAGAGGTCGATGACCCGGATCCCGTCGAGTGGACCACTCATTCCTGCTCCTCGTTCTCGTCCTCACCTGACAATTCGACGGTAGGACCGATAACGGGGAAACGGAATGATCAATGGGCGAACAATGGTATGACCACAGCGGTCATACCATTTGCCGGAAAACCTCCCTGGCGTCCGCGACGAGCCGGGCCAGCTCGGCACCGTCGCATGCCCGGTCGCTCCGCCAGATCAGACCGGTTCGCAGCTCGGGGTGGAAATCGGTGATCGGAAGCACGGCCACGTTCTCGACGCTGTAGTTGCGCATCGGGCTGCGTGGATCGAGCATCGAGACGGTGAACCCGAGTCCGCTCGCGACGATCTCGGCGACTCCGGAATAGTCGGTCTGCGGCGGCTTGAGGCGTTTCGTCACGCCCGCCGCGCGCAATTCCTGGTCCAGTTGTTCGAAATACACCGGCTGGGCTTCCGGCGGCACCGGCACGTAGGGCAGGTCGGCGAGGTCGGTGAGGCTCAGCGAATCGCGGCCGGCGAACCGGTCGGCGGGCACGACCGCGCCCAGCGGTTCCGACAGCACCGGCACGACCTCCAGCGCGGGGTCGTTCACCGGCAGCCGGACCAGCGCGAGGCTCAGGCGGCCGTCGTGCACCGCTTCGATCAGATCGCTGGTGCGGCCGGGCCAGCGCTTGAGGTCGAACCGGTCGCGGCAGCGTTCCTCCAGCTCCTGCACGCGGACGCGCAGGTCGGGGTGCAGCCCGGCGGGCACCCCGATGAGCGCCATCCGGTGCCGGGGCCCGAGGGCCTCCCGCAGGCGCCACGGGATGGAGTTGAAGTGTTCCAGGGCTTCGCGCGCCAGCGGGAGCAGCGCGGCGCCGGCGTCGGTCAGCTCCACGTGGTGCGTGCTGCGCCGGAACAGCTGGTGCCCGAGCTCGTGCTCGAGGTCCTTGATGCGCTGGCTCAACGGTGACGCGGCCATGTGGAGCTTGCGGGCGGCCTGGGAGAAGTTCAGCTCCTCGGCCACCACGACGAAGTAGCGCAGGTGAAAGATCTCCACCCGGCCGAGCTTACGGGCGGCAGATGATGATCAGGACGCAGCTGGGAGGCGTGCGCGACGGGGTGGTGGTCGTGGTGGTGCCGCCGGTCGCGGTGCCGGTCTGGCTCGGGGCGGTCGACCCGGGCGGCGCGCCCGGATCGGTGTTCGAGGTCGGCGGCAGGTTCGAGTCGGTGACCGTCACCGTTTCGGTGGCGGTGCTGGTGTGCGGCTTCGTGGACCACGGGATGCCGTTGCCGGGGGCGTCGGCATCGGTGGCCTGGTTGGTGACCACCACCCGGGACGAGCTGTTGGTGCGCTCGGTCGTGCGCGGGTTTTCCGGGACACCGCCGCCGGCGAGGCCGCCGGTCGGCCCGGACGGGAGGCTGAACAGCGCGGCGTCGTCGGTGGGCTGGGTGTCCGCGCCGACCTTGACCAGGATCGCGGCGAGCCCGCACCCCAGGACGACGGCCAGCATCACGGCCATCACCTGGAACCGGGGTCTCGGCGCGCGCCGCTGTTCCGTCCAGCCCTCGCGCTCGAGCAGTTCGGCCACCGACACTTCGTCGTTCACCGGACCCACCTTTCGGACGCGAAGGCATACCGACAGTTGCGCGCATTTGTACCGCAACCGGGTGACGGAGATGCAGGCGGGGCTGGAAAACGGCGTCCAAATTACGTTCAGTGTTGGGAAATCGCTCCTAGCAACTTCCGCACCCCGTCAATCGCACGTTCGAAGGGTTCCGGGGAACTCGCCGCCCGGGCGAGCACGTACCCGCCCTGCACGACCGCGGCGACGGTGGCCGCGGTGTCCTCCGGATCCAGGTCCGCCGGCAGCTCGTCGCGCGCGACGCCGTCCGCGAGGACCTCGGCGAGCCGGTGCCGGAGCCAGTCGAAGGTCTCGTGCACCGGCTGCCGCAGGTCGTCGCTGGCGATGATGTCCGGGTCCTGGGCCAGCCGCCCGACCGGGCACCCGCGCAGGACGTCCCGCTCCCGCCGGAGGTACTTCTCGATCCGCTCCAGCGCGGTGCCGCCACCGCCGAGCGCGACCTCACTCTCGGCCCGCAGTTCCTCGGCGCTGCGGCGGATCGCGGCGAGCGCGAGGTCCGGCTTGCCCTTGAAGTGGTGGTACATGCTGCCCTGGCCGGCCTGTGCCCGCTGCTGGATGGCCTTCGGGCTGGTGCCGACGTAGCCGCGGTCCCACAGCAGCTCCTGGGTGCTGCGGATCAGCCGCTCCGAGGTGTCCACGGCTCCACTGTACCTACCGGTAGGTCGGGTCAGAGCAGCTCGGGAGCGTGCTCGCGCACCGCGTCCAGCACCTCGTCCACGGTGGGGTTCACCATCGCCGTCGGGCCGACGAAGACCGTCGGCACCGTCTCGTTGCCGTTCGCGGCCTCGCGGACCCGTTCGGCCGCTCCCGGCTCCTCCCAGATGTTCACCTCGGTGAACGGCAGGCCGGCCCGCTCCAGGCCGGCCCGCAACGCCATGCAGAACCCGCAGCCGGGGCGCCAGTAGAACTCCACGGGAGTGCTCATGCGTTCAGGTTAGCCGTCACGGGATCACTTTACGCTTGCGCAGCTCGTCGAAGATCGACAGGAACATCTCCTCGGTGTCGACGAACTCGTGGAACCCGAACCGGCGCGCCTTCGACCCGTCGGCGATCACGTCGTAGTCCCAGCCGAAGACGAAGTCGCCGAAGCGCCACGAGGACACCTCACCGAACGACGGCTCCAGCCCGTACCGCTCACGCATGGAGTTCCACAGCGGCTCCTTGTCCGCCATGACCGTCTCCAGCGACATCTGCAGCGGCGGCGCCACCTCCAGGTCGAACCACCGGGCCAGCTTCGGCCACAGCTCGCTCCACCGGAACAGGTCGCCGTTGTTGATGTTGAACGCCTGGTTGCCGCAGCGCTCGTCGGTCGCCGCCCACACCGTCGCCTTCGCGAGCAGTCCGGCGTCGGTCATCTCCAGCAGCGACGTGTACGCGCCGGGCTTGCCCGGGAACCGCAGCGGCACACCGAGTTCCTTCGAGATCGACGCGTAGACCGCGATCACGGTCGCCAGGTTCATCGGGTTGCCGAGCGCGAACCCGCACACCACCGACGGCCGCAGCGCCGACCACGTCCACGCCTTGCCCTGCTGCCGCTGCTCCAGGAAGTTCTGCTGGTCCACGTTGAACTCCGGCGGCAGGTGCCCGGCGTCGTCCTCGCGGGCCGGCGTCTTGAACGGGCCGAGGTGCGCGCCGTAGACCTTGTAGCCCTGCATGAGGCTGATGTGCCGCAACCCGCGCGCGACCGGCTCGATCGCGTCCACGAGGTTGACCAGCATCCCGACGTTCGGCGCGACCAGCTCGGCCCACGTCGGCTTGTCCTGGTAGGCCGCGTAGAAGACGTGCGTCACGTCGGTCAGCCCGCCGAGCTTGTCCCGCGCGTCGGCCGGGTCGAGCAGGTCGACCGCGAGGTGGCGGACGCGGCCGCGGTCCGCCCCGCCGCGCCGGGAGAGCCCGATCACCTCCCAGTCCCCGAGCGAGACCAGGTGGTCGACGAGATTGCGGCCGATGACCCCGTTCGCCCCGGCGACCAGGGCGACTTTGCGTTCCGTGCTCATGAGCCCAGGTTCCGCCCGGCCCGGCGATAAGTCCAAGTCCCGTTGGTACCGGGACCCATGAACGCTCTTTATGCCGTCCAGGTCCGCCCGGTGATCCGCTCGTAGACCTCGATGTAGCGGGCGCGGGTGGTGGCCACCACGTCGGCCGGGATCTCCGGCGCGGGCGGGGTCTTGTCCCAGCCGGTGCCGCTGACCCAGTCACGCACGTACTGCTTGTCGAACGAGAACTGCGGGCGGCCCGGCTGCCAGCGGTCGGCGGGCCAGAACCGCGACGAGTCGGACGTCAGGACCTCGTCGCCGAGGGTCAGCACGCCGTCGGCGTCCCAGCCGAACTCGACCTTGGTGTCCGCGACGATGATGCCGTTCTCGGCCGCGCGCTCGGCGCCCGCGCGGTAGATCGCCAGCGTCAGCTCACGCAGGCGCTCCGCGGTCTCGCGGCCCTCCTGCGCGATCACGTCGTCGAACGTGATGAACTCGTCGTGGCCCTCGGTCGCCTTGGTGGTCGGCGTGAAGATCGGCTCCGGCAGCTTGCTGCCCTCGACCAGGCCCGGCGGCAGCTGGACGCCGGAGACGGTGCCCTGCTTCTGGTACTCCTTGAGGCCCAGTCCGGTCAGGTAGCCGCGCGCGATGCACTCGACCTGCACCATCTTCAGCGGCTTGACGCGGATCGCGCGGCCGGCGAACTCCTCGGGCACGTCGGTGGACACGACGTGGTTCGGCACGATCTCGCTGAGGTGCTCGAACCACCACAGCGACAGCTGGGTGAGCAGCTTGCCCTTGTCCGGGATCGGAGTGGGCATCACCACGTCGTAGAGCGAGATCCGGTCGGAGGCGACCAGCAGGATGTCGTCCCCGTCGGAGTAGAGCTCCCGGACCTTGCCCGCGTAGATGTGCTTCATCGTCCCGTCCCGTGTCGCCGGATTTCGCCGCGCCCATCCTACGGTGCTGCTCAGCGACCATTGACCTCGACGTTACTTGAGGTTCTAGCTTCGAGATCGTGGAACGGATTCCCTGGCCCGTGTGGCGGATCTCCCTGGTGATCGTCTTCGGCGCCTTCGTCGGCATGCTGGACTCGTCACTGGTCAACGTCGGACTCGACCGGATCGGTACGGACCTGAACGCCTCCCTCGACCAGGTGCAGTGGGTGTCGACCGCGTACCTGATCGCGCTCGCGGTGTCGCTGCCGCTGTGCGGGTGGCTCGGCCGCCGGGTCGGTGTCGGGCGGCTGTGGCTGGGCGCGTTCGCGGCGTTCGTCGTCGCGTCCGGGCTGTGCGCGCTGGCCGGGGACATCGGGTGGCTCGTCGCGCTGCGCGTCGTGCAGGGCCTGGCCGCCGGGCTGCTGACCCCGGCCGGGCAGACGATCCTCGGCCAGGCCGTCGGCCCGGAGCGGCTGGGGCGGGTGATGAGCATCCTCGGCATCGCGGTGAGCAGCGCGCCCGCGATCGGCCCGACCGTCGGCGGGGTGCTGCTGGACTCGCTGTCCTGGGAGTGGCTGTTCCTGATCAACCTGCCGATCGGTGCGATCGGGATCGCGCTGGGGCTGAAGTACGTGCCGCGCGGTGAGCCGGGTGGCGCCGGGCGGCTGGACTGGACCGGGTTCGCGCTGGTCGGGCTCGGGTTGCCGCTGTTCGTCCACGCGCTCACGTCGGTCGGCGAGGGCGGCGGCGGGATCGGCCCGTCGGTGCTGGTGTCGCTGGTGCTGGGCGCGGCCGGCCTGGTGGTGTTCGCGCTGCGGTCGTGGCGGCGCGAGCGGCCGCTGCTGGACCTGCGGCTGTTCGGCAACCGCGTGTTCGCCGCGGGCACGGTCTCCAGCCTGTTCATCGGCGCCGCGATGTTCGGCGCGATGCTGCTGTTCCCGCTGTACTTCCAGATCCTGCGCGGCGACGACGTGGTGACGACCGGGCTGTCCCTGCTGTCGCTCGGCCTGGGCACGATGGTGGTGCTGCCGCTGGCCGGGTGGCTGACCGACCGGTACGGCGGCGGGATCGTCTCGCTCGCCGGCGGGGTGTTCACCGTGCTCACCACGGCGCCGTTCGCCCTCCTCGGCGCGGACGCGGACCCGGTGCTGCTGCAGGCGTTGCTGTTCCTGCGCGGGATGGCGCTGGCGCTGTCGGCGTCCCCGGCCGGGACCGCCGCGTTCGCCTCGGTGCGGCGCGACCAGCTTCCGGACGCCACTACGATGCTGAACATCCTGATGCGGGTGGGTGGCGCGGTCGGCGGCGCGATGTGCGCGATCGTGCTGTCCCGGTTGCTGCCTGCCGGCGCCGAGCACGCCTTCCAGGTCGCGTTCTGGTGGCTGACCGGCGCCTCGGTGATTGCGGTGGCCGCCGCCGGGTGGCTGTGGCAGGTGCAGCGGCATGAGCGGGTGCGGGCGGTTCCGGTCCCGGCATAAGCTGCGTTCATGACCTTGCGCCAGCTGGAGTACCTGGTGACGATCGTCGACGCGGGCTCGTTCACGCGGGCGGCCGAGCTGCTGCACGTGACGCAGCCCGCGTTGTCGCACCAGGTGCGGGCGCTGGAGCGGGCGACCGGCGGGCCGCTGCTGGAGCGGCTGCCGCGGTCGGTGCGGCTGACCCCGATGGGCCGGGCGATGCTGCCGCACGCGCGGGCCACGCTGGCCGCGGCGCGGAAGTCGGTGTCCGCCGCGCGGCAGGCGGCCGGGCTGCAGTGCGGCGAGATCATGGTCGCGACGGTGTACTCGGTGAGCCTGGGGGTGCTGCCGCCGGTGCTCAAGGCGTGGCGGCGCGCGCATCCGGACGTGCACGTCCGGCTGTTCGAGCACCGGCACGCCGACGAGCTGGCCGACGCGATGGCCCAGGGGCAGGCCGATCTCGCCGTCGGGCCGCCACCGTCCGATTGGGACGGTCCGGTGCACCCGCTCGGCGAGGAGGAGTTCGTCGTCGTGGTGCCGCCCGACGATCCGGCCGCGGACGGGACGCGGGTGCGCCTCGCCGACCTCGCCGACCGGGAATGGGTGCACTACGCGCCCGGCAACGGGCTCGCCGATCTGCTCGACCAGGCGTGCGCGGCGGCCGGGTTCCAGCCGCGCGCCGCGGTGCGCACCGAGCAGACGGCCGCGGCGCCGTCGCTGGCCGCGGCCGGTCTGGGCCCGGCGCTGGTGCCGGCGAACGTGCTGCCGCCCCGGTTCCCCGGGCACCTGCTGCGCCCGGACCCACCGGTGCGGCGCCGATTGGCGGCTTACACGCGCCCGGGTGGCGATCCCGTTTCCTCGGCGTTCACCGAAATCCTCCGCCGCAAGGCCGTTCTGGTTCCCGGCCACGTGGAGCGGTGCCTGAATTGACCCGGTTCACCGCCCCCGATCGGCTATATTCCAGCCTCTGCCGATCAACTGGGAGGGTCCATGCGGGAGACCCACGGGCTGTCCGATGACCAGCTCCGGGCCTGGGTGCACTACCTGGGCGCGCAGACCCTCGTGCAACGCGCGCTCGAGCGGCACCTGCACGAGGCCGCCGGGATTTCCCATGCGGAGTACGAAATCCTCACCAGGCTGGACGGCGCGCCGGGCCACCGGATGCGCATGGGCGAGCTGGCCGCTGTGCTGTTCTCGCCGGGCAGCAGGCTGAACTACCGGATCACCCGGCTGGCCGGTCTCGGCTGGGTCCGCCGGGAACAACACCCGACGGACCGCCGCGGCCTGTACGCCGTGCTGACCACCGAGGGGGCCGATTTTCTCCACCGCGTGACACCCGGCTACCGCCAGGCCGTGCACGATTCGGTGATCGCCCCCCTCAGCGACGACGAATTCGCCGAGCTGGGCCGGATCAGCCGGAAACTGTTCCAGCACCACCTCGCGCGGGGCGATTAGGGCACCAGGACCAGCCGCCCGCGCAGACCGCCGTCCCGCAGCCGGGCGGCCGCTTTCGCCGCGGCTTCCAACGGAAGGGTGTCGGCCACCCGCAGCGTCAGGCGACCCGCGGCGGCCAGCCGGGACAGCCCGGTCAACGCGACGCCGTCGGCCTTGATCCGCACCGGCCGGATCCGGATGCCGCGGTAGTTGTCCGGGCCGTTCCCGATCACCGCGGCGAACGCGCCACCGTCCCGCACCGCGTCCAGCGCCGGGTACCCGAGCACGGCCGCGTCGATCGCGCCGTCGACCCCGCCCGGCACCCGCTTCCGCACCCCCTCGGCGAGGTTCTCCGTGCGCGGCACGAAGAACTCGGCTCCGAAACCACGCACGGCCGCCTCGTCGCTCGCGCTCGCGGCCGCGACGACCCGCAGTCCGCGCAGGGCCGCGAGCTCGACCGCGAACCCGCCGACCGCGCCCGCCGCGCCGGTCACCAGGAGCGTCTGTCCCGTCCTCAGGTCCAGGGCGTCCAGAGCCTGCAGGGCGGTGAGCGAGTTCAGCGGCAGCGTCGACGCCGCCACCGGGTCGGCGCCGTCCGGCGCCGGTGCGACGGCGTCCGCATCGAGGACGATCTGCTCCGCCCACGTGCCGAGCGGGTCGGCCAGCCTGGACCGCAGCCCGATGACCGCGTCCCCGGGCGCGAACGCCACCCCGGCGCCGGCCTCCTCGACCACCCCCGCGACGTCCCAGCCGATCGCCGTCGGGCCGGTGGCGCCGGTGACGCCCATCTCGGCGAACAACCCGGCCGCCGTGGCGACGTCCACCGGGTTGACCGCGGCGGCCGACACCCGGATCCGCACCTGCCCCGGCCCGGGCACCGGAACCGGAACGTCCACGACCTCCAGCACCTCGGGCCCGCCGAACTCCCGCACGACCACTGCACGCATTTCGCGCCTCCTCGGAATGAATCGATGACGTCTGCAGTCGTTCAGAACCGGAGGCGCGGCACCGCGCATCCCATGGCGAGGCACGCACTTTCAAGTGCGTAGGACACCCGGAGGTGCGATGGCCACCCTGACCGCCGCGCAACGCAGGCAGCACGACCGCCAGGCGTACGACGCGTTCCTGGCGGCTTGCCCCGCGCGCAAGGTGCTCGACCGGATCAGCGACAAGTGGGTCACGCTCGTGCTGGCCGCGCTCGGCGACGGGCCGAAGCGTTACAGCGACCTCAGCCGGATCATCGCCGGCGCCAGCCAGAAGATGCTGACCCAGACGCTCCGCTCGCTGGAGCGCGACGGCCTCGTCTCGCGCACGGTGACGGCGGGCGTCCCGGTCCGCGTCGACTACGAGCTCACCGATCTCGGCCGCGGCCTGCACGCGGTCGTGCGGCAGCTCAAGGAGTGGGCGGAGGGGCACATCGAGGAGATCGAGCAGGCGCGCGCCGCCTACGACGCCTGAGGCAGCTTCGCCAGGAAGTCCGCGAGGACGGCGTTGAACTCCGTGCTGCGTTCGAGGTTCGGCATGTGCGCCGCGCCCTCGATGACCGCCAGTTCGGCGCCGGCGATGCGCGCGTGCAGGAACTCGGCCTCGGCGACCGGGGTGTACTCGTCCTGGTCGCCGACGACGACCAGCGTCGGCACCCGGATGCCGGCCAGCGTCGGCACGTAGTCCGGGCGCTCGGCCCGGCCGCGCAGCGCCGCCGCCGCGCCCTCCGGCGAGGTCTCGCGCATCATGCGGTGGACGTGCTCGGCGAGGTCCGGCATGGCGGCGACGTTGGCGGGCGCGACCATCTTCGTGAGGACCTCGTCGGCGTACGGCCGGAGCCCTTCTCGGAGCAATCGCTCGGCCATCTCGGTGCGATTGCGCTTGCCCGCGTCGGTCTCGGCGCGCGGTGAGGTGTCGGCGAGGACCAGCGCGCGGATCCGGTCCGGGAAGAGCCGGTGGCACTCCATCACGATCTGCCCGCCCATCGACAGCCCGCCGAGGACGAACTCGCCGACGCCGAGCCGGTCCAGCAGCGTCTCCAGGTCGCGGGCGAACACCTCCAGCGGCGTCTTGCCGGGCACCACGGTCGTTTCGCCGTATCCGCGCAGGTCGGGGACGATGACGCGCCAGCCGCGCTCGCTGAAGTGGTCCAGCTGCGGCCGCCACATCGAGCGGTCGAACGGCTGGCCGTGGACCAGGACCAGCGCGGGGCCGGAGCCCTTGTCGTCGAAGGCGATGTCGATCGTCATGCCCCGACCGTAGATCCGCTGATATGCTCGGTGCAATACCAAGATTGCTCTCGGTGCAATGTGGAGGCAGGGATGGACTACCGGACGATCGCGGACGCGGTCGCCGCCGATGTCGCCGCCGGGCGACTCCGGCCGGGGGACCAGCTGCCTCCGCAGCGCCGGTTCGCGCGGCAGCGCGGGATCGCGGTGTCCACCGCGGCCCGGGTCTACGGCGAGCTGGTCCGGCGCGGCCTGGCGGTCGGCGAGACCGGGCGGGGCACGTTCATCCGCGCCGCGCCGAAGCCGGAGTCGGCGCTGGCCGAACCCGCGGCCGCGACGGTCGACCTGGAGCTGAACTTCCCGGTCCTGCCGGAGCAGCCCGCGTTGATCGCCGCGAGCCTGGGGCCGCTGCTGCGGCCGGACCTGCTGGTGCAGGGGCTGGGACCGTCCGTGGTGACCGGGAGCGCCGAAGCGCGGGCGGAGGCCGCGCGGGTGCTGGGACGGGGCGAGTGGGCGCCGGACGCGTCCGAGGTGTTGTTCACCGGCAACGGCCGCCAGGCGATCGCCGCCGCGATGGCCGCGCTGGTCCCGGCAGGGGAGCGGCTGGGGGTCGAGGCGCTCACGTACCCGGTGGTGAAGGGCATCGCGGCGCGGCTCGGGGTCACGCTGGTGCCGCTGGAGATGGACTCGTCCGGCGTGGTGCCCGACCTGCCGCCGCGGTTGCGGGCGGTCTACCTGCAGCCGGCGCTGCACAACCCGCTGGGCGTGACGATGCCCGCGGCGCGGCGGGCGGAGCTGGCCGAGGCGCTGCGGGAGCGGGACCTGCCGGTGATCGACGACGGCATCAACGGCTTCCTGCGGCCGGACGTCGCGCCGCTGGCGGAGATCGCGCCGGAGCGGACGATCGTGCTGGACAGCCTCTCCAAGCGGCTCGCGCCCGGGATGACGCTGGGTTTCGTGGTGGCGCCACCGGTTCTGCGTGACCGAGTGGCCGCCGCGGTGCGGTCGGGCGGCTGGGCGGCCGCGCAGTTCCCCCTGGTGGCGGCGACGCGGCTGATGGCGGACGGCACGCTGGCGAAGATCGAGTCCGCCAAGCGCGACGACGCGATGGCGCGGCAGTCGCTGGTCCGCGAGCGGCTGGCGGGGTTCTCGGTGCGGGCGGATCCGCGGGCCTACCACTGCTGGTGGCAGCTGCCGGAGCCGTGGCGAGCGGAAACCTTCGTGGCGGCGGCCGCCCGGCGCGGGATAGCGGTCACCCCGGCCGCCGCGTTCGCCGTGAGCCCCGGCTGGGCCCCCACCGCCGTGCGGCTCGCACTGGCCTCCCCACGGATCGACGTACTGGCCGGGGCGCTGGACACGCTGGCCGCGCTGGCACGCTCGAGCCCGGAGGACAGCGGAATGGAGTGACCGCCGGGGTGCCTCCGCCCCGCGGGCCTGTTCGCCACCCGGTGTGTGGCGCGGTTGCTCAATTCCCGAGGCGACCGCACTTGAGCCGGGATCGAGTGAAGCCTCGCCGCGCGCGGAGGCTCCACCGCGCCTAGGTTCGGGCCATGACCAGCGACGAAAGCAGCCCCCGAGGCCTCGCCGGTGATTTGCGGGACGCGATCGCCCCGCGGACCGTTCTGCTCGTCCTCGGCGTGCTTCTCCTGCAGCTCGGCTTCATCCTGTCCTACGTCGGCGCCTTCCACAGCCCCGCGCCGCACCGGGTCGCCGTCGCCGTCGTCGGTCCACAACAGACGGTCGACCGGATCAACGCCGTCGACGGCACCCCGATCGAGGCGTCACCCAGCCCGGACGCGGCCGAGGCGCGCCAACGGGTGCTCGACCGCGACGTCGAGGCGGCCTACGTCATCGACACCGCGGGCACCACCGACACCCTCCTGGTCGCGACCGCCGCGGGCCCGGCCCTCGCCACCGCCGTCGAGCAGGTCTTCACCCAGCTCGACGCCGCGCAGAACCGCACCCTCACCGTCACCGACCTCGTCCCGCCACAGCCCGGCGACGCACGAGGGCTGACCGCGTTCTACGCCGTCGTCGGCTGGCTCGTCGGTGGCTACCTCGCCGCCGCCGCGCTCGGCATCGCGAAGGGCGCCCGGCCCGCGACCCTGCGCCGCACGGCGATCCGCCTCGCCGCGATGGTGCCCTACGCGATCGTGTCCGGCCTGGGCGGCGCGCTGGTCGTCGACCAGGTCCTCGGCGCGCTGACCGGGCACTTCCTGTCCCTGTGGTGGATCGGCGCGGCCCTCACCTTCGCCGCGGCGACCGTGACGATGGCATTTCAGGTGCTGTTCGGCGTCATCGGCGTGGGCATCACCGTGCTGATCTTCGTGATCCTCGGCAACCCCAGCGCGGGCGGCGCCTACCAGACCGAACTGCTGCCGCCGTTCTGGCGCGCGATCGGCGACTGGTTGCCCAACGGCGCGGGCACCGAGGCGATCCGCGACGAGGTGTACTTCGGCGGCAACGCGACCGGCGGCCCGATCGTGGTGCTGGTGGTGTGGGGCGTCGCCGGGCTCGTGGTGACCCTGCTCGCCTCGGCGTTCCGGATTCGCCGGGAAAATGCCGCGAATTCCATTACCCTGGCCGGATGAAGGAACGCCCGCTGCCCAGTGGCGCCGAAGCCCAGGCCATGATCGCCGAGGCGCGCAAGGCGCTGTGGGTCATGGTCGGGTTCCTCGCCGTCATCTGGATCGTGCAGATCGTCAACTGGGCCACCGACTACGCGCTCAGTTTCGACTTCGGGATCCGCGCCCGGGAACTGAGTTCGCTGCCCGAGGCGCTGACCGCCCCGTTCCTGCATTTCAGCTGGGGACACATCGAGAGCAATTCCGGGCCGTTGTTCATCTTCGGGTTCCTCGCCGCCTACCGCGGGGTGCGGAAGTTCTTCGGTGTCACGGCGCTGATCGTGATCGGCAGCGGGCTCGGCGTGTGGCTGGTGTCGCCGGCGAACGGCGTGACGGCCGGCGCGAGCGGCGTCGTGCTGGGTTATTTCGGCTACATCATCGTGCGTGGTCTGTTCGACCGGCGGCCGATCGACATCGTCATCGGGCTGGTGATGGCGTTGTGCTTCGCCTACCAGTTCACCGCGCTGCTGCCCGCCGAGGAGGGCATCAGCTGGCAGGGGCACCTGTTCGGGTTCGGGGCGGGCGTGATCGGCGGCTGGGTGTTCCGGGAGCGGCGGCGCAAGCAGGTCGAGCCCGCGCCGGCGGACCCGACGGTCATGCTGGATCCGCCGAAACAACCCTGATCCCGGCGAACAGGTCGTCCTCCGGCAGGTCGGCCGGGACCAGCGAGCGGGCCAGGACGTAGTCCTCGGTGGGCCACACCTCGCGTTCGACCTCGCGCGGGTGGCGCAGGAAGCCGTGGTCGGGGTCGATCTGGGTTTCGTGGGCGAGCAGGGCGCGGTCGCGGACGTCGAAGTAATCCGCGCAGTGGATCCGCGTGGTGAACGGGATTTCGGTGTCCGGTAGTTCGGCGAGGACCTCGCCCATGGCGGAGTCGAGGCCGCGTGCGGTGAGCGCGTCGTGCATGGCCTGGAACCACTGGCGGCTCAGAGTGGCGAGGTAGTAGAGCTTCGCGATCTGCCAGGGAGTGCCCGCGACGGCGTCGAACGCGGCGACGGCGACCTCGTGGGTGCGGATGTGGTCGGGGTGCGGGTAGCCGCCGGTTTCGTCGTAGGTGACGAGCACGTCGGGGCGGAACTCGCGGATGACCTCGACGAGCCTGCGCACGGCGGTCTCGAGGGGTTGCCGGGCGAAGCTGTCGACGGGCGGGTCGTCGGTCAGGCCGGAGTCGCGGAAGCCGAGGAACTGTTGCCGCACACCGAGGATCTCGCGTGCGCGGGCCATCTCCCGGCGGCGGATCGCGGGCAGGTCGGCGCGGATCTCGGGGGTGTCCAGGCGCGGGTTGAGGACGTCGCCGCGTTCGCCGCCGGTGCAGGTGACGACCAGGACTTCGGCTCCTTCCGCGGCGTAGCGCGCCAGTGTGGCGGCGCCCTTGCTGGACTCGTCGTCGGGGTGGGCGTGGACGGCCATGAGCCGCATCGGTACCTCCGTGGGGTCGGGGTTCTAGATTAGGTCGGACCTAAATTTAGGTCAAGCCTAATTCCTGCGGTAGGGTGGGTTCGTGGAGCGCGGGTTGAGGAAGCAGCGGACGCGGCAGGCGATCTCCGACGTGGCCACGCGGTTGTTCATCTCGCGGGGCTTCGAGGAGGTGACGATCGCGCAGGTCGCGGAGGCGGCTCAGGTGGCGAAGATGACGGTGACCAACCACTTTCCGCGCAAGGAGGACCTGGTCTTCGACGTGCACGAGTCGTTCGTGGCGAGCCTGGCCGAGGTGCGGGGGCGGCCGCTGGTCGCCGCGTTCCGGCGGGCGTGGCGGGCCGGCCTCGAGCGGCGGGACGCGTTGTTGGGCTTCTCGGGGCCGGAGTTCGCCCGGATGGTCGTCGAGAGCCCGACGCTGCTCGCGCGGTTGCGGGAGCTGCACGAGGAGCGGGAGAAGGCGCTGGCCGCCGCGCTTGTCGACGAGCTGGATGCCGTCACGGCGCGCGCGGTGGCCGCCCAGATAGGCAGCGTGACACGCCTGCTCTTCGACGAGGTCCTGAGGCGCACTGCTGATGGCGAGCCGGAGGCGCAGGTGGTGGCGGCGGTGGGACGCGCTGGGGAGCGGATGTTCGACTTGCTGGAGTCGGGGTTGGGGTCGCTGTAGTGCTTTTGGGGCGGCGGTTCGATGAATGGCCCGTTCACGGGTTCGCGACCGGACCGATGGTGGCGCAACGAACGGCCCATTCACGAGGTGACGAACGTGCTGGTGGTGGTGCGATGAATGGTCCGTTCATGCCTTCGCGAGTGGTCCAGTGGTAGCCCGGTGAACGGTCCGTTCACCGCTTCGCCGCTGATAACTCCACGAACTGTCCAGTCATGCGCCGACGGGTGGTCCAACCATGCCGGGATGAATGGTCCATTCATGCCGCACCCGGGGCGACGAACTGCCCACTCATCGACCTACGAAGAGCCCACGTGTGCCGGAAACCCCGGAACCCCCAGCACTCAAACCCCAACCGTCCAACGCAACCCCCCCTCAACCCCCAGCCGCCTGCTTCGCTCGTGCCAGCAGCACATCCCGCTCCCGTGCGTTCCGCGTCAGCGAAGCCGCCCGCTCGAACTCCGCCCGCGCCTCCTCCAGCCGCCCGACCTTCACCAGCAAATCACCCCGCACGGTCGGCAACAGGTGGTACCGCGCCATGGCCGGCAACTCCGCCAGCGCGTCCACCAACGGCAGAGCCGCCTCCGGACCAGATGCCATCGACACCGCCACCGCCCGGTTCAGCTCCACCACCGGCGACGGCGTCACCTCCGCCAGTTCCCCGTACAGCGCCGCGATCCGCGCCCAGTCGGTGTCCTCCGCCGCCCGCGCCCGCGCGTGGCACGCCGCGATCGCCGCCTGCAGCACGTACGGCCCGCGCACCTGCGACAACTTCTCGGCCCGCTCCAGGGCGGCCAGCCCGTGCGCGATCAGCAACCGGTCCCACTTCGCGCGGTTCTGGTCCAGCAACAGGATCGGCTCACCGTCCGGCGTCACCCGCGCCCGCGACCGCGACGCCTGCAACTCCATCAACGCCACCAACCCGAACACCTCGGGCTCCTGCGGCGCCAGGCCGGCCAGGATCCGCCCCAGCCGCATCGCGTCGGCGCACAGCTGCGGTCTCATCCAGTCGTCGCCGGCCGTCGCGGAGTAGCCCTCGTTGAAGATCAGGTACACGACCTCCAGCACGGACCCCAACCGCTCCGCCAGCTCCGGCCCGGCCGGCACCTCGAACGGCACCTTCTTCTGCGCCAGCGTCCGCTTCGCCCGCACGATCCGCTGCGCCACCGTCGGCTCCGGCACCAGGAACGCCCGCGCGATCTCCTCGGTCGTCAGCCCGCCCAGCAGCCGCAACGTCAGCGCCACCCGCGCCTCCGTCTTCAGCACCGGGTGACAGGCCGTGAAGATCAACCGCAGCAGGTCGTCGGGCACCTCGTCCGGCTCGACCTCAATCGCCTGCTGCGTCGTCTCCAGGTCGAGCCCGATCTCCTCGTGCTTGCGCTCGGCCATCTTCAGGTGCCGGAAGTGGTCGATCGCGCGGCGCTTGGCGATCGTCATCAGCCACGCGCCCGGGTTGGACGGCACCCCGGACGACGGCCACTGCTCCAGCGCCGCCACCAGCGCGTCCTGCGCCAGCTCCTCGGCCAGCCCCACGTCGCGCACCATGCGCGACAGCGCCGCGATCAGCTTCGCCGACTCGATGCGCCAGACAGCGTCGATCGTGCGGTGTGCCTCGGTGACCGTCACGGTCACCGAGCACACCACCTCACCGCGGCGAGGGCAAGGTCTTACTGACCGTGCTGCTCGGCCACCTGCTTGCGCATCCGCTCCTCGGCCTCACGCAGCTCCGGCGTGAGCGCCTCACCGAAGTCCTCGGCCTCGAACACCTGCCGGATCTCGATCTCGGTGTCCTGGAACGGCGCCCGCTTGAGCCACTCGACGGCCTCCTCCTTCGACTTCACGTCGAGGATCCAGAAGCCCGCGATCAGCTCCTTCGATTCGGCGAACGGGCCGTCGATCACCGTGGTGCCCTCGCTGGAGTACCGCACCCGCGCGCCCTTCGAGGTGGGGTGCAGGCCCTCCCCGGCCAGCATCACGCCGGCTTTGACCAGCTCCTCGTTGAACTTGGTCATCGCGGCCAGCTCCTGCTCGGTCGGCATCACGCCGGCCTCGGTGTTCTCGTCGCCCTTGACCAGAACCATGAACTTCATCGTCTTCTCCCTGCTCTCGTGGTGTCCCCGCGGGACCGTCACGATGACATCGATCGAGCATCGGGCGAATCGACAAGTGCGGACAATTTTCTTTCGGAAATTCTCAGCGGACCCCGGTCAGCACGAGAACGCGCTGCTCAGTGAGGTCGTCCATGGCCGCGCGGAGCCCCTCCCGGCCGGTGCCGGACTCCTTCACCCCGCCGTAGGGCATCTGGTCCGCGCGGTAGCTCGGCACGTCGCCGACCACCACACCGCCGACCTCCAGCCGCGCCGACGCCTCGAACGCGATCCGCAGGTCGTGCGTGAACACCCCGGCCTGCAGGCCGAACCGCGAGGCGTTGACGCGGTCGAAGGCCTCCTCGACCGAGTCGACCGGCGCGAGCGAGAGCACCGGGCCGAAGATCTCCTCGGCGTTGACCGCGCAGTCCTCGGGCGCACCGGCGAGCACGGTCGGCGCCACCGTCGCGCCCTGCCGCGTCCCGCCGGCGAGCAGCTCGGCGCCCGCCGCGACCGCGTCGTCGACCCACGACTGCACCCGCACCGCGGCCGCCTCGTTGATCAGCGGGCCGACCTCGCCGTCCACGTCCAGCTTGCGCACGTGCGCGACCACCCGGTCGGCCAGCTCGGCGTACACGTCGCGGTGCGCGTAGACCCGCTGGACCGAGATGCACGACTGGCCGCCCTGGTAGGTGCCGAAGGTCGCGATCCGCTGCGCGGCGAACTCCAGGTCCGTCCAGTCCGGGCAGACGATCGCCGCCGCGTTCCCGCCCAGCTCCAGCGTCACGTGCTTGCGCGGCACCCGGTCCTGGATCGACCAGCCGACCGGCCCGGACCCGGTGAACGACACGACCGGCAGCCGCGGATCGGCCACTAGTTCGCTCGCCGCCTCGTTCGGCATCGGCAGCACCGACCAGGAGCCGGCGGGCAGGCCGGTCTCGGCGAGGAGTTCACCGAGCACCAGCGCGGTCAGCGGCGTCGCGGGGGCGGGCTTGAGCACGATCGGGCACCCGGCGGCGATCGCCGGGGCCACCTTGTGGGCGACCAGGTTGAGCGGGAAGTTGAACGGGGTGATCCCCAGGACCGGCCCGCGCGGGGCGCGCCGGACCAGCGCCAGCCGGCCGGCCGAGGCCGCGTCGGTGTCCAGCCGCTGCAGCTCGCCGGAGAAACGGCGGGCCTCCTCGGCGGCCCAGCGGAAGGTGGAGACACCACGGCCGACCTCGGCGCGCGCCCACTTCAGGGGTTTGCCGGACTCGGCGTGGATCAGGGTCGCGATCTCGTCGGCGCGCTCGGCCAGGCGCCGGGAGACGTGGTCGAGGGCGTCCGCGCGCACGTACGCGGGCAGCTGGGCGACCTCGTGCCGGACGTCGTGGGCGGCCGCGACGGCGGTTTCGACGTCCTCGGCGGTCGCGTTGCTGGTGGTCCCGGCGAGGGCGCCGTCGCGGGGGCTGCGGACTTCGACGAGATCGTCGCTCGACGCCGGGCGCCCGGCGACCCAGTAGGGGAAGGTCATGCGTCCAGCATCGGCTCGTGTGGACCGGACGGAAATGGCCGGTCTGGCCAGTTCGATGTCCGGGAACTGGACGAAGTGGCAGAGTGGTGGACATGCCGGTGACCCTGCGGCGGCTGCTCGCCGACCCGACGCTCGGCTTGCGCGTGCTGGCCGGGCAGTCCGGTGTGGACCGTCCGGTGGGCTGGGTGCACGTCAGTGAGCTGGACGATCCGACGCCGTTCCTCGAAGGCGGCGAGCTGCTGCTCACCACGGGGCTGCGTCTGTCCGGGGAGGCCGAGTACGTCGACCGGCTGACGGCGCGCGGCCTGGCCGGGCTCGGCTTCGGTATCGGGCTGAGCCACGACGAAGTGCCCGCCGGCCTGGTGCGCGCCGCGGCCGCGGCCCGGCTGCCGCTGCTCGAGGTGCCGCGGCGGACGCCGTTCATCGCGATCAGCAAGGCCGTGTCGGCGGCGCTGGCGGCGGACTCGTACGCCGAGGTCACGGCGACGAACGCGGCGCAGCAGGAGCTGACCCGGGCGGCGTTGCGCGGGCCGGACGCGGCGGTACGGCGGCTGGCGCGGCTGCTCGACGGGTTCGTGTTGCTGGTCGGCCGCAGCGGTGAGCTGGTGCGTGCCGCGCCGGCGGCGGCCGCCGAACGGCTGGCCTCCGTCGCGGGCGAACTCGCGCGGCTGCGCGGCGGGCCGGCGAGCGCGAGCTTCGCGGTGGACGGGCAGCACGTGGTCGTCCAGGTGCTGCGCAACCAGGGGTTCCTCGTCGCCGGACGTCCGCAGCCGTTCGACCGGACCAGCCGGCACGTGCTGAGCGCGGCCGCCTCGCTGCTCACCCTGACGTTGACGCGGGCACACGGCGTGGAATCGGAGCGGCGCAAGATACATACGGCATGTATGTCTTTGCTGCTGGCCGGGCAGCACGAGCTGGTGGCGGGAATCGTCGATCTGCCGCCGGAGCCGCTCGAGGTCTTCGCGTTCACCGGGCCGGCCGGGCGCGTGCTCGACGCGCTCGAGGGGACTCCGGTGTTTCCCGCGGAGGTGGACGGGGTCGTCGTGGCGATCGCGCCGGCGGGCTGGCCGGCCCCGTCCCTGACCGGCGGGGTGGCACCGGCGGCCGGGTACGGCGAGCTGGCTGCGGCGCACCGGCAGGCGGTGGGCGTGGCCTCGGCGACCGAGCTGGTGCGGTTCCGCGGTGACCTGGTCTCGCTGTTGTCCGCCGAGGAGGCGCAAGCGTTTGCCGCCACGGTGCTGGAGCCGTTGGTGCGCCACGACGAGGCCGGGCGGGGCGATCTGGTGACGTCGTTGGCGGAGTGGCTGCGGCGGCACGGGCAGTGGGACCCGGCGGCGGCGCGGCTCGGCGTCCACCGGCACACCCTGCGCAACCGCATCGCGAAGGTCGCCGAGCTGACCGGCCGGGACCTCGACGACCCGGACGTGCGGGCGGAGCTGTGGATGGCGCTGCGGCTGCGCGGCCTAGGGTCGGGGAGTGTCCGTGCGTGAACTGGTGGTGCTGGGGACCGGGAGCCAGGTGCCGACCCGCACCCGAAACCACAACGGCTACCTGCTGCGCTGGGACGGCGAGGGGCTGCTGTTCGACCCCGGCGAGGGCACGCAGCGGCAGATGTTGTTCGCCGGGGTGGCGGCCAGTTCGATCACGCGGATCTGCCTGAGCCACTTCCACGGCGACCACTGCCTGGGCGTGCCGGGCGTGGTGCAGCGGCTGTCGCTGGACGGGGTGCGGCACCCGGTGGTGGCGCACTACCCGGCGTCCGGCGCGGAGTACTTCGCGCGGCTGCGGCACGCGAGCGTCTTCCACGAGACGGCCGAGCTGGTGGAGTCGCCGGTGGCGGAGCCGGGCGTGATCGCGCAGGGGCCGTTCGGGCAGCTGGTGGCGCGGCGGTTGTCGCACCCGGTCGAGTCGTTCGGGTACCAGCTGGTCGAACCGGACAGCCGGCGGATGCTGCCGGAGCGGCTGGCGGAGCTCGGCGTGCGCGGGCCGGCGGTCGGGCGGTTGCAGCGGGAGGGCTCGATCGAGGTCGACGGGCGGCGGGTGGAGCTCCCGGAGGCGAGCGAGCCGCGCCGGGGCCAGCGGTTTGCGTTCGTGATGGACACCCGGCTGTGCGACGGCGTTTTCGAGCTGGCCGACCGGGCGGACCTGCTGGTGATCGAGTCGACGTTCCTGTCCGCGGACGCCGCGCTGGCCACCGAGTACGGCCACCTGACGGCCGCGCAGGCCGGGCGCGTGGCGGCGGAGTGCGGGGTGCGGAAGCTGGTGCTGTCGCACTTCTCGCAGCGGTACGCGGAGCCGGAGGCGTTCCGCGCGGAAGCGGGGGAGTTCTTCGGCGGCGAGATCGTGGTGGCGTCGGACATCAGCCGAGTGCCGGTACCGGCGCGGCGGCCGGAGCCCTCGACGGCGGGCTGACCGCGACGGAAATGCTCGGGGCGGCGGGTTTTGGTGCGGCTGGTGCCTCTCTCGGTGGTCTTCGGCATCGGCGTGCGTGGCGGCGGGGGCCCGTGGTGGCGGGGTGACTGCGCCGGAAAGGCTCGGGCGGCGGGTTCCGGTGCGCTCGCGCTTCTCCGGCATCAGCGGGCGCGGCGGCCGGAGCCCCCGGACGGGGCTGATGGTAGGCCGTGCGGTGGCCGAGATCAGCCCGTCGGCAGTCGTGTCGGGGCCGAGGTCGGGGTTCGTTCAGCGCGGTCCACAGGGCGGCCGAACCGCGGGGCTGCCGGGTTCGGTGCCGCTCGCGCTTCTGTCGGCTGTGCGGGCGCGGAGTCGTTCCGCCGCGGCGGCCCGATCAGTCGGCGGCGGGCTGGCCACGGCCGCGATGGTCGAAGCCCCCGGCAGGGGCTGATGGTAGGCCGCGCGGTGGCTGAGATTCGCCCATCGGGCCGCAGTTCGCGCCGAGGCGGGGTTGGTTCAGTGCCGCCCGCCGGGGCGGCCAAAAACCGCGCCCCTCGCCCGGTGATACGCGGTCCCCGGCAGTCGCCGGGCGTGGCGCCCGGCTGATCGGCGCACTCTTTTTCCGCCGTTCGGCGCGGCCCCCAGAACAACCGAAACCCGCCGGTCGAGCGCATCTTCGTACCCCCTCAGCGGTGGGCTCTACATCACACTTGTGGGGGATATTCGCAGGTCACTCAGGTGTGGCCCTCCCGGGGCTGGGTAGCCAGTCCAGCGGAAGCGCTTCAGAAACGGGGCGCAGGTTGCTCCTGCAACGGAAGGGAGAGAGGCCAGTGGCAACGTCCAACCTGGCGGCCGTCGACTTCGGCCAGGGTGTGTCCAACGCCTGGAGCGCGGTGGCGACCTTCGTGCCGAAGTTCGTCGCGTTCCTGGTGATCCTCGCGATCGGGTGGTTCGTCGCGAAAGCACTGGGCAAGATCGTCAACAAGGTGCTCGAGAAGGTCGGCTTCGACCGCGTCGTCGAGCGCGGCGGCATCAAACAGATGCTCGCCAAGAGCAAGTACGACGCCTCGGACATCATCGCCAAGCTGGTGTACTACGCGGTCCTGCTGATCGCCCTGCAGATCGCCTTCGGGGTGTGGGGCCCGAACCCGGTGAGCGGCCTGCTCGCGGGCATCGTGGCGTGGCTGCCGAAGGCCGCGGTCGCGATCATCATCGTGGTCATCGCCGGCGCCATCGCCCGTGCCGTCAAGGACCTGATCAGCAGCGCCCTGAGCGGCCTGTCCTACGGCAAGACCCTCGGCACGATCGCTGCGGTGTTCATCTGGGCGCTGGGCATCATCGCGGCGCTGAACCAGATCGGCGTGGCCACCACGGTCACCACTCCGGTGCTGATCACCGTGCTCGCGACCGTCGCCGGTGTGGTCATCGTCGGCGCCGGTGGCGGCCTGGTGAAGCCGATGCAGCAGCGCTGGGAGCGCTGGCTGGGCCGCGCCGAGGAGCAGATCCCGGCCGCCAAGGCGCACGCCGAGGCCTACCAGCGGGGCCGTGAGGACGCCACCCGCGCCACCACGCCGACCGCGGAGGAGGCCACGCAGGAGATGCGCCAGCCGACCGGTTCCGCCGGCTCGGACCGCGGCGCGACCATGCGGCCGCCGGAGAGCTTCCGGTAGCACACCGGGGAACGGCCGGTCCGGCGACGGACCGGCCGTTCTCTCGCGTCTAGCGCAGTTCCAGTTCGAAGCCCTGGCGGTAGTGCGGATCGTCCATCGAACTGGCCAGCGTGCACACCGCGAGCAGGCGGAAGGTGAGCCAGTCCATCGGCCCGGACTCGGGCCCGTGCGGCACGGTCAGCCGCCACCCGGCTTCACGGGCGTGGTCGAGCAGGCCGCGCGCGTAGCCGGCGAGCAGCACGACACCCGCCACGGCCGCCGAACCCTCGACACCCGCGGCCAGGATGTCGCGCACCGCGGCCGCGTGCTGGTCGACCACCGCGGCCAGGCCGGGCGCGGTGGCCACGGCGGCCACGAGCCCCGCGGCACCCAGCTGGCTGTGCAGATGATTCAGCGTCCGGCGGGACGACCGTTCCGCCCAGACCGCGGCCAAACCGAACATGCCTCCCACGGTAGCCCCCGGATTCGACCTTGTGGACGGGGGCGGCGACGATCGACATGGCCGTTTTCCTCGGTGCCGGGACGCGGTGTCAGCGTGGCGTCACTCACGGCTTCCGTTACAGGTGCCGAACTTCACGATGGCGAGGTGGAAATGGGGCGCGTCGGCGGGTTTCGGTCGCCCAGCAACCGGGCACGCTACGACGCCGTTTACGACGAAGGCCTGCGCGCCCTGCCCGAGCCGGCCGCGGTGCACGACGTGCCGACGTCCTTCGGCACGGTCCGCGTCTACCGCTTCGGCGCCGGCGACGACCCGCTCGTCCTGCTGCCCGGGCGCTGCGGTACGAGCATCCTGTTCCGGACGCACCTCCCGCGACTGGCCCGCCGGCACCGCGTCCACACCGTCGACCTGCTCGGCGAACCGGGCCGCAGCGAGCAGACCGCGTCCATCCGCGACGCGGAGGACCAGGCGCGCTGGCTCGACGAGACCCTGGCCGGACTGGGCCTCGACACGGCGCACCTGCTCGGTGTCTCCTCCGGCGGTTGGCTGGCCGCCAACCTGGCGATCCGGCGGCCCGCCCGGGTCCTGTCGGTGACGCTGGCCGACCCGGTCGCCACCTTCGCGCCGCTGCCGCCCGCGCTGGTGCTGCGGGCCATCCCGGTCGGCCTGCCGTACGTGTCCAGCTGGGCCCGCCCGCGGTTCCTGGCCTGGATCACCGGCGCGGACCCGGCGGACGCCGTGGAGGGGCGCCTGGTCAGCGCCGGGTTCCAGCACTTCCGGATCGCGCTGCCCCGGCCCGTCCCGTTCACCGGCGAGCAGCTGCGTGGGATCGGCGCGCCGGTCCTCGCGCTCATCGGCGGCCGCAGCGTGGTGCACGATCCGCGCCGCGCGGTGGCCCGGGCCCGCGAACTCCTGCGGCACGGGGAGGCCGAGCTGTGGCCGGACGCCGCGCACGCCATGGCGGCGGACGAGGTCACCGAGCGGACGCTGCGGTTCCTGTCCGGCGGCTGAGGTGTCGCGAGTGGACGGTCACGGAACGTCACCGCTGCCGGCCGGGTGGCCGGGGTTCCTCGAGCAGCATGGCGCGCAGCAGTTCGCGTGCCTGGCGGCGGATCTGTACCGAGTCGCCGTGACCGCCGATGGTCCACAGCAGCTCGGCCAGCGCGCAGCCCGCCGTCTTCTGCAATGAACCCAGGTACTGCGCGAAATGCTGGGCCCAGCGGCCGTGCAGGGTCACCAGCAGCTCGTCGCCGAACTGGTTGCGCAGCACGATTTCGTCGCCTTCACGCGTCTCCGTCCAGAACGGCAGCGCGCCCGCGAGCGAGCGCCACTGGTCCGCCAGCTCGGCGATCCGTTTCCGCTCCAGGCGGTCTTCCTCGTCCTGCCGGTTCATCGTGCACTCCTCACCCTCCGTGCACGACGCTAGAACAGGTGTTCGATGATCACAAGCTCGGGGTGGGAGCCGTCTCAGGCTCGCCCGGCTGCACCTGGACCTCGAAACCGTAGCCGGGCGAGGGCGGGAAACCGGCCTCGCCGACGGCCTGGATCGAGACGCTGTCCCCGGGGAAGAGATAACCGGATCCCTTGATCGGCTCGGGATTCGTGCCGCACGGGAACATTTCCGTGTGCCAGTTCTCGCGCGGCGATCGGTATCGGACACCCATTTTCGGGGTGCTCAGCATGTGCGCCGCCGGGCACGCGCCGGAGACGGTCAGCTCGATCGAGTAGGCCTGGTCGCCGTCCTTGGTCACGGTGCCCGCGACCTGCAGGCTCCACCCGTTTCCGTAGTAGGACGTCAGAAACGCCGGCTCGGCGGCGGCGGGCGCCGTGGTCAGCAGGAACGCGGCGGCGGTCAAAGCGGCGATCTTTCGCATGAATTCGACGTTCGCAAGCGCGATCGGAGTGCGCAAACCGCCGGTGTCCCTCGAATGAGGGTCACGTCCAGTGCGCGGCGCCCCGGGCGATCAGTTTCAGCCGGTTCTCCGCGGTGGCGAGAATGCGTTCGTCGGATTCCGCGCTGCGCGGCACGGTTTCGATGAGTTCCACCGCGGTGGACAACAGCATGGTGACGATCATGTCGGCGAGCATCCGCAGGTCCTCGGTCCGCCAGCGGCGCAGGCAGTCGAACCGGGCGAGGTCGACGGCCAGGTCGCCGGCGAACATGCGCAGCTCGGTGCGCGCGGCCTGCGGCACCGCGCCCCCGCCGCCGTGCCGCTCGCGGGTCAGGAAGCGGAAGTGGGCCTCGTGCGCACGGGTGTACTCGTGCAGCGTCCGCACGACGGTGTGCACGACCCGGTCGAAGTCGGTGCCGGTGTCGCGCGCCGCGTCCAGCATCCGGCGCAGGACGTCCATCGACTCGCCGAGCAGCACCAGGCCCAGCTCGTCCATCGAGGTGAAGTGCCGGTAGAAGGCGGTCGGCACGATGTCGGCCTGCTTGGTCACCTCACGCAGGCTCAGCACGGCGAACGGGCGGTCCGCGAGCTGGGCGAGCGCGGCGTCCAGCAACGCCTGGCGGGTGCGCTGCTTGCGTTCCTGCCGGCTCACGGGCTTGACGGACTCGGCCGACACATCGCCGATCTTACGTCCGGTTCCGGGTGCGACCTGCGTCACGCCCGCACCTCCTTCGGTTGACAGCGCCCCCGGCGGGTACGCCACCATTGAGTGTACAAGTGTTCTCCGAAAATGATCCCGGGGAGGAATCATGCGGCTCGCCGCGTTCGCCGAGGCGCTGCTCACCCCGCACGGCATCGACCGCTACCTGGAACTGATCGACCCGATGCTGGTCCGCCGCGAGATCCGCGGCGAGGTCACGGCGGTCGAGCACCAGACCGCCGACACCGTCACGCTGACGCTGAAGCCCAGCGCGGCCTGGCGCGGCTTCCAGGCCGGCCAGTACGTGCGGGTCTCGGTGGACATCGACGGCGTGCGGCGCACCCGCTGCTACTCGCCGGCCGGCTCGCAGCACCGCGACGGTTGGGTGGAGCTGACGATCAAGGCGCAGGGCCTGGTGTCGCAGCACCTCAACCGCGCCCGGCCGGGCTGGGTGCTCGGCCTGTCCCAGGCCGAGGGCACGTTCACCCTGCCCGAGCCGCGGCCGGAGAAGCTGCTGCTGATCAGCGGCGGCAGCGGGATCACCCCGCTGATGTCGATGCTGCGCACCCTCGCCGACGAGGGGCACACCGGCGAGGTGGTGTTCCTGCACTACGCGAACACCCCCGAGGACGTGCTCTACGCCGGTGAACTGGCGCGGCAGGCGCCGAACGTGCGGGTCGTGCTGGCGTGCACCCACGCCGAGGGCGGCGAGCTGAGCGGGTTCTTCTCGCGGGACCACCTGGTCGAGGCCGCGCCCTGGTACGCCGACGCGCTGACGTACCTGTGCGGTCCGGCGCCGCTGATGGACTCGGTGCGCGCTGTGTACGACAGCGAACAATTGGGTGAACAACTGATCACCGAAGAGTTCACGCCGCCGGAGCTGGTGATCGACGAGTCGGCGGCCGAGGGGACGGTGCGGTTCGCGCACAGCGGTGTCGAGTTCCCCAACTCGGGCCGCCCGCTGCTGGAACAGGCCGAGGAGGCCGGGCTCAGCCCGGAGCACGGTTGCCGCATGGGCATCTGCTTCTCCTGCACGAAGGTCAAGGCCCGCGGCCGGGTGCGCAACGCGAAGTCGGGCGAGGTGTCCGGCGAAGAGAACGAAGAGATCCAGCTGTGCATCTCCGTCCCCGCCGGGGACGTGGAGATCAACGCGTAGAGGAGCTTCCCATGACCGGCTTGCAGGACCGGCTCACGCCGGAGCAGATCGAGGAGTTCGGCCGCGAGATGGACGCGATCCGGCAGCGGATCGTCGCCGACCTCGGCCAGGACGACGTCGACTACATCAGAAACGTCATCAGGACCCAGCGGGGTCTGGAGGTCGCCGGGCGGGCGCTGCTGTTCGGCGGGTTCTTCCCGCCGGCCTGGCTCGCCGGGGTCGGCGCGCTGTCGCTGGCGAAGATCCTGGACAACATGGAGATCGGCCACAACGTGATGCACGGCCAGTACGACTGGACGCGCATCCCGGAGCTGAGTTCGCAGAAGTTCGAGTGGGACACGATGGCGCCCGCCGAGAACTGGCGGCACTCGCACAACTACATCCACCACACGTTCACCAACGTGCTCGACAAGGACCGCGACATCGGGTACGGCATCCTGCGCATCGACCCGGCGCAGAAGTGGCACCCGTACTACCTGGGCAACCCGGTGTACGCCACGGTGCTGGCGTTCATCTTCCAGTGGGGCGTGATGCTGCACGACCTGGAGTTCGACCGGATCGTGCGCGGTGAGCGGAAGTGGTCGGACCCCGAGCTGAAGGAGATGCGCTCGCGGATGGTGCAGAAGGCGGTGAAGCAGGTCGGCAAGGACTACGTGCTGTTCCCGCTGCTCACCGGCCCGCTCGCGCCGCTGACGTTCCTCGGCAACGCGACGGCCAACCTGACCCGCAACCTGTGGGCGTTCGCGATCATCTTCTGCGGCCACTTCCCGTCGGACGTGGAGAGCTTCACCGAGGAGGAGACCGAGAACGAGACGCGGGGCCAGTGGTACCTGCGGCAGATCCTCGGCTCGGCGAACATCACGGGCGGCCCGTTGTTCCACATCCTGAGCGGGAACCTGTCGCACCAGATCGAGCACCACCTGTTCCCGGACATCCCGGCGCGGCGGTACCCGGAGATCGCCGCGGAGGTGCGGGCGGTGTGCGAGAAGTACGGGCTGCCGTACAACACCGGGCCGTTGCACAAGCAGCTGTGGTCGGTGGCGAAGAAGATCGTGAAGTTCGCGCTGCCGCCGCGGCCTCGGCGGGAGGAGCCGTCGCCCGATACGCTGGCGTCCGACAGGATTTCCGCGGCGGCGTGAAGGACGTGTGATGGTCGACCCGATCGAAAGCGGCAAGGACACGGTCCAGGTGCTCACCGAATCCGCGGCCACGCACATCGGCAACATAGCGACGATCATCACCGGCGCGGTGCGGGACATCGCCCGGGAGACGGGCGATTGGCTGACGGACCTGTTCGAGATGAGGGAAGCAGCAAGGCGCGCCAACGCCGACGAGCGGGAGTAGGGCGGGGGCCGGAAACGGCAGTGGACCGGGACCAACCCGGGCCGCACCCCACCTCACCAACCGCAAGCCGGCAACGGGAGCGGGCCAAGCACGACCCGGGCCGCACCCCACCTCACCAACCGGCGGCCGGCAACGCAACGCCACCGACTACCCCAACCAGACCTCCCCCGCCCCCGATCCACAGCCGATCTTTGGTCGCCGATCAGCGGGGTCAAGGTACTCTTTCCCGCCTTGACGCCGCTGCTCGGCGACTGAAACACAATCAGGCATCGGGGGCGGGGGTGGTCGTAAGGTGACCTTTGGCGCCGTGAGGCGCTTTTTATCCGCCCGCAGGGCGGGCTCTTCGCCTGCCCCAAGGCAAGACTAAAGATCAAAAGATGTCCTCGCCGGACGGGCAGGCTCCGGGATGACAGAAAAGCCCCTCGTCTCACCTTGTCGAGGTGGTCGCTGGGTGGTCATCCCGTCGCCTTCCGGTTTGTGCATATCACCTTGAGCCAGGGCCGCAAGGTTGGCATGTCAACTCGCGCTGGCAGCGGAGGTTGCGGCCCTGGCTCAAGGTGATCGTCACGTGTCAGGCGACGGGATGACCACCCAGCTCCGGGTTGGTGCAAAGCGCCGGCTGCGCGCCGTCAGCGGAGTGCGCGCCGCAATAGCTTTCCCGATACCGTTTTCGGTAGCTCCTCCAGGAATTCCACCTGCCGTGGATACTTGTACGCCGCCATTCGTTCCCGGCAGAAATCGATCAGTTCCTCCGCCGTGGCCGAAAAACCCGGGCGCAGGCTGACGAAAGCCTTCACCGTCTCCCCGCGGTACTGGTCCGGGACACCGATCACCGCGGCTTCCCGGACCGCCTCGTGTTCGTACAGCACGTCCTCGACTTCGCGGGGCCAAACCTTGTACCCGCCCGCGTTGATCTGGTCCTTCTTCGGGTCCACCACGTAAAACCAGCCCTGGGCGTCCATGTATCCCACATCGCCGGTGTGCAACCGCCCGCCGGGGAGCGCTTTCTCCGTCTCCTCCGGCTTTTCCCAGTACCCGGCCACCACCTGCGGGCCGGACGTCACCAGCTCGCCCACCTCGCCGACCGGCACCTCCCGGCCCTCCTCGTCGACGACCCGCACCACCGTGTCGTACACCGGCACCCCGACCGACAGCGCGCCGGAAGCCGGGTCCACCGGTGCCTCCGCGCCGAACGGGACCGCGTGCGACGGCGACGTCGTCTCCGTCAGGCCGTAGCAATTGTGGATGTACGTACCGAACGCCGCCTGGAAAGCCTTCACCGTGCTCGGCGGGATCGGCGCTCCGCCGGAATAGATCTTCCGCAACGAAGCCAGCGCCTCCCGCTCGACGCCGGGCACGTTCATCAACGCGATGAACACCGTGATCGACCCGACGGTGAACGTCGCGCGCTCCGCACGCACCGTCTCGATCGTCCGCGCCGCGTCGAACCGGCCCATCAGCACCAGCGGCGCGCCCACCAGCAGCGCCACCGCGATGTGCCCGATCAGCCCGGTGATGTGGAACAGCGGCGCCACCCCGAGGATCACGTCGTCGCCGCTCAACCCCACCCAGTCCCGGTACGTCTGCGCGTTGAAGACGACGTTCCGATGTGTCGTCATCGCACCCTTCGGCGGGCCCGTCGTGCCCGAGGTGTACGTCAGGAACGCGATGTCGTCCGGCCCGAGCGTCACTTCCGGCGGCGCCACCCCGCGAAACCGCGCGAGCATCCCCGCCAGGTCCACGGTCCCCGGACACTCCACCGGCGAGCCGGGCTCGGCACGGTACTCCAGTTCGGACGTCGTCAGCACCGTCCGTACCGCGGTCTCCGGCACGACCTTCGCCGCCACCTCCTGCCACAGCGACTGCAGCGTCACGAGCACCGTCGCCCCGGAGTCGGCCAGCAGCTGGCCCAGTTCGCGTTCCCGGTTCATCGGGTTGACCGACACCGCGATCCCGCCCGCCTTCCACGTGCCGACCTGGGCGATCACGAACTGCGGCACGTTCTGCGCGAAGATCGCGACCCGCTCACCCGGCCGGAACCCGGCGTCGGTGATGCCCACGGCGAAAGCGTCGGTCAGCTCGTCCAGCTCGCGCAGGGTGATCCGGCCGCCGCAGTACCGCAGGATGTCCCCGTCGGGATTCCGGGCCACCGCGGCGCGGAACATCGCCAGCGCGCTGTCGTGCTCGACGGTGATCCCCGCGGGCTGCCCCGGCGCGTACCGCGCCAGCCAGAGCCGGTCGTCGTAGACGCTCATCACCGGCGATGATCCGCCGCCGCCGGTGGGGCGTCAACAGCTCAGCGGTGCCGGTGGCCGTGCCGGTCGTCGTAGCGGTCCCGGCCGTAGTCGTAGTCGTGCCCGTAGTCGTAGTCGAACTCGCGCTCGTACTCGCGCCAGTCCCGGTCGTAACGCGGGATCTGGTACTGCGGAACGGAGAACTGTGGCTTCGGCGCCTGCTGGGTCTGCTTCGGCGCCGCCTGCCGGGTCGGCTTCTTCGTGGTCGGCGCGGCGGCCTTCGGCGTGGCCGTCTGCGGCGCCGCCTGCTTCGTCGCGGCGACCGGCAGGATGCCGGTGAACCGGCCCTGCGGCGGGACCGCGTCGGCCTGCTCGCCCTGGTCGGCCACGGTCGGCTCCTGTGGCGCGGCGTGCCCACCGGACAGGCTGACCGGCTCGGGCGCGTCACCCGGCCCGGCGATCCAGCCGCCGACGAGCATCGCGCCGGCCAGCGTCAGCCCGGCGCTCGCGGTGGCCAGGATCAGCGGCCGGTTCCGCCGCTCCTTCGCCGGCTGCACGTCGGCGTCCTCGTCGACCGGCACGATCAGCGGCTCGGCCGGCTCGTCGTCCACGACGCAGGCCTCGAAGACGATCGTCTGGGCCGCCTTGACCTCCGCGACCGGCGAATCGGCAGGCGGGTCGGCCGGTGGCGGCGGGGCGACCGGGGTCGTCGCGAGCGCGGCCGGCGTCTGCTCGCCGGTCATCGCGCCAGGAGCCGTCGTCCGTCCGGCGCGGCCACCTTGGTCGCTGCCGCGCAGGGTGGCACCGACCGTCCCGGCCGAACCGAACGAGCCGGTCCCGAACACGCGCATCCCAGCGGTGCTCGCCACCGGCGGGCGCTCCAGGCGGCGCGGGGACTTCGAGTCGAGCACGGAGATGGCGGCGACCATGTTCGGCATCGTCATCTCGACCGGGGAGGGTTCGGCCGCCCGGGAGTGACGCTGCCGAACCGGGCGATCACTGCGCGCGAGCAGTTCGGCGACCGTCGTCGCCCCGCTTCCGGTTCCCAGGCTGTGGGCACCTGTCGTCACAGGGCGTACCTTCCTCGTCACTCGTCCAGTGTCGTTCCGCGCCGAGTCGTCGCGCTTTCTATCGGCCGGGACCCCAAGATCGGTACCCCGGTGTGATGCAGATCGCTCGATCGCGTGATAACAACCACCCAGGGGTGACAGGGCACCACAGACCGGCGGCGCGCGCAAGCCCGGCTGGGAGTTGATCGCTGTGGCAGGGTGGGCCTGTGGGCGCCCGAATTCGATCCCGGCTGACCGACTGGACCGTACTGGGCCCGCTGGTGGCCGTCCTCGCACTGGTGCTGAGCTGGGGCCGGAAACTCCCGTTGCCGCTCGTCATCGTGGTCGCGCTGTGCCTGGCTGCGGCCGTCCTCGCCGCGGTGCACCACGCGGAGGTCGTGGCCCACCGGATCGGTGAACCGTTCGGGTCACTCGTGCTGGCCGTCGCCGTCACGGTGATCGAAGTCGCGTTGATCGTCACTCTGATGGCTGACGGCGGCGGGAAGACCGCCACCCTGGCGCGGGACACGGTGTTCGCCGCCGTGATGATCACCTGCAACGGCATCCTCGGCGTGTCGCTGTTGGTCGGCGCGTTGCGGCACCGGGTCGCGGTGTTCAACGCCGAGGGTGCCGGCGCGGCGCTCGCGACCGTCGCGACGCTGGCCACGCTGAGCCTGGTCCTGCCGACCTTCACCACCAGCCGTCCCGGCCCGGAGTTCTCCCCGGCGCAGCTGGCGTTCGCGGGCGTGGCGTCGCTCGTGCTGTACGGCCTGTTCGTGGCGATGCAGACCTACCGGCACCGCGACTACTTCCTGCCGGTCAAGCAGGGCGCCGACGAGCACGCCGAGCCGCCCAGCTCCGGCGCGGCCTGGTTCAGCCTGGTCTTCCTGCTGATCGCGCTGGTGGCCGTGGTCGGCGACGCGAAGGTCGTCTCCCCGGCGATCGAGGCGGGTGTGGACAACGCCGGTCTGCCGCACGCGGTGGTCGGTGTGGTGATCGCGCTGCTGGTGCTGCTGCCGGAGACCATCGCCGCGCTGCGGGCCGCCCGGCGCGACCGCATCCAGACCAGCCTCAACCTCGCGCTCGGCTCGGCGATGGCGAGCATCGGGCTCACCATCCCGGCGATCGCGCTCGCCTCGATCTGGCTGCCCGGCACGCTCGTGCTCGGCCTCGGCAGCACGCACCTGGTGCTGCTCGCGCTCACCGTGGTGACCGGCGTGCTGACGGTGGTGCCGGGCCGGGCGACACCCCTGCAGGGCGGCGTCCACCTCGCCCTGTTCGCGAGCTTCCTCTTCCTGGCCGTCAACCCTTGACCGGGGCGTCGGGTGCCGCCGAGCGGTCGGCACTGGCGGCCGCCAGCTCGGTGCGGTTGGTGACGCCGAGCTTGGCGTAGATGTGCGACAGGTGCGTCTTGACCGTGCTGCGGCTCATGAACAACCGGGCGCCGATCTCCGGGTTGTTCAGCCCCTGCGCGGCAAGGCGCACCACGCTCTCTTCGGTCGGCGTCAGGCTCGCCCAGCCGCTCGCCGGTCGGCCGCGCTTCCCCCGCGCGCGACGGGCGTAGTCGATGGCCTCCCGCAACGGCATCGCGTTGTCGGGCACCGGGCCGTGTGGCAGGCCCATGTCCCGCTTCGCGCGCTCGCACGCCTGCTGGAGCGGCTCGCCGGAAAGCGCTTCCAAGCTGCTCACGCAACACAGCCACAGCCCGTGTTCCGCCCGGATCGCCAGCGCTTCGTGGTGCAGATCCGCCGAGTCGGACAGGATCGCGGACTGCTCCAGCGCGTCGGCGATCACCTTCGGCATCCCCGCCTGCCGGGCGGCGGCGAGGGCGCGCTCGGCCACCTCCGCCGCCTCGTCGAGGTCCCCGGCCAGCCGCAGCGCTTCGGCGAGCCCGACCAGCGCCGTCGGGGTGCTCTCGCGCCGGAACCAGCCGATCGCCTCGGCCGGCGAACCGGACCACAGGTGCAGGTACCCCACCGCGCGCGCCAGCCCCGGCACGAACGGCGGCGATTCGGCGCCGTGGACGAGCCGGACCATCGGATCGAGCACGGCCCGCGCCTCGTCGAGGTTGCCGGCGGTGCCCTCGACCACCGCGAGGACGCTCGTCGCGGAGCCGATGCGGTGGTAGTCCTCCAGCGGCCGGGCCACGCGCACGCCCTCGGCCGCGAGCTCGCGAGCCCGCGCGACCTGCCCGGTGTACAGCGCGCTCGTCGCGAGGAAGGACAACGCGGTCGACGCGACTCCGCGGTCCCGCCGTCGCAGCAGTCCCTCCACTGCGGCTTCCAGCAACGGAACAGCAACCGCGTGGTCGTCGCGCAGGTGGGCGATGATGCCGAGCAACGCCGTCGCGCCGTCCTGGACGAAGCCATCCTCGCTCACCCGCGCCCGCTCGGCGAGCTTCGCCGCGGTGTCGAAGTCGCGGACCAGTTCACCGAGCGCGCACAGCAGCGTGGCCAGGCCGTCGTCCGGGACGATCTCCAGCGCCGCCCGCGCCGGGTCGTGGTCCAGGCCCATCGTGTCGGCGACGAGCGCGAGCCCGGTCAGCAGCCGGGCCTGCAGCTCCGTGCCGGCCGGGCCGCGGTCGACGGCCTGGCGCAGCAGGGTCATGCCCTCGTGGCCGCGGCCGTTGAGGTGCCACAACCAGGCCAGCCCGGCCGCCAGCCGCCGGCCGCGGTCCGGGTCCTCGGCGGCGAGACCGTGCTCGATCGCGGCCCGCAGGTTCTCCTGCTCGGGGCCCACCACCGCGCGCCAGGCGTCCTTGTCGGTGCCGAGCAGCGGCGCGGCTTCCTCGACGATCGCGAGGAACGTGTCCAGGTGCCGGTCGCGGATCGCGTCCTCCTCGCCGGAGGCGGCCAGCCGGGCCAGGGCGTACTGACGGATCGTCTCCAGCATCCGGTACCGGGTGGCCGGCCCGGTCGTGTCCGCGATGACGAGCGACTTGTCGACCAGCCGGCCGAGCCCGGTGAGCACCGCCATCCGGGACCCGCACACGCCGGCGGCCGCGTCGAGCGTGAAGCCGCCGTGGAAGACACCGAGGCGGCGGAAGAGGACGCGGTCGGGTTCGTCGAGCAGGTCGTGGCTCCACGCCATGGACGCCGCGAGGGTCTGGTGCCGCGCCGCCACGCCGCGCGGGCCGCGCACCAGCAGGGCGAACCGGTCGTCGAGGCCGTCCAGGATCTCGGGGACGGACAGGGTGCCCGACCAGGCGGCGGCCAGCTCGATCGCCAGCGGGATGCCGTCCAGCCGGGCGCACAGGGTGCTCGTCGCGGTGGTCTCGCCGGTGCCCGACCGGGCCTGGAAGAGCGCGACGGCGTCCGCGGCCTTGAGCGAGGGCACCCGCCAGACGCGCTCGCCGGGCACGCCGAGGGGTTCGCGGCTGGTGGCGAGGACGGTGACGTTCGGGCAGGTGGTGATCAGCTCGAGGGCGGCGTCGGCGGCGGCGGTGAGGACGTGTTCGCAGTTGTCCAGGCAGACCAGCATTCGGCGGTCGCCGATCTGCCGCGCGAGTGAGCCGTGGTCCGGGGTGAGCAGGGTGTCGGTGGCGGCGGCGAGGAGCTTCGGCACGACTGTTCCGTCGGTGGTGGCGGTGAGGTCGGCCCAGCGGACGTCGTCGTGGGTGCCGGCCACCTGCAGGGCCAGCCGCGTCTTGCCGCACCCGCCCGGCCCGGCGACCGTGACCAGGCGATTCGCGGCGAGTTCCGCGGCGAGCGCGCCCAGTTCCTCGTCCCGCCCGACGAACGGGGTGAGCTGCGGCGGCAGGGTGGCTGACATCGCGGATCAGTGTGCCACCCCGGATGGTGGCCAGGTGGCCGATATTTCCGGCGCGCCCGGGCGGCAGAGTCATGGCTGTCCGGTTCACGCGACGAAGGAGAACGGAAAATGAGCAAGGTCATCGCCAACATGTCCATGTCCCTCGACGGTTTCATCGCCGACCCCGGCGACGGCATCGACCTGCTGTTCGGCTGGATGGGCAACGGCGAGGTGGAGGTCCCGACCGCCGTGGAGTGGGCGACGTTCCGCATGTCCCCGGCGAGCGCGGAGTACATGACGGCCGCGATGTCCCGGGTCGGAGCCCTCATCGCGGGCCGCCACCTGTACGACATCACCCACGGCTGGGGCGGCAAGCACCCGATGGGGGTCCCGGTGGTGGTGGTGTCGCACTCGACACCCGCCGACGCACCGGCGGGCTTCACGTTCGTGTCCAGCGTCGAGGAAGCGGTGCGGGTGGCGTCGGAGCTGGCGGGTTCGAAGGACGTGGTGATCGCGAGCGCGAAGATAGCCCAGCAAGCCCTCGACGCGGGCCTGCTGGACGCCATCAACGTGGACCAGGTACCCGTGCTGCTGGGGGAAGGCGTCCGCTGGTTCGAGAACCTGGCAAAGACCCCCGTGCGGTTGAGCAACCCCACGGTGGTGGAGGGCAATGGGGTGACACACCTGGCGTACGAGGTGGTGCGTTAGCGGCCGGCCCGTGCGTAGAACGTTGTTATGATCTTGTGCCCGTTTTCGTGCTAACGGCGTCCACGGGTTTCTCCGACAGATTCATCGTCGGTCGTGGACGAAGGGGGACCAAGTGGTTGCGGCGCGTGAGACGACCCTGCAGGAACTACTGGAGGGTTCCAAGCAATACCAGGTGCCGCTGTACCAACGGACCTACTCCTGGACCAACGATCAATTGCAGCGGCTCTGGGACGACATCACCCAGCTCGCGGACGACCGGGTGCAGGATCCCGAGTTGACGCACTTCATCGGTTCCCTGGTCCTCGCTCCCAGTCCGAACAACGGTCCGGCCGGTGTGCAGGAGTTCCTCGTCATCGACGGGCAGCAGCGCCTGACCACCTTGTCCATCCTCCTTTGCGCTCTGCGTGACTACCGGGCGGAAAAGGAGAGCGCGGAACATCGGGAGCGCATCGACCAGCAGTACCTGATCAACAAGTGGAAGCCCGAGCAACAGCGGCTCAAGCTCGTGCCGACCCAGGCCGACCGGCCCGCATACCTGGCGTGCTTGACCGGCGCGCCGGACAAGGGTGGGGCTGACCGGGTCGGCGCGGCCTACCGCTTCTTCTCGGCCCAGCTGGCTGGCATTGATGACCCCGACGACCTCGATGACATCGAGCGGATCGAGAACGCCGTGATCTCCGGCCTCGCCCTGGTGTCGGTGACAGCTCAACGCGGCGACAACGCCCATCGGATCTTCGAGTCGTTGAACAACACCGGGTTGCGGTTGACGCAGGGCGACCTGCTGCGGAACTACCTCTTCATGCGTTTGCCCACCCGCGGCGCAATGGTCTACGAGTCCCTGTGGCTCCCGCTGCAGGAGCGCCTCAGCAGCAGCGAACTCGAGTTGTTGTTCTGGCTCGATCTCGTCCAGCAGGACCCGCGGATCAAGCAGGCCGACACCTATGCCGGACAGCAGCGCAGGCTCGACAAGTTGCGGACCGAGGAGGAGATCGAGAGCGAGGTCGCCCGGTTCGGTCGTCTTGGTGAGCTGTTGCGGACCATCCTCGACCCTTCGCGGGAGGAGGACGTTCTGGTTCGCCACCGGCTGCAACGGCTCGGAGCCTGGGGCACCACGACTGTTTACCCGCTCCTGCTCCACCTGCTTGACCGCCGGCAGCGTGGCACCGCCAGTTCGGAAGAGATCGCGTCGGCGATGCTCTACGTGGAGAGCTACTTCGTCCGGCGGTTGTTGATCGGTCGGGCGACCGCAAGCATCAACCGGGTCCTCCTCGCCGTCGTCACCGAGATGGACACGGACGTACCAGTGGACGAAGCGGTCCGCCGGTACTTGTCGACGGGGCGCAAGTACTACGCCAGCGACGAAGAAATCCGGGCGGCGGTCCGGAGCGTCCCGTACTACCTCAACGGGCGTCCGCACCAGCGTGCTCTGGTGCTCCGCTGGCTGGAGGAGACGTACGGCAACAAGGAGCCTGTCGACCTGACGTCACTGACGATCGAGCACGTGCTCCCGCAGACGCCGACGCGCGAGTGGCGGGAGATGCTCGGAGCGGACCTGGCGCCGGGCGAGAGCTTCGCCCAGGTGCACGAGTCACTCGTCCACACCCTGGGGAACTTGACTCTGACGGGCTACAACTCGAAGCTCAGCAACAGTTCCTTCGCGGTCAAGCGGAAGCAACTGTCCGCCAGCGGTGTACTGATGAACCAGGAAATCGCGCGGCAGGAACGCTGGAGTCGCCGTGAGATCGAGGACAGGGCGAGCGCCCTGGCCGAGCGTGTGATCGCCGAGTGGCCGGGCCCGAAGGTGGAGGTCAAGAGCCCGTCGGGGACGGCTTGGGACGTGATGAACCGGGCGCTCGCCGAGCTTCCCGCTGGCTCGTGGACGACCTATGGCGATCTGGCCGCGTTGATTGGCACCCACCCGGTCGCCGTCGGGCAGCGGCTGGCCACGACCACCGCGCCCAACGCACACCGGGTGCTGCAGTCCGATGGCAAGGTCTCGCCCAACTTCACCTGGCTGAACGCGGAGCGCGCCGACGACCCGCGGGAACTCCTCGCCGCCGAGGGGGTTGCGTTCGACAGCCACGACCGGGCTGACGACGCGCAGCGCATAACCACCGACGAGCTCGCGCTGCTGCTCGACGCCGAGGTACCGGGGCCGGTCCCCGATCTCGATCCCGGACAGGATCCCCAACTCCGGGACCGATTCCTTGCTCAGCTCACGGAACAGCAGGGCGTCGAAGTGGCCCAAGCCGTGGTCGCGCTGCTCAGTTCGTGGACTTCTCTCGGCGGGCACCTTTCCTACGGCCTGGGCGGGGAGACGTCGTGCTTCCTGATGTCCCGCGCAAAGGACGACCCGCGCGGCGACATCTGGCCTGCGACGATCTACCCGAGCGGGAAGTTCGAGGTGGTCTTCCAGCACCTCCGCAGTCGCTCGCCGTTCGAGGACATCGCTCAGCGGGAAGAGCTGCGCCTGCGGCTGAACAAGGTCGACGGGGTCAACCTCCCCCTTGCGAAGCTCGACCTGCGCCCCGGGTTTGGACTGGACGTCCTCGTCAAGCCCGAAGCACGCAGCGGCCTGGTCGAAGCGCTCGACTGGTTTCACCAGCAAGCGGTAGGGGATCGATGACTGACCTCAAAAATTGGCGGCTACAGCGGCGACGCTGGTGACTTGTGCGCGTTGTCGCGGCGGTCCTATAGACCCTGATCTTCACTCAGACCCACGTTGCGAGATCACGGTAGTGATGACTATTGGGGGGCCGGTGATGTTGCAATATCGGCTGTTTGTCGAGGTCAACAATGCTCGACGCGATGTAAAGAAGATGACCGTTGAACAGCTTCACTCGTGGCTTCGGAAGAAGGATCTTGCTGCTGACGCTCTGAAGATCGGATCGGAAACCGTCCTCGGTGCACGCGCTACTGGCTCACTTGCGGTGTCAGAACGTCGCGATGGCTCCCGGTCCCTGCGTGCGGTGATCACTGAGCAGAACACTGCTGGTGCGTGGGTTACGCAGCTCACTCTGGACGTTCCAGGAAACGTTCGATCCAAGCCTTGGCTTTGGCTCGATCTCGATGGCCCGGACAACATCAACGCCAAAGTGCCCGGCCTGGCGCGACAGCTGCTCGAGGTTTTCGATGCGTCCCGCTCACGATATTCGGCATGGACAGGCGCAGCCTGTCCAGACGCGCGAGGATGTCCACGCACTTGTCGAGGCGGTTTGCGATCCAAATCGCCGCACCCTTGTCTTTGTTGCTGGATCTGAGCCACGTCTGCCTTTCGACAGATGGCTCCTGCTCGTACGAAACCTGCTCAGCGAGACGGTTGGTCTTGCCGGCGCCTACGTATTATCTCCAGAAGCAACGAGAATCTTCAACAACGCGATCGGGCCGGCTCACAACATAGATCCCTGGACAGTTCGTACATTCAGGCCCGGCGTCGAACCAGATGATGTCGAGGATGCAAGGCGTCACAAGGTTCTCGGAATGGATCGTATCGCCAATGATCCGGTCCGCCGTCTTGCGCCTATGCTTGGTCGACGTGCGCGAGAAGCCGCACTCCAGACGCCACTTCCGGGCGTTGCGATGAAGGTCGACCGCATATTTGCGCAGATGACGAACGCCAGCCTTCTCGCCAAGCTTGACACGCCTACCCCATCGCGGTCAGCAGCGCAACGGGCCGTTTCTCAACCGGAACGCGATCGTGAAACGAAGGCGGCGCCGGCGGCGCTTCTGTCCGAGGACATAATTCACGCCTTGGATCTTGTCCTGGGGGGATCGATCACCGTCGAGGGCGTACTTGAGCTTGGAGAGCTAGCTGCTGTCGCTCGAAGTGCACAAGCCGGCCGCGGAGCTATTGAGGCTCGGCTGAACACGTACGAATCCCAGGTGGCCGGCCTCCGTGGCGACCTTCGTGAGGTGAGTAGGCGGCTGGAAGACACGCAGCTCGACGCAGCAGTCGCGGAAGAGGGATATGCGAAGGCCGCTGCCGAAGTGCGCAGGCTGCAAAAGTTACTAATTGTTACTGACCAGGCGGCGCGAATCTGGGTTCCGGACGAGGAGTCAACGGAACGGCGGCCTGTGGCGTATGAAGAATTGGCGGACAGGCTCGAAGAATGGTCGAACGTATCATTTACAGGTGAGGTCGACAAGTTGCTCGAGCTTGATCAGTACGACGAATCCGGCGGGTGGGCGGGTAAGATCTGGGACATTTTTGGAGCGCTTAACGACTATGCTCAGGCTATACTTGAACAGAAGTTCACCGGTGGCGTTCATCTCTACCTAACCGACACGCCGCCGGGATGTCGTAGCTACTCTGCTACGCGTCACGCGCCTGATGAGAGCGAAGATGTGACAAACAACCCGTATTATCGCTTGCGAATGCTGCCAGTACCTCTTGATGTTTCTCCCGATGGAGAAGTCTTTATGGGGGCGCATTTCAAGATCGCTCAGTACGGCATGATAAGTCCCCGTCTGCACTACTACAACGATGTGCGCGCAACAGGGCGAGTTTACGTCGGATACATTGGAAAGCATCTCAGGACGTCTCGCACGAACTAATTTCCACGTCGGCCAATACGAGAAAGCGAAGCGGGTCTTCCCTGTCCTGGATCGAGGAGTCAGCCGGTTGTGGGGTCGCAGCATCCCGTAGCGCTGCCTCCTCGTCGCGTCGACATTCAGCACCGCCAGCTACCGCTGGCACACGGTTGCGCGCTCGTCCGCGGGTTGCGGCCCAGGCGCACGCGCTGATCGACAGCTTTCCCTATTTGGCCTCGCGACCATTCGCTGAGCACGACCCCCAGCAGTGGTCATTGTGCGAGGATACGTGGTTCGCACCACATGCGGCACCACGTGCAAGCGGCTTGATCAGCAAAAACCGCCTCTGAGCTGTGTGCCCCCGGCAGGATTCGAACCTGCGACACCCGCTTTAGGAGAGCGGTGCTCTATCCCCTGAGCTACGAGGGCTGGCTGCCTCAGGGTAGCGGGTCCGGGGCGCCTCCATGTGCGTGACCTCCGCCTCCGCCGGGCTCGGCTCGCCGCAGGCCGGCCGCGCGAGCACCGACGAAAGGCGCAACCACCCCGGGTGATCAGCGTATCGACGGCAGCGCTACCACTGGGTAACCTTCCGTGACCGGGACGCGGAAACCCCGCTCCACCGACCGTTCGGAGGGCTTAGTTGATCAAGCTCATGTTCGCCGACGACGAGGATCTCGTGCGGGCCAGTCTCCGCGGCATGATGGTCGGCGCACCGGACATCGAGGTGGTCGGCGAGGCGAACGACGGGCGTTCGGCAGTCGAGACGGCACGGCGTCTACACCCGGACGTCGTCCTGCTCGACATCAAGATGCGGGCCCCCGACGACGGCATCCGCGCGCTCCGGGCGATCCTCGAGCTGCCCAACCCGCCCGCCGCGGCCATGCTCACCACCTTCGACATGGACGAGTACGTCAGCCTGGCCCTCCGGCTCGGCGCCAACGGCTTCCTCCTCAAGGACATCGAGCCCGCGGCGCTGCTCCGCGCGGTGCGGGACCTCGCGCGGGGCGGCGCCGTCCTGGACCCCGGCGTCGCGGCGCGCATGGTCCGCGCCCACCGCGAGGGACAACGCGCCGCCCAGCCGGCGCGCAAGTTACTCGCCTCACTTTCCGAGCGGGAACGCGAAGTGGTCGCCCTGATCGGGCAGGGCCTGTCCAACGCCGAGATCGGCGGCAAGCTCCACCTGTCCGAGGCCACCGTCAAGGGCTACGTCTCGGCGGTCCTGTCCAAGATCGGCGCCGCGAACCGGGTCCAGGCCGCCCTGCTCGCCTACCGCGGCGGGCTGCTCGACCAGTGACTTCTTAGGCGGGTCTCAGCACCGTCGGCGACACTGTCCACATGCGCATTCTCGTTGTCGACGACGATCGGGCGGTCCGGGAGTCGCTCCGGCGGTCGCTGGAGTTCAACGGCTACCAGGTGGAGCTCGCGGGCGACGGCGCCCAGGCTCTGGAGCGCGTGATCGCCGACCGGCCGGACGCCATGATCCTCGACGTCATGATGCCCCGGCTCGACGGGCTGGAGGTGGCCCGGCGCCTGCGCAGCACCGGCGACGACCTGCCGATCCTGGTGCTCACCGCGCGCGACACGGTGTCCGACCGCGTCTCCGGTCTCGACGCCGGCGCCGACGACTACCTCCCGAAGCCGTTCGCGCTGGAGGAGCTCCTCGCCCGCCTCCGCGCGCTCCTGCGCCGCGCCTCCCGCGAGGCCCAGACGCCGCCGGACGCCGAGAAGCTCACCTTCGCCGACCTGACGCTGGACCCGGGCACCCGCGAGGTCCGCCGCGGCGACCGCGACATCAGCCTCACCCGCACCGAGTTCGCGCTGCTCGAGCTGTTCATGTCCTACCCGAAGCACGTCCTCACGCGCGGCCGCATCCTCGAGGAGGTGTGGGGCTACGACTTCCCGACCTCGGGCAACGCGCTGGAGGTCTACGTCGGGTACCTGCGCCGCAAGACCGAGGCCGGCGGCGAGCCGCGCCTGATCCACACCGTCCGCGGCGTCGGGTACGTCCTGCGGGAAACCCCACCGTGAGCCAAGCCGTGACCGAACCGGTGCCCGTGATCCGCGTGGACGGCGGTTCCGCTCCCCGGCGGATGTCGCTGCGGGCGCGCGTCACCCTGCTGGCCGCGGCGTGTGTCGCGGGGGTGCTGGCGCTGGTCTCGCTGGGCGCCTACATCACCGTCTACAACAACCTGTACCAGCAGGTCGACGACGAGCTGATCCAGCAGGCGAACAGCGTGATCAACGATCCGCAGGTCGTGCAGACCGGCGGTCTGCGCATCCCCACCTACATCACGCGCCTGGTCGACGTGCGCTTCGACCTGATCGTGGGCGACGGCTCGTCCGCGTTCGAGTCGGCGCCGTCGATGCGGCCGCCGATCGGGCTGGACGAGCGCGAGGTCGCCAGCGGCCAGAAGACGTCGTCGATCCGCACCGACCAGAACACCGACTCGCGCGTGCTCGCCGTGCCCTACCGCTACCAGCCGGGCGTGGCGCTGGTGCTGTCGCAACCGCTCGACGCGACCAAACAGACCCTGCGCGAGCTGGCGGTGGTCCTCGCGTTGATCGGCGGTGGCGGGATCGTGGTCGCCGCGCTCGCCGGAACGGCTGTGGCCCGCACGGGGCTGCGGCCGGTGGAACGGCTGACGTCGGCGACCGAGCACATCGCCCGGACCGGTGACCTGCGCCCGATCCCGATCAGCGGCGACGACGAGCTGGCCCGGCTCACGCACAGCTTCAACACGATGCTCGGCGCCGTCGCCGAGTCGCAGGACCGGCAGAGACAGCTCGTCGCCGACGCCGGTCACGAGCTGCGCACCCCGCTCACCTCCCTGCGCACCAACCTGGAGCTGCTGCTGTCCGCCAGCCGCTCGGGCGCGCCGTCGCTGTCGGAGAAGGACCGCGCGGAGATCGAGACCGACATCAAGGCCCAGCTGGACGAGCTGACCCAGCTCATCGGCGACCTCGTCGAGCTGGCCCGGCAGGACGAGCCCCGCACCGAGTTCGAGCGCGTCGAGCTGGTCGAGGTCGTCGAACGCGCCCTGGACCGGGCCCGCCGCCGGGCCGGGGAGATCGAGTTCGACGTGGCGCTCCAACCGTGGGTCGTCACCGGCGACGCCGGCGCCCTCGAACGCGCGGTGCTGAACCTGCTGGACAACGCGGTCAAGTTCTCCCCGCCGGAGTCCCGCGTGCGGGTCCGGATGTATCCGCTGGGCGACGGCACCGCGGTCATCGAGGTCGCCGACTCCGGTCCGGGCATCGCCGACGAGGACCTGCCGCGCGTGTTCGACCGCTTCTACCGCTCGTCCGAGGCCCGCACCCTGCCCGGATCCGGCTTGGGGCTGGCGATCGTGAAGCAGGCCGCCGAACGCCACGGCGGCGCGGCGTACGCCGGCCGTGCCTCGGAGGGTGGCGCCCTGCTCAGCCTGCGCCTGCCCGGCACGCCCGGCTGATCCGCGACGTCCTACGTGTGTTGATTCGTGTAGGATTTTGTGTAGTTGTTGGGCGATGGGAGCGATGGTGCTGGCGCGGCAGCGGCAGGCGATGATCCTCGAAGAGGCGCGGCGGACCGGCGCGGTCCGGGTGAGCGACCTCGTCAGCAGGCTCGGCGTATCCGACATGACCATTCGCCGCGACCTGGACGTGCTCGCCGGCCGCGGTCTGGTGGAGAAGGTGTACGGCGGCGCGACCGCGGTCGTCGGCCCGAGCACGGAGGAGCCCGGGTTCGAGGCCAAGTCCGTGCGGCAGCAGGCCCAGAAGGAGGCCATCGCGAGCGTTGCCGCCGAACTGGTCCAGCCGGGCACCGCGATCGGCCTGTCCGCCGGCACCACCACGTGGACGCTCGCCCGCGCGCTGGACGGTGTGCCCGGGCTGACGATCGTCACCAACTCGATCCGAGTCGCCGACGTGCTGCGCGCGTCGTCCGCGCCGGACCGCACGGTGGTGCTCACCGGCGGCGTCCGCACGCCCTCCGACGCGCTGGTCGGGCCGGTCGCCGTGCACAGCCTGCGCCGCCTGCACCTGGACCAGGTGTTCCTGGGCGTACACGGCATGGCAGAGGGCGCCGGGTTCACCACCCCGAACCTGAACGAGAGCGAGACCGACCGCGCGCTGGTGGAGTCCGGGCGGCGGCTGGTCGTGCTCGCCGACTCGTCGAAGTGGGGCGTGGTGGGCATTTCCACGATCGCCGAGCTGGACGAGGCGCACGTCGTGGTCAGCGACGACGGACTTTGCGAGGCGGCCCGCGACGTTCTGGCCGAGCATGTGGGTGAGCTGAAGGTCGCACCCGTCAACGAGGACACGGAGGAAGAGTGAGGCGAACGCTTCGCCACCTTGCCGACGGCAGGGAGATCATCTACTTCGACGAGGGCGAGAACACCCCCGCCCGCACGGCGGAGGACACGCGCGACCTGCCCGCGGTGGCCGCCAGCTCGGAGATCCGCCTCGACCCGCTGACCGGCGAGTGGGTGGCGATGGCCGCGCACCGGCAGACCCGCACCTACAAACCGCCGGCGGACCTGTGCCCGCTGTGCCCCAGCAAGCCGGGCAAGCCGAGCGAGATCCCCGAGCCCGACTACGACGTGGTCGTGTTCGAGAACCGCTTCCCGTCCTTCGAGGAGGGCGCCACCGGCGAACGGTCCACGTTGGACGGTCTCGGGCTCGTGCAGACCGCGCCGGGCAAGGGACGCTGCGAGGTCGTCTGCTTCACCAGTGACCACAATGGATCCTTCGCGCAGTTGACCCCGTCGCGGGTGCGCACGGTCGTCGACGCCTGGGCCGACCGCACGGCCGCGCTGTCCGAGATCGACGGGCTGGAGCAGGTCTTCCCGTTCGAGAACCGGGGCGAGGAGATCGGCGTGACGCTGCACCACCCGCACGGCCAGATCTACGGCTACCCGTTCGTGACGCCGAAGACGCGCCGCATGCTCGACGTCGCCCGCGCCTACCAGGAGGAACACGGCCGCCCGGTCCTCGGTGACGTGCTCGCCGCGGAGCGCGAGGCCGGCACGCGCGTGATCGCGGAGGGACAGCACTGGACGGCGTTCGTCCCGCCCGCGGCGCGGTGGCCGGTGCACGTGCAGGTCGTGCCGCACCGCCAGGTGCCCGACATCCCGGCCCTGACCGACGCCGAGCGGGACGACTTCGCCGAGGTCTACCTGGACGTGCTGCGCCGCTGCGACGGGCTCTACGACCGGCCGCTGCCCTACATCGCCGGCTGGCACCAGGCGCCCGTCCGGATCGACCGCGAGCTCGGCTGGCTGCACCTCGAGCTGTTCTCGATCCTGCGCGCGCCGGACAAGCTGAAGTACCTCGCCGGGTCCGAATCGGGCGAGGCGGTGTGGATCAACGACGCCACACCGGAGCAGATCGCGGAACGTCTCCGCGCGGTGGGCTGACACCGGCGGCATACTCATGCGTGACCCTCAGGCTGGGCTCAGCCCGCTCTCAGGACCGACACGCATGGTAGGGACATGACCGAGAACGACCCCAGCGCACCGCACGACGGCGGTGCCCAGCGGGACCCCGGCGCGCAGCAGTCGCCGGAGGACGCGAAGACGCCCCCGCGCGGAACGCCGCTCGGCTCAGGGCCGCAGCCGAGCCCGTGGTCGGCGCAGGGAGCCGCGCAGCAGGCCGCCCACGCGCAGGCCGGGCACGCCCAGGCCGCGCATTCGCCGTCCGGGCATGGACAGTCCGGCGCTGCGCAGTCTGGGCAGGCGCAGGGCGCGTACGCGCAGAGTGGGCAGCAGCAGGCTGGTGGGCACCCGTGGACGCCGCCGGGTGCGCAGCAGCAGTCGCCGTACGCGACGGCGACGATGCCCGCGCCGGCCGTGCCGCAGCAGCGTCGTGGCCCGGGCAAGCTCGTGGCCGGCGTCGCGGTGCTCGCGTTGATCGTCGGTGGCGGAGCGGGTGCCGCCGGGGGGTACCTGACCGCGCAGAACAGCGGTGGCGCGTCGTACAACGCGCTCGAACAGCCAGTGCCCGCGCAGCAGACGGCGTCCGCGCCGGCCGGGTCGGTCGAGGCGGTGGCGCAGAAGCTGTCGCCGAGCGTGGTGGAGCTGCAGGTGTCCGGGCGGAGCGGGCAGGGCGAGGGCTCCGGGTTCGTGCTGTCGACCGACGGCTACATCCTGACCAACAACCACGTCGTGGAGGTCGCCGCGGAGGGCGGGTCGATCCAGGCGGTGTTCCAGGACGGCACGAAGGCGGCCGCGTCGATCGTGGGCCGCGACCCGACGACCGACGTCGCCGTGGTGAAGGTCGACGGGGTGAAGAACCTGACGCCGGTGGCGCTGGGCAATTCCGACGACCTGAACGTGGGGCAGTCGGTGGTGGCGATCGGGTCGCCGTTCGAGCTGGCCGGGACGGTCACGTCGGGCATCGTGAGCGCGTTGCACCGTCCGGTGCGGGCCGGTGGCAGCGAGGGCGACCAGACGACGGTGATGAGCGCGATCCAGACGGACGCGGCGATCAACCCGGGCAACTCGGGTGGTCCGCTGGCGAACCTGTCGGGTCAGGTGATCGGCATCAACTCGGCCATCTACAGCCCGCAGTCGTCCGGAATGGGCCAGACGGAGGCGACGAACGCCGGCATCGGGTTCGCCATCCCGATCAACCAGGCGCGGCGCACGGCGCAGGAGATCATCGACACCGGCAAGGCGACGCAGACGTTCATCGGGGCGAACGTGAGCGATGCGCAGCAGGGTGGCGCCCTGATCGCGGGCGTGCAGGCCGGGAGCCCGGCCGAGCAGGCGGGCCTGAAGCAGGGCGACGTCGTGACGAAGGTCGAGGACCTGGTCATCAACGACGCGGACGGCCTCATCGCGGCCGTGCGAACCCGCGCCCCGGGCGACAAGGTGACCTTCACGCTGAGCGATGGGCGCACGGTGCAAGTCACCCTGGGCGGCCAACCGGTGCCAACGAACTGACGTCGCGGTGCCCGGCCGCTCGGGGTGGCTGGAGGGGCGTTCGGCCGCTCGGGGTGGCTGGTGCTTGGCCGCTTGGGAGTGGCTGGAGGAGCGCTCGGCTGGTTCGGGGTGGCTGGAGGGGTGTTCGGCCGCTGGGGGCGGCTGGAGGGGAATGACAGGCGCTCGGCCGCTTCGGAGTGGCTGGAGGAGCGTTCAGCTGGTTCGGGGTGGCTGGAGAGGCGTTCGGCCACTCGGGGTGGCCGGAGGGGTGTTCGGCCGCTCGGGGTGGCCGCAGGGGAATGACAGGCGCTCGGCCGCCCGGGGCGGCCGAGACCACTTGGCCGGCTCCACGGGGTTGAGCCGGCAACCGAACCGCGTGCGACTGGAGAACTCCGGTCGCGCGCGGTTTCTCTTTGGTCCTTGGGGCCGGGCTGTGGCTGGTGACCGTCGTTTGGTGGCAGGTCGCGTCCACTTCGGACAGCAGCTTGCGCAGTGGCCTGGGCCGGAGGTCGGCGACGTGGGAGCCGGTAAACCGGCCTGCGTGACGAGTATCCGCGGGCTACCTCGCAGTAGTGGCGACGTGCCCGTCGGACTTCGGTAACAACCGGATACCGTGTGCTCATGGAACGCAGTGCACAGCGGCTGGGCCGCGCGCTCGTGGTGATCGTGGACGACCGCGCGGCGCACGGCGAGCATGAGGACACCTCGGGGCCCCTGGTTCAGGAGCTGCTGGAGGAAGCCGGCTTCATCGTGGACGGCGTGGTGCTGGTGCACGCCGACACCGTGGCGATCCGCAACGCGCTCAACACCGCCGTGATCGGTGGTGTGGACCTCGTCATCACCGTCGGCGGCACCGGCGTGTCGCCGCGGGACGTCACCCCCGACGCGACGATCGGGGTGCTCGACCGGCCCATCCCCGGGATCGGCGAGGCTCTGCGCTCCTCCGGGCTCGCCGCCGGCGCGGTCGACGCGGGCATCTCGCGCGGCCTGGTCGGCGTGTCGGGCAGCACGCTGGTGGTCAACCTGGCCGGCTCGCGCGCCGCGGTGCGCGACGGCATGGCGACGCTGTCCTCGCTCGTGCCGTACGTGATCGACCAGCTCTCCGGCCTCGACGAGTCCTGATGTCCGGGGAGGACCGGGAGCGCAAGCCGCCCCGCGACCGGCGGAAGCTGGAGGAGATCTTCGGGGAGGTCCTCCCGGACACGACGTCCGACGAGCGCGAGCCGGAGCGCCCGCCCCACGACGAGGACGCCTGGTACCGCGAGAACCGCCCGCCCCACCACGGCGGCTAGGCCGCCCCGGAGGGAGGCCTTCCACCGGGGAGGCGGTGCGGGTGGTGCGACCAGGTGTCCGCGCGCGGGGGGCTTGCTCGCCGCGCGGGTTGGGGCCCGTGGGCGGCGCCTCGGGGCTGGGTCGTGGTCGGGCTGGCCGCGGGGCCCTCAGGGCGCTGACGGGCTCGCCTTCGGGCAACAGCTGCGGGTGTAGAGGACGCCCAGTGGCTGCGGGGCCTCCGGGTGCGGATGGGCCGGCGCGGGTGCGCTCAGGGTTGATGGGGCTCGCCTTCGGGTTGCGGTCGCGGCCTTCGGCGGGTGCCGAGGGGCTTGCGCCGCGGGTGCTGTCGCCGAGGGGGCTTGCGCCCCGCTGGAGCCGACGCCGAGAGGGCTTGCGCTGCGCGGGTGCTGTTGCCGAGACGGCTTGCGGCGCGCTGGAGCCGACGCCGAGAGGGCTTGCGCTGCGCGGGTGCTGTTGCCGAGAGGGCTTGCGCTGCGCGGGTGCTGTCGCCGAGGGGGCTTGCGGCGCGCTGGAGCCGACGCCGAGGGGGCTTGCGCCCCGCTGGAGCCGACGCCGAGGGGGCTTGCGCTGCACTGGAGCTGTCGCCGCGGGGGCTTGCGCCGCGCCGGAGCCGACGCCGAGGGGCTGACGCCGCGTCTGAGCCCGCGCTGTGGTGATTGCGCCGAGCTTTCGCCGGCGGGGCGTGGCGCCCCGGGGCGAGTGCGCGCACGGCACCAGCCCGGCCTGCTCCGGGACGGAAGTGGCCCGGAGCAGGCGGGAGTGCGTCAGTCGCGGGCTTCGGTGCGGCTGCCGGTGACCTGGCCGTTGGCCCCGCTCTGTTGCCGGAGCAGGTCGCGGATCTCCGTCAGCAGCTCGACGTCCGTCGGCTCCGAGGGGCCCTCCTCCTGGCCGCGCTTGCGGCGCTCCTGGATCTTCTTCATCGGCAGGACCAGCAGGAAGTAGACCACCGCGGCCACGATCACGAAGTTGATCGCCGCGTTGATCACGCCGCCGAAGTCGAGGAACGTGGAGTCGTTTTCGCTCAGGACGTTGAACCCCAGGCCCTTCGCGGCGTCCGATCCGCCGATCGCGTTGATCAGCGGCTTGATCAGGCCGTTCGTGAACGCGGTGACGATCGCGGTGAACGCCGTCCCGATGACGACCGCGACGGCCAGCTCGATGACGTTGCCGCGCATCAAGAAGTCTTTGAAGCCCTTGAGCATGTGCACTCCTCTCCTCCGGAAACGGCTAACGGAGGGTAACCGCTACCGGGTTCAGGAGTGACATCGCGGCCACCTCCCTGGCCGTGTCCTCCGGCAACGACAGGACGACCAGCGGGCCGTCGCGCGCGCTCGTCAGGCGTCCGGCCGAGGCCGGCGGCGGTCGCACCGTCAGCACCGTTGCCATGCTGGCCAGCACTTTTCTGCTCCGCGCGGACTCGTCAAGCGTGACCACGTCGACGCGCATGCCGGGGCTCAGCAGTTCGGCGACACCGGTGTCCGCGAGCCGGACCGGCACCGCGGCCAGCGCAAGATCACCCGTGAAGGGGACAGGTGCGGAGGGTGGTGGCGGCGCGGCCCGGGGCTCGGCCGCGTCCGGGCGCGCGGCCAGCACCGCCGCGGTGATGAGCAGACCGGCGGCGACCAGCTTGCGCAGCCGGTGCCACCGTCGTCCGCCGAAGCGTGGCCGGAGCCGGTTCCAGCGGGCACGCGGATCGAAGCGCATGGCGAAGCACCCCCAGTCGTCGAGTGCGACGGCGGCGTGCCGTCGACGGAATCGACGCTAGGGGTGCTGACACCCGGCGGAAAGACGCGGATCTGGCAGCTGTGGATAACTGGGTACTTGTGGATAACTCGGCGGTCAGGAGGCCGCGGCGGCCGCCGTTGTCGTACCGCTCGACGAAGATGAGGACGCGGAGCTGCTCTTGCTCTCGCTGGACGTGCTCGACGAGCTGGACGAGGAGGTGGACGACGTCGATGACGACGACGAAGACGACGAACGCGAGTCGGTCCGGTAGAAGCCGGAGCCCTTGAAGATCACGCCGACCGCTCCGTAGAGCTTGCGCAGCGGGCCGGTGCACTCGGGGCACTCGGTCAGGCTGGCATCGGAGAACGACTGCACGGCCTCGAAACGGTGGCCGCACTCCTTGCAGGCGTACTGGTACGTGGGCACAGGTGCTCCTTCGCGCATTGGCACTCGATCCGCAAGAGTGCTAACGCAATTGTGCTGGACACCATTCCCTCAGCGCAAACAAGGGTTGGTCACAGTGGCAGCCGCACGTGCCCGCGGCCGGGGGTGAGGGCCCCGGTCATGAGCACGTCGTGCTCCTCCGCCGGCAAGCGTTCGACCAGCTCAGCGTCCCGGACCACGGCCACCAGATCGGCGTCCGGCGCGGCGTGCGCCAGGGACCGGTCGTAGAACCCGGCGCCCCGGCCCAGCCGCACGCCGCGGTGGTCGACGGCCATGGCCGGGAGTAGCACGAGCCCGGCCTCGGCCAGCGCGTCCGGGCCCAGGAACGGGCCGGTCGGCTCGAGGATGCGGCGCAACCGGCCCGCGCGCAGGCTCGCGGTGCCGGTGTACTCGGCCCACTCCAGCGGCCCGGGTTCGGCGGGAATCGCCGGGAGCAACACCCGCGCGCCGCGCTCGCGCAGCACGTCGAGCAGGCCGATCGAGCCCGGCTCGGTGCCGAACGGGACGTAGCCGCACACCGTGTCCGGGAGTGACATCGCGGACACCGCGCGGACCAGTGCGGCGGCCTCAGCGACCCGCTGCTGCACGGAGACGGCGGCGCGGGCCGCGGACAGCTCGGCGCGCCACTCGGCCTTCGTCACCTCGTCATTGCGCTGCGCACCCATGTACGCAGGTTAGGCTTGGCGCCTATGACGGGCGCCTTCGACAACCATTCGTTCCGAACCGCAATCGTCCCCGCCGCAGGCCTGGGGACCCGGTTCCTGCCGACGACGAAAGCGGTTCCCAAGGAGTTGCTCCCGGTGGTGGACACGCCGGGGATCGAGATCGTCGCGAGCGAAGCCGCGCAGGCGGGGGCGAAACGGCTGGTGATCGTCACCTCGCCGGGCAAGGAGTCGGTCGTCAACTACTTCCGGCCCGCGCCCGAACTGGAGGCGAACCTCGAGCGCAAGGGCAAGTCCGCGCTGCTGGAGAAGGTCCGGCGCGGTCCGGAGCTGATCGAGGTCGAGGTCGCGATCCAGGAGGAGGCGCTCGGCCTCGGACACGCGGTCGCGCAGGCCGAGCCGAACCTGACCGATGAGGACGAGGCCGTCGCGGTGCTGCTGCCCGACGACCTGGTGCTGCCCGCCGGCGTGCTCTCCAAGATGGCCGAGGTGCGTGCCGAGCACGGCGGCAGCGTGCTGTGCGCGTTCGACATCCCGAAGGAGCAGATCTCGCCCTACGGCGTGTTCGACGTCACCGACACCGGCGACCCCGACGTCAAGCAGGTGCACGGCATGGTCGAGAAGCCCTCGCCCGAGGAGGCGCCGTCCACCTACGCCGCGGCCGGCCGCTACCTCCTCGACCGGGCGATCTTCGACGCCCTGCGTCGCATCGAGCCGGGCGCGGGTGGTGAACTGCAGCTCACCGATGCCGTCGCGCTGCTGATCGAGGAGGGCCACCCCGTGCACATCGTCGTCCACCGCGGCGGACGGCACGACCTGGGCAACCCCGGCGGTTTCCTCAAGGCGGCCGTCGACTTCGCCCTCGACGACCCGGACTACGGGCCCGAGCTGCGCAACTGGCTGACCGAACGACTCGGGACCGATCGCTGATGACCGACCCCATCCCGGAGCCCGACCAGGCCGAGCAGGACCTCCGCTCGGTCGACGAGCAGATCGCCCGCGTCCTGCAGGCCGCGGTGCGCCCGCGACCCGTCCGCGTCGCGATTTCCGAGGCGCAGGGCCTGCTCTGCGCCGAGGAGGTCGTGGCCGAGCACGCGCTGCCCGGCTTCGACCAGGCCGCCGTCGACGGGTACGCGGTGCGCAGCGTGGACGTGCGCATCGACGGCGACGAGCCCGTCCAGCTCCCGGTGGTGGGGGAGATCCCGGCCGGCTCACGGCAGCCCCGGCGGCTGCAGCCCGGGCAGGCCGTCCGGGTCGCCACCGGGGCGCCGCTGCCGACCCTCGCCGACGCCGTCGTGCCGACCGCCTTCACCGACGGCCACCCGGCCAAGGTGACGATCCACCGGTCCGTGCCGTCCGCCGCCTACGTGCGGCGGACCGGCGAGGACGTGCAGATCGGCGACGTGGCCGTCCGCCAGGGCGACACGATCGGCGCGGCGCAGGTCGGCCTGCTCGCGGCCGTCGGCCGCTCGAAGGTGCTGGTCTACCCGCGGCCGCGGGTTTCGATCGTGTCCGTCGGCGACGAGCTGGTCGACATCGACCGCACCCCGAGCACCGGCCAGGTCTACGACGTCAACTCCTACGCACTCGCGGCCGCCGCGCGCGACGCCGGAGCCGAGGTCAGCCGGGTGGGGATCGTGCCGAGCGACCCGAAGCGGCTGCGTGAGGTGGTCGAGGGCCGGCTGCTGATGTCCGAGGTCGTCGTGGTCGCGGGCGGGGCGGGCGGCACCGCGGGCGACGAGGTCCAGGCGGCCCTGTCCGACCTGGGCGAGATCGACATGACCCGCGTGGGCATGCACCCGGGTTCGGCGCAGGGCTTCGGGCGGCTCGGCCCGGACTCCGTGCCGACCTTCCTGATCCCGGCCAACCCGATGAGCGCCCTGGTCGTGTTCGAGGTGCTGATCCGGCCGCTGATCCGCGCCGCGCGTGGCACCCGCAACCCGCACCGCCGCACGGTCAGCGCACGGCTGCTGTCGCCGGTGTCCTCGACCAAGGGCCGGCGCGGCTACCTGCGCGGCCAGCTGCTGCGCGACGAGAGCACCGGCGAGTACCTGGTGCAGCCGCTCGGCACGTCCGGCGCGCACCTGCTCGCGTCGCTGGCCGAAGCGAACTGCCTGGTCAACGTGGACGAGGACCTGACCGAGGTGCCCGCGGGCGAGCAGGTCAAGGTGACCTTCCTGGCCCAGCGGGGTTAGAACTGTCCGGTGCAGCCAGCAGCGTATGACCTGGAGTCCCGCCACCCCGGGTGGCCGGCCCGGCTGGGTCCGCTCCGCGTGGCGGCCGGTGAGGTCGCGGTGCGGCCGATCCGGCTGCGCGACGCGGGTGACTGGAGCCGGATCCGGCTGCGCGACCAGGAGCACCTCGAGCCGTGGGAGCCGACCGGGCCTGGGCCGTGGCGCGACCGGAACAGCTACTGGTCCTGGCCCGCGCAGTGGACGGCGCTGCGGTCGCTGGCCCGGCGCGGTCAGTGCCTGCCGTACACGATCACCGTGGACGGCGAGTTCGCCGGTCAGATCACGATCGGTAACGTGATCCGCGCCTCACTCCGCTCGGCCTGGGTCGGTTACTGGGTGTCCTCGCCGGTCGTCAAGGGTGGTGTCGCCACGGCCGCTGTCGCCCTGGTGGTGGACCACGCGTTCACCTCGGCCGGACTGCACCGGATCGAGGCGACCGTGCGGCCGGAGAACACGCCGAGCATCAAGGTGCTGACCAAGGCCGGGTTCCGGCAGGAAGGCCTGTTCAAGCGGTACCTCGACGTGGCGGGCGACTGGCGCGACCACTACTGCTACGCGATGACCGTCGAGGAGGCCGGGCCGGGGCTGGTGGCGCGGCTGGTCGCGGCCGGTCGCGCGGAATACCTGTGACCAAGTTCGTTACCCAACGGCGAGATTTTCACTAGATCAAGTGACCCTTTTTCTGGTCACGAGCGGCGTGGCTCCGTCCCATCTGTTACTCCTGTGACTAGCGTGACGACATGTAGCAGTGAACGGGGGAGGTGAGAGGGGATTGCCCAGCTCGCTGATCATCGTCGCCTTGGCCGCGGCCTGGCTCGTCGTGCTCGTGCCGATGGTCGCCCGCAAGCGCCAGGCGGTCACGCGGACGGCCGACGCCGAACTGGCCGCCCGCGTGGTCCGCAGCGGCGGCGGCGCAGACGACGCGGAGGAGGAGTTCGCGATGTCCGAGACCACCCAGCAGGTCGCTGAGGCCGACGACCGCGTCGACTACGACGACGTCGAAGAGTACGAAGAGGAGCCGGCGCGCCCGCCGCGCGTCCACGAGTCGGCGTCGGAGCGGCGCTACCGGCCGGGTCGTGGAGGGTTCGACCCGGAGGCCGCGGAGATCGCCGCGCGCGCCAAGTACGCGTTCCGCCAGCGGGTCGTCCTCTGCCTGTTCCTGCTCGCGGTCGTCACGGCCGCGGGCGCCGGGTTCCTGACCTCGTCGCTGTGGTGGCTGCACGGCGCCGTCGACCTGATGCTGGTCGGGTACCTCGCCTACCTGCGACGGCAGGTGCGCATCGAGGCCGAGATCCGCCAGCGGCGCCTGGCCCGGCTCGGATCCCGCCCCGCGACGCGCCCCGCCCGCCGCGAGCGCCCGGCCGAGGACTTCGAGGTCGTCGAGCCGCCGCGGGAGGTGCCCGGCGTCGAGCGCCGTCCGTCGCCGGCGGCCCGCCTGCGCGGCCGTGCGGTGGTCGTCGACGTCGAGGACGAGGACCCCGCGTTCCACGACCTCGACGACCCGGACCAGCTCCCGTTCCGGCGGGCGGTCGGAGAGTAGACCCCCTCGCCGACCGCGTCCGGGCACTTGCTATGCTTCTGGAGCTTCCTTCGGGAAGTCCAGTAAGGGGCTGTAGCGCAGTTGGTAGCGCGTCTCGTTCGCATCGAGAAGGTCAGGGGTTCGATTCCCCTCAGCTCCACTGTAGAAGTTTTACGAGAACGCGACGCCTGAAGGCGAGCAAGAGCCACCCGTATCGCGGGTGGCTCTTTTGTTTGTGCCCTCCGCGCTGGTTGACCTTGGATGGCGTGGAGGCGAGGCCGGCGTTGTCAGTGTCCACAGCAGAGCGACCCCGTGGGGCGACCGGTGCCACAATGCCTCCGTGATCACGGACCTTCCCGAGGGCTTGGTGGCCCGGCATCCCGTACCGGACGACCACCCGCGGGTGCTGGCGGTGCTCGACAGGTGGTGGGCGGACCTCAAGGGTGACGCGGGCGCGCGGGAGCGGGCCCTGCTGCTGCCGCGGCTGTACTTCCAGCACTTCACCACCACCAGCTTCGTGGTCGAGGACGGGAGCGCGCGAGCCCTGGACCGTCGTAGTCGGGGACGACCTCGCTCGCGGTGAACCCGACACTGGCGACGCCGAAGAACGCGCGGTAGAGCGCCCGTCCCACGCCTGCCCCTGCAGGGCGGGGTCGACGCCGACGAAGTGGATGTACGCCGTGTCCAGCTCGGTCTGCGACAGGAAACCCACGAGGAAGGCCGCGAGCTCCCCGCGACGAGCCGGGTCTGCTCGCCGCCGTGCTGACGCCGCTGGCGCGGGCGGCCGTGCCGGTCTTCGTCGCCTCGACCTACCTCGCCGACCTGGTCCTCGTCCCCGAGGAGCGCGTGGAGGCCGCCCTGTCGGCGCTGCGCTCGTCCGGCTTCGCGATCGCCTGACCCCCGGGATCAGGCCACCCGCACCCGCCGGCCCTCGCCCAGCACGCTGCGCACTTCGGCGACGAGCCGCCCGACCAGCGCCTGCGGGGCGCGGTCGGTCCACACCACGGCGAGGTCGAAGGGCTCGGCGTCCTCGACCTCGACCCACCGCAGGCCGCCGAGCGGGATCACGGCGCTCAGCGGCTGCGGCGCGAACCAGACGCCGCGACCGCGGGCGACCTCCAGCAGGGCGTCCTCCACGCAGGGCAGGACCGGCCCTCGCGGCGCGGGCCGGCCGCCGGGGCGGGGGTCCGCCAGCCAGAACCGCTCGGCCTCGGCGGAGGTCAGCACCGCCGGACGGACGACCGGCTCGTCGGCGAGGTCGGCGAGCGTGAGCGTGGCGCGGCCGGCCAGGCGATGGCGCGGGGGAAGCGCCACGGCCCGGCGGTCTCGGCGTACCACCGCGTGGTGGAGCCCGACCTCGCCGAGCGGCAGCCACATGAACGACGCGTCCGCACGACCGGCATCGAGCAGCTCGAGCTCCTCCCGAGGACTCTACGCGGTTGTCATCGTGACCTGTAGTCCCGGGACCGTCGCCTCCAGCGACTCGACCACGGCAACGGCGAAGAGGGCGGTGGTCGCGGGACAGCACACCAGCCGCAGCGTGCCGGACTCGGCGCCGCCCGCCGCCCGCGCCCGCTCGGCCACCCGGCCGACGTCGTGGAGCAGGGCCGGTGCATCGGCGGCCAGCTGCTCCCCGGCCGCGGTCAGCAGGACACCGCGAGAGGTGCGCACCAGCAGCGTGACGCCGAGCGAGCGCTCCAGTTGCCGCACGTGCTTCGACACGGCCTGCTGCGTCAGGTTGAGCGCCACGCCCGCACGGGTGATCGAGCGCTCCCGCGTCACGGCCAGGAACGATCGCAGCTGCCCGAGGTCGAGGTCGTCCACAGTCGACACCGTAGCCGCCACACCGATGCGTGGTGCCCCGCACGCCAGATCGTTGTTTCCCTTCACGGCACCGCCCGCCGCAGACTTCAGTCGACGGCCGTGCCCGACGCCGCATCGGCGTACCGCACGACCACACGGACCGCAGTGATCGAAAGGAACCCCATCCCCGTGACCACCGACCCCAAGATCGAGGCCATCGCGCGGTTCTTCTCCCCCTACGCCGCCGGCGACCTCGACGGCATCCGCGCCGTGCTCAAGTGGACAAGGTGCAACCTCTCCGGCGACCAGCACCAAATGGACGCCTTCGTCTGGGCCAACTACGCCCTCGCCCCCATCCCCGCCCGGCTGGCCGACGGGACGCGGTGACCCACGACGCTTGGGCGAGCACCTCGTCCATGTTGTCCTGAGGCCTCGCGCCGGTGCCGGCATCGCCGTCGGCATCTTGGTCACCGGCTGCGGCCCCACGGCTCGCGCGCCTCGTCGTCGACGCCGCGGGGTCCACTGTGGTCGGTAAGCCCCGGCGATGGCGACGAGGCTCAGCAGCTCCCGCTCCGGTCCGTCAACGACGCGGCCGCTCGCGGCCGGTGGTGAGTGCGCTGCCGGCTTCGGCCACGTAGGTTACGTGGTGGGGGCGGGTGTAGCGGTTCAGTGCGGCTGGGTCGAAGCGGCCCGCTTTACTCACCTCCGTCCGGTGTTCGATGAGTGCTTCCACCACGTGTTCCCAGCCGCCGGGTGCGGAGATCTGCACGACCCGCGGCGGTGGCGCCGAACCCGGCCGCAGCGCGTGCGGTTGTCCGTGTGGCAGCAGGACGAACTGGCCCTTCCCGGCGGTGTGGGTCCGGCCGCCGAAATCGATCTCCAGTGCCCCGTCGAGGACGTAGACGCACTCGTCGGCGACGTGGTGCGTGTGGCGCGGAATCGGCTGGGCCACGGTGACCTCCAGCAACGAGAACAGCCCGCCGGTGTCAGCGGCGCGGGCCTTCACGCTGAACGCGGGCGGCACCGGGATCCGGCCCGGCCGCGCCTCACCTCGCGCCAGCACGTAGCCGCGATCCACCTCGCCCCACTCCTCGCCCGTGGCGTCACCCTCGATACGCGCAGCACCGGGCGAGAGCAGGTGCAACGCGCGCGCCGGCGCGACCGGGGTGCGGATGGCGTGGGGCACGCCGCGCGGCACCATCAGGCACATCCCGGCGGTGAGGTGGTGCGTGGTGCGGTGGATGTCCACGTCGAGTCCGCCGTCGATGACGTAGACGAACTCGTCGGCGACGTCGTGCACGTGTTCGGGCAGCTCGACCTCGCCGTGGACCTCCAGCAAGGTGAAACGGCCCTGGGTGTCCTCGGCCGTGGCCTTGACCATCGCCCAGGACGGGGCCGGAGCCGGTCGTGAGCCGTCGGCGGGCAGCAGGAAGAAACGGTTGTCGGGCATGGGGGTTCCTCTCGGGATGGTGGTCAGCGGGACTGGCGAACGCCGCGCCGCCAGACGTCGACGATCGAGCGGGTGGCGGTGATGTCGTGTGTCGGGTCGCCGTCGACCAGCACCAGGTCGGCGCGCAGGCCCGGTGCGACGCGGCCGCGGTCGCTCAGCCCGAAGTGGCGAGCCGGCACGCTGGTCGCCGCGGCCAGTGCCTCCTCCGGGGTGAGTCCCGCTTCGGTCAACAGGACCAGTTCGCGGTGCAGGCTTTCGCCGTGGATCGGCGCGAACGGGGTCGAGTCGGTGCCGGCCAGCAGCGGCACACCCGCCGCGCGAAGGGCGCTCGCCACCCGCACCGCGCCCGTCCCGCTGCCGGGAAGTGCGTGATCCGCGCCTGCCTGACCGCTGATCACCTCGAAGTACACCAGGGTGCTCACCACGAACACACCCTGCGCCGCCACCCGTTCCGCGAGGTCGGCAGTGCCCGGTCCCGCGTCGACCCAGACGTGCGCGAGGCCGTCCACACCGGCGTCGAGCGCGATCTCGACCTCGGCCGCGGTGATCGCGTGTGCGATCACCGCCAGCCCCGCCGCGTGCGCGGCCTCGACGAGCGCGGCCACCACCTCCGGCGCCAGTACCGGCAGGTCGGCGCCGTGCACGGTGCCGTCGTCGACGACCACCTTCAGGTAGTCGGCTCCTTCCGCACGCCGGGCCGCGACGAACGCCGCCGCCTGATCGGCCGTCGCGACGGTGTCGAACGGCCCGGCGGCGTCCCCCAGCGCGTCGCCGAGCGCGGACATCAGCTGGCTGGGGTGCCCGCCGGGCGCGGTCGCGAGAACGCCGGAGCTGCGGATGTCCGCGACGTCGTCGCGCTCGGCGGCCAGGGCGCGCTGCCGGGACAGGTTCGCCGGCAGGCAGAACATGTCCAGTTCGGTCGTCACGCCGAACTCCAGTGCCTGTGCCAGGTTCCCGTCGAACGTGTGGGTGTGCGCGTCGATCAAGCCGGGCAGCAGGGTCCGCCCGGTTCCGTCCACCAGGACGTCGGCGGGCCTGCCGTCGGGCTCCGCGATCCGGTCGCCGTCGATCAGCACGTCGGTGCGGGTCGTGGTCTGCTCGCCGTCGAACACCCGGACGTCGCGAATGAGGGTTCGCATCATCGCCTCCTCGAACACGGCCGGGTCCGTCCCGGCTCGCGTCAACCAAGTGCTCGGCGGGGCGGCGGGACGTGACACGACGAGACGTGGGCCACATTCGCGACCGGGATGTCACGTTCCGGACGCCGGCGCCGCTCTCAGACCTGCAGGAGGCAGACACCATGACAGACCCGGATTTCGCCACGCGGACGTTCGTCGAGCACCGCGAACTGCTGTTCGCGATCGTCTACGACATGCTCGGCAGCGTCGCCGACACCGAAGACGTGCTCCAGGAAACCTGGCTCGGATGGGAGGCCGCCGACAACGCGCAGGTCGGGACTCCCCGCGCCTACCTGGTGCGCATCGCGGTCAACAAGGCCCTCGCCCGCCGGACCGCGCTGAGCCGCCGCCGCGAGACCTACGTCGGCCAGTGGCTGCCGGAACCGGTCGTGACCGATCCGCCCGACCCCGTGCTGCGCGCCGAATCGTCCTCGATGGCGCTGCTGGTCGTACTGGAAACACTCAGCCCAGCCGAACGCGCGGTGTTCGTGCTGCACGACGTGTTCGGCTACCCGCACGGCGAGATCGCGGACATCCTTGGCCGCAGCCCCGAAGCCGTGCGCCAGCTCGCCCACCGCGCCCGCGAGCACGTCCGGGCCCGGCGGCCGCGATACCGCGTCGACGCCCGCGTGCAGCAGGAGGTCACCGAACGGTTCGTCGAGGCGGCCATGGGCGGCGACCTCGAAGCGCTTCTCCGTGTGCTCGCCCCGGACGTGACACTGTGGACAGACGGTGGCGGCAAGGGCGCGGCCACCAGCCGGCAGCCGGTGCACGGCCGGGACGCGGTCGCGCAGCTGCTCGTCGGCGTCACGGCGAACGCGCGGGGGACCTTCGACATCCGGTACCGCCGGGTGAACGGCGACCCGTCCGCGTTGTTGTTCTCCGGCGACTCGCCGTTCGCCGTGCTGGTCCTCGACCTGACCCCGGCCGGCGACCGGGTGCGGGGCATCTACTCCGTGACCAACCCGGACAAGCTCACGAGGATCCCGCGGTAGCGAGTCGGCTTCCGCCGGTGTCAGGACCGGTGTCAGGGCGGGGACAGGGTGGTGTCAGCGCGCGCCCCGACAGTGGTCCCATGACAGACGCGATCACCGCTTCCGGGCTCCGGAAGGCCTACCAAGACAAAGTCGTGCTCGACGGCATCGATCTGAACGTCCGGGCGGGCACCATCTTCTCCCTGCTCGGCCCCAACGGCGCCGGCAAGACCACGACCGTCAACGTGCTGACCACGCTCATCAAGGCCGACGGCGGCACCGTCCGCGTCGCCGGGCACGACATCGCCACCGAGGCCAAGGCGGTGCGCGCCGCGATCGGCGTCACCGGCCAGTTCGCCGCCGTGGACGACCTGCTGACCGGCCAGGAGAACCTGCAGCTGATGGTCGACCTCAACCGCGCGAAGGGCGGCAAGCGGATCGTCGCGGACCTGCTGGAGCGCTTCGACCTGGTCGAATCGGCCCGGAAGCCCGCGTCGACCTACTCCGGCGGGATGCGCCGCAAGCTGGACCTGGCGATGACGCTCATCGGCAACCCGCGGATCATCTTCCTGGACGAGCCGACGACCGGTCTGGACCCGCGCAGCCGCCGCACCATGTGGGACATCATCCGCGACCTGGTGGCCGACGGCGTGACCATCTTCCTCACCACCCAGTACCTCGAGGAGGCCGACCAGCTCGCCGACCGCGTCGCGGTCCTGGACAAGGGCCGCCTGGTCGCCCAGGGCACGCCCGACGAGCTCAAGCGGCAGATCCCCGGCACCCACGTCCGGTTCCGGTTCACCACGGCCGACGAGCTCGACTCGGCCGCGCGGATCTTCCCCGGCTCCAGCCGCGACGACGACGCCCTGACGCTGCGGGTGCCCAGCGACGGCGGCACGAAGTCGCTGCGGTCCCTGCTCGACCGGCTCGACGAGTACTCGCTCAGCGCCGAAACCTTCACCGTCCACACGCCGGACCTCGATGACGTCTTCCTCGCCCTCACGGGCCACACCACGGAGGTGGTCGCGAAATGAACTCCCACTCGCTCGTCATGTTGCGCCGCAACTTCAAGCACATCGCCCGCAACCCGGTCACCGTCTTCAACGCGGTCCTGATGCCGGTCGTGGTCATGGTGATGTTCGTGTACATGCTCGGCGACGCGTTCAGCGTCGGTGTCGACTACGTCGACTACGCGACGCCCGGCCTGATGCTGATGGCCGTCTGCTACGGACTCGGGGGCGTCGCGACGGCGGTGAGCTCGGACATGACCAAGGGCATCATCAACCGGTTCAAGGTCATGGACGTCTCCCGCGGCGCGGTGCTGAACGGCCACGTCATCGCCAGCGTGCTGACCAACCTGCTCGCCATCGCGGCACTCGTCGGCGTGGCGTTCCTGCTCGGGTTCAGCCCGTCGGCGAGCTTCCTCGACTGGCTCGGCGTGCTCGGCGTCGTCGTCCTGCTCGGTCTCGCGACCGGCTGGCTGACCGTCGCTCTGGGCCTGGCGGCGAAGTCGGTGGAAACCGCGGGCATGGCGTCGGTGCCGCTGGTGATGCTGCCCTTCTTCAGCAGCGCGATCGTGCCGGCCGAAAAGATGGGGCCTGGCCTGCGGGAGTTCGCCGAGTACCAGCCCTTCACGCCGATCATCGAAACCCTGCGCGGGCTGCTGAGCGGTGGGCCCGCCACCGGTGACCTGATCGCCGCCCTCGCCTGGTGCGTCGGGATCGCCCTCGTCGGCTACCTGTGGGCGTCCGCCACGTTCAAGAAGCGAGCGTGACCGCGACCAACTCGCGCCAGTCCGCGTCCCGCCCCTCGCCAGTCGCCTCGGTGAACCGCGTGTCACCGAGGCGACTTCGCGTTGCCTGCTCGATCCGCGCCACGTCCGGCTGGGCGCGGTCCAGCAGGCCGCGCAGGCCGGTGCTCGCCCCGAGCAGCCGCGCGGCCCGCTCGGGCTGGTCGTCGCGCAGCGCGAAGTCGGCGACCCCGACCAGCACCTGGGCGATCATGAGCGGGTGCCCCGGCTCGGACGCCGCCTCGACGGCCGCGCGGCGGTGCTTCCGGGCCTCGCCGAGATCCTCGGCGAGGTAGCCGAGCAGGTCGTGCCACACGGCGCGGTGGTTCGGCCGCTCGGCGTCCTCGCCCAGCAACTCCATCGCGACGTCGAGCTCCCGGCGGGCCTGCTCGGCGTCACCGCGCCAGCGCGCGAGTTCCGCTTTCGCCAGCGCCAGCTCGGCCAGCGCTTCCGGCCAGGCCACCCGGTCCGCGTACTGCTGCGCCTCGGCCATGGCGGCCGCGCTCCGCTCCGCATCGCCCAGGAACCAGTACAGCTGCGCCTGCCGCGACCGCATCCGCACGACGTCCTCGATGGCGCCGACCTCGGTGACGACCACGATCGCCTGTTCGTAGTGCTCACAGGCCCGGGCGAACTCGCCGCGCGTGGCGATCCGCTCCGCCAGCTCGGTCAGGGCGAACGAAATCCCCCACCGTTCGCCGAGCGCGCGGAATTCGTTGAGGGCCGCCTCCAAGTAGGTGTCGGCGTCCCAGCCGCCGTGGCCGAGCTGGACCCGCATCTTGCCCAGCTGCAGCCGGGCCAGGGCACGCACCCACGGGTCGTCGTCGGTGAGCTGGGGCTCGAACGCGGTCAGCATCGCGTCGGCGCCCTCCAGCAGGCGTTCCATCGCGCCGGCGAACCTCATCGACGGGTGCTGGTTGCGCACCCGCAGGCTGATCTCGTACGCCTTGTGGATCCACTCCACCGCGTTGAACTGGTCGCTGCCCCGGCCGGACGTCATGAACCCGGAGACGAACGCGTACACCACGCCCCGGATCTCGTCGTCCACCTCCCCGGGCAGCGTGGTGGCGGCCAGGATCAGCTCGTTGCCCTCCGCCTTGTGCCCGGCGAGCCACCAGTACCAGCCCGCGGCGGCGGCGAGCCGCATCGCCCCGGCCGCCTCCCCGGCCGCGAGCGCGCCACGCATCGCCGCGGCGATGTTGTCGTGCTCGGCCTCGAGCACCGCCAGCCATTCCAGCTGCTCGGCGCGGCGGAGGTGCGGCTCCGCGGTTTCGGCGAGTTCGGTGAAGTACGCCAGGTGCGCGCGGCGCGTGGAATCGTTTTCCCCCGCCTCCGCGAGGCGCTGGTCGGCGTACTCCTTGATCGTGCCGAGCATCCGGTAGCGCGGCGCGCCCTCGCCCTCGGCGACCACCAGCGATTTCTCGCTCAGCGCGGTCAGCAGCTCGAGGACCTCCCACGACTCGATGGCGTCGTCGGAGCAGACCCGCTCGGCCGCTTCCAGGCTCGCGCCGCCGGAGAACACCGAGAGCCTGCGCAGCACCGTCCGTTCGGCGTCGCTGAGCAGTTCCCAGCTCCAGTCGATCAGGGCCCGCAGCGTCCGTTGTCGCGGCAGCGCGGTGCGGCTGCCGCCGGTGAGCAGGCGGAACCGGTCGTCCAGGCGGTTGGCCAGCTGGTCCAGCGACATCGTGCGCAACCTGGCCGCGGCGAGTTCGATGGCCAGCGGGATCCCGTCCACCGCGCGGCAGATGCGCGCCATGGTCGCCAGGGTCCCGGCGTCGTCCGGGAGGTCCTTGCGCACCGCGCCGGCCCGGTCCCGCAGCAGCTGGACGGCGGGAGCGGATTCGATCTTGCCCGGGTCGGCGTCCTCGGCGGGCAGGGCCAGCGGCGCGACCGGCCAGAGCGCTTCCCCGGTGATGCCGAGGGGTTCCCTGCTGGTGGCGAGGATCCGCAGCCGGCGACACTCGCCGAGCACCCGGTGGGCGAACTTCGCCGCGGACTCGATCACGTGCTCGCAGTTGTCCAGCACCAGCAGCACCGCCCGCTCGCGGAGCGCGGCGACGACCCGGTCGGCCGGGTCCGCGTCCGGCGCGTCGCCGAGCAGCGCGTCACGCAGCTTGAGCGCGGCGAGCGTGGCCTGCGCGACGTCCCCGTCCGGGCCGAGCGGGGCGAGTTCCACCAGCCAGGCCCCGTCCGGCAGGTCACCGAGCAACGTGCGCGTGGTTTCCGCGGCCAGCCGGGTCTTCCCGGCGCCGCCCGGGCCGATCAGGGTGGTGAGCCGGTGCTCGGCGACCAGTTCGCGGACCGCGGCGACATCGGCGTCCTTGCCGACGAAACTGGTCAGCTCGGCGCGCAGGTTGGTCTTCTGCTTCTCCGCCGGCCGCTCCACCTCGCCCCGCAGCAGCGCGACGTGCAGCGCGGAGAGCTCCGGCGACGGGTCGACGCCCAGCTCGTCGGCCAGGGTTTCCCTCGTCCGCTCGTACACCCGCAGCGCGTCGGTGTCGCGGCCGGTCGCGACGAGGGCACGCATCAGCGCGGCGACGAGCCGTTCGCGCACCGGGTGCGCGGCCACCAGGTCGGTCAGCTCGGTGACCAGGCCGGCGGCGTTGCCGAGGCGGATCTCGGCGTCGAACCGGTCCTCCAGCGCGGCCAGCCGCAGGCCCTCGAGCCGGGTGATCGCCCCGTCGAAGGCGCCGCTGTCCGGCAGGCCGACGTCCTGCATGGCCGGACCGCGCCACAACGCGAGGGCCTCACGCAGCCGCTGCGGCTCGTCGTCCGCGCGGGCCTTGGCGACGAGGCGTTCGAACTTGACCGCGTCGACGTCGTCGGGCTCGATCCGCAGCCGGTAGCCGTCCGGCTGCCCCTCGACCAGTCCGGCGGGCAACGCCTTGCGGAGGCGGGAGACCAGGCGTTGCAGGGCGTTGGCCGCGTCCGCGGGGGGCTGCTCACCCCAGATCCAGTCGATGAGCGCCGCCTTGGGCACGACCCGGCCGGCTTGCAGCGCGAGGGCAACCACCAGCCCGCGCAGCCGGGCGCCCGGCACGTCGGCGAGGGCGCCGTCGTCCGTGCGCACTTCGAAGGGGCCAAGCATCCCGACCTGCACCCGGCCGATTCTGCCAGTTGATCGACGCGTGGCGCTGTCCGCTCGAGCAGATCAGCGCAAGGAGCTGCACGGCCTGCCGCACCTCGCTCGGTGTGCTCCGGTTAGCGGCGGAGATCCCGGACGGGCTCGGCGACTGACCGGATGAGGAACGGCTCCAGCAGACCGGGTTCGGCGGCGTCGGCGAGGGCGATGGCTTCGGCCGCCGGGATGTCGACGCCGGTGTAGTGCTGCCGGCCCGCGGCGGTGGTCGCGGTCAGCGAGATCAGCCCGGCCCGCCGCTGGAAGAACGACCGGTGGAACACCCAGCCGATCACCCCCTCGGCCGACAGCACCTGCCGCCGCCGCACCAGGCTGCCCTGCCGGAACACCAGCTTGCCGTCCCGCAGCGCGTGCCCCAGGTTGCGGTAGCGGTCCTCGGCCAGCAGCGCGCCGGCCGGGAACAGCGCCAGCGCGACCTGCCACAGCCACGCCGGCCAGTCCGCGAGCCACCACAGCAGCACGAACAACCCGGTGACAGCGGCGGCGAACAGGAACGCCCGCGTGTAGCGCCTCAGGTGGGCCCGCGGACCGTGCCGGATCAGCTCGGCGGAGGCCGCCGCGGGATCCTCGAGCACGTCGCCCGCCACCCGGTGCGCCACCGCGCGCGGCGCGGGCGGCAGCAGCACGGAACTGCTGTGCTCACCACGCAACCCGGTGGTGATCGCCGAGCACCGGGCACCGCGGGCCGCCCGCAGCAGCAGCGGCTCGCTGATCTCGGCCCCGCGCAGGCGGCGCAGTTCGATCGTCGTCTGGCGGGTGGTCAGCAGGCCGCGCGTCACGCGCAGCGTGCCTTCGCCGCGGGCGAGCCGGAAGTTCCAGAACGCCAGGACGTAGGCGATCACCGACAGCACGGACACCAGCACCGCGGTCAGCACCACCAGCCCGGCCACGATCACCCACACCGGCGCCGAGGCGACCTGGCCGATCAACGACTGCAGCGTCCCGAAGTCGTCCTCGTCGATCTGCACCTCGTTGAACAGGTTCGCCAGCGACCCGGCCACGACACCGATCGCGGCGATCCCGGACAGCGTGAACGGCCCGAACCGCACCCACGACAGCTGCAACTCGGCCAGCACGTCGACCAGGCCCGCGGACTGCTCGGTGCGCCGGTGCAGCAGTTCTTCCCGCAACCGCGCGGCATCCGCGGTCGCCAGGGAGTCCAGCGTGACGCCTGCCGCGCCCTGCCAGTCGCCGCGGCCGGTGCCGATCACCACCCGGCTCAGCCCGAGGATCCGTTGCAGCGGACGGGAAGTCAGGTCGACCGTGCGGATCCGGTCGCGCGGCACGGACAGCTCCTTGCGGCTGAGCAGCCCGCGCCGCACCCGCACGTGCTCGGCGGTGATCTGGTAGGTCGTGGTGAACCAGCGCAGCAGCCCGGCCGCGATCGCCAGGCCGAGGCCGACGAGGCTCCAGATCTGCCCCTGGCCGCCGCGGCCGATGAACAGCACGCCGATCAGCACCGGCAGCAGCCGCACGACCTCCTGCACCGGGTGGACCGCGAGCATGCGGGCGCTGAGCCGGTGCCAGTCCTCGCTCACGTCGCGTCCCCCGGCGTGGCCTGCGTGAGCGTGGCGAGTTCCTGGGTCAGCCGCTGCGCGACCTCGTAGTCCAGGCCGTGGATCTGGACCGGGCCACGCGCCGACGCCGTGGTGACGGTCAAGTTCGCCAGCCCGAACAGCCGCTCCAGCGGGCCGCGCTCGGTGTCGACGGTCTGGATCCGCGACACCGGCGCGATGCGGCGCTCCTGGTCGATCCAGCCGGACTGCGTGTAGACGACCTGGGGCGTGGTCTCCCAGCGGTGCACGCGGAAGCGCCACTGCGGCATGACGGCCAGGTGCGCGACCGCGAGCACCCCGGCCACGACGAGGGCGACGACCAGCGGGAACCAGCCGGTCAGCGCGAGCCACACCCCGCCGCCGGCGAGCACGACGACCCAGCCGATCGCCGCGCGCGTGGCCCAGAACAGCACGGCCTTGCGGCTGACCAGGTTCGCGGGCGGGCGCAGATCCACCACGGGCGTTGTCACGCCACCACTTTGCCAGTCAGGCGCTCGTGCTGTCCGGAACGCCGAGGCGGAGGTGCTCGATGTGGTAAACGGCCTCGTCGAGCAGCTGGGCGACGTGGTTGTCGTAGAGGCTGTAGACGATGCTGCGGCCGGATCGCTGCCCGGTGACCAGGCCGAGGTTGCGCAGCAGCCGGAGCTGGTGGCTCACCGCGGACTGCTCCATCCCGACCGCCTCGGCCAGCTCGCCGACCGCGCACGGCCCCTGCCGCAGCCGGGTCAGCATCAGCAGGCGGCTCGGCGTGGCCAGCGCCTGCAGGGTCGCGGCGACGGTCGCCGCGCTCTGGGCGTCCAGCGACGCCGCCGGCCTGTCCTTGCCGTTGACTCCGTGACCCACGAGACGATTCTAGTCGAAGAACACATGTAGACGTCTTCATGTGTTCCGGTATGCTTCGGCTCGTGGTTCAGGTGATCGACAAAGCGACCCCCGTCCGTCCGGTCCGGCGGCTGCTGCTGCCCGAGGTCCGGTGGGCGCTGGCCGCCCTGGTGCTGTTCCTGGCCGGTCTCGCGGCCGACCTCGGCGGTGGCCCGGTGTGGCTGTACTGGGCCCTCTACCTGGGCTGTTACGCGGCCGGCGGGTGGGAGCCGCTGCTCGCCGGGCTGCAGGCGCTGCGGGAGCGGACGCTGGACGTGGACCTGCTGATGGTCGTCGCCGCCGTGGGGGCGGCGGCGATCGGGCAGGTGCTCGACGGCGGCCTGCTGATCGTCATCTTCGCGACCTCCGGCGCGCTGGAGGCCGTCGCGACGCAGCGGACCGCGGATTCGGTGCGCAGCCTGCTCGACCTGGCCGGGGAGGCGGACAGCTACGAGGTCGGCGACGAGTTCGTGGTCCGGCCGGGGGAGCGCATCGGCGGGGACGGCGTCGTGCTGGACGGCGCGAGCGAGGTGGACCAGTCGTCGATCACCGGTGAGTCGATGCCGGTGCCCAAGGCCGTCGGCGACGAGGTGTTCGCCGGCACGCTGAACGGCACCGGGGTGCTGCGGGTCCGGGTCACGCGTGATTCGTCGGACACGGTGCTGGCGCGGATCGTCACGATGGTCGAGGAGGCGTCCGCGACCAAGGCGAAGACGCAGATGTTCATCGAGAAGATCGAGCAGCGCTACTCGGTCTGCGTGGTGGTGGCGACCCTGGCGTTGTTCCTGGTCCCGCTGGCCTTCGGCGCCGGGCTGCAGGAGACGCTGCTGCGCGCGATGACGTTCATGATCGTCGCGTCGCCGTGCGCGGTGGTGCTGGCGACCATGCCGCCGCTGCTGTCGGCCATCGCGAACGCCGGACGGCACGGCGTGCTGGTCAAGTCGGCCGTGGTGCTGGAGCGGCTCGGCACGACCGAGCGGGTCGCGTTCGACAAGACCGGCACCCTGACCGAGGGATCACCGCGGGTGGTCGAGGTCCGTCCACTGGGGATGTCCGAAGAGGACGTTCTGCGGTACGCGGCCGGTGCGGAGCAGTCGAGCGAGCACCCGCTGGGCCGGGCGATCGTGGCGGCCGCGGACCGGGTGCCGGTGGCGCGGGACTTCCGCGCGGAGCCCGGTCGCGGCGTGCATGCGGTGGTCGACGGGCGGCAGGTGTTCGTCGGCCGGGACGACAGCGACGTGGTGCGTGAGGTCGAGGCCGGTGGACGGACCGCGGTGCTCGTGCGGGTCGACGGCGAACCGGCCGGGGTGCTCGGGCTGGCCGACCGCGTGCGCCCGGACGCGCGTGCCGCGGTGGCTGCGTTGGCCGGGACGTCGCCCGTGCTGTTGACCGGGGACAACGCGCAGGCCGCGGCCCGGGTGGCGGCCGAGGTGGGCATCACCGACGTACGGGCCGGGCTGCTGCCGCAGGACAAGGTCGCGGCCGTCCGCGAATTGGGCGAACGGGTCCTGGTGGTCGGCGACGGGGTGAACGACGCGCCCGCACTGGCCGCGGCGAGCACCGGCATCGCCATGGGACGCGCCGGCTCGGACCTGGCGCTGGAGACGGCCGACGCGGTCGTCGTGCGGGACGAACTGACGGCGATCCCCGCGGTCGTCGCGCTGGCCCGCCGCGCGCGCCGGCTCGTGCTGGCCAACCTCGCGATCGCTGCCGCGTTCATCGTCGGGCTGGTGCTGTGGGACCTGTTCGGCGAGCTGCCGCTGCCGCTCGGCGTTGCCGGTCACGAGGGCTCGACGGTGCTGGTGGCGCTGAACGGCTTGCGGCTGCTGCGCGAGAAGGCCTGGCGCGGTTGAGACGTCAGGGGCGCAGGTAGGTGTTGAGCGTGACGGCCAGCGTGTGCTCCACATCGGACGATTCCGCCGCCGAGGGGAGCCCGCCGCGCAGCCACAACGCGGCCAGCCCGTGCAGGGACGCCCACAGCGACGCGGCCAACGGGCGCGAAGCGGTGCCCCGGCGCCAGCCGCCGGCCTGGGCCTGGGTGACCAGGTCCAGGAACTGCTCGAACACCGCGTTGGAGAGCCGGGCCAGTTCGGGTTCACGCACGTCGATCAGGTCCGGCCGGAACATCAGCTCGAACATGGCCGGGTTCGCCAGCGCGAAGTCGAGGTAGCGGCGGCACGCGGTCAGCAGCCGTTGCTGCGGACTGTCGTCGGGCAGGTCGGCCGCCCGGTCGCGCAGCTCCGCGAACCCGGACGCGGCGACCGCGGCGAGCAGTTCGGCCCGCCCGGCGAAGTGCCGCAGGGGCGCGCCGTGCGAGACGCCGGCTTCGCGTGCGATCCGCCGCAGGGTGACGGCCTCGACACCCTCGCTCGTCAGAACGGCGATCGCGCTGTCGATCAGGCGCTGCCGGGGATCGTTTTCCACGACGCCAGCTCGTCGGCGATGACGGGGAGCAGGTCGGGGCGCTTGGGCGCGAAACCGTCGCCGGGGGACCGGCCGGTGAACCAGTTGCGGGTGCGCGTGACCATCACCGGCAGGACTTCGCGCCACACCCAGCCGGCGTGCGCGCGCAGGCCGGGGCGCAGGGGTTCGCCGGGCAAGGGCGCCAGCCAGGCCGGGTCGTAGTCGACGCCCAGGCTGGTGAGCAGGTGCGCGGCCAGGCGGCGGTGTCCGTACTCGGAGAGGTGCAGCCGGTCCGGGCCGAAGTAACGCAGGTCGTGCACGGCTTCTTCGCCCCACAGGTCGACCACTCGGGCGCCGTACTTGGCCGCGGAGGTGTGAATCGCCTCGTTGAGCGCTTCCAGCCGGTGCCGGATGCGCAGCAGGCCGGGCACGCGGCCGGAGACGTCGCTGAGCGTGAAGACGACGACGGTCGGCGTGGCGCGGGTGAGCATGCGGATCGCCGCGTCCACCCGCTTCGCCACGACCTCGGCGCGGTAGGTGCGGGTCATGACGTCGTTGGCGCCGCCGAAGAGGGCGACCAGGTCCGGCTTGAGGTCCAGGGCCGCGGGGATCTGCTCGACGATGATCTGGTCCAGGCGGCGGCCGCGGACGGCCAGGTTGGCGTACCGGAACGAAGGGTCGTCCTGCGCGAGCGTCGCCGCGGCCAGGTCGGCCCAGCCGCGGTAGACGTTGGTCCCCGGGTACGGGTCGTGCAGGCCTTCCGCGCAGCTGTCGCCGAGGACCACGAACCTCTGATAGCCCATTCAGCTCTCCGACATCCGGTGTTCACCTGGTAGACACTGTCTATCAAGATTTGTAGACGGTGTCTACTCGACCGGATGTCACAGGGCGGCCTGCTGTCTCGTCTCGGGTTCCGAGCACACTCGCCGAGCAAGGAGCTGATGATGAGCGAACAGCCGAAGGTCGCGCTGGTCACCGGAGCGAACAAGGGAATCGGCCGCGGGGTGGCCGAGCAACTGGCCGCACTCGGCATGACGGTGTTGATCGGCGCCAGGGACCGGCAGCGCGGCGAGGAGGCGGCCGCGGCGCTGGGCGGGCACGCGGTGACCCTGGACGTCACCGATCCAGCGACGATCGAGCAGGCCGCGCGGCAGGTCGAGGAGCGGTTCTGCCGGCTCGACGTGCTGGTGACAACGCCGGCATCACCGGGTCCGGGCAGGTCAACCCCGAAGACGCGCGCGACCAGATCCCCAGCTCGGTCGACCTGGACATGGTCCGCGCGGTGTTCGAGACCAACGTGTTCGGTGTGATCGCGGTGACCAACGCGATGTTGCCACTGCTGCGGCGGTCGCCGGCGCCGCGCATCGTGAACGTCAGCAGTCACGCCGCCTCGCTGACCTTGACCAGCGACCCGGACGGCCCGTTCGCGGCGCTGGTGCCGTCGGCGGCGTACAGCCCGTCCAAGACCGCTCTGTGCGCGCTGACCGTGCAGTACGCCAACGAGCTGCGCAAGGACGGGATCCTGGTCAACGCGGTCGCCCCCGGTTTCGTCGACACCGACAGCAACAACCACACCGGGTTCCTCACGGTCGCGCAGGGCGCCGCGGTCGTGGTGCGGATGGCGACGCTCGGCCCGGACGGACCCACGGGCGGGTTTTTCGCCGAGGAGGGCCCGATGCCGTGGTGAGCCGTGCCGAGGAGTTCCAGGAGCTGCGGCCGCTGCTGTTCTCCATCGCCTACCGGCTGCTGGGCAGCGTGAGCGAAGCCGAGGACGCGGTGCAGGAAACCTGGCTGCGCTTCGCGGCGTCGCCGGCGCGGCCGGAGTCGGTCAAGGCGTTCCTGTCGGCGACCGTGAGCCGGGTCGCGATCGACGTGTTGCGGTCGGCTCGCGTCCGGCGGGAGGAGTACCTCGGGCCGTGGTTCCCCGAGCCGCTGCTGGCCGATCCGTACCAGGACCCGCAGCGGTCGGCGGAGCTGGCGGACTCGTTGTCGATGGCGGCTCTGCTCCTGTTGGAGCGGCTCAGCCCGTTGGAGCGGGCGGTCTTCGTGCTGCGCGAGGTGTTCGGGTTCGGCTTTCCCGAGATCGCTTCCGCGGTGGGTCGCTCGGAGGCGGCGTGCCGTCAGCTGGCGGTGCGGGCGCGCCGGCACGTGGAGGCGGGCCGGCCGCGGTTCGAAGCCGACCGGGCCAAGCGGGAGGAGCTGGCCGGCCGGTTCCTGGACGCCTTCCGGGAGGGGAACGTCGACGGCTTGACCGAGTTGCTGGCCGCGGACGTCCAGCTGGTCGGCGACGGCGGCGGGAAGGCCCCGCAGTGGGCCGAGCGGTTCACCGGAGCCCAGGCGGTGACCGAGGTCCTGGCGACGCTCATGCCGCTGTTCGCCCGGATCGCCGCGCAGGTCCAGCCGCACCCGGTGAACGCCCAGCCAGGCGCCATCTTCCGCGATCGTGCGGGTGGGGTGATCAGCATCTGGGCGTTCGACATCGCGGACGGTCAGATCCAGAACATCCGCACGGTCAGCAACCCGGAGAAGCTCGGACACCTCGCGCCGGTCGCGGACGCCTGGACAGCCCTCCGAGAAGCCGAACGCGCCGCGGATGCTTGACGGGCTCGCCGCCGGCCGCTCGATCCCGCCGGACCCAGGACTTGCCGCGGCAAGCCCTGGGCAGTGGTCGGCTCTCCAGTTGGCTGAACAGGCCGCCCCGGCGCGCGCCCGGCCCGGCTGAACAGGCCGACCGTCACGCCACCCGGTCCGGCCGAACAAGCACCGTGCCACGCCAAGCCCCGGGCACCCGCCGGCCCTCCAACAGGGCGGCCTTCCCAGCCCGCGGCCCGGCGCTGCCGAACCCCGTCGGGCCCGCGCTGCGGCCTGGTTTCGTCGAACCTGGCCGGGCCCGCGAGCACCCCGCCTCGGGAGCTCGTTGGCCGTCCAGCAAACCGGCCCGGCCTGCCGGGCCAGCGGTCTGGTGCCGCCGAACCCGGCCAGGCCTGCAGGCGTGCCCCGCCCCAAACACCTGGTGGCCCGCCAGCAACCCGACTACGCCTCCCCGGGCACGCGGCCTGGCGCCGCCGAGCCCGGCGGGGCCCGCGAGCGTGCCCCGCCTCGGGCGCTCGTCGGCCCGCCAGCAACCCGACTACGTCTCCCCGGCTCGCGGCCCGGCCCAGCCAAACTGCGCCGGGCCCGCGAGCCTGCCCCAGCCCAGGCACCTGCCAGCCCACAGGCAACCCGACCAGGCCCCCGCCCCGCAGGCCCGGCGCGACCGAACCGCGCCGGGCTCACGTTCCGGTGCTACCGCCAGTCCACCTGCGGCGAGCGGTAGAAGTCGATCCCCTGGACCTCCCACCGCGGCGCCTGCTTCGCCAGCCGCTCGCGGTAGCCGTTCCAGTCGTGGCTCGCCTTCGGCGACCACCCGATCTCCGCGATCCCCGGCAGCCGCGGGAAGGCCATGAACTCGATGTCGTCGCTGTCGGTCAGCGTCTCCGACCACAACGGCGCCTCGACGCCCGCGATCGACGCCTCACCCACGCCCTGCACCGCCGTCGACGGGTCCCAGTGGTAGGCGTCGGCGACTTCGACGTACCCGGCCCAGTGCAGGCCGAGCGGGCTGTTCTCGTGGTACTGCATGTCGAGGTAGGCCTTGTTCGCCGGCGACATCACGATCTTGTTGCCCGCCGCGGCGGCCGCGGCCGTGGCGGCGTCCACCCCGTCGGTGTCCCAGAACTGCGGAACGGCGCTCGCCGGCAGCCCGGTCTTCGCGATCTCGTGCCAGCCCTGCACCAGCTTGCCGTGCTCCGCGACGATCGGGAGCACCTCGCCCATGAACTTCTGGTAGTCCTCCGGCGTCGTCGCGTGGGCCTCGTCCCCGCCGATGTGCAGGTACCGCCCCGGCGTCAACGCGGCCACCTCGCCGATCACGTCGTCGAGGAACTCGTAGGTGATGTCCTTGTCCACGCACAGCGAGCTGAACCCGACCTCGATGCCGGTGTACAGCGGCGGAGCCACGCCGTCGCAGTTCAGCTCCGCGTACGACGCCAGCGCGGCGTTGGTGTGGCCCGGCATGTCGATCTCCGGGATCACCGTGATGTGCCGGGACGCGGCGTATGCCACGAGGTCTTTGTACTGCTCCTGCGTGTAGTACCCGCCCGGGCCGCCGCCGACCTCGGTGCTGCCGCCGTACGTCGCCAGGCGCGGCCAGCTCTTGATCTCGATCCGCCAGCCCTGATCGTCCGCGAGGTGCAGGTGCAGCCGGTTGATCTTGTACTGCGCGATCTGGTCGATGTACCGCTTCACCTCGTCGACCGAGAAGAAGTGCCGTGCCACGTCGAGCATCGCGCCGCGATAGCCGAACCGCGGGTAGTCCACGATGGTGCCGCCCGGCACGACCCACGGGCCGCGCACGACCTGCCGCGACTCGACCCGCGCGGGCAGCAGCTGGCGCAGCGTCTGCACGCCGGCGAACAGCCCGTCACTGCTGTTCGCGCGCACGGTCACGCCCTTCTTCGTCACCGTGAGCTGGTAGCCCTGGTCGCCGACCTGCGCGGTCGGGCCCAGCTCGAGGGCGATGGACGGCGCCGAGGTGCGCTCCACGACCGGCAGGCGGTAGCCGGTCGACGGGCGGAGCAGGCCCGCGAGGTAGTCGCCGACCTGCCGGGCATCGCGGTCGGCTTCGATCGCGGTGGCGGGGGTCAGCCGGAAGTCGGCCTCGGGGTCGGCGCTCACCGACACTGGAACGGGTATTACGTCCGCCAGAGTACGCGCGCCCGGCTGGTTCGCGGCGGGCTGGCTGGCGAGAGCGGGTTGGGTGAGGGCGGTCAGCGCGAGCGCGGTGGCGCCGAGCAGGCCGGCCAGGGATCTGCGCATGGGTCACTCTCCGCGGGGATCGGGAGCAGGTCTTTAAAGGTATAGACCAGTGCTCCCACCCGCGCAATGCTCCAGTCGCCGTCGCACTGCTCCGGCCGGGTGAATCGCCACGTTCGACTCGATCGGGTGGCGATTTCCCGGCCGGAACGTGCTTTCTGTCGGTGGCCGGGTCTACCTTGTCGGCATGAACATCAACTCACTGCCGAACGTCGTCATTCGTCTGATGTGGACAGTGCGCGGGTCAGCCCTCCCGGAGGATCGTGCGCAGGCTGTCGAGCACCGACGGGTCCTCGATCGTCGAGGGCACCGGCTCGTCGCGGCCTTCCGCGAGTCCGCGCATGGTCTTGCGCAGGATCTTGCCCGATCGCGTCTTCGGCAATGCGTCCACAATAGACACTTGGCGGAACGCCGCCACCGGGCCGATGTCCCGCCGGACGGCGGCGATCAGCTCCGCCTTCAGCGTCTCCTCGTCGACGTCCACACCGGACTTCAGCACCACCAGTCCGCGCGGCAGCTGGCCCTTGAGCGAGTCATGCACGCCGATCACCGCGCACTCGGCCACCGCGGGGTGCGCCGCCAGCACGGCTTCCATCGAGCCGGTCGACAACCGGTGCCCGGCCACGTTGATGACGTCGTCGGTGCGGCCCATGACGAACAGGTACCCGTCCTCGTCGAAGTAGCCCGAGTCGCCGGTGAGGTAGTAGCCCTCGTAACGCGACAGGTACGCCTCCACGTAGCGCTCGTCGTCGCCCCACAGCGTCGGCAGCGTGCCCGGGGGCATCGGCAGCTTGATGCAGATCGCGCCCTCCTGCCCGGCGGGCAGCGGATTCCCGGCCTGATCGAGGATGCGCACGTCGTAGCCCGGCACCGGCACGGTCGCCGAGCCCGGCTTCACCGGCATCGGCTCCAGGCCGCGCGGGTTGGCCGCGATCGGCCAGCCGGTCTCGGTCTGCCACCAGTGGTCGATCACCGGCACGCCCAGCTTGTCCGCGGCCCAGTTCAGGGTCTCCGGGTCGAGCCGTTCCCCGGCCATGAACAGGGTGCGGAAGGCGGACAGGTCGTACTTCGCAAGCTCTGTCGCGTCCGGGTCGACGCGCTTGATCGCCCGCAGCGCGGTCGGGGCGGTGAACAGGGCCTTCGCCTTGTGCTCGCTGATGACGCGCCAGAACGCGCCGGCGTCCGGCGTGCCGACCGGCTTGCCCTCGTACATCACGGTCGTCGCGCCGATCAGCAGCGGCGCGTACACGATGTAGGAGTGGCCGACCACCCAGCCGACGTCGGAGGCGGTCCACCAGATGTCGCCCGGCTGGATGTCGTAGACCGCGTTCATCGAGTACGCCAGCGCGACCGCGTGCCCGCCCGTGTCGCGCACGACACCCTTCGGCTTCCCGGTCGTGCCGGACGTGTACAGGATGTAGAGCGGATCGGTCGCCGCCACCGGCACCGGGTCCACCGGGCTCGCCCCGGCCACCAGGTCCTGCCAGTCGACATCCCGTTCGCCGAGCGTCGCCTGGGCGGCGTCGCGCTGCAGCACCACGATCCGGTCCGGCTGGTGCTCGGTCGTGGCGAGCGCTTCGTCGATGATCGGCTTGTACTCGACCACCCGGTTCGGCTCGATGCCGCAGGACGCCGCGACGATCACCTTGGGCTTGGCGTCCTCGATGCGCGCGGCCAGTTCCTTGGGCGCGAACCCGCCGAACACCACCGAGTGCACGGCGCCGATCCGCGCGCACGCCAGCATCGCGATAGCCGCTTCGGGCACCATCGGCAGGTAGACGATCACCCGGTCGCCCTTGCCGACCCCGAGCGAGCGCAATGCTCCGGCGAAGCGGGCGACCTCGTCGCGCAGCTGGGTGTAGGTGAAGGTGCGCTTGCCGCCGGTCACCGGCGAGTCCCAGATCAGCGCCGGCTGCTCCCCGCGGCCGCGTTCCACGTGCCGGTCCAGGGCGTTGTAGGCGGTGTTCAGCTCCCCGTCCGGGAACCAGCGGAACAGCGGGGCGTTCGACGAGTCCAGCGCTTGGGACGGTTCGCGCGTCCAGTCGATCGCCTTGGCGGCGGCCAGCCAGAACCCCTCCGGATCGGTCAGGCTGCGCTGGTGTTCCTCCGCGTGACGGCCCATGGGGCAGACCTCCTCGTCGTCGAGCTCGTGCCCCACATCATGGCTCAAAACGCCTCCGGTGACCCGGTGCGGCCGCACGCTTTCGTCAGCCGCCCCCGCCTCACCCGGCCGGCGGGGCGCGCGGCCGACCGAAGCGACCAGCAAGCCGGGTCTCGCCCTTCTCCCGCGCCCACGTGTGGCCACTGGCCTGCGGCACTCATCGCCGCCGTCGCCCGCGCTGCGCCGACACGCTCGACCGCGCCACGTATTGCCGCGAAACCGGCAGCTCCGATGGATACGGCTGGGGGTGGCCGCCGATCCACCCCGACGCGTTCCCGCGCAGCTCCGCCGAACCCCTCAACCGCACTCACCTCAAGCAGCCGTCACCGCCCAACCGACCGGCGAGCCGCGCGCCAAGCTGGAGCAATCCGCGATCCTGTTCTCGCCCTCCTCTCGCGCCCGCGTGTGGCCGCTGGCCTGCGGCGCTCATCGCCGCCGTCGCCCGCCCTGGGCCGACACGCTCGACCGCACCACGTATTGCCGCACAGCCGGGAGCTCCGTTGGCCCGCGCGGCACAGACAAGCCCCTCAACCGCGCAACCCTCAAGCAGCTCAAACCACCGCCGCCACACCGCACCCGGCGGCCGACCACCCAGGGGCGTCAGCAATCACACCGAGTACCACACCCAGGTGGTCGGCACGCTCGGTCCGCGACGGCTCGCCCGGCATGCAGGTCGCATCACCGTGCCCGCGTTGCCTGGTGACAGCCGGCCGGCGCCGCGGCCAGCCATCGATCGCCCGGAGCCGGAACCCGTCACCGGCAGCGCCGGTATCGACCCCGCTCGGCGGGCTTGCCGTGGTTCAGCGCTCGCCCACGGCTCAATGGCAGATTTGAACGTCATTCAAACACTCGAAAAGCAGCTTGCCGCCGCTTCCTCGGACGTCGACCTTCGGCTTGGCGCTCGAAACGTTGGCCGAGTCCGCACGGAGTGTGACCAAAGAGGGGGTAGGCGTTGTCACCTCGGCGCGCCCGCGTGAGCTGGGGGCCGACCGCGATGGCCGCGATCGTGCTGGGTGGGCTGACCGGCGTCGTCGCCGTTGGCGCGGCTGGCGCGGTGGTGAGCACTGCCCTGCTGGTGCTGCGGTTCCGGCGGGAGCGGTGGCCCGTCGAGGCGGAGCGGGCCGGCCCGGGTCATCTGGCGGCCGGGGACCTGATGGCCATCACTCCGCCGGGTGGCCGGAACCCGACCGCAACCCGCCCGCGCCCTGCCGCGTCCAAGGTGCGAATAGGGTGGGAGACCGGAAGAAGACCCCGACCACGAAGGGACCCGGGCGGTGAACGCGTTCGCGGACTGGCTGCTGTCCCTCGCGCATGCCCTGTTCAACCCGGGCTTCTGCCCCGGCGACTGGGTGTGGGCCACGGTGGCCGCGGGGGCGTTGACCGCCCTGTTCCCGGTGGCCGGTGCGGTCCTCGTCGCGCTCATGCGGAAGTTCACCGGCAACCGGTACGACACCGGCACGATCGCCGCCATCGGGGTGATCGCGTTCGTGTTCTCGTTCGGGCTGCCGTGGATGGCCTTCAACGGCATCTCGAGCATCTACCGGGCCGCCGCCGTGGGCACGTCGTCGCTGTCCAAGGCGGACCTGGCGACGCTGAACCGCGAGTACTGTTCGTTCATCGGCACCCAGAGCGACTACCTGGGCGGCGGGCAGAACGTCTTCGAAACGATCTTCTACCCGTCCGGCAACGTGCTCGCCTACGGCTACTACCTGGGCGCGCTCGTCGGGCTTCCGGTACTGGCGCTGCTGTTCATGATCCTGCAGGCCCGCACCGCGATGCGCCGCGGTCCGAAGTGGCCGGGCCGCCTGCTGTGGGCCGGGTTCGTGCTGTTCGTGGTGTTCTCGGTGGGCGTGTCGGCCAACGCGGGTGTGTTCCTGTGGCTCGGGTTCCTGCCGATCGCCATGCTCGGGATCATCCCGATCGCGCTGGTCGGGCCGCCGTCGTGGTCGGTGATCAACAAGCCGGAGCGGCCGCGCCCGGAGCCGCGGCGCGAGCCTCCGCCGCAGGTGCCGCCACCGCCTCCGCCGCAGCCGCCCAGGCAGTACACGCCGACCGCGGTCGCGCCGGCGGCGCAGGAACTCGCCGCCGTGCCCGGCCCGGTTCCGGTGCCGCCGGGGTCGACGGCCAACGGTGGCGGCCGGTACCGGCGGATCAAGCGTCTTGGCCACGGCGGGTTCGGCACGGTGTGGCAGGCGGTGGACAACCAGCTGGGCCGCACCGTCGCGCTGAAGATCGCGCACGCGCCGGACCGGGACACCGAGGAGCGCATGCGCCGCGAGGCCCGGGCGCTCGCGATGGTGGACCACCCGAACTGCGTGCGGGTCTACGACTTGGTCGAGGAGCCGGACGGGCTCGCACTGGTCATGGAGTACCTGGAGGGCCAGTCGCTGTCCACCGCGGTGGACACGATGGGCCCGCTCGACGACATCGCGGCGGGCCGCCTCTGGGCGACGATGGCCGGCGCGCTGGCCGCGGCGCACGAGAAGGGCGTGCTGCACCGGGACGTGAAGCCGTCGAACGTGATCCTCGATCCGCAGGGCATGCCGCACCTGATCGACTTCGGCATCGCCCGCAGCCGCGGCGACTCGACGATGACCGCGACCGGGATGATGATCGGCACTCCGGACTTCGTCGCGCCGGAGCAGGCGGCTGGCGCGGCGGCCTCCCCGGCGTCCGACGCGTGGCAGCTGGCGGCAACCGTGAGCTACGCGTTGTCCGGCTACCCGCCGCGAGGCACCCGCGAGACGCCGATGGCCGCCCTGATGGCCGCGGCCCGCGCCGAGCCCGTGTCGAAGCTGCCGCAGCGCTCCGCGCACGCCCGGCTGCTGATCGCCTCGCTCGACAACGAACCCCGCCGCCGCCCGACGCTGCACACGGTGGTCCGGGAAGTGGAGGGCTTCCTGGCGAGGTCCGGCAAGTCGACGGACGGCCCGGTGACGCGCATAGTGCCGCGCCAGGGCGGCACCACCCGGGCGATGCCGCCGCGGTGAGGTACTCGCCAGCGGTGGGGGTTGTGGTTCGGGCTGGGGAGGGTCTGCTGATGTGGATCGTGCGGTGCTTGGGTGGTGTCGCGTGGGCGATGCCGTCGCGGTGAGGTACTCGTCAGCGGTGGGGGTTGTGGTTCGGGCTGGGGAGGGTCTGCTGACGGGGATCGTCAGGTGCTTGGGTGGCGCCGTGTGGGCGATGCTGCCGCGGTGAGGTACTCGCCAGCGGTTGGGGTTCGGGCTGGGAAGGGTCTGCTGACGGGGATCGTCCGGTGCTTGGGCGGCTCCGTGTGGGCGATGCTGCCGCGGTGAGGCACTCGCCAGCGGTGGGGGTTGTGGTTCGGGTTGGGGAGGGTCTGCTGACGGGGATCGTCCGGTGCTTGGGCGGCCCACCCGGGCGACACCCCGCGCTGAGGTACCCCCCAGGGGCGGGGGTTGTGGTCCGGTTGTGGACGGCCCGCTGACGCGGGATCGTTCAGCGCCTGCGCGGCACCACCCGGGCGATGCCGCCCCGTTGCTGATGCGGATTCCCGGGCGCGGCGCCAGACGCTACCGATGAGGCATCGAGGAACGCCGAGTGGTGTTCTTGCGGCCGAGCAGGATCGCCTGCGGGTGTTTCGCACCCTCCAGCTCGACTCGGGCGGCGATGTCGAAACCGGCCCGTTTCAGCAGTTTCGCGACGTGGTCGGGCGGCAGCAGGTAGGCGTCGTAGTCCACCGGGTGGCCGTAGGCCGTCTCGGGCCGCAGTTGCGTGTTGCCGGCGTGGAAGCCCATCACGGCGTGGCCGCCGGGGGCCAGTACGCGGGCGAACTCGCCGAAGACCGTGGGCAGTGCGGCCGGCGGCACGTGGAAGATCGACCACCACGCGACGATCCCGCCGAGGGAACCAGCCTCCACGTCGAGCGCCGTCATCGAGCCCACCTCGAACCGCAGGTGCGGGTACGAGCGACGGGCGATCTCGATCATCCGGGGTGACAAGTCGATCCCGAACGCTTGCGTGCCCAGCTTGGCGAGGTGCGCCGTCACATGCCCCGGGCCGCAGCCGACGTCCGCCACCGGGCCGGTCACCAGCTCGGCGAACGCGCTCAGCATGCCGCGGCCCACCGCGTCCGCCGCGAAACGCGGGCGGACGAACTCGGCGTAGTCCTCCGCGACCCGGTCGTACGACTCCCGCGCGCGGTCCAGGTACCCGGTCATCGCCAGGACGGCAGCCAGAGTTCCGCCTGCCAGCGGGCGTTGCTGATCGGATCACCGTTCAGGATCGGCCACAGCCAGGCGAAGTTCGCCACCACCAGGCCGGCGTACAGGGCCACCACCAGCAGCCCGGTGCCGCGGCGTTCGAAGCCTCGCCGCGCGCTGCCCAGGATCTGGCCCAGCGCGAGCGTCAGCCCGAGCACCAGGAACGGCGCCATCGGCGTGGCGTAGAAGAAGTACATCTGCCGGTCGATGTTGGTGAACCATGGCAGGAACCCGGCGAGGTACCCGACCAGCACCGCGGCGTAGCGCCAGTCGAACCGGAACAGCCACCGCCACAGGCCCCACGCGAGCATCGGGAACGCGAGCCACCACATCGCGGGCGTGCCGATCAGCATCGTTGCCTGGATGCAGTCCGACCCGCCGCACGTGCCGTTGCCCGACTCGTAGTAGTAGAGCATCGGCCGCAGGCCCATCGGCCACGTCCACGGCTTCGACTCCCACGGATGCGGGTCGTTCTTCGGCGTGACCAGGCTTTCGTGGAAGTGCAGCACGTTCATCGAGTAGTCGCCCAGCGACCGCAGCGCGGGCGGCACCCAGCTCCAGAAGCCTGGGTCGATGCCCTGCATCTCGACGTAATGCCGGTCGGTGCCGGACTCGCTCGCGAACCACGCCCACCAGCTCGCCAGGTACATCAGCGCGGGGATGGCGATGATCGCCTACAGCGCTGGCAGCACGTCCCGGCGCAGCGTCCCGACCCACGGCCGCGGCACCCCCGCCGCCCGGCGCGCCGCCACGTCGAACCCGACACACAGCAGCCCGAAGAACGCCATGTAGTACAGGCCCGACCACTTCACCGCGAAAGTCAGGCCCAGGCACACCCCGGCCGCGAACCGCCACCAGCGGAAACCCAGCCGCGGCCCCCACGGCGACTCGTCCGCCCAACCTTCGGTGACCGCCACCGCCAGCCGCCGCCGCACCTGGTCGCGGTCGCACAGCAGGCAGGCGAACGCGGACAGGGCGAACAGGGCGATGAAGATGTCCAGCATGCCCATCCGGGCCTGCAGGAACAGCACGCCGTCGCAGATGACCAGGATCCCCGCGATCCCGCCGAGCAACGTCGACCTGGTCAGCCGCCGCGCGATGCGGATCGTCAGCAGCACGATGATCGTGCCGGCCAGCGCGGCGCTGAACCGCCAGCCCCAGCCGTTGTAGCCGAACATCCACTCGCCCAGCGCGATGAGCTGCTTCGCCAGCGGCGGGTGCACCACCAGCTCGTAACCGGCGTTGTCCTCGAACCCGCCGTTGCGCAGCATCTGCCACGCCTGGGGCACGTAGTGCTTCTCGTCGAAGACCGGGGTGCCCTTGTCGGTGGGGGAGCCGAGGTTCTGGAAGCGGGTGACCGCCGCGACCAGCGTCAGGACGATCGTGACCACCCAGCCGCGCAGCCGGTCGCCGGGCATCGGGCGTCCGAGCAGGGTGGCGGCACGGTCCGTCGGCGGGCGGAGGTGGTCCACCTCATCCGGTCGTGTCAGCAGAGCGGTCACGGGGGTGATCCTAGGGACCCACGGGTGAACTCGGAGTTCCCGCGCGGCTAATAGGGTGAAGGCCATGCCGCTCGTCCTCGCCGCGACCCCCCTCGGTGACTCCCGCGACGCTTCGCCGCGCCTGGTCACCGCACTGGCCGAGGCGGACGTGATCGCCGCCGAAGACACCCGGCGGCTGCGGTCGCTGGCCACCGCGCTGGACGTGACCCCGCGCGGGCGGGTGGTCAGCTTCTACGAGGACGTCGAAACGTCCCGCCTGCCGAAGCTGCTGGAGGCGCTGCGGGCGGGCGAGACGGTCGTGCTGGTCACCGACGCCGGCATGCCCAGCGTGTCCGACCCGGGATATCGGCTGGTCGCGGCGTGCGTGGCGGAGGACCTGCCGGTCACCTGCCTGCCCGGCCCGTCGGCGGTGACGACCGCGCTGGCGCTGTCCGGGCTGCCCAGCGACCGGTTCTGTTTCGAGGGGTTCGCGCCGCGCAAGCCGGGTGAGAAGGGCCGCTGGCTCCGGGAGCTGGCGCACGAGCCGCGGACCGTCGTGTTCTTCGAGTCGCCGCACCGGCTGGCCGCGACGCTGTCGGAGGCCGCGGCGGTCCTCGGTGACGAGCGGCGGGCGGCGGTGTGCCGGGAGCTGACGAAGACGTACGAGGAGGTCCGGCGCGGGACGCTGCCCGAGCTGGCCGAGTGGGCGGCCGAGGGCGTACGCGGCGAGATCACCGTGGTGCTGGAGGGCGCCCGGCCGCGAGCGGTGTCGGTGACGGACCTGGTGGCCGAGGTCTCGGCCCTCGTGGCGGCCGGCGAGCGGCTGAAGTCGGCGGCGGCGGAGGTCGCCGAGGCGGCGGGGGTGTCGAAGAAGGAGCTCTACGACGCGGTGCTGGCGGCGCGGCGCGCTTGACTGGTGGTGCTGGGCGGCCGGTTGTGTGTCTGGGGTGTGTGGCTGCGGGTGGACCGGTGGTTCCGGGCGGCGGGGCGCGCCGCGCTTGGAGTGGCGGGCGTTCGGGCGGCCGGTTGTGTGGCTGCGGGTGACTGGTGGTGCCGGGTGGTCCGGGTGTGCTTCTTGGGTGCGCGGCTGCGGGCGGGCCGGTGGTTCCAGGCGGTGGGGGCGCGCCGCGCTTGAGTGGCTGGGGTTCGGGCGGCCGGTTCTGCGGCTGCGGGTGACTGGTGGTGCTGGGCGGCCGGGTTGGCGTCTGGGGTGTGCGGTTTCGGGTGGGCCGGTGGTTCCAGGCGGCGGGGCGCGCCGCGCTTGAGCTCGGCGGCCGGTGGTGCGGCCGCGGGTGACTGGTGGTGCCGGGCGGCTGTGTTCGCGTCCGGGTGTGCGGCTGCGGGTGAGCCGGTGGTGCCGGGTGGCCGCGGCGCGCGGTGCGCTTGAGTAGTGGTGCCGGGTGGCCGCGGCGCGCGGCGCGCTTGAGAAGTGGCCCTGGGCGGCCGGGGTGCGGGGCGCGCGTGAGTGGTGGTGCCGCGGCCCGGTGCGCGGCCGCCCGGCGCGGCGCGGCCTCGGTGGCCGGCGCGGGGAGGTGTGGCCGCTCCCGCCGAAGTCCATCCCCGCTGAGCAGCGCTGACCGGGCTGGTCCCGGTGAACCGGCACCGTACCTGTTGACCCAACCCCAACGTTTGGGTAAGGATGCTGCCAGTACTTACCCAAACGTTTGTGGAGGCTCCGGTGGACCTTGCAGCGCGCTCCGGTATCGCGATTCGGCTCTCGGCGGGGGAGCACCTCGTCGTGACGAACACGCACGGCCAGCAGGTGGTCGACACCTGGGCGTTGTCGGCGCAGGACACGTCGCGGTTCCTGTCGGCACCCCACACCTGGATGCACACCGGCCGCCTCGTGGTCCGGGCCGGGGACGACCTGGTGGACAACACCCGGCGGCCGCTGTTGTCGTTGTCGGAGGACACCAGCCCCGGCGACCACGATCTGCTCATCCCGAGCTGTGATCTGCCGCGTTACCGGCAGCTCGGCGTGCAGGAGCACCACGACAACTGCCACGACAACTTCTACGCGGCTCTGGCGGCGCTCGGCGTCCCGGCCCCGCAGTTCGTCCCGCAGCCGTTGAACCTGTTCATGCGGGTGCCGATCGCCGCCGACGGGGCGATCTCGATCGAGTCGCCGCGCGCTCGCGCTGGTGACCGCGTCCGGCTCACCGCGGTCGAGGACGTCGTCGTCGTGCTCTCCGCCTGTCCGCAGGACCTGGCACCCACGAACGGCGTGGGACGCACGCCGACCGGCGTGGCCTACGACATCGTCGGGGCCACCGTGTGATGCCGATGATTCCCCTCGATCACCTCGATCCGGCGGAGCTCTTCGCGATGGTGTCGTGGACCATCGCGCCTCGGCCGATCGCCTGGGTCACGTCGGTGAACCCGGCCGGCGACCACAACCTCGCCCCGTTCAGCTTCTTCACCATCGCATCGACCGATCCGCTCATCCTCATGATCGCCATCGAGCCGCGCGAGGACGGCAGCGTCAAGGACACGCTCGGCAACGTCCTGTCGACCCGGCAGTTCGTCGTGCACATCGCCGAGCTCGACCGCCTCCCCGAGGTCGCCCGGAGCGGCGACCCCAGCCCACCCGACTTCGACGAGCTGGCGGACCTGGCCCTGCCCACCAGCGCGGCCACGGTCGTGCGGCCGCCGGTCATCGACGGTTGCGCCGCGGTGTTCGAGTGCGAGCTGCTGACCACCCACCGCCCGGGACTGGAGACCCTGGTCTTCGGGAGAGTCGTCGCCGCGCGGGTCGCCGAACACCTGATCAGCGGGTGTGGTCGCATCGACGTCGCTGCCCTGCGTCCCCTCGGCCGCATCGGCAACGTCTTCACCGCGAGCACCCTCCTCGAGCGGCCCGACCGCCCCGTCGGGACCGCGAGCTGACCCCCGTCCCCACCAACCCCTCAACGGAGAGGAACGCTCATGGCCGGCCATGATGCCCAGTCCTTCATCGACCGCGCTCCGCTCACCCGGTTCCACCTGAAACTGACCCTGTTCTCGGCCGGGGGCCCCTTGCTCGACGGCTACGCGGTCACCATCATCGGGCTCGCGCTGCTGACGCTGGCTCCCGCGCTGCACCTCGACACCACCCAAACCGGTCTCACCGCGGCCGCGGCCCTCGCCGGAATCCTCATCGGCGGGCTGGTGTTCGGGCGCCTGACCGACCGCATCGGCCGCAAGGTCATGTACATCGCGAACCTCGTCGCGCTCAGCGCGGTCTCGATCCTCTGCGCTTTCGTCGTCGACGCGTGGCAACTGATCGTGCTGCGGTTCGTGCTCGGCATCATGATCGGCGCCGACTACCCCATCGCGAGCTCCCTGCTCGCGGAGTTCGTGCCCAGCCGGCACCGCGGTCGTCTCCTCGGGGCGCTGTTCGCCGCGTTCGGCGTCGGGGCCGCACTCGCCGCCGGGGCGGGCTGGGCGCTGTCGGCGCTCGGGCCGGATGCCTGGCGCTGGATGCTCGCCTCGCCCGCCGTCATCGGCGTGGTCACGCTCGTCCTGCGCCTGAACGCACCGGAATCACCGCGCTGGCTGCTCAACCACGGACGGCGCGACGAAGCCGAACGCGTCGTCCGGAAGATCTGGGGTCCGGACGCGCAGGTGGACGAACTGCGCGAGCCCGAAACCGCTCCGGCGACGGCGTTGCTGAACCGGCGCTCGGTGCGGCGCATGGCGTTCGTCAGCGCGTTCTTCATCGCCCATGTCGTCCCGCTCTTCGCTGTCTACAGCTTCGGGCCGACGCTGCTGCACCGGCTCGGCATCGGGACCGATTCCCCCTATCTGCCCGAGGTGATCATCGCGTTGCTGTTCGTGGTGGGCAGCGTGCCCGGGCTGTGGCTGGTGGACCGGATCGGGCGCATCCCGCTGCTGGTCGGCACGTTCGCGATCATGGTCGTCGTCTTCGCGTTCATCGCCTTGGCCCCCACCGCTCCGCCCGGGTTGCTCTTCGCCGCACTGGCGTTGTTCGCGATCGCCTCGGGCGCGTCGAACTTCATCGAGATCATCGTTCCCAACGAACTGTTCCCGACCTCGGTCCGGGCCACGGCCACCGGAATCGTCGTGGCGGTCAGCCGCGTCGGCGCGGCCATCAGCACGTTCCTGCTGCCGACCGTGCTCGCCGGGTTGGGCACCAGTGCGGTCATGTGGTTCCTGGCGGCCGTCAACGCGGCGGGCCTGCTCGGCACGGTCGTGCTCGGGGAGGAGACGATGGGCCGTCCGCTCAGCGCGCTCCCGGCCGGTGCACGGCTTCCCGAGCGCGGCGGACGGGTGTAGCCGGTCAGCCGAGCAACGCCTCCAGCGGCGCGGCCTTGTGCAGGCATTCCTGCCATTCGGCGTCGGCGGCGGAATCCGCGGTGATGCCGCCGCCCACGCCGAGCGCGATGCGGTCGCCGTGCAGTTCGAACGTGCGGATCGCGACGTTCAGCTCCAGCCCCGCCACCGGCGAGGCCAGGCCGATCGCGCCCGTGTACACCCCGCGCGGGCGGGGTTCCAGCTCCGCGATCAGCTCCAGCGCCCGGATCTTCGGCGCCCCGGTGACCGAACCCGGCGGGAACGTCGCGGCCAGCAACTCCGCGTCGGAGGTGACCACCCGCCCCTCCACCGTCGACTCCAGGTGCCACACCCCGGGCGCGGGCCGGACGCGCAGCAGTTCGGGCACCCGCACGCTGCCCACCGCGCACACCCGGCCCAGGTCGTTGCGCACCAGGTCGGTGATCATCACGTTCTCGGCGACGTCCTTGACCGACTCGCGCAGCCGTTGCGCCAGCGCGTTGTCGGCGGGGCCGCGGCGGGGGAGCGTGCCCTTGATCGGCGTGGAGCGGACGCGGTCGCCGTGGCGGGCGAGGAACAGCTCGGGCGACAACGACACGACGCTGCCCCAGTCCCCGGTCAGGAACGCCGCCCGGCGTGGCTGCAGGCCGCGCACCCCCTCCGCGAACAACGCGGCCGGTGACCCCTCGAACGTGCCCTCGAAGCGGGTGCAGATGTTGGCCTGGAACAGCTCGCCGGCCTCGATCGCGTGCACGCACGCCTTGACCGCGTCGCCGTGTTCGGCCGGCAACGGACGGTGCAACGGCCCGGCGTGCCAGGTCGGCGACGGCGCCGGGAGGCTCAGCAGGCGTTCGAACTCCGCGGCCGTGGCGTCCGCGTCCAGCGATTCGAACCACCACCAGCCGTCCGCATCCAGTCGCAGGACGTGGTCGGCCCAGCCCCAAACCGCTCCCGGCAGGTCCGCGCGGCGGCCGGAGGGGTCGGTGAGGTCGTAGGACAGGTACCCGAACCAGCCGCCGCCGACGACGCCGTCCGCGGGCTCCACCAGCGGTTGCAGGTCCGGGACCTCGAACGGGTCGGTGACCGGGCGGAGCTGCACCTCGGGCGCGAGCACCGCCCGGGAGCCGAACCAGTCGCCGCACAGACCGGCCGCCGTGCCGATCCCCCGGAAGCGGGCGCGCTCGTCGAGGAGCAGCAGCACCTCATCCGGTGTTCGGCCGCGGCCCAGTCTCGTTCGTGTCACCCGCACGGGAACATTGTGACTTACGGTCGGAGCATGGTTCGCATCGCGGAAACGGAGCAGATCTGCAAGGTGACCGGCGCCGATTCGATCAACCGGACCGACCGGTTCGCCATCCACGGCACCGATCTCGGCATCCTGTGGGACGGCGGTGACGGCCGGGTCTTCGTGCTGTTCGGCGACACCTTCGGCGAGGGCTGGGGCGGCGACGGCGGCGGCCCGAACAGCGCCGACTGGCGCTGCAACGTCCTGGCCTTCTCCACCACGACGGACCTGGCCGCCGGCCTCACGCTGGACGGCGTCGTCACCCGGCCGGACGGGACCGCCGCCCAGGTCATCCCGCGGGACGAGCGTCGCGACGAGGTCACCGTCATCCCGAACTCGGGCCTGGCCGTCGACGGGCTCCAGGTGGTGCACTACATGTCCGTCCGGCAGTGGGGCCCGCCCGGGAAGTGGACCACCAACTACTCCGGCCTCGCGGTGTCGCGGGACGGGGTGACCTGGGACAAGCCGTGGAGCGCGCGCTGGATCAACCGCGCCGAGCGGGACGATCCGTTCCAGATGTGCGCACTCGCCCGCGAGGGGGACCACCTCTACCTCTTCGGCACCACCAACGGGCGGCACGGCGACGCCTACCTGGCCCGCACGGCGATCCCGCACCTGCTCGACGCGTCCTCCTACGAGTACTTCGACGGCCGCGGCTGGTCCCGCGACGAGTTCGCGGCCGCGCCGGTCATCCCGGGCCCGGTCGGGGAGCTGTCGGTCGCCTACGACGTCCACCTCGGACAGTGGCTGGCGATGCACCTGGACGATCCGGGCGGCGCGATCCTGCTGCGCTCCGCCGACCGGCTCACCGGACCGTGGTCCCCCGGCCAGGTCGCCGTGCCCGGGCACCAGTACCCCGGCCTCTACGGCGGTTACCTGCACCCGTGGGCGCTGGACGGCCCGGACGTCTACTACCTGATGTCCCAGTGGGGGCCGTACAACGTCTTCCTGATGCGCAGCCGGCTAGAGCAGTAGGTCGGCCAGCGTGAACGGGTACACCAGCGCGTCCATCCCGATCGGACCGGACACGCCGGGCATCGGCGGCACCGAGCTGTGCTCGTGCAGCGCCAGGCGCGGGTGGAACCAGCCCGGACGGCCCGGGATGTCGTTGTGCCGCGCCACCCACAGCACGACCTCGCGGTCGGCCCACTTCTCCGGGTGCAACCGGCGCAGCCAGAGCCCGTAGTCGGCGTAGACGACCACCCGCTCGATGCCCGCGGACTGCCGCACGGTCTTGATCCACGCCTTCACGAACCGGTCGTCGACGCCCTCCGCCTCGACCTCGAGCGTCGGCGCGAGCGAACCCGGCCCGAACACCCCGAGCCCGCGCCCCGCCCGCACGCACAGCTCGGCCTGGTCGTGGGGCGCGCCCGGGCGCGCGTAGTGGCGGATGCCGGTGCGGATACCCGCCTGCTGCGCGGCCTCGATCTGCTTGCCGGCGCCCCGGTCGAGCCAGTTCGTGTTCTCGGTGACGGTGATGGAGGCGAACGAGACAGCGCCGGAGCGGACCGCGTCCCAGTCGGCCACGGTCGCGTGCAGCGCGAGGTTGATCCCGCGCTCGGTGCTGCCCTCCGTCAAACCGCCGCCTTCACATCGCCGAAATGCGTCTCCTAGGACACTGCGTAGTCACCATAAGCGCGAAAAGCCCCGGTTGCCGTATCGACGCACCACCCGAAAAGGGTGTGACACACGGCAAGTACACAGCGCCGGCAGGCGGCGAGGGCCGCGCGCTGTCGAATGTGGAGCTTGTAGCGGCCCGGCCGCCGGTCCACCGCGGGTGCGGCGGAACGACGGCCGGGCCGGTGGGGAACGGCAGCCGCGGCTAGCCGCCGATGCCCGAATCGCGTGCGGCCTCCACGATCGCCGCCGCGTCCTCCGGCAGCAGGTGCCCCGCGGTGACCGAGGACTGGGCGGCCGCCTGGACCTTGCTCACGTAGTCGGCGTTGGTCGGGTACAGGCGGCTCAGCACCGGTTCCGCGGTGGGCGGGAACGACGGGTCGGACGGGTCGCCGGCGTTGTGCTGGTCCCACGGGTCGGCGTCGCCGTTCCACGGGTCGCGGGCGCCGTAGAGGCCGCAGAACACCCCGCTGCCCGAAGTGTCCCGCTCGCCGCTGAGCGTGCGGGTCGGCACGGCGACGTCGGGCAGCCGGATGCCACCGAGCGCGAGGCCGGTGCGCGGGTCGCGGCGGTCGGCGTCGAGCAGCGCGCCGCTCGCCGGGCGCGGACCGCCCTGGGCCCACGTGGTGAGGGAGCGCAGTGCGGCGTTCATCGAGTAGTGGCCGGGCCCGTCGTTGTACGGCGCCGAACCCGCGGCGCAGTCCGGCTGCGGCGCGGCCGAGCCGACGGACTTCTTCAGCGTCGGGTCGCCGAGGTCGAACGCCCACTGGTCGCCGTGCGCCGTGCCGGCCAGTTCCCAGTGCACGACCCGGTCCGTGTCCGGCTGCCGCGCCGCGGACGCGCCCGGCACGTCGGTCTCGGTCAGCACCACGAACACCGGCACCGCGGTGTCGGTGCGGATCCGGCTCGGGTTCGGCATCGTCAGGACGTCGGCCAGCCGCCCGCTGATCGGCGCGCCGACCGCGCTGTTGCTGTGGATCAGGAACCCGTCGTAGACACCCGACACCGGTTGGACCGCGTTGGCGTAGGTGGTCACGAGCCCGGCCGACTGCGATTCCCCGTCGGCGAGCAGCGTCCGGATCCGCAAGCCGCCCAACGGGTCGGGCCCGTTCGGCGTGCGCAACGCCTGCCCGGCCTGGGAGAAGATGTCGTAGGCGTACGCGTCACCGGGGTGCACGAGGCTGCCGTAGCGGGCCGGGTCCCAGCCGCGCAGCCCGGCGATGTCGCCGAGCCCGCCGTTGACACCGACCGACTGCGCGGACACACCGACCCACGCGTAACCCCGGCGCAGCAGCTCGTCGCGGGTGAACCAGTAGTCCGGCGACAGCTCCAGCTGGGCGCTGACGTTGAGCCACTCCACGACGACGGTGCCGTTGAACCGCGCGGGATCGCTCGGCCGCCGCACCAGCAGCCGGGTCCGGTAGTCGGCGCGGGTGGTGGGGCGGACGGTCCAGCGGCCGTCCGAGGTCCAGAAACCGGACTTGGCGTAGGCGGTCGCGGTGCCCGAGATGAAGTACTCGCTCTCGGTGTAGCCGAACGAGCCGAGGTCCTCGGCCGCGGCGAGGAACGGGAACCCGTGCGTCCCGGCGGGTGGCACGGTGATCGTGGGATTGGCGGCCGCGGCGTGGGCCGCCGTGGCGGGCAGGAGCGCGGCGAGCACCGCCACGAGTACGGCGAGAACGGCTGTGCGCACTGGTCACCTCCGTGATCTGGGGAGAGCCAGTGTGGAGCGGCCGCGCGCGCCGCGGCATCGGCGAAATCGCCGGTGCGCGCAGCACGCGAGCACGCCGGCGCCGAAACCGACAAGACGTGGAGACGAACGCGACCACCTCGCCCTGCGCCTGATCGCCGACAGGGGCTGGCCGAACCTCTGGCGCACGCCGCGACGACCGGCCGCATGTCCTCGCTCAGCACTGCCGGGTCGGGCCGCAGGGCGGTGGCTCGGCCGGCGGGTGTGCCAGGGGACGGTGCCGGGGTCGGGCAGCCCGGCACCGCCCCCCGACAGTTACGCGTTCTCCTTCTGGAACGTCCGCGTGCCCCAGAACACCGCCAGCGCCGCCATCACCACCAGGATGATCGAGCCGGTCATCAGCGCGTCCATCGTGAGGTCGCCGCGGAAGGTGGCTCGTTCGGCGTCGACCACGTGGGTGAACGGGTTGATCCGCGAGAGGGTGTAGAGCCAGTCCGGCGCGAGGATGCTGGTGATCGGCAGCAGGATGCCGGACAGCAGCAGCACCGGCATCAGCACGGCGTTGAGCAGCGCCGGGAACGCCTGCTCGCTCTTCAGCGTCAGTGCCACCGCGTACGACGCCGAAGCCAGCGTCGCCGCGACCAGGCCGACGATCACCAGGCTCAGCAGCACCCCGCCGACCGGCGCGTCCAGTCCAAAAGCGACATACGCGAGCACCGTGATCAGCACGGCCTGGATGACCGCCTGGATCACGTTGTTCGCCACCTTGCCCAGCAGCAGCCCGGCCCGGCTGGCCGGCGTCACCCGCAGCCGCTCGAGCACCCCGCTGCGGTAGTCCATCAGCAGCGAGAACCCGGCGAACGACGAGCTGAACAGCGCGAGCTGGATGATCAGCGCCGGCGTCAGGATCGTCCAGCTGCTGCCCGGCGGGAAGCCCGGCGTGCTGCTGACGACCTTCTCCATCAGCGGCCCGAACAGCACCAGGTACAGCACCGGCTGCATGATGCCGATCATCACCCACGCGGGGTTGCGCATGGACAGCGTCCAGTCCCGCTTGAAGATCAGCCACGTGTCACGCAACATGGGCGGCCTCCTGGTGGGCCTGGGACTGCTCGGCGTCCCGCAGGGAGCGGCCGGTGAGCGTGAGGAACACGTCGTCCAGCGTCGGCCGGTGCACCTGCATCGAGGTCATCGCGATGCCGTCCGCGTCGAGCCGGCGCAGCAGCTCCGGCAGCGCGGTGTCCCCGCGCGGCACCCGGAACCGCACCACCCCGTCGCCGGTGGTCACCTCGTGCGCGCCTTCGAGGCGCCCGGCCACCTCGGCCGCGGCGCCCACGAACTCCGGCGCCACCCCGATCGTCACGCCGTCGCCGGACACGCGCGCCTTGAGCGAGTCCGGCGACCCCTCGGCCACGATCTGCCCGTTGTCGATCACCAGGATCCGGTCGCACAGCGAGTCGGCCTCGTCCAGGTAGTGCGTGGTGAGGAACAACGTCACGCCGTGGTCGGCGCGCAGCCGCCGGATGTGCTCCCACAGGTTCGCGCGGCTCTGCGGGTCCAGCCCGGTGGTCGGCTCGTCGAAGAAGATCAGCTTCGGGTCGTGGATCAGGCTCAGCGCGATGTCCAGCCGCCGCCGCTGCCCGCCGGACAGGGTCTTGGTGAGCCGCTGGTCCAGGTTGACCAGGTCGAGTTGCTCGACCAGCTCCCGTCCGCGGCGCAGCGAGTTCTCCTTCGACATGCCGTAGAGGCGGCCCTGCAGCTCGATCTCCTCGAGCACCTTCATCTCCGGGGTCACGCCGCCGCCCTGGGCGACGTACCCGATCTGCCTGCGCACGCCGACCGGATCGGCCAGCAGGTCGCGCCCGGCCACCCTCGCCTCGCCCGCGGTCGGGCGCAGCAGCGTGGTCAGCATGCGCAGGGTCGTGGTCTTGCCGGCGCCGTTCGGGCCGAGGAACCCGACCAGTTCGCCCTCGGCGACGTCGATGTCGACGCCCTTCACGGCTTCGACGCTGCGACCGCGCGCGGTGAAGGTCCGCGCGAGGCCGCGTGCCTTGATCATCCGAAAATCCCCCTTGGTTCAGTAGTCAAATTTGACTAGTGACGGCCGCCACTCTCCCTCAACTATCGCGCCGTAGTCAAATTTGATTACTTGATCACCGGAGGCGGTTCGCCGAAGCTGCGGCCCGGGTCGTCGGCCATGACGTACTCGCCGTCCTCCAGCCGCTTGATCAGGGTGCGCACCCACTCCATCGTCGCCGAGACGTTGGTGGCCCACAGCCGGTACAGCTCGTTCACGTGCGCCGGCTGGCCCCACTCCACGCCGTGCCCGAGCACGTGCCGGACCGACGCGAGCTGGCCTTCCATCTGGGTCAGCCGGTGCTGGAGCAGGGAGGCGGCCCGTCGCCGGGGCAGGCAGGGCAGGAACGTCAGCGCCGCGGCGAAGCCGAACGCGTTCTGCGCGTCGTTCTCGCCGAGCTGGCTCAGCATCTGGGCCAGCCGGACCTGGAACTCGGTCTCGCCGTCGTCGGTCAGCCGGTAGGCGACCCGGTCCGGGCCGCGCCCCTCCGGCTCGTCGGGCACCGCCTCCAGCAGGCCCTCGGCCGCCATCTTCTTCAGCGCGTGGTAGATCGACCCGGGCTGGACGTTGGCCCACCGGTCGGCCGACCAGGTCAGCAGCTCACGCCGCACCTGATAGCCGTGCGCCTTGCCGTACATCCGTACGACGCCCAGCACCAGCAGCCGCGTCGGCGACACCCGACCTCCTTAAGCCTTCCCAGGTAACAATGCACGAGACGGCATCCGTACGCTAAACAGGCATGAGCATCCCTGTGTTGACGGCGGTGGCCTGGCCTTATGCCAACGGGCCCCGTCACATCGGCCACGTCTCCGGCTTCGGCGTCCCGTCGGACGTGTTCTCGCGCTACCAGCGAATGGCCGGCAACCGGGTGCTCATGGTGTCCGGGACCGACGAGCACGGCACGCCGATCACCGTCCAGGCGGACAAGGAGGGCCTCACCTCCCAGCAGACCGCCGACAAGTACACCCGCCAGATCGGCCAGGACCTGCAGGGTCTGGGGCTGACCTACGACCTGTTCACCCGCACCAGCACCGGCAACCACGCCGAGGTCACGCAGCAGATCTTCCTCGCGCTGCACCGCAACGGCTACGTCGTGCCCAAGACCACGACCGGCGCGATCAGCCCGTCCACCGGCCGCACGCTGCCCGACCGCTACATCGAGGGCACCTGCCCGATCTGCGGGTACGACGGCGCGCGCGGCGACCAGTGCGACAACTGCGGCAACCAGCTGGACGCCGCGGAGCTGATCAACCCGAAGTCGCGGATCAACGGCGAGACGCCGAAGTTCGTCGAGACCGAGCACCTGTTCCTCGACCTGCCGGCGTTCACCGAGAGTCTCGGCAAGTGGCTGTCGACCAAGACCGACTGGCGGCCCAACGTCGTCAACTTCACCAAGAACCTGCTCGACGACATGCGGCCCCGGCCGATCACCCGCGACCTGGACTGGGGCGTGAAGATCCCGCTGGACGGCTGGCGCGACCAGCCGCTGAAGCGGTTCTACGTGTGGTTCGACGCGGTGATCGGCTACTTCTCGGCCAGCGTCGAGTGGGCCCGCCGCAGCGGCAACCCGGACGCCTGGCAGGAGTTCTGGAACAACCCGGACGCGCGCGGCTACTACTTCATGGGCAAGGACAACATCACCTTCCACGCCCAGATCTGGCCCGCGCTGCTGCTCGGCCACAACGGGGCCGGGGACAAGGGTGGGCAGGTCGGCCCGTACGGCAAGCTGAACCTGCCGGACGAGATCGTGTCGTCGGAGTTCCTGACCATGAGCGGGTCGAAGTTCTCCACCTCGCGCGGCACGGTCATCTACGTCAACGACTTCCTGCGCGAGTTCGGCCCGGACACCCTGCGCTACTTCATCGCGGTGGCCGGCCCGGAGACCCAGGACACCGACTTCACCTGGGACGAGTTCGTCCGCCGCACCAACTTCGAGCTCGCCAACGAGTGGGGCAACCTGGTCAACCGCTCGATCTCGATGGCGCACAAGAACAACGGCGCGATCCCGGCCCCGGTCAAGCCGGCGGCCGCGGACGAGGAGCTGAAGGCGCTGTCCCGCAAGGCGTTCGAGACCGTCGGCGGGCACCTGCAGCGGTCCCGGTTCAAGCTGGCGGCCACCGAGGCGATGCGTGTCGTGTCCGCCGCCAACCGGTACCTGTCGGACCAGGAGCCGTGGAAGCTCAAGGACGACCCGGAACGCCGCGACGCGGTGCTGCACACCGCGCTGCAGGTGGTGTCGGACGCGAACACGCTGCTCACCCCGTTCCTACCGCACTCGGCGCAGAAGGTGCACGAGGCGCTGGGCGGCACCGGCGTGTGGGCCGCGCAGCCGGAGCTGCGGGACGTCGAGGACCTCGACATCCCTGGCCGGATCAACCCGATCCTGACCGGCGACTACGCGGCCGAGCAGGCGCGCTGGGAGTCGATCCCGATCGAGGTCGGCCGTCCGCTGTCCAAGCCGACGCCGCTGTTCGCCAAGCTCGACCCGAAGCTGGGCGAGACCGGACCGGAGTGGGCCCCGATCGTCAGTGAGTAAGAAGGAACGACCGCCGGTGCCGGACCGCCTCCCGGCGCCGGTGGTCGACTCGCACACGCACCTGGACGCCTGCGGGGCGGTCACGGCGGCCGACGTCGCCGAGCTGGCCGACCGCGCCGCGGCGGCCGGGGTGACCCGGATGGTGACCGTCGCCGACGACCTGGACGCCGCCCGCTGGGCCGCGCGCGCGTCCACTTGGGACGATCGGGTGTGGGCCGCGGTGGCGATCCACCCCACGCGCACCAAGGACTTCGGCGAGGCGGAACAGTCCGAAATAGAGCGGCTGGCGCGCCAGGACCGGGTGGTCGCGGTCGGCGAGACCGGCCTGGACTACTACTGGGACTACTCGCCGCCGGACGCCCAGCAGGAGGCGTTCCGCTGGCACATCGACCTCGCCAAGCGCATCGGCAAACCGCTGATGATCCACGACCGGGACGCGCATTCCGACGTGCTGCGGATCCTGGACGAGGAGGGCGCGCCGGAGACGGTGGTGTTCCACTGCTTCTCCGGTGACGAGGACATCGCCCGCCGCTGCGTGGACGCCGGGTACGTGCTGTCGTTCGCCGGCACGGTCACGTTCCGCAACGCCCGCGCGCTGCAGGCCGCGGCGAAGCTGGTGCCGTCCGGGCAGTTCCTCGTCGAGACCGACGCGCCGTTCCTGACGCCGCACCCGTTCCGCGGGCGCCCCAATGAGCCGTACTGCACCGCTTACACGGTCCACTTCCTCGCCGACCTCCGTTCGGAAGACCTGGAAGGCGTCTGTTCGGCGGTGTCGCAGACCGCCGAACGCGTCTTCCGGCTCCCGTCCGTCACCTCGGGTTGAACGGACTGCGACATTCGTGGAAGGCAACCATCCACACGGAGGAGTGACGAACGCCACGACATTCCGCCCGGTGTTTGCGCAACCTCGCGGGGTCCGTTACTGTCCCGTGACCGTGCCGCATGATCGCTCCAACCGGGCGAAGGGCGGAACACCCGGAGTCAAGCCAGTGCAGGTCGGATCGGGGATGGCGACGACTTCCGGGAGCCGTAGTGCGAAAGGGATCGACCTGCTGTGACTGGTAGTAGATGGGCCGACGCGCGCCCGACCGAGGCGGTGGACTGGTTCGAGTCCAGCCGTGGTGGCGCGGTGGGCACCCTCGACTGGCCCGACGCCGACGCGTTCTCGGACGACCTGGCTGTCACCGAGCACGACATCCGCACGGTTCTGGGTAGCGACGCGGACGATCTCATGGCCGAGGCCGAGATCGACGTCGACGAGCTGATCCGGCTGATCAACGCCGAGACCACGATGCTCCCGGCGCTGGCCATCCCGGACGCGGTGTCGGAAGACCGCACGGCCGCCGTGGAGGCGGCGGGGTCTTCGGAGGAGCCGGAGAAGGCCCTCGTCACCGCGGTCAAGACCTGGAAGCGGCGGTTCCTCCGCGGCTCGGTCCTGGCCCTCCTGATCAGCCTGACCGGTGGCGGCGCGGCCGCGCTGGCCATGAACAAGAGCGTGACCGTCGACGTCGACGGTCACACGCAGACCGTGCACAGCTTCGGCAAGACGGTCGGCGAGGTCCTCGAGGACGCCGGTCTCACCGTCGGTGAGCACGACGCGCTGTCCCCCTCGCCGCAGGCGCCGGTCGGTGACGGTGGCGTCATCAAGCTGGAGCGCGGCCGCAAGCTGAACCTGGTCGTCGACGGTGTGGCCCGCGAGTCGTGGGTCCGCGCGACGAGCCTCCAGGAGGCCATCACGCAGCTGGGCCTGAGCGGCCAGTTCGGCCCGGGCACCGCGTACTCGATGCCGCTGAACGCGGAGCTGCCGCTGGACGGCGCGACCGTCGAGATCAAGACCCTCAAGAACATCACCGTCTTCGACGGCGACGCCGCCCCGCGCCAGGTGAGCACCACCGCGATCACCGCGGAGGAGTTCCTGGCCGAGCAGGGCCTGTCGCTCGGCCCGGACGACGAGATCGACGGCGGTCTCGGCCTGAAGCTGGCCAACGGCGCCGAGGTGCACATCTCCCGCACCGGCGTGTCCGTGATCAACCAGGAAGAGGAGATCGAGCCCGAGGTCCAGGAGATCAAGGACGCGACCCTCGACGCCGGCGACGAGGTCGTCCAGGATCCGGGCACCGCGGGCAAGAAGCTGGTGACCTACCGGATCACCAAGCGCAACGGCAAGGAGACCGCCCGCGAGGAGCTGTCGACCAAGGTGCTGGTCGAGGCCAAGCCGAAGATCGTGCGGGTCGGCACCAAGCAGCCGGTGGTCAGCGACGGCGCCATCTGGGACGCGATCGCGAAGTGCGAGTCCGGCGGAAACTGGTCGATCAACTCCGGCAACGGCTACTACGGCGGCCTGCAGTTCAACAAGAGCACGTGGGACGCCTACGGCGGCGACCAGTACGCGGCGTACCCGCACCAGGCCACGCGCGAGCAGCAGATCGCGGTGGCGACGAAGGTGCGCGACGACCGCGGTGGCTACGGAGCCTGGCCGGTCTGCGGCGCCAAGGCGACCAGCTGACCCCCCAGCGACACCATGATGACCCCGGCCGGCGGCTGGGGTCATCTTGTTTTCCGGGGGCGGCCTTCCGCGAGTGCGGTAGTCGCGGGCCAGTAGCATCACCGGGGTGACCGCACTGCTCGGACCAGCCGAGATTCGTGGCTTGGCCGCCGAGCTGGACGTTCGTCCCACGAAGAAGCTCGGCCAGAACTTCGTGCACGACCCCAACACCGTGCGCCGCATCGTGGACCTCTCCGGCGTCGGCCCGGGGGACCACGTCCTGGAGGTCGGTCCCGGGCTCGGGTCGCTCACGCTGGGCCTCCTGGACTCCGGCGCGCACGTGACCGCCGTCGAGATCGACCCCGTCCTCGGGCAGCGCCTGCCCGCCACGGTCGCCGAGCGCGCCCCCGAAGCCGCGAGCCGGTTCACCATCCGGATCCAGGACGCCCTCAAGCTCGACGCCCAAGACCTCGCGGACCAGCCCACGCACCTGGTCGCCAACCTGCCCTACAACGTCGCCGTCCCGGTGGTCCTGCACCTGCTGGCCGAGCTGCCCTCCCTGGCGCACGGCCTGGTGATGGTCCAGACCGAGGTCGCCGACCGGATGGCCGCCGGCCCGGGCAGCCGCATCTACGGCGTCCCCAGCGTGAAGCTCGCCTGGTACGGCCCGGCCCGCAAGGTCGCGCCCGTGCCGCGGGCGGTGTTCTGGCCAGTGCCCAACGTGGACTCCGCGCTCGTCGCGTTCGAGCGGTCCGCGAAGCCGGTGTCGGACGCGGACCGGGACGAGGTGTTCGCCGTCGTGGACGCCGCCTTCGCCCAGCGCCGGAAGACCCTGCGCGCCGCCCTGTCGTCGTGGGCCGGTTCGGGGGAGAAGGCCGAGGCGATCCTCCGCGCGGCGGGTATCGATCCGCGCACCCGGGGTGAACAGCTCGGGGTAAGGGACTTCGCCCGGATCGCTTCGAGCAAGTCCTTACCACCGTTGGTGTGATCTCGCACCCTGATCGGCACCGGGGACTTGCCAAAAAGATGTGAAGTCCGTTCTACTCTTTGAGGTATCCATCCCGAGCGGCTGAGAGACCTGGCTCGCCGAAGCCGCAGCAACCACCCCACCCGGGCGCAGGTGCTAACGCCAGGACCGATGGAGGATTCCTGTGTATCGCACGATGCTCACGAGGCGCCGCGTCGTCGACGAATGTCGTCGCACGGTCTGTGCGTGTCGTCGCTGACCGCTTTCCCTTTCACCACTTTTCTCCTGTCTTCGCCTGACCGTCCTCAGTAGACGGTCTCCTTGGTGTGCGGTCGGCGCGTTCGCGCCACGTTGTGCTGGAGCCATTCGTGATCACTGTCGAAAACCTGACCAAGTCCTTCCCCGGTGCCGCCAAGCCCGTCCACGCCCTGCGGGACGTGAGCGTCGAGGTGCCCGCCGGCGCCCTGTTCGGCGTCGTCGGCCCGGCCGGCTCCGGCAAGTCCACCCTCACCCGGTGCATCGCGTTGCAGGAGAAGCCGGACCGCGGCGTCGTGCGCCTGGACGGCCTGAACACCACCGGCCTCGACGGGCGGCGGCTGCGTGAGGTGCGCCGCCAGGTCGCGGTGCTGGACGCGCAGCCGGTGCTGCACGCCGAGCGCACCGTCGCCGGCAACGTCGCGGCCCCGCTGGAACAGCTCGGCCTGGACGGGCCGCAGCGCCGCAGCCGCGTCGGCCGCCTGCTCGACCTCGCCGGCCTGACCCAGCGCGCCGCGCTGCGCCCCAGCGAGCTGACCCCCGGGCAGCGCCGCCGCGTCGCGCTCGCGCGGTCGCTCGCCGCCGGCCCGGCCGTGCTGCTCGCCGACGACCCGACCGCGGGTGTCGGCGTGGAGGAGACCGGCGCCGTGCTGACCGTCCTGGACCGCGCCCGCGCGGAGCTGGGCGTCACGGTGCTGTTGACCACCCAGGACGGTGCCGCGGTGCGGCGCGTCTGCGACGGGGTCGCGGTGCTGGAGGACGGCCGGCTCGTCGAGCAGGGCACCGTGCTCGAGCTGCTGGCCAACCCGGCGAGCAAGGTCGCGCAGAGCCTGCTGCCCCCGATCGACACGCCGCGCAGCCAGTCCGCCGGCTACGACCGGTCGGTGGACGTCGTGCTGATCGGCTTCGCGGCCGTCGGCGCCCTGCTGCCGGAGGCCTCCGCGCGGTTCGACGTCGACCTCGCCACGATCGGCGGCGGCCTGACCCGCGTCGGCGACACCCCGGTGGCCCGCTTCCGCGTCGGCGTCAACGGCAGCCAGGCGGACGCGGCGCTGGCGTGGATCGCCGACCGCGGCGCCCACGTCGTGCACCCGAAGGAAGGTCCGAAGAGCATCGTCGCGGCCTGACCCGGCAGCCGAAAGGGAGGGGCGTCCCGGCTGGGGCGCCCCTCCCTTCGTCTCACTTGCGGCGGACGAGGCCCCCGACCGCGATCGCCCCCACCGCCACGATCCCCGCGGCCCAGCCGTTCGCCACGGCATACCCGTGCACGGTCGCCGCCGGCAGGGCCAGCCCGGCGGCCGAGGCGGTCGCGCTCGCGGCGATCGTGTTCAGCGACGCCGTGCCGATCGACGCCCCGACCTGCTGGGACGTCGTGATGAACGCCGACGCCACGCCCGAGTCCTTCGCCTCCACCCCGGCGGTCGCGATGTTCATGACCGTCGGCATCGCCAGCCCGGCACCGGCCCCGAGCACCAGCGTCACCGGCAGGATGAGGGTCAAGTAGGACGTGTCGACCGACAGCTGGGTCAGCCCGGCGAGCCCGGCCGCCATCAGCAGGAGCCCGATCACCAGCAGCGGGCGCGGCCCGGTCCGCGGGATCAGCCGTCGCGTCAGCAGGGTCGAGACCATCACGTTGGCCAGCAGGAACGGCAGGAACGCCAGGCCGGCGCCGAGCGCGCCGAAACCCATGATCGCCTGCAGCTGGTAGGTCACGAACAGGAACATCCCGAACATCCCGAAGGCCGCGATCGCGATGGTCAGGAAGCCCGACGAGCGGGTGCGGTCGGTCAGGACGTGCAGCGGCAGCAGCGGGTTCCCGACCCGGGCCTGCCGGAGGACGAACCCGGCCAGCAGCGCCACCGCGGCAACCAGGGTGCCGAGCACCACGGCCGAACCCCAGCCCCGGGTCGCCGCCTCGGACAAGCCGTAGACGAGCCCGGCGATCCCGGCGCTGCCCAGCACTCCGCTGAACCAGTCCAGCCGCGTCGACCGGTGGCCGGGCACGTTGGGCAGCACGAACCATCCCGCGACCGCGGCGGCGATGGCGATCGGCAGGTTCACGTACAGGCACCAGCGCCAGGACGCGTACTCGGCCAGCGCGCCGCCGGCAACCAGGCCGAGCGCACCGCCGGACATCATGATCGCGCTGAAGATCCCGAACGCCTTGGCCCGTTCCTTCGCCTCGGTGAAGGTGATGGTCAGCAGCGAGAGCGTGGACGGCGCCAGCAGCGCGGCGAAGACCCCCTGGGCCGCGCGGGCGGCGATGAGCAGGCCCGGCCCGGAGGCCATCCCGCCCAGCGCGGAGGCGGCGGCGAAGCCGAGCGCGCCCACGATGAGCGTGTTCTTGCGGCCCAGCCGGTCGGCCAGCCGCCCGCCGAGCAGCAGCAAACCGCCGAAGGCCAGCGTGTAGGCGCTGATCGTCCACTGCCGGGCGACGTCGGACATGCCGAGGTCGGCCTGCGCGGTGGGCAGCGCGATGTTGACGATCGTGGTGTCGATGATGACGAGCAGCTGGGCGAGCCCGACGACGGCCAGCGCCCACCACTTTCTCGAGTCCGTGGGCGCCGACACCGGCGCCGGAGTGGTGGTCGTCATGGTGGAAACCCCCTGGTGGAGAACTGGGTTAGACTGGGAGCGACCATTACTAGTCGGCCGACAAGTAATGGCGCTGACGACACGGTAGGCCGATGCCTAGCCGGGCGTCAAGCAAGTTTGAGAGTTCCTCAGGAAGGACGGTCATGGCGGGGCGGCGGACCGACACGCGCGAGCGCATCCAGCAGATCGCGCTGGACCTGTTCGTCGAGCAGGGCTACGAGAAGACGTCGTTGCGGGAGATCGCGGAGGCGCTGGGCGTCACCAAGGCCGCGCTCTACTACCACTTCCGCACGAAGGAGGACATCGTCCACAGCCTGATCGAGGACATCGGCACCTCGCTCGACGAGATCATCGAGTGGGGACAGGCTCAGGACGATCCCGAGCGGGCTCGCGAGGAAGTGCTGCGCCGCCTCTCCGACCTGATCCGGGGCCGGTTCGGGCCGATCATGCGGTTCATGCAGGACAACCAGCCCGCGCTCAAGGAGCTGCACGCCGGGCACATCCTGGCCAAGCGGATGAAGGACCTGTTCACCATCCTCGTCCCCGCCGACGCCGGTCCCGAGGACCAGTTGCGCGCCCGGCTCGCGCTGATCGCGCTCATGGCCGGCAACAACCCGCAGTTCCTGGACGAGAACCCCACGGCGGAGTCGGCCGAGGTGGCGTTGCGCGTCGCACTGGAGCTTGCCTCTCCGCGCTCTCCGGCGGGCACGTAGGCTTGACTGGTGCTCGCCGTCGTACCGCCACCTGTCACCGTCAGGGTGCCCTCCAAGATCAACCTGCACCTGTCGGTCGGCGACCTGCGCCCGGACGGTTTCCACGACCTGACGACCGTCTTCCACGCGCTTTCGCTGACCGACGAGGTCACCGTCGCGCTGGCCGAGGAGCCGGGCGTCGAGGTCTACGGCGAGGGTGAGCAGGTCGTGCCCACCGGCGCCAGCAACCTGGCCTGGCGCGCGGTCGAGGCGCTGGCCGCCCACGTCGGCAAGACCGACGGCGCGTCGAACGTGCGGGTGGTCCTCCGCAAGGGGATCCCCGTCGCGGGTGGTATGGCGGGCGGCAGCGCCGACGCGGCGGGCACGCTGGTCGCGCTCGCGGCGTTGTGGAAGCTGGACATCGGCCGCGACGAGCTCGCCGGGATCGCCGCGAAGCTCGGCTCGGACGTGCCGTTCGGGCTCTACGGCGGCACCGCGCTGGGCACCGGCCGCGGTGAGCAGCTGGTCCCGGTGCTGTCCCGGCACACCTTCCACTGGGTGCTCGCGTTCGACCAGCGCGGGCTGTCCACCGAGCGCGTCTACAAGGAACTGGACCGGCTCCGCGAGACCGGCAACCCGCCGCGCGTGGGTTCGCACGCGCCGGTCGTCGAGGCGCTGGCCTCCGGCGATCCGCGTCAGCTGGCCCTGCTGCTCGGCAACGACCTGCAGGCCGCCGCGGTGTCGCTGCGGCCGGGCCTGCGCCGCACGCTGCGCGCCGGGGTGAACGCCGGCGCGCTGGCCGGCACCGTCTCCGGCTCCGGCCCGACGTGCGCTTTCCTGTGCGCCGACGCCGAATCCGCCCTCGAGGTCGCGGCCGAGCTGGCCGGGGCCGGGGTGTGCCGGACAGTGCGGGTCGCGCACGGCCCGGTGCCGGGCGCGCGGCTCGTCGGCGGCGACGAACATCGACCGACTCCTCCGCAGGTGCACGCGTAGTGGCAAACTTGATCAACCTCGAGGCGGTTTCCAAGTCCTACGGGGTCCGCCCGCTGCTGGACAGCGTCTCCCTCGGCGTCGGCGAAGGCGAACGCATCGGCGTCGTCGGCCTCAACGGTGGCGGCAAGACCACGCTGCTGGAAGTCCTTTCCGGACTGGCCGAGCCGGATTCCGGGCGGGTGAGCCAGGTTCGCGGGCTGCGGCTCGCGGTCGTCACCCAGCGCACCGAGCTCGCCGAGGGCAGCACGATCCGCGACGCCGTGCTCGCCGGCTTCGACGCCGAGCACGAGTGGGCGGCCGACGCGCGGGTGCGGTCCATTGTGGAGGGTCTCGGGATCACCGAGCTGGGGCTGGACAATCCCACCGGGACACTGTCCGGAGGGGAGCGTCGCCGGGTCGCTCTGGCCGCCGCGCTGATCGGCGACCTGGACCTGCTCGTGCTCGACGAGCCGACCAACCACCTGGACGTGGAAGGCGTGCGCTGGCTGGCCGACCACCTGCTGGCGCGGCGGTCCGCGCTCGTGGTGGTCACCCACGACCGGTGGTTCCTGGACACGGTGTGCGGGCGGACCTGGGAGGTCGCCGACGGCCGCGTCGAGCAGTACGAGGGCGGGTACGCGGACTGGATCTTCGCGCGCGCCGAGCGGGCCCGGCTCGCGGCGTCGATGGAGGAGAAGCGGCGCAACCTCGCGCGCAAGGAGCTGGCCTGGCTGCAGCGCGGTGCGAAGGCCCGCACGTTGAAGCCGCGGTACCGGATCGAGGCGGCCGAGGCGCTGATCGCGGACGTGCCGGAGCCGCGGAACACAGCCGAGCTGATGTCGTTCGCCAAGCGGCGGCTCGGCAAGACCGTGCTGGAGCTGGAGGACGTGACCCTCAAGGCCGGGGACAAGACGGTCGTCGAAGGGCTGACCTGGCGGATAGGGCCGGGTGACCGGTTCGGCCTGGTCGGCGTGAACGGCTCGGGCAAGACGACGCTGCTGAAGCTGCTGGCCGGGGAGCGGGAGCCGGTCGCGGGCAAGCGGATCGAGGGCAAGACGGTGCGGCTGGCGCACCTGTCGCAGGAGCTGGACGAGCTGCCCGGGCAGCTGCGGGTGCTGGAGGCCGTCGAGGAGGTCTCGGCGCGGGTCGTGCTGGGCAAGCAGGAGCTGTCGGCGTCGCAGCTGGCGGAAAAGCTCGGGTTCCCGCCCGCGCGGCAGTGGACGCCGGTCGAGGACCTCTCCGGCGGCGAGCGGCGGCGGCTGCAGCTGGCGCGGCTGCTGATGGCCGAGCCGAACGTGCTGCTGCTCGACGAGCCGACGAACGACCTGGACATCGACACCCTGCAGCAGCTGGAGGACCTGCTGGACTCCTGGCCGGGGACGATGGTCGTGGTCTCGCACGACCGTTACCTGGTGGAACGCGTGACGGACGCGGTTTACGCCCTGTTCGGCGACGGGCGGATCACGCACCTGCCGGGCGGCATCGACGAGTACCTGTCCCGCCGGGCGGCCGCGCGTGTCCCGGTGGCCGCGAAGCCCGCGCCGAAGACGTCCAGCGCGGCGGAGTTCCGGGCGGCGCAGAAGGAATTGTCCCGGTTGGAGCGCCGGCTGGACCAGCTGCACACGCGGGAGACCAAGCTGCACGGGCAGCTGGCCGAGCACGCCACCGACCCGGACAAGCTGGTCGAGCTGAACACGGAGCTGAAGACGGTCCGCGCGGAGATCGAGGACGTCGAGGCGCGCTGGCTGGAGACCTCCGAACTGGTGGAGTAACCGCGCCGGGTTGCTCCGGAGCCGGCTGCGTGGGATCGCCGGTCAGGCGCGGGCGTAGTCGCCGAGCGAGGGTTCCAGCAGGGCGAACGCCTGCGCGGCCTCGGGGCCGACCAGGGCGGCGATCTCCGCGTTGCCGAGCCCGGCGAGCGTCAGCTCCTGGATGCGCGCGAACAGCACCCGGTGCACCCCACCGAGCACCGCCGCCGCCGCTCGGGGCGTGATGTCCTCCGGCGCGGCGCCGGCGGCCTGGGCGAGCGCGGCGGCCAGGGCGTCCTCGCGCTGGTCGTGCAGGCCCCGCAGGCACACCGAGAGCGTCGGGCTGTCCGCGATCATGCGGCTGAACTCCGGGCCGGCGAACCCCGCCACCGGGTCCTGCCGCTCGACCGCCTCCAGGAAATCCCGCCGCAGCGCGGACAGGGCCGACTCGCCGGGCTCACGGGCCGCGACCGTGCGGGCCAGGCTCGCGACGAACTCGTCCTGGTGGTCGAAGGCCAGGTCCTCCTTGCGCGGGAAGTAGTTGGTCACCGTCTTCTTGGCGACCCGCGCGGCCTCCGCGATCTCCGCGATGGTCGTCTGCTCGAAACCCTTCGCCATGAAGAGCCGGGTCGCCTGGTCGGAGATCAGCTGCCGGGTTTCCTGCTTCTTGGCTTCGCGGAGGCCGGTGACGGTCATGAGCGAATCTTACCCCCGACGTACATTTACCTTGACAGGCTACTTGCTCTTGGACTAATTTTACGTCGGTCGTAAGTTTACTCCTGTGAGGTGTTCGTGCCAGACCCCACCGTGCTCCACCCGCTCGCCGAGCACCCGCGCGTGGTGTTCCTGAAACCCCTGGTCACCGATCCGCGCATCCAGGTCGGCGAGTTCAGCTACTACGACGACCCGGACGCCGCCACCGAGTTCGAAACCCGCAACGTCCTCTACGCCTACGGGCCGGAGAAGCTGATCATCGGTAAGTACTGCGCGATCGCCTCCGGCACGCGGTTCCTGATGGCCGGGGCGGAACACCCGACGATGGGGGTGTCGACCTACCCGTTCACGATGTTCGGCGGCGGGTGGGCGGAGTCCACGATGGACCTCGTCACGAGCATGCCCAGCCGGGGCGACACGGTGGTGGGCAACGACGTCTGGTTCGGCTACGGCGCGACCGTGATGCCCGGCGTGCGAATCGGCAACGGCGCGATCATCGCCGCGGGCGCGGTCGTCACCGCCGATGTGCCGGCCTACACGATCGTCGGCGGCAACCCGGCGCGGCCGATCCGCGCCCGGTACGGACCCGAGGACGTCGAACTGCTCGAGCGCGCCGCGTGGTGGGACTGGCCGGTCGAGCTGGTCACCCGGCACGTGCGGACGATCATGTCCGGCACGCCGTCCGACATCGCGGCGATCAAGGAGGTGCGGGCGTGACCGCGGAATTCGACCGTCAGGTCGCCAATCTGGTGAACCGCGGCTACCCGGCGCTCGCCGGGCTCGACGAGGACGGCTTCCGGGCCCTGGTCGAGCCGCTGCGCGCCGCGGCCCGGTCCGGCGAGCCCGATCCGGAGGCGGGCCGCGTGCCGTTCCTGCTCGTGGTGACCCGGAAGGTCGCTCCGATCGAGGAGACCATGCCGCGCACCACCCTGCGCAACGGGCGCCTGCCCGGGTTCGTCGACCGCTCCTTCGAACCCGGATCGCTCGAACGGTTCGTGGCCACCGTGGACCTGCCCGCCCCGGACGCCTACCTGCTGTTCGACGTCGAGCGCGGCGAGGAGTTCTGCGGCGCCGTCCCGAACGACGCGATGGAGGTGATCGCGGGCCGGGGCCGCACCCTGCTCACGATCGAGGAGGGCATCGCCCTGCTCACGCACTTCCCGCAAGCGCTGGTCAAGAACAAGTGCTTCTCGCTGGGCGGTTCGCGATGCGGGGACCGGCGGGTGCCGGCGATCTGGATCAGCAAGCGGGCGCCGAAGCTCGGCTGGTGCTGGCAGGGCAACCCGCACACCTGGCTGGGCATGGCCTCGGCAGGCTCGCGCGCGGCGTGAATTCCGGTGCCGGGCGGGCCGCTCCCGCCCGGCATCGGGTGTCACATCTCCTGGCCCGCCGAGAACATCACCGGCCGGACCTCGATGCCCAGGCCCTCGACCCGTGCGTCCGGGATCATCGCGGCCAGTTCGAGCGCGCGTTCCCGGCTCTCGACGTCGACCAGGTAGTACCCGCCCAGGTACTCCTTGGCCTCCAGGTACGGGCCGTCGGTCACCACCGGGGCACCGTCGCGCACCCGCACGACGGCGCTGTTCGACGGGTCGGCCAGCGCCTGGGTGCTGATCAACTCGCCGGACTCCCGGATCGCGTCCATGAACGGTCCGTGCCCGCTCATGATCGCGGTGCGCTCCTCCTCGGTCAGCGACTCCCAGACGGCGGGGTTCACGTGCATGATCAGCAAGTACTTCACGGGTGCCTCCTCACGGGCTGTCTACACCAGGAGATCGGAGCCGCGGCCCGGTTCTCGACATCCCCGCCGGGCTCGCGCGCCCCCCGATAAGGTGAGCGCCATGAGTCGGTTCGTGGAGACGCTCGTCCGCACCGCTGCGGAGGGTGGTCAGTTGCGTGGCATGGTCACCGGGGAGCCGAAGGAACCGGTCCGCCGGACCTGGGCCGAGGTCCACGAGCAGGCCCGGCGCATGGCCGGCGCGCTGGTCGCCGGGGGACTGGAGCCGGGCAGCGCCGTCGCCGTCCTGGCCGGGGCGCCGGCCCTGATCGCGCCGACGGTGCAGGCGGTGTGGCTCGCCGGGGGCAGCGTGACGATGCTGCACCAGCCCACCCCGCGCACCGACCTCGCCGTGTGGGCCGAGGACACGGTCAAGGTGCTGGGCATGATCGACGCGAAGCTCGTCGTCCTCGGCGAGCCGTTCGACGCCCTCGCGCCGGTGCTCACCGAGCACAACATCGGGTTCCGGATGATCAGCGACCTGTTCGGCGGCGAGCCGATCGCCGAGCCGGTGCCGCGCGGCGAGGACGACCTGGCGCTGCTGCAGCTCACCAGCGGCTCGACCGCCGACCCGAAGGCTGTGCGGATCACCCACGGCAACCTCTACACCAACGTCAAGGCCATGGTGGAGCGGGCGGAGTTCGACTTCGCGAAGGACATCATGGTGTCCTGGCTGCCCACGTTCCACGACATGGGCATGGTCGGGTTCCTGACCGTGCCGATGACGTTCGGCGTCGAGCTGATCAAGATCACCCCGGCGGAGTTCCTCACCGGCCCGCTGATCTGGCCCGAGCTGATCAGCAAGTACCGCGCCACCACCACCGCGGCGCCGAACTTCGCCTACGCGATCGTGGGCAAACGGCTGGCACGGGTGGAGGACGAAAGCGCTTACGACCTGTCCACGCTGCGGATCGCGCTGAACGGGGCCGAGCCGATCGACGAGTCCGCCGTGCAGGCGTTCGTCGACGGCGGCGCCCGGTTCAAGATGCCGCCGGAGTGCGTTTTCCCCGCCTACGGCATGGCCGAGGCGACGCTCGCGGTGTCGTTCGCGCCGCTGTTCACCGGCTTGACGCTGGACGTCATCGAGGCCGACGCGCTCGAGGCGGACAACCGCGCGGTGCCGGTGCCCGAGGGCGATCCGCGCCGCGGGACCGAGGAGGTCCGGTCGTTCGCCGTGCTGGGCCGTCCGCTGGACGGGCTGGAGGCGCGGATCGTCGACGACAACGGCAAGGTGCTCGGCGACCGCGAGGTGGGGGAGATCCAGCTGACCGGGCCGGCCGTGACGCCCGGGTACCTGACGATGGAGGGCCCGAAGCCGACGCAGGACGCCGACGGCTGGCTCGCGACCGGCGACCTCGGCTACCTGGTCGACGGGCAGATCGTGATCTGCGGGCGGCGCAAGGACGTCATCATCATGGGCGGCCGCAACATCTACCCGACGGACATCGAACGCGCCGCGACCTCGGTGGACGGGGTGCGGGCCGGCAACGCGGTGGCCGTGCGGATCGACGCGGGCACCCGACGGGAGCGGTTCGCGGTGGTCCTGGAGTCGAAGCTGGCCGGCGACGCCGAAGCCGAGCGGCGGCTGCAGAAGGAGGTCGCGGCCCGGGTGCGCGACGCGGTGGACGCCCGGCCGTACGCGGTGGTCGTCCTGCCGGCCGGCAGCCTGCCCAAGACGCCGTCCGGCAAGGTCAAACGCGCGGCGACAGCGGTGCAGTACGCCGAGGCGATCGCGCGCAACGCCGCATCCTGACGTGCTGGTTCTCCGGGCGAGCGGCGCTCGCCCGGAGAACCCACGACGTTCTACTCGGTGAGGGTCACCTTGGGGATCTCGGTCGGGGCGCCTTCCGTGCGCGGCTCGGTCGCCTGCGTCACCGTCCGCGCCTCGGGCACCGGGTAGGGGCGGCCGCCGCGGCGGGCGAACTCGTCCTCCACCTGGTCGAGGAACTCGTCGACCTCGCGTTCGTCGTAGCCCCGCTTCCCGAGCAGGGGCTTGCTGAACATGACGTGATGCACCTCGGCGGCCGTGAGGTCGTCCTCGCCCGCCAGGGTCCTGGCGATGCGCTCGACGAACTCGTCGACCTCGTGCTTGGCGTACCCGCGCCGGCCGATGGGGGCGTTACCGAACTCGACTCGATAAACGTCTTCGGCGGAAAGGGACATGAGGAGTACTCCAGTTCAGCGTGGACGGGACAATTCCCTGATCCCGTCCTAGCTGCCGGATCAAACCTCCGGAAGGGTTTTCACACCCGTGGAACTCCATGGAGCGGTATGCCGCACACCTGTGGGTGACCCGCGCTCACGCAGCGTGGAAGTCGTTCTGGGCGGCCGTCAGCCCTTTGCCGATCAGCGCCTCGACGGCGTCGGCGCACCGGTCCAGTTCCAGCGGGAGGTCCTTGCGCTCGACCGAGGAGAAGTCCTTGAGCACGAAATCGGCCGGGTCCATCCGGCCCGGCGGCCGCCCGATGCCGAAGCGCACGCGGTAGTAGTCACGCGTGCCGAGCGACTTGCTGATCGACCGCAGCCCGTTGTGGCCGCCCTCGCCGCCGCCGAGCTTGAGCTTCAGCCCGCCGAACGGCAGGTCCAGCTCGTCGTGCACGACGACCACGCCGCTCGGGTCGATCTTGTAGAACTTCGCCGCCCCGGCCACCGGGCCGCCGGAGACGTTCATGAACGACCGCGGCTTGACCAGCACGACGCGGCGCCCGGCGAGGCGGCCCTCCAGGACCTCGGCGCCGGACTTGTGGGCCTTGAACTTGCCGCCGACGCGGGCGGCGAGCTCGTCGAGCACCATGAAACCCACGTTGTGCCGGTTGCCGGCATAACGCGGGCCGGGATTGCCGAGGCCGACGAGCAGAACCTGCTCGCCGGCCCCGGGGACGTCCGAACTCACTTACTCTTCGGTGCTCTCGGCCGGCTCGTCACCGGTCTCCTCGGCGGGCTCCTCGCCGCCGGTGGCCTGCGCCTCGTTCACGGCGACGACCAGGCTCTCCGGGTCGGTGACCAGGGTCGCGCCGGCGGGCAGGGTGACCTGCGAGGCGAGGATCTGGGTGCCGGCCTCGGCGCCCTCGATGGACACCTCGACCTGCTCCGGGATGTGCAGCGCCTCGGCCTCGATGGACAGCGCGTCCAGCTCCTGCACCTGCAGGGTGCCCGGGGCCGGGTCGCCGGTCAGCACGACCGGGACGTCCACGGTGACCTTCTCGCCGCGCTGGACGACCAGCAGGTCGACGTGCTCGATGTAGTTCTTGATCGGGTGCACGGTGACCGTCTTGGTCAGGGCCAGCTCGGTGTCGCCGTCGAGGCTGAGGGTGAGGACGGCGTTGCTGCCGTTCTCACGGATGACGCGGGCGAACTCCAGAGCGGGCAGGGCCAGGTGACGGGGGTCGGTACCGTGGCCGTACAGCACGGCGGGAACCTTGCCGGCGCGACGGGTGCGGCGCGCGGCGCCCTTGCCGAACTCGGTGCGGGGCTCGGCGGACAGACGTACCTCGGACACGGTGTAGCACTCCTTCAAACAATTCGCGTGGCGGCGCAGATGGCGGGTGGTCGTACCGGCGGCGAGTTCCACGGACATGCTCGAGCAGCGGACCTCAAGCCGCCGCGTCGATCACGTCGGGCACCGGGTGCAGCATGGAGCCCGCCTCGCCGAGACAACCTGTTCAGTGTAATCACCCGGCGCGGCGAGGGCGAGGTGGGGTGGCAACCACCTCGGACCCAAAGGAAGCTGGGTGGTCATCCCGTCGCTTGACACGTGACGATCACCTTGAGCCAGGGCCGCAACCCAGGCTCTCTCCGGCGGCCGAAGATGCCAGGGTCAAAGGCGCCTTACGGCGCCGAACGGTCACCTTGGGCGACCTCCCCCGCCCCCGATGCCTGATTGTGTTTCGGTCGCCGAGCAGGCGTGTCAAGGCGGGAAAGAGTACCTTGACACGCCTGGTCGGCGACCAAGGATCGGCTGTGGATCGGGGGCGGGGGAGGTCTGGGGCGTAGTCGGTTGCCTTCCGTTGCCGGCCTGCGGTTGGTGGGGGCTCTCTACCTTCTGTGTAAACCGATCGGATGATGCCTGCGTTGCCTAGGAACTCTGGAACCTGAATGTGCGTCTCATTCACAACTGCCGTTCCAGTGGGGAGCGAGGGGTCGGATGCGCCTGCGCGGTCTCGCGGTGCTCGTCCTCGTTCTGCTCGTCTCCTGTGAGGCTCCCCCGCGCTCCGCGGCGCCGGATCCCCGCTCGGTCGTCGACTCCGCCCTCTCCGCACTCGCTGCTGCGCCGGCCGTCGCCTATCGGCTGAGTGGTGCCACCCTGACCGTTACCAAGGGTGGACTCGCCGAGGGGGAGCTTCCCCTCGAGAGCGAACCCGTCCGGGCCCTCCGCGTGGGGGGCTCGCTCTACGTCCGCGCCTCTCCGGCCTACTGGCAGCGCCAGGGCATGTCCGCGACCCGCGCGGCGCGGTTCGGTGCACAGTGGACCAGGGCCGATCGCGGCATGCCGTTCGATCCGGGGCGTCTCCTCGCGCCGCAGGTGGTCGCCGCGGCGTTGCGGGCCGCCTTGCCCCGGGGTGCGCTGCCGGTGCAGGCGGGCGGCGCGTTCGACCTCGCCGGGTTGCGCGTCAGCACCACCCCGCCCTACCGCGTCCTCGGCTTCCCGCCGACCTTCCTCGGCCCGGTCGCCGGCCAGCTCGGGCCGCACGAGATCGCGCTCGGTGACGTGCGGCTGCCCGACCTGCGGGACCGGCTCGACGAACAACTCGCCGACCTCGGGCAGCCCCTGATCGCCGGACCGGTCGTCGCCGCTCAGGTCACCGATCACGACCTGCGCTGCGCGGCCAACGGCGCCTGCACGGACACCGTCCGCGTCGACAACCGCCTGCTCGGCGCGGCCCCCAGCGCCGCCGCCCGCGTCAACCTCACCTCGACGGTCACCTCCGACACCCTCGGCGCCCGCACCTGCGAACGCGAGGTCGTGCTGCCGCTGGACACCGCCGCCGACGTGTCCTGCTCGGTCAGGTTCACCCTGCCCCGCGCCGACGGCGCGACCAGACTCCAGGCCGCGCCGTCGGTGACCGCCGAACCCGTCGCCGTCGTCGACCCCGGCGCGCTCAAACGGGACGTCGCCGCCGAGCTAGGACCGTAGGAGCGCGATCACCGGCGCGAACTCCTCCAGGAACATCTCGAACACCGTGAAGTAGGTGAACCCGTACCGGTCCCGCATGGCGAGGATCTTCGCGGCGATCTGCTCCGGCGTCCCGGCCAGTACCTGCGGAGCCTCCACCAGCCGCTCCGCCGACCAGCCCAGCTCGGCGGGCACGTCGGCCAGCCACTTCGCCAGCACCGGCACCGGATCGTCGGCCACCACGACGTTCTGGATCAGCATGTTGAACTCCAGCGGCCGCGTGCCCGCCGACCGCACGAACCCCACCCGCTCGTCCAGCTCGTCCGGGCCGGCCAGGTCGAACGTGCCCGGCGGGTAGCCCTTCGCGTGCTTCAGGCCGGCGAACCCGACGATGTCGGCGTGCTCGGCGGCCAGCCGCAGCACCCCGTCGCTGTTGCCCGCGATCAGCAGCGGCGGCACGTCGTCCAGGCGGTCCCGCAGCACGTCGACGGTCCGGGCCAGGTGCTCGATCCGCTCCTTCGGCGGCGCGAACCGCAGCCCGGCGTCGTCGAACTCGGACTTCATGTGCCCGGACCCGAGACCGACGTCCAGCCGCCCGCCGGTGAGCAGCGCGGTCGATTCGATCTCGCGGGCCAGCAGCACCGGGTTGTAGAAGGGCGCGTTGAGCACCAGGTGCCCGACCCGCACCCGCTCGGTGGCCTGGGCGGCCGCGACCAGCGCCGGGAACGGCGCCGGCATGCCCAGGTGGTCGGGGATGGTGATGGTGTCGTAGCCCAGCTCCTCGGCGCGACGGCACTTGGCCGCCCAGTCGTCACGCCCGGTCAGGAACCTCAGGGAAACACCGAAACGGAAGTCGTTCATGCCCCGACGCTAGAACGAAACGGGCCGCCCGCCGCTGGTTTTCGCCAGCGGCGGACGGCCCGGGGGAGAACTCAGGCGTTGCCGTCGAACAGGCTGGTGACCGAACCGTCCTCGAACACCTGCTGGATCGCCTCCGCCAGCAGCGGCGCGATCGACAGGACGGTCAGGTTGGCGAACTGCTTCTCCGGCGCGATCGGCAGCGAGTTGGTGACGATGACCTCGCGCGCCTTGCAGTTGGACAGCCGCTCGGTGGCCGGGTCGGACAGGATGCCGTGGGTGGTCGCGATGACGACGTCCGCGGCGCCCTCGGCGAGCAGCGCGTCGGTGGCCTTCACGATCGTGCCACCGGTGTCGATCATGTCGTCGACCAGGATGCAGAGCTTGCCCTCGACCTGGCCGACGACCCGGTTGGCGACCGCCTGGTTCGGCTTGTCCGGATCACGGGTCTTGTGGATGAACGCGATCGGCCGGTCGCCCAGCTGCTGCGCCCACTTCTCCGCCAGCCGCACGCGGCCCGAGTCCGGCGAGACCACGGCGATGTCGGCGTCGCCGTAGGTCTTCTTGACGTGGTCGGCGAGCAGGGTCTGCGCGAACAGGTGGTCCACCGGTCCGTCGAAGAAGCCCTGGATCTGCGCGGTGTGCAGGTCGACCGTCATGATCCGGTCGGCGCCCGCGGTCTTGAACAGGTCGGCGATCAGCCGGGCCGAGATCGGCTCGCGGCCCTTGTGCTTCTTGTCCTGCCGCGCGTACGGGTAGAACGGCATGACCACGGTGATGCGCTTGGCGCTGGCGCGCTTGAGCGCGTCCACCATGATCAGCTGCTCCATCACCCACTCGTTGATCGGGTTGGTGTGGCTCTGGATGACGAAGGCGTCCGTGCCCCGGACCGATTCCTCGAAGCGCACGAACAGCTCGCCGTTGGCGAACGTGTGCGCCGTCTGCGGGGTGATCGTCACGTTGAGGTGCTGCGCGACCTCCTCCGCGAGTTCCCGGTGTGCGCGGCCGGAGAAGAGCATGAGGTTCTTCTTCGGCGTGCCGGACTTAGGACTCATCAGACGACTCCCGCTCGGTCTCTTCCTTGTTTTCCTGTGCGGCGAGCGCGGCCAGTGCCGCTTCCGCCGCTGGGGTACCCGGCCTGCGGCGCGGCACCCAGCCTTCAATATTGCGCTGTGGTCCAGTCGACACCGCCAGCGCCCCCGGCGGGACGTTCCGCCTGATCACAGTGCCAGCGCCTGAGTACGCACCGTCACCAACGGTGACCGGCGCGACGAACATGTTGTCCGAACCGGTCTTGACATGCGAGCCGATCGTGGTGTGGTGCTTGCGCACGCCGTCGTAGTTGACGAACACGCTGGAGGCGCCGATGTTGCTGTACTCGCCGATCGTCGCATCCCCGACGTAGGTCAGGTGCGGTACCTTCGTCCCGGTGCCGATGTCGGCGTTCTTGGTCTCGACGAACGTGCCGATCTTGCCCTTGGCGCCGAGCTTGGTGTTCGGCCGCAGGTAGGCGAACGGGCCGACGCTCGCGCCCTCGCCGATCTCCGAGTCGTAGCCGTGCGCGCGGATCACCTGGGCGCCGGCGCCGACGGTGACATTGGTCAGGGTGGTGTCCGGTCCGATCACCGCGCCCTCGCCGACCTTCGTGGCGCCCTTGAGCTGCACGCCCGGCTCGATCACCACGTCACGGGCCAGCTCGACGTCCACGTCCAGCCACACCGACGCCGGGTCCACCACGGTGACCCCGGCGCGCTGCCAGCGCTGCACGAGCCGGCGGTTCAGCTCGGCGCCGATCGCGGCGAGCTGCACGCGGTCGTTGACGCCCTCGGTCAGCCACGGGTCGTCCACCACGAGCGCGCCCACGCCCCGGCCGTCGCCGCGCGCGATCGCCAGCACGTCGGTCAGGTACAGCTCGCCCTGCGCGTTGTCGGTGGACAGCCGGGTCAGCGCGTCGGCGAGCACGGCCGCGTCGAACGCGTACACGCCCGAGTTGATCTCGTCGATCTCCAGCTGCTCCGGCGTGGCGTCCTTCTGTTCCACGATCGCGGTGACCGCGCCGGTGGTGTCGCGCACGATCCGGCCGTAGCCGGTCGGGTCGGCGACCACCGACGTCAGGACGGTGACCGCGTGGCCGTTCTCGCGGTGCTCGGCCAGTAGCGCGGCCAGCGTTTCGGTGTCCAGCAACGGGACGTCGCCGTAGCTGACGAGAACAGTGCCCGAAAGTCCTTCGGGCAGAACGGACAAGGCGCACGAAACGGCGTCGCCGGTGCCGTTCTGCTTCTCCTGCACCGCGGTCGCGACCGGCCGCCCGAGCGCTTCGCCGACCTTGCCCAGGTGGTCGGCGACGGCCTCCCGGCCGTGTCCCACGACGACGACGAGGTGGTCCGGCGAGAGCCCGGCTGCGGCCCGGACGGCGTGCTCGACCAGCGGTCGCCCGGCTAGCGGGTGCAGCACCTTCGGGGTGTTCGAACGCATCCGGGTGCCCTCGCCCGCGGCGAGGATGACGGTGCTCAGCGGGCCGGTCACGGCACTCCCAACGAATCCGGGACGGGTGGTGGCGGGGCCCGATCCTACGTGTCTTCCCCGGCAACCGGCGGTGGGTCGCCGTCGGGGCCGGCTTCCGCCTCTGCGGTATGGGGCTCGCCCGCGGCCGACTGGGCCGTCGCCACCTGGTTCCCGCCGCCGCGTTTCGCCTGGTACATCGCCGCGTCGGCGCGGGCCAGCACCTGGTCGGCGCGCTCCTGCGGGCGCAGCGACACCAGGCCCACCGACAGGGTGACCCCGTGCGAGAGGTGGTGCGGCAGCGAGTCGACCGCGGTGACCGCGCGGCCCAGGGCCTGCTTGGCCGCCGACACCGGCGCCCCGGGCAGCAACGCGACGAACTCGTCACCGCCGTAGCGGGCCACGATGTCGTCGCCGCGCAGCGCGTCCCGCAGCGTCGAGGCGACCACGCGCAGCACGTCGTCGCCTTCGGCGTGCGAGTGCTGGTCGTTGACGCCCTTGAAGCCGTCCAGGTCGATCAGCGCGACCGCGAGCGGCTGGGCGGTGGTCGACGCGGACAGGGTGCGCAGGTGCTCGTCGAGCGCACGCCGGTTGGGCAGTCCGGTGAGCGGGTCCTGCAGCGCCTGCTGGCTGATCGCGCCGTGCTGCGCGGACAGCCGCTCGTGCTCGCGGCGCGTGTCCAGCGTGGCCAGCTGGGACTCGCGCATGTGCCACAGCTCGACCTCGAGCGCGGCCGAGTACTCCGCGAGCGATCGGGACGCCTCGCTGTCGCCGTCGGTGTCCAGCCGCGCGATCTCCCGCATCAGGTGCAGGCGCATCGACGGCATCGAGTTGTCTTCGGCCAGGTTGAGCTTGGTCGCATGCAGCGCCTTGAGCGCGTCGTCGCGCTGGCCGGCCTGCTCCAGGCAGCGGGCCAGGGCGATCGTGACGATGACCTGCTCGTGCGGGTAGCCCGGCTCGATCAGCAGCCGCTGCAGCCGGTCGGCGTGTGAACCGTCCGGCGCGGCCAGCGCGAGGGCCGCCGCCAGCACGCCGACCTGGTCGACGGCGGGCACGCCGATCCGCCGCGGGAACAGCGACTCGGCGAACGGCGCCTCGACCGCGACCGCCATCGACGCGGCCGTGCTGAACTTCGCCGCGGCCTCCTCGTGCCGCTCGACGCGCTCCAGCCGCAGGCCCCAGCCGAGCAGCATTTTGATGCGGTTCATCAGCTGCAGCGTGATCTCGTGCGGGCCGGCGGTCTCCCGGATGGCCTGGTGGGCCCGGGCGATGACTTCTTCTGCCGCCTCGTACACGCCCAGCTGGTTCAGCACGATCCAGCAGTCGACCAGCGCGCTGGACTGCGTCTTGGCCCATTCCCGGCGGGACATGTGCATGTCCGGGGAGTTCGAGTCGTCCAGGATCGCCAGCGCGCGGGCGATCTCGGTCAGCGCCGCGTCCTCCTGCTTGGCCAGCACGAGACGGCGGCCGCGCAACGCGTGGGCGTCGGCCCGGAACAGCGCCAGGCCGTGGCGGCGGGTGTGGGCCAGCATCTCGTCGAGCAGGGGCTCGGCCTCGGCCGCGAGACCGCGGGTGACCAGCCGCCCCAGCGCGGTGGCCCGCAGGAGCTGGGACACCAGGACCGGTTCGCCGCGGCGCTGGGCCTCGTCGAGCAGCTCGTCCATCGTGCGGACGATCTCGAGCTGCTCGCCGTGCTCGGTGTGCTGCACGGCCGCGATCAGTTCCCGGGCGCGCCCGGCCAGCCAGGCATCGGAGAGCTCGGCCAGCGCCGGCCGCCTGGTCTTCTGTCCGCTCTCGCCTCGCAGCGTGGCGCACCCCCTTCGGGCACGTCGGGGTAGGGCACGGCAGCTCCGCCGCCAGGACTCGAACCTGAACTATCAGAACCAAAATCTGAGGTGCTGCCAATTACACCACGGCGGATCGTGCCTGGTCAGGATAGCGACGTCGGAAAACCGCGCCAGTCCAGGGGTTGTTCGGGGGGTTTGAACGTCTCCCCAGTGGGCAAAACCTCCTGTACCGTAACTTACGGAAACGTAGGTTAGGACGACCTTTCCCAGGGTTTGCCCAGGTAGGAAGAAGTGTTGCGCATGACATCCACTCCGGTTATGGAACCACCTCAGACCAAGGGCCCGAAGCCGGTCATCGCCGGCCAGCGAGGCGCCGGTGTTCAGTTCTCGGTCTACCTCGGCGTGATACTCCCGCTGGCCGCGCTCATCGCCGCCGTGCCGTTCGCTTGGGGGTGGGGACTCAGCTGGGTGGACGTCGGGCTGTTCATCGCCTTCTACGTCATCAGCGGGCTCGGGATCACCGTCTCGTACCACCGCTACTTCACGCACGGCTCGTTCAAGGCCAAGCCGTGGCTGCGCGTGGCGATGGCCATCGCCGGCAGCTTCGCGGTGCAGGGCCCGGTGATCACCTGGGTCGCCGACCACCGGCGCCACCACGCGTTCTCCGACCGCGACGGCGACCCGCACTCGCCGTGGGCGTTCGGCACATCGCCGCTGGCGATCGCCAAGGGCTTCTGGCACGCCCACATGGGCTGGCTGTTCGAGCGCGACCAGAGCAACGCCGAGCGCTTCGCCCCGGACCTGCTCAAGGACCCGGCCATCAAGAAGGTCGACGAGCTGTTCTGGCTGTGGACGCTGCTCACGCTGACCCTGCCCGGCCTGCTCGGCGGCCTGATCACCTGGTCGTTCTGGGGCGCGGTCACCGCGTTCTTCTGGGCCGGTCTGGTGCGCGTGTGCGTGCTGCACCACGTGACCTGGTCGGTCAACTCGGTCTGCCACATGATCGGCGAGCGGCCGTTCGCGGCGCGTGACAAGTCCGCCAACTTCTGGCCGCTGGCGATCCTGTCCTTCGGCGAGTCCTGGCACAACCTGCACCACGCCGACCCGACCTCGGCGCGGCACGGGGTCAAGCGCGGTCAGATCGACATTTCGGCCCGCGTGATCTGGGCGTTCGAGAAGCTCGGGTGGGCGCACGACGTGCGCTGGCCCACCCCGCAGCGGCTCGCCCGCCTGGCAACCGAATAGTCTCTCCGAGTGGCGGGACGACGTCGAGCGAAGCGTGAGGCCACCGGGGTGCGGCCTCCGGGGCCGGTGCCACGCGTCCGGATGACGGGCGCGGAACGCCGGCAGCAACTGCTCGACGTCGCCCGCAAGCTCTTCGCCGAGAAGGGCTTCGACGGCACCTCCATCGAGGAGATCGCGCACCGCGCGAACGTCTCCAAGCCCGTGGTGTACGAGCACTTCGGTGGCAAGGAAGGCATCTACGCCGTCGTCGTCGACCGCGAGACCCAGTCCCTGCTCGACCGCATGGTGTCCACTTTGCACGGTGGGCACCCGCGGGCGATGCTCGAGCAGGCGGCCAGCGCGCTGCTGGCCTACGTCGAGGAGTCGCACGACGGCTTCCGCATCCTGGTCCGCGACTCGCCGGTGGCCAGCGCGTCCGGCACGTTCTCCACGCTGCTCAACGACATCGCGATGCAGGTCGAGCACATCCTCGCCCAGCAGTTCGACGCCCGCGGCTACGACGACAAGCTGGCGCCCCTGTACGCGCAGGCGCTCGTCGGCATGGTCGCCCTGACCGGCCAGTGGTGGCTCGACGCCCGTCGTCCCAAGCGCGACGAGGTCGCCGCGCACCTGGTCAACCTCGCCTGGAACGGGCTGTCCCACCTGGAGCACAAGCCCAAACTGCGCCTGAACTGATCGAGTTCCCGCTACACTGCGCTACGAGTCGAGGGCACAGCGTTGGGGGCGGCGTGGCGGGTGAGGACCGGCTGCGGCTGAGCGTGCTCGGCCCGCTCCGCGCGTGGCGCGGCGACCAGCCCCTCGATCTCGGCCCGGCCCGGCAGAAGGCCCTGCTCGCCGCGCTCCTGTTGCGCCCGGACGTGGTGGTCAGCGCGGGCGAACTCCTCGACGACGTGTGGGGCCTGGAACCGCCGGGCACCGGCCGTCGCGTGGTGCCCGTCTACGTCCACCGGCTGCGCAAATGCCTGCGCGCCGGCGAGGACGAGCCCGCGGACACCGTGATCGCCCGGACCGACAGCGGCTACCGGTTCGTCGGCGCCGCCGCGGACCTGGACACGGTCGCCCTGGACCGGCTCGCCGCCGAGGCCGCGGCCGCCGCTCGCGCCGGTGATCTCGCTGCAGCGGTGCGCGCCGCCGCCGACGCGCTGGACCTGTTCGAGGGCGAGCCGTTGACCGGACTGCCCGGGCCGTTCCTCGACGGGCACCGGCTGCGGCTCACCGAACGCCGCATCGCGCTGCAGCTCGACAAGGCCCGGTGGCAGCTGCGCCTGGGCCGGCCCGGCGAGGTGATCGACGAGCTGTCGGCGCTCGCCGGCGTGCACCCGCACCACGAAGAACTGGCCGCGCTGCTGATGCGGGCCCTGTCCGCCGCGGGACGGCGGGCGGACGCACTGGCCGTGTTCACCACGTTGCGCCGCCGCTTGGTCGACGACCTCGGCGTGGAGCCGGGCGCCGAACCGCGCCGGGTCCAGCAGGCGGTGTTGCGCGGTGACGACGCGGCGCTCGGGGTGACGCGGAAACGCCCGCCCCGCAACGAGTTGCCCGCGGACGGCGGGGACCTCGCCGGGCGGGCCGAGGAACTGGCTCGGCTCGTCGAACCGGGCGACCCCGGGCTGGTCACCGTCGCCGCGATCGACGGCGTGGCGGGTGCGGGCAAGAGCGCGCTCGCCGTCCGCGCCGCCCACCTGCTCCGCCCCGGCTTCCCGGACGGCTGCCTCTACCTGGACCTGCACGGGCACACGGAAGGGCACGAGCCGGTGCGCCCGGCGCAGGCGCTCCCTCGGCTGCTGCGCGCGATCGGCGTCGATCCCGGGCCGGCCGGATCCGATGTGGACGAGCTGGCCGCGACCTGGCGGTCGGCGACGGCATCCGCGCGGCTGTTGCTCGTGCTCGACGACGCGCGTGGCGCCGACCAGGTGCGGCCGCTGCTGCCGTCCGGCGCGGGCAGCACGGTGCTGGTGACGAGCCGGCAGCGGTTGACCGGGTTGCCCGCCGATCGCCGGATCTCACTCGGCGTGCTGGATTCCCTTGCGGCGGAAGAACTTCTGCGTCGGGTCGTCGGCGCCGAGCGGGTGGACCGGGAGCCGGGCGCGGTCGCGGACCTGGTCCGGTTGTGCGGCGGGCTCCCGCTGGCGTTGCGGATCGCGGGCGCCCGGCTGCAGAACCGTCCGATGTGGACGTTCGAGTACCTGGCGGGCCGGCTCGCCGACGACGAGCGCAGGCTCGGCGAGCTGACCGCGGAGGACCACGGCGTCGAGGCGGCGCTGCGGGTGTCCTACCACCAGCTCCCGGCCGCCGAGCAGCGCACGTTCCGGGTGCTCGGGCTGGTGCCGACGGTCGAGTTCGACGCGCTGGCGGTCGCCGCGATGCTCGGGTGTCCGGTGGCCGAGGCCGAGGACTCGCTGGAGAGGCTGGTGGACGCGAGCCTGCTGCTGCAGCCGGCGCCTGGACGCTACCGGCCGCACGACCTGGTCGCGGTGTACGCGCGGCGGCTGGCGCCGGACGAACCCGCGGCCCGGACCGGGGTGCTGCGGCTGTACGCGGCGGCCGCGCGGATCGCCAGCGACTGGGGCGTGCACGACCCGTCGAGCGGCCCGCCGATGGACGACGCGCCGTTCGCCGGCTGGGCGGAGGCGGCGGGCTGGCTGGACGCGGCGGGCGGCGAGCTGCCGGACGTCGTCCGCTACGCCGTGGCGGCCGGGGAGACCGACTACGCGTGCTGGATCGCCGAGGGGCTCGTCGAATACCTGGTCCGGCAAGACCGCTACGACGAGTGCCGCGCGGCGATCGAGATGGCGCTCCCGCACGCCGAGGCGAGCACGGACCGGCGGATGCGCTCCGCGCTGCGGTTCGCGTTCGGCGTCGCGGAGGGGATGCAGGGGCGCTACGAGCGGAGCCGCCCGTGGTTCCACGAGGCGCTGCGGATCAGCAGGCAGGCCGGTGACCGCCGCGAGGAGGCCCGGGCGCTCACCGGTCTGGGCACACTCGCCGTGGCGTGCGGGGAGACCGGCGAAGCGCTCGCCCTGCTGCACGAGGCGCAGGAGCTGGGCCGTCGGCTGGACGACCCGTTCGTGCGCGGGATGACGATCGCCAACATCGGGATGACGCACGTCCGGCTCGGCCGGTTCGAGGAGGCCCGGGATTGCCTGGAGCAGGGGGTCGCGTTCGCCGAGGTGATCGGCAGGCCGCGGGCGGTGGCGATGGCGCTGGGCAGCCTGGGGAAGTTCCACCTGGTGGTCGGGCGGTACGCGGACGCCGTGGTGGCGTTGCGCCGGGCCGCCGCCGCGGCCGAGGAGGCCGGCGACATCGCGTTGACGGCCGACTGCCTGTCGATGTGGGGCGCGGCGGAGACCGGGCTCGGCCACCCGGAGGCGGCGCTGGACCTGCAGCGGCGGGCGTTCGCGCTGGTCACCGAGCGGACCCGGCCGCAGCTGGAGCTGGAGATCCGCAACCGCCTCGGCGCGAGCCTGCTCGCGGTGGCCGACGTGTCCGCGGCGCGGGAGCAGTTCCAGGTGGTGCTGGCGAGGACCTCGGGCGACCACGTGGAACGGGCCCGCGCCGGTGCGGGCCTGGCGGCGTGCGACGGGCCGGGGCGCTGATCAGGCGTGGCTGGGCAGGGCCGTTTCCTCGCGGAGCGCCCGCAGGAGGTCCAGCTCGCGCTCGATGTCGCGGCGCTTGGCCTCCAGACGCTCGACCTGCTGGGCGAGCAACTCCTCCAGCACCCCCGTGCGCTCCTCCGGCGGGGCTTCCAGGCAGGGCAGCAGTTCGTAGATGGTGGCGCTGGACAGGCCGGCCGCGAACAGGTGCTGGATCATGACCACCCGCTCGACCATCGAGCTGTCGAAGTCGCGCCACCCGCCGGGGGTGCGCGTCGAGCGGATGAGGCCCTGCTCCTCGTAGTACCGCAGGGACCGGGTGCTCACCCCGGTGGCGTCGGCCAGTTCACCGATGCGCATCAGATCTCCTCCAGGCCGTCCGGTGCTCCGCTCTTGCAATTGACACCGGTGTCAAGTTCCACGATAGGGGCCGCACACGCAACTCACCCTCGGTGAAAGGAAATCCGCCGTGCATTGGCTCTACCTCGGCGTCGCGGTCGTCTTCGAGATCACCGTCGCCATCTCCGCGGGCAAGGCACAGGGCTTCACCCGGCCAGGCTGGACCGCCGCCACGCTGGTCAGCGGTGGCATCGCCACCTACCTGCTCAGCCTGGCGCTGCTGACCTTCGACGTCGGTGTCGGCTACGCGATCTGGACCTCCGTCGCCGGCGTCGGGATCGTCGTCCTCGGCGTGCTCCTCTTCGGCCAGCGCCTCGACTGGCGCAAGGTCCTGGGCATCGCCGCCGTCATCGCCGGCGTCGTCGGCCTCCAGCTGAGCGGAGCGGCCTGACATGTCGACCGGCACCGCCACCCGCACGAACACCACCACCCGCCGGAACCGGGCCCGCGCGTGGCTCGTCCTCCTGCTCGCCGGCGTCTTCGAGGTCGGCTACGCCCTGTCCGTGGGCGGCAGCCAGGGCTTCACCGTGCTCTCCTGGTCGCTCGTCGCGGTCGTGTTCTTCCTGCTCACGCTGTTCGCGCTGAGCCTGGCCCTGCGCTCCATCGACGTGGGCATCGGCTACGCGGTCTGGGCCGGCATCGGCGCCGCCGGGGCCGCGCTGCTCGGCCCGGTCTTCTTCGACGAGACCCTCACCGCGGCCAAGGCGTGCTGGCTCGCGGTGATCATCGCCGGCGTCGTGTGGCTCAAGCTCGCCGACCGCCCGCGAACCTGACGGTCGTGTCAGAGCCGTGTCAGCCGGGTGTCAGCCGGGCCGCTGATCGTGGGTGCAGCAACCGCCACGAAAGGACATCCGGTGACTCAGACGGTTCCCATCCCGAACGGCCTGCCCACGGATCGCGACGCCGGTCCCTTCGACCCGCCCAGCGCGTTCACCCGGCTGCGCGAGTCCCGCCCGGTCTGCCCGCTGGTCTTCCCGGACGGCCACGAGGGCTGGCTCGTCACCGGCTACGACGAGGTCCGCCAGGTGCTGGCCGACACCCGGTTCAGCTCCCGGCTGGACCTCGGTGTCATCCACGTGCCGTACCCGACCCCGGGCATGCCGCCGCAGACCGAGCCGTCCCCGCAGATGCCGGGTGTGTTCATCTCGATGGACCCGCCGGACCACACCCGGCTGCGGCGCCGGCTCACCGGCGCGTTCACGGTCAAGCGGATGAAGCAGCTGGAAGAGCACATCAACGAGATCGCCGAGCGGCACCTGGACGCGATGGCGCGCCTCACCCCGCCGGTCGACCTGGTCAGGGAGTTCGCGCTGCCGGTGCCGTCGCTGGTGATCTGCGAGCTGCTCGGCGTCCCGTACGAGGACCGGGCGACGTTCCAGCACAACGCCGCGCGGTTCATGGTCAAGGACATCGAGCTGGAGGAGAAGATCGCCGTGGTCGGCGCGCTCACCGGGTACCTGGCCGAGCTGGTCACCCGCAAGCGCGCCGAGCCCGGCGAGGACATCCTGTCCGACCTGGCCCGCCAGGACGACCTCAGCATCGAGGAGCTGACCGGCATCGCGTTCCTGCTGCTGCTCGCCGGGCACGAGACCACCGCCAACATGCTGGGACTGGGCACCTTCGCGCTGCTGGAGCACCCCGAGCAGATGGCCGAACTGCGGGCGGACCCGGACCTGGTGCCCGGCGCGGTCGAGGAACTCCTGCGTTACCTCTCGGTCGCCGACGTCTTCTACCGCTACGCCACGGAGGACCTCGAACTCGGCGGCGAAACGATTCCGAAGGGATCGACGGTCGTCGTCTCGCTGCTGTCGGCCAACCGCGACCCCCGGCGCTTCGACGAACCCGACGCCCTGGACGTCCACCGCAACGCCCGCGGGCACATGTCGTTCGGGCACGGCATCCACCAGTGCCTGGGGCAGCAGCTGGCCCGCCTGGAGATGCGGGCCGGGTTCGGCGGGCTGCTGCGCCGCTTCCCGGACCTCCGGCTCGCCATCCCCGCGAACGAGGTGAAGCTGCGCACCGACATGAACATCTACGGCGTGCACGAGCTGCCGGTCACCTGGTGAACTCGGTGATCAGCTTCCGGTAGGTGTCGAAGGCGGGCTTCGGGGTGTAGTCGTCCCGCAGGAGGCCGAACTGGTGGAACAGGCCGGGGTTCGCGCTGTCCGCGTCCCGCAGGGAGAAGTGGGTGTAGCAGCTCACGCCCGCGTCCGCGGCGGCCCGGATCACCGTCTCCACCACTTCGGCCTGCCGTTCAGCGGGGCGGTCCGGGCCGGTCGGCCAGCCGTGCTCGGTGATGTGCAGCGGGACGTCACCGAGACCGGCCGGCGTCAGGACGTTCTCGCGGTGGTGGCGCAGCAGGCCCGTCACAGCCGCGGCCAGCTCGGCCGGGTCGACGGGGCGGAAGACGTCCGGGAAGAAGTCCAGGCCGACGTAGTCCACCTGGCGCACGAACTGCGCGCCGCCCGCCTTCGCCAGGTCCGCGACGAACGACTCGCCCGGCCCGAACAGCGGGGTGGTGTTGAAGCCGACCCGGAGGTCGTGTCCGAGTTCGGCCGCCCGCTCCTTGGCCGCGGCGACGCCGGCCACGATCGCTTCGGTGACGCGCGGGTAGTAGCCGTCGAGTGTCGGGTTGCCCGGCACGTTCGGCTCCTCGGTGATCTGCAGCGTGCCGGTCACCGCGCCGTACTGCTCGACCAGCCGCCGCACGAACGCGCGGTAGCCGTCCACATCCCCGCTCGGGGCCTGGTACTGCGCGACGAGGTCCAGCACGCGGCCGTCGCCGGTGTACTGCGCCGCGTCCGCGAGCGCCGCTGTCTCATGTGGACCGTCGGAGGTGGAGTCGTCGAACCCGAGGTAGGCGCGGACGAGGAACGGTCCTTATCCCTGCAACGCGGTGAGCGCCTGGCGGATCCGCGCCGGATCGTCGGGCGGCCCGCCGGCCAGCTCACCGGAGCCGGTTCCGGTGACGCCGCCGGGGTAGATGCCGAAGAGCATGGTCGGTCCTTTCACGGCCAGGTCAGCGAGCCTTCACGGATCTCGCTGACGAGGTTCTCCACCCACGCGATCTCGGCGCGGGTCTGGTGGAGCGCGTACTCGGCCTCGATGACGTGCAGGCGCGGCACGCCGCTGTCCAGCACCGCGGTCAGCCGCTCCTGATCGGCGTCCGCCCGTTCGGACAACCGCTGCGCGCGCTCGGTGAGCGCGGCGACGGCGCCCTCCGGGCCGAGCGCGCCGACGTAGGCGATCGCGCCGAGGAACTCCGGGAACTCCCGCTTCGGCTCGCGGATCCGGCTGTCCAGCCTGCGCACCAGCTCGTCGCGGCCACCGTCGGTGAGCGCGTAGACGGTCCGCTCCGGGCGGTTGCCACTGCGCTCGGTGCCCCGCGGGGCGATCCACTCCGCGGCGGCGAGCGCCTCCACGACGTCGTACAGCGTGCCCCGGTTGATGGCGCTCGCGCTGCGGGCACGCAACTCCGTGAACACCTGGTACGGGTGCATCGGCGACTCGAGCAGGAGCCCCAGAACCGGGAGGACCAGGGGGTTTTCCAGTGCGCGACGTGGCATAGTCGAAATCTATCATCAGAATTCGACCATTACAAACCGCCCCAAGCCGCCGCCCGTGAAGCCCGCGTTAGGGTCTGGACCAGCCGTTAGACGGGAGGGCCATGAGCGACCAGGGAACCGACGAGGGTTACGCCCGGGGGCTGAAGAACCGGCAGATCAGCATGATGGCGATCGGCGGCGCGATCGGGACCGGGCTGTTCCTCGGCGCCGGTGCGGCGATCGAGACGTCCGGGCCCGCGCTGATCGCCTCCTACGCCGTCGCGGGCGTGGTCATCTTCCTGATCATGCGCGCGCTCGGCGAGCTGCTGATGTACCGGCCGGTGTCGCGCAGTTTCGTCGACTACGCCGAGGAGTTCGTCGGCCGCTTCGCCGGGTTCGCCACCGGGTGGGTGTACTGGCTGATGTGGGTGGTCACCGCGATGGCGGAGATCACCGCGGCCGGGATCTACGTGCAGTACTGGTTCCCGAAGGTGCCGCAGTGGGTCACCGCCGCCGTCGTGCTCGGGCTGTTGTTCCTGGCCAACCTGATCTCGGTCAAGGTGTTCGGCGAGTTCGAGTTCTGGTTCTCCATGATCAAGGTGGTGACCATCGTCGGGGCGATCGTCCTCGGCCTCGCGGTCATCGTCTTCGGCATCGGCCCGGCCGGTGAGCACGCCTCGTTCGCGCACCTGGTCAGCGACGGCGGGTTCCTGCCGCACGGCGCGGGCAGCGCGCTGCTGGCGTTGCAGAGCGTCATGTTCGCCTACCTGGGCGTCGAGCTGATCGGGTTGACCGCGGGGGAGGCGGAGAACCCGCGGGTCGTGCTGCCCAAGGCGATCAACAGCGTCATGGTGCGGATCGGCGTGTTCTACGTCGGCGCGCTGGTCGTGCTGCTGTCGCTGGTGCCGTGGACGGAGTTCCACGAGGGCGAGAGCCCGTTCGTGCGGGCCTTCGACGCGGTGGGCATCCACGGCGCAGCCGGGATCATCCAGTTCGTCGTGCTGACCGCCGCGCTGTCGTCGTGCAACTCGGGTATCTACTCGACCGGCCGGATGCTGCGCACCCTCGCGATCCACCGGTCCGCGCCGTCGGCGTTCACCCGGCTGTCGAAGCGGCAGGTGCCCGCGGTGAGCATCACGGCGTCGGCGGTCGTCATGGCGGCGGGCATCCTGATCAACGCGTTCGTGCCGGAGAAGGCGTTCGCCTACATCACCAGCGTCGCCACCGTCGGTGTGTTGTGGACCTGGGGCATCATCGTGGTCTGCCAGCTGCGCTACCGCCGCCGCAGCGACCGCGGCGAGCTGCCCGCGTCGGAGTTCCGCATGCCGGGCGCGCCGTGGACCGGTTACCTCGCGCTGGCGTTCCTCGCGCTGGTCGTGGTGCTGCTCGGGTTCAGCGAGGACACCCGGGTCGCGCTCTACGTCACGCCGATCGTGGCGGCGGTCATCGCGGTGGGCTACCTGCTGAGCAACCGGTCCGCGCGGGTCAAGCAGCCGGTGTGATGCGCAGGACCTTGTCGTCGCTGCCGTCGGACGTCGTCACGTACAGGGCGCCGTCCGGGCCGCTGCGCACCGCGCGCAGCCGGCCGTAGGTGTCGTCGAACTCGGCGGGCAGGTAGACCTCGGTGACCGCGCCCGCCGGGTCCAGGGTGAACATCAGCATCTTCTGGCCCTTGAGCGCCACCACGGCGAGCCTGCCGTCCAGCGCGCCCCACTGCGGCCCGGAGACGAAGGCCGCGCCGCAGATCGCCTCGGTGATCTCGCCGGAGGTCCACAGTGGCCGGACGGCGTCCGGGAACCGCTGCAGGTCGGTCATCGGCACGTCCTCGTCGTAGGAGTCGACGGTGCCGCCCCGCGACGGGTCCCAGCCGTAGTTGCCGCCGGCCCGGATCAGGTTGACTTCGTCGTCGAACGTCGGCCCGTGCTCGGCGGCGAAGATCTGGCCGGTGCCCGGTCGCACGGCCACGCCCTGGATGTTGCGGTGCCCGTAGCTGTAGATCCGCTGCTCGTTGGGGTCGGCCGAGGAGATGAACGGGTTGTCCGGCAGCGGCGCGCCGGTGTGCAGGTCGATGCGCAGCACCTTGCCGCCGAGGCTGTGCCGGTCCTGCGACACGTCCGGCCGGGCGGTGTCGCCGGTGCCGACGAGCAGCGCCCCGTCGGCGGCGATCTCCGGGCGGCACCCGGAGTGCCGTCCGCTCTGGTTGACCGGCAGCCCGGTCAGCAGGTCGCGCACCTTGGTGGCGCTGCGCTTGTCGGCCGACAGCGACCAGGTGACCAGCCGGATGTCGACCGCGCGGCCGTTCTCCTGGTGCGTCTGGCAGGTGGTGAACTGGCGGCTGGTGGCGAAGTCGGGGTGCACGACCATGCCCATCAGGCCGCCCTCGCCGCGGGCCCACACGTCGGAGAAGTCGGCGGCGACCTGGCTGACCGCGGTGCCCTCGACCAGCGTGAGCCGCCCGGGGCGCTGGGTGACGAGCATCGAGCCGTCCGGCAGGAAGCCGACGTCCCAGCCGTGCTGCAGGCCGCCGGCGACGACGTCCACCTTCAGCGCGAGGCTCTGCCCGCTGACCGTGGTCGGCGCGGCGACCGTGACCGGCGTCGAGGGCAGATCCTGGGCGGGCGAAGACGAACAAGCCGTGACGGCGAGCCCGGCGAGCAGTACGAGCCCAATGCGGCGCATGCGGTCATTGTGCCCGTTGCCCGGTGAAGATGTGGGCGGTCTCGTCGTCGGCGGGCAGGAACGTTTCCAGCCGCAGCTCCGAGACCGTCACGTCGACGGCCGTGGCGAACGTGGTGATCGCGGTGAGCAGCCGCATCTCGCCGCGCGACGTGCGCAGCACCAGCGGCACGGCGAACCCGAGGTGGTCGGCGTCCAGGTTCGGCGGGCCGGGCAGGTAGCTCTCCAGCTCGGCGAGCAGCTCCGCGTGCCGCGGGTGCGGCGCCTTCGCCTGTTCCTGGCGCGGCCGCTCCAGCACGTGCCGCGCCCAGTCGTCGAAGTTCACGATCCGCGGCGCCATGCCCCGCGGGTGCAGGGCCAGGCGCAGCACGTTGACCGGCGGCTCGAGCAGCTCGGGCGCGGCACCCTCGGTGAGGATGCCGGCCGCCTTGTTGATCGCGACCAGGTCGCCGAACCGGTCCACCACGATCGCCGGGTACGGCTCGTGCCCGTCGAGGAGCCGCTCCAGCGCGTCGAGCACGGGCCGCAGCGCCGGATCGGACAGGTCGGTCTCCGGGTAGGTGGGGGCGTAACCGGCGCTGAGCAGGAGCGCGTTGCGTTCGCGCAGCGGCAGTTGCAGCGACTCGGCGACGCGCACGACCATGCCCCGCCCGGGCACCGACCGGCCGCTCTCCATGAAGCTGACGTGCCGCTGCGTGGTGCCCGCGCGCAGGGCGAGCTCCAGCTGCGACAGGCGCCGCCGGGTGCGCCAGTCCTTGAGGGCACTTCCGAATGCCGTCGTCACCCCGCATGCTTACTCCCGGGAGCGCACTGCCCGCCATTCCCCGCGGGGAATGACCGACTGGAGGTGCCGGTGTCCGAGCGGTTCACTGACGAAGAGCTGGACTTCCTCCGCTTCGCGCGGTTCGGCGAGCTGCCGCCGCGCGTCCGGCCGGACGAGCTGGTGGAGGTCGTGGAGACCGAGCAGCCCGACCTGCCGGTGCGGCAGCCGTTCGACCTCGGCCCCGGCGGGCCCGCCTGATCATTCCCGGGCGGGAATTGCCGTCATACCGCGGCGCGGCGAGTCTCGGGGCATGCAGATCGGACTACTCCTCCCCGCCGGGCAGGCCCAGCTCGAGGCCGGCGGCTCCGTGGGCGACATCGTGGACATCGCCGTGCGCGCCGAGCGCCTCGGCTTCGACTCGGTCTGGGTGGGCGACTCGCTGTCGCGCGCCCGGGTCGAACCGCTGACCCTGCTCACCGCCGTCGCGCAGGCCACCGAAACCGTCCGGCTCGGCACCGCGACCCTCATCCCCGCCTACCGCCACCCCGCCCAGGCGGCGCTCACGATCTCCTCCCTCGACCTCGTCTCCGGCGGGCGCCTGATCCTCGGCGTCGGCGCCGGCTTCCCCGGCCGCAGCGAGCACGAGTTCGACCTGATCGGCGTGGACTTCAAGACCCGCTTCTCGCACCTCGACGACACCGTCGCGCTGTGGAAGCAGCTGTGGACCGGCCACCCGAAGTCCTTCCACGGCAAGGTCCTGCACTACGACTGGCTGCCCGAGGTGCCGCGCCCGGCCCAGCCGGGCGGCCCACCGGTCTGGCTCGCCGGCTTCACCCCGGCCGCGCTGCGCCGCGCCGGACAGCTCTACGACGGCTGGCTGCCCTACCCGCCCGACCCGGCCGACTACGCGAGCGGCCTGGCCACCATCCGCGAGCACGGCCGCGACGTCACGCCCGCCCTCTTCGCGACCGTCCACCTCGGCGAGGGGACCGGCGCGCTGGAGGAGTACTGCCAGGCGACCTACCAGGCATCACTCGACTGGGTGGGCCGGATCCAGGTGATGATCGCCGGCGGCCCGGACGAGGTGATCGCCCAGCTCAGGCGCTTCGCCGACGCCGGGGCGCGGCACATCCTGCTGCGCATCGCGGCCCTCGACCCGCACGAGATCGACCACCAGCTCGCGGGACTCGCCGAAATTTTGTCGCCCCTGCGACGTACCCTGGAACCCGAGAGCCCCTGATCCCTCCGTGAACCCGGGCAGGGGTGTGCCCGCGTGCTCCAGGGAGATCGTTTCCGTGACCGACCCGCAGTTGTCCGGCCTGCTCTCCGCCGTCCTGCCCGACCCCGCCCTGCGCGCGGTGGTCGAGCGGGCCGGCGCGCCCCTGCTGGAACTGTCCGGCGCCACGGCCACCCGCCAGCTGGTGGTCGCGGCTCTGGCCGCCGACGCCGGTGCGGGCCGCCCGGTGCTGGCCGTCACCGCGACCGGCCGCGAGGCCGAGGAGCTGACGGCCGCGCTGGCGAGCCTGATCGGCGCGGACGCGGTGGCCGACTTCCCGTCCTGGGAGACGCTGCCGCACGAGCGCCTGTCCCCGCGCGCGGACACCGTCGGCCGCCGCCTGGACGTGCTGCACCGCCTGCACACCGACCGCGCCCCGCGCGTGGTGGTGGCCACGGTCCGCAGCCTGATCCAGCCGATGGCGCCGGGCCTGGGCAGCCTCGCGCCGGTCGAGCTGCGCGTCGGCGAGGAGGAGGAGTTCGAGGGTCTGCTGGACCGGCTGGTCGAACTGGCCTACACGCGCGTGGACATGGTGGAGAAGCGCGGCGAGTTCGCCGTGCGCGGCGGCATCCTGGACGTCTTCCCGCCGACGGCCGACCACCCGTACCGCGTCGAGTTCTGGGGCGACGAGGTCAGCGAGGTCCGCGCGTTCGCGGTGTCGGACCAGCGGTCGCTGCCCGGCGAACTGTCCTACGTCTACGCCCCGCCGTGCCGCGAGCTGCTGCTCACGCCGGACGTGAAGGCGCGCGCCGGTGAGCTGGCCGAGCAGTACGCGGCCGACGCGCAGCTGGCCGAGATGCTCACCAAGCTGGCCGGCGGCATCCCGGTCGAGGGCATGGAGGCCCTCATCCCGGTGCTGTGCGAGGGCGAGCTGGAGCTGCTCACCGACGCCATGCCCGAAGGCACCCACGTCGTGCTGGCCGATCCGGAGAAGATCCGCGCCCGCGCCGCCGATCTGGTGCGCACCGGCCAGGAGTTCCTCGAAGCGTCCTGGATGTCGGCCGCCGGCGGGGGCCAGGCCCCGATCGACCTGGGCGCCTCCGCCTACCGCAACCTGGAAGAGGTCGCCAAGCACGCCGGCGAGACCGGCCGCCCGTGGTGGACGCTGTCGCAGCTGACCAGCGAGGACGCCGACGTCATCCAGATCGGCGTGGAGGCCTCGCCCGCCTACCGCGGTGACCTGGAGCGCGCGGTCACCGACCTGCGCGCCCACCTCGCCGCGGGCGGCACCGCGGTGCTGGTGGTGGCCGGGCACGGCACCGCCACCCGCGCGGTCGAGCAGCTGTCCACGGCCGGGATCTCCGCCACGCACGCTGCCGACGGCCTCCACGACCAACCCGCGCCGGGCATCGTGACGGTCGCCTGCGGTGGCCTCGCCGAGGGGTTCGTCGCACCCGAGCTGCGGCTGGTCGTGCTCACCGAGGCCGACCTGACCGGCCGCGGCGCCACGGCCGGATCGGCGACCCGCGACCTGGGCGCGAAGATGCCCTCGCGCCGCCGCAACGCCGTCGACCCGCTGGCGCTCAAGCCGGGCGACTACGTGGTGCACGACCAGCACGGCATCGGCCGGTTCGTGGAGATGGTGCAGCGCACCGTCGGCGGCGCCACCCGCGAGTACCTGGTGCTGGAGTACGCCTCGTCCAAGCGCGGCCACCCGGGCGACCGGCTGTACGTGCCGAGCGACCAGCTCGACGAGGTGTCCCGCTACGTCGGCGGTGAGCTGCCCACGCTGAACAAGCTGGGCGGCTCGGACTGGAAGAACACCAAGGCCAAGGCGCGCAAGGCGGTCAAGGAGATCGCCGCCGAGCTGGTGCAGCTCTACGCCGCCCGCCAGGCCTCGCCGGGCCACCCGTTCGGCCCGGACACGCCGTGGCAGCGCGAGCTGGAGGACGCGTTCCCGTTCACCGAGACCAACGACCAGCTCGCCGCGATCGACGAGGTCAAGGCGGACATGGAGCGCGGAGTGCCGATGGACCGCGTGATCTGCGGTGACGTCGGCTACGGCAAGACCGAGATCGCGGTGCGCGCGGCGTTCAAGGCGGTGCAGGACGGCAAGCAGGTCGCCGTGCTGGTGCCCACCACCCTGCTGGCCCAGCAGCACCTCAACACGTTCAGCCAGCGCATGGCGTCGTTCCCGGTGACGATCAAGGGCCTGTCCCGGTTCACCGACAAGATCGAGGCGGAGGCGACGCTGGCCGGGCTGGCCGACGGCACGGTGGACATCGTGATCGGCACGCACCGCCTGCTGCAGACCGGCATCCGCTACAAGGACCTCGGCCTGGTCATCGTCGACGAGGAGCAGCGGTTCGGCGTCGAGCACAAGGAGCACATCAAGGCGCTGCGCACGCACGTCGACGTGCTGACCATGTCGGCCACGCCGATCCCGCGGACGCTGGAGATGTCGCTGGCCGGTATCCGCGAGATGTCCACGATCCTGACCCCGCCGGAGGACCGGCACCCAATCCTGACCTACGTCGGCGCCTACGACGACAAGCAGGTCGGTGCCGCCATCCGGCGTGAGCTGCTGCGCGACGGCCAGGTGTTCTACGTGCACAACCGGGTGTCCTCGATCGAGAAGGCCGCGCGCCGCATCCGCGAGCTGGTGCCCGAGGCGCGGGTGGTCACCGCGCACGGCCAGATGAACGAGGAGAAGCTCGAAAAGATCATCCAGGGCTTCTGGGAGCGCGAGTACGACGTGCTGGTCTGCACCACGATCGTGGAGACCGGCCTGGACATCTCGAACGCGAACACGCTGATCGTCGAGCGCGGCGACCTGCTCGGGCTGGCGCAGCTGCACCAGCTCCGCGGTCGCGTCGGCCGGGGGCGGGAGCGCGGGTACGCCTACTTCCTGTACCCGCCGGAGACCCCGCTGACCGAGACGGCGCACGACCGGCTCGCGACGATCGCGCAGAACACCGAGCTGGGCGCGGGCATGGCGGTCGCGATGAAGGACCTGGAGATCCGCGGCGCGGGCAACATCCTGGGCGCCGAGCAGTCCGGGCACATCGCGGGCGTCGGCTTCGACCTGTACGTGCGGCTGGTCGGCGAGGCGGTGGACGTGTTCCGCCGCAGCGCCGGTGACGCGCCGGCCGAGGAGGAGGAGCTGCGCGAGGTCCGCGTGGACCTGCCGGTGGACGCGCACATCCCGCACGACTACGTCCCCGGCGAGCGGCTGCGGCTGGAGGCCTACCGCAAGATCGCGGCCGCGGTGGACGACGACGAGCTGCGCGCGGTCGAGGAGGAGCTGATCGACCGCTACGGCCAGCCGCCCGCCCCGGTGCAGCGGCTGCTCGCGGTCGCGCGGTTCCGGCACGTCTGCCGTTCGGCGGGTGTCACGGAAGTTTCCGCGCAGGGCAACAACATCCGGTTCGCGCCGCTGGAGCTGATGGACTCCCAGATGGTCCGGCTCAACCGCCTGTACCCGAAGGCGAACTACAAGGCCGCGATGCGGATGGTGTCGGTGCCCAAGCCGACCGAGGGGCCGGCCGGCGGCCGCATGGGCGCACCCGCGTTGCGTGACGAAGCGTTGCTGGACTGGTGCACCAAGCTACTGATCAACTTGACCAAGAAGCCCGCCCCCGTCGGTTAGGAGAACCCGTGGTCACGCGGAACGAAGAGAAGAGCCGCTACGAGATCTTCGTCGAGGACAAGCTGGGCGGGTTCGCCGAGTACCGCGAGCGCGGCGACAACGTGATCTTCACCCACACCGAGATCGACGACGCGTTCTCCGGGCAGGGGCTCGGTTCGAAGCTGGCGTCCGCGGCGATCGAGGACGCGGTGCGGCGCGGGAAGACCATCGTGCCGCTATGCCCGTTCATCGCGGCCTACCTGCGCAAGCACCCCGAGCACGACGCGCACGTGCGATGGCCGGACGGGCAGTGAGGTTCGCCCGTTCGGGTCGGGTATGAGAGGGTACGCGGTGTGATGCGGATCATGGGTCGCTCCCGGTCGGTGCTCGCCGCGCTCGCTGCCTGCCTGCTGCTCGCCGGGTGCGGGTCCGGGCCGAGCCAGGTGGGCGCCGCGGTGATCTTCAGCGACCGCGAGATCGCCGTCGACCAGGTGCAGGACCTGCTGGACAAGGCCGTGCTGGAGCAGCCGGCCGCGCAGCAGCTGTCCCAGCAGCACAAGCTGGACCTGCTCGGCCGCGAGCTCGTGCGCCAGATGGTGGTCCACGACGTCCTCGCCCGCGCCGCCCAGCGCGAGGGCCTGGCGATCGACCCGCGGCTGCTCGACCAGTTCCTCGCCGACGATCCGCTGGCCGACCCGGTGTCGACGGCCGGCGCGGATCCGTCCCAGCTGGCGCAGCAGATCGCCAACCGTGTGCGCGACCACCGCGAGGTGATCACCGACAGCCTCCTGCTGCAGGCGCTGGGCCAGAAGTACCTCGACCGCATGTCGGTCACCTTCGACTACACCTCGGTGTCCTCCGACCTCGGCGGCGCCCAGCCGCTCGACCGGCGGGAGCGGGCGATCGCCAAGGCGGAGCAGATGGCCGCGAGCCCGACCGCGGCCGCCGAGGTCATCCGCGCCGACGCGGCGGCCGGGGTCCGGACGAGCGTCGGTGAAGCGGTTCCCGCCGCGCAGGCCCCGGACCTCGCCACGCTGGTCCTGTTCGGGGTGCCGCCGGGCACGGTGGTCGCGTTCCAGCCGAGCCAGGAACAGGCGGTGTGGATCGTCGCGATCGTGCGCGAGCGGAACCTGAACGCGCCGTCGTCGGGCGAGCAGGCCGTGCAGCCGTCGCCGGCGCAGCTCGCGGCGATCGGGCAGCGGCTGCTCCAGCCGTACGTCGAGGAGGCCGGCGTTCGCATCAACCCGCGCTACGGCGTGTGGGATCCTGTGGCCATGAACCTCGCTCCGAGCAGCGCCGAGACCACCGGCGTCGTGGTGCCGGTGAAGGGTGCCGCGCAGCCGTGACGGTCGTGCTCCTGCCCTACCCGGACGCCGGGATCCCGCCGGCGGCCGTGCCGTTCCTGCGTGGCGCGCACGCGGTGTACGCGTCGGGCATCGACACTGAGCTGGCCGATCTGCTGGGCGCGAAGCCGGCTCCGGACGACCTGGCCGCCGAGCCCGGTCCGGTGGTGCTGTTCGCCGCGGACGCCGCGGATCCCGCGGTGGAAGCGCTGGTGCGGGCCGGTTCGCGGGTGATCGCGCAGCCGTCGGGGGCGGGCCTGGTCGAGGCCGCGAAGGTGATGGACCGGCTGCGCTCGCCGGGCGGTTGCCCGTGGGACGCCGAGCAGACGCACGACTCGCTGCGGCAGTACCTGGTCGAGGAGACCTACGAGCTGCTGGACGCGATCGAGGAGGGTGACCGCGCCGCGCTGCGCGAGGAGCTGGGCGACGTGCTGCTCCAGGTGCTCTTCCACGCGCGCGTCGCGGCCGAGGACGCCGCCGACCCGTTCGACATCGACGCGGTGGCCGCCGCGCTGGTCGCCAAGCTGGTCGGCAGGCATCCGCACGTGTTCACCGACGCCGAGCGCGTGCACACCGCCGCGCACCAGCAGGTGCGCTGGGAGGAGCTGAAGCAGGCCGAGAAGCGGCGTGAGTCCAGTGTGGACGGTGTGGCGCTCGGTCAGCCCGCGGTGGCGCTGGCGGGCAAGCTGGGGCAGCGCACCGGCCGCGCCGGGCTGCCCGCGGACCTGTTCCCCGGCGGCGACTCGTCCGCCGAGCAGCTGTTCCGGCTGGCCGCTTCCGCACGGCGCTCCGGCGTCGACCCGGAGGGCGAGCTGCGCGCGGTGGCGAAGCGGTTCGCGGCGGACGTGCGCGCGGCGGAGAAGTCGGCCCGCGCGGCCGGCCTGGACCCGGCGGCGATGGACGCCGACGCGTGGCGCGCCCACTGGCCTCAGCCGAACAGCGACTCGCCCCAGTAGCCGGTCTCGGTCACGCCGGGCGGCACAGCGAACAGCGCCGAGCCGGTGTGCTCGATGTACTCCATCATCGCGTCCTTCGCCGACAACGCCTTCTGCATCGGCACGAACTGCGTGCGCGGGTCGCGGTTGAAGCAGATGAAGAACAGCCCCGCCTCGAGGTGCCCGACGCCGTCCGAGCCGTCGACGAAGTTGTAGCCGCGCCGCAGGATCCGCGCGCCGTTCAGGTTCTCCGCGGACGCCAGCCGGATGTGGGCGTCCGTCGCGATCAGCGGTTCGCCGTTCGCGCCGCCGACGTGCAGGTCCACCGGGTCGAACTCGGCGGATTGCCCGAGCGGCGCCCCGGTGCCCTTCGCGCGGCCGACGACCTGCTCCTGCTCGTCCAGCGATGTCCGGTCCCACGTCTCGATGTGCATCCGGATCCGCCGCGCGACCAGGTAGCTCCCGCCGGTCATCCAGTCCGGCCCGTCACCCGGCGCGACCCACACGTGCTGCGCGAGCGCCGCCGGGTCCTCGGCCTTGAGGTTGTTCGTCCCGTCCTTGAAGCCGAACAGGTTCCGCGGCGTCGCTTGCGACGTCGACGTCGAAGCGCTGCGCCCGAACCCGAGCTGCGACCACCGCACCTCGGTCGTGCCGAACCCGATCCGCACCAGGTTCCGCACGGCGTGCACGGCCACCTGCGGGTCGTTCGCGCACGCCTGGATGCACAGGTCGCCGCCGCTGCGCGCGGGGTCGAGGTTGTCCTTCGGGAACGCCGGCAGGTCGGCCAGCGCGGCGGGACGCCGGTCCGCGAGCCCGAACCGGTCGTCGAACAGCGACGGGCCGAACCCGATGGTCAGGGTCAGCGACGCCGCGGGCAGGTCGAGCGCCTCCCCGGTGTCGCCGGGCGGGGCGGCACCCGCGCCACCCACCGCGCCGCCCGGGACGACCTCCTGTCCGCCGGTCATGCGGCGCGCGGCGTCGGTCCACTTGCGCAGCAAGGAAACCAGCTTCGCCCGGTCCTTCGTGGTCACGTCGAGCGCGGCGAAGTGCAGGTGCTCCTGCGCGGGCGTGACGATCCCGGCCTGGTGCTCGCCGTGGAACGGCACGATGTCCGGCGTGGCCTGCGCTTCGGAGGTGGACAGCTCGTGGTCGATCCCGGCGCCGGCCGCCGCGCCGGCTCCGGCGAGAGCGACGCCGGCACCCGCGATCCCCAGCAGCCGGCGCCGGGACACCCGCGTCATCGCGCCACGACCTCCGCGGTCTTGCTCAGCGGCTCGCTCAGCGCGTCCACGGCGGAGGCGAGCTCGCGGATCTGGTCCTGCGTCAGGTCGGTGTAGTACTTGAACCCGTCACCGGCGCGCTGCGCGTCCAGCAGGGTCTGCACGTTCTTGAACTGGGCGTCCACTTCGGACACCAGCTGCGGGTCGCGCTCCTGCAGGACCGGTCGCAGCGCCTGGATCGCGGCCTCGGAGCCGTCCAGGTTGGCCTGGAAGTCCCACAGATCGGTGTGCGAGAAGGTCTCCTCCTCGCCGGTGATCTTGCCGGTGGCGACCTCGTCGAGCAGTTCCTTGGCGCCGTTGGCGAGGTCGAGCGGGGACAGCTCGATCGTCTTGGCCTGCGTCACGAGGGTGGTCACGTCGGCGACGAGCTTGTCGGCGATCTGCGCGCTGTCGGCCTGCAGCCCGGTGACCCACAGGTCCTTCTCCAGCCGGTGGAAGCCGGTGAACTGCTGGCCCTCCTCGAGGTCGGCCTCGCGGACGTCGATGGCCGGGTCGAGGTCGCCGAACTTTTCCGCGACCGGCTCGATGCGCTCGTAGTACACGCGGGTCGGGGCGTAGCGGGCCTTGGCGTCGGCGACGTTGCCGGACTTGACGGCGTCGGCGAACTTCTGCGTCTCGGTCAGCAGCGCGTCGCTCTGGCCGGCGACGTAGGTGGCGTAGCTCTTGGCGGCGTCACCCAGCTTCGTGTTCGCGTCGGCCTGGCGCGTGGCGCCGCCGGTGACGGTGAACGCGCCGCGGATGCCGTCGCCGGACATGCCCGGCTTGCACGCGGTCTGGTAGGTGCCGGCGTCGGGCACCTCGACGGTCAGCTTCCGGGTCAGACCGGGGGCGATGTTCTCGACCTCGCCCATGATCCGGTCGCCCTCGGCGTAGAGGTAGAACTCGGTGACCTTGGTGCCCTTGTTGGTCACCTCGAACGTCAGGTGGCCGGCGTTCGCGGTCGTCGCCGACACGGTGCACGCGGTGTCGGTGGCGTCGACGGTGATCGGGCCGCCCGCGGCGGTGGTGTTCTGGGCACCGCCGGAGCAGGCGGACAGCGCGAGCAGCGCGCCGAGTCCCGCGGCGGCGAGGGGGGTCTTGCGCAAGGTCACTCCTTGGAACCGGCCACCACGGGGGTGGTCTTGGCAGCGGGCCGCCGCAGGAACAGCGGCAGCACGATCACGACGTAGGCGATCCAGGCGATGGCCTGGAGCACGGTCGTCTGTTGCGAGTAGTTGAAGACGCCCTTGAGCAGCGCGCCGTACCACGAGGTCTCCGGGACGGCGGCGGACGCGTCGAAGGCGAGGGTGTGCAGGCCGGGCAGGAAACCGGCCTCCTGCAGGTCGTGCAGGCCGTAGCCGAGGACACCGGCGGCGACGAACACCAGCAGCACGCCGGTGATCGTGAAGAACTTGCCGAGGTCGAAGCGGATCGCGCCGCGGTAGAGGCCGTAGGCGATGGCGACCGCGATGGCGATGCCGACGGCGAACCCGATCAGCGGCTGCGTGGTGCCGCCCTGCGCGGTCTGCACGGCGGCGTAGAAGAAGACGGCGGTCTCCAGGCCCTCGCGCCCCACCGCGAGGAAGGACAGCAGCAGGACCGCGAGCGGGCCGACCGCGAGCGCCTCGTCCATCTTGCCGCGCAGCTCGGCGGCGATGCTCTTCGACGCCTTGCGCATCCAGAAGATCATCGCGGTGACGAACCCGACCGCCACGATCGACAGGCTCCCGCCGAGCAGCTCCTGCTGCTCGAACGACAGCTGGGCCGTGGTGAAGGTCAGGATCGCGCCGACGCCGATCGAGAGGACCACGGCCGCGGCGATGCCCGGCCAGACCCAGCGCAGCGCCGGACGCCGGTCGGTCTTCACGAGGAAGGCGACGAGGATGCTCACCACGAGCGCGGCTTCCAGGCCTTCCCGGAGGCCGATGAGCAAACTCGAGAACAGCAACGGGGCCTCCCTGTACGCATCGGACGGCTTAGGTTTAGGTAAGCCTCACCTGATTGTCCATCCCGATCTTGGCCGGCTGAACGGAGTTACCTCGCAAATCGGGCGCTACTTTCCGTGTTTGCGCAGCTAGCCGCCATGGGAACGGGTCGATAACGAAGTTGTGTGATCCGTTCGGCAGTGCGACTGGATAACCTGTTCGGGTGGCAGAACCCACTCAGCCGGGGGACGCCCGGATCCGGCGGTTTTCACTGCGTGTCCTGATCGGGGCGGCGGTCGCCGGGACCGGGCTGGTGCTCATCCTGACCATCGGCGTGACGCGCCCCGGCGAGGACCCGCAGCCGGTCCAGCCGGCGGTGGCCGCGCGGACCTCGGAGCCGCCGGTGGGCGCGACGGCGCCGCCGCCGGCCCGGCTCGCCCCGGAGGACCGGCCGCGGGAGTCGGACCTGAAGGCGCTGGACACCTGGTCGAACGAGGTCGCCGCGGCGACGAAGCTGCCGGCCCGCTTGATCGCCGGTTACGGCCGGGCGGAGATGTGGATGCGCGCGGAGTGGTCCGGATGCCACCTGTCGTGGGCCACGCTCGCCGCGATCGGCCAGGTGGAAGCGGTCGGCACCGGCCCGCTCCCGGTTCCGGAGGAGACGTGGAAGCAGTGGTCGGCCCGCGCCACGGCCGATGGGAAGCAGCCGGACCCGAAGGACATCGACGACGCGGCGCTGACCGTGGCGAGATCCCTCTGCTCGACGGGCGCCGACCTGGCCACGCCGCAGGGCTGGTGGGCCGCGATCACCAGCGCCCCACCCCTGGCCCCCGACGCGCAGCGAATTTTCGACACCGCCACCACGATCGCCAAGGCCGCCCCCCGCTAGCGGCGCGCCAGCGCCGTGCTTTGCACCCAGCGACCACCCACCCGAGGTGACGTGCCTGCATTCCCCGTCATCCCGGAGCCTGCCCGTCCGGCGAGGACATCTCTTGATCTTTGAACCGCCGCCCAACACGGCGAACAAACCAGCCGGAAGATCAACTCTCCTGAAGACGAACCCGAGCATTCACCTCGGACAACGCGTCCTGGTACTCCGGCACCGGATTCATCGCCCACGCCATGCGCAGCTGTCCCAGAGCTTCGACCAGCCGTCCCAACCTTTGGAGCGTGCGTCCCAGCACGAACCGCGCGTAGTGATCGGACGGATCGAGCTCCAGCACCCGCGTCAGAGCCTGCTCGGCGCGGTTGAGCTGCGCGGAGTGGAAGTAGGCGCGCCCGGCCAGCAGTTGGACGCTCGGCTTGTCCGGTTCGCTTTCCAGCACCGGTTGCAGCGCCTTGAGCGCGTCCAGCGGACGGCGCTTCTCGACGAGATCCTCGGCCTCGCGAAACGCGTGCAGCGGGTGCCGGCCTGCTGTTCCCCGCGGGGTCTCTGAGTCATCCATCTTCTGATCGACGTTACCCCCGACAAGCGGGTTTCGGCAGGGGCGAAGAGGGTGGCTCGGGGCGGCATGATGCACTAACCGGTCATGAGCGAAGAACCGCGGTATCTGGGACTCTCGCCCTACCTGTACTACACGGATGCCACGGAGGCGCTGGACTGGCTGGTGCGCGTCTTCGGCTTCACCGAGAAGGTCCGCTACGTGGACGCCTCCGGCCAGGTCTTCCAGGCCGTGGTGGCCGCCGGTGACGCCGAGATCCTGCTCGCCGCCGTCGGCGCCGACTACTGGGAGGCCAAGGGCGTGGACCGTCCGGTGGGGCAGCTCAACGTCGTGTACGTGCCCGACGCCGACGCGCAGTACGAGCACGTCTGCGCGGCCCTGGGCGAGGGCTGCGACGTGCCGCCGCCGCAGGACCAGCCCTACGGCGCGCGCGTGTTCACCGTGCTGGACTGCGGGGGCAACAGCTGGACGTTCTGGCAGCAGATCTCCGACACCGCGGATCTGCCGTCCGGGTGGCAGGAGGTCCGGGCCGCCGAGTGACGCGTGCCTCCACCGGGTGAACGGCGATGGCGGCTACCCTGGTCGCGTCTTCGCTGGACAAACCGATGAGGAGCAGTTGTGGCGGTCATTGAGCAGGTAGGCGCGCGCGAGATCCTGGATTCGCGTGGCAACCCGACCGTTGAGGTGGAGGTGGCTCTCGACGACGGCACGCTGGCGCGGGCCGCCGTTCCGTCGGGCGCGTCCACCGGCGAACACGAGGCCGTCGAGCTGCGCGACGGTGACCCCAAGCGGTACAACGGCAAGGGTGTCGAGCGCGCGGTCGCCGCGGTGCTCGACGAGATCGGCCCGGAGCTGGCCGGGGTCGACGCCGTCGACCAGCGGATCGTGGACCAGAAGCTGGTCGACCTGGACGGCACCCCGGACAAGTCCCGCCTCGGCGCGAACGCGCTGCTGGGCGTTTCCCTCGCGGTGGCGAAGGCCGCCGCGGAGTCGGCCGAGCTGGAGCTGTTCCGCTACCTGGGCGGCCCGAACGCGCACGTGCTGCCGGTGCCGATGATGAACATCCTCAACGGTGGCGCGCACGCCGACACCGACGTGGACATCCAGGAGTTCATGATCGCCCCGATCGGCGCGGAGTCCTTCCGCGAGGCGCTGCGCTGGGGCACCGAGGTGTACCACTCGCTCAAGTCGGTGCTGAAGGGCCGCGGCCTGGCCACCGGTCTCGGTGACGAGGGCGGGTTCGCGCCGAGCCTGTCCAGCAACCGCGAGGCGCTGGACCTGATCACCACGGCCATCGAGAAGGCCGGTTACGCTCCGGGCCGCGACATCGCGCTGGCGCTGGACGTCGCCGCCACCGAGTTCTTCTCCGCCGGCTCCTACACCTTCGAGGGCAGCAAGCGGACCGCCGAGCAGCTGGGCGCCTACTACCGCGAGCTGGTGGACGCCTACCCGCTCGTGTCGATCGAGGACCCGCTGGCCGAGGACGACTGGGACGGCTGGGTCGCGCTGACCCAGCAGATCGGCGACCGCGTCCAGCTCGTCGGCGACGACCTGTTCGTCACCAACCCGGACCGCCTCGAGGACGGCATCAACCGCGGCGCCGCGAACGCGCTGCTGGTCAAGGTGAACCAGATCGGCACGCTGTCGGAGACCCTCGACGCGATCGCGCTGGCGACCTCCAGCGGCTACAAGTCGATGATGAGCCACCGCTCGGGCGAGACCGAGGACACCACGATCGCCGACCTCGCGGTCGCGACGGGAGTCGGCCAGATCAAGACCGGCGCCCCGGCGCGCAGCGAGCGCGTGGCGAAGTACAACCAGCTGCTGCGCATCGAGGAGACCCTCGGCGACGCCGCCCGCTACGCCGGTGAGCTGGCGTTCCCGCGGTTCTCGACGGAGAGCTGACCGGGGTAGATGACGCAACGCGGAACCCAGCGCGCGAGGCGCCCCCGCCGCACGGAGGGCTCATCGGCCCGGCGTGCGGAGGGTGCGCCCGCGCGCCGTCCGCAGCTGGCCCGGCGGGTCGCCGCCGGGAAGGCGCGCCTGCGCCGGAGCCAGGGGAAGCCCGGTGCCGGCGCGGCGCGCGTGCTGGGGATGTCCACGACGCGGCGGGCCGCGGTGCTCGCGATCGTGGTGTGCGCGCTGGCGTTCACGGTCGCCGTGCCGTTGCGCACGTACCTCGCGCAGCGCGCCGAGGTGACCGAACAGGAGCAGCGGCAGGCGCAGCTGCAGCACGACGTCGCGCTGCTGGAGCAGCGCAAGGCCGCGGTGTCCGACCCGGCGCAGGTGGAGGCGGAGGCACGGCGGCGGCTGCGGTACGTGATGCCGGGGGAGACGCCGTACATGGTGCAGCTGCCCGAGGACGCGCCCAAGGCGGCGGAGGAGGCGCGACCGGACCCGGTGTCCTCCGGCGACGGTGCGTGGTACCAGCAGTTGTGGAGCACCGTCGGCGGTTGAGCCGGCGGTGGTTGCGGGAGGTCGCGCCCGGGACGCGGAAGCTGGTGGGGCTGGACCCGGTGGCCTCCGGTGACGGCGCGTGGTGTCCGCGGTTGTGGAGCACCGTCGGCGGTGAGCGGTCGGTGGCTGCGACAATGGGTTCGTGAGCAAGACGGACCTGCCCTCGTTCGAACCGGTCACCGAGGCCGACCGGATCATCATCTCCGAGCAGCTCGGACGGCCCGCGCGTGCGCTGCGGGCGGTCGCGGCGCGCTGCCCGAGCGGGCACCCGTCCGTCGTGCAGACCAACCCGCGGCTGGAGAACGGCACCCCGTTCCCGACGCTGTACTACTTGACGTGCCCTCGGCTGACGTCGCTGGTCGGGCGGCTCGAGGCGTCCGGGATCATGAAGGAGATGACCGACCGGCTCGCGGTGGACGAGGAGCTCGCCGCGGCCTACCGCCGGGCGCACGAGTCGTACCTCGCCCAGCGGGACGCGCTGGAGCCGCTGGGGCACGAGGTCACGGCGGGCGGCATGCCGGGGCGGGTCAAGTGCCTGCACGTGCACCTCGCGCACAGCCTAGCGATGGGCCCAGGAGTGAACCCCTTCGGCGACGAGACGCTGGAGCTGCTCAAGGAGGACTGGCCCAGCGGCGACTGCGCGGCCGACGCTGCGGAGGGGTAGCGCGCGGATGGACCGCTCGTGTCTGCACGAGGTGACCACTCGCGCCCGCACGAGGTGACCACTCGCGCCCGCGGGAGTGGTTCCGCGCGCGGATGGACCGCTCGCACTCGCATGACCTGACCGTTCGCGCCCGCGTGAACTGGCCGCTCGCGGATGGACCACTCGCACCGGCGCGAGTTGACCATTCGCATGCTCGCGGGTGGACCGCTCGCACCCGCGCGAGGTGACCGCTCGCGCCTGCGTGACCTGACCATTCGCACCTGCGCGAGTTGATCACTCGCGCCTGCGCGACCTGACCGCTCGCACCCGCGCGACCTGACCGCCCGCGCCTGCGTGAGCTGACCGTTCGCGCCCGCGTGAACTGGCCGCTCGCGGATGGACCACTCGCACCGGCGCGAGTTGACCACTTGCACGCTCGCGGGTGCACCGCTCGCACCCGCGCGACCCGGCCACTCGCACCCGCGTGACCTGACCATTCGCACCCGCGCGACCGGCCGGCTCGCACACCGCCGAACGGCCCAACCACCGCACCACTTGAAAGGACCGTTCAACGGCACACCACCGGCAGACCGAGGCTCCACGAGATTCCCACTCGCACCCGCACCAATGGTCCGTTCGTACCAACCAAAACCCGCACCCGGCCGATAAAAAACCCCACCTACTGCGGAACTTCCGGCTAACACTTCCGCCCCCTCTACGCGATGCACCTTTCGGTAACACGGACTTCACATCCCGCGGTTCAGCATCGGATGTGTCGTCTGCTCGGGGAGGGAAGAGAATGTGCGCCGGACTCGTGTGAGGGCCGCCCGCCGCAAGGCGCGAAGAATCGGCCTCGCCCACAAGACCACCCTCGCCGCGATGGGGGGCGTCCTCGCCGTCATCCCGGCCGGCCTGGCAAGCGGGGGCACCGAAACCTGGTCGACCACCACGCCGGTCGACCAGAGCCGCGCGGTCGGTCCGGTCCAGGGGTCACCGCCGGAGATCCTGCGCGTCAGCGTCAACGGCGAACTGCCCAAACCGCCGGAACCGGTGCCGCCCGAGGACCTCCCCACCGGCCCCCTCGGCATCCCCGGCACCGCCCTCAAGGCCTACCGCAACGCGGCCGACCTGATGACCCGAGAACGCCCGGAGTGCCACATCGACTGGGCCCTGATCGCGAGCATCGGCCGCATCGAGTCCAACCACGCGCGCGGCGGGTACGTCGACGCGAACGGCACCACCCGCGAGCCGATCCTCGGCCCGCAGCTCAACGGCGTCGGCCCGGTGGCCGCGATCCCGGACAGCGACGGCGGCCGCTGGGACCGCGACACGGTGTGGGACCGCGCGGTCGGCCCCACCCAGTTCATCCCGACCACCTGGAACTTCTACGCCGCCGACGGCAACCACGACGGCGTCGCCGACCCGAACAACATCTACGACGCCACCCTGGCCACCGCCCGCTACCTGTGCTCCGGAGGTCTGGACCTCGCCGACCCGGCCCAGCTGCGCGCCGCCATCTACCGCTACAACAACTCCGACGCCTACGTGGAAACCGTGATCCGCTGGGCCGAGGCCTACCGCAGCGGCGTCGCCCTGCTGCCGGACAGCGAGGTGCCGATCGGCGCGCCCTCCGCGACCGCCGTCCCCACCCCGCCCCCGGTGGCGCCGCCGCCGTCGATCCTCGCGGCCCCACCGGTCACCACGCTGCCCTCACCGGCCGGGCGCACCGACCTGAACACGACCACGACCACCGGCGGCACCACGACGACGACCACCACCACAACCACCACCACGACGACCACGACACCACCGGAAACCTCGCCGACCTGCGAGACCACCACGTCGCCGACCTCGACCACGACCACCACGACACCCCCGGCCTCGGAGACGCCGTCCCCGTGCGGGCCGCCGGAGACGGAGGCGGAGACCTCGACCACGGGATCGACGACCCGGCCCACCCCGTAGGGTGGGCGCATGCCCCGTGTTGCCGCGATCGACTGTGGAACGAACTCCATCCGTCTGCTGGTGGCCGAGCTGACCGAGCGTCACGACGGCACCTTCGACCTGCGTGACCTGCATCGGGAGATGCGGATCGTGCGGCTCGGGCAGGGTGTGGACGCGACCGGCCGGCTGGCCCCCGAGGCGCTGGAGCGCACCCGCGACGCGCTCAAGGACTACACCATCGCCGCGCGCCGCAAGGGCGTGGAGAAGGTGCGCATGGTCGCCACCTCCGCGACCCGCGACGCGAGCAACCGCGACGAGTTCTTCGCCATGACGCGCGAGGTGCTGGGCGTCGAGGCCGAGGTGATCTCCGGCGACGAGGAGGCCCGGCTCTCGTTCCTGGGCGCGGTCGGCGAGCAGGACCCCGACGACGGCCCGTTCCTGGTGGTCGACGTCGGCGGCGGCTCGACCGAGCTGGTGCTCGGCGACTGGGACGGCAAGCGCGCGTCGATCACCGCGGCCAAGTCGGTGGACATCGGCTGCGTGCGGATCACCGAGCGGGCGCTGAAGTCGGACCCGCCCACCTCCAACGAGATCGTCGCCGCGCGCGAGTTCGCGACCGGCGTGCTGGCCGAGGCGTTCGACGTGGTGGACGTGTCGAAGGCCCGGACGTGGATCGGCGTCGCGGGCACGGTGACCACGCTGTCGGCGGTGGCCCAGGGCCTGCCCGAGTACGACTCGGAGCGGACGCACCTGTCGCGGCTCACCCCGGTCGACATCACCCGCGTGTCCGGCCAGCTGCTGGAGGCCGACCACGAGGCGCGCGCCGCGAACCCGGTGATCCACCCCGGCCGGGTCGACGTCATCGGCGGCGGCGGGCTGATCGTGCAGATCCTCGCCGAGGAGATCGGCCGCCGCGGCGGACCGGCCGAACTGGTGGTCAGCGAGCACGACATCCTCGACGGGATCGCCCTCTCGCTCGCCTGAACCGCGGATTGGCCTGAGCTGCGAATTCGCCGGAACCGGCTTACGCTGGCCGCGCGCAGACGCGGGGAGGCCGGCATGACCAAGGCACAGGAGATCGCGGCGGGGTACGCGACCGACGGCAAGGCCCTCGAACTCGGCGCCGTCATGATCGACGGCACGCCCGATCCGGGCGCCGCGGTCCGGCTGCCGCTGGCGATGCTCAACCGCCACGGGCTGGTCGCCGGCGCCACCGGGTCCGGCAAGACCAAGACGCTCCAGCTGCTGGCCGAGCAGCTGTCCGCGGCGGGGGTGCCGGTGGTGCTCGCCGACGTCAAGGGCGACCTGTCCGGCCTCGCCGAACCCGGGGCCGGGGCGGCGGGCGACCGCGTCACGAAACGGTCGGAGCAGACCGGGGACGACTGGCGGCCCGAGGCGTTCCCGGTCCAGTTCCTGTCGCTCGGCACCGGCGGCAAGGGCGTGCCGATCCGCGCGACGATCACCAGCTTCGGCCCGATCCTGCTGTCCAAGGTGCTCGGTCTCAACGAGACGCAGGAGTCGACGCTCGGCCTGATCTTCCACTGGGCCGACCAGCGCGGACTGGCGCTACTGGACCTCAAGGACCTGCGGTCGGTGATCACGCACCTGACCAGCGACGAGGGCAAGGACGACCTCAAGGGCATCGGCGGGGTCGCCCCGGCCACCGCCGGGGTCATCCTGCGCGCGCTGTCCAACCTGGAGGCCCAGGGCGGCGCGGAGTTCTTCGGCGAGCCGGAGCTCGACGTGCGGGACCTGACCCGGCAGGTGGACGGGCGCGGCGTGCTCAACCTGCTCGAGCTGGACGAGTTGCAGTCCAAGCCGGCGTTGTTCTCCACGTTCCTGATGTGGCTGCTCGCGGAGCTGTTCGAGGAGTTCCCCGAGGAAGGCGACCTGGACGCGCCCAAACTGGTGTTCTTCTTCGACGAGGCGCACCTGCTCTTCGACGGCGCGTCCAGTGCGTTCCTGGACCGGATCGAGCAGACCGTGAAGCTGATCCGCTCCAAGGGCATCGGGGTGTTCTTCTGCACCCAGCTGCCCACCGACGTGCCGAACGCGGTGCTGTCCCAGCTCGGCGCGCGGATCCAGCACGCGCTGCGCGCCTTCACCCCGGACGACCAGAAGGCGCTGAGCCGGACCGTCAAGACCTATCCGGTCACCGACGCCTACGACCTGGAGAAGGCCCTGACCAGCCTGGGGATCGGCGAAGCGATCGTGACCGTGCTGTCCGAGCGCGGGGTGCCCACGCCGGTGGCCTGGACCTTGCTGCGCGCGCCGCGGTCGAAGATGGGCTCGATCGGGGCGGAGGCGGTGCGAGCCGCGGCCGGCGCCTCGCAGCTGTGGGCGAAGTACGGGGAGACGATCGACCGGGAGTCCGCCTACGAGCGCCTCGCGGCCCGGGTCGCACCGGCTGAGCCGGAGCGGGCACCCGAGCGGGCACCCGAGCGGGAACCGGAGAAGGCCGAACCCGGGTTCCTGCGGCAGGCGATGGACAACCCGGCCGTCCGCTCGTTCGTCCGCTCCGCGGCGAGTTCGCTCGGCCGGGAGATCACGCGCGGCCTGTTCGGGACCCGACGAAGGTAGGGTTTTCGTACCGGTTCGCCCGTTCGCGGAGGTAACTTCCTCTTCACCCGGATGAGGAGGAGTTCCTTGAGACGAACCAGGTTGCTCATCGCGGCGCTCGCGGTCCCGCTGATCGGCGGGGCCGTCGTTCTTCCCAGCGCGAGTGCCCAACCCGCCGCGCTGTCCGGGCCGGCCACGGAGTTCACCGTGCTGGCCGCCGGTGAACAGAGCGTCGCCGCCGCCGAGCAGGCCATCCGCGAGGCCGGCGGAACCGTGTTGCGCACCAACGAAGCGGTCGGCCTGATCACCGCGAGCGCCCCGGCGAACGGTTTCGTGCAGCGCGTGTCGGCCGACGAGGACGTCTACGGCGCGGCGAAGGCGATCGCGATCGGCCAGGCGCCCACGGGGAAGGTCGCACCGAAGCGGTCCGACGTGGAGAAGGAAGGCCGCCAGGCGCCGAAGAGCAGCGGCGCGACCACCGGCGCCACCGGCACCGATCCGCTGGACGACCAGCTGTGGGGCCTGAAGTCGGTGCGCTCGGACATGGCGCGCACCGTGCAGCCGGGCGACAAGCGCGTCAAGGTCGGCATCATCGACACCGGTGTCGACGGTTCGCACCCCGACATCGCCCCCAACTTCGACCGCGCCGCGTCCCGCAACTTCACCCGCGACATCCCGACCGACCCGACCGGCGCGGTCGTGGACGGGCCGTGCGAGTTCCGCGGCTGCGTCGACCCCGCCGACCACGACGACAACGGGCACGGCACGCACGTCGCCGGCACGATCGCCGCGGCCGCGGACGGGTTCGGCATCTCCGGCGTCGCCCCGAACGTGACGATCGTGAACCTGCGCGCTGGCCAGGACTACGGGCTCTTCTTCCTCCAGCCGGTCGTCGACGCGCTGACCTACGCCGGCGACGCGGGCATCGACGTGGTCAACATGAGCTTCTACGTGGACCCGTGGCTCTACAACTGCGCGTCGAACCCGGCCGACTCGGCCGAGCAGCAGATCGAGCAGCGCACGATCACCGAGGCCATGACGCGGGCGATGAACTACGCCTACCGCAAGGGCGTCACCGAGGTCGCGGCGCTGGGCAACCAGCACACCGACCTGGGCGCGCCGCAGCCGGACACGACGAGCCCGGACTACCCGGCGTCGTCGGCGCACCCGCGCACGATCGACAACGCGACCTGCCTGTCGTTGCCGGTCGAGGGTCCGCACACCATCGGGGTCTCCGCGTTCGGCCCGTCCGGCGCGAAGGCGGACTACTCGAACTACGGTCTGGAGCAGATCTCGGTGTCCGCGCCGGGCGGCTTCTTCCGCGACGGGTTCGGCACGGACTGGTACCGCACCAACGAGAACATGATCCTGTCCGCGTACCCGCGCAACGTCGGTGTCGCGGAGGGCATGATCGACGCGGACGGCAACGTGACGCCGGATGGTGTGGCCGCGGGCGTGCAGAAGGCGGTCACGAAGGACGGCCGGGTCGCGTACTACCAGTTCCTGCAGGGCACGTCGATGGCCACCCCGCACGCGACGGGCGTGGCGGCGCTGATCGTGTCCGAGTACGGCCGGGCGGGCCGCGGCGGGATCACGATGAGCCCCGACGCGGTGCAGCGGGTGATCGAGGGCACGGCGGCTGAGATGGCGTGCCCGGTGCCGCCGACGGTGGACTACCTGGACGAGGGCCGCGACGCCACGTACACGGCGACCTGCCAGGGGACGCCGTCGTTCAACGGCTTCTACGGCCACGGCGCGGTGGACGCGTACGCCGCGGTGACGCGAGGAGGCGCCTACCTGCGCGGCTGAGGTGCGGAGCTGCGCCGCTGAGTTGTGGAGGGGCCGCTCCCGCGGTGGGAGCGGCCTTTCTCATGCCGAGCGGCTCTGCGCGTACTGCCACCAGCCGATGCCGGCTCCGACAGCGAGACCCGCGATAGGAGCGGCGGCCGCGGAGATGCTCACCCAGCCGATGGCGACGGCCAGCACCGCTGCGAGCAGAGCGACCGTCACCAGGGTCGAGCCCACGCGGAGGCGGTGTCGCATCGAAGCGAGCACCGCTGGGTCCGGCTTCTCCGTCATGCCTGTCGGATTCCCCGTCCGGCGGTGGCTCACTGCTCCGAACGGAGCATTCTCAACGATTGTTGCCCCTGTTCAGCGGTCGGTGTACTTGATCGCGGTCAGGGTGATCACCGTGTCGGCGGTGACCTTCGTGCCCGCGGGTGGGTCCTGGCCGACCTGAACCCAGTTGCTGTCGACGACGAGCACCCGGCCCAGGCCCTTCCCGTCGACTTCGCGCAGGTTGTACAGGCCCGCGGCCTGCATCGTGTCTTGGGCCTGCTGGTGGTTCAGCCCGGACACGTCGGGCACGGTGATCAGCTCCGCCGAGGTGCGTGCCGCGGAACTCGGCGCGCTCACCGGAGCCACCGAACTGCTCGCGGTCTGCCTACCCGGCGTTGTCGGCGAGGTTCCGGTTCCGCACGCACCGACGGCCGCCAGGAGCACCACCGCTCCGGGCGCGGTCGCCCACCGCCACGTTCTCCTGCTGCGCTGCCGCATGTCCGCCTCTTCGGGTTGATCAACGTTCACCCACGGGATATCGGCGCGGCCAGAACGGTCGTTTCGAGAACGTTCACTGGCGTGAGTTGCGAAAGCTGATCGCGCGACGAGAACCGCCATAGCGGTGATCCGCCGGCCCCGCCCGGGCCGGCGGATCACCCGTCTAACGGTTGCTGCTCGACCGCACGAAGTCGGCCAAGTCCTTCGCCTGCTGGAGCCGCGACGGCTCGTGCACGTACATCATGTGCCCGGCCGGGTAGTAGGCCGACTCGATGTTGCCCCGCAGGTTCTCCGGGATCTGCAGGTGCGCCAGCACGTGTTCGGCCGCGTAGTAGGGCGTCGCGCCGTCGTAGTAGCCCAGTGCGACGTGCACCTTCAGGTGCGGGTTCGCCCGCATCGCCGCGCTGAGCGCCTCCACCGCCGACACCGCGCGCCCCTCGAACTCCGAGTACGACCAGTTCCGCACCACGTCCATCGACAGGACCTCGTACGGCAGGTCGTTCTCGTACCCCAGCTCGGACCGGACGTAGTGGTTGAAACCAGCCGAATACGCCCCGATGATCCGCGACACCGACGCGTCGTCGCTCATCAGCTCGCGTCCGCCGTCCGGCTCCCACGTCGTGAAGCGGCCGTCCATCCGGCCCGTGGTCAGCCCGCGCTCCCGCAGCAGCTCGGTGAAGAACCGCACGTGCTCGATCCGCAGGTTCACCCGGTCCACATAGGACTCATCGAGCCCGGTCAGCGACGCCAGCTTCCGCACCGCCGCGGCCTTCTCCTCCGGCGTCAGCCGCGCACCCCGCTGCAGCGCCCACGGCAGCTCGCGCGCGGCGAACTCCTCCGCCTCGGCCAGCACGTCCGCCAGCTTCCGCTTGCCGTGCTTGCCGTGGTAGTGCGCGATCGCCGCGTACGTCGGCACGAACAGCGGGTACGGCTGGTCGTTGCCCTCGGTGAAGCGGATCGTGCCCATGTCCAGCACGGAACTGATGAGCATCAGCCCGTTCAGGTAGAACCCGTGCCGCTCCTGCAGGTGCCCGGCCAGCGCCGCCGCGCGCAGTGTGCCGTACGACTCGCCGGCCAGGTACTTCGGCGACAGCCACCGGCCGTTGCGCGACGTCCACAGCCGGATGATCTCGGCGACCGCCTCCACGTCCGCGGTGAACCCGTGGAAGTCCTTGGCGCTCTCGCCCTTCTTCGGCCGCGAGTAACCGGTGGACACCGGGTCGATGAACACCAGGTCGCTGTGCACCAGCAGCGTCTCCGGGTTGTCGACCACCCGGTACGGCGGCGGCTCGGGCGAGTCGACGTCGCCGGAGACGACCCGGCGCGGCCCCAGCACGCCCATGTGCAGCCACACGCTCGCCGAGCCAGGGCCGCCGTTGAACGCGAACGTCACCGGCCGCGATCCCGGCTCCGCGCCGTCGAGCGTGTAGGAGGTGAGGAACACCTCGGCCTTGGCGGTGTAACCGTCGAACTTGCCGTCGGTGTGCACTTCCTTGCGCAGCACGATTCGTCCGGTCTGGGCGGTGTACGCGAGTTTGCGCCGCTTGACGGTGAGAGTGTGCTGCGTGGTGACGAGGTCGTCGCTCGGTTCGGGCGCGGCCTCGGTCTTCGTCTCCTCTTCGGGGGTTTCCGGCATGATCGCCAACCTAGCGGAGCACACTGACACCGTGACCCGACGAAAGCCCCGCACCCTGGCCGAACTGGACACCGCGGTCACCGGTTGCCGCCGCTGCCCGCGCCTGGTCGCCTGGCGCGAGGAGGTCGCCGCGACCAAACGGGCCGCCTTCGCCGACTGGACGTACTGGGGACGGCCGGTGCCCGGGTTCGGGCCGGCGGACGCGTCGCTGGCCATCGTCGGGCTCGCGCCGGCCGCCCACGGCGCCAACCGCACCGGCCGCATGTTCACCGGCGACCGCTCGGGCGACTTCCTCTACCAGGCGCTTCACGACCTCGGCCTGGCGTCCCAGCCGACGTCGACCCACATCGGCGACGGCCTGGAGCTCAAGGGCGTCCGGATCACCGCGCCGGTCAAGTGCGCGCCGCCGGCCAACAAGCCGCTGCCTTCCGAGCGGGACAACTGCCGTCCCTGGCTGGTGGGGGAGTTCGAGCTGTTACTTCCGACACTCCGCGCGGTCGTGGTGCTCGGCGCGTTCGGCTGGCAGGCCCTGCTGCCGGTGCTCGCGCAGACCTGGACGGTGCCGAAACCGGCGCCCAAGTTCGGCCACGGCGCTCACATCGTCCTGCCGGGAAGCCCGGATCTTCACCTTTTTGGGTCATTTCACGTCTCGCAGCAGAACACTTTCACCGGACGCCTCACCCCGGCCATGTTGCGCGACGTGCTGGGCCGTGCGGCCGCGGTGGCCGGGCTGCTCTGAATCGTTTCGCGCAGGTCCGCGACCCTGGTCACAGGTGGGGAGGGTCTACGAGCGCCCGGCTGGTGGGAGTGGGAAGATGTGCCCATGGCCGCAGCGAAGTCGGAACCGACTCGGATCCTCATTCTGGGTGGCGGTTACGTCGGGCTCTACACCGCGTTGGGACTCCAGAAGAAGCTCCGCGCCAACGAAGCCTCCGTGACGATCGTCGACCCTCAGCCGCACATGACCTATCAGCCGTTCCTGCCGGAAGCGGCGGCTGGGGCCATCGAACCGCGCCACGTCGTGGTGCCGCTGCGGCGCGTGCTCAAGCGTTGCCACGTGCTCACGGCGCGGGTCAACAAGATCGAGCACGAGCGCAAGACCGTCACGGTCGAGGCCGCCGACGGGCACATCGAGCAGCTGAACTACGACGTGCTCGTGGTCGCGCTCGGCGCCGTCCCGCGGCTGCTGCCGATCCCCGGCCTGGCCGAAGAGGGCATCGGCATCAAGACCATCGGTGAGGCCATCTACCTGCGCAACCACGTGCTGACCAAGCTCGACGAGGCGGCCAGCACGCTGGATCCGGAGCTGCGCAAGCGCTTGCTCACCTTCACCGTCGTCGGCGGCGGGTTCGCGGGCATCGAGGCGCTGGCCGAGCTCGAGGACATGACCCGGTTCGCGACGCGGTACTACGAGAACATCCAGCCGGAGGACATCCGCTGGGTGCTGGTCGAGGCCGCCGGCCGGATCCTGCCCGAGGTCCGCGAGACCCTCGGCGTGTGGACGGTCGAGCAGCTGGAGAAGCGCGGCATCGAGGTCTACTTGTCGACCGCGGCGAAGTCGTTCGAGAACGGCCGCGTGGTCCTCTCGGACGGCACCGAGTTCGACAGCGACACGATCATCTGGACCGCGGGCGTGAAGGCCAACCCGGTGCTGGCCAACTCGGACCTGCCGATCGACAAGCGCGGCCGCGTCGAGGCGACCGCCGCGCTGCAGGTCGTCGGCCACCCGGACGTCTGGACCGCCGGTGACAACGCCGCCGTGCCGGACCTGTCGCGCACCGAGTCCGACCCGACGGCCACCTGCCCGCCGAACGCGCAGCACGCGGTCCGGCAGGCGCGGCACCTGGCGAAGAACATCATCAAGGTGCTGCGCGGCGGTCAGCCGACGGACTACTTCCACAAGAACCTGGGTGCGGTGGCCGGGCTGGGCCTGCACAAGGGCGTGGCCGACGCGCTGAACCTCAAGATCAAGGGCTTCCCGGCCTGGCTGTTCCACCGGGGCTACCACCTCAAGGCGATGCCGACGTTCAACCGCAAGGTGCGCATCCTGCTGGACTGGATGCTGGGCGGCCTGTTCCGCCGCGAGGTCGTGTCGCTGGGGCAGATCAACAACCCGAAGGAAGAGTTCGCGCGGGCTTCGAAGTCCTGACCCGCGCGGCCGGCTGTGAAGTGCTGACCTGTGCTGGGGTCGCGGGCGCCGTTCGCCTAGGCTGACGGTGCCCCCGTAGCCCAACCGGCAGAGGCAGTCGACTTAAAATCGATTCAGTGCGGGTTCGAACCCCGTCGGGGGCACTCGGTTTCCCGAGGTGCCCAGCGCTGGGGTTGAGTCTCCGGCGACCACTGACTGTTGCCGGAGGTAACCGTGCTCCGCCGGATCGGGCCGCTCGCGATGGCGGCCGTTCTGCTCATCCTCGCCCCGGGGGTCGCCGGCGCGGCCGAAGAGCTGCGCCCGGACCTCGGCATGGCGCCGCTCACCGACGTGAAGGTCACGACGGGCCCGTCGGGGCAGCGGCAGCTCCGGTTCTCGGCGACGATCGTCAACGTGGGGCGGGGGCCGTTCGAGGTCGAGGCCGCGCGGGCGTCGGTGGACGCGCCGTTCCGGGTCGTGCAGCGGGTGCCGCGGGCGGACGGTTCGCGGGCGGACGTGGGGGTGCCGGCCGGGCTCGTGTACGGCGGTGACGGGCACGACCACTGGCACATCCGCGACCTCGAGACCTACCAGCTCGTGCGGCTGGACGGCGGCGTGGTCAGCGTGTCCGCGAAGGCCGGTTTCTGCTTCTACGACACCAATTCCTACCGGCGGTCCCTGCAGGGCGCCCCGCGGTCCAAAGTGTACCCGGCGAGCGGTTGCGGGAAGCGGGACTGGTTGTCGGTGTCGATGGGGTTGTCGGTCGGCTGGGCGGACCGGTACGCATGGACGCTGCCGGACCAGTTCGTGGACATCACCGGCCTCCCCGATGGCCACTACAGACTCCTCGCCACAGCCGACGCGCAGGGCCTGTTCGTGGAAAGCGACCGCACCAACAACGCCACGTGGGTGGACGTCGCGCTGACGAGCCGGAAGGGCCGGACGTCGGTGCAGGTCCTCGGCCGCGGACCCGCGGCCTGAGCGGTTCGCCGGCCAGGGCAGCTGGTCGTCGGTAGGGACCTCCGCCGCGCGACCCGGTCGTGATGGGCCGGCCGGTGGCCCGGCACCTCCGGTGCGTACCTGTGCGCCCGGCGGTGGCCGATGGTTACCCTTCCGGTGTGGACGGAAGCGGCGGCTGGCAACCGGTGGTGCGGGTCGGCGACCACGGGCTGGTCCTCGGCCTCGCTGGTGACGGGCGGTGGGTCCTCGGCCGCGCCGCGGAGGATTCCCGGCCGCTGGAACAGTACCCGAGGGAACTGCTCCCCGTCCTCGAACAGCGCTACTCCGACGTCGCACGGCTGACCGCCGGGGCGCCGACTCCGCCACCCTGGGACCGGCTCCTCAGGCTCGCGCTGGAGTGGGGTGGCCAGTTCTGGCCGGAACGCGCGCTGGATTGGCTGGATGATGGCTACCCGACCGCCGGGCTGATCGACCTCCTGGAACACCTCGCCAAGGCCGGGGCAACCCAGCGGATCCGGCATCGCGCACGGCGACTTGGCAAGGGTGTCCGCGCGAAGCCGCCGCCGCGGGATGACGCGATCATCCAGCTGCTCCGGCAGCGCGACGGCGTCCTGACGCACGTCGTGCTGCGGGACGGGAAGCGGCTGGACGTGTGGAACATCGCCTGGGGGTACGACCTCGGCGACGAGTACGCCCACGTCACGACCAACATCAGCCCGGACATCGACAGGCAGATCGACTTCTTCTGGACCGTGGACATCACCGCGATCGTGGATCCGGCGACCGGCGAATCCCTACGTCCCTGACAGCACCTCGCGCAGCTTGTCCAGCACCGCGGGGTCCTCGATCGTCGACGGGGCGGCTCTTGGCGGCCCTTCGGGATTCCCGGATCGCGGCAACCGGATGCACACCGCGCCCTCCGACCCGCGCGGCAACTCCGCACCGGACTCCGACAGGATCCGCACGTCGTATCCCGGCATCGGCACGCTCGGCGAACCCGGCTTCAGCGGCAGCGGCTCCAGGCCGCGCGGATTCGCCGCGATCGCTTAGCCCGTTTCCGTCTGCCACCAGTGGTCCACCACCGGCACGCTCAGCGACGCCGAAGCCCACTGGTACGTCTCGGGATCCAGCCGCTCCCCGGCCGCCGCAACCTCCACACAGGACACCGGCGAAGCAGTCGCCATCAACGAGTTCCAGTCGTGCTCCCGCGCGAAGGCGAGGAGATCGGGCAGCCGATGAACGTGGCCGTCGTCGACGACGGCGGGCACCTGATCGCGTTCGCCCGGCAGGACGGCGCGATCCTGGGCAGCATCGACATCGCGATCCGCAAGGCGCGGACGGCGGCGCTGCTGAAGATGACGACGGCCCAGCTGGGGGAGGCGGCCGCGCCCGGTGACCAACGGCGGCCTGGTCATCTTCGGCGGCGGGATCCCGCTGGTCCGGGGCCGGGAGGTGATCGGGGCCATCGGGGTAAGCGCCGGTTCGGTCGAGCAGGACACCGCGGGCGGGGAGGCGGGCGTGGCGGCCTTGCCGAAGCGGGGCGCCGCTGACAGAGTGCGGGCCATGACGGTCTGGCCGATCCGGCGCCCGCCGACCTCTGGGGGTGACCGGTGACCCGCGAGATCCGCTCGGCCGAGGACGTGCTGCGCCTGCTCGACGGGATGGTCGCGCCCGGCGTTTCCCCCGACCGAAGTGGGCCGTTCCTCGTGGACAAGCCGGACGAGAACCTGGTGTCCTGGGTCGAGCGCGGGCTGATCCAGCCGGGGCGGGCGCTGGACGTCGGGTGCGGGGCGGGGCGCAACGCGCGGTGGCTGGCCGCGCGGGGCTTCGACGTGGACGCGGTCGACATGTCGGCCGAGGCGATCTCATGGGCGCGGGAGCGCACGCCGGCGGGCGCTGCGGTGACGTTCCATCGCGGGAACGTGTTCGAGATGTCGTTGCGCGGCGGCTACGACCTGGTCTACGACTCCGGCTGCTTCCACCACCTGGCGCCGCACCGGCGGCTGAGCTACGTGGAGATGCTGCGGCGCGCGCTGGCCCCGGGCGGGCACTTCGGGCTGGTCACCTTCGGCGACGGCGGGTCCGCGTTGTCCGATTCCGAGGTGTACGCGCAAGGCAGCCTCGGCGGCGGCCTGGCCTATTCGGCGGAGGACCTGCGCGAAATCTTCGCCGGGTTCGACCTGGTGGAGCAGCGCGTCATGGCGGACCAGCCGGAGGACTCGGAGCTGTTCGGGAAGTCCATCCTGCGCACGGCGCTCTTCCGCTCCCGGGCGAGCCGGGCGCGGGAGGACCGCGCCACGGTGCTGCGCGGACTGCTGGCGGTCTACGAGCGGCGCCGCGAACTGGTGGACGCCCTGTGGGAGTCGACGGATCCGGCGTCGGCGCAGGCGGCGGTGGAGCGGGTGCTCGGCGTCAGCGAACTGCAGGCGCGCGCGGTGCTGGACCTGCAGTTGCGCCGTCTGACGCCGTGGCAGCGGGAGCTGATCCGCGAGCAGCTCGAGGAGTAGTCGCAGCGGGCGGCGAGGCGGTGTGGCACGATTTCGGTCGCCTGACCGAACCGAGGGGTTGCCGTGGCACATGTCGAGTCGTCCGTTCGTCGTGCGCAACTGATCGCCGCGGCCCGTAGCGCACTCGCGCGCGACGGTGTCGCGAAAACCTCGCTGCGCGCCGTCGCCGCGGAGGCGGGCGTGCCGCTGGGCACGATGCAGTACGTCTTCCGCACCAAGGAACAGCTGCTGCGTGCGGTGATCGAGGACGTGGTCCACGAGATCGCCCAGGTGCTCGAGGAATCCGCGCAGCTCGAGGACGGGCTGGCGCACGCGATCCGCGAGGGGGTCGCCGGCTTCTGGTCCCGGCTGGTCTCCGGCCACACCGGCCTTCAGCTCATGCAGTACGAACTGACCACCTACGCCCTGCGGGCGGCCGGCCAGGAGAGCCTGGCCCGCTGGCAGTACGAGCGCTACGGCGGCGTCGTCGCCGAGTGGTGCCGGCAGGCGGCCGGCCGGGCCGGGGAGACCTGCGCGGTGCCGTTCGACCAGCTCGCCCGGGTCATCGTGGCCGGGATCGACGGGCTGATCCTGCAGCACGTCTGCGACCCCGACGACGCCCGCTCGCGCGGTGACCTCGACGTGATGATCGAGACGTGGGTGTCGCTGGCCGGCGTGCGGCGCGAAAAATCCAGCTGACCCCTTGTCGGTGGCTCGTCGCCGCCCTACTCTCCATGAAACCAGTCATACGACTGACTCGACCTCGAGAGGGTGAGCTGGATGCCGGACGTCGACGTCATCGTGGTGGGCGGGGGCCTGGCCGGCCTCAGCGCCGCGCGCAAGCTGGCTGCCGCCGGCCGGACCGCGACCGTGCTGGAGGCGCGCGACCGCGTGGGCGGCCGCACCGAGGGCGGGGAGATCGAGGGCGCGCCGATCGAGCTGGGCGGCACCTGGCTCGGCGAGGGCCACGACGAGATGTACGCCCTCGTCGACGAGCTCGGCCTCGAGACGTTCCCGACGTGGAACGACGAGGGCGAACTGCTGCTCCAGCTGGGCGGCAAGCGGTCCCGCCTGGCCAGCCACAAGGGCGCGACCCCCAAGTTGCACCCGTTCGCGCTCGCCGACCTCGCCCAGGGACTGCTCCGGTGGCAGCGGCTCGCCCGCAGCATCGACCTCGAGAAGCCCTGGACGCACAAGAAGGCAGCCGTCCTCGACGGCCAGACCTACGAGTCGTGGGTCCGGCGCAACCTGCGGACCGCGAGTGGCCGGGCCTACTTCCGGGTGGTGGCCGAGGCGCTGTTCGCCGCCGACGCGCAGGACATTTCGCTGCTCCACGCGCTGTTCTACACGAAGAGCAACGCCGACCTGGAGACGCTCATCTCCGTCGACCAGGGCGCGCAGCGCGACCGCGTGGTCGGAGGCTCGGTGCTCGTCTCCGAGCGGCTCGCGGAGAAGGTCGACGTGCGTCTGGGCTGCCCGGTCGCCACCATCGCCCAGGACGACCAGGGCGTCACGGTCACCACGCGCTCCGGCGAGACGCTGTCCGCCCAGCGCGTGATCGTCGCCGTCCCCCCGACGCTCGCCGGGCGCCTGCACTACGACCCGGTGCTCCCGGCCTGGCGCGACCAACTGACCCAGAAGCTCCCCGCCGGCACCGTGGTCAAGGTCTTCGCTTCGTACCCGACGCCGTTCTGGCGCGATCGGGGGCTCAACGGCCAGGCGATCTCCGACGAGGGGCCGGTGAAGGTGACCTTCGACGTGTCACCGCCCGAGGCCGAGGTCGGCGTGTTGCTCGGTTTCGTCGAAGGCGGCGAGGCGCGTCGCTGGCAGCGGCTCCCGGACGGCGAGCGTCGCCGTTCCGTGCTCGCCTGTTTCGAGAGGTACCTGGGTCCCGAGGCCGCCGCCCCGACCTCCTACGTCGAGAAGGACTGGAGCGCCGAGGAGTTCACCCGCGGCTGCTACGGCGCCCACTTCGCGCCCGGCGTGTGGACCAGCTACGGAGATGTCCTGCGCGAGCCGGTCGGCCGGATCCACTGGGCCGGTGCGGAGTACGCCGTCGAGTGGAACGGCTACATGGAAGGCGCGGTCCGGTCCGGGCGCCGCACCGCCGACGAGGTGCTCGCGGAGCTCTCCTGACCGCACCACCTACTCCGGCCGCGTCCCCAGCAGGTGGTGCGCCTCCAGCGTGATCTGCATCTTCAGCCGCTCCTCCGGGTCGCCCAGGCGGTCCCCGAACAGCTCCCCGAGCTGGGCCACCCGGTACCGCACCGTCTGCGGGTGGATGTCCAGCAGCCGAGCGATGTCGAGTGTGTTTCCGTTGCACTTGACCCACGCCAGCAGCGTCTCGGCCAGCCGGAGCTGCTGCTTCGGCGTCAGCGGGCCGAACGGCGCCAGTACCCGCGCCGACAGCTCGTCCAGCAGGAACCGGTCCTGCAGCAACCACAACGCCGTCAGGTGGTCCGCGCTGTGCACCACCGGCGCGGCCGGGATGACACCCGCTCCCACCAGCTCCAGCGTCCGCCGCGCCCAGTGCAGCGACGTCGCGGCGTCCGACACCCGCACCCGCGGGCCCACCGCCGCTCGCCAATGCGGCATCTCCGCCAGGTCGCGCGCCGGGTCGGGCGTGAGAAGGCACGGTGAGGCGCCTTCCAGGTCCACCAACACGTCCGCGCCGAGGACGGGCGGGAACTGCTCCTCCGCCAACGGTTCCAGCGCCACCACCGTGACCCACTCGGGCACCTCCCACTGCGCCGCCTTCGCCATCGACGCCACGGCCGCCGGTGACGACGGCGGCGTGGCGAGGATCAGCTCCAGCAACCGGCGCCGCCGACGTTCCAGCGTGCCCGTCGCCCGCGCCTGGGCCAGCGTGTAACCCTCCACCGAGTACGACGAAATCTCGTCCACGTAGGCGAAGATCGCCTCCGCGCTCACGCACAGCATCGGCACCGGCAAGCGCATCGACTGGCCGAAGCTCGACACGTACCGCCACGCCGCCTGACCACCAGCGCGGTAGGCGGCCTGCAACGAGTTCAGGCTCCCGCCGTCGTGGTAGACGCGCCTGCCGACCTCGTGGAACATCCGGCCCCAGTGGTCCGATGTGGACCGCGTGTCCTCGATGCTGTCCAGGCAGCTCAGCACGGCCTGCTCGATCGCACGCACGATCACCTCGCCGAACTGCCCCTCCAGCGGTTTGGCGTACTCGGGCACCGCGTGCTGGATCTCGTCGAGGATCTTCGTCGCCAGCCGGTCCGCGTGCGGGCGGAACCGCCGGGCGAGCTCGGCGGGCAGCGAGAACCACAGTCTGCGTGCCTGACTGGTCGCCATGTCCGGAATCAACGCACATCCTCCCGGACCGCGCAACGCTCGCTAGTCGAGACTGTCACGGCCGGACGCACCCGTCGCGGAAAATGTGTCACCGCCAAGCGAAAAACCTCGTCACCCCTGTTCCCGGCGCGGAACCCGTTGCTAGCTTGGCGCTCCGGCCAGGTTGGGAGGAGGTGGATGGCAGGACTCGCGTCGCGGTGCTTCCGGCACGCGCCCTGGGTGATCGCCGGGTGGCTGCTCGCACTCGCCGGTCTCGTGCTCGCCGCGCAGCACACCGGCGCCGCGTACCGGGACACCGTCGCGTTGCCGGCCGCGGACAGCACGCGCGCCGCCGAGCTGCTGCCCAAGGGCGACACCGAACGCGTGGTCATCGCCACGACGGGCACGATCGACACCGCCCGGGACCAGATCGAGCCGCTGCTCCGAAGACTGTCCCGTGTGGACCGCGTCACGCAGGTGGTTTCGCCCTACGCCGCACCGGAACTGGTGTCGGCCGACCGGCGCACCGCGGTGATCCTCGTCAACTTCGACGCCCCCGCCGAGCAACTCGGCCCCGAGCCGGCCCAGGAACTCCTCGAAGCCGCGCAATCCGACAACCTGACCGTCGGCGTCTCGGGACAGCTCGCCGCGATGACCGTCGGCGCGCCCAACCTCGGCAACGCCGGCATCGGCCTGCTCGCGGCCGCGATCGTCCTGCTGATCACGTTCGGCTCGCTCACCTGCGTGGTGCTGCCCGTGGTGACCGCCGCGGTGTCGGTCGGCTCGGCGCTGGCCGTGGTCGTGTTGCTGTCGCACGTGCTGACCGTGCCGAAGATCAGCACGGAGATCGCCGCGCTGCTCGGGCTCGGTGTCGGCGTGGACTACGCGCTGTTCGTGCTCACCCGGTACCGGCAGGGCCTGCGCGAAAGTATGCCACCGGCCGAAGCGCTGCAACGCGCGGCGGAAACGTCCGGCCGCAGCGTGGTCTTCGCCGGTGTCACCGTTTGCGTCTCGCTGGCCGGCATGTTCACCGTCGGCTTGGCGTTCCTCGACGGCATCGCCATCACCTCGGCCGCGGCGGTCGCCCTCACCATGCTCGCGGCGCTCACACTGCTCCCGGCGCTGCTCCGGCTCACCGGCATGCGCAAGCTGCCCAGACATTCCGCACCGGGCCCCGGCTGGGCCGGGCTGGCCCGCTCGGTCACCCGGCGTCCCGCGCCCTACGCGATCGCCGCTGTGCTGGTCATCGCCGTGCTGGCGGCGCCCGCGCTGGTGCTGCGGCTGGGGGTGCCCGGCGCCGGACACGACCCGCCGGGCAGTCCGACGAAGATCGCCGACACGCTGCTCGCCGAGGGTTTCGGCCCGGGCGCCAACGCCCAGCTCGTCCTCGTCACCGATCGAGCCGACGCAGCGGCGACCCAAGCCCTGCGTGAGATCGTCGCCACCAGGGCTGGGGTCAGCCCGCCGCAGGGACCGGTCCTCACCGTGACGCCCCGCACCGGCCCGGACGATCCGGCCACGGCCGAGCTGGTGACCTGGCTGCGCGAGGTCACCGGCCCGGGGTGGCACGTCGGCGGCGCGGTCGCCGTGCAGACCGACTTCTCGGCGGCGGTGACCAGCCGGTTACCGCTCTTCCTCGCCGCCGTCGTGGCGATTTCGGTGCTGTTGCTGGCTCTGGTGTTCCGCAGCGTGCTGATCCCGCTGACCGCGGCGGTGATGAACCTGCTCACCGCGGGCGCGACGCTGGGCGTAGTGGTGGCGGTGTTCGGCGGCCCGATCGAGCCGTACCTGCCGGTGTTCCTGTTCGCCGGCCTGTTCGGACTGTCGATGGACTACGAGGTCTTCCTGATCTCGCGTATCCAGGAAGACTGGCGCCGCACCGGTCACACGCGTACCGCGATCGTCGAGGGACTCGTCTCGACCGGACGGACGATCACCGCGGCCGCGCTGATCATGGCACTGGTGTTCGCGGCGTTCGCGTTCGTGGACAGTCGCGTGGTTCGCGAGGCCGGCGTCGGGCTGACGGTCGCCGTGCTGGTGGACGCGGTCGTGATCCGCTGCCTGCTCGTGCCCGCCGTCATGGTCCGGCTGGGCGCGGCGAACTGGTGGCCCTCGCGCCGGCGTGAGCATCCCGCCGCGCCAGTTCCTACCGCACGTGACAAAGCCGGGCGGATCCGTTGAGCGGCAAGCATTTGATCGTTAGCGTCGGCCGCATGAAACACCGCGTGACCGCTGTCGTTCTCGCGTTGCTCGGGGCGGTCCTCCCCGGAATACCCGCCGCGGCCGAGGGATTCGACACGGAGTTCCTCGACATCCACACCGCCGACGGAGTCGCGCTGGGATCGATGGTGATGAAGCCCGCCTCGCCGGGACCACACCCGCTGGCCGTCCTCATCGGAGCGTGGGGTGGCGGCCGGACGCAGAACATCATCCCGGCCCGCGACCTCGCGAACCGTGGTTACGTCGTGGTTTCCTACGGTGCCCGGGGTTTCGGCGAATCGACCGGCGAGGTTGAGGTCGCCGGGCCGGACGACATCACCGACGTCACGACCGTGATCGACTGGGCCCTGCGCAACACCGAAGCCGACCCGTCCCGCATCGGCGTAGGCGGGGTGTCCTACGGCGCCGGGATCGCGTTGATCGCCTCCGGGTTCGACTCGCGGATCCGCGCGGTGGCCTCGCTCAGCGGCTGGGCGGACCTGGTCGCCTCGCTGAGCACGAACGACACCCGGCACGGGCTGGCCGGACTGGTGCTCTACCTGTCCGGCAAGGCGAACGGCACCCTCAGCGCGGAAACCGACGCGATGCTGCGGACCTACCTGCAACCGCGGATCTCCGATGCCGACTCCGACGCGGTGATCGCGTGGGCCCGGCCCCGCTCACCGGTCACCTACCTCGATCGCATCAACGCGAACCGGCCCGCGGTGCTGGCCATCCAGACCTGGAGCGAGACCATGTTCCCGCCCGGCCAGATGGCCGCCTTCTACCAGCGCCTGACCGGGCCGAAGCGCGCGGAGTTCCTGCCCGGCGACCACGCCGCCGCCGAATCCGGCGGCCTGCTCGGGCTCCCCAGCGACACCTGGACCTCGGTCTACCGCTGGTTCGACGCCCACGTGGCCGGCACCGACACCTCGATCGCGGGCGAACCACCGGTCGTCACCCGTGCCCGCCCCGGCATGCAGCAACCGGCTTACCAGTCCACTTGGGACGAGGTGCTGGGCGAGCCACGTCGGACCTACCTGGGCGCGGACACCCTGCAGGACCAGCCGGCCGTGTGGACCCGCGGCGTAGCGGCCAACCGGGACACGGTCGCCGACGGCGGGCTGCCGCTGGCGACCTACAGCCTCGAGGCGATGACCGGCAACCCGCCGAACATCTTCCTGCCCCAAGTGGACCCCGGCAGCGGCGCGGTGTGGAGCCAGACGTCCAGCGGCCAACCAGTCGAAATCCGCGGCTCGATGCACGCGCACCTCACGGTGGTCCCGCCCGCGGCCACCGGCACCGCGGTCGCCTACGTCTACGACGTCGACCGCTTCGGCCTGGGCAGCCTGATCAGCTACCTGCCCTACAGCTGGAAGACCGCGACGCCCGGGCAACCGCTGCCGGCCGACTTCGTGTTCACCCCCACCGCCTACACCGTCGCCGCGGGACACCACCTCGCGCTCGTCATCGACTCCAAGGACCCGCTGTTCCTGGACTGGAACTCCGGCGGCGGCCGGCTCGGGTTCGCCTCCACCGCCGCCGATCCGGCCTGGCTCGACGTCCCCGTGCACCCCGGGAGGGCTTGAGTGACCACCACCATCCGCGAGGAGTTCACCGCGTTGCGGGCGGGCGGCCTGAACTGGGACGTCCTGCCGCTGCGCCTGTTCGCCAAGGGCAACGCGAAGTTCTGGAACCCCGCCGACATCGACTTCGGCCAGGACGCGCGGGACTGGGCGGCGCTGTCGGACACGCAGCGGTTCGCCGCGACCATGCTGTGCGCGCAGTTCGCCGGTGGCGAGGAGGCGGTCACGCACGACATCCAGCCGTTCCTGTCCGCGATGGCCGCCGAGGGCCGGTTCGCCGACGAGATGTACCTGACCCAGTTCTGCTTCGAGGAGGCCAAGCACACGCAGGGCTTCCGGCTGTGGCTGGACGCCGTCGGGGTCACCGGCAACCTGCACGAGCACGTCGAGGACAACCCCGGCTACCGCGCCATCTTCTACGACGCGTTGCCCACCGCGCTGGAGCGGCTCAAACACGAGCCCAGCCCGGCCAACCAGGTCCGCGCCTCGGTGGTCTACAACCACGTCGTCGAGGGCGTGCTCGCGCTGACCGGCTACTTCGTGTGGAACCGGGCCTGCCGGGCGCACGGGATCCTGCCCGGGATGCAGGAGCTGATCCGCCGCATCGGCGACGACGAACGCCGCCACATGGCGTGGGGCACCTTCACCTGCCGCCGCCACGTCGCCGCCGACGACGCGAACTGGCAGGTGGTGCAGGACGAGATGCAGGCGTTGCTGCCGCACGCCATCGCGCAGATCGAGTGGACCACGAAGAAGCTCGACGGCGACCCGTTCGACCTGCGGCTGGACGGGGTGATGGAATACGCCGCCGACCACGCGATGCGCCGGCTCAAGGCCATCGAGTCGGCGCGCGGCACGCCGGTGGACCGGATCGACCTCGACTACAGCCCGGAGCAGCTGGAAGAGGACTTCCACGACGAAGACGCGGTGCGGTGAGCGGCGGTGAACCCGGGCCGCACGCTGCTGGTCGTCGCGCTCGGCGCGTTCGTGACGACCCTGGACAACACCATCGTCGCCGCCGGGGTGCCCTCGATCGGGCACGACCTCTCGCTGGACCTCGCGACGCTGCAGTGGGTCAGCATCGGCTACATGCTCCCGTTCGCGGGCCTGCTGCTGGTCGCCGGGACGCTGGTGGACCGGTGGGGGCAGCGGGGGACGCTGGGCGGCGGGCTCGTCGCGTTCGGGCTGGGCGCGGCCGCCGGCGGCTTCGCGACCACCGGTGCGCTGCTGATCGCCGCGCGCGTGGTGCAGGGCGTGGCCGCCGCGTTCCTGGTGCCCGCGCTGCTCAGCCTGCTGCGCACCAACCTGGACAGCAGGCAGCGGGCCATCGGCGCGACCCTGTGGACGGCGTGCCTGGCGGTCGCGCTCGCGCTCGGCCCGACGCTGGGCGGACTGCTGTCCGAGTACGTGGGGTGGAGCTGGATCTTCTTCAGCAACCTGCCGTTCGTGCTGGTCATGCTCGTGCTGCTGCCCGCGACCGCGGGTACCGGCCGGGTGCGCGACGCCCGGCGCCCGGCGCTCGCGGCGATGGTGCTGGTGACGGCCGGGCTCGTGCTGGTCGCGGCCGCGCTGGTCGGGCTGGGCGACGACGCCCGGCTGTCCGAGGCGGCGCCGCTGCTCGGCGGGCTGGCTCTGATCGCGTGGTTCGCCATTCGCGAACGCCGGGCGCGGGACCCGCTCGTACCGCGCGATCTGGTGCGGGAGCGGGTGTTCACCGGCGCGCTGGCCGTGCAACTGTTGTGGGGGCTCGGGGTGTCCGGGATCTTCTTCTTCACGCCGTTGCTGCACCAGGACTCGCTCGGCCTGAGCCCGGTGGGGGCGGGGTTGCCGTTGGTGCTGGTCGCGGTCGCGATCATGGCGGTGACCCCGGCGGTCCCGTGGGTCATGGCCCGCCTCGGTCCACATCGGACCGTGTGCGCCGGGCTGCTGGTGGTGGCTCTGGGACTGCTCGCGGTGGCCGCGATCAACCACATCCCCGAGGTGCCGCCGCGCATCCCCGGGCTGCTCCTGATCGGCGCGGGCTCGGCGTTGACCACACCGTTGACCTCGTATTCGCTGGAAATCACCGAAGAACGGCACGCGGGCACGGCATCGGGCCTGCTGACCGCGTCCCGGGAACTGTCCAGCGCGATGGGAGTCGCGTTGATCGGCGCGGTGCTGACCGCCGTGCGTGCCGCTCGGCTCGACGAAGGCGCCCTGGGCGGGCCCGCCCTCGCCACGGGTTACACGGCCGGGCTGCTCGTCGCGGCCGCCCTGGAAATCGCCGGCGCGGTGCTCGCCCTGTGGGTGTTCCGCGCTCCCGCCCGGAAAGTTCTTCCCGCCGTGACAACGAAGTCCGCCGGATCCTCGTCCCGCGGTGAGTAAACCGATACCGGCCGATTGACACGTTGAACAGCCCGAAAATAACCTCCAGCGCACGGATTTTCGGGCACGGATTTCCCCGAGGGACTCGATGACAGAGAATTCTTCGTTCGCCACCATGCTCGGATACTGGTCCCGCGTGCAGGGCGACGAGATCGCCGTGACGTTCCTGGACTACCGCACCAGCGCCGACGGGCACGCGATCTCCCTGACCTGGCGCGAACTCGACGACCGCGTGAGCGCGGTGGCCGAGCACGCCCGCGAGCTGGCCGAGCCGGGTGACCGCGCGGCCGTCCTGGTGAACCAGTCCGTCGACTACGTGGTGGCCTTCCTCGCCGCGATCCGCGCCGGCCTGGTCGCCGTCCCGTTGTTCGCGCCGTCGCTGCCCGGGCACGGCGACCGGCTGGCCACGGTGCTCGACGACTGCTCGCCCGCGCTCGTGCTGACCACCGACGACGAGCGCGACGACGTGAAGGGCCTGGTGGCGGACCCGGAAATCCTGGTGGTGGACACGGTTCCCGCGAGCTCGGGCACGCGGGAGTGGCCGGCCCCGGACCCGGACGACCTGGCGTACCTGCAGTACACCTCGGGGTCCACGCGCAGCCCGGCCGGCGTGATGCTGACGCACCGCAACGTCGTCACCAACGCACAGCAGGCGTTGCGGGCCTACGGCGGGCGGCGCGGCACCACGTCGACCGTGAGCTGGTTGCCGCTGTTCCACGACATGGGCTTGATCCTCGGCGTTGGTGCGCCGGTGGTCGGCGGCCTGACCTCGGTGCTGATGGACCCGCTGGCGTTCCTGGAGCGGCCGGAACGCTGGCTGCGGGCGCTGTCGGCCAGCCCGGGTGCGATCAGCGCCGCGCCGAACTTCGCCTACGCCTACAGCGCGTCCCGGGTGTCCGAACGGGAGAAGAGCTACCTGGAGCTGAGCCGGGTGGTGTCGTTGATCAACGGCAGCGAACCGGTTCTGCCGTCCACGATCGCGAAGTTCCAGGACGCCTTCGGCGAGTGCGGGTTGCGGCCGGAGGTGCACCGCGCGTCCTACGGCCTGGCCGAGGCGACCGTGCTGGTGTCGGTGACCGACGCCGGAACGCCGTCGCGGCAGGTCACCTTCGACCGGGACCGGCTGGCGGCGGGGACCGCGAGCCCGGCCTCCGGCGGGGCCACCACCACGCTGGTGTCCTGCGGCCGCCCGGTCGGCCAGCGGATCCGGATCGTGGATCCGGACGGTGTTCCGGTGCCGGACGGCACGGTCGGCGAGATCTGGGTCAGCGGCCCGAACATCGGCCAGGGGTACTGGGACCGGCCGGACGCGGCCTTCGGCCGTCGGGCGCCGGGCGAGTCCGGGGACTGGCTGGCGACCGGCGACCTCGGGGTGATCTTCGACGGCGAGCTGTTCCTGACCGGCCGGATGAAGGACCTGATCATCGTCGACGGCCGCAACCACTACCCGCAGGACGTCGAGCAGACCGTGGAAGCGCATCCGGTGGTCCGGCCGCACTCCGCCGCCGCGTTCTCGGTGCCCGGTCTGGACGGTGAAGTCGCCGTGGTCGTGTTGGAGCGAGCCCGCGACGCCGAGGCCGACTTCGACGAGGTGGCCGCGTGGCTGCGGGCCGAAGTCTCCGCTGTGCACGGCCTGCGGCTGCGCGACGTGGTGTTCACCGAACCCGGCGAGGTGCCTCGAACGTCGAGCGGCAAGATCAGCCGGGTCCTGACCCGGCAGCGTTACCTGGACGGCTCGCTCGACGCGCGGCGGCTCGCATGACCGACCTGCGTGCCTGGCTGGTGGACCGGGTGTCCACCATGCTCGGAATCCCCGCTGCCGAGGTCGACCCGGCCAAACCGCTGCGGGAAACCGGGTTGTCCTCGCGCGACGCGATGACGTTGACCGGTGACCTGGGGCGGCTCCTCGACCGGTCCCTGCCCGCGACCCTGGTCTGGGAACACCCGACGATCACGGACCTGGTCGCCGCACTGTCCGAAGTGGAACCGGGGTCACCGGCGCGGTGGACCCCCGAGCCGGGTGAGCCGGTCGCTGTCGTCGGCCTCGGCTGCCGGTTGCCGGGCGGCATTTCGTCCCCGGAGGAGTTCTGGCGGCTCCTGGAATTCGGCGGCGACGGGATCGGCGAGGTGCCCGAAGGTCGCTGGGAGTCTTTCGCGACCGCCACCGAGCTGGCCGCGCTGCCCCGCCGGGGCGGGTTCCTCGACGACGCGCTGGGCTTCGACGCCGCCTTCTTCGGCATCACCCCGCGCGAGGCCGAGGCGATGGACCCGCAGCAACGGCTGCTGCTCGAAGTCGCCTGGGAGGCGCTGGAGCACGCGGGCATCCCGCCCTCGTCGCTGCGAGGCACGCGGACGGGCGTGTTCGTCGGGCTGTCGGCGAGCGAGTACGGCTACCTCACGATGACCGACGTGTCGGCGATCGACGCGTGGTCCGGCACCGGCGCCGCCGCGAGCATCGCCGCGAACCGGTTGTCGTACCTGCTCGACCTGCGTGGTCCGAGCCTCACGATCGACACCGCGTGCTCGTCGTCGCTGGTCGCCGTGCACCAGGCGGTGCAGAGCCTGCAGCGCGGCGAGATCGGTACCGCGCTGGTCGGCGGCGTGAACCTGCTGCTGTCGCCGGGGATCACGGCGAACTTCGCCGAGGCCGGGGTGCTCGCCGCGGACGGCCGGTGCAAGCCGTTCGACGCGGGCGCGGACGGGATCGCGCGCGGCGAGGGCTGCGGGGTCGTCGTGCTGAAGCCGCTGCGCGCGGCCCGCCGTGACGGCGACCGGGTGCTGGCGGTGATCCGCGGCAGCGCGGTCAACTCCGACGGCCGGTCGAACGGCATCACGGCGCCCAACCCGGAGGCGCAGGCCGCGCTGCTGCGCGACGCCTACGCGGCGGCCGCGCTGGATCCGTCCGTTGTGGACTACGTGGAGGCGCACGGCACCGGGACTCTGCTCGGCGACCCGATCGAAGCCGGCGCGCTCAAGCGCGTGCTGGGGCGGGACGCGAACCGGCCGCTGCTCCTCGGCTCGGTGAAGAGCAACTTGGGCCACCTGGAGGGCGCGGCCGGCATCACCGGCTTCATCAAGACCGTGCTCGCGCTGTCCCGCCGCCGGGTGCCGCCGAGCCTGCACTTCCGCGACCCGAACCCGCACATCGACTTCGACGGCCTGCGAGTCGTCACCGAGCCGACCCCGTGGCCGCGCTACTCCGGCGTGGCCAGGGCGGGCGTGTCGGCGTTCGGGTTCGGCGGCACCAACGCGCACGTCGTGCTGGAGGAATGGCCCGCCACCCCGCGGTTCGAAGACATCGAGGGCCCGCACGTCTTCGCCGTGTCCGACCGGTCGGCCGACGGGCTGCGGGACCGGGCCGCGGAGCTGGCCCGGTGGGTCGAGTCGTCGGACGTGCCGCTCAGCGCGGTGGCCTCGACGCTGGCCCACCATCGCGACGACCTGCCGGTGCGTGCCGCCGTCGTGGCCTCCTCGCGTGCGGAGCTGGTTGCCGCGCTGCGCGAGGTGGAGCCGGGGCAGGGCCGGCTGGACGGGGTCGTGTTCGTGTTCTCCGGCTACGGCTCGCAGTGGTCCGGCATGGGACGGCGGTTGCTGGCGACCGAGCCCGCGTTCGCGGCCGAGGTGGACCGGCTCGACGCGGTGTTCCGCGCCGAGGCCGGGCTCTCGCTGCGCGAGATGCTGGCCGGGGAACCGCCGGACCTTGCGGCGACGCAGCTGGCGTTGTTCGGGATGCAGGTCGCCCTCGCCGGGCTGTGGCGGGCGCACGGCGTGACCCCGGCGGCGGTGCTCGGGCAGTCGATGGGCGAGGTCGCCGCCGCCGTGGTCGCCGGGGCGCTGGATGTCGCGGACGGGCTGCGGGTGATGACGACCCGTGCCCGGCTGCTCGGCGAGATCGACGCGGCCGGCGCGGGTGCGATGGCCGTGGTCGAGGCGGCGGCCGCGGAGATCGCGCAGTTTCCCGCGGTCGAGGTCGCGGTGTACGCGTCGGCGACGCAGTGCACGGTCACCGGTGCCGTGGACGCGGTCGCGTCGCTGGTGTCGCATGTGGAGGGTCAGGGCCGGTTCGCGAAGCTGCTGCCGGTGAGCGGGGCCGGGCACTCGCCCGCGGTCGACGCGATCCTGGACCGCTTCCGCGCCGGGCTCACGGTGGATCCGGGCAGTCCGGAGGTGCCGTGCTACACCAGCGTGCTGGACGATCCACGGGACAAACCACTGTTCGATGTGGACTACTGGGCGGCGAACCTGCGCCGCCCAGTGCGGTTCGCCCAGGCACTGGCCGCGGCGGTCGAGGACGGGCACGGCACGTTCGTCGAGATCGCGCCGCATCCGGTGGCCCTGGCGGCGATCGAGCAGGCCGGGGGGACCGGGTTGCCGACCGCGAGCCGCAAGACCGACGAGCGGATCGCGTTCCTGACCAGCCTGGCCCGCCTGCACGTCCTCGGCCATCCTTCGGCGTTGCGGACTCGGGAGCCCGCACAACCGGTCGCCGACCTGCCCGGCACGGTGTGGCGGCACGAGCGGTTCTGGGCTCAGCGGCCGGCGCGGACGGCGGGCCACCCGTTCCTGGGCACGCACGCCGAGGTGCCCGGCAGCAACCAGCGGGTGTGGCGCGGCGAAATCGGCACCGACCGGCACCCCTGGCTCGCCGACCACGCCGCCTTCGGCACCCCGATCTTCCCGGCCACCGGGTTCGTCGAGCTGGCCCTGGCCGCGGCCGGGCCGTGCGTCACCGACGTCGAGCTGCGTCAGATCCTGCCGCTGGGCGCGGAGCAGGAGGTCACGACCTCGCTGGCAGATGGCGTGATCAGCGTGCACACCAAACCGGGCGACTGGGTGTGCCACGCGACCGCCCGGGTCGGCGAGCCGGTGCCGTTGCGGCCGCTGGGGGCCGTCGACGGCGCGCCGGTCGACCTCTACCCGGCGCTGGACGCGATGGGCATGAGCTACGGCCCGGCGTTCCGGCTGCTGCGCGACGTCACCGCGGTGGCCGGGCGCGCGTCGGCGGCCGTCGAGATGCCCAAGCCGGCGGGGCACGTGCTGCACCCGGCGCTGGCTGACGCCTGCCTGCACGCCTTGGCCGCGGCGACCGGTCCCGCGCTGCGCGAGGCGGACGGGTTGTTCCTGCCGATGTCGATCGGGGCGGTCACGGTCGCGGGCGATCCGCGGTCCGGGGTGCGGGCCGTCGCGGTGGTCGAGTCGCTGACCGGCGACGACCTGCGCGGCACGGTTCAGCTCGCCGCCGCCGATGGCAGCGTGCTGGTGGAGTTCCGCGACGTGCACGCCCGCCGGTTCCGGCGGGCCGCGCTGCCGGTTCCGTTGTCCGCCAAGCTGTTCGAGGCCAGCTGGGCGCGGACCGACTTGCCCGGTGCGGCCGAGGAGGACCGGACCTGGGTGCTGCTGCACCACGGCGACCCGGGCCTGCGGTTCGGCGACGACCGGGTGGTCGTGGTTCCGCCCGGCGACCGGGAAGCGCTGCGCGCGGCGCTGGCGACCCGCCCGGACGGCGTGGTGTGGTTCGCGCGGGATGCGGACGGTCCGGCGCTCGTGCACGAGGTCACGCGGGTGGTCGCCGAGCTGGCCGAGTCACCCGCCCGGCTGTGGCTGGTGACCGGCTCGGCGGCCGCGGTCGATCCCGATGAGCCAGGGCGTCCGGACCTGGCGTGCCTGCGGGCGCTGGTCCGGGTGCTCGCGTTCGAGCACCCCGAGCTGCACGCGAGCCTGGTCGACGTCGACCCGGAGTCGCTGGACCGGCTGCCGGACGAGCTGCGCGCGGACGGCCCGGACGACGAGATCGCGTGGCGGCGGGGCGTCCGGCACACCCGGTGGCTGACCCGGCCGAGGCTCGGGGCCGCCGAGCGGCCGGCGGTCCGCGACGGCGCGTACGTGATCAGCGGTGGCCTCGGCGGGCTGGGTCTGGTCGCGGCGCGCTGGCTGGCCGAGCGGGGTGCTTCGCGGATCGTCCTGTCTGGACGGACCGCGCGCGAGGTCGATGTCCGCGGCGCGGTCGTGGTGGCGGGGGACATCGCCGAACCCGGTGTGGCGGAACGGCTCGTCGAGGCCGCGACCAGCGGGGGAGTGCCGCTCCGCGGTGTCCTGCACGCGGCGGGTGTGCTCGCCGACGGTGCGGCGATGTCGCTGACCCCCGAGCAGCTGACGACGGCGTGGCGGCCGAAGGCGACGGGCGCCTGGCGGCTGCACGAGGCCACGCTCGGCCACGACCTGGACTGGTGGCTGGTCTACTCGTCGGCGGCCGCGCTGTTCGGCTCACCCGGCCAGACCGCGTACGCGACGGCCAACGCCTACGCCGACGCGCTGGTCACCTGGCGCCGCGCGCAGGGCCTGCCGGCCGAGACGATCAACTGGGGCGCGTGGGGCGAGGCGGGCGCCGCGGTCGGCACCACGAACCCGGTGCTCGAACCGCTCGGCACCGCCGAGGCGCTGGAAGCGCTGGAGGCCGTGCTGACCCGCGACCGCGTGGCGACCGGCGTGGCCCGGCTCGACGCGGAGGCGGTGCTGGAGCTGTTCCCGCGCCTGGCCGACCGGCCGTTCTTCGACCTGCTCGTGCCGCGGCGCACGGCGGCCCCGGCCTGGCCCGGCCTGGACGCGCTGGAACCGGCGACCGGGCACGCGGCCATCGCCGACCACCTCACGTCGCTGGTCGCCGGGCTGATGGGGTTCGCACCGGAGCAGGTCGACCGGCACGTCCCGCTCACCCAGCTCGGCGTGGACTCGCTGCTCGCGATGCGGGCCCGCGGCGCGGTCGAGCGCGACTTCGGCCTACCGCTACCGGTGCCGATGCTGCTGCGCGGCGCGAGCCTCGCCGAACTGGCGGCCCACCTCGCCGAGCAGGCCGGGTTCTCCACCGGCCCCGCCCCGGTCGCCGAGGTGGTCATCGGGCCGCGGGATCCCGCCGAGCGGTGGGTCGCCCGGCACTGGCACGACGTGCTCGGCCGCTTCTCGGGTGTGCACGAGGACTTCCCCGGTGATCCGGAGCAGTTGCGCGCGGCGATGGCGGCGGAACTCCCGGACCTCCCGGACAACCTGTTCGACCGGCCGACGATCGCCGCGATGGCCGACCTGCTTCGTGCGGAGATCGAGGGTACGGGACCGGTGCGCTGCCTGCGTGCCGGAAGCGGGCGGCCGGTGTTCCTGTTCCACCCCGCGGGCGGTCCGGCGAGCGTCTACACGCGACTGGTGCGCGACCTGCCCGGCGAGTTCCCGGTCTACGGCTTCGAGCGTCTGGACGATGTGGACACCGTCGAGGCCAAGGCTGCCCGGTACCTGGAGATGATCCGGGAGATCCAGCCGCACGGGCCGTACCGGCTCGGCGGGTGGTCGTTCGGCGGCTGCCTTGCCTACGAGTGTGCGCGGCAGCTGGACGAACCGGTCGAGCTGGTGTTCCTGATCGACACCATCCTGCCGCTGCCGGCCGAGACGCCCGCCGAGGAGCTGCTGGACCGGTTCGACCGGTTCGCCACGCACATCTCGCGAACCTACGGCGTCACCCTGGACATCCCGCGCGACGACCTGGCCCGGCTCGGCGAGGACGAGCAGATCAGGCTGGTCATGCGGCAGCTGGCGGAGAAGGTGCCCGGGCTGGGGGAGGGCGTGCTGCACCACCAGTACACGTCCTATGTGGATGCCCGGGTGGCAGAGCGGTACACGCCCCGGCGGTACGACGGTCCGGTGGTGCTGTTCCGCGCGCGGGAGCCGCACCCGTTGACGACCGCGCTCGACCCGCGCTACCTGCGCGAGGACGAGTCGCTGGGCTGGGACGAGTTCTGCCCGGCCCTGGAGATCGTGCCGGTGCCCGGCGACCACGTCTCGATGATCGATCCGCCGCACGTGTCCGTCATCGCGGCGGCGCTCGGCGACCGGATGACCGGGAAGAGGTGAGGTCCGCAGTGGACATCCCGTTCGCCCCGACGACGGCCTACCGGATCGCCGATCTGGCCGCCCGTCAGGACGAGGCCGTGCGCATCGCGGAGAAGCGCGCGATCGACCGGCAGCACGCCAAGGGCAAGCTGACCGCTCGCGAGCGCATCGACCTGCTCGTCGACGACGGGTCCTTCGTGGAGCTGGACCAGTTCGCGCGGCACCGCTGCACCGAGTTCGGCATGGACGGCAACCGGCCCTACGGCGACGGCGTGGTGACCGGGCACGCCACTGTGGACGGTCGGCAGGTGTGCCTGTTCTCGCAGGACTTCAGCGTGTTCGGCGGTAGCATGGGCGAGGTCTTCGGCGAGAAGGTCCTCAAGGTGATGGACCTGGCGATGTCGATCGGCTGCCCGGTCATCGGCATCAACGACTCCGGCGGCGCGCGCATCCAGGAGGGTGTGGTGTCGCTGGCCTACTACGCCGAGCTGGGGCGGCGCAACGCCCACGCGTCCGGGGTGATCCCGCAGATCTCGATGATCATGGGGCCGTGCGCGGGCGGTGCGGTGTACTCGCCGGCGATCACCGACTTCACCGTCATGGTCGAGGACACCTCGCACATGTTCGTGACCGGGCCGGACGTCGTGCACGCGGTGACCGGTGAGCGTGTGACCGCGCAGCAGCTCGGCGGCGCGGCGGTGAACAGCGAGATCTCCGGCAACGCGCACCACCGGGCGGCTGACGAGCGCGACGCGATCGACTGGGTGCAGACCCTGCTCGGGTACCTGCCGCTCAACAACCTGGACGTGCCGCCGGAGTACGCGGACGAGACGTCCCGCGAGATCACCCCGGGCGACCTCGAGCTTGACCGGCTGATCCCGGACTCGCTCAACCAGGCCTACGACATGACCGAGGTGATCCGGCGGCTGGTCGACGACGGCGAGTTCACCGAGATCCACGGCGCGTTCGCGCCCAACATGATCTGCGCGTTCGGCCGGATCGAGGGGCGCTCGGTCGGGATCGTCGCCAACCAGCCGCTGCGGCAGGCCGGGGTGATCGACATCGACGCGTCCGAAAAGGCCGCCCGGTTCGTGCGGTTCTGCGACGCGTTCGGCATCCCGATCCTCACGCTGGCCGACGTGCCCGGGTACCTGCCGGGCACCGAGCAGGAGCGGCAGGGCATCATCCGCCGCGGCGCGAAGCTGATCTACGCCTATTCCGAGGCGACCGTGCCGAAGGTGACCGTGGTGACGCGCAAGGCGTACGGCGGCGGGTACGCGGTGATGGGGTCCAAGCACCTGGGTGCGGACGTCAACCTCGCCTGGCCGACCGCGGAGATCGCGGTGATGGGCGCGGAAGGAGCGGTCGGCGTGCTGCACCGGCACGAGCTGGCCCGACTGTCCACTGAGGATAGTGCCGTTGCTGTGCGGCGGCTGACCGAGGAGTACCGCAAGCACCACGCGAGCCCGTACCTGGCGGCCGAGCGCGGATACGTGGACATGGTGGTGCCGCCGTCGCAGACCCGGCTGCAGGTGGCTCGCGCGTTGCGCACCCTGCGCACGAAACGGCAGACGTTGCCGGCGAAGAAGCACGGCAACATCCCGCTGTGAGAAACACCTGAGGAGAACCGATGAGAACCGATCGGGCCGGGCGCCACCGACGCCGCTGGGTCTTGCTGGTGTTGCCCGTCGTCGCCATGGTCACCGGTACCGCGGTGGCCGCGCCGGTGTCGGCCGTCAGCGCCGACGACGGAGCGAAAGTGGTCACCGAAACCTGGATCGACGACCGGACGGTCGACCTGGAGATCGACTCGCCCGCGCTGGGCAAGACCGGCATGGTGCGGTTGATCGTGCCCGCGAGGTGGCGCGCCGAGCCCGCGCGGACCTGGCCCACGCTGTGGCTGCTGCACGGGTGCTGCGAGCCGGCGGACTACCAGTCGTGGGACCGGTTCACCGACGTGAAGGCGTTCATCGCGGACAAGGACGCGATCGTCGTCATGCCCTCCGACGGCGAGGCCGGCATGTACACGAAGTGGTGGAACTTCGGGCTGAAGTCCACACCGGACTGGGACAAGTTTCACACGGAAGAGGTTCGGCAGATCGTCGAACGCGGGTATCGCGGCGGCACTCGGCGAGCGGTGGCCGGGGTTTCGATCGGTGGTTATGGCGCGCTGGCGTACGCGTTCCTCCACAAGGGAATGTTCGGCGCGGCGGCTTCCTACAGCGGAATTCCGAACACGTTGTTCCCCGGTACACCCGAGGTGATCCAGGGCATCCTGGTCCGGGCCGGGCACTACAACTTCTTCGACCTGTGGGGTGACGAGAAGGCGAGCTGGCCGATCTGGTGGTCGCGCAATCCGTACAACCACATCGACGACCTGCGCGGTACCGCGCTCTACATCTCGTGCGGCGATGGCCGGACCGGCCCGCTGGATCAGCCGGGGCAGTGGGATCCGCTCGAACCGGCGGCGCTGCTCACGTCCCGCAGCTTCACCGACAAGCTGAAGCTGATGGGCGTTCCGGCCACTGTGGACTACTACGGCGCGGGCACGCACAGCTGGCCGTATTGGGAACGGGCACTGCACAACTCGTGGCCGGTGCTCGCTCCGGCTCTTGGTCTGTAAAGGAGAAACGTGTGAAGAACCGTGAATTCCGGCGTCGGCTGCTGGCCGCGCTGGTGGGTTTGATGTTGTTCGCGGGCGGGGCGGTGGCGTTTTCGCCGCCGTCCGCGGTCGCCGCGAGCCCGGTGTTGCCGGGTCCGTTCGACGATTCGTTCTACACCCCGCCGTCACCGCTTCCGGCGGGCAGTCCGGGTGACGTGATCCGCTGGCGGCCGACGGTGCCGCTGATGAACGCGGCGAACGCGGACGCGTGGGAGGTCATGTACCTGTCGACGAACGCGTTGGGGGAGCGGAACGCCGTGACCGGGACGGTGCTGGTGCCGAAGGGGGTGGACCGGTCGAAGGCGCCGATCGTCGGTTTCGCCGTGGGGACGCAGGGGCCGGCGTTCAAGTGCACCCCGTCGAAGGCCATCGAGCGCGGAACGCTGTACGACCAGCCGGCGATCAACGACTCGCTGTCGAGTGGTTACGCCGTGGCGGTCACGGATTACGAGGGTTACTCGCCGAACACCGTGCCCACGTACATCACCGGCCAGTCGATGGGCCCCGCGGTGATCGACTCGGTGCGGGCCGCGCAGCGTTTCTCGCAGGCCGGTTTGTCCGCTGGGGCGAAGGTGATCTTCCAGGGCTACTCGCAGGGCGGCGGGGGAGCGCTGTGGGCGGCGGAGAAGCAGCCGACGTACGCGCCGGAGATGAATCTGGTGGGTGTGGTGGCCGGCGGTGTGCCGGCGGAGTTGACCGAGGTGGCGAAGGGCCTGGACGGGTACCTGGGTTTCGGTTTCCTGGCCTTCGCGGCGGCTGGTTTGGATGCGGCGTATCCCGAGCTGCGGCTGGATTCGTACCTGAATGAGACGGGCCGGAAGGAGATCGCGGCGGCCAAGCAGAACGCGTGTGTGGTGGAGCTGCTGACGAACTACGCGTTCAAGAGAATTTCGGATTACACGACGTCGAACCCGCTGGAGACGCAGGCGTGGCAGGCGCGCCTGGCGGAAAACAAGCTGGGCGCGGCGCCACCACGCGTCCCGGTGTTCCAGTACCACGCGGCGTTGGACGAGATCGTGAACACCCCACAAGCGGACGCGCTGCACAAGCACTATTGCGCGGCGGGCGTGCGGGAACAGTGGAGCACGTACGTGTCGGACCACCTGAGCGGCATCTTCGCCGGCAACGCGGACGCCCACAAGTGGATCACCGAGCGTTTCGCCGGAAGGGAGGCGCCATCAAACTGCTGACAGCGGTTCGTGGCTGGTGGCCCGGTCGCTCCGAGGTCGGTGATCCCGGCTAGCGGCGCTTCGCTCCCTGGGTGCTGGCCCCGCAACAGCGGCTGTTCGCTCCCTGGGTGCTGGCCCCGCAACAGCGGCTGTTCGCTCCCTGGGTGCTGGCCCCGCCCAGCTGGCTCTTCGCTCCCGGGGCGCCGATCCCGCCTAGCGGCTCGTCGCTCCCGCGGCGCTGATCCCGGCTGGTGGCCCGTCGCTCCTGGGGCGCCGATCCGGCCTGGCGGCACTTCCCGCCGGGGGCGCTGATCCACTGACTGACCCAGCCAATCGGAAGCACACTGGGCGGTCCGGTTCCCCACCGGCCCGCCCAGCCTAAACCCCCTCCCGCCTCGCCCGTCGATGAACGACCCGTTCATCCCTTCACGCTTGGCCCACGCACCCATCCCCTGGCGCCCCACCGCGCCCCCGACTCCATGCCCCAGCTCCCCTCGTCGGCATGAACGGCCCATTCATCGCCGCGCGACTGGTCCACTCACCCGCCCGGTGCCCCACCTCCCGGCCGCCGCTCCCTTTACCCGCTCACCGCGTGCATGAACGGTCCGTTCATCGACGCACGACTGGCCCATCCGCGCGACCTGGGCAACTCACCACCGGCCCCAACGCCTATCCCGGCCCCGCGGGGCGTGAACGGACCATTCATCGCTTCACGACTTGCCCATTCATGCGACCCGGGGCGAGCCGATGCGGGCCTCGCCGCGGAGCGCTCGCCCATCGCGGCTGCTGGGTCCGCGTGAACGGCCGTTCAACGCGGCTTGAGTGGTCCACTCACCAGGCCCACGTCTACCCAGCCCGGGCCACCAACCCGCTCGCCCGTGATCAAGGTTGATTCCCAGGCGTAGCGAACAGGGTGGGCACACTGTTCCCGCGCCAGCCGTAGGCGGCAGGGTGTGAAGCCCCCGCGTGTGGGCCCGGCGTCTGCGGCGTCGGCAGGTACTACGTGGTGGATAACGAGCGGAGCGCGGCTGCTCCTCGGTGACCGGTTGACCTCGCGGTCGATCGCGGAGAGTGAGCGACGCTTGTCTCCCGGGGGTCGGCTGGACCCGCGACATTCGAGCGCACGGGGCTGGCTGGGTGACGGCACTCGCTGTGGGGCGGGTAGGCGTGGGGCCTGTTGGCCTCGCTGAGCGCGCCGCGCGCCCGGACCCGCCGAAAATTGCCTCCGCCAAAGTCCCCTGCCCGGGTTAGGCCGAACGGACGCTCGACACCCCCGCCCGAACCCACCGCCCGGGCGCCCAGCGTCGGCGCCCGAACGCCCGCCGTCACCACTAAACAGCATCCGAACCACCGCCCGAACCGCCGGAGTCACCGCTCGAACGGGCACCACCCGACCCAAGCCCGGCCGCCAGGGGTCACCGCTCGAACGGGCGCCCAAACCGAGCCCGGCCGCCCGACGTCACCGCCTGGGCGCCCGGCGTCACCGCCCAGCCGCCCGACGTCACCGCCCGGCCGCCCGAACCAACCTCACGCCCCCGAAGACTCCTGCCGGTGGTGCCGCCCACCGGGCGACAGGTGGTGCCGCCACCGGGCGGGCCGATCGGTCTCGTGGCGGTTGCCCGCTCTCGAGCCGCTGCCCAGGACGTCCGAGGCGGCGACCCACCGCTCCCCGCCGTCCTCGTCGGTCATCGGCACCAGCAGGCCCTCCTCGCCGGTCCGGCACTTCCCGGACACGACACCCACACGCACGGTCACCTTGTCCGGCCCGTCGTTGTCGCGGTCGAGGTACATCAGCCGTTCCCCGACGCCGAAAGCGTCCGCCTGCAGCTGGTGGTCGTGGGACGTGGTCGTCATCCGGGTGCTCCCCTCGCATCGAGCATTCCAACAGCGGGTACCGCCGGGGTCCGGAGCGGATTCCGTCTCCGCCGTCTGCCTGCCTCCTGGCGACGGCGGAACCCGATGCTAACCGGCAAATCTCCGGAACACGACCCTTCGTCCCCCGGAAACCGTCAGAAATCGTTCGGCCGCACCGGGTCGCGGCCGTCGACGATCGCGCGCGCCAGGTCCGCGACCCGCTGGTTGTGGTCGCGCGCGTACCGCCGCAGACCCTCGAACGCAGTGTCCACACCGATCTTGTGCCGCTCGGCCAGCATCCCCTTCGCCTGCTCGATGACGATCCGGCTGTCCAACGCGGTCTGCAGGTGCCGCAACCGCACACCGAGCTGGTGCAGATCCCGTTGGTGGGCCAGGCGAAGCGCCGCCGCGTGCGCCAGCCGAAGCCCCGCCCCGTGCGCGTTCCCGCCGGCGTCGAACAGGCACAGCGCGCCGAAAACCTCTCCATCCACCTGAATTGGCAACGTTTCTACTGAGGAGTAACCGGCTTCCGCGCAGGCAGCGGAAAACCGCGGCCACGGACCACCGCCCGAAGATCCACTGTGGAGGCATTCGCGCACGGGCCCGCCGTGTTCGAGCTGGAACCGCACGAGCGCCTCCGCGGCTCCGGTGCCCGCGACCATCTCCTTCGGCTCGGCCGGGAACGACAACACCACGCCGGCGTCGCGGGCCGGTACGAGAACCGCCGCACGCTCGGCGAGATCCTGCGCGAACCGGTGCACGTCGAAGTCCTCGGATTCGCGCGCCAGCAGTTCGAGCAGGGCGTCGATCAGTTCGGTGCGCATCGGTCGCCCTCCCGGTGTCCGAAAGCCGTACCCGCGTACGGTGCCCGCGGAACTGGGCTGATCGGGTGAACCACGAACGGTGTCCGATCGGCTCTGAACCGTGTTTGACCAGCGTTTACGTCCCCGCCGCGGGCGACCATGCTTGTGTGACGTGCGTTACAGTCCTACCGTGTCGCATGACCACCGCGTTCGACACCGCCAGGGCGATCGGCGACGCCGTCCTGTACCACCCGCGGACGCCGGACTTCGGCGCGCTGATGCCGCCGGCGTTCGCGTCCCCGCGGGCCGGTGACTTCGCCGACTGCCGCGTGGAGTGCCTGCTCGAACCCCGCTCGCACGCCGTGCTGCACGTCCGGCTGCGGTTCCTGCAGAGCCAGGAGTGCGTCGTGTGCCGCCGCCGCGACGACGGCGGGTACGAGCCGGTGACGTCGCTGACCGTGGACGGCACCGAGTACACGAGCTGGAACGGGGCGGTCGAGCGCGAGATCGACGCGGTGCTGCCGCTCGCCGAGCTGACCGGCCAGCGCACCTGCGTCCCGTTCGTCGTCGGCGGCGCCGAGCGGACCGAAATCCTCGGCCAGACCGGGAAACTCGTCCGCCGCAGCTGGTCGGTCACCGGCGAGCTGCGGCTGAGCGCGCAGGTCCTGGGCGGCCGCAACGGAATCCGGTTGCGCGCCGACGTCGTCAACACCACCGAGTGGTACGAGCCGGACTCGCCGCGCGAGGAGGCGCTGCGGCACGCGATGCTGGCCGTCCACGTGGTGCTCGCGGTGAACGCCGGCCGGTTCGTGTCGCTGACCGAGCCGCCGCCGTGGGCCCGGACGGCCGCCGAGCAGTGTCGGAGCCACCGCCTGTGGCCGGTTCTGCTCGGCGACAACGACGCCGCGGTGCTGGCCGCGCCGGTCGCGCTGTACGACCACCCGACCCTCGTTCCGGAGAGCGAAGAGCGCATCCAGTACTTGCGCCGAGGAATCCCGGAGGACACCTGGTGGGACGCCGGCGCGGTGTCACCCGAGACCGACGAGGTGGTGGTCGCCGGCGTCGCGGTGTCCGCCGGTAGCCGGGTTCGCCTGCGTGACGGTCTGATCGGGACAGTCCAGGCGGTACTGTCCGATGAGGAGGGATACCTGCACCTCGAGATCCGGGTGGGCGACCGGTACCGCTACACCACGCCGGACGAGATCGAGCCGCTCCCGCCCTGACCGGTCACGGCGCGAGGTCCGCCGGGTCGTACTTGCACGACGCGTTCCACAGCAGGAACGAATCCATCCCGTTGGCGCGCGCTCCGTCCAGCTGGGCGCGGATCTGGTCGCGTCCGTAGTGGACGGACATGCTGAACGCCTGGATCCACGGGATGATCACGGTCTGCGTCCCGGCCGCCTTCTCGGCGAACGCCGCGAGTGACCGCTGGGTGATCTCCATCGGCTGGGACTCCGGATCGGCGACGCCGTACTCGCCCGCTCCCCAGTGCGACGGGTAGATCATCGGGGAGATGTAATCCACCTTGCGCGCCATGGCGGTGATGTCCTGCCCGATCTGCGTCGGCCGGTTGACCGCGATCCCGAACACCGACGCGCCCAGGTACGCGCCCTCGGCCCGCACGGCGTTGCGGCTCTCGGCGAGGAAGTCCACGATCCCCTCCTCCGGCGTGCCCTCCAGGCCGGGGAACCGCAACTGCTCGATCGGTCCCTCGGGCCGCCGCACGTAGTCGTAGAGGATGTCGTCGAACCCGGCCCGCGCCGCTTCCGTCGCCAGCGCGATGTTGTACTCCCGCACCTCGCGGTTGGCGAAGTTAGTGAACGCGTACTCGCCGTACCCGCCCGCCCACGGCTGCCCGTCGGCGTTCTGGACGACCCGGTCGCGCTCGCCGGACTCCCACGACGCCCGCGCCAGGATCGGATCCCGGAACGCGACCAGCCGCCCGACGACGCGGACCCCCTCCTTGTGCAGCTGCTCGACGACCCCGTGCAGGTCGTAGTAGTTCTTCGCGGCGCCGATCTCCTTCGCCAGCGGCACCTGCGAGGCGTAGCCGACCTCGCCGCTTTCGTCCTTGATGTCCAGCTGGACGGTGTCGATCAGGCCGTCCCGCGCCATCTGCAGCACCGGATCGCGCAGCGCCGGCGCCGTCCACGCCACCGCGGTCATGTGCACGCCGCGCATCCCGGGGTGCCGCGCCCGCACCGGCACCCGGCCGGCCGCGCGGTTGCCCGCCGCGTCCTGCGCGCCGATCTCGATCTTCGCTGGGGGAGTCGGGATGGTCGCGGTGAAGTTGCCGAACTCGTTGACCTTCACCTCCTCGCCCTGCACCGTGACCTTGTCCGCGCCCTTCGCCGTGCCGCGCAGGGTCACCGGCTTGCGTGGATCGCTGATCTCGATCGGCTGGAAGGACAGCTCCGGCGCGGTGTTGTCGACGTGGAAGGTGCGGGACACCTCGGCGTCCGGCAGACCCGGGATCTCGTTCGGCAGCCGGGCGACGAGGGTGTGCTCGCCGTCGCCGATCTTCAGCGGCGGCAGGACCAGCCGGCCGCCGTCACGCTGGGTGGTCACCGGCTGGTCGTCCAGGGTGACCGCGACCCGGTCGAGGTCGCTGTCCCGCGCGGCCAGCACCCGGATGTCCCGCAACGACTCCGCGTTGGTGGTGACCCCGTCGCCGAGACCCTGGATGGCGAGACCGAACGGCAGCGACTGCACCACCGTGGGGGTGGCCGCGATGGCGACCGTGGCGATGATGGCCACGAGGATCAGAACCGTGTTCTGGGACCGTGTCCGGTGCCTGCCCATGTAACCCTCCCGCGCCGGTGTGCCGAGCAGCGGGCACATTCCCCGGATCGAGCGGGTCATTCCGGAATCCATCCCTTCGGGTTACACCCCGTTGCCTCCACGCTACGGACGGCGCACGTTGGAAGGCGTGACACCCAAGCTGGCTTCCCTCGTAGCGGTCCTGTTCCTGATCACCGCGTGCACCACGGTCGTCGAGGGTCACCCGCACGAGCAGAGCGACGGCGGCGAGGAGTGGGCCGCGTTCGCGCCGCTGCGCTCGTCGGCCCCGGCGGCGGTCCCGGCCGCGCCGGCCACGGTGCGCGCCAACGAGCTGGGCCGCGTGCCGGTGCTGATGTACCACCGGATCGTCACCGAACCCGAATCGGTCTACGACCGCACGCCGGACGACTTCCGCGCCGAGCTGGAGCGGCTCGACCGCGAGGGCTACGTCCCGGTCTCGGCCGCCGATTTCACCGCGGGCCGCATCGACGTCCCGGCCGGCACGCACCCGGTGGTCCTCACCTTCGACGACGGCGACCCGAGCCAGTTCGCGCTCGGCCCGGACGGCAACCCGGTGCCGGGCACCGCGGTCGCGATCATGCTCGACTTCGCGCGCAGCCACCCGCGGTTCCGGCCGGTCGCCACGTTCTACGTCAACGCCGAGCCGTTCGGCGACCCCGGCGGCGCCCGGACCATCCCGTGGTTGCTGGACCACGGCTTCGACGTCGGCAACCACACCAAGACCCACGCCAACCTGCGCGAGGCCGACGAGCGGACCGCGCAGGCCGAGATCGGCGAGCTGGACGCGCTGATCCGCCGGGCCGCGCCGCAGGCGAACCCGACCACGATCGCGCTGCCGTTCGGCATCCACCCGCGGCCGAAGGAGCTGGCGTTGCAGGGCACCGGCTACCGCTACCAGGGCGCGTTCCTGGTCGGCTCGAACCCGTCCGCGTCACCGTTCACCGCCGACTTCGACCCGCTCAACATCCCGCGCATCCGTTCCCAGGGATCGACGGGTGAAGAGGCCGAATACGGTTCGGCGGTGTGGCTGGACAAGCTCGGGCAGAGCCCGGACAGCCGGTACACATCGGACGGTGACCCGGCGCGGATCTCCTACCCGAAGTCCGACACCGACGAGGTGGCCGCGAAGTTCCGGGACCGGGTCAACCCCTATTAGCGCCGGTTTCGATAGCCTGGCGCGGTGCCGAACCCGGAGGACGCAGGTCAGGACAGCACCGCCCGGCCGAAGAAATGGTGGCGGCGGAACCGGAAACAGCGCCCGTTCTGGGTCGAACTGCCGATTCTGATCGTCGTCGCGCTGGTGCTGGCGTTCGTGTTCCAGCAATTCGTCGCGCGGGTGTACACGATTCCTTCGGGGTCGATGGAAACGACGCTGCACGGCTGCGCCGGGTGCTACGGCGACAAGATCCTGGTCGACAAGATCACCTACGACTTCACCGACCCGGAACGGGGTGACGTCGTGGTGTTCAAGGGCCCGGAGACGTGGGTGGGGAGCGAGGCGCCGAGCGGGCGGTCGAGCAACGCGGTGGTGCGCTTCTTCCAGGACGCCGGTTCGGTGTTCGGGCTGGCGCCGCCGGACGAGCGCGACTTCGTCAAGCGGATCATCGCCACCGGCGGCCAGACCGTGCAGTGCTGCGACGACCGGAACCGGGTCCTCGTCGACGGCCGGCCGCTGGACGAGCCCTACATCCACTGGCAGGACCCGGCGCGCCAGTGGCAGGACTCCTTCCCGCCGGTCGTCGTGCCGTCCGGTTACGTCTGGGTGATGGGCGACAACCGCAACAACTCATGCGACTCGCGCTGCGAGGACCAGGGCCCCGTCCCGGTGGACAACATCATCGGCAAGGCGCGGTTCATCGTGCTCCCGCCCGGCCGCTGGGGCACCGTGGACTAGGCTTGTCCTGTAATTGATCTAGCTGGGTTGTCTGGTTTGATCTTGGTTCGTGGGTGGGTCGGGGTGAGCTGACGGATCGGGCGTGGGCGCGGGTCGAGCCGTTGTTGCCGGTGTCGGGCCGGGGACGGCGGTGGCGGGATCACCGGCAGGTGATCAACGCGATCCTGTGGAAGCTGTGCACCGGCGCACCCTGGCGTGACCTGCCCGAACGGTACGGCCCGTGGAAGACCGCGCATGAACGGTTGCGGTTGTGGACCGCGGACGGCACCTGGCAGAAGATCCTGGACGAGGTGATCGTCAAAGACGATGCGGTCGGCGACGTCGATTGGGTCATCAGCGTCGACTCCAGTGTGGTCCGGGCGCACCAGCACGCGGCTGGGGCTCGGAAACAGGGGGCTGCACGCCCGCCGTCGAGGCGCTCGCGGTCGACGGGGAAGGGCTCGGCCGGTCCCGGGGCGGACTGAACAGCAAGATCCATCTCATGGTCGACGGTCGAGGCCTGCCGCTGCGGGTACAGCTCACCGGCGGTCAGGCCGGCGACAATCCGCAGCTACTGCCGCTGCTCGACGGTCTTCGAGTAGCCCGGATCGGTCCCGGGCGACCGCGGAGCCGGCCGGAGATGGTGATCGCGGACAAGGCCTATTCGCACCCCTCCACCCCGGCAGGCGATGCGGGACCGGCGGATCCGGTTCACTAGCCCGGAACGGGAGGACCAAATCGCCCGCCGCGCGGCGAAAGGTTCCCGCGGCGGGCGTCCTCCCGCCTTCGATCAGGACCTCTACAAACGGCGCAACGTGGTCGAACGCTGCTTCAACCGGAACAAACAGTTCCGCGACCTGGCCACCCGCTACGCCAAACGCGCCGCCTACTACCAAGCCGAACTCACCATCGCCGCCATCATCCTCAGGCTCAGATGACTTACAGGACACGCCCTAGGTGTGTTGTTCGGGGACGTTGGTGATGGCTGACACGCTGACGATGATCTTGATATGGGTGAGGACCTCCGGGTTCGGTGTGGATTGCGACATCTGCACCCGA